>CAWBFZ010000006.1:0-124476 GCA_963788175.1 Thermoanaerobaculia bacterium
TTCGCGGCCGCGCTCGAATCCGAAGGGCTGCGGGTCGAGCCGTTCGCGGACGGGCTCGACCTCCTGGCGAAGACGCTCGCGCCGGCGGGACCGCTGACCCGCGAAGGGGTCCTCGCGGTGCCGCAGGGCAAGGCGCTGCTCGACCGCTACCTCGTGCAGGCAAGCCCCGGAAGGCTGGCGCAGCGTGGTCAAGATCTACAACCTGCCGGGCCGGCCGAAGCGCGAGATCCCCGAGGCCGCTATCGAGCTCGCGGCGAGTCTCGGGCCGCAGGCCACGCTCACCGGCATGAACGTCCTGTCGCGGAGCCTGCGCGGCGAAATCCGCCGGGACGCCCTGGTTTCGGGACTCATCGGGCTGGCGCTGGTCGTGGTCCTGCTATGGCTCGACTTCCGCAACATCCACACGGCGATCCTCGCTCTCGTGCCGCTTCTTCTGGGCATCGTCTGGATGGTCGCCGCCATGGTGGCCCTGGATCTCCACCTGAACTTCATGAACATCTTCGTGATCACCATGATCATCGGCATCGGAGTGGACTACGGGATCCACGTCATCCATCGCTACCGCGAGGAGGAGCAGATCCCGGGCGGCGACCCGGCGGGCGCCGTCGAGGAGACCTCGCGCGGTGTCTTCCTCGCCGCCCTGACCACGATCGTCGGCTTCGGCTCCCTCGCCACCTCGCACTATCCCGGCCTGATTTCGATGGGCGTGGTCTCGATCCTCGGCACCCTCGCGACCTCGCTGGTCGCGATCATGGTGATTCCCGCCTACCTCTCCTGGCGCAGCCAGACCCGCAGGCCTGCCCCGGTTCCACCGGCAAGCTAGCCTGCAGCACCGCCGCCGGCCGCGGTGCTCGCCGGCGGCGACGCTCAACGGCGGCGCAGGAGATAGAGCAGGATCGGGCCGGCCGCGAAGCCGGCGAGATGGGCGTACCAGGCGACACCGCCGCCCCCGCCATCCCGCAACGGGCGGCGCCGACAGCGCGCCGTAGAGCTGCAGCAGGAACCAGAACGGGATGAACAGGAAGGCGCGGCTCTTCATCGGGATGACGAGGCAGCCGAGCGGCAGGACGCCGGCGAGCCGGGCCTTGGGGAAGAGCACCAGAAACGCTCCGAGGACGCCGGCGATCGCCCCGGAAGCGCCGAGCAGCGGCAGCGTCGACCGCGGGCTGGCGGCGATCTGGGCGGCGCTGGCGACGAGGCCGCTGCCGAGGTAGAGCAGGAGGTAGCGGCGCGGCCGGAGCCGGCTCTCGACGTCGTCGCCGAAGACCGCGAGGAAGGCCATGTTGCCGCAGCAGGTGCAGCCAGCCGCCGTGCAGGAAGAGGGCGGCGACGAGGCGCGGCAGCCGCGCGGCTAGCTCGGAAACGGTGCCGGGCGCAGGGTCTCGGCCGGCGAGAGCGCGATTCCCGAGATCGCGTCTGTCGAGCCCCGGCCCGAGTCGCAGCTCCCAGACGAAAACGACAGATTGGCCGCGGACCAACGCCCAGGTTCCCCAGGCGAAGCCCGGCGCCCGCCGCGAATCCTTGAGCGGGATCATCGCTCTTGCGCCCCCGTCAGCGGGAGACTGTCGTGCAGCTCGGCGAAGTCGCGCCCGGCGCGCCCGGCGGTGCCGAGGTAGCGCCGCAGCCAGTCGACGTAGCGCACCCTGGCTGCACGGTCGAGCCGCTCTCGTGCGAGCGATGGGTGCAGCAGGTCAGGGTGCTGGCGGTAGCGATAGGTGCATTCGGAAGCGACGAAGACGGGGTGAGCGAGGCAGAGCTTGGCGTGAAACGCCTGATCCTCGTACATGCCGCGGAAGGCCGGTTCGTAGCCACCGAGCGCCAGGAACAGATCGCGGCGCACAGCACGTTGCACAGTGACGACCACTCGTCCCGGAGCACCATGGTCAGCAGGGTCGGGGGCGCGGCCACCGCGTCGAGCGGCGTCCGCCATTTCTGGACGAGATCCCGTCTGCGATCCGCCTCGTCGCCGGTCCAGAGTACCACCACTCGGCGGGCGCGCAGAGCGCTTCGACGCCGGGGTGGGCGTCGAGCCTGGGCCAGATGACACTCGAGGTTGGTCGGCAACCAGACGTCGTCGGAATCGAGAAAGGTGACGCACTCGCCGCGCGCCCTGGAAACGCCGAGGTTTCGCGCCCGGCTCATGCCTCGATTCCGGCCGGTCCAGTGACGGACGAGTCGGATGCGATCGGGGTCCTCGAGCGCCGCGGCTACGGGCGATGTCGAGGCTGCTGTCGTCGGACCCGTCGTCGACGAGAATGAGCTCCCAGTCAGGGTAGTCCTGGCGGCGCACGCTGGCGATCGCTTCGGCCAGGTAGGTCCGGGCGCGCCAGAAGATCGTGATCACCGAGACGCGCGGCCGGCTCATCGCCGCAGGCGGCGCCGGTCCGGACCGGCGGCGAGGCGCGGGATCAACTCTTCCGGTCGCCGGCGCGAACGGGTCTGTTCGCCCGCGCCTTTGCCGGAACCGCGACCCGCGCCCCCACGCGGTGGATGCGCAGCAGGTTGGTGAGCGCCTTCTGGCGGATCGGGAAGCCCATCAGGAGGATCACGCACTCGCCCGGGCGCACGAGCCGCCGGTCGAGGAGCTCGCGCTCGACGACCGCGATCAGGTCTTCGCGCTGCTGCAGGTCGCGGACGAGATGGATCGGCCGCATTCCCCACAGGAGCTGGATCCGGCGCGCGACCTGGGCATCGGTGGTGAGCACGAAGGTCGGCACGACCGGCCGGTAGCGCGCCAGCCGGCGGGCGGTGAATCCGCCCTGCGAGAAGGCGACGATGCGGCTGCCGTCGAGCTTGCTCGCGGCGTGCACCGCGGCGGCGGCGATCACGTCGGCGATTTCGATCGCGCCGTCGGCACCGCCGGAACCGCCGGACGCCGACATCTCGGAGAAGTGCAGGGCGCCCGGGGCGGGCGCCGGGAATCTGCCGGCGGGCAGCGCGGGGTCGCGCGGCAGCTCTCCGCTCTGGAAGGTCTTGAGCTTGTACTCCTCGGCCTCGACGATGATCTTCGCCATCGTGCGCACCGACTCGGTCGGATAGCGCCCGGCGGCGGTCTCGCCCGACAGCATCAGCGCATCGGCACCGTCGAAGACGGCGTTCGCGACGTCGGAGGTCTCGGCGCGCGTCGGCCGCGGCTGGACCATCATCGACTCGAGCATCTGGGTCGCGACGATCACCGGCTTGCCGAGCCGCCGGCCGGCCGCGATGATGCGCTTCTGCAGCACCGGAACCTGATGCAGGGGGACTTCGACGCCGAGATCGCCGCGCGCCACCATGACGGCGTCCGCCGCCGCGACGATCTCTTCGATGTGCGCGATCGCCGCCGCGCGCTCGAGCTTGGCGACGATCGGAATCGCCGCGCCATGCCGCGCCACGATCGCCCGGATCGATGCGATGTCGCGCGCCCGGCCGACGTAGCTCGCGGCGAGATAGTCGGCGCGCTCCTCGACCGCGAAGGCGATGTCCGAGGCGTCCTTCTCCGAGATCGTGAAGGGAAGCCTGGAATCGGGCAGGTTGATCCCCTTGCGGGTCGAGACGGCGCCGCCGTGGATCACCCGGGCGGCGACCGCCCGGCCGCGTTTGGCGGTGACCTCGAGCTCGACGAGGCCGTTGTCGATCAGCACGCGCTCGCCGATCCGCAGGTGATGGAGGAAATCGGGGTCGTCGACCGGCAGGTCGATGCGCGCCGAGGGCTCGCCGAGGGTCACGCGCTCGCCCTGGCGGAGCTGGCGCGGCCCGCCGGCGATCTCGCCGAGCCGGTAGCGCGGCCCCATGAGGTCGAGCAGAACCGGGATCTGGAGGCCGCGGGCGCGCGCCACCTTGCGCACCAGGCGGAGGGCGCGCCGGTGCGAGTCCTGGGAGCCGTGCGAGAGATTGAAGCGCAGGACATCGGCGCCGGCGGCGAGGAGCCGGTCGAGCATTCGCTCGTCGGTGGTCGCCGGTCCGAGCGTGGCGACGATCTTGGCGCGGCGTTCCATGGGAGGCCGTGGCAGCGCCACGGTCTGCGCAGGATATCGCGGTCTGCTATTTTCGGGGGCATGTTCGAAGGTCTGCAGGACAAGTTCCAGGACGTTTTCCGCCGGTTGAAGGGCGAGGGCCGGATCACCGAGGAGCACCTCGCCGCGGCGTTGAAGCAGATCCGCCTCGCGCTGCTCGAGGCCGACGTGCATTTCCGCGTGGTCAAGGAGTTCCTGGCCCGGGTGGAGGAGAAGGCGCTCGGCGGGAAGGTGCTCGAGAGCCTCTCGCCGGCGCAGCAGGTGATCAAGATCGTGCACGAGGAGCTCGCCGCCACGCTCGGTGGCGAGGACGCCCGCGAGCTCAAGGTGGACGGCACGCCGGCCGTGCTGCTGATGTGCGGCCTGCAGGGCTCCGGCAAGACCACCACCTGCGGCAAGCTCGCCAGGCGGCTGGCTTCGCGCGGGCGCTATCCGCTGCTCGTGGCGGCCGACCTGCAGCGCGCGGCGGCGGTCGAGCAGCTGGTGCAGGTCGGCGCCCGGGTCGACGTGCCGGTGCTCCGGCCCGAGGCCGGGGAGTCGGTCGTGGCGCTCGCCAAACGCTCGCTGCGGGTGGCGCGCGAGAGCGGCCGAGACGTCGTCATCCTCGACACCGCCGGGCGTCTCCACATCGACGCCGACCTGATGGCGGAGATCGCCGAGATCGAGCGCACGGTCTCTCCCGACGAGGTGATCTACGTCGCCGATTCGATGACCGGCCAGGATGCCGTGCGCTCCGCCCAGGAGTTCGCACGCGTGCTGCCGCTCACCGGTGTCCTGCTCACCAAGCTCGATGGCGACGCGCGGGGCGGCGCCGCCCTGTCGGTGCGCGCCGTCACCCAGGTGCCGATCCGCTACGTCGGCGTCGGCGAGAAGCCGGAGGACCTCGAGCTCTTCTCGCCGGCGCGCATGGCCTCCCGGATCCTCGGCATGGGCGACGTCATGGCGCTCATCGAGCGGGCGCAGGAGACGGTCGACGCCAAGGAGGCCCAGCGGCTCGCCGAGCGCCTGAGCCGCAACGAGTTCACGCTCGAGGACCTGCGCGACCAGTTGCGCCAGGTCAAGAAGCTGGGGTCCCTGAAGAGCGTCCTGGGCATGCTCCCCAAGATGGGCGCGCTCAAGGGGATGGGAGACGTCTCCGAGGCCGACGAGCGGCGGCTGGCGCGCACCGAGGCGATCATCAACTCGATGACCTTCGACGAACGGCGCACCCCGGGGCTGCTCAACGCCAGCCGCAAGAAGCGGGTGGCCCGCGGCTCGGGGACCTCGGTGCAGGAGATCAACCAGCTCATCAAGCAGTACCTGCAGATGAAGCGGATGATGAAGGGGGTCAAGTCCGGCTGGATGAAGCGGGCTTTCGGCGCCGCCGCGAAGGGCGGCGGGGCCGGAGGTCTCGCGCGGCGGTAGGGCCCGGCGCCCCCCGGCCCCTTTCCGGCCGGGACGGAGTTGGGCCCGAAGGACCGATTTCGGGGGATGTGGTATCGTTTTCCACTCAGTTTCCGCCGGGGGAGTCTCCTCGCCCCTCCGACGCAGAGCAACCGGAATACCCAAGACCCTGGAGGTTGAAGCACATGCTCAAGATTCGGCTCCGCCGGATGGGCGCGACGAACAAGGCCTTTTACCGGCTGATCGTTTCCGACTCGCGCAAGGCCACTTCCTCGGCCGCCCTCGAAGAGGTCGGCACCTACGATCCGCGTCAGAACCCGCCGCGCATCCTGATCGACCGGCCCCGCATCGACTTCTGGGTCGGCCAGGGCGCGCTGCTCTCCGACTCCGTCAAGCAGATCGTCGCCCGCTCCGCCAGCTGAAGTGCCACCGCAGGTGCCACCTCCTCTGAATACTGCCGCCGATCTGCTCGCGGTCGTCCGCCTGCTGGTGGACGACCCCAAGGAAGCGCGGGTCGAGGCGGTCGAGCAGGGCCCGGATCAACTCCTCGAAATCCGCGTACCGAGCGCCGACCGCGGCAAGATCATCGGGCGGCGCGGCCGCACCATCGAGGCGTTGCGCGCGCTGACCGACATCCGCGGCGAGCGGGAAGGGCAGTCGTATGAGGTCGAAGTTCTCGACGACTGAGGGCCGGGCCGAAGGTCTTCCGGAAGCGGTTCTGGTCGGTACGATTCTGCGTCCCCACGGCATCAAGGGTGAGGTCACGGTAGCTCTTTGGAGCGACAATGAGCGCCGTTTCGCGCCCGGCGTCGAGCTTCAGGCGACCGCCCCCTCCGCGCCCACCGGCGCCCCGGCTCCCGGCCGGCGGGAGCGGCTGCTGCGCGTCGAGCGTGCGACCCCGCACAAGGGCGGTCTGCGTGTCGCATTCGCCGGCTTCGCCGACCGCGAGGCCGCCGAGACCCTGCGTGGCCTCGAGCTCTGGGTGCCGCTCGCCGATGTTCCCGATGCGCCGGCCGGCGCCTACTACATCTTCGAGCTCATCGGTTGCCTCTGCTTCGACGAGCGCGACGGCGACATCGGCACGGTCGTCGACATCCACGAGGACGGCGGCGGGACGCTTCTCGAGGTGGAGAAGGACGGCCTGCGCTCGGCGGTGCCGTTCGTCGAGGCGTACCTGGTGAAGGTCGACCGCGCGGCGCGGCGGATCGATCTCCGCCTGCCGGAAGGACTGCTCGCGACGTGCGCATACAAGTCCTGACCATCTTCCCCGAGCTCTTCGGGCCCTTTCTCGCGACGGCGCTGCTCGGGCGGGCGCTCGAGCGCGGACACCTCGCCGTCGAGGTGCACGACCTGCGGGATTTCACCGCCGACCGCCACCGCTCGGTCGACGACGAACCGTTCGGCGGCGGCGGCGGCATGGTGATGGCCGCTCCGCCCTGGCTCGCGGCCGTGCGCGGGCTCTCCGGGGGCGCGACCCCCTGGCGGGTGATGCTCTCGCCGCAGGGCCGCCGCCTGGACGACGCCAAGGTCCGGGAGCTCGCCGGCCGGGGGGATCTCCTCCTGCTCTGCGGGCGCTACGAAGGGATCGACGAGCGGGTGCGCCAGACAGTGGTGGACGAGGAGGTCTCGGTGGGGGATTTCGTCGTTTCGGGCGGCGAGCTGCCGGCGATGCTGCTCATCGAGGCGGTCTCGCGCCAGGTTCCCGGCGTCGTGCAGCGGACCGATTCGGTCGAGCGCGACAGCTTTCGCGCCGGCCTGCTCGATTTTCCGCACTACACCCGCCCCGCGGAGGTCGAGGGGATGGCGGTTCCGGCGGTGCTCCTGTCGGGCGACCACGCCGCGATCGAGCGCTGGCGGGAGCTCGAGGCGCTTCGCACGACCCTCGAGAAGCGGCCCGACCTCCTGGCCGAAGCACCCCTGACGCCGGCCCAGAGCCGCGAGCTGGCGCGCCTGCGGGCGGCGAAGCCGCCTGCCGGGTTGCCCTAAAGCCGGAAAACTTAGATAATTACCGACTCGGAAGCCATCTGGACGGTTCTCCGGCGGGACAGGAAGAGGAAACGTATGCACACTTTGATCGATGTCGAGCGCAGCTACCTGCGCCAGGATGTTCCGGAATTTCGCGCTGGAGACACCGTGCGCGTTCAGGTCCGGGTGAAGGAAGGCGACAAGGAGCGGCTGCAGGCGTTTCAGGGGGTCGTGATCGCCCGCAAGGGCAGCGGCACCCGCGAGATGTTCACGGTGCGCAAGATCTCCGGCGCCACCGGCGTCGAGCGCATCTTCCCGCTGCACGCGCCGGTCGTGGATCGCATCGAGGTTCTGCGCCGCGGCAAGGTCCGGCGTTCGAAGCTGTTCTATCTGCGCGGGTTGCGCGGCAAGGCTGCGCGTATCGAAGAGCGTCGCGACGAGGCCCCGGCTCCGGCGCGCGGCTGAGCGAAGAGCCCGCGGCACTCCAGTGCGCGGGCCGGTTGGCGGGATATTCGGAGTGACGACGACGCTCGAACTCTGCTGCGAAGTCTACCGGCTTGGGCTGATGAGGGGGCTCGAAGTACGCCTTCAGCAGTCCGGATTCGCGCGCGTCGCAGGTGTCGACGAAGCCGGCCGCGGCTGCCTCGCGGGGCCGGTCGTGGCGGCGGCGGTCATTCCCGACCCGGACTGCCTCATCCCCGGAGCCGACGACTCGAAGCGGCTGAGCCCGGAGACGCGTACCCGGCTCGCCGCCGCGATTCGCGAGACCGCCATCGCCTTCGCCGTGGTGGCGGTTCCTGCCGGGATCATCGATCGCATCAACATCCTCGCCGGCGACCCGCCTCGCCATGCGGCAGGCCCTGGGCCAGCTCGCGGTCCGGCCGGACGCCGTCGTCGTCGATGCCGTGACGCTGCAGGATCTGGAGCTGCCCGGTCCGTCGCATCCCGTGCCGCCTTGTCTCGCCCTCGTGAAGGCCGACGCCTGGAGTTACGCCGTCGCCTGCGCCTCGATCGTCGCGAAGGAGGCCCGTGACCGCATGCTGCTCGAGCTCGACCGCGAGTACCCCCTCTACGGCTTCGCGCGGCACAAGGGCTACGGCGCTCCGGATCATCTCGCAGGCCCTGGCGCGCTACGGCCCCAGTCCGCTCCACCGTCTGACCTTCCGCTCCGTTCTTCCGCGGCTCGCGAAAAGGGCCGCCTGATGGCCATCGACCGGCCGCAGGTCATCGCTTCGGCGGAGAAGCTCGTCTCGCGCGGCAAGATCGAAGCCGCCATCAAGGAGTACCGGAAGCTCCTCGCCGAGAACCCGAACGACGCCTCGACTCTGAACCGCCTCGGCGACCTCTATGCGCGCATCGATCGCATCGACGAGGCCGTGCGGCTGTTCTCGCAGATCGCCGACCGCTACACGGACGACGGATTCTTCGTCAAGGCGATCGCGATCTTCAAGAAGATCATCAAGCTCGATCCGACGCGGCTGGCGGTCTACGAGCGCCTCGCCGAGCTCTACCACAAGCAGGGGCTGATCCCGGAGGCGCGCACCCAGTACCAGGTGCTCGTCGACTACTACCAGAAGCACGACAGCCCGTCCTCGGCGATCGGCGTGCTGCAGAAGATGGCGATCCTGATCCCCGACGATCCGGCGCCGCACGTCAAGCTCGCCGAGCTCTTCCACAGCCAGAAACTGACCGAGAAGGCGCTCGCCGAGTACCGGCTGATCGCCGATCTGATGCTGCGCCACAACAAGGTCGAAGAGGCGACGCAGGTCTACGCCAAGGCGATCGAGGCCGAACCCGGCGACATCGCCTTCATCACCGATGCGGTGCTCGGTTTGAAGGATGCCGGGCACGTCGGCGCCGCGGCGCGCCTCCTGGCGCTCGCCGTGGAGCGCAATCCGCAGGCCGAGAAGATCGCCCGGATCGCCGGCCTGCATCGCGCCGCGCACCGGCCGCCGCAGCCGTCGGACGACGCGCGGCCCTCCGGCGCGTCGCTCAAGGTCTCGGATGTGACGCGCAGCGGCAGCGAGTCGCACGACGTCCTGCAGCTCGACTCGAACCTGCTCGAGGCGTCGGCCTTCCCGGAGGTGCTCGAGCACCCGGTCGCGCCGCCGGTCGAACCGGTCCGGCCGCCGCCGCCGTCTCCAGGTCTCTCGCGGTGCCCGCGCCGCCGCTACTCCGGCCGGTCGACGAGGGCGAGGTCGATTTCGTCCTCGAGCTCCCGGACGATCTCGGACCTGCCGTCGACGCAGGTCAGCCCGACCGACGACATGCTTCGCCGCTCGCCGGACTCGCCCTGGTTCGAGGCCGGGGAGGAGGTCGAGGTCGAGTTCGATCTCGACCTCGACGGCCTGCGGGCGATCGCGCGCGATCCCGGCCCGCCGGTCCGACCGCGCGACCCGCTCGAGCGCCCGCCGCCCCCGCCGCCCGGCCGCGACGTCGTCGCCGCGGTGCGCTCCGACGCTCGCGCCGGCACCCGCCGTTCCCCGGTGCCTCGCTGCCGCCGGAGCTCGCGCCGCCGGAGCCGAGGAGGTCTACGAGATCGACTGGAGCTTCGAGCCCGAGCCGGCGCTCGAGATTCCGGTCGTCGCCGCTCGCTGCCTCCGACGCGCCCGTCCTGAATCTCGAGGAGCTCGAGCGCACGTCCTACGAGGTGCTGCCGCCGCAGGTCTCGGGCGCCCGCCGGCAGGACGACCTTCTGGCCGAGGCCGAGGTCTTCCGCAAGTACGGCCTGCGCGAGAAGGCGCACGATCGGGTGCGGGAGCTGCTGCAGATCAACCCGCGCCACGTCGGCGCCAACGGCCTGCTGGTCTCGCTGTGGATCGACGAGGGCAAGTTCGACAAGGCTCTGGCGCGCGCCAATCAGCTCAAGCGCCTGGCCGATGAGGGCAAGGACGAGAGCGTCTGGCACCAGGTGCGCAATCGACTGGTCAAGGCGGGTTTCCGGCTCGAGGGCGAGGAGGTCGTCGCCCTGCCGGCGCCGACGCCGAAGAAGAAGGACAAGATCACGGCCCTGCTCGACGATCTGGCCGGCAGCTCGTCGACGGCTGCGCGAGCCGCCGCGAAGCCGGCGGCCGCGCGTCCGGAGGCACCGTCGGCCCAGGCGGCGCGCCACCCCCCACGTCCATCGCTCCGAGCGTCGCGTCGTCGATCGCTCCGATCGCTCCGATCGCGCCATCGCGCCGGAGCCTCTGGAATCCCGGAACTCCCTCGCCCCGTTGCTCGTGGCTCCCGCGCCGCCGAGTCCAGCGCCTCCGGTGGCGGCCGCCAGCGAGCTCTCCGCCGAGCCCTGGCATGCCGGACTGCACGATGCCGGCCCGCTCGACGACGAGCTGCCCGAGATCGTCATCCCGATCGCGCGGCCGCCGAAGTCCGCCGCGGCCGTACCCCTCCCGCCCCGACTCCGGCTCCGACGCCTCCGACGCCTCCGGATGGCTCCGATGCTTCCGGTGCCTGCCGCCCGCCTCAGCGGTCACGCCCGAGCGCCTCGCCGCCGACGAGAGTCTCTCCTGGCTCGACCAGGCCGTGGCGGCCCCGACGGCGTCGGGCACCTCCGACGGCGAGAAGCTCTTCGACGACGAAGAGGGCTTCTTCGACCTGGCGGCGGAGCTCGAGCAGGAGCTCTCGAAGGAGGACCTGCTCACCGGCCGCGATCTCATGCCGACGCCGCAGGAGCAGTCGCTCGAGGAGATCGTCGAGGGTTTCAAGCGCGGCGTCGCGGAGAGCCTCTCGGCGGAGGACTACGACACGCACTACAACCTCGGCATCGCCTATCGCGAGATGGGCCTGCTGGACGAGGCGATCGGCGAGTTCCAGCTCGCTTCGAAGGAGCCGCGATATCTGGTCGACTGCGCCTCGCTCCTGGGCGGCTGCTTCCTCGAAAAGGGCCTCCCCGAGCTCGCGATCAAGTGGTACCAGCGCGGGCTGGAGATCCCGAACCTGCCGGAAGAGGCCTTCCTGGGCATGCTCTACGATCTCGGCAACGTCTACATCTTCCAGAACGACCTCGACAAGGCGCGCAAGACCTTCGTCGAGATTTACGGCGTCAACTCGAACTACCGCGACGTCGTGGCGAAACTGGCCGAGCTCGATCCGGCGCGCTGAACGCGCCTTCCTTCATCCTGCGGCGGCGGTTGCCGCGCCCGTATTCCGCCTGAGGGCTGCCATGAGTGCCGGGAGCTTGCGGTAGAGCCGCTTCGGTTTGCGCTTCTTCGCCTTGGCGAGGGCGTAGGCGGTGAGCAGCGGCAGGCCGATGGTGGCGTCCGTGTAGCAGACCACCGCATCCGGCAGCTTGTCGGGATCGACCTTGCCCCAGGAGACCGCTTCGCCCGGCGTCGCCCCCGATAGGCCGCCGGTGTCGGGTCGCGCGTCGGTCACCTGCAGGAAGTAGTCGTGCCCGGCCTCGGAGAGCCCGAGGACCTCCTGAATCTGCGGCTCGGTCTGCAGCATGAAGTTCTTCGGGCTGCCGCCGCCGACGATCCAGCAGGCGCTCTTGCCGCCGGTTGCCTTCGCGTCCCAGACGATCGCCGCCGAGAGGTTGACGTCTGCCGAGACGTCGAAAGCGAGCTTCGAGCCCTCGAGCGCCAGCGCCGCGACGTTCATGCCGATCGAGCTGTCTCCCGGCGATGAGGTGAAGATCGGGACCTCGTAGCGGTAGGCCGCGGCGAGCAGCGACGTGCCGGTGAGCCCGAGATGATCCTCGACCGCGGCGACGTAGCGCCCGACACGGTAGTGGAACTCCGGCGTCGACATCGACTTGTCGAACTCCGGCAGACGCATGACCTGCCGGAAGAAGCGATCGGTGTCGAGGAGAACCGTATAGTCGAAGACGATGTCGTAGATCCGCACCACGCCGGCGGCGCGCAGGGCAACGTCGTCGGCATGCGGGCTCCCGGCGTGGAGCTTGAGCCCGATGGCGTGGTGGGTGTCGTGGTAGAGGTTGGCGCCGGTCGAGATCATCCAGTCGATGAAGCCGGCCTCGATGAGCGGCACGAGGCAGGACTTGCCGTAGCCCGCGGGGGTGAGCGCACCGGTGAGGCTCATGCCGACGGTGGAGTCCTTCGCCAGCATCTTGCCGGAGAGAAGCTGGCAGCCTTCGCGCAGGCGCCCCCCGTTGTAGGAGGTGAAGGCCTGGTCGATCGCCTGCCACACCGTCTCCTTGCCGGTCAGAGGTTTCGGGTCGATGCGCTTGCCGGCGAGGTGACCGGACTTCTTGGTCGAGGGCTTCATGGTCGAGTGGTCTCCCTGGGAACGGTTCACCCGGCAGCTTCGATCAGGTGGCCGCCGCCGGGCGGGGTGAGTCTAGCAGCGGCACCTTCGATAGAATCCGTTCCGGAGGCGTCATGAAAACCATCACACTGCTCGCCGGCGACGGTATCGGTCCCGAGGTCAGCGCGGCGACTTGCGCGTGATCGCGGCGGCCGGCGCGAAGTTCGAATGGGAATCGCATCTCGCCGGCGCAGCTGGCACTCGAGAAGCACGGCAACCCCCTGCCGCAGGAGGTCCTCGACTCGATCGTGCGCAACGGCGTCGGGCTCAAGGGACCGGTGACGACGCCGATCGGCACCGGCTTCACCTCGGTCAACGTGCAGCTGCGCATCGCCCTCGACCTCTACGCCAGCATCCGGCCGTCGAAGAACATGCCCGGCGTGAAGAGCCGCTACGACGGCGTCGACATCATCGTGGTGCGCGAGAACACCGAGGACCTCTACAGCGGGCTCGAGCACATCGTCGTGCCCGGCGTCGTCGAGAG
Organism: Thermoanaerobaculia bacterium; assembly: GCA_963788175.1. GTDB lineage: Bacteria > Acidobacteriota > Thermoanaerobaculia > Multivoradales > JAGPDF01 > JAGPDF01. The sequence goes on from CAWBFZ010000006.1 coordinate 13,093, forward strand.
CCTGAAGATCATCACCCGGCGCGCTTCGATGCGCATCGCCGATCTTCGCCTTCGAACACGCCCGCGCCAACGGCCGCAAGCGGGTCACCGCGGTGCACAAGGCGAACATCATGAAGCTCTCGGACGGCCTCTTCCTCGACTGCTTCCGCGAGGTTGCGGCCGGCTATCCCGATATCGTCGCCGACGACCGGATCGTCGACAACACCTGCATGCAGCTGGTGACCCGGCCGGAGCAGTTCGACGTTCTCCTGTCCGAGAATCTCTACGGCGACATCCTCTCCGATCTTTGCGCCGGCCTGGTCGGTGGACTGGGAGTCGTTCCCGGAGCCAACTTCGGCGAGAAGGGGGCGGTCTTCGAGGCGGTGCACGGCAGCGCTCCCGACATCGCCGGGCAAGAACGTCGCCAATCCTCTGGCGCTCATCCAGAGCGCGGTGATGATGCTCCGCCACCTCCTGGAGAACGCCGCCGCCGATCGCATCGAGCCGCGCCGTGCACAAGGTCCTGTCGGAGACCGGCATCCGCACCCGCGACCTCGGCGGCATCCTCATCCACCAGCGAGTTCACCGACGCCATCGTGCGCGAGATCGAGGCGGCGTAGCTGAGCGAGTCCCTGTTCGACGAGCCCGGCGCGCCGCTGGCGCGTGGCGAGGACGGCTCCGCGCCGCTCGCGGAGCGCATGCGGCCGCGCACGCTCGACGAGGTGGCGGGGCACGCAGAGCTCCTCGGTCCGAGGGGCTTCCTGCGCCGCGCGATCGCCGAGGACCGGGTGCCGTCACTCATCTTCTGGGGCCCGCCGGGCTGCGGCAAGACGACCCTCGCACGGCTCATCGCAGAGTCGACCAAGAGCCGCTTCGTGCCGTTCTCGGCGGTGACCTCGGGGATCAAGGAGATCAAGGAGGTCATGGGCGACGCGGTGAAGATGCGTACCGCGACCGGCCGCCGGACGATCCTCTTCGTCGACGAGATCCATCGCTTCAACCGCGCGCAGCAGGACGCCTTCCTGCCCTACGTCGAGCGCGGCGACATCGTGCTGGTCGGCGCGACGACCGAGAACCCGTCGTTCGAGCTCAACGCGGCGCTGCTGTCGCGCTGCAAGGTGGTGATGCTCGCAGGCGCTCGGCCGCGGAGGATCTCGCGGCGATGCTCCGGCGCGCGCTTGCCCTGAACCGAACGCGGTCTCGGAGCGAGCGGGATCGAGATCGGCGACGAGGCGCTGGGAACGATCGTCCAGCTCGCCAACGGCGACGGCCGGCGGGCGCTGGGCCTGCTCGAGCTCGCGGTCTCCGAGGCGGCGGCCGCGGGTCTCGCCGCGGTGACGATCGACGGCGTCGCGCGCTCGCGCAGCGCAAGGTCCTGCTCTACGACAAGGCCGGCGAGGAGCACTTCAACCTCATCTCGGCGCTCCACAAGTCGCTGCGCGAGAGCGATCCGGACGCCGCCCTCTACTGGCTGGGCCGCATGCTCGCAGGCCGGGGAGGATCCGAACTACCTGGCGCGGCGGCTGGTGCGCTTCGCGAGCGAGGACGTCGGTCTCGCCGACCCGCAGGCGCTGCCGCAGGCGCTCGCCGGCTGGCAGTCGTACGAGCGCCTCGGCTCGCCGGAGGGCGAGGTCGCGCTCGCCCAGGTGGCGATCTATCTCGCACTGGCGCCGAAGAGCGTCGCGGTCTATCGGGCCTACGGCGAGGTGAAGCGCACGATCGAGGAGCGCCCGGCGGATCCGGTGCCGCTCGCGCTGCGCAACGCGCCGACGAAGCTGATGAAGGGGCTCGGCTACGGCCGCGACTACGCCTACGCCCCGGACACGCGAGACGGGCGTCGCCGGTCTCGAGTGCCTGCCGGACAGCCTGGCCGGCACGACCTTCTACCGGCCCAAGGGCCAGGGCTTCGAGGCCAAGCTCGCCGAGCGCCTGCAGGAGTTCGCGCGCCGCCGGGAGGCCGCCCGCCAGCGCTAGAGCCTGGCGCCGAACGGCCGCTGGGCTAGACTCCGCCCCTTGTCGGACGAGCCCCCGGGGGGAGGAGATTCACGATGAAGAAGTGGCTGCGTATCCACCGTTACCTCGGCGCTTTCTGCGCCCCGATGCTGATCCTGTTCGCGATCTCCGGATCGTGGCAGATGCTGAACTTCCACAAGGCGAAGAAAGACGGCACCTACACGCCGCCGGCGGCGGTGAAGCTCACCTCCGACCTGCACATGGCCGAGGATCTCGAGGGGCCGATGAAGTGGGCCTTCCGCGGCGTCCTGTGGATCGTCGCCGCGAGCCTGGTGGCGAGCTCGGCGATCGGCCTGATGATGGCCTTCCGGCTCGAGCCGGCGAAAGGGCCGCATCGGCGCTCCTGACGCTGCCGGAATGGCGCTGCCGCTGCTGCTCTTCCTGCTCGCCCACGAGTAGAGCCCGAGTCCCGCTTCGCCGCAAGAAAAGGGCCAGTCGCGAGGCGACTGGCCCTTTCCTTTTGGCAGCGGCGGCGGCTTCGCCGCTCGCGGTTACGGCGCGACCGGCGCCGGGGCGCGGAGCAGCTTCACTCCGGCCGGCGTCGCGCTTCCGGCGTAGTCCTCGACCCAGAGGGCGAGGCGTCCGTCGAGCGAGACCGCGACATGGCCGAGGTTGCTCTGGTCGGCCGCGGCCCACTCGATGCTGCACCTGCTGCCCGACCTCGCCCACCGGCACCCAGCTGCTGCGGCCGCCACCGACGATCTCCAGCGTCAGCTCGAGCTGGCCGTTCGGGTCGGTACGCCGTGCGCCGATGAGGAACAGCGGCTTGCCCGCGGCATCGGTCACGAAGGCGATCGCGGTCGGGGCAAGCACTTCGCCGGACTGGACGGCGGCGAAGTCGTAATCGAAGGCGGCTTCGGAGCCTCCGGCGGCGACACCGACGGTGGCGTAGACCTCGAAGATGGGCGGCACGGTCGCCGACCACTGCGAGGTATCTCCGGTCTCGAAGCCGTCGACGAAGATCTCGTTCGACAGCGTGTCGACGTCCGTGGCCGAGTTGTTGGCCGTGTTCGGATCGTTGACCCCGACACCGATGGTGGCGGTGTTGGAGAGAGTACCGGTGGCCGCCGGGGAGATGGCGCAGACGGCGATGAAGGTCACGCTGCCGCCCGACCGGCAGGTTCACCGACTGGTTGATGTTGCCGGAGCCGGAGGCGGCGCAGGTGCCGCCGCCCGAGCCGGAGCAGGTCCAGTTGGCGCTCGTGCAGGCGGCCGGGAAGATGTCGATGACCGCGGCCGTCGGCGCGCTGCTCGGGCCGGCGTTCGAGGCGACGATGGTGTAGGTGGTGTTGGTGCCGGGTGAGGCCACCGTCACGCCGTCGGTCTTGGTGATCGACAGATCGGCCTGCGGCGCGAGGGTGTCGGTGTCGGTGGCGCTGTTGTTGCCCGACGCCGGATCGGTCACGCCGCCCGCCGTCGCGACCGTCGCCGTGTTGACGAGCGACCCGGTGGCGCTGCCGTCGATGCTGCAGACCGCGGTGTAGGTGACGCTGCCGCCCACCGGGAGGTTGACCGAGTCGTTGATGTTGCCGGAACCGCCGGCGGTGCAGGTGCCGCCGCCCGAGCCGAGGCAGGTCCAGCTCGACGCAGCGTGCAGGCGGCCGGGAAGTTGTCGGTCACGTTCGAGCCCGGGGCGGCGCTCGGGCCGGCGTTCGACGCGACGATGGTGTAGGTCACCGAACCGCCCGGCGTCGCGATCGTCACGCCGTCGGTCTTGGTGATCGCAAGGTCGGCCTCCGGCGTGAGGGTGTCGGTGTCCGTCGCCGAATTGTCGCCATTGTTGGGATCGAAGTCATTGCTTGCCGCCGCGACGGTCGCCGTATTCGCGAGCGTGCCGGTGGCATCGCTGGCGATCGTGCAGACGGCGGTGTAGGTGACGCTGCCACCGATCAGCAGGTTGGCAGTGTCGTTGAGGTTGCCGAGCACCGCCACGGCGGTGCAACTGGACCCGGGGCTCGCGACGCACGTCGTCGAACAGCCGAGGAGCGCCGCAGGGAAGGTGTCTGCAACCGTCACGCCCAGGGCGTCGTAGGGGCCGGCATTCGCCGCGACGATCGTGTAGGTCACCGAGGTTCCGGGCACTTCGGTCGCGGCACTGTCGTCCTTGGTGATCGAGAGGTTGACCTGCCGGATCTCGTCGGCGCCGATATCCGGCGTCACGAGGCTGCGCGGATCGTTGTCGAAGTCGACCGTCACCGCGGCGAGCGGCGTACCGGCCGCACGCATCGGGCTCGCGCCCTGCAGGTGCAGGTCAGCGGCCGAAACGACGAGCGGGTCGACTGCGAGCGAGCTCGCATCCTGGCCGGTAGCTGTCTGCCAGTTCGCCAGCGTCGCGCGAGCGCTGCCGCCGATGAACCCGACGTTCTGGGCGAAGTAGTCGTTGTAGTTGATGTTCGCGAAAACGGTCGCCGGAGCACTGCTCAGGACACCATAGCGTGTGCCGATGGTCTGAATGCTGCCGAGAATGTTGTCGCGCAGGTCGACTGCACCCGGGAACGTGACGGCCGCCACCACGTTGACCGCCGCGGTGATGCTGCCGGCGAGCACCTGGTCCGTGGTCAGGAGGACGGTGTTCGCGACGATGCTGTAGCCGCCGCCGGCGAAGACGACGATGCCGTATCCATTGTCGGCAGCGGTTACGTCCGCCCAGCCCTGCGACGCGACGTCGCGGATCATGTTGTTGGCGACCGTGATGTTGGCGGCGGTGTTGGTCGATCCGAGCGTGATGCCGGCGCTGCCCCAACCGGCCGGGTTTGTCTGCTTGATGTCGCTGATGCTGTTGCGCGAGATCGTGCCGCCGTTGTTGGCGAACGCGACCTGGATCCCATTCATGGTCGAACTGGAGGTCGGCGTCGAGATCACGCCCGCGATCGTGTTTTCGCTAATCGTGAAGCTCTGCGCGCTGCCGATGAGCATGCCGCGGAATCCCAGCTTGTCGGCGACCACCGTGGAGCCGAACGTGTTTCCGAGGACGTTCCAGTTCTGGTCGAGCGCTGCGACGTTGCCCGAGAGGAAGAGGGCATTCTGCACCTTCGTGATGACGTTGTTCTGAATCGTGTTGTTGGAGTTCTGGGCCTCGGCCGCGCTGCCGAATGCAGTACCGCGCCAGCGAGCACTCCGGCGATCGTCGTCGTGCCCGAGTTTCCCGAGATCAGGCAGTTCTTCACTGTGTTGTCGGTTGAGCCGTTCAGGGCGCCTGCGCTGCGCAGCCAGAAGACCACTCCGGTAGTGCCGAGGTTGGTGATCGTCAGGCTACGGTCAGTGCCGCCGCTGGTCGAGCCGTCGAAGGTCACCCGGTCGGCGCCGTTGAGGGTGATGAGACCTGTGTTGCCCACCGAAGTCCCGGTGATCGATCGCGGCGCACCACTCGGCCGGACGAGGAGCGTGTAGCCGCCAACGCCGGTCTCCGTCCACTGATTGAGGGCGACGGCACCGGTCTCGGTGGTCAGGTCGTTCAGGATGTCGACGATGAGATTGCCGGTGATGATATTGGCGTTGATCGCCTCGAAGAGCCCGCCCGGGTTGGTGAGCGAGGTGTAATTCCCGCCTGTACCGACCGTCAGGGGGCCGGAGATGTTCACCTGGATGAGATAGCTCGCGGGCGTCGTTGGCGGCGTCGCGGCAGCCGGCGGGTTGGCGGTGAATCCACCCGCGCCGGTCAGGGGATTGGTGGAGACATTGTTCGTGATGTCCTGCGCGGCGACGTAGTACTGGATGACGTCACCCCCGGTGACGCTGCCGCCGGTCACCAACGCGTAGTCGACGGTGCAGTCGTAGGCGCTTCCGGCGATGAACACGCAGGCGTTGGCCGCGTATGCCCCGGAGACGCCCTTGCGGTAGTAAAGGACCGGCAGGCCCACGCCGGCCGTCGGTACGCCGGTCGTATCCGTGATGGTCGTGGAGAGCGTGCGGTTGGTCGTCAGCACCGTATTGGTGAGCGGCGTGTAGACGATGAGCGGCGGTTCCGGGTCTCCCGCGACGCCGGCGAACTCGTCCGCTCCGATGTCGGGAGTGGTGGCGTTGCGAGCGTCGCCGTCGATATCCGTGGCGACCCCGATCGCTGCGCCGCCGGACTCGAGTTGCGTCAACGTCGCGGGGGGGATGTGCAGGTCTGAGCTCGAGGTGAACGGCGCCGGGAAGCTGGTGGCTAACGAAGAGTTGTCGTTCGTCGCAGCGACCGACAAGGTGCTCGAGTACGCCTTGAACGCGGCCAGCGTGATGAAGAAGTTGGTGCCTGCCGTCGTGCCAGCCTGTCCGACGCCCTGGCGGGCGACGTCCTGACCGTAGTAGTAGACGTTGTTGTTGAGCGTCAGGTTCATCGCGCTCGTGCCGCCGGAGGGCAGATAGGCCGCAACGTGCGCGATACTCGTGGTTCCACCGGTCAGGATGTTTTGGAAGGCGTTGTTGCGCACATCCATGCCCGTCTGTCCCGTGCCGACGACGGTGAAGGCCGAGGACAGGATGGAGCTGTTCGCTGCACCCAGGAGCGACCCGAAGAGGTTCACCGAGTTGTGGTAGACCTTGTGACCCGTGCCGCCGGAGATCTTCAGCCCGTGCAGGCCGAAGGTGGTCGAAAAGGCCCCGCCGCCCGCCATGTTCATGTTGACGCCGCTGATGAAGTTGTTGCGCACGGTGACGGCGGTGCCGGCGGCGACGTTCAGTCCGGTGGCGCCGAAAGTACCTGCGCTGCGGTTGTAGACCGTGGAGATCTTGTTGAGCTCAACAAGACCTGAAGTGACCGTTCCGCCGACCTCGATGCCCGCCGTTCCAGAGCTGGAGCTCATCGCCTGGACGTTCGCGATGATGTTCCCGCTGACGGTATACGTGCCTGTCGAAGAGCTGATGAGGATCGGCTTGACCGCCCCCGTGCCGCCGTTCTCGGCGATGTTGGTGATGGTGTTGTTGCTAATTGTCACGCTTGGTCCAATGGCGCTGGCGAGCTCGACGGTCGTGATCGACGTTCCCACGTACGACATGAGGTTGTTGATGATGTTGCCAGTGACGGTGACCGCGCCGGTGCCGGCCACCCAGATGCCCTTGGTGTAGACGGTCGTGCTCGGCGAGGTGTAGGGAGGAGTCGCCGGTGAAGGCGCTCCCTGGTCGCCGATGACGTTATTCGTCACGGTCACGCCGGTCGACACGGTGGCCGCGGCGCCGTTGAAAACGATGGCGCGGGCGGTGGAACTGATGGCGTTGTTGGTGATCAGAAGGTTGTTGATCGTCGTTCCGCTCGGCGCGGTGTTTGTGGTCACTGATGTGATGGCTGTGGGAGCGTCAATCGCAGTGGCGCCGCCGTTGCCGCCGGCGTAAATACCGAAACTGGAGTTCGAAGACCCGGTGGTGGAGGTGATCGCGGCGGCGTTCCCCGACGTGACGTTGCCAAGCAGGTTGCAATTCTGGATGGTGATGTTGTCGGCGCTGGTCACTGCAGCCGAGGTCGCGATGCGGATCGCCGAGTTGGCGATGACCGTTGCGGCAGCGGTGTTCTGGACGGTGAGGTTCCGGTTGATTCCCCCGGTGTTGGGGTTGTCGCCGTCGATCGTGACGTTGTCGGCACCCTTGAGCTGGAGGACGCCGAAGCCGGTCACCGGGTTGCCGCTCACCGAGACGCCGTCCACCGTGGGTCGGATCAGAACCGAGGTGTAGAGAGCCGAACCGGCGCCGTTGCTGTTCAGCGTCGCCGGCGTAACGCCTTCCACAGTGTTGGCAGTGATCGACATCGTGATGTCGCCTTGGTGTGTTCCCGCGTTGACCGCGTCGAAGGCAAGCTTGAGGGTGGCGTAGGTCACCGGGCCGGTGGTGCCGGCGGTGGCGGTCACGTCGACCTGCGCCTGGGCGGCGGAGCCGGACAGGCTCAACGCCAGGACTAGGGACAGCAGCAGAAGTTTCGACACCAGCGTCGCAGAGCTGCGGTTCGTCGCGTTCGTTCGGCGGGCCCGGCGGAGGATGGCGATCATCTGAATCTCCTGGTCCTGGGACAGAGGCCTTCCCCGGCTACCCCGGGAAAGTCGGATGACATCGGATACGGATCGAGGTGGAGCCTATGCCCATCCCCGGGGCTTTGCCAGTGGGGGGGCGAGTCAGGAAAAGGGGGCTCCCGGCGCCGCTCCGGCGGCGCCAAGGGACTACTTCGCGCCGGGGGCGATGGGCGCAGGAGCCAGACGCTGGAGGCCGGCGCGGTGGGACTGAAGCCGTCGACCCAGAGGGCGAGGCGGCCGTCGAGCGCGACCTCGACATGGCCGGGGTGGCTCGGGTCGGCGGCGGCCCACTCGATCCGGATCTGTTGTCCGACTTCGCCCACGGACACCCAGCTGCTGCGTCCGGCGCCGACGATCTCGAGGGTCAGCTCGAGTGGACCGTTCGCGTCGGTGCGGCGCGCTCCGAGGAGGAGAAGCGGCCGGTCCGCGGCATCGGTCACGAGGACGATCGAGGTCGCGGCGAGCGCCTCCCCGGGCAGGAGGGCGGCGAAGTCGTAGGCGAAAGCGGTGGCGGAACTTCCGGGCCCGACCTCGAGCGTGCGGTAGACCGCGAAGGCGAACGGCACCGCCGCCGACCACTGTCCGGTGTTGCCAGACTCGAAACCGTCGACGAAGACGGTCAGCGAGAGCAGGGTGTCGATGTCGGTGGCCGAGTTGTTGGCGCCGTGCGGATCACTCACGCCGCCACCGACCGTCGCCGTCGCGGTGTTCACCAGGGTTCCGGTCGCGGCGAGCGAAATCGTGCAGGTGGCGGTGTAGGTGGCGCTGCCGCCGAGCGGCAGGCTGGCGTTGGTGGACAGGTTGCCGAGGATCGGTCCGGCGTCGCAGGAAGCGCCGCCGGCGGCCACGCAGATCGTCGAACAACCGGTCAGGGTGGCGGCGAAGGTATCCGCCACCGTCACCGTCGGCGCGGTGCCCGGGCCGGCATTCGAGGCCACGATCGTGTAGGTCACGGAGGTGCCCGGGATCTCGGTCGTCGCGCCGTCGGTCTTGGTGATCGCGACGTCGGCCGTCGGGGACGAGCCGACCGTGTCGATGTCGGTAGCCGAGTTGTTGGCGGCGTTCGGGTCGGTGACGCCGACCGGCGCCGTCACCGTCGCCGTGTTGGTGAGCGTGCCGCTGGCGCTGCCGCTGACGCTGCAGACGGCGGTGTAGGTGACGCTGGCGCCGGCCGGGAGGTTGACGGTGTCGTTGATGTTCGTCGCGAACGGGCCGGCGGTGCAGGTCCCGCCTGCGCCGACGCAGGTCGTCGAACAGGTGAGGACCGCCGCAAAGGTGTCGGCCACGGTCGCGCCCAACGCGTCGTGCGCGCCGGCGTTGCTCGCGACGATGGTGTACGTGACGCTGCCGCCCGGCACCGCGTTGCCGACGCCGTCGGTCTTGGTGATTGCGAGGTCGGCCTGGACGATCTCGTCGGCGCCGATGTCCGGCGTCGCGGCGGGCCGCGGCTGGTTGTCGAAGTCGACGGTGACCGCAGCGAGCGCGGTGCCGGCGTTCAGGACCGGACTGGCGGTGGTGAGATGGAGGTCGGTCGCCGAGACGAACAGCGGGTCGGCGGCGAGCGACGCGCCGTCCTTGCCGGTGGCGCTCTGCCAGGCCGCGAGCGTCGGCTGATCGGTGCCGCCGGTCGGCGCGAGGCTGCCCGTCCGGCCGACGCGGAAGTTGCCGGCGGCGGGGACGAAAAGGTCGTTCCAGTTCGAGGTGAGATTGGTGAACGCGGCGTAGCCCAGGCCGATGGCGTAGCTCAGGTTGGCCGCGCCGGTCGTCTGGGTGTCGAAGAGGACGTTGTCCCGGATATCGAGGAGCGGATTGCTGCCGTTCACGGCCAGCGCATACTGCCCCTGATCGCCGCCGGTCAGCGTGCCGGACATGGCCACCGAGTTGGCGTAGACCCACGTCGTGGAGTCGGTGCCGCTGTCGATCACGTAGATACCGGCGCCGAACTCGCCGCCGGTCCCGTTCGACTGCACGCCGGAGATGAAGTTGTTGGCGATCAGTGTCGTGCCGGCCGTCGCCGGCGCGAGGACGATGCCGGCCGCCGAGAAGCCGTTCGTCTGCTGGACGGTGCCGATGGCGTTGCGCGTCACCGTTGCGTTGCTCACGTCGCTGCCGCCGGCGGTGGTCGCGTTGTTCCAGACGAGGAGTCCGCCGAGCGAGACGCCGAAGAGATCGTTCGACCCGGCGGAGGCGATGCCGCCGATGACATTCCCGGTGATCTGGATGCCGTTCTCGAAGGCGGCCAGGATGCCGCCCCGGCCGAGGCTGTCAGCGCCCGTGCTGTTCAGCAGGTTCGAGGCGACGATCGTGCCGGAGTTCCGGTTCGCCGCGCTCGCGCCCTGCGTCGCGATGCCTACCTGGACCTTCCGGATGTCGCAGTTCTCGATCCGGTTGTTGTCGTTGTCGGTGCCGGGAGTCGCCACGTTCGCGCCGCCGAGGCCGATGCCGAGATAGGTCTGGGAGCTGCCGCTGCCGACGACCACGAGGTTCTTCAACGTGAGGTCTCGAGCGCCATCGACGCCCGAGCTGGCGAGGACGACCGCGCTCGAGGTGCTGACGTCGGCGTTCGAGATCGTCAGGCTGCGATCCGCGCCGCCGCTCGTCGAGCCGTCGATCGTCACGCGGTCGGCGCCGTTCAGGCGGATGACGGCCCGGACCGCGCCCGCCGTCGTGCTGTCGCCGGTGATCGTGCGCGGGGCGCCGGAGGGCTTGAGGGTGAGCGTGTAGCCGCCGGCCCCCTCTTCGATCCACTGCTGCAGCGCCACGGCACCGGTCTCGCCCGCGAGGTCGCTCACGACGTTCACCGTGACGTGGCCGGCGAGGACGTTGGAGTTGATCGCCTGGAAGAGGCCGCCGGGGTTGGTCAGCGAGGCGTAGCCGCCGCCGCTGCCGACGGTGAGCGCGCCGGAGAGCGGGGTGGCGATGAGGTAGCTCGCCGGCGTGGTCGGCGGCGTCGCCGCCGCCGGCGGGTTGGCGGTGAAGCCGCCCGCCCCGGCGACCGGGTTCGTGGTCACGTTGCCGACCGTGTCCTGCGCCGCGACGTAGTACTGGATGAGATCGCCGGCGCTGACGCTGGCGCCGGGCAGCAGAGCGTAGTTGAGCACGCAGTTGAAGTTGCTGCCGCTGACGAAGCTGCAGGCGTTGCCGACGAACGGGTCGGACAGGAGCTTGCGGTAGTAGATCCGCGGCAGGCCCGCGCCCGCGGTCGGCACGCCGGAGGCGTCGGTGACCGTCGCCGCCAGCGTCCGGTTCGAAGTGCTGCTGGTGTTCGCGAGCGGCGTGAAGGCGATCGCCGGCGGCGTGGACTCGCCGGAGAGGAAGTTGCCGGCGTCGGCGCCGATGTCCGTGGGCGTCAGGCCGGCGCGCGCCTGGCCGTCGAAGTCATCGGTCACGGTGCCGATCAGGAAGCCGCTGCCTTCGATCGGTGTGCCCAGCGCCGGGTCGATGTGCAGGTCCGGCGTCGCGGCTGCCGGCGCGAGGAACTGGGGATTGTCGGCGAAGCTCGCGGCGTCCTGGCCGGTGGCGCTCTGCCAGTCGCCGAGCGTCGCCCGGTCGATGGCATTGAACAGGCCGGTGACGCCGCCGGTTCCGCTGGCGAGCAGCACGTTGTTGTTGCTCGTCAGGCCGGCGGGATTCGCCGCCGTGCCGCCGACGCGGATGGCGTAGTGCTTGCCCGAGGCCGCCCCGTTGCTGCGGGCGTTGAAGAAGATGTTGTTGCGGAAGTTGCGCGGGTTGGTGACGATCGAGCTCTGAAATGCGAAGGAAGGGGCGGTTCCCGCGGCGACGCTCGAGCCGCCGACGTACACGCTGTTGAAGTAGAAGTTGTCGTTGCCGGCGGCGGTTTCGTTCATGCCGTTGAGCTGCGGACCGTTGGCGGTCAGGTCGCCGCCCAGCGCGACCATGTTGTTCTGGTAGGTCGTGGTGCCCGCCTGCACGTAAATGCCGTTGACCGTGGCGGCGGCGCTGGTGCTCGGCGTTCGCAGGGAATGGACGAGGTTGCGCTGCACGCCGTGCGTGCCGGTCGTCGCGCCGTTGTAGTGCAGGCCGCTGACCCAGACGGCGGCGCTGGCGTGCGAGTTCGCGAGATCGTGGACGATGTTCTGGCCGACGCTGTTGCCGAGTGTCGAGGTGCTGTTGATCCACAGACCGATCACCGACTCCCCGGCCGTGGCGCCGGTGCCGGTGTTGCCGGCGTTCAGCGAGAGATGGCTGATCGTGTTGCCGGAGACGGCGGCGGCTCCGGAGGCCGAGTACGAGTCCGAGGATCCTGGAGGCGGTCGAGGAGGCGCTGTCGCTGAGCGGGGCGGCGGCGGTGCCGACGACGTTGTTCTGCAGAGTGTTGACGAACGATGGCGACGTGGCAGCGCGGATGCCGTAGAGGAGCAGGCTACCGGCGCCGCTGTTGCTGGCGGTGATCCCGGCGACGGTATTGTTCGCGATGTTGGCGGCGAGGCTCGGGAAGAAGTAGATCCCGTAGACCTCCATCGGGGAGCTGTTGTTGCTGACCACCGTGATGGCGCCCGCGGCGCTCGCGCTGCCGATCGTATTGCCGGAGACGTTGCCGATCCCGACGTTGCCCGCGCTCACCGAGATCCCGACGAAAGCACCGGTGACGCCCGTACCGCCCACCGTGCCGCCGAGGCTGATCGCAGTGATCGTGTTTCCCTGGACGCTCGACGGGGTGGTCGTCCCCGCAGCCGAGAAGCGGATCGGCAGGAACTTGGAGCCGCTGCCGAAGCCCACGAGAGCATAGGTGCCGGTGCCGGCGGCGCTGGCGTAGCCGATGACGTTGCCGGTGATGGCGTGATTGTTGTTGCCGAGCGTGCTCGCCACCTCCATCGCGGAGTGCAGGGCGGCCGTCGTCTGGGTGCGGGTGCCGGTCTGGAAGAACCGGTTGCCGGCCGATCGTCCAGTCGCTGGTGCCGTCGCCCAGGTAGATGCCGTGACTCGGACCGGTGTCGCTCCAGAAATCGAAGATCTCGTTGTTGCTGATCTCGATGCCGCTGTTGTACTGCGCCGTCGTGCCCGTCGATCCGAGGCTGAAGATCGCCTTGGCCGGGAGGTTCGCGCCGGCGGGGCCAATCCGGCAACTCGTGATGGTGTTGGCGTCGTTGCCCGTGGTCGAGCCGGTGGAGAAGAAGAGGGTGCCGCCGGCGGTCGTGGTGGACATCGTCGACGAGCCGAGGAGGGTCGTCCGGGTGATGTAGATGCTGGTGGCGTCCCCCTGAAACCGGATCGTGCTCGTGCCGGCAGTCGCATCGACCGCGGTGTTCGAGATCGTCAGCGAGTTGCCGTTGACATCGAGGCCGTCGATGGTGACCTGGTCGGCGCCGTTGAGATCGATGAGCGGCGCGCCCGCGATCGCTCCCGAGATCGTCCGCGCTGCGTCCCCGGAGGGGATCGACGGCCACCGAGGTGTAGTCCGCCGCGCCGCTGCCGCTGGCGTTGAGCACCGCCGACGCTGTCTCGCTGGTGTCCGCGGTGACCGCCATGACCACATCGCCCTTGTGGACGCCGTTGTTGACGGCGGCGAAAGCGAGCTGGAGGGTGGGGTAGGTCAGCGGGCCGGGGTTGCCGCTGGTGGCGGTCACATCGATCTGCGCCGAGGCGCCGGTGGCCGCGAAGCCCAGGGCCAGAAGGATCGAGACGAGGCGAGGCAGGCGGGGCGCACTCATGCTGCGGGCAGTGTATGCCCTGGGCAGTGGCGGGAGAACGACCCTTGGGGGTGGGCCGGAGAGCCGGTGCCGCCCCCCGGTTCAGCGGCTGGCGGCGGACTCGGCGATCACCCGGGCGACCTCGGCGGCATTGAGCAGCTCACCGTAGAGATGCGGCGCTCTGCCGGGCCGATAGAGCATGTAGAACGGGATGCCGTAGCGGCCGTGCTCGGCGAGGAAGCGGGCGATGCCGTCGTCGCGATTGGTCCAGTCGGCCTTCATCGCCACGACGCCGTGCGCGCGGAAGGCCGCGACGACCTCCGGAGCGTTGAGGACGATGCGTTCGTTCACCTTGCAGGTCACGCACCAGTCCGCGGTGACGTCGAGGAAGACCAGGCGGCCCGAGGCCGCCAGGCGCTCCGCTTCGGCGCGGTCGAACGGTTGCCAGACGGTCGCCCCTGGTGCGTCGGAGGTGCTGCCCGGCAGGGCGTGCGCCGCCGGCGTGGCGCGGGCGGCGAAGGTGACCAGTCCGATGGCGGTGGCGGCAGCGAGCAGCCACCAGAAACCGGTAGCGCGGCGCTGGTGCTCGGCGCGTTGGCGCAGCCAGAGGAAGAACGCGAGCCCGAGGAGGCCGAGCTCGAAGAGAGCGAGGCTGACGCTGTCGATCTGGCCGGCGAGCACGAAGACCAGCCAGACGACGGCGCCGGCGAGCAGGAAGCCCATGGCGCCGCGCAGGGTGAGCATCCAGTTGCCGGGGCGCGGCATCCACTTCGCCGCCGCCGGAGCCGCCGCGAGCAGCAGGTAGGGGAGCGCGAGACCGGCGCCGACGGCGGTGAGGACCGCGAAGATCGTGCCGCCGCTCTGACCGAGGGCGAACGACAGCGCCGTGCCGAGGAACGGCGCCGAACAGGGCGTCGCCATCAGGGTCGCGAAGAGGCCGGAGGCGAAATGTCCGAGGAGACTGTCACCCGAGCCTGAGCTGGCTCCGGCGTCGCCGAGCTTCGCCAGCCGCGCCGGCAGCGGGATCTCGAACAGTCCCCAGAGATTGAGCGAGAAGAGCAGCACCACGACGGTGAGGAAGGCCACGAAGCCGGGCTGCTGGAACTGCACCCCCCAGCCGATGGCCGCCCCTGCCTGCCGCGCCAGGATGGCGGCGCCGGCGAGCGCCCAGAAGGAGGCGAGGATGCCGGCGGTCGTGGCGAGCGCGCCGATCCGGATCGAGCGCGTCGACTTGCCGGAGGCCTGCACCAGGCCGAAGAGCTTGAGCGAGAGAATCGGCAGGACGCACGGCATGCCGTTCAGGATGAAGCCGCCGAGCAGGGCGAGCAGCAGGATCGCGGGCAGCGAGCGCGCGGCTGTCGGCAGGCCTGCCGCCGTTGTCGCGGTGGCGCCGGTCTCCGGTGGCGTCGGAACGGCTGCGGGAGCGCCTGCGGGAGCCGTGGCCGGCGGGTCGGCGAAGTACTCCGCGGCGGCCGGCACGCCGCCGGCGCCGATCCTGGAAGTCGACCGGCGCGCTGGTTTCGACCGGCGGCAGGCACTGGCGGTCGTCGCAGGCCTGGTAGCGCAGGTGCAGCACCAGGCGCACCGGACCGGAGGCGGCCGCAGCCGGCACCGCGAGGCGCGCCACGATGCGCTTCGTTCCCTCGAGGACCTCGAGCTCGTCCTCGGCGAAGGCGAATTTGTACCGGCTGGGCGCGGGATAGTCGATCCCGACGGTGGTCCAGCCCGCCGGGGCCTCGACCGCGAGCGTCGTCGGGATGAGGTAGTCGTAGGTCGGAACGTGGGCCTGCAGGTGCCATCCGGCGGCGATCGCGAGCCGTGCCGCCACCTGCACCGGCTCGCCCGGAAGGTAGGCTGTGCGGTCCGCGGCGCCCGAGAGGACGACCTTCTCGACTCGCGCCGGAGCGTCGGAGCTGGAGTTGCCTGGGGCGGCAAACTGCGCCGCAGCTGGGCCGGCGCAGAGGCTCAGCGCGAAAGCGATCGCTGCGGCGCTCGCCAGCCGGGTAGCCGAAAGCTTCAGGAGCACTGGGCCGCTGTGTCCGACTTGAGGGCGGAGTAGGCGCGCCGCGCGTCGGCGAGGTAGGGGCTCCGCGGGTGGCCGCGCTCGAAGGCCGCCAGGGCTCCGGCGGCGCCGGCGCAGTCGCCCTCGCCGCCGGCGATATAGATCAGCAGCAGGTCGACGCGCTCGGAGAGTCCCGGACCCTGCGGCGACTTGGCGCCCGCGGCCAGCGCGCCGCGCAGCTCCGACGCGGTGCGCTTCGCCTCGGGGAAGCGGCCGTCCATGCGGTAGGCGTCGGCGAGCTGCAGCCGCGTCCAGGAGAGCTCGTCGCCTTCGAGCTTGCCGGCGCGCAGCACGCGCTCGTAGAGCACGGCGGCGCGGCCGCCGTCGCCTCGGGCGTGGAGCTCCTGCGCCTGCTTGCGCCAGAGGAGCGGGTCGGTGGAGGCGAGGGCGGTGTCGTAGGAGGCCAGGAAGTCGTTGTAGGCGCCGAGCTCGCGGTCGAGACGGGCGATCAGGCGGTCGGTCTCCATGAAGCCCTCGATCTTCCCCAGCAGGCTCTGCTTGGGATCGAGCAGCAGCAGCGTCGGCAGCGAGTCGGCGCGGAAGCGCTGCTGCAGCTCGCTGCCGGCGGCGCCGTCCTCGACGTCGACGCGCAGCAGGACGAAGCGCTCGGCGTAGGTCCGGAACTTCGGCTGGGTGAAGACCTCGCGTTCCATCGTCTTGCACCAGCCGCACCAGTCGGCGTAGAGATCGACCAGCACCGGCTTGCCGGACTTGCGCGCCTCGGCGAACGCATCTCCTGCCCGATTGTGCCAGGTCGAAATGGCACCTGGGGGCGCTTGCGCGGCAAGCGCTGGGCCAAACGTGAGCCCTGAAAAAAGCACGGCAGTGGCGCTGAAGAGCTGTCTTTTCATCGGGTTGGGTAGCCCTTGTCGAGGTCAAAAAGGACCGCGGGCGATGATACCATGCAAGCCATGGACCTATCGGCCCGGGTGCGGCGGATCGGCGAGTCGGCGACCCTCAAGGTGACGCGGCGCGCCATGCAGATGAAGGCGCAGGGGATCGACGTCATCGACTTCGGCGCCGGCGAGCCGGACTTCGCCTCGCCGGCGGTCGCGGTCGAAGCGGCGCGCCAGGCGCTCGCCGACGGGTTCACCAAGTACACCCAGAATCAGGGGATCCCGGCGCTGCGCAAGGCGCTGGCCGAGCGCTATGCCCGACTCTACGGTTCCCCGTGGACGGCAGAACAGACGCTGATCACGGTGGGCGGCAAGGGCGCGCTCTTCGAGCTCGCGCTGGCGCTCTTCGAAGCGGGCCAGGAGGTCGTCGTCCACACTCCGGCGTGGGTGAGCATTCCGGAGCAGATCCGTTTCGCCGGCGCCGCCGTCGTCGAGGTGCCGACGACGGGTTCCGACGGTTTCGCCGTCGATCCGGGGGCGATGCTCGCGGCGCTCACCGCGCGCACCCGCGCCGTGATCGTCAACTCGCCGTGCAATCCGACCGGCGGCTGCATCTCCCCCGAGGGGCTGGCCGCGCTGGTCGAGGGCTGCGCCGCGCGCGGCGTCCTGGTGATCTCGGACGAGACCTACGAACGCTTCGTCTATGACGCCGTGGCGCCCTGTTCCGCGGCGGCGCTCGCCGCCCGCTTCCCCGAGACCGTCGTCGTCGTCGGCTCGTTCTCGAAGACCTATGCCATGACCGGCTGGCGGCTGGGCTACCTTCTCGGACCGAAGGAGCTCGTCGACGCCGCCGCGACGATCCAGAGCCATGCCACCTCCAATGCCACCTCCTTCGCGATGGTCGGCGCGGTCGCCGCGTTGGCGGGGGCGGAGCCCGAGGTCGCGGCGATGATCGCCGAATACGAAGCGCGGCGCGATCTGCTGATCCCGCTGCTCAACCGGCTGCCCGGATTCCGCTGCCAGCCGCCGGCCGGCGCTTTTTACGCCTTTCCCGACGTCTCGGCCTGTTTCCGCACCGACGACGCGGGCGAGCCCGGAGGGCTCGACGCGCTTCGCCGAGCGCCTGCTCGAGGAGGCGCATGTCGCGGTCGTCGCCGGCGCCGCTTTCGGCAGCGACGACCACATCCGCATCTCTTTTGCCTGCTCGCGGGAGACTCTGGCCGAGGGCCTCCGCCGGATCGAGGCCTTTCTCGCCCGAGGTTAGTCCCTTTCCACCCAGCGCCGCCCTGCCCGAGAGCGGGGATCGGCGTGAATCCTGCACACATGGAGACTTCGATGCGTCATCTCAAGTCGCTCTCGCCCGGAATGGTCGCGTTCGGCGCGGCGTTCATCTTCCTCACCGTCATCTTCCCGCTCGCCGCCCACTCAGCGACGCCGCCGACCGCCGCCACGGCGGCCCCCACGACCGCCCCGACGGTTGCCGAAGCCGAGGCGTTCATGGCCGGCGCCGAAGCCCGCCTGCTCAAGCTCTTCATCGCGCGCGACCGCGCGCAGTGGGTGGCCGCGACCTACATCACCGAAGACACCGAGACGCTCGCCGCGCAGGCCAACGAGCTGGTGATCGCCGCGGCGATGGAGCTGGCGCAGAAGGCGACGCGCTTCGCCGGATTGCAGCTGCCGGCCGAGCTCGAGCGCAAGATGGGACTGCTCAAGTCGAGCCAGGTGCTGCCGGCGCCCTCCGACGCCGCCAAGCGCGCAGAGCTCACGCAGCTCGCCGCCGAGCTCGAGGGGATGTATGGCCGCGGCAAGTACTGCCCGGAGGGCAAGGCCGATGGCAGTGACTGCATGGACCTGGGGCAGCTCTCGGACGTTCTCACGACGAGTCGCGACGCCAGGGAGCTCGAGCGCGCCTGGACCGGCTGGCACTCGATCTCCCGTCCGATGCGCGCCAAGTACCAGCGCTTCGTCGAGCTCGGCAACGAGGGGGCGGGTGAGCTCGGCTACGCCAACCTGGGCGAGCTCTGGCGCTCGAAGTACGACATGTCGCCGGATGCCTTCGAGGCCGAGCTCGACCGCCTTTGGGGCCAGGTCAAGCCGCTCTACGATTCGCTCCACTGCTACGTGCGCGCGCGCCTCACCGAGAAGTACGGCAAGGAGCTCGTGCCGCCGGGCAAGCCGATTCCAGCGCAGCTCCTGGGCAACATGTGGGCCCAGCAGTGGGGCGGAATCTACGACTTGGTGAAGCCGAAGAGCGTTGCCCTCCCGGGCTTCGACCTCACCGAACGTCTGCAGGCGAAGGGCGTCGACGAGCTCGGGATGGTGCGCTACGGCGAGGGCTTCTTCAGCTCGCTCGGTTTCGAAAAGCTGCCGGAGAGCTTCTGGAAGCGCTCGATGTTCCTGAAGCCGCGCGACCGCGACGTCGTCTGCCACGCCTCGGCCTGGGACATCGACCAGAAGGACGACCTGCGGATCAAGATGTGCATCCAGATCAACGAAGAGGATTTCTCGACCATCCACCACGAGCTCGGCCACAACTACTACCAGCGCGCCTACAACGGTCTGTCGACGCTCTTCCTCGACAGCGCCAACGACGGCTTCCACGAAGCGCTGGGCGATACGGTCGCGCTGTCGGTGACGCCGGCTTACCTCAAGACTCTCGGACTCATCGACCAGGAGCCGCCGGCCGACGCCGACATCGCGCTGTTGCTGCAGAAAGCGCTCGACAAGGTGGCCTTCCTGCCGTTTGGCTTGACCATCGACAAGTGGCGTTGGGAGGTCTTCTCCGGCAAGGTCTCTCCGGAGCACTACAACCAGGCGTGGTGGGATCTCAAGCTCGAGTATCAGGGCGTGGTGCCGCCGGCGGCGCGCAGCGAGGCCGACTTCGATCCCGGCGCGAAGTTCCACGTTCCCGGCAACACGCCCTACATGCGCTACTTCCTCGCCGACGTCCTGCAGTTCCAGTTTCACCGCGCGCTCTGCCAGACCGCCGGCTATTCGTCCGATAAATCGGGCCCGCTGCATCGCTGCTCGATCTACGGCAGCGCGGCCGCCGGCGAGCGCCTGAACGCGATGATGGAGATGGGCGCCTCGAAGCCGTGGCCGGAGGCGCTGCAGGCGCTCACCGGCCAGAGCACGATGGACGCCTCGGCGATCCTCGACTACTTCGCCCCGCTCCAGACCTGGCTCGACGGCCAGAATAAGGGCCAGGTCTGCGGTTGGTGAGCGGCGCGCTCACGGCGCTGGCGGGGGCGGAGAGATGAGCGCGCCGCGGCTATCGGGCGGGGCGTTCCGGGTCGGAACGCTGCTCGGCATTCCGATCCGGATCCACTTCACCTTTTTCCTGCTGCTGCTCTGGTTCGGCATGAGCTCCGCCAGCACCGGCGAGGGCTTTCTCACCGGAGTGGTCTTCATCCTGCTGCTCTTCGGCTGCGTCGTCCTGCACGAGCTGGGTCACGCCGCCATGGCGCGGCGGTTCGGCGTCGAGACGCGCGAGATCGTGCTCTATCCGATCGGTGGCGTGGCCCGCCTCGAACGCATCCCGTCGGGCAAGGCCGAGCTGCTGATCGCTCTCGCCGGGCCGTTGGTCAACCTCGTCCTGGCGGGAATGCTCGTCGCCTGGCTGGTGGCGCGCCAGGTCCAGGTGTCGTTCTCTCCGCAGGATCTCCTCGCCGGTGGCGCTCCGGTCGTCTGGCAGCTGCTGACCGCGAATCTGACCCTGTTCTTCTTCAATCTGGTTCCGGCCTTCCCGATGGACGGCGGCCGGATCCTGCGCGCCATCCTCTCGATGTACGCCGGGCAGGAGAAGGCGACGCGCATCGCGGCCCGGGTGGGGCAGGCTTTCGCTCTGCTGTTCGCGCTCTGGGCGATCGTGCCGCCGGTCAAGCCGGTCTTCCTGCTGATCGCCTTCTTCGTCTTCGTCGGCGCCGGCCAGGAGGCGGCCTACGAACGCAGCCGTTCGGCGTTGGCGGGCCTCACCGCCCGCAACGCCATGATCACCCGTTACGAGACGATCGCGCCGCAGGAGGCGCTGGGGCGCGCCGCCGAGCTCCTGCTCGCGAGCCACCAGCAGGACTTTCCGGTGGTCGATGCCTGGGGGAGGGTGGCGGGCCTGCTGCAGCGCGGCCGGCTGCTCGCGGCGCTCGCCACGCCGGGCGGGCGGGAGCGCGCGGTGCTCGAGGTGATGGACCGCGAGCCCCAGACCGTGTCGGCCGACATGCCGCTCGAAACGGTCCTGCGCCACCTGCAGAGCCGTCCCCTGCAGCCGATCCTGGTCATCGGCCAGGAGAGCGGCACCACCGGCCTCGTCGGCATGATCACCCTCGACAACCTGGGCGAGATGATCCAGATCGCGCAGAGCTCGAAGCCGGCCTGAACCACCGGCGGAAAAAGGGGGACAGGCACGGATTTCGATCCCATGCCGTTCTCGACTTTGCTGCCTCGCAGTCCTCTCGCCAGATTGGAGCTGGGTTTCCCGTCTTTACTGGGCAATGCCACGCACCGCGCGAGTCGTCGTTCCCGGCCTGCCGTACCATGTGACTCATCGCGGAAATCGCCGCGGCGATGTCTTCCTCTCCTCCTTCGATCGAGAGGACTATCTCCGCCTTCTCGCGCGCGCCGGGGAGCGGCATGGGCTCGAGCTCTGGGCCTACTGTCTGATGACGAATCACGTCCACCTCGTCGTTCGTCCGGCTGGGCAAGATTCCCTCGCACGCACCATCGGTGAGGTTCATGGGCACCATGCCCGCGTCCTGCACCGCGAGAATGGCTGGAATGGGCACCTCTGGGCGAACCGATACTTCTCTGCGCCGCTCGACAACGACCACCTGTGGGCCGCTGTGCGCTACGTCGAGCGCAATCCGGTCCGCGCTGCTTTGGTTGAGTTGGCTGAGACCTATCCTTGGTCGAGCGCCCGTGCGCACTGCGGTCTTGCTCCCGACGGCCCCCTTTCTCCCCGACGGCCGTTCCCCGGCAAGGTAACCAACTGGCAGAATTGGTTGGCTGGCGAGTGCGACACGACGGCCGATCACTCGATCCGCTCAAACACAGCAACGGGTCGGCCCGCAGGAAGTCAGGATTTCGTCGCCGAGCTCGAGCATCTTCTCGGCCGTTCCCTTGTGCCCCCACTGCGCGGACGGCCGCGGAAGGGGAGAGATGCCCTTGGAGAGCAGCCCTGAGAGGAGAGCAAGACGAGCTCTGTTCGGGGAAATCGGTGCCTGTCCCCCTTTTTCCGGGTCAGGCGTCGGTCCCTGAGCTCGGACCGACCTGGGCGCGCAGCCAGGCGCGCGCCGCCAGCCAGTCGCGCTGCACGGTCTTGCTGGAGAGGGCGAGCGTCGCGGCGGTCTCTTCGAGCGACAGGCCGGCGAAGAAGCGCAGCTCGACGACCTGGTGGGCGCGCGGGCTCGCCGACCTGAGGGTCTCGAGCGCGGCGTCGAGGGCCACCAACTCGGCGTCGGCCTCGGGGGCAGCGATCCGGTTGGCGAGCTCGTCGAGGGGCTCGACTGGCGCGCCGCCGCCGCGCTTGTCGGCCAGGCGGCGGCGCGCGGCGTCGAC
The DNA here is from genome assembly GCA_963788175.1 of Thermoanaerobaculia bacterium. GTDB lineage: Bacteria > Acidobacteriota > Thermoanaerobaculia > Multivoradales > JAGPDF01 > JAGPDF01. The sequence continues at coordinate 35,162 of CAWBFZ010000006.1, forward strand.
CAGCAGGCGCCGCATGGTCACCGCCGCGACCCCGAGAAAGGCCGCCCGGTCGGCAGGCGCCAGGCGCCGCGCCTCGAGCAGGCGCAGGTAGGTTTCGTTCACCAGCGCGGTGGTCGAGAGGGTGTGGCCCGGGCGCTCGCCGCGCAGCAGGCGGCGCGCCACGCCGCGCAGCTCGTCGTAGAGCAGCGGCACCAGCTGGTCGAGCGCCGCCGCGTCGCCCTCCCCCAGGCGCTCGAGCCAGAGCGTGACCTCGCCGCTCATCGCGCGGCTCCGGCGGTGCTCCGCACTGTTGCCTCGTCGCGCTTGCCGAGGCGGGCGAGACAGTCGTCGAGCGCGGCCTGGGCCTGGCCGGCCTCGCCGGTGCGCTCGGCGCCGGCCTTGCGGAAGGCCGCGAGCGCCGAGCGCAACTCAGCTTCGGCATCGACCGGGCGGCCGGCCGCGAGCAGGAGGAGGCCGAGCTTCAGGCGATCGGTGGCGAGGTAGGGATGGCCGGCCGGCAGGTGGCGCTCGTCGATCGCCAGCGAGGCGCGCAGCGCCTGCTCGGCGCCGGCGAGGTCGCCGCTGTCGGCGAGCGCGCCGTAGAGCCCGTAGAGGCCGGTGGCGACGCGGGGGTGCTCGGGCCCGAGCGAGGTGGACCAGGCGCGGATCGCTTCGCGGAAGAGCGCGATCGCCTCCGGTTCGCGGCCGAGGTCATCGAGCAGGTTGGCGAGGTTGTTCTCGGCGTTGGCAACCGTCGGATGGTCGTTGCCGAGCCGGCGGCGCCGCCCTTCGAGCACCGCACGGAAGTGTCCCTCGGCCTCGGCGAGGTCGCCGGGGCCGGCGCGGCGCAGGAGGAAGACGGCGAAGCTGTTGCGGCTCTGCAGGGTGTCGAGATGATCGTCGCCGAAGAGCTCCCGGCGCATCGCCAGGCCGCGGCGCTCGAGGCGCTCGGTCTCCACGGCCCGGGCCGGATCGGCGCGCTCGACGAGCACGATCGCCAGGTTGTTGACGCTCTCGGCGACATCGGCGTTGCCCTCCGGGAAGACTGCCTCGCGCAGCGTCAGCGCTTCGCGAAACAGCGCCTCGGCGGTGGCGAGCTCGCCCTGCTCCTGGAGGACGGTGGCGAGGGCATTGGCGCTCTCGGCGATGTCGGCGCGCCGGTCGCCGGGCAGCGCGCGACGCAGGCCGAGCGCTTCCTCGGCGAGGCGGCGCGCGCGGTCGAGGCGGCCGAGGTTGCCGTGCAGGCGGGCGAGGCGTGAGAGCAACGCCGCCCTGAGGTCGGTCCGGTCAACGAGCTCGCGGCGGACCGCGGCCTCGCTGCGGTCGAGGAACTCGCCCAGGGTCGTCGTGTCGCGCAGCGCCGCGTCATCGGCGTAGGGATCGGCGCCGAAGAGATCGATCAGGAAGGTCGACAGCTCGCGCGCCTTGTCGCGCTCCGCCCTTGCGCTGTCGCGCTCGCGCGCCACGAGCGCCGACTGGCGCAGGGCGTAGACGGCGAACGCCGCGAGGAGCAGGGCAATGCCGGCGGCGGCACCGACGCCGACGCGATGCCGGCCGGCGAACTTGCGCAAGCGGTAGGGCACGCTCTCGGGCCGGGCGCGGATCGGCCGGCCGGCGCGGAAGAGCGCGACGTCCTCGGCGAGACGCTCGACCGAGGCGTAGCGGCGCTCGGGCTCCTGGCGCAGCGCGGTCGCGACGATGGTGTCGAGGTCGCCGCGCAGCCCGCGGGCGCCGTCGGTCAGCGAGCCTTCGCGGTCGCGCAGCGGCCGCCGGCCGGTGAGTAGCTCGTGGAGCAGCAAGCCGAGCGCGTAGACGTCGGTCGCGGTGGTCACCGGCTCACCGGTGAGCTGTTCGGGGCTGGCGTACTCGGGGGTCGCGAGCCGGAGGGCGGTTCGCGTCGCCCCGAGCTCCTGCAGGTCGGGGTCGAGGAGCTTGGCGATGCCGAAATCGAGCAGCCGGACTTCGCCCGCTGCGGTCAGGAGGATATTCGACGGCTTGAGATCGCGGTGGACGACGAGGTGGACGTGGGCGTAGTGCACCGCCGCGCAGACCTGGCCGAAGAGCGCGAGACGCTCGTCGCGCCCGAGCCGCAGGGCCTCAGCGGCCTCGACGAGCGGCCGGCCGTCGACGTACTCGAGGGCGAGGTAGGGGACGCCGGCGTCGTCGATGCCGCCGTCGAGGAGCTGGGCGATGCCGCGGTGGGAGAGGCGGGCGAGCGCCTCGCGCTCGATGCCGAAGCGCCGCCGCAGCTCGGCGCTCTCGAGGCCGCGGCGGATGCGCTTGAGCGCTACCTGGCGGCGGTAGCCCGGCTCGTCGCGCTCGGCGAGCCAGACCTCGCCCATGCCGCCCTCGCCGAGCGGGCGCAGCAGACGGTAGGGCCCGATGCGCTCGGGAACGGCTTCGACGGCGTCAGCCTCCACGGGCAGCCGCTTCTCGAGCGCGAGCTGCCGACCCTCGGCGTGCGCGGCGAGCATGCGCTCGAGCTCGCCGACGAGCTCCGGACCGAGGTCGGCCCGGAGCCCGGAATCGGCGAGACGAACCTGGCGCTCGGTCTCGGCGACCTCGAGGAGCTCGCCGAAGAGCGCCGAGAGGCGCGTCCACTGCCCGGAGTTCATGAGCGGCGGAGTCTAGCAAGGCCACCGCGCGCCGCCCCTGCGCCGCCGGTTTTCAGACCGGTTCGAGGAGGGCGGGTCCTTCGTTGGCCGGGCTGTTGACCCGCTTGCTGACCGGGAAGGCTTCCATCTGTGCCGACGGGAAGGAAACCAAAAGCTCGGTAAAGGGGGATGCTTTGCGCTGCTTCGTCGAGCCAGTGCTGCCAGGTGGTCGCTGGGAGGATCACCGGCATGCGGTCGTGGACGGTGGCGGTGAGCTCGTTCGGGGTGGTCGTCAGGATGGCGCAGGTCTCGAGCGGCTCGCCGCCATCCGTGTTCTTCCAGCTCGACCAAAGCCCGGCGAAGGCGAATGTCTCGCCGCTCTTCAGGCGCAGCAGCCAGGGCTGTTTTCCCTTACCGAGCTTTTGCCATTCATAGAACCCATCCGCCGGAATGAGGCACCGGCGCCGCTTCATCGAGTCGCGGAAGGAGGGCTTCTCGGCCGCCGTTTCGGCGCGGGCGTTGATCAGCTTGTTGCCGATCGCCGGGTCCTTGGCCCAGTGGGGGACGAGACCCCACTGCACGACGGCGAGCTCGCGTGGAACCGCGGCCGCGGTCGCTGTTGCAGGGGCTCGGCGCACGATCGGCACCGGTTGGGTTGGCGCGATGTTGTATCGCGGCACGATCGCTGCGAGCAGCTCTTCGGGCGGCGGCGCCGTCTCGAAGATCTGCGCCAGGACCTCGCCGGGGGTGGTCAGGACGTAGCGGCCGCACATCCCGTGAACGATATGCGGCAAAAGGGGGACACAAAAGGGGGACAGGCACGGATTTCCGCGAAGTCCAGCGGAAATCCGTGCCTGTCCCCTTTTTCTGGTGTGCAGGAGTCCATTGGCCCGGCTTGCCGCCGGAGCCGAGAATTCGGCCTCAATCTGTACCTTCTGGAGGACGCTGGCATGCGGAAGTCGATCTTCGCCCTGATCTTTCTCTGCGGCGGCGTCGCCGCCCAGGCGCAGCGCCTCCATCCGATCCTCTTCGTCACCCAGACGCCGATTCCGTACGACTTCACGGCGATCGGCTCGGTCTTCGGCAACCATCGCGCCGACCTGGAGAGCACCGGACGCGGCGGCGATCTCTACTTGCTCTATCCGAACGGCATGCTCAAGAACCTGACCCAGCTGCGGTGGCTACGGTGTGGCGAGCGGCTTCCAGGGGGCGACAGCGATCGCGGTGCGCGAGCCGGCGGTGCACTGGAGCGGCACCAAGGCGGTCTTCTCGATGGTCATCGGCGCCCCGACCCAGCAGTACGTCTGGGGCACTTACTACTGGCAGCTCTACGAGGTGACCGGCCTCGGCGCCGCCGATCCGGTGACGATCACCAAGGTTCCGAACCAGCCGCTCCTCGCCAACAACGTCAGCCCGGTCTACGCCCCCGACGGCAAGATCCTCTTCACCTCCGACCGGCCGCGCGACGGCCGGGCGCATCTCTACCCGCAGCTCGACGAGTACGAGGAGGCGCCGGTCGTGACCGGGCTCTGGAGCCTCGACCCGGCGACCGGGTCGTTGAAGTTGCTCGACCATGCCCCGTCGGGCGACTTCAAGCCGACGGTGGACAGCTTCGGTCGCGTCGTCTTCACCCGCTGGGACCACCTGCAGCGCGACCAGCAGGCCGACAGCGACTACTACGACGAGGTCGCCGGGAACCCGCCGACCTACGGCACTTTCAACTGGTCGAGCGAGCGCGCCGATGCGACGGCTCTCCCGACGCCGCGCCGAGCAGTTCCCCGAGCCGCGCGCCGGACGGAGCGACCTCCTGCTGCCGCACGAGGAGGGCCACAGCTTCAACCACTTCTTCCCCTGGATGGTGAATCCGGACGGCACCGGTCTCGAGACCCTGAATCACATCGGCCGCCACGAGCTGCACACCTACTTCAACCGCAGCTTCAACAACGACGGGAATCTCGACGAGTTCATCTGCGGCGACAACTCCTGCGGGCGCTTCAACGACCGCGAGATCCTGAACATGCTCGAGATTCGCGAGAGCGCCATGCTCCCCGGGCTCTACTTCGCGGTCGACGCGCCGGAGTTCTACACCCACGCCGCCGGCATGCTCTTCTCCCTCAACGGCGCGCCGACCGATCACGCCGACGAGATGGCAGTCACCTGGATCAGTCACCCGGACACCGGGAGCTTCACCGACACTCCGGGCCCCTGCCACTCGGGTTTCTACCGCAATCCGTTGCCGCTCTCGGCGGCGAGCGGGCCGGGAGCGCTCATCGCGGTGCACGCCGGCGAGCGCAGCGCCGGCGTCCCCGAGACCCGGCAGGCGGCGAACGACGGCACGCGCACGGCGCCGGTGGCGCGCTACAGGTTCCGCCTGCGCAACCTCGTCGCGGCGACCGCGCCCTGCGCCGGGTATCAGAAGTACGGCTCGACGCTGACCTCCGGCATCACCAAGACGCTCTCCTACTGGGATCCGGACTACATGATCAGCTACACCAACGTCACCATGTGGGAGCTCGATCCGGTCGAGGTGCGCCCGCGCACGCCTCCGGTACCGCCGGCTCCGCAGCTCGAGACGCCGGAGGCTTCGGTTTTCAGCGACGAGCAGGTCAACGTCGCCGCCTTCCGCGATTTCCTCGCCAGTCAGAAGCTGGCGCTGATCGTCAGCCGCGACGTGACCACCCGCGACCGCGCCGACCGGCAGCAGCCGTTCAACCTTCGAGTGCCGGGCGGCACCGCGCAGACGATCGGCGCCGCCGGAACGATCTACGACGTCTCGCATCTGCAGATGTTCCAGGCCGACCTCATCCGCAGCCTCGGCGGCACGGCGACGCCGCGCGCCGGGCGGCGTGTCCTCGCGCAGAAACTGCACGACCCGCGGGCGATCAACCCGCCGCTCCCGCCCGGCGCCCCGGCGGCGAGCGTCGAGCTCGGCGGCGACGGCTCGATGGCGGCGCTGGTGCCGGCCGAGCGCGCTCTGACCTGGCACCTGACCGACGCCGCCGGCACGCCGGTGGTGCGCGAGCGCTATTGGCTCACCTTTCAGCCGGGCGAGATTCGCGTCTGCACCTCATGCCACGGCCTCAACAGCCTCGATCAGTCGAACCCCGGCAGCGCCGCGCCGCAGAATCCGCCCGAGGCGCTGCGCAGTCTCCTGCAATGGTGGAAGAACATGATCTTCGTCGCCCACTTCGAGGACGGCAACGCCGCCGAGTGGTCGGCCGCAGTGCCGTAGCTGGCGGGGGAGTAGAGTCGAAAGACGATGAGAGTCCGGGTCGCGGCGCTGCTACGGGGGTTGGCGCTCGGTGCGGCACTCGTCGGCGGTGCGGTGGCGCCGGCACAGGCGCAGACCTCGGCGACCCTCGTCAGCATCTCCGGCTACGGCAACTTCCACGCCGCCGGCATCGTCGCCACGGTCGCCGGCGACACCAACCAGAACGCCGCTCTCGCTCTTGACTACCGGCGAGCCGGAGCGAGCTCCTTTCGCGCCGCCCAACCGCTGCTCCGCATCTCCACGACCACCTTTACCGGAAGTCTTTTTTCCTTGGCACCCGGCGGCACCTGGGAAGCCAGAGTCACCCTGACCGACCCCGACGGAACCAGCGGCACGCCGACCCAGACGACTGTCTTCACGACCCGGGCGGCGATTCTCGCCGAGCCGACGGTGCAGACGCTCTACGTCGCGCCCGGGGGCGACGACGGCGGGCCGGGTACGCCGGGCCAGCCGCTGGCGACGATCCAGGAGGGGGCGAACCGGGCGGCGCCCGGAACGCTCGTCCTGATCGCGCCCGGCATCTATCGCGAGAGAGTGGACGTCGCCGTCTCGGGCACCGCCGCGCAGCCGATCGTCTTGCGCGGCAGCGCGGCGGGGGCGATCCTCGACGGCGCCGACGCCGCCATCGCTCAGGGGGTCGCGTGGAGCGCCCAGGGGGGCGGCGTCTACGCCCGCACGCTCGGCTTCGCCACCGGCCACGTCGTCACCGAGCTCGGCCGCCTCTTCCGCTACGACACGCTGGCGGACCTCCAGGCGCTGCCCACGGGTGCTCCCGGCGGCTTCTTCTTCGACGGCACGACCTTGCGGGTCCGTTTCAGCGACAACTCTTCGCCGGCGGCGCACACGATGCACGTCGGCCGGTTGGAAGAGGGCATCGTCCTCGACGGGCGGAGCTTCGTGCGGATCGAGAACCTCGAGCTCCGGCACTACGGCGCCGGCGACTACGGCAAGGGGGTCTACCTGCGCTACAGCTCGGACTGCGCCGTGCGGCTTTGCCGCATCCACGAGGTCGGCGCGGCCGGCGTCTGGGTGAAGGGCGGCGAGCGCAATCTCATCGAGGCGAACGAGATCTGGGACACTTCGATCTTCGGCTGGCCGTGGGACTGGACGAAAGGGAGCTCGGCCGAAAACGACGGCGTGATCTTCACCGACGAGATCGGACGCGGCAACGTCGTGCGGCGGAACCTCATCCACGACACCTTCAACGGCGTCGGACCGTGCGGCGCAAGTGCGCCGTCGGCCGGGATCACCAACGAGACCGACCTCTACGAGAACGTCCTCTACCGCCATACCGACGACGCCTTCGAGCCCGAGGGCTACTGTGCGAACGTCCGGCTGTGGGGCAATGCCATCGAGGACGTCCACATGGCGTTCGCGGTGGCGCCGGCGGCACCCGGCCCGACCTGGATCGTGCGCAACATCGCCTTCGATTTCGGCAACACTCGCACCAGCCAGCAGGACGGCTATCTCGCCAGCGCGCTCAAGATCAACAGCGGCTATCCCGAGCCGGTCGGGCCGGTGCTATTGCTGCACAACACCTTCCTCACCACCGCGCCGGGGACGGCGGCGCTCACCCTGCTGAATCCCGGCGCGAGCACCTTCATTCGCGCCCGCAACAACCTCTTCGCGGCTCCTGGCGAGGCGATCTACAAAGTGAATCCGGTGGCGCTCGACTTCGAACGCGACGATCTCTTCCGCTCGACCGCCGGACGGCTCGCCTACTGGATGGGTTCTTCGTACGCCAATCTCGCCGCGCTGCAGAGCGCCACGGGGCAGGAGCCGTCGGGCCTCTCGTCCGCGCCGGCGCTCGCCGCGCCCGCGAGCGGAGACTTCACGCCGACCGCCGCGAGTCCGCTGGTCGGGGCGGCACTCCTGCTGCCCGGCATCAATGACGGCGGCGCCGGTGATCCCCCTGACATCGGTGCCATCGAGCGCTCATTTCTCTTCGCCGACGACTTCGAAGAGGCGACGGCAGCGCGCTGGTCGGCGAGCGCTCCGTAGGCCGCCTGACCCGACGCTGCGGCTCAGCGCTCCGGGCGGTACCAATACTGGCGCGCGAAGTCGGTCGCGGCCTGGGGATCTCGCAGCAGTCGCCAGGCGACGGCAGGCATGCGGGTGAAGAAGTGCCAGTCGCCCCAGCGGTCGAATTTGCGCGTCGAGATGGTGGTCCGAGCTCCCCAGGGCCGGGCGAGGCGGCGGCCGCTCGCCTTGCCGTGCCGGCGCAGGGCGAGCAGGAAGGCGACATCCTCGGCGAAGAGTCGGCTCTCGTCGTAGCCGCCGATGGCCGCGAAGTCGTCCCGCCGGCAGAAGACCACGCCGGTGTCGAAACCGGTGGCCATGGCGATGGGGGCGAAGAGGGCGAAGGTCGCGACGAGGCCGGGCGACCAGCGCTCGAAGCGCCCGCCGGTTGCACCGGCCACGATACGGCCGCTGGCGATCGCGGCGTCGAGAACGGCAAAGGTCCGCGGGTGGATCCGGCCGTCGGCGTCGGTGAAGGCGACGATTTCGCCGCGCGCCGCCGCCGCACCGCCGTTGCGCGCGGCGGCGATCAAGCGCTTTTTCACCTCCACGACCCGGCAGCCCCGCTTCGCGGCGATCTCTGCGGTCGCGTCGGTCGAGGCGTTGTCGGCGACGATGACCTCGACCGCACCGCCGTAGGCCGCCCGCGCGGCATCGACGCTGTCGAGCAGGCGGGGGAGGAGTTGCGCCTCGTTGAAGGCGGGGATGATCAGGCTGATGCGCGGGGTTGTGTCTCCGGCGGGCTGCACTCTTTCAGTGTAGCTCTGTTGCAAGCTCGGCTGCGGACGTCGGGCGTCGCGCGCTCCGGACGCTGTTGGGGGACATATTGCGGCCACTCCAACTTCGCGGCGACCAGCGGTCCTTGCAGCCGCTATGTGTCCCCTGGCCACGTTCGGCTTCGGTGGTCGGCGGTCTCCGGCACTCGGGAATCCAAGTCTGGCTTCGGTGGTCGGCGGTCTCCGGCACTCGGGATCTTGGGGCCGGCTCCTAGTGAAGCTTGGTCGCCGACCCCAAGATCCCGAGTGCCCGAGCCCGCCCAGCGAGGCAAGAAGCTCTTCTCTCGCCTTTACCCGCGAACAGTTGGGGACACATTGCGGCCGCTCGGGAGCACTGGCGACCCACGAGCGTCCCAGCCGCTATGTGTCCCCGGAACCGCCGGGATACGGGCCAGACAAGACCCCGAGCGGACTCTAGTAGGCGACCTACCAGGCAGACGGCCCAGCTTGCCGGGCCACGCTCGGCTTCGGTGGTCGGCGGTCTCCGGCACTCGGGATCTTGGGGCCGGCGTCGGTGGTGGGGTCACTCCGGCACTCGGGATCCAAAGTGGGCTCCTACTTGAGGCGTGGTCGCCCACTTTGGATCCCGAGCGCCCGAGCGCCCCTGCGAGGCAAGAGGCTTCTCTCACCACTGTACCGACGAGGGGTGGCTGGACCGAGGGCTCCCATGGGCCCGGAGCGCGCTTCTTCAGCGCGAGGACCCATGGGAAGCGGGCCAGACAGGACCCCGAGCGGAAGCTGAGGCCGCTGTGGATGCTTCGCCGAGGAGGGTAGAATCCGGTCCATGAAACCGCAGTCGATCGTCCGCCTGACGCCTGGGAAGCGGGTCCTGTTCCTGACCAAGGATGCCGAGCTCATCCGCCGCCAGTTGCGCGGCGAGCTCGACCTGCAGATGGCCGACGTGGATCCGGCCGACCTCCTGGACGACATCAACACCGACGTCATGACTCCCGCCTGGGTCTGCTTCAACTGGCAGCCGGAGGAGATCGCCCGCGAGGCTTATGCCGGGCTGATCGTCGACGGCCAGCGCCTCTTCGAGCGCGACGCGCTCGCCAACGGCAATTTCGAGGTCATCGTCTCGGGGCTGCGCAAGGGTACCGGCAGCTCGCGCGAGACCGCCGCCCAGTGCGAAAAGTACGCCGGGATCCGGATCGCCATCGCCGCCTCCTTCGCGCCGATCCATGCCCGCAACAACCTCAACCTCGGCACCCTCATGGGCGGCTATGACGTCCTGGCCCGCCTGCAGGCGGGGGAGGGGGTGCCGCTCGCCGGGTTCACCGAGGGCTACGATCCGATCACCCGCCAGATCATCGAGTGGGGCGGCCTCTTCCCCTACTCGAAGGCGCTCGCCGAGGGGGCGGTCCAGCCGCCATCGCTGACCACGCCGCGCCGCGCCATGACCATGGCGGAGAAGATCCTGGCGCGCCATGTCGTCGGTACGCCGGAGGTTGAGAAGAGGCGGGAGGTCTTCGTCCAGCCGGGCGATGCGGTCGTGGTCTCGGTGGACGGCGGCTACACCCACGAGTTCACCACCGCGCAGGTGCACGCCTTCCTCGTCGAGGAGTACGGCGAGAGCTACGCGGTCAAGGATCCCGAGCGTTTCGCGGTCTTCGAGGACCACCTGATCTACGCCGACGAGGTCGCGCGCATGCGGCCGCACCTGCCGAAGATCGAGATCCTGCGCGACATGCAGCGCCAGTTCCAGCGCCACACCGGGGTGCGGGACTTCTCCTCCCGGGACGGTGTCTCGCCCGGCATCTGCCACGAGCTGGCGCGCACCCACATGGTCGCGCCCGGCGACTTCATCCAGGCGACCGATTCGCACACCTGCATGGGCGGCGCGAACAACGCCCTCACCTGGGGCGTCGGCGCGACCGAGTACGCGGCGCTCATTCACTCCGGCTTTACCCAGGTCGAGGTGCCGGAGTCGATCCGCTTCGAGCTCATCGGCCGCCTGGCGCCGAATGTCACCGCCAAGGACCTGATGCTCCACATCCTGCTCGCCTATGCGCGGCCGCAGGCGACGCTCAACCGGGTCATGGAGTTCACCGGCCCCGGCGTCTCGACGCTGTCGATGGACGAGCGCGCGACGCTCGCCAACATGGCGACCGAGTGCACGGCGAGGAGCGGCATCGTCTCGGCCGACGCGGAGACCTACCGCTGGCTCGCCGAGTGGCGCCCGGGAGTCGACCGGGAGCGGCTGCACGCGCGCACTGTCGAGCCCGACGCCGACGCGGTCTACGCCGGCGGCATCCACGTCATCGATCTCGCGGCGCTCGTGCCGATGGTCGCCGACCCGGGCGATCCCGATCGCGGCATCGCCTCCGACCCGACCAACGGGGCGAAGGTCGCCGACATCGGCGAGATCCGGGTCGACATCGCCTACGGCGGCAGCTGCACCGCCGGCAAGATCGACGATCTCGCCTTCTACCACCGGGTAGTGAAGGAGGCGGTCGACGCCGGCCGGAAAGTCGCTCCCGGGGTCGACTTCATCATCCAGTGCGGTTCGCTCGAGGTCGAGAGCTACGCCCGCGAGCACGGCTTCCTGGACGACTTCGCGCAGCGCCGGGGTGCGCCTCATCCGCCCCGGCTGCGGCGCCTGCATCGGCTGCGGCCCGGGCGTCTCGGAGAGCACCGAGCAGGTCACCGTCTCGGCGATCAACCGCAACTACAAGGGACGCAGCGGCCCCGGGCGGCTCTGGCTCGCGAGCCCCCTCACCGTCGCCGCCTCGGCCTTCACCGGCCGCATCACCGCCTACACCCCCGGCATGTTCGCCCGCCAGGAGGCGCTCGCCGGGCGCTGACGGAGCGCTCCGCCGGACCGGCGCGTCCGGCCGCGGAGTGTGGACTTTCTCTCGCCGGAATCGACCGCATTTTTTCTAGGATGCTGCCGGAGGCTTCGAACATGGATCTGTACCCCGCAAACCGTCCTGCCGGGCTCCGCGCCCGCGTATGGCTCGCCGCCGTCGTCGTTCTCGGCGCATCCGGCACTCTCGCGCCGCTCGCCGCGATCGAGACCTGTCAGAACGGCAGCTGCACGGCCTGCGCGCCATCCATCCCCGGCACTGTCTCGACCTATATCCCTGACACCGCCTTCCCGGTGGGCGCAGATGTGCCGATCGCCTATGTGGATCCCGCGGACGGTCTGCGTCACCGGTTCGTCGCCACGCAGCAGGGCGCGATCCTGGTCTGGAACACGCAGACGCACACTTTCAACGCGACCCCGTTTCTCGATCTGCGCAACGACGGCGCGGGGAGCGGCCTCGACAAGGTGAACTACGGCGGCGAGCGCGGGCTGCTGTCGATGGCGTTCGATCCCGAGTATGCGACCACCGGCAGGTTCTGGGTCTACTACACCAGCCGGCCGCAGACCACCCCGACAATCGCCAACGGCGACATCGTGGTCGAGGGCTACCAGCGCTCGCCGGGCAACCCCGACCTCGCGAGCACGACGCGCACGCTGCTCTTCCACATCACGCATGGCGCGACCAACCACAACGGCGGGCATGTCGCGTTCGGTCCCGACGGCTACCTGTACATTTCGACCGGGGACGGCGGCGGTGGCTGCGACGACGGCGCCGGAGCGAACGGCGACGGGCAGTCGAAGAACACCCTCCTGGGCAAGATCCTGCGCATCGATGTGCGGGGTCTCGCGCCCAGCCCCGTCGCGCCGGAGTGCGGCCTCGACGGTGCCAACTACACCGTGCCGAACGACAACCCCTACGCCGGGCAGGCGAGCGCCTGCAACGAGGTCTTCGTCATCGGACTGCGCAATCCGTTCCGCTTCAGCTTCGATCGCCAGACCGGCGACCTCTACATCGGCGATGTCGGGCAGGATAACTACGAGGAGTTCAATCTGCGCGCCGCGGCCACACCGGCCTCGACGCCAGTCAACTTCGGCTGGGTCTGCCGGGAGGGCTGCGACTCGAGCGCGACCGGAGCCTCCGGCTGCGCGGTCGGCGGCTGCCCGGTCGACCCCGGAGCGACGTGTCAGTACCCGACGCGGGCCAGCGGCTTCACCGATCCGATCCTCTGTCATTCGAATCCGGGCGGCTGGGCATCTGCTATGGGCGGCTACCGCTATCGCGGCAGCTTCGTGCCGGCGCTCGCCGGGCGCTACCTCTACACCGACGCCGGCGCCGGCCAGATCTGGGTGACCACGGCGCTCGACCCGTCCGATCCCGGCACCACCGCCTCCTGCTGCTGGGACACCGGCAACGGCGGCGCCTATGGCTTCGCGGAGGACCGCCTGGGCGAGATCTATGTCGTCAACGGCGGCGCCGGGCGCATCGACTGCGTCAACAACGGTGCCGGCTGCCCCTGGGCCGACTGGGCCGGCCTTTTCGAAGACGGCTTCGAGAGCGGTGGCACCACCCAGTGGAGCGCGGTCGTGCCGCCCTAGCACGCCGCCGCTGGCGCCTACCGCCGCCAGCGGGCCGAGATGGAGAAGACCTGGGCGCGGCTGCTGTAGGTGCCGGGGTAAAGGAAGTCGAACTCGGAGAGGTCGGTCTTGCGGTCGTCGGACTGATGGTACGAGTAGCCGACGTCGAACGAGAGTCCGGGCAGGTTGTACGAGGCGCCGAAGGCGAGGACCGTCGTATCCCCCTGCGAGAAGCCGGGTTCGATCGTCTCGTCCGGCACCGGGCTCGGCTCGAAGGCGAGACCGCCGCCGAGTGCCCACTGCGGCGAAAGGGTCCATTCGGCGCCGAGGCGCAGGCTGACGACATCCTGCCAGTCGCGCGGCCGATCGAGTGCCTGCGGCGCGCTGAAGAAGTCCTGGTAGTAAGGGTCCTGGGCAATCTCGATGCGCGTGCGGTCGAGCGCCGACCAGCCGCTCCAGACGACGTCCCCTTCGAGCTTGAAGCTGTCGGAGACCCCCCACCAGAGCCCGACGGAGACGGTCGGCGGCAGCTCGAAGTTCATGCTCGCCGAGGAGGGGACGAAGCGGCGGTTGTAGGCGGCTTCGGCGCTCGGATTGCTGATGGGGTCGCGCGGGAAGTAGCCGATGTCGCCGCTGCCGTCGAGGGAGACGCCGGATCCCCCGACGGCCCCCCAGCCCCAGCGCGGTGCGACGTACTGCACGCCGAGGTCGAAGCCGAGGCCATCGACCTGGCTCGCCGCTTCGCCGTGGATCTCCGCCAGCACGATGCCCTGCGCGCCCGCCTGGAAGGGCTCGAGCGAGGCGAAGGAAGTTTCGAAGCCGCCGCGCACGTAGCGCAAGGAGCCACCGAGGCTCCAGCGCTCGTCGATGGCCCAGGCGACCGTGGGGCGGAGCTCGAAAAGCGAGGTCTCCTGCCGGATGGTGTCGAAGCGGCCGGGGAAGAGCGCCGTATCCCAGTTGGTGATCGTCCAGAAAGGCGCGTCGAGACTCAAGCCGAAGGTCAGGGGAACGGCGAGCTCCTGCGGCTTCCAGGTGGCGTAAAGCGCGGCAGGGAACTGGATGATGTGATGCGCCCGGTCGGTCCCACCCTCGAGCTCGAGCTCGTCCACGGGCGCCTGAAAGTCGAGGCCGGCCTGGAACTGGAAGCCTTCGAGCCGGGCCACGCCGGCCGGGTTGGTGCGCACGGCCGAGGGGTCGTCGGCGCGGGCGACGAAGGCGCCGGCCTGGGCGGCGCCGCGGCCGCCGTGCTGAAAGAGACCGAAGCCGGCGGCGGCGAGCGGAGTGGAGACCGGCGTCAGAATAGAGAGAACACAGAGGAGGAGCGCGCGTCGCTTCATGGTCTGCGGAGTCTATCTCTTGCCACCGCCGCGCTAAGATAGTTCGATGTTCGCGATCCTCACTCCGTTGCAGTCGGCTGCCGAGAACGCCGAGCGCCTGAAAGAGGGCCTGCGCGAGACGCCGCACAATCTTCAGGAAGTCCTCAAGGAGATCGTCGACCGGTTCTTCCAGCACCTTCCCGGTGTGCTGACCGGGCTCGTCATTTTCCTGTTCTTCTGGGTCCTGGCGCGCCTCGCCTCCCGCCTGGTGCGCAAGCTCGCCGAGCGGGCGCGCTCGGACGAGGCTCTGCGCGATCTGCTGGTGCCGCTGACCCGGTTCGCGGTATTGGCAGTCGGCGCCCTCATGGCGCTCGACCAGATGGGCTTCGAGGTGAGTTCGCTCCTCGCTGGCGTCGGCATCGCGGGCCTCGCCGTCGGTCTCGCGGCGCAGGAGACGATGGCGAACATCTTCGCCGGCTTCGCCATCCTCTGGGATCAGCCCTACCGCATCGGTGACACGGTGACGATGGCCGGGAACCAGGGGCAGGTGAGCGAAATCGGGCTGCGTTCGACCCGCGTCCGGACCTTCGATCAGCGCGAAGTGATTCTGCCCAACAAGGAGATCATTCAGCAGCCGATCGTCAACCACTCGCGCTCGCCCGCGATGCGCATCGACGCACCGGTCCAGGTCGCCTATGGTGTTGCCGTCGACCGGGTGCGCGAGGTCCTGCTCACGGCGGCGCGGCGCGACCTGCCGGTGCTCGAGAGCCCGGAACCGGTGGTGGTCGTCACGGCGCTCGGCGAATCCGGAGTGACCGTCGAGCTCAGGGTCTGGGTGGCCGATCCGCTCGCTCCGGCGAGCTCGCGCTTCCTGCTGCTCGAGGTGGCGAAACGGGCGCTGGAGGGGGCTGGTATCGAGATTCCGTTCCCGCATCGCGTCGTGCGCGTGGTCGACGAACGCGGTGACCCGGCAGACCCCGCGGGTCGTTGATCGCGCGCGCCGGCCGCTGCTAAGCTGCGCCGACTCCAATCCCCTCCCATGATCGTCGAAAAGCGCCGCATCGGTCCCGATACCCTCCTGGTCGTGGAGGGCGTCATCAAGCTCGGGGAGAGCGCGAGCTTCTTCGCCAAGGCGCTGGAGCGGGTCCTCGAAGAGGAGGGCCGCCATGTGCTCGTCGACATGGCGAAGATCAACCAGATGGACTCGACCGGCATCGGCGAGCTGGTCGGCTACCTCGGCCGGTTCAGCGAGGCTCGCCGGCGGCTGATTCTCGTCGCGCCCTCCGAGCGCGTCCAGCGGCTGCTGCGCGTCGTGCAGCTCGACTCCCTCTTCCCGATTTACGAGACTCTGGAGGCCGCCCTCGCAGCCGAGCAGGCCTGAGCCGAGGGTCGCCGGCTCGCCACGCTCCGCGGTGCCTTCGCCACGCTCCCGCCGTCGCGCAGCGGCGGGTCAGGCCGTTCGCGCTCGCTTGGCGTAAGACTTTAGAATGCCTTTGCACGCCAGCACGGAGATCCGATGAAATCCGAAGAGATGACCGACACCCAGATGAGAGCTGCGCTCGAGGAGCTGCAGGCGCAGCTCCCCGACTGCATCAGTTTCGCGCTTGCCGACCGCGAACCGTTCGAGAGCGACTTCGGGCGCTGGAAGCATCGCCTGCCGGCCGCGGTGGCGCGTTGCCGCAACGCCCAGGAGCTCGCGCAGGCGATCCGCTTCTGCAGCGCGCGCGGCATCCCGGTGGCGCCGCGCAGCCAGGGGCACACCCAGAGCGGTCAGTCGACCACCCGTGGCCTGCTCCTCGACTCCTCGGCGATGACCCGGATCCTCGAGATCAACGAGCAGGAGCTCTGGGCCGACGTCGAGTGCGGCGTCATCTGGCGCGACCTCGTCGTCGCGGCGACCGCGCGCGGCCTGCTGCCGCCGGTGCTGACCAACAACCTCGGCGTCACCGTCGCTGGCACCACCTCGATGGCGGGGCTCGGCGTCGCGAGCTTCCGCTTCGGCACCCAGGCCGACAACGCCATCGAGCTCGAGGTCGTCACCGGCGCCGGCGACATCGTCGTCTGCTCGCGCGAGCGGGAGCCCGAGCTCTTCGACATGGTGCGCTGCAGCCTCGGGCAGATCGGCATGATCACCCGCGTGCGCACGCGGCTGCGCCGGTGCGCGCCGATGGTGCGCATGTACACCCTGGTCTACGACGAGCTCGGCCGCTTCATGGACGACGCCCTCAAGGTGATGCACGCGCCCGACGGGGCCTTTGCCTCGATGGGGGGCATCTGCTCGCCGGCGCCGCTCGGCTTCCGCAAGGTGGGCGAGGGGCTCGAGCTCGGCAAGGGGATGATCGGCTTCGCGCAGTGGCTCTTCCCGATGTTCCTGACCATCGAGTTCGCCCCCGGCGACGAGCCGGACGACGACAAGGTGCTGGCCCCGCTTTCGCCCTGGCGCCGCTCCCTGATTCAGGACGTGACGCAGCTCGAGTTCTGCCGCCGCATGGAGCCGATGTTCGAGGCGTGGAAGCTCTCGGGCTACTGGGAGAAGCCGCACCCGTGGATGGAGACGACGCTGCCGTGGGATTCGGCGCAGGAGTACATCGAGACCGTTCTCGCGAACCTGCCGCCGGGCGCGCTCGGCGCCGGCGGCCACGTCCTCCTCTGGCCGGCGAAGACCGCGACCTCGAGCGTGCCGCTCTTCATGCATCCCGGCGGCGAACAGGTGCTCGGCTGGGGGGTCCTCGGCGCTGTCCCGGAGTCGAAGCTCGACGAGATGCTGACCCAGCTCGACATGGCTTCGGAGCTCTCGATCGCCTACGGCGGCAAGCGCTACCTCTCGGGCTTCATCACCTTCGACACTCCGGAGCGCTGGGCCGCCCACTACGGCGATCAGTGGCCGCGCCTGTGCGCCGCCAAGCGCCGCTGGGATCCGTCCGGCATCCTCGCTCCCGGGTTCATCCAGTACGACTGACACCCATGACGAGGATCGAGGAGTGACGAGCCGATGAATCGAATCGCCTTGCTCACAGGCGGATCGACTCCGGAGCGCGAGGTTGCGCTCGCGGGCGCCGCCCAGGTCGTTCAGGCGTTGCGCACCCTGGGGCACGAGGTCACCGTCGTCGACACGGTCAGGGGACCGCTGACCGTCGCGGCGGAGGAGGCGTTGCTGGCGCAAGCGGTGCGGCGCGAACCGCCGACGCCGGAAGAGCTCGCCGAGCTCGCGGCGCAGGAGAACCTCCCGGCGCTGGTCTCGAGCGGCGAGATGCGCGCCGCCGACCTCGTCTTCCTGGTGCTGCACGGGCTGCAGGGCGAGGGCGGCACGGTGCAGGCCCTCCTCGAGCTCGGGCGGCTGCGCTATACCGGGAGCGGCCCGCTGGGCAGCGGCATGGCGATGGACAAGGAGGTCACCAAGCGGCAACTCCACGCGGCGGGGATTCCGACCGCCGACTGGGGGATTTGGCCGATGACGCCCGCCGCAGTCGCCGATCTCGGTCTGCCGTTCATCGTCAAGCCGTCGAACGGCGGCTCGACGGTGGGGCTCACGCTGGTGAAGGCGGCGGCGGAGGTGGACGCGGCGGTCGCGCTGGCGCTCGAAAGCGATCGCGACGTCATGCTCGAGCGCTTCCTCCCCGGCCGCGAGTTCACCGTCGGGATCCTCGGCCAGCAGGCGCTGGCGGTGGGGGAGATCATCCCGCAGCACGAGATTTTCGACTACGAGTGCAAGTACACGCCGGGTCTGACGCGCGAGGTCTTCCCGGCCGAGATCCCGGACGAGCTCGCGCGCGAAATGCGCGACCTGGCGCTCGCCACCCACAGGGTGCTGAAGCTGCGCGATTTCTCGCGCGTCGATTTCCGTCTGGATTCATCTGGCGACCCGTACGTCCTCGAGGCCAACACTCTGCCCGGCATGACCGGCACCAGCCTCCTGCCGCAGAGCGCCGCCGCCGTCGGCATCCCCTTCCTCGATCTCTGCGCCGAGATCTGCCGCCTCGCCCTCGCCCGCTGAGGCGCGAGTGGCTACTTCACGGTGAGCGACGCGAAGTCCGGAGTTGTGCCGGGCTTCTTGTGGCCCGTAGGAAGCGTTTGGGCGGTGTCGAACTGCGTCGCGGCGCCAGGCGGAAATAAAAAAGGGCGACCTCGTGAGGTCGCCCTTCTCGGCTCAGGCGAAGCTGCAGCAGCGCCGGGTGGATCGGGTTCGGTTCAGCGAAGCTGGAGAACCAGATTCGAGTAGCGCCAGCCGGGCGTCCAGCCTTCTGGTCCCTCCTGCAGCACGCCACCCGTTTGAAAGAAGATTCTGCTGGTCACGATCTCCTCGATGCCGATATTGGAGCCGATTTCGCACTGAGTCTGCCCATTCTGCGACAGCTCTATCGACAAACGGCCTGCGATGGTGTCGTAGACCGCGTGGAGATGAAACCGAGCTCCGGTTGGGAAGCGACAGTTGCCAGTGGCCTGAAGCCCGAAATGGCCGTGATCCGGATCCCAGAATCCTCCGGCGTTGGTCTCGTTCCAGAGCTTCCCGGTGGGCTCTTTGAAACCGGAAAAGAAGAGCAGGTCGTTGGCCCAGGAGCTCCCTTTCTTGACCACGAACATCTCATAGAATACGTAGTTGAAGTTGCCATTGCCGGCTCCATTCGTGCCCTTCACAACGTCGAAATCAACGATCAGCCGGCGGAAGGTCTGCGTTCCGGGGACGTCGAAGTTGTGCGCCAACTGGGGGCTGTTGAAGGAAGAGACATGGAACTCGCCGGGCAAGGTGAAATTCAGCCCGGGTCCAGGCTCGGGGCCGGGAGCGGTACCCACGGGCTCGGTGAGCGTCGAGCCGGCGAGCGTCTTCGCGGCCTCGATGAACTCGACCTCTCCGGTCTGGTCGTTGTAGGTCGAGAGGTAGGTGAAGAAGCCCTGGTTGCAGGCGACTTGCGAGCGCCCGCCCTCGGCGGCATTGCTGATGCCGAGGATGGCGAGCGCGTCGTCGAACTGTACCGAGGTCAGCGGCTGGAGGGTGATCGGAACGTTCTGGACCACGAGCAGCCCGTCCTTCTGGCGGACCGTGACACTGCAGCTGGCCACGGAGTGCGAGAGGTTGACGATGCCGAGGTTGGTCGTCACCGTGCTGCCGGCGCGCTCCCAGCCCTGCAGGGCCACACTGCTGCCGGCGACGAAAAGCGCTCGCTGGTCGAGCACCGGGATGTCGGCTTCGGCCACTTTGGTGCCGTTCTGGTTGCGCACCGTGAGCGTGCCGCTGAACTGCAGGAGCGGCGCGCCGTCGAGCTCGAGCATGCCGCGAAAGCCCGCCGGAACGAGGTTCGTGTAACGCTTCGTCTCACCCGGAGCGATGTAATAGGGGCCGGTCTCGTCGCCGGCCGAGCGCACGGTGCCATCGGCAGTGGCGGCGATGTAGCGGACGACGAATCCCTGGATCGCGGTGTCGGGATTGGTCACCCAGAGCTCGGTCGCCCGAACATAGGCGCCGTCGGTTTCGTTGATCGCCCCCGGCAGATAGACCGGACCGGCGAGGACAGGGGCGGCGGCGAACGCCAGGGTGCAGAGGGCGAGGAGAGCGCGCTTCATCGAGTAGTGTCCTCCATTGTTGTCTTCATTCGAGAGCGCTCGAATGAGGTTCAGAAGTTGGGATTCTAGAGGAATCCGGCACAATAGTTCAAGTAAAGCTTGAACTATTGGGAAGAGGAACGCTTCACTGCGGCGTCGTGCGGCCGACGGGCGTCGGCGACCCGGGCTGCGGGGTCGGCATCGATTTGATACCCTCCCGCCTCGCCATGAGCCAACTCGTTCGTATCGCCCACAGCCCTGACTCCGACGATGCCTTCATGTTCTACGCCCTGACCCAGGGCCGCCTCGACATCGCCGGGCTCGAGATCCAACACGTCCTGCGCGACATCGAAACGTTGAATCGCGCTGCCTTCGATAGCACGTACGAGATCTCTGCGATCTCTTTTCACGCTTACGCCCATCTCGCCGACCGCTATGCCCTGATGCCTTCGGGCGCGAGTTTCGGGGACGGCTACGGCCCGGTCGTAGTTACCAGAACCCCCCGGCGGCGGGAGGAATTTCCGGAGCTGGTGACGGCGATCCCCGGTGAGCTCACCACCGCCGCCCTCGCCCTCAAGCTCTGGCAGCCCGGAGTGCGCACGGTCGTGGTGCCGTTCGACCAGATTCTGGAGGAGGTCCGGTCGGGGAGGGTCGACGCCGGCGTGGTCATTCACGAGGGCCAATTGACCTACCAGCAGGAGGGGCTCGTGGCGGTCACCGACCTCGGGGCCTGGTGGAAGGAGGAGACCGGCGATCCCCTGCCGCTGGGTGGCAACGGCATCCGCAAGGATCTCGACCCCGCCCACTCCCGCCGGCTCTGCCGGCTGCTCACCGAGAGCATCGCCTACGGCCTCGACCACCGGCAGGAGGCGATGGACTACGCCATGCGCTACGCGCGCGGGCTCGAAGACGACCCGGTGCGCTCGGACCGTTTCGTCGGCATGTACGTCAACGACTGGACGCGCGACTACGGCGCGGTCGGGCGGCGTGCCGTGCAGCGCCTGCTCGATCGCGGCCACGACGCCGGCATCCTGCCGCAGCGCGTGATCGCGGAGTGGGTGGAATCCGACTAGGGATGACCGTCGCCGCCGTCGTCTTCGACCTCGACGGCACCCTGGTCGATTCCCGCCCCGATATCGCGACGGCGGTGAACCGCCTGCGTGCCGGGCTCGCTCTGCCACCGCTCGACCTCGAAGCGGTCGGGGGGCTGATGGGGGAGGGCTCGCGCACTCTCGTCCGGCGCGCGCTCGCCGACGCTCCGGCGGCGGTGCGGGCGGCGGCGAACGCCGATTTCGACCGCCTCCACGCCCGCTACCTGGAGCACTACGCCGCCGTCTGTACCGTCGCGACGCGGCCCTACGACGGCGTCGAGGAGCTGCTCGCCGGCTGTACGCGACGCTGGCCGCTGGCTCTGCTCACCAACAAGCCGATCGCGATGACCCGGGCGCTGGTCGACCACTTCGGCTGGGGGACGCTCTTCCGCGCCGTCGTCGGGGGCGACAGTCTGCCGTACCGCAAGCCGGACGGGCGCGGACTGCTGGGGATCGCCGCCGGCCTGGCGGTCGCTCCGGCTGCGACGTTGCTCGTCGGCGACAGCCGGATCGACGCCGAGACGGCGCAGGCCGCCGGATCGGCGTTCGTCTGGGTGGAGTGGGGCTACGCGGCGGCAGGGGACCGCCGCGGGCTCGCCAGCGGTCTCACCGCCCGTTCGCCCGCGGCGCTCCTCGCCTGGTTCGACGCCCTCCCTCAGTAGGCCTTCAGGAAAGCGCTGACGCCGGCCTCCTGCTTCTCTCGCCGGCCGATGCAGATGTTGACGACGTCGAGCACGCGGTCCAGATTGTTCTGGCCGCCGGAGAGCTTCTGCACCCGCGGTCCGAAGAACGCCGCGATTTCATCGCGATGGGTGGTGTCGCAGTAGCCGATGGCCATATAGACCAGGGCGGCCGTGTACTGCTCGGGCATGGCGGCCGCGAGCGGGTCGAACGACCGCTTCACCCACTCGTAGGCCATGGCGCGGCTGACCCGGTCGCCCGACAGACCCCAGGCGACGCCGCCGGCCTCGCGAATGTCGAACTTCCCGGAGAGCACCAGCTGCAGTCCCTTTTCGACCGCCGCCGGATCCCGGAACTGACCGAGCGCGCCGAGAATCTGGCCGCGGGTCCGACGATCCTGCTCCTTCAGCGCGGCGGCTTCGAAGCGATCGAAGAGCGCGGCGTCGCCGGTGGTCGCCGCGATGGCGAGCACCGGGCCGAGCATCTCCGGTCCGATCGCCTTCGGGTCCTCAAACCAGGCCTCGGTCAGCCGGCGGGCCTCGGCGCGGGTCGCCGGATCGGCGGCGGTGATTCCCAGCGCGCGCTGGACGGCCGGCCGCAGGAGGGTGTCGTCGAGGCTCTCGCCGTCGCGCTTCGAAAAGCCGAGCTTCTGGCCACGGGCGCCGAAGAGGTGGACCAGGTAGCGCGCGTAGTTCGGTCGCGCGGTGTCGGCGACCAGATTGTCGTCCACCGAAGTGGCAAGGTCGAGCACCGAGTCGAGCACCAGCCGGCTCGTGCTGCCGGTGAAGCGCGGCAGGATGCCGAGCGCAGCTTCCGGCGAGAGGTCGCCGGCGGAGAACAGGAACCGGGTGTCGTCGAGCAGCGCCATCTGCTCGGCGATCGGCAGCGTCGTCGCGGCCGCAGCGAGGCGCGCGAGGAGCGCACCGCTGTACTCCGCGACGTAGTAGCCGAAACCGCCGTGGTTGGCCTGCACCCAGTCGGGGCAGAAAGCGAGATCGGTCGACTTGGCCGCCGTGTCCACCAGGACTTTCGCCGTCGCGCTCTTGCCGCTCCCGCCGATCACCCCGTAGCGCAGCGTCACCGGCACCTGCCAGAGCTGGCTCTTCGAGACCGGCGAGCCGAGCGGTACATAGCGCCGTTGCGCGAGCGCGAGCTTGCCCTTGCCGGCTTCGCAGGTGACCGCCACCGAGACTACCGGCACGCCGGGCTGGTCGAGAAAGGTCGCGAACGACTTGGCGACTTCGGGCGCGCCTTCGGCCGCCAGGGCCGCCAGGAAGTCGTCGGAGGTGGCGTTCCCCCAGGCGTGCGTCGTCAGGTACCGCTGCACCCCCTTGCGGAAGCGCTCGGGGCCCATCCAGGTTTCGAACATCGAGAGCAGGGCGCCGCCCTTGGCGTAAGAGATGCCGTCGAAGGCGCTCTGGACGTCACCGTTATTGTGGATTGGGCGGCGCACCGGCTGGGAGGAGGCCAGGCTGTCGGCGCCCATGGCGCCGCTGCGCCGGCCGGCGTTCTCGTCCTCACCACCCCATTCGGGCTTCCACTGGGCGACGATCTTGCCGGCCATCCAGGTGGCGAAGCCTTCGTTCAGCCAGATGTCGTCCCACCACTTCATGGTGACGTAGTCGCCGAACCACATGTGGGCGTTCTCGTGCGCAGCGGTGCCGGCGTAGGCGCGCTGGCGCTCGAGGGTCTGGCGGGAGGGGTCGGCGAGGAGCAGCCGGTCGACGTAAGTGATGAGACCTGGATTCTCCATCGCGCCGAAGCCGACGGTCTGCGGAATCCCCAGATTGTCGAGCTTGCCGAACGGATACGGAATTTCGAAGTAGTCCTCGAGGGCGGCGAGCAGTGGCCCGGTGACTTCCGTCGCGTAACCGGTCATGCCCTGTTTGCCCTTGGTGACGATCATGCGAACGGGAGTCTTCGACCGGCCCCAGGTGCCGGCATCGACCACTGTGAACGGGCCGACGCCGAGCGCGACGAGGTAGGAGGGGATCGGCTTCGTGGACGCGAACTCGACCGCCTTCATGCCGTTCGCCTCCGGCCGCTCGGCGACCGCCGGCGCGTTCGAGACGGCGAGGTTGCCCTCCTTGACGTGCAGGGTGAGCTTCCAGGGGGTACGGTACGACGGTTCGTCGAAGCAGGGGAAGGCGCGGCGGGCAAAGGTCGACTCGAACTGGCTGAAGGCGTACCAGTCGCCGCCGTCCTGCTGCCGGAAGAGCCCCTCGGTCTCGACCGAGTCGAGCTTGCCGCGGTAGGCGATTGCCAGGTGGACGCCGCCCGTCGGGAGCTCGCGGCCGAAATCGAAGCCGGCGAAATCGTCGCCGCCCGCGACGACCCGCGCCGGAGACTCTTGGCCGCCAGCCGTGAGCGTCGCCGACTGGATCTCGAGGTGGCGCGCGTTCAGCCAGAGAAAGGAGGTGGCGCGCGTGAGCTCGAGGTCGATCCCGACCTTGCCGTCGAAGGTCTCCTGCTCGGGCAGGATCGTCAGGTCGACGGTCATCGAGGTCGGACGAGCGACCTCGGGCAGACGAAGCTCGGGCGGTTGCGGGTCGGCGGCCCGGCACAGGGTGGGCAGGGCGAGGGCGAGGATCAGGATTCCAGTCAGGCGTGTCTTCAAGGGTAAGTCCTCCAGCGCGGAAGTTTCGGGAATCGAGCGAGGCTAGAGATACGTCGTCAGGAGCCGGAGGTTTCTCCGGCCGGGAAGCGGAAGGGCTCGGGGAAGAGGGCGCCCAGGGAGGTCTCGCGGCGCTCGCCCGCCGGATTGAAGAGCAGAATCGGCAGTTCGGGGGTGCAGAACTCGCTCATCGTTTCCCGGCAGAGCCCACAGGGGGCCGAGGGGGGCGAGCTCGAAGTGACGATTGCCACGCCGAGGAAACGCCGGTGCCCTGCGGAAACGGCGGCGGCAAAGGCCGAGCGTTCGGCGCAGAGGGTGACGCCGAAGCTGCGGTTCTCGACGTTGGCGCCTGCGAAGACGGCGCCGCTCTCGGTTTCGACCGCAGCGCCCACGGCGAACCGGCTGTAGGGGCTGTGCGAGTGGCGTCGGGCTTCGATCGCGGCGGCGGCAAGCGGCTCCCACTTCACGAAATCAGCCTAACATCGAACCGGTTGTGCTAATTTTCGCCCGCGCCAGACCCCAGAAAGCCCTTGTCCGGCCGAAATCCGGCGGCCGGCGGTAAACCTCCCTTCGGGCTGTGCGTATTTTCGAGGCGAGGAGCCTTCCTTCATGCGAGAGCCTTACCGCAAGACCCTGACCTGGCTGGCGGTGCTCCTTTCCGGAGCCGTGCTCTGCGCCTGGGCCTTTCCGCGCGCCTTTCCGTTCTTCCCCGCCAACTGGCAGGTGTCGCGGGTCGAGGCCGAGAAGATCGCGCTCGAGGAACTGCGCGTCCTCGGGGAGCTGCCCGACGATCCTTACGTCGTGGCGCAGATGGATGACGACGCCGGGCTCGAGGTGCGGCTGCTCCAGGCCTCGCGCGACGGCCAGGCCGCCGTGGTCCGCGACTCCGGGATGGCGAAGCGTGTCCTGCTCTGGCAGGTCACGGTCTACGCCCCCGGAGCGCAGCCGCGGGACTGGGCCTACCAGGCAGAGATTGCTTTCGACGGCACGGTGCTCGCGCTGCTCAAGGGCTTCAAAGCGACCGACGCCGGCGGCACACTCAGCGACGAGGAGGCCATCGGCCGGGCGCGTGCGCTGCTCGCCGAGCGCGGCGTCGATCCCGCCAAGCTCGCGCCGCCCGAGGTGCGGAAGAAGGACCTCGAGAAGCGCACCGACCGCGTCGTGCGCTTCGCGGACCTGGTGTCGCCGCTCGCCAGCCGGCTGCGCTCCGGCATGGAGGTGACCTTCGCCGGCGACCAGCTCGCCGGGGTCGGGAGCTTTGCCGAGGACGTCCATCCGGACGAGGTCACTCAGCTCCTGCAGCCGATCGGCCTGTTCGGCAACATCGCCTTCTTCTCGACCTTTCTCGTCCTGCCCCTGGTGGCGCCGATCTTCCTCAAGCGCTATCACGAGGGCGAGCTGGGGGTCCGTCGCGGACTCCAGATCCTGCTCCTCATCCTGGGCCTGGCGGTGGTCTTCATGGCGCAGGTCTCGGCGGGAGCGACCCAGGGCAGCAATTTCGGCGTCCTCTCGCGCCAGCAGACGACCTGGGTCTGGGGCGGGCAGATGATCGTGCTCTTCTTCCTGCCGATGGCGATCGCGGCCCTCCTCTCCTGGTCGGTCGGCGAGTCGCTTTGCCGGGAGGGCTGGGGGGCGAAGCTGGCGGCATTCGACGCCCTTTTCCAGCGGCAGTGGAAGAACCGCACCGTCGCGCTGGCGTCGCTGCGGGGTTATGCCGCGGGCTTCGCGATCGCCGGCGGGATCTTCGCCTGCCTGGTGCCGCTGGCGCGCTTCGGCGGCATCGCGCCGATCTCCTATCAGTTCGGTCCGTTCTGGAATCACGCCCGCTGGCCGAGCTTCGCCCTCATTCTCTTTCTGATCATTTTCAGCCTCTATACGACGCTCTTCGG
The DNA here is from genome assembly GCA_963788175.1 of Thermoanaerobaculia bacterium. Taxonomy (GTDB): domain Bacteria; phylum Acidobacteriota; class Thermoanaerobaculia; order Multivoradales; family JAGPDF01; genus JAGPDF01. Next base: position 61,311 of record CAWBFZ010000006.1, read on the forward strand.
GCGGCTGTTTCTGCTCCCGTGGCTGGTGCGCAAGCTCGGCCGGGTCGCCGGCGCGACGATCGCGGCTCTGGCCACGAGCTTCGTCTTCTTCTCGCCGGTGATCGTCCTGCCACTGTCGCTGGGGACGCCGATCTGGATCCTGAACAGCCTGGCGACCGTGATCCTCTTCCTCTACGCCGATCTGCTGACCACGATCCTGGCCTCGTTCACCTCGGCGGCGGTGCTGTCGATCTTCCCGTTCGTCTTCGCCACCGACCCGGGCCTGCAACTTCACGGCTGGATCGGTGTTCTGGCGGGCGCCGTCCCGCTGCTCCTGACCGCCCGCTACCTGGTCTCGGATCAGGTCTTCGTCTATCGCTACGAGGATGTGCCGCCGCACGTTCGCCGGATTGCCCAGCGTGAGCGCCAGCGCGTGGAGCTCGAGACGGCGCGCAACATCCAGAGCTCGATCCTGCCGCAGCTGCCGCCGCAGCTTTGTGGCGTCGAGCTCTCCCACGTCTACCTGCCGGCGACCGAGGTGGGTGGCGACTTCTACGACGTCCTGGCGCTCGAAGACGGGCGGCTGGCGGTGGCGGTCGGTGACGTCGCCGGGCACGGCGTGTCGTCGGGGCTGGTGATGTCGATGGCCAAGTCGGCGCTCGCCGTGCAGGTGACCTTCGATCCGGAGGTCGCAGCGGTCTTCACGACGCTCAACCGCATGGTCTTCCAGAGCGCCCGGAAGCGCCTGCTGGCGACCCTCTGCTATGCCTTGATCGACCCGGTGCGGCGCGAGATGCGCTTCGCCAGCGCCGGCCATCTCTTCCCCTACCGGATCTCGCGGCTCGGCAAAGTCGAAAGCCTCGAGTCGGTGGCCTACCCGCTCGGTGTCCGCGAGATCCTCGACATCGACTCGCACACCGCCAGGCTCGATCCCGGTGACATCATCTTCCTGTGCAGCGACGGCGTCGTCGAAGCGCGCAAGGAGGGCTCGGACGAGCACTTCGGTTTCGACCGGCTCGAGGAGGTGCTCGGGAAGTTCGGCGGGCACGGCGCGAGCGTGGTGCGCGACAAAGTCCTCGCGGCCCTCGATTCCTTCACCCAGGGCGCCGAGCGGGAGGACGACCTGACGGTCCTCGTCCTGCGTATGCCCTGACCTTTGGGGTGGCCGTGGGTGGGGTGGGCGGTGGGATAGAATCTGCTTGCAGTTCAGCAGCTTCCCATAGGAGCCCAACGTGAAGATCCACGAGTATCAGGCGAAGGAAATCCTCCGCCGCTACGGTGTCGCGACGCCGCGCGGCAAGGTGATCGAAGATCCGGGCGAAGCCAAGGCGATCTGCGAGGAGATGGGCGGGAAATGCGTCGTCAAGGCGCAGATCCATGCCGGCGGACGCGGCAAGGGCGGCGGCGTGAAGGTCGTTCAGAGCCCGGCCGAGGCCGTCGCGGCGGCCACCCGTATCCTCGGCATGCAGCTCGTCACCCACCAGACCGGCCCGGAAGGCCAGAAGGTGCGCAAAGTCCTCATCGAAGAGGCCGCCGACATCGCCCAGGAGCTCTACGTCGCGGTGACCCTGGACCGCCAGTCGGGACGGCCGGTGGTCATCTCCTCGCCGTTCGGCGGCATGGACATCGAGGCCGTCGCCGCCAAGACTCCGGAGGCGATCCATCGCGAGGAAGTCGATCCGCAGATCGGCCTGGTGCCGTTCCAGGCGCGGCGAGTGGCGCGCGGCCTGGGCTTGAAGGGTGACGTCGCGGCGCGCGCCGCCAAGCTGGTGAGCGCGCTGGTCGCCGCCTACCTCGACACCGACGCCTCGCTCGCCGAGGTCAATCCGCTGATGATCACTGGCCAGGGCGAGGTCATGGCGCTCGACGCCAAGATGAACTTCGACGACAACGCCCTCTTCCGCCACAAGGACATCGTCGCCATGCGCGACCTTGCCGAAGAGAACGCGCTCGAAGTCGAAGCCTCGCGGTTCAATCTCAACTACATCAAGCTCGACGGCGAGATCGGCTGCATGGTGAACGGCGCCGGTCTGGCGATGGCGACGATGGACATCATCCAGCTCGAAGGCTCGTCGCCGGCGAACTTCCTCGACGTCGGCGGCTCGGCGTCGCAGGAGGCGGTGGCCAACGCCTTCCGCATCCTGATCGCGGATCCGGACACCAAGGCGGTGCTGATCAACATCTTCGGTGGCATCGCGCGCACCGACCGGATCGCGAGCGGTGTCGTCGAAGCGCTGCGCGGCCTGGGCGGAGTCAAGATCCCCGTGGTCGTGCGGCTCGAGGGCACCAACGTCGAACAGGGCAGGGCGATTCTGCGGGAGAGCGAGTTCCACTTCCTGGTCGCCGATACGATGGCCGACGCGGCGAAGAAGGTCGTCGCGTCGATTCAGGGAGGTGCGTGATGGCGATCTGGCTCAACAGGGAGACGCGCCTCGTCGTGCAGGGGATCACCGGCAAGGAGGGCAAGTTCCACGCCCTCGGCTGCCGCGACTACGGCACGCAGGTGGTCGCCGGCGTCACCCCCGGCAAGGGCGGGGAGATGGTCGAAGGGATTCCGGTCTTCGATTCGGTGGAAGAGGCCCGGGCGGCAACCGGAGCCAACGCCGCGATGGTCTTCGTGCCGCCGCCCTTCGCGGCCGACGCCATCATGGAGGCGGCCGATGCCGGCATCGAGCTCGTGGTGGCGATTACCGAGGGCATCCCGGTCAACGACATGATCCGCGCCAAGGCCTTCCTGCGCGGCAAGCCCCGGACCCGTCTCATCGGACCGAACTGCCCCGGCATCATCAGCCCCGGGCAGGCGAAGATCGGCATCATGCCGGGGCACATCCACCGTCCCGGCCGGGTCGGCGTGGTGTCGCGCTCGGGAACGCTCACCTACGAGGCGGTCTGGCAGTTGACCGGCCTGGGGCTCGGGCAGTCGACCTGCGTCGGCATCGGCGGCGATCCGATCAACGGCACGAACTTCCTCGACGTCATGCAGGCGTTCCGCGACGACAAGGAGACCGACGCCGTCATCCTGATCGGCGAGATCGGCGGCAGCGCCGAAGAGGAGGCCGCAGCCTGGATCCAGGCGAACTACGACCGCCCGGTGGTCGGCTTCATCGCCGGCCGCACGGCGCCGCCCGGACGCCGCATGGGTCACGCAGGCGCCATCGTGGCGGGAGGCAAGGGCACCGCCGCGGCCAAGATGGAGGCGATGACCGCCGCCGGCATCCACGTCTGCGAGTCACCGGCCGATCTCGGCGCCACGGTGGCACGGGCGCTCGGGAAGCCCTGACTCGCGATGCCGGAGCGCCGCGCGGTGATTGAAAAGTGAGGGGCTGGCTGGCGCTCCTCGGCGGCGGAGAGTTCACTTTCGGCGAAACCGAAGAGGCCGATCGCGCCTGGCTGGAGAAGTGTCCGGCCGGGCCAATCGGTTTCGTGCCGGCGGCCTCGGGCTCGATCGACTACGGCAAGCACTTCACGGCGTACATGAAAGAGGCGTTCGAGCGCGAGGTGGAGGTCATCCCGGTCTATCGCGATCGCGACGCGCGCCGGGGCAGGAACTGCGAGCGGATTCGGGACTGCGCCGCGGTCTATCTGGGCGGTGGCGTCGCCGACCACCTGATCGAGGCGCTCGCTGGCTCGCCGGCGAGCGCCGCGCTCGCGGCGAAGCTCGAGAACGGGGGAGTCGTCGTGGCGATCGCTGCGGCCGCCCAGGCTTGCGGCGTCGAGGTGCGCAGCGTCCTCGGCGGCCGGCTCATTCCCGGTCTCGGCCTCTTGCCGGGAGCCGTCGTCGAGACCAACTTCGATCCCGGCCACGACCGCCGGCTGCGCAAGCTCCTCGAAGGAGCGAGCGAGTCGTTCGGCCTCGGCATCCCGGCAGAGGGAGCGATCCTCCTCGGCCCGGAGGGCACCTTCGAGGCGGTCGGCACGGTTTTTCGCCTCAGCGGGCCCGAAGCCGACCTCGAGCCGCTGGTCGACGAGACCCCCGCAGCCGACGCCGATTGACTGCAATCATCCTGGGCGCTCTCGCTGCCGTAGAGCGAGACAGAGGAGAACGTCATGAAAAGAGCAGTACTTGGAGCCACAGTGGCAATTGCGATCGGAGGTCTCATGTTCTTCAACTTCGGTGCCAAGGCCGACGAGCTCGCGGACGGGGCGAAGCTGCCGGCGGTCACGGTCAACGATCAGGATGGCCGCGCCGTCGATCTCGCGGCCGCGGGCAGCCAGGGCTGGACTCTGGTCTACTTCTACCCCAAGGCCGACACCCCGGGCTGTACCAAGCAGGCCTGCAGCATCCGGGACTCGTACGCCTCGCTCACCGGCAAGGGGATCCGGGTCTACGGCGTCTCGACCGACGACGAAAAGGCCCAGAAGGCGTTTCGGGAGAAGTACCAGCTGCCGTTCACGCTGCTCGCTGACAAGGACAAGAAGGTGCTCGCGGCGTTCGGCGTCCCGGCGACAATGGGCTTCGCCAAGCGCCAGGCCTACCTGTTCCGCGACGGCGTTCTCGTCTGGCGGGATCTCGAAGCGGCGACTTCGGCGCAGGCCGCCGATGTGCTCGCCGCGATCCAGGAGCTCGAGGGCAAGGCCGCCGGCAGTTAGCGCCCGTCCGCGGGTGCGAGTCGAAAGTGTTTCACTTCAACGGAGTTCCATTCAATCTGGAGGCTGCACGCATGAACATGACGCTCGCCATTCTCAAGCCCGACACGGTTGCCGCGGGCAACGCCGGCAAGGTCCTCGCCCACCTCGAAGCCACGGGCTTCACGATCCGCGGACTGCGGGTGCTGCACCTCACGCCGGCGCAGGCGGAGGCGTTCTACGCCGTGCACCGTGAGCGCCCGTTCTTCGGCAGCCTGGTCACCTTCATGACCGAGGGCCCGGTCATCCCGGTGGCCCTCGAGCGCGCCGACGGCGCCGACCCGGTGCCGGCGCTGCGCGAGGTCATGGGCGCGACCGACGTGGCGAAGGCCGCCCCCGGCACCGTCCGCAAGCTCTTCGGCACCTCGATCGAGCGCAACGCCATCCACGGCTCGGACTCTCCGGAGAACGCCAGGATCGAGCTCGGCTTCTTCTTCCCGCACGCCGATCTGGTCGCCGCCGTCTAGCCCATCAGGGAGGGGCGGCGCCCCGCTTGGCAGGCGAGCGCCGTTCCGGTAGCCTTTCCCCGATGATCCACATCTCTCCCGCCTGGGCCCCCGCATCGACGCTGCCGGAAGAACGCCGCGGCAAGGTCGTCGGACGTTTCTGCCGTGAATGTTCGAGCTTCTACCCGCTGCATGCCGGGCGGCACAAGGGGAAGCCGTCGTTCGGACGCGACCACGTGAGCTCGCCCTGCAGCTGCGAAGGCCGGACGTTCGAAGAGGGTGCGACCTGGTGGGAGCCGGCCGTCGCGGTGCTCGCTCCGGCCGCTCCGCTAGCCGTACCGGCCTGATCCGCTGCCCGAGAGCCGCGCCGGCCGGTGGCCGCCGCGGCGTCACTCGCGCAGCGCGCGTTCCAGTTCCTGGGCCACCGCCGCGATCTCGGATTTCGCGGCGAGATGCCAACCGCTGCGGAAGCGCTCGCGCAACAGGCGGTTGACCGCCGCGAGCGGGAGGTCCCGGGTGGCCTCCGCCAAAACCTGCCAGTCGGACTCGAGCTCTTCGACGTCGTCGAGGTCGGCTTCGCCGATGAAGGCGTAGGCCGCCTCGGCCGCCGAGCCGAATTCGAGCTGCCAGTCCTCGTGCAGATAGCCGCCGACGAAGGCGGCGAGGCTCGGCAGGTCCTCCGGGTTCACCCGGTCGAGGAGCGCCGCGCGCGACGCGGAATCAGCGGGATCGAACCCCTCCAGGTGCCGGCTCACGGTTCCACCGGGTAGGCGGTGAGAACAAAAAAGCGCGCGCCGCGCTTGCGCAGGACGACGCGCGCGTCGGTCGCTGCGCGCGACCGGTTCTCGCCACGCAGCAGGACCTGGCCGATCGTCCGGCCGCTTTCGCCGCGGTAGTCGAGGGCAAGAGTCTCTTTGTCATGGCGCATCCAGAATGCAATGCGCTCCTGCTCGCGCGCGAGGGTCGCGCCGACCACCGCCTCGGCGGTCGCCCGGTCGGCGAAGCTCGAAGCGGCGGCGACGCCGGATTCGCGCTCGAGACGCAGGGCGAGCTCGCTCGCGCTGCGTCCGACGTGCCGCGCCAGGGCGTGCCCTCCCTGCTGCTCGTCCCACGCCAGGTCGCGCCCCGCTCTGCCGGCGGATTCGGAAACCTCCGCCCGGGCGGACCCGGAGTGGGGCGTCGGGCGCGTGGACTTGAGGACGTGCGTGCGCCAGAGGAGGATCAGCAGGATCGCGCCGAAGGCGAGCATCGCGACCAGCCTGCTCCCTGTGCGGTTCCGCATCGGAGCGGATCTTAGACCGAACGGGCCGCCGTTGCGGGATCGTTGCCCGCTTCGTTGCCGAACAGGACCCCGATGCTGCGCAGGAAGGGGAACGGTGGCTCGCCGCCGATCAGGACGAAGACGTAGTCGTTGTCGAGCGTGATCTCGCCCTCGGCAGTGCGGAGCCGCACCTGATCGCGACGGATCTCCAGAACCTCGGACCCGAGGAGCGGGCGGATCTTGCCGCGTTTGACGAGCTTGTCCAGAGTCTCCAGGTTCTTCGCCTTGACGCGGTCGAATGCCTTGCCGCGATAGGAGAGGGTCAACTGGTTGCCGGCCTGCCGGGCGAGGCCCATGGCGGCCTCGATCGCGCTGTCGCCGCCGCCGACGCAGATGATCTTCTTGCCGCGGTACTCCTCGGCGTCGCGCACCTGGTACATCACCTTCGGCAGCTGCCTCGCCGGGAACCCCGAGCTTGCGTGGCGTGCCGCGGCGGCCGAGCGCCAGCAGCACGCGGCGGGCGCGCCAGGCACCGTTGACGGTGAGGATGTGGAAGAGCCCGCCCTCCGGGATCACCTGCAGCACCTTCTGGCCGAAGAGGACCTCGAGCCGGTGCTTCTCCAGCAGGCCGCGGAAGAGCTCGAGCAGTTCCTCCTTGCTGTACTCCTGCTTGCGCAGCGGGCCGTAGAGCGGCAGAACGACCTCTTCGGTATGGGTGAGCTTGCGGCGCGGGAAGTTGTAGATCGTTCCGCCGAGATCGCTCTGTTGTTCGAAGACGGCGTAGCGCAGGCCGCTCTCGACCGCGGTGAGCGCGGCGGCGAGACCGGCCGGGCCGGCGCCGAGGATGGCGACGTCGAGCAGCTCCGGGTCCTGGCGGACGACTCCGGCGAGGTCCGCGGCGATGGCGTGCACCGTTTCCCTGCCCTGGCGCACCGCGTTGCGGATCAGGGCGAGGCCGGCGAGCTCGCCGGCCACGTAGACGCCCGGCACGTTGGTCTCGCGTCGCTCGGTCATCCACGGCACGTCGGCGCGGCCGCGCAGGTCGCCGAGCGCGATCTCGATCGCCTGCACCGGGCAGGCCTTGGCGCAGGCGGCGATGCCGACGCAGCGGCTCCCCTGGACGGCGACCGCCAGTCCGCCGACGATGCCCAGGACCTTCTCCGGACAGGCCGCGACGCAACCGCCGCAGCCGATGCAGACGGCGGGGTCGATGTAGGGGAAGGCACCCATCGGCTGTTGGGGACCGTGGAGCAGCGCGGCGCCGGCGCGCTCGCGATCGCGCCGATTGCGGCGCCGGAAGGAGATCAGGTAGCCGAGCACGATCAGCGCCACGACGGCGAGGGCCGACGCCCAGATCAGAGTCCCGGTGTGCAGTACGGAGGGCATCGTCACAGCGGCAGGACGGCCGACTTGTGGCAGTCGGCGCAGGCACTGCCGACCGGCTTGAGGCGGGCGACCTCCTTGCCGCCGATGCGCTCCCGGAAGTGGCAGCCGACACAGGCGACGGCGCGGTGCGCGCCCTCGAGGCGGTAGGTCGAGTCGCGATTGTGGTCGAAGCGTGAGGGGCCCCAGCTCGAGTCGCCGTGGCACTTCTCGCAGCCGGTGCCGACCTGCCCGAGATGCGGATCGGCGTGGCAGCCAGAGCACAGGAGCGGCGCCCCGGCGAGGCGGACCTCGCGCGGCGTCGCCCAGGCGCGCGCCGACGGCGGCGGCAGCACGACGGCGGCCGACGTCGGCAGCGGACGGCCCCCGGCCGGGGTCGGCAAAGGAAAGGCGCGGCCGACCTCGACTGGGGCAGGCCGCCGGCGGCCGGGCTCTTGTGGCAGCCGAGGCAGGCGACCTTGAGATGCAATCCGGCGACCGGGAACTTCGTCACGCTGTGGTCGAAGCGGATCGCGCGCCAGTCGGTGAGCGCATGACAGGCGAGGCAGCCCTCCTTCCCGAGGTACTTCTCGGTGTCGCCGGCGTGCGGATCGCGATGGCAGTCCGCGCAGTCCGACTTCGGGAAACGGAACTGGGTGATGGCCGGCGGTCCGGTCGGCCTTGGGCGCGGGCGCGACCCGGACGAGAGCGATGCCGGCGCGTTCGAGCTCGGCGGGCGGCAGGGTGCGATGGCAGGTGGCGCACTTCGTCGTGCGATGGCTCCCCAGCAGCGGGTAGGAGGTGGCCTCGTGCAGCGCGACGGTGTAGGTCGAGGGGCGGAAACCGGAGGTCGTGTGGCACTCGCCGCACTCTCCGCCGCTCTTGCGCCGGGCGAGCTGGCCGGCGTGCGCGTCCGCGTGGCAGGAGGCGCAGCGCTCGAAGCCGGGAATCTGCCTCGGCTTGCCGGGCAGGTGGCAGGCGAGGCAGTCGGTCGCCTGGTGCTTGCCGGTGAGCGGATAGCGGGTGCGGGCGTGGTCGAAGTTGGCGCGCTGGATCCGCTTCCAGTCGTCGCTCGTGTGGCAGCTCTCGCACTTCGCCCCGAAGCGGCCCTGGTGCGGGTCCTTGTGGCAACCGGCACAGGTGGTGGGCACGCCGCGATAGGCGACGTCCGGCGGGGCCGATCCGGCCTGCGGAGTGTCCGCAGAGCGTGGAAGATGCGGCGGGGCGGAAGTTGCGCCAGCCGGGACGGTCGGGTGGCAGCGCGCGCAGGCCACCTTGACGTGGGCGAGGGTGAGCGGGAACTTCGACTTGTCGTGGTCGAAGAGCTCGGCGGGCCGGAACTTCTTCAGCCCGTGACAGCTCGCGCAGTCGGCGGTGCCGAACTGGCCGCGATGGGCGTCCTTGTGGCAGGAGGCGCAGCGCGTCTCGAGTCCGAGGAAGGTGCGCTCGAGCTCGACGCCCTTGGCGAGAAGCGGCGCCGGGTCGGCGATCGACTGCTTGCGATGGCAGGCGCGGCACTCGAGCGGCGCGTGCGCGCCCTGCAGGGTGTAGCCGGCGAGCGCGTGGTCGAAGGCCTTCTGGCCGGCCTTGCCCCAGTAGACCAGCTCGAAGTCGCGGCCCTGATGCTCGATGTGGCAGTGCTCGCAGTCGCCGTGGTCCGGCCGGGAGTGGAGGCCTCGCCGGCGTCGATGCGCTGCTGGATCGGCGTGTGGCAGGTGAGGCAGAGCCCCCGGTCGACGCCGCGCTTGGCGCTGTGGCAGTTGAGGCATCCGTCGCTGCCGTCGAACTTCGCATGCGCGTGGCTCAACTCGCCGGGCGAGATCTGGCCGCGCGCCGCCGGCGGCGAGAGCAGCGCGCATCCCAACCCGGCGAGGATCCCGGCGGCGGCCAGGATGCGCCCCGATGCCCGGCCGCAGCTCAGTGTCCGATCCCCGCGTAACCGGTCATCCAGGCGACGCCGATGTGCACCACCATGAAGAGATACATGACGACGGCGAACGGCTTGTGGAAGACGTGCCAGTAGTGGAAGAGCTCGCGCACTCTCTGCCACAGCAGGATGCGGCGGTGGAGGCGCACCTTGTGGGTCGCCAGGAGCTCGAACCGGCGGCGCAGACGCCGATCGACCGCCGGGAAATCGCGCCGGAAACGGCGCAGCCGGAAGCGCAGCGCCAGGGCGTCGTAGGGAAATCGGAGGACCATGCCGAAGAGGGACTGTTTGGCGCCGGTACCGATCTCCGCCACGGCATCGAGTTGCCGGATCGCATCGGCATCGAGGCCGACCTCGTCCATCAGCTGGCGGGCAAGCTCCTGGTCGAGCTTCTCGACCTCGGCCAGCGACAGCTCGTCACCGGCGTTCGAGTGTGGAATCTGGCGGTACAGGTACCGCCCGGCGACGCCGCTCGAGGCGACCGCGACCATCGACCAGAAAGAGAGCGCGACCAGGCCCTGCACCTTGAAGGAGCTGTGGAGGAGGATGAAGAGAGGACCGCACAGGCCGAGCAGAATGTGAAAGTCGAGCCAGTCGCTGACCGGTCCCAGACGGCGCAGGAGGGCGAAGCGCTTGCGCACCGAGTAGAGCAGCATGACGATCATCATCGCCGCGCCGACGATGCCGAAGGCGAGGCCCCACGAGCCTCCCGGCTTGAGCTGCCAGTAGAGCGGGTGGCGCGGCCGTTCGGCGAGCGGCGTCAGGTAGTAGGGCAGTCCCTGCGAGCCGCGAACCAGGCGAGGCTGCCGAGAAACAGCACATAGAGGCCAACGAGCACGAGCCGCTGGGGGGCGACCTTCACTTCACTTCGCTCCGCTCTCCAGGGTGATGGTGACCGGCGTGCCGGAGAAGCGCCTGCGACCGCGGCGGTCGAGATCGCCGGGCTCCTTGGTCGAGGCGTTGCCGTCGCCGTCGAGGCTGACCGAGAGGTTGCCCTTCGAGCGGCAGGGGCTGACCCATCATGCTGTCGTCGACGGAAAGGGTCAGCTCGAGCGGGAAGGTCGGATTCGAGATCCGCTTGACCGCGGCCGGCGGCCCCGGCGTGTCGCCGCGCAGGGCGACGAAGAGGGTCGCCCGACTGCCCGCCGCACCGCGCGGCGCGACCGTCCCCGGCGCGAGCTCGATGTGCAGGCGATAGGCGCCGCCGCCTGCGGCCGCCGCCGCGGGGGACTGGGCGGCAGCCGGAGGGGCCGCGCCGGCCATCGCGATGGCTCCGGCGCCGCCGGCGCCGCCGCCCGCCTCGACTTCCGCCAGCAGCTCCTCGATCGGCGGGAAGTTGCCGCCGGCCGCCGCCAGGCCCTTCTTCCAGGTCGCGATCGCCTGCGGCATCTGGCCGAGAGCGGCCTCCGCCTGGCCCTTCGCCAGCGAGGCCAGGAGGTGGTCGGGATGCTGCGCGAGGACGCCGTCCATGAGCTGCACGGTGAGCGGCCACTGGCCCATGGCCAGGCGCACCACGCCTTCGACGAAGAGGCCGTCCGGATCGTTGGGCGGCCTGCTTCTGCAGCTCTCTCGCCTGCTCGAAGGCCTCCATCAGGAGGTTGGCGTTGAGCAGCGCGACGGTGAGCTGGCGGCGCGCCTGGAGGTCCTGCGGCGCCGCCTGGACCTGCGCGCGAAACTGCTCGAGCTGCGCCGCGACTTCCGGGGTGAGCTCGGCGCTCTCGTCGTGGGCGGCTGCGGCGGCCTCGGGCGAGGCGGCGGGCGCGGCCGCGAGCCATTTGAGCCATCGGAGCCATCGGAGCCATCGGGGCCGTCGGAGCCATCTGCGCCGTCGGCGACATCGCAGCGGTACCCGCGCCCATCTCGTCCTTCGGTCGCGAGCCCACGGTGGCCCAGTAGATCGAGGCCGCCGATGACGAGGCAGCTGGCGACTCCGAAGAGGAATCCGACCAGCCCCGACCGCCGTTCGGAGGTCGCCGGTCCGGCGGTGGTGCCCGGCCCAGCGGCCGAGACAGCGTCCGGCGCGCCGGCACCAGATCCTTCGGAGGGCAGGCCTGTCGCGCTGCCCAGCGGGCTCTCGCTGCTTGCCCCGCAAAGCGAACCAGAGACCTGCGGCAAGGCCCACGGCGACGACGATCAGACCAGGAATCCAGACGTTCATGACGGTTTCGAATCCTCCTGCGGGGTGGAAGTTGGGGGCGCCGGGCGCTGCGGCCGCAGGCGGAAGAAGATCATCAGCGCGCCGGCGGCGAACGCCAGCATCGGCATCAGCCAGACCATCCAGTTGAAGCCCTCCGCCTTGGGCTCGAGGCGGATGAACTCGCCGTAGGAGCGCTCGAACGCGGCGATCACCTGGTCCTCGGAGTAGCCGAGGGAGAGCATGCGACGGACCTCGGCCTTGAGGTCGACCGCCGAGGAGGACGGCGAGTCGGCCACCGACAGGCCCTGGCAGACCGGGCAGCGCATCAGGGAGGAGACCTCCTCCGTGGCGCGGTCGAGCGCCGCGCCGGCGAGCGGCGGCCCGAGCGGCGCCGGTCCTGGCCCGGCGCGGCGGGCGCTCTGTGCGCTGACGGCAAGCGGCGTCAGAACGACCACCAGGGCAGCAGCAGCGACGAGCGCCGTGAGGCACGCGCCGCGGCGCGACAGCTTCGGGAGAGAGTTCACAGCATCGCCTCCAGCGAGCGGGTCAGACCGTCGAAGCTCACCATGCCGGTGACCTTCTCGTGGACGATGCCCCGGGCGTCGATGAGGAAGGTCTCGGGCACGCCGTAGACGCCGAACCGAATGGCGGTGCGCGAGTCGGGGTCGACCAGCGCCGGGCCCCAGACTGCCGCGCTGGCGTTCGTAGGCGCGGATCGCCTCGCGGCGTGTCCTGGTAGATCACGCTCACGAACCGCGCCCGCCCGGCGTAGCGGCGCGCCAGGGCGGCGAAGATCGGATTCTCCGCGGCGCACGGCTGGCACCAGGTCGCCCAGAAGTTGACCACCACCGGCTGCCCGCGCAGGTCCGCGAGCCGGAGCGTCCGTCCCTCGAGGTCGCTCAGAGCGAACTCCGGCGCCGGCTGGCCGATGAGCGGCGAGATCACCTCGCGCGGGTCGTGGCGCAGGCCCGAGGCCAGCATGACGAGCAGCGGGGCGACCAGGATCAGGCCGATGAGCAGGACCTTGCGGTTCATGCCGCGGCCTCCGCGCCGGGGACCGGATCGGGCTTGCCGCCCCGAGAAGCGCAGGCCGGCGGGCAGCAGACAGATCGCCGTGCCGACGACGATGATGAAGACGCCGATCCAGATCCAGACCACGGCCGGCGTGACGATGGCGCGCAGGCCGATGCTGCCGTCGGTGCCGACGTTCATCAGCGAGAGGTAGAGGTCGTGGCCGAGCGCCGTGCGGACGGCCGGCGTGCCGATCGGCTCCATGCGGGTGTCGTAGCGGTTGAGCGCCGGCTCGAGCGTGCCGGCGTCCTTGCCGTTGCGCTCGATCCGCATCACGGGCGCGATCCGAGACCCGATGCGGCTCCGGGCGCGCGTCCACCTTCTCGAAGGTGAGGTTGTAGCCCGCGACCGTCCATCGACTCGCCGGGTCGCATCGTCGCCTCGTGCGCGACCTGATAGGACGACGAGACGGCGATGGCGACGAAGGTCACGACGACGCCCAGATGGGCGAGGTAGGCGCCGTAGCGGCGCGCTCCCGCGTCGCACGGCTTCGCCGACCGCCTCGGTCCACGGCTCGTCCTCGCGGCGCCGGCGGGTGAGGCGCAGTCCCTGGTCGAAGTTGACCCAGACGGCGTAGCCGGCGAGGGCGCCGGTGACGAGGACGCCCCAGCTGCGGCCGCCGGCGGCGAGCGTCACGAGGAGGCCGGCGATCGCCGCCGGAATCGGAAAGAGCAGGGCGCGGCGGACGTTGCGGTTGTCGGCCCGCCCCCAGGGGAGCGCCGGACCGATGCCGATGAGCAGCAGCAGGCCGAGGCTGATCGGAATCGCCATGCGGTTGAAGTAGGGCTCGCCGACGCTGACCTTGACGCCGCGCACCATCTCGGCGGCGATCGGGAAGAGCGTGCCGACCAGCACCGTGAACATGAAGACGAGCAGCAGCAGGTTGTTGATCAGGAAGGCGCCTTCGCGGGTCCACAGCGTCTCGCGGTCGGGATCCGAGGCGAGGGTGTCCATGCGCATGGCGAGCACGACGACGGAGGCCACGAGGCAGAAGCCGAGGAAGGCGAGGAAGGCCGGGCCGATCGGCGTCTGGGTGAAGGAGTGCACCGAGTTGACGACTCCCGAGCGGGTGAGGAAGGTGCCGAGGATCGTCAGCAGGAAGGTCACGACGACGAGCACGACCGTCCAGGCCCGCAGCGTCCCCTTGCGCTGCAGCACCAGCGCCGAGTGCACGGCGGCGATGGCGGTGAGCCAGGGGAGGAAGGAGGCGTTCTCCACCGGATCCCAGGCCCAGTAGCCGCCCCAGCCGAGCACTTCGTAGGACCACCAGCCGCCGAGCATCACGCCCATCGTCAGGAAGCCGGTCGGCACGAGCAGCCAGGTGCGCAGCGAGCGGATCCAGTCGCGGTCGAGCCGGCCGGCGAAGAGCGCGGCCATGGCGATCGCGAACGGCACGCTCATGCCGACGTAGCCGAGATAGAGCATCGGCGGATGGATGATCATCAGCGGATGGTTCTGCAGCAGCGGATTCGGCCCCGGGCCGTCGGTCGGCACCGGCAGCGGCGTCGGCGCGAACGGATCGGCCGGCCCGGCGATCAGGAAGGTGAAGAAGATGCCGACCACGAAGAGCGTCCCGAGCATGTAGCCCAACTGGTCGGGAGCGCTCCGGCGCAGGTGGAAGGCCGACCCGGCGGTGAAGACCCCGAGGATCGAGGCCCCAGAAGAGGATCGACCCGTCGAGCGACGACCAGAGCGAGACGATGGTGATGTGCAGGGGGGTCGCGAGCGACCCGACCTGCGCCACGTAGGAGACCGAGAAGTCGTGGCGAACGAGGGCGAAGATCATCAGGCCGGTGGCGAGCGCCATCATGACGGCATAGACGTAGGCGAGGCGCCGCGCGCGCGCGATCCCGCCGGCGGCGCGCCGCTGGGCGGCAGCGAAGCTCATCACCGCGCCGGTCGTCGCGAGGAGCAGCGCCGCCAGGACGACGGAGCGGCCGAGGATGGAGATCATCGGGGATCTCCGGATGCGGAGGGCTCGAGCGTCTCGGCGAGCTCTTTGACCGTTCGAGAGTCGCCCTTGCCGGGCGCCTGGTACTCGTTGTCGTGCTTGATCATCAGGCGGTCGGTGCGCGAACGTTCCGTCGGCCTGCAGCGCGCCTTCGACGACCACGCCGATCCCTTCGCGGAACATCGCCGGCGGCACCGCCGTGCGTCGAGACGGCGACCGTCTCCGTGCCGTCGGTCATCTTGAACTGGAGACCGAGGCCGCCCTCGCCGGTCTCGATCGAGCCCGGCGCGACCAGGCCGCCGAGGCGGATGGTGGCGCCTTCGGCCTTGCCGCCGTGGGCGCGCAGCTCGGTCGGGCTCCAGTAGTAGACCAGGCTCTTGCCGAGGCCGCCCAGGGCGAGAAATCCGAAGGTCCCGGCGGCGATGAGGATGGCGACGAGGGCGAGCAGCCGGTGCCGCCGGACTTCGGCGCGCGCCTTGTTCGAGGATTCGATCGTCATGACTTGCCCTCCTTCTGATGCTGCTGTCGCGTGCGCCGGATCAGGCTCCAGGCGTAGAGGACCAGGCCGACGGCGGTGATGCTGTAGGCGGCGATGACGAAGTTCCATCCGCCGAGGATGACTCCCTCAGGCATGACGCACCTCGATTCTCTCGATTCGGTCGGGAATGGCGGTTTCGCTGCTGCGCCGCCGGGCGAGCTCGAGGCGGGCGCGGCGGACGATGAACCAGATGGCGGCGAACATCAGGGCGAAAGCGTTCAGCCGCAGCGGCAGCACCATAGCTGGATCTACGGTGGCGGGCGAGGACTGGATCTGATGCAGGCTCCGCCACCAGCGCACGCAGAAATAGACCAGCGGCACGTCGACGTAGGCGACGATCGCGGCCACCGCCGTCAGGCTCGCCCGGCGCTCCGAGCCGACGGCGAACGAGCGCAGCGAGAGCACGCCGATGAAGAGCAGGAGCAGGACCAGGGAGGTCGTGAGGCGCACGTCCCAGTCCCACCAGACGCCCCAGGTGGCGCGGCCCCAGAGTGAGCCCTGGATGAGGAGCAGGCCGTTCAGGACCACGCCGGCCTCGGCGGCGCCGACGAGGGTCGCGTCCCAGCGCTCCCGCCCGGTCCACAGCGAGCCGATCGCCGCGATGAAGGCGCAGGTGAAGCAGAGCAGCGCGTTCCAGGCGGTCGGCACGTGCACGTACATGATGCGCTGGACCTCGCCCATATGGCGTTCGGCCGGGGCCACGAAGAGACCGATGTAGCAGCCGACGATGAACAGCAGGACGCCGGCGAGTCCCACCCAGTGCTCTTTGGCAAAGCGACGGTTCACGGTTCAGCCCTCCTCGATGACGAACGGAAAGAGGATCCCTCCCAGGGACCAGTAGATGAGGTCGAAACAGAGCAGCAGCAGCGCCCACGACCGCATCTGCCCCATCGGGTCGCCGGTGAGGACGAGCGCCAGCGCCTTGCAGGAGGCCATCAGGACCGGCACCACGAGCGGGAAGAGCAGCAGCGGCAGCAGGACGTCGCGGCTGCGCAGCTGGGCGGTCATGGCGGCGTAGAGCGTTCCTGGCGCCGAGAGCCCGGCCGCGGCGAGGCCCCAGATGGTGAAGAAGCTCACCACGTTCGCCGGCTGGAGCTCGACGCCGTAGAGCACGACGCCGAACAGCGACAGCCCGGGCGCCAGCATCGCGAGCGAAAGCGTATTGGCGATCGCTTTGCTGTAGAAGACGGCGCCCGGCCGGACCGGCAGCAGGAGGATGCCCTCGAGCGCCCGGCGTTCGTGCTCGATGCGAAAGCTCTCGGCGAGCGCCAGCGTCGAGGAGAGCAGCAGGGCGATGACCAGAAACCCGGCCGCCCCGGCGGTGAGGGCCTTCGAGTCCGGGCCGACGGCGATCGAAAACACCACCAGCGAGAGCAGCCCGAAGACGCCGACCGCGACGAGGCGCGCCTTCGCCCGCCATTCGAGCCGGAGGTCCTTGGCGAGAAGTGTCAGGGTCTGGCTGCGCAGCTCGCTCACGAGGCCCTCGCCAGCACGTTCGGGAGGTCGCGGGCGGCGCCCTGCCAGGTCATCTGGCCGCGGGCGAGGAGCACGGCGCGGTCGGCGATCGGCGCCGCGCGCTCGAGGTTGTGCGAGGCGATGACCACGGTCTTGCCCGCCTTGCGGTCGGCGGCGATCCAGTCGGTCACCAGCTCCTGGCCGGCGGTGTCGAGGGCGGCGAACGGCTCGTCGAGCAGCACCAGATGCGGAGTCCTCGAGGCGCACCCGGGCGAAGGTCAGACGCTTCTGCATGCCGGCGGAGAAGCCGCTCACGACGGTGTCGCTCTCGGGCTCGAGGCCGACCTCCGCCGAGGCGCGCGCGCAGGTCCGCGTTCGGCCGTCGAGCGGCCGAGGAGGCGCGCCCAGAGGCGCACCGTCTCGAGGGCGGTGAGAGGCTCGTAGAGATAGGAGGCATGCGAGAGCAGCGAGACATTTCGGCGCCAACCGAAGGGGTCGGATGCGAGGTTCTTGCCAAACAGCTCGAGCTCGCCGGCGGTGGGTCGCAGGAGGCCCGCGAGCAGGCGCAGAAAGGTCGTCTTGCCCGAGCCGTTGGGGCCGGCGATGAGCAGCACCTCGCCCGGCGCGGCGGTGAGGTCGAGGTGGGCGAGCGCCCACTTCTGCCCGTATCTGCGGGACAGATCGCGGGCACGGAACGCCGCCGGCGGCGTTTCGGACGGGCGATTGGCGACCTTCAAGGACGCTTCGATTCCGCGCGGGCCGGGCGACGGGGCAGCAGGGCAGGTCTCGACCGCATAAGACTGCGTACGATACCGCAGCGCGGGGGGGCCCGGCCACCCTGCGGCCCGGCGGCAGGGTGGGGATGCTGGCGACCACCTAGAGCCGGTAGCCGAGCTGGAGGAAGAGCCGCTCGCCTTCGAGGTCGTCGCCGGTGGCCGATTCGAGCTCGCCGAGCAGGTAGAAGCGCCGGCCGAGCTGGAGCGTGCCGGAAAGGCGCAGCCACTGGTTCTCGCGCACCTCGCCCGTGGCGAGGAGCTCGGTGCTGGAGATGCCGAAGGTGAGCTCGACGTCGTGGCCGCTGCGGAAGTACTTCTGGACCCGCAGGCCGGCGCGGAAGCCGCTCGAGGTGTCGCCGTCGAAACCCGAGTAGTCGCCGCCGACGAGCATGTTCCAGCCGAAGACGTTGCTGTGGTAGACGTTGGCGTTGTAGGCGAGGCTGCGGTCGGGGTTGCCCTGCTTCCAGCGCTGGCCGACCGAGAAGTTGGCGCGCACCGTCTTCGCCGAGCCGAGGTAGGCCGTCACCCGATAGCCCTCGCGCAGCGCGTTGTCGAACAGCTCTTCGGGCGTGAAGCGGTCGTCAAGGGTGAAGATCTGGCGCGACTGGTCGTAGCTCACGCCGAGGCGCACCGCCTTGGAGACGCTGTAGCTGCCGGAGAACAGGACGTTGCTCAGCTGACTGTTGTTGGCGGCCGGATTGTCGCGCCAGTTGTGGCCGAGGTCGAACTCGGCGCGCTCGTAGAGCGACCAGCGGCTGCCGGAGCCCTGCCGGCCGTAGAACGACAGGTACTCCCGGTTGGTATCGCCCCCGAGGTAGTCGCCGATCGCCTCGAAGCAGGTACTCGGCGTAGAAGGGCTTCCCGGGCGACTGGTCGAGCCAGTGCACGAAGGCGCCGTAGGCGCGGCCCGGGCTGGCGAAGTTGATCTGGTCGCCGTTCGAGCGCGAGCCGTAGAACGCTCCGAGACTGAAGCGCCGGGTGGCGTGGAACTCGCCGACTCCGCCGTCGAGATAGTCGAAGCCGACGAGCGGCCCGGAGATCAGCCGGCCGACCTGGTAGGTGAAGCGTGCCTCGGGCGGCTCGTAGGAGAGGGTCGCTTCGTAGAGGCGGTCGTTGTCGCGCGACTCCGACCTGCCGGAGGAGAGCTGGATCTGCTCGCGGCTGGCGGTGCCGCGCAGCCGGAAGTCGAACTTGCTGCCGCCGATGTGGCCGGCGTAGATGTTGACCAGAGCCGACTCCTGGTTGAAGTCGCGCCCGGCCGGACCGCCATCCTTGAAGCCCTGGTAACGCAGCGCCAGCGACCCGGAATAGTCGGTGTGTTCGGCGGGGTTCCAGCCCGGCGGCTTGCCCTTCTGGCCCGGCACGACCGGCGCGCCGGTCGGTGCGCCGGCGCTGCCGGCACCGGCCGGGAGCGCGGCCGAGGGCGGCAGCGGACCCGGGATGACGAGATCACCGACGGCGATCGTCTCCGTCGCCGCGACGATCTTGCACGAGGCCGAGTGGCTGGCGATGAAGGCGATCTCGAGCTCGGCGATCTCGGAGGTCGCGCCGGTCGCGGCGTCGGTGCGCCGCACCTTGACGCGCTGGCCGACCGCCAGGCCCGGCGCTGCGGCCGGCGTCGAGGAAGACCTCTTCGGCGAGCACCTGGCGCACCCGGATCGGTTGCGCCACGGCGGGCTCGCCCGGTACTGGGCGGCGGGCGTTGCCGGCAGCGGTCGGGGTTGCGGCAATCGCCGGCTCCGTCACCGGCGCCGGCGGCGGCGGCGGGACTTCGAGCCGCCGAACGCGGTCTCCCTGGGTGATCGGGCGCACTTCGCGATCGATCCGGCAGGTCGCCGAGTGCTCGCCGACCAGCAGGACCTCGAGCTCGCCGATGACCAGGCTGCCGCGCTCCACCACGAGGCGATCGCCGACCGCCACCGGCTGCGAGGAGACCAGCGAGATGTCGACCGCACCGCGCAGCACGCGCTGCACGATCATCGTCTGGTTGCTCGGGTGCTCGCCCGCGTCGTCGGGCCTGGAGGCGACTGGGTGGCGGCGGGCAGAGCGCCTGGCGACGGCGATCGGAGCGGCCGGAGCGCGCAGCGGTCGCCGCGGCCGAGGGCTTTGCCCGCCGCGCGCGGGCGCACCAGATCGCCGCCGGCGATCGCGCGCCGTCATGCGCTCGATCCGGCACGAAGCCTCGTGGTTCGCCGACGATGGTGACCTCGAGATCGGCGAGCTTGACGCCGTCGCGCTCCACGGACGAGGCGATCGCCGACCGCGAGTCGCCGCGTGCCCGGTACGTCGATGTCGACCCGCCCGGCGACGACGCGCGCGACGGTCATCGGCGGCGCGCTGTCGGGGGACTGCCGCGGCGGAAGCCAAGCCGGATGCGAACAGAGGACCAGAGCGAGGGTCGCCAGGATCGAGAATCGGAGTCGGACGCCGGCCGCTCTGCGCAGAGGCGGCCGAGAAATTCATGGAATCAGTCATCAGGTTCAGTGGTCTCTCTTGTCGTTCGCTGCGGCCTAGGCCGACCCGCGCGGGTGACACTGGTAGCAGGCGTGGCTCTCGTAGAGGTAGCCGCCGACCTCGTTGTGGTCGTTGTTGGTCTCGCTCTGGCTGTGTTCGTGACAGAGGATGCACTCGAAGTTGTTGAAGTTCCCGGCGCTCACGTGGCACGAGGCGCAGGGGAGCTGGTGGCGGCCCGAAGCGATCGGGAAGCAGGTCGTTGTGATTGAAGGTCGACGGCTCCCAGGCGGTCGTGCTGTGGCAGCTCTCGCAGGTGGTCGGGAAGCCGGCGCTCTGGTGGTCGGGGTCGTTGGTGCCGTTGTAGTCGCTCTGATGGCAGGCGAAGCACAGGGTGGGCGTGCCGGAGTAGCCGCCGGAATGGCAGTCGAGGCAGGCCGCGCCGGCGTGCGCGCCGGTGAGCGGGAAACCGGTGGCGCTGTGGTTGAAGCTCGCCGGCTGCCAGGCGGTGTCGGAGTGGCAGTCCTGGCAGGTGTGCGGGAAGCCGGTGTGACTCGGGTTGTTGGCGCCGTTGAAGTCGGACTGATGACAGGAGAAGCAGGCCGACGGCGTGCCCGGCGTAGCCGCCGCTGTGACAGTCGAGACAGGACGCGGCCAGGTGGGCGCCGTGCAGCGGGAAGCCGGTGGCGCTGTGATTGAAGCTCGCCGGCTGCCAGGCGGAGACGCCGTGGCAGTCCTGGCAGCTGTGCGGGAAGCCGGTGTGGCTCGGGTTGTTGGCGCCGTTGAAGTCGGACTGGTGACAGGAGAAGCAGTCGGTCGGCGTTCCGGCGTAGCCGCCGCTGTGGCAGTCGAGGCAGGAGGCGGCCTGGTGCGCGCCGTTGAGCGGGAAGCCGGTCGCGTTGTGGTTGAAGCTCGCCGGCTGCCAGGCGGCGACGCCGTGGCAGTCCTGGCAGGTGTGCGGGAAGCCGGTGTGACTCGGGTTGTTGGCGCCGTTGTAGTCGGACTGGTGACACGAGAAGCAGTCGGACGGCGTTCCGGCATAGCCGTTCTGGTGGCAGGCGGTGCAGGAAGCGCCGAGCGGTGGGCGCCGTTGAGCGGGAAGCCGGTGGCGTTGTGGTCGAAGCTCGCCGGCTGCCAGGCGGTGACGCCGTGGCAGTCCTGACAGCTGTGCGGGAAGCCGGCTGTGGCTCGGATTGTTGGCGCCGGTGTAGTCGGTCTGATGACAGGAGAAGCAGTCGGAGGGCGTCCCGGCGTAGCCGTTCTGGTGACAGTGAGGTGCAGGAGGCCGAGCGATGGGCGCCGTTCAACTGGAAGCCGGTGGCGTTGTGGTCGAAGCTCGCCGGCTGCCAGGCGGAGACGCCGTGGCAGTCCTGGCAGGAGTGCGGGAAGCCGCTGTGGCTCGGATTGCTGGCGCCGGTGAAGTCGGTCTGATGGCAGGAGAAGCAGTCGGAGGGCGTGCCGGCGTAGCCGTTGCGGTGGCAGGAGGTGCAGGAGGCCGAGCGATGGGCGCCGTTCAGCTGGAAGCCGGTGGAGTTGTGGTCGAAGTTGGCCGGCTGCCAGGCGGAGACGCCGTGGCAGTCCTGGCAGGATGTGCGGGAAGCCGCTGTGGCTCGGATTGCTGGCGCCGGTGAAGTCGGTCTGATGACAGGAGAAGCAGTCGGAGGGCGTGCCGGCGTAGCCGTTGCGGTGACAGGAGGTGCAGGAGGCCGAGCGATGGGCGCCGTTCAGCGGGAAGCCGGTGGAGTTGTGGTCGAAGTTGGCCGGCTGCCAGGCGGAGACGCCGTGGCAGTCCTGGCAGGTGTTCGGGAAACCGGTGTGGCTCGGATTGCTGGCGCCGGTGAAGTCGGTCTGATGGCAGGAGAAGCAGTCCGAGGGCGTGCCGGCGTAGCCGTTGCGGTGACAGGAGGTGCAGGAGGCCGAGCGATGGGCGCCGTTCAGCTGGAAGCCGGTGGAGTTGTGGTCGAAGTTGGCCGGCTGCCAGGCGGAGACGCCGTGGCAGTCCTGGCAGGTGTTCGGGAAGCCGCTGTGGCTCGGATTGCTGGCGCCGGTGAAGTCGGTCTGATGGCAGGAGAAGCAGTCCGAGGGCGTGCCGGCGTAGCCGTTGCGATGGCAGGAGGTGCAGGAGGCCGAGCGGTGGGCGCCGTTCAGCGGGAAGTCGGTGGAGTTGTGATCGAAGGTGGCCGGCTGCCAGGCGGAGACGCCGTGGCAGTCCTGGCAGCTGTTGGGGAAGCCGCTGTGGCTCGGATTGCTGGCGCCGGTGAAGTCGGTCTGGTGGCAGGAGAAGCAGTCCGAGGGCGTGCCGGCGTAGCCCGATGCGATGACAGGAGGTGCAGGAGGCCGAGCGATGGGCGCCGTTCAACTGGAAGCCGGTCGCGTTGTGGTCGAAGCTGGCCGGCTGCCAGGCGGAGACGCCGTGGCAGTCCTGGCAGGAGTTGGGGAAGCCGCTGTGGCTCGGGTTGCTGGCGCCGGTGAAGTCGCTCTGATGACAGGAGAAGCACTCACTGGGCGTTCCGGCGTAGCCCGTGCGATGGCAGGAGGTGCAGGAGGCCGAGCGATGGGCGCCGTTCAACTGGAAGCCGGTCGCGTTGTGGTCGAAGGTCGCCGGCTGCCAGGCGGAGACGCCGTGGCAGTCCTGGCAGGAGTTGGGGAAGCCGCTGTGACTCGGGTTGCTGGCGCCGGTGAAGTCGCTCTGATGGCAGGAGAAGCAGTCGGTGGGCGTGCCGGCGTAGCCGTTGCGGTGGCAGCTCGCGCAGTCGGTGGAGCGGTGGGCACCGTTCAACTGGAAGCCGGTGGAGTTGTGGTCGAAGAGCGCCGGCTGCCAGGCGGTGACGCCGTGGCACTCGCGACAGGTGATGGGGAAGCCGGCATGCACCGGGTTGCGGGCGCTGGTGAAGTCGGTCTGGTGGCAGGAGAAGCACTCGATCGGCGTGCCGGCGTAGCCGGTGCGATGGCAGGTCGTGCAATCGACCGTGCGGTGGGCGCCGAGGAGCTGGAAGCCGGTCTGGTTGTGATCGAAGGTCGCCGGCTGCCAGGCAGAGACGCCGTGGCAGTCCTGGCAAGTCGTGGCGAACCCGGCATGCACGGGGTTGCGCGCCCTGGTGAAGTCCTTCTGGTGACAGGTAAAGCAGTCGGTCGGGGTCGCGGTGTAGCCGTTGCGGTGACAGGAGACGCAGTCGACCGAGCGATGGGCGCCGTTGAGCTGGAAGGTGGTCTGATTGTGGTCGAAGGTCGCCGGTTGCCAGGCTGCACACGCCGTGACAGTTCTTGCACGCGGTCGGGAACCCGGCGTGGCTCGGGCGGGTGGCGCGGATGAACGCCGGCTCGTGACAGGCGAAGCAGTCGGCCTTGGCCTTGGCCGTCGGCGAAGTCGAGGGTCGCGTGGCAGGACTTGCAGGTGGCGTCGGCGTGCGCGCCGGCGAGGTCGAAGCCGGTCGTCGCGTGTTTCCACGGCAGCGGCGACCGGAGCGGCGTCCAGCCCTCCATCGAATGGCATTCGGCGCACGCGGTCGCCGAGCGCGCCGTGCGGGCTCGCCGAACCCCCTTGCGCGCGCCAGCGGCGCCGGGACGCCGAGCGCAGCGAAGGCAGCCAGGATGGGCACCAGCCAAAGGCCGGCTTGCACGAAGTGCCGAGGTCCTGCGCGATGGCGAAAGCCGCACGCGATGCATCCGGGCATCCTCTCGCATACGCGATGAGCTTCCTGTGAACACGACCATCCTCCAGCTGTTGAGAATTGCCAGAGTTATGAACCAGAGATGAACGAGAGCGCGAGCTGCCGCGCGCTCACTCACGGCCGCGCGGGTGACACTGGTAGCAGGCCCGACTCTCGTAGACGTAGCCGCCGACCCCCCGGTGCTCGGGATTGGTCTCACCCTGGCTGTGCTCGTGACAGAGGATGCACTCGAAGACGTTGTAGTTTCCCGCCGCCACGTGACAGGAAGAGCAGGGGAGCTGATGGCGCCCTGAAGCGATCGGGAAAGAGCTCTCGTGATTGAACGTCGCCGGCGTCCAGGCGTTCGTGCCGTGGCAGTCGGCGCAACTGGTCCCGAATCCGGCGCTGGCGTGATTGGGATTGCGGGTCCCGTTGTAGTCGCTCTGATGGCAGGCGAAGCAGTCGGACGGTGTTCCGGAGTAGCCGTTGCGGTGGCAGGTGGTGCAGGCGAGCGAGCGGTGCGCGCCGGTGAGCTGGAAGCCGGTCGTGTTGTGGTCGAAGCTCGCGGGCTGCCAGGCGGTGACGCTGTGGCAGTTCTGGCAGGTCGTCGGGAAGCCGGAGTGGCTCGGGTTCGAAGCCGCCGTTGTAGTCGCTCTGATGGCAGGACAGACAGTCGGATGGCGTGCCGGCGTAGCCGTTGCGGTGACAGGTGGTGCAGGCGACCGAGCGGTGCGCTCCGTTCAGCTGGAAGCCGGTCGTGTTGTGGTCGAAGGTCGCGGGCTGCCAGGCGGTCGCGCTGTGACAGTTCTGGCAGGTGGTCGGGAAGCCGGCGTGGCTCGGGTTGCGGGCGCCGGTGTAGTCGCTCTGATGGCAGGCGAAACAGTCGGCGGCGGTGCCGGCATAGCCGTTGCGGTGGCAGGAGGTGCAGGCGACCGAGCGATGCGCACCGCTCAACTGGAAACCGGTCGCGTTGTGGTCGAAGGTCGCGGGCTGCCAGGCGGTCGAGCTGTGGCAGCTCTGGCAGGTGGTCGGGAAGCCGGAATGGCTCGGATTGCGGGCACCGTTGTAAGCGGCTTGATGACAGGCGAAACAGTCCGCCGGGGTGCCGGCGTAGCCGTTCGCATGGCAGGAGGTGCAGGGGGCCGAGCGGTGCGCGCCGGCGAGCTGGAAGCCGGTCGCGTCGTGGTTGAAGGTCGCCGGCTGCCAGGCGGTGACGCTGTGGCAGTCCTGGCAGGTGTTGGGGAAACCGCTGTGGCGCGGGTTGCTGGCGCCGTTGTAGTCGCTCTGGTGGCAGGAGAAGCAGTCCGTGGGAGTGCCGGCGTAGCCCGTGCGGTGACAGTTGACGCAGCTGGTGGAGCGATGTGCCCCGCTGAGCGGGAAGCCCGAGCTGTCGTGATCGAAGAGCGCCGGTTGCCAGGCGGTGAAGCTGTGGCATTCGCGGCAGGTGACGGGGAAGCCGGCGTGCACCGGGTTGCGGGCGCTGGTGAAGTCGGTCTGGTGGCACGACAGGCACTCGACCGGCGTGCCGGCGTAGCCGGTGCGGTGACAGAGCGTGCACTCGACCGTGCGGTGGGCGCCGAGGAGCTGGAATCCGGTCTGGTTGTGGTCGAAGACCGCCGGCGACCAGGCGGAGACGCCGTGACAGTCCGCACAGCTGGTGGAGAAGCCGGCGTGGGAAGGATTCCGGGCGCTCGCGAAGTCCTTCTGATGGCAGGTGAAGCACTCGGTTGGCGTCGCCGTATAGCCGGCGCGATGACAGGCGACGCAGTCGACGGTGCGATGGGCGCCGTTCAACTGGAAGGTGGTTCGGTTGTGATCGAAGGTGGCCGGCTGCCAGGCGGCGACGCCGTGGCAGGACTTGCAGGTGGTCGGGAAGCCCGCGTGGGCGGGTCGGGTGGCGCGGGTGAAGGCCGGCTCGTGGCAGGCGTAGCAGTCGGTCTTGCCCTTTTCTCTGGCGAAGTCGAGCGTCGCATGGCAACTCTTGCAGGCGATGGCGGAGTGTCCGCCGGCGAGATCGAAGCCGGTTTCCGAGTGCCTGTAGGGCAGCGGCGACTTGAGCGGAGACCAGCCCTCGGTGGAGTGGCAGTCGGTGCATTCGTTCTTGAGGGCGCCGTGCGGATTCGCCGAGCGCGCCTGCCCCGCGACCGGAGCCGCGCGCAAGAGAAGGAGGAAGGCGAGTCCTGCACCGTAGGTGGCGAGTCGCAGCGGCTGGGTCGCAACGAGCCACGGCGGCATTCGCGACCGCAAGGTCTCCAAAGAAGCCATTGTACGATCCTGACGCAAACATCATGAATGGGATGTGAACGCTTGCATCTCCGCGCCGATGGCGCCGATGGCGCCGATGACCATCGCCAGGGCGAGCTCCCGGCGCCGCCCGGTAGAGGAGCGCCGGTCAGGTGTGGATGCGGCCGAGGCGTTCGAGGCGCACGAGGTGGGCGAGGATCTGGCGCTCGGCGAGCGGCTGCACCGCCGGCACGATCTCGGGGTAGAGGCGCGGGATCATCGCCCGGGGCTCGCGCACTCCGGCCTCCCAGCAGTCGAGAATCTGGGCTTCGCGCTCCAGGCGGTGATCGCGGTACTCGGTGAGCTTGGTCACGCTGTCGAGGAACGGCGCGCCGTGACTCACGAAGAGCGTGCGCGGCGCGAGCTCGCGCAGGCGGTCGAGCGACGCGAGGTAGAGGTCCATGTCGCCTTCGGGTGGATCGATGACGATGGTGCCGAAGCCGGCGACCATGTCGCCGGCGACGAGGTCCCCGGTCGCTTCGACCTCGAAGCAGAGATGGCCGCCGGCGTGCCCGGGCGTGTGATGCACCTTCAGGTTGAACGGCGGCGAGCCCTCGAGCTCGACGCGCTGGCCGTCGTGCAGCCAGCCGTCGACGGCGATACCCCGCGCCTGCAATCGCTCCGCGGTACGCTGGATGTCCGAAGACCGGGACGTCGAGGGCCCGGCGCATGAATTCGACACCGCCGACATGGTCGGGGTGGTGATGGGTGAGCCAGATCGCCCGGACGCGGCGGCCCAACCGTTGGCTGGCGACCTCGAGCGCCGCGAGCAGGCGTTGGTTCTCGGCCTCGAACGGTGACCCCGGATCCACGAGGACGCAGTCGCCGGTGCCGAGCAGGTAGGCGTTGGTGTGCGCCGCCGGTGGCAACGTCGCTGCGGCGAGCGGGAACAGCACTACGCCCGGCCGCAGCTCGATGCGCCGGAGCGGCCCGAGGTTCGCCTCCGAGGTGTCGAGGAGGCGCGGGGAGGCGTGTTCTGGTCCCTCCTCGGCGAGCACCTCGAGCAGGTGAAGGATCGGCGGCGCGGCGAGGGCGAGACCGGCGTCGAGGTGGGCGAGGGCGGCGCGCGGCGCGATCCACTCGCCCTCTTCGCTCTCCGGTGGAGCGATCCGCGGCTCGCCGTCTTCCGGCCGCCACTCGAGCAGGAAGAAGCGGTTGTCGAAGCGCGCCGGCGAGAACGGCGGGGTCAGCCAGCGGCCGGCGAAGCGGAGGCGGGAAGCGTCGAGGGCGAGACCGTTGTGCTCGAGCCAGGGGCCGAGGGACTTCTCGCCGGCCAGCTGGGACCGACGAAGTTCCGCTACGGACTCCGATTTCTCCACCGTCGAAGTGGGGACATCTTGCGCGGCCTCGGTCCTTCGCGAGATCGTAGCTGCCTCGCCCGCGCTAGGTGTCCCCTGCGGTGCTTCAGCGCGCGAGTTTGCCGCTCGGCGTCCCATCGGCCCCGACCGGGGACACATAGCGGGATTCGGCATCTGCGGCTCGGCGGGTACGACTCGAGCCCGCAATGTGTCCCCAGCTGTTTCGCCCTCGGTCCAGCCACCCCTCGCTGCCGCTGTTGCCGGACAGGCGACCAAGACCCCGGTTTCCTCGAAAAGCTCGCGCAGAGCGCAGGCGAGGATGCCGGGGACAAGATCCAATTCCTTTGGTGAGCTTTCCCTGTCGGCGGCCGCTGGGGTCCAGCCGTCCGGATGCAGTTCGGTCGGCACTCCGGCGAGCGGCAAGTTCGCGTCGCCGCGCTCGAGCCCGCCGCCGGGAAAGGCGTGCCAGCCGCCCATGAACGGCAGGATCTCGCCGCGCCGCAGCCAGAAGAGCTCGATCTCCCCGCCCGCGAGACAGCGGAAGAGAACGACTGAGGCCGAGCCGCGGGGCGGCTTCGGCGCGGCGAGCTCGCCGCCGGCAGCGGCGAGCACCTTCTCGTACAGTCCTTCGCCGCTGGTCAAGGCTGGGCGTCGTGGCCGGCGAAGCTCTTCTCGCCGGCTTCGATCCGCAGCGGCAGGCGGTTCTCGCGCGGTGGCAGCGGGCAGGTGGCGTAGGGAGTGAAGACGCACGGCGGATTGTAGGACCGGTTGAAGTCGAGCTCGACCCGGCCGCCCTGCGGCGGATCGGTATAGAGGAAGCGCCCGCCGCCGTAAGTCTCCTTGCCATTGGTCTTGTCCCCGAAGACCAGGAAGAGCCGGCCGTCGCCGGTGTCGTCGAGCGCCAGCAGGCGGTGTTCGACGCCATCGAGGGTGAAGACGACGTGGCCGGGCGACAGAATCGGCTCGTCGAATCCGAGCGCGTTCGGAATCGGGATCGCCTTGGGCTCGGCCGCGGCCTCGAAGCGCGCCGCGATCTTCCACCTGCGGTCGAGCGGGTAGTAGTCGAGGCCGTGGAACGCCTTGAGGGTCGCGGCCGCGCTGTCCTTGACCCGGATGCCGACGCGGTCGCCGCGCCGGATGGCGAAAAACGAGAGGCTGCCGTGCTGGAGCACGGTCGGCCCGGCATCGTCCGGGGCGTCGGCGTCGGTCACCAGAGCGAGGGTGGCCACCGGAGCGCCGGCGTGCGTGACGGCGGCGCCTGGCCCGGCGACGAAGGTGACCTGGCGCTGCCCGGCGGATTCCACCAGACGCAGCGTTCCGAGCCGCACCGGCGCCTTGCCGGCGGGCAGCACGACGGCGCTCTTCGGGTCGCTGCCGATGCTGTTGTCGCCGGCTTTCAGCCAGCCGAGGCCGACCAGGGTCAACCAGCCGTCCGGCCTCTGCAGGCGCTCGAAGCGGGTCTGCTTCCAGGCGGCGACCTCTTCCTCCCAGGTCGGCGCTTTTCCCTGGCCGGCCGCGGGAGCGGTCTGGGCGGCGGCGCTGGCGAAGGTGCAGCTGGTGAGGAGCAGGACGAGAGCCGGAATCGTGCGCTTCATGGTCGAAAGGTCTCCGGCTCGAAGCCTACTGCAACAGGCGCGGGAACAAGGACGGGACGCGCCGCTTGTGCTCCCGGTAGGCCTCGCCGAACTGGCGCTCGAGATCGCGCTCCTCGTAGCCCAGGCCGATGAAGAGATAGATCGTGAGAACCCCGACCAGCAGCAGGCGCCCCTGGCTCATCGTCGGCGTCGCCCAGATGGCGACGAGCGACCCCGTGTAGACGGGATGGCGGACCCGCCGGTAGAGGCCCCGGACCTCGAACTGCGGTGCGACGTACGGCACCCGGCGCGCCGCGCACCAGGCCTGCTGGAGCCCGAAGAGATGGGTGCTGCCGATCGCCGCGAGGGCGGCGATGACGATGC
The DNA here is from genome assembly GCA_963788175.1 of Thermoanaerobaculia bacterium. Classification (GTDB taxonomy): domain Bacteria; phylum Acidobacteriota; class Thermoanaerobaculia; order Multivoradales; family JAGPDF01; genus JAGPDF01. The sequence continues at coordinate 90,480 of CAWBFZ010000006.1, forward strand.
CCCAGCCAGCGCCCTGGAGCGCCCAGAGCCCAAGGCCCAGCGCCGCCCAGCCGGTGCCCGCGGGAACCTCCCAGACCGGCAGCGGCAGAGATTGCCATCCCCAGCAGATCAGGCCCATCTGCAGGCCGGCGATGAGCGAGTAGAGGCTGCGCTCGAGCTCGGGCGGAAAGTACGCCGCGAGGCGCTCCTTCGCGGTCCGGCGCGCCAGGAGGCTGTGCACCAGGGCAAAGGCGAGGAGCAGCGCCAGGTCGACGCCGAGCGCCGGGCCGGCCGGGCCGGCCGGGCCGCTGTCGACGCTCTTCGGCACGACGAGGTTGGCGAGAAAGAAGCCGAAATAGGCCATCGAGAGGAGGGACGCGAGGTAGCCGGCCAGGCCGAAGGCGAGATAATGCGGGCGCTGCATCGGCCGATTCTCTCCCATCCGCCCTGCCATCCGCCGGTGCCGGCGGGCCGTAGGAGAGAATGGAGGGAGCGCAATGAAACCGCCGTCCGTCACGCGCATCCAACACTTGCCATGAAAAGCCACCGACTCCTGGCCCTCGCCCTGACCGCCGCCGTCGCCCTGATTGCCGTTCCGTGGCTGCTTTCTGCCCTGCAGCGGCCCGCCCCGAGCGCGCTCGCGGCCCTCGGTGCGGGCGAACCGGCTACCGGCGCGGCGACCACCGACTCGCCCAGGAAAGGAAAATCCATGTCGAACTTCGCCAAGCCCACGGATGCCGAGCTCAAGGCCCGGCTGACGCCGCTGCAGTACGAGGTCACCCAGCAGGCGGGCACCGAGCCCTCGTTTCGCAACGACTACTGGAACGAGAAGCGTCCCGGGATCTACGTCGACGTCGTCTCGGGCGAGCCGCTCTTCTCGTCGCTCGACAAATTCGACTCCGGAACGGGCTGGCCGTCGTTCTCGAAGCCGATCGATGCCGCGAGCGTCACGACCCATACCGACAGCGGGCTCTTCATGACCCGGGTAGAAGTGCGCTCGAAGCAGGCCGACTCGCACCTCGGCCACGTCTTCGACGACGGTCCGGCGCCCACCGGTCTGCGCTACTGCCTGAACTCCGCGGCGCTGCGCTTCGTGCCGGTCGAGAAGCTGGTCGACGAAGGCTATGAGCAGTACTTGCCGGCGTTCGAGAAGGCCGGCCAGCTGGCCAAGGACTCCGGCGAGCGCGAGACGGCGATCCTTGCCGGCGGCTGCTTCTGGGGGATGGAGGAGATCCTCCGCGGCATCCCCGGCGTGGTCGAGACCGAGGTCGGCTACACCGGCGGCACGGTCAAGAACGCCACCTACGCCATCGTCAAGCACGGCGACTCCGGCCACGCCGAAGCGGTGAAGGTGACTTTCGATCCGCAGCGGATCGCTTACGAGCAGCTGCTCGGCTGGTTCTTCCGCATGCACGACCCGACGACCAAGAACCGCCAGGGCAACGACATCGGCACCTCGTACCGGTCGGCGATCTTCTTCACCAGCGCGGCGCAGAAGGCGACCGCCGAAGCGGTCCGGGCGCGCGTCGACCAGTCGGGCAAGTGGAAGAACCCGGTGGTGACCGAGATCGTCGCCGCCTCCGACTTCTGGTCGGCCGAGGAGTACCACCAGGACTACCTGGTCAAGAACCCCGGCGGCTACACCTGCCACTACCTGCGCGACTGAGCCGCGCGGGAAAAATGGGGACAGGCACCAATTTCTCCGAAGCAGCTGGTGCGATCGACACCAACTATCGAGAGAAATTGGTGCCTGTCCCCATTTTTCCCTAACTTTCGACAGTGCAAGGCTCCCCCAGGTCGAAAGGTAGACTCGAAAAATGAGCTCACAGGACCTTCTGCGCCGCGCGGCCGAGATCGCGACCGACTACCTCGATCGCCTGCCTGAACGCCCCGTCGGCAGCACCGCGACCGTCGACGAGATGCGCCGCGCCCTCGGCGGGGCGCTGCCGGAGGCGGGCGAGAGCGCCGAGTCCGTTCTCGAGGCTCTGGCGCGCGCCGCCGATCCCGGCATCGTCGCGACCGCCGGCCCGCGCTATTTCGGCTTCGTCGTCGGCGGCACGCTGCCGGTAACGATCGCTGCCGACTGGCTGACCTCGACCTGGGACCAGAACGCCGGACTCTTCGTTCTCTCGCCGGCGAACGCGGTCGCCGAGGAGACTGCGGGCGTCTGGCTGGGCGAGCTGTTCGGACTCCCGTCGGGCGCCAGCGTCGGCTTCGTCACCGGCTGCCAGGCGGCGAATTTCTCGGCCCTCGCCGCCGCCCGCCACGCCCTCTCGCAGCGCTTCGGTTGGGACGTCGAGGCGCGCGGCCTCTATGGCGCGCCGGAGATCGAGGTGGTGGTCGGCGCCGAGGCCCATGTCACCGTGCACACCGCGCTGCAGATGCTCGGGCTCGGCCGCGAACGCGTGCACCGCGTGGCCATCGACGATCAGGGCCGGATGCTCCCCGCGGCGCTCGCCGCGACGCTCGCGCCCGCTCGCCGGCCGCCCGACGCTGGTCTGCGCGCAGGCTGGAAACGTCAACTCCGGGGCATTCGATCCCCTCGCCGAGATCGCCGACCTGACCGTGCCGCATGGCGCCTGGCTGCATGTCGACGGCGCCTTCGGGCTCTGGGCCGGAGCCTGCTCCCGCGCTGCGTCCGCTGGTCGCCGGCGTCGGGCGCGCCGACTCCTGGGCAACCGACGCCCACAAGTGGCTGAACGTCCCCTACGACAGCGGGCTGGTCTTTTGCGCTCACCCTGAAGCGCACCGCGCCGCGCTCACTGCCCACGCCGACTACCTCGAGCAGACCGCGGGGCAGGAGCGCGATTCGTTCGAGTGGGCGCCCGAGTTCTCGCGCCGGGCGCGCGGCTTCGCGATCTGGGCGGCGTTGCGTCACCTCGGACGCAGCGGCGTCGCCGGCCTCGTCGAGCGCTGCTGCCGCCACGCCCGCCGCTTCGCCGAGCTGCTCGAACACCAAGGCCGGGTGGAGATCCTCAACGACGTCGTGCTGAATCAGGTGTTGGTGCGGTTCCACCCGCCGGGGGACTCCTCCGGCGCCGCCGCCGCGGGGATCGATGCGTTCACCCGGGAGGTCATCCGGCGCGTGCAGCTCGACGGCACCTGCTGGCTGTCCGGCACGACCTGGCGGGGCCAGGCCGCGATGCGCATCTCGGTCTCCAACTGGTCGACCTCCGACGCCGATGTCGAACGCTCCGCTGCCGCCATCCGCCGCGCCGCGGAACTGCCCCACTGAGCCCCACTCGGCGCGCGGACTTCCGGCGCCGGGGATCGCCGTCCGCAGGGACTAACTCTGCGGGCGCGCCTGCAGCAGGGTCCGGGTATAGGGAATCAAGCCCCCGGCATCCATGATGCCCTGCCGCGCCGCGGGCATCTTCACCTGGGCGAAGGCTCTTGCCGGTGGTCTGGTTCACCACCTGGTCGGCGGTGATCTCCAGCTCGTCGCCCTCGCTGGCCTCCAGGGCCGGACAGAGCACGACCTTCAGTCCGAGATTGATGCTGTTCTGCAGGAAGATGCGCGCGATCGACTTGGCCACTACCGTGACCTCGTAGCCCTTGAGCGCCGAGCACGCCTGCTCGCGGCTCGAACCGCAGCCGAAGTTCTCGCCGCCGACGATGATGCTGCCGGCGGGGAACTCCCGCGCCTTCAGCCGGGCGTTGAACTCCGTGCGGTCGAAAAAGGCGAACTGCGGCGTCTCCGTGGGCAGCACCGTCGCCATGTAGCGCCCGGGATAGATGTCGTCCGTGCTGATGTCGTTGCCGAGCTGGATGATGACTTTGGCCATGCAGGACTCCTGTCTCGCGCTGTCAGGCGGTTCGGGGATCGGTGATGACGCCGGTGATGGCCGAGGCGGCGGCGACGGCCGGGCTGCAGAGGTAGACCTCCGACTTCGGGTTGCCCATGCGGCCCTTGAAATTGCGATTCGTCGTGCTGAGCGCGGTCTCGTTGTCGCCGAGCGCCCCTTCGTGCACGCCGAGGCAGGGTCCGCAGCCGGAGTTCATCACCACGGCGCCGGCCCGCATGAAGTCCTGGATGTAGCCCTTGTCCAGCGCCTGCGAGAAGATCCGCCCCGAGGCCGGGAAGACCAGCATCCGGGTGCCCGTCGCGACCTTCTTGCCACGCAGAATTTCCGCCGCCACGGCGAGGTCGTCCAGCCGGCCGTTGGTGCAGCTGCCGATGACGATCTGCTGCACGCTCGTGCCGGCGACGGCGCTGACCGGCTTGACGTTGTCCACCATGTGCGGGCAGGCGATCTGCGGCTCGAGCTTCGAGACGTCGACTTCGAGCGTGCGAACGTAGCGCGCGTCGGCGTCGGGAGCGACGCAAGGAATAGGCTCCGTCACGCCCGATTCTTCGCGCAGGTAGCGCACGGTCTCGGCGTCGCCGGGAACGATTCCCGAGGTGGCGCCGGCCTCGACGCTCATGTTGCAGATGGCGATGCGTCCGCTGGTGCTCATCCTGCGGATGGTCTCGCCGTGGAACTCCAGCACCTTGTAGTTGGCGCCCTGGGCGGTCAGCGTGCCGATGATGTGCAGGATCAGATCCTTGGCGCCGACGAACGGGGGGAACTCGCCGTTCACCACGACCTTGATGGTGGCCGGGACTTCGATGTTGACGGCGAAGCCCAGGCTCCAGACGGAGGCCATCTCGGTGGCGCCGACACCGAAGCTGAAGGCGCCCAGCGCGCCGTGCGTCGTGGTGTGGGAATCGGTTCCGACCACGACGTAGCCGGGGCGCACGTAGCCGTACTCGGGGAGGATCTGGTGGCAGATTCCGCCCACGTCGCCGCGGATGTCGTGAAACTTGGCGATGCCGTTGGCGGCGGTGAAATCGCGGATCTTCTTCTGGTTGGTCGCGGTCTTGGGCGACTCGGCGGGCACGCGATGATCGAAAATAATCGCGACCCGCGAAGGATCCCAGACCTTCGGGGCCAGTCCGGTGCCCGCGAAGATCTCCATGAACTGGTTGATCACCAGCGCGGCGTTCTCGTGCGACATCGCGAGATCCACCTGCGGCTCGACGACGTCCCCGGCAGCGACGGTCGGCAGGCCTGCGGCGCGCGCGAGAATCTTTTCGACGACGGTCATTCCCATAGTGGCTCCTGTCAGATGACGCCTGCGGTCTTGAGTCGGGACTGTTCGGCTGCGGAGATGTCCAGGGCAGTGTAGATCTCGCTGTTGTGCTCGCCCAGGAGCGGCGGCGGGGTATCGACCGAGCCTGGCGTCTTCTCGAACAGCGCCGTCATGCCGAAGACCTCGATGTCGCCGAATCCCTGAAGCGGCAGCTTCTTCAGCACGTCGCGGTGGCGCAGCTGCGGTTGCCGCAGCGCCTCTTCGAGGCTCAGAATCGCACCGCTGGGAACATCGGCGGCGTTGAGCTCGGCCACCCATGCCGTCGTCGTGCGCTGGGCCAGCTTCTCCTCCAGCAGCGGCGTGAGCGCCCGGCGATTCTTCTTGCGCGTGTCGCGCTCGGCGAATCGCGGGTCGTTCTTGAGCTCGGGAAGCTCGAGGACGTCGCAGACCGCTTCCCATTGCTCCTGCTTGTTGGCGGCGATGTTGATGTGGCCGTCGAGCGTCCTGAACGTGCCACTGGGCGCGGCGGTGAAGTTGTCGTTCCCCATGAGCACCGGCTGCTGCTGCCCGATCAGGAGGTTGGCCGCGACCCATCCCATGAGCGGCATGATGCTGTCCAGCAACGCGATATCGATCGATTGGCCTTCCCCGGTGCGTTGACGGTGGAAGAGCGCCGCCATCACCGCGAAGGCCGCGTTGAGTCCGCCGACCGTGTCGCATACCGGGAAACCGGCGCGCAGCGGGTTCAGGCGCTCGTCGCCGTTCACCGCCATCTCGCCCGACAGCCCCTGGATGATCTGATCGTAGGCCGGATTCAACGCGTCGGGTCCGGTCTGCCCGAAGCCGGAGATCGCGCAATAGACCAGTCCGGGGTTGATCCCGGAGAGCACCTTGTATCCGAGCCCGAGGCGATCCATCACCCCGGGGCGGAAATTCTCCACCACGACGTCCGCATCCTTGGCCAGGCGCAGGAAGATCGCCTTGCCGGGGGCGCTCTTGGTGTTCAGCGTGATCGACTTCTTGTTGCAGTTCTGGGCGATGAAGCTGGTGCCCATGAGGCGCTTGTTGAGCTCCGGAAGAATTCCCAACTTGCGCGCCAGGTCGCCGTCTTTCGGGTTCTCGACCTTGACGACTTCGGCGCCGAGCAGCGCCAGATGCAACGTCGTGAACGGTCCGGACAACACGTTGGTGAGGTCGAGAACCTTGATGCCTTCGAGAATGCGTCGATTCATGTCTGCTCTCCTGGATCGCTCAGCTGGCCGGTGCTGCAGGCTGTGCGTCGGCCGGCACTTCGTCCGGGACCGGGCCGATCTTGTAGACACAACCCGGAAGATCACGCCCGAAAAACGCCGCGACATCGCGCGCGACGCCGATCAGACGCGGCAGGTCGATTCCGGCGCACTCTCCCGCGCGCTGCAGGCCGTGCACGAGATCCTCGGTGGCGACGTTGCCCGCGGCGACCTTCGTGAAGGGACAGCCTCCGAGCCCACCGAAGCTGGTCTCGATGGCGGTCGCTCCGGCACCGATCGCAGCGTAGACGTTGGCCATGCCGAGGCCGTAGGTGTTGTGGATGTGCGCCGTGATCCTGGCGCCGGGCGCCAGCACCAGAATGCGGCGCACATAGGCCGCGACCTGCGCCGGATGGGCGTGACCGGCCGTGTCCGCAAGGCTGATGGCCTCGAGGCCGGCGTCGAGGTAGGCCGCGACGATCTCGAAGACGCGCGCCTCGGCAACCCGCCCCTCGAAGCCGCAGCCGAAGGCGCTCTGCACGCTGACCTGGACCTCCCTGCCGGCCCGCTTCGCTTCGCGGGCCGTGGCAAGGATGCGCTGGGTGGCTTCTGCCGTCCCCATGCCGGTGTTCTTGCGACTGTGGGTTTCCGAAGCGGAGACGCCGAGGCAGAACATCTCCACGCCACAGGCCAGTCCACGCTCCAGGCCCTTCTCGTTGAGCACCAGGCCCGAGAGGATGGCGCCCGAATCGCGCCTGCCCGCGGTGAGTCTGCGGAACAGCTCGTCGGTGTCGGCCATCTGGGGCACCTTCACCGGATGAACGAAGGAGCCCACCTGCACGATGTCGACGCCGCTGCCGATCAGTCGTTCGAGCCAGGCGAGCTTGACCTCGGTCGGGACCACCTGCTTCTCGACCTGCAGGCCGTCCCGTGGGCCGACTTCATGAATGAGGATGTGCGCCATAGCTGGACTCCGTTACTGGGCTCCGTCACTGGGCTCCGTTCGCTCGCCGTCTCAGAGTTTCCGCGCGATGGCTTCGCTCATCTCGAGCGTGGTCGCGCTGCCGCCCATGTCGTAGGTGCGCACCCGGCCCTCGGCGATGACGGCGGCGGTCGCGGCCTCGAGCTTCGCAGCCTTCTCGGCCTCGCCCAGCCAGTCGAGCATCATCTTCGCCGAGAGAATCATGGCGATCGGGTTCACCTTGTACTGACCCGCATACTTGGGCGCGCTGCCGTGGCTGGGCTCGAACACGCCGAGCTTCGCGCCGATGTTCGCCGAGCACGCGAACCCCAGGCCTCCGACCATCTGCGCCGCGAGGTCGCTGATGATGTCGCCGAAGAGATTCGTCGCCACCAGGACGCTGTAGCTCTGCGGGTTCTTCAGCAGCCACATCGTGATGGCGTCGACGTTGGCGTCGTCCATCGCGATCGCTGGATACTCCTTCGCTATGCGCTTGCCGATCTCGAGGAACATGCCCTCGGTCGCGCGCACCACGTTGGCCTTGTGGATGACCGTGACCTTCGGCAGCCCATGCTTCTGCGCGTACGCGAAGGCGGCGCGGATGATCCGTTCGCAGCCCTTCTGCGTGTTCACCTTGCAGGTGATGGCGAACTCGTCCCCCGGTATCTCCGCGAAGTGGGCGAAGGGCTTGCTCAGCCTGGAGAGCGTCGCTTTGAGCTCGTCGGGGACCGGACTGAACTCGACGCCCGCGTAGAGCCCTTCGGTGTTCTCGCGGAAGATCACCAGGTCGATCCCTTCCTTGTAGTTCAACGGATTGCCGGGATAGGCCTTGCAGGGCCGCAGGCAGGTGAACAGATCGAACCTCTGCCGCATGCGCACGATGGGGCTGCGATAGCTCAGTCCCTTGCCCTGCAGGGCGGGCACCAGCTCCGCCTCGGCATCTCTCGCCGGCTTCGAGGTGATGGCGCCGAACAGCGCGGCGTCGCTCGCCTGCAGGAGGTCGATCGTGCGTTGGGGAAAGGACTCGCCCTCGGTGCGCCAGAACTCCCAGCCGATGTCGCCGTGGGAGTACTGGGCGTCGAACTTCAGCGCGTCGAGACAGATTCTCGCTCCCTCCATCACCTCGACACCGACGCCGTCGCCTGGCAACCACGCAATCTTGTACTGGCTCATCTGAAGCTCCTGCGCCCCGGAGGGCGTTCGGTCAGTTGGCGGCAGCCGGGGCTGCGGTCGCCGACCCTGAGTTTGGTTTCAAGTGGACTCCTGTGCAAAAGGCAGTTCGAAGATGCCGTGCTGCGCCGCGTCGGCGACGACGACCGCGGCGAGCTCGGCGTCGATACCGGGGGCATGGTCGGCGAGGGGCGAGCCGGCGTGGCGGTGGCGTTCGAGCTCGCCCCGGGCGCGATCGAGGGCGCTCGAGCTGCCCGCGGCCTCCCAATCGCCGTAGCTCTCGCGATCGACGAGCGGCGAGGCGATGGAGAGCTCGGCCTTCCATCGGCTGCGGGTGTGCGGGTGCGAGAGCAGCTCGCCGGTGCGGACGAGGTCACCGAGCAGCTCGAGCGTCTCGTCGCCCGACGCCCCGGAGAGGATTTCGATGCCGCGAGCGCAGCGCAGCGCCGCGCGGCAAGCCTCGTGGTCGAGCAGCAGCTTCTCGAGCGACTGCGAGAGCAGGAAGTCGAGCAGGCCCGGTCCGGAGACCAGGTCGATGCCAGCGAGCGCGCCGAGCAGGGCGCCGCTGGCGCTCTCCATCCCGGCCTGGTAGTCGGGACTCTTGGCGTCCGAGAGCCCGAGGTAGCCATGGGTCGGCAGGCCGAGCGCGCGCCCGACCTGGGCGTTCGCCACGTTGAGCATGGCGCTCTCGATCGCCCCCATCGCCGCGCTGCCGTGCCGCATGTCGAAGGCCGAGGGGGCGCCGCCCCAAACGAGCGGAGCTCCCGGCGCCGCCAATTGGTGGATCGCGACTCCCGCCAGGTTCTCGGCGGCGAGTTGGACGAGGGCGCCGCGCAGGGTGACCGGCGCGGTCGCGCCGGTCATCGGCACCGCGATGAGATTCGCCGGTACGCCGGCGCGCGCCGCGTCGATGAGCGCCGCCGCCGTCAGGTCGCTCCAGGTGAGCGGCGAGGTCGGACAGCAGTCGAAGAGTGCCAGCGGCTTCTCGCGCAGTGCCTGCTCGCCGCCGCGGACGACAGTGAGCATGGCGAGCATCGGCGCGAAGCCGTCCTTGGAGAAAGTCCCGGTGACCACCGGCTTCGCGCTGTAGGTGAGCGCCAGGAAAAGCCGCCAGCGGTCGGCGATCTCGTCCGGCACGTCGCCGGGGACGAGGGCGGTCGATTGCGCCGCGTAGCACGGCAGTCCGTCGACCAGCCGCGCGAGCGCGATGACGTCGGCGGTGGTCGCTGGACGGCGTCCGCCGGCGGTTGCGTCGATGCGATAGATCGCGGCCGAACCGGGGTCGAAGTTCGTGCGCCCGGCGCCGAGCTCGACGACGGCGGCGCCCGAACGATCGCAGAGCGCAAAGCGCGGCGGCACGGAGGCGAGCGCCGCTGCCACCAGCGCTTCGGGGAGATGGATCCGCCCGCCACGTTCGGCCGCGCCGGCGGCGAGCAGCAACTCCGCGGCAGCGGGGCTCTCGATTCGCACGCCGATCCGTTCGAGCACCTGGAATGACTCTCCCAGCATGCTCTCGAGCTCGACCCTGGCGAGCAGCTCGAGGCGCGGCGTCATCCTTCGCCCGCCTGTCCGGGGGCTCGCGGTTCGCGACGGTAGCGGCAGCTCTCGAGCTCGCAGCGGGCGCAGCCGGCGAGGCCAGCCAGCGGCCGGGCGTCGGCGCCCAGCCACATCGCGAACGAGACCGACTTGCGCGGCACCATGAGCAGCGAATGCGCCAGGTGGACCCCGATCTCACGGTGCGGGAGACGGGCGAAGAGCGCCGGCTGCGAGGTGAGCGGCCACTTGCCGTAGCCCGGACTGATGCGGCAGGAGACCGCTGCAGCGCGGTCGGGCGCCACGCTTTCCCCGGGCGACTCGTCGCCCGCGATCCCTCCGAGAGCCGCGATGATCGCCGCTGAAATGCGGTCGGCCGCCTCTTCGGCGGCAGCGCTGCCGCAGGCATCGAGAATCAGCGCGCCGGTGGCGTCGCCGAGCGCCATGCGGTTCGAGGCCGCCTCGACGATGGCGGCGCCCGCAGTGACCAGTCCGACGACCAGTCCGCTGGCCGGGATCGGAACCAGCCCGACCTCAGCCGCCTCGTCGACGGGGAGCGTCGTCCAGACCCCGCGGCCCTGAACCAGAGCCTGGGCCTCGACCAGGCGTTCTTCGAGCACCGCTGCGACCCGCGGCTGCGGCTCGCGCCCCGGCGGGTAGCCGAGAAAGTGGAGCACGTCGGCGCGCGGCAGGGAGAGCGGCAGGTCGACGCGATGGATCGCCGGACTCATCGCAGGCCCCGCCGTGCGAGGGCCGCCGCGAGCGCGGCGATGAACCGCGGGTCGGTGCCGCAGCATCCACCGACGGCGAGGCCGGAGCCGATTCCGGAGCCGGGCGAGACCGCGATGCTCGCCGCAGCGGTGAGATCGGAGGCGAACTCCTCCGGCGTCTGGTGGTAGAGCGCCTGACCGTCCTCGAGCTGGGGCGCACCGGCGTTCGGTTGCAGGAGGAGTGGTCCGGCGTGGACCCCGCGCGCCGCGGCGGCGAGCGCCGGGAAATCAGCGCTGGTGAGCGAGCAGTTGGCGCCGACCGCCGTCGCGCCGGCGGCGGCGAGCGCCGGCAGCGCCTCCTCGAGGCGGTCGCCCATGACGGTGAAGAAACCGCGCTTCTTGTATTCGAAGGTCAGCGAGACACAGACCGGGATGCCGGGCGCGGCCTCGAGCAGCGCCGCGAGCGCGATTCCGGCCTCGGCGAGGTCGCTCATCGTCTCGACGTGCAGCGCGTCCACCCCGGCGGCGGCGAAGGCGCGCCCGAGCTCGGCGAAACCGCGGCGAAACTCCTCGGGCGCGCCGCGACCGACCGGGGGCAGGTATTCGCCGGTCGGTCCGATGTCGCCGATGACGTAGCGCGCGCCGGCCTGGCGGGCGAGAGCCGTGGCGGCAGTCGCGATTTCGGTCGCCCGGCCGGCGAGACCGGCGGCGGCCAGCCGCAGCGGATGGGCGCCGAAGGTGTTGGTCTGCACCGCGTCGCTGCCGGCGTCGACATAGGCGCGGTGGACGGCGACGATTTCCTCGCCGCGGTCGAGCGTCCAGTGTTCGGGGGCGCGGCCCGCAGCGAGGCCGCGCGCCATGAGCATCGAGCCCATGCCGCCGTCGAGCAGCAGGACCGGACCGTGGGCCAGGCGGGCGGCGAAACTCATCGCAGGAGCGCCTCCGCCGCAGCGACGGCGCGCAGCGCGTTCTCGGCGTGGGTCGCGCCGAACGACGCTGCCCACTTCGGGCTGGTCGGCGCGCCGCCGATGAGCAGCTTCGGCCGGCGTGGCAGGTCGGCGGCGGCGATCGCCTCGGCGAGCCTGCGCTGCTCGGGCATGGTCGTCGTGAGGAGCGCCGAGGCGGCGACGATGTCGGCGTCGACCTCGCGCGCCTTGGCGAGGAAGCGCTCGACCGGCACGTCGTGGCCGAGGTCGTGGACCTCGAAGCCGTGGGCGGCGAGCAGCACGCCGACCAGGCCCTTGCCGATGTCGTGGAGATCGCCCTTGACCGTGCCGAGAACGACCCGGCCGCGCGAGAGGGAGCCGGCGCGGCCCGCGGCGAGCGCCGGCAGGACCACCGCCATCGCCGCCTTCATCGCTTCGGCACCCTGCACGAGCTCGGGAAGAAAATACTCGCCTTCCTCCCAGAGCTCGCCCACCCGGCGGATGCCGGCGGCGAAGCCGTTTTCGACCGCGGTGACGAGGTCGGTGCCCGAGGCGACGAGGGCCAGCGCGAGCTCCCGGGCGCGGATGGCATCGCCCTGGACCACCGCGTCGCACATGTCGGACGCAGCAGGGCCCGAGGACATGTGCGCAGGCTAGCCGCGTTTCCACCGCCTTCCCACCCCCAAACAGGCAGGAAAAAGAGGGACAGGCACGGATTTCCGCGGAAATCCGTGCCTGTCCCTCTTTTTCTCAAACGGGCAGGCGGCGGGCGCTTTCCTAGAGCTCGAGGCGGCGGGGGTCGGCCTGGCCGCGCTGGGCGAGGCGGGTGAGGGCGCTGAAGATGTCCGGGTCCCATTTGCCGGCGTCGGTCTCGTGGCCGAGGAGCGCGACCGCTTCTTCGACCGAGAGGCTGCGCCGGTAGGCGCGCTCGGAGGTGAGGGCGTCGAGGGCGTCGGCGACCGCGAGCAGGCGGGCCTGGTAGGGGATCTTCTCGCCGGCGAGCCCCTCCGGATAGCCGCAGCCGTCGAAGCGTTCGTGGTGGTAGAGGATGCAGTCGAGGACCGACTTCGCCGTGCGCAGCGGCTTGCAGATCTCCCAGCCGACGACCGGATGGGTCATCAGCTTGGCGAACTCCTCGGTCGTCAGGCGGCCCGGCTTGTTGAGCAGGCTCTGGGGGATGGCGACCTTGCCGATGTCGTGCAGGAGCCCGGCGGTGCGCATCCGCTGCACGACCACCGCGTCCTGGCCGAGCTCGCGGGCGAGGCGCGTCGAGAGCTCGCCGACGCGCTGGCTGTGGCCACGGGTGTAGGGGTCCTTGGCCTCGAGCGCCGCCGAGAGCGAGAGCACGACGCTCTCGTGGCGCACCAGGTCCTGGTAGTAGATCTTGAGCCGGAGGAGCGAGCGCACGCGCGCCAGCAGCTCTAGCCGGTTGACCGGCGCGAGCAGCAGCTCGTCGGCGTTGCAGTCGAGGGCGCGCAGGCGCAGGCCGCTCTCCTCGTAGGCGGTGACCAGGATCACCGGCAGGTAGGCCGCGCTTTCGTCGGCCTTGATGATCCGGCAGACCTCCTGGCCGTCGATGTCCGGCATCCGGATGTCGAGGATCATCAGGTCGGGTTTGTGCCTCCGGTAGGCGGCGAGGGCCGCCTCGCCACCCGTGGCGGTCTCGACCTCGTAGCCCGCCCCCGCCAGCAGCTCGCGGTAGAGCTGGCGATTGGTCGAGTTGTCGTCGGCGACCAGGATGAGGCCGCCCGGATCGATCTCGGGCGCCGGCAGCAGGTCCTCGATCGTCGGCAGCGCGTCCGCAGCCTCCAGGCGCTCGCCTGCGCGGATGATCTCCTCGACCAGCGCCGCCTCGAAGCGGCCCGCCCGGCCTCCTCGCGCAGGGCCTCGGCGCGCTCCGCCGCGCTCGTCGGGAAGATCGCCCGCGCCATGTCGTAGGCGTTCGCCGCCGCCAGGATCTCGACCTCCGGTGCCAGCTCCGCGGCGACGGAGCCGTTCGGGTAGCCGCTGCCGTCGCGGCGCTCGTGATGCTGACGCACGAACGGAATCGCGCCGGCGAGCGAGTCGATCGGCGCCAGGATCCGTTCGCCGAGCTCGGTGTGCAGGCGGTAGATCTCGCTGGTCCTCGGCGGAGCGCTCGCCGACCGGCGAGCAGGATCGACTCCGGGACGCCGAGCTTGCCGATGTCGTGCAGCAGCGCGCCGAGCGTCAGGTTGTAGTGCGCGCGGCCGGAGAGCCGGCGCCGCGGCCGGTGTCGGCGGCGATCGCGGCCACGCGCTGCGAGTGATTGCGGGTCAGCGGGTCCTTCTCTTCGAGCAGCTGGACCATGCTGAAGATCAGCGCCTCGGTCGAGTCGAGCTCGTCGCGCAGGCCGCGGATCCGGAGCAGCGAGCGCAACCGGGTCAGCAGCTCGATGCGGTGGAACGGCTTGTTGAGGAAGTCGTCGGCGCCGGCCTCGAAACCGCGGATCTTGCTCTCGACGTCGGAGAGCGCGGTCAGCATCACGACCGGAATGAAGCAGGTCGGACGGCCGCCTTGAGGCGGCGGCAGACCTCGAAGCCGTCGAGCCGCGGCATCATGATGTCGAGCAGGATCGCGTGCGGCGGGTTCGCGCGACCGCGTCGAGCGCGGCTTCGCCGTCGGTCGCGAAGTCGACCTCGAAGCCCTCGTCGCCCAGGATCGCGCCGAGCAGCTCGAGGTTCTCCGGCTGGTCGTCGACCGCCAGGATGCGCGGCGCGCTCACCGGCTTCTCCTCCTCCGTCGCCGGCGGGCGAAACTCGCGAGGCGAGGAAGGCGCCGAGTCGATCGGCTTCGACATGTAGCCGTCGCAGCCGGCGGCGAGGAAGCGTTCGCGGTCGCCGTGCATCGCGTGGGCGGTGAGGGCGACCACCGGCACCCGGCGGGAAGCGCTCGTCGGCCGCGCAGGCGGCGAGCAGCGTCCAGCCCGGACCCGGTCGGCAGGTTCATGTCGAGCAGGACGAGGTCGGGCGCCTCGCCGTCGAGCAGCGCGCGCGAGCTCGCCGGCGTCGCGCGCGCGGGCGACGCCGGTATCCGGCCTCGTCGAGCAGGAAGTCGATGAGCTCGAAGTTCTGGTCGTTGTCCTCAATCACCCAGACGAGGCCGGCTCGGCTCATGGCGCGCCCTCCGCGGCACCTGCGGCGCGCTCGAGTTCGCGGATCGTCGCGACCATCCGGTGGCGGTCCTCGGGGGCTTTCGAGAGGAGCGCCGGCGGTCCAGCCCGGCGAGCGGCGGCGGTCCTCGGGCTCATGTCCTTCGACGTGAAGACCAGGATCGGGATGCGCCGGTCTCGGGCTGGCGCGCGAGCTCGCTGGCGGTCTGGAAGCCGTCGACCCCCTCCATCAGCAGGTCGAGCACGATCACGCTCGGGCGGCGCTCGACGGCGAGCTCGATGCCCTCGCGGCCGCTCGTCGCCGACAGCATCTCGTAGCCGGCCTCGGCGAGCTCGACGTCGAGGAAGTCGTGGATCTGCGGGTCGTCGTCGATCACCAGGACGACCGGCGTTCGAGCCGGCGTTCTCCGGCGCGAGCTCGCGCAGCCGTCCGAGGAAGCGGTCGCGGTCGAGCGGCTTCACGAAGTAGTCGTCGGCGCCGAGGGCGAAGCCGAGCTCGTGGTTCTCGATCAGGCTGACGATGATGACCGGGAACGCGGCGGTGCGGGATCGGACTTGAGCTCCTTGAGCACCTCCCAGCCGTCGCGGCCGGGCAGCACGAGGTCGAGCGTGATCGCGACGGGGCCGCGGCGAGCGCGAGATCGACGACCTCGTCGCCGTCGCGCGCCCGGACGACGCGATAGCCCGCCGCCTCGAGGTCGCCGGCGAGGCCCCGGAAGAAGACGTCGTCGTCCTCCGCGACCAGCACGGTGCGGCCGCGCTTCGACGAACGCCTCCCGGGCCTCGGCACGGTGAAGCCGAACGAGATCGGCTCGCCCGACGCCCGGCGTTGGGGCGGCGGAAGCGTCGACCGGCAGCAGGACGCGGAAGAGGCTGCCGTGGTCCGGCTCCGACTCGACCTCGACCCGGCCGCCGTGCATCTCCACGAAGCGCTTGACCAGCGCGAGGCCGAGGCCGGTGCCGCCCATGTTGCGCGTGGTGCCGCCGTCGACCTGGCGGAACTCCTCGAAGATGAGCTGCTGGTCGTCGCTGCGGATGCCGATGCCGCGGTCGATCACCTCGATGCAGATGCAGCGCCCCGGCAGGGTGGACTCGGACGGCGGGGCGGCGCGCACCCGCAGCGTCACCTCGCCGCCGTCGCGCGAGAACTTGACCGCGTTCGAGAGCAGGTTGTAGAGCACCTGCTTGATCCGCGGCGGGTCGGCGACGATCACCGGCAGGCCGGGCTCGATCTCCATCTCGATGTGGATGCGTCGGCGCGAGGCGATGCCGTGCATGACGCTCTCGACGCCGTGCACGATGTCGTGGAGCGAGACCGGCTCGAAGACCAGGTCCATCTTGCCGGCCTCGATCTTCGACAGGTCGAGGATGTCGTTGATCAGGCCGAGCAGATGCCGGCCGGAGGACAGGATGTTGTGCAGGAAGCGGATGAAGCGGGGCTCGATAGTGCCTTCGAGCTTGTCGCCGAGGATCTCCGAGAATCCGATGATCGAGTTGAGCGGGGTGCGCAGCTCGTGGCTCATGTTGGCCAGGAACTGGCTCTTGGCGCGGTTGGCCTCGAGAATGCGGACGTTCGCCTGGGCGAGCTCGCGGCCCCGGCGGTCGAGCTCGGCAGTGAGGCGCTGGAGCTCGGCGAGGCGCAGGCTGTTCTCTTCGTTGAGCGTGGCGATCTGCATCCGGCGCTCGCGCAGGCTCGCGATGCCGGCGACCATGAAGTAGGAGCCGCCGAAGAGCAGGGTGAGCCGGCCGCAGGCCAGGGCGAGCTCATGGTCGAGTCCCTGGATCTTGCCCATGCCGACGAGCAGCAGGAGGTAGGCCGAGCAGCTCCCGGCCATCACCGCGAGCGCGGCGCGGCGGCCGGCCACGAAGGCGGCCGCCGCGGTGTTGGTGAGGAACCAGATCAGCCAGAGCGGCGAAGAGTCGCGAATCAGGTAGATCGTCCAGCAGGTGAGGCCGATGTCGCCGACCATCCAGGCGACGTTGAGGCGGCGCTGCGCCTCGGCGTTCGGCGCCCGGCGCTGCAGCAGCATGAAGAGAGGCACCGACGACAGACCGAGGGCGCAGGCGATCGATCCGCCCACGACGTCGAACTCCAGCACGCCGGTCGTCCAGGCGACGACCACGACTCCGGCCATCACCAGCATGACGCCCAGCCGGCTGCGCTGCACGGCGAGGTTGTACCTCACCGCATTGGCGTCGACCGGAGTTCGCTCTGCCGTGACGGACACTGGATCGCCTCTCCTCGCAGCTGGAATCGGGCTGCATTCTAACCACTCCGGCAGGCGCCGGGCGCGCCGCGAACGGCGATAGCATCTCGCGGAACTGAAATGGGAGGACGACAATGAGTTTCGACCTGTCAGCGCGGCCTGGAAACGGGGAGTACGGCGAGTTCTACGCCGGCTACGTCGCGGCGGTGCCGCTGGGCGATATCCGGACGACGCTCGCCCGGGAGGCGGCGGCCGCCGCCGCCTTCTACGGCGCTATCTCCGCGGAGCGCGCGGGCCATGCCTATGCGCCGGGCAAGTGGACGATCCGGGAGGTCCTGGCGCACGTCGCCGACGGCGAGCGGGTCTTCGCCTACCGCGCCCTGCGGTTCGGGCGCGGCGACCGGACGCCGTTGCCCGGTTTCGACCAGGATCTCTGGGTGCCGGAGAGTCACGCCGCCACCCGGCCCTGGCAGGAGCTGCAGGCCGACTTCGCCGCGGTCAGGGCGGCTTCGCTCGAGCTTTTCAGGTCGTTCTCTCCCGCCGATTGGGAGCGCCGCGGCGAAGCGAGCGGCGTCGAGGTCTCGGTGCGGGGGATCGCCTGGATCCTCGCCGGCCACGAGCTGCATCACCGCCGGATCCTCGTCGAGCGCTACGGCGTCGGCGCCGGCTGAATCTCCGGACGCCTGCCGCCGCTCAGCCGGCTCGCGCCAGGCCCGCGACTACGGCAGCGTCTGCTTCAGGACCTCTTGCCGGCGGGCTTCCCGCCAGGCGGCGAGGCGTGCGAGGAGCTCCGGATCGGAGAGCGCCAGGATCTCGGCCGCGAACAGCGCGGCGTTGGCGGCCCCGGCCTTGCCGATGGCGAAGGTCGCCACCGGAATTCCCTTGGGCATCTGGACCATCGCGAGCAGGGCGTCGAGCCCCTGGAGGGCCGAAGAGTCGATCGGCACCGCGAGCACCGGCAGGAGGGTCTTCGCGGCCAGCACGCCCGCCAGGTGGGCCGCGCCGCCGGCGCCGGCGATGAGCGCCCGGATGCCGCGCGCCGCGGCCGAGGCCGCATAGTCGAGCGCTTCGTCCGGCGTGCGATGCGCCGAGAGCACCCTGGCCTCGCAGGGGATGCCCAACTCCTGGCAGATCTTCACCGCCTCGGACATCACTTCGTAGTCGTTCTTGCTGCCCATCAGGATCGCGACCAGCGGGCGCTCGCTCCAGCTCATCTCGGACTCTCCGTGGCTACCGGGGGTGGGAGGGCTGCGTTCACTCTTTGCGCCGCGAGCCGGAGGGGCGCTCTTTCCGGGCTGCCGGCGCGGCCTTCCCGGCGGTCTCGGGCTTCTCGCGCTTCTCGAGATCGACCGGTGGGGCTTCGAGCTGTTCGATGAGGCGCTCCATGCGAATACCGCGCGACCCCTTCACGAGCAGGAGGTCGCCGGCGTGCACGATCTTCAGGAGCGCCGCTGCCGCGGCCGTAGAATCCGCGAACCACTGGTTCGGGGTCTTGAGCGCGGCGGGCGATCCGGCACTGGCGGCCAGGGCGCTCGCGATCTCGGCGCCGACGAAGATCAGCTGGTCCGCGCCCGACTGATCCGCTGCCTCGATCATGGCCAGATGCTCCGCCGCCGAGACCTCGCCGAGCTCCAGCATGTCGCCGAGGGCGACGACCAGGCGAGCGCCGCGGCGCTCCGCCAGTTCGCGCGCCGCGACGAGGGCGGCGCGCACCGAGCGTGGATTCGAGTTGTAGGTGTCGTCGAGGACGTGGACGCCACCGGATTCGAGCGGACGCAACCGTCCGGGAACGGGTTCGACCGCGGCGATCGCCGAGGTCATGCGCGAAATCTCCTCGGGCGAAGCCGAACGGTCGAGCAGGGCGAGCGCTCCGGCAAGGGCGGCCGCGATGTTCATTCCAGCGGTGTCGCCGAGCAGGTTCGTGGGGATGCGGATCTCGCGCGGCGACCCGCCGAGCGCCGCGAACGAGCGCCCGCGCGCGCGCAGGATGACCGTTGCCGCCCCGTTCGCGTCGACCGTGCGCCCGGCGACGACGAGATCGCAGCTCGCCGACCTGCCGAAGGTGAGCTGTTTGGCTCCGGCGCGCGCCAGGCGGGCGCGCAAGAGCGGCTCGTCGCCGTTGGCGACCGCCACCCGCCTTGCTGCGAGCAGGAGAGCCGCCTCTTCGTCGGCGATCGCCGCCAGCGAGCCGAGCTTCTCGGAGTGCTCCAGGTCGACGTTGACGACCACGGCGACGGTGGGGCGCGCGACGCGGCCCAGTTTGGCGATCTCCCCCGGCAGGCTGGTGCCGCATTCGAGCACGATCGCCCGATGCTCCGGCGTGAGGGTGAAGAGCGTCATCGGGACGCCGACCCGGTTGTTGAGGTTGCCCGCGGTGACGAGGGTCTGTCCGAAGAGCGCCCGCACCGCCGCCGCAGCGAGCGTCTTGGTCGTGGTCTTGCCGGCCGCGCCGCCGATGGCGAGGACGGGCAGCGGCCGGCTGCGGGTCTCGCGATCGACGAAGTGCCGGGCCAGATCGCCGAGCGCGACCAGCGTGTCGGGAACTTCGATGCGCGGACCGCTCGCGCCGCGACCGCTCGCGACGAGGTTCACCGCGCCGCGTGCCGTGGCCTCGCCGGTGAAGCGGTGGGCGTCGTGAACTTCGCCGACGATGGCCACGAAGAGACCGCCGGCCGGGACGCTGCGCGAGTCCGTGCAAACCTCGACGAGCGCCCGCGCCGGCTCGAGCTCGCACAGCGTCCCACCCGTCGCCGCCGCGATCTCGCCGGCGGTGAACGAAGCGGAGTTGCGCGGGATCGGTGTCGCCAACTACTCGCCGCCGGCGGAGTAGCCGCGTTCACCGTCGAAGGTGAACAGTCCTTCGGTCTTGATGAAGTCGAGTCCGGCGGCAGCGCAGCGTGCGAGCAACGCCGCCACCTGGTTGTGGGAAACGGCGCTATGACCATCGGGAGCCAGGAACCGGCAACACCAGTGATCGGTGCAGAAGGTCTCGGGCGAGCCCCCGGGCCAGACCTTGGTACCGCGGTTGGAGATCGCCTTGAGCTCGAGACCGTCACCGCCGAGCGGGCCCACCAGCCGGGCGAGCGCGTCGCCGCCCGCGCCGGTCCAATCGAGAAACAGATCGACGCCGACCATCGCCTTGGTGGCGCGCTTGCGCGCTTCGGCACCCTGGGCGGCCTGCGCCGGAGCGTTGACGTAGCGGGCCGGCTTGAGCACCGAGGGCTCCTGCCCGACTCTCGCGATGACCGCCTCGCCGAACTCGCGCGTACCGACCTTCTGCTTCGAAATTCCTTCCGAGTAGATGTCGTAGGTGTGAACGCCGTCCTCGATGGTCTTCAGCCAGGCATTGTGCACGCGCTCGGCGATCTCCGCCTGGCCGATGTGGACGAGCATGAGAATCGCGCCGTGCAGGAGGCCCGACGGGTTCGCCAGGTTCTGCCCGGCGCGCCGCGGCGCCGAGCCGTGGATGGCCTCGAACATCGCCACGTGCTCGCCGATGTTCGCCGAACCCGCGAGCCCGACAGAGCCGGCGATCTGCGCCGCGACGTCGGAGAGAATGTCGCCGTAGAGGTTCGGCATCACGATGACGTCGAAAGCGGTCGGCGTGTCGGCGAGCTTGGCGGCGCCGATGTCGACGATCCAGGCTTCCTTCTCGATGTCGGGATATTCGGCGCCGATCACATCGAAGACCTCGTGGAAGATGCCGTCGGTCATCTTCATGATGTTGTCCTTCATGAAGCAGGTGACCTTCTTGCGCTTGTTGCGCCGCGCGTACTCGAAGGCGTACCGGACGATCTTCTCGGAACCCGGGCGGCTGATGAGCTTGAGGCACTGGAAGACCTGGTCGGTCTGGCGGTGCTCGATGCCGGCGTAGGTGTCCTCCTCGTTCTCGCGCACGATGACGACGTCCATGCCGGGATGGCGCGTGCGCACGAAAGGATGCAGCGACATGCACGGCCGGATGTTGGCGTACTGGCCGAACGTCTTGCGGACCGTGACGTTCATGCTCTTGAAGCCGCCCCCCTGGGGAGTGGTGATCGGCGCCTTGAGGAAGACGTTGGTGCGGCGGAGGGAGTCCCAGGCCGACGGTTCGATGCCGGACATGTGTCCGCGCTTGTAGACCGCTTCGCCGATCTCGATGGTCTCGATCTCGATCTGGGCGCCGGCCGCCTGGATGATGGCCAACGTCGCCTGCATGATCTCGGGGCCGATGCCGTCGCCATGCGCCACCGTGATGGGAGTCTTGGAAGTCATTTGGGGGAGCCCTCTCTGATTTGCCGGAGGCCGGCGGTAGTCGTCAGTCTATCGGACGGCGCCCTGGGAGGCGGACGCCGGGTCTTTTGCACCTTTAACTCGTGGTGTCGGTTGCCGAAGGAAGCCCGAGCGCCGAAACCCTCGGCGGACAGGAATCGCTCTCGCCGGCAGCGCCGCCGTGACGGCCTGGATGGCCGGCCGGGGCGGTGAGCGCGCTGAAAGCGAGCCAGATTCCGAGCCCGACGTAGATCGCCGCGGCACTCCGCCGGAGGATCGTCGAGCGCGCCAGATCCCGCAGACGCGCGGCGGCGAGGCCGGCGGCGAACAGGGCGGGGAGCGTCCCGGCGCCGAAGGCGAGCATGACGAGCGCCCCCTCGGCCGGGCCGCCGGCGAGGCTCGCCATGGCCAGCATCGAGTAGACCAGCCCACAGGGCAGGAAACCCCAGACCAGCCCAAGGGCCAGCGCGTGCCCGCGGCTGCGCGCCCGCAGGAGTCTGCGGCTCAAGGGCTCGATCCGCCGCCAGAGCCGCGCTCCCAGGCGCTCGATCGGCTGCAGGAACTGCGGCCGCCCGGCGAGATAGAGGCCGAGCCCGACGAGGAAGAGCGCCGCCAGGAGACGTCCGCCCCGCCGCGCGACCTCCGGCGGCAGGACACCGCCCAGCGCCGCGCCGAGCGTCCCCGCGAGGGCGCCGAGCGCCGCATAGGTGAGGATCCGCCCCGCGTTATAGGCCAGGAGTCCCGGGAGCCGTCGCCCGCCGTTGCCCGGGCTCTCGGCGCCGCCGCCGAGCGAGAACGCTCCGACGATGCCGCCGCACATGCCGAAACAGTGTCCGGACGAGAGCAGGCCCGCGACGAAGGCGCTGCCGGCCGCGACCGTGTTCATTGAGCCGGCCCCAGGCTGGTGACGCTGTCGGCAGGACGCCGCAGGGCGCCCACGATGCGCCAGTCCTGGGCTTCGAGCTGCAGGTAGTACTTGCCGGGAGCGAGCGCCGGCAAGGCGGCGCGATAGGCGCCGGCCGCGGTGCGCTCGAGGTCGACCCGGGCGTCGGCACCGCCGTGGGTCGAGTGCAGAAAGGAGAGCTGGAGCGTCGCCGGCAGGGCCGCGACGTCGAGCGCCGTGACGGTGACTTCGAGCGCGATCGCAGGGTGCCCATCGGCGCTCGCCGCCGGCGTCAGGTTCGCCAGCGCGGTGAGGCCCCGGCGGGAGGCGGCGACGTCGCGCTCGATCGTGACGTTGATCGCCTTGCCGCGGGCGTAGTAGTCGTCGACTACGACGCCGTCGAAGACCTGGAAGGCGAGGACGACCGTCGAGATCCCGGCGACCACCGCCGAGGCCGGGAGAGCGATCATCATCCAGACCAGTGGATGGCGGTACCAGGCGTTGCTGCCGGTGGCGGTCATCGATCTTCCTTGTGCTCCCCGCTGCCGGACTTCCCGTCGTCGTCGTCGTCGGTCTCTGCCTGCCGCGGGCCGAGAAAGCGCGCCGATTCGCGCACGTGGATGCGAGCGTCGTCGGCGGCGACCAGCTCGAGCTCGATCGCGTTCGAATGCTCGTGGAGATCCTCCAGGGCGACCCGCAGACGCACCGGTACGTCGCGGACCTGCCCCGCGCCAACGTCGAGATCGCCGGCCTCGTAGTCCACCGTGATCCCCGGCAGCCCCGAGGCGCGCAGCAGGTAGGTGCGCGCCTGCTCTTCCATGTTCAGCACCTTGAGCCGATAGACGTTTTCGATCCGGCCGTCGCGCGCTTCGCGGTAGGGCGCGTTGCGGTCGCGCAGCACGTCGAAGGCGACCGGCACGCGGCGCGCCAGCGAGACCGCGACCGCCGCGATGATGCCCACCATCAGCAACGAGTAGGCGGCGACCCGGGGGCGCAGGATCTTCGTCTTCAGGTTCTCCATGGCGTTGAGGGTGGTGTAGCGCACCAGGCCGCGCGGCGAGCCGACTTTGTCCATGACCTCGTCGCAGGCGTCGATGCAGGCGGTGCAGGCGATGCACTGGTACTGCAGGCCGTTGCGGATGTCGATGCCGGTCGGACAGGCCTGGACGCAGAGGGTGCAGTCGACGCAGTCGCCGAGCGGCTTGTCGCCCTGGCGGCCCTCGCGCGCCGACTCCTTGCCGCGCGCGCCGCGCGGCTCGCCGCGAGCGGGGTCGTAGGAGACGATCAGGGTGTTGCGGTCGAACATCGCGCTCTGGAAGCGCGCGTACGGGCACATGTAGATGCAGACCTGCTCGCGCATCTTGCCGGCGAAGAGGAGGATCGCGACCACGATGAAACCGAGGAAGAAGGTCTCCCACGGGCCCAGGGCGCCGGCAAGGATGCGACTCCCGAGCTCGCGTATGGGGGTGAACGAGCCGAGCGTCGAGAAGGCGGTGAAGAGGGCGAAAACGAGCCACAGGGACCACTTGATGGCGAGCTTCATGTTGCGCGGCAGCGAAAAGCCGTTCTTGCGCAGCCGGATCTGGCTGGCGCGGTCGCCTTCGACCCAGCGCTCGATCCAGACCAGCACCTGGGTGAAGACGGTTTGCGGGCAGGCGTAGCCGCACCAGACGCGGCCGGCGAGCGCGGTGAAGAGGAACAGGGCGAGCGCCGCCACCACCAGCACGGCGGTGAGGTAGATCAGGTCCTGCGGCCAGAAGACGAGACCGAAGAAATAGAACTTGCGCGCCGGCAGGTCGTGAAGAAAGGCCGGCCGGCCCCCCCATCGCAGCCAGGGGAGACCGTAGAGGAGGCCCAGGGTGAGGAAGAGCGCCGCGATGCGCAGCCGCGCGAAGCGGCCGTGGACGATCCGCGGATGAACCTTCTGGTGAACCGAGAAGAACGAATTGCCCGCTGTGCTGCCCGTGGTCATGATCCTTTCGAAAGGCCGTAGACGTAGGCCGCGAGCAAGCGGACCTTCGCCGGACCGAGGAACTCGCCGTGCGCCGGCATCATCCCCTTGCGACCGGCGCTGACGGTCTGGGTGATGATGGCTTCGGAGCCGCCGTACTGCCAGATGTCGTTGGTGAGGTCGGGGGCGCCGACCGCGGGATTGCCCTTGCCGGAGATGCGGTGGCAGGAGAAGCAGAGCATCTCGAACTTCTGCTTGCCGGCCTCGACGAGCTCGGGATGACTCTGGCGGTTGGTGAACGAGAGGACGTACTGCACGACCTCCCGCACGCCCTCCTTGCCGAGCGCCGGCTCCCAGGCCGCCATGTTGGCCTGCCGTCCGCCGGTGATCGTCGTCTCGATCGCTTCCGGGGTGCCGCCCCACTTCCATTCCTCGTCGCGGAGGTTCGGATAGCCGGGGGCGCCGCCGGCGTCGGAGCCGTGGCAGGTGGTGCAGTAGTTGAGGAACAGGCGCTTGCCGATCTTCTGCGCTTCCGGATCCCGGGCGAGCGTCTCGACGTCCATCGCGCCGTAGCGGACGTAGATCGGCCCGTAGGTGGCGTCGGCGGCGGCGACCTCGGCGCGGTACTGGTCCTCCTGCGACCAGCTCTGGGTGCCGTTCCAGAAGCCGAGCCCCGGAAAGAGCACCAGATAGACCACCGCGAAGGCGATCGTGCCGTGGAAGAGCCAGCGCCACCAGCCGGGGAGCGGGTTGTTGAGCTCGCGCAGGTCCTCGTCCCAGACGTGGCCGGTGGTCTTCGCCTCGTCCGGCCGCCTGCCGCGGGTGACCGCGATCAGGAAGACGAAGCAGGCGAGGAGCGAGAGGATCGAGGCGATGCCGATGAACCACGGCCAGAAGCTGCTGGTGAATTCGCTCATTTCGCGCTCCTCGCTGGCCCACCGGCCGGAAGATCCTCTTCGAACGGAATGCGCTCGGCCTCGGTGAACTCGGCCTTGGCGCGCCGGCTCCAGGCCCAGGCGACGATGGCGATGAATCCGGCTGCCGCAGCCAGGGTGAAAATGTTCTGCATCAGGACGGGGTCCACGCTCACCTCGGTCACCTCCGGGCCTTGACAGCGGTGCCCAGGTTCTGCAGATAGGAGATCAGGGCGTCGAGCTCGGTCTTGCCTTCGAGGTCAGCCGGCGCCGCGGCGATCTGTTCGTCGGTGTAGGGCGATCCGAGCTTGCGCAGGGTGCGCATCTTCGCCTGGATGAACGCCGCATCGGAGCCCCCCGCCGGAGCCTTGGCGAGCCAGGGGAAGCCGGGCATGATCGACTCCGGCACCAGATCGCGCGGGTTGTTCAGGTGGTCGCGATGCCACTCGTCCGAGTAGCGTCCGCCGACCCGCGCGAGGTCGGGGCCGACCCGGCGCGAGCCGAACAGGAACGGCCGGTCGTAGACGAACTCGCCGGCTACCGAATAGTGCCCGTAGCGCTCGGTCTCGGCGCGGAACGGCCGCACGAGCTGCGAGTGGCAGACGCCGCAGCCTTCGCGGATGTAGATGTCGCGGCCGGTCAAGTCGAGCGCCGAGTAGGGCGCGAGGCCTTCGACCGGCACGGTGGTCGATTTCATGTACCAGAGCGGGACGATCTGGACGAGGCCGCCGACGCTGATCGCGAGCAGGATCCCGACGATCAGCAGGGCGACGTTCTTTTCGATCTTCTCGTGCGGATAGGGCTGGGTCATGGCGCTCTCCGATTACCTCAGTGGGGGCTCAGTGGGCCAAACCCGGAATGGGCATGTCGACGGTGCGGGCGCCACGCGTCGTCCGCACGAGGTTGTAGACCATGATCAGCATGCCGGTGAAATAGAGGACTCCGCCGAGGAAGCGCACCAGGTAATAGGGGTGCATCGCCTGCACGGTCTCGACGAAGCTGTAAGTGAGGTTCCCTTCCGCGTTCACCGCCCGCCACATGAGGCCCTGCATGACGCCGCCGGCCCACATCGAGGTGATGTAGAGGACGATGCCGACGGTGGCGATCCAGAAATGGAGCTCGGCGAGCTTGTTGCTGTAGAGCTCGCGGCCGAAGAGCTTCGGGATCAGGAAGTAGAGCGCCCCGATCGACACGAAACCGACCCAGCCGAGCGCGCCGGAGTGGACGTGTCCGACCGTCCAGTCGGTGAAGTGCGAGAGGGCGTTCACCGTCTTGATCGACATCATCGGCCCCTCGAAGGTCGACATGCCGTAGAACGACAGCGAAACGATCAGGAACTTGAGGATCGGATCGGTGCGCAGCCGGTTCCAGGCGCCCGAGAGCGTCATCATGCCGTTGATCATGCCTCCCCAGGAGGGCGCGAGCAGCACCAGCGAGAAGACCATGCCGAGCGACTGCGCCCAGTCCGGCAGCGCGGAGTAAAGGAGGTGATGCGGACCGGCCCAGATATAGGTGAAGATCAGCGCCCAGAAGTGCACCACCGACAGGCGGTAGGAGTAGATCGGTTTGCCGACCTGCTTGGGGATGAAGTAATACATGATGCCGAGGAAGCCGGCGGTGAGGAAGAAGCCGACCGCGTTGTGGCCGTACCACCACTGCACCATGGCGTCCTGGACCCCGGCGTAGGCCGAGTACGACTTGAGCCAGCCGGCCGGCAGCGCCAGGCTGTTCACGATGTGCAGCATCGCCACCGCCAGGATGAACGACATGAAGAACCAGTTGGCGACGTAGATGTGCTTCACCCGGCGCTTGGCGATGGTGCCGATGAAGACGATGGCGTAGGCCACCCAGACGACGGCGATCAGGATGTCGATCGGCCATTCGAGCTCGGCGTACTCCTTGCTCGTGGTGATTCCCAGCGGCAGCGAGACGGCCGCGGAGAGAATCACCAGCTGCCAGCCCCAGAAGGTGAAGGCGGCGAGCTTGCCGGCGAACAGCCGCACCTGGCAGGTGCGCTGGACGACGTAGTACGAGGTCGCGAAGAGCGCACAGCCGCCGAAGGCGAAGATCACCGCGTTGGTGTGCAGCGGACGGAGGCGCCCGAAGCTGATCCACTGCAGGTCGAAGTTGAGCGCCGGCCAGACCAGCTCGGCGGCGATCCACAGGCCGACGAGCATGCCGACGACCCCCCAGACCACCGACATGACGGCGAACTGGCGCACGACTTTGACGTTGTAGGTCTCTTCCACGGACGTCTGAGCCATTCCCTCTCCCTTCACCTGCGGTCGGATGGGCAATTCTCGCTCAAAACTCTAGCGAGGAGTCGACTTCGAGTGGCTACCCGGACGGGTGGTGACGGAGGCGGCAAGAGGGCGGTCGGCGAGACGGTAGCATGCGCGCCGTGACGACCTGCTTCCACTGCGGCCTGCCGGTGCCCGGATCTGCGGGCGCCTGGAGTGTCGACCTCGACGGCGCCGAGCGTCCGCTCTGTTGCGCCGGTTGCGAGGCGGTGGCGCGGGCGATCGTCGGCAGCGGCGGCGCCGACTACTACCGGTTGCGGACGGAGCTGCCGCCGCAGGGGCGCGAGCTCGTGCCGGCGTTCCTCGACCAGTTGGCGGTCTACGACCACCCGGCCGTCCAGCGCACGATGGTGCGCGATGCCGGCGAGCTCAAGGAGGCGGCGCTGCTGCTCGAGGATCTCTCCTGCGCCGCCTGTGTCTGGCTCGCCGAGAAGAGTGTCGGCGGGCTCGCCGGGGTGCGCGAGTTCTCGATCAACTACGCCACCCGCCGGGCGCTGGTGCGCTGGGATCCGGCCGTCGCGACGCTGTCGCGCATCCTCGCGGCGATCGCCGCGATCGGCTTCACCGCCCACCCCTACGATCGCGAGCGCGCGCAGGAGGGTCTGGCGCGCGAGCGCCGCGACCGCCTGCTGCGCTTCCTGGTCGCCGGGGCGCTCGGCATGCAGGTGATGACCCTCGCGGTCGCCCTCTACGCCGGGGCGTTTTCCGGCATGGAGGCGCCGTTCCGCCAGTTCTTCCGCTGGGCGAGCCTGCTGCTCTCCGCACCGGTGCTGCTCTACTCGGCGCGGCCGTTCTTCGCCGGTGCGTTGCGGGACCTGACTCACCGCCGGGTCGGCATGGACGTGCCGGTCGCCCTCGGCCTGACGCTGGCCTATTTCGGCTCCGTCTGGGCGACGATCGCCGACCGCGGCGAGGTCTACTTCGACTCGGTCGTCATGTTCGTCTTCCTCCTCCTCGGCGCGCGCGTCCTCGAGTTGGTGGCCCGCGAGCGCGCCGTGCGCGAGCAGGAGTCGGTGGTGCGCAGCGCCCCGGCGACCGCCCGGCGGCTGGACACCGGAAACGGCGGGTCGATCGCCGAGACCATCGTCGCCTCCGTCGAGCTCGCGGTCGGCGACCGGGTGCGGGTCCTCCCCGGGGAGAGTGTGCCGGCCGACGGCATGATCGAGGACGGCCTGTCGTCGCTCGACGAGGCGCTGCTCACCGGCGAAAGCGTGCCGGTGGCGCGCGCCGCGGGCGAGCGCGTGATCGGCGGGTCGGTGAACGTCGAGAGTCCGCTCATCGTCCGGGTCACGGCGGTGGGCGAGGCGACGGTGCTCTCGGCGCTGCTGGCGCTGGTCGAGCAGGCGCTTGCCGCGAAGCCGGAGATCGCCCGCGTCGCCGATCGCACCGCGCAGTGGTTCGTGCGCCGGATCCTGGTGCTCGCCGCGGGCGTCGGCCTCTACTGGGCCTGGGCCGACCCCGAGCGCGTGCTGCCGACGGTGATCGCGGTACTGGTCGTCTCCTGCCCCTGCGCCCTGTCGCTCGCCACGCCGGTGGCGCTCGCCGCGGCGAGCGGGGCGCTGGCGCGGCGCGGTCTGCTCGCCACCCGCGGCCACGCCATCGAGACCCTCGGCCGCGCCGACCTGTTCGTCTTCGACAAGACGGGCACGCTCACCACCGGCAAGCTCCGGGTCGATGCGGTCGAGCCGCAGGCGCCGTGGCGTACCGCCGAGGTCCTGGCGGTCGCCGCGGCGCTCGAGCGCGGCTCGGAGCACCCCATTGCGCGCGCGATTGCGACCGCGAGCGCGGCGGCTGCCGCGGCGGGCCCGCCGGCGCTGCTGCCCGAGCTCTCGGACCTGCGCAGCGTCCCCGGCCGCGGGCTGACCGCGACCTGCAGCGGCGAACGGCTGGCGCTGGGCTCGCCCGGCTTCGTTGCCGCGCAGCTTGGCCTCACCCTCCCGGAGGAGATCGCCGCGCTCGCCGCCCGCGAGCGCACGCTGGTCGTCCTCGCCGGCGAGTCGGGGGTGCGCGGGGCGATCCTGCTCGACGACTCGCTGCGCCCCGAGAGCCCCGCCCTGGTCGCCGACCTGCGCCGCGCCGGCAAGCGGGTGCTGCTCCTCTCGGGCGACGAACCCGGGGCGGTGCGCCGGATCGCCGCTGCCGCCGGCATCGCGGAGTGGGAGGGGAGCGCCTCCCCCGAACGCAAGGTGGCGCGCGTGCGCGAGCTCACGGCGTCCGGTGCGGTGGTCGCGATGATCGGCGACGGCGTCAACGACGCCGCGGCGCTCGCCGCCGCGCCGGTCTCGGTGGCGATGGGGAGCGGCGCCTATCTCGCGGCGCGCGCCGCCGACGCCGTGCTGCTGTCGAACCGGCCGCAGGACCTGGGCTTCGCGGTCCGCCACGCAGCGCTCACCCTGCGCCGCGTGAAGCAGAACTTCGCCCTCGCCTTCGGCTACAACCTGATCGTCATCCCGCTCGCCGCCATGGGCCGCATTCCGCCCTGGGCGGCCGCCATCGGCATGTCGGCCTCCTCGGCGATGGTGGTCTTGAACGCCCTGCGACTGCGCGACTCGAGGAGCTCCTGATGGAGTCCGTCTACCTGCTCGTGCCGCTCGCCGCGGTGCTCGCCCTGGGCACCGTCGCGGCGCTGTTCTGGGCGGTGCGCAGCGGCCAGTTCGAGGATCTCGAAGGCCCGGCCCACCGGATTCTGATGGACGATGACGCGCCGCCGCCAGCGCAGCGCGGAGACAAAGATCTCGATCCCGAGCCTTAGCCGCAGCCCCGGGGCTTCCGCTCGGGGTCCTGTCTGGTCCGTATCCCATGGGGTCCTCGCGCTGAAGAGGCGCGCTCCGGGCCCCATGGGAGCCCTCGGCCCAGCCACCCCTCGTCGGTAACGCCGAGAGAAAAGCTTCTTGCCGTTCCGGGGCGGGCTCTGGCGCTCGGGGTCTTGGGGTCGGCGACCAAGCCTCACTAGGAGCCGGCCCCAAGACCCCGAGTGCCGGAGACCGCCGACCACCGCCGCCAAGCCGCCCTGACGGAACCCCCACCCCTGACGAAAGTAAGGGGTCGCCTGCGACTTTCTGCAGGGTCCGCCGGGAGAGTCGGTTGCTAGGGTGCCGGAATGAATCTGTTCCCTGCGCCCTCCCCGGCTGTCTCACCTCCCGGACCGCTCTCGAAAGGAAGACCCATGCGCCACCGCATCCCGCTCTCTGCACTCCTTCTCGTCGTCCTGACCGCAGCCCAGCCGGTCTGCGCCGCGATCGTCAATATCTCGGTCGGCCCGGGATCGGGCAGCGGTGGTTTCTCGCCCAAGACGCCGACCATCAACGTCGGCGACACGGTGCGCTGGACGCTCCTCGGCGGGCTCCACAACGTCAACTCCGACACCGGCCTCTTCCGCAGCGGCAACGTCAGCAGCAGTTGGGGTCCGTTCGATTTCACCTTCAATTCCGCCGGCACTTTCGGCTACCACTGCGAACAGCACGGCTCGCCGGGCTCGGCGATGTTCGGGACGATCACGGTCGCCGGCGCTGGCGGCAACCCCGGGACGCTGCAGTTCAGCACCAACAACACCTCGGCCGCCGAGAACGGCGGCAACAAGACGATCACCGTGACGCGCACCGGCGGTGACAACGGGCCGGTCTCGGTCGCCTACGAGACGGTCAACGGCAGCGCCACCTTCGCTGACGACTACACTCAGACCAACGGCACCCTCAACTGGGTCGACAACGACGACAACAACAAGACCTTCCAGGTCCCGATCACCAACGACAGCATCGAAGAGCCCAGCCAGTCGTTCACCATCCGGCTGCAGAGCCCGGGCGGCGGGGCGACTCTCGGCTCGCCCAACGTCATCACGGTGACGATCAACGACGACGACGCGCCCTCGGGCAGCCCGGGGACGATTCGCTTCACCAGCGCCAGCACCACGCCCTCGGTCGGCGAGGGCGCAGCGAGCATCACCCTCACCGCCGAGCGCACCGGCGGGTCGACCGGCCTGGTCTCGGCGGCCGTCAACACGGCCAACGGCTCGGCCACCGCAGGCGCGGACTACCAGGCGATCACGAACGGCGTCGTCACCTGGGACAACGGCGACAGCGCCAACAAGACGATCGTCGTGCCGATCGTCAGCGACACGACCGAGGAGCCGAACGAGACCTTCACCGCGACCCTCTCCGCGCCGACCGGCGGCGCGACGATCGGGAGCCCGGCGACCGCGACGGTGACGATCACCGACGACGACATCACCTGCGAACCGTGTGTCGCCGACGCCAACACGCTCTGCCTCGCCGGCGGTTCGGGCGACCCGGCGCGTTTCCGGGTGCGCGTCACCTGGACCGACTTCGCCGGCGCCAGCGGTCCCGGCAAGGCGGTGCCGTTCACTCCCGACGCCGGCTTCTTCTATTTCTTCAGCAACCCCAACAACCTCGAGCTGCTGGTCAAGATGGTCCGCGGCTGCGGCACCTCGCTCAACGCCTACTGGTTCTTCTACGCCGCGGCGAGCAACGTCGGGCTCGAGTACGAGGTCCTCGACACGCTGCGCTGCGTCCCCAAGACCTACTCGAATGAGGTCGGCAACTTCGCCTCGTTCGGCGACATCAACGCCCTCGCGACCTGTCCGTGAGCGGCGAGCCCACGAGTCTCCGCGCCGGTGGCCGATTTCTGGCCGCCGGCCTTTTTCTGCTGATCGCCGCCGCAGCTCCGGCGCTGGCGCTTCCCGGCTTCACCGAGGAGCTCGACGGGACCCGCACCGAAGCCTGGGCGATGCGCTGGTTCGCCGCCATCGCGACGCCGACGATGTTCGGCGTCGCCGGCGAGACCGAGCCGTGGAGCTTCGAACTCGCTCTCGAGGGCGGCTCGATCCCGTCGCTCTCGGAGGACGAGCGCCGCGTCGGCTTCAACGGCACCAAAGTGGAGGACATCAACCGCTCGCCGCTCTTCGGGCGCCCGGTGGCTCGCCTCGGTCTGCCGGCCGACTTCACCCTCGCGGCCGGCTGGGTGCCGCCGATCGACTTCGACGGTGTCACTCCCAATCTGGTCTCCCTCGCGCTCGCCCGGCCGATCTGGACGGGAGAGCGCGGGCGACTGGGAGCGCAGGTCTTCTACCTCGACGGCAAGATCGACGGCGACATCAGCTGCCCGCAGAGCGAAGTCGACGCCGGCGACGATCCGGCGGCGAACCCGTTCGGCTGCGAGCAGGCCTCGAACGACACGATGTCGATCACCTCGTGGGGGCTCGAGCTCGGCTACGCCTGGCGGGCGACGCCGACGGTCGACCTGTTCGTCACCGGCCTCTGGCAGCAGCTCGACAGCGAGTTCCAGGTGCGCGCGACCTACGACGGCTTCGTCGACCGCAACCGCCTGGTCTACGACGGCGACGACTACGCCTGGACGGCCGGCGTGGGCTGGCAGGCGACGACGCAGCTCCGCCTCGCCGGCGAGCTCTTCTACTCCCCCCTCGACGTCATCCGCGACCCGACCGGCCACGGCCCGAGCGAGAACGACCCGCTGTTCAACTTCCGGTTGATGGGCACCTACAAGCTCCGCTGAACGAAGGCGCTTTCGTCGTGGCTGGGGCACCTGCTCGGGGTCCTGTCTGGCCGTATCCCAGGGGTCCTCGCTCTGAAGCAGCCGAGCTCCGTGCGCGCCGTCGGAGCCCTCGGTCCAGCCACCCCTCGTCGGTACAGCAGAGAGAGAAGCTTCTTGCCGCGCAGGGGCGGGCTCTGGCGCTCGGGATCTTGGGGTTGGCGACCAAGCCTCACTAGGAGCCGGCCCCAAGATCCCGAGTGCCGGAGACCGCCGACCACCGACGCTGGACCTGGCAGGGGACACATAGCGGCTGGAAAGACCGGAGGTCGCCGCTAGGTTCGAGGGGCCGCAATGTGTCCCCCAGTGGCGTCCGGAGCGACCCACCACCACCGCGGCAAAGACCGATCTGCTAGTTTCCGCAGGCCCCGGCCGGGCAACCTTGGCTCCGGCGGGCCGTACCTAGCCGAAACGAGTTCCTTCCGTCCGGAGATCCACCTGATGACGCTTCGCGCCCGCCTTTCGCTCGCTGTCTTTTCCCTTACCGTGCTTTGCGCTCTTGCCGGCGGCGCACGCGCCGACGACGGCCACGCCCACGGGCCCGTCCTCACCGCGCGCAATCCCTATCCGCGCGAGGTCGGTACGGTCGCCGCCGAGGGGAAAGACGCGAAGAAGGACGAGAAGGAGAGCGACAAGAAGGACGACAAGCCCAAGTGGGACGTGAACAACCCCCCCGGTCCGCACCACGCCGTGGCGATCGACACCGACGAGGGGACCTGGATGACGGTCGACATCTCGCCCGACGGCAAGGAGATCGTTTTCGACCTGCTGGGCGACATCTACACCATGCCCGCCGCCGGCGGCGAGGCCAAGGCGATCAGCTCCGGCGTCGCCTGGGACATGCAGCCGCGCTTCTCGCCCGACGGGCAGTGGATCGCCTTCACCAGCGACCGCGCCGGCGGCGACAACATCTGGATCATGAAGCGCGACGGCTCCGAGCCGAAGCAGGTGTCCAAGGAGAGCTTCCGCCTGGTGAACAGCCCCGCCTGGAGCCCCGACGGCGAATGGATCGCCGGCCACAAGCACTTCACCGCCGAACGCTCTTTGGGCAGCGGCGAGATCTGGCTCTGGCACCGCACGGGCGGCGACGGCCTGCAGATGACCGAAAAGCCCAACGACCAGAAGGACGTCGGCGAGCCGGCCTTCTCGCCCGACGGGCGCTACATCTACTTCAGCCAGGACACCACGCCGGGCAAGACCTTCGCCTATAACAAG
>CAWBFZ010000007.1:0-293572 GCA_963788175.1 Thermoanaerobaculia bacterium
GTGGTGTTCCTGTCGCCCATCATCAGGCTCCCGCCGCGGTAGGAGATCTGCTTGTGGGAGACGGTGGTGTCGCCGGTCATCTTCGACAGGAGCTCGGCGGTCTCGGTCTTGTTGGCGGCGAAGGCGATCCGGACGTCGCAGTTCGCGGTGATCGACTCCTCCTTGCCGTAGATCGCGTGGTGCTGCGAGAGGTCCTGGGTGATGAGGAACGCCCGCAGGCCGTAGCCGGCGACGTAGGCGAGGGACTGCTGGAAGAAGGCGAGCTTCCCGAGGGCCGGGAACTCGTCGAGCATGAGCAGCAGGGGCTGCTTGAAGTGCTGCACCGGCCGGCCGTTTCGAAGTCCAGTTGCTCGACGAGGCGGGCAGGAACTGGTGCAGGAGCAGCCGGATGATCGGCCGGGTGCGGGCGAGGTCGGTCGGCGGCACCGTCAGGTAGAGCGACACGGCTGCTCGGGCTCATGAGGTCCGCCGGGCGGAAGTCCGACACCTCGAGGTTGCGGGCCAGGATCGGGTCGCGGTAGAGGGCGAGGTAGGCGAGCGCCGTCGAGACCACCGGAGCCCTCCTTCGGCGACTTGTCCATCAGCTCCTTCGCCAGCGAGCTGATGGTCGGGTGGGTCCGCCTTCGCAGGTGCGGGATAGCGCCAACCAGGATGCCGGGCGGCGCGTGCTCGGTGCCAGCAGCACTTCGAGGCTCAGGTCGATCGGGCGGTCGGGACGCGCGAGGAAGTGCGCGACGCCGGCGAGCGTCTTCCGGTGTCCCGGGCATAGAGGACGTGGAGGATGCGCCGATGAGCAGCGCCTGCGCCGTGCGGTCCCAGTGGTCGCGAATGCGGTCGCCGTTCGGGTCGACGAGGATCTCGGCGACGTTCTGCGCGTCGCGCACGTCCTGCTCGCCGGTCCGGATCTCGAGGAGCGGGTTGTAGCGCGCTCCGGTGACGTCCGTGGGGTCGAAGTGGAGGCAGCGGCAGCCGAGCTCGCGGCTCCGCCAGCCGGCGGTCAGCACCCAGTTCTCCCCCTTGATGTCGTGGACGAGCACCGACCCCGGCCAGGCCAGCAGGTTCGGCACCACCAGGCCCACGCCCTTGCCGCTCCGCGTCGGCGCGAACACGAACACGTGCTCCGGACCGTCGTGTCGGAGGGTTCTCGCCCCTTTGACCGGGCCACTGACCCAGGATCAGACCCGTCTCGGCGAACAGCCTCGGCGTCCTTCGCCTCCCGCTCCGTCGCCCATTGTGCCGAGCCGTGCAGGTCCGACTGCGGCCTGAGTCGCCCGATCACGACGGCAACGACGATGGCCACCAGCGGCCGCCGCGGCTCCCGTCGCCACGCCAAGAACCTGGAATGCCGATTTCCAGAATTCGCGCGCCTCGGCCGTCGCTCCGAGCCGCCGAGCCCACGACGACGACATGGAAGGGCGTGAAGAGCGGCCCCAGCGACCAGGCGAAGGCTCCTGCCCGAGCACGGCGACGATGGGAGAGAGCAACCGCGTGCGCTTCGGAACGAGGAGCAGCAGCGCCGCACCCCACAGCGCCCACACCACGAGGTTCAACAGCTCCCTCCCGACCGGGGAGCGCGGGAAGCCACGGTCGCCCGAGCGACGGGTGGAACCCGAGCCGCAGCGCTGCGTGCTGCGTCACCGCCCAGGCGACGAGCACGCCGACACCGATCACCGCCGCGAGGCCGCGAACGACGACGCCCTTGGCCGTGAGCTCGCCGTTGGACGAATGCCGATAGGGCGGCTGGGCGCTCATCGGAAGGTCAGCACCGGCTCGACGAGCGTCGTGACGCATTCGACTCGCACGGGACCGAAGTAGCGGCTGTCCCAGCTCCGCTCCTCGTAGGGTGAATGGAGCCAGACCTCCCCCGCCTCGAGACGCTGGGGACCTCGCAGGTATGGCGCCGGCGCGCCCTCCGCGATCGCGGTCGAGCGGGCGGCTGTTCGGAGGGCGATGGCGTTGACGAGGACCGCCGCCGCCGTCACCTCGACGACGTCGCCCCCGACCGCCGCGATCATCTTCACCACCGGTTCCGCGCCGTCGGGGCAGGATCCGGCGCCGAGGTAGTGGCGCTCCATCCCGAACCTCGAAACGGCCGCCGGCAGACAGACGGCCGCGCGCGCGCCCGGCCGTGCGCTCCACCGACCGATCGGTCCGGCCCCGGGCATGCTCGTCAGGTGTTGATCCGGAGACCCACGGCCTGCGGGACGACGTAGTCGGAGGAAGACACCGACCGCGACCAGAGGCGCCCTCGTCTTGAGCCGAATCATCGGCCCCGGTCCTGCGACAGCTCCCGCGCGATGGTGCGGATGATCAGGAGTGCCTTCACCACCGCGAGCGGCACCTTGACCGCAGTGGCGAGCGCCTGCACGGTCATCGAGACCGTCTTCTCGACGGCGCGCCCTGGCTGCACCGTCGCAAGCGCGCGCGCCACGACGCGCGTTCCGTGGGCGAGCGCGGCTTCCTTCGGAGCCGCCGCCTTGGCTCCCCGCTCCGCCACCTCGCGCAGCACGACATGCGGCTCGACGCCCCGCCGGAGGGCCGCGGTCGCCCAAGCCGAGTCCGCGCGCTCGAGACTGGCGGAGTAGGCGCGATGCTGGTGATACGTCGCGAGCTCCGGCGTCCCGGTTCGCCGGAGGGCCGCACGGAGCTCGGCCGCGGCTAGTCGCTCGTCGGTGGCGGATCCGCCCAGAGCGACTTCAGCACTTCGAGCCGTTCCGGCTCCTCCATGTGCTGCAGACGCTGGTAGAGCCTCTCGCCCAGCAGCAGCTCGGCCCGCTGCCGGGGCCGGAGCGCCCAGTCGGGTTTGAGCAGCGTGATCCCCACGAGCGTGATCAGGGACGCGGCGAGAGTCCACACGGCGATCCCCGCCGCGCGCTCCCTCGCCGGCGTCGAGGTCGTGGGATCGCGCCTCGCCAGCGGCGCCGCCTGAACGGCTCGCTCGACCGCCTCCAGCCTTCGGTTCGTCTCCGTCACGGCGCCCAGGATCGCGGCCAGGTCGCCGCTCGTCGTGCTGCTCGCGCCGGAGCGGGGATCGCGTTCAGTGCTTGATCGTTCACGGCTCTCGCGGATTCGAGGAAGGTCTCTCTTCGGCTCATAGCTCACTCCGAGTCGCCGTTGCAGGCCGGTCCAGGTGAAGGACGGTCCGAGCGCCTGGCCGGGGATCACCTCGTCGCCCAGGCGATAGACGATCGCGCGCACCTCGCCATTGCGACCGAGCAGTGGGAGCGGCCGGACGCCGGCGGACTCGAGGCGCTCGAGGAGCACGCTCATCGAGGGCGCGTCCGTCGCTGCCGCGCGGACGTAGGCCGCGGCGACGCTCCGCGACAACGGGCTCGGAGCGACGCTCCGGGCGAGCGCGGGCAGCGCCAGCCGACCGGCAGCCGTCGCGAGGCGCGCGCCATAGAAGAGCAGTCCGAGAGGCGAGCGCGCCGCCGCGGTGATGTCGAGAATCGGCGCCACGGCGCCCAGTCCGGGCGTCCGGCGCACGGCGAGGCGAAGCGCCGAACGAGGGGAGCGAAGAGCGTAGGCCACGCGGACGGCGTCGGCCGGGCCGTCGAGCGCCCCGGCGCCGCTACGGGCGAGTCCGGCCGTGGCGCCCGACATGACGCCGCGCCGCGCGGCGCTCGGGAGTGCGCCGAGCTCCTTCCGCAGTGCGTCGAGGCTCGCCGGAGACCAAGGCGAGGCCGCGCGACCGGCGCCACGATCCGGCCGAGCCGCGGCGGCCGCTCGGACCGCCGTGAGGTCGCGCTCCGGCTGGTAGTCGACGCCGAGGCGCTCCTGGAGCCCTCGCCAGGAGTACGAGCGGCCGAGGGCCGAGCCGCGGAAGCTCGCCCCCTCGAGCCCGTACGAGATGCCCGAGACGTGTCCCGTGGTCGCGACCCGCGGCACCGCTTCGACTCCCGCTTCGCGCAACCGTTCGAGGAAGACGCTCATCGACGGCCGGTCGGCGGCGGAGCGGTCGAGGAGATCCTGGAGCCGGAGCCGCTTGCTCACCTCCCCCGTCCGCTCGATCTGTCGAATCTCGCCCGTTCGCAGGGCGGACTTGTCGACCTCGTGCGCTGACTTGACCTGGGTGAGCCCGTAGTCGCGTTCGAGCGCCCGTAGGACCTCCTCGCCCCGCCGGTAGTCGTGCGAGTCGGAGACGGCGCGGCCGTCGGCGCCGATGCGCGCCGCGACGATGTGGACATGATCGTGCTCGGTGTCGCGATGCCGCACGACCACGAACGGCGAGCGCCCGTAGCCGAGGTGCTCCAGGTAGCGCTCGGCGACGTCGCGCCACTGCGCGTCGGTGAGCTCCTCGCGCCCGCTCGGTCCGTGGGGGAGCGACAGGGAGGAGTGGAAGACGGCCCGAGTCAGGCCTGGCCGCAACTCCCGCCACTCGCCGAACTCCTGCGCGAGCGCCCGCGGGTCCTCGCCGTACATGTTGCCGCCGACCAGCTCGGGCGACTTCGCGCGGCCGAAGACGTAGTTGAGGACGCCGCGAAAGCCCTTCCCCTTGTGGATGCTCTGGATCACGCGGCGCCCGCCTTGCCGACGAGCGCCTGGCGGACCTCGTGGAGCAGGCAGCGGAGCTCCTCCACGAGCGCGACCGGCACGTCCTCGGCCTGCCCTCGGTTGATCGCTCGCTGGAGCTGATTCAGGTTCGCGGCGAGCCGCCCGAGCTCGACCCACTGATCCGAAGCGATCGGGTCGGGCTGGTGGCGCCGGGGAAGCGGTCGGCCGAGCGATGATTCGCGCAGGAGCTCGGCGACCGTAATTCCGAGGATGCGGGCACGCTCGCGCAGCCGGCCGTCCTCGGCGGGGGTGAAGTGCGCGCCGTTCTTGACGACGCGAGCCCGCGCCGGGTCCTTGCGCGGGCGCCCACGACGGCTCACCGCGGCCCCCAGCTGAGGGTGCTCGCCGTGGAGTTGCAAACTTGCAACTCCTGGCCGCCGAATCGACCTGCGAGCCCAAGCGAGCAGCTGCCAGCCGTTTCCCGCCCGAAGGAAACCCGACGGCCGCGGACGCGGCGGCGGCGTTTCCCGGGCCGGGAAACATGGCTGGCTCCTAACCAGCAGTCGGAGAGCCGCTGAAGCTCCGGGAGCGGACGCAACGAGGAGCAGGCAGATACGCCGGAGCAGCTCAGGGTCGGAATGGGTGGCACGGTGCGGACCTACAGGAAGAGCGTGCTGCGACCCGAGCGTCGAGCGAACTCCACGACCTCCTGGTGGATCGGAAGGGCAGCACAGCCCTTCGCGGTGAGAACGGTGCGATCGCGTAGGACGACCCATCCCGACCGCTGCCACCTACGGATCGTGGAACGACTCACCTCCTCCCGCCGCTGGAATACGTCGCCCGCACGCGCCGGCCGACCCCCTCCCAGACAACGGTAGATGCGCTCGGCCGTGGCAAAGGGCATCCTCCACGATCGGGCATCGAGGGCCTGCACTTCAGAACCGCGGCCGAACTCGCGTGGCCGAGAGTGCCCCGCCCGCGATCGCAGCGAAGAGGACGATCGGCAGGGCGAGGAGAACGAGAAGAACTCGGACGACGGCCCGAGCTCGGTGGTGGTTGGACAGCTTCGATCGTTGTCGCACATTGCGCCTCCTGGCGAGAGTTCTCCCGGCTCTGCGGTCGGGATGGAGTGGGGATTGCGGAGGAGAGTCGTAGAGGGCAGGAGGTCGTCTCCCGCCCTGAATGGCCTCTACGCCGCGGCCTCCTCCGAAGCGGCGCCACGGGTCAGTGCCTGCCAGGTCTCCGCGATCACCTCGGTGCGAAAGTGTTTGCCGGTCTCGTCTTCCCAGGAGCGCGTCTGGATTCGTCCTTCGACGTAGACCAGCCGCCCCTTGGCGAGCACCGTGGCGACGTTCTCGGCGGTCTTGCCCCAGAAGACGACGCGGTGCCACTCGGTCTCCTCCTGGCGATTCCCTTCGCCGTCGCGCCAGTAGCGGGACGTGGCCAGACGAAGGTCGGCGACCTTCGTGCCTTGCGGCGTCTCGCGAATCTCCGGGTCCTGCCCGACGTGACCGATGAGCTGCACCTTGTTCAGCATGGGACCTCCCGTTGTGGCGTCCATGTCAACATATGTTGACACGCGGACGCTACCGGGCGGCCCCGGGCCGCGTCAAGCGGCCTGCTCGTCTCCGGCTGGCTCCTCCGATTGAGCCGCTGACTCCTCGAGCGCCTTCGTCGCGCGACCGAGGATGTAGTCCGCCGCGCGCTGCGCCTGCTGTGCGGCGGTGATCACCAGCCGCGAGTCGCGCGAGAGGTTCTGGCGCCAGTGGTCGATGTACGCGGCCGAGTTCGGGATGTCGGGCTCGAGGCCGGCCTCCCCGCAAAGGAACGCGGCACCGAGCTCGGC
Organism: Thermoanaerobaculia bacterium; assembly: GCA_963788175.1. Classification (GTDB taxonomy): domain Bacteria; phylum Acidobacteriota; class Thermoanaerobaculia; order Multivoradales; family JAGPDF01; genus JAGPDF01. The sequence goes on from CAWBFZ010000007.1 coordinate 6,341, forward strand.
CACCAGCTCTTCGCGAGCGTACGGCTCGGAGCCGAACGGCGCCGCGTGGTTCTTGTCGAAGCCGGGCCGGGCCAATCGCTTGGAGTGACCGGTCGCGTGGGTGAGCTCGTGGAAGAGCGTCGAGTAGTAGCCCTCGGCGCGACCGAACGCGCTGCGCGGCGGCATCGTCACGCTGTCCGTCGCGGGGCGATAGAAGGCACGCGGCTGCGCTCGGTGCTCGATCGTGGGCGGTTCCGGGAAGCCGGCGACGATCTCTTCGGCCGTCGGCACCGGGGCGACCGCCACGGCGTCGGCAGCCGGGATCTTCGACGGATCGATCCCTTCGGTCTGGTCGAGGTTGAACACCGAGTAGTAGCGGAGAACGGGGAGCCGTTCGCTGCGCGGTGCACGGACTCCCCTCGTTGGCGTTCTTCGCTGCGGACTCGCGCCCGCTCCGGTCGACCCAGCGCCAGAAGATCACGGGCGTCGAACGCTCGCCGGCGCGGATGGCCCCGCCCAGCGCCTTAGCCTGGCGGAAGGTCAGCCACCAGGGAGTCGACGCCGCGCGGAAGCCGAGGAGAAAGACGTTGATTCCCCGGTACGGACGGCGCGACAGCAGGTTCGACGGCGCCAGACCATCCACCTTCCAGGGCCGCGCCCACGGAACCACTCCCTGCTCCAACTGCTCCACGATCTGGCTGGTGATCACTTCGTAGACCTTCGACATTGCCGAGCTCCTCTCGGTGCCGTTCTCGGTGGATTCCGAGAACCCTGAGGGCTTCCCCTCAACGCACCTGACGACCCAGTCGGGCCGCGAGGAAGCGTCAAGGCTGGCCGCAGGCCACCCGGAGGGCTCGGCCTTGACGCCCCGGAGCGGCCGATGAGACTGGTCGTGCGTTGAGGGGAAGAGCGCAGCGTCAATCGGATCTCTGGTCTCGCGGAGCCCGGATCTGCCGTTTTCCGCAGCCGCCGTGGCGCTGCTACGAGGAGAACTAGAGGAGTATCTACAGGGAACTACAGGGGGGCGGCGCAGGTGCTGGCGAGTGAAGGACTTGCACCCAGGTCGCGTCACCGAATCATCGGCCCGGCGTCACCGATTCATCGGTGGCGGGCCTGTCGGCGTCACAGTTTCATCGGTGGGGGCGTCACCGTTTCATCTGGAGAACTTCGAGATATCCACAGCCTTGGCTGAGCGAGAGTTATCACCTCGCTAGCGGGCAGCACGGCCCCTGCGATACAGTCTCCCGGTGAATTGGGTCCGCCGCATCGCAGCCGTCCTGGCGCTCGTCGTCGTCCTGCCGGGCGCGGGCGAAGCCCTCGAGAACGTGGTGCATCTCGTCGCTCAAGGGCACACGGCGCATGCCGGCGGCACCTCGGACGGTCACCAGCCTCCAGGTCGGGAGCACGGCTGCAGCGGGGCGTTTCACCTTTGCCACTGCTGCCCCTCGGCATCCGCCGTGCTAAGTCCCGTCGGGAATCTCCAGCACGTCCAGACCGCTCGGATCACGGCGCCTCCGCCGTTCGCGGAGCCGGTCTCGTTCACGCTTTCCACGCCCGAACGCCCTCCTCGCACCTAGCTCTCCGACCGTAGTTCCGCAAGCGCGAGGGTCGATCTCGACCGGTCGCGGCGCTGCGCGCCGCATCCTCGCGTCTTGCCGGTCGGGCCGGAGCGCGCCTCGGTCGCGCGTCTGGCCATCATCGGAGAGCACAACTTGTCCTACTCATCTCCCTCGGGGCGGCGTCTGCGCCGGCTCGACGTCAGCCTGCTGCTCGCTTGCCTCCTGGCGAGCCCGAATGCCGGGGCTCAGCCTGCTGCGGCAGATCCCGCCCCAACCGGCCTGACCTTCGACCGGGCGATCGCGCTCGCGTTGGAGCGCAGCCCACAGGTTCAGTCCCAGTCCGCGGCGCTCCGCCGAGCGGAGGCCGAGCTCCTGGGGTCGCGCGTCTTTCCCTTCAACCCTGTGATCGAGGCCTCGCAGGCACGGCGCGACGACGGTCAGGAGCAGACTCAAGATCGTGAGGTCGGGATCTCGCAGGAAGTCGAGATCGCCGGCCAACGCGGCAAGCGCATCGCCGCCGCGTCGGGTTCTCTCGACGCGATGCGCCTACGCGTCTCGAGGGCGCGCCAGGAGCTCACGGCGAGCGTCGGTGAGGCCTTCGTTCTCGCTCTCCAGGCTCGCGAGCTCGGAGAACTGGCGAGATTCGAGCAGGAGATCGTTCGCAGCCTGGCCGAGTTCGAGCAGCGACGACTGGACGCCGGCGCCGGGACGCTCCTCGACCTCAACCTGGAGCGCGCCGCGGAAGGCCGCGCCCAACGGCAGGTCGAGCTTGCCATCGCGGCGGAGACCGCCGCGCGGGCGACGGTTGCCGAGCGGATCGGACTCTCACCGGCCGACCTGCCGCGCTTGGAGGGTGAGCTTCCAGATTCGTGGCCGAGCGCGGCGCCACTGCCGGCTCTCGAGGCGCGGGCACTGGACCAGCGGCAGGACCTGGCGGCACTGAACAACGAGATCGAGGCGGCCGCTGCTCGCCTGCGACTGGAGCAATCGCTCGCCGCTCCGAACCTGGTGCTCGGTGTGGCAACGGGCAGGGAGGCCGACCGGGAAGACCTCGACACCGTCCTGGCAGGTCTCTCCATCCCGCTCTTCAACCGCAACCAGGGGGGGATCGCTACGGCGCGTGCCAACCAGGAGAGCGCGGCTGCCGACTTGGCGTTGGCGACTCTCGCTCTGCGCAGCGAGGTCGCGACTGCGGCGAGCCGTTACCAAGCCACGACGCGCGCGCTCGCGGTCTTCCGTGAGACCGTCGCCGGAACGCTCGATGAGAACCTCGAGCTGGTCCAGAAGTCGTTCGCCAGCGGCAAGCTCCGCGCCAGCGAAGTTCTGGTGTTTCGGCGCGAATTCGTCGCCAGCCGGCGTGAGCTGATCGAGGCCGCCGCCGATGCTTGGCTGGCGAAGATCACCCTGGACCTCGCCATCGGAGACACGCAGCTCCCCGCGCTGGCCCCCGATTCGACCCCTTCGACTCCTCCGGAGACCTCCCGATGATCCCTTTCGTTCGTACCTTCGCCATTGCCTTTCTGGCAGTGGGCCTCGCCGCCTGTGACCGCGACCCTGCGCCCAATCCTGAGACCTCCGCGGAAGAAAGCCCGGTCGGAGAAACCGAGGGGACTATTCACCTTTCGCCGGAGGCCGTGGTCAGCGCAGGAATCTCCCTGGGTACAGCCGAGGTCCGCGCCCTTCGCACCGAGATCGAGACGACCGGCGCCGTCGACTTCGACCAGCGCCGATTCGCACATGTGAGCCCTCGCGTCGGCGGCCGCGTGGAAGCCACCCTCGCCGAGGTTGGTGACCACGTGCGGTCGGGGCAGGTTCTCGCGCGCGTCGATTCGATCGAGCTTGGCAAGGCGATCGGCGACTACCTCCAGGCGCGGGCACGAGCGGAGCTGGCGCGGGAGACCTTCGAGCGCGAACAGAGTCTGTTCGCCGATCGCGTCTCCTCGCAGCAGGAGATGCTGTCCGCCCAGGCCGCGGCACGCGAGGCGGACGCGGCGTTGCGTGGCGCCGAGGAGCACCTCCATCTTCTCGGACTCTCGGACAATCAGGTACGAACCCTCGGGTACGACCAGCCGCGAGCTTCGGTTTACGAGGTCCGGGCGCCGTTCGCGGGCACGGTCGTCGAGCGCCACGCCACACTGGGGGAGATGGTCGAGCCCCAGGCACCGCTCTTTCAGGTCGCGGACCTGTCGCGAGTGTGGGTCTGGATCGACGTCTTCGAGCGCGACCTCGCGCGCGTCCATCTGGGAGACGACGTCGAGTTGCATGTCGAGGCATTCCCTGGAAGCGCCTTCGAAGGGAAGCTCGTCTACCTCGGCAGCCGCGTCGAGACCGAGAGCCGGACAGCCAGAGCACGCATCGAGGTGCCGAATCCGGAAGGACGATTGCGTCCCGGAATGTTCGCCCGCGTCCGGATCTCGGACCCACATGCTGCCGACGGCGAGGCGGAGTCGGTGTCCGTGTTGGCCGTGCCCGAAACTGCCCTGCAACGCGACGGCGATCAGTTCGTCGCCTACGTCGCTCTCGGGGACGGAAGATTCGAGACGCGGAAGGTCCGCACCGGAAGGAAGGGCGACGGCTTCGTCGAGGTTCTCGACGGGCTCTCCGCCGGCGAGTCCGTGGCAGTTTCAGGCACGTTCGTGTTGAAGTCCGAGGCCTCGAAAGAGAGCCTCGGCGGCGAGGAGTGACGCGGTCATGATTCGCCGAATCGTCGATTTCTCGCTCGACAACCGCTTTCTCGTCATCGTCCTCTGGCTGCTGGTCGCCCTGGGCGGGATCTACGCCCTCGTCGACCTGCCCATCGACGCCGTCCCGGATGTAACGAACGTCCAGGTTCAAGTTCTCACCAACAGTCCCGGGCTGGCTCCCGAAGAGGTCGAGAAGTTCGTCACCTTTCCTGTAGAGACCGCGATGAGCGGCCTGCCGAAGGTCGAGGAGATTCGCTCGATCTCGCGCTTCGGCCTCTCCGCGGTAACCGTCGTCTTCGAGGAGGACGCCGACATCTTCTGGGCTCGGCAGCTCATCGGCGAGCGGCTGACCGAGGCGCGTGAGGCGATCCCGGAAGGGTACGGCGAGCCCGAGATGGGGCCGATCTCGACCGGCCTCGGCGAGATCTACCAGTTCGAGGTGCGCGGCGAGCCCGCGTGCGCAGCCGGGGCACCGGATCGACCCGAGTGCTACACGCCGATGGAGCTGCGCACGCTGCTCGACTGGGTCGTCAACTACCAGCTCCGATCAGTGCCCGGCGTGGTCGAGGTCAACTCCTTTGGTGGGGAGCTCAAAACCTACCAAGTGACCCTCGACCCCGACCGGCTCGTCGCCTATGGACTCTCGGTCGGGGATGTCTCCCGCGCCCTCGGCGCCAACAACCGCAACGTTGGCGGCGGCTACATCGAGCACCGGGGCGAGCAGTACGTCGTCCGTGGCGAAGGGCTGGTCGAGCGCCTCGAAGACCTCGGTGAGGTCGTGCTGTCGCACGACGAGCGCGGAACGCCGGTCTATGTGCGCGATGTTGCCAAGCTCGAATTCGCGCCCATGATTCGCCAGGGCGCGGTGACGCGGGACGGACGCGGCGAGGCGGTGGTGGGTGTCGTCATGATGTTGATGGGCGAGAACTCGCGTGCCGTCACCGAGGGGGTCAAGGCCAAGATCGAAGAGGTTCGCAAGACGCTCCCCGCGGGCGTCACGATCGACACCTTCTACGATCGCACGGAGCTCGTCCACCGTACGATCCGCACTGTCGCCACCAACCTGGCCGAGGGTGGGCTGCTCGTGGTGCTCGTTCTCCTGCTCCTTCTCGGGAGCTTCCGCGCCGGCCTGATCGCCGCCATCTCGATCCCGCTTTCGCTTCTGGGCGCCTTCATCCTGATGCGCTGGTACGGGATCTCTGCCAACCTGATGAGCCTAGGCTCGATCGACTTCGGGCTCGTGGTCGACGGATCGGTGATCCTGATCGAGAACGTGCTCCGGCGCCTCCACGAACGACGTCACGAAGCCGAGTCGCTGCTCGAAAAGGTGCGGGCCGCCGCCCACGAAGTCTCCCGCCCGGTGGTTTTCGCCGTCGGGATCATCGCCATCGTTTTCCTGCCGATCCTGGGTTTGCGCGGCATTGAGGGAAAGATGTTCCGCCCGATGGCGACGGCGCTCATCTTCGTTCTCGGCTTCTCCCTCGCCTGTGCCCTGACCCTGGTGCCGGTCCTGTCGTCGTTCTTCCTCAAGAAGGTCTCCGAGAAAGAGCCGCTCCTCTTCCGGTGGCTCCACAAGGTCTATCCGGGCGCGCTCCTTCGGGCGCTTTCGCGCAGGGGCTGGACGGTAGCGGCTGCCGTGACCTTACTCGTCGTGGCCCTGGCGATCACACCGTTCCTCGGGGGCGAGTTCATTCCCCGCCTGGACGAAGGCACGATCGCTCTACAGATCTGGCGACTGCCCAGCATCTCGCTCGAGGAATCGAATCGGATCAGCACCGAGGTCGAGAAGGTGGTTCGGGCCGAATTCCCGGAGGTCACGACGATCGTCTCGCGGACCGGTCGCCCCGAAATCGCCACGGATCCGATGGGGGTCGAAGTCAGCGACACCTACATCACCCTCAAACCGGGCGACCACGAGCGCTTCCCCGACCGCGAGTCTCTTGTCGCGGCACTCGACGAGGCCTTGCGGGCGAAGGTCCCGGGCGCCGTCTTCAGCTTCTCGCAGCCGATCGAGCTGCGGGTCTCGGAGCTCATTTCCGGGGTCCGCTCCGACGTTGCCGTGCACCTGTACGGCGACGACCTCACGCTTCTCAAGTCGAAGGCCGACGAGATCGTACGTGTCCTCTCCCGCGTCCCAGGCGCTGCGGACGTGAAGGCCGAGCAGACCCAGGGGCTACCCATGCTACGGGTGCGCATCGATCGGGATGCCATCGCACGCTACGGGGTCAACGCGGACGACGTCCTGGAGGTGATCGAAGCGATCGGGGGGCGGACGGTCGGCACGGTCATCGAAGGCCAGAAGCGTTTCGACATCCAGGTGCGCTTCGATCCGTCCGTGAGGCGCGGCCTGGAGCGCATTGCGGATCTCCGCGTTGCGGCGCCGGGAGTGGCCGGCGGTCCGCCGCGCCTCCTGCCCCTCTCTCAGCTCGCAACGGTCACCGTCGAGGACGGACCGGCGCAGATCAGTCGCGACCGCATCAGCCGCCGGATCAACGTCGAGCTCAACGTCCGGGGAAGAGACCTCGCGACGTTTGTCGCCGACGCCCAGCGAGCCGTCGAGGCCGGGGTCAAGCTGCCGACGGGATGGACCATCGAGTGGGGGGGGCAGTTCGAGAATCTCCGCGAGGCCTCGGCCCGGCTGGCGGTGCTGCTGCCGCTCGCTCTTCTAATCGTGTTCCTGCTGCTCTACACAACCTTCGGCTCGGCCCGGCTCGGCACGCTCATCTTCCTCAACGTGCCGATCGCGGCAACGGGAGGCGTGGTCGCGCTCGCGTTGCGCGGTTATCCGTTCTCGATCTCTGCGGGCGTCGGCTTCATCGCTCTCGTCGGCGTCGCGACGATGAACGGACTCGTACTCGTCTCCCACGTCGAGAAACTACGCCAGATGGGCATGACGCTCGAGGACGCCCTGCTCAAGGGCGCCACGGAGAAGATGCGGGCGATGGTCCTCGCTCCTTTCGTCGCCGGCCTCGGCTTCCTGCCGATGGCGGTGTCGTCGAGCGCTGGCGCAGAAGTCCAGCGGCCGCTCGCCACGGTGGTGATCGGCGGTCTCGTCACGTCGACGCTGCTCACCCTGTTCGTCCTGCCGGTGCTCTACCGGTTCTTCGCGGCCCGGGCCGCCGAAGTCGAGATCTAGGAGGTCACGATGAAAGAGATCAAGGCAATCGTGCAGCCGTTCATGGTGGAAGAGATCCTGCATCGCCTCGAGAACCTCGAGATTCCAGGCGTCACTCTCTCCGAGGTTCGGGGCTGGGGCCGATCCCGGGCGGAGGGGGCGCGCGAAACCGTACAGGAAGCCGGCCACGCCTTCGCACTCAAGACGAAGATCGAGATTGTGGTGCCGGACGCCATGGTGGCGCCCATCGTCGACGCGATCGCCTCCGCCGCGCGCACGGGTCGACCCGGCGACGGCAAGATCTTCGTTTTGGGTGTCGAGCGTGTCCTTCGCATCCGCACCGGGGAGGAGAACGAGGATGGCCTCTGAGAGGGCGCGTGCGTTTCGGGTCGCCGGCATGGACTGCGCCGAAGAGATCGCGACGCTTCGCCGGGAGGTCGGTCCTGTCGTCGGCGGCGAAGCGAAGCTCGGCTTCGATCTCCTGCGCGGCAGGATGACCGTCGACGCGGACATGAAGTCCGTGCCCGACTCGGCGATCGTCACCGCGGTCCGAAAGGCGGGGCTCGCGGCCGAGCCCTGGCGAGCCGAAGGCGACGACGGCAGCAACGACCGCCTGCGGAGACGGCGCCTCATCGCGACCGTCGTCTCCGGTTCCGCGACCGTCGCCGGATTCCTGCTTCACGCCGTCCTGGCGGGCGGCTTCGGTGCGGCGCTGGGGCGTGAGGGCATGGGCGGCGGGCACGCGGTCCCGCCGGCCGCCCGACTGGTCTATGCCGTTGCCGTGCTCGCCGGGCTCGTCACCGTGGCACCCAAGGCATGGCTGGCCCTTCGGCGGTTCCGGCCCGACATGAACCTGCTGATGACGATCGCCGTCTGCGGCGCCATCGTGATCGGCGAGTGGTTCGAGGCGGCGACCGTGGCCTTCCTTTTCGCATTCTCGCTCGCGCTCGAAGCCTGGAGCGTCGGGCGCGCGCGCCGGGCGATTGCCAAGCTCCTCGATCTTGCGCCCCCCACCGCCCGCCTCGTGGCGCCTGAAGGAGAGCGCGAGGTTCACCCTTCGGAAGTCCCGGTCGGATCGCGCGTCGCCGTCAGGCCGGGCGAACGCATCCCGCTCGACGGGCGGGTGCTCGCCGGACGCTCGACGCTGAACCAGGCGCCGATCACGGGCGAGAGCCGACCGGTCGAGAAGCAACCCGGGGACGACGTGTTCGCTGGCACCATCAACGGCGCGGGAGCGCTCGAGGTCGAAACGACGGCCGCGGCTGAAGCGACGATGCTGGCCAAGATCCTGCGCCTGGTCGAAGAGGCTCAGGCGCGTCGGTCGCCTTCCGAGCGTTGGGTCGATCGGTTCGCCGCGATCTACACGCCGTTGGTGTTCGTGACGGCCCTCCTCGTCGCGCTGCTGCCGCCGCTCCTCGCCGGCGCGAGCTGGGGCGATTGGGGCTATCGGGCACTCGTGCTCCTGGTCATCGGGTGCCCGTGCGCCCTGGTCGTCTCGACGCCCGTCGCCGTCGTCGCGGGGCTCGCAGCCGCCGCGCGCCACGGCGTGCTGGTCAAGGGCGGGGCCTTCCTCGAAGCTCCGGCAAGTATCCGCGCTTTCGCCTTCGATAAGACCGGAACGCTTACCCACGGCAGGCCGCGCGTGCTGGAGGTCGTGCCGCTTTCCGGTCACGACGCGCGCGAGCTTCTCGAGCGCCTCGTCGCGCTCGAGGCACGGAGCGAGCACCCGATCGCCGCGGCCATTCGCAACTACGCCGCGGAGAAGGGTGTTTCCGCACCGCCCGCGGAGGACTTCCAGGCCTTCGAAGGCAAAGGGGCCGCAGGCACGGTCGGTGGGCGCACGTTCTGGGTCGGCTCGCATCGCTACCTCGAGGAGCGCGGCCAGGAGACTCCCGACGTCCACGAGCGGCTCGAGGCCATGTCGCAGGCGGGCCAGACCGCCGTAGTCATCGGCAACGAGACCCATGTCTGCGGCCTCGTCGCGGTGGCCGACGGCGTGCGGTCGAACGCCCGCGAAACCCTCCAGGAGCTCCATCGTCTAGGTATCGAGACGACCGTAATGCTGACCGGTGACAACCGCGGCACCGCCGAGGCGATCGGCCGCGAGACGGGGGTCTCGGAGATCCGGGCCGAGCTCCTTCCCGACGAGAAGGTCACGGCGATCCAGAGCCTCGTCCAACGCTACCAACGTGTGGCGATGGTCGGCGACGGGATCAACGATGCACCCGCCCTGGCCAGTGCGAGTCTCGGCATCGCGATGGGCGGAGCGGGCTCCGACGCCGCCATCGAGACTGCTGACGTCGCGCTGCTCTCCGACGACCTGTCGCGTCTCCCCTGGTTGATTCGGCACTCCCGACAAACGCTGAGGGTGATCCGCCAGAACATCACCTTCTCACTCGCCGTGAAGGCGATCTTCGTCGCCCTCACGTTCCTCGGAGCGGCATCGCTCTGGGCTGCGATCGCCGCCGACATGGGCGCCGCCCTGCTCGTGGTCGCCAACTCGCTTCGCCTCCTCCGCGGCTGAGTCTCCCCGGCGACTCTGAAGGGCGAGCGTCACAGTTTCATCGGTGCACGTCGCGGCGCCACGTGAGTCGCTGACGGCTCGAGGAGGAGACCCTTGTTTCCGCAACCGACACGGACCTCCGGGTAGTAGTCGATGACGCTCCGCAGGTAGCCGAGGAACCGCTTCTTGAAGTGCCGCGGGTTCGTGTACCTGGATCCGAACTGGAGCGCCAGCGAGGCCCAGGGGATCGTGACCGGCCGCCGGAGCCGGAAGAAGCGCCAGGTCAGCCAGACGTAGATGTCGATCTCGAACGGCGACCGGAGGGCGCGCAGGACCCGCAGGTCGAGCGGGACCGGCGCCTCGGTCGCCTCCCGGAAGAAGCGGTCCGAGAGCAGGACGTGCGAGCCCCAGGCTGCCTCACCCTTCCCGGGACGGGGGTCCCACCAGAGCTCCCGCTTCTCGGCGATCAGGAAGCCGTCGCCGGCGTGCCGGCCCTGGCTCTCGTCGTGGAAGATGCACTGGAAGGTCGAGGCGAAGAGCCGCTGGAGCTGCTCCCGGAGCATCGGCAGCGACCCGCGAGGCCCCGTGGTCGGCGGGATGCCGAGGGCGGCGCAGAAGTGGGAGAAGTGGCTGCCGAGCTCGATGTCGGGGCTCTTGCGCCGCACCGCTTCCGTCGTCAGGTAGGCCAGGACCAGACGAGGGTACCGGCCAAACGGGAGCCCGACGTCCGTCGGCGCCAGGATCGAGAGGGTGAAGTGCCCGTTCCGCCGGACGAACTCGTTGGCCTTCGGGTCGCTGTGCGGCAGGGTCGCCTGGACCAGCGCCCGGGCCAGGAAACCGACCTCGCCGGCGGCGTAGGCGTCCTCCTGGTCGAGGTAGAGCGCCTGCCGGATCAGGCTGCCGGAGCGGCGCGCCGGGCGGGTCGGCTTCTCAACAACTGTTGGATGAAACTGTGACGCCGAGCCTGCGGGAAGGACCAACTCGAGCTGCGGGTTTGCGGGCTTCCAGGCCATGCGGCCCCTCCACTCCGCCACGATTTGGCGGTCGCCGGAGAGGGACAGCCCCTGCCACGCCGAAAAACTGACTCGGCGCGGTGGAGCGTGCGACGACTGAAGCGAAGGGCTCGAAGTTACTGATTCTCAAGCCGCTTGCCTCAACGCCGCGACTTCATGGAGCCAGGCGTAAATGCGGTTCGAATCCCATACTGGGTTCGAACTCGCCACCGTATGGGCTACCAGGTTCTAACTTCTGCTTGGATGATCGAAGAGGCTTCGTCGCATTGCGGCGCGTCTGGCTTCGCGTTCGCTTATCTTGCGGCGCGCCAGGTGAGAGGTCGATTCACTGGCGTCGGCCTCGGCGCGAATGAGCGCGAGCGTTCTCTGCCTTCCAGAGTAGCGCCGGATGGCGGCGAACGCGGTCGAGGATCTCGGGGTCGTCGAAGGTCAACAGCTCCGGACGAAGCTCTCCCGCCTGCAGGCGATCGCAGAACTCGATCTCGGCGCGGAGAAAGCTCGAGCAACGGCGCCAGTACGGACCACGATTCGTCGCGCAGCGAAGCCGCACTCGGCCGCTCGCCGCCGATGAGCATCGGCCAAAGCAGCCTCGAGACGTCGGAATCGCGAATTCGATCCAGACTCTGCCTGCCGTATTCGTGAAGCGGTCTCGGCAGCGGGCCGGCGAGCGCGACGAAGAGACCGCGAAGATCCGGCGGCGGCCAGGGCTGCGGCGCGTGGGACACCAGGCGCGTGCACGTCCCACGCATCGCGCGGTGCTGCGCGATCCAGAAACGCGACCAACTTCCCGGCGGCGATTTCCGGCCATGACATCAACGTCGCCGACGGCCCCTCACCGTCCGGGTGCCACATCCTCCGCCGTTCGGAGGGCAGCAGGCAGACCCGGTGAAGATAGTTGACGTCGACCTCGATGCGGTCAGGTTGCCCGTCAGCGAGGCGAGTGTAGGCCAGGTAGAGCTTGCGTCCGCCGTGAGACTCCGCCGAGACTTGCACGCCGAAGCCCTGGCTGCGGGCGAGTGCCTGCAGGCGGCGCTCGACCTCGGGCCGCAGGGCGAGCATCTCCTCACGGTTCTCCGCGCCGACGAAGTTGAAATCGAGATCGACAGACAGCCGGCTTGGCGGACCGAAGAACAGATTGAGCGCAGTGCCGCCCTTGAGCGCCAGCGCTCGAGCGAGGTCTTCCAGCTCGCCGATGCCCGAGAGCATCTCGGCCAGGCGAATCACCTTCTCCAGCGAGCCGACCGCGAAGCCGCTCGCCGCAGCCAACTCGTGAAGGTCTCTACTGGTCGGCAGCACGAGTCACTCCATCCTCGACCAAGTGCGCGGGCACGATCAGCCGCCAGTCTTTGAGGAGTCTTCCTCCGCCGAGATCGCGGACGATGTACTGATTCTGGCGCGGCCGGTGTCGGCGGCACTGGTCCAGAAACTCCGCGGGCGTCGACCAGGTCTCGGCGTACCTCTCGGCAAACCACCCCGCGGCCGCCCACAGCATCTTCTCGCCGTAGATCTCCAGGACTCGCTCGAGCAGGCGAAAGTCGAGGAGCGGCAGTCCACGGACAGATTCGACGAGTTCGTCCAGTCCCCCAACACGGTGTGGCTGTCGGAGCCCCTCGACGAGCGTGCGTTCGGGACCGGTGGCGACGAGCTGTCGAGTCGAGCGCGGGAACTCGCGAGTCGCGACAGTCTGTGCCCGCCGACTCACCACCGCCGCGGGAGTAGCGAGAAAGAGGATTCGAGAGGAGCCCACCCTGAAGCGCCGTCCTTCTCTGATCGCAATGAAGGGTGCACTCGTGCCAGACGGAATGGGCGGCACCCTGGAGCTCGAGGGCGCTGTGATAGGCGAAGACACCGTCAGGACGCGCGGCGGCGGCGACCAGAAACGGATCGGGCACGAAACGCTCCGGGTCCATTCCAGGCGGCACCGAGGCGTAGAGTTCGCGCGCGATCGGCTTGATGCGCCCTGTTGCCAGGTAGCGCTTGAGCTGGTTCCTTGCAGCGCTACGCTGCCTGGCAGCCACCACGCGCGGCTGCAAGCTCCTCCAACGTGAAAACCGGCGACCGCGCCACGAACACGTCGAAGTCGTACGGGTGAGGCCGGGTCTTGGCTCTGGGCATAGGACGGTCCATCGAATACAGTTTGCGTATTGTTGCGCTCCGGGTACAGAATGTACCCTTATCCAGACAGAACGTCAACCAGACATAGTCCGCAGAGGCGGCGTGCTGAGCGAGCTCACAGTCAACCACGCGAGCCTCGAGGCTGGCGTTCGACGGCTGCACCCGCAATCCGCGGCTGGTGAACAACACGACTCCGCTCACGCTCATCAGGGACGGCTTCCCGATGCAGCTCGGCTTCAACGCATGGACGGACGTGGAAGGAGGGCTGAGAGCGTTCCAGCTCGCGCGGCGGCGAGCGCCGCCCCACCTCACAGCCCCTTGACCCATCTCTCGCCGCTCGATCGAGCGGTGGCGACGATCCGCGGCGGTATACTCGGCACAGTCCGAGGTCGACGATCTGCCACTTCGGCGCCTGCGCCCGCATTCTCGAGGAAGCCGATGACACCGATCCGCCATACCTCGTCGTCGAGACGATCCAGCACTTTGACGCTCGCGATCGTCTTCCTCGTGTCGCTCCTCGGCTCGGCCGAGCGCGTCACCGCGACGACCTACTACGTAGCACCGCCCCCGACGGGCAACGACTCGAATTCCGGAACGTCGATCGGCGCGCCGTGGGCGACGCTGCAGTTCGCCGCCGGTGAAGTCGGCCCGGGGGACGTCGTCCGCGTGCGCGCCGGGACCTTCGCCGGTTTCGAGCTCACGACCTCTGGGAGCTCCGGTTCTCCGATCACTTTCTCGGCCTACTCAGGAGAAGAGCCGATGATCGCCGCGGACGGGCCGGCGGCGGGGGTGGGCATCAACCTCGAGGCGGCGTCGCACATCGTCATTGAGGGCTTCCGCGTGCACCAGCGCTCCAGTTACGGCATTCGCGCCGTGGTTGGAAGCAACGTCGTGTTGCGGAACAACCGGCTGACCCAGAGTGGCCAGAGCGGCATCCTCGTCGCCTACCTCGACGACGCGCTCGTCGAGGGCAACATCATCGACGGTCCGGGGATCGCGGCAGGTATCCTGGCGCTGGACGAGAGCTCGGATCTGACCGTGCGCCGCAATTGGGTGACCGATCACGACGGAGGAATCAACCTCGTCGGCGACTCCTCGATCGGCGGCACGGGACTCTTTGTCGGCGCGCTGATCGAAAACAACATCGTCGACCTGACCGGCAGGTCGGTCGGCTCGGGCCTCTCTCTGTGGGGTGTTCAGAACGCCCTGGTGCGCAACAACCTGCTCTTCGGACTCCCGCGCTACGGCATCACGCTCGGGACGGGCCTCGCCGGCGGCGCGTCCACCGGCAACCGCCTCCTCAACAACACGGTTGTCGTCCTCGCCGGGGGCCAGTGGGCGCTCTACACCGGAGAGGCGGCGACCGGGACCGTGCTGCACAACAACATCCTGTTGAACGACTCGACGCGCGGCAGCATCGCCATGGAATCCGATTCCCTGCCGGGGCTCGACAGCGACCGCAATCTCGTCGTCGACCGCTTCTCCACGAACGGCGGAAGCACCATCATCGACCTCGAGGCATGGCGCACCGCGACCGGAATGGACGAGAGCTCGGCCCTCGGCACGCCTGGCGCGACGTTCCTCGCGCCGGGCGCGGGCGACTACCACCTGCACGAAGCGAGTCCGGCCGTCGATGCCGGTTTGACACTGATCGACGTCCCGACCGACCTCGAGGGGTTCGCGCGACCGTACGGTCCGGCCTTCGATCTCGGGGCGTTCGAGTGGAGCAACGTGATCTTCAACGACGGCTTCGAGGTCTTCGGCGGCGCGCGATGGTCGGTTTCTATTGGGCTCTGAGTGACGCACCCCGAGCCGCGCACCGAGCGATCGGCTATCCCGATTCGCCTGGCCTGCACTCCGTAGCCAGCAGATCGGCGTCGTTCGCGAACCGAGGGCAGCTCCAGTCGCGTTGAAGGCGCGCGGTTGAGAGATTCCGAATCGAAGCCCATCTCGCGCTCGGAGACCATGGTGGGCGCAGACGCTCTTTCCGAACTCGAACAGGCGATCCTCCAGGCCAAGCTCCTAGACTTCGACGATGAGGCGCTCCGGGCTCGAGTTGCTGCGCAAGGGATGCCGCTCTCGACACCAACCGATGCGCCAACCGCATTCATCACCTTCCGCTGGCTGGAAGGCTCGGGATCTACTCGAAGAGAAATGCTGCGCAAGATCTCGGTCGCGGGCGGGGGCAGCTACGCATACGCGCACCGCGATATTTCAGAATTCGCGGCAATCCTCCGAATCCTGCAGTTCGTGCCCAACGAGCCCACTCCAGCGAAGAACCCGGCTCAGCCATGAGGCCGTGACTCCTCGTCCTCTTCGCTTTGCTGAACTTTGCTTCGAAGGATGCCGACGCGGGAGTGTTCCTGGGCACTGTGCGCTGCGCGCCTGACGCCCTGACTGCCTGCACCACGACTCACCCTGTTAGCAATGGTTCGGTCATCGTGAATCCCTATGGAGTCACTCATCCGGTCGACGCGCGCGGGTGATCCCGTTGCAGCAATAGCACTTGCGCCTCCTCCACGGCGGTTCGAACTCGGCACCGAGAGGGTGACCCTCACCCCCGCCGGTTCGCTTCACGATCCCAACGACAGCGTGCTTCGCTCGCGGATTGACTCAACATGCCGACTTGACAGGCCTATCAAGTCAGGTGTATTTAGTCAAGTATGCGGGCGCCCACCGAGTCGCAAGCCCTGAAACTGGTCCCGCGACGGCTGGCGGAGCTACTCGGCCTCGCGCCGACATGACGCGAAGATCCGTCGTCAGCCGGGCGGGGCACCTCACGCCGACGCAGTCATCGAGCTCGGCGGGTTCACCTTCGTCGTGGAATGGAAGGGCTCGGGCACCATCGCGCGAGTTTCGGACGCCGCACGGCAGGCTCTGCACCACGCCTCCAAGGTCGGCAAGCGCGCGATTCCGCTGGTGGCCGTGCCCTTCATGGGACCCGCAGGTCGGGAGCGCTGCGAAGAGGCGAATGTCGGCTGGCTCGACCTGAGCGGCAACGCCCGCCTCGTGGCCCCTGGCCTCCGCGTGCAGATCGAAGGTCAGCCGAATCGGTACAAGGGCCCGGGCCGGCCGGCGAGCGCCTTCGCTCCCAAGAGCTCGCGCATCGCTCGCTGGCTGCTCATGCACCCGAACCAGCCGCTGACCCAACGAGAGCTCGCGACGGCGACGAAGATGGACGAGGGCTTCACCAGCCGGATCGTCGCCAAGCTCGAGATCGACGAGCTCATCGTCCGAGAGGCGAACGGGAGGATCCGGGCTCGCGATCCGAACCTGCTCCTGGACGCCTGGGCCGAGAGCTACAGTTTCAGCCAAGCACCGTATCCTCCGCGGTCACGTCCCGGCGCGCAGCGCTGAGGCGCAGCTCCGCGCCATGACCGAGGTCCTCGCAAAGAAGCGTCAGCCGTATGCCGCAACTGGCCTCGCCGCGGCGTGGCTCCTCGACCGTTTCGCGGGGTTTCGAATCGTGACGATCTACCTCGCGAGCGAGCCCGAGGCACCGCTGCTGGAACAACTCGGCTTTCGCGAGGCCGAGCCCGGAGCGAACACCTGGCTTGTCGTTCCCAACGACGAGGGCGTGTTTCAGGGGGCGAGCGACCGACGATGGCGTTCGATGCGTCCACCCCGTCCAGGTCTACCTCGACTTGAAGGAACACCCGGAGCGGGCCAAGGAGGCGGCCGAGCAGCTGCGAAAGGACCTGCTGAAGTGGAGAACCGATGCCTGAGAAACCCAGGACGGCAGGTGGCTACCGCGGGGAGCACCTCGCGCTCGTTCGAGCGACCTGCCTCTACATCGCCACCAAGCTGGGCGACCTCATGGACGACCTCGTCGTGGTCGGCGGCTTGGTCCCCTCGCTGCTCGTCGATCAGGAAAGTGGTGAGGCGGGCTTCGAACGACACGCTGGCACGATGGATCTCGACATCGGCCTGACAGCCGCACTCCTCGACCGCGGCAAGTACCGGGAGATCTCGGACCGGCTGCGACGAGCCGGGTTCGCCCCGGACGACAACGCCGCCGGAAACCCGACCCGCCAGCGCTGGAAGATCGAGGCACAGGAGAAGGTGACCATCGACTTCCTGATGCCGCCGACGTCGGCGGATGAGCGCGGCGGCTCGCTCCGCGACCTCGAGCCGGACTTCGCTGCCGTAGTCGCCCCAGGGCTGCAGCTGGCATTCAGGGACCGCGTCCGTGTCTCGCTCTCGGGCCAGACGATCGCCGGCGAAGATGCGACCCGCGACATCTGGGTCTGCGGCGCCGGGGCCTTCGTCGTTCTGAAGGCCTTGGCCTTCGGCCTCCGGGGCGAGAACAAGGATGCCTACGACCTCTTCTACGTTCTGCGCAACTATGGCGCCAGCATCGAGAACGTCGTCGAGTGCCTGAGGCCGCTCCTCGACGACGAGAACGCGGTGAAGGCGCTCGAAATCCTGCGGCGGGACTTCCTGAGCGACAACAGTGTGGGTCCTCGGCGTGTCGCGGAGTTTCAGACGGGCGGGACCGACGTCGCGATCCAGGCGGACGTCGTGGGCTTCGTTGGAGATCTCCTTCGACGGCTGGGAGCCTTCGAATAAACGGGTCCAAAGGCCCGGAGTCTGCGCGGAAGCTAACCCACGGTTAACCTCTGTGCGGGTCGCAGTGAATCGCCGTGGCCCTCAGCGGGCCGCTTGCTCACGTGTGTCGGCGAGGGTCGGACCAACAGGCCGGCGGCCGTGCCCTCGAGCCTCACCTCCGGGTAGTAGTCGATGACGCTCTGCTGCCTCACGCCGCCTGGCGCAGCTCCGCGACTTCCCTGAGCCAGGACCAGAGGGTGTTCGAATCTCCTAGAGTGTTCGAACTCGGATGCGTAAGGTCTACCAGTGACCCTGCTCGGTTTCGGCTCCTCGCGCGTCCACTTGCCAGACGCAGAGCTCGCATCTACTCTTATCGGAACTCTGAGGAGCACCATCATGGGCCGATCGTCGTCGATCCCGGTATTTCTCTGTCTCGTCGGAGCCGCGCTGGCGGCGATTCCCGTCGTCGCCCAACCGGCTTCGTGCAACGCCGTGGTCGGGGTCTGGCCGCTCGGTCCCTCCTACGCCGTGGCGCTCGACGGCACCACCGCCCTGCTCGGCCGCGGTCGCGAGCTCACCCTCGTCGACGTCGCCACCCCCAACGTCTCGCCGCTGCCGATCGTCGGCCGGGTGACGCTGCCGGGGCAGGTCCGCAAGATCGCCCTCTCCGGCACCGTACCGGGCCTCGCGGCGGTGGCGATGGACGCCGAAGGCGTGGCCCTGGTCGACTACTCGACGCCTTCGGCCCCGGTCATGACCCGCCACTTCGCGGTCGGCGGCCCGGCCTACGGGCTCGCCTTCGGTCCCACCGAGCGGTGGGCTCTTCCTCCCTCCGGTCGAGCGGCTGTTCGTGGCCCGCGGCTTTGGCGGGATTCAGATCGTCGAGTACGACAACCCGGGCGGACCGGTCTTGCGCGGCAGCTTCGTGCACGGGAGCCCGTACCAGAGCAATTCGGTCGACGTCGTGGTCGAGCGCTTCGACCTCGGCTTCTCGAACTACGCCTACCGCGCCTTCGTCGCCGACCAGAACGCCGGCGTCACTGCGCTCGACGTGGCGAGCGCCGACTCCCCGTTCCTCGCCGGCGGCCCGTACGCGCTCAGCGGACCGGCCGGGGCCAAAACGCTCCTGCTGCATCGCGACCCGACGCTGCCGGTGGCGCAGGCCGACCGGCTCTTCGTCGGCGCGGGCACGAGCGGCCTCCGCGCCTTCAATATCCTGAGCGGCACGATCAGCTCGCAGTACACCCTGACGCTCCCCAACGCGCCGTTCGACGTCGAGGACCTCTCGCGCGACGGCATGCGCCTGTTCCTGGCGGCGAACTACGGCGGGATGCGCGTCGTCGACATCACCGATCTCGGCTCGATGTCGCAGCTCGCGACCTCCGGCAGCACCCTGGGCCGCGCCCACGGCGTGGCGGCAGCCCCGACCGGATACGCCTACCTCGCCGGCGAGCAGGGGGGGCTGCTCGTGTACCAGATCCTGACCGGCCCGCCGGTGTCGATGACCTGGAGAAACACGCTCCTGACGACCGGCACCGCTTACGAGGCGGCCGGCACCGACCGTTTCGTCTACGTCGCCGACTTCAGCTACGGGCTCGACATCGTCGACCTGCTCGCACCGGGCGGGCCGACCCTCGTCTCGTCGCCCTTCTTGTTCTCCTTCCAAGGCACCGCGGTGGTGCTCGCCGGCCCGCTGGCGATCGTCGGGGATTTCTCCGGCTTCGTCCGCGTCCTCGACGTGTCGGATCCGACGGCTCCCAGCGAGCTCGGTGCGGTCTTCGTGACCGCGGCCAGGATCAGCTCGATCGCGGTGGCGGGAACGCGCGCCTATGTCTCGACCTCTTATGGCCAGTTGTTCGCCGTCGTCGACTTCTCCACCCCTGCGACCCCGGTCGTCCAGGACACCGTGGCGCTCGGCTTCGCCAGCGAGGGCGTGGCCCTCGCGGGCAGCCACGCCTATGTCGTTTCGGCGAACACGCCCCAGTTGGCGGTGATCGACATCTCCGACCCGGGCAACCTGGTGCTCGCCAACACGGTCTCGACCGGCTTCACCGCCGCGAGCGACGTGGCCGTCGGCGGCGGGGTCGGGCTGCTGGCGCGCGGGAGCGAGCTGGTCACCCTCGACCTCTCCACGCCGACCGCTCCCGGCGAGCTCGGCGGCGCCGTCGTCGCCACCGGGGCCAGCACGGCCTCGGTCGCGTCCACCGCGGGCTACGCCCACCTGGTCGGCATCGCCTTCGACGCGGCCTCCGGCGGGGCGATCGGGCGGGCCTTCGCCGTCGACGTGCAAACGCCGGCCACTCCGGTCACCGTTGGCTCGATTCGGGTGCCGGGGCCCCGCGCCATTGCTCCCGCCGGCGACCGGCTGATCATTGCCAGCGGCGACCTGGGGGTCACCGTGGTCACCGATTGCACGATCCTCCTGCGCGACGGCTTCGAGGACGGCGTCGCGCTGCCCGGGCGGTGGTCGGCCTACGTCAGTCCCTAGGAGCCTGCGCGGCAGGACGCCGCCGCGGCGACCCATTCGCCTTCGGAAGTGCGCCGCAACTCCCGTAAGTCCACCGAGTTGAGCCGGGTACCAAGTCCAGCACCCCCAGGCCGCAGCCTGGCCGAGTGCATCGCCCGCAACCTAACCGCTGCCGGCGCGTACTTGCCGTATCGACTGCAGCCCGACCGGAGTGACACGATGAGCATCAGCCGCCGATCCTTTCTCAAGGCCGCAGCAGCCATCGGTGCTTCGCTCGCATGGGTCGGTCCGGCCCGAGGTTCGCGGGTCCGCTGGCACGAGCGGCGGGATCTCTATCCTCAAGGGGTCGCCTCGGGCGATCCCGACCCGCACAGCGTGATCCTGTGGACGAGGCGTCCGTTCGCCCAGGGCACGCGCGAGCTCCTGACCGTCGAGGTCGCCGAGGACGAGGCCTTCCGCCGAGTCGTGGCGCACGCCGAGGCACCGGTCTCCGTCGCCGCGGACTGGACCGCGCGCGTGCTGATCGGCGGACTCGAGCCGGCGCGCACCTACTGGTATCGGTTCACCGACAGCGACGGCAACGGCAGCCGGGTCGGCCGCACGATCACCGCGCCGTTGCCGGACGATCCCCGCACGGTGAACTTCGCCTTCGTGAGCTGTCAGGACGTCAACGAGGGCAAGCTCAACGGCTATCGCCGGATGATCTACGAAGACGAACGCGCTCCCAGCCTCCGACAGCTCGGCTTCGTGCTGCACCTGGGCGACTTCATCTACGAGGTCGTCCAGTATCCCGACGAGGTGAAGACCCGCTACGACCGCACGATCTATGAGGTCGCGCGCATCCCGGACGGCCACAAGGTCGGCAACTTCCACATCCCGCTGACCGTCGACGGCTACCGGGCGATCTACAAGGGCTATCTCGTCGATCCCGACCTCCAGGACGCCCGCGCGCGCTGGCCGTTCGTCTGCATCTGGGACAACCACGAGTTCTCCTGGCAGGGTTGGCAGAGCACCCTCAAGGCGGGAAGGTTCGAGCAGCCCGCCCCGAGCATCAAGATCGCGGCGAATCAGGCCTGGTTCGAATACCTCCCCGCGCGCGTCGCGCCGCCGAGCGGGTCGCTCGAGCGAGTTCGGTCCGCCCGCCGTGAAGGACGGTGTTCCCATCACGGAGTTCGACGGCGACGGGCTGGGGATGGAGCCGAACAACCTGACGGCGATCCACAGCCTCAAGGCCTACCGGACGCTGCGCTATGGCCGGCAACCTGGATCTGATCGTCACCGACCAGCACAGCTATCGCAGCGCGGATTGCTTCAGCGATCCGTCGCTGGGGAAGCTCGGCGGCGAGGAGTTCATCGCCATGTTTCCCGAGGCTCTGATGCGGGTTCTGGACGGCGGGCGCGCCGCGAACGGCGGCAATCCTCCGGCGGAGATCCGCTTCAACGACGCGCATGTCCCCAACCCGCGACGGAACGCGCCGCCGCAGACGATCCTCGGGGCGGAGCAGAAGGCGTGGTTCAAAGAGAAGCTCCGGAGCTCGACGGCGGCGTGGAAGATCTGGGCCAACTCCCAGGGCACGCTCGACCAGCGCGCCGACCCGCAGAACCTGCCGCCGGGTCTCACCAAGGAGCCCTGGCCTGCGGACGGCGGGTACGCAGCCATGAGCGGCGGTGACTACGGCACCGCGTTCATGGAGCGCGCCGAGATCTACCAGCTCGTGCGCGATGCCAAGGTGTCGGGCTTCGCCATCGTCTCGGGCGACCTCCACAGCTTCTGGGCCGGCTATGCGGCCGCCGAGCTTCCACCCGGCAAGTTCGACCCCGTCGGCCTGAGCTTCGTCGGCGCCTCGCTCATCAGCCCGGGCGCCATGGAAGCGCAGGAGCACAATCTCCCGAAGGACGCTCCGCTCCGGCCGCTGTTTCTCGCCGACCGTCCGGCGGGGGCGGCGGGGCGGCGGGGCCGCCGGACTGGACCCACAACATGCTGCTCCGGCACGGCGTCCGTGCGTGCCTCGAGTATGCAAAGAGCTTCGACCTCGAGCGCGCCCGGTCGCTGTCCAACCCGGATCTGGCTCCGCACCTCGAGTTCGTCGATCTGGGAGGACACGGCTATGCGAAGGTCCAATTGTCGGCCGATGAGATGCGCACCGAGTTCGTCTGCATTCCGCGCCCCATCGCGCGCAGCGAACGACCGGACGGCGGACCGCTCCGGTATCGGGTCCTGCACACGGCTGCCCTGTGGAAGAGCGGCGAGCGCCCCCGGCTCAAGACCTCGGTGCTCGAGGGCGACCCTGGACTGTCGATCTGACGAACTCGCGGCGCTCGTTTTCCGCGCGGCCGGAAGCGCCCGACATCAGGGCACCTGACTGCTCCAGAAGTTGAGGTCGACGCTCTCGAAGCCGTCCGCGAAGAGCGAGCCGTAGAGGATCGTCTGGGCGCCCGCATCGCCCAGGCCGCCCGCGGTCTCGAACGGCGCGCCGATCGCGAGATCGTCGTAGCCGTCGCCGTCGAAGTCGCCGGCGGCGAGCGTCCAGCCGAAGTTCTTGTTGTGCTCGTTGACGTTGCCGGGGAAACCCTGCGAGCCGGCGATGATCCCGCGAGCCGTACCTGACGCGAATCCGCCGGTACAGTTCGCCATCAGCAGCGTCACGTGGCCGTCCTGGCCCTCCGCGGTCGCGATTCCCTCCTCCGGCGCGCCGATCGCAAGGTCGTCGCAACCGTCGCGGTTGAAGTCGCCGGCGGCGAGCGCCGCGCCGAAATGATCGCCTTGCTGGGAGGTCTCGCCCGCCGAAGGGAGCGAGCTCTGCGTGAACCGCCGCGAACGGGCCAGGTCGAAGCCGCCAGCGGCGCCGAAGGCGACTTTGACCTCGCCGGACTGGATCTCGCCGCCGGTCGTGCCCGCCTCTTCCTTCGGAACGCCGATCGCGAGGTCGTCGTACCCGTCGCCGTCGAAGTCGCCGGCGACGAGCACCTCTCCGAAGTCGTCGAAGGCTTCCCTCGTCCCACCGAGGTCATCGTCGTAATAGAACAGATCGCGCGCGCCGTTCAGGCCGGTGGCGCTGCCGAAGAGGATCTGCACCGCGCCGACTTCGTCTTCCCCGACCACGCCGATCGCGAGGTCGTCGTAGGCGTCGCCGTCGAAGTTCCCCGCCGCCAGGCTGTAGCCGAACTCGTCCTGCCCTTCGCTCCCACCGTCGACTCCAGAGGTGTCCTGGTCGATCGAATAGGCGAAATCCGAGGCGAGCCCGCCGGAAAAGCCGGGCAGGATCTCGATCATGCCGGCGTTGGGACTGAAGCTGCCGAAGTCTTCGAATGCAACGCCGATGACGAGGTCGGCAAAGCCGTCGCCGTCGAAGTCGCCGCACGCGAGAGCTTCGCCGAAGTCGTCCAATTGCTCGACGTCTCCTGGAATACCCGCAGTGTTCTGGGAGAAGAATTCGGAGCCGAATCCCGGAAAGGTGGTCGCCCGCCCATAGTGCGTCTGCACCGCGCCGGCCGATACTGTCGCGCCGACATTCTCCTTGGGGATCCCCACCGCGAGATCGTCGAAACCGTCGTGGTTGAAATCGCACGAGGCGAGCTGCTTGGCGCGTGGATAGAGTCCGTTGAGCTGGGCTCCGGCGAACTTGTCTCCCGCCTCCGGCGCGTCGAGCCCGGCCGACTGGCGCACGAACTTCACCGGGTCGAGGCCGGTGGTCGGAAAGTACTGGCTCACGATCAGTGCGCCGCCATCGGTCACGGGAGCCGTCGTCGGGCCGTCGTCGTCCGGAACTCCAGTCGCGAGTTCGTCCCGACCGTCGCCGTTGAAGTCGCCCACGGCGAAGGTCGCCCCGAAGTGATCGTTCTCTTGCACCGGAAAGCTCCCGATCGTCTGATTGGCGATCTTCTGCGCGCGGACCGTCGACAGGCCTCCGGAGGTTTGCGCTCCTGCCCCGGTGGCGAGGGCCGCTGTCATCACCGCCGAAGCGACCACGGCTAGCCACCCTCCCGATCGGACATCCTGCTGGTTCGTTCGCATCGTCTCTCCCTCTCTGGCGCTCAGCCCGGTGCACCGGTTCCGCCGGCTTCGCAAGGGGCGGTTTCTGGATGGATCGAGAACGGGAGGAAGAAGGCGACAGGAGGGATCGAACCGGCTCGGAGAAAAGTCGCCGCGTCGGGTTTCGCGTTTCGACTACGATTCCCAGACCGTGGCCTTCGTCGACGAGTCGTTCTGGAGTCGGCTGTCGCCCCTTCTCGACCAGGCGCTCGAGCTCGAGGGCGAGCCGCGCGACGAGCTCGTAAGGTCGCTGCGGGAGCGCGACCCCGCCCTCGCCGAGGCGCTCGAACGGCACCTCGCGGAGCACGATCTCGCCCTGCGCTCGGGGTTCCTCGAGCTGCCGGCGGGAGCGGCGCCGATCTCGCTCGAGGGTCGGACGTTCGGCGCCTACGAACTCGTCGAACGGATCGGCGCGGGCGGCATGGGCACCGTCTGGCGGGCGCGGCGCAACGACGGCCGCTTCGAGGGCGACGTCGCGGTGAAGCTCCTGCACCCATCGCTCCTCGATGAACGCGGCACGGAGCGCTTCCGCAGCGAAGGCTCGATCCTGTCGCGCCTCACCCACGCCGGCATCGCGCGACTCTACGATGCCGGCGTTTCTCCCGCCGGACAGCCGTATCTCGTCCTCGAGCTCGTCGACGGCCTGCGAATCGATCGCTTCGCCGACGCGCATCGACTCGCCGGTGCGCGCGCGCCTCGAGCTCTTTCTCCAGGTCGCCGACGCGGTGGCCTTCGCCCACTCCAACCTCGTCGTTCACCGCGATCTCAAGCCCTCGAACATCCTCGTCGACGGCGCCGGGCGCGCGAAGCTCCTCGACTTCGGCATCGCCACGCTCGTCGATCAGGCGTCCGGCGTCGCGGTCGGCCGCACGGTCACCGCGGCGCGGGCGCTGACCCCGGAATACGCCGCGCCGGAGCAGCTCGAAGGCGGCGCGATCACCACCGCCACCGACGTCTACGCCCTCGGCGTGCTGCTCTACGAGCTCCTGACCGGCAGGCATCCAGTGGCCCGCGCCGACACTTCGCCCGCCGAGCTCGTGCGCGCCATCACCGCCGGCACGACGCCGCGGATGAGCGAGCGCGTCCGCCAGAGCGCTGCGGAATCCGGCGGCGCCAACAGCGACGGCGAACCGTCTCTGTTCGAGGTGCGTGGAGCGACGCCGGAACGCCTGGCGCGCGCGCTGGCGGGCGACCTCGACACGATCGTCGGCAAGGCGCTCAAGCGATCGGTCGCCGAGCGTTACCCGACGGTCGCCGAGTTCGCCGACGACCTGCGGCGCCATCTGCGGAATCTCCCGGTGCGGGCGCGACCCGACAGCCCCGGCTACCGCCTGCGCAAGCTCGTCGCGCGCCACCGCGTCGAGGTCGGCGCGGCGGGCCTGGTCGTCGTCGCCCTCCTCTCGGCAACGGCGATCAGCTGGCGGCAGGCGCGGGCTTCGGCCGCCGAGCGCGACCGCGCGCTCGAGGAGCTGCGCCGGGCCGAAATCACCAACGATCTTTCCGGCTTCCTGATCTCCGAGGCCAACCCCGAAGGACTCCCCATTTCGAAGACGGATCTCCTCGCGCGGGCCGAGGCGATGATCGAGGGGCGCTTCGCCGACAATCCAGCGCTGCAGGCCCACATGCTCGTTCTGCTTTCGAGCCGGTACTACGAGATCTCCGACTACCCGCCCTGGCGGAGGGTGCTGACACGCGCCTACGAGCTTGCCAGCCGGACTTCCGACCCGCGGTTGCGCGCCGTGGCGGCCTGTGAGCTCGCGATGGCGGTGACCGACGAGGAGCCCGAGCGGGCGCAGGCGCTTCTCGCCCAGGCCAACGTCGAGCTCGCCGCCCAAGACCCTGCCGCCGCCGCCGCCGAGCTCGCCCGTTGCCGGCTCGACGAGGCGATCGTCGCCAGCTGGGGCGGCCAGTTCGAGCGCGCGGTCGCCGCCGCCGAGGAGTCGCTGCGCTACGAGGCCTCGCGTCCGGGCCCATCCGGCCGCGGCGCCGAAGCGCTCAACACCCTCGGGCTCGCCCAGGGTCAGCTGGGCCGATTCGAGGCGGCGAACGCGACTTTCGAGAGACTGTTTTCCGTCTTCGCCGCGGAGCGGCGAACCCGCACGCGGTTCGCCGCGACCGCCCGTCACAACTGGACGCTCGCCCTCGTCAATGCCGGCCAGGTAAAGCGCGCGCTCGCCGAGTCCGACACCCTGGTCGCCATCACCCGGGAGCTCGGCGGCGGGCCGGTCTCGCCGTACAAGCTCTCGTCCCGGGCGAGCCTGCTGTCGTACGCCGGGCGGCACGAAGAGGCGATCGCCACCGCCGCCGAATCGATCCGAAGCTCTTCCGGCACACTTGGCTCGCAGGTCCCGTTCTGGATCTACAGCGTCGCCGCCCGCGTCCAGGCCCAGGCGGGACGGTTCGCCGACGCCGATCTTGCGCTCGCCGAGATGGACCGCGCTTTCGCGGCGATCCGTTCCCCGCCTGCCGGGCTCGCCGGCATGCGCGAGCTCTACCGCGCCAGGGCGATGGTGGACCGCGACGCCGGCGCCGCACTCGCCCTCGCCCGGCGCGCGTTCGAGCTCCTCGAGAGTGAGAATCAACCGGATCGGGATCTGCTGCAGGCGGTGCTGATCGCGGCGCGCGCCGAGAACGACCTCGGCCACGGCGCCACGGCGGCCGCCGACGCCGCGCGCGCCCTCGACATGGCCCGGGCCGCTCTCGGCGGCTTCGCTCATTCGCGAGAGCTCGGTCTCGCCGAGCTCGAGGCGGCGCGAGCTGCCGCCGCCGCGGGCGATCTGTCTGCCGCTCACGCCGGATTCGAACGCGCGATCGGGAATCTCCGGGATGCAGTCGGCGCCGATGCGCCAGAGACGCGGCGAGCCGAACGTCAGGCCGCGGCGGCGGGTGCCGCTGCGCCTCCCGGCTCCGCCGGGTGATCTCGTCCGCTAGGTCCTGCCGAGCGCGCCGTGAAGTAGCAGGCGCGCCTTCGCCCAGTCGCGCTGCACGGTCCGCTCGGTGACGCCGCGCATCGCCGCGACCTCGGCGAAGGTGAAACCGCAGAAAAAGGCGAGGTCGACGAGCTCGGCGAGCGCCGGCTCGAGCCGGGCCAGATCCGCCAGAGCGTCGCCCAGCCGCTCCACCTCTTCGGGCAAGCCCACCGAGGCGAGCATCGCCTCCGCAACCGGAACGAACGTGAGGTCGCTGCCGCGCTTCTCGGTGTACCGAGTGCGGATCGCGTCGATGACGAGTCCGCGCATGGCGCGTGCGGCGTAGCCCAGAAACCGGTTCTCGTCGGGAAACCGGAGCCCCTCGCGCTGCGCGAGGCCGAGGTACGCCTCGTGCAGAAGAGTCGTCGTGTTCCAGGTCATCGCCCCGCGGGCGCGGGCGACGTTGGCGTGGGCGAGCCGGTGAAGCTCGTCGTAGAGCAGGGCGAAGAGCGCCTCCCGCGCCTCGGCGTCGCCGCGCTCGGCGCGTTGGAAGACCTCCTGCAGCGAGGGGGAAGATTCCTGGCCCATCCCGCGCCATGCTAGCCGAAACCCCGGTCCGCGATCCCAATCGGGTCGCTCCTTGGCGTCGAGTGTGGGCGACGCCACGCACCGCGCGCGGAGAAGAAGACCCGTGCCATGCGCGTGTTACATCACGCCGCTTGGCGCAGCTCCGCGACTTCCCTGAGCCAGGACCAGAGGGTGTTCGAATCTCCCAGAGTGTTCGAACTCGGATGCGTAAGGTCTACCCGATTTTCAATCCGCCCGGACTCGAAGAGTTCGAGACATCATCGCGGCGTGACTGGCTTTGCGTTCGCATGCTCTTCGCGGCGCGTGCCGGAGGGTCGAGTCACTTGCGGCGGCCTCGGCGTGAATGCATGCGTGCGTTCTCTGCCTTCCAAAGCAGCGCCGGATGGCGGCGAAGGCGGTCGGGAATCTCGGGGTCCTCGAAGGTCAACAGCTCCGGACGAAGCTCTCCTTCCTGCAGCCGATCGCAGAATTCAATCTCGGCGGGAGTCAACTCGAGCAGTGGTGCCAGAACGGACCACCCTGCGTCGCGCAACAGTTCCGCGCTCGGCCGCTCGCCGCCGATGAGCATCGGCCAAAGCAGCCTTGAGACGTCGGCATCGCGAATTCGATCGAGGCTCTGCCTGCCGTAGTCGTGCAGCGGCCTCGGCAGCGTACCGGCGAGAAAGATGAAGAGACCGCGAAGATCCGGCGGCGGCCAGGGCTGCGGCGCGAGGGAGACCAGGCGCGGCACGTCCCACGCATCCCGCGGTGCTGCGCGATCCAGAAACGCGACCAGCTTTCCGGCGGCGATTTCCGGCCATGACATCAACGTCGTCCACGGCCCCTCACCGTCCGGGCGCCACATCCTCCGCCGTTCGGAGGGCAACAGGCAGACCCTGTGAAGGTAGTTGACGTCGATCTCGATGCGGTCCGGTTGCCCGTCGGCGAGGCGAGCGTAGGTCAGGAAGAGCTTGCGTCCGCCGTGGGATTCTGCCGACAGCTGCACGCCGAAGCCCTGGCTGCGGGCGAGCGCCTGCAGTCGGTGTTCGATCGCTGGCCGCGCCGCGAGCATCTCATCGCGGCCTTCTGCGCCGACGAAGTTGAAATCGAGATCGACGGACAGCCGACTCGGCGGCCCGAGAAAGAGATTGAGCGCCGTGCCGCCCTTGAGCGCCAGGGCCCGAGCGAGGTCTTCGAGCTCGCCGACGCCCGAGAGCATCTCTGCCAGGCGGATGACTTTTTCCACCGCGGCGACCGCGAAGCCGCTCTCGACGGCCAACCGATGCAGCTCCCTACCGGTCGGCAGCACGGCTCTCTCCCTCCTCGACCAGGTGCATCGGCACGATCAGACGCCAGTCCTTGATCAGGCGCCCGCCGCGAAGATCACGGACGAGGTACTGGTGCTGGAGCGACTGGCGTCGCCGGCACTGGTCGAGGAATTCCGGCGGCGTCGACCAGGCTCCAGCGTTCTTCTCGGCGATCCACCCGGCGGCGGCCCAGAGCGTCTTCTCGCCGTAGATCTCGAGCACGCGCTCGAGGAGGCGGAAGTCGAGGAGAGGAAGTCCATGGACGCATTCCATGAGCTCATCCAGTCCGCCGATGCGGTGGGGCTGGCGGAGACCCTCGACGAACGTACGTTCGGGACCCGTTGCCAAGAGCTGCCGCGTGGCGCGAGGGAAACTGCGCGTCGCGAGGGCCTGTGCGCCTCGAGTCGCAATGGCTGCGGGCGTCGCAAGGAAGAGGATGCGGGAGGACCCGACCCGAAGCGCCGTCCTTCGCTGATCACAATGCAGCGTGCAGTCGTGCCAGACGGAATAGGCGGCGCCCAGGAGCTCGAACGCACTGTGGTAGGCGAAGACGCCGTCCGGACGCGCCGCCGCGGCGACCAGGAACGGGTCGGGAACGAAGCGCTCGGGGTCGACGCCGCGCGGCACCGTCGCGTAAAGCTCGCGCGCGATCGACTTTACGCGACCTCTCGCCAGATGCCGTTTGAGCTGATTCCGTGCGGCCCCGCGTCGCGTCGAGTCCCCGCGCGCAGCGGCAAGCTCCTCCAGTGTGAACACCGGCGAACCGGCGAGGAAGACCTCGAAGTCGTAGGCGGGCTTCGGCTGCTGGGTCTGGCGCATGGGTCGCGTCGGATTGTTATGTTGCAACTTGCATCAATACGGTGATGAAGTATGCCCTTACTGCTACAAATTGGCAAGCGATGTCAGGACGGAACCATCGCATCGTCTCGGCAAATCCGGCTCGGCGCCGCGGCTTCAGCGAGCCACCTGCAGGTGCAGTTTGAATCCCGGACGCGCTACCAGATCGCTACCCACCGCCGTCGTCGACTGAATAGCTCGTGCTGCGGCCGCCGCCCTGGTCTTTCCGCATCAGGCCGTGGTCGATCAGGCCCTGGAGGTCACGCAGCGCCGTATCGTGCGAACAGTTTGCTAGCGCCGCCCATTTCTGCGTGGTGAGCTTGCCGGTAAAGCCATCGAGCAGCCGATTCAGAACGAAGCGCTGGCGATCATGGATGGCAAGCCGTGCAGCGCGTTCCCAGAAGCGCGCCTTGCGCAGCACAACGGAGAGCGTCGTCTCGGTGCCATCGAACGCGCGCCCCAGGCACCCGAGAAACCACGCAAGCCACGGTGTCACGTCGAGCGTGCCCTTCTGGGTCTGCTCGAGAGTGTCGTAGTAGTCGTTGCGCTGGTGTCGGATCTCAGCCGACATGCTGTAGAAACGTTGAGCGCTGTTCTCCGAGCGGGCGAGCTGCCAGTCGGCGATCGCGCGCGCGACACGACCATTGCCGTCATCGAACGGGTGAAGGGTCACGAACCAAAGATGCGCCAGCCCCGCGCGCAGCACGGCATCCGTACCGTCTTTTTCGTTCGCCCACGCCAGAAAGCGCGCCATTTCCTCGGGCAGAAGCGGTGCCGCCGGCGCCCCGTAGTGCACCTTCTCCTTGCCGATTGGACCCGACACCACCTGCATGGGCCCGTCCGCGTCGTCGCGCCAGGCACCCACGATGATTCTGCCCATGCCGCTGCGTCCGGTGGGAAAGAGGGCGGCGTGCCATGCGAAGAGGCGATCGTCCGTCAGAGGCTTGGCGAAGTTCTGTGTGGCGTCGAGCATCATCTCGACGACGCCTTCGACGTCGCGATCGGCGGGCTCCGCACCGCCCGCGTCGAGACCCAGACGGCGAGCAATCGACGCCGCGCCAGTAACGAGCCCTGGCCGCTTCGTTCCAGGGCCTGGGGGTTCTACCTGGGGCGGAGACCAACTACAGCACGCCCCGGGACATCTCGGCCGACGGCTCCGTCATCGTCGGCGAGAGCCAGTCGGCCAACGGCATCGAGGCTTTCCGTTGGACGACAACCACCGGGATGGTGGGCATGGGCGATCTCGGCGGCGAGGAGTTCCTGAGCGCTGCGGCCGGAGTCTCGGCAAACGGCCTGGTGGTGGTCGGTGTCAGCCGATCGCCGGTGTCGGGAGAAAGGGTCGAGGCCTTTCGCTCGACCGCGGCTACCGGGATGGCGGCACTGGGCGACCTGCCGGGTGGCGAGTACGCGAGCGTCGCAACCGGAGTCTCGAGCGACGGCTCCGTCGTGGCGGGCAGCAGCACGTCCGACGCCTCGCCGAGCTGGGGTGAGGCATTTCGGTGGACCGAAGCCACAGGCCTCGTTGGTCTCGGGGTGCTTCCCGGAAGCGAGATCCCCGTAAGCTCGCCTTCGAGAATCTCAGCGGACGGCTCGGTCATAGTCGGCTGGGCTTCGACAGAGAACGGCCGCGAGGCATTCCGTTGGACGGAGTCCGAGGGGATTGTCGGCATGGGCGATCTGCCGGCTGGCAGTTTCGACAGCTTGGCCACGGGATGCGGAATCTGATTGATGTCCTTGTCGAACTCGGATTGGGTTCCGAGATGGCGGGGTGAGACCTGGAGCAGGCAACTGCGGTTTCGGCCGACGGTCTCACCGTCGTTGGCTGGGGCTACAACCCCGCCGGGGACGAAGAGGCTTGGGTGGCCCACCTCGGGCAGCCGAGCCTAGTCGAGATTCCGACGGCCTCGAGTGCAGCCCTCGCTTCGTTTGGCGCCCTCCTGGCGGTGGCCGGTCTCGTGGCGCTCCGTTTGCGCTGAGGCAAAGGAGCCGACCCATCCTAAAGACTGGATCGCCGCGTCGAGGTTCCGGATCCGTCTGCGCAGGGCTTCGAGGTCGTTCAGGTCGTCGAGTGGGTCCCGCCGACCGCCTCGAGCTCGACGGCGCGATGCGCCGGGCCGCGGGTTCAGGCCACCCGGCGGCGCAGGAGCCAGATCCCGCCGAGCGCGAGGACCGCGACGAGCAACGCGAGCCCGCCCGCCGAGAGAGCCGGGATGTCCACCGCGGTCCCCCCGCCGAGCGACTCGAGCGCGTCGTAGGCGATGCCGCTGTCGCCGACCAGCGTCGCGGCCCCGGTCGCCTTGTCCACCGTGTAGAGCGTTCCGTCGTAGGCCCCGGCATAGAGGGTGCCGTCGGCCGCGTCGATCGCCAGACCGCACCTGACGTCCGCGGGATCCAGGTCGACACCGAGCGGCCCGACTTCGGTCACGGCGCCGGTCGCACGGTCGATCGTATACAGCGTCGAGGGCGCCGCTACGCCCTCGGTCGATCCGGGGGCCGCGCCGTTGCCGATGACCGCCGGGGGGCGCGCCTCCAGCGGAGTCGACCCCGTAAAGCGTGTCGCTGGCGGCATCGTAGGCGAGACCGCAGATCTCGACCGGCGCGCCGTAGCCGCCGACGAGGTTCGATACTCCGGTGGCGCGGTCGAGGACCGCGAGACCGACGTTGCTGCCGTCGGCGCCGTACAGCACGTCGTTCGCCGAATCGTAGGCGAGGCCCCAGATGTTGCTGCTGTTGACGTGGCCGCCGATGATCGTCGCGGCGCCCGTCGCCAGATCCACGGTACCGAGGCCATAGCCGCCGCCGGCGGGCACGCTGAGGTCGGAAACGTACAGAGTTCCGGTCGAAGTGTCGAGGGCGAACCCGCCGTAGGACAGGTTCTCGCCCAGGTTGCCGACCAGGGTCGCACCGGCGGTCTGCGGGTCGATGCGCGAGACGTCGTCGGTGTCGATGTCACCGGCGATCAGCTCGCCCGGGGCGGGCGTCGCGAGCGTCAAGCCGAGCGCGAGGACTCCGAGTGCGCGCATGCTGGGCAGGAAGAAACGGGCGTTCGCCACGGTCGCTCTCCTCCGAGAAAGGGTCGATGTCTGGGCGGATTGTACCCCAAACAGGAACCAGTCTGATGCGCGAGGACGGCTTCGGCGAACGCGGTCTTGCGGCGCTCGACGGCAACGGCGTGCCCGACTTCGCCGTAGCCTCGCGATTCGGCCTGTTCTACTTCGAAGGACCTCTCTTCGAGCTGTTCGCCGACGGCTTCGAGGCCGGCGACGCTTTCGCCTGGAGCGCCACTGTGCCGTGATGGGCCTCGCAAGCGCCAGCCAGCAGAAGCGCTCCCGACCGGGCCTGCTTCGCGCCGCTCCGCACTCAGGCGCTCGAGCTCACTCCCGGCTGGCCGGGGATTCGGCCCGAGAACCCGGCTGGCCATCACTCGCGTCGTCGCGGGTCACGGAAGGTTCTCGCCCCGAGGCTCGCTGCTGGGTGGTCCGCCGGCCGCGGTGAACTCGCCGGCCGGCGCCGGCCGGTAGTGCTCCAGCCACTGCGTGACCTCGGCCGTCGGCACGAAGGAGACCAGCGTGGTCCGCGGGATGCGGCCCGCAGTGGACCGCACCCAGACGTCGGAGCAGCCGAGGTCCGCAAGGAGCCGGCCGATGAGCTCGGCCTTGTGCTCCGCGTTGACGAGCAGGAAATCGCCGTCGCGGCTCCGGCGCGCGAACGCCCCGGAGAGGAACGCGAGCTGGGCCTCGCGACCGTAGGGCCGGATCATCCTTTCGGTGACCCGCGGGGCGGCCGTGCGGTGGTACCGGCCGTCCTCGCCCTGGCGCTGGATACCCGAGTCGAAGCGGTAGGCGTAGAGCGAGTTGATCGCCGCGCTGAGCGCCGGCGAGCGGAACTGGATGCGGCACGCCTCTCCAGCCGGCGAGATCGTCCTCTCGAGCCGCGGCTCCAGGTGCTGGTCTGCGGCGAGCCTCGAGGAGCGCCACCGCGAACGTGTCGGCGGCCGCGGCCTCGCTGCAGAAAAACCATTCGACCAGGTCGCTGCCCTCGACGATCCGCCGTCCCAGGTATTCGTCGAGGAATCCCAGGACGAAGAACGCGGAGAGCGAGTCCTTTCCGGCCTGGAGGTCGAGGGCGGGTCGGGGCACGAGGCGGGCGCGAGCGGACGAGAGGACATCGCCCGCCCCCAGCCAGGCGAGCGCCGCAATTGCGGCGAAGAGAACCCAGGCAAGGTGCCGCCCACGCGAGCCGACGAGGGTGACGAGGGCGCTCGCGGCGAAGGTCGCCGCGACGACGCGCAGGCCTTCCGTGCCGCCCGGTTCCGCGCCCCGCGCGGCGACGACCAGGAGCGCGCCGAAGCCGAGCCAGGCGACCGAGGTCAGATGCCAGGCGAAGCGCAGGGTGCGCCGCGTGAACAGGTCGCTCCCGAAAAGGTGGGGAAGGTCCGCCCGGCGGAAGAGCCGGATCAGGACGTAGCGCTCGCCGAGCCAGGAGTGCGCGAGCGCAACGCCGGCGCAGAGCGCGGCCGCGGCGAGCTGCGGAGCGCTCATCCCCCGCGAAGAGCGGCCGTGGCGGAGCCGGACGCAAAGGAGTCGGGGCGGAGCCCCGGACGCTGGGACATGCGCGCGATGTTACCGGCTCCGTCCGCTCACGTGTTGGCGGGAAGCCGAGGGAGGGTGCCGACGCCGCGGAACCGGCGAGCGCGAACCGCCGCGCGGAGCTCTGCTGGCACGATGCATAAAGTATTGCTATTTTCATGTAAAAATGGAAAGACTTATTATAGTTCTATTGACAATTATATTAATCCGAGCATAATTAATGGCTAACATAGGAGCCCTGCAATGACTCCCGACGTTGTGCCAGTTGCCCCCGCCTCCGCCGATATTGCCTGGATGCTCGTGGCGACCGCCCTGGTGCTGCTCATGACCCCCGGGCTCGCCTTCTTCTACGGTGGGCTGGTGCGCGAAAAGAACGCGCTCAACACGATGATGATGAGCTTCGCCGCGCTCGCCGGAGCGGGGCTGGCATGGGCACTCGCCGGCTACTCGCTCGCTTTCGCCCCCGGCTCGAGCGTCCTCGGCGGCCTCGACTTCGCGCTGCTCACCGGCATCGGCGTCGAAGCCAAGGGGACGATCCCCCATCTCCTCTTCTTCGCCTATCAGGGAACCTTCGCGATCATCACCGTGGCCCTGGTCTCCGGCGCCGTGGTCGAGCGCATGCGCTTCGGCGCCTTCATCGCGTTCTCCGTCGTCTGGACCTTGGTGGTCTATGCCCCGGTCTGCCACTGGGTCTGGGGGGGCGGCTGGCTCGGGGCGCTCGGGGCGCTCGACTTCGCCGGCGGCACGGTGGTGCACATCAACGCTGGCGCCGCGGCGCTGGTCGCTGCGCTGGTCCTGGGCCCGCGCCGCGACTACGGCCGCCAGGCTCTCCTGCCGCACAACGTCCCTTTCGTGCTGCTCGGCGTCGCCCTCCTCTGGTTCGGCTGGTTCGGCTTCAACGCCGGGAGCGCCCTCGCCGCCAACGCCTCGGCGGTTATCGCCTTCACCAACACGCTGCTCGCCCCCATCGCGACGCTTGCGGTCTGGATGACGCTCGATCGCCTGCGGACCCGCCGGGTCACCGCGGTCGGCGCCGCCACCGGCGTGGTGGTGGGGCTGGTCGCCATCACCCCGGCGGCCGGCTTCGTCTCGCCGCTCGCGGCGCTGGCGCTCGGCGCGATCGCCGCTTTCCCCTCCTACTTCGGCATCCTCTACCGCTCGCGCACCCGCCTCGACGACTCGCTCGACGTGGTCGCGGCGCACGGTCTCGGCGGCCTCACCGGCGCGCTGCTGACCGGCGTCTTCGCGAGCGCCGCCTGGGGGGGCACGGCGGGGTTGATCGAGGGGAACGCGGCGCTCGTCGGCAAGCAGGCGATCGCGGTCGCCGCTACCTTCCTCTACTCCGGCGCCGCCACCTGGGGGCTGCTGAAGCTCCTCGCGCTCGTCATGCCGCTCTCCGCCGACAGCCGGCTGCAGGGCCGCGGCCTGGACGTCGAGCTGCACGGCGAGGAGGCCTACGGCAACGGCGAAGGGGCGATCCTGGTGCTCGACGCGCCGCGGCGGGCACCCTCCCGTCCCGCCGTCGGGATCTCTCCCGAAACGCGCCCAGCGGGCGGTATCGGAGGTATCGGCGCCAGTGGCGCCAGGGCCGGAGCCTGACGCCATGAAACTGGTCACTGCGATCGTTCGCCCGGAGAAGCTCTCCGACGTCCTCGAGGCGCTCTTCCGCGCCGAGATCACCGGACTCTCGATCTCGCGCGTGCAGGGGCACGGCGGCGAGACCGAGGCGGTCGAGACCTACCGCGGCACGACGGTGAAGATGGAGCTGGTCGAGAAGGTGCGCCTGGAGATCGGCGTCTCGGACTCCTTCGTCGACGTCACCGTCGACGCCATTCTCGCCGCCGCGCGCACCGGCGAGGTCGGCGACGGCAAGATCTTCGTTCTGCCCGTCGAGCGCGTCGTCCGCATCCGCACCGGCGAGACCGACATCGACGCGGTCACGCCGGTAGCCCCGGTCACCGCGCCGCCATCTAGAGACCACAACTCCGCCGACCCCGGAGAACGCTCCGCTGTCACCAGGTCTCGGTGGTGACCCAGGCTTCGAAGCGGCTTTCGAGCGTCGGCACGTCGATGCCGAGCGCCGGGAGAAGCGCGGGGATGGTCGGGCGCTGCACGGTCTGGTCGCCGAGCCAGGCGCGGAAGCGCGGCGCGAGCTCGGGGTCGAGAAGGAGGAAGCGGACGAGGAGTGCCGACAGCTCGTAGTCGAGGCTCGCCGGGCCCTGATCGAACGTCTCGGACCCGCCAGCGACGAGCTGTTCGAGAGCGCCCGCGCGCCCCCGGCCCGCGTCGAGCCAGCGTCGGCGCTGCGCCTCGACACCGACGAAGCCCGCGAGCTTGCGGAACCCGGCGGGCGTCGCCCTATCGCCGATGGCGTCGGCCAGCCCTTCGGCGAGCCAGCGCGGGCGGGGGAAACCGAAGAGGCGGCGCTCGGCGAGGTGCGTCAGCTCATGGGCGAGAGTGCGCGCGAGCTCGTCGTCCGCGACGTCGCCGGCCGCGACCGCGATGATCCCCGCGCGAGCGTCGCTCCACGCCGCGTAGCCCTGGGGCAGGTCGCCGACCGCCGCGACCGCTGCGCGATATCGCCGGCGGCTGGCGAAGAGCACGATCGTCCCGCGCGGCGGATGAGCGGGAACGACCGCGAAGCGGGCTGCTGCCTCCTCTTCGAGCGCGGCGGCGAGCGCCCCGCAAAGCGCCTCGACCTCGGCAAACCGGGAAGGTGGCAGATCAGAGAGGAGCCGGTACGGTCCGCACGGGCGGCGCCTCGCCGGCGCAAGGAGAAAGCCCTCGAGACCGGCGACGATCTCGGGATCGCCCGCCGGCACCGCCCGCCCCGCCTGCAGAGACGGTCGAACCACCTCGGCTGCGGCGGGCGCGGGCGGCGGTTGGGCGCGCGGCCGCTCCCGGCAGCCGACCGCGACCAGCACGGCAGCGAGCGCGACGGCTCGCAGAACCCTCCTCGCGTGGGGCGGCATCGCCGGCGCACTCTAGCGGAATCGACCTGCGGCAGCTCCGGAACCGACAAGCGCTTCTCGAGCCTTCCGCAGCTAAGCTCTGCCGATGGAAACCCTCCGCCACGAGCCCTGCAATTGAACGAACCGCTCTGGATCGACCGCCCCGAGCAGCTCGCCGCCGGCGTCGAGCGTTGGCGCGCCTCGGGCCTTGGGACGCGCGCGGGGGGCCGCGGAGACCTGCCGGCATCGCGCTCGACACCGAGTTCGTCTTCGAGCGGACGTTCAGGCCGCGCCTCGGCCTGATTCAGATCGCGGCCGGCGGCGAGATCGCGCTGGTCGACGCCGTCAGGATCGCCGACCTCTCGCCGCTCGCGGCGCTGTTCTCGGACGAGTCCGGGCGCAAGATCGTCCACTCGGGTTCCGGCGACGTGCCAATCCTGCGGCGCGCGACCGGCGCTGCGCCGCGCCCGCTCTTCGACACCCAGATCGCCGCCGCCTTCGTCGGACTGGGGCCCTCGCTCTCCTACGCCGCGCTGATCCGCGAGCTCTTCGCGGTCGAGCTGCCGAAGCACGAGACACGCACCGACTGGCTGCGCCGGCCGCTGTCGCCCGAACAGCTGCGCTACGCCGCGGAGGACGTCGAGCAACTGGGCGCCGCCGCGGTCGAGCTCGAGTGCCGCCTGCGCGACCTCGGACGGTTGGAGTGGGCGCTCGAGGATTCGGCGGAGCTTTCGCTGACTCGACTCGGACACTCGCGCTCCCGGACAATGCCTGGCGCCGGGTGAGGGGTCTCGACCGCCTGCCGCCGCGCGGTCGCGCCGTGGCCCGGGCGCTCGCCGCCTGGCGCGAGGGCGAGGCCGACCGGCTCGACCTTGCCCGCCCCTTTCTGCTGCGCGACGAAACGCTGCTCGCGCTCGCCCGGCGGGATGCCATCGCGCTGCAGGAGATTGCCAAGCTCCCCGGCTTCGATGCGCGCCGGCACGCGCAGCACGCATCGCGCTGGATCGAAGCGCTCGCCGCGGCCCGCGCCGCGGCCGACGCCGGCACAGCTCCCGAAGAACCCGCCCGCCTCCCGGCCGCGGAGCGCGACCGCCGCAAAGCGCTCGAGGATTCGATCTCCGAGCTCGTCGCGCGCCGGGCCGCCGAGCTCGGCATCTCCTCCGAGCTCCTCCTCTCCCGCCGCCAGCGCGATCGCGCGCTCGACACCTGGCGCGGCCGGGGCTCCCTCGCCGAGACGATCGGCGGTTTCCGCGGCCGCCTTCTGGGCGACGAACTCGACGCGCTCGCTGCCAGAGTCGAGTAGGTCCGCCGAGACCGACGAGGGGAAGACTTGGATGTTCGAGGGTCTAGCGGACTCCCACCCGATAAACGGGTCCGCCGCGGTTTGCGTTGCCGGCGACCGTCGTCGTCGCGGCGACGCCGGCGACGGCCACGCCCATCCACTTCGCCTCCTGTACACCGGCCACCAGCATCTCGTAGGCGTTCGAGAGCAGCAGAGCCGCCCCCGGCAGGGAGGAGGTCGCGATCCTCCTCTTACTGCGCCGGGATGGTGACCATCGGCAGCTTGTCGCTGCCGCCGGTCTCCGCCAGGGTGAAGAAGAACATCACTGCCGTCATCGCTCGCTTCGTCTGCAGATCGCCGTCGTCGATCCAGAACCAGGTGTCGCGGTAGCGCACCGCGGCGAAGGCATCCGCCGGCGCCTCGTTGCCGCTGTAGATCCGCACCCGCTCTTGCCGGCCCTCCTGAGCGGCATGCTCGAAGGCGGGCAGCGCGCGGTGCTCCCGGAGGTGCGCCTCGGGCACGTCCAGATAGGTCGCGAACGCTCCCATGATCTGCAGCATCGAGCGGCTGTTCACGGCCAATTCCCCCGGCGCTCCGCGCAGCGGCGAGAAGGTGAGGACGAACTTCTCCTGGTCGGCGGGGAGCCCGAGGAGCCGGCGGATCTCCGCCGACTTCTCCACGATCTCGGCAGGCAGGCCGTCGCGCCGGAAGAAGAGCAATCCGGTCGAGCCCCTGGCCGCGTCCGTCTCGACGCGCATCCCGACGGCGCCGGCGGCCTGTACGTCGCGCAGCAGCTCCAGCACGCGCAAGAACTCCGGGTCCGCCTCCCGCATCGTCCCGCCCGCGAACGAGCGATTGCGCACCCCGTTGAGCGACTCGACGGTCAGGGCCAGGATGAAGTCCGCCCCGTAGCCCGACTGCAGGAGGGAGAAGATGCTCTTGGGGTCGATCGGCGTGACCAGACCGCGCAGGAACTTCTCTCCGGTCAACGGCACATAGGTGATGGTGGGCCGGTCGGTATAGATCGCCTGCCCGCCCGCCGACAGGAAGTTGCCCTGCACGGCCCTCTCGGTCGAGAGGGTGCCGCCGACGTTGACGCCGGTCTGCAGCGAATAGCCGCTGACGATCGAGGCCACGTCGACGAAGACCGGCAGATCCTGGTAACGCAACTTGACGATGTTGAGCAGCGTCTGCTGCTTCCACGAATCGGCGATCGCCGTGCTGTAGTCGAAGCGGTCGACGGCCACCGTCCGCGGGCCGAGATGTGTGCAGCCGCCGAGCACCCCGGCGATGGCCAGCGCAGCGACGCCGACGTCTCTTCTGCGGTGCATAGCCTTCCGGCCTACTCGCCCTTCAACCGGCGGGCGCCCTCGACGATCGGGTGCCAGCCGGAGACGAGCGAGACCATGAAGCCGTCGAGCTGGAGGTCGCCGGGCGCGCTATCGGCGACGGTCGACTTGTAGCCCACGGTGAGGCCGAGGTTGTCGTTGATCTGGTAGCCGAGCGTCAGCCCGAAGGCCAGATTGTCGAGCGCCTCGCCCTCGACGCCGTCGACGCTCGCCTTGCCGCCCTGGTACCAGGAGCCGTCGAGCGAGCCCCAGAGGCGCTCGGTGAAGTCGCGTGTCAGATGGGCGTCCAACTGGAAGAGCGGGTCGGTCGCGAGCGTCTGGCCGACGAAGTCGTCGTTCTCACCGAAGAGCCAGACGGCGGGCAGGAACTCGAGCGTCGTGCGCCGCCCCGGCACCCAGGCGCCGAGCTGCCAGACGATCGGCGCGCCGATTCGGCCGTACCAGCGGTTCTGGCCGAGGTTGAGCGAGCGGCTGTTGTCGTACTCGCCGATCGGCACCGCCAGGTCGACGATCACGTCGAGCGAAAAGCCCGGTTCGTAACGCAGCGCGTCGACCAGGCTCTTCTGCGCCGGCGGGCCGATCAGGTTGATGTCGAGCTCGAAGGTCGGATCGCCGAAGCCGCGCGCCGCGTCGCTCACCGTCTGGCCCGCCGCCGCCACCTCGCCGGTGATCTGGCCCATCGGCAACAGGACCGCGGCGAGCGCCGAACGGCCGAAGAGGGTGAAGGTGCGCCCGTAGCCCGCCAGGGCGAGGGTGGCCTCGATGTTGGCGCCCGGCGACACCAGATGGGCCGGATCGTACGGGTTCGTGTTGCCGCTCATCGAGTTGAAGATGAGCGGGACAGCGTTCGCCCCCGACAACGACTTCCAGTAGAAGCGCGCCGGCACCTGGGCCGCGAGCGGGGGGACGAGGAAGTAGCCAAGAGCGAGCGCCGTGAGAAGCGCGAGCGCCGGGCGTCTGCTGCCAGCCTTGGAGAGGATCTCGTAGTTCATGGTCTCTATCCCTTCGCTACGGTGCCGGGAAAGTGGGCGCTCACTGCTTCGGATCGGCAATCATGTCGGCGGGCGGCACGAACTGCTTCTTCAGGTTGACCGGCGGATAGCCCGCCTGGACCGGCACGCGCAGAGGAAGGTTCTTCTCGAGGCTCTCGAACGGCGTGCGGTTCGGCAGGATCACGTTGTTCTGCCGGACGTAGGCCTCCCAGAGCGCGAGCATCTCTTGCACCTTTTCGGGGCGGCCGGCGGCGAGATCGTGCAGCTCGCCGGGATCCGCCGCGAGGTCGAAGAGCTCCCACTCCCCCGTGCCGAGAGGCCGAATCTCCCAGCGCAGCTTCCAGTTTCCCTGGCGCAGAGCGCGATTGCCGAAGACCTCCCAGGCGAGGACGTCCTGATCCGTGCGCGGCGACTCGGCTCGGCCCGCCAGCACCGCGCCCCACGACTTGCCGAACGCCGGAAGCGTCTCCTTCCCCGCATAGGTCTCCGGATAGCTCGTGCCGGCGACCTCCAGCAGCGTCGGCATGATGTCGGCCACGTGCATGAGCCCCTGCTGGTTGATGCTGCCCTTGGGGCGCTGGACGATCGGCCCGCTGACGATGAGGGCGTTGCGGATGCCGCCCTCCGCCATGAGCGCCTTGTACTGCGAGAACGGCGTCATCGACACCTGCGCCCACATCGGCCCGTAGGCGAGCCAGGATCCCGGATCGCCCCAGGCGTTGGGATGGTTCTGCGACCAGTGCATGGCGGCGAAGAGGTAGTCGCGTGAGCCGGGCGAGCCGGCGATCATTTCGTAGAGGTCGTTGCCCTCGGCGCCGTTGTCGCCGAAGACGATGAAGACCGTGTTCTCGTACTCGCCGATCTGCTTCAAGTGGTCGATGAGCTTGCCGATGTGGAAGTCGAGGTTCTCGACCAGGCCGGCGTAGAGCTCCATCTTCCTGCCCAGGAGCGCACGAGCCGCAGGGGCCAACACGACCGGATCGGGAAGAAACCACATCCGCTCCGCGAGCTGCGTGCCTGCGGGCATGATGCCGAGCTCGATCTGCCGCTTCAGACGCTCCTGCCGCAGGGCGTCCCAGCCCTTGTCGTACTCGCCGACGTGGCGGTTACGCCACTCCTTGGGCAGGTGGTACGGCTCGTGCGGCGCCTGGTGGGAGACGTACGCGAAGAACGGCTTGCCGTCGTCGTGATTGTCGTCGATGAACTTGATCAGCTTGTCGGTGTAGGTCGTCGTCGCGTAGAAATCGTCCGGTAGCCGCCGCAGGTAGCGCCCGTCCTCCGTGTAGACCGAGCGGGGGGAGGCGGCCGAGAAGTTCCACCCGTCCCCCCAGTAGCTCGCCATCCCGTCGAGCAGCGTGAAGTCGCGCTCGAAGCCGCGCGCGGCCGGGATCTGGGAGGGCTGCTTGCCCAGGTGCCACTTGCCGACCATGTAGGTGTGATACCCGGCGTCCTTGAGCAGCTGCGGCAGCGTCACGACCCGGTCGTTGAGGACGCCCTCGTAGCCGTCCACGCCCATCTGGTTGGGCGCCGTCCACTCGTCCATGTTGCCGAGGCCGTTCAAGTGGGTGTCGACGCCGGAGAGCAGCATCGAGCGCGTCGGCGAGCAGGAGGCGTGGGTGTAGAAGTTGGTGAAGCGGACGCCCCCTTGTGCGAGCGAGTCGAGGTTCGGCGTCTTGATCTCGCTGCCGAACGAACCCAGGTCGGAGAAGCCCATGTCGTCGCCCAGGATGACGACGATGTTCGGCCGGCGGGGGGCGTCGGGGGCCGCGGCCAGGACGGGTGAGGCGAGCGCGGCGACCAGGCCGAGAGCGACCAGCATCCCCGGCAGCCGGCGCTGCCGGTGCGCGCTCCCGAGCGCGGCTTGCGTCCAGGTCTCTGACGGTGCATTCATGACTCTCTCCCTTGCCGGTCGGCGCGTCCCGGCTCGAGCTCGATTCGGGCGCGCCAGCGCGGATTCGTTCGGGCGCCCGCGCAGGTGAGATAGGCTCGCCGGCAGCCCCTTGCAACGCCGCATCTCTTCCCCTCCCGCGGTCGCGAGAATGAGATGGCTTCCGCAGTATCGAGGCTCGCCTTCGAGGCGTCTATCGGAATTCCGCAATCCGTGAAGATCTCCGACTCCGCCGCTACCCCCGACCGGACCGTCACCGTCGAGGAGATCCACGATCCGACTGCCGTCGGTGCCGGTATCGAGCTGATCGACCAGGATGCCGTGCAGCTGCAGGCGGTGCCGTTTCGTGCCCGCCGGGTCGTGGTCCGCCTCGAAGACACGGCGGTGCTGCTCCACTCGACGAACGCCCGGGTGCGGACCCGCACGACCGTGCGCGCGGGGTGTGTCGGCTGGGTGGCCTTCGGCCATCGGGCGCGGGGGACAGTGAACGGAGTGGCCGTGCGACCGGGCCTCGTGCTGGCCGCGGCCCCGGGAGAGGAGGTCTGCTTCGTCGCCGAGGCCGGTTGGGAGAGCATCACGTTCCTCCTGTCGGCGCAGGAACTCACCGCGCAGCTCGCGGCGCGCCGGCGGGAGACGGAGTTCCGGCTGCCGCGAGGCGTGGAGATGCTGCGGGTGGACCCGGAGCGCGTGCGCCGACTCTTCCGGTGGGGCCAGCGGCTCGCAGAGGTGGCCTCGCACCATCCCGGCCGCTTCGCCGAGCGGCGGCCAGAACGGGTCGCCGCTCAGCTCGAGCTGCTCGAAACCGTGCTCACTACCGTGGACGCAGCCGGAGATCACGAGCCCAGCCGCGGCGACCGGAC
This sequence comes from Thermoanaerobaculia bacterium, assembly GCA_963788175.1. Taxonomy (GTDB): domain Bacteria; phylum Acidobacteriota; class Thermoanaerobaculia; order Multivoradales; family JAGPDF01; genus JAGPDF01. Next base: position 49,888 of record CAWBFZ010000007.1, read on the forward strand.
GCAGGGGGCGCAGAGTGTCCTCGTCCAGCGCGCGGAGGCGTTCGCCGTCGCCAACCTCGGCGATCGAGTTCAGGTCGGCGACCTCTGCCGCGCCGCGGGCGTCAGCGAGCGGACGCTCGAGTACGCCTTCAAGGAGCTCCTCGGGCTGACGCCGATGACGTACCTTTTCCGCCTCCGGCTGCACCTGGTTCGTCGGCAGCTGCTGATGGCGAAGCCCGGGACCACTACGGTCTCGGCCGAAGCGTTGAACGGCGGCTTCTGGCACTTCGGCGAGTTCTCGCGCGCCTACCGGGAATGCTTCGGCGAGTTGCCGTCCGAAACCCTGCGCCGCAGACCCGAGCCCACCGGCGAGAGCCCGTAGCAGACACTCCGAGAGCTGGACTGGCGTAGGATCCGGCTCTTCTCGAACGGAGGACCTCTTGCGCACCAGATTCCGCAAGGCGATGTTCGCCGCCGGTTTCGCCGCTACGCTCTCGCCTGCGACCGTCCTCTTCGCCGGCACGATCGTCGTCGATGCCGGCCGCGGCAACGTCACCGTGCGGGTGCCCGACAGCGGAACGCCCCCCTTCCCGCTCGTCGTATTCCTGCACGGCTACAACTCCAACGCCGCTTCGTCCGAGGCCTTCTTTGCGTTCGGCGCCAAGGCCGAAGCGGCCGGCATGCTCTACGCCACGCCGAACGGCAGCCAGGACCCGCTCGGTCTGCGCTACTGGAACGCCACCGACGCCTGTTGCGACTTCTTCCATTCGGGAGTCGACGACTCCACCTACCTCACGAATCTGGTCGCCGCCATCGACAGCACGGTCGGAGTCGATCCGCACCGCCTCTTCTTCGTCGGGCATTCAAACGGCGGCTTCATGTCGTATCGCTTCGCCTGCGATCACGCCGACGAGATTGCCGCCGTGGTGTCGCTCGCCGGCGCTACCTTCGACGACTCTGCCGCCTGCACGCCGCTGCGTCCGGTGTCGACGCTCCAGATCCACGGCACCTCGGACACGGTGATCCAGTTCGGCGGCGGGACTCTTCCGGGAGCGGACGGGCCCTATCCTGCCGCTGCGGACACCGCCGCCACCTGGGCCGCCTATAACGGCTGCGAGAACTCGACCGTGGCGCTCGACTCGTTCAACGGCGTCGACGGCCTCCCGGGCACCGAGACCGAGGTCGAGCGCTACGAGCTCGGCTGCAGCGGCGCCGCGACCGAACTGTGGACCGTCAACGGCGGGCCGCATTCGCCGGCGATCAACGACACCCTGCGCGATCGGGTGATCGCCTTCCTCGTGGACGCCGGCAACCGTGTCTTCACGGACGGCTTCGAGACCGGCTCCACCTTCGCCTGGAGCAGCTCCGTCGGCGAGCTCTGAGCCTCTTCCGCAATTCGATCTTCCCCGAAGAGGAGGGGATCGAGGAATGGGTGGGCCAACGGCTCCGGGAAGGAGTAATCTTCGAGGATTGAGGATCCGCCGATGCGCTCTGCATACCTCGCCGCTCTGCTGGTAGTGCTCGCCGCTGGCTGTGGCCGCGAGGAGGCCGGCACGCCGGCGGCGGAGCCCGCTCGCGCTGCGACGGCGCCCGGCACGGCAGAGCCAGCCGCCGAACCTGCCGCGCCGGCGATACCGCCCGCAGCGGAATCCGTGCCGGGCGCGACGACCCCGGCACCGCGGGACACCGCGGCGGCTGAGCCTCCGAGCACTGTGACGCCATCGACCACGCCGCCGCCAGTCGCCAATTCTCTACCGGCGGCGACCGCGCGACCCACGCCGGCGACGGCGACGGGAGCGGCACCGGGCGGTACCGCCCACGCGCCGCGCGGGACTCTGGCCGCGGGGCCGCTGGTCGTCGCAACGCAGCCCGCCTCGGCCGAGCCGGCCGGCGAGCCCGCAGCGTCGGCGGCGCCGCCACCCGCAGCCGTCGCCGCCGCAGCAGCTGCACCGAGCGCCGAAACCGAGGCGCCGCCGGCCGCCAGCCCTATCGCTCCGGTCGCTCCAATCGCCGCGGCGCCATCCGCCACAGTCCCGGAGATGGACCTGAAAGCCCTCGAAGATCAACTCCGGCAGACCAAGGCCATCGGTTTCATGACCAAGCTCACCCTCAAGGGCCAGGTCGACGATCTGCTGGATCGGTTCCGCGACCACTACAGCGGCAAAGCGAAGGAGACGATGAAGGATCTTCGCCGGGCGTACGACCTCCTGATGATGAAGGTGCTCTCGCTGCTGCAGGACGAGGATCAGCAGCTCGCGTCCGCCATCGTGGCGTCGCGCGAGGCGATCTGGGGTCTGCTCGCGGACCCGGTGAAATTCGAAACCCTGCAAGGCTGAACACGGGAGAGACCATGAACCGACTCACTCTGGCATTGGCGGGAGCGCTCGTCGTCACAGCGTTCTTCGCCGTACCGTCGCGGGCCGCCGATGACGAGGAGCTCAAGAAGGACCTGACGGCGGTGATCGCGCTCAACGGCTTGCCGTGCGGCAAGGTCGTCGCCGTCAAGGTGCTGGCCGAGAACGACTACGCCGCCTCGTGCGAGGACGGCAACAAATACCACGTCTTCATGAATGAAGCGGGCCGGGTGGTGGTCGAGAAGTCGAAGTAGGCGAACGCCGGCGAGGGACTCATTCGCTCCGCTCCGCCGCTCGCCGGGCGCGCTCGGCGAGCGCCAACCAGCCCGATTCTTTCGCGGCGGCCTCGATGGCATGAAGCTCGGCGAGCGCGGCGCGGCGCCGTCCGGTTTCGAGGTCGAGGGTGGCGAGATCGAGCCGTAGCTCCGCTGCGAGCCCCCGGCGGCCACTGGCGGTTGCCTCTCGCATCGCCCTTCCGAGAGTCTCCCGCGCCGCGTCGGGGCGGCCGGCGGCACGGCTCACCGCTGCCTCGGCGCGCAGCGCGGCGATCCGCAGGCGGACCACCTTCGTGCCTTCGACGATCGGCGCGAGCGCCGCGAGACGCACCGCGGCAGCGGCCGTGTCGCCCGCCAGGGCATCGGTCCGCGCGAGGAGCGCCTCGGCCAGGTGGAGCTCGATGCGCTCGCCGCGCGCCCGCAACGGGGCGGCCACGGCGTCCGCGCGGGCGCGGGCGGCAGCGAAATCGCCCGCCTCCAGACGCGCCTCGCCTATCACGAGATCGAGCTCTGCGAGGCCGTCCTCCGCGCCGGCTTCGCGCAGCATCCGGCGGCACTCTTCGAGGCGCGAGAATCCGGCTGCGGATTCACCGCGCAGGAGCGCAAGCTGCCCGCGCAGATCGTCGGCCAGGGCGAGACCGAACGGCAGCCCGGTCGAGCGCGTCACGCGCTCGATCTCGTCGGCGTCCTGGGCCGCTTCCGTCGTGATCCCGTGTTCGAGGCGGATTCTGGCGCGCGTGTGGAGCCGGTCGGCGAGGTCGGGGCCGCTCGGCTGCGCGCGCGCGAGCGCGAGCGAGCGGTCGAGCTCCAGCCAGCGCTTCGTCGCCCCGGCCGAGCTCCCAGAGCGCGACTGCCAGCCCCTCACGATGGAGCGCCTCGCGCCCCGGCCGGTCGAGCCCCTGGAAGATCGCCACGGTCTCGCGGTAGCGGCTCTCGGCGGTTTCAGGATGCCCGCGCAGGAGAGCGAGATTCGCCAGGTTGCCGAGGAACGTGGCCCCGGTGTTGCTCGGCGAGGCCGCGCGGGTGGCCGCGAGAGCGCCTTCGAACAGCGCCGCTGCGCGCTCGAGATCGCCCGCCTGCACAGCATCTACCGCGAGGTCGTTCAAGACGCGCGCCAGCGACGCCGGATCGCCGGCGGCTTCGAAGTCGGCGCGCGCCGCCTCCATCTCCTTCGTCCCCTCCTCGCGCCGGCCGAGGGTCGAGAGGAGCCGCCCGCGGGTGGCACGGATCTGGCCGACGAGCTCTCCGCGCCCGGTCGCCTGTGCGCGCTCGAGAGCACGAGTGTGCAGCATGAGGGCGCGTTGCGGTTCGCCGAGTGCCGTCGCGACTGCGCCGTCGACATAGTCGACGAGCGGGTCGGCGCCGGCTTCCGGAAGCTGGCGCAGGCGCGCGACGATCAACGCGGCTTCCCGGCCGCGGCTCTCGCGGAGAAGCGAAATGGCCAGCGCACCGCCGACCTCGAGGCTTCCCGGTTCGCGCTCGAAGCGTTGCTGCAGCTCCTCGACCGGCGGCGTCAGCGCTGCGGAGAACGGGAACGGTCGCGGCGTCGCGTCGCGTTCCGGGGCGCTCGCGGTGCGCTCGGAGCGCGGCTCGAAATGACTGAAAAGGAAGGTCGCCCCCGCCAGCGCAGCCAGCCCCGCCATGGCGGCGAGCGCACGACCGTGGCGCGCGACGAAGCGACCGACGCGGTAGCGCACGTCGCCGCGCCGCGCCAGGACAGGTTCGTTGCGTAGAAAACGCTGCAAGTCGGCCGCAAAAGCCGCCGCCGTGAGGTAGCGCTCCTCCGGCCGCTTGCGCAGCGCTTTGAGGCAGATCGCGTCGAGGTCGCGGGCCGTTCCCCTCCGCCGCCAGCGTGCACTCGCGAGGCTCTGCGTCGGTGCGGTGTCGCCCCCCACTGCGGCGCGCCGCGATGCGGTCGAGGGCGGCTCAGGGTCGTCGTGCAACACCGCGCGCTCGATCTCGAGCGGCGCGGTCGAGCGCCCGTGGTGTGGCCGAACGCCCGCGACGAGCTCGTAGAGGACCGCGCCGGCCGAGTAGATGTCGGAGGCTGGGTGTGCCGGCTCGCCGCGGAACTGTTCGGGGCTCGCATACTGCGGCGTGAAGGCGCGCAGTTCGGTGCGGGTCGGAGGCTGCGCTTCGATGGACTCGACATCGAGCAGTTTCGAGATCCCGAAGTCCACCAGCTTCGGCGTGCCGTCCTGCGCCACGAGGATGTTGCCGGGTTTGAAGTCGCGGTGGACGACCTGGCGTTCGTGGGCGTAGGCGAGAGCGTCGAGCACCCGGACGAAGAGGCGCACCCGGTCTGCGATCTCGAGGGGACGCGCTGCCGCGGTCAAGGTCTCGCCATCGACGAATTCGAGCGCCAGGAACCAGTGCCCTTCGGGCGATCGTCCGCCGTCGAGAAAGCGGGCGATACCGGGATGCTCGAGCGCGGCAAGAATGCGCACCTCGTCGCGGAAGCGGCGGACCGACTCGCTTCCCAGGCCGGGCGAGTCGAGGAGCTTGAGCGCCACCCGCCGGCGGAAGCTCTCGGTCGCCTGCTCGGCGAGGAAGACGCGCCCCATGCCACCGCGGCCGATCTCGCGCAGCAGCCGAAACGAGCCGATCTGGGCCGGGAACGGCTCGCACACCTCCTCCTCGGCGAGCTCCCCGCCGAGCCGTTCGATTGCGCAACGATCGAGCGCGACGGCGGCGCACCCGGCTGCGGCAAGCAGCTCGCGGAGGTCCTGGACGAGACCGGCGTCGTCGCCGGAGAGACTCGCCAGGCGCCTCTCGCGCTCGCTTTCGTCCAGGTCGACGAGGTCGGCGAAGAGCTCCGGCAGGCGGGGGTCGGAGCTCACTTGACCGGGCTGACGAGCGCCAGCTCGCGAACGATCCAGGCGCGGCCGAACGCCCAGTCGCGCTTGACCGTGCGTTCGGAGATCGCCAGCAGCGGCGCGATCTCCTGGAGCTCCAGCCCCCCGAAGTAGCGCAGCTCCACGACGCGCGCCGGGCGCGGATACTCGGCGGCGAGGCGATCGAGCGCGCGGTCGAGATCGAGAACCTCGAACGCCGCTTCGGGGGCTCGAATCTCTTCCATCGTGGTCAGGGAGACCCGTTCATGGGCGCGCTTTCCGGCGAGCCGCGCCCGTGCATGGTCGACGAGGACTCGGCGCATCAGCGTGGTGGCGACGGCAAGAAAGTGGCCGCGGTCACGAAAACTGGCGCGGAGCTGCTCGGACATCCGGAGATAGGCCTCGTGCACGAGCGCCGTCGTCTGGAGCGTCTGCGCGTGCCGCTCACGGGAGAGCTGCCGGCGGGCGATCCGCTTGAGCTCTTCGTAGAGGAGCTCGATCAGGCGTTCGGAGAGGCCGGAGTCGCCGGTGCGCCACGCGCGCAGGAGCGCGGTGACTTCGCCCTCGAGGAGCTCACCCGTCGGATCATGGCCCATGGCTGGAAGCGATTCTATGACGCCCGGCAGCGCAGCTCGACCGCCGCATGGCCCCTGCGGGCGCTCTTCTCCGCGGGATCCAGATAAGGAGAACCCATGCCCACGCCGATCGCCCCTCGACTGTCCCGAGTTTCCATTTCGACCGCGCTGCTCCTCCTCCCGGCCCTCCTGGGGCCGGGGCCGAGCCACGCGGCGATCCACCCCGTCGGTGCACAGCGCTATTTCGAGAACAGCGCTGCGCCATTCGGTCCGGCGACGAGCGATGAGTACGCGTCGGCTCTGGCCGCCGGCGACTTCAATTGCGACGGGCGGGACGACCTCGCGCTCGGCACGCCGTTCGACGACCCGGACGGCATCGTCGACGCCGGCGCGGTCCAGATCCGCTACGGATTTGCCGGCGTCGGCGTGGATCCCGGCAACGTCGCTCTCTTCCTGAGCCAGCTCTTCGCTCTGGCGCCTGACCCGGCGGAGCCCGGGGATGCGTTCGGATACGCCGTTGCCGCCGGCGACTTCAACGGCGACGGGTGCGACGACCTGGCGGTCGGGGTGCCGGGCGAGAACGGTGGCGGTGCGGCGCAGACGGGCGCGGTCCAGGTCCACTACGGCGGATCCCTGGGGCTGGATGACGATTCCTTCGCTCTGTTCGACGAGGGCTTCCTGGCGAGCCGGCACGCCGGCGACGGCTTCGGATCCGCGCTCGCCGCTGGCGACTTCAACGGCGACGGCAAGGACGACCTGGCGATCGGCGTCCCGTTCGGCGAGTTCGGCTCCGCAACCGCCGATTGCGGCTATGTCCTGATCCTCAAGGGTTCGGGTGCCGGGCTCACGACGGCGCTCTGGGAGTTCGCGGTGCAGGGCGAGCATCCGGCCTTTCCGCTGCGCGGCACGCCGGAAGCAGACGACCGCTTCGGCGCCGCTCTCGCCAGTGGCCGATTCAACGACGACGTCTACGACGATCTCGCCATCGGCGTGCCGGGCGAGAGCCTGCCCGAGGAGACGGCGGGCACGCCGATCGAGGATGCCGGGGTCGTCGCCGTCGTCTACGGTTCGGCCTCCGGCCTCACCGCGACCGGCGATCAGCTCTTCAGCCAGGACAGCGGCAGCCTCGCCGACCAGGCGGAAGCGGGCGATCAGTTCGGTTCCACGCTGGCGGTCGGTGATTTCAACGACTTCGGCGGCCAGGATCTCGCCATCGGCGTCCCCTTCGAGGGGCTCCCCGGCGCGGCTACGGCCGGAGTCGTCCACATCCTGCTCAGCCAGGCCGGCGGCCTCGACACCGCGAACGCCTTCTACTGGGACCAGGACGGCACCCACGTCGATTCCAGCGAAGCCGGCGATCTCTGGGGGTGGGCTCTCGCTGCGGGAGATTTCGACCGCGACGGGCGCGACGATCTGGCGGTCGGCTCGTGGACCGAAAACGTCACGGGTCAGAACGGGCAGGGGGCGGTGATCGTCGTTTCGGGGCCACCCGGGCCGTTCGCGCTCGGCGAACGCTGGCACCAGGACGCACCGGGAGTGCCCGACACGGCTGAGATCGGCGACTGGTTCGGGAGGTCGCTCGCGGCGGGCGACTGGAACGGCGACGGCCACGCCGATCTCGCCGTCGGCGTGCCGCATGAAACCGCGAGTTTTCTGCACCAGGGCGCGGTGTCGATCTTCTACGGCGTGCTCTTCGCCGATGGTTTCGAGACCTCGGAGACCTGCCGCTGGAGCCTCTCCAGCCCCGCCGACCCGAACTGCTGACTCGAGCCCGGACCGGCATCTCCTGGTCGACTCCAGCCAGGGTCGTTCTGAACGGCTCTGGGCCACTGCCGATCCGCCCCTCGGCGAGCGCTGCGAGATCGCCTCGCTGCAGGTCGAACGACTTCGACTACGAGGGTCGGATGATGGAGGACGTCGCCGCGGGCCACGACGGAGCGCCACCCGGAGCAATACCCACCCCTACGAGCACCTGCTGATCCCGTTGAGGTAGGCAGGCCCCGCCAGGACGCGGGCTCAGGGGCGCAGCATCTTGAAGGCGTGCACCCAGTCGTTGGCGAGGAAACCTGGGATGCACCAGAGCAGGCAGAGCGGCTCTACGGCGCGCGCCGCAGGGGCGGTGCCCAGGTCCTCGACCTCCCAGCCGAATTCGTCGAGGATCGCAGCGGCCTCGCGGCGCGCCTCCGGATCGTTGCCGCAGATGAACATGGTCGGCGGGCCGCCGGGGAGGCGCGGGTCGACCATCAAGGCAGCGCCGACGGAATTCCAGGCCTTGACGAATCGCGCCTTGGGCACCGTGCGCTGCAGGCGTTCGAGGAGCGAGTCCTCGAGCGTGGTGAAGAAATGGAGGACCCCCGCGACGGCTGGAATCGTGTCGATCGGGTTGGTGGTGTCGAGGATCAGCTTGCCGTCCAGGTTTGCCGCGCCGGCGGCGTACAACACATCCTGGGCCGACGCGCCCTTCACCGCCAGCACCAGCAGCTCGCCGAAGCTCGCCGCCTCCGCGACGCTGCCTACCGCGACCCCCGTGCCGGCCCCGTTCTGCCAGGCCGAGAGTTGCGCCGGCGTGCGTGTTCCCACCATCACCGCGTCGCCGTGGGAGTGGAACCCCGCGGCGAGCGTTTGGCCCACCATGCCGGAACCGATGACGCCGACCTTCCGTCGCTGTCTCATGTTCGAACTCCTCCCGTGTCGATTTTCTTGGTCCGACGCGCGGGCACCTTACCTCCCGAGAATCGGAACGGATGGCGATGTCTACGCTGCTGGCATGAACGGGAGATGACGCCTCAGTCGGTCGTACCCGCCAACAACGAGGTGGAGCTCCTGGCGCGCCTGCTGGCGAGCGCGCGGGCCGGGCGCGTCGCGCGGCGTGCCGGTGCGGGCCTGCTAGGCTCACTCCCCGAACCCAGGTCTCCAACAAACCAGAGGAGTGCCACCATGTCGAGCCGGCCGGTAATCCCCTACGTGAGCCTGTTGCTGGCCGCTCTCGCCGTCGCGTGCCTGGCCTCCGCGGCGACCGGATGCGGCAAGCCCGCAGACGCCCCGTCCCAGACACCGGCCGCTACCGCCACTGCCGACGACACCGCGGGCGCACCGCTGCCGCCGCAGGCCTACGAGTCCGCGCTGCCGGAAGGGGTGCGGGAGCACCTCAACGAGAAATTCACCGGCGATCTCGACCAGATGGTCGCCCGCCGCATCATCCGGGTCGGAGTCGCCGCCAACCGGACCTACTATTTCGTGGACAAGGGCACGCAGCGCGGTGCCGCCTACGAGATGGGCGTGGCCTTCGAGGACTACCTCAACAAGAAGCTCAAGACCAAGCCGGCGACCAAGGTCAACGTGGTCTTCCTGCCGCTGCCGCGCGACTCGATGGGTGCGGCATTGACCGAAGGCCGGGTCGACGTGGTGGTGGCCCAGGTGATCGTCCGGCCGGAGCTCCAGGCGATCGTGGACTTCTCTGTGCCGGCACGCAGCAACGTCAACGAAGTGATCGTGAGCGGTCCGGGCGCCCCGGCAATCGCCACCGTGGACGACCTCGCCGGCAAGGAGATCTACGTCCGCAAGGACAGCAGCGCCTGGGCGGCCCTGGTCGAGCTCAACGGCAAGCTGAAGGCCAAGGGGCTCGCCGAGGTCGCTGTCCGCGAAGTCCCGGGGAACCTCGAGGACGACGACCTGCTCGAGATGGCCAACGCGGGAATCATTCCGCTGACGGTCGCCCAGGACTACCTGGCGGCCTTCTGGCAGCAGGTCTTCACCAATCTCACGGTTCACGAATCGATCGCCGTGCGCACCGGCGCCACGCTCGCCGTGCCGTTCCGCAAGAACAGCCCGAAGCTCGCCGCCGAGATCAACGGCTTTCTGGCGAAGAACGGCCTCGGATCGGCGCTGGGCAACATGATCGAGAAGCGCTATCTGGTCAACACGACGTACGCGAAGTCGGCGACCTCCGAGACCGAGCGCAAGAAGTTCATGGAGCTCGCGCAGCTTTTCAGGACGTACAGCGACCAATACCAGATGGACTACCTGCTCATGGCGGCGCAGGGCTATCAGGAGTCGGGGCTCGACCAGAATGCCAAGAGCCAGGTCGGCGCGATCGGCGTCATGCAGGTGATGCCGGCGACCGGCAAGGAGCTAGCGGTCGGGGACATTACGCTCACCGAGAACAACATCCACGCCGGCGTGAAGTACATGCGGTTCATGATCGACCGCTATTACAAGGACGAGCCGATGGACAAGCTGAACAAGGGCTTGTTCGCCTTCGCCTCCTACAACGCCGGGCCGGCGCGTATCCGCCAACTGCGCAAAGAGGCGGAGAAACGCGGCTTCGACCCGAATGTCTGGTTCGGCAACGTCGAACAGATCGCTTCGGAGCGCATCGGCCGCGAGACGGTCACCTATGTCTCGAACATCTACAAGTACTACATCGCCTACACGCTGATCGTCGAGCAGCGCGCCCGACGGGAGGCGGCGATGAAGGCGGTCCAGGCACCGGCGAAGTAGCCCGACCGGGATCACACGCCGGCTTCGACTGCCGCCGCGAGCTTCGGCGCGTCGCAGGGACGTCAGACTGCCAAGGCGTGTCGCGCTCTCCACTCGCCGGGAGGACTCCCCTCCCAGCCGTGGAAGGCGCGGAAGAAGGAGTGCGCGTCTTCGTAGCCCAGCAGGTAGGCGGTCTCGTTGAGCTCGAGCGACGAATGCAGCAGGTAGTGGCGCGCGAGCTCGCGCCGCGCCTCTTGCATGAGCCGCTGGAACGAGGCGCCGTCATCGGCCAGACGCCGCTGGAGGGTCCGGGCGCTCACCCGGAGCTCTTTCGCGACATCGCCGATCCCCGGCCGTCGTCCGGCCAGTTGCTGCTTGAGGATCCCCTTGACCTGTTCGCCGATCGCGCTCGACGCCAGCGCCCGCGCGAGCTCCGCGTCGAGCTGCGGCGCGAGGGTCGCGACCAGCTCCGAGTTGTGGGTGACGAAAGGGCGATCGAGGTCGGCCCTGGCGAACACGATCGTGTTCTCGCGGCCGTCGAATTTCGCCGGGCAACCGAAGTGCGCCTCGTACATCCGGCGACCCTTCGCCGGTCCACGCAGCTCGAGCCGCCGCGGTTGGATCTCGTGGCCGGTCCCGCGGCGGGCGATGCCCACCACCCAGGCGAAGCAGAGGTCCGTCAGAACCGGCGGCTCCGTCGCTTCGGCGAGCAGCCAGCGGAAACGGACGCGGCATTCGTCACCGTGCTCCGTCACCTGCAGCTCCTCGGGACAGGTGAGCTGTTTGTAGCGCGCCAGGCGAGCGAGCGCGTCCCGCAGCGAGCGCGCCGAGACGGCGGTCAGCGCGATCGGGTCGTAACGTTCGACGCGCGGTTCCGTCCCCAGCTTGAGGCCGATCGCCGGATCGTCGCTGGCGCTCGCGATGCCTCGATAGAGAGCAAAGAGCTCTTCGGTGCTGACCAGGATTCTCTCCTGGTCGAACAGCCCCGCCGGCAGCCCGGCGTGGCGCAGCACGCCGGCTGGCGCCACCCCGAGCTCCGCGAGCTTGCGCGCCAACTGGATCGAGACGCGGAAGCGGTTCACCCTGGACTCACCATCCGCCGATTCTCCCTCCGGCGGCGTCTACTTCAAGCTCGCCATGTCGATGACGAAGCGGTACTTGACGTCGCTCTTCAGCAGGCGGTCGAAGGCCTGGTTGATCTTCGCGATGGGGGTGAGCTCGATGTCGGCGGTGATCCCATGCTCGCCGCAGAACTCCAGCATCTCCTGGGTCTCGCGGATGCCGCCGATGAGCGAACCGGCGAAGCGCTTGCGCCCGAAGATGAGGTTGATCACGCCGATTCCGAGCGGCGTCTCCGGCGCCCCGACCATCGTCAGCGTTCCGTTGCGCTTCAGCAGGCCGAAGTACGGATTCAGATCGTGCACCGCCGAGACCGTGTCGAGGATGAAGTCGAAGCTGCCGGCGTGCTTCTCCATCTCGCTGCCGCGGGTCGAGATCACCACCTCGTGCGCGCCGAGCCGGACGGCGTCCTCGACCTTGCCGGGCGTGGTCGTGAAGACGACGACCCGGGCGCCGAGCGCGTGGGCGATCTTGACTGCCATGTGCCCGAGCCCACCCAATCCCACGACGCCGACCTTCTGGCCTTCGCGGACGTTCCAGTGGCGCAGCGGCGAGTAGGTCGTGATGCCGGCGCAGAGCAGCGGCGCGGCGCCGGCCGGGTCGAGCCCGTTCGGCACGCGGAGCGCGAACGCCTCGTCGACCACCAGGCTGTCCGAGTAGCCGCCATAAGTGACCGCGCCGAGGTGCGGATCGGCGGAGTTGTAGGTGAAGGTCGCCGGCCCGGCGCAGAACTGCTCCTCGTGATCTAGGCAGGCGGGACAGGTGCGGCACGAGTCGACCAGGCAACCTACCGCCGCGAGGTCGCCCTCCTTGAAGTTGCGGACGTCGCGGCCCACCGCGACGACACGGCCGACGATCTCGTGACCCGGAACGCACGGGTAGGAGGTCGGCATCGAGCCGTGCCATTCGTCGCGGACCTGATGCAGGTCCGAATGGCAGACGCCGCAGAAAAGGACGTCGATCTGGACGTCGGTCGGTCCCGGGCTGCGGCGCCGGATGGTCGTCGGGGCGAGCGGCGAAGTCGCACTCGCCGCCGCGTAGGCCTTGGCTGCGTAACTCTTCGCCGCCACTCCAGTGGAGTCCGGCTGCGTCTCGTGAACGGTCTCGCTCATTTCGATACTCCTCCTGAACACGGACAATCTAAGCCCTCGGAGCCCTCGGGTCATTAGCAGAACACGCCAACGTAGTTGCCGAAGGCGCCACTGCGGCTCAGGCTGGTGATGGAGCGATGGGCCGCGATGTCGCCCCCGCAGCGATCCAGGCTGCGAAGCGGCGTTCGAGCGTCTGAGCGTCGACTTCGAGCGCCGGGAAAAGCGCGGGGATCGTCGGGCGCTGCACGGTCTGGTCGCCGAGCCAGGAGCGGAAGCGCGGCGCGAGGTAGCGCTCGAGCGCGGCGACATCGGTGGCCCATTCTACGGCGGCGTTCCGCGCCACTCTGCTTGAACGTGCTCGCGCGCGGTGCCCTGCCGCGCCCTACTTCGCCAGCTCGTAGAGGTAGTCGACGTACGACATCGTCGCGCCGTCGAAGCCCTGCACCTTCGGGTTGGTGGAGTCGATGACGAAGTACTCGTCCGGGGCGTGCGCGCCGCTGCCGTGGCCGAGGCCGAAGTGGCCCGAGGCGAGTTTCAGCGGCTCGCCGGTGAAAACGTAGCCGGGGTAGGAGCCGGCGTTCCGCGGCCAGATCAGGGGATCGAGTCCGCCGCGCTTCAGCAGGGCGACCTGCGCCTGGATGAGCGGCGCAGAGGCCACCGTGCTCGTCGGGTCGTAACCGCCGGTCACATTCACTTCGAGGTCGCCGAAGCCGCGCTTGGCGAGGTGCGCGCGGAGCGCCGCGACGGCGTCCGCCATCTTCATGTCGGGCACCAGGCGCAGGTCGATCTTCGCCACCGCGCGGTGCGGCAGGATGGTCTTCCCGCCCGGGCCGGTGTAGCCCCCCACCAGCCCCTCGATGTTCACCGTCGGCTGCGACACCAGGCGCTCGTTGGCCTCGCGCCACGGCAGGTCGTCGATCCAGTGCTGCACGCCGAACTGCGTCTTCGCCTTCGCCTCGCTGCGGCGCTCGGCCGCCGCGGCGACCATCGCGCGCTCGTCGGCGCTGATCGGCCGCGGCTGCGGGTAGCCGTCGATGGTGATCGTGTTGCCGTCCGCCGAGACCAGGGTGTCCAACGCCTTGACCAGGCGCCAGGCCGGGCTGTCCACCATCGCCTTGAGGGAGGAGTGGACATCCTTCGTCGGGCCGCGGCCCCAGGTCTCACCGGAGGCCACCAGCTCGAGCTCGACCACGCCCTTGGCGCCGAGGCTCACGGACACGATGCCGTCGGGGTCCTGCCCCGCGCCCGGCATGAAGACGCCGATGCACCTGGCGAAAGCCGCCGCCACCTCGGGTCGGTGGACCAACTGGCCGATGTGCGGCGAGCCGATCTCCTCCTCGCCTTCGGCGACCAGCACGAGATTCACCGGCAGCTTCCGGCCGGCGCCGCGGATGGCATGCAACGCCGCCAGGAAGGCGGCCTCGGGGCCCTTCTGGTTGACCGCGCCGCGGCCGACGATCGCCTTGCCGAGCCCCGGCTTGTCGACGATCCGCGCCGCGAGCGGCGGCGAGGTCCATTCGGCGGGGTCGTACTGCTTGACGTCGTACATGAAATAGAGCCCGACGGTCTTCGCCGCCCCGGCGTCGAGCGTCGCGAAGACGCCGGGCTTGCCGTCGGTCGTGAGGACGGTCGACCTGCTGGAACCCGGCTTCGCGCGCGAGCTTCGCCATGTGCTCGGCACCCGCGGGGAAGTTCAGGTTCTCGGCCGCGATCGACGGCAGAGCGATCCAGTCGCGCAGGCGCTGGACCGCCTCGTCGTGCTGCGCCGCGACCTCCCGCCGGACGTCCGCCAGATCGTCCGCCGCGGCGAAAGAGCCGTTCGGCGAGGCGAGCAGCGCGAGCGCAGCGGCGGCGATGGTGGCGAGCCTGGGCGCAATTCTTTGCCGCGGGTGCAGCGGGGCTTCGATCCGCAGCGGCAGGGCGTGGTCTGGGGGGGACGGCATTTCGCTGTGGATTCTCATTGGCGAAACGCTACCACCGCGGACGGACGGGCCGAAGCTCGCGCCGCTCCCGCAGCCGACGCACCAGCGGTGGCCCGAGCAGCAACAGAACGGCGAGGCCGGCGAGCGGCGCGAGGGTACGCCATGAGATCGCCTCGGCCATCGTCGCGACTCCGGCCGCCTGGTGAATGGCGCTGACGTAGAGGGTCCCTTTGATCGCCAGGCCGAGCGCCGTGCTGGTCAGGAACCTGCTACGCGGGACGTTCAGGAGTCCGGCGGCGAGGTTGATTGCCGAGTGCGGGAAGCTTGGCGCCACCCGCACGGCCAAGAGAGTCGCGAAGTCGCTCCGCCGGGAAAGCGTCCTCAGCAATTGGCTCTCCTCGCCTGCGCTGCCGCCGCTCCGGCCGGCCGCCCGCACCAGGGAGTAGGCACCGAACGCTCCGGCGACGCCGCCAGCGACGAACGCCGGGGCGGCGATCGCCGGTGGCAAGAGAATGCCGAAAACCCACACCATCAGAGAGCCGGGCAGACTGGCGGCGTAGAGCAGGGCCGTCACCAGCGCGAGCGCCGGCGCGAGCCACCAACGGTCGGCGTACCCCCGCGCCAGAGCCACGCCAGCATGCCAGTTGAAGATCCCCGCGCGCTCGAGCGCGAACCCGGTGAGCGCCAGGAGCAGGGCGAGCACGAGGCCCCATGGAATTCTGCGGGCGGGCAAGAGCGGGCGCATGGGCGGATCAAGGTACCAAGAGAAGGCCTGGCTGGCCAAGTCCTGGCAAGGAAGGCCTCTGGCCTACCCCAGCGCCGGCCCGACCGCGATCGACTCGGCGCGGTAGCGGAGGAACCGCCGTGCCGGCGACCAGCTTCCGGCACTGCACCCGGCCTTGCGCTCGAGCTGGACGACGAACGACTCGGGATCGGGGAGCTGCGCCCAGACCGCCGGCAGAAAGGTCGCGCGATGCCCGTGCTCCTCGAGCACGAGGCCGTCGACGCCGGGGACGAGTGCTTCGAGGAGCTCGGCGCGCGAGCCGACCGGAAGCGGCTCGGGCAGCGTCAGGAGGGAGAGCTCGATCTCGATCTGCACCAGCTCGTGCTCGGCGACCGGCTCGAAGCGCCGGTCGGCGAGCACGGCGGCGCGAGCGTTCTGCGCAACGTCCTCTCCGAGCGCGCGCCGCGCCACGATCGATCCGATGCAGCCGCGCAGTTCGCCCGCCGAGCGCAGCGTGACGAAGCTGGCGCCCGGCTCGGCAAGACGCCCGAGGAGCAGCTCCTGCGACGGCGCGTACAGCTCGCCGCGCGCCGCCGCAACCACCGCCTGCCGGGCGATCGTCGCCAGAGCAGCGCGCCACTCGCGGACAGGGGCGGATTCAGGCAAGGGCGAACGCGCCGTAACCGACGACCCGCGCGCTCCGATCACCGCCGCCGGCGGTGTCGCCCGAGCTGCGCAGATCGAGCTCCGCGACCTCGAGCCCGCGGCGGCGCGCGGCGAGCAGCAGACCGCGCAACGGATTCCTGCCACAGGCAGCGCCGGCGGCGATTCCCTCCACGTCGAGCGCGACGATGGCGTCGGCGGTCGCGCGGTCGAGAGCGGCGGCGGTCGCGTAGTCACGATAGTGCGAGAGATCGGTCGAGACGACGATCAGCGTCTCCGCGCCGCCCCAGAGCCGGTCGAGGACCGCCGCGACCTCTTCCGCATCGGCTTCGCCGACCACGAGCGGCACGAGCTCGAAACGCTCGAGCGCGACCTGCAGGAAAGGCAACTCGACCTCGAGCGCGTGCTCGCGGTCGTGCGGCGCGTCGGCGACCACGACCTGCGGCAGTCCTGCCAGAAGGCTCGCCGCTTCGGCCGCCACGGTCACCTCCCCCAGCGGCGTCGCGAACGCCTGCACCGACGGCAGCGCCAGGCCGCCGAACGGCACGAAGTGCGACGGCCCGAGGAGGACGACGCGCTCGATCGCGCCGCGCCAGGGTTCGAGCTGGCGGAAAGCGCTGCCGGCCACCGGACCTGAGTAGATGTAACCGGCGTGCGGCGCGACCAGCGCCTTGGGGCACCGGCTTGGCGGCGGATCGGCGGCGGCGAGATGGCCGCGGACCTCGGCTTCGAGCCGGCGCGGAACGGCCGGATAGAAGCTGCCGGCCACGGCCGCTGGTCGGACCTTCATGCCTGGAGGATACTCCTCCCGCCGCCGAGCCGGGAACCAGCGCAGCGGGTAACGGAACGACAATCAGGGCTCCACTGCCGGCGCCTCCTTGGCAGCTCCGAAAGTCACCGCACGTGGGCCCGGGAGAAGCTCTCCCGGGACCGGCTCCCCGGCGAGGCGATAGACGGCTCGACTCGCGATCCGTTCCGCGGCGGCGCGAGGATCGCCGGGTCCGCCGCCCGGCTGGAGGGTCACGGTCAGCTCGAGATCGCGCCAGCCGACTTTGAGAATCCGTACTGCACCGCCCGCCCACCAGGCGCAGTCGCCGACGCCGGAGAGCGCGGTGAGGTCGCCGGCGGACAGTCGCCGCAGCATCGGCAGCCCAGCCTCGAGGTGGCGTCGCACGGCCGATGGGTTCTCGTAGCGGCGGACTTCGAGCGCAGCGTCCAGGATCGCCGCGGGACCGTGACCGTAGGCGCAGCGCGCGAACTCCGTTCCCGAGCTCGCGTCGAGCGGCCCGCTGAGCTGGCCGATCTCGCGGCCGGGCAGCTCGGCCATCGCCTCCGAGGCCGGGAAGAGAGCGCAGGCGTCGAACGCCTCCGGTCCTCGTGGACCGGTGTAGGGAACCCGGTCCGACCCCGCGCCGCAGGCGATGATCAGAACGGGGAGCACGCAGAGCACGGGGAGAAGCGGGGCCAGAGCAACCGAGCGGGGGGAGCCGTTTCGCACGCCACACAATCTATCGGATACCGCCCCGACCGCGTAGCGTCGCTGGCGAGCTGCCCCGCGCAGGGAGAGGCCGCGAAGACGCCGGCTCGGGAACGACGACGGGGAGAGGAGTATCCTCAAGTCATGGCCGACGCTCCCCTCGGGGCCTCGCTCCCCACCCACCCCACCCACGCCACCCACGCCACCCACCCCACCCGATACTGGCACCGGCTGGACGACGGGCGGGTGCAGTGCGACGTCTGCCCGCGCTTTTGCAAGCTGCGCGACGGCCAGCGCGGTCTGTGCTTCGTGCGCGCCGCCGCGGGCGGCGAGATCGTCCTCGCGACCTGGGGGCGCTCGTCGGGATTCTGCGTCGACCCGATCGAGAAGAAGCCGTTGAACCACTACTTGCCGGGCACACCGATCTTCTCGTTCGGCACCGCGGGCTGCAATCTGGCGTGCGAGTTCTGCCAGAACTGGGACATCTCGAAGTCACGCGAGAACGACACGCTCGCCGACGCCGCCACGCCGGAGACGATCGCGCGCGCCGCGCAGGAGCTCGGCTGCCGCAGCGTGGCCTTCACCTACAACGATCCGACGGTCTTCCTCGAGTACGCCATCGACGTCGCCGACGCCTGCCGCGCCGCGGGGCTCGCGGCGGTGGCGGTGACCGCGGGCTACATCTGCCCCGGGCCGCGCCGCGAGCTCTATGCCCACCTCGACGCGGCGAACGTCGATCTCAAGGCTTTCAGCGAGGAGTTCTACCGCAAGATCTGCCACGGCCATCTCGAGCCGGTGAAAGAGACCCTCGTCTACCTCAAGCGCGAGACCCGGGTCTGGTTCGAGATCACCACCCTCCTCATTCCGGGCGAGAACGACTCCGACGCCGAGCTCGACGCCATGACGCGCTGGATCATGGACGCGCTCGGACCGGATGTGCCGCTCCACTTCACCGCCTTTCATCCCGACTACCGGATGCTCGACCACCGGCCTACGCCGCCCGCGACGCTGACCCGGGCGCGGAAGATCGCGCTGGCGAACGGTCTGCACTACGTCTACACCGGCAACGTGCGCGACGAGGCGGGCGGCTCGACTTCGTGCCCCGGCTGCGGCGCGCTGGTCGTCGGGCGTGACGGCTACGAGATCACTGCCTGGCACCTCGACTGTCACAGCGACACCGGCGCCTGCGCCGCCTGCGGCACACGGATCCCGGGCCGCTTCGAGGCCCAGCCCGGCACCTGGGGCGCGCGACGGCGCCCGGTGCGGCTGTCGACCTTCGCCGCTTAGGGTACCAGGGCCGACCAACCTACCGGCGCGCCGTTCTCGAAGTCGTCGGCGAAGAGCGGCAGGACGAGGCCGGCGTCCCCAGGTCGGCACGAAGACGGCCCCCGCTGTTCGTCCCGCAGAGTCGGGTAGGGCGGTGACGCATTGACGCCGCTTGGGGAGTACGATCAGACGCCATGATTCCGGCTGGGCGACACCGAACGCCGTTCGCACCGACTCCTACCGACTGGTTCGGCAACAACACAAGGAGGATCAAGATGGTCAAGCGCAGCGAATCCCGTCGCCTCTGGATCGCGTCCTCTCTGCTCTTGCTCTGCAGCGCCCTGCCCGTGCTGGCGCAGCCTGCCGACAGCCCCGACACCCTGGGTGGCTGCTCCTGGAGCGCCGCACCCGTCTTCCCTGTTCCCGTGCTCGACAGCGCGGCAACGACAGTGGGTGGCATTCTCTACACCTTCGGCGGGGTCAGCAACACCGTCGTCATTGCAAACTCCTATCGCTTCAACGGCTCGACCTGGACGCCGATTGCGTCCTTGCCGGCGGCGTTCGAGTTTCCCGCCGCGGTCAACGACGGCACGAACATCTACATCCTGGGCGGCGCCGCCGTCGGCACAGGTACGCCCAGACGTCGCTCTACAGATACAACGTCGCGGCGAACAACTACACGACTCTAGCTTCGTTCACGACGGGAACCTGGAATCATGCGGCGGTCTATCTGAACGGGAGGATCACAAATTCACCGGGACCGGTCCCGCAACCGCCTCCACCGACGTTCTGGAGATCTATGACGTCGCTGGCAATGCTTGGAGCCTCGGCGCGGTCTATCCGCTGGCCATCAGTTTCGTCGGTGCCTGGGAGCAGGGGGGCTTCATCTACGCGGCGGGCGGGTATCAATCCGCGGGGTCGCTGGCCTCGCTCAAGACCTATCGTTACGACCCCGGGCGAATACCTGGAACGATGCGGCCATCGCCGATCTGCCGCAGACGCGCTGGGGAGCGGCTGCGGCGCTGTACTCGGACGGAGTGCTCGCCGGTGGATACGTCGCTGGATCTGCGACGGGCAACATCTCCAATACCGTAACCGCCTGGGACTTGCCCAGCGACACCTGGCAGAGCCTGTCGAACATGCTGGGAGAACGAGCACGCACCAGCGGTGCGGTGTTGAACGGGAGCTTCTTCGTCGTCGGCGGACGGTCCGTCGCCTCGTCTGCTTTTGTCGGCACGAACGACAATCAGCAGTTGCTCTGTTCGACCCCCGGCATCTGCAATGTGACCATTGCTGCCGGGGCCTCTCCGGCCGGCTATCTGGCGCTCTCCCTCTTTGGCATCCTACCTGTTGCCGGGGTAACCGACGACATTGTCATCGACTTCAATGTGCCAGCGTTCACCTTTGCCGGTGAGACCTATACCCGCGTGGGCTTCTCCAGCAACGGCTATGCGATCGTCGGCGGCAGCACCGGCCCGACCGACAACTCGCTCCTAAACCAGAATTTTCCCGATCTGACGCGTCCCAATAACGTCCTCGCGCCGTTCTGGACCGACCTCAATCCGCCGGCCGCGGGGGAGCTCCGCATCGGTACCTTGACGGACGGGGTGGATACCTGGATTGTGTTGGATTGGGCGAACGTCAGGGAATTCAGCACCGCGAACAGTAACTCGTTCGAGATCTGGATTGGTGAGAACAATGATGCGCATCCGGCCGAAGATATTAGCTTTGCCTACGGCCCGATTGGAGGATCTGGAGACGGGGGCTTCCTGACAGCTGGAGCTGGAAAACAAGTTGGGTACGCGCGGCAAGAGCTCTTATTTCAACGGGAGCGGCACACTGCCCGCAGCAGGTGCGGACTTGAGGGTGACGACACCAGCTGCGCGCTCTTCGTCAACAGTTTCGAGTCCGCGAATACCGGTGCCTGGTCGGTGACGGTGCCGTGAAGGCCGGGCCGTACCCGGCGCGACCGCAAACGCCTCGCTTCGCCGCGTGGGTGGCTCTCATCGCCCTGGTCGGCGCTGTGGAAGCGACGGCGGAAGCGCAGGTGCGGATCTTCGGCGACGGTTTCGACTGCGGCTTCACCTTCGGCTGGAGCGCCACCGTCCCGGCGCCCCCGCCGCGGCTCGAACTGACTTCGCCGCCGGCCAGCCTCGCCGACGTGGCGGGACTCATCCCCCTGGGCAGCTCCCACCCGGGCCTTGCCTCCGGCATGGGCCACGTCGTGCCGGTCAATCACATGTACCTGAACTATCTCGTGCCCAACAACGGCGGCGCCAACGCCTACGACGTTCGGGCGATGGCGGCCGGCGAGGTGGTGATGGTCAACTGGACGCACCGGACAAGCGGCGCGCCGGCGGACGACTACGCGATCTATCTCTCCTTCGGCGACGCCCTCTCCGCCTGGTTCGAGCATGTGCACGAGCTCGCGCCCGCGTTGCAGGCGTATCTCGACGCCCACTCGGGTAGCTGGCACGAGCCCTTCCCAGGCGCCAGGATCATGTTCCTCGGACAGGCCGGCCAGCCGCCGACGCTTCCGGTGGCGGCGGGCGAGCTCCTCGGCCGCACCCGCGACTACACCTCGAGCTGGGACGTCGGGATGGTCGATGCCTGCCGCACGACGCTGCCGATCCACCTCGGTCCGCGCCGCTATCCGACCTGGATCGAGCTCGCAGCGGCGGCGGGGATCGTGCTGCCGGCGGAGCCCTTTCCGGGCAACCGCGGCACCAACGCCGCCTGCTTCTACGACTACCTCTCCCCGGCGCTCCGCCCGGCCTGGCAGGCCCTGCTCGTCTCCACTCCGCAGCTCTGCGGCCGGGTGATCTGGGACCTGGCGGGAACGCTCCAGGGGACCTGGTTCAATCCGGCGCTCGACGCCTCGCCCGACGCCAGCATCCTCTTCCGTCTCGAGAAGGCGGCCTTCGCCATCGTCCCCTCGGCACTGAATTCCACGACCGAGATCCAGATCTCCATCGCCAGCGGCGACCCCGAGCTCTCGGCCCTCGACCCCACCGGGAGCGCGCCGCAGCTCGCCAACGCCTTCCATGTCGTCTTCGATCCCACACCCGGAGCACTCGTCGATCCGGCGCCGGCAGCGATCGGCCCCGGCACCACCGTCTGCTACAACCTCAACCACACCAACGGCGCGCTCTGGGACCGCCTCTACCTGCGACTCGATGCGGCCACCGGCGAGCTCGCGATCGCCTACGAGCCGCTCGCCCTTGCCACTCCCCAGTGTCCCGCGCCGCCCTTCCCGGGGACGATCCCCTGGGACACCTCGTACCGTCGCTGACCTCGGCTGAAGGCCGCCGGACGACGGCTATCGGGTATCGAAGAGCTCGGCCACCGCGGGGGCGTGGGCGGCGAGCAGGGCGTCGCGCCTGATCTTGAGCGTCGGCGTGAGGAACGCCGGATAGTCCTGGGGCGTGCCGGGAAGGATCAGGAGCTTCTTCGGCTGCTCGAAGTCGGAGAAGGCGGCGAGCGCGGCGCGCGCCCGCGACAGCAGAGCGGTGGCCGCGTCCTCGCCGGCCGCGGCGAGCCGGGCGAGCTCCTCGCGGGCCACGAAGACCGCCGCGGCGATGAACGGCCGGCCCTCGCCGAACAGCACGGCGCCGTGGAACGGCGCCGCCGCGGCGAGCGCCAGCTCGATCGGCTCCGGCGAGAGCTTCTTGCCGGTGGAGAGCATGATCAGACTCTTGCAGCGTCCCTCGATGTAGAGAAAACCCCGTTCGTCGACCCGGCCGAGATCGCCGGTGCGGAAGTATCCGTCCGCGGTCCACGCCTCCGCTCCGTCCTCCGGCTCGAGGAAGCCGGTGAGCAGCAGCGGACCGCGCACCTGGAGCTCGCCGTCGGCGCCGAAGCGCACTTCGTGGTCGGCCGTGATCAGGCCGGCGCAACTCTCCCGGCGCGGGCCCGCGAGCAGGTTCGAAGAGATCATCCCCGCCGTCTCGCTCATCCCGTAGAGCTCGACGAGGGGGATGCCGAGGCTTTCGAAGAAGCGGAACAGGGCGGGCGGCGCCGGTGCTCCCCCGGCGAAGAGCCCGCGCACGCGGCCACCCAGCCTGGCGCGCAGTGCGCGGCCGACGAGCAGATCGGCGAGGCGCGTGCCGAGAACGTCCGCCAGCCTCCGCGAGCCGTCGAGGCGACGGCGCCCGGCCGACGCCATCGCGCGGCGCGCTATCGCCCGCAGCAGCGCCGGGAGCGCGGCGATCTTCGCTTCGACGCCGTCGCGTATGCGCTCGTAGACCAGGGGCACGGAGAAGAAGTAGGTCGGAGAGAGCGCCAGACCGCGCTCGAGCTCTTCGCGCCGCGCCACCATGATCAGCTCGTGCCCCTGCGCCAGAGCCAGGGTGAACTGGGCGTGACCGGCGATGTGCCCGAACGGCAGGAAGTGGAGGCCGACGTCGTCTTCCGTCGTCGCCACGGAGGCCTGGCCGGCGTCGAGCGCGTGCACCATCGCGCGCTGGGCGAGGCGCACGCCCTTCGGGCGGCCGGTGGTGCCGCTGGTGAACAGGAGGAGGAACGGGTCCTCTTCGCCCACCGCCGCGGCCAGCGCCGCCATCTCCGCGAAAGCCAAGCCGCGCGCTTCGTCGCCGGCGATCGTCGCGAGCGGCACGACCGCGAGGCCCCCCGTGAGGGAGCGCGCGGCTTGGCTCTCGCCGATGACGACCGCCGCAAGCCCGGCCTCCACGAGCTCCGGCGCCAGCGCGGCGAGCTTCTCCCACTGCACAGCGCTCGACACGAAGATCACCCGCGGCCGGACGCGGCGCGCAATCCCCGCCACCGTGTCGGCCCCCAGGCTGGCGAAGAGCGCCGCCGGCTCGGCGCGCAGAAGCTGGGCACCGAGCGCCACCATCTGCCACTCCGGCGAATTCTCGGCCAGCAGCAGCACGCGCTCTCCAGGGCCGACGCCGACGGAGCGCAGGAAGGCTGCCGTCCGGCCGACGCCGGCCGCGAAGGCGGCGCGCGAGAGCGCGCGTGGCGGAGCGGGGGCACCGCCGGCGGCCGCGGGGGGCTCGAGGAAGCGCAGAAAGAGCCTCTCCGGCTGGCGGCTCGCCGTGGCCAGGAGCAGGGCCGGCAGCGTGCGCGCGGCGAACCGGCGGGGCGCGAGGCGAGGGAAGTCCATGCGCTGGTTCGTCACTCCACAGCGATCGTACATTCGCCTTTCGAAGCCGACGCCGCTGTGCGTTGTTGATCTCCCACCAGCGATGCCGCGACTCGCGACGCTGACCAGCTGCTGAGCAGCGCCTCGTGACCGTCCGCGAAACGGCGTAGGCGAGCGGAACATCGGCCGATCGCGAGGCGTCGAGCCGGCGTGGTTCCGAGCTGCGGCACACAGCTACGGTGGCGCTGCACAGCGTCGTGAAGCCGGCCGGCGTGAGGAGCCGCGAGCGTCAAGTGGTGTTGGTGGGCGTCGCGAAGTCGACGTGGAAGCGGTAGACCACCAGTGGCTCGTCCGCGCTCAGCCAGGGTTCGGCGCCCGGCGATTTTCGCCCCGCCCGAAAGGGGGTTGTCGCGCGCGAACTTCCGGGAGCAGGCTGAACTGCGCTCCATTCCACGCTCGCCGACGCCACTCCGGTTCCGCTTGCCGAGTCGCGTCGGCCCGAGTCTGGCCGTGCGCCGGAGGCTGACCATGGAGACCCGCCGCGATCATCGTCACCCACAGGGCGCGGCGCACCCGGAGCACGGCCGGTGGCGCCGGACAGTGGTGCGGTGGGGACTCGCCAACTCGCTTCTCGCTGGCCTCTTCGCGCTCGCCTGGCTGGTGCTGCGCAGTGGCGGACGGCCGAGCCGGCTGGCCTATCCCTGTCAGCGCGCTGCACTCGCCACCGCGACACTGGCGCTCGGTGCGCCGGCGGTCGCCGGGCTGGTGGCGCTGCGGCACCGGCTGCTCGCGGCCGCGCGTTCACCCGCTGTCACTTGGAGGATCGGCGCGACCGTCGGCGTCGTGCTCTTCGCCGCGCTCGCGGTCTGGAGCCAACTCACCCGCGTCGAGGCGTCGCCGACGGGATCCGCGGGTCCGCTCCTCGCCGCCCCGGAGGACTACCGCGCCGAGCTTTTCCACGCCGCGGGCTGCGGCGAAAACCCGGCCGGCGATCGTTTCGTCTGCCTCGAAGATCTGTTCGGCCTCATGGGGCGTCAGGGAACGAAGATCTACCGCTCCGCGACAGTGGCTCCGCTGTCGGGCCCGGACGGCATCGTCGGCCCCGACGACGTGGTGGTGATCAAGATCAATTACCAGTGGTCCGAACGCGGCGGCACCAACACCGATCTGCTGCGCGGGCTCATCCGTGTCCTCGTTTCCCATCCAGATGGCTTCACCGGCGAGATCGTCGTCGCCGAGAATGCCCAGTTCGCGGCGGTCAGCAATTTCGATCGCACATCGAACAACGCCCAGGACCCGAGCCTCTCGCCGCACGACGTCGTCGTCCACTTCCAGGAGCTGGGCTACGCCGTCTCGCACTTCGACTGGACCGCCGTGCGGGGCACCGAGGTCGACGAGTATTCGGCCGGCGACTTGACCAGCGGCTACGTGCTCTATCCCTACGACGCGGCGCTGCACGGGCGGATTTCGTATCCCAAGTTCCGCACCACCGCGGGAACCTATGTCAGCCTGCGCGACGGCGTCTGGGATCCGGGCACCGCGACCTACGACCGGGCGCGGCTCAAGCTCGTGAACGTCCCGGTGCTCAAGTCCCACCATGCGGTCTACGGCGCGACCGCCTGCGTCAAGAACTTCATGGGCCTGGTGACCGACAGCCTCGGCACCGGTTCGCACGGCGCCATTCGCTACGGCCTCCTGGGAGCCCTGCTCGGCGAGATCCGGCCGCCGGACCTCAACCTGCTCGACGCCATCTGGGTGAACGGCAACCCCAACACCGGGCCATCGACGCCCTACGCCGGAGCGACCCGCCGCAATGAGCTCGTCGCCAGCCGCGATCCGGTGGCGGCTGATATCTGGTCGGTCGAGAACATCCTGGTGCCGGCCTTCCTGGCGAACGGCTTCAACCCGCCCTGGCCGACGCCCTCCGCCGATCCGGACGATCCGGCGGGCGCCTTCCGCGTCTATCTCGACCAGTCGATGAGCCGGATCCTCGCGGCGGGGTTCCCGGTGACGAACGATCCGGCCCGGATCGACGTTTACGAGCTCGCCGCGCAGTTCACTGACGACTTCGAGTCCGGTGACACCACCGCCTGGTCGGCGGCGGTGCCCTGAACGCGAGGTCGCTCGCGAGTCCGGCGACGATGCCTTAGGGCGCCACCGCGCTCCAGCCCGAGGGGTTCCCCGACTCGAAGCCGTCGGTAAAGAGCGGCGTCGGTGGGAGGCCGACGAAGAAGGCTGCCCCGGCGACGGGCCCGGCGTTGTAGGCGCTGTCGACCGCCTGCAGGGTCCAGGTGTAGGCGCCGTCGGGCAGGCCGGTGAGCGTCCAGGCGCCGGCGGCGCTCAGGCCCCCGGGCTCGGGAAGACGGCGCGCGGTCGGAACCGGAACACCATCCTGATAGAGGCGCAGATCGTAGGTCAGCGCCGGCGCCGGGGTGAGATCGTCGCTCGCGGGTTGCCACCAGAGCGCGACCGAGCCGTTCACCTGGACCTGAGAGTCCAGCTGCGACGGTGCTCCCGGCGCCAGATTCAATGCCGCGGCGTCGTTCAGATAGAGATGCATCTGGGTCTCGACGAGACCGTTCCCTCCCGGCACGAAGTACGACCCGGCGATGAAGTAGTCGAGGTCGCCTTCGCCGTCGATGTCGAGCCAGCTGAAGGAGCCGCCGCTGAAACCCATGGCGCGTGGCGCCGGCAGCTCGTTGCCCGAGTCGATGAAGACACCCCCGACGTTGTCGTAGACCCTGGCGCGGCCCTCGATCTGCGACCCGGAGTTGTAAGTGCCGGCGAGCAGGATGTCGATGTCGCCATCGGAGTCGTAGTCGGCCCAAGTGGCCGCCGAGAGGTCGAACCAGCCTTCGCAGAAGACGCAGTCGATGAGCTCGACCGGGACGAAGGTCTCGGCATCGTTGCGATAGAGGCGGAGGACCGTGTTGTAGGTGCCGTCGGTCTCCTTGACGTTGCCGGCGACGAGGATGTCGAGATCGCCGTCCCCGTCGGAATCGCCCCACTGCGCCTCGCCGTGCTCGACCGTGAGGGTGCCGAGAATGTCTTCGCCGACGAAGACGCCATCCCCGTCGTTGCGGAACCGCCGGATGAAGCCGGCCTCGGTGAGCGGCGCGATGTGGATCACCAGCAGGTCGAGATCCTGGTCGCCGTCGAAGTCGGCCCAGCTGGTCTGGGCGTGGTTGGACTGCCCGAGGCCCGCTTCCACCTCGGTGAACAGCCACCCGCCGCTGCCGTTGCCGCCGTCGTTGCGCATCAGGGCGGTATGCGAAGTGAAGGTGGTGGCGTCCCAGATCGACGGCAGCAGGAGGTCGAGGTCGCCGTCGTTGTCGTAGTCCGCCCAGGAGATCGAGCGCAAATCGAAGTCGGCCTGATCGTTGTCTTCCCAGTAGCCCGGCAGCACGGTGTCGCTCTGGACGAGCGTGCCGGCATCGTTGCGGTAGAGGACCGTCTGACCGTCGCTGCCGACCGCGAGATCCTGATCGCCATCGCCGTCCACATCCCCCCAGGCCATGTCCGAGGCGCCGGGAGTCAGCGTACCGAGCGGCAGCTCGACGTAGGAGAAATCCCATTCCGTCGCGGTGAGCGGTCCGTCGTTGCGCAGCAGCACGAGATGATCCACGACGCTCGCGTTGTAGACCACGTAGTAGCCGAGCACCACGATGTCGATGTCGCCGTCGCCGTCGTAGTCGGCCGGCGCGGCAGCGCTCACCCAGAAGTCCTCGTCCTGCGGTGTCACGAAGAGCGGATCGAGCGGCGTGACCTCGGTGAACTCGCCGAAGGTGCCGCCCGGACCCGGCTGCACGGCGATGGCGTGGCCGCCTGAATCGGTGTCGCCGTCGTCGTCGGTCACCGTGAGGGAGACGAGATAAGTGCCGGCTGCCGGAAAGAGGTGGATGGGGTGCTGCTCGGTCGAGGTCGTGCCGTCGTCGAAGTTCCACAGCCAGCTCGCGATCGAGCCGTCGTTGTCGCTGCTGGTGTCGGTGAAGACGACGGTCAGCCGGGAGGTCGCGAAGTTGAACGAGGCCACCGGCGGCTGGTTGACCGGCGGCGGCGGCGGCCCGGTGAAGCGGCGGATGGCGCCCTGCCAGCCGGCGATCCAGGCATCTCCGGCCGGGCTGGCGGCGATCGTCGAGTAGGAGCCGAAGCCGGCAGCTCCCGCGTCCATGACCGCCCAGTTCAGTCCGCCCGTAGCCGAATAGAGCACCCTGCCGCCGGCGGTCGACACCCAGAGCTCGTCCGGGCCGACGAGCTCGATGTCGGTGAGCTGATCCGTGGTGTCGGGGGTCGGCAGCATCTGCCAGGTGAGACCCCCGTCGCCACTGCGCGCCGCATAGCCGTTGAAGCCGACCGCATAGCCGATGTTGGCGTTCCAGAAATCCATGTCCTGAAGTGTTGGCGAGCCGCCGGGAAGCTGGCTCTCCGTCCAGGTGGCACCGCTGTCGAGGGTGCGATAGAGCGTTGCATAAGAGGCGACGGCCCAGCCGCCCGCGCCGGCAAAGTCCACCGCCACGTAGGTGCCCTGGAAGTCGGGGACCGGCGTCCAGGTGGTGCCGCCGTCGACAGTGTGGAAGAGCGCCGCGCCATCGAACCCCTGCCCGACGACCCAGCCGTCGAGGAGCGTCGTGAAGTAGAGGTCGGCGGCGGTCACCCCCGGCGCAGCGGCTGCGGCCGCAGTCCAGGTGGCGCCGGCGTCGGCGCTGCGGTAGACCACGCCGCTGCCATCGACGGCCACGACGGCCTGCGGTCCGACGACCTGCACGGCCTCGAGGCTGCTCGCGCCCAAGGTGGCGCGAATCAACCAGGGCGCGGTGCCGGCGGCGCTGGTCAGAACCTGGCCGGACTCCCCGACTGCGATCAGATCGCCATTGGCGAAACGGTCCATGGCGAGGATCGCCACCCCCGAGCCGCTCGAAATCTGGTGCCAGGTCACGCCGCCGTCGGTCGTCTGGATGACGAAGCCGGCGCCGAAGCCAAAATAGCCCGTCTGGGCGTCGGCGAAGATCGGTGCCACGCTGCCGAGGAAGCTGGGAGTCGGGCCAGGCGAGGCGTAAGTCTGCTGCCCAGGTCAGACCGGCATCGGCGGAGCGGTAGAGGTTCCCCGCGCCATCGGACGCGATCACGACTCCTCCGGCCGGAACGGTGAAGCCGAAGGGAGCGGCGAACGGATCGGCAGCGATCACTTCGCCGAGGTTGGTCCAGGTCGCGCCACCGTCGGCAGAGTGGAAGATGCTGTCGTCGTAGTCGGGATAGGCGCCACTGCGGCCCCAGGCCAGGACGACCTCGGCAGAGACGGCGAAGAGCCGGTTGCGCCCTGCGGCGCCCGTGCTGCCCGTCCAGGTCACGCCGCCATCGTTCGAGCGCACCAGGGTCCCGTCGACGATGGCTACCGCGACCATCGACGAGAGAAAGGCCACGGCGTCAGCCGCGCCGGCCCGCACCAGGTTGAACGTGACGCCGCCGTTGGTCGTCCGGTAGAGGCCGCTGTCGGCAACCCCGAGCCCCGTCGAAGCACCGGCGAACGAGAAGGCCGACATCGCATTCGGTGAAGGTTCCCAGGTGAGGCCGCCGTCGCGGCTGACATACACCCCGAAGTTGCCGGTCGCGACGCCGAAGCTCAGGGAGGAAAACTCCATGAAATAGGCGGAGCCGAGAGGGGGCAGCTCTTCCCAGGTGGTGCCGCCGTCCGTGGTGCGGTAGTTGACGTTGCCCCACACCCAGCCGTGCTGGGCGTCGAAGAAAGAGATTCCCCAGAGGCCGCTCGAGAGGTCGAAGGGCACGTCGCGCTGCAGCCAGCTGGCCCCGCCGTCGTTCGACTCGAAGAGGGCGCCGCTCGAGTCGAAGGAGTCGTCGTCGGTAGCGAGAAAGACCCGCCCCGGCGCCGGGGCGGCAACGCCCCGGACCTGGAGATGGGTGGGAAGCGGACTCTGGGTGCTCCACTGAGCCATCGCCGGAGCACCCGAAGCCGCCGCCAGCACGCTTGCCAGAACCAGGGCCTGGCGCAGACGTCGTGGCGCCCGGCGCTTAGCGGATGCAACTTGAAATTTCGTGCCGGCATCGTTCATGGCGGGACTCCCGAGCTCTGGCATTCTGCCGTTCGCGGAAAGCACCGCCCTCCGCCTGCGGACTGAGACAGGCGAGAGGGGCGGATGGAACAGTCGGAGGCGGACTGAAGTCTTCGAGCAAGCCACGGAGGGGCCCGCGATCGCCTCGTTTATACACCCGTTGCAGCCGGCGGCAGCCACCCCACGGGACTGGGGGCCGGGTGGGGCCGCGCCGCCGAATCGCGGCCGCCGGCCGGAACGGCTCAGTAGGCGGCCAGCAGGTGGCAGGCCTGGGCCTTGAAGATCAGGTGGACGGAGGTGCCGGGCGCGAGCGCGAGCTCGCGGCAGGCGCGCTGACTCACGACGATCGCGATCGGCTGCTCCCGGCTGCCGAGGAGAGCGCTCACCACCGCCGCGGCGTGCAGCTCCTCGCGCGGCGGCGCGTGCACCTCGCGGACCGTCGCCGCGACGACGTTCTGCGCCGACAGGCCGGCAACCGGACCGCGGGCGAGCAGGATGTCGGCCGCGCGCAGCTCGAAGGCGACGCGCTGCCCGGCGACGAAGCTGCCCTGGTCGGCGATCGCGATGCGCAGGCCGGGCTCGATCTCGACCATGGCCAGCGAGTCGGCGACCGCGCCGACCGTGCCGGCCAACACGTTCACCAGCTCCGCGCCGCCCTCCCCCGCCTGCAACCGATGTGCCCCGAAGATCTCCGCCGGAGGACCGCAGCCGACCCCCCGCCCGGCGTCGAGCACGCAGACTTCGCTGCACAGGAGCGTCATCTCGGCGGGCTCGTGGGAGACGTGCACGGTGGGAATTCCGACCTCCTCGCGCACCCGCAGCAGGTAGGGCAGGATGCGCCGACGCAGCGGCAGGTCGAGGCTGGCGAGCGGCTCGTCGAGCAGCAGCAGGTCGGGCGCCGAGCACAGCGCGCGGCCGAGCGCCACCCGCTGGCGCTCGCCGCCCGAGAGCGCCGTCACCGGCCGGTGCGCGAGGGCGGTGAGCTCGAGCAGCTCGAGCACGCGCTCCGGCGCCAGCCGGCGAGTCGCCGGGAGAGTGCGGCGCGCCCGCCGCTCCCCGGAGCGCAGGTTGCCGAGCACGTCGCGATGCGGAAAGAGCGCCAGCTCCTGCGGCACGTAGCCGACGCCGCGCGCCTCCGGTGGCAGCGCCACACCGCGCGCGCTGTCCAGCCAGGTCCGGCCGCCGACCTCGATCCGCCCGCGCACCCCGTGGCGCAGTCCCGCCAGGGCTTCGAGCACCGAGCTCTTGCCGGCGCCCGAAGGTCCGAACAGGCCGAGCGCCGTGTGCTCGGTCTCCCAGGCGAGCGCCACTGCGAAGCCGTCGCAGGGAATCGCGAGGTCGATGCGCAGGCCGGTGGTCATCCCCGCCGCCGCCCCTTGCGCTGCAGGATCTCCACCGTCCAGAGCGCCACGAACGCGAGGACGACCGTGATGCCGACCAGGGTCATCGCCGAGCTGTCCCGTCCCGCCTGCATCTCGCTGAAGATCGCCAGCGCCAGCGTCTGGGTCTTGCCGGGGATGTTGCCGGCCACGATCACCGTGGCGCCGAACTCGCCGAGGGCGCGGGTGAAGCCGAGCACCGCCGCGGCGGCGAGGCCGCGGCGGGCAAGCGGCAGGGTCACCTCCGCGAAGGCGCGCAGCGGGCCGAGGCCGAGCGTCCGCGCCATCGCTTCGAGACGCGGGTCGACCTCCTCGAAGGCGAGACGCGCCGTGCGCACGACGAGCGGCAGCGCCATCACCGCCGAGGCGAGGACCGCCCCCTTCCAGGTGAAGAGCAGGTCGAGACCGAGCGCGCGCTCGCCCAGCGGGCCGTCGCGGGCAAGCAGGCGAAGCAGCAGGTAGCCTACGGCGGTGGGCGGCAACACCAGCGGCAGGGCGGCGAGCGTCTCGAGAAGTGCCTTCCCCGGCACGTCGCGCCGCGCCAGCAGCCAGCCGAGCGCGATCCCCGGCGGCAGGATCGCCAGCGTCGCGCAGAGCGCCACGCGGGCGGAAAGCCCCAGCGCCACCAGGGCCGCATCGCTCATCGGTGGATCGTATCCGACCGGTTGCCCGGGGCTGGACGGACCGACCCGCGGAGGCCCGCCCGCGCCGCCACGGTGGAAAACTACGCTGGCGCCGATTCGACGGCTGCGCGACGATCGGCGCGAGATCCGCCGTCGGCGGGAATCTCCCACGAAAGGAGCCACACCTATGTCCGTCGCCAAGATCATCGAGATCAGTGCCGCCTCCGCCAAGAGTTTCGAGGACGCCATCGCCACCGGACTGGCGCGCGTCGATGCCACCCTCGACGAGGTTCAGGGCGCCTGGATCAAGGAGCAGAAGGTGAAGGTCGAGAAGGGCAAGATCGTCGAGTTCCGCGTCATCATGATGGTGACCTTCCTCTTGAAGGCCAAGAAGAAGTAGCCGCTGGCAGGCGCGACGGCCTCGCGCCAGGCCGGGAAGTTCGCCGTCCGGGTGCCGGTGGGGCCCTCCGGGGGTTGCGGGGCAGGGCGCGAACCTAGCCCGGCGGGTAGGTTCGCGCGCTCGACCCCCTGCTAGAGTCGGTGCCGCAGGGCGGATCGGGCCCGCGTCCCGGGCTGCCCAGAGTTACGCTTCGGAAACTGCAGAAAGGGAGGCCTGAAAATGCGCAAGTACATGCCGTTCGTCCTCGCCGCTCTCGTCATTCTCGCCGGATCGACCTTCATCGCGGGCGCTGCGACGCCGCCGGAGAAGGTCAAGATCGACGACTGCGTCACCAAGAAGTCGGCGGTGGAGTTCCCGCACGGCGCCCACGTCAAGGCGATCGCCGAATGCAAGACCTGCCACCACACGCAGCCGGCCCTGACCGCGACCAGCACCGAGAAGGTCGAGACCTGCGGTAGCTGCCACGTGGCGCCGGAAAAGGCCGAGACGCCGAAGTGCAGCGAGATGTCGGCGACCAAGAATCCGTTCCACATGGTCGTGCGTCAAGTGCCACAAGGAAGAGCTCGCCAAGAAGGCCGACACCAAGGCGCCGACCAAGTGCGACCAGTGTCACCCCAAGGCCTGAGGCCGGACTGAAGATCTCCGCCTGATCCCGCGCCCGCCGGCACCGGTCTCCCGGTGCCGTGCGCGCCCGGGAGCCGCAAATCGCAGGAATCCTCCCCTCAGCGGGTTTCATGAATCGGAACGGGTCTCGACGAACGAGGCCCGGATGCAGAGGAGACTCCGATCATGACCCGCAAGTCCACCCGCCTCATCCTCACCCTGGCTCTCGCCGTCCTGCCGCTGGCGCCGCTCTTCGGCCGCTGGCGGGCCGCCGCACGGCCGGCCGTTCGCCGGTGACGGACCGTTCTTCGACGACGAGAGAATGGAGCGCCGTGCCGAGCATCAGGCGGAGCGGCTGACGCGCGCCCTCGATCTCACATCCGAGCAGCAGGTCACTCTCGGCCGGCTGCAGGACGAGCTCCAGGCCGCCGTCGATCCGCTCGCCGACGGCATGCGCGCGGCCCACCAGCAGCTGCGGACGCTGCTCGACGCGACGGCGCCCGATCCGGCCGCCGTCGGCACACAGGCGATCGCGATCGACCGGGCGCGCGATGAGATGCGCGCCGCCTGGGAGCGCTTCGAAACCGACTTCACGGCGATCCTCACCGAGACCCAGCGCGCCATCTATCAGGCCCTGCAGGAGGCCCGCCCCGATCGCGGACCGTTCGGCGATCGCGGCGATCACCGCGGGCACCGTGGCCCGGGCGGCATTGGCGGCCTGGGCGGACCGGGCGGTCCGCCGCCGCGGGGCTGAGCCTCAGGCGTAGCGGATCCAGCGCCAGAGCTCCTGGAAGGTCGGCTTCTTGCCGTACATCAGGATGCCGACGCGGTAGATCCGGGCGCAGACCCAGATCAGGAAGAAGACGAAGCCCGCAGTGAGCGCATACGCGGCCAGGATCTGCCAGAGCGGCGGCATCTTGACCGCGATGCGCAGCATCATCAGGGTCGGGGTGAGCGGCGGGATCATCGACAGCACGACGGCCATCGTCGAGTCGGGATCGTTGATGATCGGAATCATGAAGAACATCGGCGCCACCAGGAAGACCACGAGGAAGCCGGCGAACTGCTGGGCCTCCTGGACGTTGTTGGTGGCCGCCCCGATCGCCGCGTAGAGGGTCGCGAAGAGCGCGAAACCGAGCAGGAAGAGGATCAGGAAGTGCGCGATCAGCGCCAGGCCGACCTGCGGCAGCTTGACGTCCTCCGGCATCAGGGCCAGGGCCCCCACCACCGCCGGCGCCGACAGCGCAGCCATCGTCGTCAGCCAGACGGCGAGCTGGGTGAGCCCGGCGAGGCCGATTCCCAGGAGCTTCCCGAGCAGCAGCTCGATCGGCCGCACGGTGGCGAGGATCACCTCGACGATGCGCGAGCTCTTCTCCTCGAGGACGCCGTTCATCACCTGCTGGCCATACAGCAGGGTGACCATGTAGAGCAGGAAGAAGAGGAAGTAGGCCAGGAAGAAGCCGGCCATGCCGCCCTCCTGCCGGCTGCCCTCGGCCAGCACCCGCGTCGTTTCGAGGTCGACCTCGTGGGTCAGCTCGGCGACTTCGGCGGCGTCGATGCCTGCCGCCTTGAGGCGCGCTTCGCCGACCACATCCGAGACGACGTTGGAGAGGCGACCCTGGGTCATGAAGTTGGAGACGCTCTCGGCGTGATACTCGACCTCGTTCTTCTCCAGCCCCGCGGGCGAGAGCCAGAGCCAGGCGTCGATCTCCCCCGCCAGGACCTTCCGGTCCAGGTCGGCGCGCTGGGCGGCGCGGTCGGCAGCGAGCGCGACGAGCTCCACCTTGAACTGCGCCGTGTCCTCCCGCCGCGGCCTCCTGGGCTCGGCGAGCGCATCGCCCGCAGACTTCGGCTTCTCCTCCTCGACCAGCTTCGCCGCCAGCCGCTCGCCGTAACCGCCGGCCTCGTCGACGATGGCGATGCGCTGCGATGCCCGGGTTTTCATCGCGATGAGCGACGGCAGGATGGTGAGCGCCGCCATGGCGACCGGCAGCAGGAGGGTGGCGATCCAGAAGCCTTTGGTCTTGACCCGGGAGAGGTACTCGCGCTTGGCAATCGTGACGATCGGATCAATTCGCATGCCGCACCGCCTGGATGAAGAGGGTCTCGAGATCGGGCACTTCGGAGCGGAAGTCGGTGACGTCGAGGTGCCGGACGAGGGCGCGCAGCACCGCCGCCGGATCGGCGTTGGCGGCGAGCACGAGCCGCAGGCCCGACGGCTGGTCGAGCACCTCGGCGACGCCGGAGACACCGGAGATGGCCGCGACCGTGGCCTTGTCGCCGGAAGTCGCCAGGCGATAGACGTTGCCGCCGCGTTCGCGCTTGAGCGCCGCAAGCTCGCCGGCGAGGATCACCTTGCCGTGGGAGATCAGGCAGATGTGGTCGCAGAGCTTCTCGGCCTGCTCGAGGATGTGGGTCGAGAAGAGGATGGTCTTGCCACGCGCCTTGAAGTCGGCGATCAGATCCTTGAACAGCGCCTGGGCGATCGGGTCGAGCCCGGAGAACGGCTCGTCGAGGATCAGGATGTCCGGGTCGTGGAGGATCGTGCCGACGAGCTGGATCTTCTGCTGCATCCCCTTCGAGAGGGCCTCCACCTTGGCCTTCGCCCACTCCCCCAGCTCGACGCGCTCGAGCCACTCGGTGATCAGCTTCTGCGCCCGCCGGCGCTCGACGCCGTGGAGCTCGGCGAAGAAGAGCAGGTGGTCGGCAACCGACATCTTGCGGTAGAGCCCGCGCTCCTCCGGCAGGTATCCGACCCGGCGCAGGTCCTCCGGCCGCCGCGGCCGGCCGAAGAAGAGCACCTCGCCGCGGTCGGGGGCGAGGATGTCCATGATCATGCGGATGCTGGTCGTCTTGCCGGCGCCGTTCTGGCCCAGCAGGCCGAAAACCGCCCCCGGCGGCACCGCCAGGGAGAGGTCGTCGACCGCGACGAAGTCACCGTACGCCTTGCGCACTTCGCGCAGCTCGAGATTGTTGCTCACGCAGGACTCCTCATGAAACGCAGACTGCCCGGCGAAGCTTACGCCACGGTCCCTCTACGGGAACCGGGTGAAAAGGGTTCCTCCGGCGTTGCCGGTGCCGGAGCGATGTGGTACAAACCTACCCACCAATCGACCTTTTTCGCGGAGTCCGAGCCTGCAAGCCCCGCCCGTCGGAACACTGGAATCTCGCCGGTGAGCTCTTCCGAGTTCAGCGTCGAAATCGACCATGTCAGCAAACTCTTCGGCGATTTCGTCGCGGTGGACGACGTCTCGCTGACCGT
Organism: Thermoanaerobaculia bacterium; assembly: GCA_963788175.1. Classification (GTDB taxonomy): domain Bacteria; phylum Acidobacteriota; class Thermoanaerobaculia; order Multivoradales; family JAGPDF01; genus JAGPDF01. Next base: position 86,085 of record CAWBFZ010000007.1, read on the forward strand.
CCGCCGCGGCGAGTTCTTCTCCCTGCTCGGCCCCTCGGGGTGCGGCAAGACGACGCTCCTGCGGATGATCGGCGGCTTCGAGATCCCGACCTCCGGCGCGATCCGCGTCAATGGCGTCGACATGACGGAAGTGCCGGTACACAAGCGGCCGATCAACATGGTCTTCCAGGCCTACGCCCTCTTCCCGCACCTGACCGTCGCCGAGAACATCTCGTTCGGCTTCCGCTACAAGAACTTTCCCGCCGGCGAGTACGAGCAACGCATCGCCAACGCCGTGGCCCTCGTCCGGCTCGCCGGGTTCGAGTCGCGCTATCCGTCGCAGCTCTCCGGCGGCCAGCGCCAGCGCGTCGCCCTCGCCCGGGCCCTCGCGCTCGAGCCCCAGGTGCTGCTGCTCGACGAGCCGCTGGGCGCCCTCGACCAGAAGCTCCGCAAGGAGGTGCAGGTCGAGCTCAAGAACCTGCAGCGCAAGCTGGGCATCACCTTCGTCTTCGTCACCCACGACCAGGAAGAGGCGCTGACCATGAGCGACCGGATCGCGGTGATGAACGCCGGCCGCGTCGAGCAGATGGACACCGCATCGCAGGTCTTCGAATACCCGCAGACCGAGTTCGTGGCGCAGTTCATGGGAGCGTCGAACTTCTTCTCGGCCACCGTGCGCAACATTGCCGAGGGCTTCCTCTCCCTCGGAATGTCGGATGGCGACAGCTTCACGGTGCCGAATCCCGGCAGCGTGTCCAAGGGCGAGGAGGTGCGGTTCGTGGTGCGCCCCGAGAAGCTCGACCTGCGCAGCCGGGATCTGTCGAGCCACGGCATCCCGTGCATGCCGGTGACGATCGAAGACCGCGTCTACCAGGGGGTCTCGACCGTCTGGGTGGTGAACAGCGCGGCCGGAGAGCGCTTCGTCATCTACGAACAGAACGAGCAACCGTTCGAGGAGCGCGGCAAGTTCGCCGTCGGCGGTACCGCCTTCCTGTGCTGGAGCCCCCGGCACACCGTGATCATGCGCCCCGAGCCCCCCGGTGCCGACGCCGCAACCGCACACCATGGCTGAGGAGAAACGGCGCTCCGTCGCCAGGAATGTCGCCGCCTACCTCCAGGTGCTGCCGACCTGGGCGGTGCTGGGGTTCTTCTTCGTCCTGCCCCTGGTCATCATGCTGGTCATCAGCTTCGGCCAACGCGGCACCTACGGCGGCCTGAAGCCGGTCGAGGACCTCTGGGCCTACGTCGCCTCCGGCGCCTTCCTCGCCAACTACCAGCGCTCCATCGAGCCGCTCTATCTCTCGATCTACTGGCGGTCTCTCTGGATGGCGGTCGTCACCACCCTGCTCTGCCTGGTGGTGAGCTACCCGATCGCCTACTACATCGCGGTCGCCGCGCCGGCGCGCTTCAAGAACCTCCTCCTCGGCCTGGTGGTGATCCCGTTCTGGACGAGCTTCCTGATCCGCACCTACGCCTGGATGCTCATCCTCCGCACCGAGGGCCTGGCGAACACCGTCCTGCTCGCGACCGGCCTCACCGACCAGCCGCTGAACCTCCTCTACACCGACTTCGCGGTCATGATCGGCCTGGTCTACGGCGAGCTGCCGTTCATGATCCTGCCGCTCTATGCCTCGCTCGAGAAGCTCGACCTCGGGCTGCTCGAAGCCTCGCTCGACCTCGGGGCGAACAAGGTCGCGACCTTCTTCCGGATCACCGTGCCGCTTACCATGCCCGGGATCGTCGCCGGCATCATCCTGGTCTTCATCCCGTCGATCGGCCAGTTCGTGGTCTCGGATCTGCTGGGCGGCGCCAAGAGCATTCTCGCCGGCAACCTCATCCAGAACCAGTTCGCGGTGGCCCGCAACAAGCCGTTCGGCTCCGCCATCGCCTTCGAGCTCACTGCGGTCGTCCTGGTGCTGCTCTTCGCCTACGCCATGTACACCAAGCGCAAGGGGCAGGAGGTGCTGCTGTGAACGAGCCGGCAGCCCCGCCGACATTGCCGCGGGTCGAGCTCGTCGCGCGTCCGGTCGGCCGGCTGGCTCCGGTGCCGCGCCCGGCCCGGCCGGTCTCCTGGGAACGCCGCCTCCTGGGAACGCACAGCCTGCTGGTCTATCTCTTCCTCTACTTGCCGATCGTGATCCTGATCCTGTACTCCTTCAACCGCTCCAAGCAGACGGCGGGCTGGGACGGGTTCACCTTCGACTGGTACCTGCGCCTGTTCGGGAACGACCTCATCCTGCGCGCGGTGAAGAACAGCCTGATCGTGGCGCTCATCACCACGGTCGTCGCGACGGTCATCGGGACGCTGGCAGCGCTCGCCCTGGCGCGCGGCAGCTTCCGCGGCAAGGGCGCGACGCAGGCCGCCCTGTACCTGCCGATCATCATCCCCGAGATCGTCATCGGCGCCGCGCTGGTGACCTTCTTCGGCGTCACCGAGATGCGGCTCGGACTCACCACCGTGGTGATCGCGCACGTCGCCTTCTGCATCTCCTATGTCGCGATCGTCGTGCGGGCCCGCCTCGCGGGCTTCGACCGTTCGCTGGAAGAGGCCGCCAACGACCTGGGCGCCGGGCCCTGGGACACCTTCCGCCGCGTGACGCTGCCGATCATCCTGCCCGGCATCGTCGCCGGCGCCCTGCTGGTCTTCACCATCTCGATCGACGACTACGTCGTCACCTCGTTCGTCGCCGGCGTCGGCGCCACCACTCTGCCGATTCAGATCTACTCCATGCTCAAGGTCGGCGTGACCCCCGAGGTCAACGCCGTCTCGACCCTGCTCCTGCTGCTCACCGTCGTGCTGATCGTCGCCGCCCAGCGACTGCAGCAGGAGCCGACTTCCAAAGGAGGAAAGAAGAAATGAACCGATCCAAGGCAGCCCTCGGCGCGCTCCTCGGCGCCACCATCCTCGTCGCCGGACTCGCAGCCGGCCTCTCCGGCTGCGCGAAGAAGGAGGGCGGGGCGAAGCCCGCGGCCCAGGCGCAGGAGCCCGGCAAGCTCAACATCTACATCTGGTCGGCCTATCTCCCGAAGGAGGTCATCGACAAGTTCTCGGCGGAGACCGGGATCAAGGTGAACTTCGACACCTACGACTCCAACGAGGCGCTGCTCGAGAAGCTCCAGTCCGGCGTCGCCGACTACGACCTCGTCGTGCCTTCGGACTACATGGTGAAGATCCTCGTCGCCGAGAAGCTCATCCAGACCCTCGACCACACGAAGATCCCCAACATCGCCAACCTCGATCCGCGCTTCCTCGACAAGAAGTTCGATCCCAAGAACCAGTACTCGGTGCCGTACTTCTGGGGCACGACCGGCTTCGGCTACAACAAGGCGAAGCTGGGCGCCCTCGACAGCTGGCAGGCGCTGTTCGACCCCAAGAACAAGGGTCGCATTCTGATGCTCGACGACATGCGCGAGGTCTTCGGCGCGACCCTGAAGTCGATGGGCAAGTCGCTCAACGAGACCGACCCGGCGGTGCTCAAGCAGGCCGCCGACCTGCTCAAGAAGCAGAAGAAGCTGGTCGCGACCTACAACAGCGGCGACTTCGCCAACATCCTCGCCGCTGGCGACGTCGATATCGCGCACGGCTACAACGGCCAGCTCGCCGAGGTGGTCGCCAAGGAGCCCGAAAAGCTCGCCTACGTCGTCCCCAAGGAAGGCGCGACGCTCTGGATGGACAACGTCTGCATCCCGGGTAAGGCGCGCAACGTCGAGAACGCCTACAAGTTCCTGAACTACATCATGGAGGCGAAGGTGAACGCCGAGATCGTCAACGGCGTCTCCTACGCCAGCGCCAACGTGCCGGCGAAGCAGTTCATCCGGCCCGAGATCCTCAACGATGCCTCGATCTATCCCTCCGACGAGGTCATCGGGCGGTGCGAGTTCCTGGAGGACATCGGCGACACCACGACGCTGCTCGACCAGTATTGGACCGAGATCAAAGCGCAGTAAGATGCTCTCTCATCGGCCGGAAGGGAGAGATTTCATGACCACCAAGAGATTGCAGCGCATCGCGTTCCTGGCACTCGCGGCGTTCGGAGGGGTCGCCCTCTTCTCGTCCGCCGCTCTGGCGCAGGAGAAGGCCTGGAGCCTCGACGTCAGCGTCGACTATGCGACGCGCTACATGTTCCGCGGCGTTCCGATTCTGGGCGACAACGAGGCTCTCGTGCCGAACGCTACCTTCAGCGTCGGCAACTTCAACGCCTACTACTACGGCTATCGCGGCGACATTCCGGCCGACTTCACCTCCTCCGGCAACGAGATTGCCTACAACGAGGACGACTTCGGGGCGGACTACACCTTCGCGCTGACCGACACCTTCGGCCTGACGGTCGGCGGTGTCTGGTACATGTACAGCAACCGGACCACGGAGGAATACGGCTTCGCGGACACCTATGAGCTTTACGCCATCGCTTCCTTCGATGTCGCCCTGGCGCCGACCATCAGCTACTACCAGGACATGGATGCCATCGAAGGCGCCTACGCCTCGGTCGCCATCAGCCACAGCTTTCCGCTGGGGGAGAAGGCGAGCCTCGACTTCTCCGCTTCGGTCGGCTTCGACTTCGGCTACAACCTCGGCAGCGGTGTCGCGGCCGACTACGGCCTCGAGGAGTCGAACGGCGACCTCAATGACGCCCTCATCGGCCTCGACGTCCCGGTGCAGGTCAACGACTGGTTCGGCTTCCACGTCATGGCGCAGGAGTCGTTCGCGCTCGACGTGCTCGACGACCTCGGCATCGACGACGAGACCATCTTCACCGGGGGCGTGAGCTTCACCTTCTGACCCGGGGCTGCAGCAGGTCTGGCCTCAACACGCCGCCCCGCACTCCGGGGGCGGCGTTTTTGTCGAACGGAGAATGCATGCGACCGCATTGGATCGACGCTAGGAAGTCCACCGGCAGGCGCAGCGCCATCGCGGTCCTCGACCCCGCGACCGGAGAGGTGCTGGACAGCGTCGCGCGCGGCACGGCGGAGGATGCCGACCGCGCCGTGCGCGCGGCGAGGGCGGCGTTCGAGGGCTGGCGGTTCCTGCCCGGCGTCGAGAAGGCTGGCCTTCTGCACGAGGTCGCCCGGCGGATGCGCGAGCGCCACCGTGAGCTTGCCACTACGATGACCCGCGAGGGCGGCAAACCGTACTGCGAGAACCATGACGAGGTCGAGTGGTCGGCGGCCTGTTTCGACTATTACGCCGAGGTCGGGCGCGACGCGCGCGGCAGCTCGATTCCGCCAGTGGCGCCGCACCAGGTCAACTTCACGATCAAGGAGCCTTACGGCGTCGTCGCCGCGATTGTGCCGTGGAACTACCCCCTGCTGCTGCTGTCGTGGAAGGTGGCGCCTGCCCTCGCCGCCGGCAATACCGTCGTCGTCAAGCCGTCCGAAGAGACGCCGCTGGCGACGCTCGATCTCGCGCGCGCTTTCTCCGCTCTGCCGCGCGGCACGGTGAATATCGTGAACGGCCTCGGCGGCGAGGTCGGCGAAGCCCTGGTCACTCATCCCGGTGTCGACCTGGTGGCCCTCACCGGCTCGCTCGCCACCGGCCAGCGGGTGGGCGAGCTCTGCGCGCGTGAGGTCAAGAAGTGCCACCTCGAGCTCGGTGGCAACGACCCGTTCATCGTCTTCCCCGACGCCGACCTCGAGGTCGCGGCCAAGGGCGCCGTCTGGGCGGCATTCCTGAACGCCGGGCAGGTTTGCACCAGCGGCAAGCGCTATTTCATCTTCGCGGAGATCTACGACGAATTCGTCGCCCGGGCGGTGAAGTTCGCGAAGTCGCTGCGCCTCGGACACGGGCTGGACCCGAAGACGGACATCGGCCCGCTGATCAACGCGCGGCAGCTGGCCGACGTCGAGGCGCGGGTCGCCGAGGCGGTCGCCGGCGGCGCACGCGTCCTCACCGGCGGCCGGCGGAGCCGCCGGCTCAAGGCGGGGCTTCTTCTACGAGCCGACGATCCTGGTCGACGTTCGCCCGGAGATGCGCATCGTCGCCACCGAGACCTTCGGTCCCACCATGCCGATCATGAAGGTGCGGGGCATCGACGAGGCCATCGCCATGGCCAACGCCCAGGAGTACGGCCTCGGCGCCAACATCTACACCAACAACATGGAGTGGGCGATGACGGCCATGGAGCGCATCACCTCCGGCACCTTCTGGATCAACGACCCGCTCACCGACAACGAGGCCGGCCCGTTCGGCGGCATGAAGAAGACCGGCCACTCGCGCGAGCTCGGAGTCGAAGGGCTCGACGAATTCCGCGAGACCAAGCACGTCCACCTTGACTGGAAGCAGGAGGTGAAGCCGTACTGGTATCCGTACGAGAAGTACAACAAGCTGCGTTAGACCTCTAGCCCGGCGGCAGCGGGCGGAAGCGGATCGGTTGGTCCCGGTCGAGGCGGCTGCTTCCGGGGAGGGTGGTGCCGGTGGCCTCGAGGCGGTGGCCGCGGACGGTGCCGGCAACCTCGATGGCGACGAGGAGGAGGACCAGCGTTGCCGCCAATGAGCGGCCGCGCGGGCCACGGAAAAGGCCGCGCTGATCCTCCGGCAGGCGCGCGGCCAGCCAGCGGCCACCGGCGACGAGGGCCGCCGCGGCGACGCCCATCCAGAGCGGCAAGAGCAGGAGCCCGAGGCGCGCGTAGCCGAAGAAGAGGGCCACGACGGCGAGCGACGCTGCGGTCAGCAGGAGCGTGAGCCGGAGCCAGCGCCGCTGGCGCGCATCGCCCCGCGCCAGCAGCAGCGCCCCGGCGAGGAGCGCCGGCAACCAGAAGGCGAAGGCAGCAGGGCCTTCCGGAACGAAGAGGTCGACCGGCCGGCGCACACCGGTGAGGCCGCCCGGCACGTTCCATTGCATCCAGCCGAGCCGGAGAGCGCCGGCGTAGAGCGCCCACTTCCTCCCCACCAACTGCACGAACTCGCCCGGATGCGCCGAGATCCAGGCTGCCGCCATGCGATCGCCGTGGAGCAGAAATCGCAGGTGCGCGGGATTCGTCAGTTGGAGCTGCGCCGAGTCGCCGCTCGCCGCCAGGAGGGACGGCGAGAAGGCGCCGTCGGCCCCAGCGTGATTGGCGAGCGCCAGGTTGAGCGGCCCGTACATCGTCACCGGCACGAAATGCGGCAGCGGCTCGGCGAGGCCGCCGGCGAGGCGGCGCTCGGCTTCGCCGAGACGAATCGCATTCCGCACGGTCCAGGGAAGAACGACGGCGGCGGCCACTCCTGCGACGGCTACCCAAGGGAGGAGTCTTCGCCATCTCGCGGCATCCTTGGCGGCTGTCGCGTTCTTCCAGTAAAGGAAGGCACCGAAGCCGACGATGAGTCCGCCCAGCAGAATCCCCTCCGCGCGGGTGAGTGCCATCGCGCCCCAGACGAGGCCGAGGGCGGCGATTCGGCCGCGCGCCAACGCGCCCTCCGGGCGGCGGACCACCAGCGTGATCGCGACGAGAAGCAGGAGCTGGAAGAGACCGTCGCCGACCGGCGCGATCGCGAGGATATAGAGGCCGAAGTGGAAGGCGGCGAGGAGGGCGGTGACGATCGCCACCGTGCGGCCGAGCGCGGCCGCGGTCGCGAGATAGAGCAGCGCCACCGTGCCGCCGCCGACGACGACGGCGAGGATCAGTTTGATCGCGAGGTGCGGCACCGCCGCATTCGCCGCGCCGGCGCCGACCAGCGTCTGCAGGCCGGCAAGGAACAAGGCGAAGCCGGGAGGATGGAACGGGATTCCGCCATCGTAGAGCTCCCCGGAAAGCAGCGCCCGGGCGAAGCGGAAGAAGGTCTCCGAGTCCCCCTCGTAGAAGACCGTGTACGGCCACGACCGGTCGGTGCCGGAGAAAAGGAACAGCACCCGCAGAAGGGCCGCGAGAAGACCCAGCACCAGCGCCCAGCGGCCGTCGCTCCAGCCGGCGGCAACGGCAGCGGTCAGGGGCGGCTTCTCGGCGAGGGCGCGGCGCGGCTTCTTGGACACAGCGGCCGAAGGGTAACAGAGCTGCCCCGGTCAACCGACCCCCTGTTCGGTCTTTTCCTTGTTCGAGCTTTGCTTCTTTGAGCTTTTCCTCTCTCGCCACTTTCCTACAGAATGGGGGTGCAGCGCGTCGGCTAGATCCCGGGCCACCGGCCCCAGCGAGCGAGATGAGGACACCATGAAGAAGTTCCAGCTGTTCATCAACGGCGAGGCGACGGCGGCGGCAGCGGGCAAGACCGAGAAGATCGTGAGCCCGGCGACCGAAGAGGTGCTGGCCGAGGTGCCGGTGGGTGGCGCCGAGGATGTCGAGCGCGCGGTTGCCGCCGCCCATGACGCCTTCGAGAGCTGGTTCGACCGCACCCCCGGCGAGCGCGCCGGGATGCTGCTGAAGCTCGCCGACCGCATCGAGGCGAATGCCGACGAGCTCGCCCTCCTCGAGGCCGAAAATGTCGGCAAGCCCCATTGGCTCGCCAGGAGCGAGGTCCCGTTCCTGGTCGACAACCTGCGCTTCTTCGCCGGCGCGGCGCGCTGCATGGAGGGCAAGGCGGCCGGCGAGTATCTGGCCGGTTACACCTCGTTCACCCGCCGCGAGCCGGTCGGCGTGGTCGCTTCGATCGCCCCGTGGAACTACCCGCTGATGATGGCGATCTGGAAGATCGGCCCAGCGCTGGCGGCTGGCAACACGGTGATCCTCAAGCCGTCCGAGCAGACGCCGGTGAGCTCGCTGCGCCTCGCCGAGCTCGCCGCCGACATCTTCCCCGCCGGCGTCTTCAACGTCATCACCGGCTACGGCGAGCCGGTGGGCGCCGGCCTGGTGCGCCACCCGAAGGTCGGCATGGTCTCGATCACCGGCGACGTCGGCACCGGCAAGATCGTCGCCAGAACAGCCGCCGAGAGCCTGAAGCGCGTTCACCTCGAGCTCGGCGGCAAAGCACCGGTGGTGGTCTTCGACGACGCCGACCTCGAGCAGGTCGCCGCCGTTCTCAAGCTGGCAAGCTTCGCCAACAGCGGCCAGGACTGCACCGCCGCGACGCGCATCTACGGCGGGCCGAAGATCTACGACCGGCTCCTCGAGACGATGGCCGGGGTGGTCGGGTCGGTCACCTGGGGTCCGCTCGACGACGACAACTCGTTCATCGGTCCGGTGGTCTCGAAGGAGCAGCAGGATCGCGTCGCCGGCTTCGTCGACCGCGCGGTGGCGACAGGCCACAGCCGCGTCGTCACCGGCGGCAAGCGCGTTCCCGGCAAGGGCTTCTACTACCAGCCGACGCTGATCGCCGATGCCCGCCAGCAAGACGAGATCGTGCAGCGTGAGGTCTTCGGTCCGGTCGTGACGGTGACCCCGTTCGCCAGCGACGACGAGGCGATCCGCTTCGCCAACGACGTCGACTACGGCCTCGCGGCGTCGGTGTGGACGAAGGACGTCGGCCGGGCGCTCTCCGCAGCGCGGAAGCTCCGCTTCGGCACCGTCTGGATCAACGACCACATGCCGCTCGTCTCCGAGATGCCGCACGGCGGCTTCAAGCAGTCAGGCTACGGCAAGGACATGTCGATGTACGCGCTCGAGGACTACACCGTCGTCAAGCACGTCATGGCGAAGCTCAGCTAGTCGCCCGACCGGGAAAAACAGGGACAGGCACACATTTCCCGACAGCAGGTGGTATCCCCGCCGTGGTCCTGGAAATGTGTGCCTGTCCCTGTTTTTCTAGGCGATCCAGACGGTCTTGACGTTGACGAACTCGCGGATGCCGGCGAGGGCGAGCTCACGGCCGAAGCCGGAGCGCTTGATGCCGCCGAACGGCAGGCGCGGGTCGCTCTTGACCATGCCGTTCAAGAAGACCGAGCCGGCTTCGAGCTCGACTGCGAGCCGCGCCTGCTCGGCGGGTTCGTTCGTCCAGGCCGACGCCCCGAGGCCGAAGACCTTGTGATTGGCGAGGGCGATCGCAGCGTCGAGGTCCTTGACCTTGAACAGCGTCGCGACCGGGCCAAAGAGCTCGTCGTCCCAGGCCGGCGAGCCGGGAACCGGATCGGCGAGCACGGTCGGAGCGTAAAAGTACCCCGGCCCGTCGAGCTTCCGGCCGCCGAGCAGCACTCGCGCTCCGGCGGCAACCGATCGATCGACCTGAACGGCGAGCTCCTCGCGGATCGGCGCGGTGGCGAGCGGGCCGATCCCGGTCGCCGGGTCGATCGGGTCGCCGACGACGAGCGCCGCCATGCCGCCGACGAAGAGCGTTGTGAACCGTTCGTAGACCGCCTCGTGGACGATGAAGCGCTTCGCCGCGATGCACGACTGGCCGTTGTTGATCGTGCGCGCCTTGACCGCCGTGGCCGCTGCCTTCACGAGGTCGGCCGACGGCAGGACGATGAACGGGTCGCTGCCCCCGAGCTCGAGCACCGCCTTCTTGATCTCCCCGCCGGCGGCACGGCCGACCGCGACCCCGGCCGCCTCGCTGCCGGTGAGCGTCACCGCCGCGATACGCGGGTCCTCGATCATCTTCGCCACTGCGGCGCTGCCGACGAGCAGGGCCTGGAAGCAACCCGCGGGGAAGCCGGCGCGCGCGAAGACCTCGGCGATGGCGAGCGCCGACTGCGGGACGTTCGAGGCGTGCTTGAGGATGCCGACATTCCCGGCCATGAGGGTCGGAGCGGCAAACCGCAGCACTTGCCAGAATGGAAAGTTCCACGGCATCACCGCCAGCACGCAGCCGAGCGGGTCGTAGCGCACGTAGCTCCTGGAGGCGTCGGTCGCGACCTCCTCCGGGGCGAGGAAGGCTTCTGCGTGCTCGGCGTAGTAGCGGCAGACCGAGGCGCACTTCTCGACCTCGGCGATCGCGGCGCCGATCGGCTTCCCCATCTCGAGGGTCATGATCTCGCCGAAGCGCCGCCTGTCCTCCTCGAGGATCTCCGCCGCTCGCCGCATCTTCGCGGCGCGGGAGGCGAAATCGGTCGTGCGCCAGGTGCGGAAAGTACGCTCGGCAAGAGCGAGCGCGGCCTCGATCTCGGCGCCGCTCGATTCGACAAAGCTGCGCAGCACCTCGCCGTTGGCGGGATTCACGGATGCAATGGCCACATCGCGCTCCTGTTCTCTCCTTCAGTCGTCCAGTTGACCCTGCTCCGAGAAAGCGACCTGGATGCCGCGCTTCGCGAGCTCGTCGAAAAAGCGTTCGAACGGCAGGGCACGCTCTGGGCAGAGCACCCCTGGGGTCGCCACCGCACGCTCCGCCAGCAGTTGACCGGCGATGGCGAGCGGCACGCCGGTATCGAGCGCGCCCGCGCCGAAACCCCAGGCCCGATGGGGGCCGATGATCGACTCGCCGCGGCGGCGCACCGGCCGGCCGTCGATCTCGCCGGCGAGGTCGACGCGCAGACAGTCGCAGTCGTCGGGCTCGCCGACCCCGCCGGGGGGAGGCGCCTGGTCCGCGCCCAGCGCGAGCAACATCTGGCGCGGCGAGACCCCGCCCACGCGCGGTGCGCGGCCGGCGAAGCCCAACTCCACCAGGAAGCGCACCTTCTCCATGAAAGCCGGCTCGAACGCCACCTTGAAGCTCGCCCCCGAGAGACCCGGGAAGGAGCGCGCGAACATCGCCACCTCGGAGTGCAGGGTGTAGATCGCCCGCATCCTGCCTACCGGCAGCGGAAAGTCGATCTCTTCCTCGCCGCTCCGGGGCGCCACCGGGTGGGCTTGCCCCTGTTCGACGACGAACGGCTCGAGCGCGAACTCGTCGAGCACGGTGTCGAGGGCGTAGGGGATCGGCAGCGGGCCCCCGGCGGCGGTCGCCCCGCGGTCGAGACAGCCGACGCGCACGTGCGCCTCGTGCACCCGGTCGAGCTCGCGCGCCAGGAAGCCAGCCATGGCGTTGGTGATTCCCGGCGTCGAGCCCATGCCGAGAAGCGCCGGAACGCCCGCCGCGACGAACTCGTCGTGGAGGTCGAACTGCTTCTGCGTCCCGTGGTAGAGCCCTCCGAGATCGCTGTACGGCACCCGCGCTGCGAGCGCCGCCCGCATCACCGGCAGGTTCCAGTAGTAGGTGACGCAGTTGAGAACCGCGTCGTGCCCGGCGAGGAGTCGCGCCGTCGCCGCCTCGTCGCGCACGTCGACCGTCGCCGCGCGCTCGTTCGAATACTTCGCCGCGATCTCTCGCAGGTCGACGAGCGTGACCTCCGTCGCGGGCGAGTACTCGGAGAGATCCCGGCGCACCACCTCCGCCATCGCTCCGGCCGCGCCGAGAATGGCGATCTTGGTCATTCGTCGTCCTCGTCGTGGTGGACGTAGGCGGTGTCGCGGTCGACCTCTTTGAGTGTCTCCTCGAGGATGTCGAGGACTTCGTCGATCAGCGCGTCCGCGATGTTGAGCGCCGGCTCGATGCGCACGACGCGCGAGTTGGTGAGCGTTCCGGCGACCAGAACGCCGCGCTTGAAGAGGTTGGCGACGACCTTGTAGCCGATCTCGGTGTTCTCGAACTCGAGGCCGAGGAGAAGGCCCTTGCCCTGGGCCTTGCGCAGCACCCGGTCGTAGCGCATCTGCAGCGCCATCAGCTCACCGAGGAGGTACCTGCCCTTCTTGTGCGCCTGGCCGACGAGATCCTCTTCGAGGGTGACGTGAATCGCCGCGATGCCGGCCGCGCAGGCCAGCGGATTGCCGCCGAAGGTCGAGGTGTGGATGAACGGGTTCTTCTCCAGGACGCTCCAGATCTTGGGCGTCGAGACGAAGGCCGAGAGCGGCATGACGCCGCCGCCCAGGGCCTTGCCGAGGCAGAGGATGTCGGGCACGGTGTTCCAGTGCTCGACGCCGAACATCTTGCCGGTCCGCCCCATGCCGGTCTGGACCTCGTCGGCGATCAGCAGGGCGCCGTACTCGTCGCAGGCCTTGCGGATGCGCGGCCAGAAGTCGTCCGGCGGGACGATCGCCCCGGCCTCGCCCTGGATCGGCTCCATGATGACCGCGGCGACCCCCTTGCCGGTGGCGTCGGCCTTGTAGAGCTCGTCCTCGACCGCCTCGGCGTCGCCGAACTCGACGAACTGGACGCCGGGCAGGAGAGGCAGGAACGGCTCGCGGTACTCCCACTTGCCCATCAGCGAGAGCGAACCGCAGCTCTTGCCGTGGAAGCCGCGGATCGAGGAGATGAAGTTCACCCGCCCGGTGTAGAGCCGGGCGAGCTTGTAGGCCCCCTCGACCGCGTCGGTGCCGTTGTTGATGAAGAACGAGTACTGCAGGTCCCCCGGCGCGATCTCACCGAGCAGTTCGGCCAGCGCCCCGCGCAGCGGATCGATGAGCTCCTGCGACGACAGCGGCATCCTCTGCAACTGGTCGGCAACCGCTTTGACGATCTTCGGATGGCGGATGCCGGCACTGTAGATGCCGTAGCCACCGAGACAGTCGATGAAGCGGCGGCCGGTGAGGTCGTAGAGGAGCGATCCCTGGCCCTCCCACTCGAGGGCCGGCTCGTCGCGCATCTCGACCATCGACTTCCTGTATTCGAGGTAGCCGCGGTTGTAGTACGAGTTGAAGTTCTCGGCGGTCTCGGTGATGATCCGCCGTTTTTCCTCGTCCGAAATCTGGGTGGACGAGATGATGTCGAGCCAGCGCTGTGACTCGCGAAGGACTTCGGTACGGTTCATGACAAAGGGCTCCTTTGGCTCGGGTTGGAAGGTTTGCGAACTTCCAGCCAAAGGCCCGCTACGGATCGGTGAACAGATACCGCGAGAACCGCCTAGCCCACATTTCTCACCAGCGTTCGTCGCCAGGCGTGGCCGCAGCAGAATGTGGGCGAGAAATGCGGATTATCCAAGGGCCTGCTCCAGGACATCGAACCCTTCTTCCAGCTGCTCGTCCGTGATGACGAGCGGCATGAGCGTGCGGATGACATTGCCGTGGGTGCCCGCGGAGAGGAGCAGCAAACCCTTTTCGCAGGCGCGGCGGATCGTGGCCGCGGTGCGCTCCTTGTCGGGCTCCCGGGTGGCGCGATCTTTGACCAACTCGAGGGCGCGCATCGCTCCCAGCCCGCGCACGTCGCCGATGCAGGCGTGCCGCGCCGCGAGGCCGGCGAGGCGGACCTCGATCTGCGCGCCGAGCTCGGCGGCGCGCGCCAGCAGGGTGCCGTCCGCGAAGAGGTCGAGGACGGCGAGCGCCGCGGCGCAGGCGACCGGATTGCCGACGAAGGTGCCGCCGAGACCGCCGACCTGGGCGGCGTCCATGAGCTCGGCCCGGCCGGTGACCGCCGAGAGCGGCAGGCCGCCGGCCATCGACTTGGCCATCGTCGTCAGGTCAGGCTCGAGTCCGTAGTGCTCCATCGCCCACATCCGGCCGGTGCGGCCGAAGCCGGTCTGGATCTCGTCAGCGACGAACAGGATGCCGTGCTTGCGGCAGAGCTCGAGCAGCACCTTCACGTAAGCGGGCGGGGCGACGACGAAACCCCCTTCGCCGAGCACCAGCTCCATGACCACGCAGGCGACCTTCTCGGCCGCGACGTGAGTGGCGAAGAACTCCTCGATCTCCTGACGGAAAGCCGCTTCGCCGCTGCCCTCCGCCGTCGGACGGCGGTAGAGATAGGGATAGGGGAGCCGGTAGATCTCGGGCGCGAACGGTCCGAAGCCAAGCTTGTACGGCTTCACCTTGCTGGTCATCGACATGCCGAGCAGGGTGCGGCCGTGGAAAGCGTGCTCGAAAACCAGGACGGCCTCACGGCCGGTCGCCCGGCGGGCGATCTTGACCGCATTCTCCACTGCCTCGACACCGCTGTTGGCGAACAGGGTCTTCTTGGCAAAGGCTCCCGGGACCGACCCGTTGAGGCGCTCGGCGAGCTCGACGTAGCCCTCGTACGGCGTGACCGCGAAACAGGCGTGGGTGAACTTCTCGAGCTGCTCGCGCGCCGCGCGCGCGACCGCCGGGTGGGAATGGCCGACGTTCAGCGTGCCGATGCCACCGGCGAAGTCGATGAAGGTATTGCCGTCGACGTCGTGCAGGAGGGCGCCCGAGGCCCGATCGACGAAGACCGGTGCCGAGTGGCCGATCCCGGAGGGGATTGCCGCCTGGCGGCGCGCCATGAGAGCCCGCGAACGCGGACCCGGTATCTCCGTCTGGAGCTGAATCGATCTCATGGCCGCTTCCGCGCCTGCCGGGGGAGAGAAGATCTGGCCGACGCAAATTAAGGCAGCGCGATGCTAACACGCAGGGCCGGCAGCGGTCGCTCCGCCCGCCAGCCTGGGCCCCACCAGGACACCGCCATTCCCGCTCCAAACCGCTGAAGGCACGATGCTTGTCCACGCCCTTCCGGGCGCACCAGAAGGGTTGCGCCGAGCGCATCGCAGGATCGATCCCGGCGCTCACCCGGTGGTACGATTCCGCCGCACTCACCAGCATCAAAGCAGATTCGTGCGGGCGACCGCTGCCCGCGAGAACTTCCAAGGGGTCCGGGCATGGTCGGCAAGTCCGAAGAGGGCACGGCGGGCGCAGCGTCGACGGCGGTCGAGGTCGACCGGGTCTCGCGGCGCTTCGGGACGTTCCAGGCGCTCGACCGCGTCAGCCTGACGATCCGCGAGGGCGAGTTCTTCTCGCTCCTGGGCCCCTCCGGCTGCGGCAAAACGACGCTGCTGCGCATCATCGGCGGCCTCGATCTGCCGGACGAAGGCGCCATCCGCATCGGCGGCGTCGACGCCCGCGAGATCCCGGCCCACAAGCGCCCCGTCAACACGGTCTTCCAGTCCTACGCCCTTTTTCCCCATCTCACGGTGCGCGACAACGTCGCGTTCGGCCTGCGGATGAAGAAGGTCGCCGGACCGGAGATTGCGACCCGGGTCGAAGAAGCTCTCGCGATGGTGCAGATCGCCTCTTTCGCCGACCGCAAACCGGCGCAGCTCTCCGGCGGCCAGAAGCAGCGCGTGGCGCTCGCCCGGGCGCTCATCAACCGTCCGAAGGTGCTGCTGCTCGACGAGCCGCTGGGGGCGCTCGATCTCAAGCTCCGCAAGGAGCTGCAGGTCGAGCTCCTGGCCCTGCAGAGGAACGTCGGTATCACGTTCATCTTCGTCACCCACGACCAGGAGGAGGCGCTGGTCCTCTCCGACCGCATCGCCGTGATGCGCGCCGGCCGGATCGAGCAGCTGGGCGAGGCCGAAGCGCTCTACGAGCAGCCGCGCAACCGCTTCGTCTCCCAGTTTCTCGGCTCGTGCAACCTCTTCGAGGGAGAGATCGGGGGCGAGGAGGGCGGCGAGCTGCGGGTGTCGACCCCCTACGGCACCATGTACGTCGCCCGCCAGGGAGAGGCCGTGTCGCCGGGCCGCAAGGTGACGCTCGCGGTCCGCCCGGAGAAGGTCGCCATCGCCTCGCCGGGCGAGGCCGGGACGAACAAGGTGCCGGGCACCGTTGAGCAGCTGATCTACATCGGTTCCGAGACCCACTACATCCTGTCGACGCCGGGGGGCAAGCTCACCGCCTACGTCATGAACTCCCTTCTCGGGCCCCTCGGCCTCGAAATCGGCGATCGCGTGACCGCCTACGTTCCGTCGTCGGCACTGCTGGTGCTGGAGGACTGATGGCGGCAGGGGTGGAAGGCGGCGACCAGGGCGCGCCACGAGCCAAAGGCGAGATCCGCTTCGGCGAGCACCTGACAAACGCCATGCAGATCCTGCGCTCGGCCGTGACCAGCGGACCAGGCATCGGCTGGGTCTCGCTCTTCCTGCTCCTGCCGCTCGCCGGCATCGGGTTCATCAGCTTCATGACCCGCGGCGCGAACGGCGAGATCCAGTGGCCGCTCACGCTCGGGAACTACCATCGGCTGGCCGGCTTCGGGCTGCTCGGCTTCGACCCGCAGTATCCGCAGATCATCCTGCGCAGCCTGGTGCTCGGCGCGGGAACGACGCTCGCCTGTCTCGCCGCCGCCTTCCCGCTCGCCTTCTTCATCGCCGGCCAGCCCGAAAGGCGCAAACAGATCGCCCTCATCCTGGTGGTCATTCCGTTCTGGACGAACCTCCTCATCCGCACCTACGCCTGGCAGATCCTGCTCGGGCCGGGCAGCGCGCTCGCGACGCTCGCCTCGACCCTCGGGCTCGCCGAGGCCGGACGGCCGCTCTATCCCTCAGCCTTCGCGGTCTACATCGGCATGCTCTGCGCGTACCTGCCGTTCCTCGTCCTGCCGCTCTACACCGCGGTCGAGAAGCTGGACTGGTCGATCGCCGAGGCGGCCGCGGATCTCGGCGCGGACCGGATCCGCGTCTTTCGCCACGCGATCCTGCCGCAGCTCACGCCGGGAATGGTGGCCGGTATCATCCTCGTCTTCGTCCCCGCGACCGGCCAGTTCGTCGTCCCCGACCTCCTCGGCGGCGCGAAGACCGTGATGCTCGGCAACGCAATCCAGCAGCAGTTCGGGCCTTCGCGCGACTGGCCGTTCGGCTCGGCGATCGCCTTCGTCGGCATGTCGGTGGTGCTGCTCGGCCTGCTCCTGCAGTCGCGATACACCTCCGGCAAGAGCGGCGACGAGGGATTGCTGTGAGGCGGATCTCACTGCCGCTCTGGCTGGTATCCGTGTGTCTCTATGTCTTCCTCTACGCGCCGATCGTCGTGGTCATCGTCTACTCGTTCAACGCCTCGCGTTACGGCGGCCCCTGGCGAGGCTTCACCACCGCGTGGTATCCGTCGCTGTTCGACAATGCCGACAAGCTTCAGGCGGCGAAGAACACTTTCATCCTGGCCTTCGTCAGCACGGGGCTCGCCACCGTCCTCGGTACCATGCTGGGTTACGGCCTGTCGCGCTACCGATTCCCCGGCAAGAAGCTCTTCTCCTTCCTGATGTACATCCCGGTGGTCATTCCCGACATCGTGATGGCGGTCGCGATGCTGATGTTCTACGCCCTGGTGCGGAAGCATCTCGGTCTCTTCTCCCTCGGCATGACCACCATGGTGCTTTCGCACGTCACCTTCCAGATCCCCTTCGTGGCCATCGTGGTGCGCTCCCGCCTGGTCGGCATGGACCCGGCGATCGAGGAGGCGGCCCACGACCTCGGCGCCTCCTCCTGGCAGACTTTCTGGCACGTCACCTTTCCGGCGATCGCCCCGGCGGTCGTCGCCGGCGGCATGCTCGCCTTCACGCTGAGCCTGGACGACTTCGTCGTGAGCTTCTTCACCACCGGCCCCGGCTCGACGACGTTGCCCATCCTGATCTACTCTTCGGTCAAACGCGGAATCACGCCGGACATCAACGCCCTGTCGACGCTCATCGTCCTGGTGTCGATTCTGGGAACCGTCGCGGTGATGCTGCTCCAGCGTCCCCGCCGCACTTCGGGAGAATCCTCATGAACCAGCGCCTCAGTGCCGCCGCCGCAGCAGCAGCCCTCCTCCTCACGATCGCAGCTTGCGCCAAGAAAGAGGCGCCGCCGGCTGCGGCCGCTGGAACAGCGCCCGCGGCCGCCGCCGCATCGACCGAGCCGTGCAGGCTCAACCTCTTCATCTGGAGCGAGTACATCGATCCGGAGATCGTCGCCAGTTTCGAGAAGGAGTTCTCCTGCAAGGTGACGATCGACCTCTACGAGGACAACGAGTCGATGATGTCGAAGCTCCAGGGCGGCGGCACCGCGCTCTACGACATCGTCGTCCCCGGCCAGTACCTCATCCCGGTGATGGTGAAGCTGGGACTTCTCGCCGAGCTCCGGCACGAGAACATCCCCAACTTCGCGAACCTGGACGAGAAGTTCGTCAACCCGGTCTACGATCCCGGCAACAGGTACTCCGCCGCCTACCAGTGGGGCACGGTCGGCATCTATCTGCGCAAGAAGGCGGGCAAGGCGGTCGACGAGACCTGGGCCATGATGTTCGACAAGCAGCAGCAGTACGGCTCGTTCCTGCTCATGGACTCCCCGCGCGAGATGCTCGGCTCGATGGCGAAGTACAAGGGAATGAGCGTCAACTCGATCAGCCTCGACGACCTGCGCGCGCAGTCCGCGGCGCTCGCCGAGGCCAAGCAGCGCTCGCAGGGCTTCGAGGGCGGCGTGGGCGGCAAGAACAAGGTGCTCGCCAAGGCTGTCGACGCCGCCGTGGTCTACAACGGCGACGCGGTCCGCGGCATGAGCGACGATCCGGAGACCTACTACTTCGTCCCGCGCGAGGGCGGCGTGCTCTGGCTCGACAACCTTGCGGTGCCGTCGCAGGCTCCTCACCGCGACGTCGCCGAGAAGTTCATCAACTACATCCTCGACGCCAAGGTCGGCGCCCAGCTGTCGAACTTCAACCAGTACGCGACGCCCAACAAGGCGGCGAAGGCGTTCATCACCCCCGCGGACCTTGCCAACGGTGCGATCTATCCCTCGGCCGAGATGATGTCGAAGCTCGAGTTCGTGAACGACCTCGGCGACGTCAACAAGCTCTACGACGAGGTCTGGACGCAGGTGAAGTCGAAATAGAACGGGAGCCGGCCGGCGTCTCCGGACGCGGCCCAGCCCGATGACGCCGCTCATGCCACAGCCGCCAGCGCCGGAGGACGGGCTCAGCCCGTCGGCGCTCGCCCAGGAGCTCGCTCTTCTGCAGGCGGTGCTCGATTCGACCGAGGAGGGCCTCCTGGTCGTCGACACCGCCGGCAGGATCGTGCGCTTCAACCAGCGTTTCGCCGAGCTCTGGCGCGTACCGGAGGAGATCCTCGTCGACCGCGACGACGAGCAGACGATCGCCTTCGTGCTCGACCAACTCACCGAGCCCGAGGCCTTTCTCGCCAAGGTCCGCGAGCTCTATGCACAACCCGACGCCTCCAGCGAGGATCTCATCCACTTCAAGGATCGCCGGGTCCTCGAGCGAACCTCGCGCCCGCGGCTGATCCATGGCGTACCCGACGGACGGATCTGGAGCTTTCGGGACGTCACGCGGCGCTACCGCGGAGAGATCGTCCGTGACGCCGCCTACCGGATCGCAGTCGCTGCCCAGGGGGTCGGCGAGCTGCCGGAGCTCTGCGGCGCGATCCACGACGTCGTGCGCGGGCTGATGCCGGCCGACAATTTCTACATCGCTCTGCACGATCGCGCCCGCGGACTCCTGAGATTCCCCTACTTCGTAGACACCCTGGAGCCGCCGCCAGAGCCCGCGCCGTTGGGCCGCGGCTGCACGGAGTACGTCCTGCGGACCGGTCGGCCGCTCCTCGCCTCGGGCGACCTCGTCGAGGAGCTCCGCGATCGGGGCGAGGTCGAGCTGATCGGTCCGCCGTCGGTCGATTGGCTCGGTGTGCCGCTCGCCGGCGAGGAGGGAACGATAGGCGCGATCGTCGTCCAGAGCTACGACGGCGAACCGCGCCTCACGGCAGAGGACCTCGAATTGCTGGTCTTCGTCTCCGGGCAGATCGACCTGGTGTTGCGTCGGCGGCTCGCCGCCGACGCGCTGCGCGAGCGCGAGACGCGCCTGCGCCTGTTGCTGGCGCAGCTCCCCGCCCTGCTCTGGACTACTGACCGCGAGCTGCGCTTCACCTCCACCGACGGCAGCGCGCTCGCGACCATCGGACTCCGGGCGGGTGATGGAGTCGGCAGGAGCCTCTTCGAGTTCCACCGGAGCACCGACCCTGCCCTGCCGGCGATCGCGGTGCACCACCGCGCGCTGGCCGGCCACTCCGGCTCCTACGAACAGCTTTGGGCCGAGCGTACCTACTCGTGCAACGTGGAGCCGCTGCGCGATGCTGACGGCGCGATCATCGGCGCGATCGGCGTGGCAATCGACGTCTCGGATCGCAAGGCGCTCGAAGAGGAGCTGCGCCAGTCGCAGAAGATGGAGGCGATCGGCCGGCTCGCCGGCGGCGTCGCACACGATTTCAACAACCTCCTGACCTCGATTCTCGGCGGCAGCAGTCTCGTCCTGGAGCGACTCGCCGCCGGCCGCGCCAGCTCCTCCGCCGCCGGAGCCGACGCCACCCTGCGTTCCGAGATCGAGGAGATCCAGTCGGCCGCCGAGCGCGCGGCCTCGCTGACCCAGCAATTGCTCGCCTTCAGCCGCCGGCAGGTGGTCGAGCCGCGAGTGCTCGACCTCAACGCCATCGCGAAGCACACCGCCCGGATGCTCGAACGCCTGCTCGGCGAGGAGATCCGGCTCGAGCTCGCCTTCGATCCCGCCACCGCGCCGGTGCGCGCCGACGAGGGCCAGATCCACCAGGTGCTGATCAATCTCGCGGTCAACGCCCGGGACGCCATGCCGTCCGGCGGCACCATCCGGATCGCGACCTCGGCGCTCCAGGTAGACCAGGGGGCCGCCGCCACCGCGCCGCTCACCGGAACCGAGATTCCCGCCGGGCGCTACTCCGTCCTCGCGGTTTCGGACAGCGGCGTCGGCATGAGCGAGCAGACTCTCGCGCACATCTTCGAGCCGTTCTTCACCACCAAGGAGAAGGGCAAGGGAACCGGCCTCGGGCTCGCGACGGTCTACGGCATCGTCACGCAAAGCGGCGGCTACGTCACCGCCGAGAGCGTCGCGGGAGAGGGCTCCACCTTTCGCGTCCTGCTGCCGAGCCTGCCTTCGGGTGTCGCTGTCGCTTCGCCGTCGAGCACACCGGCGGGCGGCTCAGGCCAGGGCGAGACGATCCTCCTGGTCGAAGACGAGGCGGCCGTCCGCGACCTCGTCGCGACGGCGCTCGGCGAGCGCGGCTACCGCCTGTTGACCGCGGCCGACGCCGAGGAGGCGCTGCAGAAGGAACGTGAGCACGACGGCCCGATCGACCTGCTGATCACCGACGTCGTGATGCGCGGCCAGCGTGGCCCCGAACTGGCGCGTCGCATCCGCGAGCGCCGTCCGTCGATCCCGGTGCTCTTCATGTCGGGCTACCCGGACGACGCCCTCAGCGCGGGCGGCACCCTCGACGGCGGGACGGCCTTCCTGCAGAAGCCCTTCCGGGTCAGCGCGCTCGGCGCCAAGGTCGCCGAGGTCCTGCGCGCGGCCAACTCCGTCGCGGAACCCGGATAGCCGCATGCCCCAGCCCGACCGCAAGCCGCCTGAGGTCGCTCCTGACGCGCGAGCAGGAGCGATTCGAACGGGAGCATCCGCGGTCGCGGGCGCTCGCCGCGAGCGCCCGCGAGCACCTCGCCGGCGGAGTTCCGATGCCCTGGATGGTCCGCTGGCCGGGGGGCTACCCGCTCTTCGTGACTGCGGCCACCGGTGCGCGCTTCCGGGACGTCGACGACCGCGAGTACGTCGACTTCTGCCTCGGCGACACCGGCGCGATGACCGGCCACGCGCCGCCCGCGGCGGTGGCCGCGATCCGCGCCCAGCTCGAGCGTGGGCTCACCTTCATGCTGCCCACCGAGGATGCGATCGCGGTTGCCGCCGAGCTCGCCCGGCGCTTCGGCCTGCCGTTCTGGCAGATCGCGACGACTGCCACCGACGCCAACCGCTTCGCGATCCGGCTCGCCCGGCGGATCACCGGACGGCCGAAGATCCTGGTCTTCAACTGGTGCTACCACGGCACGGTCGACGAGACCTTCGCGGTGCTCGCGGGCGGCCGCGTCGTTGCCGCGGCCGGGCAATCTCGGTCCGCCGGTCGATCCGGCCTGGACCACCCGCGTCGTCGAGTGGAACGATTTCGCGGCGCTCGAACGCGAGCTCGCGGCGGGCGACGTGGCCTGCGTCCTCGCCGAGCCGGCGATGACGAATGTCGGCATCGTGCTGCCGGCGCCCGGCTTTCACGCCCATCTGCGCGCCGTGACGCGCCGTACCGGAACGCTCCTCATCCTCGACGAGACCCATACCCTCTCGGCCGGGCCGGGCGGATGCACCCTGCGCGACGGCCTCGAACCCGACCTCGTGACGGTCGGAAAGCCTCTGGCGAGCGGCCTCGCGGCGGCGGCGTACGGCTTCTCGGCCGACGTCGCAGCGCGCGTCCAGGCGGCGGTCCGCGTCGACGAGTCGGACACCGGCGGCATCGGCGGCACCCTGGCCGGCAATGCGCTGGTGATGGCGGCGATGCGCGCCACCCTGGAGAAGGTTCTGACCGCCGAAGCTTACGCCGGCATGTTCGCGCTCGCCGAGCGCTTCGAGGCCGGCGTCACGGCGGTGATCACAGAGCAGGGCCTGCCCTGGATCGTGCAGCGCCTGGGGGCCCGCGTCGAATACTGGTTCCGCGACAGCCCGCCCAGAAACGGCGGCGAGGCGGCGGCGAGCGTCGACCCCGAGCTCGACCACTACATGCACCTCACCGCCCTGAACCGCGGCATCCTCATGACGCCCTTCCACAATATGGCTCTGATGTCGCCGGCCACCACTGCTGCCGACGTCGATCACCACACCGCGGTCTTCCGCGAGTCGGTGGCCGCGCTGCTGGGTGAAACGGCGTGAGGGCGGCGAAGGTGATGCCGGCGCGCGCTGTGCCCGACCTGCTCAGGTTGCTCTGAATGAGCCTGGTCGGAACGAGCATCGGCCACATCCGTTTCGAGAGCCTGCTCGGCATGGGCGGCATGGGCGAGGTCTACCGCGCCTTCGACGAGAAGCTGCAGCGCGTCGTAGCGGTGAAGACGATCCGCGCCGAGCACCGGCTCTCGGGCACCGCCCGCGCCCGCTTCCTGCGCGAGGCACGGATCCTCTCGCGGCTCGCCAATCCGCTGATCTGCCAGGTGTACGACCTCATCGAGTCGGAGGAGGCCGATCTCCTGGTGCTCGAGTTCGTCGACGGCGAGACCCTGGACCAGCTGCGCTCCGGCCGGCGGCTGTCGGAGCGCGAAGTGCTCGAAGTCGGGGCGCGAATCGCCGAGGCGCTCACGGTGGCGCATCGCGAGCACATCATCCATCGCGATCTCAAGCCGGCGAACATCATGGTGCTGCCCTCGGGCGCGGTGAAGGTGCTCGACTTCGGCATCGCACGCTCGAGCGCCGACGAGGCCCAGGCTTCGGATACCGCCGGCGGCGCAGGCAGGGGCGGTCGCGCCAGCTGGGACAACTGGGGGGCAGCGCGAACGACCCCGGCGACGCCAGCGCGCCGCCGCCGGGTGGCGCGGGGATCCCGCACGGGCAGCCGCCCGATCCCGAGAGCACGATTGCCCTCGCCGGCCGCGCGACCGGCGACAGCGAGTTCTCGGCGGCGCTCACCCAGCAGGGCTCGATCGTCGGGACCATTCTCTACATGAGTCCGGAGCAGGCCTCGGGGGAGGAGCTCACCGAGGCGAGCGACATCTTCTCGTTCGGCATCCTGCTGCAGGAGCTGCTGACCGGGCGGTCCCCCTATCCGGTCGAGCCGCTGCCGCAGTTGCTCATGCGCGTCGCCGAGAACGGCAGTCTGGCGCTCTCGGCGGAGGACGGCCTCGACCCGGAAGTCGCGCGCCTGGTCGAGGACCTGAAGCATCCCATTCCGGCGCGCCGGCCGACCGCCATGGAGTGCCTCGAACGGCTGCGGCATCTGCTCGACAAGCCGCAGCGCCTGCGCCGCCGGCGCCTGAAGGTTGCCGCGCTCGCGACGACTTTCGCCCTGCTGACCGTCGTCCTCGCCATCGTCTCCTACCTCGCGGTGCGCGAGAAGCGCGCCCGCACGCAGGCCGAGAACCTCGCCGTCGAGCTCGAGCGCGCTGCCAACCGGGCCAACCGCGAGGCCCGGACCGCCAACCGGGTGGTCGATTTTCTCGTCGAGCTCTTCGAGCAGGCCGATCCGGAGCGCTCGCAGGGGCGCGCGGTCACGGTGCGCGAGATCGTCGACCTCGGCGGCCAGCGGATCACGCGCCAGCTCGCCAACGAGCCGCTGATCCAGTCGCGGCTCCAGGACACCCTGGGCGGCATCACCTGGCGCCTGGGCGATCTCACCACCGCGGCGGAGCTCCTCGAACAGGCGCTCGCCACCGAGGAACGCGAGCGCGGGCCGGACGATCTCGCGGTGGCCGAAGTCCTGTCGCACCTGGGAGCGGTCTACATCGACCTCGGACGGCTGCCGGAGGCCGGGCAGGCGCTCGCCCGCGCCCTGACCGTCTTCGGGCTGCAGGCTTCGCCGCCGGTGGACGAGCTGGCGCGCACGCTCAATTCGATGGGCGCGCTGGCCTACAAGCAGGGCGATCTCGAGGCGGCCGAGGCGCACTTTGGGCGTTCGCTCGAGCTGCTCCGAAAGACGGCGGAGCCGCCGGCCCGGGACGTTGCGCTGGCGCTCAACAACCTCGCCATCCTGGCCTGGCGGCGCGCCGACTTCACGACCGCCGACCGGCGCTACCGCGAGGCGCTGGTGCTCAACGAGGAGCTGCTCGGCGCCAATCACCCGCATCTCGCCGCGCAGCTCAACAACATGGGGATCCTGGCGCGCGACCTCGGCAACTTCGCCGAATCCGAGCGCCTCCACCGGCGTGCCCTGGCGATCGCCGAGAAGGCGCTCGGCCCGTCCCACCCCGACGTCGCGTCGATCCTCAACAGCCTCGCCCGTCTCTACGGCCGCCTGGGCCGCATCGACGAAGGCATCGCGCTGCTCGAGCGTGCCCTGGCGATCTGCCGCGCGACCTACGGCGCGGCGCATGCCGAGACCGCGACGACGATGCTCCGGCTGGGCGACTTCGAGCGCCAGGCGAAGCGCTGGCGGCGCGCCGAACAGCTGGTGCCGGCCGGCAAGGAGGGCCTCGGCGCGGCGCTCGGCGCGGAGCATGCCCGGATGGTCGAGGCGTGGACCGCCCTGGGGCGCCTGCGCCGCGACCAGGGACGGCTCGGGGCGGCGGCAGCGGCCTTTCGCGAAGGGCTGCGGATCGGCACCGCCACTCTGGGGGCAACGCACCCGGACGTCGCGGCGCTCGAGCGCGAGCTTGCTTCTCTCGCCAATCTGCAGGACACTCGGCCCATCGGAGGCCGGCCATGAGAGAGAGAATCTGGCTCACGCTGGCGGTTGGCGCTGCCAGGAAGATCGCCGCCCTCGCCGCGCTCGCCACCCTCGCCGGCGTCCTGGCGCGGCCCGCCGCCGGCCAGCTTCCCCTCCCGACCGGCGGCCAGGCGCTCGCCAACCTCACCACCGCCGGCGCCCAGGACGAGTCGGTGGTCGCGATCGATCCCAACGGCAACTTCCTCGTGGTGTGGCGCGACGAGTTCCTCGACGGCAACGCCTCCGCCATCATCGGGCGACGGTTCAGCGCGCGCACCGGCCAGCCGCTCTCCGGCGAGTTCCTGATCAACCTCACCACGGTCGGCGACCAGCGCAACCCGGCGATTGCGATGGCGGACGACGGCCGCTTCGTGGTCGTCTGGGAGGGCCCGGACACATTCGCAACGGTCACCCCCGGCATCTTCGGCAGCTTGCGAGCGGCGAACGGGACGGCGATCGCGGCCGAGTTCCCGATCAATGCGAACGTCGGCGGCGTTCAGCGCCGGCCCGCCGTCGCCATGCAGCCCGGGGGTGCCTTCCTGGTCGCCTGGCAAGACGAGGTCCCAGTGGGCCTGACGAGGGGGGTCACGAGCCAGGAGATCTCCGGCCGGATCTACCCCGCGAACTTCCCCGCCGCCCCGCCCGGAAACCCTTTCCTGGTCAACGTCAACATCGACGGCGACCAGGAGCAGCCGGCGGTCGCAGCCCTGCCCGCTACCGGCGGCTGGCTCGTCGGCTGGCAGGGCCCGCGGCAGTTCTCGCCGCCGATCCCGATGATCCTGGTGCGCGCGCTGGCGGCCAATGGCAGCGGTAGCGGAGAGTTCGGAGCCAACACCTCGCAAAGCGGCGTCCAGCGCTCCCATGTCGCCCTGGCGGCGAACGGCCAGGGCGAAGCGGTGGCGGTCTGGGAGGCGCCAGATGCGAGCTTCCGCGGAATCTTCGCGCGCCGGATCGTCGACGGCGTGCCCAGCGGCACAGAGGAGCAGATCAACCTGACGGCCACCCGGGACGAGCGCGAGCCCTCGGTCGCGATCGACCAGCGCGGCGGCTTCGTCACGGTCTGGGTCTCGGAGCCACCTCCGACGCCCTTGCAGGGAGAGAGTCCGGAGGGCAGCCCGATCATCATCCAGGGCCGCAAGAAGAGCGGCGGAGCCGGCTTCGCCGAGCTCGACCAGCCGCAGGTGCCGCAGGTGCCGCCTATGGACGGTGAGTTCCAGATCAGTACTTCGGGCCTCGCTCTCGCCGACCCCTGGGTGGCGGCGGAACCGGGCGGCAACTTCGTCGTCGCCTGGCAGGGTGCCGATCCCGCCGACCCGCTGAACGACAGCGTCTACTACCGCGGCTTCCGCGACGCCCTCTTTGCCGACGACTTCGAGACCGGCAACACCACGCGCTGGAGCGCCGCGTTGCCCTGAGGCCGCGATAGGCTTGCGGCTCCACGGCAGCCGGCGGGAGCCAGCGGGAGCCACGATCCATGCGCCAGAATCTCCAGGAAGCCCAGCAGCAGGCCGGCTACGTTCTCGACCTGATCTCGAAGAAGAACCTCACTCCCGACGAGAAGGCGCGCGTCGTCGAGGAGTCGGTACGTTACTGGACGGACCACGTCAACGAAGGTTTCCTGCAGTTCCGCAAGTCGGTTTCGACCGACTACACCGCGGTCGAGTGGGAGGACGAGGGCGCCGTCTTCCGCGACATCCATGGCAAGGAGTTCATCGACATCCTGGGCGGCTACGGCATCTATGTCGTCGGCCACCGCCATCCGCGGGTGATGAAGGCGGTGCGCGACCAGCTCGACCGCCAGGCGATTCACTCGCAGGAGCTCATCGATCCGCTGCGCACCTACCTGGCGCACCTCGTCGCCCTGATCACGCCGGGCGACCTGCAGTACGCCTTCTTCACCAACTCCGGCACCGAGTCGATCGAAGGCTGTCTCAAGATGGCGACTCTCGCCACCGGCCGGCATCATTTCATTGGCGCCGCCGGAGCGTTCCACGGCAAGAGCATGGGGTCGCTCGGCGGCACCTCGAAGGCGGTCTTCCGCGAGCCGTTCCTGCCTCTCCTGCACTGGACGCACGTCCCGTGGGGGGACGTCGACGTGCTTGCCAAGATGATGAAGATCTTCGACTTCACCGGCGACCGGGTCGCCGCCGTGGTGCTCGAGCCGATCCAGGGCGAGGGCGGCATCAACGTCGCGCCCGAGGGCTACCTCGCCGCGGCGCGCGAGCTCTGCGACCGCTACGGTGCCATGCTGGTCTTCGACGAGATCCAGTCCGGCATGGGCCGGTCGGGCAGGATGTTCGCCTGCGAGCACGACGGCGTCGCCCCCGACCTGATGGCGCTGGGCAAGGGCTTCGGCGGCGGCGTCATGCCGATCGGCGCCACCGTCGGCACCGCTGCGACCTGGGAGCGCTACATCGAGAATCCGTTCCTGCACACCACCACCTTCGGCGGCAATCCGGTCGCCTGCGCCGCCGCCATCGCGACCATCGGCGTGCTGCTCGACGAGGACCTCGCCCGCCAGGCGGGCGAGAAGGGCCAGTACCTGCTCGGCAAGTTCGCCGAGCTCGGCGGGCGCTATCCGAAGCTGCTCAAGCTCTGGCGCGGCCGCGGCCTCATGCTCGGCCTCGAGTTCGCCGATGGCGATCTCGGCTACGCGGTGTCGAAGAACCTCTTCGCGCGCCAGATCCTGATCGGCGGTACCTACATCAACGCCCGCACCCTGCGCGTCGAACCGCCGCTCACCATCAGTTATCCGCAGCTCGACCGGTTCGTCGCGGCGCTCGACGAGTCGCTGGCGGCGGTCTACGAGGAGCATCATCTCTGAGCCCGAGCCGGTTCCGCTGAAGCCGCCCCCGCCGATGCCGCCAATCGAAGAGAGCTGCTTCTGGCTCGCCGACCTGCCCCCGCGGCCGACCCGGCCGGCGCTCGCAGGCGAGCAGCGCGCCGACGTTGCGATCGTCGGCGGCGGCTTCACCGGCCTGTGGACGGCGCTCTTCCTGAAGGAGCTCGCTCCGGAGAAGGAGATCGTTCTTCTCGAGGGCGAACGGATCGCCTACGGCGCCTCGGGCCGTAACGCCGGCCAGATCGGCGAGACCTTCGATCACTCGCACGACCTCGCGATCCGGCACTTCGGTGAGGACGAGGCGCGCCGTCTGGCGCAGCTCGCGCGGAAGAACCTCGACGAGATGGAGGCTTTCATCGCCCGGGAGGCGATCGACGCCGAGTTCTCGCGTGTCGGCCAGCTCGTGCTCGCCCTGACGAAAGCGCACACAAGGGATGTCGAGATCGCCCTTGCCTCGGCAAGACAGCTCGGTATCGACGACTGGCGCTTGCTCGATGGCGAAGAGACCCGTGAGCGGCTGGGGAGTCCACTTCCCTTGTGTGCGCTTTTCGCACCGCAAGCCGCGACCGTCCACCCAGCAAAGCTGGCGGCAGGCCTCGCCCGTGTCGCGGAGAACAAGGGCGTCCGGATTCTCGAGCATTCCCCCGTGGAACGGATCGACAGCGCGGGCGCCAGCCTGCGCCTGTCGACGCGGAGCGGCACGCTGCGCGCGCCGCGGGCGGTCCTGGCCACCAACGCCTATTCCCATCTCCTCGCGCCCCGGCTCGCGCGGCGCTTCCTGCCGCTCTACGACTACGTCATCGCCAGCGAACCGTTGACCATCGCACAGCGCACCGCGATTCGCTGGCAAGGGCGCGAAGGGGTCACCGACTGCCGGAGCTTCTTCAACTACTCGCGCCTGACCGCCGACCACCGCGTCGTCTGGGGGTCGAGCGAGGCCGTCTACTATCGCGGCAACGGTGTCGGCCCCGGCTACGACCACGCGCCCCGGGTCTACGCGGCGCTCGAAGCGAGTTTCGCGCGCTTCTTTCCCGATCTCGCGGCGGTTCGTTTCCCCTACCGCTGGGGTGGACCGATCGCCGCCACTACCCGCTTCACGCCGTTCTTCGGCGCCCTGCACTCCGGGCGCCTGCTCTATGGACTGGGCTACACCGGGCACGGCGTGGGGACGACGCGGGTCGCCGGGCGGCTGCTCGCCCACCTCGCGCTCGAGCGCCGGAGCGAGTTGGCGGGACTTGCCCTGGTGCGCAAGTCCCCTTTTCCCTATCCCCCCGAACCGCTGCGCCGCTGGGCGATCGGCGCCGTGACCCGGGCGCTGCGCCAGGTCGACGAAGGCCGTTCGCCGGGCCTTCTGCTGCGCCTTCTCGACCGTCTGGGAATCGGTTTCTCGAGCTAGAAAACGCCGCCGGATGGCACCCGACGACGCCCGCGGCAGCGGTCTTCGCCGTGTTAGCGTGGCCAAGACAGGAGGAGGGAACCCCATGATCGAGTTTCGCGCGTGGTATCGGATGTCCGCTTTCGCTCTGGCTGCGACAGTCGCAGGCGGTATCGGCACGCTGGGTCTCGTTGGCTGCGGCTCGAAGGCCCAAGAGCCGGCGCCAGTGGCTCCATCCACGAAGGCTCCCCTCAGCCAGGTCGGCCCCGGCGAGGGCGCGCTCACCATCATCGCCTGGGCGGGTTACATCGAGCGCGGCGAGACCGACAAGGCGTACGACTGGGTCACCGCCTTCGAGCAGAAGACCGGCTGCAAGGTGAGCGTCAAGGTCGCCGCCACCTCGGACGAGATGGTCGCCCTGATGAACGAGGGCGGCTTCATCGATCTGGTGACCGCCTCCGGCGACGCTTCGAACCGGCTGATCTCGGGCGGCAAGGTCCAGGAGATCAATCTCGGACTCGTCCCGAGTTGGAAAAACGTCGATCCCCGTCTCCAGAACGCCGCCTGGCACACGGTGACGGGCAAGCACTACGGCGTGCCCTACCAGTGGGGGCCGAACGTCCTGATGTACAACACCAAGGTCTTCGGCGCCAAGGCCCCGGATAGCTGGAGCGTGGTCTTCGAAGAGACGACACTGCCGGACGGCAAGTCGAACCGCGGGCGGGTCCAGGCCTACGACGGCCCGATCTACGTCGCCGACGCGGCGCTCTACCTGAAGAAGCACAAGCCGGAGCTCGGAATCACCGACCCCTACGAGCTCAATGCCGACCAGTTCAAGGCGGCGCTCGACCTCCTGCGCCAGCAGCGCAAGCTCGTCGGCCGCTACTGGCACGACGCCAACATCCAGATGGACGATTTCAAGAACGAGGGCGTCGTCGCGTCCGGCTCCTGGCCGTTTCAGGTGAACGTGCTGGCGGCGGGCGGCGCACCGGTCGCCAGCGTCCTGCCGGTCGAAGGGGCCACCGGCTGGGCGGACTCGACCATGATGCACGTCGACGCGCCGCACCCGAACTGCGCCTACGCCTGGCTCGAGCATTCGCTGGACGGGAAGGTACAAGGCGACCTCGCCGCCTGGTTCGGCTCGCTGCCCGCCGTCCCCGCCGCCTGCCAGGGCAATGCGCTCCTCGGCGAGAAGGGCTGCGAGACCAACGGCTTCGGCGAGTTCGACCGTATCGCCTTCTGGAAGACGCCGAAGGCCGACTGCGGCGACGGCCGCACCGACTGCGTGCCCTACCACGAGTGGGTGACGAACTACATCGGCGTCATCGGCGGGAGATAGGCGGATCCTGAGCCGCCAGATCGCAGTCGAGCTCCAGGGGGTCTCTCGCCGCTTCGGCGACGTCGTCGCGGTCGACAACGTCGACCTGCGCGTCGCCGACGGCGAGTTCTTCACCCTGCTCGGTCCTTCGGGTTCCGGCAAGACCACCTGCCTGCGGCTCATCGCGGGTTTCGATCTCCCGAGCTCGGGGCGGATCCTCCTGCACGGCGCCGATGTTTCGGACCAGCCGCCGTACGAGCGCAATGTCAACACCGTCTTCCAGGACTACGCCCTCTTTCCCCACCTCACCGTCGCGGAGAACGTCGCCTACGGGCCGATGATTCGCGGCGTCGGCCGGGACGAGCGCCGCCGCCTCGCCGACGAGATGCTCGAGCTCGTCGAGCTTCCCGGGCTGGGGCGGCGCAAGCCCTCGGAGCTCTCGGGCGGGCAGCGCCAGCGCGTGGCGCTCGCCCGCGCCCTGGTCAACCGGCCGCGCGTCCTGCTGCTCGACGAGCCGCTCGGAGCGCTTGACCTGCAACTCCGGCAGCAGATGCAGATCGAGCTCAAGGCGATCCAGCAGCGCATCGGCATCACCTTCGTCTTCGTCACCCACGACCAGGAGGAGGCGCTGACGATGAGCGACCGGATTGCGGTCTTCCACCGCGGCCGGATCGAGCAGATGGGGTCGCCCTCCGAGGTCTACGAGGAGCCCGAGACGGAGTTCGTCGCCGGATTCGTCGGCACTTCGAACATCCTGCGCGGCGAGGTTGCGCAGCGCTGGCTCGGCCGCGATGGCGTCTTTTCGCTGCGCCCGGAGAAGATCCGCCTGCTCGCGCCCGGCGCCCGCGCGCTCCGGCCGGCTTCCGCGCCGCGACCGGCACGATCCGCGACCTCGTCTATCGCCGGTATGGTCAGCCGCTACACCGTCGAGCTCGACGGCGGTGGCACCGTCGCAGTGGTCGCGCAGAATCTCGCGACCGCGGCGCGCGACACCGGTGCGCAGCGCGGCGCAGCCCGTCGACCGTGGCCTGGGACCCGGCCCACAGCCGTCCGCTCGGCGGCAACTGACAGCCACGACGAGCGCCGCGCGAGAACGGCTCCGAATGCTCGCCCGACTCTCCACCTTCCTCTACCGCCGCCCGCGGCTCTCGCTCGCGCTGCTCCTCGGACCACCGCTCCTCTGGCTCGGCGTCGCCTACCTCGGCGCGCTCGCCGCCCTGCTCGTGCAGTCGTTCTTCAGCCTCGACCATTTCACCGGCCAGGTCGTGCGCCGCCTGACGCTCTCCACCTACGGCGATCTCCTCACCCGCGCCAACTTCGACATCGTGCTGCGCACCGCGGGGATGGCCGCCGCGGTCACCCTGGCGGCGGCGGTGCTCGCCTTCCCGCTCGCCTACTTCATGACCTTCCGCGCCTCGCCGCGGTTGCGCGGCTGGCTCTATCTCGCCATCGTGCTGCCGCTCTGGTCGAGCTATCTGGTGCGGGTCTATGCCTGGAAGCTGCTGCTGTCGAAGGAGGGGATCCTCTCCTGGATCGCCGCCCACACCGGCACCGCCGGCCTGCTCGAGCGCTGGCTCGCGCTGCCCCTGGTCGGCGGGCCGTCGCTGTCGATCTCGACGACCGGCATCTTCCTCGCCTTCGTCTACGTCTGGCTGCCCTACATGATCCTGCCGATCCAGGCGGCGCTCGAGCGCGTGCCGCGCTCGCTGCTCGAGGCCTCGGGCGACCTCGGCGCGCGGCCGCGTGCGACTTTCCTGCACGTCACTCTGCCGCTCGTCTTTCCCGGCGTGGTCGCCGGGTCGATCTTTACCTTCTCCCTGACGCTCGGCGACTTCATCGTCCCGTCGGTGCTCGGCAACTCGAGCTACTTCATCGGCCAGGCGGTGCTCGCGCATCAGGGAACCTCGGGCAACATCCCGCTCGCGGCGGCGTTCACCGTCGTGCCCATGACCCTCATGGGGCTCTACCTGCTCCTCGCCCGGCGCAGCCGGAGCGTTCGATGCGCTCTAGGCACAGGACGAACCTCGGGCTCGCCCTGGCCTCGGGCGCGGTGCTGCTCTTCCTGCACGGCCCGATGGGGATCATCCTGCTCTACGCTTTCACCACCGACGAGTCGAGCTACAGCTTTCCGCCCCCGGGGCTGACGACGCGCTGGTTCGGCGTCGCCTGGCAGCGGGCCGATCTGTGGTCGGCGCTCGAGCTCTCGGTGCGGGTCGCGGGGATGGCGACGCTCGTGGCGCTGGTGCTCGGCACGCTCGCCGCGGCGGCGGTCTGGCGCAGCCGGTTCTTCGGCCGCGACGCGGTCTCGTTCCTGCTCGTCCTGCCGATCGCGCTCCCCGGGATCGTCACCGGCATCGCCCTGCGCTCGGCGATCGGATTGACCGAGATCCCGTTCAGCTTCTGGACGATCGTCATCGGGCACGCGACCTTCTGCGTCGTGGTGGTCTACAACAACGCGCTCACCCGCTTCCGCCGTACCGGCAGCGCGCTCCTCGAAGCGTCGATGGACCTCGGTGCGAACTCGTTCCAGACCTTCCGCTACGTGCTGCTGCCGAACCTCGCCTCGGCGCTCCTCGCCGGCGGCATGCTGGCTTTCGCGCTGTCGTTCGACGAGGTCATCGTCACGACCTTCACCGCCGGGCGCCAGGAGACCCTGCCGATCTGGATCTTCAGCCAGCTCACCCGCCCGCGCGACCGCCCGGTCACCAACGTCGTCGCCGTCCTCGTCATCGCGCTGACCTTCGTGCCGATCTATCTGGCGCACCGGCTGACAAGGGAGAAGGGTGACGTGGGGAGCTCGACCTGATCCAGAACGTAGATCCCACCACTGGTGCTGGAGGGGGAGCGACCGGGCGAGGAGGCTGTCCGGGCGGCCTGCCCGAGGTGCATCAACGAGGCTCACCAAGGGTCGAAGCGTTGGCGGCGTCCACGACCAAGAACGGTTTGCAGGCTGTGAGCCCGGACAGCCTCCTCGCCCGGTCGCTCCCCCGACCACACAAGAGTCAGAGCCGTCGAAGGTACGATGCCCCATGACCGATCCGGAGAGCGCGCCAAAAATGAAGCCAGCGGAGCTACTGGCCGCTTACGCCCAAGCCATCTACCGCGTCGACGCCGAGCCCGAGCCGATCTTCCTGCAAGTCGGCGAGAAGAGCCCCGCCCTCGAGCGCTGGCTCGCGGCGCGCGGCGCCCGGCGCTTTGCCTTCGTGAGCGCCGCGAACCCCGGCTCCCGTCCGCTCCCCGACGCCGAGAACCAGCGCCGCCATCAGCAGCTGGCCGAGCGTGTGAGCCGCATCGGTCTGCCGGCGATCGGCGGCGAAAGCTACGAGGCGACGAGCGGCGGCTGGCGCGAGGCTAGTCTGCTGGTCTGCGGCGTCGACCGCGAGACCGCGGTCGCCCTGGCCCGCGACTTCGGCCAAGTGGCGCTGCTGTACGGAGAGATCGGCGGGCCGGTGGAGCTCGTGCTCGCCACCGACCCGCGAGAGGAAAACCGGCGCTAGCTGCCGGCCCTCTTCTGCGCATCCTTGTAGCGCGGCGAGGTCGTCGGCACCATGGCGTAGGCGCTCTTTGCCTTGGCCACGTCCTTCAGCCGGCGCTCGTAGATCTCCGCTGCCTGAAACCAGGCATCGAAGCGCGTCTTCGGGAAGTGCAGCCCGAGCTCTTCGTAGGACTTCGCCGCGAGATCCCAGCGCTTCAGGTCTTCGTACATCTGCCCGAGCTCCCACCACGCCTTCTCGGTGACCGCTTCGGCGGGGAAGCGCACCGTGAGGTCGCGATAGGTCGCGAGCGCCGCCGGCACCGTGGCGCCGAGCGCGGCGTCGCGGATCGTCCCGCGCTGCTCGCGCTCGATGTCCGCCTTCGTGGCGAGTGCCCGCGCCGACCAGGGCGAGGTCGGATAGTTTGCGGCGCAGTCCGCGTAGAGCTTCTTCGCCTCCTCCGTGGTCTTCTTGCTATCCGCCGCCTGCACCAGCTTCGCTTGCTGGAAGGCCGCCTCTGCGGCCCGCGGATCGCTCCGGAACCGGCTCTGGATCTCGACGTAGGTGCCGAGCGCCTCCTTGCTGCGCTGCAGGGCGACGAGCGACTTTGCGACCAGGTAGTAACCGTCGATCGCCACCGGGCTCGCCGGGTAGCGCTCGACCAGGGCGCGCGCATCGGCCAGCGCCTGGTCGAGGAGCTTGGCGTCGAACTTGCCGCGCGCCACCTCGAGGTCGGCAACCGCCGGATCGACGCCCGGCTTGGCCGGCTTCGGCTTGGCATCGGCCGGGAGCCCGCCGGCCGGAGTGACGGCTTCCTTCTTCGGCGTCGCCACCGGTTCCTTCGCGGGCTTGTCGGCGGGGGCGCCCGCCGGAACTGCGGGCGATGCGGTCGCGGCGGCGGGCGGCGGCGCGACGGAACTGGTCGCGGTAGGCGCGGGGACGGCCTCGGGCGCGGGCGCAGTCGTCGCCGGGGCGGCAACATCCGTTGGCGCCGGAGCCTGCCCGGCGGCAGGATCCGCAGCGGACTCGCGACTCGCCGGGGCCTCTTCGACCGGGTTGAGCAGCATCCAGGCGCCAGCGCCGACGAGCGCCACCGCCAACAGGCCGAAGAGCACCAACAGTCCGCGGTTGCGCTGGAAGCTCGTCGAGCCCCGCTTGAACAGCATCGAAGTGCCGCGCTTCAGTCCCTTGAGCTCGTCGAGCAGCTGGAAGCGCATCATCTCTTCGAGCTTGTCGATGTCTTCGAGCAGCTGGCCGACGGTCGCGTAGCGGTCGCCCGGTTCGGTGGCGAGGCACTTCAGAACCACCGGATCGATCTCCGACGGCAGATCCTTGTTGAGCTCGGAGGGCAGGTTGAACTTGCCCAGCGGAATGCGCCCGGTGAGCGCCTCGTAGAAGACGACTCCGAGCGAGTAGATGTCGGCGCGGTGATCGACCGCCGAGGCATCGACCGCCTGCTCGGGTGCGAGGTAGTGCAACGAACCGAGCGTCATGTCCCGGGTGCTGAGCGTGCCGAGATTGCGCGTGATCGCCTCGACGCGGCTGATCCCGAAGTCGGCCAGCTTCACCTGCGTCAGCGTCGGCGAGACCAGGATGTTGCGCGGATTGAGGTCCCGGTGCACGACGCCCGCGCGGTGCGCCGCTCCCAGGCCGCGCCCGACCTGCTTGATGACGTTCACGACCTCCTGCAGCGAGAGCCGGCGCTGGCGGAGGACGACGTCGAGCGAAGTCCCCTCGACGTACTCCATGGCGAAGTAGAGGATCCCCTGATCCTCCCCCTTGTCGATGATCTGGACGATGTTCGGATGCGACAGCATCGCCACGGTCTGCGCTTCGCGATGGAAGCGCGCGACGGCTTCCGGATCCTTGGCGAAATCCGGCGGCAGCACCTTGATCGCGACGATCCGGTTGAGCGACGGCTGCATCGCCTTGTAGACGGCGCCCATGCCGCCCTTGCCGAGCGGCCCGAGGATCTCGTACGGCCCGATCTGCTTCGGAACGTCAGTCGCGGACATCGATCTCGAACACCAGCACGGTGTCTCCGATGAAGATGCGGTCCATGTTCTGCAGCACGGCGCGGGTCACCTTCTCGCCGTTCACTTTCGTGCCGTTGCTCGTTTCGAGATCCGTCAACACGAAGCCCTCCGGCTGCAATTCGATCGCGATGTGTTCCTTGCTCGCCTGGCTGTCGGAGAGCGGGAGGTCGCAGGTGCGCGTCCGGCCGACCAGAATACGAGCGGCGCCGATCGCGAGGTCGGTGCCAGCCTCCGGCCCGACCGCGACGAAAAGGCGGGCTGCGATGGGCGCAGCCGGCCTTCCCGAAGAGCGTTGCTTGCGAGGGGCCATCTCCAGCGTGCGGATCGGAAACGGGATGACGATGCCGCGCCGCCCGAACTCTTCCCAGACCCGGCTGCGGATGTCGCTCCCGATGCGCGGCTTCTGGCCGATGTCTTCGATCCAGACGCGCAACTCGTAGTTGATCGAGCTGTCGGCAAAGGCCAGCAAGTAGACATCGGGGGTCGGCTTCTCGAGGACTCCCGGGACCCCTGCGGCGGCGGCGAGCAGAGCCTCTCGCACCCGGTAGGGCGGCGTCTTGTAGTGCGCTCCTACCACCACCTTCTCGAGGTGCATCGGGTGTGGGTAGTAGTAGTTGAGGATGCGATCGTCCGCCATCCTGGCGTTCGGGATGATCAGATTGTCGCTCTCCCGGGTCCTGAGTTGCGTCGTGCGCCAGGAGATCGACACCACCCGGCCCTCGACATCGCCGACTTTGATCCAGTCGTTGATGCGATAGGGCTTCTCGAGGCCGATGACGACGCCGGCGAAGATGTTGCCGAGAATCGGCTGCAGCGCGAGACCGATGACCAGTGAGGTGATCGCCGATCCGGTCACCAGTCCGGCGAGCGGCGCCTCCGGGAAGCTGATCTTGAAGGTGACGATCGCGGCGACGAAATAGGCCGCGCCCACGGTGACCATCGGCAGCAGATTCGGCAGCCGCACGCCGCGGTGCGGCAGGTGGAGATCGAAGTAGAGCAGGCCGGCGAGCCGGATGACGGTGATCGAGCCCAGGAAGAGCAGGACCCACGAGAGAACGTGGTCGAAGGTCTCGTACTTGCCCGGCGTGAAGAGGGTGAATACCCTCAAGCCCGCGGCGACCGCCGCCACGAGGAGTACGAACGAGAGCTGACGGACGATGAGCAGCCGCCGCATGGAAGCGACGATGCCGATCAGGATCGCGGAGACCGCGAGACTGGAGAGGATGGTCAGGGCTAGGCGCACGGGCTCATGGGGGAATACGGGAAGGGCATGAAAAGGAGGCCAAAGATAACACAGGAGTGGGAGTCGAGGCCTCCCCAACCCCCATCCCTGCAAGCCTTTCCGACGCGCGTGCCGAGCGCCGACGAGACGGCCGGTCTAGGTGCGCGGGATGATGGCACCGAGCACCGCGCCGCGCACCACGCCGCCGATGACGCCGATGCCGCCCCAGCACCAGCCGAGGTAGTAGGGA
Source organism: Thermoanaerobaculia bacterium (assembly GCA_963788175.1). Taxonomy (GTDB): domain Bacteria; phylum Acidobacteriota; class Thermoanaerobaculia; order Multivoradales; family JAGPDF01; genus JAGPDF01. Next base: position 124,285 of record CAWBFZ010000007.1, read on the forward strand.
AAGCCGGCGATCACCAGCGGGTTGTAGAAGCCGGTGAAGAAGTGGGCGATGCCGAAGAAGAGACCGAAGGTCGCCCCGCCCATCCAGCCCGCTGCCCAGGTCGATCTTGTCTTCGCGAAGAGGATCGCCACGCAGACGCTCACCGCGACCGAGACGGCGAAGAACTTCATCGGATTGGCCTCCGTCTGGCTGAACGCCTCGGAGTACTTCTTGTAGGTGTCGGCGAGCAGAATGCCGTGCATCAAGAAGTCGACCAGATTGGTGACGATGCCGGCGACGACACCGCCCAGGACGATGCGAGTCCAGTTCATGACGACCCCCCTCGGTCAGCCGCAACTCGCCGTCGCGGCAGGTTTGGAAAACTGCCGCAGAGCCTAACCTGTATCCGACCCTTTGGGGACACCTGACGAGTTCACATCCGTGGTCCTTGGGGTGCCTGCTCGGGGTCCTGACCGGCCCGCGTAGGTACGCCGGGGACACGTATCCGCCCGGGGTCGTACCGGGTCTGCCCGCCGGCTCTCTTGGGGCGGCTACATGTCCCCAGCTGCACACCCGGCCACCCCTCGCCGGCAAGGTTGAGAAAAAGCTTGCTGCCTTTCGTCGGACCGCGACGCGAGGGCGCTCGGGATCCAAGGTGGGCGACCACGCTTCAAGTAGGAGCCCGCCTTGGATCCCGAGTGCCGGAGCACGCGACCACCGCCCGATTCCAGACATGGTGCAGCCAGAGGGATTCGAACCCCCGACCCTCAGATTCGAAGTCTGATGCTCTATCCAGCTGAGCTATGGCTGCAGCGGTTGTGACGGGTGCGACGGCTTGCGGTGGCGGTGGGCGGGGCTGGCGGGGCAATGCGGTCTCGAGCGCGGGGGAGAAGTGGTGCAGCCAGGAGGAGTCGAACCTCCAACCGTCAGATTCGTAGTCTGGTGCTCTATCCAGTTGAGCTATGGCTGCGCGGACCGCCGCGTAAGGAATGGATTCTAGCGAATCCGGGCTCCCACCCGCAACCGAGCGTCTTTCGGGGCTTCTGGAGGGCGGCTCCCTGGGCCGGCTGCAGCTACTCGATCAGCCCCTCGACCGGGGACGACGCTGTCGCGTAGAGCCGGCGGGGAATCCGCCCGGCGTGGCGGGCGAGGTAGCCGGCCTCGACCCCGAGGCGCATCGCCCGGGCCATCGCGACCGGGTCGTTCGCCCCGGCGACCGCCGTATTCATGAGCACCGCGTCGGCGCCCAACTCCATCGCGACCGCCGCGTCCGAAGCCGTGCCGACGCCGGCGTCGACGATGATCGGCGTCGTCGCCTGCTCGAGGATGATCGCCAGGTTGGCGCGGTTGCGGATCCCCATTCCGGAGCCGATCGGCGCCGCGAGCGGCATCACCGCCGGGCAGCCGAGGTCGGCGAGCTTCCGGCAGACGATCGGGTCGTCGTTGGTGTACGGCAGGACGATGAAGCCCTCCTTGAGCAGGACCTCGGCGGCGCGCAGCGTCTCCGCCGTGTCCGGAAAGAGCGTCTGCTTGTCGCCGATTACCTCGAGCTTCACCCACTCCCAGCCGCCGAGCTCGCGCGCCAGGCGCGCAGTGCGGATCGCCTCCTCGGCGGTGTAGCAGCCGGCGGTGTTGGGCAGCAGCAAGTAGCGCTTCTGGTCGATCTGGTCGATCAGCGAGCCGGCCGGAAGGCGTCCCAATTCGTCGAGATTCACCCGGCGGAGGGCGACGGTGACGATCTCGGTGCCCGAGGCCTCGAGCGCCGCGGTCATCGTGGCGGCGTCCTTGTACTTGCCGGTGCCGAGAAGGAGACGGGACGTGAAGGTGCGGCCGGCGAGGGTGAACGGCGCCGGCAGGAGCGCGGAGGAAGTGGAGTTCGTGGTCATCAAGAGAGATTGTAGATCAGTGGTGGTCGCAGGCTCCGGCACTCGGGATCCAAAGCGGGCTCCTACTTGAGGCGTGGTCGCCCACTTGGATCCCGAGCGCCCTCGCCTCGCGGTGAGACGAGGGTGAGATCCGCGAGAGCTTTTCGCTCAGCCCTCGAGGCGGATGTTGTCGATCAGGCGCGTTGTGCCGATCTTGGCGGCGAGCGCCACCACCGCCTGCAGGTCGACCTTCTCGACGGGCGCGAACGTGTCGGGATCGACGACCGCGACGTACTGCAGCGCGAGCTTGGGATCGGCGGCGAGCTCGAGCGTCACGGCCTCGCACAACGCCTCGCCATTGCGCTCACCCAGTTCGAAGAGCGCTCTCGCCCTGGCCAGAGCCCGCGGGAGCCGGACCGCGCGCGCGCGCTCTTCCGGCGACAGGTAGGCGTTGCGCGACGACATCGCGAGGCCGTCGGATTCGCGCACGATCGGCCCACCGACGATCTCCACCGGGAAGTCGAGGTCGCGCACCAGCTGGCGGACTACGGCGAGCTGCTGGGCGTCCTTCTCGCCGAAGACGGCGATGTCCGGCCGGACCAGGGCGAAGAGACGCGCCACGACCGTCGCGACGCCGCGGAAGAAGTGCGGCCGTACTGCGCTCTCGAGCCCGAGTGCCGCCCCCTGGGGATCGATCCAGGTACCGAAACCCGCGGGATAGACCGTCTCGCGGTCCGGAATGAAGAGCAGATCGCAACCGGCGCGCGAGAGCAGCGCGGCGTCACGCTCCGGATGTCGCGGATAGCTGTCGAAGTCCTCGTGCGGCGCGAACTGCGTTGGGTTGACGAAGATCGAAGCCACGACTCGCGGCGCGTTCCGCCGGGCGAGCGCGATCAGCGAGAGATGACCTTCGTGCAGCGCCCCCATCGTCGGCACGAAGGCGATCTTCGCCCCCACGGACTTCCAGGGCACGACGGCGTCGGCGAGCCCCGCTGCAGTACGGACTGTCTTCATCCGGCGAGCTTATCCGCCCGCAGGATGGCTAGCGAGTCGCCGTGGCCAGAAATCGAGACTGGCAGCAGGCTACCGCTAGCCGCCATAGAGCCGTTCCACCGGCGGCGCGACGTCGGTCGACGGAAAGTTCGGATCCTCGAAGCTCTCCTGGGGCGCCGGGAAGCGCCCCTCGCGAACGTCGGCCGCGAACGCCGCGATCGCCTCGCGGGCGCCCTTGCCCTGCTCGGCGTAGCGGCGCACGAAGCGCGGCGCGATGCGCTCCTCGATGCCCAGCAGGTCGTGGTAGACCAGCACCTGGCCGTCGCAGTAAGGACCGGCGCCGATGCCGATCGTCGGGATCCCGACGGCCTCGGTCACCTCGCGGCCGAGCTCGGTCGGGATGCACTCGAGGACGAGCGCGAAGGCGCCCGCCGCCTCGACCGCCGCCGCCGCCTCGAGGAGCGCCGCGCGCGCCTCGGCGCCGCGACCCTGGACCTTGAAACCGCCGAACTTGTGGATCGACTGCGGGGTCAGTCCGAGGTGCGCCTGCACCGGGACTTCGGCCGCCACCAGCGCCTCGATGACGTCGATCCGCGCCCCTTCGATCTTGACCGCGGAAGCGCCGCCCTCTTTGATGAAGCGCAGCGCGTTGGCGACCGCCTGATCCGGACCGAGATGGAACGAACCGTACGGCATGTCGGCGATGAGCAGGGCGCGCTGGAGGCCCCGGCGCACCGCCTTCACGTGATGGAGCATCTCGTCCATGGTGACCGACAGGGTGTCGGCGTGGCCGAGGACGACCATGGCGAGCGAGTCGCCCACCAGGACCATGTCGACGCCGGCGGCGTCGGCGCTGCGTGCCTGCGGGTAGTCGTAGGCGGTGACCATCACCAGGCGTTCGCCCCGGGCGGGGGCTTCGCGCAACTGCGGCACACTGATCTTCTTGCTAGGGCTGCCCATCCGGCACCTCCGCGAAAACAGAAAACCCCTCCGCTTGCTAAGTGCGACGGAAGGGTTTCGCGGTGCCGGGGGACGCGCGCCAATCTCTCCTCGGGTGTCCGTCCCTCGTCCGTTCAGGGATCGGGCCCCGGCGCAGGCGGGCCACTCTGGGCAGCTTCTCTTCCCGTCTCGGTCCCGCAGATGCGGGATCCCAGCGGCGAGAAAGATTCTACGTCCCGCGCCGGTGCGAAGCAAATGAACGCCCGCGGAACGGTAGAGTACGTTCAGTGATTGGCACGCAGCTGGCGCACTATCGGATCCTGGCGAAGCTCGGTGAGGGCGGCATGGGGATCGTCTACCTTGCCGAGGACGAGCGTCTGCACCGCAAGGTGGCGCTGAAGACGCTGCCGCCGGCCTTGGCAGAGGACCCGCACCGCCTGGCGCGCTTCGAGCGCGAGGTGAAGTCGGTCGCGACGCTCAATCACCCCAACATCGTCACCATCTACTCGGTCGAGGAGGCCGCCGGCAGGCGCTTCTTCACCATGGAGCATGTCGAGGGCAAGACCCTTTCGCAGCTCATCCCGCAGGGCGGCCTGCCGCTCCGGGAGTTCCTCAAGATCGCCGTGCCCCTCGCTGACGCGCTCGCCGGGGCGCACGCCAAGGGGATCCAGCACCGCGACCTGAAACCCGGCAACGTCATGGTCAACAGCGATGGCCGGGTCAAGGTGCTCGACTTCGGCCTCGCCAAGCTCCGCGAGCACGACGCCACGGAGGCGATGGGGCTTCATCCGCAGACCACCCTGACCCAGGAGGGCCTGGCGATCGGCACCCTCGCCTACATGGCGCCGGAGCAGCTGCGCATGCTCGCCACCGACCACCGCGCCGACATCTTCTCGCTCGGCGTGGTGCTCTACGAGCTCGCCACCGGGCACTGCCCGTTCCTCGGCCAGTCGACCGCCGAGGTGATCTCGGCGATCCTCCGCGACCAGCCGGCGCGGACTTACGAAGAGAACGACAAGATCCCGCCCGAGATCGACGCCATCCTCCGCCGCTGCCTCGAGAAGGAGCCGGCCAAGCGCATCGGCTCGGCGGTCGAGGTCCGCGACGCCCTGGCAGAGGTCGCCCGCGCGGTCGATCTCGGCCAGACGCGCAGCCGCATCGCGCGCCCCGAAAGCGGGGCGATCCAGATCGCCAAGTCGCGCTATGCGCGATTCGGCGCCGCCGCTCTCGCCATCATCGCCCTCGGCGCGGGCATCTTCGCCTGGCGCTCGCGGACACCGCAACCGGCCCCCAACGCAGGCGCGGTGTCGAACAGCGCGAGTCCGGTCGTCGTCAAGCTGCCGTCGCTCGTCGTCCTGCCGCTGTCGAACTTCTCGGACGAGCCCGAGTACTTCGTCGACGGCATGACCGACGCCCTGATCTCGGCCCTCGCCCGCATCCAGGGCGTGCGCGTCATCTCGCGCCAGTCGGCGATGCACTTCAAGGACTCGAAGAAGCTCCTGCCTGAGATCGCCAAAGAGCTCGGCGTCGACTTCGTCGTCGAAGGCTCCGTCGCCCGCATCGCCGACCGCATTCGCCTGAACGCCCAAGTCGTCCAGGCCGACCCCGAGACCACCCTCTGGTCCGAGAGCTTCGAACGCGCCGCCACCGACGTGCTCAATCTGCAGAACACCTTCGCCAGCGCCATCGCATCGGCCATCCATGTCCAGGTCTCGCCAGCGGAACAGACCCGCCTCGCCATGACCAAGGCGGTCGATCCGGATGTCTACGAGGCCTTCCTGCAGGGCAAGTACTACGGCAGTCAGTTCGGAGAGGCGAGCGTCCGCAAGGCGAAGGGCTACTTCGAGCGCGCCATCGCCAAGGACCCCACTTTCGCCCCAGCCTGGTCGGGCCTCTCCGAGTCGCTGCAGTGGCTCGCTGCCTTCCACGCCGACCCGGCGCAGCTCATGCCCGAGGCCGAAGCCGCCGCCCGTCGGGCCATCGAGCTCGACGGCAGTCTCGCCGAAGCCCACTCTTCACTCAGCGGGATCTTCCTCAACCGGTGGAACTTCGCCGCAGCGGAGGTCGAGATTCGCAAGGCGATCGAGCTCAACCCCGGCTCGGCTGCGGCGCATCGCGGGCACTGGTTGCTGCTCGCCTACCAGCTGCGACTCGCCGAAGCGAGCACGGAAATCGAAATAGCCAAACGGCTCGATCCCCTGTCGGCGCAAGTCAGCGCCGATGCCGGCGTGCAACATCTCTTCGAAGGACGCTACGAAGCGGCGATCGGCGAGCTGAAGAATGCGCTGGAGCTCGATCCGGACTACGCCCTCAGTCACGTCTATCTCTTCCTCACCTACAGCGAGATGAAGAAAGACCCTGAGCGCGGCCTCGAGTTGCGGCACTACGTTTCGGACCTCGGCCGCCCGGAGCTGGTACCGCAGTTCGACCACAAACTCGAGGCCGAGGGCTACGACCGCGCGCTGAGCTGGATCGCCAACGAACTCGATGCCCATCCGCCGGCAGGAGACGCGACCCGGTTCGGCGTCATCGGCGGTCTGCTCGCCCAGGCCGGCGAGCGCGAGAAGGCGCTCATCTGGCTCGAACGCGGCGTCGACCAGCATGCCTGGGACATGGCGTCACTCGCGGTCGCCCCGGACTACCGCAACCTCCGGGGCGAACCGCGATTCAGCGCCTTGTTGAAGAGAGTCGGCCTGCCCGCCACCTCGCCGACAGCGAACTGAAGTTGCTCGTCAGGGCTTGACTTTGATCATCGAAGCGGCGGCGTACTTCTCTCCGAGGTAGTCGCGGATATCGGATTCCGAACCCGTGTTGAGGAGCTCGATCTCTTTCGGAGTCAGGTTGGCCTCCGAGCCGATCGTGTCCGCATCATCCGCGAAGCTCTGCCGCAGCGACGGATGCTTCGACAGGGCGACGAGAAAGTCGTGCAGGTCCTTGAGCGCCATCGGTTCTCCCTTCGGTTGGCACGGCTGTTAGATACTTCACACGCTAGCATGGGGGGAGCCTCGATGAGGAAGGGTTCGCTGACGATCGTGGGCACCGGACTTGCGCTCGCCGGGCAGGTGACCCAGGAGGCCCTTTCTGCCATCCAGGCTGCCGACCGGTTCCTCTATCTCGTTTCCGATATTGTCACCGCTACCTGGCTCGATGGTCTCCATCCGACCGCCGAGTCGCTGTACGACACGTACGCTGAAGGGCGACCACGCGAAGAAACGTACGCCGAGATCGTGGAGCGGATACTCAGCCGCGTTCGGGTGGGTGGAAGCGTCGTCGTCGCCTTCTACGGCCACCCGGGCGTCTTCGTCGGACCCTCGCACGACGCGATACGCAGCGCCCGCTCCGAAGGCTTCGCAGCGCAGATGCTCCCCGGAATCTCGGCCGAGGACTGTCTCTTCGCCGATCTCGGCATCGACCCGGGGGAACGCGGCTGTCAGAGCTTCGAAGCGACCGACTTCCTGCTCCGTCGCCGCATCTTCGATCCCACCAGCATCCTCGTCCTCTGGCAGATCGGCGGCATCGGGATCTTCGACTTCCACAGCCAACCGCTGTGGAGCCGGCAGGGGCTGGAGGTCCTCGAGCGCGAGTTGCTTCGGCACTACCCTGCGGACCATGAGGTCGTGATCTACGAGGCGGTTCCCTACCCGACGCTCCCTCCGAAGGTACTTCGCGTTCCGCTCTCGAAAATGGCTCGCGCGGAGGTCACGATCCGCTCCACGCTCTACGTCCCCCCGCTCCGCGACCGCGCCAGCGACCCGGAGATGCGTGCGGCGTTGGGCCTGGCGGGCGAGACGCCCGTCTAGCGCTTGCGGGCAGGTACGAAGTACTCGGTGCCGCGGACGGGACGCTGGAGCTGCTGGACGAGCTCTTCGAAGTCGCTCTTGCTGTCGGGGAAGTTGAGATTGCGGGTGTCCACCACCAGGAGCGGCGAGCGGTTGTAGTAGTGGAAGTAGTGGTTGTAGGCGTCGATCAGCTCGGCCATGTACTCGTCCGAGATCTCCTTCTCGAAGCTCCGGGCGCGCTTGCGGATGCGAGCCATGCAGGTGTCGACGTCGGCGGTGAGATAGAGCACCAGGTCGGGCACCGGCACCTGCGGCTCGAGCGTCGTGTAGAGCCGGTCGTAGATCGCCAGCTCCTCGTCCGAGAGCGTCAGGTAGGCGAAGATGCGGTCCTTCTGGAAGGTGTAATCCGAGACCACCAGGCGCTGGAAGAGCTCCTGCTGCACCACCTCTTGCTGCTGCTTGTAGCGCGACAGGAGGAAGTACATCTGGGTCTGGAACGCCGCCCCGGGCCGGTCGCGATAGAAGTCGGGCAGGAACGGGTTCTCGACATCCTCGAGCACCTTGACGGCCTCGAAGCGGCGCACCAGCTTGTCGACCAACACGGTCTTGCCGACCCCGATGGGGCCGTCGACCGCGAGGTAGCGGAACGGGAGGGTTTCAGCCGCCAATCGTCTCTTTTCCGGGCAAGATTTCCGCCGCGAGGCTAACACACCGGTCGGTCGATCCGCGGCGCCGGGCGCGATGCCGGAAAGCGGTAAGGCGGCTCAGTGAGCGTGCGGGTGAGCGCGAAGCTCGTGGTGGTGGTCCACCGCGGCCACCCGCTTCGGCATGGCCGCGCGCCGCTCTTCGAGCCAGGCGATCCACTCCGTCAGCCCCTCGCCGGTCGTCGCCGAGACCCGGATCACCCGCAGACGAGGCATCGTCCGGGCAAGCGCGTCCTCGAGGACCTCCATGCGGAAGCCGGGGAGGTGCGGCAGCAGATCCACCTTGGTCAGCAGCACCAGGTCGGCCCGGTTGAACATCGTCGGGTACTTGAGCGGTTTGTCCTCGCCCTCGGTCACCGAGAGCGCCACCACCGCCGCCGCCTCGCCGAGATCGTAGATCGCCGGACAGACGAGGTTGCCGACGTTCTCGATCACCAGCGTGTCGGCCGCCCCGAGGTCGAGATGGTGCAGGGCATGATGGACGAGCTTGGCGTCGAGGTGGCAGGCCGAACCGGTGGTGATGGTGGCGGCCGGGATTCCGGCGGCACGCAGCCGGGCGCCGTCGTGGTCGGTCGCGAGGTCGCCCGAGAGCGCCGCGAGACGATGGGCGGTTCCGCCCGCTGGGCTCTTGGCGAGCGCCCGCGCGGTCGCTTCGAGGAGCGCCGTCTTGCCGGAACCGGGCGAGCCCATCAAGTTGAGCGTCAGCATGCCGCGGGAGGCGAAGTGCTCGCGGTTGTGCGCCGCCTGGGAGGCGTTGCCGGCCAGCAGACTCTCGTGAATCTCGACCGAGACCTTGTCGGTGTCGCCACAGCCGCAGTCGTTACACATGATCGGCACGCATCGTCAGGGCACCTCCATCTCGATCCGTTCGAGCACGATCTCGTCGCCGGCGGCGAGCCGCACCGGGTCGCCGCAAGCGGGACATCGGAGCACGCCGCCGCGCGGCGCCTCCACTCTACAGCTCGTGCACTCCCAGCGCGCGGTTGCCGGAACGAGGTCGAGGCTGGCGGCGGCGCAGCGGGTGCCGGCCTTCGCCAGGTCGAAAGCCGAGGCGAAGAGCTCCATCTCGACCCCGGCGACCTCACCGATGCGCACCCTCAGGGCGGCGACCGAGGTCGCCCCGTGCTCTCTCGCCGAGGCGTCGACGCGGTCGAGAAGGGCGCGGACGAGGGAGTACTCGTGCATAGAGGCGCTGACGCTAAGCGAGGGCGCCGCAGAAGCGCCCACCCTGCCGGAGGGGAAGGCACCTCCCCGTTCGCCCTCCCTTCGCGAAACCCACCCACCCTCGCGGGCGTTTCCCGTCATACCGCCAGCCGATAGAAAGCGGAACGATCCCCCGCTCCGGCCCCCACCCGTCGGCGCGAACTTGCCAGGGAGGCGAAAATGCTGTCCGAAACCCGCTCGTCCACTGCGTCGCCGGGCCTGCTCGATCGCGAACTGCGTCGGCGGGACTTCCTCAAGTTCTGCACCCTCGCCGCGGCAGCGGTCGGCCTGCCACTCAGCGTGGCGGAGCAGTTCGCCGAAGCGGCGGTCCTGGGCAAGAAGCCTTCGGTCATCTGGCTCCATTTCCAGGAGTGCACCGGCTGCACCGAGTCGCTGCTGCGCACGACGGCGCCGGCGCTCGACGAACTGATCCTCGACCTCATCTCCCTCGATTACCACGAGACTCTGCTGGTGCCCTCGGGCAAGCTCGCTGAGGAGTGCCGCCACGCCGCGATGGAGGCCAACGCCGGCAAATACGTGCTGATCGTCGAAGGCGCGATCCCGACCAAGGACGGCGGCATCTACTGCAAGATCGGCGGCCAGACGGCGATCGAGATGCTCAATGAGACCGCCGAGAAAGCGGGCGCGATCATCGCCATCGGCTCCTGCGCCTCCTGGGGCGGCGTTCCCTCCGCCGACCCCAATCCGACCGGCGCGGTGGGCGCGCACGAAATCCTCAAGGGCAAGACCGTGGTTTCGATCCCCGGCTGCCCCGCCAACCCGTACAACCTGCTCGGTACCGTGCTCCAGTATGCGACCCTCGGCACCCTGCCGGCGCTCGACGAGCTCAACCGACCGAAGTTCGCCTACGGCCAGACGATCCACGAGCACTGCCCGCGCCGCGCCCACTTCGACGCCGGTCGCTTCGCCCTCGAGTACGGCGATGACGGGCACCGCCAGGGCTGGTGCCTCTACCGCCTCGGCTGCAAGGGCCCGGCGACCCATGCCAACTGCTCGGTCAATCACTTCAACGAGGTCGTCGGCGCCTGGCCGATCGGCCTGGGGCACCCCTGCTTCGGCTGCACCGAGCAGAAAGTCGCCTTCCGCATCCCGCTGCACGATACGGTGCCGATCGACCGGCCGACGCCGCCCGACACCTATCCCCCGATCCATGCCGAACAGGGCGGCGTGAGCCCGATCGCCACCGGCGTCGCCGGCCTGGTCGGCGGCGCGGTCGTGGGCGCGGCCTGGATGGCCGCCAAGAAGCTCGGCGACGACGAACCCAAGCCGCAGAACTGACGAGGCCGACCATGGCGACAACCACCGATCGTCGCAGTCTCCTGAAGGTTCTTGCGGCCGGCTCGGCCGCCGCCGCCACCTGTGCCGCACCGGCCGCCGCGGCGAAGAAGATCGAGCCGCTGCCCGAGGCGATGGGCATGCTCTACGACACCACCGTCTGCATCGGCTGCAAGAGCTGCGTCGTTGCCTGCCGCGAGGCGAATCACCTCGAGCCCGATACCGGCGCCGAGGGCCTCTGGCAGATGCCGCAGGATTTAAACGGCAAGACGAAGAACATCATCAAGCTCTACCAGGAGGGCGACCGGGTCTCCTACATGAAGGCCCAGTGCATGCACTGCGTCGATCCGGCCTGCGCCTCCGCCTGCATGCTGCACGCCTTCCACAAGAACGAGGTCACTGGGGTCGTCGAGTGGGATCCGTTCTACTGCGTCGGCTGCCGCTACTGCCAGATGGCCTGCCCGTTCAACGTGCCGAAGTTCGAGTTCGACAAGGCGTTGCCGAACGTCGTCAAGTGCGAGCTCTGCCGCCACCGCGTCGAGGGCGCGGCGCTCACCGAGCAGGACGGTTTCAGCCGCTATCCCAAGGGCCACGGACCGGCCTGCTGCGAGGTCTGCCCGCGCCAAGCGGTGATCTACGGCAAGCGCACGGAGCTCCTCCAGGAAGCCAAGCGCCGCATCGCCGAAGAGCCGGGTAAGTACTTCGAAGATCGCGTCTACGGCGAGTTCGAGGGCGGCGGCACACAGGTGCTCTACCTGTCGCATGTGCCGTTCGAAAAGCTCGGCCTGCCCAGCCTGGGGAACGAAGGAATTCCGCGGACCGCTTACTCGATCCAGGAAGGGCTCTACAAGGGCTTCATCGCCCCGGTCGCGGCCTATGCCGTGCTCGCCGGCGTGATGCTCCGCAACCGCCGCGCCAACAAGAGCGGCGATGGCACGGATGCATCCGGCAAACAGGGGGGCAACCAGTGAACGCGCACGCTTCGGTCCACGAGCCGATCCACACTACGGTCGACCGGCCGCTCTTCACCCGTCCGTTCCGCTGGCTGCTCTTCGTCGCCGGTGTCGGCGTCGCGGTCACCATCTGGCGTTTCCTCTTCGGCCTCGGCGCAGTGACCAATCTCTCCAACGGCTATCCCTGGGGGGTCTGGATCGCCTTCGACGTCGTCGTCGGCACCGCTCTCGGTTGCGGCGGATACGCCGTGGCGCTGCTGGTCTTCATCCTCAACAAGGGCGAGTACCACCCGCTGGTCCGGCCGGCGGTTCTCACCAGCCTCCTGGGCTACGGCCTGGCGGTTCTCGCGGTCACCGTCGACCTCGGGCGCTACTGGGACCTGTGGAAGATCCCGATCTTCTTCTGGCAGTGGAGCCACTCGCCGCAGCTCGAAGTCGCCATCTGCGTGATGCTCTACAACTTCGTCCTGCTCGCCGAACTTTCACCGGCCCTCTGGGAAAAGCTCGAGAAGAGCCCCAAGCCGCGCGTCGCGGCGTTCGCGACCAAGGCCCAGCGCTTCATTCACAAGGGCGGCGTCTGGATCATCGCCCTGGGCATCCTGCTGCCGACCATGCATCAGTCGTCGCTCGGCACGATGATGCTCCTCGCCGGCCCGCGCCTGCATGCGCTCTGGTTCACGCCCTGGCTGCCGTTCCTCTTCATCCTCTCCTGCCTGATCATGGGCTACGGCATCGTGGTCTGTGAAGCCTCCTTCGCCGCCAGGACCTTCGGCCGGCCGCGCGAGACCGAGATGCTCGGCCGGCTCGCCAACGTGGCGAAATGGGTGGCGCTTTTCTTCGTCGCCTTCCGTCTCGGCGATGTGGCGCTTTCCGGTGAGCTCGGCCTCCTCGCTTCACCGCTCGGCGCGGTCTTCGTCGCCGAGCTCGCGATGCATCTGGCCGCCGCCGCCATTCTCATGTCCGGCGTCAGGCGTGCCGATCCGGTCTGGCAGGTGCGGGCCGGGATCCTCCTCATCCTCGCGGGCACGGGCTTCCGGCTCAACACCTATCTCGTCGCCTTCAACCCGGGCGAGCACTATCGCTACTTCCCGGCGGTGCCCGAGCTGCTGATCACCGTGGGCTTCGTCGCCGCGGAGCTCGTCATCTACCTCTGGGCCGTCAAGACCTTCCCCATCCTCGGTGGCCGCACTGCCGCCGCGACCCGCCGATAGGAGCTTAGAACCATGTCCAAGCGCATCGTTGTCGACCCGATCACCCGCATCGAAGGACACCTGCGCATCGATGTCGAAGTGGACGGCGGAAAGGTCACCAAGTCGTGGTCCTCGGGGCAGATGTTCCGCGGCATCGAGCTCATCCTCGAGGGGCGTGACCCGCGCGAGGCCTGGCTCTTCGCCCAGCGCATCTGTGGCGTCTGCACCACCGTCCACGCCATCACCTCGGTGCGCGCCGTGGAGAACGCGATCGGGCTCGAGATTCCGATGAACGCGCAGTACATCCGCAACCTCATCCTCTGCGCCCACGCCCTGCACGACCACATCGTCCACTTCTACCATCTCTCGGCGCTCGACTGGGTCGACGTGACCTCGGCGCTCAAGGCCGATCCGGCAAAAGCCTCGGCGCTCGCCGAGTCGCTCTCGCCCTGGCCGCACAACAGCACCCGCGAGCTCGCGGCGGTCAAGGCGAAGCTCGAGGGGCTCATCGCCTCGGGCCAGCTCGGCATCTTCACCAACGGCTACTGGGGGCACCCGGCGATGCACCTGCCGCCGGAGGTCAACCTGCTCGCGGTCTCGCACTATCTGCAGGCGCTCGACTACCAGCGCAAGGCGAACAAGGTCGTCGCGATCCTCGGCAGCAAGACGCCGAACATCCAGAACCTGGCCGTCGGCGGTGTCGCCAACGCGATCAACCTCGACAACGACGCGACGCTCAACATGGAGAAGCTCTACTTCATCAAGGACACGCTCGAGGAGGTCAAGACCTTCGTCGAGCAGGTCTATCTCCCGGACGTCATCGCCATCGGCTCGATGTATCCGGAGTGGCTCGGCTACGGCGCCGGCGTGACCAACTACATGGCGGTGCCCGATCTGCCGCTCGACGCCAAGGGCACCGAGTTCGACCTGCCGGGCGGCGTCATCATGGGCGGCGACCTCGCGTCCTACCGGCCGATCACGACCTTCAACGATCCGCTCTTCCAGGCCAAGGTCGAGGAGTCGGTCGCCCACGCCTGGTACGAAGGGGACTGGCAGAAGCACCCCTGGGAGGAAGAACTGCCGAAGCCGCAGTACACCGACTTCCAGGACGACGGCAAGTACTCCTGGGTCAAGGCGCCGCGCTTCGAGGGCAAGGCGATGCAGGTCGGGCCGCTCGCCCAGATTCTCATGGGTTACGCCTCCGGCCACGAGCTCATCACCAAGCACGTCAACGAGTCGGTGGCGCTCGCTTCGTCGATCGCCAAGGTCAAGATTCCGCTCACCGCGCTGCACTCGACGCTCGGCCGTCATCTGGCGCGCGCCATCCGCTGCGCGGTCCTGGCCGAACTGTCGCTCAAGCACTGGGGACTGCTGGTCGGGAACATCGCCAAGGGCGACGTCGCCATCTTCAACAAACCGACCTTCCCCAAGGGCGAGGTCAAGGGATTCGGCTTCCACGAAGCCCCGCGCGGAGTGCTGTCGCACTGGGTGGTGATCCGCGACGGCCGGATCGCCAACTACCAGGCGGTCGTGCCCTCCACCTGGAACGCCGGACCGCGCGACGCCGAAGGGCAGCTCGGACCGTACGAGGCCTCGCTGGTCGGCAATCCGATCGCCGACAGCGAGCGTCCGCTCGAGGTCGTGCGCACCATCCATTCCTTCGATCCCTGTCTGGCCTGCGCCATCCACGCCTTCGACCCCGAGGGCAACGAGACGGCGACGGTCAAGGTGCTCGGAGGTTGAGGTTGTCGGGGGCGGACGAGGAAGGGAGCGCCACCGTGCGCACCCTGGTGCTGGGGATGGGCTGCATCCTGATGCGCGACGACGGCGTGGGTCCCTCGGCCCTCGCCACCTTCGCGTCACTCTACGAGCTGCCCGACGACGTCGAACTGCTCGACATCGGCACCCCCGGCCCCGAACTCGCCCACCAAATCGGCGGCTACGACGCGTTGATCGTCTTCGACGCGCTCCGTGTGCAGTCGCCGCCGGGCACCGTCCGGTGCTTGACGCGCAGCGAGATCCTCGCCGCCCCCCTTTTGAATCCGCGCCTCTCCCCGCACGATCCGGGCCTGCGGGAGGCGCTGCTCACGGCCGAGTTCTTCGGCGAAGCGCCGCGCGACGTATTGCTCATCGGCATCGTGCCGAAAGAGATCGAGCTCGGCACCGAGCTCTCGGCAGAGGTCGCTGCGGCCCTCCCCCGGGCGGCGGAGGCCGCAGCGGCGGAGCTCCTCCGGCTGGGAATCCTCCCGGTTCCGAAGCACGAACCGGCGCTCGCTGAAGTCTGGTGGCGGCAGGCGCCGGCGTTCGCCGCTGGCTGAGCTGGCCGAGGTCGACCGGACTAGCCCGCCGGCTCGTCGCCGACGACGATCATGCCCGCCTCGACGCGCACCGCGACCTCGCCCAGAGGCCGCGTCGGTGGTCCCGAGAGCGGCCTGCCGGCGGCGTCGAACATCCCCTGGTGGCAGGGGCAGCGGTAGCGCCCGAGGTCGGCGCGCCAGCGCACCTCGCAGCCCTGGTGGGTGCACAGCAGCGAGCGCGCGCGGATCTCCTCGCCCTCGCGCCGCAGCTCGACCGGATCGCCGCGATGAAGCACGCGCAGGCGCCCCTCCGGGGGCACCGCCGAGAGCGGCAGCCTGGCCGGCCCCGGCCCGGGCGGTTCGCTCTTGCAGCCGGTGGCCTGCGCTCCGATGCCGGAGACTCCGGCGAGCCCGAAGAGGCGTGCGAACGCCTCGCGGCGGGTGGCCAGGATCTTCCCGCCCGGCGCCGGTGGCTCGTTCTCGCTCACGCGCGGATTATTGCCGTCGCCCGACTTCGGCGCCGCCGCCCGGCAGGGTGGGCGCCGGGAGGGGTCCGCCAGGGTGGGAGCGCCGCGCGCCGCCGGGAGTAAGCTCGCGCCCGAAATGCCGATCGCAGCGCCTGCGGCTGCCGCCGCGCGTGAGGGAGCCCCGTCCGCGAGAGCCCTGCTCCGCCTGGAGATCCGCGGCGCGGTGCAGGGGGTGGGCTTCCGCCCCTTCGTCTACCGCCTGGCGCGCGAGCTGGCGCTCGACGGCTGGGTGCGTAACGATTCGCACGGCGTCGAGATCGAGGTCGAGGGTCCGCGCGTTTCGCTCGAGTCGTTCGTCACGCGCCTCGCGCTCGAGAAGCCGGCTCCGGCTCTCCTGCAGTCGGTCGCTGCCTCCTGGCTGAAGCCGTCGGGACACACCGGCTTCGCCATCCGGGCCAGCGCGGCGCGTGCCGGCACCAGCGCGGTCGTTCTGCCCGACCTCGCGACCTGCGCCGAGTGCCGCCGCGAGACGTTCACGCCGGGCGACCGGCGGTTCCACTATCCGTTCACCAACTGCACCCACTGCGGCCCGCGCTTCTCGATCGTGCTCGGCCTGCCGTACGACCGGCCGTCGACGACGATGCGCGGCTTCGAGCTCTGCCCGGCCTGTCGCGCGGAGTACGAAGATCCGGTCTCCCGCCGCTTCCACGCCCAGCCGAACGCCTGCCCCGAGTGCGGGCCCGAGCTGCGCTCGACGAATCCCGACGGCCAGCTGCGCGCGCGCCGTGCAGCGGCCCTCGATGACGTCGTCGCGGCACTCAAGCGCGGCGACATCGTCGCCCTGAAGGGGATCGGCGGCTTCCAGTTGCTCTGCGACGCGCGCTCCGCCGCGGCGGTCGCCAGGCTGCGCACCCGCAAGCACCGGCCGGCGAAGCCGCTGGCGCTGATGGTGCGGGATGTCGGCGCGGCGCGCGGTCTGTGCGCGTTCTCGGCCGAAGAGGCCGCTCTGCTCGCCTCGCCGCAGGCGCCGATCGTCCTGCTGCGCCGCCGCACTCTTCCCGGCGTCCACCTCGCGCCGGAGATTGCGCCCGGCAATCCGCGCCTGGGCGTGATGTTGCCGACCAGCCCGCTGCATCACCTGCTCTTCGCCGAAGTCGACTTTCCCCTGGTCGCCACCAGCGGCAACCTCTCGGATGAGCCCATTGCGATCGACGACGGCGACGCGCTCGCGCGACTCGGCGGGATAGCCGACCTCTTCCTGCTGCACAACCGGCCGATCGCACGCCATGTCGACGACAGCGTCGCCTGGCTGCTGGACGGCGGGCCGCAGCTGCTGCGCCGGGCGCGCGGTTACGCGCCGCTGCCGGTCGTCGCGTCGCGGGCGCTGCCCTGCATCGTCGCCACCGGCGCTCACCAGAAGGCGGCGGCCGCGGTGAGCATCGGCAACCAGATCTTCCTCTCGCAGCATCTGGGCGACATGGAGACACCGGAGGCGCACGCTGCCTTCGAGCGCGTCATTCTCGACTTTCTCGCCCTCTACGGCGCGACACCGGTGGCGCTCGTCCACGACCTGCATCCCGACTATCCGACGACGCGTTGGGCAGCGGGCGCGGGATGCGCCGCGGGAGGTCTCCTCGAGCGTGCTGGGCTCCGCCCGCAAGCGCTGCCGCGCTTCGCGGTGCAGCACCACCACGCCCACCTCGCCGCCTGTCTCGCCGAGCACGACGCCGAGCCCGGAGGAGGGACCGGCAAAGCGCCCGGAGGCCGATCGCGCATCTGCGGCCCGGCGCTCGGTCTCTCTTTCGACGGCACCGGATACGGGCCCGACGGCACCATCTGGGGAGGCGAAGCGCTGGTGGTGCCGGAGGCCGCGGCGCCGGGGAGCTTCTACCGGCTGGCGCGCCTGCGCCCCTTCCGCCTCCCCGGTGGCGAGGCCGCGGTGCGCGAGCCGCGGCGCGTCGCTCTCGCTCTCCTCCACGAGCTGGAGGGGGCCGCGGCGTTCGAGCGCCGCGACATCGCCGCCCTGGCAAGCTTCCCACCGGCAGAGAGCGCCATCCTGGCGAAGATGCTCACCTCCGGGTGGAACGCCCCGTGGACCTCGTCCATGGGACGGCTTTTCGACGGCGTCGCGGCGCTGCTCGGCGTCGGCGGCATTGACGGCGACGGCGCCCGGGTGTCGTATGAGGGCGAAGCGGCGATGGCGCTCGAATTCGCCGCCGATCCGCGCGAGCGCGGCACCTATCCCCTGCCACTGGTCGAATGCGTGGCACCCGCCGGGCTCGCGCCCGGGCAGCTTCCGCGGACGACTCTCCACGAGCTCGACTGGCGGCCGCTGGTGGCCGCTGTGCTCGCCGACCGCGCGCGCGGCGAGGCGTTGCCGCGGATCGCCGCGCGCTTTCATCAGGCGCTGGTGGATGGCGCGCTCGCGGTGGCCCGGCTGTCGGGTCTGTCACGCGTCGCGCTCTCCGGCGGCTGTTTCCAGAATCGCCTGCTCAGCGAGCGCCTGGCGGCGAGCCTGCGGGCCGCCGATTCCACCGTCTTCCTGCATCGCGCCGTGCCGCCCAACGACGGCGGCATCGCACTCGGACAGATCGCCGTCGCCGCCGCGCGACTCGCGGCAGATTGACGCCAGAGAGCCAACAGGAGCCCGCCCCATGTGTCTCGGAGTCCCAGGTCAGGTCATCGAGGTGATCCACAACGAGATCGGCATCCCGATGGGCAGAGTCGACTTCTCCGGCGTGGTGAAGGAGGTCTGCCTCGCCTACACGCCGGAGGTCGAAGCCGGAGAGTGGGTGGTCGTCCATGTCGGCTTCGCGATCAGCAAGATCGACGAGGCGGAGGCGAAGAAGGTCTTCGAGTATCTCGAAGAGATCGGCGAGCTGCTCGAGCTCCAGGACGAGGCCTTCGCTCAGAAGGTGCAGAAGGCACCGCAGGGGGGGAACTGAAACCGTGCGCTTCGTCGACGAGTACCGCGGCGAGCCGGAGGCGCAAGCGCTCTTCGCCGCGCTGCGCCGCGACACCCACCAGGAGTGGAACCTGATGGAAGTTTGCGGCGGTCAGACCCACACCCTCATGCGCTCGGGCATCGACCGCATGCTCCCGGAGTCGATCGGGCTCATCCACGGCCCCGGTTGCCCGGTGTGCGTGACACCGCTCGAGCTCATCGACAAGGCGCTCGCCATCGCTCGCCGGCCGGAGGTGATCTTCACCTCCTTCGGCGACATGCTGCGCGTGCCCGGGTCGACCACCGACCTGCTGGCCGTGAAGTCGGCCGGCGGCGACGTGCGCATGGTCTATTCGCCGCTCGATGCGGTGAAGCTGGCGCGCGAGAACCCCGACCGCGAAGTGGTCTTCTTCGCCGTCGGCTTCGAGACCACCGC
The DNA here is from genome assembly GCA_963788175.1 of Thermoanaerobaculia bacterium. GTDB lineage: Bacteria > Acidobacteriota > Thermoanaerobaculia > Multivoradales > JAGPDF01 > JAGPDF01. The sequence continues at coordinate 143,330 of CAWBFZ010000007.1, forward strand.
GCCGCCCAACGCCATGGCGGTCTGGCAGGCGAAGCGCCTCGGCCTCACGAACTTCTCCATTCTGACCTCGCACGTGCTGGTGCCGCCGGCGATGGAGGCGATCCTCTCCTCGTCCGAATGCCGGGTGAACGGCTTTCTCGCCGCCGGCCATGTCTGCGCGGTGATGGGCTACTGGGAGTACGAGCCGATCGCCGAGAAGTACCGCGTGCCGATCGTCGTCACCGGTTTCGAGCCGCTCGACCTGCTGCAGGGGATTCACATGGCGGTCAAGGCGCTCGAGGAGGGCCGCTGGGGGGTCGAGAACCAGTACGTGCGCGCCGTCACCCGCGACGGCAACCCGGCGGCGCAGAAGTTGGTCGGCGAGGTCTTCGAGGTCTGCGACCGCAAGTGGCGGGGGATCGGGACGATTCCCGCGAGCGGCCTGCGCCTGCGGGAGGCGTTCCTGGCCCACGACGCCGAGCGCAAGTTCGACGTCGGCGGCATCTCCGCCGAGGAGTCGCCCCTGTGCATCGCCGGTCAGGTGCTGCAGGGAATCCGCAAGCCCAACGAATGTCCGGCCTTCGGCAAGCAGTGCAATCCCGAGCGCCCGCTCGGCGCACCGATGGTCTCCTCCGAAGGCGCCTGCTCGGCCTATTACCGCTATGCGAGGCTGGCGTGAGCGCCCCGCCGCGCGGTACTGGCGGAGCGAGGGGCGCGGAGACGGCGGCGATCTCGCCCTCGGTCCGGTCTGTCCGGTGCCGATCTCCGAATACCCGACGGTGCAGATGGCGCACGGCGGCGGCGGACGGCTGACCCAGCAGCTCATCGAACGCATGTTCGTCCCCAGCTTCTCGAACCCGGAGCTCGAGCGCATGCACGACGGCGCGGTGCTCGCCGGCGGCAGCGAACGCCTCGCCTTCTCGACCGATTCCTACGTCGTGCGACCGCTCTTCTTTCCCGGCGGCGACATCGGCTCGATGGCCGTCCACGGGACAGTGAACGATCTCGCCATGTGCGGCGCGCGGCCGGTGGCGCTCACCTGTGCCCTGATCCTCGAGGAGGGCCTGCCGATGGAGACGCTCTGGCGCATCGTCTCCTCGATGAAAGAGGCCGCGGCGGCGGTCGGCGTGCCGATCGTGACCGGCGACACCAAGGTCGTCGACCGCGGCAAGGGCGATGGGGTCTACATCAACACCGCCGGCATCGGCAGGATCGCCGACGGGATCGAGATCTCGCCCCGGCGCGCCCGGCCGGGCGACAAGATCCTGGTCTCCGGCGCGCTCGCCGAACACGGCATCGCGATCCTCTCGGTGCGCGAGGGGCTCGCCTTCGACGCGCCGATCGTGAGCGACTCGGCGCCTCTGCACTCTCTGGTCGGCGACGCTCCTCGCGGCATTGGGCGAGAGGGTCCATGTTCTGCGCGACCCGACCCGGGGCGGCGTCGCCTCGGCGCTCAACGAGATCGCCAGCGCCGCCCAGGTCGCCATCCGGCTCGACGAGGCGGCGTTGCCGGTCGCCCCGGCGGTGCGCGGCGCCTGCGAGATTCTCGGTCTCGACCCGCTCTACGTCGCCAACGAAGGCAAGGCGATCGCTTTCGTCGCGCCGGAGGCGGCGGACGAAGCGCTGGCGATCTGGCGCCGGCATCCGCTCGGCCGGCAGGCGGTCTGCATCGGCGAAGTCGCGGAGGCGCCGGCCGGCCTGGTCACCTTGCGGAGCTCGATCGGCGGCACCCGCATCGTCGACCTGCTCTCCGGCGAGCAGTTGCCGCGGATCTGCTGAAGGTCAGCTGGCGGGATCTTCCCGCAGGGGCTCCGGGACCGGCGCCGCCATCAGGAGCTCTTTGGCGCGCCGTGGCAGCGACTTGATGCGCGCCTCCTCGACGAGGGCGGCGCTCCACGACGGCATCTCGCACGACCAGGCGAGCTCGACCGGCAGCCGCGAGCGCGTGTAGCGCGACGCCCTGCCGGCGCGGTGCTCGCGCAGGCGGCGCTCGAGGTCGACCGCTGCCCCGGCGTAGAGCGAACCGTCGCGGCAGCGGAGGAGATAGACGTGCGGCACCGGCGCCAGCGCGCCGGTGTCAGGAGGGGCTGGGGGTGACGGGGTTCGAAGGCGCCGAGGGGTCGCCGGTGCCAGCGGCATTCGTCGCGGTCACGGTGAAGGTGTATTCGGTCCCGTTGCTGAGGCCGCTGATCGCGTGCGAGAGCCCGGCCGAGCCGGCGTTGTCGTCGGTGCCACCGGCCGGACTGGAGGTCACCGTGTAGCCGAGGATCGGGCTGCCGCCGTCGTCGAGCGGCGCCACGAAAGTCACCGTCGCCGAGCTGTCGCCAGCCACGGCGAAGACGGCCGTCGGCGCGCCCGGCACCGTCGCCGGCGTCACGGCGTTCGACGCCGCCGAGGCCGGACCCTGTCCGCTGCTGTTGGTCGCCCGCACGGTGAAGGTGTACGGCGTCCCGTTGGCGAGACCGGTGACGATGTGAGAAAGCCCGGTCGAGCCGCCGTTCAAGTCCACGCCCCCCGCCGGATTCGAAGTCACGGTGTAGCCGCTGATGGGGCTACCGCCGCCGAAGAGCGGCGCGACGAAAGTCACCGTCGCCGAGGAGTCGGCGGCAACCGCAACAACTGCAGTCGGCGCACCCGGGAGTGTCAGGGCGGCACTCCAGACCGAGGTGTCGTTCGATTCCACGCCGTCACAGAAGATGTTGCATCCGGGCGTGATGGGGTTCGAGGGCGACGAGGGGTTGCCGGTGCCGGCAGAGTTCGTCGCGGTCACGGTGAAGGTGTACTCAATCTCGGTGCTGAGGCCGGTGATCGCATGCACGGTCGTTGTCGAACCGGCGTTGCTGTCGGTTCCACCCGGCGGATCCGAGATCACCGTGTAACCGGTGATCGTGGCGCCACCGTTGATCAGGGGTGGCACGAAGGCGACGTCCGCCCCGCGGTTGCGCGGGATCGCGGCAACCGCAGTCGGCGCGTTCGGAACCGTCGCCGGCGTGGCGACGTTCGACGGCACCGAGGGAGCTCCCGTGCCGTTGGCGTTGGTCGCCCGGACGGTGAAAGTGTAGGCGGTGCCGTTGGTCAGGTTGGCGATCACGTGGCTGGTAAGGATCGAGCCGGCGTTGTTGTCCACCCAGCCCAAGGTGGCCGGGCTCGGCGTCACCGTGTAGCCGGTGATCGGACTGCCGCCGTTGCTCGTCGGCGGCGCGAAGGTCACCGTCGCCAGGGCGTTGCCGGCGACGGCAACAACTCCGGTCGGGGCACTCGGCGGGCCGCCCAGGCTGGAGGCGTAGAGCTCCACCTCGTCGTTGACATCCTCGTCGGCCATGTAGACCACGTCGAGGCTGTTGGACGAGATCTCCCAGGCCGTGGTCTGCACGACCTTCAACAGGACGTCGCCCCCGTTGACGAGCGGGCCGCTCACGTCCTGAACCGTGCCGCCGCCGATCGGGACAGCCAGGAGCTCGTCGACGGTATCGGAGTCCTGGTCGGCGCCGTAGACCACCCAGTTGCTGTTCGTCGCTGATGCGGAAGTTCTGCACGTCGCCGCCGTTGGCCAGCGTCCGGTTGAGCCGGGTGGCGGTGCCGCCGCCGATCGGCACACTCCAGAGCTCGTTGAGCGCGTCGATATTCTGGTCGGCGCTGTAGACGACGCGTGCGCTGTCGGGGCTGATCGCATGGTCGAGCACGTCGCCAGCCGGTCACACGAGCTCGCCGTTGAGCCGGGTCGGCGTACCGCCGCCGATCGGCACGCTCCAGAGCTCGATCACGTCGTTCACGCCGCTCGTCCGAGCGATAGACCACCTTGGTGCTGTCGGCGCTGATCGCGAAATCCCGTCGAGACGTCTTCGGTACTGAGCAGGGGGCCGTTCAGCCGCGTCGCGCCGCCACCGGTGAGCCCGGAGCTGTAGAGCTGAAAAACGTTGGCCGCCGGGTCGTCGGCCCGGAAGACCACCTTGGAGCTGTTGGCGCTGATCAGGAAGTCGGTGGCGACCGAGGCGCCGCTGGGCAGCGAGCCGTTGAGCTTCGTCGAGCCGGCGAGCGCTGACCGACACGCTGTAGATGTCGAACTGGCCATCGACCGACGCGTCCGCCAGATAGACCACCCGGGCACTGTTCGGGCTGATCTGGAAGTACGGATCGACCTCGCCGTTGCTGGGGAGATGGAGATTGAGCTTGACCGGAATCGGCCCCTGGCCGTCGGCATCGACGCTGTAGAGCTCCCAGTCGCCGCTGTCCGTCCGGCCGGCGCGGTAGAGCACGGTCTGGCCGTTCGGCGTCGCCTGGTAACCCTCGACGTCGTAGTCGAACAGCAGTTCGTGGTTCAGGCGGAGCGCATTTCCTCCGCCGATCGGAACGGTGTAGAGCTCGAACATGCTGTCAGTGAGCAGGTCGCAGATGAAGAAGACCCGGTCGCTGGTCGGGGAGATCTTGAAGTTGAGGACATCCCGGTTCGGGCTCAGGGTCGGATTGAGCTTGGTCACCACGCCGCCAGCGATCGGGACGCTGTAGAGCTCCGCTCTGCCGGCCGTGTCCTGATCCACCACATAGACGACGCGCGCGCTGTCCGGGCTGATCGCAAAGGTCACGTGCTGGCCAGCGCTCAGAACGTCCGACAGGCGAACCGGATTGCCGCCGGCGACCGGCACGCTCCAGAGCTCGAAGGCGCTGTCGGTCACCGCATCCTGCCCGTAGACGGCATACTGGCCGTTGGGACTGATCTGGGGAAGCGTCACGGCGATGTCGATGTCGCTGAACGGATGCCCGTCGCTCAACTGCACCGACGCCGCCTCGGTGAGCTCGGCAGGCGCGGCGGGCGCGGTCCAGGGGCCAAGAGCCAAAGCTGCAACCGTCAGGAAAGCCAACGCCTGCGCGCGGCCGGGACACCGGAACCCACCTGCCGGGGTCGCCGAAAATGAGGCCGCTGCCGAGCTCGAGAGCTGTTCGGTCATGGTTCCTTCCTTTCCTTGCCTGGCGCAGTACCCAACCCAATGAAGATTCCCGGGCCGCATCGCGTACCTCTGCTTCAAGGTGCGCAGGACAGCCGGGAGAAACGGAATTCCCGATCGGTCAGTTCGCCCTATCTACTGCATTATAAAGCGTATCGCGCTCGACCGGTGTGAAGCCGGCCGCACGGACTACCCGTTCGAGCTCGGTCGTCGGCATCATCTGCGCCGTTTCGGCGCCCGCCATGTGGTAGATCGTCTCCCGCACCACCGTGCCGTCGAGGTCGTCAGCGCCAAAGGAGAGAGCCACTTGCGCCAGCTTGGGAGTCACCATCACCCAGTAGGCCTTGACGTGGGGAATGTTGTCTAGCACGAGCCGTGCCGTGGCAATGTGGCGCAGGTCATCGAGGCCGGTCGTATGGTACTCGAGGCCCAGATAGTTGTTCTCCGGGTGGTAGGCAAGCGGAATAAAGGCGTTAAAACCGCCGAACTCGTCCTGCAGGCTCCGCAGCCGCAGCAGGTGGTCGACCTTGTGGGCGCTCTTCTCGACGTGGCCGAAGAGCATGGTGCAGTTGCTCTTGATGCCCAGGCGATGGGCGACCCGATGCACCTCGATCCACTCGTCGGCATCGAGCTTGCCGTCGCAGATGATCTCGCGCACCTCCGGGTGGAAGATCTCGGCGCCGCCGCCCGGGAGCGAGCCCAGGCCGGCGGCGGTGAGGCGGCGCAGGACCTCCTCGATGGTGAGTTTCTCGCGTTTGGCGAACCAGCCGATCTCGATCGCGGTGAACGCCTTGAGATGCGCCTTCGGGAAGCGCGCCTTCAGGCCGGTGAGCATCTCCTCGTACCAGGCCATGTCGAGGTCGGGATGGAGGCCGCCGACGATGTGGAACTCGGTGACGTCGTTGCCTCCCTGTTCGCCGGCCTGGCGGTAGATCTCTTCGTGCGACATCTGCCAGGCGTGCGGCTCGTCCTTCATCGCCGCGAAGCTGCAGAACTTGCAGTTGTACGTGTAGACGCAGACGTTCGTCGGGTTGATGTGCCGGTTGAGGTTGTAGAACACCTTGTCGCCGTGCATCCGCCGCCGCACGTCGTTCGCCAGCCGGCCGAGCGCCAGGACGTGCGGCGTCTCGAAGCAGAGCAGGGCATCGGCTGCGTCCAGGCGCACACCGTCGCGCACCTTGACCGCCAGAGCCTGCAGCGCCGGCGGGAAGGAGGAGGGGTCGAGGGGGCTCATAGGGCGGAAAAGTTTAACATTGAGACGAAATCGGGGCCCTTTTCACGTAGGGTAGCGAGGAGACCCCCATGCGCCGAAACCTGGCCTCGCTGCTGGTCCTGTCGATTCTGTGCAGCTCGCTGCCGGTGGCGCCTGCCGTCGCGCAGCAGGAAGCGGCCACCGTTTCCCCGGATCCGCTCGCCGATCTCCTCGCGGAGCGGGCGCTCAAGCAGACCCGCAATCCGGTGGTCGCCAGCTTCCTGGCCGGCGAAGGGGCCGAGCTCGTGCCGGAGGAGCTCCGCGAGCGCGCCCTGCAGCAGCTGCGCGGGGCGCTCAAGGGGCAGACCAGCTTCATGAACCTGATGGTCTCCGGCATGGCCGGCATGATGGGCAGCGACGCGATGAAGAAGCAGCAGGAGTGGGCGAGCCAGCAGTCGAAGGGGAAACTCCTGGCGGGGGCCTATCTCGGCATCGCTCCCGCCGCCCCTCCCGCCCCCTCGGGCGACCAGATGCAGCAGGAGATGCAGCAGGCGATGACCGACCCCTGGGTGCGCGGGATCGAAGCCGCCGCGGCGCTCGAAAGGCTCGGAGACGCCAACGCCGCGGCCCGCTTCTACGTGCAATGCCTCGCCTTCCTTCCCCAGGCCTGGGTGCCCGAGGCCTGCCTGCAGGGGATCCTCGGCCTCGGACCCGAGCGCGCCGAAACGCTGCTCGTCTGGATGCTCGCCGAGGCCGAGACGATTACCGAAGCGCCGCTGGGGGGTACTGGCGAGATGGGCGGGATGGGCGGAGGGGCGATGCCGAGCCTCGATCCCGACCAGGCCGGCAAGAAGGTCAAGAAGGGGGATCCGCAGCCGGGCACGGTGCAAGTACGCAATGCAGCGCTCGCCGGCCTGGGCTTTCTCGTCGGCGGGGGCAGTCTGTCGGCGGAGCGCGCCGGCGCCGCCCTGCAGCAGCTCCTCGCCTACGGCCAGGGCAAACCGAACGAGCCCTACTACCGCGGTGCTGCCGCCGGCCTCGGCCGTTCGCGCGACCCCCGCGCTGTCGAATCGCTGCGCCGCCTCGCGCAGTGGAGGAAGGACGCGGACACCAAACAGATCGCCCTGCGGGCGCTGGCCGTCGGCTTCGGTGACGAAGCCGCGAAGAAGCAGCTGCGCGGCGAGCTCGACGACTCCGACCCGGAAGAGCAGTTGCGCGCCGCCCAGGCGCTCTATGAGACCGGCGACGCGGCGGCGTTCGACTGGGCGGTCGACGTCATCACGAAGCGGCGCTCGACCGACACCAAGAAGCAGGACATTCGCGCCCTCGTGGTGCGCGATCTGGTCGAGCTCGGCGGGGAGAAGTCGAAGGGCGCCCTCACCCGGGCGCTCGCCGAGGGTCCGGGAAACGACTGGCTCATCGCCTGGACGCAAGTGGCCCTCCTCGAGCTCGGCGACCTCTCGCAGCTCCCGCGGGTCGAGGCGGCGCTCGCAAAAGAGGATTGGACGCTCGATCACCGCGGCTTCCGTTCGATCTGGCGGGCGATTTCGCCCTTCATCCAGGCGGCGGTCGGCATCCTCCTGACCGGCGGCGTCGGAGCGCTGACCGCGATTCAGCAGATCAAGAAGGCGGTCCAGCTGGTCGGCAACTTCGCCGCCGGCGAGCGCAGCCGCTATCTCGCCAAGGTCGATGCCCGGAAAGGGGCCACCGCCCAGCTGCGCTGGCAGGCGGCCGAGGCGATCGCGGCCGCCCAGCCGAAGAATGCCGTCCCCCTGCTCGAGAAGTTGCTCGCCGACGAGGCCCCGCCGGTGCGGATGAGCGCCGCGCTCGCGCTCGCCGAGCTCCCCGAGCCGAAGGCCATGGACGGCCTGGTGCGCGCCTTTGCGCTCGACTACGGCGCCGAGAATGGCGTCCCGCGTAGCCCGGAGGTCCGCGCCGCCCTCCTGCGCGCCGCCTGGCTGCGCGATGCCAGGGCGCCCCAGACGCGCGCGATGGCCCGGCTCGCGACCGCCGATGCGGACGGCGCCGTGCGCTTCATCGGCTTTGCCATCCTCCGGCCGGCGGCCTGAAACGCTAGGATTGCCGGAGACCTCTCGCGGGAGTACCCCGCGCCCGCTGCATGCGGGTTGACTGCCGAGGAGCGCTCATGCGGCGAATGTTGCGGCCTCTCTCCGTCCTCTTCCTCGCCCTCCTCATCTTTCCCGGCCGCCTCGCGGCGGACTCGATCGACGACTATCTGGCGCGCGAGATGGCCCTGCGCAAGATCCCGGGCCTCGGGCTCGCCGTGGCGCGCGACGGCGCGGTCGCGCGGCTGTCGAGCTACGGTCTCGCCAACGTCGAGACCGGCTCGCCGGTCACCGCCGATTCGATCTTTGCCATCGCCTCGCTCGACAAACAGATCACCGCGACGGCGCTGGTCAAGGCGGCCGAGCTCGGCAAGCTCAGGCTCGACGATCCGGTTTCGCAGTGGATCGACATCCACCTTCCGGGCGCGACGCTGCGCCAGCTGGTCTCGCACCTCTCGGGTCTGCCCGACGACACGGTGTCATCGGTCGAGGGGCGCTTTTTCGCCGACTATACGAGCGCGCAGCTCCTCCGGCAGGCGCAGGGGCTGGTGCCGATCGCGCCGCCGGGGCGGCGCTTTCTGTACTCCGACACCGGGCTGCTTCTTGCCCAGATGGCGACCGAGAAGGCGGCCGAAGAACCGTGGTGGGATTTCGTGCGGCGGACGCTCTTCGTTCCGGCCGGGATGACCACTCCGGTGTCGATGGCGCCGGCGCTCCTCTTGCCGCATCGCGTCTCGGCCTACACCCTGGACGAAGGCGGCGGGCTGGTCCGTGACCGCCGCCTCGACACCGATTTCGGTCCGCTCTACTCCGACCTCGGGATGACCGTCGCCGACTTCGCCCGCTTCGTCGCGGCGCAGGACGGCGAGCGCGTCCTCGCGCGTGCTGGCGTGGCGACGCTCACCATGCCGTCACGGCTCGTCGACGGCAGCCTTGCCGGCGAGATCTTTCAGTGGAGCCGCTACGGGCTGGGGGTCGGACTCGACGACCTACTCGGCGAGCCGGTGACGCTGCACTCCGGGCACAGCGGCGTCGGCTTCGTCCGCTTCCCGCAGCGCCACCTGACCGTCGTCGTGTTCACCAACCTCGAGCATGCGGCCGGGAGCGACCCGGTGGGTCTGGCGATCGGCGTCGCCGGGCTGCTCGATCCGGCGCACTCGCTCACGGCGCTGCCGGCGATGGCCGGCGCCGGCTCCCCCTCCCAATCGGACACCGCGCTCCTCGCGCGGCTGCGCGTCGACTACGAAGCCTTCCTCACCGGCAGACCCGACCTCGAGCGCTACGCGCCGGCGATTGCCCTGCCGGTCTGGGAGGGCGCCCCTGGCCTCGCCGGCCGGATGCCCCGGCTGGGCGCGCTCCAGGGCTTCGAGCTGCTGCGCGACAGCGCACTCGACGGCGAGCGCACACTGCTCTGCCGCGCGCGCCACGCCCGGGGCACGATCTACTGGCGGGCGAGCCTCGACACCACCGGCGAGCGCATCACCCGCCTCGTCTGGTGGCACGTCTGATCAGGTTGCGGCGAGCTCCTCGAGGAGGTGCCGGGCGAAGCTCACCGCCTCGGGATGCACCGAGTGCGGAAAGCCCGCATAGCGCCGCAGGGTGACTTCGGCGTTCTGGCGCGTGAATGCGTCGGCGGTTTCTTCGACGCGGCGCCACGGAATGTGCGGATCGGGGTCGCCGCAACCCAGGTAGACCGGTGTCCGCGCGAGCTCGCCGGGGTCTTCGAACTTCGAACCTTGCGGACCGATCCGCCCGCCGACCGCGGCCACGAGTCCACCCCAGCGCCGCGGGTTCCGGGCCACGTACTCGCTGGCCAGGCAGGCCCCCTGGGAGAAGCCGAGCCAGACGATCCGTTTGTCGGGAATCCCGGACGCAACGATGACGCCGCGCAGGGTCGCGAGCTTACCGAGCGCCGAACCAAGCCAAGGTTCGTTCACCGCCAACGGCGCGAGGAAGCGCTGCGGGTACCAGGAGTGGCCGGCCGCCTGCGGCGCGAGGAAGGCGACCCCCGGCCGCGTCAGCGGACCGGCGAAGCCGAGGATGTCCTCGGCCGAAGCGCCGCGCCCGTGGACGAGGACGACCGCGGCATGCGCCTCGGCAAGCGGCGCGCCCGCGGCGAGAACTGCGGTCTCCGCATGCGGATCGGCCAGGGTCACGGTGCGCGCTCCTGCGGCCTCGCGTCAGTGAGGACCGGCAGCGCCGCCGCGATTGCCGCGCGCTGCGGCTCCAGCCAGGGTGGCAGGACGAGGCTCTCCCCCAGCTTCTCGGGCGCTTCGTCCACCGCGAAGCCCGGTCCGTCGGTCGCCAGTTCGAAGAGCACGCCGCCCGGCTCCTTGAAGTAGACCGACCTGAACCAGAAGCGGTCGATGACCGGCGTCGGGTGCGGCCCGGCCTCGGCGATGGCAGCGCGCAGGGCGAGCTCGTGCGCGCCGTCGTCGACCCGAAAGGCGAGGTGATGAATGGCTCCTGTGCCCCACATGCCGCGCTGCGTGTCGGGGCGGTGCGCAAGGTCGAGGCGGGTGCCGGAAAGAGCGGATCCGCCTTCGGGGAGGCCCCAGCGCACCCAGCCGCCCTCCTCGCCGAGGCGGGTGAGGCCCATCGGCGCGGCGAGCAGGGCCTCGGTCGGTGCGAGATCGCGCAACCAGAGACGCGCGCCGTCGAGTCCGCGAATCTGGCGCGCAACCGGCACCGGGCCGTCCTCCCATGGGGTGAACGGACGCGCCGCGGCGCTGGCACTCTCGACCAGCGCGACGCGCAGGCCGTGCGGATCGACGAAAGGCAGGACACGATCGCCGAAGCGGCTCTCGGGGACGCCGACGGGAGCACCGTAGCGCTCGAGGCGTGCGCTCCAGTAGGCGAGGCTGTCCGGGGCGACCGCGAGGGCGACCTCGGTGGCAAGACCGTGTCCACTCCGCGACGGCGCCAGATGAGCCCAGGGGAAGAAGGTCAGATCGGTCCCCGGGCGCCCGGAGGCGTCGGCGTAGAAGAGGTGGTAGGTGCCGGGGTCGTCCTGATTGACGCTCTTCTTGACCAGCTTCATGCCGAGGACACCGGCGTAGAAGTCGAGATTCTCCTGCGCCGGTCCGGAAATCGCCGTGACATGGTGCAGACCGCGCGTTCCGCGAACTTGTGGGCTCTGCGACATCGTTCTCCTCCGGCTGGTTGCGCCCGGAACCGGCGTCCAGGGTCGATTCGGGCGTTCAGCTGACTATCAAACATTGACTAGTCAAGCATTATTCCCGCTCCCCGTCAACTGGGGTCCGGGGTCCGGGCAGGAACGGGAGGAGAGGGGGAGGACCGACCCAGACACACGAACGGGGAAGCGTCTCCGCTTCCCCGTCCCAGGCTCTGAAGCTCGTCAGCTTCCTGCATCTGGCCGCGGCAGTCTGGTGGGCCGGCTTCGTCGTGGGACCGTCAAGGTCCAGGTTTCGCATCAGTCGCTCGGAGCGACACGCGAAACAGCATCGTCAAGCGGCCCGCCGGGATCTCCGCGCCGTGCCCCCGAGAGCGTCGGCCACCACTGCGGCCGGTCCCGGGGCCCTTCGTGAGTCCGGTGGCGTCATTCCGTAGCCTCCTTGAAGTGTCTTCACCTGCGCTGCTGTCGATTCAGGCATTCGCCGCGAGAAACCCTGCCACTTCGCGAAGTGGGGTCATCGTGCGCCTCGAGCGCTGGGCTGTCAAGAGGAAATTCCCTCTGCTTCGAGCGCAAGCATTTCGCGTGCCGGGAAGTGCGCGAGCTTCGTCCCGGCGCCTTCCCTCCGTCCCTCCGGTCGGATAGCCTTGCGACCGACTCGGAGATTTCCTGATGACCCTGACCTTGCCCGTGAAGCCCCTCGCCTTCGGCACCCCGAGCGCTCCTCACCAGGGCCTCGGCGAGATGGTCTCGGCGCTCGTCGGTTCCGAGATCCTGCGCATCGCCGGCGAGGTCCGAGCGCTCGCGGAAAAGGGCCAGCCGGTCCTCAATCTGACGGTTGGGGATTTCGCGCCCAAGCAGTTCCGGATTCCGCGCGAGCTCGAGCAGGGAATCACCCGGGCGCTCGCCGCCGGCCAGACCAACTATCCGCCGTCGGACGGCGTCCCGGAGTTGAAGCGCGCGGTGACCGACTTCTACCGCGAGGCACTCGCCCTCGACTATCCGATGGACGGCGTCCTCATCGCCGGCGGCGCGCGACCGCTCATCTACGCCCTCTTCCGCGCGGTTCTCGACCCGGGCGACAAGGTGGTCTATCCGGTCCCGTCGTGGAACAACAACCACTATTGCCACCTCGCGGGGGCGCGCGGCGTCGCCGTGGAAACCTCGCCGGAGAACGGCTTTCAGCCGACTGCCGCGGAGCTCGCGCCGCATCTCGCCGACGCCCGCCTGCTGGCGCTCAACAGCCCGCTCAACCCCGCCGGAACCGGATTCTCGCGTGAGCAGCTCAAGGCGATCGCCCAGCTCGTGGTGGACGAGAACCGGCGACGCGGTCCGGCGGCGAAGCCGCTCTTCCTGCTCTACGACCAGATCTACTGGCTGCTCGCCGCGAGCTCCGCTCCCCACACCACGCCGGTCGAGCTGGTGCCGGAGGTGGCGCCCTACACCCTGATGATCGACGGCATCAGCAAGGCGTTCGCCGCCACCGGGCTGCGCGTCGGCTGGGCCGTCGGCCCGCCGTTCCTGATTTCGCGGATGAAGGACTTCCTCGGCCACGTCGGCGCCTGGGCGCCGCGCCCGGAGCAGGTCGCGACGGCGGAGCTGTTCGCCGACCCGGCGCTCGTCCTGACGCTTTCCGGCGCGATTCGCGAAGGGGTCAACGCGCGCCTCGCGGCGCTCGACCGCGGCCTCAAGCGGCTCGCCGGGAAGGGCTATCCGGTGAAGCACCTGCCGCCCACCGGGGCGCTCTACCTGTCGGTGCACTTCGACCTCATCCGGCCGGGGGGGCAGTTCGAGAACAACCGCTCCGTCCGCCAGTTCCTGCTCGAACAGGCCGGCTTCGCGGTCGTCCCGTTCCACGCCTTCGGAACCCGGGCCGACAACGGCTGGTTCCGGCTCTCGGTCGGCGCCGTCGGCGTCGACGAGATCGCCCCGGCGATCGACCGCGTCGAGGCGGCTTTGGCCGCCTGCGCAGGCTGAACAACTATCCTGAACGATAGCGGGTGGCTGGACCGAGGGCTCCCATGGGGCCCGGAGCGCGCCTCTTCAGCGCGAGGACCCCATGGGATACGGGCCAGACAGGACCCGCGGCCGCGAAGCGCGCGGGGAGGAGCTCAGCGCTTCTTGGCGAAACCCATGACCACCCAGCTACCCGAACGCTCGTCCTTGCGCAGCTTCAGGAGGCCATTGCGCTCGGCGTCCTGCAGCAGCTCGGAGAAGGTCGAGTAGCCGTAGTAGCCCTCGTTGAACGACGGCTTCTTGCGCTTCATCGTCTGCTTGATCATCGAGCCCCAGAGCACGTCCTTGTTCTCGCGCTGGAGAGCGAGGATCGACTCGGTGAGCATCTGGAAGACCTCGGACTTCTTCTTGGTCAGGCCGGTGAGCTCGGGGCCCTTGTGCTGGTCGCGCCAGACGTCCTCGTAGAAGATGAACTCGTCGCAGTTGTCGATCAGCAGATTCGACGACGAGTTCTTCACTCCGATGCCGATGACGTACTTGTTGTTCTCCTTGAGCTTCGACACCAGCGGCGAGAAATCCGAGTCGCCCGAAAGCAGGACGAAGGTGTCGAGGTGCTCCTTCGAATAGGAGAGGTCCATCGCGTCGACGACCATCTTGATATCGGCCGAATTCTTGCCGGTGTAGCGCCGCTGCGGAATATCGATGAGCTCGATCGCCGCCTCGTGGAAGGGGATCTTGAACTCGCTGTAGCGCTCCCAGTCGGCGTAGGCGCGCTTGACGATGATCTTGCCCTTTTCGACCAGGCGCTCGAGCACGAGGTTGATGTCGAACTTCTTGCTCTCCGAGTCGCGCACGCCGAGTGCCACGTTCTCGAGGTCGCAGAAGAGGGCGATCTTCCTCTCCTCCTCCTGAGCCTGGCGCTGGGACGGGACGGCGACCGGCATCGACATGATGAGCTGGCGCGCCAGATCCTCGTCGTCGTCGTCATCGTCCTCTTCTTCCCATTCGCGGGGCGACTCCTTCGTCCCGGCGGCACGGCTCTCGGCTTCACCGACGCCCGCAGGCGCGGCGGCGCTGCCACCCCGGCTGCGACCGCGGCCACCCCGGCGGCGCCGGCGACGGCCGGTGCGTTCGGCGGCATCGCCGCCCTCGGCCGCTTCGCCGGCTTCGGAAGTCTCACCGACGTCGGTATCAGGGCCATCGGCGAGTTCGGCGGCATCGCCCGTTTCGACGGCATGGATCTCGGCGGCGCGGCTCGGAGCGAAGAAGCCAGCGCTCTCCCGGGCGGGCGCCATCTCTTCTTCGGCCGGCTCTTCGGTCTCCCTGGCGCGCTCCTCGGCTTCGGCCGCCAACGCGGCTCGGCCGCCGACCAGGTCGGCGATCGACGGGACGCCATCTTCAGCCGGCCGCGAGCCGTCCTTTTTTTCCTTGCGCTCGCGGGCGGTTTCGGGTTCGTCCGACTCTTCTCCTGGCGCACGCAGCCACCAGGGGCTCACAGTGAAACTCCAGACAACAGGCGGTTTGATTTCACGACGACTCCTTGCGCGAATGGGCAGGTTCTCGAAACCCCGAGGGCGCTAGCGGCGGAGGGCTGCGCCTCACTGCGGGACCGGAACGAACTCCAGTCTAGCACCGCCCCGCCGAGGTCGCCGCGCGCGCCGCGCCTGCAGGAGTCCGCGAGCCCTATTCGGCTTGCGCCCGCAGGAGCTTCAGCGTACGATCCCGGCCACTTCTCAACGTCATTTTTCTTCCTGGAGACCGCCCCCCATGGCCGAACCCGAGGCGCAAGACAAGAAGTTCCAGCCCTATATTCCGGCATCGACGGTGATGCCGGAGTTCACCCTCAAGGCGATCCTCCTGGGGTCGGTTTTCGGGCTGATCTTCGGCGCGGCGACGGTCTATCTGGCGCTCACCGCGGGCCTCACGGTCTCGGCGTCGATCCCGATCGCCGTGCTGGCGATCGGTGTCTTCAAGTACATGGGCAAATCGACCATTCTCGAGAACAACATCGTGCAGACGATCGGCTCGGCTGGCGAGTCGATCGCCGCCGGCGTCGCCTTCACCATCCCGGCGCTCATCTTCCTCTCGAACGGCGAGGCCTACTTCAACTACTTCAACATCTTCACCCTGTCGCTGGTCGGCGGCATCCTCGGCGTGCTGTTCATGATCCCGCTGCGCCGGGCGCTGATCGTCAAGGAGCACGGGATCCTGCCCTACCCCGAGGGCACCGCCTGCGCCGACGTACTGGTCGCCGGCGAGAAGGGCGGCTCGCTCGCCAAGATGGTCTTCAAGGGCTTGGGGGTCGCGACGCTCTACAAGGTGTCGATGGAGATCCTCGGGCTGTGGAAGGCGACCCCGATCTACTCCGCCGCCAAGGACTCCGCCTTCCCGCGGGCGACGGTCAACTGCGACATCACGCCGGAGTACCTGGGCGTCGGCTACATCATCGGGCCGAAGATCGCCGGCGTCCTGGTCGCCGGCGGCATCCTGTCGCAGCTGGTGCTGGTGCCGCTGATCGCCATCCTCGGCGACACCATTGCGAGCGCGCTGCCGCCGGGAACGATCCCGATCGGCGACATGAACTTCAACCAGATCCGCCTCTCCTACGTGCGCTACATCGGCGCCGGCGCGGTCGCGGCGGCCGGCCTCATCACCCTGATCAAGACGCTGCCGACGATCGCCGCCGCCTTCCGCGAGAGCTTCAAGAGTCTGCGCGAGAAGAAGGGCGCCGCCGGTGTCGTCCCGCGCACCGAGCAGGATCTGCCGATCACCTGGGTGATCTTCGGCTCGCTGATCCTGGTCGGTGTGATCGCCTTCCTGCCCCAGCTGCCTGGTGACGGTATCGGCGCCAAGCTCCTGATGGGGCTGCTGGTCATCATCTTCGGCTTCTTCTTCGTCACCGTCTCGTCGCGCATCGTCGGCATCATCGGCACCTCGTCGAACCCGGTCTCCGGCATGACGATCGCGACGCTCATGGGGACCTGCCTGCTGTTCGTCGCTCTCGGCTGGACCGGCGACGCCTACCAGGCGGTCGCGCTCTGCGTCGGCGCCATGGTCTGCATCGCCGCCTCGAACGCCGGCAACACCTCGCAGGACTTGAAAACCGGCTACATCCTCGGCGCCACCCCGAAGTTCCAGCAGTGGGGGTTGATCATCGGCGTCATCGTCTCGGTCTTCGCGGTCGGCGGCACCATCATGCTGATCGACAACGCCCAGGTCGCGGACCCGATCGTCCAGGGTCATGCCATCGGCTCGTCGGACTACCCGGCGCCGCAGGCGAACCTCATGGCGACCATCATCCGTGGTCTCCTGGCGCAGGATCTGCCGTGGGGCCTGGTCTTCGCCGGCATGGCGATCGCCGTGGTGATCGAGCTCTGCGGCGTCAAGTCGCTGTCGTTCGCGGTCGGCCTCTACCTGCCGCTCTCGACCACGATGCCGATCGCCATCGGCGGCTTCCTGCGCGGCCTGATGGATCGCAAGAGCGGCAACAAGGGACACGACGAGTCGGAGATCACCTCCGGCATGCTCTACGCCACCGGCCTGGTGGCGGGCGGCGCCCTCACCGGCGTGCTGATCGCCGGCCTCCAGGGCTGGCGCACCGGACCGCAGCGCAGCATCGCCCAGGACATCCTCGACATGGTCGGCGTTCACGGCTGGGAGAGCCACGGCGCGACCGCCGACATCATCGGCATCGTGATGTTCGCCGGCCTCTGCACCCTCCTCCTGCGCGCGGCGCAGAAGAAGCTCGCCTGACGCCGGCGACCGCCATCACCGCAGGTGCAGAAGAGGCCGGCTCCACCTTCAGGGTGAGCCGGCCTTGCTGTTTCAGGGCACGCTCGCCGACCACCGGGCGCGGTCGCCGGACTCGAAGCCGTCGCGGAAGATCCCGCCGAGATTCGAGAAGCAGAACAGGCGGTAGGGGCTGGAGCACGCCACCGGCGCCGAGGAGGTCGTCCAGAAGGCGCGCGTCTCCTGGACCGAGCCGTAAGTCGCGTCGACGCCGGCGCTGGCGTTCGTCCAGCCGTTGCAGTCGTCGAGTGTGCCGCGCCCGAGGCCGTCGCTGCCGGTGAAAGCGTTGTGCCCGACATAGGCTCCGTTCTCGTCGACCACGAGGGCGCTCGCCAGAACGGATATGGAGAGATTCGCGTTCAGGAGCGCGGCCCGACTCGCCGCAATCTCGACGCCGTCGAGCCGCTTCCACGGACCGTCCGCGCTCAGCCGGTCGACGGCGTCCACGCTCCCGGCCGAAAGCCAGGCGACGAAGCTCAGCGGGTCGGGCAGGCCGGCGTTCGCCGCCAGGTTCTGGCAGATCGCATCGCCGGCGGCCAGGCCGACGGCGCTGCCGGCTTCGGGCCAATTTCCGAGCTCGCCGGCGCCGGTGAGCGAGGTCACGAATGCCAAGAGGCCCGGGCTTTCCCACGCCGGCAGGGATTCGCCACTCCCGGACTCGAAGCAGACGAGGCGCGAGGCGAAGTCGCAAGTCCCGTTGGTGCCGCTCGTCCACCAGAACCCGCCGGCGGAGGAGATGCCCCGGCGACCCGTCCCGCCGCTCCCTGCGGTCCAGGCGGAACAGTCGCCGCCGGCGTAGGCCACCCCGGTCGCAAGCGTCCCCGTGAGCAAGAAGGAGGACAGCACCGCGTTGCCGTTCTCGTCGACCGCCGGCGCATGGAGGAGCGCCGGGCCGAGGTCAGCCCCGCCAGGCTGTTGGCGAACGGCTGGCCGTCCATGCGCTCCCAGGGTCCGGCGTCGGGCAGCCCCAGCTCGCCGCAATCGTCGGCTTTCAGACCTTCGAACCCGGCAACCCGGCAATAGGCATCCTCGGTCGAAGTGGAAAGCCAGGCGCGGAAGTCCTGCCAGGCGGGAAGCCCTGCGCCGTCGTGCGCCAGGGTCTGGCAGATGGCGTCGCCGGCAGCGAGGCCGGTCTCGCCCTGCGCCTGGAGCCAGGTCGAGAGGTTGGCGCTGCCGACGACCGAGGTCACGAACATCTTCTTGACCGCCGCCCTTCCCGGGGCCGCGAGTCCACCGAGCAGGGCAAGGCCGGCGGCGGCAAGGCGGACGCGCTGTGACAGCGAGGTTCGGGCTCGGGCCATGGACGGTCTCCAGGGAGGGCTACTACCCTCTCTACCGAGAAACCGGCGACTCAGGGGACAGGCGGGAGCTGCGGCTTCGCGGCTTGCGGGCGCGCGGCGAGCTGCGCCAGCTGGACAGCCTCGTTGCTCTCCTCGACCTCGACGCCGCGCAGGGCGAAGCTGCGCTTGCGGAACCACCAGACGCCGACGAGGTCGACGGCCGGCTTCCACAGGAAGGCGACGAAGCCGTAGCTCGACTTGCCGCCCTGGCGCGAGCGGTGGTGGACCGGCAGCTCCGCGAGGCGAAAGCCGCCGGCCTTGGCGAGTGCCGGCATGAACGAGTAGAGCGTCTTGAGTGGCAGGAGGACGGGCACGACCTCGCGCCGGAAGACTTTCAGGGCGCAGCCGCTGTCCTGCATCCGGTCGTCGAGCAGCCGGCCGCGGATGGCGTTGGCGAACTTCGACATCGCGCGGCGCAGGAAGGAGTCGCGCCGGCCGGTGCGAATCCCGACCACCATGTCGGCGGACTCGAGGAGCGCGACGAGCGCCGGAATGTCCGCTGGATCGTTCTGGCCGTCGCCGTCCATGGTGACGACGAAACGGCCGCGCGCGCGGTGCAGGCCGGCGCCCAGGGCCGCCGCCTGGCCGCGGTTTTTCGGCAGGCGGAGGTGGCGATAGTGCGCGTGCGCGATGGCCGCCTTCTGCAGGATCTCGCCGGTCGCGTCGCGGCTGCCGTCGTTGACCATCAGCAGCTCCCAGGGCGCGCCCAGGGACTGCATCGCGCGCTCGATCTCGGCGATGAGATCGGCGGCGGTCTCGGCCTCATTGTAGAACGGCACCACGACCGAGTAGACCGGTTCGGCGGCCGCGGGAGGCTGGCTCACCGGGGAACTCTACCGCCATCGCCGACGGCAGGGGGCAGGAGCTCCACCGGCGGTTCGTCGGCGAGCGCCTGGAGAACCGCGCGAGCGATTCCGGACGCGGCGCCGGCCGGTGGACAGGGGCCGAAGAGGACGAAGTCGCGCCCGCCCTCGTGCATCGGGCGGCCGGCGGCGGCAAGCAGCTTGCGGACGCCTTCGTTGCGCCGCCGGACGACGAAGGTGCGCGGCGTCGCGCAGTCGAGAACGGCGCCGGCCAGCCAGGCGGGCGAGCGCAGCGGCCCGGCATCGTCCACCATCTGCGGGTAGCGCCGCAGGATGTAGTTGCTGCGCAGGGGACCGCCGTCGACCGATTCCATGACCAGCGGCCGGTCGAGATAGAACGGCAGCGAGGCGGGGAATGCTTCGACGGCGACGATCTCGATTCCCTTCGGATAGTCGCGTTCGATCTCGCGCGCCAACTGGCGCGCCGAACGCCGCTCCCCGACGGCGTCGGCCAGCGGCGCCGAGAGCAGCAGGAGCGCCATCGGCGGCAGGGTCAGCGCGCAGAAGGCGCGCGGCAGCGAGCGGCTAGAGAAGAGCGCGACGAGGCCGGCGAGCGCCCAGGCGGCGCCGAGCGCCAGGGCGGTGCTCGCGACGGTCGCCGGCGACGCCCCGTCGACGCGCGCCAGGACTTTCGGGGCGGCGCCCAACCCGAGGGCGAGCGTCGCCGCGCCGAGGAGCAGCCAGAGCGCTCCCGCCGGGCGCACGCCGGGCAGCCGTCCCGCCTTGACGGCGTCTCCAGCCAGAGCCAGATCGAGAGCAGGACGAGCGCCGGCACCAGCGGCAGGATGTAGTGCACCCGCTTCGAGTGCATCGCGGAGAAGAGCAGGAACGGGACGCCGAACCAGAGCAGCAGGAAGCGGATCGAGCTCTCTTTCGCGCGCCAGGCGGCGACGATGCGCCGGCCGCCCGCGAACGGCACGACCGACCAGGGGAGCGCCCCCAGGAGCACGATCGGGAGGTAGTACCAGTTCGGCGCGTCGCGCTTGAGCTCGTTGCTGCTCAGCCGGCTCCAGGTCTCGGTCACCAGGGCGTAGTGCAGGAAATCCGGGTCGGCGCGGCTCACCACCCACACCCAGGGCGCGATCAGGACGAGCGAGAGCGAGCGGCGCGCCGCCCGCGACCAGCCGCCGCGCGCGGCGCCGCCAGAACGCCCACGGCAGCACCCCGGCGAGCGGCACGAGGAGCGCTACCGGCCCCTTGGTGAGGACTCCGAGAGCCATCGCCGCCCACGCCACGGTGCTCCAGAAGGCCGGCGACCGGGCGCCAGCGGCCGGTTCGCTCTCGACCGCGAGGCCGAACGCCGCCAGGGCGACGCACATCCAGAGCGCCAGCATGGCGTCGAAGATCACGATCTGGGAATAGAGCATCGGCAGCGGCGCGGCGACGGCCGCGAGGCCCGCGAACTGCCCGGCGCGCGCCCCCCACCAACGCCGGGCGAGTCCGCCGACGAGCGCGCCCAGCACGAAGGTGCACAGGACACCGGGGAGGCGCGCCGCGAGCTCGTTCGTGCCGAACGCCTTCATCGCCAGGCCGCCGGCGGCGAAATACAGGAAAGGCTTGTCGAGGAAGAGCAGGCTGTTCAGGCGCGGCACGAGGTAGTCGCCGGAGACCTTCATCTCGCGCATCACTTCGGCGTTGCGGCCCTCGTCGGGCTCGAAGAACGCCCGGCTGCCGAGCTGGAAGAAGACGGCCAAGCAGACGAGGAGCGCCCAGAGGGCGAGGAGAGGGCGCTCGCTTCCGGGCCGGCGCGAGCCTTCGCGGTCGTCTTCTCCCACAGTGGCGAAACGATAGCGCAATGAGCGCCGCCCGCCGGGCGTTCCCGCCCTGTTCCGGCATGCGTCTTTTCTGTAGACTGGCGGAGCGCCAAATGAAGATCGCCCTCCTCGTCTCCGGCGCCTCGGGAATGCTGCTGCCGCGGCATCTTCTCGGCGCGCTCGCCCGCCGCGCCGACGTCGAGCGTCTGCACCTCGTGGTTTCGAAGGGCGCTAGCCAGGTGCTCTTCCACGAGCTCGGCCGCGACCGGACCGGCGCCGAGGCGCTGGTCGAATCGGCGGATCTTCCCGCCGGTGCGCGCGCCAAGATCGTCATCCATCGCGACAACGAGCTCGACGCGCCGATCTCCTCGGGCTCCTATCGGCTGGCGGGAACGCTCGTCCTGCCGTGCAGCTCCGGGACGCTCGGAGCGCTCGCCACCGGCTCCGCGACGACGCTCCTGCATCGCGCCGGCGCGGTGGCGCTCAAGGAGCGCTGGCCGCTGGTGCTCGGTTTCCGCGAGACGCCGTTCAACCTGGTGCAGGTCGAGAATCTGCGCACGCTGGTCTGGGCAGGCGCCATCGTCGCGCCGCCGATCCCGGCGTTCTACCTCGGCGGCGAGACCCTCGAGCAGTTTCTCGACGCCTACGCCCAACGCCTGATGGACCACCTGGGGCTGCCGGGCGGCGACCCCGCCCTGCGTTGGGACGGCGGAAGGCGCTAGGGCACCACCGCCGACCAGCCACCGCTCACCCCGCCCTCGAAGCCGTGCAGGAAGACATGGGTGGCGTCGACCACCCCCGTGGCGCCGGCGTTGTTGCCCGGGTTGGGAATCGTCGGATCGAAGTCGGCGGCGGAGTCGTTGGTGTCGTCGTTGGGCGTTGTGCACTCGAGCGTCGACGAGCCGCCGGCGACCGACAGGTCCCGCTGCTCGGCATCGCCGGGGGTGATCCCGACGCCGGCGTCGAACGGCGTGCCGATGGTCGCGTCCGGCAGCGCGCTGTAGTTCCCCCAGCCGAAGCAGTCGACCGGGCTCACCCCAGGTTCGAAGCAGAGCTTGCCACCCACCGGCAGAATGCGCGCCGGCATCCGCAGGTCGGCGGTGAGGCCGAAGAGCGCCTCGGCGCTGCTCGTCGCGACGAGAACGCGCGACTGGCTCGCGCTGTTGGCGACCGTTCCCGGAAAGACCACCGGCGTGCCGATCGCCGCGCCGGCGGCGTCGAAGAAGCCGACGTCGTGGCCGCCAAGCACATTCTGATCGGCGATGCACATCTGCAGCACGACGTACTGCGCGTCCGGATGCGAGGCATCGCCGGCGTAGACCTGCACGATGCGCATGATGTGGAAGTTGGCCGCGGCCGGAGCGGCGGAAAGCACGAGACTGGCGGCGACCAGCGCCGCGGCGAGCTGCCTGTTTCCCATGAGTGACTCCCCCGAGTTCGGGGGAGTCTAGACCGGGAGGTCGCCGGCCGGGTGTGAGACAGCCAACCGGGGGGCCTCCGGCGACCGCGGCGGGCCTTCCGCCGGCGAGGCGTACAATCGGCGCCGGCAATCTCAGCCGCCCAGCCGCCCCGGAGACCCTTCGACCATGCGCTCCCGGCTCTCGCCCGCACCGCTCCTCGCCGCCGCCCTCCTGGCGGCGCTGCTCCCCCTCCCGGCCCGCTCCCAGCCGGCCTACATGGTGGCGGATCTGGGGCGAGACACGCGCCTACGGCTATCGACTCTGGTCCGGCACCGCTCTCCGAACATCTCGCGGTCGGCGGCAAGTTCTACTTCTTCGACGACGACGGCGTCCACGGACGCGAGCTCTGGCGCAGCGACGGCACGGCCCTCGGGACCTTTCTGATCCGCGACCTCTGTCCGGGCTCCTGCGGCACCCGCTATCCCTGGTGGAGCTCGCATGGCAGCGCTCGGCGATCGACCTGCTGTTCGCTGCCGACGACGGTGTCCACGGCGTCGAGCTCTGGATCACCGACGGCACGGCGCTCGGCACGCGCATGGTGGCTCGATCTTCGGCCGGGCTATGCCTCCTCGTTCATCCAGAACTTGACCAGCCGCCGGGGATCAGGCTTTCTTCGTCGCCCAGGGGGACGGTCTGCATGCCGCGCTCTGGCGGACCGACGGCACGGCGAAGGGCACCTACGCCATCACGCCGCCGGGACCGCCGGCGAGCTTCGCGCCGAGCTTCGATTCATCCCGGGCCCGGCTTCCTCTACCTGTGCAACGCCGACTGGGGAGGACAGGCGGGACTCTGGCGCAGTGACGGCTCGTCGATCGGCACGACTTTCGTCGCCGCGGTCGACTGCTGGCAGAACTCGATCGGCAAGCGCGGCACGATGACTCGTGAGCCCGGACGGGGTGCTCTATTTCCAGGGCAGCGGCCCCCCCCGGCTCCTACCGACGCCGAGCTCTGGCGCTCGGACGGCACCTCCGCCGGCACCTGGCGAGTGAAGGACATCTATCCGGGGCCGCAACGGCTCCTGGCCCTCGGGCTCGTCTGGTTCTGGGAAGCGAGCTGCTCTTCACCGCCGAACGGCCCGTCTGGCACGCGAGCTCTGGCGGACCGACGGTACCGAGGCCGGCACGGTGCCGATCCCGCTCGCCGATGAGCGCCTATCCGTGCACCGGCTGGGGGGAGCTGGACGGTTGCCGGCGGCCAGCTACTACTTCGCGGCGACCGATCCGGCTCACGGCCTCGAGCCCTGGGTCTACGACGGCCTGACCGCCTCGAGCGTCGCCGATCTCGTACCCGGCCCCGGCTCGTCGATCGTCTCCGACGTTTCCGGACTTCGTCGCGCGCCGTTCTTCGAGAGCTTCGGCTCCGAGGCGATCTTCACCGCCACCGACGACGTCTTCGGCACCGGAGCTCTGGCGCACCGACGGTTCGGCAGGCCGGGACCGTGCGCGTCTCCGACATCGCCCCGGGCGCCGCTGGCCTGCACCTGCCGATCTTCTGGCGCGCTCGTACGCGTCGTCGCTCGGCGGCCGGCCGCTGCTCGTCGAGCAGTCAGCCGGCGACCGGCGAACGTCTCTGGCGTCTGAACGCTTCCGGCACCGCCATGGAGCTCGTCGATGTCCTGAATGCCCAGACACTCACCTGTTCGAGCGCCTCGGCACCGACCGCTTGTCGCTCTTCGAGCCGGAGCGTGGGCGCGGTTGCTTCGCAGGGGCCGGCGATCTCGCCTGTTCTTCGAGCGACCGGCGAGCCGCCGAGCAGGAGATCGATCTCTACCGCACCGACGGTGCACTCTCGAGACCGGAGGCGATCTTCGCCGCGCTCCCGTGGCGCGAAGGCGCGTGCGGCACCAGGGCGATCGCCTGCTCTACGCCAGGGTGACCGATCCCTCCCGGCGACGACACGGAGCTGCGTCGCGATCGACGCGGCAATCGGGCACGACCGAAGTGCTGCTCGCCTCCGGCGCCGCGCTGTGGAGCCGGCCGCCCTTTCTCGACCTCGGCGACCGTCAGGTCTTCGGGACGGCCTTCGAGCTGCTACCGCACCGATGGCACCCCCGCCGGCACAACGCTGCTCGCGATCGAAGCTGGGCGAGCTATGGCGGCGCATCGACCTCTTTCTCGGTGAGATCGTCGACGCCGACTCGGCACTCTGGATGACCGACGCGCACGAGCCGACCGGCGCGCGCGTGCTGCTTCGCGGACGACGGCGCAGGTCGCTATGTCGCGCCCGAGCTCGCCCCGCTGGGACCGACCCTGGTCTTCGCTCGCTTCGGATGCCGCGCACGGCGGCGAGCTCTGGACTTCGGACGGCACGCCCGAGGGCACCGCGCCTGCTGGTCGATCCGATCCCCGGAAGTCCCGGTTCGCTCTTTCCGCGGCGTTTCGATCGATCGTTACTGGGAGTTCAGGGAGCCGCGACTGGTCGGAGCGGAGACCTTCGCTGTCTTCGCCGGCTCGAACTCCGACCGCCGGCGAGGAGCTCTGGGTGACCGACGGCACGGCGCTCGGCACGGGCTGCTGCGCGACATCTATCCCGGCGACTACCCCTCGACGCCGCGCCAGTTCACCCGCCTCGGCAACCGCATCGTCTTCTCCGCCGAGGACGAGGAGCACGGGCTCGAGCTCTGGGTGACCGACGGGACCTATCCCGGCACGGCGCTGCTCAAGGACGTCGCGCCGGGCCTGGCGTCCTCGGTGCCCGACGACCTCGTCGTGCGCGACGGGGTTCTCTACTTCTCCGCCTGGTCGCCCAACTACGGCCGCGAGGCGTGGAAGAGCGACGGCACGACTGCCGGTACGGTGCGCATCTCCGATGTCGCCCCCGGTCCGCTCTCCTCGTCCCCGCAGCGCTTCGCCCGCGCCGGCAACCGCCTCTACTTCTCGGCCACCGACCAGATCCACGGCTACGAGCTCTGGGCGATCTCCGACGACGGCAGCCTGCCGCTCTTCCTCGACGGTTTCGAGAAGCGAAACGACCGACCGCTGGTCGGAGGTGATGCCATGAACGCACCTCGACCGCCGCGCGGCCTCTGCTTGAGTCTGGTGCTCTCCCTCGGCTTCGCAACCTCGGGTGCGAACGCCCAACCGGCCTACCGAGGTGGCGGACCTCGGCGCTCCGGTCACGTTCCACTGGGACGACTGGAACGCGACCAACGCGATCGTCGAGGCGAACGGGCTGATGTTCTTCTTCCAGAACGACGGCTCGAACGGTCGCGAGCTCTGGCGGAGCGACGGCACCGCGCTCGGGACCTACATGGTGCGCGATCTCTGTCCGGGTTCCTGCGGCAGCCGCTCCTGGTTTCGCGGGCCGCTGGCCGCGGTGGGCGATCGCCTCTTCTTCGCCGCCAACGACGGCGTCCACGGCCTCGAGCTCTGGGTCACCGACGGCACGGCGCTCGGCACGACCCTGGTGCTCGATCTCCAGCCCGGCTGGGAGTCCTCTTTCCCCGCCCTGTTGACCGCGGCGTCCGGACAGCTGTTCTTCACCGCCCGCGGCGCGGACGGCGTCGTCGCCCTGTGGCGGAGCGACGGCACGGCAAGGGAACCTACCGCGTCTCTCCCGCGGGAGTCTCGTTCGTCTTCCGTGACCGCCATCTCATCCGGGTCCGGGCTTTCTCTACCTCTGCGACGCCGGCTCCGGGGCGGAGACGGGCCTGTGGCGGTCCGACGGCTCGCCGGCCGGAACCTACTTTCTCGCCTCCCTCCACTGCTTCGATCCGTACTTCGATCACGATCCCCACGCCGCCCTGCTTCCCAACGGAGATCTGCTGGTCTCCGCAGCAGGCCCACTCGGCGGCGAGGAGCTCTGGCGGTCCGACGGCACTCCGGGCGGAACGACATTGGTCGCCGACCTGCGTCCGGGCGACATCGGCTCGCAGCCGATGCACTTTGCGCCGCCTCGGAGCTGAGGTCGTCTTCACCGCCGGCACCGGGGCCGGCGAAGCCGGCCTCTTCCGCAGCGACGGAACGTCAGCGGGGACCGCTCGCGGTGCCGCTCCCGCCGGGCGCGCTCTCCCGGCCTATCTTCCTGGCGCAGTGGGCCGGCGACGGCGCGCGCTACTACTTCGGCGGCAAGGACGCAGCTCACGGTCTCGAGCCCTGGGTCTTCGACGGCCTCACGGCGGCAGCTGCTGGCGGACGTCGTCCCGGGGCCGACCTCGTCGCTCGACGAGGAGATCTTCAACCGGTCCTTCTTCGCGATCTCTCGGCGGGAGTGCTGGTCTTCGCGGCGGACGACGGGGTGAACGGCGAGGAGATCTGGCGCAGCGACGGCACCGGCCCGGGCACCTACCGACTCTCCGATCTCGGTCCCGGTCCCGACCCGATGGCGATCGTCATGTGGGACGGCTGGCACCGGCCCTCGGTGATCGACGACGAGCTCTACTTCTTCGAAGAGCAGTCGCCGGACGGCTATCGCCTCTCGCGCACCGACGGCACGACGATCGGGCCGACGGTCGTCCGGTCGATCGACAACCAGAGCTCGGCCTTCGAGCCGGTGGCGCGCGATCGCGGATCGCTCCTCGAGTACAACCTCGGGCGCTACTGTTTCGCCGCCGCCGGGTCGCACCTGTTCTTCGAGCTGCAAGCGGGCCTCGACCTACGAACCGGACCTCTGGACGACCGACGGCTCGCTCGCGAGCACCGCGGTCGCGCTCGCCGGTTTCGACTCCGGGTACGGCTTCACCCCCTGTGCCGGCACCGGCGACCGGCTGCTCTTCTTCGATACGCAGGAGAACCAGCAGGCGCTGCGCGCGCTGACGCCGGATGCCGCCGCGCCCGAAGAGCTCCTCGCGGGGTACGGCGGCTCGACGATGCCGCCCTTCCTCCCCTCGGGATCCGGACTCGTCTTCGCCATGACCGACGGTCTCTACCGTTCCGACGGCACCGCCGGCGGAACCTCGATGATCGCGGCGACGGCCTACGCGACCTGGCTCGCACCCTGGGGCGATCGAGGTGCTGTTCGGCAGCGGGGCGACTCTGGGCCACCCAGCCCGCGAGCATCGAGCCCCTCGAGCTGACGCCGCCGGCGAGCGTCATCGCCGTCAACGAGATCGTCGCCCTCGGCCCGCTCGATCGTGTTCGTCGCCGAATCTCACGGCCACCGGTTCCGAGCTCTGGGTGAGCCACGGCGATCCCCGGCGACGCGACGCTGCTCGCCGACCTCGTGCCCGGCAGCGCCGGCGCGCTCGTGCGCGTCGGCGGCCTCGACGGAATGATGGACGCCCGCGCGCCGCAGCTCGTGGCGCTCGATGATGTCGCGGTCTTCGTGGCACTGACTCCAGCGCTCGGCGCGAGCTCTGGGTCACCGACGGCACCGCGCTCGGCACCGGCCTGCTGCGCGACATCTATCCCGGCGACTATCCTTCGACGCCGCGCAATCTCACGCGCCTGGGCAGCCGCATCGTCTTCTCGGCCGAGGACGAGGAGCACGGGCTCGAGCTCTGGGTGACCGACGGGACCTATCCCGGGACGGCGCTGCTCAAGGATCGTCGCGCCGGGTCTGGCCTCGTCGATGCCCGACGACCTCGTCGTCCGCGACGGGCTGCTCTACTTCTCCGCCTGGTCGCCCAGTTATGGCCGCGAGGCGTGGAAGAGCGACGGCACCGCCGCCGGAACCGTGCGCCTCTCCGACGTCGCCCCCGGCCCGCGCTCCTCGTCGCCGCAGCGCTTCGCCCGCGCCGGCAACCGGCTCTACTTCTCGGCCACCGACCAGGTGCACGGCTACGAGCTCTGGGCGATCTCCGACGACGGCAGCGTGCCGCTCTTCCTCGACGGCTTCGAGAACGAGTCGACCAGCCGCTGGTCGGAAACGACGCCGTAGCGTTTCAGGGGACACCCTGAAGGGTGTCCCCTCTTGGCCCAAGGGGACACCGTTGCCGAAAAGGGGACACCCTTCAGGGTGTCCCCTCCCCCCGGCTCCCTCTTCCCTAGCCTCCTGGAGCTTGACAAGTGAAGAACCTTGTTCCTAGACTTAACGCTGTTAAGTTTCGGAGGCACGTTCATGGGATTGAAGGAACGCCGGGTGCGCGAGAAGGAAGTGGTGAGGACCAAGATCCTCGATGCGGCGCGCGAGCTCTTCGTCGCCGAGGGCTACGAGGCTGTGACGATGCGGAAGATCGCCGCGGCCATCGAGTACTCGCCGACCGCGATCTATCTCCACTTCCGCGACAAGGAAGCGGTCATCAACGCGATCTGCGACACCGACTTCCTCAAGCTCGCGACGCGCTTCCGCAAGATCGCCGAGGTCGCCGATCCGATCGCGCGCCTCCGGGCCGCCGGCTTCGCCTACGCCGACTTCGCCATGCGCCATCCCAATCACTACCGGCTGATGTTCATGACCCCGCACCCGCCGCACTCTCCCGAGGAGAGCGTGATCGAGGTCGGCAATCGTGACCAGGACGCCTACGCCTTCGTCCTGTGGACGGCCGGCGAGGCGATCGAACAGGGGCTCCTCCGCCCCGAGCTCGACGACGCCGAGCTCGTCGCCCAGATCGTCTGGGCGGCGATCCATGGCTGGGTCTCCCTGCGGATGACCAAGCGCAACGAGCCCTGGGTCGACTGGCGGCCGCAAAAGCGCTCGATCGAGGCGGTCATCGACGTCTCCATCCGCGGCATCCTGCGCGCGCCTGCGGCGCCCGCCGCGCCCCCGCCGCCAGCACCTCGCAAGGCGAGGGCCTGACCGGTGCCGAATCTCGCGCTCAAGAATCTCCTGCACGACAAGCTGCGCTCGGCGATGACGATCGCCGGCGTCGCCTTCGCGGTGACCCTCGTCTTCGTCCAGGTCGGCCTCTTCATGGGGATCCTCGACAACGCCTCGGTCACCATCGACCACCTGCAGGCCGATCTCTGGGTGACCTCGCGCAACACGCCGAACGTCGACTTCGCCCACGGCTTCCCGCAGGGGCTCGTCCAGCGCGTGCGCTCGGTGCCCGGCGTCGAGCGCGCCGACAATCTCCTGATCCAGTTCCTCAACCTCTCCCTGCCCAACGGCGCCGAGGAAGGGATGCTGGTCTACGGCCTCGAGGACTTCACGAGGTGGGGGATGCCCTGGAACATCGAGTCCGGGAACGTCGAAGACCTCCGCCGCGGCGCCTATATGTTCCTCGACGCCTCGGCCGAGCGCCGCTTCGGCAAGTTCGCGGTCGGCGACTACCGCGAGGTCATGGGCCGGCGGGTGAAGATCATCGGCCGCAGCCGCGAAGCGCTGTCGTTCACCACCTCGCCGATCGCCTTCCTCACCTACGACCTGGTGCAGGAGCTCTCGGGCGGCCGGATGGACGGCCGCACGACCTACATCCTGGTGAAGCTCGCGCCGGACGCCGACGCGACCGCGGTCGCCGCCGAGCTCCGCCGCCGGCTGCCGCACAACGACGTCTACACCAAGGCGGACTGGGCGAAGCGCTCGCGCAACTACTGGGTCGCCTCGACCGGCATCGGCCTCAACATGTACCTGACCGTCTTCCTCGGCTGCCTGGTCGGCGTCGTGGTGGTGACCCAGACGCTCTACACCTCGACCATGGAGCACATCAAGGAGTTCGGCACCGTCAAGGCGATCGGCGGCTCGAACGCCGACATCTACCGCATCCTCGGCGCGCAGGCGGTGATCGCCGCGGTGATCGGTTTCCTCGCCGGCCGGCTGATGGCCTTTGCGCTCGCGCCGGCGATGGCCCAGATCCGCCTCAAGCTGATCATCTCGAACGAGTTCGCGGCGATCGTCTTCGTCGGCACGCTGGTGCTCTGCCTCGTCGCCGCCCTGGTCTCCTTCCGCAAGGTCGCCAAGATCGACCCAGCGCTCGTCTTCCGCGGCTGACCGGAGTCCCGATGCCCAGCGCGATGCCAAGCGACATGCCCGGCGCCATTCCGACCGTCCACCCGACCCACCCGCCGAGGCATGCGGCCGCCGCCCGCACCGTCCTCGAGGCGACCGCGGTGACCAAGGTCTTCCACGAAGGCCACGAGGAGGTCTCGGTGCTGAACGGCGTCGACATCGCCTTGGCCGCCGGCGAGATCGTCGCGCTCGAGGGGCCGTCGGGCTCCGGCAAGACGACCTTTCTGTCGATCCTCGGCTGCATTCTCACCCCGACCTCCGGCCGGGTGGTGGTCGACGGCGAAGAGATCGACGCGCGCCGGCCGGGCCGCCTGCCGGCGATCCGCAAGCGCTCGATCGGCTTCATCTTTCAGCAGTACAACCTGTTTCCGGCCCTGACCGCGCTCGAGAACGTCGAGTACGCGCTCAACATCAAGGGGGTTTCGGGCCGGGCGGCGCGCGAGCGGGCGGAAGAGGCGCTCGCCGCGGTCGACCTCGTCGATCGCCGGCGCTTCCTGCCGCGCGACCTCTCGGGCGGGCAGAAGCAGCGCGTGGCGATCGCGCGCGCCCTCGCCGGCCGGCCGGCCGTGCTGCTCGCCGACGAGCCGACCGCCAACCTCGACTCCGCCGTCGGGGCGCAGATCCTCGAGCTCTTCCGCGCGCTCGCGAAGCGCGAGAACCGGGGGCTCCTCATCGTCACCCACGACCCCAACGTGCGCACCATCGCCGACCGGGTGGTGAAGATCCGCGACGGCCGCATCGTCCCCGAAACCGCCCCGGCATCGCTCGCCGACCGCGTCACCGCGCGCCGCCCCGCCCGCCGAAAGACCAGCCAGGAGAGGTCCTCATGAGCCGTTCCGCCCGTAGTTCGATGCTCCTGGTCGGCGGCCTCGCCGCCGTCGTCCTCTTCGTCCTGCAGATCCGCGGCGTCGCTGCCGGCGAGCCGGCGAGCGCGGCGTCCGCCGCGCCGGCCGGCGGCGGCGCGGATGCGGCCGCCACGGCTCCCGATTCCGCAAGGCCGGCGCAGCGCGTCGTGGCGGAGGGGCGCGTCACGACCTACCCCGGCGCCGAGGTCCTCGTCTCGAGCGAGGTGGCGGGAACGATCGTGAAACTCGCTGTGGCCGAGAAGCAACACGTCCGCCGCGGGCAGTTGATCGCCGAGCTGCGCGCCGACGACCTGCGGGCAGAGCTCGCCGAAGCCGCGGCACGTATCGTCGAGACCGACGCCGAGATCCGCCTCGCCGAGGCCGAGCGCGACCGCGCCCGGAGCCTCTATGAACAGAAAGTCGACACCGCCTCGCGGCGCGACAAGGCGGTGCGCGATCTCGAGGTCTCCGAGGCGCGGCGCACCACCGCGCTCGCCGTCGCCACGCGGCTCGAGGCCGAGATCGCCAAGCGGCGGATCGTGGCGCCGATCGACGGCGTCGTCATCGTCCGGCAGGTCGACGCCGGGGAATCGATCGAGGCCCGCGCCGGCATCGTCACCATCGCCGATCTGGCGCAGATGCGCATCGAGGCCGAGGTGGACGAGTTCGACACCGGCAAGCTGGTCGCGGGATCGGCCGTCGCGGTCACCGCCGAGGGCTTCGACGGCGAGCGCTGGCGCGGCACGGTGGAGGAGATTCCGGACAGCGTGCAGGGCCGCCGGCTGAAGCCGCAGGATCCGGGCAAACCCGCCGACACCCGGGTCCTGCTGGTCAAGATCCGCCTCGACGAGCCGACCCCCTTGAAGCTGGGTCAGCGCGTCGAGGTCGAAATCGGCGGGTGACTAGAGCAACTCCATAGCTATGGAGTTGCAGGCCTCACCAGACCTCGCACTTGTTCGGCGGGTTCATCGGCGTGCCGGGCTGGCAGGAGAACGCGCCGGCGAAGCCGGGGTGGTTCACCATCGGACCCATGACACGGAACTTGGAGGGCGAGTGTGGGTCGGTCTGAACCTGCAGCCGTTCGGCCTCCTTCGTCGCCTCGGTGCACCAGACCTGGGCGGCGGCGACGAAGAAGAGCTGATCCTCCGTCAGGCCAGCGACCGTCGGCCCCTCGCCGCGCTCTTTCTGGCGCGCCTGCAGGACATCCCAGGCCTGCTTCAGACCGCCGTTGTCGGCGATGTTCTCGCCCAGCGTCAGCTTGCCGTTGACGTGCACGCCGGGCTCGACCTCGAAGGCGCTGTACTGCTGGTCGATGCAGGCGGTGCGCTCCTCGAAGCCCTTGACCGAGGCCGGCGTCCACCAATCGGTCATGACTCCCTGGGCGTCGAACTTGCTCCCCTGGTCGTCGAAGCCGTGCGTGAGCTCGTGCCCGATGACGAAACCCATGCCGCCGAGGTTCATCGCCACCGGATAATCCTTGTGGAAGAACGGCGGCTGCAGAATGCCGGCGGGATAGGTGAAGGCGTTCTGTAGCGGGTTGTAGCTCGCGTTCACCGTCTGGGCGTTCATCCCCCACTCCTTGCGGTCGACGGGCTTCCCGACCTGGGCGAGGAGGCGCGAGGCCTCGAAGCCGCGCGCCGCGACGGCGTTGGCGAAGTGGCTGTCGCGCGTGATCGTGAGCTTCGAATAGTCCCGCCACTCCTCCGGAAAGCCGATCTTCCAGGCGAGGGTCCCCTTCTTCACCAGCGCCGCCTGGCGCGTCGTCTCGTCCATCCAGGCGAGCGCCGGCAGCGAGGCCGCGAAGGCGTCGGCGATGCCGTGGATCATGTCGAGCGCGAGCTCCTTCGAGTTGCCGGCGAAGCGTTCCCGGACGTAGAGCTGGCCGATCGCCTCGCCCATCGCCTGCTCGGTCGCGCCGATGCAGCGCTTCCAGCGCGGCTGCGGCTCCTTCTGGCCGGCGAGGGTGCGGCCCTGGAAGTCGAAGTGCTGCTGATAGACCGCGTCGGGGAGGAGCCCCGCGGTCGCCGAGAGCGCCTGGTAGCGCAGGTAGGCCTTCAGGGTGGGGAGCGACGCCTTGCCGATCTCCTTCGAGAGCGCCGGGAAGAACTCGGGGGTCTGGACGTTGATGGCAGAGAGATCCGACTGGCCGAAGGCGGCGAAGAAGCGCTCCCAGGGGAGCTTCGGGGTGAGCTTCTCGAGCCCTGCGGCGTCGAGGCGGTGGTGGAGCTTCTGCACGTCGCGCATCGCTTCGATCGGGCGCGACGCCTTGGCCAGGGCGGTTTCGAAGGCGAGGATCGCCGTCGCCTGCTGCTGCGCTGCGGCGGCGGGCATCCCCGAGAGCACCAGCATCTTCGTCACGTGCTGCACGTAGGTGGCGCGCAGGGTCTTCTTGTCGGCGTCGGTCGACAGGTAGTAGTCGCGCTCCGGCAGCCCGAGACCGCCCTGGGAGAAGTGCGCCACGACGGTGTTCGGGTCTTTGAGGTCGGCGAAGACTTCGGCGCTGAAGAACGGCGAAGCCTGCATCCGCTGGATCTCGCCCGACAGCACGAAGAGGGCGTCGCGGTCGCCGGCGGCGTCGATCTTCGCCAGCCAGGGCTGGACCGGGGCGAGCCCGGCGGCCTCGACCGCCGCCTCGTCCATGCAGGCGCCGTAGAAGTCGCCGACCTTCTGGCGCTCGGGGTTGCCGGCCGGATTCTTCGCCGCGTCCTCGATCAGCCCCTTCAGGAGCTCGCGGTTGCGCTCGTGGATCACCGAAAAGGAGCGCACCCACTGGCGCTCGTCGGCCGGCAGCTCCACCTGGTCGAGCCAGCCGCCGCAGGCGTAGCGGTAGAAGTCGCTGCACGGGTCGGCCGTCCGGTCGAGCGAGCGCGCGACCGAGGCGCCGATGGCTTCGATATTGAGGTTGCTCCCCGACGGCGCATCGCCGGCCACCTTGGGGGCGGCGGCGAGGGCGGGGGAGGCGAGAACGAGGGCGGACAGCAGGGCAAGCGTCGAGCGCATGGAGATCTCCTTGGGTCATTCTACGTACGGCAGGCGGGGAGGTTCTGCCGTCCGAAAGGGGAGGGAAGGCGGCCGACAGGTAGACTGCCGGGTCACGCACCACCCCGGAGGGAGACTCGATGAAGATCACGGTCAGGAACAACGGCTCGCTGAAGGTCGAAGGCGAAGGACTCGAGCTCGTCGACCAGGAGGGCCGGCCGTTCGGCCTGGGTGGCCGGACCGTCATCTCCCTCTGCCGCTGCGGCCGGTCGCAGAGCAAGCCGTTCTGCGACGGCTCCCACAACCAGGGCTTCGAGTCGGTCTGCCCCGCCCGCGATCTCCCGCCGCCGGCCAAGCCATAGAGCGGCGCCGCTACTGGAAGATGCCGATTCCGGATTGCCCCAGAAGCCAATAGAGCAGGATGAATACCAGGACCGCGCCGCAGCCGCAGCCCCCGGTCAGTTTCTTCGCGCCCCAGCCTGCGGCGAGACCTCGAACCAGTTTGCTCAATTTACGTCTCCTTCCCGGATAGCCGAGTCTGTTCGATGGGCATCCGCGGCGGCAACCGCCCCCGTGCCAGGTGAGTCTTTCGCACGGGTCTCGTGTGACGCCCACGAACCCGCGTGCAGGACGGACTCAGTAGATGCGAGGCTCGTGCCATGATTGCCGGCTTGGAGGACACCATGTCGCACCGCACTTTTCGGCTCGCCGCCTGCGCCGCCGCAGCGATCTTCTCCGGTCTCGCCGCCGCAGGCGCTTCGCCTCCGGGCATCGAGGACCAGTTGCTGGGTTTCTCCTCCGCTGGCGCGCGCGTCGAGCTCGAACGCGAACAGGCCTTCGACGCCCTGATCTCGAAGGAGGAGCTCCGCGCCTGGCTCGAGCAT
Organism: Thermoanaerobaculia bacterium; assembly: GCA_963788175.1. Taxonomy (GTDB): domain Bacteria; phylum Acidobacteriota; class Thermoanaerobaculia; order Multivoradales; family JAGPDF01; genus JAGPDF01. The sequence continues at coordinate 178,337 of CAWBFZ010000007.1, forward strand.
CTGGCGGCGCGGCCGCACCATGTCGGCTCCGAGTGGGGGCGGGCCAACGCCGAGTGGATGCGCGACCTCTTCGCGAGCTGGGGCTACGCGGCGCGCATCGAGAGCTTCGACGTCCTCTTCCCGACGCCGAAGCGGCGCGCGCTCGAGATGGTGGCGCCGCGGCGCTTTCGCGCCCGGCTGGCGGAGCCCGCCCTCGCCGGCGATCCGACCTCCGGGCAGCAGGAGGAGCAGCTTCCCACCTTCAACGTCTTCTCGATCGACGGCGACGTCGAGGGCGAGCTGGTCTACGTCAACTACGGCCTGCCGGAGGACTACGAGGCGCTGGCGCAGCACGGCATCGACGTCAAGGGCAGGATCGTGCTGGCACGCTACGGCGGCTCCTGGCGCGGCATCAAACCCAAGGTCGCGGCGGAACACGGCGCGATCGGCTGCCTGATCTTCTCCGATCCGTCGGGCGACGGTTACACCCAGGGCGACCCGTGGCCGAAGGGCGGCTGGCGCTCGGGCGACTCGGTGCAACGCGGCTCGGTGGCCGACATGCCGTTCCATTCCGGCGACGCGCTGACCCCCGGCGTCGGCGCCACGAAGGACGCCGTCCGGCTGCCGCTCGCCGAGGCCAGGATCCTCACCCGAATCCCGGTGCTGCCCATCTCCGCCGGCGACGCCGAGCCGCTGCTCGCGGCCCTGGGCGGCGCGATGGCGCCGCCGGCCTGGCGCGGCGCGCTGCCGCTGCCGTACCGAATGGGGCCGGGTCCCGCCCGCGTCCATCTCGAGCTGGCGTTCGACTGGAGCCTGAAGCCGGTGCACGACGTCATCGCCGTTCTGCCGGGGGCCGAGCTCCCCGACGAGTGGATCGTGCGCGGCAACCACCACGACGCCTGGGTGAACGGCGCCTCCGATCCGGTCTCGGGGATGGTGGCGCTGCTCGCCGAGGCGAAAGCGATCGGCGGGCTCGCCAAGGCGGGCTTTAAGCCGCGGCGGACGCTGGTCTACGCCGCCTGGGACGGCGAGGAGCCCGGCCTCCTCGGCTCGACCGAGTGGGCCGAGACCCATCTCGCGGAGCTGCGCGACAAGGCGGTCGCCTACCTCAACACCGATTCGGTGAGCCGCGGCTTCCTGGCGGCTGCCGGCTCGCACTCTCTCGAGCGGCTGGTCAATGAGGTCGGCCGGTCGGTCATCGACCCGGAGCGCGCCGTGCCGGTACTCGAGCGCACACGCGCCGCCGGCATCGCCAACGGCGACGACAAGCAGCGCGAGCGCCTGCGCGGCAAGAGCGACCTGCGCATCGGCGCCCTCGGCTCGGGTTCGGACTTCACGCCGTTCCTGCAGCACGTCGGTATCGCGGCGCTGAACGTCGACTTCGGCGGCGAGGAGCAATACGGCCAGTATCACTCGATCTACGACTCGATCGCGCACTACGAGCGCTTCGGCGACCCCGGCTTCGCCTACGTCGCCAAGGCCGCCGAGGTCAACGGCCGGCTCACCCTGCGGCTCTCGGAGTCCGACGTCCTGCCCTTCACCCTCGACCGCACGGCCGAGGCGATCGGCGAGTACGCGGCCGAGCTCGGCGAGCTCACCGACGGGCTGCGCAAGGCCTCCGAGGAGCGCGAGCGCCTGCTGGCCGAACGCAGCCTCGAGCTCGCCGCTGACCCGCAGCAGACCTTCGTCGCGCCGCCGGCGCTCGACCGCGTGCCGTTCCTCGAGTTCGCGCCGCTCTCGAACGCCGTCGCGCTGTTCGAAAAAGCGGCGGCAGAGTTCGAGAAGGCGCGCACCGCCGCCGTCGACCGCGGCCTGCAGGTCGAGACGCGCGCCGAGCTCAACCGCTTCCTGCGCACCTTCGAGCGCCGGCTCACGAGCGACGCCGGCCTCCCCGGCCGCCCCTGGTACCGCCACCAGATCTACGCCCCGGGCCAGTACACCGGCTACGGCGTGAAGACCCTGCCGGCGATCCGCGAAGCGATCGAACAGCGCCACTGGGACGAAGCTAACGTCCAGATCCGCCAGATCGCCGTCCTCCTCGACGCCGCCCGGAGCGCGATCGAGGCGATGACGGCGAAGCTGCATTAGTCGGGCGGCAGAATTCCGCTCGTCGGGGCGCTATCTTTCTGGGCATGAGTGCACCGCCTCCCCCTGAGCACATGAGGGCGAGAACGCTGCGTCGCGAGGCGGCCCGGCAGTCGTCCCGACCAGAGGCTCGCGGCGACAGCCCCGCAGCACGCAAGGGATTCAGCTCACTTGGCTGGCGCCGCTTCTCTTCACCTTTCACCCTGCAGCTCCTCCTCGTCGCTGCCCTGGCCTTCGGCGTCTATGCCAACACGCTGAGCAACGCTTTCGTCAACGACGACGAGCACCAGGTGCTGATGAACCCCTGGATCCAGGAGATCGGCCAGATCCCGACGATCTTCTCGAGCAGCGTCTGGGCATTCGTCCACAGCCGCACCACGACCGACTACTACCGGCCGATGATGCATCTCGTCTACCTGCTCGACTTCCACCTGTTCGGCCTTCAGGCGTGGGGCTTTCATCTCGTCAACGCCCTGCTGCACGCCGCCAACACCGCATTGCTGTTTCTCGTCGCGGGACTGTTGACCCGGAGCGGTCCTGACCGCGGCCCCGATCCGTCCGCCGCCTCGGCGGAGTGGTTCACGGTTCCGTTCTGCGCGGCGCTGCTCTTCGCGGCTCATCCCATTCATACCGAGGCCGTCGCCTGGATCGCCTCCGTCCCCGAGCTCACCTTCACGCTCTTCGGCCTCGCGTCGCTGGCGCTCTACATCCGCGAGGATGGGCGATCGCAGCCGAGATGGTGGCCACCGTGGATCTGCTTCGTCCTCGCGCTGCTGTGCAAGGAAACCGCGGTGACGCTGGTTGCCGTGCTGGCGGCGTTCGACCTCTCGCTGGGGCGCCCGCGCCGCACCGTGGTGGAGCTCGGGCGCCGCTGGCTGCCCTACCTCCTGGCAATCGCGGCCTACTTGATCGTTCGCCACCGCGTGCTCGAATCGACCCTGGTGCGACGCGAGAGTCTGTGGAATCTGACCCCGATCCAACTCGTGGCCAGTGCCTTCGATCTCTTCCGGCAGTACCTCGGCGCACTCCTGTGGCCGGTCGAGCTCAACTTCTGGCGTACCTTCAAGCCGGTGGAAGAGCTCTTCTCGCCTGCCGCCCTCCTGGCGCTGGCGGTCGCGGCGGGCTTTGCGCTGGCCTGTGGGTGGGCCTGGAAGCGCGACCGCCGGGTCGCCTTCGCCCTCGCGCTGACGGTCGTACCGCTCGCTCCGGCGTTCTATATCGCCGCCCTGCCGGCAAAGCCGTTCGCCGAACGCTACCTCTACCTGCCATCGGCCGGGGTCGTGCTCGTCGCTGCGTTGCTGCTCGCCCGCCTCGCCGCCCGGCCGCGCATGCGCATCGCCACCTCCGCTCTGGTCCTAGCCGTCACGACGCTCTTTGCCGTTGCAACGGTGCGCAGGAATGAGGTCTGGACCGATGCGCTGACGCTCTACACCGACTCCGCCGCGAAATCTGCCGGGGTGCCGATGCCTCCGATCGCGCTCGCCGCGGAGCTCCTCGAGCGCGGCCATCACCGCGAAGCCATCGCCCAGTTCCGCATCCTCGCGCAAGTCGAGCCGTCGAATGCCGCCTATCTCTCCGCCCTCGGCAACGCCCTGCTGCTCGACGGCCAAACCGGCGAAGCCATCGCGCGGCTACGCGCCGCCGTCGAGCTCGAACCCAAGTCGCTCGAGACCATGAACGACCTGGCGATAGCGGTGCGCCGAGAGGGCAAGGCCGCCGAGGCGATCGACCTCTACAGGCGGGTGCTCGCGATCGACGCCAGTTTTGTCGAGGCGCACTTCAATCTGGGAAGCGCGCTCGCCGACTCCGGCGACATCCCGGGCGCCCTCGAGCACTACCGCGCCGCCGTCCGCCTGCGGCCAGACAACGCCTACTACCGCAGCGTTCTCGGCATCGAGCTGGCGCGCCAGGGCGAGATCCCCGGCGCACTCGAGCAGTTCGAAGAGGCGGTTCGGCTCGAGCCGCGGGAGCCCGCCTACCAGAAGAACCTCGAACGCGCCCGCGGCCTCGCCACGCCAACGCCACCGCTGCCCTGATCTCCGGCGTGCGGCCCGAGGAATGCAACCCAACAGGTTGGATAAGGCCTTGATAAACTGCACAATATCTTGTGCTACTCTGCCGGTGTTTTGTGCGTCCGTGCTGGCCTCACGTCGCGCCCCCTGACGGCCCGGTGGCCGTCGGAGTCGGCGTCTCTGCCGGGTGGCCGGGCACGATGAGCCATCTGCCGCCGATCCTCCTCGTCGACGACAGCGCGGACGATCGCGAGCTCCTCTCTCTCCTGTTGCGCGGGGCGTTCGGCGAGGTCCTGATCGAGGAAGCCGCCGATGCTGCGGCGCTGGCGCGGGCCCTTTCGGCGGGGCGCTTCGGCGCCGTCCTCACCGAGCACGACCTGCCCTGGATCCGGTCGGGCGATCTCCTGCGCCTGATCCACGACCTCCGGCCCGAATGCCCGGTGCTGGTGGTGACCCATCGTCCGATCGAGCGCGTCGCCGCCGAGATCGTGCATCTCGCTCCCGACGGTCTCATTCCCAAGAACGCCAGCGGTTTCGTCGCGCTGCCGCGCGCGCTGCGCGCCGCCCTGCTCGCTGCCCGCCGCCGCATCGACGATGCGGGCGCGGCCCCCGCGTCGCGCCGCCTGCTCGACGCGCTGCCCGCCGGTGTCTTCACGATCTCGGCCCAGGGAACGCTCGAGGACGCCAATCCCGCGCTCGCCCGGCTGCTTGGCTTCGAGCGCACCGCGGACTGCGTCCAGCGTTCGTTTGCCGCGCTCTTCGCCGCGGTATCGGAGGGCGAGGGGGAAGGCGAGGCGCTGCTCGCCCGCGTCGCCGAAGGAGAAGCCGTCGACGCGGTCGCGGTCCGTCTGCGGCGCTTCGACGGCACCCTCGTTCCGGCGGAGATCTCGCTCTGGCGCGCGCCCGGGGCGCCGGCGGACGCCGGCGCCATCCAGGGGATGGTCGCGCCACGCTCCTCCGGGGGAGCGGTCGAGTCGACCCTCGCCGAGCGCACCGCCGCGCTGGCCCGTTCGCAGGCGGAGCTCGAGGAGATGGCGTACGCCGTGTCGCACGACCTGCGGCAGCCGCTCACCCAGGTTGTGCGCTATCTCGACCTGTTCGCCGAGGAGTCCGCGGGGCTTTCCGGCAAGCGGGACACCCAGCTGCTCGATCAGGCGCGCGCGAGCGCGTGCCGGCTCGAGGAAATGGTAGACGCCGTCCTGCGCCTGGCGCGGATCGAGAGCCGGGAAGAGGGCTTCGGCGAGGTGGACCTCGAGGCCCTGGTCGGGCGCGTCGTCGCCCGGCTGGAGCCCGAACGTGCCGCGCAGGATGGCCGGATCGAGCACGGCCCGCTTCCCGTGGTGCGCGGCGACGAGGCGCAGCTCGAGCTGCTCTTCCAGAACCTGCTCGACAACGCTCTCAAGTTCCACGCCGCCGAGCCGCCCGCCATCCGGATCGAGCGGATCGAGCGCATCGAGCGCAGCGACGCCGCGGACGACGAGGGTGTCTGGCACATCCGCGTCGAAGACAACGGCGCCGGCATACCGGAAAAGGACGCCGAGCGGATCTTCGCCCTGTTCCAGCGCCTTCACACCGCCAGCGAGTCGCCCGGCACCGGCATCGGCCTGGCTCTCTGCCGCCGCGTGGTCGCGCGCCACGGCGGCCGGATCTGGGTCGAGTCGCGCCCCGGCGGCGGCTCCATCTTCCACTTCACTCTCGCCCGCCGCCGGCACCTCCCACATCTCCCGGCATCGGGCCCCGACGTGTCGAAAGGTTCCCTTCGATGATCGACGATCGCCGCCCGACCGTTCTCATGATCGAGGACGATGCCGCCGACGCGGCGCTCATCCGCCTGCTGCTCTCGCGCTCCGGGCTCGCCTGCCGCGTCGAACTGCGCGACCGGCTGGCGCTCGCCCTCGAGCGGCTGGAAAGGGGTGGCGTCGATGTGGTGCTGCTCGACTTCTCGCTACCCGACAGCATCGGACTCGACTCCTACTGGGAGTTGCGCGACCGGCACCCCGAAGTTCCGGTGATCATCCTCACCAGCCTCGACGACGAAACCCTGGCCCTCCGGGCGGTTGCCGAAGGGGCACAGGACTACCTCGTCAAGCGCAAGGTCGATGCGCCGCTGCTGGCGCGCGCCATCCGCTACGCCATCGAGCGCCACAGGAGCGAGCTGGCGCTGCGCGAGAGCGAGCAGCGCTATGCCCTCGCGATGCAGGGCGCCAACGACGGTATCTGGGACTGGGACCTGGTGCGGGACCAGGTCTTTCTCTCGCCGCGCTGGAAAGCGATCGTGGGGCTCGGCGAATTCGAGCTCGACGACCGTCCCGAGAGCTGGTTCGGCTGCGTCCTCGACGCCGACCGGGAGAGACTGCGCAGCGCTTTCGCCGCTGCTGCCGCCTCCGGCGACTCCCATGTGGTCCTGGAGCACCGCATGCGCTGCCGCGACGGCGCGCTGCTGTGGGTCGTCACCCGCGGCGCGCTGGTGCGCGACCGCGAGGGAACGGTGATCCGCATGGCCGGCTCGATGACCGACATCTCGGCCCGCAAGCGCGCCGAGGAGCAGCTCGTGCACGACGCCTTCCACGATGGGCTGACCGGCCTCGCCAACCGCAGTCTCTTCCTCGACCGGGTAGGCATGGCGCTTCAGGCGCTGCCGCGCGAGCATCAGGGGACCTTCGCCGTGCTGTTCCTGGATCTCGACCGCTTCAAGACCGTCAACGACAGCCTCGGCCATTCGGTCGGCGACCTCCTGCTGGTGGCGATCGCCAGACGGCTCGAGAAGCTCATGCGGCCGTCGGACACGGTCGCCCGGCTCGGCGGGGACGAATTCGCCGTGCTCGCCTTCGGCGTGCGCGAAGGATCCGACGCCGTCCACATCGCGGAACGCGTGCACAGAAGCCTGGTGGCGCCGTTCGACGTCGCCGGGCAGCAGGTTCACATCACGGCCTCGATCGGCATCGCGCTCCCCGAGCTCAACGGAGCGAGCGCCGACGGACTGCTGCGCGACGCCGACCTCGCCATGTATCGCGCCAAGGCCACCGGTCCGGGACGCTACGAGGTCTTCGACCTCGAGCTTCACCGTGCCACGGTGCAGCTGCTGAAGCTCGAAAACGAGCTCCGCAGGGGCGTCGCGGCGGGCGACTTCGTCATGCACTACCAGCCGATCATCTCGCTCGCGAGCGGCCGCATCGCCGGCTTCGAGGCGCTCACCCGCTGGCAGCATCCCGAGCGCGGCCTGGTTTCCCCGACGCACTTCATCGCCCTCGCCGAGGAGACCGGACTCATCGTCCAGCTCGGCTGGCTGGTGCTCGAACGCGCCTGCCGCCAGGCCTGTCTCTGGCAGGAGCGCTTCCCGACCGACCCGCCCTACTTCATGAGCGTCAACGTCTCGGGCAAGCTCTTCGCCCAGGATGGCGCGGTCGAGCAGTTGCTGAAGATACTCGAGGCCTCGCGGCTGCCACCGGAAAGCCTGCGTCTCGAGGTCACCGAGAGCGTCGTCCTGCACCATGGCGAGGAGGTCATGCGCCGCCTGCGCCTGCTGCGCGACTTCGGCGTGCAGCTGTCGATCGACGATTTCGGCACCGGCTATTCGTCGCTCTCCTACCTGCAACGCTTTCGCTACGACGAGCTCAAGATCGACCGCTCCTTCGTGCGCGACATCGACGGCGGCGACTCCCTGGCCATCGTGGAGACCATTCTGTCGCTCGCCAGCCACCTGGGCATCGGCGTCGTCGCCGAGGGTATCGAGACGGCGGAACAGCTCGCCCATCTCAGGAATCTCGGCTGTCCGCACGGCCAGGGCTTCTGGTTCGCGCAACCGCTCGCGCCGGAAGCGGCCGAGGAGCTCCTCGCCTCGAACGCCTGCTGGTAAGTAGGCGCGCTCGCACTCGCGGCGCCGCCACAGCGACGCGCTATTGCACCTTGCTCAGGCGCTCGGCCATGCGCGTCTGCCAACCCGGACCGGTGGCCTTCCAGCGCTCGATCAGGTCGGCGGGCAGGCGCAGCGAGAGGAGCTTGCGCGGGTTCGCAGAAACCGGTCTCCCGCCTTTCTTGACCGTCGCGCGCAGGAGCATCGCGCTGGTGAGCTCCGGCAGCTCTTTGTACTCCTCGGGCCGCACGACGTGCGCGTCGACGCGAGCGAGATCAGATTTCAAAGTACGGCGCGAGCTTGGCTTGTTCGCGGTCATTGGCTTTCCTCATGCTGAAGACGTGGCGTTTCTCGCCACGTGGGGTATATCCAACGACGACCATTCTTCCGCCGAGTAGACCAAAGCAGAGAATTCTCGGCTCGCCGTAATCACGCCGCAAGTCCTCGATCTCGATCGTAGTCCCGGCGAAGACCTGAACCGCATCGGCGAAATCGAGCCCGCGTTCGTCCAGCGTCCGCTTCCGCTTGGCCGGATCGAACGTCACTCGCACACAGTTATTGTAGCTACAAGAACCGCGAAGCGCCAGCCCCTTCGATGCGTCACTCTGCACCCCACCTGCGGGAGCGCGGCACCGAGTCGGGTAGAGTTTTTCCCATGAAGGCCCTCCGCCATCTCGGCGTCGTCCTCGAGATGATCAAGTTCGAGCACACGCTGTTCGCGCTGCCGTTTGCGTTGATGGGGATGCTGCTCGCCGCGGGGCGTGTGCCCGAGGGGCGGGTCGTGCTCTGGATCGTCGTCGCGATGGTCGGAGCGCGGTCGGCGGCGATGGGGTGGAACCGGCTGGTGGATCGTGAGATCGACGCCGCTAATCCGCGTACCGCCACACGGGCGCTGCCGGCGGGACTCGTCACGCCGGGATTCGTCGCCACCTTCGTGATCGCGAGCCTCGCCCTGTTGGTTATCGCCGCCTGGCGGCTGAACCCGCTCTGCCTCGCGCTCTCGCCGGTCGCGATCGTCGTTCTCCTCGGCTACAGCTACACCAAGCGCTTCACCTGGGCGGCGCACTTTGCCCTCGGCCTCGCCCTCGCCGGGGCACCGCTCGGTGCCTGGATCGCGGTCACCGGCAGCTTCGCGCCGGCGCCGTTCGTGCTCGCCGGCATCGTCGTCACCTGGGTCGCCGGCTTCGACGTGCTCTACGCCCTGCAGGACGAGGCGTTCGACCGCGCGCGCGGGCTGGCGTCGATTCCGGCGCGCTTCGGGTCGGTCGCGGCGCTGGCGTTTTCGGCGGCCCTCCATCTCGTTACGGTGGCGCTCCTCGCTGCGCTGCCGTTCGCTTACCGGCCCGGCCTGGGTGTTGCCTACTGGATCGGCGTCGCCGGCTGCGCGCTGCTCCTCGCCTATCAGCACACCATCGTCAGCCCGGGCGACCTCTCGCGTCTGAACGCCGCCTTCTTCACCGCCAACGGCCTCCTCGCCCTCTGGCTCCTTGCGGCGACCGCCACCGACCTCTTTCTTCGATAACATCGCAGCCGACGAAGCCGCGATGAGCGAAGACCTGCATCTGCTCGGCCGCCTGGCGGTCCACTACAAACTGCTCACCGCCGAGCAGCTCGCCGAAACCACCCGCGCCCAGGCGAAGAGCGCCGACCCCCGTCCGCTGGGCGAGCTCTGGATCGACGCCGGCTGGATGACGCGGGCGCAGCTCGACAAGCTCCTCGCGGTGCAGCGCGACGTGCTCGCCAGGCAGAGCGGCCAGGCCGCGGCACCGCTCATCGCGCCGCGAGTCTCGAGCTCGGCCGTCGACCTCGAGCAGACGGCGACCGGCGAGATCTCGACCCGCGCCGGCAAGCGCATCGATCGCATTCTCGAATACGCCGTCTCGCAGCGTGCCAGCGACATTCACATCGTGACCGGCGAACGCGTCCTCATGCGCCGCGACGGCCAGCTGACCTTCGCCGGCGACGCCCCGCTCGAGCACGGCCAGATCGAACGGCTGGTGGCCGAGGTGCTCGACCCACGCCTGCGGGAGCTGCTCGATCGCGAAGGTCAGACCGACTTCTCGTGGACGATCGCCGGCCGGGCACGCTTCCGCGGCAACGTCTACCGTCACCAGCGCGGCCTGGGACTCGTGCTGCGCGCCATCCCCCTCGAGATCCCCACCCTGGCGAGCCTCGGCCTGCCCAATACCCTCGCCAAGCTCACCAACCACAGCCAGGGGCTGGTACTGCTCACCGGTCCGGCCGGCTGCGGCAAATCGTCCACGCTCGCGGCCTTCCTCCGGTTGATCAACGAGGAGCGCCAGGACCACATCGTCACCGTCGAGGATCCGATCGAATACCTGCATACACCGATCAAATGTGTCGTCAATCAACGCCAGGTCGGCCGTGACACCGGCAGCTTCGGCCGCGCCCTCAAGGCCGCGCTGCGCGAGGATCCGGATGTGATCGCGATCGGCGAGCTGCGCGACCTCGAGACGATCTCGCTGGCGCTGACCGCTGCCGAGACGGGGCATCTGGTGCTCGCGACGCTGCACACCGGCAGCGCCATCCGGACGGTGGACCGCATGGTCGGATCGTTCCCGTCCAATCACCAGGCGCAGATCCGGACGATGCTCTCGGAGTCGCTGCGCGCCGTGGTCTCGCAGCGGCTCGTCCGTCGTGCCGACGGCCAGGGCCGCGTGCCGGCGCTCGAGGTGCTCCTCGGCACCCGCGCGGTTTCGAACCTCATCCGCGAGTCGAAGAGCTTTCAGATTCGTTCGATCCTCCAGACCGGCGCCGCCCAGGGTATGTGCCTGCTCGACGGCTCGCTGGCGCAGATGGTTCGCGACGGTCTCGTGACCCGCGAAGAGGCTCTCCTTCATGCCGAAGATCCGAAGCTCATGCCCGCTGCCGGCGCCACGCCGGCTGCGGGGGCGGCGACTCCCGCCACGAGCGGGAACTGACCGGAGAACGGATGGAACACCTTCACGATCTGCTGCGCGCCACCCGCGAGGGCGGGAGCTCCGACCTCCATCTGGTCTCGGGGCTGGCGCCCCGCGTGCGCCTCCACGGCTCCCTGGTGCCCCTCGCGGGTCGCGCCGAGTACTCCGCCGAAGCGCTCGCGACGGTTCTTGCCGAAGGAGTGAGCGCGGCGCAGTGGAAGGAGTATCTTGCCTGCGGCGATCTCGACTTCGCGCTTGCGGTGCCCGGCGTGGCGCGTTTCCGCTGCAACTACCTGCGCCAGGAACGCGGACCCGCCGCGGTCTTCCGCACCATTCCGGAGAAGATCGCAACCATCGAGGAGCTCGGCCTGCCGCCGGTGCTCGCCAAGCTCGCGGAGCTGCGCAACGGCCTGGTTCTCGTCACCGGTCCGACCGGTTCGGGCAAGTCGACCACCCTCGCCGCGATCATCGATCGCATCAACCGCAGCTCCTCACGCCACATCGTCACGATCGAGGAGCCGGTCGAGTTCGTGCATCAGAACCGGCTCTCGGTCTTCTCGCAGCGCGAGGTCGGAGTCGATACGGAGAGCTTCGCCTCGGCCTTGCGCTCGGCCATTCGGCAGGATGCGGACGTCATCCTGGTGGGCGAGATGCGCGATCTCGAGACGATCTCACTGGCCCTCAAGGCGGCCGAGATGGGGGCGCTGGTCTTCGGAACACTGCACACCAACAGCGCCTCGAAGACGATCGACCGCCTGATCGACGTCTTTCCGGCCGACGAGCAGCCGCAGGCCCGCCTGTCGCTCGCCGACTCGTTGGCGGCGATCGTCGCCCAGCTTCTCCTGCCGAACGCCAGCGGTGACGGCCGGGTCCCGGTGCTCGAGATCCTCCTGCGCACCCAGGCGCTGCCCAACCTGATTCGCGAGAGCAGCATCTCGATGCTGGTCAACCTCATGCAGTCGGGACGCAGCGAGGGCATGCAACTCCTCGACGACGCCCTCTTCGACCTCGTGACGAAGAAGATCATCACACCACGCGATGCCTACATGAAGGCGCAAGACAAGAGCCGCTTCGAGCCGCTGCTCGAGAAGGAGTAGGCCGGCCGAGAAGTCGGCGCTTCGTCACGCCGCCGCAACGCCCTGGACACCCCGGTGGGCGATCCTCTCCTTGCCGCCTTAGGAGCGCCGATCGCGATGCGCCTCGCCCCGTCCCTCATTCGCCTCCAGGAGCTCGAGCTCGGGCTCTGTCTGCGCCTCTCGCAGGCGCAGCGGCGGCAAAGCGCGCTGCGCTTCTTTCGCGCCGTCTCGAAGGCGGGCGACGGCCTCTTCTGGTTCGCGCTCGCGGGACTGCTGCCGCTCCTGCTCGGCGCCAGCGCGCTGCCGACGGTCCGACGAATGGCCGCTGTAGGCATCGCTGCGGCGCTGGTCTCGAAGGCCCTGAAGGCGCTCACCGGCAGGTCGCGCCCGTTTCGCGCCCACGCCGGCGTCCTGCTCGGCGCGGCACCGCTCGACCGCTACAGCTTCCCCTCCGGCCATACGCTGCATGCGGTCGCCTTTTCGATCGTCGTCCTCGCAACCTACGGCTTCCTGGCCTGGATTCTCGTGCCTTTCACCCTGGCGGTCGCGCTGTCGCGCGTCGTGCTCGGACTGCACTATCCGACCGACGTCGCGGCCGGCGCCGCTGTCGGAGCGCTCCTCGCTGTCCCCACCCTCGCCCTCTTCTGATCCTTCCTCTGATCCTCGACTCGCCCCCCGCCCCGTCGATCGCCACCGCGCCGGCTCCCGTCTCCACGGGGAGCTCCGCGGAGCGATCCCGCCTTTCCGTTCTCTACCTCTCGGACGTCTACTTTCCGCGCGTCAACGGGGTTTCGACCTCGATCGCGACGTTCCGCCACGAGCTCGAGCTGCGCGGCGTTGCCGCTCCGCTGCTCTGTCCGGGCTACTCTCGACAACGCGAGGCCGGAATCGCGCGCCCCGCAGAACGTCGGCTCGTCAGGCTCGAGGGCTTCCGGGTCCCGTTCGACCCGGAGGACCGCTGGGTGCCGGCGCGCCGCTTCCTCGCCGCCGAAGCCCGCCTGCCGGCGTTCGACCTGGTCCACATCCAGACCCCCTTCGCAGCGCATCGCGCCGGCGTCGATCTCGCCCGCCGGCGGGGGGTGCCGGTCCTCGAGACCTACCACACCTACTTCGAGCACTACTTCGAGCACTATCTGCCGTTCCTGCCTGCCGGCTTCTGTCGCCGGATCGCGCGCCGCCTGACGCGGAAGGCCGCGCGCGAGCTCGACCAGATGGTCGTGCCGTCGACGGCGATGCGCGCGGCGCTCGTCGAGTACGGGGTGGCGACGCCGCTGACCGTCATTCCGACGGGCATTCGCCCGGGCAGCCTGGGCGTCGGTGACGGCGCGCGCTTCCGCGCCCGGCACGGCATCGCCGCCGACCGCTCCGTGCTCGTCCACGTCGGGCGGATCGGGCACGAGAAGAACCTGAACTTCCTCTTGCGCGCGTTCGCGCGCGTCGTGCGTGAGCTGCCTTCGGCGCTCCTGGTCGTGGCCGGCCTCGGACCGGCGCGCGCCGAGCTGCAGCGGGTGGCGGTGGCCCTCGGTCTCGACAGCCAGATCCTCTGGCTGGGCTATCTCGATCGCGAGCGTGAGCTCGCCGACTGCTATCGCGCCGGCGACGCTTTCGTCTTCACCTCGAAGACCGAGACCCAGGGGTTGGTCCTGCTCGAAGCCATGGCGCTGGGCATTCCGGTCGTGGCGCTCGCCGAAATGGGCACCCGCGACCTCCTCCTCGGGCGGCGCGCCGCCCTGGTCGCCGAAGACGACGTCGACGACTTCGCCGCCAACTGTCTGAAGCTGCTGCGCGATCCGGTCCTGCGCTCCCGCCTCGCGGCAGAAGGGCCGCTGGTCGCCGCCGAGTGGTCGGCAGCGCGGATGGCGGACCGCCTCGAGGCGCTCTACCTCCAGATTCTCGGGCGAAGTCCGGCCGAGACGACCGCGTAGTCCGTTCGCGGCCAGCGCGGCCGCTCCTGCCGGCTCATGCGGCCGGTGCGGCGGCAGGAACGGCTGGGGTCGCCGGGGCGCGCGTCGGCAGGAAACGGACCAGCAGCAGCGCTGCCACCAGTGGCGACGCGGCGCGCAGCAGGTAGAAGCTGCCGCTGCTGGAGGCAAGGTCGGCGCTGGGAAGCACCGGGCGCAGCCAATCGGCGATGAGGTAGAAATCGAGGAAGATCAGCGTGCCGCGGAAGAGACCGGCCGCGACCAGGCCGGAGGCGCGGTAGAGGACGATCGCGCCGATCTCGCGCGCCAGCGCGGTGACGAGGGCCGCGACGACTGCTCCCGGCGCGCCGAAGACGAAGCCGGGAGCGATCGCGGGCAGGGCGAGCGCCGTGCCACACAGCAGGGTGAGCGTCCAGGCGGCGAGCATCCCCCAACTCTCGACGGCGCCGCGATAGAGCTGTCCACGCAGCGTCCGTTCGTAGAACCGGATCGCCACCATCACCAGCAGCGGCAAAGCCCAAAGCGCCGTCGTCAGGCGGTGGGCAAGCGGCTGCGAGTCACCGAAAGTGAAGGTCAGCCAGCCGCAGCGGTCGGCGACGCCGAACGGCGCGAGATCGACCGCAACCGCCACTCCGATCCAGAGCAGGAGGCGCAACCAGCGCGGGCCGGGGGCCGGCGGGAGCACGGCGGCGCCGCTGGCGTCAAGAGCGCCGATGGCGGGCGCCGGCCGCGGAAGAACCGGCTTGGCCGGCGGGAGGGCCGCCAGCGGGATCCCCGGCAGCCGGAAGCGGGGGGGCAGCTGGCCCGGAGCCGCCGGCCGCTTCCTCTTCTCCCGCGTCAGCAGGCCGCAGAGGAAGACGAGGCCCGGCAGCGCCCAGACGAGGAAGAGGCGCAGCGCGTCGGGTTGGCCGTGGCCGTAGCGCCCGGCATACCAGGTCGCACCGGCGGCCAGATCGAGGAGCAGCATGGCGAGCAGAGCGGTGCGGACTCTCAAGATACGGGATTCTACGGCTTTCGATAGGCTTCGGCCTTCCCTACGAAGGAGATCCCGCATGCGCCGCCACGCTCTGCTCGCCCTGCTCGCTCCGATCGCTCCGATCGCTCCGCTCCCTGCCATTGTAGCCAGCGCAGCCAGCACCGCCATCGCCATCGCCCTCGCCTGCGCGCTCGGCGCGGCGCCGGCCGCCGCCCAGACCACCGAGGCCGCAGCTGCCGCTGCCGGCGAGGCCGAGCACGCGGCGAAGATGGCCAAGGAGCACCAGCACGACACTGCGACCGCCAGTCCGGCAACGGTCCCCGCGCCGGCCCAGACAGTCGCCGCCGAGGAGGTCGTCTACGCGACTCTCGATGGCGTCGCCGTCAAGGGCTACCTCACCCGGCCGGTGCAGACCGCCCCCACCGGGAAGCCGCTGCCGGCGCTGATCGTCATCCAGGAGTGGTGGGGCTTGAACGACAACATCCGCGCCATGGCGCGGCGCTTCGCCGGCGAGGGCTACCTCGTCCTGGCGGTCGATCTCTACGAAGGCAAGGTGGCGACGACACCCGAGGCGGCGATGGCGGCGATGCAGGGCGCCATGGAGAGGCCGGCGCGGCTGATGGAGAACCTCCGCCAGGCGAGAGGCTACCTCTCGACCCAGGGCGGCGCGACGAAGATCGGCGTCGTCGGCTGGTGCTTCGGCGGCGGCTGGGCGCTCGAGACCGCGCTCGGCATTCCCGATGGCATCGCTGCGGCGGTGATGTACTACGGCCGCACCCAGAGCGAGCCGAAGGCGCTGGCCGCCCTCAAGGCGCCGCTCCTCGGCCTGTTTGGCGGCAAAGATCAGGGCATTCCGGTGGACGGCGTGCGCCAGATGGAGCACGAGCTCGTCAAGCTGGGCAAGAACGCCACCATCGTTATCTATCCGGAGGCCGACCACGCCTTCGCCAACCCGACCGGCAACCGCTACCTCGCCGGCCCCGCGACCGACGCCTGGGCGAAGACGACGGCCTTTTTCGCCCAGCATCTCAAGAACTGATCCTCTTCCGGTCACCCAGCGGAAAAGGCGCAGCGTGAGTCGCCCACCGCCGGCCAGGCTCGTCTACTCGACCGACTCCGGCACGGTCTGCGCGCGCTGCGGCTGGCCGAAGGCCGGCTGCCGCTGCGCGGCGAACCTCGAGCAGCCGGTGCCGGAGAGGATCGTCGCCCGCCTCCGGCTCGAGAAGTCGGGCCGCGGCGGCAAGAGTGTGACCGTCGTCGACGGCCTGCCGAAGAACCGTGACTTCCTGCGCGAGCTCGCCACCGAGCTCAAACGCGCCTGCGGCACGGGAGGCACCGCCGGCGACGGCTGCGTCGAGATCCAGGGCGACCGTCGCGAGGTGCTGCGCCCGCTGCTCGCGGCGAAGGGCTTCACCGTCAAGGGCTGAACGGGCGGCGCGGACCTCAGCAGGAAGGGTCGAGGATCTCGATCTTGTCCGGCGCGTTCGGCACTACGCAGAGAAACTCGAACGGCGCCTCGAGGACGGTGTAGGAGTGCGGCATGCCGGCCGGAATGTAGAGCGTGTTCCCAGCCGCGACCTCGTGCATCGCGTCGCCGACCGTCATCCGCGCCCGGCCGGCGAGCACGTACTGTTCGTGCTCGACCAGGTTGGTATGCAGCGGCATGCCGCCGCCCGCGCCCATGATGAATCGCCGCAGCGCGAAGTTGGGCGCCCCGTCCCCGGGGCCGACCAGCACCTGCACCTCGGTCGCCGTGCCGGCGGCGACGACCTTCTTCTCGACCTCTTCGGCAACCTTGACGGCTGCCGTCTGCTCGCTGGCGCTCATCGTCTTCTCCTGCGGCTTCGCATCGTGGATCGTAGCCGACTCGACGCCGTCTTAGTCCTCGCCCATCAGCTGGAGATCGAGGAGGTCCTTGGGACGACCGGTGGCGCGCTTGTTCCGGATCATCGCGGCGCGGCCGATGAAGGGCAGCTCGAGACCGGAATGTGACACCACCGCATGCTCTTCCCAGGCTTCGGCGAAGGAGATGCCGGTGAGCTCGGTCGCGAGATCGATGCGATAGGGCGGAACGCCCATCTGAAAGACGACACCGGGGGTAGTGAGGTCGGCCTCGGTCAAATCGAAGAGGGGGGCGCCGAAATCCTGCAGGGCGGCGAAGACTCGCGCGGCGTTCTCCGCCGTCGGCTCCACGAAGAGATCGAAATCGCCCGTCGCCCGAGGTTGCGCCCAGAAGCCGAGCGCATGCGCGCCGACAACCAGGAACCTGACTTCACGGGCGCAGAACGCGCGCAACAGATCGAGGGCGTCCGGCGGGATCGGAAGGGAGCTTGCCGACGAGGGCATAAGCCTCCTGGCTCAACTGGAAAACGCGGAGGAAGCGATCGACCGGAGCGACCCGGGACCAGTACTCGGCGTCTCGGGCCGCGTCGTCGGCCCCTTGGTGTGTCGTCTTGCGAACCAGAATCGAACGCGGCACCATCGATGGATTCTATGCTCTGGACCCGCGAGAGGCGAATCTCCGTACCGGGGCTTCGGGTTCGGATTCCACTCTCGCGATCGGGCGTCTCGAGCTCGTCGGCAGGCGCCTGCGGCGACTGCGGTTGCAGGAGAAAATCGCTCTTCTTCAGTCCGCCAGCCAGCGCAGTCCGTCGATCAGGACGGCGGTATCGTTGACGTGATCCCCGACATCGAAGACCGCGAGGTCCAGCGTGAGGGTCTCGCCTCCTACCACTGGGATCATTGCTACGTGCCAGGCAGTGGCGCCGCCGATACCGCCCTCGCAGCCCGTCCCTGCCAAGGCACCGGTTCCGCCCGGACAGGCCCAGATACCTGCTGGTAAACAGAAGTGGTAGTCGTTGTGCATGGTGGACATCGCGTGGCCGGCGCTGTCCAGCGCCAGATTCCGATCCTCCGGCAAGGCTGGCGAGCTGCCGTCGACCATGATGAGGAAGTAGTCATCGAAGCTGGTGCAGGTCCACTCGCTGTAGTTCGCGGAGAAGAAGAGCCAGTCGATCGCCAGGCGCGTCGCCACCGCGGGCACTTGCAGGGTGAGCCGCAGAGTCACCGGATCGTTCACGTTACTCGCTGGAAAGCACGATGGATACGCGGGCAGGTGCCCGTCGTGCGCGGCCAGGAGCACCGCGGGCGCCAGGCCCGACGTACCCAAATTGGTCCCGGGTTGCAGGGGTATCTGGAAGGGAAAGGGAGAGTCGAAATCGCTCACTTGTCCGCTCGACAGCGCGACGAACGTCGGCCCGGATCTCGGCACCAGCCCACCGGCGCCGAGCTGGAGCAGGACTGCCGATTGGAAGTCGGACATCGCAGCAAGCTGGGTCGCGTCGGGGAGGGCTCCGTCAGGCAGCCTGAACTCCGCCGCGAGCAGCGAGGGCGCGCAGGCCTCCATCGCCTGCGCGAGCTCACCTGGCGTGAGGTCCGTGAAGCGCTCCACGGCGGGATCAAACGGCCCCGCAGACCAACGGTGGATTCCGCACTCCTCGAAGCCGTCAGCGAAGATCTGTTCCGCCGGAATGGAGAAAGCGACCAGGAAACCGACGGCATACAGAGCGCAAGCCCTCAGGAAGGACTGCGTCATCTTGACCCCCTCGGAGAGACTTGAGGTGACTGTAGCACCGAGTCCCGCGAGCCCCGAGAAGCCCTCCGCGAGGGTCGAGCCCGGCGCCTAGTCCTCGACCTTGAGGACCGCCAGGAAAGCCTCTTGCGGGATCTCGACGTTGCCGACCGACTTCATCCGCTTCTTGCCCTCTTTCTGCTTTTCGAGGAGCTTGCGCTTGCGGCTGATGTCGCCGCCGTAGCATTTTGCGAGCACATCCTTGCGCAGTGCCTTGACGGTCGAGCGCGCGACGATCTTCGAGCCGATCGCCGCCTGCAGGATGACCTCGAACAGCTGGCGCGGGATGAGCTCCTTCATCTTGTCGACCAGGGCCTTGCCCTTGGGGTGCGCCTTCGCGCGGTGGACCATGATCGACAGGGCGTCGACCGGCTCGGTGTTGATGAGGACGTCGAGCTTGACGACGTCGCCCTCGCGGTAATCGGAGAGCTCGTAGTCGAACGAGGCGTAGCCGCGCGATACCGACTTCAGCTTGTCGTAGAAGTCGTGGATGACCTCGGCGAGCGGGAAGTCGTACTCGATGAGGACGCGGTCCGAGGAGACGTACTGGAGGCTGCGCTGGATCCCGCGCCGGTCCTGCGACAGCGCCAGGATCCCGCCGACGTATTCGTCGCGGGTCACCATCGTCGCCTTGATGTAGGGCTCCTCGATCGACTCGACGCGCGACAGATCCGGCAGCTGCGCCGGGCTCGAGATCTCGATTTGGGTGCCGTTCGAGATGTTGACCCGATAGCGCACGCCCGGCGCCGTGGTGATGAGCGCCAGGTTGAACTCGCGCTCGAGGCGCTCCTGGATGATCTCCATGTGCAGCAGGCCGAGGAAGCCGCAGCGGAAGCCGAAGCCCAGCGCCGTCGAGCTCTCGGGCTCGAAGGTGAACGAGGCGTCGTTCAGGCGGAGTTTGTCGACCGCGTCGCGCAGGTCCTCGTAGTCCTCCGAGACCACCGGGAAGAGGCCGGCGAAGACCATCGGCTTCACTTCCATGAAGCCCGGACAGGGATCGAGCGTCGGGCGGTCGGGATGGGTGACGGTGTCGCCGATCTTGGCCTGGATCAGGTCGCGGATGTTGGCGTAGACGTAGCCGACCTCGCCGACCGAAAGCTCCTGCACCTC
The DNA here is from genome assembly GCA_963788175.1 of Thermoanaerobaculia bacterium. GTDB lineage: Bacteria > Acidobacteriota > Thermoanaerobaculia > Multivoradales > JAGPDF01 > JAGPDF01. The sequence continues at coordinate 197,902 of CAWBFZ010000007.1, forward strand.
GCGCGGCTTCGGGTGGTAGGTGCCGAGCTCTTCGACGGTGTAGATCCGCCCGGCGGCGACGAACTTGATCTTGTCGCCGCGCTTGAGTGTGCCGTCGATGACCCGGATGAAGCAGGCGACGCCGCGATAGGTGTCGTACCAGGAGTCGAAGAGCAGCGCCTTCAGCGGGGCGTCCGGGATCCCCGATCGGCGGCGGGATGTCGGTCACGATGCGCTCGAGGAGCTCGTCGATGCCGATGCCGGTCTTCGCCGAAGTCAGCACCGCGTTCGAGGCGTCGATGCCGATGACCTGTTCGATCTGCTCCTTCGCCCGGTCGATGTCGGCCGAGGGCAGGTCGATCTTGTTGATCACCGGCAGAAGGTCGAGACCGCCGTTGACGGCGAGATAGGCGTTGGCCAGCGTCTGCGCCTCGACCCCCTGCGCCGCGTCGACGATCAGCAGCGCCCCTTCGCAGGCGGCGAGCGAGCGCGACACCTCGTAGGAGAAGTCGACGTGCCCGGGGGTGTCGATCAGGTTGAAGACGTAGGTCTCGCCGTCCTTGGCCTTGTAGTCGAGCCGCACGGCGCGCGCCTTGATGGTGATGCCGCGCTCGCGCTCGAGATCCATGTCGTCGAGCAGCTGGGCGTGCATCTCGCGCTGGGTCACCGCGCCGGTGCGCTCGAGGATGCGGTCGGCGAGCGTCGACTTGCCGTGGTCGATGTGCGCGATGATCGAGAAGTTGCGGATGTGGGAGGCCGGAGGCATGGGTTTGAAACCGGCAGCGGGGGCTCGAAAGCGCCGCCGCCGGGCAGAAGAGCCTATCAGCTGGCGTCTTTCCGGCCGGTGTCGGGTAGAGTTGCCGTGATGCGGACCCCACCCGCGGCGGCCTCCGATTCGCTCCCCGCCCCCGCGCTCGCCTGCCGTGGCCTGGTCAAGCGCTACGCCGACCTCGTGGCGGTCGACGGCCTCGACCTCGAGGTGCACTCCGGCGAGTGCTTCGGCCTCCTCGGTCCGAACGGCGCCGGCAAGACCACCACGGTCGAGCTCTTCGAGGGCCTGCTCTCCCCCGACGGCGGCACCCTCGAGGTCCTGGGAGAGCGCTGGCAGGGGGACGGCCAGGCGCTCCGGGCGCGGCTCGGGGTGCAGCTCCAGGAGACCCGCTTTCCCGAGAAGCTCCGGGTGCTGGAGCTCGCCGAGCTCTTCCGCAGCTTCTACCGCGACGGCCTCGAACCGGCGGCAGCGCTGGCCCTCGTCGGCCTCGAGGAGAAGCGGCGGGCGTTCGTGCGCGAGCTCTCCGGCGGCCAGAAGCAGCGCCTGTCGCTCGCCTGCGCGCTGGTTGGGGACCCCGAGGTGCTGTTCCTCGACGAACCGACCACCGGGCTCGACCCGGCTTCGCGCCGCCAGATCTGGGAGATCGTCGCGGGGCTGAAGGCGCGCGGCCGCACGGTCCTCCTCACCACCCACTACATGGAGGAAGCGGCCCGGCTCTGCGACCGGGTCGCCATCATCGATCGCGGGCGGATTCTCGCCCAGGGCGCTCCCGCGGCGCTCGTCGCTTCGCTCGGCGCCGAGCACGTCATCGAGCTCGCGACCGAGCGCGAGATTCCGGCGGAGATCCTCGCCGACCTCCCGGGGGTCGAGGCGGTCCGGCGCGATGGCCTGACGATCCGGCTCACGGTGCGCGAGGTCCACCGGGTGGTGCCGCCGCTCCTCGCCCGCCTCGCGGCCGGCCGGATCGAGGCCCGCCGGCTGGCCACCCATCACGCCACGCTCGAAGATCTCTTCATCACCCTCACCGGGCGAACCCTCGAAGGTGGATCGGCGAGCGGCGCGGGCGAAACGACGGGAACGACCGGCGAAGCCGACGACAACGAGGCCAAGACCGCATGAAGACCTGGCGCGCCCGCGGGCCGCTCTCCTCGCCGCTCGTCCAGCTGACGCTCGCGCGGCTGCGTGAGTTCCTGCGCGAGCCCGAAGCGATCTTCTGGGTCTTTTTCTTCCCCGTGCTGCTGGCGATCGCCCTCGGCATCGCCTTCCGCAACCGGCCGCCCGATCCGCTGCCGGTCGGCATCGAGGAGAGTCCGCTCGCCCAGGTACGGATGGCGGCGCTCGCCGAGGCCGGGAGCCTCGCGCCGCAGGTCCTGACGCGCTCCGAGGCCGAACATGCCCTGGCCTCCGGGCGACTCGCGCTGGTGGTGCTGGGGAGCGATCCGCCGACCTACTGGTTCGATCCCACCCGGCCCGACAGCCGCCTCGCCCACCTCGAGGTCGACCAGGCGCTCGAGCGGGCCGCCGGCAGGGCCGACCGCTTCGAGCCGCAACTGCTCGAGATGAAGGAGCGCGGCGCGCGCTACATCGACTTCCTGGTCCCCGGGCTCCTCGGCATGAACCTCATGGGCACCGGCATGTGGGCGATCGGCTTCTCGCTCGTCCAGCAGCGCGCCGGGAAGCTCCTGAAGCTCTTCATCGCTTCGCCGATGCGGCGCTGGCAGCTGCTCGCGGCGCAGGTCCTGGCGCGGCTCGTCTTCCTGACCCTCGAAGTCTCGATCCTGCTCGGTTTCGCCATCGTGGCGCTCGATGTCCCGATGCGCGGGCCGGCGGCCTCCGTCGCCGTGGTCTGCGTCCTCGGCGCGCTGTCGTTCGTCGGCCTGGGGCTCCTGGTCGCGGCGCGGCCGCGAACGATCGAAGGCGTCTCGGGGCTGATGAACTTCGTGATGTTCCCGATGTGGATCTTCTCCGGCGTCTTCTTCTCGAACGAGCGCTTTCCCGCGGCGCTGCAGCCGTTCATCCAGGCGCTGCCGCTCACCGCCCTCAACGACGCGCTGCGCGCCGTCATGCTCGAGGGCGCGACCCTCGCCTCGCAGGTCCCCGAGCTCGCCATCCTCCTGGGCTGGGGCCTGATCGGCTTCGCCGGCGCGCTCAAGCTCTTCCGCTGGAGCTGAGCCTCTCGGCGGGAGCGCTCGCGCTCAGGGCTTCGGCGGCGCTTCCGTCGACGCCGCGGGGTTCGCGGGCGCCGGCGGCGTCCGGTTCAAGTCCGCGGCGCGAGCGTGCGCGTCGGCGAGCGGCGGCAGGCCCCATTCCGCGCGCTCCGCGTCGGTGACCGCCGGATCGACGTCGTAGACCTGCCACTTACCCTCGACCTCGACCAACTGCGTGCCGAACTTCTGCGGCTTTCCAATGAGCATCTGCCCGCGATCGACCGCGGTGGCGACCAGCGGCGTCGCGGCGAGCAGATCCGGGTCGCGCGAGAGCGCCTGGCGCGCGAGCTCGGCAGCCCGCTCGACCTCGGCCGGCCGGTCGCTCTCGACCAGCAAGGCGGCGGCGTGGAAAGCATCGTCGGCCTGCTTCACGCGCCCCTGTTCGACCAGCGCCCAGGCCTCCCGGCGGCGCGCCACGGCGCGTTCGACGAGGGTGGCGGAGCGCGGCGCGCCGCGCTCCTGGCGCTGTTCGAGATAGAGCCGCAGGAGGTCGGGATCGAGCGTTTTCTGGTGCGCCTGCAGGCGTTCCTCGGTCAGGGTGACGAAGCGGAACCAGCGTGCGTCGGCGCGCAGCGTCTCGAGGCGGGGATCGACGAGCGCGCGCTCGAGATCGCGGAAGCCGTTGGCGAGCGCCAGACCGAGCGCCTCGAAGCCGCCGTCGGCGTCGTTGCGCAGCGCCGCGCAGCAGGCGGCGCCGTAGGCGGCGCGCGCTGCCAGCCCGGTCCGCGGCGCTTCGGCGGCGGCGCGGCCGAAGGCGATCTGACACTCCTTGTAGTTGCCGGCGAGAAAATCGGCGACCGCGCCGCGAAAGCGTGGCGGCAGCTCCTCCGCGCGCGAGCGCTGCCGGCGCGAGCGCGCCGCCCGCGAGCACCAGGCAGAGCGCCGCCGAGGCCACCGCCTCGAGCGCAATCACCCCGGCGCCCCCGGGCGAGCCCGGACGCCTCACGCTTCGTCTCTCGCCAATACTCATCGGTCAACTCCTGTCGCCAGCGGCATTCGTTTTTAGTGCGTCGCTTGCAGCGGATCGATTTTAGTCCGTGCGCCCGTTGGGCGCTGTCGCGCTCGCGGCAACCGTGGCTGCGGCCGGACCCGGAGGGGCGGGCAGCCCGAGGAGCGCGGCCACCCCCTCCTCGGCGCGGCGGGCGAGCGCCGCGCGGTCGCGGTGCGCGAAGCCGGCGACGGCGATCGGCGTGCCGAAACGCACTTCGACCGTCCCGGCCGGACCTTGAAGCCGTCGCGCGGCAGGATCCGTCCCGCCCCGACGATCGCCACCGGCACGACGTCGATGTCGCGCGCGCCGGAGTCGAGCACGGCCGCGAAGCCGCCGCTCTTGAAGCGCCCGAGCTCGCCCGGCGCGGACGCGGGTGCCTTCGGGGAAGGAGACCAGGCTGCCGCCCGCGGCGAGCAGCTCGCCCGCCGCGGTCGACGCTGGCGACCGCTTTCCGGCGGTCGCTGCGATCGACGAAGACCATTCCCATCGCCGGCGATGTACCAGCCGAGGAACGGCACCCGCGCGAGCTCCTGCTTGGCGAGGAAATGGAGCGGCGCCGGCACCGCGGCGAAGAGCACCGGGATGTCGAGCCAGGACTGGTGATTGGCGACGAAGAAGCAGGCGCGCCGGAAGTCGAGGCGCTCGCGCCCGACGACCCGCAGCCGCGACAACCCGATGGCGACCATGCCCGGCGCCCAGACATGGCGCGCCAGCCAGAGCGCCGGCCCACGCCGCCGGCCGACCAGCGCGACGACGCAGCGCCACGCTGATCCAGAACGCCGACCAGAGCAGCGTCGCCAGGAGCTGCAGCGCATTCAGCGGCAGCCAGAGGAGGTCGACCAGGCGCCTCATGAAGGACGAGCTGCTTCATGCGCCGAGCGGCAGCCGGCTCGCCGCCTCCGCGACGCAGCGGGTCGTCGCTCTCGCCCCGGGCGAGCCGGGCGACGGCGGCGAAGGCGATCATCGCCGCGTTGTCGCCCGAGTAGACGAGCGGCACGAGGCGCAGCGCCACGCCGCGCTCTGCCGCCCACTCCGGGAGCCGCCGGCGCAGCAGCCGGTTCGCCGCCGCGCCGCCGGAGACCGCGAGCTCCGCGAACGGCTCCCGGCGATGGAGCCGGGTGAGGCGGTCGAGGATCTGGCGGACCGCGGAGTCCCGGAAGCCGGCGGCGAGGTCGAGCAACGGCTGCGGAATCGCGTCGAGGGCGGCTGCGGGTTGCCTCGGTGAACAGCGCCGTCGGCGGCATGCGGAGGCCGCCGGCTTCGAGCTTCTCGAGCGCGTTGACCGCCTGGGTCTTGAGGCCCGGAGTAGGAGAAGAAGAGCTCCTCCGTGCCGACGAGGCGCGCGACCGGCGCCGCGGCGGCGTCGCCGCGCTCCGCCAGTTGGTCGAGTAGCGGCCCCTGCGGGTAGGGCAGGCCCAGGCGCTTGCCGAACTTGTCGAACGCCTCGCCGAAGGCGTCGTCGCGGGTCTCGGCGAGGAGCGGATGGTCGTCCGGACCCGTCGCCGCCTCGCGGTGGACGACGCGATAGAGGCTGGTGTGCCCGCCCGAGACGACGAGCCCCACGAAGCGCTCGGGGAAGGGCGCCGCGGGAGCTCCCGTCGGTGGTGAGCCAGGGCGAGTAGAGATGCCCTTCGAGGTGATGCACGGCGAAGAACGGCAGACCGCGCGCCCAGGCCATGGCGCGCCCGAGCGACAGCCCGACGAGGAGCGACCCGATGAGCCCCGGGCCCGAGGTCGCGGCGATCGCGCCGACGTCGTCGATCGTCACCCCGGCGCGCGCCAGGGTCTCTGCGTAGACCGCCGGCCAGTTGGCGAGCTGCTCGCGCGAGGCGAGCTCGGGCACGACGCCGCCATACGGCCGGTGCACCGCGAGCTGGCTCGAAACCACCGAGGCGAGCACCCGCCCCTCGCCGTCGACCACCGCGCAGGCGGTGTCGTCGCAGCTGGTTTCGATGCCGAGGACGAGCGGCGGCGGCATGCGATCGAGTATAACCGTGCCCGGGGGTCTCCGGGCGCAGGGGAGGAGCTGTGGGAGCGGACATTCCGCCCCCAGGCGCTTCTGCTAGCCTGCCGCCTTTCCCAACCGCTCGCACCGCCGGAGACCCTGCGCGATGCCGACCCGCAATTCGTTCGCTCCCGCTCGCTTTCTGCGTCGGGGCTCTCTGCCTGGTGCCGGCCTCCGGCGCGCCTTCGGGCCGACGAGCCGCCGGCGGCGGATGCCGCCTACCTCGAGACACGTCTCCACCGAGCTCGCACCGGCCGGCGCCGAGCCGGCGCCGCTCGTTCCCGAGCACGTCCAGGCCTGCGTCGGCGGCATGGCGGGCGGCGTCTATCCGTGCAGCAACATCGACCTCGTGGAGTTCATGACCCACGCCACCTTCGGCACGACGGCGGCGCACCGTCAAGACCAACAGTCTCTGGGGCTGGACCGATCCCGCTGACCGGCCACGAGTGGGTGCTCCTCGGGCTCAACAACGGCACCGCCTTCATCGACATCACCGATCCCGGAGAATCCGCTCTACGCCGGCAAGCTCCCGAGCCACAACGGCATCGTCTCGACCTGGCGCGACGTCCGCGAGTACGCCGACCACGCCTACGTCGTGGTGGACAACGGCGGCGCGCACGGCATGCAGGTCTTCGACCTGACGCAGCTGCGCGACGTCGCCGCGCCCCCGGTGACCTTCGCCGAGACGGCGCACTACGCCGGCGTCACGAACACCCACACCATTTCGATCACCAAAGAGACCGGCTACGCCTACCTCGTGGGCAGCAACACCTGCGGCACCGGCATGCACATCGTGAATCTCGCCAACCCGACGAGCCCGCAGTTCGTCGCCTGCTACAACGACGGCGGCTACATCCACGAGAACCAGTGCTTCGTCTACCACGGCCCCGACACCGCCTACACCGGCCACGAGATCTGCCTCGCCGCGCGCGGCTCGGCGCACAACCTCGACATCGTCGACGTCACCAACCACGCCGCGCCGGTGCGACTCGACAGCCTGCACTACAACAGCAGTCGGCTACAGCCACCAGGCCTGGTTCACCGACGACCATCGCTACATCCTGCTCAACGACGAGCTCGACGAGAGAACGGCGTCACGCCGACGCGCACCTACATCTTCGACGCTCTCGATCTCGACAACCTCGTGCTCGCCGGCGGCAACGGCTATTTCAGCCATGCCACCCCGGCGATCGATCACAACCTCTACGTGCGCGCCAACTTCGTCTTCGAATCGAACTACACCTCGGGCCTGCGCATCCTCGCGCTCACCGATCTCGCGCAGGCGCAGCTCACCGAAGTCGGCTACTTCGACCTCTTCCCGGCCAACAACGACGACGATTTCGACGGCACCTGGAACAACTATCCGTTCTTCGAGAGCGGCAATATCCCGGTGTCCCACATCGAGCAGGGTCTCTTCATCCTGCGTCCGACGAACCTCTGCACCGCGCCCGCCGCACCGGCCGGCTTCAGTCGCGCCCGAACGGCGACCACCGCATCGACCTCGACTGGACCGGCGAGCGGCGCGCCGGCGGCGACTTTCAAGGTCCAGCGTGCGCTCGGTGGCTGCGGCGGGACCTTCGAGACGATCGCCGAGCGGCCTCACGTCGCCGAGCCTACGACGACCTCACGGCCTCCGGCGTCGTCACCTACGGCTATCGCATCCAGGAGCGCGACGCGACCGGCATCTGCGGCTCGGCGGCTTCGGCCTGCGTCGAAGCGTCGACCACCGGCAGCTGCACCGCGCCGCCCGCCTTCGCCGGCATCGCCAGCGCGACGAATCAGGGCACGGCCTCCTGCGCGGTCGATCTCGCCTGGCCGGCGGGCACGGTCTACTGCGGCGGCCCGGCGACCTACTCGGTCTACCGCGGCGCCACCGACAGCTTCGTCCCCTCGGCCGGCAACCGCATCGCGCAGGGCGTCGCGGGACTCGCCTATGTCGATACCGGTGCGCCGTCGCTGACGCCGAGCTTCTACGTCGTGCGCGCGGTCGACGCCGCGAGCGGCAACGAAGACGTCGAACATCGTGCATCTCGGGCGCGACCGCGACCGGTCCGGCGCTCGACGGCACGTTCGCGACCGGCGCCGAGCCCGGCGATCCGCCGCTCGACACCCTGACGTCGAGCGACGCCGGACGCCTCGCCGGCCCGGAGCCGCTCGCGCCCGAGCACGCCGGCTGGCACCTGTCGTCGGCCCGCAAGCGCACCGGCACCCACAGCTTCTACTCGATCGAGGCCAACAACGTCTGCATCACGCTCGAGATGCCGCTGACCCTCACCGCGGCCCAGAGCTCGCAGCTCTCGTTCTGGACGATCTGGGATATCGAGGCCGGCTGGGACGGCGGCATCGTCGAGATCTCGACCAACGGCGGCGCCACCTGGACCCGCCTCACGCCGAATCCGCCGGGCTATCCCGACCAGATCAGTCACACGGGACAACACCTGCGCACGGCACTCGCCAACGGCACGCCGGCGTTCTCGAGCGCGAACGACCCAGCTCGCCACCTGGCAGCAACGGACGATCGATCTCTCGGCCTATGCCGGCCAGAGCGTTCGCCTCGCCTGGCGCTATGGTACGGATAGCTCCCAAGACCGGCGAAGGCTGGTACGTCGACGACATCGCCGTCACCCACACCCAGATCCCGGGCGCCTGCACCGGCAATCTCGATCTTCGCCGACGGCTTCACCAGCGGCAACAGCGGCGCCTGGTCGGCCACGGTTCCGTGAGCACTCTCGAGCTCGGCCCGGCGACGGGCTACCTCGAGCCTGACGGCCGAGCCTTCCCTTACCGATCCTTTTCTTCTCCTCCGGATGCCCCCTCGATCCAGTTCGAAGCCGCTCGCGACCGCCGGCGCACCGCAGCTCTCGCTCCGGGCGCTCAACCGGGCGACGCTCGCGCGGCAGATGCTGCTCGAGCGCGACGGTGCCGGTCGAGGAGGCGGTGGCGCGGCTCGCCGGGATGCAGGCGCAGATTCCGCGGCCGCCCTACCTCGGACTCTGGACGCGTCTCGCCGGCTTCGAGCGCGCGGCGCTCACCGCGGCGCTCCACGCACGCCGGGTCGTGCGCGCCACGGCCTGGCGCGGCACCCTGCACCTGCTCACCGCCGACGATCTCCTGCGCCTTTCGCGGCAGCCTGCAGCCGATGCTCTCGCGCGGCATGCAGAGCGTCCTGCGCGGGCGCGTGGAAGAGCTTCGACATGGAGCAGCTGCTCGCCGAGGCTCGAGGCTTCTTCGCCGCCAAGCCGGCGACCTTCGAAGCCGCCCGCGCTCACCTCGCGACGCGCTTCCCGGTCGCCGACGAGCGCGCCATGGGTTACGCCGTGCGCACCCATCTGCCGCTGGTGCAGGTGCCGGACGACTCGACCTGGGGCTTCCCCGCCGCCGCCGACTTCGCGCTCGCAGAGCAATGGTTGGGCCGGAGATTCCCGACCGGGAAGGCGGGACTGCCGGCGCTCGTGCGGCGCTATCTCGCGGCGTTCGGGCCGGCGAGCATCGCCGACGCGCAGAACTGGTCCGGCATCGGCGGCCTGCGCGCGACCTTCGAGGCGCTGCGCGGCGAGCTCGCGACCTTCCGCGACGCACGCGGACGAGAGCTCTTCGATCTCCCCGACGCGCCGCGCCCGGAGGAGGAGACGCCGGCACCGGTGCGCTTCCTTCCCGAGTACGACAACCTCGTCCTCGGCCACGACGATCGCCGCCGCATCGTCGCCGACGCGCATCGACCGCGGCTGGTGACGAAGAACCTGCAGGTCCCGGCGACCTTTCTCATCGACGGCTTCGTCGCCGGGACCTTCAAGGTCGAGCGCAAGAAGAAGACGGCGACGCTCGCGCTCACGCCGTTCGGGAAGCTCCTGAAGAGGGACCTGCGGGCGCTCGAGGCCGGAGGGCGACGCCCTCCTCGCCTTCGTCGAACCGGAGGCCGCGACGCGCGACGTCGTCGTCGCGGCCCCCTCCGGCTAGCGCCGGATCAGCGCGTCAAGCAGCGCGCAGGCGCCGCCGCACGGCCATCCAGCCGGCGCCGAGGAAGAGGACCTCGATCCCGGCGATGACCGCCATGATGGTCACCAGGTTCGAGCTTCCGAAGCCGTAGGAGTGCAGCCCGGCGGCGAGCACGTAGTTCACCCCGAGGTAGGTCATGAGGATCATCCAGAACGCGGCGATCGAGCCGACGGCGACGCCGAAGTCCTCGATCTGCTTGTCGAAGCGGGCGTGCAGGATCGCCATGTAGGCGAGGAACGCCACCAGCGACCAGACCTCCTTCGGATCCCATCCCCAGTAGCGGCCCCACGACGAGGCGGCCCAGATCGACCCGGTCAGGATGCCGGCGATGAGCAGGATCGAGCCGACGTGGATGTACCAGTAGGCGAGCTGGCTCCAGCGGCGCGCCATCTCGCGGCGCTGGGGGGCGAAGATCTCCACCGCGACGACGACGTGGGCGAAGAGCGTCACGATGGCGAGCGTGGCGTAGCTCACCATGATGATCGGCACGTGGATCGCGAGCCACGGCGTGCCCGAGAGGACCGGCTGCATCGGGTGGATGAACGGGTCCATCGGCAGGCGATCGACGAGGACCATGGCGAGCGCCGACATCGCCGCCGAGTTGAAGATCAGGATGCGGTTGCGCGAGCGCGAGCGAGATCACCGCGAAGAGCCCGACGCCCCAGGCCAGAAAGAGCATCGACTCGTACATGTTCGAGGCCGGAATGCGCCCCGCGACCAGCCAGCGCTGGGCGATCCCCCAGGTCATCACCGCGAAACCGCCGAGGATGCCGACACGCGCGATCCACAGGAGCAGTTTGCGGTCGCGGGTGAGGGTGAAGCCGGCGGCGAGCGCCGCCGGGACGAGCAGCCACCAGGCGAGCTGGGAGGAGTGCACGCGGGTGTAGCGGAGCTCGCGGGCGATGGCCTCGCGGGTCGGATAGTGCGCCGGGGCGCGGCCGCGGATCTGCTCGGCGGCGGCGAGGAGCGCCGCGGCGGAGGGCGGCCGGACGGCACCCCAGGCCGCCTGCCGCTCGGCAGCCGGCTCGATGCGCAGCATGTCGCCGCGGAAGTAGCCCTGCAGGGTGGTGAGGCGGTCCGAGAGCTCGACCAGATGCTCGTCGAGCTTCGGCCCCTTCTCGTCGCGCTGCGCGCGCTCCTCGGCGGCGCTCAACGCTTCGATCAGCGCCGGCCGCGAGACCAGGTCGCGGAACGACGCGAAGGTGGTCCCGGCGGGCATCCCCGCGACCGCGGCGACGTCGCTGCGCAGCCGGATGATCGGCTCGTTCTGCCAGCCCTGCGGATCGATCACCCAGCCGGCGACCATGGCGACCGGGGGAACGCCGGGCCAGGAACGCATCCGGGTGACCGTCCAGACGGCGTTGCGCGCCTGGGTGTCGAACGGCATCGTGCGACCGTCGAACTGCACCGGCACGGCGGCGAGCGCCTCGAGCTGCGCCGGCTCCGGCACCAGCGCGGCGCCGGCTGGCGCGGGCGCGACGACCAGTCCGCTCGTCAGGCCGGCGAGCAGCAGCAGGCTGGCTCCGGTGGCTCCGGTGGCGCCGCTGGCTCCGCTGGCTCCGATACGCCGGCGAGCTTGCCATTGCCCGGCTTGGTACCCGGATTGACGCCCCCCCTCGCCGCGGCCTCCGCCAGCAGGGCGTCGTTCATGCGCTGCTGCGCGAGGCGGGTGAAGAAGACGACGATCATGCCGATGACCAGCAGGGTGTAGCCGACGAAGACGACGGTCTGCCCCGGATCCTTCGCGACCGAGAGGATGGTCATCTCGCGTCCGCCCTGGATCTGATAGCTCGACTGGAAGAAGGTGTAGCCGCCGTGCGACATCGGCCGGTTCATCTCGATCACCCCGGGCGATCTCGGCGCCGGCCGGCGGCGGGCTCGACCACCACTCGGCTGCGGAACATCGCCGGGCGCTGCGTGCCGTGGTAGGTGTCGATCTCGAACGCGTCGAGCCGCACCTTGAACGGCAGGGTGAGCGGCGGCAGGTCGCCCTCCTTGTCGCCCTGGAAGACGACGTCGGAGGACTGCCCCTCCCAGATCGGCAGCCGGCCCTCGACCTTGAACATCACGGTCATGAGCGCCCCGATGAGGATCAGCAGCATCGAGGTGTGGGTGAGGGCGAAGCCGATCCGCCAGCGGTTGCGCGGCCAGCGGACGATGAGCGCCGCCAGGAGATTCAGCCCGAAGAGTCCCTCGAGCGCGAAGAACCAGGGTGCGTAGTAGACGGCGCGCGCCGCCTCGGCGCCGCGCAGCGATTCGAAGATCGTGCCGACGGCGAGGACGACCCCGACCACCAGCAGGAGCACAACGGTCAGCTTGAGCGAACCGAGTCGCTCGATCCAGAGTTTCATGGCGTTCTCCCCTGGGAGCCCGAGAGACCGGCCTCCCCCCGCCGACGATGATCTCGCATCGGCCCCCCGATCGCTCCCACCCGCGCGAGCAGGGCCGGCTCTCGGGTCTCGGGGGGGTGGGGTGGGTGCGACCGGGCCCCAGCCGCAGAGGAGGGCCCGGCGGGGTTCGGGATCGGTATAGTGCGGGGCGATGTCCCCGCCTCGCCCCACGGCTCCCGCTCCAGCCCCTGCCCCGGCGCCGGCACCGGCCCCGGCACCGGCCCCACTACCGGCCCGGCGGGCCAGCGATCGGCCGTTCGCGCGTCTGGCGCTGGCGCCCACCAGGGTGCGCTTCTGGGGCCTCCTGGTGCCGATTCACCTCACCGCCTTCGCCGCGCTGTATTTCGGCACTTTCGCGCTCCTCGAGCGCGCCTACACCCAGGCGGCGGCGACCGCCGCCCGCTTCCAGCTCGACGAGGCGGTGCGCAACATGCCGCTGCTCTCGCCGGCCGAGGTGGCCCACTCCGGCGCCAGGAATCCGCACACCTTCGCCCGCACGCTGGCCGAGAATCACCCGATCGGACTGCGCCTCTACCGTCGGGACGGCACGCCGCTCGGTTCGTCCAATCTGTCGCTCGACCGCGCCGAGCAGGAGCGCGTGCGGCAGTTTCTCGCCGACGAGAGCGCGCGCGCCGAGACCTGGATCGAGACCGACGCCCAGTCGCGCCAGTGGGTCCGCGGCCTCGTCCGGTTGAACGCCGGGGTCTCGTGCTCGCGCTGTCACGAGGCCGGCTCGACCCGCGGCGCCGCCGCGATGCGCATCGACTTCACCGATCCGTTGCGCGAGATCCGCACCCTCATGCGCTGGCGCATCGGCTGGCTCCTCGGCGGCCTGGGTGACGCTCATCGCCGGGGTGGCGATCTTCGTCCAGTGGACGGTGCGGCGCTCGGCCGCGCGGCTCGGCGAGGAGCTCCGCGCCACCGCCGCGGGCGGCACGACCGGGCTTGCCGCGCGCTCGGCGTTGCCGCTCGATCCGGTCGCCGCCGAGGTCCACCGCGGCCTGCGCGAGCTCCTCTCCCGGCAGCGCCAGCGCGAGGCCGACGTCGCCGTCCGCCTGGCGCACGTCGATCAGCTGGCGAGCCTCGGCCAGCTCGCCGCCGGCCTGGCGCACGAGATCAAGAACCCGCTCGCCGGCATCCAGGGGGCGCTCGAGGTGCTGCGCGACGAGTCTGCGCGACAGCGAGACGGTGCGCATCTACGAGGAGATGCTCGCCGAGTTGAAGCGCGTCAACGTCATCCTCTATCGCCTGCTCGAATCGGGCCGCCCGGCGCCACTGCGCCTCGCCCGCACCGATTTCGCCAAGCTCCTCGGCGAGACCTCGGAGCTCCTGCGGCCGTCGCTGCGCCGCCAGAAGGTCGAGCTCGTCACCGAGGCGGCGGCGGATCTCCCCGCGCTGCAGCTCGACGCGGCGAAGATCCGCCAGGTGTTGGTCAACCTGATCCAGAACGCCGCCGAGGCGATGCAGGAAGGAGGCGGCCGGATCACGGTGCGCGCGAGCGGCTTCCCCGCCGAAGCGGCGGTCGTCGTCGCGGTCGAGGACAACGGCCCGGGGATCGCTGCCGATCAGCTGGCGAGCGTCTTCGAGCCGTTCTTCACCACCAAGTTCACCGGCACCGGACTCGGACTCGCGATCTCGAAGAGCCTCGTCGAGCAGCACGGCGGCCGCATCGAGGTCACCTCCGAGCTCGGCACGGGGACCTCGTTCCTGGTGATTCTGCCGGCGGAACCGAATCCAACCGATGAGGACGATGCCAACGACAGGAACGATACGAACCGGGCTTCTCCGGATGGCGAGGCGAACTGAACGATGGCCCTGATCCTGCTGGTCGAAGACGAAAAGCTCCTGCGCTGGGCGCTCGAGCAGCAGTTGAAGCGCGCCGGACACACGGTGCTCGCGGCGCCCGACCTCGCCTCGGCGGTCGCCCATCTCGAGAGCCGCCAACCCGACGTCGTGCTGCTCGACCTCGGCCTCCCCGACGGCCACGGCCTCGACTTCTACGAGGCCAACCGCGAGCGCCTCGAAGGCAGCGTGGTCATCGTGATGACCGCGCTCGGCCAGGTCGGCGAGGCGGTGCGCGCCATGAAGCTCGGCGCCCTCGACTTCCTCTCGAAACCGGTCGACCAGGCCGACCTGGTGGCGTTGGTGCAGCGCTCTCTCGCGGTGCGCGGCGACCAGCTCGAGGCCCAGGCGTCGCGCCAGAGCCGCGAGCGCCATCTCGCGCAGACGGTGATCGCCGACTCGCCGAAGTTCCGCGAGGTCATCGAGACCGCCGAACAGGTCGCGGCCTCGGAGGTGGCGAGCATCCTGATCCAGGGCGAGAGCGGCTCGGGCAAGAACGTCGTCGCGCGCTACATCCACTCCGCCTCGCCGCGGCGCGCGCGGCCGTTCATCGAAGTCAGCTGCGCGACGATTCCGGAGAACCTCCTCGAGAGCGAGCTCTTCGGCCACGAGAAGGGGGCGTTCACCGACGCCAAGAGCACCAAGCGCGGCGTCTTCGAGCTCGCCGAGGGCGGCACCGTGGTGCTCGACGAGATCGGCGAGCTCCGCCTCGACCTGCAGGCGAAGCTCCTGCACTTCCTCGAGGAGCGCCGCTTCCGCCGGGTCGGCGGGACGCGCGAGATCACCGCCGACGTGCGGGTGATCGCGCTCACCAACCGCGACCTGCAGGGGATGGTGCGCGACAAGAGCTTCCGCAACGACCTCTTCTACCGCCTGAACGTCTTCCCGATCTACGTCGTGGCGCTCGCCGAGCGCCCCGAGGACATCCTGCCGCTCGCCCGCCATTTCCTGGCGACGCTGCAGCCCAAGCTCGGCCGGCGCTTCGACGGCTTCGACCGCGAGTCCGAGAACCGTCTCCTCGCCTACTCCTGGCCAGGGAACGTGCGCGAGCTCCGGAACGTCGTCGAGCGCGCCATGGTGCTCGAGCGCGGTCCGCAGATCACCTTGCGCTCGCTGATTCTCGACTGGGGTCCGGCCGGCGGGACCGAGGCTGCGACCGGCGCGTCGACGGCGGTCGGCGGTCCCGCAGGCTCCGGAGGGTCAGGCGGGCCGGCAGGAATGGGCGAGGGCGTCGTGCCACTCGAGGAGATGGAGCGCGAGATGGTGGCGCGGGCGATGCGCGCCGCTGGCGACAACCAGACGCGCGCCGCGGAGCTCCTCGGCGTGACCCGCGACCAGCTGCGCCACCGGCTGAAGAAGTTCGGCGAGCCTGCCGCCGAGTAGACGCCCGGTCCTCGACCGGCCGATTTTGTGGAACAGCCTTTGCACGGGCACCTCTGCCGAGGGGTGTTCCTGTGCGCCTGCTGGTGGTCGATCAGAGTCTCATTCTGCAGTGGCTGGTCCGTCACGAGTTTCCCGACGGACGTGGAGATCGCGTCCGCGCAGAGTCTGCACGAAGCCGAGGCGCTCCTCGCCGCCGATGGTCCGAACGCCCCCGATGCCGCCGTCGTCAGCCTGCCGCCGGCGCGCCTCCCCTGGCGCGACTTCCAGCATCGCTGCGCCGCGCACGTGCCGCCGATTCCGGTGCTCTACGAGTCGTGCATCGACACCGACGGCAGCGCGCTCGGCCTCGAGCCGGGCGACGGCTATGCCGCCTTCCTGAAGAAGCCGGCGGCGCGCACCGAGCTGCGCTCGGCGCTCGAAGCGCTGCTCGCGGCGGCGCTCGGCGGCGCGGCGGCCGGACCGCGCCTCAGCGTGACGACGGCGCCGCAGCAGCGCGGGTCGTAAAGCTCCAGCGCACCGGCGTCGCGGTCCTGCCCTGCGGGTCCTTGAAGTACGAATACTGCGGCGAGTTGATCCACACGACGTAGGTCTTGCCGGGCTCGAGGCGCACCGGCGCGGAGTTGGTGCGCACCTCGGCGTCCCAGGTCGATTCGCCGATGTCGGGCGCCGTCGACTTGTCCTCGATCACCCACGCCCAGCCCTCGCGATCCATCGCGCGATCGAAGGTCACCGCGAGCACGGTGCGCGCCGGATCGACGTTGGTCGCGCCGAGCGGCGGATCGAAGGCGACGACGTGCGGCGGCGTGCTGACGTCGCTCGGCGCGCTCGGCCGCGTCTGCACCGAGAGCTGCGGCGGCGACGAATCGCGGCCGCAGGCGACCGCCAGCAGGACCACCATTCCGCCGAGCAACAGGCGGCGTCGAAACGCGCGAGTTTGGACCACGGCGGGATTCTACTTCGCCTGCGTTCCGCGGTTCCTACACCTTTGTGTGGGTGGGGAAATTTCCCCGGAACTGGGGAACTACACCCAACTCCTCAGCGCACGAGTCCGCACCTCCTGGGTGAACTTCTCCGCCCTCTCCCTCAGGCTCCCCACCCCGCGCCGCCGACGGGCGAAATCTCTCCGCGAGCCCGCAAACGCCCCTGCTCTCGCGATCGCGGGCGGGTCGAGGAACGCCACTCAGCGGTGTCGCGCGCGAAGCGAAAAGTTGCCGGGTGGGAAACGTGCCGCCCTACGGGGTAGGAGATCTGCCCCCACACCGTGCGGCAATCGAGTGCCTTCAGAACGTTAGCGTCGCAAGGCACGAGGCTTGCTCTTAGGGAAGCCGTGAAGCAACGCACGAGCACTCACGAACTCGTAGGAGGAGCGAAAGACATGAACCAAATTGCGAAGAAGATTCTCCAGAGCACCGGACTCTGTACGGCGCTCGCTCTCACAGCTCTCATGCTCCTGGGCACCGGCATGGCCGGCGCGCAGATCACCTATCTCGGCGACGGCGCGATTCCAAATGCGGCCGGCGGCTGGAATCTTCCGGCGCAGGGCACCTGCCCGGCGGACCCCACCCAGACGACCCGCCCCGAGTGCGTCGCGCTGCGGCTGAACATCGCGCAAGGGAGTTGCGTCGCGCCGAACTACGGTTGGACGACGGGCGGCGTCTGCAACGACACGCTCGCGACCACCGAGGAGCTCTGCAACGGCAAGCCGGACCGGCTCTGGAATGCAGCCCCGACCGGCACCAACACCTGCGCGATCGTCATGGCGGGCGACGACCGCAACGATGTCGTCTGCATGATGCACAACGGCACCTGGGCGACCACAGGCACCTGCATGGGCGCCTGGGTGATGCCGACCGGCGGCTCCTACAGTCCGCCCGTCCTGACTGCGGCAGCAGGATCGGCCGCTGGCGCCGGCGACCAGTGCCTGCGCTGCCACAACAAGGTGACGCAGTACAACGGCCCGCGCGTGCGTGACACCGAAGACACCATCTACATGGGTCACAAGAACATGTCGCGCAAGGTGACCGCTCCGATGCCCTGGGGTGGCCCGCCGTTCGCCTGCACCGGCTACCCGGCGGCGACGGACGAGGAGATCTGCTTCGAGAACGGCGGCGTCTGGAACCCGACGATCTATCTCGGCACCGACAGCGGCCAGGACTTCAACTGGGCGCTCGGCACGGTCGACATCGGCCCGGTCGGCAGCCCGAATCCGCGCAGCCTCTACTGGATCTACGCCGACTGGCTCGCCGCCTATCCGCGGGCGATCTATCACTCGGAACCCAGCACCTCAAGGTCTGCACGAACCCGGTCTACTCCACCCAGACAGCCTGCGAGGGAGGCGGCGCCCAGTGGGTATTCAACACCGGCGTCTCTTACTCCTGCGCCCGCTGCCACACCACCGGCTGGACGGCGGACAACACGCTGCAGGTCACCAAAGAGCCCCATCGGTCGTTCATCGCCCAGGCCCCCGTTGGCTCAAACCCCACCACTACCGCGAGCATCGTCTGGGATCGGCGGCCAGGATGCGGTCGACGGTCAGGTCAACCTCGCCCCCGGAGCTCCCTACAACACCACGATGGCCTCCTGGGACGTCTGGGGCATCTCCTGCACGCGCTGCCATAGCTCGGCAGTCGACCTGTCGGGCGGCCCCTGCACGCTGGCCTGCTCCGATGCGATTACCTGCGCCCGCGCCACCAACTCCACCTCGCCCGGACCGGGCTGTGGCGGAACCTGGAACGTCGGCCTCGCGATCTGCGAGAAGCCGGTGGGCACGGCCTTCCCGAGCTATACCTTCACCTCCCTTCCGGCAACCTGCACTGCGGTAGCGGGAAGTCTGGTCAGCGGGCCCCCGTTCCCGGCGCCGCTCGGCCAGTCGACGCACCACAACGACCTCACCGGCCCCACCGTCAGCGCCACCGGCGGCTACTGCACCGATCCGCGCTTCACGGCGCAGACCCAGTGCGACGCAGCCGGCGCGGCCTGGCTGAACGCCTGCAGCATTGCTGGCTCCTGCAGCAATCCGGCGTTTACGACCTCCGGCACCTGCTTCCTCGGCGCCGGTACCTGGACGCCGAACAACACCACCGGGCTCTGCGCTACGGCCGGCGGCACCTGGAGCATTCCGACGGGGGCTACGTGCACGGTCGCCGGCGTCTGCAACGACCCGGCAATGCTGACCTCCGGAACCTGCACCGGTACTGTTGTGAGCGGTCCGCTCACCGGCCTGGTCCGGCAGTGGAAGGCAGCGACCGACATCATCCGCTGTGAAGACGCGGGCGGCCACTACACCGGCAGCAAGACCAACCGCGGTCAGATCATCACCGGGCTCTGCATGAACTGCCATCGCCAGGAGGCCTCGGGTGTTCCGATGGACGCCACCAACCCGGCGACGGCGATCAAGGTCGGGCCGTACCACGGCTCGGTCGGTTTCGTCAGCCATCCGCACGCCAACCAGTTCCTGAACAGCCCGCACGCCAAGTTCACGGGCACTTTCGCTCAGGTCCCCACCGGCAAGAACGGCAGCGGAGTACGACAGCTACTTCATGGAGGAAGGCGAGGCTGCCAAGACCGGCAACGGCTGCACCGGCTGCCACGATGTGCACACCAGCGTCGTCGCCGGCGAGAAGCCGTTCGCCGAAGAGTGCACCGAGTGCCACGCCAAGGACCTGTCGAGCATGATCCACTCGGGTGGCGTCGGAACGCCGCTCGAAGAGATGGCGACCGATCCGATGGAAGCCTGCGTCATCTGCCACATGCCGGCCGGTGAGCATCTCTTCCGCATCAACGTCGATCCGCTGCTACTCCACGAAACCGGCTGGCGCGTTGACTGCGAACGTCGACGCCAACACGGCCGCCGACGGAAGCTACACGGATGCGGTCTGGGTCGACCTCGACAGCGCCTGCGGCAAGTGCCACGGCGGTGGCGTCGCCAACGTCGAAACCACTGGCAGCATCGCCGCCAACGCGGCGACGCTTACCGTGGCCACGGGCCAAGGTGCGAACTTCACCGTCGGTCAGCGAATCGAGATCGCCGGTGCTGGTGCCGTCTACTACGACGACGGTATTGGCCACCCCAAGAACAACGAGGACTTCGAGAGCTACGTCGCTCTCGATCGTCCGGCGACGTCGTCACGCTGGCCGGCAAGCGCCACCAAGACGGTCACCAACGCCGCTGGTGGCGCAGAACCCGGTCAAGAACAACGCCGCCTACTTCACCAAGGCTGATCTGGCGGTGAAGGCAGCGGGGATCCACAACGACAAGCCGTACGTCAACTTCGGCTACAACCTGACGCCCGGCAACACCCTGCAGCTCAACGTCGACGCCTCGGCCTCCAACTGCAGCGGCAGCATCGCGAACTGCAACGCGTTCATCTGGGAGTGGGACGACGCGACGACCACCACCACCTACGGCCCGACGGCGACGCACCTCTACGCCACCGCGGGCACCAAGTCGGTCAAGTTGACGGTCGAAGAGTACGGCGTCAGTGAAGGTTCGGTGACGAAGCTCATCAAGATCTTCGCCGTCGACGCTCCTCCGGTTGCCGGCAACTTGACGAACTGTGTCGGCATCATCAACCCCAACACCTGGGTAGCGAGCCTCACGGATGCCTCCACGGACAACAACGGCGTCAAGCAGGTAACGGTGAAGTGGGGCGACGGCGGCGCGATCTCGAGCGCCACCGACAACACCCCTCCGTACTCCCTGATCGGCACGGTCTTCTCGCACACGTATCTCAATCCGGCGACCGTGACCATCAAGCAGACGGCGTACGACACCATCGGCCAGTCCAATGTCCTTACCTGCCCGGCGGTGACCCTCAGCGCCTTCACGATCAGCGGCAACGTCCGCCGGCTGAACAACGCGCCGGTCGCCGGCGCCATCGTGAGGATCAAGCTGGGAACGACGACCATTCGCACCCTCACCACCAACGCGCTGGGCAACTACACGGCGAGCAACCTCAAGCCGGGCACCTACAACGTGACGGCGACCAAGACCGGTCTGACGTTCGCACAGGTGTACAACCAACTGGTCGGTCCGAGCGCACCCGGACTGAACTTCCAGTCGGCTCAATAAGAGACCCGAGGGCGGCAGGCGGCCCCGGCCGCCTGCCCTCCTCTTGCACAATCTGAATCGAGAAACACCATGCGAACCAACGAATCTACTGGAGGCACCATGAGAAAGATCGCAACCGTCTTGCTGGCCCTCGTCCTCGGGCTCTCCTTCGCCACGACCGTCCAGGCCTTCGATCCCCCGGCGTACACCCCGGGCGCCGGCATCAACGACACCGTGCACGATCTCGGCACCGCCCACAACGGCATGAACTACACCGCGCTGCCGCCGGACTTCGGCAGCAGCCCGACGCAGTTGAACCGCATCTGCATCTTCTGCCATGCGCCCCACAACACGTATCGCCTCAGCCCCGCCAATCTGGGCGCGCCGGGCGGCACCGGGCCGATGGCACCGGATGCCTATGACTACCTGCCGCTGTGGAACCACGAGCTCACCGGCAACTTCGTCTACAGCATGTACTGGAACGGCCCCGGCGCCCCGACCACCGGCGCCAAGGCCTCGCAGGCGATCCAGAACGGCATGGAGATGGGCAGCGTCTCGCTCCTCTGCATGAGCTGCCATGACGGCAGCGTGGCGGTGAACTCCTACGGCAACACCGACCAGCCCCTGCGGTCGCGCAGCAGCGGCGGCGCCACGATCAGCAACTCCTACACCGTCGGGCTCGACAACAACATGCAGAACCATCACCCGATCGGCTTCAACTACGACGACGTGCAGGCCGTCGATACCGAAATCGCCAGCGCCGATGCCGTTTCCTTCACCGCCACCGACACGGTGCGCGACCACCTCTACGGCACCGGCAACACCCAGCTCGAGTGCGCCTCCTGCCACTCGGTCCACAACACCGGCAACAGCGGCGAGAGCCTCCTCTGGCGCAGCGATCGCAACTCCGAGCTCTGCCTCACCTGCCACATGAAGGGTGACTACACCACGCCGTAACCTGCAAGCGTCTTGCGGCGATCGCCCTCTTCGGCGATCGCCGATCGCTGTCGAACTCGGGGCCCGGGAGACCGGGCCCCTTCTGTTTCTCGCTGCGGCGCCTCCTGCGAGTGCCGCCCTTTTGGGTAGTCGCGGCGCTTCCACACTGTGCTCCCATCGACGGCACCCGGCGCGCGCATGTCTCAGGGCACGAAGCTTGCTCTCCCAGGGAAGCCGTGAAGCACGCACGAGGGCGCACGATCTCGCAGGAGGAGCAACGGACATGAACCAGATCGCGAAACGCATTCCCGAGAACACCCGACTCTTCGCGCTGCTCGCTCTCACTGCCCTCGTGTTGTTCGGCCCAGGCATGGCCGGCGCCCAGATTCAGATTCGGCTGCTCGCCGACGGCGCGCTTCCGAACTCTGCCGGCGGCTGGGATCTCCCGGCCCAGGGCACCTGCCCCGTCGACCTCACCCAGACGACGCGTCCCGATTGCGTCGCGCTGCGGCTCAACGTCCCTCTGGCGAGCTGCGTCTCTCCGACCATGAGCTGGACGATCGGCGGCGTCTGCAACGACCTGATCCACACCACCCGGGAAACCTGCCAAGCGGCGATCGACCGCAAGTGGAATGCCGGCACCGGCGTCTGCTCGATCGTCATGCTGGACGACGACCGCAACAACGTCGCCTGCGCCCTGCATCAAGGCACCTGGCTCACCGCCGGCACCTGCACCGGCGCCTGGTTGATGCCGCCTGCCGGCAGCTACGATCCGCCGCTCCTCAACGGGGCGCCCACGGTCAACATCGGTGCCGGCGACCAGTGCCTGCGCTGCCACAACAAGGTGACGCAGTACAACGGCCCGCGCGTGCGTGACACCGAAGACACCATCTACATGGGTCACAAGAACATGTCGCGCAAGGTGACCGCTCCGATGCCCTGGGGTGGCCCGCCGTTCGCCTGCACCGGCTACCCGGCGGCGACGGACGAGGAGATCTGCTTCGAGAACGGCGGCGTCTGGAACCCGACGATCTATCTCGGCACCGACAGCGGCCAGAGACTTCAACTGGGCGCTCGGCACGGTCGACATCGGCCCGGTCGGCAGCCCGAATCCGCGCAGCCTCTACTGGATCTACGCCGACTGGCTCGCCGCCTATCCGCGCGCCGTCTATCACGACGTCGCCAACACCGCGACGACGCCGGATTCGCCGAAGGTCTCCTACTCCTGCGCCCGCTGCCACACCACCGGCTGGACCGCGGACACGGTGCTGCAGACCAACAAGGAGCCCCACAAGTCGTTCCTTGCCGAGGCGCCTGCCGGCTCGAACCAGGCGGTCGGCGGCAGCGGCATCGCCAGCATCGTCTGGGACGGCGTCAGTGATGCGCTCGCCGGCCAGGTCAACCTCGCTCCCGGCGCGCCCTACGACACCAAGATGGCCTCCTGGGACGTCTGGGGCATCTCCTGCACCCGCTGCCACGGTTCGGCGGTCGACAACCTCACCAACGGCGGTGTCCCGCCGATGACCGCACCGAGCGGCCGCTCGACGCACCACAGCGACATGACCGTACCCGAGGCGGGTGGCGGCTACTGCACGAATCCCGACTGGGGCAGCCTCGCGACCTGCAACGCCAGCGGCGCCGACTGGCTGACGGCCTGCAGCCATGCCGGCGTCTGCAGCAATCCGCTGCTCACGACCTCCGGCGCCTGCACGGCGCCCGGCTCCTGCAGCAATGTGCTCTATACGACCTTCCTGTCGTGCTATCTGGCGGGCGCAACCTGGACGTCGACCCACACCTGGACGCAGTGGAACACCCAGGCCCGCTGTCTCGGCGTCGCCGGCAACACGTGGAACGGCACCGGCTGCATCGGCGATGCAACCAGGACCACGCAGGCGACCTGCGAAGGCGCCGGCAAAGTCTGGTACGGCGGGCGCTGCTCGATCAACACCTTCACCACCCAGACGAACTGCGAGACGGCGGGTGCGATCTGGTCGAACGACCAGTGCTCGATCGGCGGTGTCTGCAACAATCCGCTCTACGGCGACGCGGTCTCCTGCAAGACGAACGGCGCTCAGTGGGCGGCGGCGACCGAAATTATCCGCTGTGAGGACGCCGGTGGCCGCTGGACCGGAACCCGTTCCAACCGCGGCATGGTCATCACCAGCCTGTGCATGAACTGCCACCGTCAGGAAGCCAGTGGAGTGCCGATGGACGCCACCAACCCGGCGACCGCGATCAAGGTCGGCCCGTACCACGGCTCGGTGGGCTTCATCAGCCATCCGCACTCGAACCAGTTCCTGAACAGCCCGCATGCGAAGTTCACCGGCACGTTCGCCCAGGTCCCCACCGGCAAGTTCAACTACGCCATGACCGGTGAGTACAAGAGCTTCTTCATGACCGAGGGCGAAGCCGCCGGCACCGGCAACGGCTGCACCGGCTGTCACGACGTCCACACCAGCGTCGTCGCCGGCGAGAAGCCGTTCGCCGAAGAGTGCACCGAGTGCCACAACAAGGATCTCTCCCGCTTGATCCATTCGGGTGGGGCCGGAACGCCGCTCGCGGAGATGGATACCGACCCGATGGAAGCCTGCGTCATCTGCCATCTGCCGGCGGGTGAGCATCTCTTCCGCATCAACGTCGATCCGACCTACTCCACCAAGCCGGCCACCGCGATGGTCGGAAACGTCAACGCCAACACGGCGCCCGACGGTATCTACCCGAGCGCGGTCTGGGTCGACCTCGACAGCGCCTGCGGCAAGTGTCACGGCGGCGGCGTTGCCAACGTCGAGACCACCGGCAGCGTCTATACGAAGTTCTGGGACGAGTCTCCGGCCGAGAGCAACACCAGTTGCGCCGAAGCCGGCGGCACCTGGGCTCCCACCACCAAGTGCACCGTCCCCGCTGTGAACTCGGCAGCCTGCGCCGCGGCATTCGGAACGTGGAGCTCGACGTCGAGCCTCTGCACCCTGTCGGCCGGCAAGTACCTCCGGCTTCCCAACGGTGTCGCCGCGTCGATGACTATCGGTCAGCGCATCGAAGTCGAGGGCGCTGGCGCTCTCTACTATGACGACAATCCGGGCCATACCAAGCTGAACGACAACTTCGAGACCTACATCGCCTCGAAGGACCGTGACCCCTGGATCACGCTGGCCGGTGCCGCAACCGTCAGCGTTGTCGGC
Organism: Thermoanaerobaculia bacterium; assembly: GCA_963788175.1. Lineage (GTDB taxonomy): Bacteria > Acidobacteriota > Thermoanaerobaculia > Multivoradales > JAGPDF01 > JAGPDF01. The sequence goes on from CAWBFZ010000007.1 coordinate 222,632, forward strand.
AAGCCGGTGGCGATGAACCCGATCAAGAACAACGCCGCCTACTTCACCAAGGCCGATCTCGCGGTGAAGGCGGCGGGAATCCACAACGACAAGCCGTACGTCAGCTTCGGTTACAACCTGACGCCCGGCAACACCCTGCAGCTCAACGTCGACGCCTCGGCCTCCAACTGCAGCGGCAGCATCGCCAACTGCGATGCCTTCGTCTGGAACTGGGGCGATGGGTCGCCGAACAGCCTCCCCAGCAGCACCCCGACGGCGACGCACCTGTACGCCGCCGCGGGCTCCTACGACGTCACACTGACGGTCGAGGAGTACGGCGTGAGCGAAGGGTCGGTCACCAAGACGATCCGGGTCTTCGCGGTCGACCCCCCTCCGGTTGCCGGCGGTACGGCCTGCGCCAGCATCATCAACCCCAACACCTGGGCGGCCAGCCTGACCGACAACTCGACCGACGCCAACGGCGTCAGGCAGGTGACGGTGAACTGGGGCGACGGCAGCGCGATTTCGAGCGCCATCGACACCACCCCTCCGTACTCCCTGATCGGCACGGTCTTCACGCACACCTACCTCAACGCGGCGACCGTCACGATCAGGCAGACGGCGTACGACACCATCGGCCAGGCCAATGTCCGTACCTGCCCGGCGGTGACCCTCAGCACCTTCAGCATCAGCGGCAACGTCCGCCGGCTGAACAACGTCCCGGTTGCCGGCGCCACCGTGAGGATCAAGCTGGGCACTATAACGATCCGCATTCTCACCACCGACGCGCTGGGCAACTACACGGCGACCAACCTCAAGCCGGGCACCTACAACGTGACGGCGACCAAGGCCGGTCTGACGTTCGCGCAGGTCTACAACCAACCGGTCGGTCCGAGCGTATCCGGACTGAACTTCCAGTCGGCTCAATAGACGCAACGGCAGAGCGACCGCAACCTCGAGCTGTGCCCAGCCTGGCAGATGATGGGCGACGGCGCTGTGCCTTTACAGGAAGCCGTCTGATGGCGATCGCGGTGAAACCGGGGGCCCGGGAGACGGGCTCCTTCTGTTCTCTCCAGCCCGCCGCCGCGGGCGGCATACCGCTGCCCAAGCGGGCCCCACACCGCCGGGTGGCACCTGCGAACGCGCGCTGCCGTAGGATCGCGTCGTGCCGGCCTGCGGAGCACTCGACCCCGGCACCTGGAACGGAGTCATGACCACACGCTCGCGCCTTGCAGGCACCCGAAGACTCCTCATGGCACTTGCGCCCGCGCTGGTGCCGCTGCTCACCCTGCTCGTCCTGATGACCACAGCCTGCGCGACGCCGCCGGTGAAGCGCGAACCGGCGGTCTACTTTCCGCCGCCACCGTCCCTGCCGCGCCTGCAGTATCTGACCGCCTTCAACGGCCTCAAGGACATCGAGGAGCAGAGCGGCTTCAACCGTTTCGTGGTCGGCGAGAAGCTCAACCTCGAGCTCGACAAGCCTTACGGCGTCGCCATGTACGACGGCAAGATCTACGTCTGCGACACCAACACCACGGTGATCGTCCTCGACCTCGAGAAGAAGCTCTTCTCCTCGATGGCCGGCGCGGTCGGGCCGGGGCGGCTCACCCAGCCGGTCAACATCAGCATCGAGGCTGACGGCACCAAGTACGTCGCCGATCCGGTGCGCGGCCAGGTCGTGGTCTTCGATCGCAGCGACGCCTACCTGCGCGCCATCGGCGAGCCGGGGTCGTGGAAGCCGGTCGACGCGGTGCCTTTCGGCGACCGGCTCTACGTCGCCGACAACGCCAACGGCCTGGTGAAGGTGTTCGACAAGGCGAGCGGCGAGCTGCTGAAGACGATCGGCGACAAGGGCGACCCGGCCGACCGGCTCGACCGGCCGACGAACCTCGCCTTCGATCCGCAGGGCGACCTCTACGTCACCGACATCGGCCGCTTCCAGGTGGTCAAGTTCGACCGCGACGGGCACTTCCTGTCGACGATCGGCAAGGTCGGCGACACTCCGGGGCACTTCGCGCGCCCGAAGGGCACGGCGATCGACCGCGAAGGCCGGCTCTACGCTGTCGACGCGGCGTTCAACAATGTGCAGATCTTCAGTCCCGAGGGGCGCCTCCTGATGTTTTTCGGCGACGCCGGTCTCGGTCCGGGCGGGCTCATGCTGCCCGCCAAGGTGGCGATCGACGACCAGAACATCGCCTACTTCCGCACCTATGCCGCGCCCGAGTTCGAGATCGAATATCTGGTGCTGGTCACCAGCCAGTTCGGCGAGCGCAAGTTGAGCGTCTACGGTTACGGGCAGGAGAAGGGCAAGCACTACCCGACCGAGGACGAGCTGCGGCAGCAGATCGAGGAGCGGCGCCGCAAGGAGATCGAGAAGATCGAGCGTGAGAAGGCGGAGAGCGCGACGCCGCCCCCCGGAAAGCCGGAGAGCCACTGAAGCCCTCGCGACCAGGCCTCCGCGGATGAGGCAGCGCTCGCATCCCGGCGCCGGGAGGGGAAGGTTCGCCCTCCTGGCCGCAGGCGCCGTGGCTCTCGGCGCGGTGGCCGCGCTTTCCGCAGGCTGCAGCACGGCCAAGCATCATCGGGTTCTGAGCTTCTTCTTCGACGGTGTCCCCGAGCCGGAGGCGGCCGTCTCGGCGACCCCGGAAGTCCAGGCGGCCGTCGGCCGGCAGCTTGTCCGCCCCGGCGAGCACGGACCGTTCGCCGCCAAGCTCTGCGACAGCTGTCACGACTCGCAGGCGACCAACGCCCTGGTCGCTCCGGTTGAGCAGCTCTGCGTCCGCTGCCATGAACTGGGCGAGGCCAAGGCCTACGTCCACGGTCCACTCGCTTCGGGCGGCTGCACCGTTTGCCACGATCCGCACCGCTCGGCGAACCGCTTCCTCCTGGTCTCCGCCTCGGACGGCTTCTGCCTCTCGTGTCACGACCGCGCCGCCCTCTCCGTCGCCCCAGGCCCCGATGGGGTCGACGCGCACGCGGGAGAGGCCGCCAACTGCACCGATTGCCACGAAGCCCACATGTCCGACCGCAGGCACCTGCTGCGCGAGGGGATGTGACGACCGTGCGCTCCCCCTCCGGTGCCGCAGGGCCCGAACCTGCCGTGCCCAGACCCTTCCGGGCCGCGCTGCTCGGCGCCGGTCTGCTCGCCCTTCTTTCGACCGGCGCGCTGTTCGCCTCGTGGACCGACTTCCTGCCGCGGACGCTCGACAACGGCGCCTATCTCGAGGTCGACGGGCTCTTCGAGGAGGAGGAGAACCGGTACGCCGACCGCACCTCGGTCTGGAGCGACACCTTCTTCAGGGAGAAGCTCACTCTGTTCTCGAACGGCTACGTCTATCATCCGCGCTTCCTGCTCTATCGCGCCGCGGTCACCGGCCTGCTGTCGCAGGAGCGCTACGACTCGACGCTCGCGCCCTCCAAGGAGTGGCGGCCGGACGACGGTTTCGAGTACGACTTCAACCTCCACCTCCTGCCCGAGCATCCGTACAACCTGAATCTCTTCGCCCGGCGCTACGAGCCGCTCTTCACCGAGCGCTACGCCAGCCGCGAGAACAGCATCGCCACCAACCAGGGGGCCGACTTCCGCTACCGCCGGAAGCCGTACTTCGCGCACGCGCGTTACAGCGACGACACGCTGACTTCCGGCGAGATCCACTCCAACGTCGAGCGGTTGGGGATGGACGGCGAGTACTTCCGGCAGTACGAGGACGGTGACCATCTTTCGGTGACGGGGGCCTACAACCCCTCGCGCTTCGACCGCTCGACCGGACTCGAGGGAACGATGCGCGAGGCGCTGCTCGGCAACCTCCTCGCCTTCGGACGCTACCGGCTGAGCTCGAACCTGAGCTCGACCCGCCTCGAGCAGGACGATCCTCATTCGGGTCACTTCGAGAGCGACCAGTTCCTCTGGCTGGAGCGCTTCGACGTCGATCTGCCGCTCCACTTCCGCGGCGAGCTCTACTCTCGCTACCAGCAGCGCGACAACCGCTTTCCGGCCACCCCGGGCCGCAGCGATTCGCTTTCGAGCCGCTCCCGCGACTTCTCGGCGATGCTCTCGCACGAGCTCTTCGAGAGCCTCACCAGCAGCTACACCCTCAGTCGCAACCTGCAGGACTCGCAGGGCGGCGACTCGAGCTCGACCTCTCACCTCCTCGCCTTTTCCTACGACAAGTCGATTCCGCACGGCCGGTTGCTCCTCGGATCGAGCTTCGGCCGCAACGACCTCGAGAGCTCCGGCCAGACCGACGTGGTGAACGAGCCCCACGCCGGCATCGCGGTCCCGGGTTCGTTCACCCTCCTGCAGGAGAACGTCGAACCGGACTCGGTCGTCCTCTTCGTGCGCTCGCCGGTCTCGCCGTTCGAGACCGTCCAGCTTGCCGAAGGGGTGCACTATCTGCTCTCCAACCTTGCCAATGCGCTCGAGGTCCAGATCCTCTCGCTGCCGCCGCAGTTCACTTTGCCCGGGACCTACGACTTCGCGGCCTCGTACTCGCTCGCCGACGGCGGCTTCGCCCTCTCTTCGCGCTACAGCAGCTTCAACGGCAGCGTGCAGCTCTTCGACGACCGGCTGACGCCCTACGCGAGCTACTCGACCGTGACATCGGAGGTGCGCTCCGGCCTCTATCCGGGAGCTGTCCCCGACTCGACGACGACGACCGCCGGCCTGCTCTTCCGCTGGGGCGACCTGCGCGGGCGCGGCGAGTGGCGCAGCGTCGACTGGGAGACGAATCCGTACTCGATGTGGATGGGCGAGCTGCAGTACAACGGCACTCTTTCGCGCTCCACCCGGCTGCACGCCACCGCCTCGCACCGCCGGTGGGATTTTCCCGAGGGACGCTCGAGCCTGCCCGGCGAGCCGCGCGTGGCCCTCGTCCAGACCACCGACATGGCCGCCGTTGACCTGCAGCAACACCTCTTCCGGCGGCGGCTCCTGGTCTCGGTCGGCGGCTCCTACTCCGAGACCCACGCCCTCTACGACTCGCGCGCCGCACTCGCTGAACGCCACGCTCTCCTGGAAATTCGGCCGGACCGATCTCTCCGCCGGCGCCACGATCTATGACTCCGAGGCCGACGGCGCACGGCATCGTGGTCAGCGGCCGCACCCGGCGCCTCTACTACCTGCGGCTGCGCCGCGACCTGTTCTAGGCTGAGTGCGATGAGCCGGCGCCAGCGCACGATCTCGACGACCTCTGCCTGTGCAGGCCTGGCGCTGGCGGCGCTGGTCGCCGGGTGCAGCGCCACCAGCTTCACACCGCGCGTCGAGCCGGCGCAGGTGGCGCTGCAGTGGCCGTTCCCGCCCAACCCGGCGAAGCTCACCTATGTCCGGTCGCTCACCGGCTTCACCGCCAAGGCGAACGCCGGGAGCTCCCTGCGCCGGCTCGTCGCCGGCAAGGAGAGCGCCGACCGCAACGCTTTCGTCCTGCCGGTAGCGGTCGCGGTCGGTGCCGACGGCCGGATCGCGGTCGCCGACATGGGTCGGCGCTGCGTCCATCTCTACCTGCCGGAAGCAGGCAAGGCCGGCGCCGCCTCCGGCAAGTATCTCCAGTTGACCGGCGACCCGAAGTCGCCGATCGTCTCGCCGGTCGGTCTGGCGTTCGACGACGCGTCGCGGCTCTATCTGACCGATTCGGCTGGCCGGCTGTTCGCTTTCGGTGCGCAGGGCGAGCTCCTGTGGAGCACGCGCGCTGCCGGAGAGACCCCGTGGCAGCGCCCCACCGGCCTCGCTTGGAGCCCGCAAACGCAGCTCCTCTACGTTGTCGACACCCTGGCGCACCGGGTCTATGGCCTGCACACCGACGGAAAACTCGAGCTCTCCTTCGGCGGGCGCGGCGAAGGGGTCGAGAGCTTCAACTTCCCGACCCACATCTTCCGCGCGGACATCGCGCCGGCGTCGGGACGCTGTTCGTCACCGACACGCTCAACTTCCGCATCAGCGCCTTCGACGAGCGCGGCACTCCGCTCGGCGTCTTCGGCCGGCACGGCGACGGCTCGGGCGACCTGGCGATGCCGAAGGGGGTGGCCGCCGATCGCGACGGCGTGCTCTACGTCGCCGACAGCATCTTCGACAACGTGCAGCTGTTCGACCGCGCGGGGCGCTTTCTGCTCACCCTCGGCCGCCGCGGGACCGCGCCCGGCGAGTTCTGGCTCCCGTCAGGGGTCTTCATGAGCACCGGCGGCGAGCTCTACGTCGCCGACACCTACAACCGGCGGGTGCAGGTCTTCCGGGTTCAGGAGGGTTATGTCGCCAGCGGTTCCTGAACGGCGCACGCGCCGTTTCGCGTCCTTGTCTCTGGCCTGCGGTCTCGCAGGCTCTGTTGGGAGTCGCTTCGCTACCGGCCCAGACCGCGGGCGGCATGCTCTACACCAAACACAACCTCTCGGTGAGCGGTCCGGGACCGATCCAGGCCCAGGGCGAGACCCGCATCTGCATCTTCTGCCACACGCCGCACAACGCCGCCCCCGACTCGCCGCTGTGGAACCGCGAGCTCGAGCCGCAGATCTACACGGTCTACGCCAGCCCGACGCTCGGCGCCGGCGTTCTCCCGCAGCCCTCCGGCTCGACCAAGCTCTGCCTCACCTGCCACGACGGCACGGTCGCCATGGGGGCGGTGCTCAACCCGCCCGGCGGCATCGCGATGAGCGGGAGCAGCACGCTTCCGCCCGGTAGCCTCTCCGACTTCGGCCTCGATCTTTCGGGACATCATCCGGTCTCGTTTTCCTACAGCGCCTCGTTGCCCAACGTCGAACTCCAGCCGTCGCCTCCGGAAGAGCTCGTCTTCGGCGGCGCCGACGAGGTGCACTGCTCGACCTGCCACGATCCGCACAACGACGAATTCGGCAGGTTCCTGGTCAAGGACAACCGCTTCTCCGCCCTCTGCATCACCTGCCACACACTGACCGAGTGGCCGGGCTCCGCCCACGCAACCTCCACCTACGTGATCGTCGGGATCCTGCCGCGCCCGCCGAAGACCTGGCCGAACTGGTACGAGCTCGCCGAGTGGGGTTGCGAAACCTGCCACACGCCGCACTTCGCCGCGACCGCGGAGCAACTGCTCAACTTCACCGAGGATCCGCCGGCTCCGTTCTCCTGCACGACCTGCCATTCTTCGCAGCCGCCCGTACCGCCGCATCTCGGCGCTGCCCGCAACGCCACCATCGAAGGCCTGCGTGCCAGTCCTGTCCGCGCTGACATCGGGCGGCAGGTGAGCAAGCTCTCCGCTCATCCCGAGTCGACGAGCCTCCCGGCCGGGTTTTCGCGCGGCCTCGGCTCCGGATCGCGCGCCGATCTCGCGAGCGTCGGCTGCTCCGACTGCCACAATCCGCACGTCGCGAACGATCAGCAAGCAGAGTTGCCGTACGTCTCGGGCGCCCTGCGGGGCGTGCCCGGGGTCGACAGGAACGGCGCCAAGGTCTTCCCTGCGACCTACGAGTACGAGATCTGCTTCCGCTGTCACGGCGACAACACGCCCGACTCCCAGTACGTGCCGCGGGTCGTCGGGAGCACCAACACGCGGCTCGACTTCGACGCCAACAATGCGTCGTTCCACCCGGTGGTCGAGATCGGGCGCAGCGTCGACGTACCGAGCCTGCCGTCGTCGCTTTCGCCGCGCATGACCGCCTCCGACCAGATCGGCTGCACCTCGTGCCATGCCGACGACGAGGGCGGCGCGCGCGGTCCGCACGGCTCGGATTTCGCGCCGATCCTGAAAGAGCGCTACGAGACGGTCGACGGCGCCGGCGAGAGCTACGAGAGCTACGCCCTGTGCTACCGCTGCCACGAGCGCACCAGCATCCTCGCCGATCGCAGCTTCGCGCACCCGCGCCTTCCGCACCACGCCCTCGGGTGGCGGCCACAGCGGGCACTTGGCCGCCGGCGCGCCGTGCTCCGCCTGTCACGATCCGCACGGCGTCGCCGCGAGCGGCAACGAGGCTTTCCAGCCGACCGGCGACCACACCCACCTGATCAACTTCGACACCAACATCGTCGCGCCGGTCGAAGGCGCCACCTTCCCCGTCTTCAAGGACACCGGCTCGAGGTCGGGGAGTTGCACCCTGGTCTGCCACGGCGTGACGCACACCGCGACGTCGTATCCCTGAACCGGGAGCGCAGCCGCCGGCCTTTGGGGACACATTGCGGCCACTCGACGGGGGGAGCGAGCAGCGGTCTCCTCAGCCGCTATGTGTCCCCTGCCGCGTTTCGCCGCGTTGTTGACAGCCTCGCCCTCCGGCGTCGGTGGTCGGCGGTCTCCGGCACTCGGGATCTTGGGGCCGGCTCCTGTGGTGGGGGCACTCCGGCACTCGGGATCCAAAATGGGCTCCTACTTGAGGCGTGGTCGCCCACTTTGGATCCCGAGCGCCAGAGCGCCCTAGCGGAACGAAGAGCTTCTCTCTCGGGTCTCCCGACGAGGGGTGGCTGGACCGAGGGCTCCCATAGGCGCGCAGCGCGCTTCCTCAGCGCGAGCACCTATGGGAAGCGGGCCAGACAGGACCCCGGGCGGAGGCTCTTGACAGCTCGCCCGCGGGCGCCGGTGGTCGTGGCGATCGAGTTCCTGCGGATCTAGCCGACTTCGAAGAGCTCGCGGGAGAGCCCCGACTGCCGCAGGATCGACAACAGGGTGCCGACGCCGAGCTCCGCATGCAGCGGAACGATCACCGTGCGGGTGGTGCCGGCCGCCCGCAGCTGCAGCGAGACATGGCTGCCGCGTTGGCGGACCCTGGAAAAGCCGTGCTGCTCGAGAATCCTGATGACGTCGGGTCCGGAGAGGACCCGGAGCTTACCCAACCGCGACCTCGAGGCGGGTGACGAAGACCTCGCGCTGCAGCCGCGACTCGATCTCCGCCGGCTCGGCGGTCTCGAGCAGGAGCTCGATCGCCTCGATCAGGTTGGCGCGCGCTTCTTCGACGGTGGAACCCTGCGAAGCGACATCCAACTCCGGGCACAGGGCGGTGTAGCCCACGCCATCGCGTTCGATGATCGCGTTGAACGGCAGCGTTCGGCTCATGGCTGGATCTCCGCCGTCAGCTTAGCACCGCCGTCCGTGCGTTCCCGCCACGCTTCGCAGCGTCATTGGACGCTCGCCTGCGAGGCGTTGGTGGTCGCGGTCTCCGGCCACTCGGGATCTTGGGGCCGGCTCCGTGGTGGGGGCACTCCGGCAGCTCGGGATCCAAATGGGCTCCTACTGAGGCGTGGTCGCTACTTCGGATCCCGAGCGCCAGACGCGCCGCGAGGCAAGAAGCTTCTCGTCGTCACTGTTCCGACGAGGGGTGGCTGGACCGAGGGCTCCAATAGGCGCGGAGCGCGCTTCCGCAGCTGCGAGCACCTATGGGAAGCGGGCCAGACAGGACCCGAGCAGAGGCTTGGCGAGCGGCAACCGGGTCCCGAGCGCAAGACCCCGAACGAATGGTCACGAAGCTTCTGTGAACCGTCTTTCTACGGCTTCTTGCCGGGGCTCTTGCGGTCGTAGACCGCCGGGCGGTGGCAGCCGGGAGCGCAGGAGCCGCCGCTGTCGGTCTTGACGAACTTGAGCGGCAGTTTCCAGCTGCCGAACGCCACGCTGTCGGCGATCAGGACGTCGTTGGTCCCGCCGTGGAGGCTGTGGCAGAGGGCGCAGCTGCGGCCCTTCTGCGCGTTGTTGACGTGCAGGAAGTGCAGGTTCCTCTCGCCGTCGCGGAAGCCGGTGGCGAACGAGGTGTCCGGGTACTTGAGCAGATCCCGCTCGTGGCACTTGAAGCACAGCGCGTAGGCGGTGTCGGTGTACGGCACGTAGGCGGTCGCCGGGAACGAGTCGACGAGCAGCTTCGGCTGCGTGCCGCCGTGCGGCTCATGGCAGGCGGTGCAGGAGCCGTCGCGGATCGGACCGTGGACGACCGTCATCGCCGCCGTCACGATCTTTTCGTGGCAGCCGAGACAGGTCTCCTTCTGCGGCTGGAGCAGAAGCCCCTTCTCGTCAGCGGCGTGCGGCGAGTGGCAGGCGGCGCAGCCCTTGGCCGAGGCGAGCGCGGCGTGCACGACCGGCGACTTCTGGACCTTCGTGGCGACGTCGTCGTGGCACTGGAAGCAGAGCGCCGGACCCTCCTCGGCGAGGAGCTTCGGGTGCGCCCCGCCGTGCGGCTGGTGGCAGGAGGTGCAGCCGTCGTCGAGCGCCGGGTGCTTCACCTTCTTCGCCGCCAGGAGGTCGCTGATGTCGGAATGACAGTCGACGCAGAGTGCATCGCCCTTCCTGGCGAGGAGCGGCTTGGTGTCGGAGCTGTGCGGCGTGTGGCAGGCGGTGCAGTCACCCGCTTCGACCGGGCCGTGCGGGAAGGCGACCGCGCCGGGCTCCGAGTGGCAGTCGGCGCAGAGCTCTTTCTGCGGCTTCAACAACAGGTGGGCGGTGTTCGAAGCGTGCGGCGAGTGGCAGGTCGTGCAGCCGTCGGCGAGCGCTTCATGGACCTCGGACTTCGCCGGTGCCGCAGCCAGCGCATCGTGGCAGCCGGTGCACAGGGCCGGTTGGGCGTCGAGGAGCTTGAAGGTCGCCTGGCCCTTCTGCGGATGCGGCGTCGCCGTCGCCGCGTGACAGTTGTCGCAGCTTTCGGCCGCTTCGTGCACGGCGCTCCCCTGGACGAGAGTGGCGTGGCACTGGGCGCTCTGGCAGCTCTCCTGCGCCGCGAGCGGGCGCATCACGATGGGCGAGCCACAGAGCGACAGGAAGAAGAGTCCCGCGGAGATGCCCAGCCGGCGTCCGTGCATGGAGGCATCATCGTACCAAGCGCGCCGCCTTTCGCCACCCTGTCGGGCTGTTCGCCCGCCTCGGGTCTCGTGCCGCCCGATCGGGTGGGTCGCCCCGCCCGCGAGACCTGCGGATCTGGGTGGTAACTACGGATGAAAACGACCTGACCTGTGTTGGAATAGTACGAAATTCGGTGTGTCCGCGAATCCGCGTGCCGGAAGGACCAGTAAGCTTTTCGGCCTTCTCGCGACACCCCGGAAGACGCCCGGGACGGGGCGGCACTTTGTTCATGAATGGGCTCGCAGCGCCGGTGCCCGTTCGGCTCCAGCAGGAGGGGGAAAGTCATGATGAGGCAACAGAGGTGGCTTTGGTCGTTCGGGATCGCCTGCGCCGGAGCTTTCTGGCTGGCGATGCCGGGCCCGATCCAGGCGCAAGCGGCGACGCTGCCGGTCTGCGCCGACTGTCACGAAGAGACCGTCAAAGCGTTCGCGCTTTCGAAGCACGGCGCGAAGCTCGACGCCACGGGAGCGGTCTGCCAGACCTGTCACGGCGAGGTCGCCGCGCACCTCGACGACCCCGACGCCGCGAAGCCCACCCACCTCTTCAATGACAAGAGCATGCTGGCGCCGGAGAAGAGTGCCGTCTGCCTGTCGTGCCACGACGGCAACCGCCAGCTGGCTTTCTGGGATTCGGGCAAGCACCGCAAGAACGACGTCGCCTGCAGCGACTGCCACAGCATTCACGGCAAGGTGAGCGACCCGGCGATCACTCCCTACCTGACCACCCAGCGCAAGCTCCAGTACGAGACCTGCGGCGAGTGCCACAAGTCGATCCGCGCGCAGCTGAACAAGAACTCGCACCATCCGATCCTCGAGGGCAAGGTGGCCTGTTCGGACTGCCACAACCCGCACGGCGCGCTGTCGCCCGCGATGGTGAAGAACGAATCGACCAACCAGCTCTGCTGGGGCTGCCACGCCGACAAGCGCGGCCCGTTCGTCTGGGCGCATCTGCCGGTCGAGGAGAACTGCTTGAGCTGCCACAACTCGCACGGCTCGAACGTTCCCAAGCTCCTCACCGTCAAGGTGCCGCAGCTCTGCCAGGACTGCCACGGCAGCGGCCACGGCCAGTATGCCTACGGCTCCAGCTTTGCCGTCGGCGGCGCCGACGAGGCGCGGGCGAGCCGCTTCGACGCCCGTGCCTGCGTCAACTGCCACCAGCTGATTCACGGCAGCAACGCTCCGGCCTCGCGCGGCCAGTTCCTCATACGGTAAGGGGATGAACATGACAACCAGAATCTCAGCCACCCTGATCGCGAGCCTGCTCGTCGCCGGGCCGGCGTTGTATGCGCAAGACAGTGTCTTCAACTGGAGTGGTACCGCCGGCCTCGGCGGTCAATTCGTCGATACCTCCGGCACGGTCGACGAGGGCAAGATGCGCGAGTATCGCGACCTGACCAGCGGTCTGCTCTCGCTGCTCGATCTCAAGGGCCGCAGCCAGTCCTACCACCTCGACCTGTTCGCCGAGAACCTCGGGCGGACGGACCAGTACATCGACCTGCGCGGCGGCTCGTACGGAATGTTCAAGTATCAGTTGTCGAGCGACAGCCTCGAGCACTACTTCACCACCGACGCCAGGACACCGTACAGCGGCGCCGGAACGACCACCCAGCGGGCGGCGCTGCCGAGCCTCGATCCGTCGACCTGGAATACCTACGACCTGGCCTACCAGCGGCGCAATGACGCCGCCATGTTCGAGATCTCCCTCGGCTCGCCCTGGTATGCGCGGGTCGACGCCGGCGAGATCAGCTTCGACGGCACGAAGCTTCAGGCTTACCCGCAGGGCACCGGTTCGAGCAACGGCTTCGTCGACCTCGGCATTCCGGTCGACTATTCCACCCGCAATCTCTCCCTCGAAGGGGGTTATTCCTCGAAGCGGCTGCACTTCGCGCTGAGCTACCTCGACAGCAAGTTCGACAACAACGACCGGCTGCTCACCTGGACCAACGGCTACTTCGGCAACAACAACCCGCCGGCGACCAGCGGCAACCTCGGCATCGACACCAGCTACCTGGCAGCCGACAGCGAGATGACGCGCCTGGCGTTCAACGGCGTGGTGAAGCAGCTGCCGCTCAACTCGAACCTGGCGGTGCGCTACACCGCGAGCGAGACCACCAGCGACGAGGCCATGGGCACTTCGCAGCTGATCGGCAGCGCCACCGCGCAATCGACCGCGCCGTTCCTCGCCACGCCCGGAACGTTCAAGGGCAAGATCGACTACGAAACCTGGGCGCTGTCGTGGTCCGGATCGCCGACCGAGACGGTCGACTTCAGGCTGTGGGCCAACGACTTCAAGAGGGAGAACAAGTCCTCTCAGGTCATCTTCTCCGGCTTCATCCCGGCAACCAACGCGCTCGGTTGCGTCGGTGTCGTCGGCGGCACCGGTACGCCGGGAACCGCGACCGGACCGCGTCTGTGCGAGAACGAGCCGTTCGCCTACGAGCGCTCCGGAGTGGGCGGCGAGGTCGGCTGGCGGCCGACGCGCACCAACCGCATCAACGCGAGCTATGACGAACAGAAGACGGACCGGGAGTTTCACCCGGACTCGGACTCCTCCAAGGACAAACGCTTCTCCCTCGAGTGGCGCAACACCGGGCTCGACACGCTGGTGGCGAGCGTCAAGTACATTCACCTCGAGCGCAGCTCGAACTTCCTCGCTCCGGCGCTGCCGAACACGGTCTGGAGCTTCGACGTCGCCAACCTGAAGCGCGACGTCTACAAGGTCGCCCTCGACTACACCCCCTCCGCCCGGCTCGACTTCGGGTTCGAGTACTACTACAAGCAGAACGACTACAACGATTCGCCGGCCGGACGCACGGCCGACGACCGCAACGAGATCTACCTCTCCGCCGGCTTCGGCGAGAGCGACGGCTTCAGGGTCAAGGCCTACGTCGACTACGAGGAGACCACGACCGACGCCCGGCTTCTCGCCCGCAACAACACCACCGGCGCCATCAACTACACCGTGTTCACCGACGTCGGAGACAAGTTCGAGGCCGTCGGCCTCGGCTTCGACTGGCCGGCGATGAAGCAGCTGATGATCGTCGGCGCCGCCTCGTGGAACCGCAGCACCGGCACCGTCGACTTCGACGGCCTGGCCGGCGCGACGGCGCTGCCGACGACTCTGGTTCCGATCTCCAACTACGGCAACAACGAGCGTTTGGCCCTCAACTGCAAGGGCACCTACGACCTCCGGGCCAATCTCGGCCTGACGGTCGGCCTGGCCTACGAGGACGTGACGTTCGACGACATCCAGTTCGATCCCTACAGCTACATCCTGCCCGCGACGCCACTCACCGGCGCCGCGCAGGCCACCGCGAGCTACCTGAGCGGCTACTACAGGGATCCGGCGTACAAGGCGACCATCGGCTACTTCATGGTCACCTACAAGTTCTAGCCTCCACTTCCGCTCCACCACGGGCCGTGCGTGCTGCACGGCCCGTCTTTTTTTTGGGCCAGGGGCGCGCTCCCCGACCCTTGGGGTGGCCGGCCGCACGGGTGCCCCTTGCTATCTTCGGGGCAGGAGGGGGAACCCGAATATGGAAATCAAGAACAGAGCTTTCGGACGGACCGCGTTGACTGCGGCGATCCTGTCGACCGCGCTGACCGCGGCGGCCTGCAGCAAGGAACCGCAGCTCAACGTACAGAACGCCCCACAGGAGACCGCGGCGGCGAGCCAGACCGCGCCCGGCGCCCCGGCCGAGCCGGGGGCCCCCGGAGGCGCCGGCCGGCGAGCTGCCGGCGGGACATCCGTCGGTGGCGCTGCCGCCCGGCCATCCGCCGGCAGGCGGCATGGGAGGTGGAATGCCGGGTGGAATGCCTGGCGGGATGCCTGGAAGTATGGCCGGCTCCGGCATCGCGCTGCCGCCGGTCGACCCCCAGGGCGGTCTCGGTGCGGCCGGCCTGATCTGGGACGCCCCGGCGAGCTGGGTCGCCGAGCCGCCCGCCAACCCGATGCGCCGGGCGCAATACCGGGTTCCCGGCGCTGCCGGCGACGGCGAGCTGGTGGTCTTCTACTTCGGACCGAACCAGGGCGGCCCGCCGCTCGACAACGCGCAGCGCTGGGCGATGCAGTTCGCGCAGCCGGACGGCAGCGACCCGCTGGCGGCGTTGAAGACCCGCACCGGCGACATCCGCGGCATTCCGGCGCTGTTCGTCGAGACCACCGGAACATACAACTCCGGCACGATGAGCGCCGCGCCGGCGACGACGAAGGAGAACTGGGCGCTCCTCGGAGTGGTCGCGCAGGGCGGCGACGCCAACTGGTTCTTCAAGTTCACCGGCCCGAAGAAGACGGTCGAAGCCGAACGCGCCGCCTTCGAGGCGATGGTCGGCTCGCTCCGCCGCGGCGGCTGAGCCCGGACCTCCGAACCCTTCGCCAATTCGGGCTAGACTCCTTCCAGCCTCGCGGTCGGGGCCGGAAGGAGGAGCCTGATGTTTCTGCGGATCATTCGGCTGCGGGTCCGGGAAGCGGACGAGGCGGCGTTCACCCGGTTCTACGAGGATCGGGTGATGCCGGCGCTCGAGGCGACCGCGGGCTGTCTCTATGCCGGTCTCCTCGCGCCCTGGCGCGGCGGCGAAGCGCACCAGTCGCTGACCATCTGGGACTCCGCCGAGAGCGCCCGGGCCTACGAGGAGAAGGGGCTCTACCATCAGCTGTTGAAGGAAGCTTCGCCGTTCCTCTCCGAGCGCACCGAATGGCGCTTCCGCCTCGCCACCGACCCGCTCGAGACTTCGGATCCGACCCGGCGCGAGATCCCCTCCGCCGGCTACAACGTCGATGCGCAGAGCGGCGGTGAGACGCTGGAGAGCGACAAGCGTTCGTCGTTCGTACGCATCGTCTCGCTGCGCCTGGATCCGGGCCACCTCGACGACTTCGTCGCGATCTACCGTGAGAAGGTCATTCCGGCGCTGCGCGTGGTGCCCGGCTGCCGCGGCGTCTTTCTCGCCGAGGGCGCGCACGACCCGAACGGCGTGCTGTCGATCACGCTGTGGAATCGCGAGGAGGACGCCGTGCGCTACGAGATGAGCGGACTCTCCGAGCAACTCACGGCCCACCTGCGCAGCACGATCTCCCCGGCCTACGACTGGCGGCTGACCCTCGATGGCGGAGGCTACGGCGCCTCGAGCGCCGACCTCGCATCGGCGGGCGGCGGCAATCTCGACGTCTCGAGCTACCAACTGGTGCGTGGCCGGCGGCTGGACGGGGAACCGTCAGGGTCGAAGCCGGAGTAAGCGCGCGCTCATGTCCCAGATCGTCATCGCGGTTCGCGATCCCGTCGCCGCCACCACGCGGGCCTTCGACCAGAACGAGATCCTCATCGGGCGCGCCGAGGAGAGCGACATCGTGCTCGCCGACCGGGCGGCCTCGCGCCGCCACGCCCGGCTGGTGCGCGACGCCGGCTCCTGGTTCGTCGAGGATCTGGGCTCGCGCGCCGGGACGCGCCGCAACTCGATCACCGTGACGCAGCGCGAGCCACTCACCCCCGGCGATCAGATCAGCGTCGGCACGAGCCTGCTGGTGGTCGAACGGATCGCCGATCGCGGCGCGCCGCGCTCCCAGCCGCTCTCGACCGCCTCGCCCGCCCCCGGCACCTCGGTCTTCATGAAGGCGGCGGACCTGCTCTCCGGCGAGCGTTCCGGCGGACGCGCCGGCGAGCTCGACACGGCGGCGCTGCGCCGCCATGCCGAGCGCCTCGAGATGCTCAACGAGGTCCACCGCGCGCTCGGGCGTTCGATGGCGCTGCCGGAGCTCCTCGAGCTGATCCTCGACAGCGCCTGGAAAGCGCTCGGCCCGGAGGAGGGCGTCATCGTCCTGCGCGACGCCCCCGGCCGCTACCGCCGGGCGACGTCCCGGCGCGCCCCGGGCTCGCGCGCCGAGGCGCTGCTGTCGCGCACCCTGCACGAAGAGGTGATTGAGAAGCGCCAGGCGGCGCTGGTCTGCGACATCGCCGCCGACGAGCGCTTCGGACATGCCGCGAGCCTGATGATGTCGGGCATCCGCAGCCTGATCGCGGCGCCGCTCTTCGACGACCAGGGCCCCCTCGGCATGATCGCGCTCGATTCGCGGGCCCATGTGCGGAGCTTCACCGCCGACGACCTGGAGCTCCTGACCTCGCTCGCCTCGGTCGCCGCGCTGCGCATCCGCAACATCGCCCTGGTCGAGGAGTCGGCCGAGCGCCGCCGGCTCGAAGAGGAGATCAAGCTGGCGCGGGCCATCCAGGTGGGGCTCCTGCCGCGTGAGCTGCCGGCGCTCTCGGGCTGGTCGCTCCACGGTGGCAGCGTGCCGTCGCGCGGCGTCTCGGGCGACTACTACCTCGCGACCCTCCGCCGCGACGCCACCGAGCTCTTCGGCATGATCGTCGACGTGTCGGGCAAGGGCATGGGGGCGGCGCTGCTCACCGCGTCGCTCGAGGCGTTGGCCGCCAGTCCCGTGCAGAACGGCATGGCGCCGGGCGAGATCGCGCCGCTGGTCTCCAACCTCCTCTACCGCCGCACGCCGCTCGCCAAGTACGCCACCGCCATGCTGGTCTCGGTCGATGTCGCGGGGGCCGCGAACGGCCGCCTGGGCTTCACCAACGCCGGCCACAATCCGGCGCTCCTGGTGCGGGCCGATGGCGCCGTCGAGCGCCTGGGCGCCACCGGCCCGCCGATCGGCCTGCTGGCCGAGGCGAAATTCACCCAACAGGAGCGCACCCTCGCCCCCGGCGACCTCCTCGTTCTCTACACCGACGGCATCGTCGAGGCCTGCGATCCGGAAGACGAGGAGTTCGGCATCGAACGCCTCGAGGCGTTCCTTGTCGCGCTGCGCGGCGCGCCGCTCGAGGCGATCGCCGAGGGCATCGACCAGGCGCTCGAGAAGTTCGTCCGCGGTGTGCCCTACGCCGACGACCGGACCCTGGTCCTGCTGCGCCGCGAAGGCGCCGTCGCAGCGGGCTGACGGGAAACGGATAACGGACCGGGGCGGCGGGCGTGTTAGCGTCCGGGGCAGTCATGGCTTCACCGCTCGTATCCGTCATCGTCAGGACGCGCGACCGGCCGGCACTGCTGCGTGAGGCCATGGCGAGCCTGCGCGCCCAGACGCTGCGCGACTTCGAGACCCTGGTGGTCGCGGACGGCGGCACCGCGCCGCCGGCGGAGCTCCTCGAGCCGGCGCCCGGCGAGGGCGGGCTCACCCTGCTGCACCGCGCGCCGCCCCACGGCCGGTCGCGGGCGCTGAACGCCGGCCTCGACGCCGCGCGCGGCCGCTTCATCGCCTACCTCGACGACGACGACCTCTTCCTCCCCGGCCACCTGGAGACCCTGGCGCGCTTCCTCGCCGGCAGCGACTCCTATCGCGTCGCCTACACCGACGTCGAGCAGGTCGAGCAGGTTCTCGGCCCGGACGGCCGCTATCACGAGGGGCGCCGGCTGGTGGTCTACGGGCAGGCGTTCGATCCCCACCGGCTGCTGTCGTCGAACTACATCTCGCTCATCGGCCTGATGCACGCCGCGACCGACCTGCGCTACGACGAGAGCTTCGACATCCTCGAGGATTGGGATTTCATGCTCCGCCTCGCCGAGCGCGGACGCTTCCACCGCCTCGCCGGGATCACCGCCACCTATCGCGTGCGCGACGACCAGTCGAACGCCACCACCGTCACGCCGTGGCACGGCGTCGAGGCCGAAGCCGCGCGCCGCAAGCTGTTCGAGAAGCACTGGCACCGGCACAGCGTCGCCACGCAGACGGCGCTCGTGGACAGCTTCCAGAACGAGGCCTGGCTGCTGCGCAGCGAGCGCGCGGCGGTCGAAGAGCGGCTCTCGGCGGAACTCGCGCGGACGACCAGCCGCATGGTCGAGCTCGACATCCGGTCCCAGATGCTCGACTCCGAGCTGCGCGCCTTCCGCGGCGACGCCGCGCGTCAGCTCCAGGCCGCCGGCGAGCGCGAGAGCGCGCTGCTCGCGACCTTGCAGCAGATCTACGCCTCGACCTCCTGGCGCACACTCTCGCGCTGGTGGAGACTCAAGGCGAAGCTCCTCGGCAGATGACCGTCCGGCTCGACCTCGTCATCCCGGTCCACAACGCGTTGCGGGCGACGCGCGACTGTCTGCGCACCGCGCGCGCCTTCGCCCCGGCCTGGGCGCGGATCGTCGTGGTCAACGACGCGAGCGACGCCCGGACGACCGAGTGGCTGCGCGAGCAGGACGGCATCACGCTCCTCGAGAATCCGGTGAACCTCGGATTCGTGAAGTCGGCGAACCGCGGCCTGCTGTTCTCCGACGCGCCCTATGTCTGTCTGCTGAACAGCGACACCCTGCTCACCCCGGGGGCGCTCGAGCGCATGGTCCTGCGCCTCGACCGCGAGCCCGCCATCGGCATGTGCTGCCCGCTGTCGAACAGCGCGGTGAACCTGTCGGTGAAGATCCCGCCCGGCGAGGACGTCTTCTCCTTCGCGCGCGCGGTGGCGCGGCGAACCCCCGGCCTCTATCCCGACGTCACCACCGTGGTCGGCTTCTGCCTGCTGGTGAAGCGCGAGCTCATCGCCACCCTCGGCGTCTTCGACGAGGCGTTCGACCGCGGCTACTGCGAGGAGACCGACTTCCATTTCCGCGCCCGCGCCGCCGGCTGGCGCTGCGTCGTCGCCGACGACGTCTTCGTCTACCACCGCCAGGGGGCGAGCTTCTCCGACACCGGGGCGCGCTTCGCCAGGAACCGCGAGTTGCTGATGGCGCGCTGGCGGCACCGCTACGAGACCGAGGTGGCGGAGTTCAACCGCCGCGACGAGCTCGGCGCGCTCCGCGACGCGGCGACCGGCGCGTGGACAGGCGAGCTGGCAGCGGAGCCGTTCGACGTCCTCTTCGTGCTGCCGATGATGGGCGTCTTCGGTGGCGTGGCCGACGTCCTCGAGCTCGCCAACGCGCTCGTCCTCGAGGGCCTCCACGCCGGCGTCGTGCTGCTCGAGGAGGCCGCGAGCGAGATCGACCTGGAGCTCTTCTTCACCCCGCTGCGCCTGCCGCCGGAGCGCTTCGCCGACGAGCTTCCGGAGGCCCGCGTCCTCGTCGCCACCGCCTACCAGACCGCGCCGCTGGTGGCACTCGCCGCCGCCCGCCGGCCGGGGATGAAGACCGCCTACTTCCTGCAGGACTACGAAGGCTGGTTCGGTGGCGATCCGGTCGAGACCGTCGCGCAGACCTACGACCTGGTGCCGCAGATGACCGCGATCTCGACCTGGCTCTCCGACCTCGTCGCGGAGCGTCACGGACACCGCGCCGCGGTCGTCCCGATGAGCGGCGACCCGGAGGTCTTCTATCCCCGCGGCGACCGCGCCGAGTCCGGTCCGGTACGGGTGGTCGCCATGCTGCGCTACGAAGAGCGGCGCGGCTTCCGGTTCCTCCTGCCGGCGCTCAGAAACGTGAGCGCCCACCCGCAGGTGGAGATCGTGCTTTTCGGCGCCCATCGCTTCGCGGAGGAGAACTTCCCCCACGCCCACGCCGGCGTGCTGTCACGCGACGGCGTCGCGCGGCTGCTGTCGACGGCGCATATCGTCGTCGACCCGTCGCTCTTCCAGGGCTTCGGGCTGGTCGGGCTCGAGGCGATGGCCTCCGGCGCCGCCTGCGTGCTGACGGCGAGCGGCGGCGTCATGGAGTACGCGCGGCATGACGACAACGCGCTGGTCGTGCCGCCGGGCGACGAGCAGGCTCTGGCGACGGCGATTCTCCGGCTGGTCGAGGACCGTCCGCTGCGCGAGCGTCTGGCGCGCTCGGGCCTGGCGACCGCGCGCTCCTTCACCTGGCAGCGCAGCGCCCAGACCTTTGCCGGCTTTCTCCGCGCCCTGCCCGAGCCGGTTCCGAGGTCGGCCGCGGAGCGCGCCGCGCTCGAGCTGCTCTGGCAGACGCGCAACCGCGACCAGGCGGCGATCGCGGCGCTGGCGGCCGAGCTCGCTGCCAGCCGCGAAACCCTGGCCGCGATCCGCCGGTCGACCTTCTGGAAGGCAGCCGAACCCTACTGGCGCTGGAAGGCGCGTCTCTTGCGCTGATGGCGGACGGTTCGCGCCGCCGGATCGCCGACACTCTGCGCTGGCGCTGGCAGCGCCACCGTCTCGGGATCGAAGCCGCGGCGCTTCTCGCCCACGCCCGCGCGCTGGGCTTTCCGCAGCCGCCAGCGCCGGGGCTGCAACCCTGGGCTCCCCGCGTCGCCGCGGCTGCTGCGCTGCCAACCCCGCCAGCCGAGGCGACACGGGCAGCCCCGGAGCCGGCGGCCAGCGGCGAGCGCCGCGAAGTCGCCGCCGCAACCGTCTGTACGCTCGACCACCTGCACTTCGCGCTCGCGCTCGCCACCTCGATGCGCCGCCACCATCCGGAGCTCACGCTGCACATCCTGGTCGTGGACGGGGACGGCGAGGAGCTTCCCGGCGTCCCGGGGTGCCGCTTCCTCCGCGGCTCCGAGGTCGGCCTGTTCGCCGACCCCTACCTGGCGCTCAAGCTCTCGGCCGCCGACCTCTGCTGCGCCGCCAAGCCCTTTCTCCTCGCGCACCTCGCGGCGACCGCCGGCGCCGCCAGGATCGTCTACCTCGACGCCGACCTCTACCTGTTCGCGCCGCTCACCGCGCTGCTCGAGCAGGCGCGGCGAGCGTCCTTCGTCGTCTTCCCGCACACCGTCGCCCCCATGCCGCGTCCCGAGTTGCGCTGGGAACGCCCGGCACTCGGCCAGCTCGCCCTGGCCGGGGTGTTCAACGCCGGGCTCTTCGTTTTCGCTGTCGGCGAGGCGACACAGCGGTTCCTCGCCACCTGGCGCGAACTGGTGAGCGAGCCGGGCGCCTTTCTCTCGTCGCGCGGCGCTCAGACCGAGCAGAACTCCTTCAACTGGGTCGTGGCGTTCCTGGACGATGTCCACGTGATGCGCGACACCGCCTACAACGTCGCCTACTGGAATCTGCACGAGCGCGCCCTGCGCTGGTCGGCGACCACGCCCGAAGGGCCGGTCTTCACCGTCGACGGGCATCCCCTGGTGGTGTTTCATTTCAGCGGCTACTCGCCCGCGGAGCCGCTGCGTCTTTCGCTCGGCAACCATCGCCATCCGGTGCACTCCGATCGCGCGCTCGGGCGGCTCCTCACCTTCTATGCCGGCGAGCTCGAGGCCCACGACCGCGACGCCTGGTCGGCGCACGCCTATCGCTTCGCGCGCTTCCCGTCGGGAGTCGCGATCGATCGCCGCCTGCGCGAGCTGTTCAGGGAACACGAACCCGAGCTGCGCAGCGGGATCGACCCGTTCACCGACGAGGGCGAGGCGTTCTACTGCCGCGCGCTGCTCTCGCCCCTGCCGGGCGCCTCCAGTCTGTTGCCGTTGCTCCTGGCCGCGATCTACCGCGAGCGCCCCGACCTGCGCGACTTCCAGCCCGACGCCGATCTCGTCCCCGAACCTTTGCTGCGCTGGTTCAGCCTGTCGGGCGTCTACGAGATGAACTATGGCGAGCTCTTCGACCGCCACCGGCCCGTCGTCCCCAGGTCCGAATGGGTGCGCGAGTTGGCCGCCGTCCGCGCCGGGCTGCCGCAACTCTTCGCCGCCTGCACCCAGCCGCTCGGGCGCGACCGCCAGCGGCTGTTGGCGCGCCTCGAGGAGGCAGAGCGCGGCGACCTCGTGCAGAAGGTCCGCGGGCTCGAGGCCGAGATCTACGCCGCCTCGCCGGTCTTCGTCGTCTGGCGCCTGGTGCGCGAGCGCGCCGACCTGCGCCAGAGCTATCCGGACCTGCTCGACGAGGAGGCCGAACCGTTCACGACCTGGTTGCGCATCTTCGGCACGCGGCTCGAGCTGCTCGATCGCGAGGTTCCCGAGCGCTTCGCACGCGCTGCCCGTGGCGGCGCGCTGGCGCGCATCTTCTCGTTCCTGAACCGCAATGCGAGTCTCGCCCGCGCCTGGCCTCTGGCGCTCGCCGGCCACGACTACCCGGCCTTCGCCCGCCTTCTGCTCGGCCATCTCGGCGGCTGTCCGGAGTATGACCTCGACGACGTGGTGATGTATCTGTGGCTCATGGACGAGCGGCCCTGGTCCGGACTGCCCCTCGTGCTCGAGCTGCTCGCCAACGGCTGGCGGGCGCCTTCGCCGTTGCTCGCCGAGGGCCAGGAGGTGCTGCTCGCGCCGCTGCTCGCGTCACGGCCCGAATTCCGGCGCGCCCTCGACGACTACCGGATGCGTTTCGGGCCGCTCTCGCCGGCGGAGGCCGCGAGTCTGGCGCGGCGCCGACGGCGACCGCGACGCGCCGGGCCCGGGCATGGGCATGGGCAACAACGCCAGCGCCGCCCGGGGATCAACCAGTTCGGCTTCTTTCGCAGTCCGATCGGTCTCGGCGACATGTCGCGCGGGCTGGCGGGCGCCCTGCGCAGCCAGGGCATCGAAGTGCGAGAGAACCTGCTCGGCAACCTCGCCATGGCGCCCGACCTGCGACCGGAAGCGTTCCTCCGGCGCTACGACTACGGCCTCGACACCAATCTCTTCGTGAGCTTCCCGCATCTCGAGCAGCGCCTGTTCGATCTCTTTCCGCCGTCCATGGTGGACGGACGTCGCAACGTGGTCTATCTCGCCTGGGAGCAGCGCGAGGCCAATCCGCTGTGGGCGCCGTTCTTCCGTGACTTCGACCAGGTCTGGGCGCTGTCGGCGTTCGCGGCGCGCGGCCTGGCCGAGGCGCTCGGGCGCGAGGTCCGGGTGATCCCGTGCGCGCTCGACTTGGCGCGCCTCCCACCCGATCCCCAGCCCGCCGCTGCCCGCGAACAGCCTTTCACTCTGCTGTTCGCCTTCGACGCCAACAGCTCGATCGAGCGCAAGAACCCCGAGGCCGTCGTCGCCGCCTTCGCGCGCGCCTTCGCGCCCGGCGAGCCGGCGCGCCTCTGGCTGCGGATCGCGCATGCGGAGCGCTGGCCGCACCGTCGGCGCCTCGAACGCCTCGCCGGCTTGGCCGCCGCGACCGGGCTCGACATCCGGTTCTTCTGCCAGCCGATGCCGAAGTCCGAGGCCCTCGCCCTCCTCGCCGAGGCCGACGGCTACGTCTCGCTCCATCGCGCCGAGGGCTTCGGAATGAACCTCGCCGCAGCCATGGCCATGGGCAAGCCGGCGATCGCCACCGGCTACTCCGGGAATCTCGAGTTCATGGACTCCGGCAACTCGCTGCTGGTCGATTTCACCGAGGTCGAGGTGCGTCGCGCCGAGGGCCCCTTCCGCGGCGGAAGCCTGTGGGCCGAACCGAGCGTCGCGCACGCCGCCGAGCGGATGCGCTGGGTCTACGAGCATCGCGCCGCCGCCGCCGCGCTCGGCGAGCGCGCGCGGGCGACCGTGCGCGCGCAGCTCAGTCCGGCGAGCGTCGGGGCGCTCGCCGCCGCGGCGCTCCGCGATCCGGGCTGAGCGCCCGCGGTTTCAGCCGCCCGCGGCCGGGGCGCGGGCGACGATGTGGACGAACAGGTGGAGGAGATCGTCGTTGCGGATCGCCCCGAGCATCGTCGAGTACGGTTCGATGCCGAAATCGCGCCCTCGGAGCTCGGTGAAGGCCTCGGCTTCGAGGATGCCGGCCTGCTCGCTCCAGGTCGCCTGCATGCGGCGCTCGAGCGTCCGGCCGCGGATCGTCAGGCGCAGCGTGAGGGTTCCGCCGGGCCCGCCTCCGGTGCCTTTGACGGCCGCGCTTTCGAACCCGAGCAGCTCGGCCCGGATCTCCGGGAACTGCGCTGCGCCCAGTTGGCTCGCACCGAGCATCGCAGCGCGCACCTTCCCGCGGTCGGAGTCGGGCACCGGCGGCAGCTCGCCGGAGTGGATGCCGAGCTCGTGGAGACGCCCCTTCCAGGCCGCCCGCGCTGCCGGGGCGTCGACCTCCAGCGCTTCGACGGCCACGACGAAAGTGAATCTCGTGGTCTCGGGCCGCTCGCGATCGAATTCGAGCGCGACTGTCGGCGCGGCGGCGACGATGAGGTGATCGTGCGCCAGCCCGGCGGCGATCCCCGCCTTGTGGGTGAGGACGGCGAAGACCGAGCGCGCGGTGTCGAGCGTGTATTCGCCGGCGAGCGCCGGCGAGCCCGGCGCGGCGGTGAGGCCGGCGATGCCTGCCGTCAGGAGCATCGCCGCCAGTGTTGGTCGACGGCCTGGCGCGTTCCTCTTCCTCATGGCGTTCTCCCTGGACCGCGGGCAGGATCGGGATGCGGTCGCTGCCTGGAAGATTAGACAGCCGGGAGGGCGCGCGGAACTGACCAAAGTGAGGCACCGCTGAAACGGCGTCAGTGCGCTTCGGCGGCCCCGTCCTCGTCCTCGATCTCGAGGACGATCGTCCTGCTGCCCGGCTCGCCGGCGACGATGGCGCCTGCCTTCGGTGCCGACTCGCGGAGCGCTTCGATGACCTTGGCGCGGGTCGCCTCGTCGAGCTCCTGGAACTTCGGCGAGGCCTGGAGGCGGGCAATCGTCGCCTCGACCGGCAGCGGGATCGCCGGCGAGTCGCCGTCGCCGGTAGTAAAGGCGAAGGCGTGGGTGCCGTCGCCCGGCATCCGGCGCATCATGACGACGTCGTGGCGGGTATCGGAGCCAGCGGAGCCAGGGGAGCCAGCGGAGCCAGGGGAGCCAGCGGAGGCCTCGGAGCCAGAGGCGATCGCCGCGCCGTTGCCGTCGACCGCGACCTGATTGCGCAGGATCATGACGTTGGCGGCGCCCTCCTCGCCCTCGGTCACCATGATGCGCTTGTGGAACTCCCCGGGTCCCTCCGGCATTTCGGCGGCGAAGTGGTCGGTGAGGCGGATCTTCTTGCCGTCGAGGTCGATTTCGAAGCCCTGCTCGTCGCGGGTGACGACCACCGGCGTGCCGCTCGCGGTGGTGAGCGTACGGCTCTCGCCGATCGCCATCTCGTGCAGATCGGCGAGCTCGAGCTGCTCGGCGGCGCCGTCGTGGTCGAGGACGAGCTTGATCTGCGAGTGACGGACCTGCGCGGGCTCGCCCGCATCAGGTTCGGTGGCCGCCACGCCTGCGGCAGCCTCCTCGCTGACCGCC
Source organism: Thermoanaerobaculia bacterium (assembly GCA_963788175.1). GTDB lineage: Bacteria > Acidobacteriota > Thermoanaerobaculia > Multivoradales > JAGPDF01 > JAGPDF01. Next base: position 248,368 of record CAWBFZ010000007.1, read on the forward strand.
GCATAGGCGAGGCCGGCGGCCGCCGCGAGGAAAAGACCGGTAAGGGTAAAAACCGTCCAGCGATTGCGAGTGGGCATCGGGTGCGCTCCTTCGGGAGTTGTGCGGCTCGCTGCCGCGTTCAGTGGAGCTAATGGCAAGGACGGTGCCAGCCGCAATCGCCGTCGTTTCCGCGTCTTGCCTCCCCAAATGGGGAAAGTGCTGCCGACCTGAGGATTCGCATCAGCTCTCGGAGGGCTCGGGTTCGGCGAGCCCGTGCTTTTCCAGCCGGTAGAGGAACGCCTTGTACGGCAGGTCGAGCAGGCGCGCCGCGCGGGCGCGATTGCCGCCCGAGAGATCGAGCGCCTGGCGCAGCGCCTCGCGCTCGTGGGCCTCCCACGAGAGCCCCTGTGCCGGCAGCCGGAAGCCGCCCTCGCCGTGCGCCCTTCCCGAGAGCTCGGCGGGCAGGTCCTCGAGCTTCACCTCGCCGGCGTCGGCCAGCAGGGTCAGGCGTTCGACCACGTTGGCGAGCTCGCGCACGTTCCCCGGCCAGGCGTACTCGATCAAAGCCTTCCGCACCGCCGCGGAGAAGCGCGCCTGCGGCAGGCCGTGCCGGCGCGCGGCGCGGGCGGCGAAGTGTTCGGCGAGGAGCGCGATGTCTTCCCGGCGCTCACGCAGGGGCGGCAGGGCGAGCGGCACGACGTTCAGGCGGTAGTAGAGATCCTGACGGAAGCGTCCGGCGGTGATCTCGGTCGCGAGGTCGCGGTTGGTCGCCGCGACGACGCGCGCATCGACCGGAATCTCGGTGCTCGCCCCGACGCGGGTGACCTTGCCCTCCTGCAGCGCGCGCAGCAGCTTCGGCTGCAGCACGAGCGGCAGCTCACCGATCTCGTCGAGGAAGATCGTGCCGCCGTCGGCGGCCTCGAAGCGCCCGGCACGCGAACGGTCGGCACCGGTGTAGGCGCCGCGTTCGACGCCGAAGAACTCGGACTCGAGGAGGCCCTCGGGAATCGCCGCACAGTTGACCGCCACGAACGGCTTGGCGCTGCGCGTCGAGAGTTGGTGCAGTGCCCGTGCTGCGAGCTCCTTGCCAGTACCGCTCTCGCCGGTGAGGAGGATCGTCGCCTGGGTTCCGGCGAGGCGCAGGACGCGCGCGAAGAGGCGTGTGCATCGCCGCCGAACGGCCGATGAGATCGACCAGCTGATCGCGCTCGCCGATCTCCGCCGCGAGCCGCCGGTTCTCGCGCTCGAGCCGCCGCCTTGCCAGCGTCCGGTCGATCGCCAGGCGCAGCGCCTGGGCCTCGAACGGCTTCGCCAGATAGTCGTCGGCGCCGGCGCGGATCGCCTCGACGGCGCGCGCGATGGTGCCGTAGGCGGTGACCATGACGAAGCCGAGATCGGGGTACTGGGCGCGGACGCGGGCGAGGAGCTCGCCGCCGTCGCCGTCCGGCAGGCGCCAATCGGAGATCACCAGGTCGACCGGCGCGCGGCCGAGCTCGCGCGTCGCCTCGGCGAGCGAAGAGGCACAGGCGACGCTGTAGCCCTCGGCGGCGAGGAGACCGGTGAGGAGCTTGCGCTGATCGGCCTCGTCCTCGACGATCAACAGGCGTTCGTCGTTCATCGGCCGGCCTCCAGAGGCTGCAAGCGGTCGCCGACGGCGAGCGTGGCGCGCGTCCCCCCGCTGGCTCCGGACCGCGCCTCGAGCCGCAGGTCGCCACCATAGCGCCCGCTCACCAGTCGATGCGCCAGAAAAAGCCCCATTCCGGAGCCGTGCGGTTTGGTGGTCACGTGCGGTTCGAAGAGGCGCTCCCGGACCTCCGCGGAAAGGCCCCCGCCCTCGTCGTCGATCGTGAGGCACACGCCGGCGGCGCTGCGTTCGACCCGGATCGCGACCCTGCCGCCCGCCGGACTCGCCTCGACGGCGTTGACGACCAGCGCCTGCAGCACCGCCTTGAGCTCGGCCGGAACAGCCGAGACGCTGAACGCACCGGCGCCACCAGCCTCGACGTCGATCCGCACCCGGCCGCCGCCGTCCTGGAGCGCTTCGAGCGCCACCTCGCGTGCAAGCTGCGCGAGGTCGACCGTCTCGGCCTGCGCCGAGCCCGCCGAGGCCAGGGTGAGAAACGAGCGCAGCGCGCTGTCCATGCGCCGGATCTGCCGCCGCGAGCTTTCGACGACCTCCGGCGGCGCGCCGACCTGTTCGATCGCCAGGCCGAGAGCGTTCAGCGGATTGCGCAGCGAGTGCGCGAGGCCGCGCGCCACTTCGCCCAACTCGGAGAGCTGCTCGGCGGCGGCGAGCCGGCGGTTCTCGCGATCGAGCTCGGCGAGGCGCGCCGACATGCGGTTGAAGGCGGTGATCGCCCGCCCGACCTCGTCGGCGCGCGCCGCCGGACCGACCTCGACCGCCGCCCCGAGCTCACCGCTGCCGATGCGTTCCGCCGCCGCGGTGAGGCTCGAGAGCGGCCGCGTCAGACGGTGCGCCATGACCGCGGCCCCCAGCAGGCCGGCGGCGAGAAGGGCGAGGTTGCCGAGCAGCAGCCGCGAGCCGAAGCGATCGAGCGTCGTGGCGATGGCAGCGTTGGGGATCGGAATCCGGCGCTGCATCGCCGGCCCGCGCACGAAGAGCACATCGCGCGCGGCGTCGGTCTCGAGCACCATCTTGCGCAGCTGCGGACCGGCGGGGTCGCTCTCGCCGGCGGCGACCGTGCCGGCGACGACGGCGGCGCCGGCGGCGGACGCCGGACCCGGACTCCTGAAATGGACCTCGCGACGCAGCAGGACGTGCGGCGGCGCTTCACCGCCGGACGGCGTGGGCGCCGCAGCCTCTGTGTCGGTGGTCACGACGACGACATGGGTCTCGGCCGCTCTCCCGGCGCCGCCTTCACCCGGAAGCGCGCCGTCCTCAGCGCCGACCTCAATCTCTTGGCCCCCGCTGTCCTGCCGGCTCTCGGTGCGATAGGAGAAGCCGGAAAGAATCTCCTCACCGACGCGAAAGGCCACCGTGCGCACGTCGTCGGTGACCGCCCGGGTCAGCGAGCGGAAGAGCAGCCACTGCCCGACGAGCAGCAGGCAGATCAGGCCGCCGAGAAGCAGGAAGAGGCGTCGGCGCAGGGACATCGTGCCGGAAATCTAGCAAGGGTCGTGCCTCTTTCGCGGCCCGTGGCCGCAAGGGCCTGCATTCTGGACACCGCGGTAGACTTCCGTCATGCCAGTGCGTTTCGGAATCAACGGCCTCGGACGGATCGGCCGCGCGCTGATCCGGATCGCGGCGACCCGGCCCGAGCTCGGGTTGGAGCTCGCGGCGGCCAACGACTCCGCCGACCCGCAGCAGCTCGCGCGGCTTCTCCGGCACGACACCGTACATGGGAGCTTTCCGCTCGCGGTGACCGCGGGCGCAGGGACGCTGGTCCTCGCCGGGCGCCCGGTTCCGCTGTCGCGCGCTGCGACGCCGCAGGAGATCGACTGGCAGGCCGCCGGCGTCGAAGTCGTGCTCGAAGCGACGGGAAAATTCCGCCGCCGCGACCTCGCTGTCGGGCACTTCGCCGAGCGCAACCGGACGCTGCGCCACGTCGTCGTCTCGGCGACCATGCCCGATCCCGACTTCACGCTCTGCCTCGGCATCAACGACCGCGACCTCGACCCCTCCTGGCAGCGCGTGATCTCGAACGCTTCGTGCACGACCAACTGCCTGGCGCCGCTCCTCCTCGTCCTCGACCGCGCCTTCGGCGTCGACCATGCGCAGATGAACACGGTGCACTGCGTCACCAACAGCCAGAACCTGGTCGACAACGCGCACGCCGATCCACGCCGGGCGCGCTCGGCGCTCGCCAACATCATCCCCACCACCTCGGACGCCATTCCCTCGATCAGCCAGGTGATGCCCGAGATGCGCGGCAAGGTCGAGGGCCTCGCGATGCGCGTGCCGGTGGTCGCGGGCTCGCTGGTCGACCTCACGGTGAGCCTCACCCGTGCGGCCGCGCGCGACGCCGTCGCCGAAGCGTTCCGCGCCGCCGAACGGGGACCCCTCGCCGGCATCCTCGGCACCACCGACGAGGAGCTCGTCTCCTCCGACGTCATCGGCGACCCGCGTTCCGCGGTCGTCGACCTGCCTCTCCTCTCCATCGCCGGCGACCGCCTGCTGCGCGTCGTCGCCTGGTACGACAACGAATGGGGCTACACCAACCGCCTCGCCGAACTGCTGGCGCGGCTGGCTCGCTAGTCCAGGTCCCTGCAAAGGAGTCACGGAATGACACATCTGCTCACTCTCGAAGATCTCGATCTCGCGCGGTTGCCCGGGGTGGTGGTGCTGGTGCGGGTCGATTTCAACGTGCCGATGAAGGACGGCAAGGTCACCGACGACACGCGGATCGAGGAGGCTTTGCCGACGATCCGCGAGCTCACCGCCGCCGGGGCGCGGCTCCTCCTCTGTTCGCACTGCGGACGGCCGAAGGGCGAGCGCAACTTGAAGTACTCGCTGCGGCCGGTGGCCGAACGGCTGTCGGCACTGCTCGGGCGGCCGGTGCTCTTTGCCGACGACGCGATCGGCGAGCCGGCGGCGGCGGTCGCCGCGAAGCTCGCCGACGGCGACGTCGCGCTGCTCGAGAATCTGCGCTTCCATGCCGGCGAAGAGAAGAACGACCCGGCGTTCGCCCGCGCCCTCGCCGCGCCCGCCACCGCCTACGTCGACGACGCCTTCGGCAGCGCCCATCGCGCGCACGCCTCGGTCACCGGCGTCCTGCCGTATCTCGCGCGCAAGGCAGCGGGACGCCTGATGGTGCGCGAGGTCGAGGCGCTCGCGAAGCTCCTCGGCGAGCCGCCGCGGCCGTTCGCGGCGATCCTCGGCGGGGCGAAGATCGAGGGCAAGATCGACACCCTCGAGAACCTCCTGCCGCGGCTCGACATCCTCATGGTGGGCGGCGGCATGGCCAATACCTTCCTCGCCGCGCAAGGCCTCGACCTCAAGGCCTCGCTGGTCGAACGCGACCGGCTGGATCTCGCGCGCACCATCCTCGAGCGCGCGGCGGCGCAGGGCACCGAGGTGCTCCTGCCGAGCGATCTCGTCACCACCGACAGCTTCGACAACCCGCAAGTCGTCCAGACCGTCGCCGCGGCGGAGATCCCGCGCGACTTCCTCGCCGTCGACATCGGCCCGCGCACCCGCAAGGCCTTCGCCGCCGCCATCGCCCGCGCCCAGACCCTGTTCTGGAACGGCCCGCTCGGCGTCTTCGAGAAGCCGCCGTTCGACGAGGGGACGCGCGCCGTAGCGCTCGCTCTGGCAGCCTGCCCGGGCTTCACCCTGATCGGCGGCGGCGAGACGGTTGCCGCCGTCCATCAGGCGGGAGTCACGGACAAGATCGGGCATGTCTCGACTGGCGGCGGCGCGGCGCTCGAGTTCCTCGCCGGCAAGGCCCTGCCCGGCGTCGCGGCGCTCGCCCGGCCGGCCGGCAGCGCTACTGACTCCGGTAAGGCCGGATGACCGGCGACCCGAGGTTCGCCGGCCTCGCTCCGCTGCCGCGCCTGCCGCTGGTGGCCGGCAACTGGAAGATGAACCTGGTGCGCTGGGAGGCCGACGCCCTCTGCCGCAAGCTCGTCGCGGCGCTGCCACTCGCCACCGAGGTGGCCCTCTTCCCCGCCTTTCCCCTCCTGCCGGGGGTCGTCGAAGCGCTCGCCGGCAGCGGCATCGGGGTTGGCGGCCAGGATCTCCACCCGCAGGCGAAGGGCGCCCACACCGGCGACGTCTCGGGGCTGCAGTTGGCCGACGTCGGCTGCTCCTGGGCGCTTTGCGGTCACAGCGAGCGCCGTCACGACCACGGCGAGAGCGACGAGCTCGCGGTGGCGAAGGCCCTGGCTGCCGTGCGGGCCGGGCTGAAGCCGCTGCTCTGCGTCGGCGAGAGCCGCGACGAGCGCCGGCGCGGCGAGACCTTCGCCGTGCTCGACCGCCAGCTCGCGCCGCTCGCCGGCCTGGCGCACGCCGATCTGCCCGGGCTGGTCCTCGCCTACGAGCCGGTGTGGGCGATCGGCACCGGCGAAACCGCCACCCCGGAGATCGCCCAGGAGGCCCACAGCCACCTGCGCCGCCGTCTGGAGGCCCTTTGGGGGACCCCCGGCGCGGCCGTGCGGATTCTCTACGGAGGATCCGTAACTCCTGATATTTCAATGGGTTTGGCCGCAATGCCCGACATCGACGGGGGGCTGGTCGGAGGGGCGAGCTTTGACGCCGGCAAATTCCTCGCTATCATCTCTTCTTTCGCCGCTTGAGGCGTTCCGAGGTTCTCCGTGATCTATCTGCTGTACACGCTGCACATCATCATCTGCATCTTCCTGATCCTGGTCGTCCTGCTGCAGCAAGGCAAGGGCGCGGACCTGTCGGTTTTCGGCGGCGGCACCACCATGGCCGCCTTCGGCGCCCGCAGCGCGACCAACCTCCTGCACCGGCTGACGGTCGGTGGTTTCGTCGCCTTCATCCTGACGACGCTGGGGATCGCCTATCTCAAGGGTCATGTCGAGGGTTCGTCGGTCATGAAGGCCGCCGCGCCGGTCTCCGCGCCCGCGACCACTCCGGCGGCTCCGGTCGTTCCGGCCGCCGCTCCGGCGACCACTCCCGCAGAGGCTACACCGCCGCCCGCCGAGACTCCGGCGCCGGCACCGCAGGCACCGAATCAGTAGAGGGAAGTTCCGGTCCATCGATGTTCAAGCTAGCCGAACTGGCGGAATTGGTAGACGCGCACGTTTGAGGGGCGTGTGGGGTAACCCGTGCCGGTTCGAGTCCGGCGTTCGGCACCACTTTTCGTAGCACCCGCAGGACCCGTAGAACCCGCGCGACGCGCGGCCGACAACAAGAAAGGCGGCGTGCGGAGAACTCCGCGAACGCCGCCTTTGCTGTTTCCGGGCCTTCCGCGCCTGCGGAACGTGCTCCAGCGACTACGGCAGCAGCGTCGCCTTCTTGATCTCCACGACGGTCTCGGGCACGTCGCCGTACGGCCCGCGATTGCCGCGCTTCACGTTGACGATCTTGTCGGCGACGTCCATCCCCTCGACGACCTTGGCGAAGACCGCGTAGCCCCAGCCACCGGCCGTCTTGCCGGTGTGGTCGAGCGACTGGTTGTCGGCCACGTTGATGAAGAACTGCGAGGTGGCGCTCCCCGGATCGTTCGTGCGCGCCATCGACAGCGTGCCGCGGCGGTTCCGCAGGCCGTTGTCGGCCTCGTTCGGAATCGGCGGCTGGGTCGCTTTCTGCTTCATCTCGGGGGTGAAGCCGCCGCCCTGGATCATGAAGCCGGGGATCACGCGATGGAAGATCGTGCCGTCGTAGAAGCCCGACTTCACGTAGCCGAGGAAGTTCTCGACCGTCTTCGGCGCCTTCGCCGGATCGAGCTCGAGGACGATCTTGCCGAGCGAGGTCTCGAGGGCGACGCGCGGGTTTCCGGCCTTGGCCGGCGCCGGCGTCGCGGGCTTGTCCGCCGGCGCAGCCGCCGGCGGCGGCGTATCGGATCCGAGCAGGGCGGCGGCAAACAACAGGATGGCTGGGCTCATGGTCTCTCCTTGTGGAAATGAGGGGTGAGGCGCGCTCGAATCGTAGCATCGAGCCGCAGGAGGGTGCCTGGTATCGACTTTGCTACCCTGTTACACGGCTCCGGTTTCGCACTCTCAACCCCGGAGGAACCTGGGAGGGTTTTCGATGCGTCGCATCTCTACGTTCAAGTCCATTGCCCTGCTCGTCCTGCTTTTCGCCCCGGCGGCGGCCTTCGCCCAGGACGCCAACCCGGCGAACAACGCCTACACCCGCGGCCGCTTCGAGCTCACGCCGACTTTCTCGTACAACTTCGGCGGCACGCTGTCGGCAGAGGACAGTCACCTGTCGGATTTCGACCTCGAGGCCGATGACAGCGAGGCCTACGGCGTCACCTTCGGCATCCCGCTCTCGCCGTGGGCGCAGATCGAGCTCCTGGCGAGCCGGCAGCAGACCCAGCTCGTCTACGACCAGGGTCTCTTCGGCGGCAGTCGCGGCATCGCCGACTTCGACGTCACCTACTACCATGTCGGCGGGCTCTTCCAGTGGGGCAACGGCCAGATCCATCCGTTCTTCGTCGCCAGCCTGGGTATCGCGAGTCTGAACCCGGACATCTCCGGCGCAGGCGCCGAGAACAAGTTCTCGGGCTCGATCGGCGGCGGCGTCAAGATCTTCTTCACCGACAACATCGGCCTGCGCCTCGAGGGTCGCGGCTTCTGGACGCTGCTCGACGGCAACAACAACGACTATCACTACGACGACTGCTGGGACTGCAACTACGACTACGGCTACAGCAATACCTTCGACCAGGGCCAGGCCTCGGCCGGGCTGATCATCGCCTGGTAGCTCAGATCGACGGCTTGTCGGGCTCGGCCGCTTCCACCCGGTTGCGGCCGTTTCTCTTGGCGCTGTAGAGCGCCGCGTCCGCGGCCTGAAGCAGCGGACGGGCGCGGGTCTTGCCGTCGCCGCGGACCTCGGCGCGCCCGGCGACTCCGATCGACAGGCTGACCTTGAGCGGCTCGCCGCTGTCGATGGCGATCTCCAGCGCTTCGATGCGCTCGCGAATCTTCTCGGCGAGCAGCGTCGCGCCGTCGAGTTGCGTCTCGGGCAGCACGATGAGGAACTCCTCGCCGCCGAAGCGGCCGATGAAATCGGTGTCGCGCACCTGCGCCCGCAGCTCCGCCGCCACCCGTTGCAACACCAGGTCGCCGGCCAGATGGCCGTGGCGGTCGTTGACCCACTTGAAGCGATCGAGGTCGGCGAGGGCGATCGAGAGCGGTCGGTCGTAGCGGATGGAGCGGCTCCATTCGCGGTCGAGAATTTCGAGCACCGCCTCCCGGCGATAGAGCCCGGTGAGGCCTTCGAAGGTCGCGGATTCGAACAGCCGGGCATTCTCGAACACGGTCGCGGCCTGGCCCGCCAGGAGCTTGAGCAGGTCGAGCTCCTCGGCGACGAAGCGCTCGCCACCCTTCTTCGTTCCCAGCAGGAGGAGGCCGACCAACCGGCCATGGGAGAGCATCGGGACGGTGAGCTCGGCGCCGGCACCGCGGACGCGCATGGCGAGCGAGCCGCCGGCACGCTCGAGCTGCGAAGACGGCATCGGCCGCGCTCCGTGAGTGAGCGCACGGAGCCCCAAATCGTCGGGCGCGAGGAGCACGGTCTGCTCGCTGTCCTCGAGCGCGATGCCGGAGGCGGCGAGGCTCATCAACTGACCCATCGGCGGGGCGGCGATCCAGATCGTCGCCGAGGCGAGGCCGAACGTGCGACAGAGCTCGTCGCAAAGGTATTCGCCCATGAGCGGCAGCTTGCCCCGTGCGGCGAGGTCGGAGACCAGTCCGAGGACACGCTGGCGAAAGGCCGCGCTCTCCGGAAAGAGGCGGCGGTCGATCAGCCGCTGCAGCCGCTTGCGCATCGGGTTGAAGATCAGCCCCAGCCCCAGGGTCGCCGCCGAGACCACCCAGACCGACTCGCGCCCGCCCTCGAGGGATTGCGCGAAGAGCGCCCCGCCGGCGCCCAGCGCGGCGTAGAAGATCAGCACCAACGAGGTGGTGAGAGCACCGTAGAGCAGGCTCTTGCGGATGACCAGCTCGATGTCGAACAGCTGGTAACGGAAGATGGCGACGAAGACCGCCACCGGGAAGGCGAGCAGCACCAGCGTCCACAGCGCCTGCGGCACCGAGACGGCGGGCAGACCGAGCAGCTGCCGGAGAGCGAGAAAGAGGACGACGCCCATCCAGGGTAAGAGGCCCATGAGCACCAACCCCGCCTGCTGCCGTCCCTCGCGCCGCGGATGATGCAGGAAGCGTTCGCCGAGCAGCAGGGCGAGCGTCGCCGCCCAGACCGGCAGTCCGAGATCGAGGAGCACGAACTCGGCCTGGCTCGAAGTCCAGGGGAGCCTGCCGCCCCTGGTTTCGACGATGAGCGCGACCGCGGTGCTCGCAGCGACGACGCCGCCGGTGGCATAGAAGACCGGCACGATCCAGGGCCGCGCCTTGAGCCAGCGCGGGCGCTCCGGAACGAGCGCCGCGAGGTGGACTTCAGCGCCCATCTGGATGCCGCTCACGAGGTAGAAGCCGACCGTCGACCAGAGGCCGATCGCCAACCCGTTGACTGGATCGAAGGGCAACAGGAGCTCCACCGCCACCGCCAGCGAGTAGAAGTAGAGCAGCCGGCTACGGATGTCCCGCCCGGCCTGGCCGACGGCGACGAAACCGAGGGCGACATAGGCGACCGCCACCAGCAGGTCGAGGAGGAGATTCGCCCAGGAGACCGGAATTCCCGGTGTCATGGTCAGGGCGACTCGTTGGCCGCCGCGATCGACGACGACCGGCACCGGCTGTCCACGCTGGAACTCGACCGCAACCAGATCGTAGTCGGCCTCGGCCCGGATCGGCTGCCCGGCGACCTCGAGCAGCCGATCGCCGCCCTTGAGCCCAGCCTGGTCGGCGGGTCGGCCGGGCTCGAGCGCCCGCAGGGTGACGCCGGCGGCGCTGTCGTTGAGCGTGAAGCCGACCCGGCGGCCGTTCGCCACTTCGGCATGCGTCGCCTTGAGGTAGAACAGGCCGGCGAGCAGCAGCAGCGGCAGGAAATAGATCAGCCCCCGGCGCGCGGCCGCGGGCGCATGAGGCAAGAGGAAAGGTTCGTGCTCCTGGGTCACCTGCGGTCTAGTCTACGGTGGATCGGCGGTTCCTGCGCCGGTCCACGGGCCGCAGCGCACGAGCCGCCCCAGGGCGCGGAAATTGCCGGCGACGAAGCCGTCGCGCGCCAGGACCACCGCGGCGTAGTGACTGCACGAGGGGGTGAAACGGCAGCGCACGCCCCCCTTGTGCAGCCAGGGCGAGATCCAGGTCTGGTAGCTGCGGATCGCGGCGAGCTCGAGGCCGGTCGTCGCCTGTTTCGCCGGCGCGCGGCTCCAGTCGAAGATCAGCAGGGCGGCGAGGCAGAGGCCGGCTATGAGGAAGTGGCGGCGGCCCCTTCGCGGTCCCGCCGTGGAATGGACCGCTCGCTCGGCGCTCACACCGGAAGCGTTCCGGCGGCGAAGCGCACGATCCAGACCACGAGCAGCAGGACTCCCGTGCCGATGGCCACCCGCGGCACGAGCGTCTGGAATGCAACCCCTGCGGCGCGGGACCTCTGGCGCCGCGCTCGATGCACCGCCGCTCCCCGCAGCAGCCACAGGGCGGCGACTTCGATGGCGAGCACCGCAAACAGAGGATGCCAGTGCCACGATTCGGCCAAGCGCCCTCTGGCCAGCGCTGCCGCGGCGCGGGTCAGACCGCAGCCCGGGCAGGCGACGCCGGTGGCGCGGTGAAAGAGACAGAAGTCGGGCCCGCCGGCCGTCGCCGGATCCCAGTAGGCGAGGGCAAGGAAAAGGGCGACGAGCCCAAGGCCCGTCGCCCACCAGATCCGTACTGCCGACATCGCCGGAGTCGCCCTGCGGCTGCGCGGAGCGGATCCGCCGCTATTGACCGGCAGACGCCGAAAGCGCCGAGAGCATCGCCAGCCCGCCGAAGAATACGACCCAGAGGAGGACGAAGACGAAATAAGCCGTCCCGAGGATGCCGAGGATCATCCCGGCAGTGGCCAGACCCTGACCGGCCGGCGAGCTCTGGCCGGCCTTGATCGCCTTCCCCTCCTGGTTGCCCATGTACCAGGCGAAGGGTCCGCACAACGGACAGCAGACCAGGCCGACGATGCCGAGAATGAGGGCTGTCGTGGCCTTGCTCGAGGCCTTGAACTGCGGCGGCGGCGGAATCTGCGGCTCGCTCATCTCAGAACTTGTCCGCGAAGTCGGAGAGGCCGGGGATGATGAAACGCTGGCCGTTGACCGCCTTCATGATCGACAGAATCGTCACGATCAGCATCGGGATCCAGAGGAAGAGCGAGATGATGCTCGTCACGCAGCCGACGCCGGGAATGAAGGAGAGGATCGTGAACAGCACGAAGATGATGATCCAGGCGAAGAACTGGACCAGCCCGTGCTTGGCGTGCCACTGCACCTCTTTGTCGTCCTTTTCGGTCAGCAGCGGCACCAGCGCGAGCAGCCCGAGATAGGAGAGCACGAGCATCAGGGTCTTGTTGTTGTTCGCAGCAGCTGCGGGGGGCGGCGGAACGGACGGTTCGCTCATGGTCAGCGTCTCCTCACGAGTAGTTGCATCATCTGTGGGCCTTGAAAGCGCCAATCAGTTTATACCTCGTCTGCGGGAGCGACAAGCGACGCGGCGGCATCTATTCGACCACTTCCGCCGTCAGTCCCAGGTCGTCGAGGGTCGCCAGAAAGGTGGCGCTTTCGCTCGCGACCACCGCCAGCACGATCTCGGCCTCGGCGCCATAGCTCTCGCTCGCGAGCTCCACGGCGGGGTCCCGGACGAGGCGTTTGACGGCGCCGATCCGGTCGTAGGGGACACGCAGGCGAAAGCGCCGCCGCGGCATCTCGCGGCGGGTCGGAAGCGCTGCGAGCGCCAGCTGGGTGGCGGCGGTGTAGGCGCGGGCGAGGCCGCCCTTGCCCAACTTCGTGCCGCCGAACCAGCGCACCACGACCGCCACGACGTCGGTGACGCCGGCACCCGCCAACGCCCGCAGGATCGGCTGCCCGGCGGTGCCGGAAGGTTCACCGGCGTCGGCGGCGCGCTCCTCGGCCGGCCAACCGATCCGCCAGGCGAAGCAATGATGGGTGGCGTCGGGATAGCGCTTGCGCAGGCTTTCGAGGAACTCTTTCGCCGCCTCGCAAGACGGCGCCGGCGCGAGGTAGACGAGGAAGCGCGAGCCCAGCTCCCGCACCTCGGCTTCGGCGCGGCCGACCGCGACCCGGTAGCCTTCGGTCAGGAAGCGTCTCCCGCGGCACCCGGCGCCAGCCCGGCGAGCGTCCGCTCGTAGAGCGCCCGGTACCGGCCGACGATCTTGTCCTGCGCGAAGCGCGCCACCGCGCCGGCGCGGGCCGCGGCGGCGAAGCGCTCGTGGCGCCCGCGGTCGGCGAGCAGGCCGATCGCCCCGGCGGCCATCGCCGCGACATCGCCGACGGGATAGAGCAGCCCGTCGATGCCGTCGCGGACCACTTCCGGAATGCCGCCGGCGGTGCTCGCGACGACCGGAACCGAGCAGGAGAGCGCCTCGAGCGCCGCGAGACCGAACGACTCACTCTCCGAGGGCAGCAGGAAGAGATCGGCGCCCACCAGGACCTCCTCGACCGCGGCGATGTTGCCGAGAAAGGTCACGGCGCCGCAGTTGCCGGCGCGCCGGCATCGCTCCTCGGCCTTGGCACGGTCCGGGCCGTCGCCGACCAGCAGAAGCCGCGCCGGCATCGCCTTGCGCACCTCGAGGAAGACGTCGAGCACATCCATGACCCGCTTGACCGGGCGGAAGTTCGAGATGTGGAGCAGGATTTTCTCGCCCGGCTTCGCCCAGCGGCGCGCCCCGGCGGAGCCCTTCAGCTCGTCGTAGCGCTGCGGATCGATGAAGTTCGGGATCACCTCGATGCGGCTCGCCTCGAGACCGAGCTGCTCCACCGTCGCGCAGCGGAGGGAGTCCGAGACCGCGGTCACCGCGTCGCTCATGCGGAGGCCAAAGCGGGTCGTCTCGAGATAGCTCGGGTCGTTGCCGACCAGCGTGATGTCGGTGCCGTGCAGCGTGGTGACGACGGCGAGCCGCTGCGGCGCGAGGATCTGCTTGGCGAGCACCGCCGAGATCGCGTTCGGCACCGCGTAGTGGACGTGCATCAGGTCGAGCTTCTGGTGGCGCGCCACCTCCGCCATCTTCGAGGCCAGCGCCAGCGAATAGGGCGGATACTCGAACAGCGGATAGTGCGGCACGACGACTTCGTGGAAGAACAGGCTCGGGGCGAGAAGCGACAGGCGTGACGGTAACGCGTAGCTGATGACGTGCACCTCGTCGCCACCGGCGGCCAACGCCATCGCGAGCTCCGTCGCGACGACTCCGGAGCCGCCGAAGGTCGGGTAACAGCTGATGCCGATTCGCATGACCTTTTAACGCAAACCGCGCGGCAGAAGTTGCCAGGGATCGGCGACCGCGAGCGGGCGGCGCGAGAGGAAAGGCTCGCCGAACTCGGCGCCGACCTGATCGCCGTAGTGGCGCGCCCGCCCTTCAATCATCAATCGCGTCTCGCGCGACGAGATCTTGGTCAGCGGTCCGTCGGCCGGGTTGCCGGCGCCTGGACTCGGATGGAGCTGGGTGCCGTAGGCGTCGAGGGCGCGCATCTTGATCTCCCAGGTGGCGGTGACATCGACCACGAAGGAGGGTTCGAACGAGTCGTTCTGCATGTAGGTGAAGTGGGCCGCCGGCCGGTGCGGCGCGCCCGTGCCGCGGCGCGCCAGGCCGGCGTAGAAGCAGGCGGCGGCGACCACCGCATGGGCGCGCTCGTGGTCGGGGTGGCGGTCGACAGTCGCCGGTCCGAGGACGAGCTCCGGGCGGAGGCGGCGCAGGACGTCGATCACCTGATCCTCCTCTTCCGGTCCGCGTGCGCAGGGAGCCGTCACCCAGGGCGAGGAACTCGAGCTCGTGGGCGCCGAGGATCTCCGCCGCCTGGGCCGCTTCGCGCCGGCGCTCGGCGGTCGTGCCGCGGGTGCCGGCCTCGCCCGAGGTGAGATGGAGGATCCCCACCCGGCGCCCCGCCCGCGCCATCTGGGCGAGGGTACCGCCGCAGCAGATCTCGATGTCGTCGGGGTGCGCTCCGATCGCCAGGACGTCGACTGTCATGCCTGCACTCCCTCTCCGCCGGCGACCAGCACCGGCATCGGTTCCGTCGCGCGCCCGAAGCTCGCGCGCTGCCGCGCGACCGGCAGCAGCGCCGCCAGTGCGAGCAGCGCAGCGCCACCCGCGGCCACGAGACGCCACCCGGCCGGAGCTAGCAGAGCCGCCGCCGCAATCGTCGCGCTCCAGCGCGCCACTTCGCTCGCCGGCAGCCAGGCGCGGCGATCGAAGAGCCCGCCGACGTTGGTGAGCCCCCAGACCGCGAAGAGCGCGAGTGCGAGCTTGACGTCGTTGCCCAGGCGTCCGCCACCGAAGAGCAGAGCGATCACGGCCCCCATCGCGAGCAGGAACTGGAAGACCGCCGGGGCGGAGAGGCCGGCAGGTGGGCGCGAGTCGTACTTGCGGCCCTCGATCGGCATGTAGGGCGGCTTGTCGAACGGCACGTCCGCCGGGCGCCAGCCCGGGCCCTTGAGGAAGATGAAAAGCTTGTCGCGCAGCCGGCGCGTGCGCCGCGCCACCGCGATGAGCTCGCCGAAATACTGCACGTTCGCCCACAGCGGATTCCAGTTGGCGAGCGGCCGGGTGACGCCGTAGGCCGGCTCTTCCTCCTCGCGCTGAAAAGTGCCGAACATCCTGTCCCAGACGATCAGGACGCCGCCGTGGTTGCGGTCGATGTACTTCGCGTTCGAGCCGTGGTGCACGCGGTGATTCGAGGGTGTGTTGAGAAGGGAATCGAGAAATCCCAGCCGGCCGATGATCCGGGTATGGATCCAGAACTGGTAGAGGGTATCGAACGCGTCGACCGCCAGGAACATCATCGGCGGCACGCCGAGCAGCGCCAGCGGCCAGTAGAACGGCGCGCCGAGAAACTGCTGAATCGCGCTCTGGCGCAAGGCCACCGACAGGTTGTACTCCTCGCTCTGGTGGTGGACGATGTGCGCCGCCCAGAGGAAGTTCACCTCGTGGCTGGCGCGGTGGAACCAGTAGTAGAAGAAGTCGAGGCCGAGGAAGGCGACCGCCCAGTGCGCCCAGCTGCCGGTGTCGAGCGTCGTCAGGCGAAAACGCTCGAAGATCAGGATGTAGCCGGCGAACAGCACGGTCTTGCCGAAGACGCCGGCCAACTGCTGGATCGTGCCGCAGGCGAGATCGTTGATGGTGTCGTTCAGCCGGTAGAGGGCCTTCCTCTCGCGCCGTTCGATCCAGATCTCGAGTCCGATCAGCAGGAAGAAGATCGGGATCGAGAGCGCAATGGCGTTGAATCCTTGCTGACTCATCTGCGGCCGCGATGTTAGCCGGTTTCAGCCCGCGGGGGAGCGCCCGGCGTGCGGATCGACCAGCACCAGATGCCGGGGATCGAGCGCCAGCTGCTCGAGGAGTGCGGCGCCGAAGTCCCCACCGTAGCGGCCGGCGAACCAGGCCGTCGACAGGACCCTTTCCTGCAGCCCGCCGCCCGGGCGAGTCGCCTGGCGCAGATGATCGAAGCGCTGCTGGGCGACGCCGCCACGGCGGGCCGCCGCCGCCTCGACCTTGGCGGCAAACGCGTCGAGGGCGCCGAGGAGGGTGTCGCGGGTCTTCGTCCAGGGCTTCTCGAGGCCCGGATCCAGGGCGAGCGCCGGGGCCCGCAGTCCCTCGAGCAACTGCTCGGCGGCGCCGCGCCGCTCGGCCACGAATCCGCCGCCGGCGCGTACCGCGAGACGGCTGGCGATCTTCTCGGGCGAGAACAGCAGCTCCGGGAGGTCCGCCCCGAGCTCGGCCAGTTGCTCGCGCTGACGGGCGTCGAAGACCAGGACCTGCGGCCGCAGCGCCGTCCACGGCGCGGCGACGCCGAGCAGCGGATAGACCGCCGCCGCCTGCGCGAGGTAGGCGGTCTCGCCGGGTCCCATGATCTGCAAGGTCGTGCCCAGCACCGCGTCCTGGATCGCCGGCCGCGCAAGGACGCCAGGCGAGATCAGGCTCGGGTCGGAGGCGAGAAGCGCCAGGAGGTCGGCGACCGGCTCTGCGGTATCGGCGAGGGTACCGGCCGGCGCGCCGCGCAGTCGGAAGGCATCACCACCGCTCCACTCGATCCGCCGCCGCGCACCATCGCGCAGCAGGAAGAGCGGGCTCGCCCCGCGCTGCGGCGCCACCTGGAGATCGAAGCCGCGGGCGACGACCCGGCCCTCGGCTGCAGCATAGGCCGCTTCGACCGCCGCCCGCTCTTCGATGAGGCGGCGCAGGTGCGGGCGCTGGGCGGCCTTCAACTCCGGCAGCATCGAGTCGAGCATCAGCGGCGCGCGCCCGCCGAGCAGCGCCACCGTCTGCTGCGCAAAAGCTTCGCCGAAGAGCGCCCCGGGCTTCCACCACGCCGCAAGCCGGGCGGACCAGGCGGCGAAGCGCTCGCTGGGGAAGGCGGCGGCGAGCGCGGCGAAGAGATTCTCGATCTCCGGCCCGACGCGGCGCAGGCCGATCGGGGCGAGTGGCGCCGGATCGTCGCCGAGCGCGAAATTCACCAGGCCGGCGGACCCCAGGAACGTCGCGCTCTCGACCTCCGCCCAGTCGTGATCCTCGGTCGCCATCCAGAACAGGGCGACGGCGGGGCGACCGGCGGCTTCGAGGGCTTCGGCATGGCGCACCGCAGCGGCGGCTTTGACCAGTGCCAGGAGCGGGCCGCCGAAGAGTCCGGTCTGTTGCCCGCCGACGACCACCGCGGTCGCCGGATCGGCGAGCTTCGCCGCCAGCTCGGCGGCGCGCGGGTGGCCGTAGGCTTCATTGGCGCGCTTCAGTCCGGCGGCGATCCCGCGACGGTCGACGTTTGGCGGTGGGCCACTCAGGGAGTGTCCCCGGGGCGAGCAGACGCAGCGGCGCGAGGAGATCGCTCTCCCTGCCGGCGAGCCAGGCCGCCGGCATCCCCTTCACCAGGCCGTGGGCGACGAGATCGATCGGTTCGAAGGCGGCTCCCATCCGCCGCATCCTAGCGGACGGGGCGAGCCCACGCAGCCCGCCGGCTCGAATCCGGGAAACAGGCGCAGAGGGCCTGCGCGGTAGAATGCGAGGTTCGATGCTGCGCCTCGGAAACGTCCCGATCGACTCGCCGCTGGTTCTCGCCCCGATGGCCGGGGTGACCGACCGCGACTTCCGGCTGATCGTCCGCCGGATCGGCGGCGTCGGGCTGGTGACGATGGAGTTCATCGCCTCGCGGGCGCTGGTGCGCGGCGTGACGCGGACCCTCGACCTGATGCACTTCCTGCCCGAGGAGCGCCCGATCTCGATCCAGATCTACGGCTCGGACCCCGACACCATGGCCGAGGCGGCCCGCCGGGTCGAGGCGATGGGCGCCGACATCTGCGACATCAACATGGGCTGTCCGGCGAACAAGATTCTCAAGGGCTGCTCGGGCTGCGCCCTGATGGGCGACCTCGAGCTCGCGGAGCAGATCGTCGCGACGGTGCGCCGGGCGATCTCGATCCCGCTCACCGTCAAGTTCCGCCTCGGGCTCGACCTCGAGCGCCGGAACTTTCTCGAGCTCGGCCGGATCTGCGAGGCGAGCGGCGCCGACGGCGTGGCGCTCCACGCGCGCACCGCGCGGCAGATGTTCAGCGGCGACGCCACCGCGCAGTGGGACGAGATCGCCCGCCTCAAGGAGACGCTCCGGATCCCGGTTTTCGGCAACGGCGACATCAAGGAGCCCGAGGACGTGCTGCGGATGATCGCGGCGACCGGCTGCGACGGCGTCATGATCGGGCGCGCCGCGACCAAGAATCCGTGGATCTTCCAGCAGGCCGCCGACCTGCTGGCCGGCCGCGCGCCGCAGGAGGCCTCGCTCCTCGCGCGCCGCGATCTGATCCTCGAGCATTTCCGGCTGGTCGCGTTGCGCGAGCCGTCGAAGTACGCCATGCACAAGCTGCGCAAGTTCACCGGTTGGTACACCCACGGCGTCCCCCACGGCCGCGAGCTCCGCCAGCGCATCAACGAGCTCCAGGATGTGCCGGCGTTCCTGGCCGCGGTCGAGGATTTCTTCGCCGAGATGACGGCGGCGGCGGCTTGAACCACCACGAAGTCCGCGTCGCACTGACCATTGCCGACCTGCCCGACGCCCTCGCCCGGGCCGCCGAGGCCTGGGGGGCCGAATGGAGCTCCGATGGCGCACGGGGCGCCGGTGGGCGGCTCGTCCTGCCGGTGGTCTTCGGGCTGCGCCGCGGGGTGCTCGTCGGCCGGGTCGACTTCGCGCCCGCGGGCGACGGCGCACGTCTCGCCTGGCAACTCGAGGAGAGCCATCTCGAGCTCCAGCGCGCCTCGGTCGCGCTCCTCACGCTGACGATCCTGGCGCTCCTGCCGGCGCTCGCCTGGCCGTTCAACCCGAAGCTCCTCGCCCTGCTGCCGTTTGCTCTGGTGATGGGCCTGCTGGCGTGGTGGTTGGTGATTTCGCGCCTCGAGACCAGCGGCCCGGAGGAGTTCTTCGCCACGGTGACTCGCGATCCGAACACCGGGCCGCAGGTAGCCCACCGCCCCTAGCGCGACGACGCGCCTTCCGCGGAACCGGAGCTCAAGGCGCGGTTGCACTCCAGTGCGTCGTGAGGCCGCTCTCGAAGCCGTCGGCGAAGAGGACCGGTCCGCAGAGGAGCTCGACGTCGTCGATCTGCGCGAAGCCGCCTTCCTGGCCGCCGGCGAAATCGGTCGAATGCAGGAACTGGAGCTCGACCGGCGGGCTGCCTCCCATGGTGATTGGCAAGACGACGGTGGCGCTCTGGTCCTGGCCCTGCCAGAAGAGCAGCTCATCTCCGGCCCCCGCCAGGCGTGCGAGGTAGATGCTCAAGTAGTCCTGCCCACCCTGACCATTCGGGTCCATGACGAACCGGGCTCGCACGCGCACCGAGGCGGAGGTCTGTCCGGCGAGTGAGAGCGGCATGTAGAGCCGGGCGAAGGTATCGGGATTGCTGTAGAAGAAGTTCGCCACGCAGGCCGCGGCGCCGGCGCCGCCGGTGTCGTTGGCCTGACAGAAGACCGGATCGCCAAACTGCGCCGGCGGTGCCTGCACCCAGCCGGCGCCGCCGCCGGTGGGGATCGCGCTCGTCCAGTCGAGCGGCAACCCGACCAACGGGTCGCCGGAGCCGAAATCCTGCGGCCCCGTGTTGCACCCGACCGAGGCCAGAACGAGGTTCCGCCAGGCGCTGAGCGGCGGGTTGTTGCAGTCCGCCGGAAAGCAGGCGACGTAGGCGCCGTTGCGCAGCAGGCGGAGTGAAAATCCGAATCTCTGGCCGCCGGCTGCGCGGAGCGGCATCGGGCCGTCGAGCGGGATCGCGATCTCGTAGGTCACGCCATCCGGCGCAACGGCGGCGACGAAGCCTGCCTGCGGCGCGAGCGTCAGGACCGGGGTGCAGGCGCCGTTCTGCGTCCGCTCCTGGAAGTAAATGCTCTGGTCATCGCGGAAGACGAGCGAGCCCTCGCCCAGATTGGGACTGTTCTGGCAGTTGGGGACAGTCCAGGCATTGTCATCGAGCTGCGGCGGCGTGCCGCCTTCGTCGTCGAAGTAGAGGAGCAGCGCGTCGTCGGAGCCGAGCGTCGCATCGTTGGTGTCGACCACCCCGAGATAGAGCGTGCGCGCGTCGTTGCCGAGCCAGAGCTGGACGCCAACGCCGAGGTCGATCGGGGTCGCCTCCAACCACTCCGCATTGAAAAGCTGGCCGTCGACCCGCGGCGCCCGGCTCATCCAGGGCGACAACTGGTTCCCGGTGCCGGCGATGCCGGCGTCGGCGAGAACGAAGAGGCTCAACAGTGCGCCCACCGTCCGTGCTTGCAGGACCCGCTGCGATCTCGACTCGAGCACCCGGCCTCCAATACCGCGCATCCGCCGCGGCTCTTGCAGTGAGACGTGCGTTCTCCCGGCGAAAAGGGTCACGCCGGAACAGGGGAACGGCGAGCGTCCGCCTGCAGCCGAGGTCTCCTGAGCGGCAACGTCGACCCGCCTCCGAGCCGTTCGGCCGCCACAATGCACGTTACCCTCGAGGCTTCGCTCGCTGTTGGCGACGTAAGGGGTGCAGTATGCATGAATTCCGAAAACAGAAGCTCGGCTGGACAGGCCCTGCGTTGGCGCTGGTCGGCCTCCTGGTCCTGCCCAAGGCCGGCGTCGCCGGCACCGGCCGGCTGCTATCGCAGTGGATGAGCCAGGCGCCGCGGATCGACGGCCAACTCGCGGCCGGGGAGTGGAGCGCAGCGACGTTGGTACCCACCTCCAACCCCGATGTCACCCTGCGCATCGGCAACGACGCCCGTACGCTCTATCTCGCCGTTCTCGATGCCGGCGACCTGGGTGCCGGCGGCGTGGACATGGTCTTTCTCCCTTTCGACGATGAGGGGGGCCTCTCGCCGATTCTCGACGACAGCGCGTACGCCAACCCGACCTGTCTGGCCACACCGAATCTCGGCGAGGGCGGGCTGACCTTCCAGAACGGCGGCAACGTGCAGTTCGACGAAAGCTATTCCGGCGGTGCGTGCCCGAGTCAGATCATCAGCGACCGAATGAGCTATCAGTCGAGCCCGCAGCTGAATGGGATGTCCTACGAGATGGCGATCCCGCTTGACGGCAGGGCTCCGATTCAGGCGGGACCTGGCCAAAGATTCGCCTTCTATCTTCGGGTCTTCCGCAACGGTGCCTTGGTCGCCTGCTTCCCCAGCTGCATGTTCATCGATCCGCCGGCCTTCCGTAACCTGGTCCTCGCCTCGGGCGG
This sequence comes from Thermoanaerobaculia bacterium, assembly GCA_963788175.1. Lineage (GTDB taxonomy): Bacteria > Acidobacteriota > Thermoanaerobaculia > Multivoradales > JAGPDF01 > JAGPDF01. The sequence continues at coordinate 269,764 of CAWBFZ010000007.1, forward strand.
CTGCAACACCGGCCCGCAGACCTTCGGCTCCGGCGACCCGCTCGTCGGGCTGCCGCTCGACTGGACCAGCGAGAACACCGCCGGCGGCGGTCCCGGTTGGGTGCAGGCGCCGCCAGCGCAGTTCGGCGATCCGGTCTTCTGCCAGGCGAACGATACCGGCGGCACCGGCGGCTCGGCCTGCGTCGCCAACTTCTTCTGCACCGCGCCGCGGACCGATTCCCTGCTGCGCATGCCGCTCGCCCTCGACGGGGTGACCGCCGCCACGGTGCGCGCCCGTGCCGTCCTGCAGGTGGCCGAGCCGCACGAGTACCTCGATATCGGCATTCGTCGCCTCGACACGAGCGGCAACTCGCTGCTGTTCTGGCTCGACGAGAACCGCAACGAGACGGTCGACCTCTGGATTCCGGTCGCCGGCAGCCCGCCGGTCGAATTCTGGTTCACCCATTCGACCTTCTCCGGCGGTGGCTCCGAGGGTGGCTACGCGCAGATCGACGACGTCGAGCTCATCTGCGGCCCGCGGATCTTCAGCGACGGCTTCGAGTCGGGCCTGAAGACCCACTGGAGCGCCGATCTGCCCTGAGCCTGGGCCCGCGCGCAACCGGGCTCCGCTCTACGGCTCGACCTCGAATCCGAGTCGCGCTGCAACTTCGCGCTGCTTCGCGTCGAGGGAGAGGAAGGTGATCTCGGCCTTGGGCGCCACGAAGAGGGCGCTCGCGACGTGAAACAGGTCCGCGCCCCGCAGCTGCCCGGCTGCGGTCGTGGTTTCGATCTCGGCGGTCAAGCGGCGTTGAGGATGAAGGAATCGCAATGCGGCGAGAAGGGTTTCGCTGGCGTTCGCAAGACCCTCCCTCTGCAGGGCCGACGCTAGCTCGGCCTCGAGAAGCGGTGAGGCATGGAGCTGGTCGTAGGAGGCGAGTCTCTCTTCGAGCCCCGCCGAATTCGGCTCCGCGAACGCGATGGCCAGAAGGACGGAGGTGTCGACGTAGCCGCGCTTCAATCGCGGTCGTCCAGGAACCGCTGCAGCGCGCCGGGTCGGTGAGCGATCGGCTTCCAGGTGCCTCGCGCCGGCGCGACCGCGGCCGGCGAGATCTGGCCTTCGCGTTCGAGGCGGGCAAGCCGCTCTTCGAACGTCTCCGCCGCTTTCTCGATCGGCCGGATCTCGGCCACCGGCTCACCGTGAAAGGTGATCACCACCCGTCCCCCCTGCCGCACCTTGCGCAGCAGTTCACTGAACTTCGTCTTCGCTTCATACGTTGAATAGACGGATTCCATGGCTGAACCCTCGCGTCTCGGCTACCAATATATTCTGATCAGACCAGACTAGTCAAAAAAACCGCTGAAGGCAGGGTTGCATGTTGGGCGGTCGGGGGCGTCCCTGGGTCGGTTCGTGGGTGCCGCCGGGGGAATATCCGACCGCTTCTGCTATGTTCCTTCCCCTGCAGGACGGTTCTTTCATAATTTGGGGGCGCACCGGGTTCGACGGGGAACAGTGCGGTTCGAGGGTTGCGCATCGGGTTTGCACCCGTAAAACGGCAAGTTATACCTGCCAACGACAACTACGCTCTCGCGGCTTAATTGACCGTGACGTTCCAGCCATGGGCCATTGTCCACGGCACGGGCTGGGGCGACGCTAAAGTGGACTGAACGCTGAGGTTGGTTCCGCTCCTCAGCGGGATCGTCAAATCGGAACTGGCGCTTGCGTAGGCGGCCTTCTGCATTGCGCAAGGGCGATGACCATAAGTGAAGGCTATGTGCGTAGATACTTTCGGGACGCGTTTCTCGGACGTGGGTTCAATTCCCACCGCCTCCACCATTTTTCTTCTCTGAGACGCGATAGCTATCGCGTCTCTCCAGTACCTTACCCAGGGACACGATGGCTATCGTGGACCATCTGCATCGGGACACGATGGCTATTGCTATCGTGTCCCTTGCCGTATCTGCCGCTCCTGTCTCAATTCCCGAGGAGGCCCTGGTGATCGCTACTTCATTTCCCGTGCACCGCCGCTTGCGCCAGCAGGCTCCGTGGGGCCAAATCACAGCCGCGCTGGGCGCCCTGTCACTCGCCGCCCTCCTCGCCGGCTGCGCCGGCTCCCCGCAGTCGGCCCGGGTTCCGCCGCTGGCCTCACCGGTGACCTCCCAGCCCGCTGCCGGCTTCACCATTCTGCAGATCAACGACACCTACAAGATCGAAGGGCTGCGCGCCGGCGCCGAAGGCGGCCTCGCCAGGGTCCGCACCCTGCGCCGGCAGTTCGAGAGCGAGGGCCGGCCGGTGCTGGTGCTGCACGCCGGCGACTTCCTCTTCCCCTCGGTGATGAGCAAGTACCTCAAAGGCGCGCCGATGGTCGACGCGCTGAATCTGCTCGATGGCGCGCCAGGTTTCGACGCCCATCTCTTCGTCACTCCCGGCAACCACGAGTTCGACAACCCGGAGCTCGCGCTGCTCTCCGACCGCATCTCTCAGTCGCAGTTCACCTGGATTACCTCGAACGTGCGCCTGAAGAGCACCGCCGACGGCAGCGTGAGCCCGCTCGCCGACCGCTTCGCCAACGTCAAAGACCATGTCGTGCTGGAGCTGGGCGGCATCCGCGTCGGGATCTTCGGCCTGACCCTGAGTGACCAGAGCCGCCCCTGGGTGGAATACGGCTATGACCCGGCGACGCGCCGGGCGACGATCTCACGTGTCCTCGCCGATCTCGAGCGCGAGGGGGCCGAGTTCGTCATCGGCCTCACCCACCAGGAGGTCGGCGACGATGAGTGGCTCGCACGCGAGTTCCCGGGGCGCATCGACTGGATCGTCGGCGGTCACGAGCATGTCGCGTTGACGCGCACGATCGGCGGAACCACCATCACCAAGGCCGACGCCGACGCCAAGAGCGCTTATCGCATCGACGTCCGGCCGGCCGCGAATCCCGGCGGGAGTCGGTCGTTTGCCGCCACCGGCACGCTGCTCGAGCTCGGCGCGGCGGTCGAGGTGGATCCCGACATGATCCGCGCGGTGGCGAGCTCGCTCGTCACCCTGGCGCGCGCGGTCGAGGAGAAGACCGGCCGCAGGCTGCTCGACGTCGTGGCGACCACCGAGCACCTGCTCGAAGGGACCGAGCCGACGATCCGCGGCCGCGAGACGGCGCTGGGCGACCTGCTCTGCGACCTCCTGCGCGAGCGCCTCGGGACCGACATCGCCTTCGTCAACGGCGGCGCGATTCGCGTCAACGACGATGTGCCGGCGGGGGGAGATCTCCGTGTCTACGAGCTCGAAGGGATCTTCTACTACGACGACAAGCCGGTCCTCTTCGAGCTCACCGGGCGCGAGATTCTGGCGCTGCTCGCGAAGTCGGTCTCCCAGGCCACCCTGGGGCACGGCCGCTTCCTGCAGGTCGCCGGCCTGCGTTTCCGCTACCATGTCGCGCCCGACGGCACGACCCGGGTCGAGGCCACCGAGGTCTCGGTCCGCCGGGCCGGCGAGACGCAGTTCACCCCGCTCGACCTCGACCACCGCTACCGCACGGCGACGCTCGATTACACCTGGCGCAACGGCTACCGCGACGGCTATCCGCTGTTTTCGGCCGGCGCCGGAGCTGGCGGCACGAGCCCGACGCTCGTCGCGGAGCCCGCGATCTCCTGGCGTCAGCTCACCGAAGAGGCTCTCGCGGCGCTCCCCGGGCGGCGGATCACCACCGACCTCGACGGCCGCATCGTCCGTATCGAAGCTCCGGCGGAGTGAGCTTCCGGCTCAGTTGAACAGCTGGGCGATCGCCGCGCCGAACGGCGGCTCGAGCACGCCCTCTTCGGTCACGATGGCGGTCACGAGCTCCGCCGGCGTGACGTCGAAGGCGAGGTTGAAGCCCGAAGTGCCGACCGGCGCGATCCGCCGGCCGGCGAGCTCGGTGACTTCGCGCCCGGCGCGCTCCTCGATCGGGATTTCCGCTCCGCTCGCGATGCGCGGATCGAAGGTCGACAGCGGCGCTGCGACATAGAACGGCACCTTGTGGCGGTGGGCGAGGACGGCGACGGTGTAGGTGCCGATCTTGTTCGCCGCGTCGCCGTTGGCGGCGATCCGGTCGGCGCCGACGATCACCCGCTCGACCAGGCCGCGGCTCATCAGCGCGCCGACCATCGAGTCGGTGACCAGGCGATGGGGGATGCCGAGCTTCAGCAGTTCCCACGCCGTCAACCGCGCTCCCTGCAGCAGCGGTCGCGTTTCGTCCACCCAGACCGCAGCCAACCTGCCGGCGCGGTGCGCCGCGGCGATCACGCCGACGGCCGTGCCGATGCCGCCGGTCGCCAGGGCGCCGGCGTTGCAGTGCGTCAGCACGCGGTCGCCAGCGGCGAACAGCGCCGCGCCGTGCTCCGCCATCCGGCGGTTGCGGTCGACGTCGTCGGCGTGGAGAGCGCGCGCCCAGTCGAGGAGCTTCGCGGCCCGCTCGACCGGCGGCCGATCCTTCAGCAGCTCGAATGCCTCCTCCCCCTGCTCCAGCGCCCAGCGCAGATTCACCGCTGTCGGCCGGCTCTCGCCCAGGATGCGCTGCGCGTTGGCGAAGCGGCGCTCCGGGTCGGGCTCCGGATCCTCGCGGTCAAGGAGCGCCACCACCAGGCCATAGGCCGCCGCGATGCCGATCGCCGGCGCGCCGCGCACGGCGAGCCGCTGGATGGCCTCGGCGACCGCCTCGACGCTGGCGCAGGAGATCCACTCCTCTTCCTGCGGCAAGAGAGTCTGATCGAGCAGCTCGAGCGCGCCTTCTGCAAAGCGCACCGGCGAGAAATCCTCGGAGGTCGGGAGGTCGTCGGTCATGCAGTCAATCTTAGACGCGTTGATAGGATCGCCGCCGCAGCGCCCACCAGAAAGGGGCTCCACCCGTGAAAGGCGATCCGAAGAAGATGGGCTTTTCGACCCGTGCCATCCATGCCGGGCAACATCCGGATCCGGCGACTGGCGCGGTCACCGTGCCGATCTACGCCACCTCGACCTACCTCCACGACGAGCTCGGCAAGCACAAAGGGTTCGAGTACGCGCGGGTGCAGAATCCGACCCGTTTCGCGCTCGAGGAGAACGTCGCGGCGCTCGAGGGCGGGCTCTCGGGCCACGCTTTCGCCTCCGGGATGTCGGCGATCGCCACCCTCATGACCCTGGTGAAGAGCGGTGAGCACGTCGTCTTCTCGCGCAACGTCTACGGCGGCACCTACCGCTTCATGACCCAGGTGCTGTCGCGCTACGGCGTGGAGTCGAGCTGGGTCGACTCGACCGATCTGGCGGAGATCCGCGCCGCCATCCGGCCGTCGACGCGGATGCTCTACGTCGAGACCCCGACGAACCCGATGATGGAGGTCACCGACATCGCCGGAGCGGCGGCGATCGCCCGCGAAAACGACCTGGTCTTCGCGGTCGACAACACCTTCATGTCGCCCTATTTCCAGCGCCCCCTCGAGCTCGGCGCCGACGTCGTCGTGCACTCGACGACCAAGTTCCTGAACGGCCACAGCGACTCGATCGGCGGCACCCTGGTCGCGAAGCGCCCCGAGCATGGCGAGTGGTTCAACTTCGTGCTCAAGTCGGAGGGCGCGATCCTCTCCCCGTTCGATTCCTTCCTGGTGCTGCGCGGCATCAAGACGCTGGCGGTCCGGATGGAGCGCCACGAGCAGAACGGACGGGCGCTCGCCGACTACCTCGCCCGGCATCCGAAGGTCCAACACGTCTTCTACCCCGGTCTCGCGAGCCACCCCGGCCACGCTCTGCAGCAGCGTCAGTCGACCGGCTTCGGCGCGCTCATCACCTTCGAGCTCGGAAGCTACGCTGCGGCGAAGAAGTTTCTCGACGCGGTCGAAGTCATGTCCCTGGCCGAGAGCCTGGGCGGGGTCGAGACCCTGACCTCGCACCCCGCCTCGATGACCCACGCCTCGGTCCCCGCCGACAAGCGCGCCGAGCTGGGAATCACCGATGGCCTGGTGCGCATCTCCGCCGGCATCGAAGACCTGGCGGACCTCCTGGCCGACGCCGAACAGGCGCTGGCGGCGATTTGACGGTCGGAAGAGGCTGAAGGCCCGAAGGGGCCGCGGGCGCCGACGGCCGGCTGCAGCTCGAGGGGGAGCGGCGAAACGCCGCGGCTGCCGCTTCAGTAGTTCGATTCGTCGAGCAGCTCGCGCTCGTCCTCGTCGGAGAACGGGGCGTTCTTGTCGAGCGAGGCGCCGATCCAGGCGAGGAACTTCTCTTCGCTCTTGCAGACCTTGAAGGCGAGGATCTCGGGGAGCTCGTAGCTGTGGAGCTCCTGGATCGCGGCCTGGACGGCGGCGTATTCGCTCTCCAGGGTCTTCACGATGAGGAGGAATTCGGCGTCCCGGCAGATCTTGCCCTGCCAGCGGTAGACCGAGCGCACCCCGGTGACGATGTTGACGCACGACGCATGGCGGCGCGCGACCAGCTCCGAGGCGATCAGGTTGGCTTGTTCTTCGGTGCCGACGGTAGTGACGACGACGAAAGCTCCCACGGGCGCGAAAGCTACGCCCCTTCCGCGGGCAAGTCATGCCGCGACGCGGCAACCGGGCGCCGCATCCCGCGGTCGCGCCCCGGCGCTCAGTGCCAGCGCTCCCTCACGACGTCGTAGACCAGGCAGCCGATCCTGCCGGTGCGCCCGAAGACGCGCGCCGCCGACAGGTGGCGCATGCCGTCGGTGACGTAGACCGTGCCGGGGGTCGCTGTACCGAGGGGAGTGAACGCCGCGATGTCGGAGCGATTGAAGCGGATCGGATCGTCGAGACCGGAGAGCCGCCGGCGGGGATCACCGGGGTCGCGCGGCGCTCGCCCGGGTGGAAAGCCGAAGTGGATCTGGCGGCCCAGATGCGCGATCCGCGTGCGCGGGAGGACCTGCGGGTCATCGCCCGAGAGGATGTCGGCGGTGAGCACGCCGTCGCCATCGCCATCGCGAAAGAGCGCCCAGGTCACCGTGCCGTCGCCGTCGACCTGGAACTTCAGCCCGACGTTGGCGTCGTGACGGATCGCATAGGCACGCGCAACGTGAAAAGTGGAGGCGACCTCGGCTGCGGCGAGCTCCACCCGGAGCCCGGCGGCGAGCGAGAGCAGCGGGGGGATCCCCAGGACGAGCACCAGGGAAGAGACCGCCATCGCGATCAGGAGCTCGATCAGTTGGTAGCCGCGCTCGACCGTCCGCATCGAAGTCGCCTCCACCCGTCCCCTGGATCAGCTCTTCGCCGCCGGCTTGCCGGCTTGGGCCTCCGGCTGCTGGGTGCCCTTCGGAGCGCGCGGCAGCTTGACCTTCTCGGTGAGCGTCGTCGGTCCGGCGAGCGCCAGGTACGGCTTCAGCTGCTCGTAGGTCGACTCGCCGATACCGCGCACCAGCATCAGGTCGTCGAGCGTCTTGAACGGTCCGTTCTTCTCGCGCTGCTCGACGATGCGCGCCGCGACCGCAGGGCCGATGCGCGGCAGAAGCTGGAACTCGGCGACGGTCGCCGTGTTGACGTTGACCGTCCGGCCCTCGGCGGCGAGCGCCGGCAAGGCGGCGAGCAGGAGACAGAGGACGGCGGCGGCGGCGATGATGCGCTGGTGAAGTCGCATGTGAGGTTTCCTTTCCTGAGGCGTCGATGAGGCGTTCATGGAGTGCAGCCTGAAGACTCCTGCGGGTGCTGCGTCGACGACCGTCGCGTTTCTGGATCGCCGCGCTGCTCGACTGCGGTGCTGCTCGACTGCGATGCTGCTGGACTGCGATGCTGCGGACTGCGTTCATGGATGGCAGAGCTGCTCGCGGGTGGGTTGTCTTTCTGGCGCCTCCTCTCTCCGGTTGGTGTTGTGTTGCGCCAGGCTCCGGTTACAAGCCCGCTGCCAGTTCGGGGATTCTCGGCAAAACACCAGAAAGACAGGGTTTACTGCGATGCGGTCGGTGGGCGTCTGGCGTGCCGTCGGCAAGCGGACAGGCGGTTACCGGGCTGAAGGAGGTTCGCCTGTGGCCGGCGCAGCGTGGCGCCTGGCGCCACCGGCGCGGTCAAAGGAACTGGACAGAAGCGCAATCCCTTGCGGCGATCGGATAGGCTTCAGGGCCGATGTCGACTGCCGACCGCTCCACATTCCGCGAGTATCTCGAGGCCCTGCTCATCGCAGCGGTCTTCCTGCTGTTCACCAACACTTTTGTGGTCAAGACCTTCTTCATCCCCAGCGGTTCGATGGAAGACACGCTTCTGGTCGGCGACCATCTCTTCGTCAACCGCTTCATCTTCGGCCCGACGATGGGCCAGCTCGAGCGCGCAGTCTTGCCGCTGCGTGCGCCGCGGCGCGGCGACATCGTCGTCTTCCGCTCGCCGGAACGGCCGAACATCGATCTCGTGAAGCGCCTGATCGGCCTGCCGGGAGACACCATCCAGGTCGTCAACAAGCAGCTCTTCGTCAACGGCAAGAAGGTCGAGGACGACGCCTACGTCGAGCACAAGGATCCGCGGACCTTCCTGAATCGCCCGTACATGTCGGAGCAGCAGCGCCTGCGCGACAACTTCGGACCGGTCACCGTTCCGGCCGAGAGCTACTTCTGCATGGGCGACAACCGCGACATGTCCTATGACTCCCGCTTCTGGGGAACCGTGCCCGAGCACTACATCAAGGGGCGTGCCTTTCTCATCTACTGGTCGTTCGGGGGCGGAACTTCGGACGGCACCTGGCGCGGCGCCGGCGCGAAACTGCGCGAGCTCGCCAACACCGCCCTCGGGTTCCTGACCAAGTCCCGATGGACGCGCTCGTTCCACCTGCCGAACTGAACCGCGGCGCCGCCGCCCGACCCGGCCCGCCGGCCGCCCACCCTGCGCGAGACGCGAGCGCGGTCGCGCGCAGCGCTCTCGTTGCGCTGCTTCTCGCGCTGTTCGTGCGCGCCTTCGTTCTCGAAGTGGTGTCGATTCCGAGCGCCTCGATGGTGCCCACCCTCGAGCCTGGCGACCAGGTGCTGGTGAACCGCTTCCTCTACTCTGGACCGCGCTTCGGCCTCCTGCCGCGCCGGCCGGTGCGCCAGGGCGATGTGGTTCTCTTCCGCCCGCCGTTCGACCGCCGGCAGGAGTTCGTGAAGCGCTGCGTCGGAGCGGCCGGAAGCTGGGAAGGCGGCGACGTTCTCGCCCCGGGAGAGCTCTGGGTGGAGGGCGACGCGCGCGAGAATTCGCTCGACTCCCGGCGTTTCGGGGCGGTGCCCGAGAGCGCCCTGGAGGGCCGGGTGCTGGTGGTGCTCTGGTCGCGTTCGCACGCTCCGGGCGCCGGCCGGCGCATTCTCCGGCAGGTACGCTAGACTCGAAGCAGGCTCAGTTGCGGAGGTTTGCGATGACGAATCGACAGCGGCAGGCGGGTGACGGCAAACTTGGATGCATCCTCTGGAGTCTCTTGCTCACCGCCGGCGTGCTCATCGCCTGGAAGGCCGTGCCGGTCAAGATCGCGACCTCCGAGCTCTACGACTTCATGGTCGAGCAGGCGAAGTGGGCCGGCAATACGCCGGCTGAAGTGCTCCAGAAGCGCATCGTCGGCAAGGCGGACGAGCTCAACCTGCCGGCCGATCCCAAGTTCGTTACGGCGGAGAAGACCGGCGACAAGATTCGCATGCGCGCCGTCTTCACGGTGCCGCTCGAGTTCCCGGGCTACACCTACGATTGGGACTTCGACCTGCAGGTAGAGCGCCCGATCTTCATCTGGTAACCGCCTGGGACGGAAAGTCCGCCGCGACCTCATGGCCTACACCCGATCTCTCGACGCCGTCGAGGCGCGCGTCCTCGGCGCGCTGATGGAAAAGGAGCGCACGACTCCTGATCTCTATCCCCTGACGGTCAGCTCGCTCCTCCAGGCTTGCAACCAGAAGACCAGCCGCGACCCGGTCACCGATTCCACCGAGACCGAGGTGGTCGAAGCGCTCGACCGGCTGCGCGCCGATGCCCTGGTCTTTCGCGTGCACGGCAGCCGGAGCGAGCGCTACGAGCACTGTCTCGACCGCCGCTGGCATCTCGACACCGGCGGCGCTGCCGCGGTCATCGCGATGCTCCTGCTGCGCGGCGCGCAGACCGTCGCCGAGCTCCGGGCGCGCACCGCGCGGCTGCATCCGTTCGCTACCGTGGAGCAGGTCGAGGCGACGCTCCAGCGCCTGTCCGAAGGTCCCGACGCGCTGGTGCGCGAGTTGCCGCGGCAACCCGGCCAGCGCGAGACGCGCTGGATCCACCTCGCCGGCACGGCCGAGGTGGAGCGCGAGCTCGTGGCCGGCTTGCACCTCGCGGCGGTGGTGGAGCAGCGGCCGGGGCTCGAGCCGCGCGCGCCGGCCGCAGCCGGCGCCGGAACTTCGCAGGTGAGCGAGCGCCTGCTGCAGCTCGAGGCCGCGGTCGCCGAGCTCGCACGCGGCGATGGCCGAGCTGCGCGCGCGCCTCGGCGACTGACTTCGCGCCGATTTCAGGCGCCGGGATGCGCCGGCGAGCTCCCGGGCGAGCGCCGCGAGCGCTGCTTCCGGGTCGGGCGCCTGGGTGAGCGGCCGGCCGATGACGATGAGGTCGGCGCCGCTCGCGATCGCCGCCGCCGCCGTCGCCGTCCGTCGCTGGTCGTCGCCGGAGGCACCGGGGGCTGGACCCGCCGGGCGGATCCCGGGCGCCACCAGCTTGAACGGCCGCGGTTCGGCGGCGCGCAGCGCCGCGAGCTCCAGCGGTGAACAGACCACCCCCGAGGCCCCGGCCTGCCGCGCCAGATGCGCCCAGAGCAGGGCGCGACGGGAGCTCCCGCCCGGCAGGTCGAGGCGCTCGAGGGTCGGTTCGTCGAGATGGGTGAGCACGGTCACCGCCAGGAGCGCCACTCGCCCGTCGGCGGCTTCCGCTGCCGCGGCGATCATCGCCGGCCCGCCGGCGGCGTGAATCGTCAGAAAGTCGACTGCGAGCTCGCGCGCCGAGCGCACGGCGCCGGCGACCGTGTTGGGGATGTCGTGCAGCTTCAGGTCGAGGAAAAGCGCCCGCGCATGCTGGCGCGCGATCTCGATCGCCGGCGGACCCCAGCGCACGAACGCCTCCAGTCCGACCTTGAGCACGCCGACCCGCGGCCCAAAGAGCGCGCACCAGCGCTCGAAGGTCGCGCGGTCGTTGGTGTCGAGCGCGACCGCTACCTGGTCCAGCCCCGCTGATTCGACGCCTGCGCTCATCCGGCCCTCCATGGCAGAACTCCGCCGATCAGGTCCGAGACCCGGTCGACTTTCATCTCGACGAGCCGCGCCGCGAGCCCTTCGACCAGATGCTCGGCGGTGCGCGGGTTGCGGAAGAGGGCTGTCCCCACTTGCACTGCCGAGGCGCCGGCGAGCAGGAACTCGATGACGTCGTCGACGGTTTCGACGCCGCCGATACCGATGACCGGCAGGCCGACCTTCTTCGCCACGTCGTAGACGATGCGCACCGCGATCGGCTTGATCGCCGGGCCGGAGAGTCCGCCGCGCGTGGTGTGCAGCCGCGGCCGCCGCGTCCAGGGATCGATCGCCATGCCGAGTACCGTGTTGATCGCCGAGAGGATGTCGGCGCCGCCCGCTTTGGCCGCTTCGCCGATCGCCACCGGCGAGGTCACGTTCGGCGACAGCTTCACCGCGATCGGTTTCCCGGTGACATTGCGCACGCTGCGCACCAGGCGCTCGAGGAGCACGGGATCGTGGCCGAACTCGATACCGCCTTTGGTGACGTTGGGGCAGGAGACGTTGAGCTCGACCGCCGCGACACCCGGGAAGGCGTCGACGCGCTCGGCGAGCCGGGCGTAGTCGTCGAACTCGTAGCCGAAGAGGTTGACCACCACCCGCGCCGGGAAACGCCCGAGACCGGGGAGGACCTCGGCCAGGAACTTCTCGATGCCGATGTTCTGCAGGCCGATCGAGTTGAGCATCCCGCCGCGCGGCTCGCCGATGCGCGGCGGCGGGTTGCCCTTGAGCGGCGTGAGGGAGAGCCCCTTGGTGACGATGCCGCCGAGGCGGTCGAGCGCCGCGAGATGGGCGAACTCGAGGCCGTAACCGAAGGTGCCGCTGGCGGTGAGAATCGGATTCGGCAGCGCCAGTCCGCCGAGCTCGACCGCGAGCACCGGCCCGCCGGGGCCGCTCACCACTTCACCGCGTCGAAGGCGAACACCGGTCCGTCCTTGCAGCACAGCGCGAAGCGCCCGTCCAGCATCTCGACCGCGCAGCCGAGGCAGGCGCCGAAGCCGCAGCCCATCGGCGTCTCGAGCGCCGCTTCACCGGGCACCGCGTGCTCGGCGCTCAGCTCGGCGAGGCGTTTCAGCAGGCCCATCGGACCGCAGGAGAAGATCTTGCGGTAACGGCCGGCGGCGAGCCGGGCCGCCAGCGGGGCGGTGATCAACCCACGCTCTCCGGCGCTGCCGTCCTCGGTGGTGGCGATCAGGCTGCCGCCGCTCGCCAGTGCCAGCGCGGCGAACGCCTCCGAACGCGCCAGGTCGAGGTTGCTGCGTCCGCCGTAGAAGAAGTCGAAGCGCGCGCCCTCGGCGAGCAGGCGCCGGCCCAGGAGCAGCAGCGGCGCCGAACCCACGCCGCCGGCGACGAGGGCGACCGGCCGGATGTCGTGCGGATGCGCCGGATCGGCGGTGGCGCCGAACGGCTGGCCGAGCGGACCGAGCACCGCGACGCGCTCTCCGGGGCGCCTGGCGGCGAGGGCGCGCGTACCCGGGCCGACGATCTTCACCAGCAGTTCGATCCTGGCGCCGTGATCTGTTTTACTTAGGTCGTGGACCGAGAAAGCGCGCCGCAGGTAAGGTTCGAGGCCGTCCGCGGTTTCGACCATCACGAACTGGCCGGGGAGCACCTCGCGCCAGGCGTCGGGCCCGTCGAGGACGAGCGTGTAGTAGGGCAGCGGGTGCGGCACGACTTCGACGACTCGAGCGCTGGTATCGATGGGTTGCATCCGGGCTGTCGACTCTAACAAACGCGCCGTGACTTCGACCCCGCTCCCATCCTCCGCCGCATCCGGCCGCGCCTCCTCCCGCCTGCGCTGGCCGCTGCCGGCGCGGCTCGAGGGGGCGCTCGCGGCTCTCCTGCCGGCGCTGCTCGGTGGCTTCCAGCTTGCCGGCCTGCTCTACTTCCTGAATCCTCACCTGGCGCTGTCGACCCGGGGCTTCGTCGAAGGCACGCTTCGCCTCGGCCTGCTGCTCGCACCGTTCTCCCTGCTCGCCCACGTGCTCGGCACGCGGCTGAAGAACGTGCGCGTGCGCCGCCTCCTGCCCTGGAGCCTGACCGCGGTGCTGGGCGCCGCGGCGCTGGGCGACTGGGTGCACGCTTCGCACTACTCGTTCTATCTGCCGCCGGGGATCAACGCCAACCTGATTCGCACCGCGCTCTGGCTGTCGTTCGGTGCGATCCTGTGCTTCTACACCGCACTGCTGCATACCCAGCACCATCGCCGCTACGGTCGGAAGAGTCTCGCCCTTCTCGCTGTGGTCGTCTTGGGCAGTCTCTACGTCGTGGTCGCCCGGCGCTCGGCCTACGCGCCGCTGGTCGCCCGGCCGGCCCCTTTCGCGCGGCCCGCCGCGAGCCCCGCGCCGCATCTGCTGGTCGTCGGCATCGAAGGCGCGACGCTCGATCTGCTGCTCCCGCTGGCGCGCCAGGGCCGCCTGCCGTTCTTCGCCGCGCTCCTCGACGAAGGCAGTTATGCCCGCCTCGAGAGCTTCCCGCCGGTGCGGCCGCTCGGGCTCTGGGCGAGCCTCGTCTCCGGCAAGCTCCCCTTTCGCCACGCGCTCGCGGGCCCGACCCTGCTCGAGGCGCCATGGGTCGGGGCGTCTGCAGGCGGGGGCGAGCTCCGGCTCCTGCCGCTCGGATTTTCGGCGCTCGGCCTCGACCGCCTGCTCGGCGAGCATCGCCTGGTCCGGCAGAGCGACCGCAAGGTCCGCACCGTCTGGGAGATTCTCGCCGAGCTCGATCGCGAGAGCGCCGTCATCGGGGCGCCCGAAGCGCTCCTGTCCGCGCCCCCGGGCCTCGCGCAGGCCTCCGACGCCCTGTTTCGCGGTGCCCCGGAAGCCTCGCCGGCGCTTCCCGCGGCTTTCGCGGGGCGCCTCGAGCTGCTGCGCGGTGCACCGCCATCCGAGAGGGCGGCGTCCGCTGCCGCGCCGCGGGCGCAGCTCGATGCCGGCGAGGCGAGCGCCGATCCCCTGCAGGAGACCCTGGCCGCGGCGCGGGCGCAGGACCGTTGGCGCGCCGCCGTCGCCGGCTCGCTGCTCGCCGATTCGCCGCCGCCTGCGGCGCTCTTTCTCGACCTGCCCGGACTGATCGACGTCGAGCTCCTGACCCTGGGTGGTTTCCATTCGGCCGAGATGTCGGGTTCCCGCGCCGGCGCCGACCGGCGCGCGGCGGCCGCGCTCACCGACTACATGGCCTTCCTGGACGCGACCCTGGCGGATCTCTGGCAAAAGCTTCCGGAGCCGCGCCTGCTGGCGGTGGTGTCGGCCTACGGCGTCGCTCCGCCCACCGGAATGCGCCGTGTGCTGGGCGAGGTCTGGCGCGCCCGCCGGACCAGCGGCACGCTCGCCGACGGCCCCGACGGCGCCCTGCTGTTGCGCGGCAACGGCGTGCGGCGCGGCGAGAAGCTGGCGACGGCGCGCATCGTCGATCTGGTGCCGAGCCTGCTCTACGTCGCGCGGCTGCCGATTGCGCGCGATTTCGACGGCCGCGTCCTCACCGAGGCTTTCGAGCCGGCGCTGCTGCAGACGCTTCCGCTCACCTTCCTGCAGAGCTACGAGGACCTGCCGGCGCCTCCGGCGGGGCGCTGACCCGGCGCGCCGTCAGGGCTTCGCGGGAATCCTGCCGACCACCTTGGCGGAGGTCAGGGCCGACGGGGCGGCGGGCGTTTCAATCGCGGCGCGCTCTTCGGTCTCGCTCTTCATCGAGCTCTGGCCCTCGAGAACGCCGCCCTCTTCGATGACCAGCGCGCGGGAGCAGACCGTGCCCTCGACCCGGCCGTGGGGGTGAATCGACAGTCGCCGCGTGGCGTGGACCTCGCCCCGCACCAACCCGGAGACGAAGAGGCGCCCGACGTGGATCTCGCCGTCGATCTCGCCTTTCTCGCCCACCACCAGGTCGCCCTCGGAGATCACCTTGCCGACCACCTTGCCGTCGACGCGGAACGACTGTTCGAACCTGAGCTCGCCGTCGAAGTGGCTGCCGACGTCGAGGAAGCCGGAGAGATCCCCGGGGGAAGACTTGCCGCGGAAGTTCATTTCACATCTCCAGTCGGTCCGGCCGGTTCGGTGATGCGCTCGTAGAGTCGGATCAGCTCTTCTTCCGAGTGAAAGTGAATCCTGATCGTACCGCCCTTGCCCCGCCGGTCGATTTCGACCCGGGTCTGGAGCCTTTGGGTGAGCCGCTCGGCGGCCGCGGCCGCGTGCGGCTCGGGGCTCCTTCCGGCGCCCTTGGCGCTCTTCGCCCCCGGCTTCTTGCCGCTGGCGAGCTCTTCCATGCTGCGCGCCGAGAGGCCCTCGCGCAGCGCGCGCAGGGCTAGTTCCTGCTGGCGGTCAGGATCGGTGATCGTGAGCAGCGGCCGCACCTGCCCGGCGGTCAGGCGGCCGGAGCGCAGGAAGTCCTGGATCGCCGGCGGGAGCTTGAGCAGCCGGAGCGTGTTCGCCACCGCCGGGCGCGCCTTGCCGACCCGCGCCGCGATCTCTTCCTGCGCCAGCTGGAAGTTCTCTTGCAGCGTGCGGTAGGCCTCGGCCTCTTCCATCGGGTTGAGGTCGGAGCGCTGGAGGTTCTCGACCAGGGCGAGCTCGAGGAGCTCCCGGTCGTCGCGCACCTGGCGCACCACCACTGGCACCACCGTGAGCCCGGCCCGCTGCGCCGCACGCCACCGGCGCTCTCCGGCGACAATCGTATAAGTCCCTTTTCCTGTTGGACTTACGATCAATGGCTGGATCATTCCCTGGGCTCGGATGGAGGCCGCGAGCTCGTCGAGCTGGGAATCGTCGAATTCGGTCCGCGGCTGTAGACGATTGGGCTGGATCTGGGCGATGGGGAGGCTGCGTGCCGTCTCGGCGCTTTCATTTGACGCAATCAAGGCGGAAAGTCCACGCCCGAGCCCGCGCTTCTTGTCGTTCATCTGGTTCGCCTCAAGAGCTCTCTCGCCACCGCCAGGTAGGCTTCCGCCCCCCGGCTCTTGATGTCGTACTGCAGGATGGGGAGACCGTGGCTGGGCGCCTCGGCGAGCCGCACGTTGCGCGGCACGACGGCCTCGAAGACCTTGCCCGGAAAGTGTTCCCGAACTTCGCGTTCGACGTCGCGCGTGAGCTTCATGCGGTCGTCGTACATGGTGAGCACGATGCCCGCGAGCTCGAGCGCCGGATTGAGCGCGCTGGTCACCCGGCGGATCGTCGACAGCAGCTCGCTCACTCCTTCGAGCGCGAAATACTCGCACTGCAGCGGAACGAGCACGCCGGTCGCCGCGACCAGCGCCTGGATGGTCAAGTGGCCGAGCGACGGCGGGCAGTCGATCAGGATGAAGTCGTAGCGCTCGACGACCGTCGCCAGCCGGCTGCCCAAGACCCTCTCCCACTGCTCGAGCCCGACGAACTCGACCTCCACGCCGACCAGGTCGCGATCTGCCGGCAGGAGGTCGAGAAAGGGGAAGCCGGAAGGAACAATCGCCGCCTCGATCGCGCTCTCCCCCACCAGCACGTGGTAGAGGTGCGGCGTGCGCGCCGTCTGGCCAAGCCCGCGCGTGGCGTTGCCCTGCGGGTCGCTGTCGACCAGCAGCACCCGCTTCTCGAGCGCCGCCAGGCCGGCGGCGAGGCTGATCGCGGTGGTGGTCTTTCCGACCCCACCCTTCTGGTTGGCGATGGCGAGAATCGCAGTCATTCGTTGCCCGGCAAGTCGATCGGCAAGCCGTACTCCCGGAGGAATCGATGACTCCCGGAGAGCGCCAAGGTCCGCCCGGCGACGAACGGCGCGGGTGGCGGCTCGGCGATCTCACCGCTCCAGAGCAGAACCCGGGCTCCCGGCGCGAGATGCGGGAGAAGCGCCGTCCAGGTCTTCCCTTCGAGGCGGAGCGCCCGAACGGTGACCAGGTCGAT
The DNA here is from genome assembly GCA_963788175.1 of Thermoanaerobaculia bacterium. Classification (GTDB taxonomy): domain Bacteria; phylum Acidobacteriota; class Thermoanaerobaculia; order Multivoradales; family JAGPDF01; genus JAGPDF01. The sequence continues at coordinate 286,796 of CAWBFZ010000007.1, forward strand.
CCGGCCGGGGAACTCCGCGAGAGAATGCGCTGAAACTCTAGCATTCAGGCATCGGCACGACAATCGCGCCCGCCGGGCGGCGGTGGCGAGGAACGCCCACTTGCGCTCGCGCGCCTCGACGAGGGTGACCACGAGGTCCGGGCGGGCCGCCGCCAGGATCCATCCCGGGAAGCCGGCTCCGGAGCCGAGATCGAGCAGCCGGGCGCCGGACCCGTCGGTGGCCTGCGGGAGCGGCGGCGAGAGCGAGGGGAGTGCTGGGAGCGCTGGGAGCGCTGGGAGCGCTGGGAGCGCTGGGAGCCAGGGTAACGCCGCCAGCGACTCGGCGTAGTGGCGCTCGAACAGCTCACCTACCGCTCCCGGCCCTATGAGCGCGATCGTCCCCGCCCACTGGCGGAGCTCCTCGTAGTGGACGAAGAGCCTCTGCAACGTTCCGGCCGCAAGGTCCGCCGAACAGAACTCACCGAGTTGCCGGGAGAACTCGGTTTCGGTCAGGGCTGGCAGCGCGAGCATCTTGGCGGGATCGGGAGGCCGCTGGGGCGGAAAGGGCGCCGCGGGGATTTCGGGCGGGGCTCTGCGGACGGGGCGGATGTTTCACGTGGAACATCGATCGCCGCCCAGCCCCGGAGATCCGTAGGCAACGTCGTCAGTTCGGCGTGGATGGCGTTGCGGGCGAGATCTGGATGCGCTTCTCGGCGCCCATGCCCTGGCTCTCGGTCGTCACCCGTGGATCATCGACCAGCGCCAGGTGGACGATTCGCCGGTCCGCCGCCGAGAGGGGCTCGAGGAGCACCGCCTCGCCGCACGCCACCACCTCTTCGGCAGCGCGTTCGGCGAGACTCCGCAGCTCATCCTCGTGCGCGCTGCGCAGGCCAGCGCCCTCCACCTTGCAGCGCACCATGCGCCCGGCGAGGCCGCGGATGGCGCGGGGCGCCAGGTGCTCGAGGTCGTCGAGGAACTCCTCGCCGAGATCCTGCAGCAGCGCCTCGTCCTGGCCGCTGAGCGAGATCAGCAGGCGGTCCGGCTGCCGTTCGACCCGCGCGGTCAGCTCGAGGCCGGCGAGCGCCAGAAGGCGGCCAACGGCGACCGACGCCGCGAGCTCCGACTCTTCGTCCGGCGGCAGAAACGGCTCCCCGTGGCCCGGACCTGGTGCAACCGGTGCCCCCGGAGACCGAAGACGGGCGGCCAGAGCCGCAGGTGCGGCCGAAGCCGCGGGGCGGGGCGGGGCCTCCGGGCGCGCACCGGCGCTCGCTCGGGCCGCTGGGAGCGCAGGGGCCGCAGGCGGCGCGGCGGCGGAGCGTGCCGCCTGGGGGGCGGGCGAAGTCGACCGGTTTGCAGCTGCCGGCGGGGGGACAGCCGCGGCGGCCGGCGGCGGACCCTCGCGCTTCACCCGCTGCGGCGCCGCCGGGTCGACCTCGACAATGAAGCGCCGGGTCCGGGTGACGAAGCCGTGGCGTTTGTCGCGCAAGCGATAGGCCAGATCCTCCGGCGACAGGCCGTGGAAACGCGCCGCGGCCATCAGCGCCTGCGGCAGGGTGTTGCCCGAGAAGAAACGCCGCGTCTTCATGAGTTCGAGCCCTTCTTGCCGCCGCCCTTGACGACCACGACTTCGGTTTGCGGCTCATGGTCCTTGAACGAGTTGTACAGCTTCTGCTGCGCGATCGTCAGGACGTTGTTGGTCAGCCAGTAGAGCACCAGGCCGCTCGCGAAACCGAGCGAGAAGATGGTGAACACCACCGGCAGGAACTGCATCAGGCGCTTCTGCACCGGATCGGGCGGCGCCGGGGTCATCCGCTGCTGGACGATCTGCGACAGCCCCATGACGATCGGCAGGACGTAGTACGGATCCGAGGCGGTGAGGTCGTGGATCCAGAGAATCCAGGGCGAATGCCAGAGCTCGACCGCAGAAGAGAGCAGGCTGTAGAAAGAGAAGAACACCGGCAGCTGGATCAGCATCGGGAAGCAGCCGCCGGCCGGGTTGACCCCCTCCGAGCGGTAGAGCCCCATGATCTCTTCGTTCATCTGCTTCTGCGCGTCGGGGTTGAAGCGCCCGTTCTTGTCGCGCAGCTTCCCCTTCCAGCGCTCGCGCACCGCCTGCATCTTCGGATTGAGCTTCTGCATCTTGCGCATCGACTTGAAGGCCGAGATCGAGAGCGGCAACAGCACGATTTTGAGCGCCACGGTGAGCAGGACGATCGCCCAGCCGTAGTTCGCCACGACGTTGGCGTGAATCCACTGCAGGCTGTAGAGCAGGGGCCGGGCGAGGAAGCCGAACATGCCCAACTGCACCGTCTTGTCGAGGCCGTACGGCATGGCAGTGAGGTGGTCGAGCTGCTTCGAGCCCCAGTAGGTGGTGGCTTCGATGCGGCCCTCCCGGGCCTCGATCTCGAGCAGGAAGTCGCGCGGCAGGTCCTTGTCGGTGGCGGCGATCTCCGCCGGCGGCGCCGGCACCGGCCGCGGGTCGAAGGTGCGCTCCTCGCCGGCCGGAACCAGCATGACCGGCCGGAAGAGCGCCCTTGCCACCGGCCGGTGCGGCACCACCGCGGTCAGGAAGTAGGTGTCCTCGAGGCCGACCCAGTCGAGGCTCTCACCGGGATCTCGAGCGGCTCCTTCACCTTGGCGGGGTCGAGCGTCTCCACTTTGCCGGTCGAACTCCACACCGCCCGGCGCAGCTCGAACCGGCTGGCGAGCTCGGCTGCCGTGCGCGCCCGCAGGCCGGGGCCGAGGAGCAGATGAAAGCTCTTCTCGGCCGGCGCGGCGACGACGATCTCCATCTGGCCGTCGGGACCGAGGAGGAAGCTCTTCTCCACCTCACCCTGGCTGCCGCGATAGACGAAGTCCAGGCGCTCGCCGTCCGGGGCCTTCTCGCGCGTGGCGACGAAGAGGGCGGCGTTCGCCGCCAGCGGCTCGCCGGCCGCACCGACCAGCGAGAACGGCAGCGGGCTCTCCTTGCGCGGCGCCACCAGCTCGAGGTCGCCGGGCGGGGTCCCCGCCTTGCCGACCTCGACGTTGATGCCTTTGACCCGCAGCGACACCAGACGGGCGCCGCGGTTGGTGAACTCGGCTCGCAGAACGTCGTTCTCGAGCACTTCGAGACGCTCCTCGGTGTCCTGGACCGGCGGCAACTCCGGGCTCGCGACCGCGAGCGGCGCGGCGGCTGCCGGCGCGGCTCCCGGAGCACTGCTGCCGGGGACGGACCCACTCGCGCCGGCGGCGGGGGTTGCTGCCGGCGCGGCGGCGACGGCCGGCCGCGGCGGCGCAGGCGCCTCCGGCGGCGGGAAGACCATCTGCCAAAGGAACAAAACCGCCATCGACAGAACAGCAGCAATCAACAGGCGCTTGTTATCCAAGGGTCTCGGGCTCCAGAAAGGAAAGGTCAGCGACGGCCCGAGGCGGGCAAGTCGATACCGCCGGCGCCGAACGGCTGGCAACGCAACAGCCGTCCGGCAGCGCTCAATGAACCACGCCAGAGACCCTGTTCGATCAGGGACAGGCGGGCATATTCGGAACAGGTCGGGGAGAAGCGGCAGGCCGGGGGCAAGAGCGGCGACAGCCAGCGCTTGTAGCCTGCCAGCAGGGCGATGAGCAGCCGCGTCATGCCGGACCCCGGTCGTCCCGCGCCGCGCCTGGACCGGAAGGGGGTACGCGCGGTGGCAGGAACTGGACAGCAGGCGTTCGAGCTCGCGGCGAAAGTCGGCGAAGCTGGCTCCGGCCGCGCCGGGCTTGAAGTGAGCGATGAGGTCTGCCGGCGGCAGGCGGGCGCGCTCCGGCCAGCGGCGGTAGATCTCCCGCGCCCAGCGCTTCAAGCGATGGCGTTCGACGGCGCCGCCGACTTTCCGGCTCGCCGTCTGGCCGAAACGCGGGGCACGCTGGGCGTTGCTCAGGCTGTGGAGAACGAGGAAAGAGCCGCCCTTGCGCCGGCCTTCGGCGTAACAGCGGCGGAAATCGTTGCTTGCGAAGGGTTTCGCGGCGCCTGAACCGCTCGCTGGTGGGCTCCGGAGTCTGCGGGGTCTGCAGGACCGCCGGGGACTGCGGGGTGTCTGGGAGCCGCGGGTTCTGCGGGACGCCGGCCGGCACCACGGCGGCGGTCAGACCGTGAGGCGCTTGCGACCCTTGCGGCGGCGGCGAGAAAGGACCTTGCGGCCGTTCTTGGTACTCATCCGCTCGCGAAAGCCGTGCGTCTTCTTGCGGCGACGATTGTTGGGCTGAAACGTGCGCTTCACGGGAGTCCACCTTTCGTTCGAGTCTTTGCGGCCGTCTGCGTCGGCGGCGCCATTGTCCGCCAGTGTCCGGTGATCGGGCCGCGCCTGGCCGCCCTATCGCGTTCCGAGCCGCCTATTCTAAGTCAGCGGCGGCTCCGGGTCAAAGCACTGTATATGGATACGAACCAGTGGGTAGGCTCCACAGATTGTGGCGTTACCGCATGATGCGGTTGAAATTGGCGGAGAGGGTGGGATTCGAACCCACGGTACCCTTGCGGGCACAACGGTTTTCGAGACCGTCCCGATCGGCCACTCTGGCACCTCTCCGGTATTACCTGAAGGAATTTGGCGGAGAGGGTGGGGTTCAAACCCACGGTAGAGTTTCCCTACACACGCTTTCCAAGCGTGTCTAGCCACTCGGACACCTCTCCGTTCACTGCCGACTTCTCAAAGAACTCCCGGCGCGAGCCGGGTCGATCCCGCGCCGGAGCCGTCGTCGCTACCCGCGCAGCCCCGGCAAAGAAACCCTTCAATTGCGCGCTCGACTCTTCGGCCAGCACGCCGCCGAGGACTTCGAGGCGGTGATTCAGCCCCGGGTGACGCACCAGGTCGCCGAGCGATCGGGCGATCCGCAGAAGCCACCCCTTCGGGTCCGGCGCGCCGAAGACGAGCCGCCGGATCCGCGCCAACACCGCCGCCCCGGCGCACATGGCGCAGGGCTCGAGGGTGACGTAGAGGGTGCAACCTGCCAAACGCGAGGCGCCCAGCTTCGCCGCCGCGGCGCGAATGGCTTTCGATCTCGGCGTGCGCGGTCGGATCGCGATCGAGCTCCCGGCGGTTCTGCCCGGAACCGACGAGCTCGCCTGCGCCCGTCACGATCACCGCTCCGACCGGAACCTCGCCCAGCGCCGCTGCCTGTCCGGCGAGAGCGAGCGCTTCCCTCATCCACCGTTCGTCCTGCGTGGAGAGTTTCGCCTCGACTGTCAAACCGGGCAATTCTAGCGCAAGAGCGCAGTCCCGCGCTTGCCGCTCGCGGGGTGCGCCAGGCTTTCAGGCGCCGCCCGCGGCCATTACGATGCAGGCGACCGCGAGCCGGAAGCGAAGGGTTCAGGTCCTGTGCATCGAACGGTTCCGAACCTCGTCAGGCCCGGAAGGGAGCAGCGATAAGGTCCTCGCTTCGGGTGCCGCAGGAGTGCCGGAACCCTTCGCCTGCGGCTCGACACAACTCCATGGCCTACCAGGTACTCGCCCGCAAGTGGCGCCCGCAAGGTTTCGTCGCTCATCGGCCAACAGGCCGTCGTGACCGCGCTCTCGAATGCGCTGCGCGAGGGCCGCGTCGCGCAGGCCTATCTCTTCTCCGGCATCCGCGGCGTCGGCAAGACGACCGCCGCGCGCGTCTTCGCAGGAGGCGCTCAACTGCGAGCTCGGCACCGCGAACGGCCCGTGCAACGGTCCGACATACCCGGGAGATCACCGCCGGCTCCGACATGGACGTGCTCGAGATCGACGCCGCGACCTGCTGAAGGTCGAGCAGGTGCGCGAGCTCGCCGAGAGCCTCAAGTACGGTCCGGCGCGCGATCGCTACAAAGTGGTCGTCCTCGACGAAGTCCATCGACTGTCGCGCCAGGCGTTCGACGCGCTGTTGAAGATCGTCGAGGAGCCGCCGCCGCGCCTGGTCTTCATCTTCGCCACCACCGAGATCGAGGCCGTGCCGGCGACCATCCTGTCGCGCTGCCAGGAGTTCCACTTCCGGCGCGTCTCGAACGTCGAGGCGGTCGCCCACCTGCGCCACATCTGCAGCGCGGAAAAGATCGAGGCGAGCGACGCGGCGCTCGCCCTGCTCGCCCGCGCCGGCGAAGGGAGTGTCCGCGACTCCGTTGCGCTGCTCGACCAGTTGGCCACCTTCGGCAACGGCGTAGTCGCCGAGCAGGAGGCGATCCGCCTGCTCGGCGGCATTCGATCTGGCGCTCTTCCAGAAGGTGCTGATCGCCATCCTTGCCGGCGAAACCCCGGGGGTCTCGCGGTTGGCGCTCGAAGTCGAGGAGAACGGCTGGGATCCGCGCACGGTGCACGCCGCACTTCCTCTCGTTCTGCCGCGATGCGCTGCATCTGGCGCTCAGCGAGCGCGAGACACTCGCCCTTCCCGCCGAAGAGCGCCAGGCGCTCGCCGGGATCGCCAAGCGGGCCGGGTACGAGAATCTGCTTCGCCTCCTCCACCACCTGCTCGGCAGCGAGAGTGCCATCCGCCGCAGCGAGGCGGGAGGCGCTGGCGCTGGAGATCGCCTGGCTGCGGGCGGCGGAGCTGCCGCGCCTGGTGATGAAGCTCCTCGCCGGCGGCGGCACGGGAGAAGCATCCCGTCCGGCGCCGCCGTCGAAGCCGGCCGCCGCGCCGCTGCGCGCTCGACCCGACGACGCCCCCGCGCGGCCCACCGCAGGACCCGCACCGCTCGCCCAGGTCGTCCCGTTCGCGCGCGGCGGTTCCGCAGCGTCCGTCGAACCCCCGGCGCCGCCGCCACAGCAACAGCCCGCACCGGCGGCCGGCGAGGCGCCTGCGGGTGCGCCGGCCGCGAGCGGCGTC
>CAWBFZ010000008.1:0-359649 GCA_963788175.1 Thermoanaerobaculia bacterium
CCATGGAAGGAAAGTGACATGAACGCGAAAATCGCCCGTAACATCGGTCTGTTCGCCCTGGTCGCCCTGCTCGTCGCGACCGCGGCACCGCTCGCGGCGCAGACGCCGGCCGAGTACCAGGCCGCCGTCGACGCCGCCTACGCCAAGTACAAGGACCTCAAAGAGGGCGCCAACGCCGACTACATCCCGGCGCTCGCCAAGGTCGATTCCAACATCTACGGCCTCGCCCTGGTGACCGCGGACGGCAAGATCTATACCGCGGGGGATATCCGCTCCGAAGTGTCGATCCAGTCGATCTCCAAGGTCTTCACCATGGCCAAGGTGATGGAGGATCAGGGGACGGACGCCATCCTCAACACCATCGGCGCCGACGCCACCGGCATGCGCTTCAATTCGATCGTCTCGATCGAGTGGTCGCAGAAGGGGCTGGGCGGACCGGAGATGAACGCCCTGGTCAACCCGGGCGCGATTGCCGCCACCAGCATGGTCCAGGGCGACAGCCGCGAGGCGATCTGGAAGAAGATCCTGAACTTCTACTCCGACTTCGCCGGCCGGCCGCTGGCGGTCAACACGGAGGTCTTCGAATCGGAGGCCGCCACCAACCAGCGCAACCAGGCGATCGGCTACCTCGACTTCGCCTATGGCTACATCAAGTCGGAGCCGATGCGCGCCACCGACATCTACACCGAGCAGTGCTCGGTTTCGGTCAACGCCAAGGACCTGGCGATGATGGCGGCGACGCTCGCCTTCGGCGGCAGGAACCCGGTCACCGGCAAGCAGGCGATGAAGTCCGAGAACGTCCCCGAGGTCCTTGCGGTGATGGCGACCGCCGGTCTCTACGACGATTCGGGCAAGTGGCTCTATCGCACGGGCCTGCCGGCCAAGAGCGGCGTGGGCGGCGGCATCATCGCGGTCTCGCCCGGCAAGTTCGGTATCGCCGTCGTCGCGCCGCCGCTCGACGCGGCGGGCAACAGTGTCAAGGCGCAGAAGGCGATCGCCGATATCTCGAACGCCCTCGGCGGCAACCCGTACGCGAAGTCGAAGTAAGCGAAGTCGAAGCAACTTGGCGCTGCTGCCGACGGTCCTTCGCGGCCGTAGGCAGCGGCGCTCGCCTTTTGTGCGTAGAATCGTTCGACAGGAGGATCGACCCATGAAGACCGCCCAGCAGGTGTTGAGCATCGGACTTTCGCTGGCACTTCTGGTCGGCACAGGCGGCTCGGCCCTCTTCGCCCAGACTGCGCCGGCGGCCGCCGGCACGACCAAGGCTACGGCGACCACGACGACGACCACGAGCACGGCGACGACCGCGAAAGCGACGGCGGTTGCCGCGACCGGCACCACGGCGGGGGCCCCGGCGGCGGCGGAGACCTTCTCCAAGGAGCAGCTCGAGCAGTTGGTCGCACCGATCGCGCTCTATGCCGACTCGCTCCTCATGCAGATCCTGATGTCCGCGACCTACCCGCTCGAAATCGTGCAGGCCGACCGCTTCATGCGCGAGAACAAGGACCTCAAGGATACGAAGCTCGACGAGGCGCTGAAGGAAAAGGATTGGGATCCGAGCGTCAAGTCGATGTGCACCCTGCCCGACGTTCTCAAGCGCATGAGCGAGAACCTCGACTGGACGCAGGACCTGGGCGACGCCTTCCTCGGCCAGAAAGAACAGCTGCTCGACACGGTACAGATCATGCGCGGCAAGGCGAACGACTCCGGCAACCTCAAGACGACCGAGCAGCAGATCGTGACGGTCAAAGAAGAGAAGATCATCGTCATCGAGTCGCCGAAGCCGGAGATCGTCTACGTTCCGACCTACTCGCCGACCGTGGTCTACGGCGGCTGGTACTACCCTTCGTACTACTACCCGCCGATGTACCCCTACTACCCGCCGGGCGCCGGCCTGGTCGCTTTCGGCGTCGGCGTGGCGGTAGGCGCCGCGATCTGGGGCAACTGCAACTGGGGCTGGGGACACAGCAGCGTCAACATCAACGTCAACCACTACAACAACTTCAATCGCAACACCAACATCAACCACAACAACCTGAGCGGCAACAGCGCGAACTGGAATCACAACTCCAGCCACCGTGGGGGAGTCAACTACAAGAATTCCAGCGTCGCGAGCCAGTACGGCGCCAAGAGCGGCACGAACCGGGTGTCGAAGGGCCAGGGCGCGGCCTCGGCCCAGGCGCGCGGCTACTCCGGCGCCCAGTCGGGTTCACGCCAGGCGCGCACGCCGAGCGCCGCCACCCAGGGCGCGCAAGGCAAGGCCGGCAGCGGACAGGGTGCTGCGGCGGCCCGCGACCGCCAAGGAAGCGGCGCTCAGGGCGCAGGCGACCGCGCCGCGAGCGCCAAGGCATCGGGCGGCGCTCAGCAGCGCTCCTCGGGCTCGAAGGCCAGCTCCTACGGCGGGTCCAGTTCCGGCCGCAGCGCCTACGGCGGCTCGTCGAGCTCGAGCGCTTCGCGCGCTTCGAGCAGTCGCGGCGCCTCGAGCCGCGGCTCGATGTCGTACGGCGGCGGTGGTGGATCGCGTGGCGGTGGCGGCGGACGGCGCAGGTAAAGGGGAGATCGAGCGATGAAACTACGAGGCAGCAGCATCCAGCAGATCGCCTGCGCCGCCGGTATCGCCGGACTCATTCTCCTCTCCACCGGCTGCAACCGCCCGGAACCGGGTACTTATGCGACTCCCGCGGAAGCGGTCCAGGCGCTCAACGAGATCATCGGCACCCGCGACAACCCGAAGACCGAAGTGATGTTCGGCCCCGGCAGCGTGGACGTCTTCCGTTCCGGCGACGATGCGGCCGACCGCGAGGAGTCCGCCAGGGTCAAGGAGCTGCTCAACGAGAAGGTCGCCTTCGAAGCGATCGACGACAAGACCCAGGTGGCGCTCTTCGGCGAGAAGGCCTGGCCGTTCCCGATTCCGCTCGTCAAGATCGGCGAGCGCTGGCACTTCGACACCGCAGCAGGGCGCGAAGAGCTTCTCAACCGACGGATCGGCATTCACGAACTTGAGACGCTCGCCTCCCTCCACGCCTATGTGGATGCCCAGTTCGAGTACTACTCTCAGGGTCACGACGGCAATCCCCCGGCCTTCGCGCAGCGGGTCCGCAGCTCGGAGGGCAAACAGGACGGCCTCTACTGGGCGACGGCGGAAGGCGAGGATCCGAGCCCCCTGGGCGATCTGCTCGCCGGCGCAGCAGCGCTCGAATCCCCGGCGCCGGTACCCTTCCACGGCTACGAGTACCGGATCCTCAAGGGCCAGGGCAAGAGCGCGCCCGGCGGCGAGCGCAGCTACCTCAACGACAAGGGCCTGATGACCGGCGGTTTTGCCGCCATCGCCTGGCCGGCGAAGTACGGCAACTCCGGCGTGATGACGTTCATGATCAGCACCCGCGACATCGTCTTCCAGAAGGACCTCGGGCCGGAGACCGCAGAGCTCGCCGCCGCGATCACCGCCTTCGATCCCGACTCGAGCTGGGAGCCGACCGGCGACTCGATCGACCAGGTCGAGGACGACAGTGACGCCGCCGATGCGCCCGCCGCAGCCGAGTAGGCCATCCAGGGAGGCATCGGTGAATCGCACCTGGCTGGTCCTGGCAATGATGTCCGCGCCACTGCTGGCCGACGAGGTCCAACTCAAAGGCGGGGGCAGGCTCACGGGCGAGATCGTCGAACAGACCGCGGAGAACATCACGGTCGATATCGGCGCCGGCCGGATGACCGTGAAGATGTCGACCGTGGTGAGCATCGACAGGAGCGCCTCGCCGTTGCAGGAGTACCGGTCGCGTGCCGCCGTGCTCAAGCCGGAGGACGTCGAGGGCTGGCGGGAGCTGGCGCGGTGGGCGACGGACCGGGCGCTCGGGACGCAGGCCCGCGAGGCCTGGACGCAGGTGCGCAACCTGATTCCCGACGACCCCGAGGCCAATCGCGGGCTGGGACTCGTCCAGCAGGGCGGCAAGTGGATGACCGAGGAGGAGAGCTACCTCGCGCGCGGCTTCGTCCAGTTCGAGGGCGACTGGATGGCCCCCGCCGAGAAGCAGGCGATCCTCGCCGAGCGCCAGGCGAGCGCGGCGGCCGACGCCCAAGCTCTCGCCAGCCAGATGCAGGCCGACCAGAGCGCCGCACAAGAACAGCAGGCCCGCGAGGCCGCAGGGCACGACGAGTTCTGGGACGACTCGCTGCCACAGCTCGGCGATCCGGTCGTCTGGGGGGGGTACGGCTACACGCCGACGCTCTGGCCCGTGCAACCGATTTCGCCAGCACGGCCGGCCACACTGCCGGCAAGGGGGCGCGGATGAGTGGCCTCGACCGGACACGACGAGCCCTGCTGGCGCTGACGCTGCTCGGCGCTTTCGCCGCCGGCTGTTCCGCGCCGTCATCGAAGCCGGCGGCGGAAGCGCTCAAGTCACCCGCAACTGTCGACGAGGTCGTCGCCGCGAACCTCATGGCGCGCGGAGGTATCGAGAGGCTGCATGCCCTGCGCGCCATCCGCGAGACCGGCAAGGTCACCGCGAGCGACGGGCGCGTCGCCCTGGTCGTTCGCGAGATCCAGCGGCCGGGGCTTTTCCGTCTCGAGTTCACCTACCAGGGCACGACGAGCATCTTCGCCCACGACGGCACATCCGGCTGGCAGATCGCGCCGCTGCAGGGCCAGTTCGAGCCCTTGGTCATGCCCCCAGAGGCCGACACGGCTGGCGGCGTCGACCAGCGCGACATCGAAGGGCCGCTCGTCGACTGGCGGGAGAAGGGGCACGTCGTGACTCTCGCCGGTCGCGAAGCCATCGACGGCAAAGATGCGTTCAGGCTCGAGGTGAACCTCAAGGGCGGTCTGACGCGCTACGACTACGTCGATGTCGCGAGCCATCTGGTCGTCCGTTCCGACGTCACGCGGATCATCCGGGGCCACGCCACGGTGCTCGAAAACCGGTTCTCGGACTTTCGCGACGAGGGCGGAATCGTCTTCCCGCACGCCATCGAAAGTCACGTCAAGGATCGGCCACAGATTCTCCGGATCGTCGTCGACAAGATCGAGCTCGACCCGGTGCTCGACCCCGCTCGGTTCAAGATGCCGGGCTAGGGCGAGCGCGCTACCGGGATGCCCTTTCGGGCGACCCGGCGCCCGCGACACCGCCTTGCGGCGATGCCATGATGTCCAGGACGAAGCCGTAGCGAACACCACAGATGCCGGCGAAGCCGGCCAGGGAGACGCAATGCAATTGCACAAGCAGATGACTTTCGGGGCCACCAGCCTCGCGCTCCTCCTCGCGGGATGCGCCACGACGAGCTTCACTTCCATCTGGAAGGCGCCCGACGCCCAGCCGCTGACCTTCAAGGCGGGCGACAAGGTCGTCGCCATGGTGGTCGCGGAGTCCACCGGTTTGCGGCGCGCCGGCGAGGCCAATCTCGCCGACGAGCTCGACAAGCGCGGCCTCAAGGGCATTCCCGCCTACTCGTTGATCTCCGACGCCGACGTCAAGGACGAGGCCAAGGCCAAAGCGGCCATCGAAGCCTCGGGCGCCGTGGGCGTCATCCTGATGCGGCCGATGGGCAAGGAGCAGAAGATCTCCTCCACCCCTTCGACCTACTACGGCGCCTCCTACTACGGCGCGCCCTACTACGGCGGCATGTGGGGCGGCGGCTACTACGGCCATGGCTGGGGCGGCGGCGTCTACGATCCCGGCACGATCCGCACCGACACCTACGTCTCGATCGAGACCGTGATCTACGACCTGCGCCAGAACAAGCTGGTCTGGGCCGGCCAGACGAAGACGATGAATCCGTCGGACGTCGAGGGCTTCGTCACCGAGCTGGCCACCGCGGTCTCGAAGGAGCTCCGCGAGTCCGGGATGGTCGCCAAGAAGTAGCCCTCAGCGGCGATCCGCTGGTCCCGCTGGCTCCGCTGGCTCCACGCCTGCCTGGCGCACGCTGGCTCCGGTGACCCCGGGGCCGGCGCCGCCGGAGCGGCAAACCACTGGTCACGTGGAACGATCTTGGGTTGCCTGGGATCGTTGCGGTAGGCCGGGGTCATGATCTGGATGCCGTACTCGTTGAAGACGTCCAGGATCTGCCGGTGGAGCTCCGCATACTGGAAGAGGATGCGGTCCGGGTCGTCGCTGTGGACGTTGAGCTCGTAGGTGACCGCGAAGTCACCGAGCGCCGTCTGCAGCACGAACGGCTGGCGTCCCGGAGCCAGTCCCGGAGTCCTCTCGGCGGCCAGCAACAGCATCGCTTCGACCTGCCGCCAGGGCGTCTCGTAGCCGATCCCCACGGCGGTGTGCAGGATGAGTCCTTCGCTCTTCGCCATCGTGCTGTAGTTGATCACCTCGGTGTTGAGGATGCTCGAATTCGGGAGCACCGCCTCTTCGTTCTTCGGCGTGCGGACGTGAGTGACCTGCAGGCGGATCTTGGTCACCGTGCCGAAGACCTCGCCGATGCGCACCCGATCGCCTTCGCGAAACAGCCGCCGGTAGGTCATGGTGTAGCCGGCGATGATGTTCGACGTCGACGAGGACGAGCCGAGCGAGACGATGAGACCGAGGAAGAGCGAGATGCCCTTGAAAGCGGCCGACTCCGACCCCGGAATATAGGGGTAGGCGACGACGACAGCGAAGACGATCACCGCCAGGCGGACCAGGTTGAACGTCGGCGCCGCCCACTCCGGATAGAAGCCCTCGAGCACCACCGTGCCGCTCGCGACGCCATCGAAGAAAAGCCGCAGCAGGCTGAGCGCCCAGCGCGTGACGACGAAGAGCACGGCGAGGAAGATCAGATTCGGAATGATGCCGACGAGGCCATGGCCGATCATCCGCAACGGACCGAGGACCCAGTCGTCGAGCTGCGCGCCCGTCCCCCGTGTCCACGGGAACTGACGCAGGGCATATTCGAAAAAGAAAAACACCATCGCGAGCCCTATGAGCGCCCGCAATCCGCGCAGCACGGCGCGCAGGTAACTCCAGACCCGGTCGGCGCGCACGAGCTCGAACGATCCGATGGCCAACTTCTGCACCCGGCGGCGAAAGCGCTGCTCGACAGCTGCAACCGTTCGACGATAGGTCCCCGAGAGCAGCAGCCAGGCGGCCGCGACCACCGCCAGCGCCGCCAGCGCCCGCAGGGCGCCGCCGAGCAGATTCGTGCGGCTCCGAGCGTCCCGATAGGCGCGCATCGCCTCCTGAATCCGCTGCAGGACGAGGACCGCGAGTCGGTCGCGAGGCAGGCCCTCGAGCTCGGCGTCCGGATCGGTGACCATGACGATGCGCAGGCGCCCGGACCGGATGTCGATGCCGAGCGGGCTCTCGGCGAGCACGAGCGTCTCGGGCGCGACCCCCGGGTCGGCGGCGAGCTGCTCGATGCGGGCGGCGATCTCCAGCGCGCGGCGCTCTGCCGGATAGCTCGTCACGCCGCGGACCCGGAAGAGCTCGACGCCGTCGACCTCGACCCGGGCGGACTCGACGTCCGCGTCCGGCGGCGCCGGAGACGAGGCGGGCGCTTGGGCGAGCGCCGTCCCGGCGCCCAGCGTCAGAGCCAGCAGCAGAGCGCCTGCCCACTTAAGACAGATCCTGCGGATGCCCGCGCTCAGAAGAGGACCTTCAGCAGGCGGTCGACCAGCTCACCGAGCGGAATCATGGTCAGGACGAGCGGCGCCACCGGCAGGAGCACCATGACCGCCAGCTGCAGCACCGTCTCGCGGGTGAACACGACCGCCCGCATGCCCTTCACGATCTCATAGCTGTTGCCGAGGTCGGCGAGGGATTGCAGGTCCGCGCTGCCCAGCAGCGGCTCGGCGGGCGGCGCGCCGCCCCGCAGCCACTTGCGGTCGAACTCGCGGACGTAGCCCTGGGCCAGCCCGCCGTATTCGGAGAGTCCGGCCCGCTTGGTGCGCAGGAGTCGCGGGGTGAAGACCAGGAGCGGTCCCAGGACGACGATCAGCATCACCGCGACGAGCGCGATGAGCTCGAGCTTGAAGTCGAGGAGCTTGCTGCCGGCGTAGAAGATCCGGTTGGCCATCAGACCGGCCAGCATGACGCCCTGGCCGAGCAGCAGCAGGGCGAATGGGTAAGAGACGACGGCGAGGAAACCGAGGCCCCCGGCACGGTCCGGGTGCGTCGGCACCAGTTGAAAGTCGAGTCGCGAGATCCGCCAGAGAAATCGCGTCCAGACGAACAGGCGGAAGTACCAGCGCAGCAGGATGAACTGGAACAGCGGCAGGCTCACGCAGGCGAACCACCAGCCGGCGAGCGTCGGCTGCCGGACTCCGGCCACCTCCACCCGATACCAGCTCGTCAGGTCGAGAGCGCCGTGATTCCGCCAGAGGAACGCGATTCCCACCGTGTAGACGAACGCGAGCAGCAGCACCTCCGCCACCACGGAGTTGCGCAGCCGCGCGGCCGAAGCGATCGCCGCGTCGAACCCCGCGCGCGCCGACTGCGGCAGCACACCCCGCACCACGAACTGCCGCACTACCAGACTCAGCCGGCGATGGACTACCAGCTCCGCCGCGATGAAGAGCGGCAGCGCCAGCAGGAGTCGCAGATGCACGTCGGCATCGAAGAGAAACGGCAGCCTGACGCCGTCGCCCCAGGCGTGACCCTCCAGCATCGACAGCACCAGAAGGGGCGCCCAGGCCAGGAGTGCCAGGACGCTCATGCGGCGGCGGAGAAGCTCGAGCGCGCTGCCGGACAGATGGGTGCGAAGAAAGAGCTGAAAGAGAGGACCACCCAGGACCAGCGAGAAGTCCTGCGGCTCGGCCGCGAGAGGGGTTTCGGGGCCGGAGTCTGGGGTGGGTGCGGGTGTCGTCATCGAAGCGTTCGCGGTCGGCGGCGCGCTTGGTCAGCTGCCAGCTCCTGCCGGGGCCGGCGAACGTTCTCGAGCTGCATCGGAGCTCCCCCTGGCGCGCGACGAGCGGACACGGCCCGGCGCCACCGGCTACCGGCGGCGCCGGGCCGGGGAATCACTTCTTCTCTTCGCGCGAGACGGAGGCCGCGACCGCCTCGGTGTAGACCGCGCTCACCATGTCGCCGACCTTGACCTTGGCGAGGATGTCCGCCTCCACGTCGAGCGTCACCGACCGCCCCTTGGGGCCGACCAGGGTGACCGTTCCCGCCTTCGGCGTCGACCGCGGTGATCTTGGCGGTGATCGTCGTGCTGGTGGTCTTGACGCCGCCCGGGAGCTCGGTCGGCTCGGCGCGCATCTCGCTCGCCGTGCTCGACGTCGCCGGCGTTCCGCCCTCGACCTTGGAGAGGCTGAGCGTGAGCGACTCGTAGTACTGGATCTCGACGCGGTCGCCGACCTTGAGGTCGGCCAGACGCTTCACCTCTGCGCCGGCGACGAACGAGATCTCCTCGCCCTGGTCGGTCTTGAGGGTGACGTCGCGGGTGGCGACGTCGAGCGCGGTGATCGTGCCGTTGAGCTCGACGAGCTGGGCGACCTCGACCTTGCCCTTGCCCGCCTCGACCTTCTGCTGCGCGGTCTGGGCCTGCAGGGATCCGGCGACGAGCGCCAGGGCGAGAGCGGCAACGGCGAGACTGGACTGGGTCTTCATGGTTCTGCCTCCTGTGATCTGACGGGTGGATTTCCGGCCTGTTCCTGCTGGCGCTGCCAGCGGTTCCGGAGGGACATTCTATCCTGTGTCGGCCTGGACCAAACCCGCGCTGTCGCGACCGCCTCGCGGACTCCCGGGCCGGCGTCAGCGGCGGCGGCCACCGCCGCCGCGCGACATCCGCTGGCCGGAGTAGCGCTGTGCACCGGAGGACCGCGCCCCTGGTACTGGCGATTCAGGTCCTGGGTCCGCGCACGAGTCCTGCAACGCCCTGCCACTGGCCGCCGCGATCGACCTGGCTCCAGTCGCCGGCGCCATCGCGCTTGTAGACGCTGCCGTCCTTGGTGCCGTAGAAGTCGTCGCCGACCCGCGCCACTCCCCCCTGCTCGCCACGCACCCAGGCTGCCGAACCTCCTTCGCCGGTCGCCGGGTTGTAGCCGCCGACCCGGCCAGCCGTCGCCTGCCCGCCGTCGGCGTTGCCGACGGTCACCCGGCTGCCGCCGACGATGTTGCCGTTGCCGGTCTGTGCGACGCCGCGGCCGCCGTAGGCGTAGTTGCCGGTGTAGACGTTGCCGACCGCGCCGCGCTGGCCGGCGGCGATGCCGCCGGTGCGCGAGTTGTAGGCGACGCCGCTCTGCGCGCGCCAGGCGTTGCCGGTCCAGGCGTTGTAGCCGCCGGAGTAGCGCGAGACCGTGCTCACCGAACCCCACTGGCGGTAGATGTTGCCGGTCGTGCCGGCCCAACCTCCGGGACCCCAGGCCGCCCAGCCGCCGCCGGCCCCGACCACGGCCCCACCGTACCAACCGTAGTAGCCGCCCCAGTAGGGCGGATAGTAGGGTGCATACCAGGCGCCCCACACGCCCCACGTCCAACCGACTCCGAAGCCGTAGGCCCAGCCGCCCCAGGGGGTGTAGGTCACGGCACAGCCGTAGCCGTAGGTCGCCGGGTAGCCGTACCAGGAGGTCCCCACCCACGGGGAGTAGGTGTAGCCGGTGCCGTAGACGACGACGCCATCGGAGACGACCGTGCCGTAGTAGCCCGGGGTGTAGCCGACCGTGACCACGGTCGGCGTCGAGCCGTAGATGCGGACGTAGGTGACGTAGTGCAGCGGACTCGACGCCGGGATGGCGTAGATCGCCTCCGGCACCTTCACCGCCACGATCCACGGCCCGGCGACGGCCGGCGCCACGAACCAGACGCCGCGATCGAGGGCGTAGTAGGAGTCCGGCCGCACGCGCACGATCGGCGTCGGCGAGTTCACGACGTAGGCGAGCGCGTCCTTGCCGGTCTTCGTCTCGTCGACCGGCTTCCACTGCGGCTCACCGTCGATCTTCGGCGTGAACTTCGCCTCGGCGCGCTTCACCTCGGAGGTCTCGGGGATCGAGTTGGCGATCACCGCCTCCGCTGCCTGCGCCGTGCCGGCGACGGAAGCCTTGACGTTCTCCTTCGGGCTGTCGTCCGGGATCCGCGCGAGCTCGGGCGAGAGCTCCGCCTGCGGCACGAATCGCCACGGGCCTTCGAGCTCCGGCGCCTGGAACCAGCGTCCCGAGATCAGGATGTAGTTCGTGCCGATGCCGGCGATGCGGAAGAGACTGCCGCCGGTGTTCTCGACGAACTCGAGGAGCGTCCCCGGGATCGGGCTCCACTTCGGCGCGCCGTCGAAGACCACGAGCTCGGTCGGCTCGGTGACGACGACGATGTCGGGCACCGGACCCTTGGCGAGCGTCGGCTTCGCCACCGGCTTGCCCGCCTCGTCGACTTCACCCTTCTCTCCGCCACCACCCGAAAGCAGATCGGCCGACTGCGCCGAGAGCGCGCTCTGCATCGCCCAGTCGATTCCGGCCGGCAGCGAGGACGCCACCTTCCAGGGTCCGGCGAGATTCGGCGCCGCGAGCCAACCGTCGAACAGCCGGAGATAACATCCGTCGGTGTCCTGCAGGATCAGCGGCCGGGTGTTCAGCAGGCGCTCGAACAGCGTTCCCGCGACTTTGCGCCAGACCGGAGCGCCGTCGACGTAGACGAGCGTCGTCGGGCGGTCGGCGAAGAGGATCTTCGGCGGGAGGTTCTGCACCTTTTCGACCGCGCCACCGACGCCGGCACCGTTCGCCGCGAGCGCCGCCTCGAGGCGGTCGAGCGACACCACCCGGACCTTCTTGTCGAACTGCTTCTGCAGGAAGCCGAGGAGCTTCGTCTGCAGGTCGGGATGCGACGGGAAGGTGGCGTGCACGCCGGTGATCTCGTCGATCACGACCATCCGCGCTTCCTTGTCGACGCGGGTTCGCGCCGCGAAGGAGACGACACCGTAGAGCGGACTCTCCTTGCCCTTCTCGAGCACCTCGAGCGCCGCATGCGCCTCGAGCCGGTCGCCCTTCCACGAGTCGACCTGCGGCGGATAGAGCCGTACCGAGGCCTTCGGCCCTTCGAAGACGCGCGGCCACGGATCGGGATCGTCCGCTACCTCCTGGGCGGCACTCGGCGCGCCAGACGCCGCCTTCCCGACCGGGGCCGGACTCGCTGCAGTCTGAGCCGGTGCAGCCGTCGCCGCAGCGAGCAGGAAAAGCACCACCGCGACAGGAGAAGCCAACCTCGCGACGAGGATACGAAAGGGCATGGGAGGCTCCAAAATGGATGAGCGGGGCGCGCGCCGAATCCGCAACCCGGAACGGCGAATCTAGCAAGAGTCGGGCCGATCCCGACAGCGTCGGAAGGGCCGACCTAGAAGCGGAAGGTCCCGCCGAGCTGGAGCTGGCCGGCGCTGCCGCTCTGGCCGTCGAGGTTGATGCGGCGGCCCCAGAGGTACTCGGCGACGAGGTCGAGGCGCGGGATCGGCGACCAGGCGAGGTTGAGCGAGAAGCGTTCGGTGCGTTTCAGGGCTTCCGCGGGCTGAGAGTCGAAGTTGTCGACCCAGACGTAGCCGACGGTCAGCGTCGAACGCACCCGGGGACGCCACCAGTGCTCGTAGCCGAGATAGGCGGACGCCACCGAGAGCGCCTGCAGCTCGTCGCCCTCGGCATCGTAGAAGGCGTCCTGGCCGCCGACCGCGTTGAGATCGGCGATGTAGCGCCCGATCCCCTGGCCGGCGTTCCAGGCCCAGCGGAAGCGGTCGCGGTCGGCCTCCCACGGCACCGGCATGACGCCGCTGATGTTGATGCCGTAGCCGGTCGTCGACGAGGGTCTCGCGCGGCTCGCCGGTCGGGTTGTCGACCTCGCCGCGCAACTGGCGCAAGAGGATCGCCGTCTGGATGTGGCTCCCCTCGCCGAGGAGGCCGAATCCGAAGCGCACGTCCTCGGGATCCCAGCGCAGCCGCAGGACCAGGTCGGGAACCTGGTTGACGCCCTCGGCGCCGGTCAGCTCGGGATTCGCCTCCTCGAAGGCGATCGCGAAGTTCGTCCGCTCGCCGAGCGGGCGTGTCCAGCGGATCTGCGGCTGGCGGGCCATCGAGATGGCGTTCAGGCCCTCGAAGTCGATGCCGTCCGGCTCGGCTTCCGGATCGGAGAAGGTCGACCAGGCCTGGCCCATGAGCCAGCGGCCCCACTGACCGAAGGCGTGCCGCAGCCGCAGGTGATCGCTGCCGCCGGCGAAGTCGGCCTCGATGAAGGCGCGCATGTAGCCGACGCCGGTGGGCGTGCGCAGGTCGAAGTTGAAGCGGCTGGGGACGACCGAGAACTCGACGCGCGAGGTCTTGCCGGCCTCTTCGCTGCCGGCGATCGGGATCGACGAGGTGACGAAGCGGTCGTCGCTGCCGATGGCGTCGAACGAGTTGATGTAGACCATGCGGACGCGGCCGCCGATGCGCAGCGCGGCGTCGGAGCCGGGAATCTTGAACGAGCCGGGGAACTCCCCCTTGATGTTCTCGACCGCCATCTCGGGCACCCGCTGCACGGTCTGCTCGACCTCCGCCAGCCGCGCCTCGACCGCCTGCGCCACCGACGGATCGAGCGGGCTCTCCTGGATCTCCTGCACCTCGTTGTGGGTCGAGAGCGCCAGATCGCTGGTCTCGCCAAGGCGCTTCTCGAGCTCCGCCAGGCGCTTCTCCTGCGCCGCCAGGCTCTTCTGCTGCGCTTCGATCAGCTGACGCTGCGCTTCGACCAGGCGAGCCAGTTCCTCGACGGTGACCGGCGCGGGTGTGGCGGGAGCCGCGGCCGGTGTCCCTGCGGCTGGCGCCGCCGGTTTCGCTGTGGCCTGGGGCGGGGCTTGTGCGCCGGCAGCGGCCGCACAGGCCACGACCACCAGGGCCAGGAACACGCCCTTCAGGTCGAACATCCAGCACCGGACCTTCATGCCGCGCCTCCGAGGTCGAATCCTGCGGCGTTGCCCGCGACCACAAAGTCTAGCGGCGACAGTACCCGACAGGGGCACGCCGGCTCCCGCCCTTTCGGGCATGGAGGCCCGCCTGCTCCCCCGGTAGACTGATGGCTCCGCCGCAGAACGTCGCGGAGTCGAAGTCAACCACGAGGAGAGACCGAGATGAGAGCAGTCACGAGAGTCCTTGGCGGCCTGGGCCTGCTGGCGGCCCTGCTGCTCGCCGGGAGCACCGCCGCCCTGGCGCAGGATGTGACTTTCAACTACGAGCCCGGGACCGACTTCTCGAAGTACCACACCTACGTCTGGGCGCAGGTCGAAGGCGCGAAGTACCCCGACCAGATTCTCGACGGCCAGATCCGCGCGGCGGTCGAGAAGGTTCTGGCCGGCAAGGGTCTCACCAAGGCGACCGGCGCGGAGGGGGACCTGTTGGTCGCCTACCAGGTCGCGGTCGAGCAGGAGCAGCAGTGGACCGGCTACGGCGGCGGCCGGGGCTACCGCTACGGCGGCATGGCGACGGCGACCAGCTCGACGATCAACGTCGGCACGCTGGCGGTCGATTTCTACGACGCGCCGGCGAAGCAGCTCATCTGGAAGGGCTCGGCGACCAAGACGCTCAACCCGAGCAAGGATCCGCAGAAGAACCTGGAGCGGCTCGACAAGGCGGTCGCCAAGCTGCTGAAGAACTACCCGCCGCCGGCCAAGAAGTAGCGCGCCGGCGACTCCAAAGCAGCGAGACCCAAGAGGTCCGATCGCCGGCGCTCGCTCCCGCCGTTGAGGACAGGCTCGCGCGCCGGCGACTGACCTGTCAGGGCCAGCCGCGCGGCCTGGACCTTCGGGGGGAGAGAGACTCGTGGAGAGAAGATTCAGCAATTCAGGTGTGCGGAGAGGCCGCGCGCTGCTGTGGCTCGCCGCGGCCGGAACTCTTGGCCTCGCCGGAGCGATCCCGGCGCGGGCGCAGTCCGAAGACCTGCCGCCGCCCCCGCCCGGGTACGAGCCCGCGGTGCCGTAGCTGGTGTCGGACGCGGCGGCCGCGAAAGCCAACGTCGACTCCCGCAACTTCAGTCTTCGCCTGGGATTCGTGCCGATCGTCGACTACACCTGGTTCACCCTCGACCGCGCCG
Source organism: Thermoanaerobaculia bacterium (assembly GCA_963788175.1). Taxonomy (GTDB): domain Bacteria; phylum Acidobacteriota; class Thermoanaerobaculia; order Multivoradales; family JAGPDF01; genus JAGPDF01. The sequence continues at coordinate 14,955 of CAWBFZ010000008.1, forward strand.
GCCTCACCGGCCACACCGACCAGATCTTTGCCCGCCTGCAGTGGGTCTATTGACCGGCGCGGGCTGACTCGGGCCTCCGACCTGGCTGCTGCTTCCCCATTCGATGGCAGAAAGCAGCAGCGGCACCGGGGAGCGCCGAAAGAGACGCCCGCCGATGCCGCCCGGAAGTGCTGCCGGCTGAAGCCGCTACCGAATCAGAAGCTGGCGCGCAGGTAGAGCTGGAAGCCGTCGTTGGCGACGTCGATCGAACCGTGCCAGCTGCTGTCGTCGATGTCGGCCTTGTAGTAGGTGCCGGTAGTAGGCGGCGCCGATCGCCAGCGGGCCCCAGACGTAGAAGTCGGCGCCGATGGCGTAGGAGGCCGCTTCGCCGCTGTACTGGTCGACCGTCACCGACGGCAGGTAGCGCAGGCCGCCGTGCAACACGAGCCACGGCCAGGGGCTGCCCTTGACGACGACGCCGATCATCGGCACCGGCAGGTCCGTGCTCGCCGACTCGCGCACTGTCGTGGTCTCACTGGAGCTGCCGAAGCGGTAGGAGGCTTCCGCCTTGGCGTCCAGCGAGAGGTAGACGAGTCCGAAGGAGCCGCCAAAGCCGAAGTTCTCGTGGCGCACGAACCAGTAGTCGTAGGTGGCTTCGATCGTGGTCTGCTTGAACTCGACCGAGGCGCTCGCCCCGACGGGGAAAGTGATGCCGCCGAGCTCGATGTCGCGATTGATGGAGCGGCTGGCGTCGCGCTTGATGGCATACGTGTTCAGTCCGATCGAGTGCCTGTCGGCGAAGGCCCACTTGAAGCTGCCGCCGAAGACCGACGCCCGGTCCGGCAGACCGAAGTCCTGGTCCAGATTGATCTCCCGGCCCAAACGCTCGATCGAGCCGTTGACCTGGATCTTGTCGCTCGACGAGACCTGGTAGCTGCCGACGGCGACGTCGAAGGTCGGCCAGAGGTGGTTGGTCTCGGTCTGCGCCGAAGCGGCGCCGGCGAAGCCGAGGGCGAGGAAGCAGGATGCTGCCACGAGAGTGCGCATATTCATTGGCTTGTCTCCACTGGATCGAACCGCGGCAATACCCGCGAAACCGTGGGTTCCCCCTCGGGTCCGCAGATCCACCGCCTATCTTCCATTCTACCTTGCCTGAACCACCGCAGCCTTTCGCATGCCCTAAGGGGCTCGGCGCCACGACGAGTAACCTGCTCGCCGTGCGCGGCAGCCGGCCGATCCCGGGCGGAGTCAGGCTTCGAGGACGGCGAGTCCGTAGGTCGCGAAGCGTCGGAAGTCGGCGGCGTTCGCTGTCGCGAGCGGCTCGCGGGCACGCAGGGCGGTGGCGGCGATCATGCAGTCGATCAGGGAGCCGCGACGGCGTCCGGTCTCGTTGAACAGGCGCGCGGCGAGAGCGGCATCCTCCTCCGCGAAGGCAACGCGCAGCGACACTACTCCGGTCGCGATCTCGCGCTGACTCTCGTCCAGCGGCCCGCACAGCAACTCCGTCCAGGCGACAGTGCTCATCCCCAGCACCTCGCGGCGCTTCAGCCATTTCCGCAACGCGCGATCCTCGACGGAGTCGCGCACGAGCCCGCGGATCAGGAAGCTCGTATCGAGGAAGATCATCTGGACTCGCTCCGGCGGGAGGTGGCCCGGCGTTCGGCGCGGGCTGCCTTCGCCCAGCGCTCCGCCGCCGGACTCTTCCAGTCGAGCGAGCGCTGCAGGGCGTCCAGGGCGTCGAGCGCTGTCGGCGCTCCGCCGGTCGACTCCCGCCGAGCCGCGCCGATCGCCCGCCGCAACGCCTCGGACTTGGACACCCCCCAGTTGGCGGCGATCTCTTCGAGGGCGCGCACCGTCGCGACGTCCAGAGCGTAGGTCGACTTCACTGTCGTGGTGGCCATAACGAAACTATAAGGCCATAATGTTGTCGTAGCAAGCTCCCGGCAGGGAACAACCGCAGTTCCCCGCTCATTGCGCGATGGGCGAGAAAGCGGACTGAGAAACGCGGCACAAGGCGGCTTCACTGCGGAGTTCCCGGTGGAGCGTGAGCCTCGCGCGCCGGCCCGGCGCTCAGACTCGACCGGGCAGTTTCGCCTGCACGGCGCCCGCGGGCGGCCAGAGCAGGGCCGAGAGCACGATGGCGGCAGCCGCCAGGCCGCTCAATGCCTGGCCCCAGCCGCCGCCGACCAGAGTGTAGAAGAGCGCCGAGCTCGCGATCGGCAGCAGGCCGCAGAGCACGACGACCGGGCGCGAGATCCAGCCCGGACGCCAGCCGGCGACGGCGAGGATCACCGCCAGCAGGAACGACTGCATCGCCGCACCGAGCCAGAGAGCCCGAAACGACTGCTGCAGGTCGGGCTTCAAGCCGCTGTTGGCGACCGCGATCGAGACCGTTACGTAGTTCCCGGCCTGGAAGAGAGCGCCAAGTGCGAGGCATCCCGCCGCGACGTACAAACACCACCGAAAAGCCGTCGTGCGCATGCTGTCTCCTCTCGCCGCGTCGCGAATCGTTCAGGGCCGGCGAGTCTCGACTCGCGGCAGGATCCTCCGACTCCGTCATCACTCGCGGTCCAGGTTGATGCGCACCGCCTTGACGGTGTTGCTCGCGACCTTGAGGTCGAAGTTCGGCTCGCTGCCCTTCTTCTTGACCAGCACGTCCTCGCCGTCGTCGACCTCGACATGGAACCTGGCGGCGTCGAGCTTCTGGCGGAAGGTGTCGCGGATGATCCGCGCGACATGGTCCTCGCTGGTGTGGTCGGGGATCGCCACCGCGACCTCGAAGGCGGTGCCGCCGTCGGGAGTGAAACGGAAGACGATCTCGCCGGTCGACTTGGCACCCTCGCTGCACTGGATGCGCCACTTGTTGGAGCCGCCGGCGAAGGCCGGCAGGGCGGCGAGAAACAGCAGGGCGGCGGCTAGCGTGAGTCGGAAAAACAGACGGGACAGTTTCATGATCGATCTCCTGTGGGCGAAGACTGCGGATCTTCCACTAGCCTACGGCCGTCCCGAATAGCGTAAGACCCGTCGCGCGAAACTTCAAGGCGGCCGCACTCCAAGCTCACTCGGATCCCGGCTCCCGCAGCCGCCCCGCGCCCCTGCCGGCAGTTCGCGCGCAGCGGCCGGCTCGAGCAGGAGCCAGGAAATCCCGCCTGCAGCGAGAGCGAGCACCAGCGGCAGAGCCGAGCCCGGTGCGCCGAGCGCCGCCGCGACCGCGGCGTCGTAGAGCGTGTCGGTACCCCAAGCCGTCTTGACAGGCGCACACTCCGGGAGCCCGTCTCCGCCGGACCGTCGCAGGAGTAGACTCCCAGAATGCGAAGTGCGGTTGCCGAGAGGTTGCGCACCGAGGACCGCGAGCGGATCGCCGCGATGACCTCCGGCGAGAGGGTTCTGTTGGCCCTCGCGCTCGGGGATCAGGCGGTCGCGGACTATGCCCGCAACCACGAGCTGTCCCTCGAGGAGGCGCGCCGGCGGTTGCGCGAGATCTCGGATGACTCGCGCCGGAGCCGAAAGGCGGATCGCGCCGGCGCGAAGTGAGCGATCTCTGGCAGGAGGTCCTCTCCCGGCACGCCTGATTTACGGCTTGCCTGCAAAAGGCAGCCGCCGGCGCGCGAGCCCTTTCTCCCAGCAAAAAAAGACCGGCGAGTCGCCTCGCCGGTCTCCATATTCGAAACGCGATCGGCGCACTGGCGCCTTTCGCGGAGACTTCTTAGTACATGCCGCCCATGCCGCCACCCATGCCGCCCATGCCACCGCCGCCGCCGGGCATGCCGCCCTTGTCCTTCTCCTTGATCTCGGCCACCATCGCTTCGGTGGTGAGCATCAGGCCGGCGATCGACGCCGCGTTGATGAGCGCCGTCTTGGTGACCTTGGCCGGGTCGATGACGCCGGCCTTGACCATGTCCTCGAACTTGCCGGTGCCGGCGTTGAAGCCGATGTTGCCGGACGACTCGAACAGCTGACGGACGATGACCGAACCCTCTTCGCCCGCGTTCTGGGCGATCTGACGGGCCGGCTCCTCGAGCGCGCGACGGACGATCTTGACGCCGACCGCAACGTCGCCTTCGGCCTTGATCTTGTCGACCGCGGCGATGGCGCGGATGAACGCCACGCCGCCGCCGGCGACGATGCCCTCTTCGACTGCCGCCTTGGTGGCGTGCATGGCATCTTCGACGCGGGCCTTCTTCTCCTTCATCTCGGTCTCGGTGGCCGCGCCGACCTTGATGACGGCGACGCCGCCGACCAGCTTCGCGAGGCGCTCCTGGAGCTTCTCGCGATCGTAGTCGGAGGTCGTCTCTTCGATCTGGGTGCGGATCTGCTTGACCCGGCCGCTGATCGTCTCACGGCGCTTCTTGTCGTCGATGTCGGTGACGATCGTGGTGTTGTCCTTGTTGATCAACACCTTCTTCGCCTCGCCGAGGTCTTCCCACTTGACGTTCTCGAGCTTGATGCCGAGATCCTCGGTGATGAGCTTGCCACCGGTGAGGATCGCGATGTCCTCGAGCATGGCCTTGCGGCGATCGCCGAAGCCCGGCGCCTTGACGGCACCGATCTGCAGCGTGCCGCGCAGCTTGTTGACCACCAGCGTCGCCAACGCCTCGCCTTCGACGTCCTCGGCGATGATGAGCAGGGGCTTGCCCTGGCGCGCGACCTGCTCGAGGATCGGCAGGAGGTCCTTCATCGACGAGATCTTCTTCTCGTAGAGGAGGATCTTGACGTTCTCGAGGGTGGTCTCCATGCGCTCGGCATCGGTGACGAAGTAGGGCGAGAGGTAGCCGCGATCGAACTGCATGCCTTCGACGACCTCGAGATTGGTCTCGAGGCCCTTGGCCTCTTCGACCGTGATGACGCCGTCCTTGCCGACCTTCTCCATCGCCTCGGCGATGATCTTGCCGATCTCCTGGTCGTTGTTCGCCGAGATCGTGCCGACGTGGGCGATCTCGGTGCCCTCGACCGGCTTCGCCATCTTGTCGACGGCCTCGATGACCGCCTTGACGGCGAGGTCGATGCCGCGCTTGAGCTCCATCGGGTTGGCGCCGGCGGTGACGTTCTTGGCGCCTTCACGGTAGATCGCCTGCGCGAGGACGGTGGCGGTGGTGGTGCCGTCGCCGGCGACATCGGAGGTCTTCGAAGCGACCTCGCGCACCATCTGCGCGCCCATGTTCTCGAGCGCATCCGGCAGCTCGATCTCCTTGGCGACGGTGACGCCGTCCTTGGTGATCGTCGGCGAGCCGAACTTCTTCTCGATGACGACGTTCCTGCCCTTCGGGCCGAGGGTGACCTTCACCGCATCGGCCAGCTTGTTGACACCCTTGAGGATCGCGCCGCGCGCTTCCTCAGAGTAAGTGATGTGTTTGGCTGCCATGGCTTCGGTTCTCCTTAGTGAACGTTTTACTGTGAAGCGGGTTCGAGGCGCTTACTTCTTGGCGGACTTTTCGGCTTTCGCGCTGCCTTCGATGACCGCGAGGATCTCGTCCTCGCGCAGGATGACGTACTCCTCGCTGTCGATCTTGATCTCGCTGCCGGAGTACTTGCCGATGAGGATGCGGTCGCCCTTCTTGACGTCCATCGGCGCGCGCTTGCCGTCGTCGTTCACCTTGCCCGGGCCAACGGCGAAAACTTCGGCTTCCTGGGGCTTCTCTTTGGCGGTGTCCGGAATGATGATGCCTCCGCGGACCTGCTCCTGGGTCTCCAGGCGCTTGACCACCACGCGGTCGTGCAGGGGTCGAATGTTCACTGCGGGTTCCTCCTTCGGGTCTGTTATGTTCTTGCGGCGGATCGCCCCGAGTGCCGGTTAGCACTCGTCGGCTGCGACTGCTAACAAGATACGGAAAGGTTCCCTTTCTGTCAAGCCCTGGGCCAAACATCTAAGTGACTTCCACTAAGATACCGCCCAATCTCCCGAACGCCCCGAGGGTCCCGGGGTCCGCCGGCATCGACGTCATCGTACCGGTCTATGGCGCACCCGCGGCCCTCGAGCGCTGCCTGGCGAGCCTCGAGCGCCATGTCGACGCCGGCCGCCACCGCATCCTGCTGGTGGTCGACGGGCCCCAGGAGGAGGCCGTGGAGCGCGTCCTCGCCGCGGCGGCCGTTCGCCGGGGGACGCCGGCGTGGACCGTGCTCCGCCAGGCGGCCCGCGCCGGCTATCCGGCGGCGATCCTCCGCGGCATCGCGGAGGGGGAGGCCGACGCCCGCGACGTCGTGCTGCTCAACAGCGACACGATCGTGACGCGCGGCTGGCTCGACAAGCTCGCGGCGGCGGCGGCGAGCTCGCCGCGCATCGGGACGGTCACGCCGTTCACCAACAACGGCACGCTGGCCTCGATCCCGCGGCCGTTCGAGATCAACCGCCTGCCGACGGATTTCGATGCCGACCGCTTCGCCGCCCTCGTCGAGCACGCCTCGGCGCGGCTCTATCCGCGCGTGCCCACCGCCGTCGGCTTCTGCTTCTACGTCAAGCGCGCGCTGCTCGCGGAGATCGGCTCCTTCGACCAGGCCGCCTTCGGACTCGGTTATGGCGAGGAGGTCGACCTCTGCCTGCGCGCCGCTGCCGCCGGCTGGGAGCACTGCCTCGACGACGCCACCTTCGTCTTCCACGAGGGGCAGCGGAGCTTCGGCCGGACGCGCGACCGCCGGGTGCGCGCCGCCGAGCGGACCCTGGCCAGGCGCCATCCCGGCTTCCGCGCCCGACTCGCCGCTTTCATGGCGGAGGATCCGGTCGCACCGGCACGCCAGCCGATCCTCGACGCGCTGCGCCGCAGCGTCTCGCTCAGCCCTCCGGCGGCAGGAGCGGCGCGGCCGAGCGTGGTGCATCTGGTGCACGGCTGGCCGCCGGAGAACTTCGCCGGCACCGAGATGTACGCCTGGGGCTCGCGCACTACCAGAGCTCGAGCCGGCCGGTGGCGGTCTACACGCGCTCCGCCGACCGCCAGTTCGCGACCGGCACGGCAGTCGAGCTCGCGGACCGTGGCGTCCGGGTGCGCGCGCTGGTGAACCACTTCGACGTCGCGATCCGCTGCGCCGCAACGGCCTCTACGACGCCCGACGCGCGCGCCGACTTCGGGCGCTTCCTCGACCAGACCCGCCCCGACCTGCTGCACATCCACCACCTCGCCGGTCACGGCTTCGCGCTCGTCGACGAGGCGCGCCGCCGCCACCTGCCGTACGTGCTTCAGCTGCAGGACTGGTGGCTCCTCTGCGCGCGGGCGAACCTCCTCGATCGCGACCGGCGGCTCTGCCCCGGCCCCGCTCCCGGACGCTGTGCGACCTGCCTGCCGCTCACCCGGGTGTCGCCCTCGGCGCGCCTCAACCACCTGCTGAGCCGGACGCTCTACGCCGTCCGCGGCGCGCGGGCGCGCGCCGCGCTCGCCGCGGCAGGCGCCCTGGTCGCAGGTTCGACGGCGATCCTCGACTCGTTCCGCGCCCTCGGCTGGCTGCCGGCGAGCGTGCCGGCCCACCTCGTGCCGTACGGCGTCGACCGCGCGCCCCGGCCGGCCGCGACCTCAGCGCTCGCGCCGGCCCTGCCGCTGCGACTCGGCTTCATCGGTTCGCTCCTGCCGCACAAGGGGCTGCACGTCGCGACCCGGGCGCTCGCCGGCCTGCCGGCGGCAGCCGTCCAGCTCGAGGTCTGGGGAGACGCCACCCACGATCCCGCCTATGTGCAGCGAAGCGCTCGCCGCGGCGCAGGGCGCCACGGTGCGGCTGCGCGGGCGGTTCGCGGAGGAGGATCGCAGCGCGATCTACGCCGGCCTCGATCTTCTGCTGGTGCCCTCGCTCGGCCTCGAGTCCTACAGTCTCGCGGCACACGAGGCGCTCGCCGCCGGACGTCCCGGTTCTCGCCAGCGATCGCGGCGCGCTGGCCGAGCTCTTCGCGGCCGACGGGCCGTGCGGCGGCCACTTCGATCCCGACCATCCCGAGACGCTGCGCAGCCTGTATCGAGCGCCTCGATCGCCGACCCGCGACAGATCGCCGAGTGGCGGCGCCATGCACCGCGCGGTGCCGACCCTCGCCGAGCACTTCGCGGCCCTCGAGCCGATCTACGACCAGGCCCTCGCCGCCGGCGCCCGCCGGCCGGCCTAGCGAGTTGGGCTAGGCTGGCACGATGGCCGGTGCTCTCTTCGCGCGCCTCGCTCTCGCCGCGCGGCTGCTCGCGCGCGGAGGGGCCGCGCGCCCTCGTCGACCGCTGGCGCGATCGCCGGCTCGACGCGCGACGGGCGCGGCGTTTCGCGCCTGCCGGCTCCACCGCGCCTGTCCCGACCGGCGCGCGCTCGGCAACGCTCTGGGTCCTGCCCTTTCCGACTCCAGCGGCGCAGCGGCGGCGCGGCGATCCAGCTCCTCGTCCGCCTCGAGGAGCGGGCGACCACGGAGCCGGTGGCGCTCGTTCAGCGGCTGCCCGGTCGCTGGCGCTGCGAGCTCTGGGGGCGAGGCGTAGCGCGTCCGCTGGCGCGCGAGTGGCCGACCGACAGCACCCTGCCACCGCTGCTCGATGCCTCGCCCTTGCCGATCCTGCAGGAGGCTGCGCGCTGGGTCGGCGCCAGCCACCTGCACTTCGAGAGCCTGGTGGACCTGCCGCTCACCCTTCCCCTCGCCGCACAAGAGCGCGGCCTGACCTTCGGCCTCTCGGCACACGACTTCGCGCTCTTCTGCCCGCGACCTCACCTCCTCGAGGAACCGAGCGGTCTGCTTCTGCGTCTTTTCGACCGACCCCGCGCGTTGCGCCCGCTGCCTCGCAGCGAGCTGGGCGCTGCCCGCGGGTTTCCAGGAGGAGCGCCGGGCGGTCGCCGCCCGTCTCCTCGCCGCGGCGCAGGCGATCGAGCTGCCGTCGGAGTTCATGCGCCGCCAGCACCGGCGGCTCTTTCCCGGCGATCGATCCGACACGCACGCGCGTCCTGCCGCCCGCGCAGCCTCGCCGAGCCGGCCGCGGCGCCGCCGAGACCGGTGCGCCGTCCACCGCAGCGCATCGCGTTCGCCGGCGCGGTGCACCGGCACAAGGGGGCGCTCGAGTTCGAGAGCGTCGTCCGGCAGCTCGCAGAGCAGCGCCCGGAGGCCTTCGAGTGGCATGTCTTCGGCGGCGGCGATCCGGTGCTGCTCCGGCGCCTCCGCCGACTGCCGCGGACGCGGGTCCACGGCTACTACCGCGCCGGCGTCCCTGCCCGCAACGACTCCGAGCGGCGCAGATCGACCTCGTCCTGCTGCCGTCGATCTGGCCCGAGGCCCATTGCCTGGTGCTCGACGAATGCGCCGCGGCCGGCGTGCCCGTAGTGGCCTTCGACCTCGGAGCGCTCGGCGAACGGATCCGCGCCGGCGGGCTGGGACAAGTCGTCGACCCGGGCGCGGGAGCGGCCGGTCTCGCGGCGGCGATCGCCGGCCGGCGCTGAAGAACGGCCGGGCTCAGCCGGCGGAGCGCTTGCGCGCCACGAGGAGCGCGAAGTCGGAGGGCAACCCAGCTTCGCGCAGCAGCAGCCGCTCCGTGAGAGCCAGGAGGCGCAGGATCGCGGCGTCGTCCTCGCGCGCCGGATCGAAGTTGCCGACGATCCCGGCCAGCAGGGGATTCAGAATCGAGCCGCCGTAGTCCCTCCGGCGCTCGAGATCGAACCGCCGCGACAGCGCGCCGACGAGCTCCTCGGAAGAGACCGCCTCGCGCGGTGCATGCTCGAGGAAGTGGGCGACCGGCGGCGGAATGTGCAGCGTCTTCTGCCCGCCGCTGGGCCAGTGCACACGCAGCCGCGGCGGCAGCACCGCGAGCAGTTCCTCGACGATCCGCAGTTGGCGCGCGTTGCACTGGAAGTACTTCGGGCCGACGTACTCGTTGAGGATGAGCCAACCGCCGGGACGCAGCGCCTCGTCGAGGCGCGCGAAGAAGGCGTCCGGATCGGGCAGGCGGTGGAGGCTGAACTGCGACAACACCAGATCGTAGGCGCCGCGCTCGAGCGCCAGATCGGGAACGCTCCCGACTTCGAAGCGGACGCCGCCAACGCCGTGGAAACCGACCCACGCCCGCGCCGCGGCGATCGCGTCGGGCGACGGATCGAAGCCGTCGAGCGCGGCGAAGAGACCGCGCTGCGTGGCGAGGAGCTCGAGCCCGCCGCCGCCGCAGTGCAGCGAGAGCCAACTGCCCTGGCGCGCGATCGGCAGCTCGCTGAACAGGTCGAGCAGCCAGTGACCCTCGCCCGGCCCGCCGGAGATGAGCGGCTGGATGTGCTCGGCCACCAGCAGGCTCGAATCGGTCCAGCCGATGCCGCGCGCTGGAGGCGCCGGTGCGCCAACCGGAGCGGACGACTTGGGTTCCATTGCAAAAGCTTAGCAGCGTCACCCGTGTGAGAAACTGGCGCACGATGCACCCTCGCGATCGACCCGAGCCACCGGCCGCCACAGTGGCGATCTGCAGCGCGAATCGCTGCGCGCTGCTCGCTGAGACGCTGGCCGTGCTGTTGCCGCAAGTCGATCCGCGCCGCGCCGAAATTCTGGTGGTCGACAACGGCTCGAGCGACGACACTCCCCGACTGCTGGCCGAGACCGCCGCGAGCGCGGCGTCCGGCGGCCGCCCACCCGGTTTTTTCCGCGCCGTGCGCGAGGCGCGCGCCGGACTCTCCGCGGCACGCAACCGCGCGGTGCGCGAGGCGCGTGGCGAGCTGCTGGCGTTCCTCGACGACGACGCGCTGCCGCAGCCGGGCTGGCTCGAGGCGTACTTCGAAGCGTTCCGCACGCCCCGCGTCGGCGCCGCGGGGGGACCGGTCGAACCGATTTTCGACGGCGCGCTCCCGGCCTGGCTCGACGCCCGCTTCCTGCCCTACCTCTCGGCCTGGGATCGCGGACCCGAGGTCGTAGCGCTGCGCTACAACGAGCTGCCGCGCGGCGCGAACATGGCCTTCCGGCGCGCGACCTTCGCGATCTACGGCGACTTCTTCGAACAGCTCGGACGCAAGGGCGCTTCGCTGCGCTCCTGCGAGGAGATCGAATACTGCCTGCGGCTCGAGCGCGGCGGCGAAGAGATCCTCTACCTTCCGGCAGCCGGTGTGCGTCACCATGTCGGCGACACAGCGGCTCTCGGTGGCCTGGATGGAGGCCCGCTTCGCCGCCCAGGGGTTTTCGGAAGCCATCCTCGACTGGCGCCACGCCGGAGCGCGCGGACTCCGCGTCGGGCTGGGACGCGTCGCCCGCCTGGACTGCAATCCGGACCGCGATCCGGGGGGTGACGTGATGGCGCGGTGCCTTCTCCACACCCGCCGCGGCTATCGCCGCGGGGCCCTCTACGCGCTGTTCTGGGTCGCGCGCTATCAGCCTCCGGCAGCGCCGGGAGAAGCGCCAGCGGCGGTTCTTGCGCCGTTCGAGCCGAGCGCCTGACCGCCCGGCGGCATCGGCCCGGCGCAAGTCGTCATCGCGCGTGCGCTCAGAGATAGACCTGGCGCGACCAGCAGTTCCCCCAGTAGAGCGCCAGCGGACGGACGAGCGGGAAGAGGCGCTCGGCGTCCGTGTTCATCTCGCCGCCCTGCATGCCGGCCAGCCAGCGCCGCCAGGTTTCGCCATGAGCGAGGTCACGCAACATCTGGCGGCCCGAGTAGCGCACACCCAGCAGACGCCAACCGAAGCCCTCGCTCGCCACCCGCCGCCAGAGCGTGCCCAGGTCGTAGGTGTGGGAGTGCAGCACCGCGGCCTCGGGCATGTCTACGATCTCGAGGCCGCGCTCGCGTGCGGCGTCCTGCCACTTCTTGTCCTCGAGAATCGGCGCCCAGCCGAACGGCAGCGCCGCCCACGCTTCGCGGCGCAGCGCCGCGTTGACGGTCGAGAAGCCGATGCCACCGTGGCGGGCGATCCAGCCCTCCGATTCGCTGGTGAAGTAGAAGCGCGGGCCGCAGGAGTGCCAGTAGAAGACCTCCTCGCGCTCCGGCACCTCGCGGATGCCACCCTGCACCGCGGCATACCGTCCGGGGCGCAGCAGCGGCGCCGTCATCCGGTGGAGCCAGAGGCGGTCGGCTGGCACCGCGTCCTGGTTGAGGAAGACCAGCACCCGGCCGCGCGCCAGGCGCGCGCCGAGATCGCGCGTCAGCCCGTGGTTGAAGCTCTCCGGCGGAATCGACTCGATGCGCACCGGAAAGCGGCGCATCCGCGCCAGGTTCTCCTCGTCGGAGGCCGAGTCGACGCACAAGACCTCGAACGGGACGTCGATCTGCTGGCGCAGGATCTCGCGCAGGGCGAGACCGAGCCGCTCGCCGCCGTTGCGGGTCGGAACAATCACCGAGACCGCGACCTCGGCGGCGGGTCGGGCGTCCACCGTCAGCGCTCGGGCCGGCACGGTGGCGGGCGGCGGCGGTGCGGCGGCCTCGCCGGTGAGCAACTCGCCCCAGGCCGCCATCAACTTCTCCGCACAGCGCTGCCAGTCATAGCGCTCTTCGGCGAGCCGGCGCGCGTTGCTGCCGAGCCGGCGGGCGAGATCGGGTTGGTCGAGGACGCGGGCGGTGGCGAGCGCCAGCTCTTCGGCCGATTCGGCAGTCAGCAGATGTTCGCCATCGGCGACCGGCAAGCCTTCAGCGGCGAGCTTCGTTCCGACGACCGGCAGCCCGCTGGCGAACGCCTCGAGGAGCTTCAGCCGGGTCCCTGAACCGGCGCGGATCGGCGCCAGCAGGACCCTCGCCTGGCGATAGAAGACGGCGGTGTCGTTCACCGTGCCGAAGACCTCGACGCCGTCGCGGCCGTGGCGGGCCGTCACTTCGGGGGGTGGATGCGCACCGACGATGGCCAGGCGCGCCTCCGGCCGAAGCCGGCGCAGCCGCGGCCAGATCTCGTCGAGCAGCCATTCGATCGCATCCCGATTCGGCGAGTGCCCGAAGGAGCCGACGAAAAGAACGTCGTGGACCGCAGGTTCTTCCTCCTCGCGTGGGTGGAAGCGCGCGCAGTCGACCCCGTTGTCCACCACCCGCAGCCGCCGCTCGCCGTCGCGCAGATAGCGGCCGAGAATCGCGCCGTCTGCCGCCGACATGACGTGCACCTGATCGCAGCTCTCTGCGGCGCGGATCTCGTAGCGCAGCAGGCGGCGGTAGCCGGCGGGATCGGACCACAGCAGGCGATCGACCGCGAAGCGCTTCTCGAAGCCCAGCGCGCGCCGCCGGGCGGCGGTGACGAAGGAGAGGTCGAGCTCGGTCAGGGTGACCTTGCGGCCCGGGAAGAGGCCGGCGAACTGACCCAACTCGGTGTGTTCGAGCTGCACGATGCGGGCGTCGAAGGTCTCGGCGAGATCGCGCAGGCGGCGGCGCGCGGCGGCGAAGGCGAAATACTCGGCGCCGCGCGGCAGCAGACTCCAGGGGCGGGCGGGTGGCGCGTCCTCGCGGCGCAGGAAGTGCGACCGAGCGGCAGAACTCCGCGAGCTCAGCCCGCTGATCCCCGTCGTCCCGCGTGGTCGAGAAGACCGCGAGATGGAGATCGAAATCGCCGGCGACGCCGCGCAGCAGATTGGAGATCCGCACGCTGCCGCCGGAGATCGCCGGGAAGACCGCATAGGGCGAGACGACGAGCACGCTCGGGCGTCCGGCTCGCCGACCCGCCGCGCGCCGGGCCGCGGCCGGCGCGGGCGCCGCCGGCACCGCGGCCGCCGCCACCGCGGACTCCGCTCCCGACGTCGCCGGCATCTGCGCTACCGGGGAGACCTTCGCCGCGCGCCGCGCGCGGCGCTCGTACTTCGCGGCCGCAAACTGAATTCGCGCCTGCGCCAGGGCGGTGCGCACCCGGTCGAAGCGGGAGCTCAATCGACGTATCCCAGGGAGCGCAGGCGCTCGATCTCGTCGCGGGTGAGGATCTCCTCCCACTGGCCTTTCTGCGCTCCGCTCCGACTCGCCGTGGCGCGGCTGCGCGCCAGGGTCGAGCGCAGCGCGGAGCTCAGCTCGGCGAGCGCCGCCGGATTCTCTGCAGCGATATTCCGCCGCTCTCCGGGGTCCGCGCGCAGGTCGAACAGCTTACGGTCGCCGCTGTGGAGATCGGAAACCAGCTTCAGGTCGCCCTCGCGGAGCCCGAAGACACTTCTCGTCAGCTTGTCCTCCAGGAGAAGGGGACGGGGGCTCCATCCACGCTCGCCCCGCAGCAGCGGCATGAGGCTCCGTCCATCGAGCGGCTCAGGCCCTTCGGGCACGCCCAGCAGCTCGAGCACGGTCGGCAGCAGATCCTCCAGCCCGACCGCCACATCGACGATCCGGGCGACACTCTCCCGGCCGGGAAGGCGCACGATGAGCGGCACGTGGACGCTTTCGTCGTAGACCTGCGAATGGAGCATCCTGCCGTGCTCGCGGAACTCCTCGCCATGATCGGAGGTGATGATCACCAGGGTGTTCGTCAGCAGGCCCCGCGCCGCCAGCCCGGCGAAGAGCTCTGCCAGCTGGGAGTCGAGATAGCGCGCGCCGCGGCGGTACAGGGTCTCCGCCAGGCGGACGCGCGACTCCTCGAGGCCGCGGGCATCGAGCTGCCCGGTCAAGAGGTAGTCGGTGGCACACCCGCCACTCTCGAGGCAGAACTCGCGGCTCTCGCCGGCGCCGCCGAGATCGCGGCGGAATTCGGCCGGCGAGAAGTACGGCAGCGGGCTGTGCTGCACGGCGAAGAAATCGGAGTGGGGATCCATGAAGTGCAGAAAGACGAAGCGAGGGGCGCCGTCCTTCGCCTCAGGCCAGCCCGCGAGCGCCGCGTCGCGCACCCGGTCCGCGTAGGTCGGCGCGTGGGGCAGCTGTTCGTAGCGATCGAAACCCCTGGCGAAGCCGAAGTCGCCCTTCAGCCACTCGTTGGTCTGCAGTCCGAGCGTGGCGTAGCCGAGTGCCTTCAGCCGTTCTCCCATCGGCACCACCGCGCGCGCCAGGGAGCGCCCCTCGTCGACCCCGTGCGAGAGCGGACGGAGGCCGGTGAAGAGCGTCATGTGCGACGGCAGGGTGAAGGCGATCGGCGCCTGGGCGGCGCGGAACTGCACGGCGCCCTCGGCGTAACCTGCCAGCCACGGCATGTCCGGGCTCGTGCCGGCGGCCGGCCAGACGCAATCGGCGCGCAAGGTGTCGAGCGAGATCAGCAGGACGTCCGGCAGCGGCTCACGACGGCAACCCGTCGAGAGCGCCAGCAGCGCGACCGCAACCCCGGCTCGGGCTCGCCTCGTGAGGCCTGGGTTCATCGCGCCTGGCGACGCCGGAGAATCCACTCCGCGAGGCGGGAGGTCCAGCCGCCGTGGACCGCTTCGACTTTCGGTGCTCCGATCGCCCCAGCCAACTTGCCGAGGAAGCGGGCGGAGGCCGCTTCGTTCATGAAATCGGGCCGGTCGAGAATCTCGGTCGCGGCGACCGCAGGCCGGTTCACCAGCCAGGTGAAGCAGTCGTTGAGCAGCGCCCCACCCCAGGCGATCCGCTCCTGGGCGACGCAGTCCAGCCGGGCTTCCCTGGCCAGCTCGCGCACCACGCCGGCGCCGATATCCGTCGCCCGCCAATGGGGGTTCTCGACCTCGCCGCCCGCCGCCGCCCGCAGGTCGCAAAGATTCGAGTGGTGCAGGAACGCCGTGCCGCCGGGCTTGAGGACGCGCGCGATCTCCGGCAGGTAGCCGGCGAGCGCATCGCGCCCGGCGTGCACCAGAGAGTCGAAAGAGACCACAGCGTCGATCGAGGCGGCGGCGACCATCGGCAGGCTCCGCCCGTCGTTGACGTGATACTCGAGATGGCGCAGGTGAGCGAAGCGCTGGCGGCAGGCGGCGATGCAGTTCGGCGCCAGGTCGACCAGCACCAGCCGGCGGCTGAGGGGCGCCAGAAAACGGGAGATCCGCCCGTGGCCGGGCGCGATCTCGAGCACCTGCTGGGCGGGCAGCATCACTTCGAGCCTGGGGCGCAGGGTCAGCTTCCACAGCGCCTCGCTCCCTCCCCAGGCCGCGGACCATTCGTCGCCGCTCTGATCCCAGGCGTAGGTCGATTCCCAGTGACGCAGATTCTCTTCGATGGATGCCATGGCGGGCGCCGCTTCCCTGTCTAGAGGTACCCGAGAGCGCGCAGCCGACGAGCCGTCTCGTCGTCGATGACGCTCGGGTCGGGCCGCGCCGCCAGCGACGCCAGCGCAGCGTCGTGCCGATCGAGGTTGCGGCGCATCCCGGCGACGATCTCCGGCTGCGCTGCGGCCAGATTCACCCGCTCCTGCGGATCGTCACGAAACCGGAAGAGCTCCATCGCCTCCGTCCCGGGGTGAAAGAGGAGGTGAAAGTCCCTGTCGACCATGTAGCTTCCGGGCGTCACCCACGGATTCTCTCCGAATGCCGGACGTGGCGCCAGCGCTTCCCCGCGCAGCGCGGGCAGGAGAGATCGTCCCTCGACGCCGCGCGGCAGACGGGCGCCGGTGAGAGCGACGACGGTCGGCAGCAGATCGACTCCCTGAATCACCTCGCGGCGGCGCTGGCCCGTCGGCGCTCCCGGAGCGCGCACGATGAAGGGGATCCGGGTCACGGTCGCATACGGTTTCTCGTGCAGCACCGACCCGTGCTCCCCGAACTCCTCGCCATGGTCGGAGAAGAGGATCACCGTGGTGTGGGCATCGAGGCCCGTTGCCGCCAGGGTCGCGAGGATCTTCCCGATCCAGGCGTCGACATGCGCGATCTCGGCGTCGTACATCGCCTCCGCGTACCGGAGGTCGCGCTCGGGAAGCGGCAGCGGCGTCGCCGTCCAGCGCGAAGTGCGGATCGCCTCGAGCGCTTCGGAGCTCGGCTCGAAGCCGGGCGTCGGCGCTTCGACCAGCGCCCCGAAACGGTCGCGGAGGGCGGCCGGCGGGAGATACGGCGTGTGCACGTCGTAGGTGTGCAGGAGGAGCAGAAACGGTTCGTTCCGCCGCGCTTCGAGCCAGGCGATCGCCTTCGGGCCGATGCGGTCGAGCCCGCCACCCGCGCTGTCGAAGAGCGCGAAACCCTGGTCGAGGCCGAAACCCTTCGACATGAATCCGCCGTCGGTGAACGCGGCGGTCGCGAAACCCTTTTCTGCCAGCAACTCGGCCACCGTGTCGATGCCGGGACGCAGCCGGTCGGCGCGCGTCCGCACGCCATGGCTGGCGACGTGCAGTCCGGTGAGGAGCGAGCTCTGGGAGGGTGGAGTGTACGGGGCCTGGGCGAAGGCCCAGTCGAAGACCACGGCGCGCGCCGCCAGGGCGTCGATGGCCGGGCTCGTGCCGCGGCCGTAGCCGTAGCAGCCGAGATGGTCCGCACGCAGGGTGTCGATGTCGAGCAGGACGATGCCGCGGGTCGGGGCCGGCTGCGGACTGCCGCAACCGGCAGCGAGCACGGCGGCGGCGAGGCAGATCCGGCGGAGGCGCCAGACGATTCCGCCGCTGCGGGAGGAAAAAGAAAACCCTCGAGCCCCCTCTTCCGGGCCATCTGCCCGGAAGAGGCAAGCTCGAGGGATCACGTGCTCAGCGGATCCTGAATCCGGCAGGGCCGGAGGCTTGCGTCAGCGGTACGACTCGTACTCGTCGAGGCAGAAGGTCGCATCACCGGAGATCGCCGGCGGATCACCCGCGAACACGCCCCAGCGGATGGTGTCGATCTCGGCCGCCGCGTTGATCACGGTGTTGGTCATGATCTGGACGTTGTTGACCTTCGCCGTGACGGTGCCGGGATTGCCGCGCGTCCACTCGATCTCGACCTGCGCCGGGGCTGCGTTGAAGACCTGCAGCGCGCCTTCGCCGATGAACTTGTAGGTGGCGGGGCCGTCATCGCGCCGCGCATAGACGGTCAGGCGATAGTTGCCGGTCGCCACGCCGCGCTTGAGGAACGCGATCAGGGTCGTACCGACGGTCTCGTGGCCGCCACGCAGGAACTGGAAATAGTTCGAGCCGTCGACCTGCGGAATGTTGATGGTGTCGGGATCGATCCAGAACCGGATGAGCATGTGGCTCTCGTCGGTGGGATGATCGCTGCGCACATAGGCATCCCCAACCGTCGCCTTGTTCACTTCCAGGCCCCAGGTGGTGCCGTTGAGCTTGCACGCGTCGTTGACCGTCAGGCTCGCCGCGTTCGCCGTCGCCGCAACGGCGAGGAACAGGGCCACAATCCACATGATCTTTTTCATCTTCGCTTCTCCTTTGGGATCCGCTGCGTCCTGCGCTTGACCTTCTGCTTGATTAGAGGCGAAACTCGGGCGGATGTTACCACCCCGGCAACGCTTCTCCGCCAGCCGCGGCCAGGGCAGCGAAGCGGCGCCGGCGGAGGCCCTTCCCAGCGCCCCGGAAGCGACCGTATCCGGCTTTCCCCTCAGCCCTTTGCGATCTGCCGGATCGGCGGCGCTCGAGCTCGCGCTGGGCCTCACCCTGATCTGGTTCCTCTACCGCACAGCAGCCGGAGCGTTCTTCGTTGCCGAGGACTTCGAAAGCCTGCGCTCCGACTGGCGCAGCGTCGGCGCCGAGCTCCTGCACGCCGGGGGCCTGCCCGGAATCCGCGCCGGCACAGTGGCGTTTTTCGCCCTGTTTGCGCCCCTCTTCGGCCGCGATCCCGAGCCCTACCGGCTCGTCCTGTGGCCTCTCTTCGCTCTCTGTGGGCTGGCCGTGGTCAGGATCGGCATCGGCTGCCGCCTCACGCCTCCGGCGGCACTGTTCGCCGGCATCGCCTTCCTGGCCGCTCCGATCCACCCCGAAGCGGTGGTCTGGCTGGCCTCGGCTGCGGGCACGGTGCCGTCCAGCCTTCTGGTGCTGATCGCGGTCGCGGTCTGGGTCCGGGAGGCCGTGCCCTCCCGGGGCGTCGTGGCCATCTGCGCCGTGCTCTTCCTGCTCGCGATGTGGACCAAGGAGACCGCGCTGGCGCTGCCACCGCTCCTCGCCGTCGTCGACTTCGCGCGCGGCGAGTTCCCGGGCCTCCATCCGGCGAAGCTCTGGAAGCGCTACGGCTGGACGGCCGGGGTGCTCGCCTTCTACCTCGCCTGGCTGGCGGCGATCGGCGAGCTGCGTCCGGCCCTGGGCTACGGCTTCGAGGTGACCTCGCGCAGCAGTTACTACCTGAGCGTCTGGAGCGCCTACGCCCAGGACCTCCTGCGGCCCCTTGCCCCCGCCAAGGCCTGGGCGCTGCAACCGGCGAAGTGGTCGTGGGCGACTGTCGCGTGGCCGTGGCTCGGCGCTTTCCTTCTCCTGCTGTCGCTTCGCCGCCTGCGCTGGGCCCTTCTCTGGGTTATGGCCGGCCTGCTCCCCGGCCTCACCAAGTACGGCGCGCGGCTGACCTTTCTCGCCGTCGCCGGCATCGCCTTCGCGGCGGCGATCGCTCTGCAGGAGCTCGCGCTCCGCCTGCAGCGCCGGGTTTCCGCCCGCCACCAGTTCGCCGCCGGGCTGGCGCCCTTCTTGGTCGCCGTCCCCCTGCTCCTCGTCGCCGACCACCGCGCCCTCGAACCGCAGCTCGCCAACTGGGTGCGCGCCGGCGAGTTCGCGCGCTGGCTCCCGGTCGAGGTGCGGCGCCAGGTTCCCGCTCCTCCGCCGGGCGCCGAGTTCTTTTTCGCCGGCCTGGTCGACAACTTCGACGGCGCCGCCGGGCTGCGGATGGGAATCGTCCCCGAGGTCCAGCGGGCCTATGGCGACGCCACGCTCCTCTCCTGGATCGTGCGCGACGGGCCGGCGCGCGGGCCGCGGCGCCCGCTCCAATCGATTCCCTGTGAGGCTGCAACGACGCGCTTCTTTCTGCGCTTCGACGCCGCCGAAGCCAGGCTCCTCCGCCAGTCGGCCGCGGAGTTCGGTGTGCGATGTCCCTGAGTCGCGGCCTCGTCGCTGCACTGGCGATCGGCGCCCTGGCCTGCGGCGGCCAGCCGCCCCAGGCCGGCCCCGCCCCCGATGCTGATGCTGCGGGAGCTCCCGGAGCCTGCGCTGCGGTCGTTCTCGCTGACCGCAGGAGCGCCGGTCGAAACGCTGACGCGCAGCGGGTTCTCGGCCGGTCGCGCCGAGCCCACATCCGCCTGGACAGCGGGCGCCGCCGGGATCGAACCGGCGCAGTTCGTCTACCGCCAAGCGCTCGCGGCCGAGCCCTGGCTGCTCGTCACGGCGACTTTCCACGGTCGCGTGGCCGGCGGCGTGGAGCTCGCCTGGTCGGGGACCGGCGACTGTCGGGAGGCCCGGCTGGCGCCGCAGAGCTCGACCTCCCCCGCCGCCGGTGGGCAGACGGCCCTGCAGTTCCTCCCGGGAGTCGATCCCTGCTGGACCGGCACGATCCAACGGCTGCGCCTCGAGACCGGCGGTGGCGCGGCAGGCCAGCTCACCGAACTGGTCGTCTCACGCCCGGCCCGCCTGGCGGAGTTCTGGACGAGCCTCGGCCAGGGCAGCTGGCGGATCCGGCTCGGCAATGAGCTGCGCTCCGGCTTCTTCGCGCCTCCGGGCGCGGTGCGGACCTGGACGATCCCGCCGGGGCCCGCGGGCGTGCTTCGGCTGGCCTTCGGCGTCGCCGGGCCCACCCGGGGCAGCGCCCGCTTCCAGGTCCGCCTGCGGAGCGCCGCCGGGACGGCGACGCTCCTCGACGAGCTCGCCGGCGGCAGCAGCCTCGCGCCCGATCGCTGGCACGAGCGCTGGATCGACCTGCCGGCTGCGGCGGGAGCGCGGCGGCTCGACTTCGAGAGCACTCCCCAACCCGGGGCGGTGGCGCTCGGCTTCTGGGAGAGCGCGGAGCTGCGGCCCGTCGACTCCGGCGCCCGGCGCCCGAACCTGGTGCTGATCTCGATCGACACGCTGCGCGCCGATCGCCTCTCCGTCTACGGCAACTCGCGCCCCACTTCGCCCGCGATCGACGGCTGGGCGCGGTCGCAGGGCGTCGTTTTCCGGCGCGCGATCGCCCAGGCGCCGTGGACGTTGCCATCGCACACGACCATGCTCACCGGCCTCGATCCGCTGCGCCACGGCGTGAACTCGAGCCTGCCCGCCGCCCAGGAACTGGTGACCCTTGCGGAGCAGTTGCGCGCCGCGGGCTACCGCACCCAGGCGGTGACCGGCGGCGCCTGGATGAGCCCGGCCTTCGGACTCGACCAGGGCTTCGACGCCTACTCGTTCTCGCCCTCGCAGGACGATCGCGAGATCGAGCTTCACCGCGGCGTGGCACGGGCGCTCGAGTTCCTGCGCTCGGGCGATCGCCGGCACCCCTACTTCCTGTTCTTCCACACCTACGCGGTGCATGGTCCGCAGCGCGCGCACGCCGGCTCGTTCGAGCGCTGGAGCCGCTTCGATCCGAAGCTGCGCACCCTCGAGTCCGCGGACGAGCTCGACCCGGCGAGCGGCCTGCTGCGCGCCCACACCATGCAGCTTCTCGCCGGCGCGGGGCGCGGGCGAGAGCCGCTCCCCGCCGAACTCGCCGGCTTGCCTTTCGATCTCTACGACAGCAGCGTGGCGGCGATGGACCACGAGCTGGCAGAGCTCCTCGCGGCTACCGCCAACCCGGAGGACGGCCGGGCAGCGTTCGTGGTGCTCACCTCCGACCACGGCGAGACGTTGGGCGAGCACGGGCGGGGGGGCCACAACAACCTCTTCGACACGACCCTGCACGTTCCGCTGATCGTGCGCGCGCCCGGAATCGCGCCGGCGACCATCGAGTCACAGGTGCGCGTGGTCGATATCACCCCCACCCTCCTCGACGCGGCCGGGCTCGAATCCGGGCCGGCGGACGGGCGTTCGCTCCTGCCGCTGCTCGCCGGGCGGGCGGAGCCGCCGCGCGAGGCCTGGTCCTACTCCGCCACGGGAGACCAGACCTTCGCCCTCTACCGGACCAACGGACTCAAGGCGATCGCGACCCTGAACCCCTGGCTCGCGGCGTCGAGCCCGATGCAGCTCTTCGATCTGCGGCGGGATCCGGGCGAGAACGCCGATCTCGCCAACCGCCAGGGCCGCGTCGTGGCGACGGTCGCCGAGGAGGTCGAGCGCCGCAGTCGAGGGCTGGGCCAGGGCATTTTCTTCACCGTCCATGCCGATCCCGCGGCGAACGCCGGTCCGCTGCAGTTGGCGGTCTCGGCGCCGGAGCTCGCCCGGGGACAGTGGCGGCCTTTGCGCGGCGGCACGACGACGGTCGAGCCGCGCGCGGATGGGGCGTCGTACCTGCTCACCGTACCGGCCGGAGCGTCGGCGGAGTTCTGGCTCGAAGCCGCCCGCGAGCTCGCGATCGAAGCGCTGCCTGGACCTTCGCGGGGCGCCGCACGCATCGCCCCGGCATTCGCCACCGCGGCGATCCGCTACTGCCGCACGAAGACGGGCTGGGTCCTCGAGGCGGCGGGCGGCACCTGCGTCGATTCCGTGACGCTTTTCCGCCGCGTGGGCGCAACCGCTGCGTCGGCGGCGACCGATCCGCAACTCGAGGAGCAGCTGCGCGCGTTGGGCTACCTGCGTTAGCGCGGGTCGATCCGGGGTCGGTAAATCGCCTCGGCCGAGCCCAACCAGACGGACTCGAGATCGTCGCCCGGCAAGGCCGGCGCGAAGGGCGACAAAAAAGAGCGATCGTTGTGAATGCTGATCGAGCCCAGGCTCCCATCGGGCTCGAATCGCTTGCCG
Organism: Thermoanaerobaculia bacterium; assembly: GCA_963788175.1. GTDB lineage: Bacteria > Acidobacteriota > Thermoanaerobaculia > Multivoradales > JAGPDF01 > JAGPDF01. The sequence goes on from CAWBFZ010000008.1 coordinate 37,411, forward strand.
TGCAGGAGGAGCCGCGCCCGGATCGGCAGATCCTGGGCTCTGTTCATCTCGCCGGAGAAGGGCCGGTAGGCCCAGCGCCAGACGTCGAACATGATGAACCCGGGATAGAGACGGTCGAGCTCGGCGGCGTAATGGAACTCATTGGCCCGGTTCCCCAGCCAGAGCGCCAGGGCCGGAGACGACGCCCAGAAGTACGGCACGACCGTGGCACCCTCGGCACCGGCCCGCTGCGCGGCGGCCCAGGCCGATCGGCCCTCCGCGGCGAGCTGCCGCCAACGTTGCCCGATGCGCAACGTATCTCGCCCCGGGAGGACGAGGAGCCCGATTCCGAGCGCGATCCAGCCGGCCGATCGGCGGGCGCCCGCTGCGGCGCGGTCGCCAAAGCTCAACGCCAGGATCGGTCCGACCGCAGCCAGCGCCGGAACGACAAAGCGCGAGTTGGGCTGCTTCGCAGCGAAGATCAACAGCGCAGTGCTGCCGAGCACCAGCGCCGCGAGCCAGCGTCCCCGGTTCCCGGCGCTCGGGTCGGGCTGGAAACGGCCACGAACCATCCACACCACGACGCCGACGGCCAGAGCCGCGATCAACAGCGGCTCACGTTCGACGAGCCGGCCCAAACCGAGCCACAGCTGCTGCGGACTCTCCAGCCCCGACTCTCCGCGGCCATACATGCCGCGCCGCAAAGCCAGGCGTCCGACATAACCCAGGAAGCGCTCCATGCCGTGACACCAGGGCAGAGTGGCCGCCGCGAGGGTCGTGACGGCGATCGCCATCGCCTCGAGCCGAACGACGAGGCGCCGGGGACCGAGCAACAGCAGGAGCAGGAAGGGCGCAGCGGTGATCTTCGACGCGATCGCCAGACCGAGAATCACCGCCAGCAGGCGGACGAGCCCGCGACTTTCCGCGCCCGCTTCGGCGAGCAGGACGACGATCGCGGTCGCCAGCAGGATGAGCGAGGCGAGCAGGGCTTCGGCTTTGAAGAAGAGGAGATTCGTCACCAGCGTCGTCGAGAGCAACGCCGAGGATTGCGTCAGGACAGCGCGGGTCAACGAACCCGTTCTCTTCAGGACCGCAGCCCCGGCGAACAGACAGACGAGCACCTGCAGACCGAAGAGCACCGTCGTGACGGCACGCAGAGCACCCTCGGGATTCGCCAGCACGGCCGCGCGCAGCGCTCCCTCGCCAGCCACCAGATGCCGGAGCCGAAGCACACCCGCGCCGAGCAACTGCACCGGAACACCGGGATGATCGACGAACGAGGTCGCCTCACCTTCGGCCAGGCGGAGGGCGCCGAACAGGTACAGATACGATGGGTCGTAGTTCTGGCCGAGCCAGAGCTCGCCGCGAGTTCCCCCGAGCCCCACTCCCAGCGCGATCAACAGCGCCGGAATCGCGGCGATGGCGACCAGCCGTCGCCAGGAGAAAGGACGGCCCGGCGTCTCGACCTCCACGGGTCGCGGCTGGCAGCTACTGCTGCGCCGATTCGAGCCGCGCGAGGCGCGCTTCGAGCTCGGCCTGCTGGCGCTCGAGCTGAGCGCGCAACTCGGCGTTCTGCTGCTCCAGGGCGCTGATCTGCTCGCTGCCAGCCTTGAGCTCGTCGTCGATCTGCTGAATGTAGAGGTGCGCCTTCTCGAGCTCCTCGAGCATCCCCATCTGATAGGCCGCCAGGTCGATCACCGGCCGGCCGTCCTCGCCGAGCTTCGCCGGGGGCACTGCCGGCAGATGCTTGTACTGGCGGAAGAAGGCCTCCTGGTCGGCGAGCGGGGTGAGCCGGTATCCCGGCTCGAAAACGTAGTCCGGAACGTTCATCGGCGTACCGCCGACCGACAGCGCACCGACGACGTTGACCCCGGTGGTGGTGACATCGAGGGTATTGGCCGCCGCCCCCTTGAAGATGCGAAACGGAGTGTTCACCCCCGACTCGGTGAAGGTGAACGCGCCGTTGGCGGAGTTCGCGCGCAGGATCCACGACGAAGTGTTGACGCCGCCGGTGTTGACGATGAAGAACGAGGTCGTGCCACCGTTGGTCTTGCTGACCTTGAGGTCGCCCTCCGCGACGTCGAGCTTCTGCCCCGGAGAAGCGGTGCCGATTCCGACCTTGCCGTCGGCGCTGATGTCGATCGAGCTCGTCGGCGCCCCGGGCCGGATGCGGAAAGGAAGCCGCGAGCCGCCGGTGACGTCGCGGACGAAGAAGTTGGCCTCGTTGCCGGCGATGTCCCAGGTCTGCGCGGTGAAGCCGCCCGAAGAGTTCTGCTCGAGCCGCTGGCGCCGGAGTGTTGCTGGTGTTGACATGCAGGTCGAGCACCGGCGTCGCGGTCCGGAAGCCGACGCGGCCGGTCGAGTCGACGTAGACCGAGTCGGTCGTGGCGCCGCCCTCGACGGTGAAGGGGACTCTGCTGCCGGTGATGTCCTCGATCGAGAACTTCGCCTGTCCGCCGGAGGCGGAGTCGTTGGCGGTCAGCTGCCAGTCGGTGGTCGGGAACGTGCCCACCGAGGTGTCCTCGAACTTGATCCGCAGGTTGTTCTCCTTGAGGCGGATGGTGTCGAAGCCGAAGCTCTCGCCGTTGACGCAGTCGAGGCCGACGCAGGCGCTCCCCTGCACGATGAGGTCGTCGGGGATCACCTGGTCCATCGGTGCGAGCACCGATGCCGGCGCAGCGGCCGGCTGCGTCGCACGGGCGTCGCCGCGCTCGCGCTCGTCGGCGGCCACGAAGGCGCCGTGGTGAATCGAGAAGGCGCCGCTCGCGACCCAGCCCGCCTCCGCGATCCCTTCGCCACCGGCCTCCGCTTCGCCGCGCGTGCGCAGAGGCGAGGCGATCGACCGCAACTCCCAGGTGTAAGCACCGTCGGCGTGCCGGGAGCCGTCTTCGCGCTCGAGCGCGAACGAAGGCGTGCTGCCGGCCGCAAAGCTCCGCCGCAGCACCTCGCCGGCCGGCCCGGCGACCCGCAACTCCACGGCGCGGGTGTCATCGGCCAGCCGCAGGTCGATGCCGGCGCTATCGGCGATGGCGGCAATGGCGGCGACGCCGGCGACCTCCGGTGACGCCTCCGTCGCCAGGAGCGCTCCACTGGGAAGCACGACGGCGAACGCGGCGACGCCGAACACGAAGCGGCACAGGCTGGAAAAAGGGGCTCTGACCATGGCACTTCCCTCCTGGAAAAATCGAAATGAGGCGCGAACCTACCACGAGTCCCGGCGGAGTCGAGCACGGCCTGCCGCGGCCCGGCGAACCAGGTGGCCGGGTCCCCCGGGCAGAGGCGGAATCAGTTGGCGTAGCCCAGGGCGCGCAGCTGGCCGAGCAGCAGGTCGTCGTCGGCGGGCCTGGCGGTCGCCTGCCAGCCTTCGGGGAGCTTCCACTGCCAGAGAAAGCGGACGCCGCCGACCGTCTGGGCGCCCCGTTCGCCGGCGAGCGTGGCAGCTCTCGCCCGCCACCGCACGCCCACCGGACCCGGGCGAGATCTCGAGCACGAGGTGGCTCTTCGAGCCTCCGGGGAGCTCGAGGCGCAGCGCATCCTCCCAGGCGGCAGTGCCCTCGAAGGCGACCGCCCGGACGAGCAGCGGCGAGAGCTCCGGCTGCGTGACGGTCACCGGGACGGCGCCGCACCCGGCACCTCGAGGGTCAGGTGAAGACCCGGCGCGACGCGCGCCCAGCTCGCCAGGAGGCGACGCGCCAGCTCGGCCGTCCGCGGGTGGTCGGCATGGAGATCGCGCGACTCGGCAGGGTCCGCGCCGACGTCGAAGAGGGCGGTCGCACCGCGGTAACGGCGCCCAGACGCTGTTGTCCAGCACCAACTCGAGCCGATCGTCGGTGCGCAGCGCCAGCCCGTAGCCGGTGTTGGCGGCGTAGGTGGTCGCGAAATCCGGCAGACCGGGCACCGGCCCTCCCGCCAGGGCCGGCCGCAGCGAGACGCCGTCGATGCCCGGGAGCGGCGGGGCGCCGAGCAGGTCGAGAACGGTCGGAACGATGTCGACCGACCGCACCTGGCGGGTCTCCTGCCTCCCGGCACCGACGCCGGGGGCGCGAACGATGAGCGGCACCAGCGACGTTGTTGTCGTGCAGGTAGCCGTGACCGCCTTCGCCGTGCTCGCCGAAGGACTCGCCGTGGTCGGAGGTCACGACCACCACGGTGTCGTCGGCGAGCCCCAGACGGGTGAGCTCGGCCAGGAGCCCGGCGATCTCGCCGTCGACGTAGCGGATCGAGCTGTCGTAGATCGCCACCGTCTCGGCGATGCTCGCCTGCGCCGAGCTCGGGACCGTTCGGATCCTCGCCGCGATAGATGTAGCGGCCTTCGCGCATCACCCGGTAGCCGGTCGCGGCCGAGCTGCTCTCCGCCGACCTGCCAGGCCAGCCCGGGCGGCGTCGACGCCCGGGGCGAGCTCCTCGAGCTAGGGCGTGGCGCGGCCGATAGGGACCGTGCACTTCGTAGGTGTGGAGAAAGAGAAAGAACGGTTCGTCGCGGAGCTCCTCGAGCCAGGTACGGACGGTCGCCATGCCGGTGGCGAGCTCACCGTTGCGATCGACGCCGGCGCGATGGAAGGAGTAGCGCTCGAAGCCCCGATTGAGGCCGAAGTGCGGATGGAGATAGCCGCCGCCGGTGCGCGCCATTGTGCGCCAGCCGGCGCTGCGCAGATGCGCGGCGAGGCTGGTCAATCCCGGCGGCGCCGGGTTGCGGTGGACGCCGTGGCGAATCGACTCCAGCCCGGTGAACAGGGAAGTGTGGGACGGCAGGGTCGTCGTGGCCGAAACCACGGCGCGCGAAAGACCACGGCGTCGCGCGCCCAGGCGTCCAGCCCGGGCGAGGTGCGCCGGTCGTAGCCGTAGAGCGACAGGTGGTCGGCCCGCAGCGTGTCGATCGAAATCAGGATGAGATTCGGCGCGCCGGCGGCGGACCGGGGCGAGAAAGACCGGATCGGCGAGATAGACGAGCGCGCCGGCCGGCCCGTCGACTTCGACCCGCAGCCGGTCGCCGACGGCAAGCCGCTGCCCGAGCTCGAGCTGCAGCTCCTGCCAGCGCGGGGTCGCCGGCGGCCAGAGGTCGCCGCGCCAGATCTCGCGGCCGCCGGTGGCGTCGCCGGCCGGGCCGGCGACGATTCGCAGCTCGACCGCCTGCCGGTTCGCCGGGCAGGCGGCGATCGACAGCTCCAGTCGGGTTGCGCCGGTCGCGGGCAGACCAGGCTGCGCGGCTGCTCCGGGGTGACCAGCAGCGCCGGCCGACGGTCGGCCTCGACCTCGACCAGCCAGGGCGAGGCGAGCGCCCGGGAGAGCGCGTCGGGCGACGCGACACGCCGCGCCAGTTCGGCACGCAGCGGCCGAATATGGAAACGGTGCCGGGCGCCGGTGTGCACCTGAAGCGATCGATCCGGCCCCGCCACTCGACGACGTCGGCGAGCGGAAACGAGAACCGCAGGCGTGCCGTCGCGAGCAGGGGCGTGCTGGGCAGCTGCGTGCCTGGCGCACAAGCCGCCCCTGGATCGGAGCGAGCTGAGCCGCCGGCGCCATCGAGCGCCGGCCCTCCCACGACGCGACCATCTGACCGCGCGGCATCTCCGGGACGTCGAGGGTCAGCTCATCGAAGTCGGCGGCGGCGAACGGCCCCGGCAGAAAGACGACCGGCGGGTTGTCGCCCGGCAGCAGGCGCTCGCGGACGAGGTCGATCGTGCGTACGACTTCGATGCTCGAACACCGAGGCGGGATCGAACAGCTCGACAGGCAGCTCGACAATCGCGCGGCCGACGACCGCGAGACCAGGCGGAGCGCGCCACTGAACGAGCCAGCCAGACGAGCGCGGCGATCAGGCCGAGGCCCACGAGCGCCGCCACCGGCCGCGAAGCGCGCCGTCCGAAGGCCCCTCGCCGGCGCGCGCGGAGCGTCGGAACTCGGATCGATCGTCATGCAGTTCGCCCTCGCCTCCGGCGCCGCGCCAGAAGCGGCCAGATCACGGCGCCCGCGACTCCGCTCGCGAAGAGCGACCAGGGTCGCGGTCCACAACGGTGGACGGTAGCGCAGTTCGACGTCGCTCGTCCCGGCGTCGACGGCGAGCGCCAGAAAAGCACCGTCGACCCGGCAGAGTCGCGCTCCGGAGGTGGACGATGCGACGCTCCAACCGGGCATGAAACTGATGCTGGTGGCGAGCAGGACCGGAGATGCGACGGCGCTGCGGCGGATCTTCATGCCGTTGGCGAGCAGCTCGGTCGTCGGATCGGCTTCGCCGCCGCTCGCGCCAATCGCCGCCCCCCCCGGCATCGCCGGCGCCGGCGCCGGACAGCTCGACGCACCGCCGGCGCTCGCCGTCTCGATGCGCACGCGACGCGCCGGCTGGTCGCCGATGACAGCCTGCGCCAGCGCTGCTTCGGGACCGTTGGTGACGACGACCTCGTCCGGGACGAAGACCAGCGGCAGGGCCTCGTCGTTGCGCAGCAGGGTGGTGCCGCCGATCCTCTCCACTTCTCGCCAGCCCGGGATCGCCGCGAGCTCCGGGGGACCGAGCGCGTAGCCCACGGCGAGGCGATCGAGCAGCGGTTCCGCGGCGGCCTCCGGCCGGACGAGGAGATAGCCCGACGCGCGCCGGGCGATGCAACCGCTGTCGCAGGAGCTGAAGACTCGCCGCCGGCCGCAGAGGGTCGAAACCGCGCGGATCGGCCAATCCGAATCGCACCGGTTCGTAGGGCAGAAGACGCCCACCGAAGGCCGTCACCCGCTCGCCGTGCGCGCTGTCGACGCGCGCCATCGAGCGCCGCACGGCGACGGGGGGTCGACCAGGCGTTCGTCGACCCAGGGATGGTAGCGCCCGCCGACCAGGAGAAGCTCGGCGGCAGCGAGGACGACGAACAGCGCCGGGGCGAGCCGCGGGACTCGGACCGCTGAGGCCGCGACGAGCGCCGCACCGACGAGCGCCGCCAGACGGCCGCGACATGGGCGGCCTGCTGCGCGGCGGCGGCTGGCAGTCCGGCGCCGCCAGCCGGGTGGGTGACGCCGCTCGCCAGGAGCAACGCCAGGGCGAACAGCAGCACGGAAGCGGCGAAGCGCAGTCGGCGCGAGCGCCCGAGGTCGCCCAGCGCGTGCGCGGCGGCGAGCGCCACGACAAGCGGCCAGAACAGGCGCAATCGACCGGTGGTGGTCGCCGCCAGACCGGGGAGGGCGTCGGCGAGGAGATCGAACGGCGGCAGCCGGTGCGCCACGGCGAGCGCCACCAGGCCGCCGAGAACGAGGCGGCGGACGAGACCCGGTGCGACCAGCGCCGCCGCGAGCGCCAACGCGGTGGCGAGCGTGCCCGCCCAGGCCGAGGCCATCTCGTTGTAGTTCCACGGTCCGGCCCAGTTGCCGTCGCGCGGACTGCCGAAAACGAACGGATCGACGAGTGGCAGCCAGAGAACCGCCTCGCCGCGCAGCGGGTTGAGGGTTCCGGGTTCGGCCGCGAGCAGCAGGGCGCGCTCGCTCCAGGCGAGGGCGGCGAGCGTCGGCAGGACGAGCGGCGCCGAGAGCAGCGCCGCCAGGACGCCGGCGCCCAGAGTTCGGCCAAGGCGCGATCCGACGGCCGGAGCAGCCGCCCGGGAGTGCCAGACGATCCAGCTCCACACCGCTCCTCCGGCGAGGCTGGCATAGAGGGCAATCTGCGGCTGCCCGCTCGCCATCATTCCGACGGCGGCGGCGACGGCGAGCGCCGCGGCACGCGGGGTACCGCGCGCCAGCCCCACGACGCCGGCGAGAAAGGCCGGCACCCAGGCGAATGCCATGCCCAGCGGGTGGTAGAGCCAGACCACATGGAAGCTCGAGCCAGGCGGCGACCACGGCGGCGAGGAGGGCGCCGGTGGCGCTCGCCCCGAGTGCCGCGCGCCAGAAGGTCGGCGCCGGCCAGGAGGACGAAGGTCTGCAGGGCGGCCGCGACGCTCATGGCGCGCGTCGGCTCGAGCCCCAGGGTCACGAGGTGGAACGGCGCCAGGACCGCCGTCTGCGGATTGGCTCAGCAACGGCTGTCCGGTGCCGAGCCGGTGGCTCCAGAGCGGCAGCGCGCCGTGCGTCCAGGCATCCCGGACTTCGGCGCGGAACGGCAGCATCTGGGTGACCACGTCGCTGAGCAGCGGGTTCTGAACGGCTGGCGCGGCGGCGCCCCGGGATCGTCGGACCAGGGCGGCAGCGCGGCCGGAATGTCGAGCGGCAGCTGCCGCCACGGCCCGACCATCGCCGGCGCGAAGAGCGCGCCGGCAAGCAGGCCATAGCAAGCGAGGCGGCGCAGATCGAGCCCGGGCACCGCGCAGCGCAGCCCGGCGAGCAGCGCGCCGGCGGCCAACAGGTAGACGATCAGGGCCACGACGGGCGCTCGAGCGGCAGGCGAACCACACCGCGCCAACGCTGGACAGCGACCCGACGGCAGGCCGCGAACCTGCACTGCGGGATGGGATGGCGGCACGGCGTGGCGCTAGGGCTGTGCATTTTTCCGACCGGGTCGCCGAGGCCCGCCAGTGTGTCGAATTTCGTGGCCGCCGCAACTGCGCGGCGCCGGGGGCCGGACTAGGGAACGGTCGCGCTCCACGCGCCGAAACCAGCGCTCTCGAACCCGTCGATGAGCAGCTCGAAAAGGTAGAGGGCATGGTTGTTCGACGTTCGCCGGAACTGCGGCCAGGGCTTCTGCGCGTCGATCGCCGCGGCGCCGAAGCTCCAGGAATAGAGCCGGCCGGCGGTAGCTACCGCGTTGAATCCACTCGAGACGAGCTCGGCGGCGCCATCGCCGTCGATGTCCCCGACACCGATGGCGGCCACCGGTCCGTCCGTAGCGAGCAGCCAGTCGCCGGGCGTGCAGGAGTTCCGGGAAAGCTGCTGGCCGGACTCGTTCCAGACCACGACCTCCCAGTTCGAAGGCAGCGCCACCTCGAGTCTGCCGTCCCCGTCCAGGTCCGCGACCACTGGAGATGCCTGGGTGCCGTAGTGAACGAACGTCTCGGGCCCACACCCCGCCAGGGTGTCTGGCCGCTTCGGCCAACCAGGAAAGTCGAAGCCATTGCCCCGCACGACGTACACCCATCCGTCCGTCGGCGCGGTCGCCTTCTCCAGGGTGTTGAAGACGACCTCGAGGGCACCGTCGCCGTCGAAATCGGCGAGCGCCGGCGAGCCGAAGGCATAGCGCGTGGAGGGCAGGGCGTAGGGCCAACCGTTTACCGGCTGCCCGAGGTGGTCCCAGGCGTAGACCGCTTCGGTCACCTCGTGCGAGTGCCCGACCGAGCAGTCCTCTCGATCCCAGCACCAGCCGGTGCCGACGACGATGTCGAGCCAGCCGTCGCCGTCGATATCGCCGACGGCGGGAGAGGAGTAGATCACCTCGTCGATGGCCACCGGAAAGCCGGGCAGCTCAGCCGAGAGATTGTGGCGGAAAGCGTGGATCTGTCCGCCGTCGCGTGGTGACCGGGAGGGTTGTAGTCCGAGCCGACGATGATCTCGGGCAGCCCGTCGCGGTCGAGATCGGCGATCGCGGGGACGGCCAGTTGGTGTCCGTCAGAGTCCCGTGTACTTGGCGGTGCAGTTGTGGTTGATGACGTAGAACTTGAAGTCCCACGAGGCGAAAGCGATCTCCATCAACCCGTCGTCGTCGAAATCGAGGTCGGCCAGCGCCGGGCTCGAGTAGACGCCCAGGAGTGATGCCGCGCGACCGGGAAAGCGCACTGGAACGCGCCGGTGTGGCTGATCACGTAGACGCCGGCGCTCGATCCCGCAACGTACGTCGAACCGGCACCGACGACCACCTCGGGAAGCCATCGCCATCGATGTCGGCGATCGCCGGCTTGCTCTCGATGCCGGTCGTCCCGGTGTCGTACTGCCAGAGCAGAGCTCCCGTCGCCTTCGTGAGGCGTAGACCTTGCCGTCGCTCGCGCCGACGATGACTTCGTTGACGCCATCGCCATTCAGATCCGCGAACGCCGGCGAGCTGGAGAGGATCAGCGAGCCTGCAAGGGACTTCGGAAAGCCGTAAGTCGGCGTCGGCGCCGCGCCCAAGAGCGCGAACGGACACGCCAACCAGACCAGTGCAAGGCCTCCGGCGGCAGCAAGTGGAGTTCGGATGTTCATCTGGGTCGGCCGAGCTTTCGCTCCGGATGTTAGATCTTACAGCGGAAGGACCGGCCAGATCGTGGAGGAGTGGCTTCACCGCTGGACGGCGATCTCGGCGCGCCTTGCCGGACGGGCTACCGGCGAAAGTCCGCGCGCAATCGGCTGAGGATCCCGCTGCAGGTCTCTGCATCCGGCGTGGAAATCGCAGCCGAATCCGCGATGAAGAGCCACCTCCCATCGGGGAAGCGTTCGGTACGTCCGTTGGCTCCAGGCTCTTGCGCCAGGCGCGTCAGGGTGGCGCCGCGTCCGACGAAGGCCCACCGGCAGGGGCCGGCAGGAAGACGGGCGACGAGGTGGTGGAAATCGAAGTCGGCCTCGAGCGTCGAAGCGGCGAAGCGATTGCCGCTCTCGAAGATCACCGGGTAGACCTCCCAGAACGAACCAAAGACCGCCTCGACGCCGCTCGCCTCGAGGCGCTGGACAATGAGCTGTTGAACCGCGAGCTCTGACCGCATTCGAGCGCGTCCGGCGGTCCACGGCCAGGGCACCACCGATGCGAAGCCGACGAGCACGGCGACCGTCAGCACCGCGAGGAGCCGCCGGGCGCGTGGGCCGGCCTTCTCCCAGGCGAGAGCCCACAGTAGAGGCCAGACGAGGAAGGCCGGCAGCACATAGCGCACCGTATTGCCGGGCATTGAGCCGGCCGCGGAGAAGACAAACAGGGCGGCCGAGGTCGCGGGGATGGCGGCCGCGAGTCCAAGGATCGGGAGAAATCCGCCTGCGGGTTCCTGCGGTTCGCTCCTTCCGGGCCGGGCGCGTCCGTCCCGCCACGCGCCAGCGACCGCGCCCCCGAGCAGCACCAGGGTGCTACCGACGAGCCCCAGCGCGACCAGTCCGAAGGCAAGCCGCCCGCCAGTGGCTGCTCTGTACCCCGCCCACCTGCTCCATTGCGGCGACCAGCATCGGCAGCGCGTCTCCGAAGAGCCGACCCGTGTTCTCACCCATCGCTCCGAGGCTGCCCGCAGGGTGGACCGCCCAGTTCGACTTCAGGCTCACCCAGTCGTAGCGCAGGTTGAAAGCCAGCCAGGGAAGCGCGCCGAGCAGGCTGCCGGTAGCCAGAACCACTGCCTGGCGGACCCGTAGCAGCTCCCTGCCACGCTGCCAGAGGAGCCAGGCGCCAAGCGGAATCGTGATGGCGAAGGTCAGCATCGACATCCAGAAGGCGAACCCGATCACCAGACCGAAGGCGAGGAGATTTCCCGTCCCGCCGTGTCTCCAGAACCGCGCTCCGGCCCAGAGCACCAGGGTGGCCGCGAGGAAAGTCTCTGGGTAGCCGTTCGGCCAGTAGAGCCCCCAGTAGACGACCGCCGGCGAAGGAAGCGCGACGAATATCAGTAGACGGGCCGACGCCGCCCCGCGCCGGTTCCACCCGGTGAGCTCGAGCAGCGCGCGCCACCAGACGAACATCTGCACGACGCCGACCGCAAATACTTCCAGGGCGAGCGCGGCGCGCCCCGAGCCGACAAGGAACGACGCCGCGGCCCCGAGATAGCAGGCGAGCGCGCCCATGCGATAGCCGGTCGCGACGAACACCCGCAGATCGCCGGCGAGAATCTCCCAGACGCCAAAGCCGATCACGACGCTGTCGCCCTCATCGGCGTAGCGGTGCAGCGGCAGCTGCAGGGCGACCCGCAGCGCAACACCGGCGATGAGCATCGCCGCGACGAGCCACCCCACCCGTGACCCCTTCACGTAGCGCGTACCGAGAGACGAGCGGAGCTCTGCGAACCGCGCCCGAACGCGCCTTCGGCGTCGCGACACGCAGGCAGCATCCTGACGGAGGTTGAAGGGGCGACCTCGCCTCCGCTGTGAGAACGCATTCCACCACTCCCAAAAACCGAATTCGCAGCCGTCAACGCCCCGACGCTCACCACCCAGCAGCCCTCTCGGCTTCCTTAATCACCGGAGGAGTTTGATTAGGCGCGCCAGCCGCGTCCTGACTGGCTCCTTCCTGGACACATTCGCCAAGCGCTTCTTCGCGCCGAGCAAGACAAAATCGCTCTGAATCACTTTGTTTTCCTGCAGCAGAGCTTCAACCTCGCCGAGGGCCCGAATCCAACAGACATCTTCACTTTTGGCGGCATCAAAATTCTGCACGATGTGCTCGAGAAGCAAGTGGAGAACGGCCCCGCCGTAGTCCCGGCGTTCGACGACGTCGAAGCGGCGCTCGATCTCGCTCAGGATCCGATCGGAGCGAATCGCCTCAGAAGGATCGGCCTGGGCCCACCAGGATAGTGGCCGCCGGATGTACTCACGCTTGATCTCGCCGTTGGTGGAGTCCAGGCGAAAGCGCTCTGGAAGCATCGCCAGGAGGCGTTGGACAATCTGGAGCTGCTCGTCTGGAAACTGAAACTGGCACGGGCCGACATACGCGTGCGCCAGGAACCAGCCACCGGGGACAAGTGCCCGATGGACTTCGTCCAGGATGTGCTCGAGCCTCTCGACGTGGTGCAGTGACATGTTCATGAGAACGACATCGAACTGGGCCTCGGGGAGGCTGATGCGATTGAGGTCGCCCTCACGAAACGCGATACTGGCGATTCCCTGGGCGTCCGCGCTGGCCTTGGCGATCCCAAGGGAGACGCGAGAGATATCGACCGCCTCCATGCTAGCGAAGAGGCCACCGCGTGCCGCGAAAAGCTCCTGACCGGCCGCGCCGCATCCCAGACTCAGCCAATGCAGGTCACGCGGCAGGCCGATTCGCTCGCAGAGCCCCACCAACCAGTGCTTCGAACCACTGCCCGACACCCTCGGGAATACGATCTCCGAAAGAACGATCGAAGAGTCGAGCCAGCGACGGTGCCCTCCGAGCTCTCGCGCAGCAGCCGCTTCGTCCGAGTGCGCGCGGGCGCGACTCAGATCGCCCGACCTTGCGTCCTCGACACTCATGCCAGATAGCTCCAATCTAGGTCGTCGATCCAATCACACATTGCCGGTACGAAGAACTACAGGGGTGGCCTGACCGGCCTCCCGAAAGTGCTCGGAGCTGAAATGAGAATCCGCCGGCTGGAGTGGAGCAAGGAGGGCGCACGCAAAGGAGCCGGCCTACAGAGGAGCAAGTGATCAGACTGTTCAAGGCGGTGGAGCCGAGACAGAAGGTGGCCGGCGTCTGTCGAGAAGCGTGGAACTTCTCAAGGGGCGTACTTTCGCCGGCGAGCCCGGTACAGCGGGACGGGAGGCCAGCGAGGCGCGTCGGGCTGCGCGAACTCGAGGACGAGAATCCCCGCCTCGTGCACGCTGGAGTACTCGCTAGAGTGCTGGTGATCGAGGTCGAGACCGCGCTTTCGGGAGCCCGGGTGACCGCGCCTTGGACCGCCTCGTCAGCCAACGGGGTACGCCGCGAAAGATCATGGTGGACAACGGTCCTGACTACGCAAGCGCCGGCGGTCGACGAAGTGCGCGACGAATCACGGCGTCGACCTTCGCTTCGACTTGGCCGAGCAAGCCGACGGGCAATGCCTTCGATCGGCAAGCTCTAACGGCAAGTTCCGCGGCCGAGCGCTCGAACGAGACCGGCTTCGGGGCGCCGGAGATGCCCGCAGAACCATCGAAGTCTGGCGACGGGAGCAGCACGAAGAACGGCCGGACACGTTCCTGGGAAGCGGGTCCCGCCCTCGGAGTCTGCGGAACTCTGGTCGTCTTTCCGGCTCCCGACGCGCGACAGACTCCGAGGGAAGACATCAACCCGCCGGGCCTTTTCACATTCTCTGCGCTCGAGACCGGGGGCAGGAGAGAAGTCCGGCACTGCATGGCATGTCCGGCGAGACTCTGGGCCGTCCAATACTGGCCGTTGTCGCGCCTATCGTAAGCTCTCGGTCGAACCCGAGAGTCATTGAAGTGCTCAGCATCCGCGACGAATGCCTTCCATCGAGTGTTCATGGAGTCCGAACCGTTTGCAACAACATTGTCCAGAAGGATCTTCGCGGTTGACGCCCCCGACGAGACCACCTCGACGCAAGATAGACGATCGCAGCGCCGGAATCCGTAACGCGGAGGTCGCTCGACTGAAATCAAGACACTGCTGAGCTTCGAGGACATTGATCCGAACGGACCCGACGTAGCCGCTATTATGCACGTCCATGTTCTTGACACCGAGCGCAGCGATTCCATCCCCCCACACTCCTCATTCCTCTTCCAGCAGAGGTCACATTCCGTAGTTCGAGATCTTGAACTGCGTCGTGACTCCGTGCTGATTGTTGTCGAAGAGGAATCCGTGCAGGTACTCGAACAGGAAGATGTTCTGGAAGTTCGGATGATCGTTCCTATAAGACACGATGCATCCGCCGCATTCCGACGCGTGTAGTTGAAGACGTTTAGATCTGTACTCCAGACCGGACCCGAAGTGCACGTTGTTCACATACATCACGTCCTGCGGTGAATTCGATCTCAAGACCACGCAAGAGGGGCTGCCCAACGATGTGGTCGAGATAGAGCGCTCCGCCTGCCTCTCCACCGGTCGCTTTCTGGCGAATCCCCTTCGTTGGGTTCAAGAGCATGATGTCCGTAAGACTAGCTCCGTAGACGGCTCCACTAAGTTCAATCGTGAACGGGTATGGAAGCGGCGACCAACCCGGGCCAGGAACTGGCTGATCATGAAGAAAAGCAATGCTCTCGAGATCGACGAGCCATCTCCAGCCATAGTTACCTGGGAACAAACGTGGTTGCGGTAACGTGAAGCCAAGAACCGAGTGGCGTCGTGGCATTTCGATTCCAGCCCGAACCCTTGAGTGTGATGGCGTTGCCGATAGTCACTCCAGATGCCAAGCGATACCGCCCAGCCGGGAAGAACACGATTCCCCCCCCTGCAGCAGCGGCTGCATCGATAGCGCGCTGAATCGCTGGTCCGTCATTTCCAGTATCGTTTCCGAGAGCCCCTGGCTGCCCGAAGTACGAGGCCCTCACATTGAAGACCTGCTTTCCATCGTCGAACTGTCCATTCACGCCTGACGGGAGCAACACTGCGAACAGGGCCAATCTACAGAATCCCTTGTACATCGCATCGAGCTTCATTTTGGACGCCACCTTCCGCCGGAGAGTGGAAACCAATTCGATCGCCAATCCGAACAGACAACTGACTTCCCGATTCTGGGGCAACCGAGTTTGCAGGAAAAGTGCGCGAGGCCGGGATTCCCCTCGAACTCTACAATCAGGATAGCAACTGCGGACGGGTGCAGGTGATAAAGACCTCACACTGCTATTGCGTAGCAGGGATCGGAGGTTCTTCTGGCCTCGCGGATCACGGAATCGCGGGAACGGTGGCTAGCAAACAAACGGAAGGAACACGACGTTGATCAGTGAATCGGCCGTGCGCAAGCGCTCGCCGGGTCGGCCCTTCTCCAGCCGCCGGCATTCGAATCCGAGGCCCGCCATCTCGGCGATCAAACCTCCAGCATTCTGCCCGGACACTTTCAGCAATTGCTCTGGATTTATCTCGGCGAGCACGCGCGGCCGATCGGCCAGCAATAGCTCCTTCGCCCCGCGCAACGCCAGTCCTTCCGCGCCTTCGATATCCAGCTTGATGAACGAAATCGGGCGCGGCATGTCGAGGGCATCGAGTTGCACTTTCGTCACCCGAGTTCGCCGATGCTCGAGCGGCGTCGGCGAACCTGAACTCGCGATGAACGCTCCGCCCGAATTGAAGGCGTACCGAACGTCCACACTCAACAGGTCCGTCTCACCAGCTTCATCGGCAACTGCACCGGGAATCACGCGGACGCGATCCACGAAACGGTTCTCGGCAATCGATCTGGAGAGCAGGAGCAGGTTCGCAGTGTGGCGTCGAAAGCGACGACACTCCCCTCCTCCCCGACCCAATTCGCCATGAGGATGGTGAAGTAGCCGATATTCGCGCCGATATCAAGGACATGGTCGCCTGGCCCAATGCAGGATCGGATGAACTCGACTTCCTCGAGCTCGTAGGCGCCCCGAAGGATATTCATCCCGATCACCCGATCCGCGAGATCCACAAACAGCCGCAGATCTCCAGGGAGTTCGGTGATGACCGTACCGGTCGCAGGGACGAAATTCACACCGCCAGGATTCGAGTTGGAATACTCGGGAGAGTTGAGGAAAAAGCGGCCCGCAGCTCGCGGGTCGAACTGAAGGTTGCGAGCTTGGCGGCAACGTCGTCGAGCGGCCCGGCTTCGCGATCGAGCAGCAGGCGGTAGGCCCAGAGAATATCGTCCCGCGAGAGGCCGCCGGCGGGCGCACCCTCCGGGGAGTCCGCGGAAAACGCGGGTGAGGAGCTCGCCTTCTTCCCCCACAATCTCAGGCGAAACGAACCGAGCAATGACATCGAGTCAGTCTAACCGAGCGCCTCGAAGCGCGCCACGATCTTCTCTGCGGCGTGGCGCTAGGTCTATTTCGCGGCCAACTCGCGGGCCGCGGCGGCGGCGGCGCCGCTGGCGCGTGCTTCGTCCGATCGAACGCTGGTGTAGTGTATCGACCAATCTTGCGGCTCTCCGCCAGAATGGCTGATTTGGATCTTTCACAGTAGGCCGGTTGTTCTCGGCACCCACGCCGTTAGTTCCAACCCGATCCGGGGCTGTTACTGGCAGCCGGCAGACGGATGTTGCGAAAGGAAAGCATGCGGAAAGCGGACAGCAGGTGCCTCCTCGCCACATGGATATTCCCCCTGGCCGTCTTAGCCTCTCAAGGCATAGCCAAAGGTATCGACTTCAACTGCAACCTTGCTCCAAATCCAGCTTTTGAGACCATCTCGAACTCCTTGCCTTCGAATTGGTTCTTCATTCATCCCAGCGGAACCGCCACAGCTAGCATCTCGACCTACCCTGCCGAGGTTCAATCAGGAAAGTACGCCTTGAGAGTCTCCGTACGGCTCTCGGGCGATATCAACTGGTCGACATCTCCGGAGAGCACTTCAATACGCGTCGATCCGCAGGTTCCCTATGCATTCTCTGCCCGTCTCAAGACCGGCGCCACCAACCAGCGCGCAGCGCTTCGAGTCATCGAGTGGAATCAAAGCGGAGGCGTCGTCACTGGCTATGTACTGACTCAAAGCGCTCCCACAGCAGAGTGGCAGACTCTCGAGGGAACCTTTACGCCGCAAGCCGCAACAAAGTACGTTTCGCTTCGCCTTTACCACAACTACACCCTGGGCGAGTTCATCTGGGACGACATCCGAAGCTGGAAGGTCGTGCCGGGTTTGCGCTGCTTTGACGCGCGCCACTACCTGACCCAAACCACTGCGGGGAAGCGCTACTGCTTCGGCGATACCTGCGTTGATGGATACAGGGACGTGGCGGGAGAGTTCGTCCAAGGCTACTCGAATTCGATCTTGGACTATTGGAGCCACACCGGGACTGGCGCCCTTGGAACCGAGCAGTGGCTAAGTCCCTTGAAGGATCATGGCGGCGCCGGGGTGTGGGGGACGCTTCGCCGATCCCGGAGATGCGGCGTGTGGTGGCGCAGATGGCGACAATCCGCACCACCCGGTTTCTGCGATACCGCTTGAGGCCAGTTTGCCCGTTCTCACCCTTCAGGGAGCTGTCGATTCCTGCCACGTGGCTCTGGCGAGGCCGACCTCTGCCGACGCGACACCCGGCGCGCTCCTCTTGCAGGATTGGGAACAGATGGACGTTCGGCAATTCGACCCGACTACTGGCGCCTCCGCATACACGAACACGCTCTGGCATCGAATCTGGGGCTTCTTGCTTGTGAGTTCCGACCTTCAGGGCGACATTGGGGTGCGCTCGAATGTCGCTGTCTTTGAGTACGAAGGTGTGACCGTCGATCCCCAGGGCTCCTCAGGAGGGGACACGCATCGAGCGGTACTTCTTCGTTCCAGGAATCGGATTGGCCCGCTCCCAAGGGCGCAAAGACGATACATGCATAGCAAATCTAACACCGTCGAGCTGCGTCGGAAACTACAATTCGTGGGAGGGCGCAGACGCCAAGTTCAACTCCCTCAGATTTCCAGACTTCAAGTTCGATGTAGAGCTGCCCTACGTCCTCTCCCCGAGTTGGTGGAGCCAATAGGAAATCCTTCGCGAAATCCGTCCCAGCGTCGCAAATTTCTCGACTCCGCCGTCCTGGCCTTCCTCGATCTCTTGGCAGTCAAGATAGGACCGAGTATGAGCTCTAAGGTGGTTGACGAAAAAGGGTAGTTCCCCATTCTCCGTCGGATTCGAAGCGGCGAGGAGACGACCGCCCTCGCCGGCCTACTCCCAAGTCAGCTCTAGTCAGGCAAGACCGGCTAATGGAGAGCTCTCTCCATCCGCCCTTCCTGCGACGACCCTGAGCTGCGAGCGAGCCCATCTGTCCGCGGCCGATTCTCGACAGCGCTCGCAGCGACCCGATTCCCTTGCCTAGTCCAATGGGAAACCGGCCTGGAAGGGGGCGGGCCGCCACGATTGAGATCCCCGAGGAAAGCGCTGTGAAAATCGAGGACCGGCAGTTCGAGCTCCGTCGCGAGAGCGTGCATCCTCTCATTCGGTCGACGAACGCCGCTCGGGAGTAGCCGCGGCCCATCGTCCGCCTCGGTCCAATCCGCTTGCGCAAGGTCGGCCGCGACGGCCCGATTGAAAGGCACGATAGCGACCGCCAGCAGCGCGAGGAGTGCCTTCAGGCGATTCCTCCGAGAGCTCCTGACCGGTGCACTTCTCGCGCTTCGACCGCCTGTCTCCTGAGGCTGCATGGTCGCACCCCTGCGGGTCACGCGCTCACGGATTCACGGCGCGAGCACCTCGAGCCGGGCGGCGATCTTCTCTGCGGCGTGGCGCCAGGTCCATTTGGCGGCCATCTCGCGGGCGGCGGCGGCGCCCCTGGCGCGCGCTTCGTCCGGATGCTCGAAGACGTGGCGCAGGAGCGTCCGCAGGTGCTCTTCGTCGGCCTGGGCCCAGCGGAAGCCGGCGTAATAGGGGCACTTGGCCACGGCGGGAATCGTGCCGGCGGTGCGCAGGCGATAGCCGATGCCGTCGTTCACGAACTCGGTGTGCGAGCTCCAGTCGGAGGCGATCGTCGGCAGGCCACAGGCCATCGCCTCCATGAGCGGCATGTCCCAGCCTTCGCCGCGCGACACGGCGAGGAAGCAGTCAGCCGAGCGGTAGAGCATCGGCAGCTGGGCGTGCGGGAAGTCGAGATTCAGCAGGTACGAGATCCGGCCGCCGGAGGCCTTGAGCCCGAGGGCGCGGATCTCCGTCTTGAGCTTGAGCAGCGGATCGCGGTTGCTGATCTTGCACAGCAGCCGCACCGGCTCGTCGGCGCGGAAAGTGTCGTTGAACGCCCGCAGCAGAAGCCAGGGATCCTTGCGCTCGCCCCACTCGAAGTTGGCGAGGAAAACGAACTCGCCGGTCGTGTTCGCCCGCCGCCGCGCCCCGGGGTGGAAATACTCGGTGTCGACGCCGAGCGGGATGAGGTGGATCGGGCGCTCGAGGCCCGAGGCGAGGAAGCCCTGGCGGTTGAACTCCGAGGGCACCCAGATCTCGTCCATCTCGTTCGCCTGCTCGACCCAGTCGCGCGGGAAGCCGTCGACTTCGAGCATGGTGAAACCGACCTTCACCTTGCCCGTGGCGCGGCGGAAGACGTCGCCCTGGCCGTAGACCACCGAGATGCCCGAGGTCGCATGCCCGCGCGGCAGCTCGCGGCCGCGCACCACGTTCAGGTAGTAGTCGCCGGTGTTCTCGGGCTCCTCCACCCTGAACGGCGAGCCCTTGCCGTAGACGTAGCGGTAGACGCAGCGCACCCCGAGGTGGTGATCGAGCTCGTGCAGGTAGGCGCGGCTCGAGCGCGCGTAGCCGGTCGGGAAATTGAGGATCGACTGCCAGACGAGGTCGCGCCGATAGCGGCCGTCGAGCTCGCCCTGCCATTTGCCGCGGAAGACCGCGCGGCTGCGCTCGAAGAGCGCCGTCCGGGCAGCGTCGTTGCCGGAGGTCGAACCGTGCTCGTCGTGCACGACCTGCGCGTCGCCGGCGAAGAGGGTGCGGAAGCCCGCCTGGCTGGCGCGCAGGCAGTAGTCGGTGTCCTCGAAATACGACTCGAAATCCTCCGCCAGACCGCCGATCGCGGCGATCACGGCACGCTTCAGGTAGGCGACCGCGAAGGTGATCCCCTCGACCTCCCGCCGGCCGGTAAACTGGCCGATGTCGTGCTCGAGCGCGCCAATCTGCTGCCCCCACATCGTGTCGGGGAGAATGTAGGTTCCGGCATGGAGGAGCCTGCCGTCTCCGAGCACCTGCCGGCAGCCGACGATGCCGACGTCCGCCGCCGAGTGGGCGGCGGCGCGCAGGCGCTGCAGCCAGTCGCGGTGGACGAACTCGATGTCGTTGTTGAGCAGCACGACGTCGTTGCCCGGCGGCGCCGCGGCGATGCCGGCGTTGTTGCCGCGCACGAACCCCAGGTTCGCGGCTAGCGCGAGGAGGCGCGCGCGGGGGTAGGCCGCGAGCCGTTCGGGCGTCCCGTCGCTGGAACCGTTGTCGACCACCAGGAGCTCCGCGCCGGCGAGATCGCTGGCCAGGAGGCTCTCGAGGCAGCGCCGGGTCAGCTCCCAGCGATTCCAGGTGAGCAGGATCAGGGTGACTGGCGGCAGCTCCGCCGGCGCCTCGTTCGGTTTCGGGTTCCAGGTCACGCGGACGATTCCGTACCATCGTGGGCCGGCTCGCCGTCGGCGCGCTCGGGCCAGGGCGAGGCCGGGACCCGGGGGGCAAGGGCCGGCGCATCCGGGCTCGGCGTGAGCGAAGCCCAAAGGTCGGCGAGGGTCGCCTCGACCTCTGCCGGCGTGATCACCGTGGTCTCCGTCCAGTACTCGAGCTGATGGGCGATCTGCGGCAGCGGCGGCAGGCCGTCGGCGATCCGCGCCAGCTGCACCAGATCGGCGGGACAGAGGGTGGCCTGCAGCAGACGCAGCTCGCGCGAGCGCCGGTCGAGGGCGTTCTCGAGCGCCGCGATCCGCCCCTCGAGACGCGCGATCCGTGCCAACAGGGTCTCTCGCGCCGGTGGGGTCACGCTCGCCATGCCGGCTTCCGGTTCGACCTTCACCAGGCCCGGCCGAAGAGGCCGCGCAGGCGCTGCAACAGCTTCCAGCTGCGCGAGCCCAAGACGGCCTGGTGGAACTGGGCGAGCTCGCGGAGCCGCGATTCGGTTTCCGCCAGATCCCGGCGCGGCGCGGCCCGGGCATCGGCCGCCGGCAGGTCCGCCTCGTCGCCGCCGAGCGCAATCCGGCTCAGGCGATCGCAGCGCTCGGCCCGCTCGCGCGCCGCGAGGGCGGCCGCGAAAGCCGACCCCTCGAGCTCACCCATCTGCCGCGCCAGAGCCAAAGGTTCCAGGTCGTTCATGAAGTTCCGGCATCCTATCGCGGTCGCTGCAGAACCTCGTCCAGCGCCGCGGCGATGCGCTCCGGATCGTGGAGCTCGCGGACGAGCTGCGCACCGATCGCGGCCCGGGCGCGCGCCGCCACCGGATTGGCGATCAGGGCGTGGAGCGTCGTCACCCAACCGGCCGCATCTTCCGGAATCACCAGGCAGCGGGCGAGCGCCGGATCGAGCCCTTCGGCCGCCGCGGGAGTCGCCACCGCCGGAATGCCCGCCGCCAGCGCCTCGAGGAGCTTGATCGGCGTACCGGAGCCGGCGAGAAGTGGCGCCAGGGCGATATCGGAGGCGGCGAGCAGCGCCGGGAGGTCGGCCGGATCGGCCACCAGGCGGCCGCCCGCCTGCCGTACCCGCCGGGCGAGCCCGCGCGGCGGCCGGGCGCCGGCCACGAGCAGGCGGGCGCGCGGGTACTTGGCGCGCCACTTCGGGCCAGACCTGGTCGAGAAACCAGCGGATGCCGCGGGCGGTCGGAAAGTAGCCCAGGTTGCCGGTGATGGCGAGCTCGGCCTCGCCGACTGGCGGGAGCGGGCGCGGCGCGGAGGGCGGCGACGGCGACGTCGTCGGGGTCGTCTGAGCGGCGGGAGCGAGGGCGAGCGGCACGACCGCCAGCCGGTCGGCCAGGTGCGGCGGCAGGGTCGCCGCAAGGTGGCGCCGGTCGCGCTCGGAGACCAGGAGCGCCGCGGCAGCGCCGGCGATCATCCGGCGCTCGTCGCCCGCCAACCGCCGGGCCTCGAAACGCAGCAGCGGGCGCATCCAGAAACGGTCGAGCGCCGCGCGGCGTTCCAGATTGAGCGACAGGCTGTCGACGAGGTCGAGCACCCAGGGGGTCTCGCCGAGCCGATCGGTCACGCCGGCGAGACGCACCAGCTGCAGGACGACGCGATCGAACTGCGGCGCCAGCTCGCCCAGCCGGCGCTCGAGGTCCGCCGAGGTGACCAGTCCACTCTCGAGCGAGCGCCCGCCGAAGAACGCCGCGCCCACGCCGCGCGCCGCCGACCAGCGCGAGAGGCGAAAGGTCTCGATGGCGAAAGCGGGCGGAGCCATCGGAGCCGTCGGAGCCTTTGGAGCCAGCGGCACCAGCAGGGTCACTTCGTGCCGGCGGGCGAGTCCGTGCGCGAGCTGCAGCAGGCGCACCTGGTAGCCCTTGCGCGTCGGCCAGGGCCAGGCCGTCGAGACGAGCAGGATCTTCATCGCTGGCGCGCTCCGCCGGAGCTCGCAGCGATCTGTCCGGCAAGGGCCACGAAGCGGGCCGCGAAACGCGCCGGGGCGTGGTCGGCGGCGAGGCGCGCGCGGCCGCCGGCAATCAACCGCTCCGCGAGGCCGGGAATCGAGCCCAGGCGCTCGATCGCGACCGCGAACTCCTCGCCGTTCCTGGCCAGCAGGAGCTCACGGCCGTCGCCCGCGGTGAGTCCCGACGCGGCGGCGGGAGTGGCCACCACGACGATGCCCCGCGCCCAGGCCTCGAGGATCCGCATCCGGACCCCCGACGCGATGTCGAGCGGCAGCACCAGCACGGCGCCCGGCGAGAACGCCTCGGCGCTCGTCGCCGGCGCGCGGTGCACGAACACCCCCGGACGACCGGCGCCGGAGCCCCCGTGCCCACCGGACCCACCGGACCCACCGAACCAATGCAGCGCGGCGGCCGGGCTCGCCGCGCGGACCCGGGGCCAGATCTGGTCGACGAAGCGCTGTTCCGCCCGCCGGTTCGGCTCCCATCCCGCGCTGCCGAAGAGCACCAGGGCAGGGGCGCCGGCGAGATGCTGCGCGACGCCGGCGAGCTCGCCGGGAAAGGGTGGCGGCAGCACTTCGACGCGCGCCGATGGCGGCCCCAGCGCGCGCAACCGGTCGCCGTCCGCGGCCGAGAGGGCGATCGTCGCCGCGGCTGCGCCGACCGCAGCCCGCTCGGCGACCGCCAGCCGAACCGACTCGCGGAGCAGCAGCGCGCGCGCCAGGCCCCGGCTGGCCTCGCCGAGCTGGCGCCAGAGGTCGCTCTCCACATTCTGCGCGCGGAGGATCCGGGGCACCCCCGCCTGCCCGGCGGGAGCGCTCTGGGCGAAGGCCTGCAGCTGCTCCGCCACCACCAGATCGCAGGGCGAAGCCGCGAGCTCGCGGGCCACCGCGCGCGCGAGCTCGGGACGCTCGTGACGGGTCACCGAGTACGGCCGCCCCGAGACCGTCGCGGCGACGGCCGCCAGGGCGCGGGAACGCGGCCGGGTGGCGACCAGCCGGGCGACGCAGAGGCCGCCCAGGGCCTCCCGGGTCGCGACGAGCATGCTGCGCTCGACCGGGGCGACGAGCGTGACCTCGATGCGCTGGGCGGCATCCGAAACCTGCGCGGCATCCGAAGGCTGCGCGGCGAGCGCCGAGAGGGTTTCGAGAAGCAGCAAACGGCCACCGTCGCGCGGCGGCCAGGGAGCCTTGGTCGCAATCCAGAGCAGGCGCAACGCCGGTCTGCTCCGGCCGCTCAGACCAGCTGGAGGAGGTGCCCGAGCTTTTCGCGCTTGGTGCGCAGATAGTCGCGGCTGTCGGCGCTCGGCGGGATCTCGAGCTGCACGCGCTCGACGATCTCGAGGCCGTAGCCCGAGAGCGCGACGTACTTGCTGGGATTGTTGGTCATCAGCCGCATGCGCTGGACGCCGAGATCGCGCAGGATCTGCGCCCCGACGCCGTAGTCGCGCTGATCCGGCCGGAAGCCCAGGCGCTCGTTGGCCTCGACGGTGTCGTGCCCGGCATCCTGCAGCTCGTAGGCCTTGAGCTTGTTGAGCAGCCCGATCCCCCGGCCCTCCTGCAGCAGGTAGATCAGCACCCCGCGGCCAGCCTCCTGGATGCGGGTCATCGCGAGCTCGAGCTGCAGGCCGCAGTCGCAGCGCGTCGAGCCGAAGATGTCGCCGGTCAGGCACTGGCTGTGGACCCGGACCAGGACCGGTTCGTCGCCGGAGAGATCGCCCAGCGTCAGGGCGAGATGCTCTTCGCCGGTCAGGTCCGAGCGGTAGGCGTGGATCGTGAGCTCCCCCCAGCGCGAGGGCAGGCGCGGAGCGGCGATCCGGCGCACCAGCGTCTCGTTCATCAGGCGGTAGCGGATCATTTCGGCGATGGTCAGCACCGCCAGCCCGTGCGCGGCGGCGAAGCGCATCAGGTCGGGAACCCGCGCCATCGTGCCGTCGTCGTTCATGATTTCGCAGATCGCCGCCGCCGGCAGGAGGCCGGCCAGGCGCGCGAGGTCGACCGACGCCTCGGTCTGCCCGGCGCGCTTCAGGACGCCGCCGCGCCTGGCGCGCAGCGGGAAGACATGGCCGGGGCGCAGGAGATCGGCCGGGCCGGTCACCGGGTCGACGGCGGTGCGGATGGTCGCGGCGCGATCGGCGGCGGAGATCCCGGTCGTCGTCTTGCCGCGCGCCTCGATCGAGACGGTGAACGCGGTGCCGAAGGACGAGGTGTTCTCGCGCACCATCGGCGGCAGATCGAGCACGTCGCAGCGCTCTTCGGTGAGCGCCAGGCAGACCAGGCCGCGCCCGAAGCGGGCCATGAAGTTGATCGACGCGGGGGTCACCATCTCGGCGGCGATCGCCAGATCGCCCTCGTTCTCGCGGTCCTCGTCATCGACCAGGATGACCATCCGGCCGTGCCGGAACTCCTCCATCGCCTGTTCGACGGTGGCAAACGAGGGCTCGGGGGCGAACGGCGGGAGGCTCATGGCGTTCGAATGGTAGCGCACTCGCTCCGCAAGCCCGTTTCAGAACGGATTGCCGAGACTGATGAACCAGACGTAGGGGTCTTCGAACGGCTCGCGGTCGAGCTTCCAGCCGACCTCCAGGCGGAGCGGCCCGACCGGGGAGAGGTAGCGCACACCGAGGCCGGCCCCCCACTTCATCGCGCCGACCCCGACCTTCCGGTAGTCGGTCCAGACGTTGCCGCCGTCGACGAAGAGCGTCCCGCCGACCGGTCCGGCGACCGGAAACCGGTATTCGAAGTTGAACAGCGCCAGCCCTCCGCCGCCCGCCGGGTAGGGATCCGCGGCGGGGTTCGTCGGATCGAAGATCAGCGTCTCGCCGACGATGCCCAGCTCGTCGCGACGGTAGGCGCGGTGGGTCGTCCGGCCGCCGGCGTAGAAGAGCTCGGCCGCCGGAACGCTCGCTTCCAGAGCGCCGCGTGACGACGCGTCGAGGCTGTCGGCGAGCGGCTCGATCGCCCCGCCGCG
The DNA here is from genome assembly GCA_963788175.1 of Thermoanaerobaculia bacterium. GTDB lineage: Bacteria > Acidobacteriota > Thermoanaerobaculia > Multivoradales > JAGPDF01 > JAGPDF01. The sequence continues at coordinate 63,034 of CAWBFZ010000008.1, forward strand.
CGCGCTGCCGGCGAGGACCCCAAAGCGGCCGAGCGGCAGGTAAGCGGTCGCGTGGCCGAACAGCTTGAGGAAGTGGGCATCGGCGGCGAGCGCCGGGAAGGCGTATTCGAGCTGGAAGGAGGTGTTCCAGCCGCGCGTCGGATCGAGTGGATCGTCGCGGTGATCGTAGCCGGCGGTGGGGGTGAGGCTCGCGACGCGGCCATTCCTGCTGTCGAGCGGGATCTCGGAGTTGAAGAACGGGTCGTCGGCCTGGAGCTCGACCAGGCGATAGGAGAGAAACGCCTGCAGCGACCAGCGCCCGAGCTCGCGCCCGACGACCAGCTGCCCGCCACGGCGGTCGACGCTGAAGTCGGGGCGGTCCTCGTGCTCGTCGTAGAGCGTGGCGAGGAGCTCGGCCTGGAGGCTGCCGATGTACGGCTGGCGGTAGATCAGCCGCATATGCTGATCTTTCTGGCTGCCGAGAAGATCGAGCGACAGCGACGTCGCCTTGCCGAAGAGGTTCCCCTGCGAGAGGCGCAACAGGCCGCGCACGCCGCTCTCCGAGTCGTAGCCGGCGCCCGCCTGCACCGACCGCGACCGGCCCTCCTCGAGGTCGACCAGGAGCTCGCGCGCCTCTCCCCCCTCCGCGCTGGGCGCCACGCGCACGTCGACGCGGCTGAAGATTCCCAGACCGTAGAGCCGGCGCTGGAGGTCGAGCACCGCCGCCTGACGCACCGGATCGCCGGGCGCGATGCCCAGGAACCGGCGGACGATGCGGGGATCGGTCCGCCGCAGGCCGCGGAGCAACGTCCGGTCGAACACCCACCGCTCGCCTGCGAAGACCCGCAGGCGGACGGTAGCGACCAGGTCGTCGGCGCTCCAGACGACCTCCGAAGAGACCAGCGCGCCACCGTAGCCGCGATCTTCGAGCAGGGCGCGCAGCTTGTCGACGCTGCGTTCGAGCAACAGGCGGTGGAACGGTCCGCCGCTCTCGAGGGCGAGCGCCTTGCGCACGGCGCTCTCGTCGAGCGGCGCGAGATCCTGCAGCACGAGCTCGCCCACCCGCCGGCGGCGGCCCTCGGTAATCGGCACGACGACCTCGAGCCGGTCGCCCTGTTCGACGATGTGCGCCGGACCGACCTGGGAGCGGTCGAAACCTTCGAGCTGGTAGAACGAGCGCAGATTCGACAGGTCGGAGGAGAGCTCCTCGTCGACCAGACGGCCGCTGCCCGGCAGCAGGAATCGCCGCGCGGAGGTCGTCATCAGGCGCCGCAGCCGCTCCGGGTCGTAGCTCGTATTGCCCTCGAAGCGGACTTCGTCCAGCGTCAGGCGCGGACCGGGGACGACTTCGAAGGCGAGCCGCACGACTTCCGGCGAGCGCTCTTCGGTCCGGGTCACCACGACGCGATAGTGGCCCTTGGCCTGGAAGTAGCGCCGGATGCGCTCGATCGATTGCAGTACCAGCGCCTCGTCGTAGCCGCTGTCGCCGAGGAACGGCACGAGGTCCTTCTTCTCGAGCTCCTTGAGGGTGATCCCCCGCGCCGCGAATTCGATCTTCGGCCCGAGCCGCACGGCGAAGGCGAGGTCCACCGCATGCGCCGCCGGATCCAGGACCTCGGGCAGGAGTTCGACGACCGCCTCGCGGTAGCCGCGGGAGAAGAGCCAGTCCTGGAGCCGCTCGACGTCATCGCCCGCGACCTCCTTCTTGAACACCGCTTCCGGCTTCGACCGCAGCGCGCCGACGAGCTCGGGTTCGGCGAAGGGCGGGCTCGCGCCGGCGAAGGTGACTCGGCGCACCCGGGTCCGCTCGCCGGCGGCGATGTGGTAGGTCGCCGCCGCGCCGCGAGAGCGCCCTTCGCCGGCGCTCTGCCCGCCCGACGCCCCCACCGGATCGCCGCCCAGGCTCACAGCGAGCCGAACCTCGGCGTCGAGGAAACCCTCCGCCACCAGCAGATCCTGGAGACGAAAGACGCCGCGCAGCAGTCGGTCCTCGCGCAGCGGCTGGCCCGAGCGCTGGGGCAGGGCCGCGAGCAGGCGGGTCTTCTTGATGCCGAGATCGCCCGCCACCTCGACCGCGGTGATCTGCACGTCGGTCCACAGCGCGACGACCGCGACGACGCCGTCCGCCATCCCTGCAGCCACCGGACGGGCGTAGATCTCCACCTCCGAGGCGACTCCCGAGTAGCGCAGGCTCCGGAGGGTGCGCCGCGTCCGGGCGTCGTCCATCGGTTCGCCGATCGCCAGCGAGATCAACTGCCGCACCTCCTCGACGTCGACCGGCGCATCGCTGCGGATCTCGAGCGCCCGGACGATCGCCGCCTGGGCCGGCGGAGCGACCGGAGCGAGCGCGGACGCCGGAGCCGCGGGCAGCGCCACCAACGCCCACCCGCAGAGCGCTCCCCGCCGCGCCCAACCACGCGCCGGCATCAGAACCGCTTCTCCCAGCGCGCATCGACGGCGTAGGACTCGTCGCCGTTCTGGGTCAGGACCAGCGTCAGATCTTCCGCCAGCTTCCACTCCACCTGCAGGACCTGCTGCGCCGTCGACGACGGGTCGACCGAGTAGGTCAGGTAGACGCGGCTCGACAGGCGCTTGCCGACCGTCACGCGCGCCGCCGAGATGCTGTCTCCGCTGGCCAGCGGGTCGACCTTCAGGCGGTCGATGCCGAAGAGCTTGCCGACCCGCGCGCTCACCAACGAAGCCGCCTGCCCGTAGAGCAGGGTCTCCGCCGCCATGCCCGGCGCCGCCCCGGTCTGCGCCGTCTCGGAGAGGTCGGCGAGCCCGCTGGGGGTGCCGGTCGCCAGCAGCGAGAGCACATCGTAGTCGGGCAGCGGCGGGTCGGAGCCCAGCGTCGTCGTCGGCCGGGCAAGCGACCCGAGGACGCTCAAGGTGACCTGGTACTCGTTGATCTTCGTCCGCGCCACGACGTCGAGCAGCGGTTCGATGCGCGCCGGATTCGCGAAGGTCACGATCGCGCGGTCGAGGTTGTAGGTCGATCCGTTGTATTCGATCGTGCCTCCGGGATCGGTCGTCACCTCGCCGAACAGCACCGGATTGGCGAGCGATCCGCGCAGCGCGAGACTGGCGCTGCCGGTGAGCTTGGCCAGGTTGTTGCGCACCCGCACCGATTGCAGCGCGACGATGGAGATATTGAGGTAGGTCGTGCCGAGAAACTCGTCGGCCTCCTCGACCTGGACGCGGGTGCGCGACAGCACGCGCTCGGCGAGCTGGCGCGGGGCGAGGTTGATGTCCTGGAGATAGTAGACGCGGTCGAGCGCCAGGGAGCCGGACAGCTGCCGCCCTTCGGCCGTCGACTGCAGGGTGAAGTCGCCGTCGCCGCGCACCAGCCAGCCTTCGGGGTAGCGCAGGGCGTTGCGCCGCGTCGCGATCTGGGCGCGATAGGCCAGCGGCTTCGCCGCTGTGGCGAGGTCGAGCCGGCCGTTGGCCACGACGGTGCCGCCCGCGAGATCGGCGCGCAAGTGGTCGAGCACCACGGCGTCGGGATAGAGCAGCACCAGGCCTTCGATGCGGTCGAAACTGTGCGGAAAGCGGACCGGAATGTAACGCGCCCCGTGCAGATCCGCCTGGCCGTTGAATTCCGGCTGCGCCACCGTCCCCTTGACCGTGGTCAGCACGTCCACCGCGCCGGTCAGGTCGATGCCGGCGAACGGCTCGAGCCAGTCGACCGAGATCGCGGCCTGCAGTTGCAGGTCGAGCTCCGGCTCCACCGGCGCGAGGTCGATGGTGCCGGAGAGGAAGAGCTCGTCGGCGGTCCCCTGCTCGCCGAGATAGAGCGATTCGATCGCGAGCTCCGAGCCCGCATAGCGGACCACCACCGGTTCGAGCGGCTGCAGCCGGTGCTGCTCGTAGGCCAGCTCGAGCTCGGGAATGCGCAGCGTCAGCGTGGCCGGCGTGCCGGCCGCGAATCGCACCTCGAGATCGGCGGCCAGACTTCCCGCCACGGTTGCGATGGCTGAGATTGCTGAGCTTGCTGAGCTGGCTGAGCTGGCTGCGATCGGCTGCCCGACGGCCATGGCGATCAGCCGGTCGAGCCGGTCGCTCGTCAGGCGGAAGCGCAGCTCCGCGCGCTCGCCGGCAACGAACGCGCCGCCGCCAGCGAGCGCGCCGAGTCCCGGCAGGTCGAGGGTCGCCCGGAGCTCGCGGTCGGCGAGCTCGGCATGCAGCTCGCCGGCGAAACGCACCGGCGGCGTTTCGACGACACCGGGAGTTGCCGGCCGCGCGCCCGTGCCGATGCCCTGGCCGGGGAGCTCGAGATCGGCGAGGCTGGCGTCGACGACGAGGCGCGGCTCGGCGAGCGTGCCGGTAAGCAGCGCCGTAAGTGCCGCCTGGCCGCTCAGCCGTCCTCCGGTGAGCTCCTGCCAGGGCGCGGCGGCAAGATCGAGGCGCTCGGCGGCGAGATCGAAACGCAAGGCCTCGTCGGCGAAGCGGAGCTCTCCGCGGCCCGCGAGAAGTCCGCTGGGCGCCTGCAGCTGCAGGCGATGCACGCGCATGCGGTCGGTATCCCAGTCGAGATCGGTCTCGAGCCGGTCGAAGTCGACGCCGGCGACCGCCACCGGGGCGACCACGCCGTGCATCTCGCCCGTCATGTCGTCGACCGATCCGCCCAGACGGAGACTCCCGGTCGCCGCGCCGGCGAGCGGCAGCGGAGCCGGCAGCCAGGGCATCGCCTCGGCCACCGGCCAGGCCCGGAAATCGATGACGAGGGCGAGCGGCGGGGTCGGCGGGGTCGCGGCGAGCGGCACGAAGCCGGTGACGCGCAGCGCGGCCGCGTCGCGGGTGAGCTCGATGGCGAGCTCGCTCACCGCCCGCTCGTCGAGAGTGAGGTTGCCGGTGGCGCGCGCCGCCGAGCCGCCCGGGGCGTGAACATCGGCGAGATCGAGCGCCAGCTGCACGGTCGTCGCGGGACCGGCCAGGGCGATCTCTGCGGTCAGCCCGCCGTGGCCCGCGTCCGGCAGCCAGAGCGGCCACGGCACGGTCTCGACGAACGGCTGCAGGCGGGCGACTTGCCCCAGGTCAGCGCTCGCGACCTCGACGACGAGCTCGCCCTTCTTGCCCACCAGGTCGTAGGCACCGCGCAGGGCGACCTGCTGCGACTTCGAAGCGAGCTCGACCTCCTGCAGCTCGAGCCGCCCTTCGACCATCCGCAGAACCGCCGTGCCGTCCACCGGCAGCGCTCCCGCGACCGCGCGGCGGCAACGCACGCAAGGCGAAGGACGCCGAGCCCACGCCCCGCCGGGCGTCGTTCAGCGGAAACTCGTAGGCGAGCTCGCCATGCGCCGAGGCCGAGAACGCCGGGGCCGGAAGGTCGAGCGCCTGAAGCACCTGCTGCAGGTGCGGTCCGTCGGCCTGGAGCGCGAGCCGCGCGAAGGGTCCGGGCCGTTCGAAGTCGACGTCGAAAGTACCCGCGACCGGGCCGCCGGCGAAGACCGCCCGTTCGAGCGCCAGCCCGAGGCTCGAGATGCGCGGTCCGCCACTCGTCACCTGGCCCGCGAGCTCGTCGAGGTGAAAGCCGAAGAGATCGACGCCGGGGGAGGTGAGCCGGCCGTCGAGCCCGATCTCCTTGTGCAGGAAGTGGACGCCGCCCTCGAAGTGGAGGGGTCCGGCGATCTCGCCCGAGAGGTAGCCGAGGTCGTCGAGGAATCGTCCCTGCGTGTCGATGACGCCGTGAATCTCGCCGTTGGTGCCGCCGCGCCAGCCGACATATCCGGCGACGCGGGCATCGAGAACCGGCGCCCGCAGGCGCGCCTGCAGGATCTCCACCCGGTCGTCGCGCAGGCGTACCTTCGCCGTCAGCATGGAGCCCCAGGGCAGCGCCTTCGGCAGGGTCGTGACGACCTCCTGCGCCGTCACGGCGCCCTGCAGCTCGGTCCCTCCGATCCCGGAGAGCCGCACCAGGAGAGCGCGCGCGGAGACGTTCAGGGGCACCCGCTGGTCGGCGAGCTCGAACTCCCCGTCCTCGACGAACAGCCCGCCGATCCGCAGGGTGAACCGGCTGTCGCCGCCCCCCTTGGCGATCTCGGGCAGATTGTCGCGCCCGTCGGGATAGAGCTCGAGGTGAAGCCGCACGCCCTGTGCGGAGACGGTCTGCAGATCGATGAGGTCGTGCCGCAGCGCGTCGAGATCGGCATCCACCCGGAGCCGGTGGACGGAGAGCAGGACCGGATCCTCCGGGCGCGGACCGGAGATCGAGAGATCCTCGATCCTGAGGGCGAAGGGGAGGAGCTCGAAGTCGAGCCGCCCGAGCCGGACCTCGCGATGCAGGATCTGCGCAAGCTGCTGCTCGAGGCGAGCCGCGAGCCGCTCGCGGACGAACCCGGAGGCCAGAAAAGCGTTCAGGCAGAGCAGGACGAAGGCACCTGCGGCGAGCGACCAGAAGAACGGGCGGACGACCCAGCGGCGAATCCGCAGCCAGACCACGAGCCGCTACTCTCCCCAGTGCAGCTTGTTGCGCAAGCCTTCGAAGATCGAGCTGCGTTCGCCGGTGCGCACCAGATAGGCGGGCTGCGCGGCGCGCGTCACGCGCACGCGGTCGCCGAAGCTGATCTCGCCGCCCTCCTGGCCGTCGACGGTGAGGTAGACACGATCGGCGCGCGACTCGGGAGCATCCTCACGCGCCTCGATCCCGACCTCGATGACGCTCGTGTCCGGGACCACCAGCGGCCGGAGGGTGAGCGTGTGCGGACAGATCGGGGTGAGGACCGAGACCGGCAGCAGCGGGTGCAGGATCGGCCCGCCGGCCGAGAGGTTGTAGGCGGTCGAACCGGTCGGCGTCGACACCACCAGGCCATCGGCGCGGTAGCGCGCCACCAGCCGGCCGTCGACGGTGAGGAGCAGCTCGATCATGCGCGACAGCGCGCTCTTGGCCAGCACGACGTCGTTCAGGGCGCGGAAGGTGAAACGCTCGCCGTCCTCCTTCGTCTGCTCCACTTCGAGCAGCGAGCGCGGCTCGAGCGCGTATCGCCCGGCCAGGACCTCGACGAGCGCCGGGTAGAGCTCGGCGCGCGCCACCTCGGTGAGGAATCCCAGGTGTCCGAGATTCACCCCCAGGATCGGCGGGCCGCCGGCCGCCTTGCGGGCCACGGAGAGGAGCGTCCCGTCTCCACCGAGGACGACCACGAGGTCGCAGCGCACCCCGGAGGCGAGCGGCCCGTCCCCCGCCGCGCCGCATTCGCGGGCAGTGCCGGGCTCGACGAGCACTTCGAGTCCGCGCCGGTCCAGCCAGTCGATCAACTCGCGGGCGACGCCCGCAGCGTCTGCGCTCGCAGACTTCGCCACCACTCCCACCCGGCGTGCTCCACGCGGTTCGATCATGCGGTCCCCCCGGCGGCCGGCGGCAAGTTTACGGACGATGGCTTGCGCAGCAGGGCAAAGGCTTCGCGGTTGCCCTCGGCGCCGGTGACCGGTGAGTCGTAGGTCCCGACGAGCTCGAGCCCGAGGGCCGCGAGCTCGCGGGCGCGGAGCTCGATCGTCGACTGACGGAGAGACTCGTCGCGCACCAGACCTCCCTTGCCGACCCCGCTGCGGCCGACCTCGAACTGCGGCTTGATCAGGGGCAGCAGCAGCCCTCCCGCGGCAAGGTGCGGCAACAGCGCCGGCACGACCTTGCCCAGAGAGATGAAGGATACGTCGACGACGACGAGATCGAACGGCCGGTCGAAGGCGTCCGCGGCGAGATAGCGCGCGTTCTCGCGCTCGCGCACCACGACCCGCGGGTCGTTGCGCACCTTGAGATCGAGCAGGCCGTAGCCGACGTCGAGGGCGGTGATGTGCACCGCGCCGCGCTGCAGGAGACAGTCGCTGAAACCGCCGGTCGAGGCGCCGACGTCGAGGCAACGCCGGCCGGCGGGATCGACTGCGAAATGGTCGAGAGCGGCGGCGAGCTTGCCTCCGGCGCGCGAGACGTAGGGCTCGGCCGTCCCCGTCAGCTCGAGCCGGACATCCTCCCGCATCGGACTGCCCGGCTTGTCCACCCGCACGCCGTTGACCTGCACCTGACCGGCCATCACCGCGCGCCGGGCCTTCTCGCGGGTGGCGAAATGACCGCGCTCAACCAGTAACTGGTCGAGACGCACCGCCGACACCCCTCGTTCCAGTCGTTCCTGTCGTTCCCGTCGTTCCGGTCGTTGCCGACGACTCGGCGCCGCCGCCCTTCGAGCTCGCGGCATCGAGCGGCCCGTCGCCTTCCGCGCCACGCCGTTCGCGCGCGCCCGCCGTCCGGGCGAAGAAGCTGCGGAAGCGGAAATAGAGGCCCTCGGCGTCGAGGCCGAGGATCTTGCGCAGGACCTCCTGCGAGCCGTGGGGCACGAACTTGTCCGGAACTCCGATGGCGAGAGTCGTGACCGCGAAGAGCTCCATTTCGGAGAGCGCCTCGAGGACCGCGCTGCCGAAGCCGCCGGCGAGCGAATGCTCCTCGACGGTCGCCAGACGGGCGCCGCCTTCGAGCTCGCCGAACTGCTCGATCTGCAGCGCCAGCAGCTCGCGGTCGAGGGGCTTCACGAAGCGCGCGTTCACCAGCGTGATCTCGATGCCCTCCTTCGCCAGCCTCTCGATCGCTTCGAGGGCGGGATAGACCGTCGAGCCGATCGCCCAGACCAGCCCGTGCCGCCCGCGGCGCAGGACCTCCGCCTTGCCGATCGGTAGCTGACGGAACTCGGCGTCGAGCGGCACGCCGATGCCGTTGCCGCGCGGATAGCGCACCGCCGTCGGATGCGGCTGCTCGACCGCGGTCGCCAGCATGTGCTGGAGCTCGTTCTCGTCCTTCGGCGCCATCACGATGGTGTTCGGGAAGATGCGGAAGAAGGCGTAGTCGAACAGCCCGTGGTGCGTCCAGCCGTCGTTGCCGGCGATGCCGCCGCGATCGAGCGCGAAGGTGACCGGCAGGTCCATGAGACAGACGTCATGGAAGATCTGGTCGAAACCGCGCTGCAGGAAGGTCGAATAGATCGCCACGATCGGCCGCATGCCGCCGAGGGCGAGGCCGCCGGCGAGGGTCACCGAATGCTGCTCGGCAATGCCGGTGTTCAGGAAGCGATCGGGGAACTGCTCGGCGAACGGAATCAGGCCGGTGCCGTCGGGCATCGAGGCGGTGATCGCGACGATGCGCGGATCGTGCTCGGCGAGCCGGATGGCCGTCTTGCCGAAAACGGCGGTGTAGGAGGGCGCCGCCCCGGGCTTCCCCTTCTGGATCCCGGCGACGGGATCGAACGGCGAGGGGCCGTGGTACTCGACCGGTTCGTCCTCGGCGTACTTGTAGCCCTTGCCCTTCTGGGTGATGGCGTGCAGCAGCACCGGGCCGTCGATCTCCTTGGCGCTCTCGATCGCCTCGAGCAGGGCGGGTATGGAGTGCCCGTTCACCGGACCGATGTAGCGGAAGCCCAGCTCTTCGAAGAGCGTCCCTGGCGTGAAGACCTGGCGCAGTCCCTCCTCCAGGCCCTTCGCCACCTCGACCATCGGGTCGCCGATGCCCGGGATCTTGTGCAGGACTTTCTTGATGTCGTCCTTCAGCTTGGCGTAGTGACGCCCGGCCATCAGCGCTTCGAGATACTTGGTGAGCGCGCCGACCGAAGGCGAGATCGACATCGAGTTGTCGTTCAGGATGACGATCATCTTGGTGCCGAGGTGGCCGGCCTGGTTCATCGCCTCGAACGCCATGCCGGCGGTCATCGAGCCGTCGCCGATCACCGCGACGACCTGATGCGACTCATGGCGCAGGTCGCGCGCCACGGCGAGGCCGAGCGCGGCGGAGATCGAAGTCGACGCATGGCCCGCGGCGACGACGTCGTACTCCGACTCGCTGCGCATGCAGAAGCCGGAGAGCCCGCCGAACTGCCGCAGCGTCGCCATGCGGTCGCGCCGCCCGGTGAGGATCTTGTGCGGGTAGGTCTGGTGCCCGACGTCCCAGACCAGCAGGTCGCGCGGGGTGTCGAACAGATAGTGCAGCGCGATCGTCAGTTCGACCGTGCCGAGATTCGAAGAGAAGTGGCCGCCGGTCTCCGAGACCGCGCTGACGATCTCGTCGCGCAGGCAGTCGGCGAGCTGCGGCAGCTCTTCACGGGAGAGCCGCCGGAGCTCGTGCGGGTTGGAGACGCGATCCAGTAGGTTCATGAGATCTCCGGGATGGATCTGGAATCGACTCCGGACGAGCTGCCCGGGAGCTCCGGGAAGCCTCAGTAGCCGCGGTGGTCGAGGAACGCGATCAGCTGCTCCCAGCTCTCGCGTTCGCGCGGCAAGTCGGCAATCCGGTCCATCGCTTCCTGACCGAGTTCCTTCAGGCGCTCGCGGCTCCGGTCGAGCCCATGGAGCGCGGGATAGGTGAGCTTGCTCGCGGCGGCGTCCTTTCCAGGCGTCTTGCCGAGGGCGGAAGCGCTCCCTTCGACGTCGAGAATATCATCGCGGATCTGGAACAGGAGTCCGACGGTTCCACCTAAGTCGCGCAGAATCAGATCTTCCGCCGGAGAGACCGCGGCATAGACGCCGCCCAGCCGGAGGCTGGCGGTGAGCAGGGCGCCGGTCTTGCCGCGATGGATCCGGTCGAGCGCCGCCGCTGCAGCTCCAGGGCCTGCCGGCCAGCCCGACTCGGCCGCGAGATCTTCTGCCTGCCCGCCGATCATCCCGCCGGTGCCGATCGCCCGCCCGACCAGGGCGACGGCGCCCGCCCGCAGCTCTCCCGCAAGCGCCTCCGGATGCTCGGCGAGCACCGTCAGGCCGAGGGTGAGCAGCGCGTCGCCGGCCAGGATCGCGGTGGCCTCGTCGAACCGCCTGTGCAACGTCGGCTGGCCGCGGCGCAGGTCGTCGTTGTCGAGCGCCGGCAGATCGTCGTGGATCAGGCTGTAGGTGTGCACCATCTCGACCGCCGCGGCGCCGGCGAGAAGGTCGGCGGTCACCGCCCCGAAGGTCCTGCCGGCGAGCAGCACCAGCGCCGGCCGCAGCCGTTTGCCGCCGGCGAAGACGCTGTAGCGCATCGCCTCGTGCAAGCGCGCCGGCGGCTGGCCCGCCGCCGGCAGCAGGCGTTCGAGCTCGCCGTCGACCTTCGCGCGCGCCTCGGCGAGCAGGCGGGTGAAAGCGTTCACTCCCGGGCTGGCGCCAGCGCTCATCGGCTCGCCGCCGGCGCCACCGCCGCCATCGCGCCCGCAGGTTCCGCGGGCACCCTGGCCTGCGGCGGCCCGATCTCGAGGCAGAACGGTGCCGCCAGCAGCAGCAGCGCGACGCGCTGGACCTCGACGTCGCCCCAGTTGTGCTCGAACAGCCCGGCGACCGAGAAGGCGAGGAGAGCCGCCGTCACGCCCAGCCAGAGGTCGGCCCGCGAGGCGGACGTTTCGCCGCCGAGCTCCGACCGATAGCCGCGCCAGGCGCGCGCCAGTGCCACCGCGAGGAGCGCCAGATAGCTCGCCAGCGCCGGCAGTCCGCGCTCGGCGGCGAGCTCGGCGTAGCTGTCGTGCAGATGCGGCACGTTGAGGCGCGAAGCGCTGGCATGGCGGTAGATCGGGTAGAGGCGCTCGACCATGTTCGGGCCGATGCCGAACAGGGGGTGTTCCGCCACCATTCGCGCGCCGGCCTCGAGCATGCAGAGACGATCGTAGCTCGACTCGTCCGAGAGGTTGGTGACCGACAGGGCGCGCGCCAGGACCGGAACCGGGGCGAAGACGACGAAGGCGAGCGCCGCCGGCAGCGCCCAGAACAGCAGCCGGCGACGGCGCATCCAGAGCAGCCAGCCGCCGCCGACCAGGAGTCCCAGCCAGGCGTTGCGGGTCAGCGAGCCGACCAAGGCCACGTTGATCATGGCGAGCGCCGTCCAGGCGAGCCACGGCCGCCCGAAGAACCCCTTCCAGCCCGGCTCCGCGAGCGCCGCGGCCGGCGGCCGGAACATCAGCCGGGCGACGAGCAGGAGGTCGACCAGCAGCAGGATCCCCGAGAAGGTCATGACGTGCGGAAACGGTCCGCGGATACGGCGGTCGAGGTCGCCGAATCCGAGCCAGAACTGACCCAGTCCAACGAGGGCCGCCAGGGTCGCGGCGAGGATCGCGGCATCGAACAGGGAGCGCAACCGGCGTTCGCCGGCAATCGAACCGACGGCCAGCGGCAGCGCGGCGAGGGTGAAGAGCTCGCGCAGCCCGTCGACGCTGGTGGCGGGATCCTGTGAGAAGACCACCGCGACGAGCAGCAGGCCGGCATAGACCAGGGCTGCGACGAGCAGCGGCCGGGCACGGCGGAACGCCGGGTCCGCCGGCTCGCGGAACGCCGGGTAGACCAGGAGGGCGATGCCGAGCGCGACGTTCGAGAGGGCGATGCCGAAAAGCGTCAGCAGATGCAACGCGTAGAGGCCGAAGCGCAACCTCTCGCGCGTCGCCGCGTTCCAGGAGGCGAGCCGGAGCGGAGCAGGAAACCCCACGAAGGTAGGCGAGCCGGCGGCCTAGCGGGCGAGCGCCGAAGCCGGCAGGGCTTCGTCCACGAGCATGACGGGGATGTCGGAGACGATCGGGTAGACCAGCTGGGACTCGCGGCAGAGCAGGCCCTCCTCCACCACCGGCGTCTGGTCGCGGAAATGCTCGCGATAGCGCTCCACGAGCGTCCGCCGGAGCGGCTCGGGCAGTTCCACCCTTTCGAGCGCGGCCCGGCACTGCGGACAGACCAGAATGGCGAGGAGTTCGGGATCGACGGTCATCGCAAGATAGGCAAGGCTCGAAACGCCCAGAAGATAGCACGGGCCCCTTGCAGGAGAGGCCGGGAGCGCGCCCCTTTGCTAGAGTTCGCCCGCCGGCCCGGGACACCCCGACTCCGACAACCCGACCCCCGACCATGACAACTCCTGCGCAGGACCTCGTCTGCCGCTCCTGTGGCGCGCCTCTCGACCGGGTGATGGTCGACCTCGGCAGCTCGCCGCTCGCCAACTCGTACCTCTCCCCGGCTGCCTTGGCGCGGGCCGAGCTCTTCCTGCCGCTGTGCGTCTACGTCTGCGAGCGTTGCTGGCTCTGCCAGCTGCCGGAGTGCGCGACGCCGCAGGAGATCTTCACCGACTACGCCTATTTCTCGTCCTTCTCCACCAGCTGGCTCGAGCACGCCGCAGGGTACGTCGACGCCGTCGTGCCGCGCTTCGGCCTCGGCCCGGCGAGCCAGGTGGTCGAGATCGCTTCGAACGACGGTTACCTGCTGAAGAACTTCGTCGCCCGCGGCATCCCGGTGCTCGGCGTCGAGCCGGCGGCGAACGTTGCGGCGGCGGCGGTCGAGCTGGGCATCCCCACCGAGGTCCGCTTCTTCGGCCGCGAGACCGCGCGCGACCTCGCGGCGCGCGGCCTCGCGGCCGACCTGCTGCTCGGCAACAACGTGCTCGCCCACGTCCCCGACCTCGACGACTTCGTCGGCGGGCTCGCGATCCTGCTCAAGGCCGAGGGCGTGCTGACGATGGAGTTCCCGCACCTCGTGCAGATGATCGACGGCAACCAGTTCGACACCATCTACCACGAGCACTACTCCTACTTCTCGTTCGTCGCCGTCGAGCGCGTCTTCGCCGCCCACGGCCTCGAGCTCTTCGACGTCGAGGAGCTCGCGACCCACGGCGGCAGCCTGCGGATCTTCGCCCGCCATGCCGGGGCTGCCGGCGCGGTCTCCGGGCCGCGGACGCCGCGCGTCGACGCCCTCCTCGCCTGGGAGCGCGGGCTCGGCGTCGAGACGCTCGCCTACTACGCCGGCTTCTCCGAGCGCGTGCGCGAGACCAAGCGCGCCCTGCTCGAGTTCCTTACCGCCGCGAAACGCGCCGGCAAGTCGATCGTCGGCTACGGCGCTCCGGCCAAGGGCAACACGCTGCTCAACTACTGCGGCGTGCGCGGCGACTTCCTCGACTACACGGTCGATCGCAGCCCGCACAAACAGGGCCTCTTCCTTCCCGGCACGCGGATCCCGATCCGCGCCCCGGAGGCGATCTTCGAAACCCGGCCCGACTACGTCCTCATCCTGCCGTGGAATCTGCGCGCCGAGATCGCCGGCCAGATGGCGGCGATCCGCGATTGGGGTGGTCGGTTCCTGGTCGCGATCCCCGGGGTCGAGCTGCTGTGAAGCTCGTCCGCCTCGGCATCCCGGGAGCGTTCCTGGTCGAGATCGAGCCGGCGAGCGACGAGCGCGGCTTCTTCGCCCGCACTTTCTGCGCGCGCGAGTTCGCGGCGGCGGGGCTCGAGAGCCGATTCGCGCAGACGAGCCTCTCCTTCAACCCGCGGCGCGGCACGCTCCGCGGCCTCCACTTCCAGGCCGAGCCCCACGGCGAAGCCAAGCTGGTGCGCTGCGTGCGCGGCAGGATCCACGACCTGCTGGTCGACCTGCGGCCCGAGTCGCACCTCCTCCGCCAGCACCTGGCAATCGAGCTCTCGGACGAGGCGAGGAACGCGGTCTATGTTCCGCCCGGAGTGGCGCACGGCTTCCTCACCCTGACCGACGACTGCGAGGTGCACTACTCGATGTCGGAGTTCTTCATCCCCGCAGCGGCGCGCGGCGTGCGCTGGAACGATCCGGCGTTCGGCATCGCCCTTCCCGAACCGGTGCAGGTGATCTCCGAGCGCGACGCCGGCTATCCCGACTTTCTGTCTCCCCTCCCACCTCGCAATCCCCTCCGATGACTGGCGCCGAACTGCACGCGCTCGCCGCGCGCCTCTTCCCGATCCCGCGCAGCATCACCGGCGACGGCGTCCGCCAGAGCCTGGCGATCCTCGCCGAGCGGATCGCCCTCGAGACGCACGAGATCCCCACCGGTACGCCGGTCTTCGACTGGACGGTGCCCCGCGAGTGGCGCCTCCGCGAGGCCCACATCACGGCGCCCGACGGCCGTCGGATCGCCGACGCCGCCGGACACAACCTGCAACTGCTCAACTACAGCGCCCCGTTTCGCGGCCGGGTCGGACTCGAAGAGCTGCGGCGCCATCTCTTCAGCCTTCCCGACCAGCCCGACCTCATTCCCTACCGCACCAGCTACTACAAGGAGCAGTGGGGCTTCTGCCTCCCCCACCGGCTGGTCGAGGGCCTCCCCAGGGGGGAGTACGATGTGGTCGTCGATACCGAGCTCTTCGCCGGTAGCCTCACGTTCGGCGAGCTCGCGCTCCCCGGCGAGTCCGCGGAAGAGGTCCTGTTCTCGACCCACTGCTGCCACCCGTCGCTCGCCAACGACAACCTCTCCGGCATGGTAGTGGCGATGGAGCTCGCGGCGCGGCTCGCGGCGCGCCAGCGGCGCCGGCTCTCCTACCGCTTCCTCTTTCTGCCCGGCACGATCGGCGCCATCGCCTGGCTGGCGACGAACCGGCAGAAACTGGCGACGATCCGCCACGCCCTCGTGCTCGCCGGCCTGGGCGCGCCGGGAGCGTTCCACTACAAGAAGTCGCGCAGCGGCGACGCGCCGATCGACCGCGAGGTCGCGCGGGCCCTCGAGCGGCGGGGCGAGAACCTCGAAGTCGAGCCGTTCGTGCCGTTCGGCTACGACGAGCGCCAGTTCAACGCCCCCGGCATCGGTCTCGAGGCGGGCTGCTTCTCGCGCATCCCGTACGGCCGCTATCCCGAGTACCACACCTCGGCGGACAACCTCGACCTGATCCGCCCCGAGACCCTCGCCGGCTCGGTCGCGGCGCTCGAGAGCGTCGTCGACGGGCTCGAGAGCCGCGAGTGCTTCGAGAACCTCGCCCCCGAGTGCGAGCCGCAGCTCGGCCGCCGCGGCCTCTACCGCCTGATCGGTGGCGACGACGCTGGCCGCGAGCGCGAGCTCGCCATCCTCTGGATGCTCAACCTGTCCGACGGCAACCACTCCCTCGACGACATCGCCGAGCGCTCGGCAATAGCGCTCGACCGCCTGCGCGAAGCCACCGACGCGCTCGTCGCGGCCGACCTCCTCGCGCCGATCTGAGCGGTGGCGCCCGGAGCGGCGCCGGTCCACCCCCCTGCAACGTCAGGAAGAGATGCGCTCGAGGCCCGGGTAGGCGTCGAAGCCGGCATCGAAAGTGAAGATCCGCGAGAGCCTTCTCGCTTCCATCACCGCGGCATGCACGGCGTCGCGTGCCGAGAGACGCGGATAGGCGAGAACGATGTCGCGCGCCCGCAGAACCGTTTCGAGGTCGACCGGAAAGACCTCGTCGACGACGCCCAGAAGCGCCTCCAGAGCCGGCTGGATCGCGTCTCGCCGACCGATGGCGACGTAGCGATGCAGGATCTCCTGCAAGACCTCGGCGTCGGTGACCAGGCGCTCACCGTCGGCGATGGCCCGCTCGAGGCGGCGCTGAGCGTCCACCTTGTGCGGATGGGCCGCGCCGACGAGATACATCGGAACGTTCGAGTCGACGAAAATCAGGCTTCGCCCTCGACGCCGTAGCCACTCTCGATCTCGGCCAGCATCGTGCCGATTTCGCCGGCCGGGAAGGCGTGCCGCGCCGCCGCCCGCACCACCGCGAGCTTGCGATCCGGCGCGCTCGCGGGCGCCGCCTGGCGGCCCGCGCGCAGTGCCGCGCGCACCCATTCCGCGACGCTGACCCGGGCGAGGCCCGCCGCGCGGCGCACCTCGCGCAACTCTTCCTCCTCGAGCACGACCTGGAGTCGCTTACTCATGCCGATAGTATCCACGACTCACTCCATTGAGTCAATCAGGAGTATCCTTGTCGGCTTGGCAGAGAGTGCGACGCCCGTCCGCGAGCCGAGCCATGTCCAGTTTCGGTCGCCCACGCCGCCATCCAGTCCAGGAGAATCGCCCATGAATGCAAATCGCTTGGTTGGCTCGAGACAACGCTGCCATCGGCGCTGGCTCGTCGGGGTGCTGGCTGTCCTGGCTTCGGCCGGCGTCACCTCCGCCGCGACGATCACGGTGAACACCAGCGTCGACGACGACCTCGCGGACGGCGAATGCTCGCTGCGCGAGGCGATCCTCGCCGCCAACACCGACGCGCCCCGGAACGACTGTCCGGCCGGGAGCGGGCCCGACCGGATCGTCTTCACCCTCGCCAAGGGGGAGACGATCGCGCTCGGGAGCGCCCTGCCGACCATCACCGACACCCTCCTCGTGCGCGGGCCGGGGGCCGGCCTGCTGGCCATCGACGGGCAGGATCTCTATCCGATCCTGAACTTCGACCCGCCCACCCTCGGGCGCTGGCTGGGCGTCGAGGAGGTCACGCTGACGCGCGGTTTCGCCAGCAGCGGCGGCGGCGCGTTGGTCGCACCCGGCCAGAACGGGCGTTTTCATCGGGTGGTCCTGTTCGCGAACCGGGCGAGCAACGGCGGCGGCGGGATGTTCCTCAACGGTGACGACACGGCAAGTTCGAACTTCGAGCTCGAAGAGTGTTGGTTCCGGGAGAACGTCAGCCTGGGACCGACGGGTGGAGGCGGGCTCGTGGCGACGGCGCCGGGGCTCGCGGTCGAGGTGGACCGCACCACTTTCTCCGGCAACCGCGCCACCGACGGGGGCGGCAACGGTGGCGCGCTGCTGATGAACCGGGCGAGCCTCCACATCGAGCGCAGCACCTTCTCGGCCAACGAGGCGGCGGCCTATGGCGGCGCGATCCTTGTCTCTGCAACCAACGCGTCGGCCCTTCTGGCGCTGCGCGATGTCACCGTCACCGCCAACCGGGCGAACAGCGACAGTGACGCGGTCGGGGGCGGCGGGGGCGTTGCCGCCTTCATCGACAGCGGACAGACAGCGACCCTGGAGCTGGCCAATACGATCCTGGCCGGAAATCTCGATCCCTCCGCCGCTCCTTCACCCGACGCCTTTCTGCTGGCGGGGAGCCTGCTTACGCTGACGAGCTCCGGCTTCAACCTCATCGGCTCGAACGAAGGCGCCGAGACCTTCTTCGCCGCCGGCACGCCCAACTCCGACGGCGACTACGTCGGCTTCTCGGCGACGCCCATCGCGCCTCAGCTCCTCGCCCTCGCCGACAACGGCGGCTTCGCCCCCGACCATCGCCCGGCGATCGTCGCCGGGACGCCGCTCATCGACAAGGGGTTCTGTACGGGGTCGCCGGCCGACCAGCGCGGCTACGGCGATGCCGTCAACCACCAGCGCATCGTCGACACCGGCTTCGTCAACGGCCCCGGCAGCGACGGCTGCGACATCGGCGCGCACGAGCGCGCCGGCGACCCGGGCGCCGACCCGGCGATCTTCAGCGACGGCTTCGAAGGGGGCCACACCCTCGTCTGGTCGGCCGAGGTGCCCTGAGGCGGCGGGAGGTTCCTTCAGGCGGAGACGGAAAGGCCGGAACCGCGAGGGCGGATCTCGAGCTCGGTCTTCGCCGTGACCTTGCTGCCGGCCGGTACGTCGCGGCTCACCAGAGCGTGGGCGCCGATGAAGGAGTCGTCACCGATCGTGACCGGGCCGATGATGCTCGCCTGGGCGCCGACCGTGACGCGGTCGCCGAGCCTCGGCATGTCGCTGATCCGCGACAGGGTTGGAGCGCCCAGCGTGACACCGTGCATCAGCAGGCAGCCGGCGCCGATCTCCACCGCATTGCCGATGACGATTCCGGTGCCGTGGGCGATGCGCAGGCCCGGACCGATCCTCGCCGCCGAGGCGATATCGACTCCGGTCAGGAAATGGTTGGAACGCGCAATCGCGGGACCGAGAACCGGAACGCCGTGCGCCTTGAACCAGTGCGCGAGACGATGCAGCACCACCGCCTGGTAGCCGTTCTCGAACAGCAGCGACTCGAGAACGTACCAGGGTGCCGGCTTGCTCTTGATCTCGCGCATGCGCCGCGTGTCGGCGCGAAGGTTGTCCCACATGGCGGAAAGTTGGGTTAGGGTACCGGCTAGCCCCAAGGAGAGCAAGTAGGGCGGGCGGATCCGCGCTCTCTGGGACGGGGCAGGGAGGCCGCATGCGCGAGATCTGGGGTCTCATCCCCGCCGCCGGCAAGGCGAAGCGGCTCCGCCGCGATGCGCAGGGACACCTGCGCAAGGGACCGAGCAAGGAGATCCTCGCCCTGCCGCCGACCCCGCCGATCGCCGCGGGCGCCGACCTGCCCTCGCGCATCGCCTGCCAGGACCTGCTCGACAACTTCCGTCTCGCCGGCGTGGCGCGCGCCCTTGTCCTGCTGCGCGAAGGCAAGTGGGATATCCCGAAACGGCTCGGCGACGGCCGCGAGTTCGGCGTCGATCTCGCCTACCGTGTGCTTTCCACCACGGAGGCCTCCCGCGGCGTGCCGTTCACCCTCGCGTCCGCGGTCCCCTTCCTCGGCGACCGCATGGCGGCATTGGGCTTTCCCGACCTCCAGGTGCAGCCGCGCGATCTGCTCGCCCGCCTCGTCCGTCACCGCGAGCAGAACCAGAGCGACCTCGCCCTGGCCCTGGTGCCGTGCGACCGGCCGCAAAGCGCAGATCTGGTGGACCTGTCGCCGCGCGGCAAAGTGCGGCGCTTCGAGATCAAGCCGCAATCGACGACGCTCAAATGGACCTGGGCGTTCGCCGTCTGGACGCCGCGGTTCACGCGCTTTCTGGTCAAGTGGACCGAGGGCTTCAACGCGCGCTCGCTGCGCCTCGGCCGCGAGCCGCACGCCGCCGACGTCTTCATCGGCGCGCTCAGCGAAGGGTTCGAGATCGACGCCCTGCCGGAGCCGTCGGGACGGGTGCTCGATATCGGCACGCCCGAGACACTCGCGGCCGCCAGCGGTTTTCACTCGAGCTCGTAAACCTCGCCCTCGCCCGGAACCTCCACCGGCAGCCCCGCGCGCTCCTGCATCGCGGCGGCCATGTGCGCCAGGTCGGCGGCGCTGCGCCGCGGATGGTGATGGACGACCCAGAGGCGGCCGACGCCGGCGGCGTGCGCCAGCTCGGCGACCGCGCCGGCGTCGGAGTGGCCGGTCGGCGCCGGATCGGTCTCGGCCGCCTCCTCCGCCGTCAGCCAGACCTCGTGCAGCAGGAGCTTTACCCCGCGCACGAAATCGACCGTCGCCGGGTCGATCACGCTGTCGGTGACATAGGCGAGCGTGTCGCCGACGCGCACTCCGACCGAACCACCCGGGTGCTTCTGGCGGCGCAGGCGAAGCCGCAGGCCGCCGATGGCGAGCTCCGCGGTGCTGTACGGAAGAACCTCGACCGGCATCGGCCAGCGTTCGATCGGCAGCGGAAACAGCGGCGGCGAGAGCAGCCGCTCGATCCCCTCCGGCCCGAACGCCGTCAGTGGCGGCGCCGGCGCGTGAATGCGGATCGGCCGGTCACCGGCGAGTCCGAGCAGGTACGACAGTCCGACGACGTGGTCGAGGTGGTAGTGGCTGAGGAGGATGTCGAGCCGCCGGCCGGCGGGCAGCAGCGCCGCGACCGCGGGCTCGAGCAGCCGTGCGACGCCGGTGCCGGCGTCGAGCAGGAGCGACTCCGACCCGGTCGCGAGCAGGAACGACATCGTCTGCCGGCCGGCGGCAGGCAGGTAACCGGCCGTGCCGAGGACGGCGAGCTTCAAGGGGCGACCGGCTGCGCCGCCGCCGTCCAGCGCAGGTCGGAGGACAGCGTGCCGGCGTCGAGCAGCTGGCGGATGTGCGCCAGCCGCTTGTAGCGCGGGCCGTCGAATTCGGCCTTGGTCAGGCCGGCCGCAAGATAGGCCTCGTAGATCTCGCGCGCGCCGCTCCGCGCGTTCCACTTCAGGCGGAACTCCGGGAAGGCGTGGGCGAGCTTGTCGCAGCTCACGCGGTAGTTGCGCGCGTCGGGTCCGGCCCCCTGGGCGAAGGTGACTTCGCAGCCCGGAATCGTCTCGCCGACGATCTCCGCGAGCTCGCGAATGCGGTAGTTCTCCGCCGAGGCGCCGATGTTGAACGCCTGCGCGTGGACCTTGTCGCGCGGCGCCTCGAGCAGCAGCACGAAGGCGCGGCAGATGTCCTCGACGTGGACGATCGGCCGCCAGGGAGTGCCGTCGCTCTGCAGGACGATCTTCCCCGTGGTCACCGCCCAGGCGGTCAGATTGTTGAGCACCAGGTCGACGCGCAGGCGCGGCGAGATGCCGTAGGCGGTGGCGTTCCTCAGGAAGACCGGCGTGAAATCGCCGTCGGCGAGGGCCGTCAGCGCCTCTTCGAGCTTCACCTTGGAGACCGCGTACGGAGTGAGCGGCGCGAGCGCCGCCTGCTCGTCGAGGAGCCCGTCACCGGAGGCACCGTAGTTGCTGCAGGAAGACGAAAAGAGGAAGCGCCGGACGCCGGCCTCTTTCGCCAGACGCGCGAGACGCAGCGCGCCCTCGAGGTTGATGTCGTAGGTGAGATTCGGGTTGATGTCGCCGAGCGGATCGTTCGACAGCGCGGCGAGATGCATCACGGCGTCGAAGCCCGCGAGGTCGCCGACCGTGACGTCGCGCAGGTCCTGACGCCGCGACGGCCAGGGCTCGGCGACCGACGGACCGAAGGTGCAGCTCTCGAACAGGTCGCTGTCGATTCCGCAGGCGTCGATGCCGCGCTCGGCGAGAAGCGGCATCAGGAGCGAGCCGATGTAGCCGTGATGCCCGGTGACCAGAACGCGCATGTCGGGGAGTCCTTTCGAGAACCGCCAGAGACGATTCTATCCGCGCCTGCTAAAATCGCCCTCCGAATGCTTCGCGCCGGCCGCCTCCTGCCCGTCCTGGTCCTCTGCGCCGTGGTCGCCGCCGGCACGGGCTGCAACGCTCCCGCGGCAGCGCCGGAGCCCGCCGCGACCCACCCGGCGCAGACCGGTTTCGAGCCGGCGCCGACCCGCGGCTACATCCTGATCTCGATCGACGCCCTGCGCGCCGACCATCTTGGGCTCTACGGTTATCCGAAACCGACCTCACCGTTTCTCGACGAGCTCGCCCGCCGCGCCACTATTTTCGATCACGCTTTCGCGCAGGTACCGTCGACGCTGCCGTCGCACATGTCGATGTTCACTGGGCTCTATCCGGCCGAGCACGGCGTCTTTCCGCCATCGAGCGTGCTGGCGCCGGAGATCCGTACCCTGCCCGAGATCCTGCTGCACGCCGGCTTCCGCACCGCTGGACACACCGAAGGGGGCTACGTCCAGGGCGGCTACGGCTTCGCGCGCGGCTTCGGCGAGTGGACCGACACCCCGTACTCGGACGATACCGACGTCGAGCGCACCTTCGGGCGCGGCCTGGCCTTTCTCGAGTCGGTGAAGCCGGGCGAGCGCTTCTTCCTCTTCCTGCACAGCTACACCGTGCACGACCCCTACTGGCCGCCGGAGCGCTACCGCAAGATGTTCTGGCCAGGGCCACCGCCCGCCGGTGCCGGCGAGCCCTCCGGGCCGACCTTCGCGGCGATCAACGAGGGCAAGTCCGACACTACGCCGGAGGCAGTCGAGTACTACAAGGCGCTCTACGACGCTTCGATCCGCTACCTCGACGATCGTTTGAGGCAGCTCTTCGCCGACCTCGAGGCAAGCGGCCTCAGCGGTGAGACGACGGTGATCCTCACCGCCGACCACGGCGAGGAGTTCAGGGAACACGGACGGCTCGTCCACACCCAGATTTACCCCGAGTGCCTGCACATCCCGCTGATCGTCGTGCATCCGGCGCAGACGCATGAGTTGCGGATTGGCCGGCTGGCGCAGACGGTCGACTATGCGCCGACGCTCTACGACCTTGCCGGCATCGCGCCGCCGCCGGGGCTGTCCGGCGAGAGCCTGAAGCCGCTCTTCAGCGACCCGCAGCACAAGATGAGCGGCGAGGCCTACGCCGAGGTGAAAATGCTCGGCTACGAAGGCAAGGCGCTCTTCAGCGAGAGCGCTGACAAGCTCTACCAAGCGACCTTCGCCGCCGCGGTGATGGAGTCCGACGGCCACTGGGTCTCGAAGGAGACCTCGTTCGACGCCCTGCCGCCGGCGCTCGAATTCCGCGCCGTGGCCTTCCACCAGCCGCGCGAGGTCCAGGTGTTCGTGGACGACAAGCCAGCGACCAGCCTGCGGTTCGAGACCGACTGGCAAGGCTTCCGCCTCGACCTGCCCGGCAGCGCCCGCAAGCATCTGGTGCACCTCACCACGCCCGGCTGCGAAAGCCCACTCGCCCTCGGCCTCGGCCGTGACGGGCGCTGCCTGTCGTTCAAGATATACGGCCCGCCGCTCGAGCGCCGCGAGCTTTTCGACCTCACCGCCGATCCCCTGGCGGCGCGCGACCTTTCCACCGAGCGCCCCGACCTCTTGCGCGAGCTCCTGGCGCGCCTGGAGAGCGGCTACCGCCACCAGCTGCGGACGGCGCCCGCGGACCAGGCGCTGACCGAGGAGCAGATCAAGAACCTGCGGGCGCTGGGGTATCTGCAGTAGGCCCCGACGCCGGGAAAGGGGGACAGGCACGGATTTCCGCTGATTCTCGCGGAAATCCGTGCCTGTCCCCCTTTTTCCTTCAGCTCTTGGGCAGCATCCCCAGCTGCCACATGAAGAAGATCCGCTGATCCGCGGCGTCGCGGATCTTGAGGTTCAAGGGCTTCCCCTGGCCGTGGCCGGCCTCGCGGTCGACCCAGAGCAGGACCGGCTTCGCCGCCGGCACCTCCGCCGTCGCCGCCTGGAGCGCCGCCGCCATCTTGCGCGCATGCAGCGCATGCACCCTGGAGTCGTTTTCGCCGGCGGTGAGCAGGACCGCCGGGTAGGCGGTGCCACTCTTCACCTTCTGGTACGGCGAGTAGGCGTTGAGGAAGCCGAACTGCTGCGCGTCCTCGGCCGTGCCGTACTCGGGCACCCAGTAACGCGCCATGAGGAAGTTCTGGTAGCGCAGCATGTCGAGCAGCGGCACGGCGACCAGCGCCGCGCCGAAGAGGTCGGGCCGCTGGACGACCGCCGCGCCGGTGAGCAGTCCCCCGTTCGAGCCGCCGGCGATGGCGAGCTTGGCCGGGCTGGTGTACTTCTCCGCGATCAGCCACTCGGCGGCGGCGATGAAGTCGTCGAAGACGTTCTGCTTCTTGGCGAGCATCCCGGCCTCGTGCCAGGCATCGCCGTACTCGCCGCCACCGCGCAGGTTGGGCAGCGCCATCACGCCGCCGGCGTCGAACCACTGGAACATCGTGGCCGAGAAGGCCGGGGTCTCCGAGATGTTGAAACCGCCGTAGCCGGTGAGAATCGTCGGGTTCAGGCCGTTCTGCACCAAGCCCTTCCTGTGCACGACGAACATGCTGACCTTCGTCCCGTCCTTCGAGGTGTACCAGACCTGCTTCACCTCGACGGTGGCGGGGTCGACCGGCACCGGCGGACGTTCCCAGAGCTCGGGCTCGGCGGCCGGCTGTCCGAGGTCGACGCGGAAAATGCTGGTCGGATAGTTGAAGCTGGTGAAGTTCAGGTAGGCCTCGGTGCGATCGGGCTCGGTCGCGAGTCCCGCCGAGCCGATCCCCGGCATCTTGAGCTCGCCGAGCGACTTGGCCGGCGTGCCCGAGAGCCTGGAACCCACGGCGCCGGCGGCGTCGGCGAAGATCGCCGAGTCCGGCGCGACATCGAAGACCTCGATCACGCTGGTGGCGTTCTTCAGGTACTCGACCGCCAGCAGGCCGCGGGCGACGCTGACGGACTGGATCGTCATCCCCGGGCGCTCGGCCACGACGGTCTGCGGCCTCCAGGCGCCGCCGCCGGCGCCGGCCGACCGGAGGTCGTAGGCGTCGACCCGGCCGTTGGGCGCTCCGAGGTTGGTCTGCACGAAGAGCGTGTTGCCGTCGACGAAGCCGAACGAATTGGCCTCCTGGCCGACCGTGACGACGCGCTTCTCGAGCTTGCCGGTGGCGAGGAAATGGCTGAAGTCGGCCACCCAGAGATCGTTCGAGCGCGTCCCGGTCCAATAGACGAGCGTCAGCCATCTGCCGTCGCGCGACAGCGAGCCGCCGGGCCCCCAGGTGGTCGCGAGCTTCTCGTTCTCCGCCTTGGTGTACTGGCGGAAGAGGATCGGATCCGCGCCACCTCGGTGCCCATGCGGTGATAGAGCACCCGGCCGCTGTAGGGGTCCTTGGGGTCGGCGAGGTTCTGGTAGAGGAACCCCGAGCCGTCGGGCATCCAGTCGGGGGCCTGGGTCTTGTTCGGGAATCTCGAGCGCCAGGACGCTTGCCCGAATCGACCTCCATCAGATGCAGCGTCGTGTTCTCGTCGCCCGACTTGTAGGTGCCGTAGGCGACCAGCAGCCCGTCCTGCGAGGGCGAGATCCAGGTGATCGTCGTCAGGCCCGAGGGATCGAGCTGCGCCGGATCGAGCAGCAACTTCGAATCGCCCTTGTAGCCCTGGCGCCAGTAGTAGCTCGGCTGATTCTGCGTGCCCTCGCGGCGCGAGAAGAAGTAGCGTCCGCCGCGCACGACCGGCGTCGAGACCGAGCCGACCTCCATCAACGGGCGGAGCTTCTCCTCGAGCTCCTTCCTCCCCGGCAGGTTGTCGAGGACCGAGCG
This sequence comes from Thermoanaerobaculia bacterium, assembly GCA_963788175.1. Classification (GTDB taxonomy): domain Bacteria; phylum Acidobacteriota; class Thermoanaerobaculia; order Multivoradales; family JAGPDF01; genus JAGPDF01. Next base: position 88,338 of record CAWBFZ010000008.1, read on the forward strand.
GGTATAGCCGTTCTGCTGGTCGGTCCACGCGCCGACCTCGGGCGTCACCTGGCCCATGCGCTCGGGGTTCGAGTTGTCGCCCTCGAGCCAGCGATAGTTGTCGACGATCTCGACGCCGTGGAGCGTTTCGCTCACCGGTTCGACGCGGCTGGCGGGCGGCTTGGACGACGACTGGGCAGCGACCTGACCGGCGCAGCACGAGGCGCGGCGAGCGGGGCGAGAAGCAGGAATGCGAGCTTCATCCGGACCTCCACGACGTTGGGATTCCGCCAACCTCCAGGCCGGAAGCGGCGTGGGGAAACTCTACCGCAGGCGGGCGGAGGCCCGGAAACCGGCGGGAGCTGGCGGGAGCCGGCGTCGGCCGCCGGCCCTCCTCGGCCCTCCGGCCCCTGGCCCCCGGCCGCCACCGGCGCCGCGGGGTAAGATCAGAGGTTCATGAGCGCCTCCGACCGTTCCGAAGCGATCACCACCCGTGAGATCGAAGCCGTGGTCATTCCGCACGGCTCGACGACCCGGATTCCGTTCGGAACCAAGGTCATGATCATGCAGAAGCTGGGCGGCACCGTCACCGTGACGACCGAATACGGCGGCCTCTACCGCATCGACCCCGAGAATCTCGACGCCATCGGGATGGAGGTGCCGGTCGCCGCTCCCGGCGCGCCGGCCGCGGCGGGCGACGACGCGAAGTCGCTCGACGACCGGGTCTGGGACGTTCTGCGCAGCTGCTACGACCCGGAGATTCCGGTCAATATCGTCGAGCTCGGGCTGGTCTACAGCTGCGTGCTCGAACCTCCCGGCGGCGACGGCCGCCAGGTCGCCAACATCCAGATGACGCTCACCGCCCCCGGCTGCGGCATGGGCGACATCCTCGCCCAGGACATCCAGAAGCGGCTCGAGAAGCTGCCGGAGATCGCCAAGGCCCAGGTCGAGGTGGTCTTCGATCCGCCGTGGAACCAGGACATGATGAGCGAGGCCGCCCGGCTGCAGCTCGGTTTCTACTGAGCCCGGAGCCGTCGCCCTCCCCGCCGGAGATTCTCGCCCGGGTTTCTCTCGGCGACCGCGTAACATTTTCGCGTGCCGGCAGTAGTTCCTGATGAGAGGTCCCTCATCTTGACGCCCCCGCCCCCGCGATTCCCCGAAGTCCAGGTCACGTTGCGCACCCGCAACCGCTGGGCGGTGGCCTCCGCCGTCCGTCAGGCCTTGCGCCGCGCCGGCAAGGACCGCCGGGAGATCGACCTCTTCATCGCCGAAGCCATGGCCAGCGACGACCCCCAGACCTTGCAGGAGACCTGCAACCGCTGGGTGAACTTGAAGCCGCTGGCGTTGAACTAGGACAAGAACCCTTCGGGGACACATAGCGGCCGCTCGGAGGTATCGGCGGAAGGTCGGGGACACATTGCGGCCGCTCGAGCTTTGCGCCGACCAGCGGCCCTTCCAGCCGCTATGTGTCCCCTGCCACGTCCGGCCTTGGTGGTCGGCGGTCTCCGGCACTCCTGACCGTCGGTGGTGGGCGGTCTCCGGCACTCGGGATCTGGGGCCGGCTCCTAGTGAGGCTTGGTCGCCGACCCCAAGATCCCGAGCGCCAGAGCCCGCCCCGGAGCTTCTTCTCTCACGGCCAAGGTCGGGGACACATTGCGGCCGCTCGGAGGGATCGGCGATCGGCTGCCCTCTCAGCCGCTATGTGTCCCCTGCGCTGCTGGGATACGGACCAGACAGGACCCCGAGCGGACGCCTGTAGAGTCACTCCTGCGCCTCCTCCCCATGTTTCTCGACCCAGCACTCAACCACTTCGCCGCCGAGCACCCCGGTCTCGAGCTCCGCGAGCGCTTCCTCGACCTGCCCGCCGTCCGCCTGCACGTCGTCGAGGCGGGGCCGGCCGACGGCAAGCCGGTGCTGCTGCTGCACGGCTTCCCCGAGTTCTGGTGGGGCTGGCGGCGACAGATCGCGGCGCTCGCGGCGGCCGGACGGCGGGTGGTCGTGCCGGACCTCCGCGGCTACAACCTCTCCGGCAAGCCGAAGGGGATCCGCGCCTACGGCCTCGACCCGCTCACCGACGACCTCCGGGGCCTCCTCGACGATGTCGGACCGGAGTCGGGCCCCGAGCCGATCGACATCGTCGCCCACGACTGGGGGGGCGCGGTCGCCTGGTGGGGGGCCTTGCGCTTTCCGGAGCGCATCGCCCGGCTGGCGGTCCTGAACATTCCGCACCCCGCGGTGATGCGCCACTTCCTGCGGCACAACCGGGAGCAGCGCCGGCGCAGCCGGTACATCTTCTACTTCCAGCTCCCCTTCCTGCCGGAGCGCAAGATCCGGGCGGGCGACTTCCGCGGCTTCCGCTCGATCTTCAAGCGCAGCAGCCGACCTGGAACGTTCGCCCCCGGGGAGCTGGAAACGTACGCCGACGCGGCGCGCCAGCCCGGCGCCCTCACCGCCATGCTGAACTGGTACCGCGCCGCCCTCTGGGCGCCGCCGGCGAGGCCCGCCCACCGCCGGGTCGAGCCGCCGCTACGCCTGATCTGGGGGCTGGACGACGTCGCTCTCGGCGCCGACATGGCGGCGGCCTCGATCGCCCACTGCCGCGAGGCCGAGCTCTTCCGCCTCCCCGGCGCCGGGCATTGGGTGCAACACGAGGCGGCCGACCAGGTGAACCGGCTGCTGCTCGATTTCCTGGCCTGAAAGCCGGTACGATCTTCCTGCTCATGCGAAAAATCCTCGTCACTGGAGCTCTCGGTCAGATCGGTTCCGAGCTCGTCGTCGAACTGCGCCGCCTGAAGGGCGCCGAAAACGTCATCGCCTCCGACATCCGCCTGCCGCCGGGCGATCTCGCCCTCGACGGTCCGTTCGAGGTCCTCGACGCCACCAACGCCCGCCAGGCGCACGACCTCGTCCGGCGCTACGACGTCGGGACCATCTACCACCTCGCGGCGCTGCTCTCGGCGACCTCGGAGGAGAAGCCGCACGTCGCCTGGGAGCTCAACATGGGCGGGCTCTACAAGACGCTCGAGATCGCCCGCCAGGAGCGCTGCGCGGTCTTCTTCCCGAGCTCGATCGCGGCCTTCGGGCCCTCGACACCGCGCACGCACACGCCCCAGGACACCCTGCAGCGGCCGACCACGATGTACGGCGTCACCAAGGTCGCGGGCGAGCTGCTGACCGACTACTACGCCTCGCGCTTCGGCGTCGACGTGCGCGGATTGCGCTTCCCGGGCCTGATCTCGCACAGCGCACCGCCCGGCGGCGGCACGACCGACTACGCGGTCACGATCTTCTACGACGCCCTGCGGCACGGCAGGTACACCTGCTTCCTCGGCCCGGACACCCGCCTCGACATGATGTACATGCCGGACGCGATCCGCGCCACGATCGAGCTGATGGAGGCCGACGCCGGCCGCCTCAAGCACCGCAACGCCTTCAACCTCGCGGCGGTCAACTTCACCCCGGTCGAGCTCGCGGCGGAGATCCGCAGGCACATCCCCGGCTTCACCATCGACTACGACGTCGACCCGGTGCGCCAGCGCATCGCCAACTCCTGGCCCGAGTCGCTCGACGACTCCGCCGCCCGCGCGGAATGGGGCTGGGCGCCGCGCTACGACCTCGCGGCGATGGTCGCCGAGATGCTCAAGGAGCTGCGCATCAAGCTCCGGATCAGTTAAGGCGGGTGAAGCGGGCCCCGGCACCCACGGACACCCGCCCCCATCAGAGAGGTTCCTATGCCCCACGATCGTTTCCTCGCCGCCCTTGCGAACGACCTCGCCGTGCTCGACGCGCGCGGCAACCCGAAGCGCTACGAGCTGGTCATCGAAGGGGTGGTCCCCGCCGCCGAAGGCTACGGCCCGCGCTATCGCGTCGCCGGGCGGGGCGGTGAGCTCTTCCTCAAGATGAATTCGAACAACTACCTCGGCATGAACCTGCGCCGCGAAGTGATCGAGGCGGAGGAAGAGGCTTCGAGAAAATACGGGGCGGGTCCCGGCGCGGTGCGCTTCATCAGCGGCACCTACGCGCCGCACATCGAGCTCGAGGCGACGCTCGCCCGCTTCCACGGCCGCGAGGCGGCGATGATCTTCTCCTCGGCCTACGCCTCGATGCTCGGCGTCTTCACGCCGCTGGTCTCCGAGGAGACGGCGCTGGTCTCGGACGCCCTCAACCACAACTGCATCATCAACGCCATCAAGCTGGCGCGGCCGAAGGAGAAGCGCGTCTACCGCCACAACGACGTCGCCGAGCTCGACGCCCGGCTGACGGAGGTGGACAGGCTGCAAGCGCGCGCTGGTGGTCACCGACGGCATCTTCTCGATGCGCGGCGACGAGGCGCCGCTGCCGACGATCTTCGAAGTGGCGAAGAAGCACGACGCCGCCTTCGCGGAGAACGTCGTGGTCATCGTCGACGACAGTCACGGCGTCGGAGCGTTCGGAGCCACCGGAAGAGGCACAGAGGAAGCGAGCGGCTCCGGCCCGGCCGACGTCCTCATCGGCACCCTCGGCAAGGCCTTCGGCGTCAACGGCGGCTACGTCACCGGCGCCGCCGGCCTGATCGACTTCCTGCGCGAGTCGGCGCCGACCTACATCTACTCGAACCCGATCACCCCCGCCGAAGCGGCGGCGGCGAAGAAGGCGGTCGAGATCCTCGACGGCCCGGACGGCAAGGGCCTCCTCGGTCACCTCGCCGCCCGCACCCGCCAGTTCCGCGACGGGCTGATCCGGCTCGGCTTCGAGACCCTCCAGGGCACCCACCCGATCGTCCCGCTCTTCGTCCGCGACACCCCGAAGACCACCGCCCTGGTGCGCCACCTGCTGAAGCACGGCGTCCTCGCCACCGGCCTGAACTACCCCGTCGTCCCCAAAGGCGACGAGACCATCCGCTTCCAGATCTCCGCCGACCACACCGAAAAGGACATCGACTTCGTCCTCGACGTCCTGGCGGGGTTCGGGGGGTAGGGAGGCGATTCCAGCGGGCTTGGCTCAGCATGAGGCAGTGGGCCGCTTCGCGGCGCTCGCTTCCGCCGGATGTTGCCCGGCGCGCCGCGCGAAAGCTCGAGTACGTGGAGCTGGCAACACAGCTCGACGACTTGAAGGTTCCTCCCGGCAATCGTCTGCATGCGCTCGACGGTGACCGCAAGGGGCGGCACGCGATCGCCGTCAATGACCAGTGGCGGACCTGCTTCCGGTTCGTGGATGGCGATGCCTGGGACGTCGAGATCTGCGACTTCCACCAGGAATGCGAAGAATGCGATGAGCGTCAAGGAATCGATGAGCCTGCCCAACAGCCGCAGGATGACGCGCCGGCCGACGCATCCCGGGGAAATGCTGCGGGAGGACTTCCTGCCCGACTACGGCCTCACCGTCGCCAGTCTCGCCGCGGCGGCCGGGGTCTCCCGGCAGTCGATCAACGAGCTGCTGCGGGGGCGTCGGGCGGTGAGCCCCGAGATGGCTCTGCGCCTCTCCCGCCTGTTCGGCAAGGCGCCGGAGTTCTGGCTGAACGCGCAGCGGGCGGTTGATCTCTGGGACGCGGCCGAGATCCTGGGAACGGAGATGGCGCGCATCCAGCCGCTGCGGCTCGTTTGAGCCCGTCGCCGGAAGCGACTGCGGTTGCCCGCGGTTAGCGTATTTGCTAACCTTCACCGGTGGGGTTCGCGGTCGAGTACTTCCATGAGCGTGTGCTGGCTGAGATCGAGTCGTGGCCGGTCGATGTGCTGGCCGACTACGCTCGTCTCGTCGAGCTTCTGGCCGAGCACGGACCGAGTCTTCGCCTGCCGCATTCTCGCGCCCTGGGCGACGGACTGTTCGAGCTTCGACCCCGTGGCCGCTCCGGAATAGGGCGAGCGTTCTTCTGTTTCATGGCGGGAAAACGGATCATCGTTCTGCACGCATTCATCAAGAAGACCTCGCAAACGCCCGAACGGGAACTGAAGCTGGCGCGCAGGCGCCTGGAGGAGTCGAAAAATGGCTGATCTGAAGTACAAGCCCGTTGCCCATGATCACAAGGCGTTTCTGGATCGGGCGAGGGCGCGGAAGGGCTTTTCCGAGGCCTATGACGCGCTCGACCTGGAGTATCAGGTCGCGGGTCAGATGCTCGAGGCACGTTCCCGCGCCGGTCTCACGCAGGATGCCGTTGCCGAGCGTATGGGCACCACCAAGAGCGCGATCTCCCGCCTCGAGTCGGCCGGCAGGCATACGCCGTCCCTCGCGACCCTCAAGCGTTATGCAAGTGCCGTCGGGTGCGAGCTTCAGGTCAAGCTGGTGCCGCAGAAGGAAGTCTGACGCCGATCCCCGCCTCGGATACAATTCGGGGGAACGACGCACTGCGGCATGAGGCCGCCGGTCCCCTAGCAAGGAGCTTCGCGATGCCGAACACTTCCCGAACCAGCCTGATCTCCGGTGGCCACCGTGGGGCCGAGGCCGAATTCGGCCGCTGCGCGAAGCGCTGGGGGATCGATCAGACCACCCTCTCCTTCGAAGGCCACGCCATGGAGTGGCCGGTCGGCGTCAAGATCCTGGGCGAAGCGGAGCTCGCCGCGGGCGACATCTCGATGGAGATCGTCTCGAAGAGGATGGGCCGCACCTACCACGAGGCCGACCTCATCCGGCGCGTCATCCAGTCGCTCTACCACATGGTGAACGGCAGCTGGCAGGTCTTCGCCCTCGGCTGGATCCAGCCTGACGACACCGTCAAGGGGGGCACCGGCTGGGGGGTCGAGCTCGCCAAGCTGTTCAACCGCGAGGTCTGGGTCTTCGACCAGGGGCGCCATCAGTGGTTCACCTGGACTGACGGCCGCTGGAATCCGGCCGAGCCGAAAATCGGCGGCCGCGCCTTCGCCGGCACCGGCACGCGCAACCTCTCCGACGAGGGCCGCGAGGCGATCCACAGCCTCTTCGAACGCTCGTTCGGACCGGCGAAGCACTGACCGCGACCGCTCTGCCTCGCGTGAGTCGCCGATCTGGCGCCGCGCGGCAGAACCGGCATTCACCGTTCGAAAAGCCGGGCTCGCCGGGGCCCCTTCCGGGTGTGCCGAATCCCTGCCGGGGCGAGTAGACGAGCCGCGCGGTTGAATTCTGGGCCGGTTCCTGATAGGAAGTGCAAGTAAATTTTCCACAAGTTGCCGCTTTTGCGGCTTGCCCAGAAAGGAACGACGATCATGAAGCAGCAGCCTCGTATCTTGGCAGCGTCGGCTGTCCTCCTTGCGCTCTTCGCCCTGGCGGGTGTGGCGCAGGCGAAGACCCCCGCGAATTCGCCCAACTCGCTGAGCCTCTCCGGGACTCCGGTGACGCCGTCGGGTCCGATCCACATCCGGTCGTCGCGCCAGCCCGCGGCGTTGGTCAACGACGGCAGCTTCGAGAACGGGCCGCCGCCAACCTCGGCGTGGACCGAAGTGACCGACGTTGCCTGCGAGTGGATCGGGGATTGGAGCTCGGTCTGGGGCGCCGCAGCTTACGACGGTTCGATGGACTTCTGGGCCGGCGGGTACTGCAGCGGGGTTCCTGCAACCTCGAGCGTCACCCAGGCCGGGATCGCCGTCCCGGTGTCCGACAACGACCTGCACTTCTGGTACCTGGCGTACCGGACGGACGCGGATGACGCGGCTCTGGACACGGCCACCGTCAGCGTCAACGGCACCCCCGTCTGGACCCTCAACCTGACCGTGGCCAACAGCAACTTCCCCGTCTGGGCCGAAGTGGTGGTGCCGCTGGCGGCCTATGCCGGCACCAACGTCACCCTGCGCTTCGAAGCGGTTTCCGCGGGCACGGAGACGGGCAACATCCGCTACGACTACATCACCATCGGCACGCCGCCGCCGCCGCCGCCGCGGTGCCCGGTCGGCTCTGCCGAGGTGACCGTGCTGCCGCTGGTCGACTTCGAGGGCGCCTTCCCGCCGGCCGGCTGGGCCCTCGCCAACAGCACCACCGGCTGCGTCGGCAGCGCCGACTGGACCAACACGGACCCGGGGCGCGAGGCAACCTGACCAGCGGCACGGGCTTGTTCGCTGTCGGCGATTCCGACGCTTGTGGTTCGGGCGTGGCCTTCGATGCCGAGATGTCGAGCCCGGCATTCGACCTGACGGGCCTCTCGGATCCCGAGGTGACCTTCGCCCACAACTACAACGACATCGGCGGCGCGGATACGGCGACGGTCGATGTCCGGGTGGGCGGAGCGAACCCCTGGGTCAACGTTCACACCTGGATCGCTGACGCAACCGGAAGTTACACCACGCCCATCTCCGGGGCTGGCCAGGCCGATGTCAGTCTGCGCTGGCACTACGTCGCCGGTTGGGACTGGTGGTGGGAGGTCGACGAAGTGGTCGTCACCGCCTGCCAGGCCGGTGCCGGGTGCACCCTGACGCCGCCAGTGGACATCACCGTCCCGGCGCAGGGCCCGACGGGCGCCATCGTCGACTACGTGGTGGGCGCCTCGGCAGGGTGTGGCGTCGTGACCTGCGTGCCGCCCTCGGGCTCGCTGTTCCCGGTGGGGACGACGCAGGTCACCTGCACCTCCGAGCTCGGCGGTGGGGCGACCTCGTTCAACGTGACCGTGCTGGCGGTGCAGCAGTCGATCATCGAGGTCCCGACCCTGGCTCCGTTCGGCCTCGCCGGCCTCACCCTGCTGCTGGCAGGCGCAGCGGTCGTGCTGCTGCGGCGGCGCCGCGCCTAAGAGCGTTTCGATCACCCTTCGCCGACCCCTAGCGGGTCGTCATAGCCGGCCCGGGAGCTCTCCCGGACCGGCTTTTCTCGCCGCTCCCGGCCACGACGCCCGCCAGGCCCGCCGGTGCCGACCCGATTCCAGCTTTCGCCGTGAGGCCCAAGTCTTCGCCGAGGACGGAGGCGACTACGCCGCGGCGCGTCATTTTCTTGCCGCAGCTTGACGTAACGCCCGGCGGGTGAGAATCTGAAGCCATCATGGCCCCCGCCGCCAAGCCCGCCAGAGCCGCCAGCCGCCAGCCGCATCCAGCTCCAAGCCCGACACCCGGGAGGCGCCGGAGACGCCGGAAATCACCGCGCGGCGGCCGGCGGTCCTCGACCGCCTGCCGGCGTTCGCCCGCCTCGTCGTGGCTTCCGCCAGCGGGGCGCGCGGGGGCGCGGCCAGCGACGTCGTCGAGGTCCACTCACCGTTCGACCATTCCCTCATCGGCACCCTGCCGCGCTCGACGCCGGAGGACGTCGTCCTCGCGCAGGCGCGCCTGCGCCTCGCCCAGGAGGATTGGGCGATGCGGCCGTTCGCCGAGCGGGCGAAGATCTTCCTGCGCTTCCACGACCGCCTTCTCGACCGCCAGGAAGAGATCCTCGATCTCATCCAGCTCGAGGCCGGGAAGGCCAGGAAGCACGCCCTCGAAGAGGTCCTCGACACCGCGATCGTCGCGCGCTTCTACGCCGTCCACGCGGCCGAGATCCTCGCGCCGCAGAGCCGCAAGGGGGCCCTGCCGGGGCTCACGCAGGCCTGGCAGTACCAGCACCCGAAGGGCATCATCGGCATCATCTCGCCGTGGAACTACCCGCTCTCGATGGGCATCACCGACGCCATTCCGGCGCTCCTCGCGGGCAACGCCGTGCTCGCCAAGCCCGACCTCCAGACGCCGTTCTCGCAGCTCTGGGCGCTCGACCTGCTGATCGAGTGCGGCCTGCCGGAAGAGATCATGCTGGCAGTGGCCGGTGAAGGGGTGGTGCTGGGACCCTCCATCCTCGAAGCCTCCGACTACCTGCAGTTCACCGGCTCGACCCCGACCGGGCGCAAGCTGGCGCGCGAGGCCGGCAGCCAGCTCATGGGCTGCTCGCTCGAGCTCGGCGGCAAGAACCCGATGCTCGTCCTGGCCGACGCCGATCTCGACGCCGCGGTGGCCGGCGCGGTGCGCGGCTCGTTCTCCTCCGCCGGGCAGCTGTGCATCTCGATCGAGCGCCTGTACGTCCACGAGTCGCTGTTCGACCGCTTCGTCGCCGAGTTCGTGCGCGCGACCAGCCGCCTGAAGCTCGGCTCGGCGCTCGACTGGAGCTGCGACGTCGGTTCGCTGGCGTCGCCCAAACAGCTCGCGACGGTGACCCGGCACATCGCAGGACGCGATCGCCAAGGGCGTGCGCGTCGAGATCGGCGGCAAGCCGCGGCCCGACCTGGGACCGCTCTTCTTCGAGCCGACGATCCTCACCGGCACGAGCGCCCGAGATGCTGCTCTACGCCGACGAGACCTTCGGCCCGGTGGTCTCGGTCTACCCGTTCGCCATCGAACCAGCAGGCGATCGAGCTCGCCAACGCCACGGAGTACGGCTTGAACGCCAGCATCTGGTCGCGCGACACCGAGCTCGCCCGCCGCATGGCGACGCGCATCCACGCCGGCACCGTCAACATCAACGAGGCCTATGCCGCAGCCTGGGGGTCGGTCGAGGCGCCGATGGGCGGCTTCAAGAGCTCCGGCCTCGGGCGCCGGCACGGCAGCCGAAGGGATCCTCAAGTACACCGAAGCCCAGACCGTGGCGGTGCAGCGCGGCATGGCGATCGCGGCGCCGACCGGCGTGCCCGACGAGGTCTTCGGCCGCTGGATGACCCAGGCACTGCGCGCGCTTCGCCGCATGCCCGGCCTGCGCTAACCCGCCTCTCGAGGTAGACAACCATGACCAAGGTACTGCTGACCGGCTTTCCCGGCTTTCTCGGCTCCGAGCTCGTGCGCCGCATCCTGGCGCGCAAGCGGCAAGCCTTCCGTCGTCTGCCTGGTGCAGCCGAAGTTCATGACCCTGGCGAAGAAGCGTCTGGCGGAGATCGAAGCCGAGCTCGCCCGCCCCCCGACCGACCGGAAGAGGCGCGAAGGCCGGCCTCGCCGGCCGCCTGCAGCTCGTCACCGGCGACATCACGCAGAAGGATCTCGGTCTCGAGAATCCCGCCGACGCTCGCCCGCGAAGTGAGCGAGATCTTCCATCTCGCGGCGGTCTACGACCTCTCGGTCAAGCGCGAGAGCGCGATGAAGATCAACGTCCTCGGCACCCGCAACGTCCTCGACTTCGCCGGGCGCTGCGCCAAGCTCCGCCGCCTGCAGTACATCTCGACCTGCTACGTCTCCGGGCGCTACGCCGGCATCTTCCGCGAGGACGACCTCGTGCGCGGCCAGGAGTTCAACAACTTCTACGAGGAGACGAAGTACCTGGCCGAAGTCGAGGTCCGCGAGAGCATGAAGGCCGGGATGCCGGTGTCGATCTACCGCCCGGCGGTCGTCACCGGCGACAGCCGCACCGGCGAGACGCAGAAGTACGACGGCCCCTACTACGTCATCCGCTGGCTGCTCAAGCAGCCGACCGTCGCCGTCCTGCCGGTGCCCGGCGACCCGAAGCGGACGCGCATCAACCTCGTGCCGCGCGACTTCGTGATCGACGCGATCGCCGCGCTTTCGGAATCGAAGGGCGCCGCCGGCAAGTGCTACCAGCTCGCCGACCCCGATCCGCCGACGATCGACGACGCCATCACGCTCATGGGCAAGGCCACCGGCCGGGTGATCGTGCGCGTGCCGATGCCGCTCAACGTCGCCAAGTCGGCGATCGAGTACGTCCCCGGGGTCTACCAGCTGCTGGGGATTCCGGCCTCCGCCGTCGACTACTTCATCCACCCGACCTTCTACGACACCACGAACGCCGACCGCGACCTCGCGGCCCTGGGCATCCACTGCCCGAAGCTCGCCGACTACATGCCCCACCTCGTCGAGTTCATGCGCGCCCACCCCGACATCGAGTCGGGGGCGATGGTCTGAGGGTCTGACGGCCTGACGGCCTGACGGCCTGAGGGTCGGAGTCGGACGCCCGTCAGGGCGACCAGAAGCCGGACGTCCCCGACTCGAAGGCGTCGAGGAAGATGGCCTTCGGGCGGGTGAGGCGGACGACGCGGACGAAGCGGACTTCGAGGTCGGCGGGGCCGGTCGCGGCGAGGCGCAGGTCGTTGCCGCCGGCGAGCGTGTCGTTCCACAGCGCGTCGGGGAGACTGAACGTCGCGGTGCGCCAGCCGCCGGTGTTCGTGTAGACCTGCGGCGCCGTCGAGGTCACGCCACTCGCTGCTGGATAGTCGATGCGGAACGAGCCGCTGCCGCTGTCGCGATAGGTGACCTTGACTTCGACCCCTCCGGCGTCCACGACGCCACCGGCGAAGAAGCGCTCGTCGAGATCGAGGTAGATCGCGTTTCTTCCGACGGAGATCTGGGTACGCAGGCCTTCGTACGCCGTGCCGTTCTCCGGCGTCGGTTCGTTCGCGCGCACGTCGGTGCCGCGGCGGACGATCCCGTCCGGCGCGACGTCGTTCTGCCGCAGCCAGCGCTCGAGGTTCTCGCACCCAGGGGGCGCCGCTCCAGGTGTGACTCGGGTCGTCGATCCAGTAGGTGTCTTCGGCCTCGCGCAGCGCCGCCCAGGCGTCGGCAGCGTCGTAGACGCGCTTGCCGAGCTCGAGGCGCGTCCAGCTCCACAGCTCCGGATAGGTGGCCATGTAGCTCGGCCCGGGCACGACGTAGATCCAGTTCATGCGCAGCTGCAGCGCCTTGAGGTTCGCCATCTTGACCGCGTAGGCGGGGTCGGCGACGGTGAAGCCGCAGTCGTTGAAGCACTCGTTCTCGGTGGCGACGACGCGCCGGCCGTCGAGGCCGCGCCAGTTCTCGTCGGTCGTCATGTGGCCGTCGGCGGCGATCGTCGTGCCGTAGGCCGGCACGTGGTTGAGATGGAAGTTGAACACCTCGGTGATGCCGGTGCGGATGCCCATCCCCTTGGCGACGGCGTCGCGCGCGTGGAGGTCGTCCAGGGTGTCCCAGGGTCCGAAGGGATAGTCCTCGCCGGTGAAGACCAGCTTCCAGGCGAAGTCGTCCGTGGGGTCGGCGTTCTCGCCGTTCAGGATGTCGACCAGGTCCTGCATCGCCGGCTGGAACCAGCCGTCGAAGGTCGCGAAGGTGAGGCCGAAGCTCGCCGCCGCCTGGGTCGGGATGTCGTAGTCGAACTCGCACCAGGTGAAGGCGCCGGGAGCGTAGAGGAACTGGAGGCGCGGATCGGAGCGCAGACCGTGCACGACCAGCACCTGGCGGAAGAGCTCGCGCGCCTGCTGCCAGAAGCAGGCGTTCCAGATCGGCAGGTGATCGTCGTTCTCGTAGCCGGTGCCGACCGCGGAGACGCCGCAGAGCGTCTTCACCCACTGCGGCGCCCAGTCGTCGCCGCTCACCCAGAGGCGGAGCCAGATCGCGTCGCGTGCCGGCGAGCTGCGTGTTCCAGGACGGGAAGTTCATGCCGTAGACCGAGTCCGTCGTCGTCTGCGAGAACGACCCTTGCGTCGGCTGCAGCTGCCGCCAGGTGAAGTCGGCGACGCGGACGTTGACGTTGAAGGCCGGCGCCGCCTCCTCGGAGAAGAAGCCGCTGTTCGCGCTCGGAGTCACCCAGGCCGGCAGGCTCCAGTCGTCGCCGGGGACGTCGGCGACGACGTCGCTCGCCGGGACCTCCCTGGCCCGCGCTGCGGAAAGAAGAAGAAGCGCACACAATGAAAAAAGCACTGCTGGGCGGGTGCGAGACACTCGGGCATCCTACGACTCGGCGGCGCCGCTTCCTGTGGCCGGCTTCACCGGCGGCTGCGGCCGTACAATGCGCCGCATGCGTGCCATTCGGTTTCACAGCAAGGGCGGTCCCGAGGTGTCTGCAGCTCGACGAGATTCCCGTTCCGGTTCCGGGGGCGGGGGAGGTTCGCATTGCGTTGCGCTTTGCCGGGGTGAACTTCATCGACACCTACTTCCGCAGCGGGCTCTACGATGCCGGGCCGCTGCCGGCGCGGGTCGGCAAGGAGGGGGCCGGGGTGGTGACGGCGGTCGGCGAAGGAGTCGGTGATGGAATGGTCGGGCCGCGGGTCGGCGACCGGGTGGCGTTCTGGAACGCCAGCGGGAGCTACGCCGACGAGGTCCTGCTGCCGGCGGCGCGGGCGCTGCCGCTGCCTGACGCACTGTCGTTCGAGCTCGGGGCGGCGCTGCCGCTGCAGGGGATGACGGCGCACTACCTGGTGCACGGCATCCGCCCGGTGGTTTCCGGCGATACGGTGCTGATCCACGCCGCAGCGGGAGGCGTGGGACTCCTCGCTTGCCAGCTCGCCAAGCGCGCCGGGGCGCGGGTCTTCGGCACCTGCTCGACGCCGGCGAAGGCGGCGCTCGCGCGCGCCGCCGGCTGCGACGAGGTGATCCTCTACACCGAGACGAGCTTCGCCGACGCGGTGCTCGCGGCGACGGCAGGCCAGCGGTGTCGACTTGACCATCGACGGCGTCGGCCAGACGACCTTTCTCGACAGCGTGCGGGCGACGCGCGTGCGCGGGACCGTCATCGTCTTCGGCCAGTCGAGCGGCATGATCGCGCCGTTCTCGCCGCGCCCGGTGCTCGGCAGCCGGACGCTGGTCTCGGCCTCGCTCTTCGACTACGCCCGCACCCCCGAGGAGCTGGCGCTGCGCAGCCGCTTCGTCTTCGACCTCGCGGCTTCGGGTGATCTCGACGTGCGCATCGACAGCCGCTTCCCCCTGGCCGCAGTCCGCCGACGCCCACCGCCGCCTCGAAAGCCGCGCGACCGCCGGCAAGCTCCTGATCGAGATCGGCTGAGGCGAAGCCTCGGGCCGATTCGACTCCGTCTGGCGCGGGCTGTTCCACGGGGCGCGTCGCGCTGTCTCATCCTGCCAGATGCACTCCCAGGGAGGTTTGACGATGAATCCCATCCGGCGACGATGCCGCGCCGTCACGCTCTTCACCCCGCTCGCGCTCGCGGGCGCCATGGCCGCGCTGGCGCACCGAAGGCCCGTCCGCTCCGCTGAGCCTCGACGCCCGTGTTCGCTGTCAGGAGAGCCATCGAGCGCGTCTACTGGCAGCACCGCTCTCCGGCGCCCGAGCTCGTCGTTCGCGCAGGCTCTGCCGCAGGCCCTGCTTGCGGCAGCGAGCCGAGGATCTCGTGCTGAAAACGGCCGCGCTGCGCGAGCTCTGGCAGGTGACGGTTTCACCGCAGCAGGTGCAGGCCGAGCTCGACCGGATGGCCGCGCACTCGCAGTCGCCGGCGCGCCTGCGCGAGCTCTTCGCCGCGCTCGGCGACGATCCGACTCTCGCCGCCGAGTGCCTCGCCCGCCCGGTGCTGGTCGATCGGCTCCTGCGCGCCGAGTACGCCCGGGACGAGCGGCTGCAGGGCGACGCCCCGAGCGACGACGGCCGCCGAAGGGTCGAAGCGCCCGTTCGAGACCTGGTGGAACGAGACCCGCGCGCAGCTGGCGCCGGAACCTAGGTGCGACGGATTTCGCCTACCGCCTCCCGCTCATTGCCGACACCGCCGGCACCGCCTGCGCCGACGACACCTGGACGCCGACGCTGCAGCTGCTCGACCCGCGCTACTGGCACACGGCGGTGTGGACCGGCAGCGAGATGATCGTCTTCGGCGGCATGAGCAACGTGGGCACGACCTACGGCGATGGCAGCCGCTACGATCCGGCGACCGACACCTGGCAGCTCCTGCCGGCCTTGGGTGCCCCCGCAGCGCGGCAGTCGCACGTCGCGGTGTGGACCGGCACGGAGATGGTGGTCTGGGGCGGCCGCGCCGACGCGAGCGGCGGCCGCTACAACCCGGCGACCAACAGCTGGTCGCCGACGGCGCTCGCCAACGCTCCGCAGCCGCGGGCGAATCCGAGCGTCGTCTGGACCGGCACCGAGATGATCGTCTGGGGCGGCGAGGGGCAGACGGGCCTCCTGAACAGCGGTGGCCGCTACGATCCGGCGAGCAACAGCTGGACCTCCATGGCCACCGCGCCGCTCACCCCGCGGGCCTATCACTCCGCCGTCTGGACCGGCACCGAGATGATCATCTGGAACGGCTACAACGTCCACCTGGGCGAGCTCTACGGCGACGGCGCGCGCTACAACCCGGCCGACCAACTCGTGGGCGCCGGTCGCCACGCCGGCGCACCCAACGCGCGCACGTATCACACGGCGGTCTGGACGGGCACCGAGATGATCGTCTGGGGCGGCGCCAACCCACCGGACTACGACGGCAGCGGCGGCCGCTACAACCCGGCGACGAACTCCTGGGCGCCCACCAGCCTCGTCGACGCCCCGTCGTACCGGGTGTTCCACGCCGCGGTCTGGACCGGCAGCGAGATGATCGTCCAGGGCGGCAGCTTCGGCGTCGTCGCGGGCGGCCGCTACGATCCGGCGACCGACACCTGGACGCCCACCAATCCGGTGAACTCCGCCAACAACGGCCAGGGCATCACCGCGGTCTGGACGGGCACGGAGATGATCGTCTGGGGCGGCCTCGACGACGACGGCCTCTTTCACTACGACGGCGGGCGCTACGACCCGGCGACTCGACCTCTGGCACCCCACCGGCACGATGAACGTCCCCGCCGCGCGCGGCCTGCACACCGCGGCGTGGACCGGCAGCGAGATGGTCGTCTGGGGCGGCAGCGGCTGGGGCGGGAGCCTCGCCCCCGGTGCGAGCTACGATCCGGCCCTCGACAGCTGGCGGGCGGTGAGCACCGTCGGCGCTCCCATCGACGCCGCGACGGCGCTGTGGACAGGGACCGAGGCGATCTTCTGGGGAAGCGGTGTGGGCGGAGGGCGCTACAACCCGACCACCGACAGCTGGCTCCCCGTCTCCACGACGAATGCCGCGCCCGGGGCCATCGGCGAGTCCGCCGTCTGGACCGGCAGCGAGATGATCGTCTTCGGCGGCATCGGCACCGACACGGTCGCCAAGCGCTACCGCCCGGCGACCGACAGCTGGACCGATGCCACCACCGTCGACGCACCCGGCGCCCGCGATCACCACGCCGCGGTCTGGACCGGCACCGAGATGATCATCTGGGGCGGCTTCATCAACGACGGGATCACTCCCACCGGCGGACGCTACAACCCGGTGACGGACATCTGGACGCCGACGAATGTCGCCGACTCTCCGATCACCCGGATGTCGCCGGTCGGAGTCTGGACGGGCACCGAGATGCTCGTCTGGGGCGGCAACGAGTGGCTGTTCCTGGGCGACCTGGGCGACGGCGCGCGCTACAACCCGGCGACCGACAGCTGGACGCCGATCAACCTGACCGGCGCACCGACGCCCCGCATCACCCAGGGCGTCTGGACCGGCAGCGAGCTCCTGCTCTGGGGCGGCACCTTCGATCGCAGCGGCGGACGCTACGACCCGGCGACCGACAGCCTGGCAGCCGACGACGCTGGTAGAGTGCCGCCCGACCACGCATCGGCGGGCGCTGGTCGACGGTCTGGACCGGCACCGAGATGATCATCTGGGGCGGCATCATCGAGACCCAGCAGGGGCAGCCGCTACTGCGCCGCTTCGCTGAACGGATCTTCGCCGACGGCTTCGCCAGCGGCAACACCTCGGCCTGGTCCGCCGTGCGCCCTGAGTTTCCGGATAACGCGGGCGGCGAGGCCAGTCGCGCAGTCGCCCGCTCCGCGAGGTCGACCTGGCCGTTGTCAGGGCGGCAGGGAAAAGGGGAAGATCCCAACCTGATGCCCGACGCGCTCAAGGTTCTGCTCGCCCTGCTGCCGGCGGTGGGGCTCTTCTTCGTCATCCGTCTCGTGGTCGGGCGGCGCATCGCGCAGGCGGTGGCGCTCGCCAGGAGCGAGGCGGCGGCGGAACGGGCCGGGGTCGAGGAGCGACTGCGCGGACGCGAAGAGCAGCTCACCGAGCTCCGCGGCGCGCTGGCGGCGAAGGAGCGTGCGTGAGTCGGCGCTCGAAGCGGAGAGCTCCGGCCTGAAGGCACAGGTTGCCGCTTACGACGAGCGGGTCAAGGCCTTCGAGACCGCCGAGAGCCGGCTCACCGACGCCTTCCAGAATCTCGCTTCGCACGCCCTGACGCGCAACAACCAGCAGTTCCTGGCGCTCGCCAAGGAGAA
The DNA here is from genome assembly GCA_963788175.1 of Thermoanaerobaculia bacterium. Classification (GTDB taxonomy): domain Bacteria; phylum Acidobacteriota; class Thermoanaerobaculia; order Multivoradales; family JAGPDF01; genus JAGPDF01. Next base: position 106,191 of record CAWBFZ010000008.1, read on the forward strand.
CCTCGAGCGCCTGCAGAGCGAGGCTAAGGGCGACCTCGAGCAGCGCCAGCAGGCGATCGCCGCGGTGGTCGAGCCGATTCAGCTGGCGCTCGGCAAGATCGACGCCGAGGTGCGGCGGGTCGAGTCGTCGCGCCTCGAGGCCTACGGCGCGCTCTCCGAGCAGGTGAAGTCGCTCCTCGGCTCGCAGGAGAAGCTGCAGCTCGAGACCGGCAACCTCGTCAAGGCCCTCCGCCGCCCCGAGGCGCGCGGACGCTGGGGGGAAATGCAGCTCAAGAGGGTCGTCGAATTCGCCGGCATGCTCAACCACGTCGACTTCGTCGAGCAGGAGTCCAGCAACAGCGAAGACGGACGCCGCCGGCCCGACATGATCATCCGGCTCCCCGGTGGCCGGAGTGTCGTCGTCGACGCCAAGACGCCGCTCGACGCCTACCTCTCGGCGATCGAAGCCAAGACCGAACCGGAGCGCGCGGTCCACCTCGTCGCCCACGCCCGCCAGCTCAAGGAACAGGTGCGGAAGCTCGCGCAGACCGCCTACACCAGCCAGTTCACCGACACGCCCGAGTTCGTCGTCCTCTTCCTGCCGAGCGACGCCTTCTTCACCGCCGCGCTCGAGCAGGAGCCCGGCCTGATCGAAGACGCCTTCCAGCAGAGCGTGCTCATCGCGACGCCGGCGACGCTCGTCGCCCTGCTGAAGACGGTCTACTACGGCTGGCGCCAGGAGTCACTGACCGAAAACGCCCAGAAGATCGCCGCCGAAGCGCGCGAGCTCTACAACCGCGTGCGCATCTTCGCCGAGCACATCGACAAAGTCGGCAAGGGACTCGAAGACGCAGTCAAGGCGCACAACCGAGCCTCGAGCGCCTTCGCCTCCAGAGTCCTGCCGCAAGGCAGACGCGTCGAGGAGCTTGGCGCCGCCAGCGAAAAGAAGCTCGCCGCCCCGCGGGCCGTCGCCCTCGGCACCCAGGAGCTCGCGAGCCTCCCGGCCGGAGCCAACGGCGAAGCCACCGAAGAACCCAGCGACAGCGGCGAAGACAGCCCCGACCTCGCCGACAACGCCTAGCCAGCCCCTTTCCTTTACTGGTCCTTTTCTTTTTTTCCGACCGCGGCACGCCAGCGGCGCTCAGCGCCGCAGGCGCGCGCGCAGGTCGTCGTGCGAGATGACGCACTGTCGCCGTATCATCCGCCGATGCCCCGCGCCTGGCGGTTCGATCGACTCGGCATCTTGTGGACGCTCTACTTCGTCCAGGGGCTGCCGTTCGGTTTTCAGGCGACCGCCCTGCCGGTCTACCTGCGCTCGGCCGGCATGACCCTCGAAGGGGTCGGCCTGGCGACGGCGCTGGCGCTCCCGTGGTCGCTCAAACCGCTCTGGGCGCCGCTCATCGATCGCTTCGGACACGCCCGGATCGGGCGGCGAAAGTCGTGGATCCTGCCGCTCCAGGCGCTCCTCGCGGTGACCTGCTTCGCCGCCGCGAAGGTGTCGCCCAACGAAGGACTCGCGCCGCTCCTCTGGCTGGTGCTGGCGATGAACCTGCTCGCCGCGACGATGGACATCGCCGTCGACGGTTTCGCGGTCGATGTGCTCACGACCCGCGAGCTCGGCCACGGCAACATCGCGCAGGTCGTCGGCTACAAGGCGGGAATGCTGACCGGTGGCGGGCTCCTCGTCTGGGCGAGCGGCACCATCGGCTGGTCGGGGCTCTTCGTCTCCATGGCCGGGCTGGTCGCGATGTCGCTGCTGGTGACGCTCTCCTGGGACGAGAACGCGGTCGGAGCCCGGAATCTCCCGGCGGGGGCGCTGGAGCCAGCGGCGCCAGCGCCGCACCGCCGCGCCGGCGAGATCTTCGCCGCGCTGCGCCGCGCACTGACCGGTTCCGGGGCGGGCTGGCTGATCCTCTTCGTCGGCACCTACAAGCTCGGCGAGTCGATGGCGGACACGATGTTCAAACCGTTCCTCGTCGACGCCGGCTACCGCGAAGCACAGATCGGGCTCTGGGTCGGCACCTGGGGGATGCTCTGTTCGATCGCCGGTTCGGTGGGCGGAGGCCTGCTCGCACGGCGCATGCCGCTCCTGCGCGTCGTCGGCTGGTGCGCCGTGGCGCGCGCTCTTCCGGTTGCCGGCGAGTGGTGGCTGACCCAGGTCGATCCGACCCCGCACCGGATCCTCGCGGTGACCTGCTTCGAGCATCTCTTCGGCGGCGCCCTCACCACGGCGATGTTCGCTTACATGATGAGCCGCGTCGACCGGCGGATCGGAGCGACCCACTACACGCTGCTCGCCGCCGTCGAAGTCTGGGGCAAGCTCCCGGCCGCCTGGCTCTCGGGCTTCATCGCCGCCCGGGCTTCGTACTCGACCCTGTTCGCGGTCGCGACCCTCTTCTCGGTCGCCTTTCTCGGCCTGCTGGCGCCGCTCGCCCGCAGCCATGTCCGCAGCCGTGCGCACACCCGGCCGCCCTAGGTTCCCCAGGCCGGTCGGCGGCGACCTCGAGCAGCCGACCTACTTCGCCTTCGGCGGGGCGAGGTCGGTGTTCGGGTTCTTGACCTTGTCGCTGGCCGTGAGGCCGGAGACGATCTCGATCTTGATGCCGTCGGAGATGCCGGTGGTGATCTCCCGGCGCTCGAACTTCTGCGGCGCGGTCTCGACCTCGACGTAGGGCTTCTCGCCCTCGAACTGCAGCAGCCCTTCGTCGAGCGCCAGCACCTGCTCGCGCTTTTCGAGCACGATGTCGGCCGAAGCGCTGTAGTTGGCGCGGATCAGCATCTCCTTGTGCGGCGCGAGCGCGGCGCGGATCTCGAACTGGATGGCGCCGTTCTCCTCCACCCCTTTGGGCGCGATGCGCTCGAGGGTGGCGTGGATCCGGTTCTCCGGCAGCGCGCCGATCGTGAGCTCGAGATCCATGCCCGGCCTGATCTTGCCGACCTCGGACTCGTCGACCTTGCCCTTGAAGATCAGGTCTTCGAGGTCGGCGATCGAGGCGATCGTCGTGCCGTCGTTGAAGTTGTTCGATTCGATCACCGAGTTGCCGACCTCGAGCGGCACCTCGAGGATCGTGCCGCCGATCGTCGCCTTGACGACCGTGGTCGAAGCCGAGGCCATGCGCACGCTCGTCCCCTTGCGTACGATGTCGAGGTTGTCCTGGGCGCCCTTCGAGTCTTCCTTGGCCTGCTCCCAGGCGATCTCCGAACGCTGGAAGTCGGCGGCCGAGATCGTGCCGTCCTCCACCAGGTTCTTGTTGCGCAGGTAGTCACGCTCGGCGTCGGCGAGGGAGATCTTCGCCTTGTTCAACCGCGATTCGGCGGAGGAGAGCGACACCATGTTCGGAATCACCCGCACCTTGGCCACCAGATCGCCCTGCTTCACCAGCTGGCCGGGCTCGACGTAGAGCTCCTCGATGATGCCGGAGATGAGCGGCTTGATCTGCACCTCCTTGCGCGGCACCACCGCCCCCGTCGCCACGGTCTTGCGCACCAGGTCGGTGGTCACCGGCGAGGCGGTCTGGTAGACCACCGGCTTGGCCTGCGATTTCTTGAACAGGAAGACGCCGGTCGCGATGACGACCGCCGCGAACAACAGTGCCGCAAGGATTCCGAGGACCTTCTTCATTACGCGATCTCCAATCGAACGTTTAATCGCTGCGCAGGGCCGCCATCGGCGTGATCGAGACCGCCCGGCGCGCCGGGGCGAAGCCGGCGAGGACGCCGGAGACGACCAGCACGGCGAGCGCCTGCATGGCCACCTCGAAGGTGACGCCGGGATTCTGGAACATCTGCGGTTCGCCGCTCGCCCCCGCTCCGGGAAGCAGGCGGTTGACGAGCTCGAGGACTCCGACGCCGGCGGACAGTCCGAGAAGGCCGGAGCCCAGGGTGAGGATCACCGCCTCCAGCACGATCTGCCCCTGAACTTTCCAGGGCGTCGCCCCGATCGCCCGCCGGATACCGAGCTCCTTGGTGCGCTCGCGGACGATGATCAGCATGATGTTCGACACCCCGATGGCGCCCGCCGCCAGCGTGCCGATGCCGACGATCCACATCAGGAGCTTGATTCCGGTCATCAGCCCCTGGATCTTGGCGTACTCCTCTTCGAGGTTGAAATGGCCGATGCCGCGGTTGTCCTGCGGCGAGACCTTGTGGCGCGCGCGCAGGATGTCGAGGACCTTCTTCTCGACGACCGCGGCCGCGACGCCGTCGACCGAAGTCACCGCCATCCACTGCACCTCGTTGGCGGCGTTGAACGCCTGCTGGAAGGTCGAGAACGGAACGAAGATGGTCTCGGCGTCGCGCTCGCCGTCGTTGCCGCTCTGGCGCGAGCGGAACAGGCCGATGACCTGGAACTCGATGCCGTTGATCCGGATGCCATGCCCGATCGGATCCTCGTCGGCCTCGAACAGCACCTCGCGCACCCGGTTGCCGATGACCGCGACCTTGCGCTTGTCCTCGATATCGAGCCGGTTGAGGAAACGGCCGCTCGAGACGGCGAGGGACTGGATGGTGGCGATCTCCGGCATGTCGCCCATGACGGTGTAGGCGCCGGTATGGATGCCCCGCGTCGCCGTGGCGCCGCCGCGGAAGCCGCCCAGCTGCAGGCGCGGCGCGATGACCCTGGCCTCCGGCACCTGGCGCCGGATCTCCTCGACGTCGGCGTTGGTGAACTCGATCGACCGGCCGGCCAGGAGGCCGGCGAACGGCTTGCTGGTGCGCATGCCCCAGATGAAGAAGCTGTTGGTCGCCGAGCCCGAGAAACCGGCGTCGATGCCGTTCTTCAGCCCGTTTCCCGAGCCCAGCAGGAGCATCAGCAGGAAGATGCCCCAGAAGACGCCGAAAGCGGTGAGAAAGGTCCGCAGGCGGTTCTTCGACAGCGCGGTCCAGATCTCCTGGAAGTGGTCGAGGTCAAACACCCGGGACCTCGGGCGCCACCCGGAATCCGTTGCCGGCTCGCGGCCGAGGGCTATTCATCGCGCAGCGCCTCGATCGGACGGATGGCGGCGGCCCGCCGCGCGGGGAAGAAGCCGGCGACCGCTCCGGCGACGATCAGCAGGACCGTGGCCGAGACGGCGACGCGGAGGTCGACCTGGGGGTTGCGGAAGAAGGCGGCGTCGGGAATCGCCTTGGCGAGACCCTCGAGGACGAGCACACCGAGGACGAGACCGGCATAGCCGGCGACGGTGGTGATGAGCACCGACTCCTGCATGACCAGACCCACGATCGAGGCCGGCGTGGCGCCGAGCGCCTTGCGGATGCCGATCTCGCGCGTGCGCTCGCGCACCGCGACCAGCATGATGTTCGAGACGCCGACGACGCCGGCGAGAAGGGTTCCGATTCCGACCACCCAGACGAAGAGACGGATCGCCCCGGTGAGCGCGACGATCTTCTGGTAGTTCTCGACGTTGTTGTTGACGTAGATCGCGCGCTGGTCCTCGGGGTCGAAGGTGTGGTTGACGGCGAGGATGCGACGCGTTGCGCCGGCCATTTCCATGCTCTTCGCGAGGCTCGCGTCGCCGGTGGTGTAGAGAATCTGGTTGACCCGGTTGGCGCCGTTGAAGGTGCGCTGCGCCGTCGAGATCGGCAGGTAGATGAACTCGCGCTCGCGCTCGCTGCCTTCGTCGTCGAAGACCCCGACGACCTTGAAGGAGATGCCGCCGATCCGGATCTCCTTGCCGATCGGCTCCTCGTCGTGGAAGAGCGCGGCGGCGACCAGCGTCCCGAGCAGCGCGCTCTTGCGGAACTGGCGCAGGTCGAACTCGTTCAAGTACCGGCCCCGGATCACCTTGGTGCGCTCGAGGACCTGGTGCCCGGGATGCACCGCGCGGATCGTGTAGCTGCCGTTCTCGTTCTTGTAGTTGACCTGCTGGCTGCCGAAGATCCAGTAGCGGGCGCTCGAGTACTCGACTCCGGGCACGCGCGTCCGCACTTCGTCGTAGTCCTGGTTGTCGAACTGCACGTCCCGGCCGGGCTGCAGGCCCTTGTACGGGACGCTCGTCTGGCCGGAGGAGACCCAGATGCTGTTCACCGCGTCGTCGCGGAACTGGTAGTCGACGCCGTGCTCGAGGCCCTTGCCCGAGCCGAGCAGGACGACGAGCATGAAGATTCCCCACGCCACCGCGAAGCCGGTGAGCGCGGTGCGCAGCTTGTTGCGCTTGACGGTGTCGAAGATCTCCTGCCAGGCGTCGAGGCGGATCATCCTGCAGCGGCCTCCGGCGGGGCGTCGAGCGCCTCGACTTCGACCACGACATCGTCCGGATTCAGCCGGCGCTGGCGGCTGTCGCCGGCGATACGGCCGTCGACCAGATGGATCAGCCGGTCGGTCATATGGGCGATGTCGCGCTCGTGGGTGATGATGACCACCGAGACGCCGTCGTCCTGCACCGCCTGCAGCACTTTCATCACGTCGCGCGAGGTCGCCGAGTCGAGGGCTCCGGTCGGCTCGTCGGCGAGCAGGAGCTTGGGGCTTGCGACCAGCGCCCGGGCGATGGCGACACGCTGCTGCTGGCCGCCGGAGAGCTCCGAAGGCAGGTGCTCGGCGCGATCGGAGAGACCGACCTTGTCGAGAAAGGCCGCGGCGCGCTCGTTGCGTTCCTTGCGCGGCACGCCCTGGTAGTAGAGCGGCAGGGCGACGTTCTCCGCCGCGGTCTTGAACGGGATCAGGTGGAACGACTGGAAGACGAAGCCGATGTACTGGCTGCGGTACTGCGCCGCCCGGGTCTCGGAGAGATCGCGCATGGCGACGCCGTCGAGGGTGTACTCGCCCTCGTCGAAGCGGTCGAGCAGGCCCAGGATATTCATCAGGGTCGACTTGCCGGAGCCGGAGGCGCCCATCACCGCGACCAGCTCGCGCGCACCGATATCCAGGTCGATGCCCTTGAGGACGTGCAGCCGATTGCGGCCCACGGTGTAGCTCTTGTGCAGATTTCGCAGACGTATCATGTGGGCTCGGGAAAGCTCCTGCCTCTTTTACGGCGGAAAGGGGGGAAAGTTTGCCCCCGGCCCGGGGAACTTCGGCCGGCCGGCACTGCGATGGTAAGGTCCCGGCCCATGAAACGGACCGCCCTCTCCACCCATATTCTATCCAGAATTCACCTCCGCGCCCGCGTGCCTTCCCGTCTCGCGGTGCTCGCCCTGGCCTTTCTGGGCGCCGCGACGACGCTCCAGGGCCAGTCCGCCGCAGCTCCCGCGCCGGCGGCGCCAAAGGGGCCCGCCGCCGCGCCGGCGAAGCCCCTGACGCCACCGCCCGCGGCTCCCAGCGCGGCGGAGCTCGTGGCTCCTCCGGCCAGTGCGACGCGACTGCCCTCGGGGCTCTCGACGCTCCAGCTCCGGACCGGCACCGGCAAGGTCTCGCCGCGCCCCCAGGACTGGATCGCCTTCTTCGCCATCGGCCGGCGGACGGACGGCACCGTCGTCCAGAACACCTTTGCCGCGCCGGAACCGATCCGTATGCAGGTGAGCCGGCTCATTCCGGCCTGGCAGTCGGCCTTCGCGGCGATGGTCGCCGGCGAGCAGCGCCGCTTCTGGTTCCCGGCCGAGCTGGCGCCCAAGAACCCGAAGACCGGCGTGCAGGAGGCGATCGTGTTCGACCTCGAGCTGGTCAGGATCCTGAAGATGGCCGACCCGCCGGCCTCCCTGAAGGCCCCCGATCCCCGGGCAGCGAAGTCCGGGCTGGGCAGTTGGACGCTGACCGTGAAGCCGGGGAAGGCCGGGGCGAAGGCGACCCGCCAGGATGCGGCCCTGCTCAATTTCACGGTCTGGAACGACCTCGGACACGCGCTCTCGACCTCGGCCCTCGAGGGGCGTCCGACCCTCTTCCCGCTCGATCGCGTCATGACCTCGTTCGCCGACTGTGTCGAAGGGATGGCGATCGGCGAGGTGCGGCATTGCTGGATCTCCGCCGCGCGCAACGAAGGCTTTCCCGGTGCCCCCACCGGCGCGCTGATCTTCGAGCTCGAGCTGCTGAACCTCGCCGACGCGGCGAAGATCTTCACGCCCGGCGCCGCCAACCCGAACTGACCCGCTCCGCCCCCCCGGCGGCGCGGCGGCCGCCTGACGCGGCACACACGAAAAGGGCCCGGCCACAACTCGCCGGGCCCTTCGCGTTTCAGCTCTCGAAACCGTCTCCTCAGTAGCGATAGCGCTCCGGCTTGAACGGGCCGTCGATGTCGACGCCGATGTAGGCCGCCTGCTTCGCCGTGAGCTCGGTCAGCTTGACGCCGAGCTTCTCGAGGTGGAGGCGCGCCACCTTCTCGTCGAGCTTCTTGGGCAGCAGGAAGACCTTGTTCTCGTACTTGCCGGCGTTCCTTGCCAGGTCGAGCTGCGCCAGCACCTGGTTGGCGAAGCTGCAGGACATCACGAACGACGGATGCCCCGTCGCGCAGCCCAGGTTCAGGAGGCGCCCCTCGGCGAGGATCATCACCGCGTGGCCGTCGGGGAAGCGCCACTCGTCGTACTGCGGCTTGATGTTCTCGCGCTCGATGCCGGGGAAGTTCTTCAAACCCGCCATGTCGATCTCGTTGTCGAAGTGGCCGATGTTGCCGACGATCGCCTTGTCCTTCATCTTCGCCATGTGCTCGACGGTGATGATGTCGAAGTTGCCGGTCGCGGTGACGAAGATGTCGGCGGTCGCGAGGGTCGCCTCGAGGGTCGTCACTTCGTAGCCTTCCATCGCCGCCTGCAGGGCGCAGATCGGGTCGATCTCGGTGACGATGACGCGCGCGCCCTGGCCCTTGAGCGCCTGGGCGCAGCCCTTGCCGACTTCGCCATAGCCGCAGACGACCGCGACCTTGCCGGCGAGCATGACGTCCGAGGCGCGCAGGATGCCGTCGGTGAGCGAGTGGCGGCAGCCGTAGAGGTTGTCGAACTTCGACTTGGTGACCGAGTCGTTGACGTTGATCGCCGGGAAGAGCAGCGTCCCCGCGTTCTCCATCTCGTAGAGACGGTGCACGCCGGTCGTCGTCTCCTCGGAAACGCCGAGAATGGCCGGAGCGATCCGGCTCCAGCGCTTCGGATCCTCCTTCTGGACCCTGGCGAGCAGGGCCAGAACGAAGGCGTACTCCTCGCTGTCGGCCGCGGTCGCGGCCGGCACGGCGCCGGCTTTCTCGAACTCGACGCCCTTGTGGATGAGCAGCGTCGCGTCGCCGCCGTCGTCGACGATCAGCGTCGGCCCCTGCCCCTTGCCGAAATCGAGCGCCCGCGAGGTGAAGTCCCAGTACTCCTCGAGCGACTCACCCTTGTAGGCGAAGACCGGGATGCCGCGCGGGTTCTCCGGCGTCCCTTCCGGGCCGACGGCGATCGCCGCCGCGGCATGGTCCTGGGTCGAGAAGATGTTGCAAGAGACCCAGCGGACGGAGGCGCCGAGCGCATGCAGCGTCTCGATCAGCACCGCGGTCTGGATCGTCATGTGGAGCGAGCCCATGATGCGCTGGCCGGCGAGCGGGCGGCTCGCGGCGTACTCCTTGCGCACCGCCATCAGGCCGGGCATCTCCTGCTCGGCGAGACGGATCTCGTTGCGGCCCCAGGCGGCGAGGGTGAGATCCGCTACCCGGAAGTCGAGGCTGGTGGCGGGCGCTTTGTCGGTCGAGACGGTCATGATGCGCTTCCTTTCTTCCTGCGTTGGGGTGGAATGTCTGGACTGACCCGGGTGCCGCTAGCGAGCAGCAGCGCCGGGCCCCGCGCCTCCGGTTCCGGAGGCAGGGGAGAGCAGTGAACCGCGTCGAAGCCCGACGCGGCGAGGAGGAGGGTGAGATCTTCGGCAGCGAAGCCGGAGCGTTTCTGGCCCATCTGGCGGCGGAACTCCTCGCGGTCGTGGCGCAGCAGGTCGACGACCACCGCTCGCCCCCCCGGCCTGACGATGCGCGCCATCTCGGCTACCGCGAGCGCCGGCTCGTCGACCTGGGTCAGGGCGAGGAGCATGAGCGCGGCGTCACAGGCGCCGTCGGCGATCGGCAGGCGCTCGAGGTCGCCCTCCTCGAAGAGGATGTTGTCCGCACCTCGCGCGCGCCGCCGCGCCGCCTGCAGCATCTCGGGCGAGCGGTCGACGCCCACGACACGCGCCACCCAGGGCGCGAGCGCGAGTGCCGCCGCACCGGAGCCGCAGGCGAGATCGGCGACCACCCAGTCGGGCGCGAGCAGCGCATGGAAGGCGAGGCCGGTGAAACGCTCGCCATAGAGCTCGGTGCGCAGGCGCTCCCATTCGCCGGCGACGCCGGCGAAGAAGTCACGCCCTTCGCCGGCGCGGCTCGCCAGACAGCGCGCCAGACGCAGGCGGTCGTGCGCCAGCGCCGGCCAGTCGCGGGTTTCGCCGGCGGCGAGCTGCCAGAGCTGCCGCGAGCTCTCGGGCAGCTCGCCGCTGGCCATGCGGTAGTAGTTCGCCGTCCCGGCGCCGCGGGCGACGACCCAGCCCTCGCCGGCCAGCAGTTTCAAGTGCCGGCTGACACTCGACTGCGGCATCTGCAGCACATCGGCGAGCTCGGAGACCGCGAGCTCCTGCTGCTCCAGCAGATGGAGCATGCGCAGCCGCGCCGGGTCGGCGAGCGAGGAGATCCTCGCCAGCAGGAGGTCGGGGGAGTGCGCGGCTCGGCTCTTCATCGAGGTTGCATTCTTAAATCCGGATGCAAGGATATATCCCAGCGAAGGCCTCGTCAAGTGCTAGGTTCCGACGATGACGTTCCCAGACCATCAGACCGTGCTGCTCACCGGCGCTTCCGTCGGCATCGGACGCGAGATGGCCCTCCAGCTCGCCCACTGGCGGGGCGGGGGTGCCCGGATCGCTCTCGCCGCGCGCGACGCCGCGAAGCTCGAAGAGGTCGCGGCGCTCTGCCGGGCGGCGGGCGCCGAGGCCGTCGCTCTGCCCACCGACGTCGGAATCGAGTCCGACTGCGAGCGGGCGGTCGCGCACACGGTGGCGACCTTCGGCGGCCTCGACACCCTGTTGCTCAACGCCGGCCAGGACATGGGAGTCCGCCTCGACGAGCTCCAGGACGCGAGCGTCCTCGAGCGCATCATGCGGGTCAACTACCTCGGTCCGGCCTGGTTGACGCGCTTCGCCCTGCCCCACCTCAAGGCGAGCCGCGGCCGGATCGTCGTGGTTTCGAGCCTCGCCGGCCTGACCGGCGTTCCCACTCGCACAGGTTATGCCGCCTCGAAGCACGCCCTGCACGGCTTCTTCGACTCTTTGCGCATCGAGCTCGCCGGTACCGGCGTCTCGGTGACCCTTGCCTGTCCCGACTTCGTGAAGTCGGAGATCCACCGGCGGGCGCTCGGTGCGGACGGACAGGCGGTCGGCCAGAGCCCGCTGCGCGAGGAGCGCATCATGACGGCGGCAGACTGCGCCGCGCTGATTCTCGGCGCGGGGGCCGCGCGCCGGCGAATGGTGCTGCTCTCGCTGCGCGGGCGTCTCGGGCGCTATGTCCAGGTCGTCGCACCTGGACTCATCGATCGCATTGCCGCGCGCGCGGTGGCGCGCGGGCACTGACGCCGCCGCGGTCCCTCAGACCAGGAGATCGTCCAGGCGAGCTCCGGTCGCGCGCTCTTCCGCGACGAGGCCGTGCCGGAAGATGCACGCTCCCCGCTCGCCTCCCAGCCAGCCGCGCGCACCTTCGACGCGGATCCAGGCGCGCTCGCGCAGGCCGACGACGGTGGCGCCGTTCTCCTCGTGGAACTCGGCGATACGCTCCGCCCGCGTCTCGCCCATGTGGGTCGAGCCGGGATCGGCGTCGAGATAGTGCGGATTGATCTGGAACGGCACGAGCCCCAGGGCGTCGAAGCCGCGCGGCTCGACGATCGGCATGTCGTTGGTGGTGCGGATCGTCGGGCCGGCGAGGTTGATGCCGGCCGAGGCACCGAGGTAAGGCATCCCGGCGAGCGCCCGCTCGGCGAGCGGGGAGAGGAGCTCCGCCTCCTGCAGCGTCTTCAGCAGACGGAAAGTGTTGCCGCCGCCGACGAAGACGGCCTCGGCGGTTTCGATCTGCCGCCGGCCGGTGGCATCGGCCGCGAGCTCGTCCACGCTGCGGCCGAGCTCTTCGAGGCGGCTCCTGAACTTCGCGGTGTAGGCGCCGCGGTCGTGCAGCGCGAACGGCACGAAGAGGACTCGTGAACAGCCCGCGAGCAGGTCGAGGAGCTCGCCCTCCGCATGCGCGAGATAGCGCTCGCCGTGATTGGTCGAATTGGACAGCAGCAGGAGTCTCCGCATGGCAGCCGTTCCTCTCTGGCGATTCAGCGTCTGGCGATCGCTTCAGCGTCTGGCAATGGCTTCAGCGTCTGGCAATGGCTTCGCCAAGGCGATCGACGTCGGCGAGGTCGTTGTAGATCTGGATCGCCACCCGGGCGGCGAGGCGGTCGCCGCGCGCCGCGATGTGGAGCTCGATGCGATCCTCGAACAGCAGCAGGTCGCGCAGCCGCGCGGCCTCGGCGGCCGTGCCGCCGAAGCGCGCCGGGAGCGGCACCGAAACCATCGCGGCGACCATCGACCGCGGCGTTCGGAACTCGGTCCCCCAGCGCTTCGCCAGGCGCTCGCCGGCCTGGAAGGCGAGGTCGTGGTTGTAGGTCCGCACCTCGTCCGCCCCGAATTCGGCCAGGAGCTCGAGCGCCGCCGGCGCCGCGAGCCACGGCGAGGGGTCGCGGGTGCCGACGAGATCGAACTCGGTGGTGAAGCCCTGGTCGAGCCCCCAGGAGATGACCGGGGGATGGAGCGCCGCCTGGAGCTCCGGGCGCACCCAGAGGATGGCCGTACTGCGCGGCGCCCAGGCCCACTTGTGGAGGTTGCCGACGTACCAGTCGGCACCGATCGCCGGCAGGTCGAGGGCGATCGCGCCGGGGGCGTGAGCACCGTCGACGAAGATCGGAATGTCGCGCGCGCGGCAGCGAGTTGCCACTTCGGCGACCGGAAGCAGGAGCGCGCTGTCGGAGGCGATGTGGTCGACGATCGCCAGGCGCGTCCGCGGCCCAAGCGCGCCGTCGATGGCCGCGATCACCTCTTCCGGCCGCTCCGTCGCGGGTGAAATCGCCACTTCCCGGACGAGGGCACCGTGCTGGCGGGCGACGTAGCGCGCCGCATTGGTGATGGCGCCATAACCCAGCGAGGTCACCAGGATCTCGTCCCCGGGCACGAGCGGCAGAGAGCGCAGGACGGCGTTGGCGCCGGTGGTCGCATTGTCGACGAACACCAGGTCCTCGCCGCGGGCGCCGAAGAAGGCCGCCACCTCGGCCGCCGCGGTGCGCAGCCGCGGCGGCTCGGCGCGCGGCGCGCCGACGCGGATCTCGGAGAGCTCGCGCAGCAGGTAGCGCGACGGCTGGAGCTCGATCTCGTCGCGGATCGCCTGCTGCACCGCCAGCACCCGTCGCGGCGGCGCCCCGACCGTGCCGTGGTTGAGATAGGTGATCGCAGGGTCGAGCGCGAAGTGCTGCAGCATCGAGCGGCCGAACCGGGTCATCACGCCAACCGCGCCATCCGCCCGTCGAGATCGAGCTCCGCCGCCGCGCCCTGCATCGCAACGAGGACGTTGCCGACGTGCTGCCAGAGGTCGAGGCCGCCGGCGAAACAGGCGGCGCTGAAGTCGGCCGTGGCGCTCTCGACGTGCGGGCGATCGACTCCCGCCGCGAACGACTTCTCCTTCCAGCGCTTCTGGATCGACTTGAGCTCGACGTCGCGGACGTCCTTCGACGGGCGCACCAGCGCCGCCGCGATCACCAGTCCGGTGACCTCGTCGCACGCCAGGAGGCCGAAGTCGATCGCCGCCCGGCGCGAAACGCCGGTGCCCTCTTCGTTGTGCGCCAGGATCGCCTGCACGACGGCTTCAGGCGCCCCGGCCGCCGCGAGCAGGGGGATGCCCGCTTTCGGATGGGCGTCGAGAGTGGGGTGAATCTCCCAGTCGTAATCGTGCAGGAGCCCCGCGAGCCCCCACAGGTCCTGGTCCTCCCCGAGCTTTCCGGCGTACGAGCGCATCGCCGCCTCGACGGCGAGCATGTGCCGCCGCAGCCCCGCCGCGGCGACATGTTCGGTCACGATCCCCCAGGCAGTCGCACGATCCATCCCGGCCCTTCCTTTCCGCGAGCCCACCGACCCGCCCCCCCGCCCCCCCGGCGGATGCCGGCAGACCCGATCGTACCCGAGGTCCATGGTAACTTCGCCCCCGGCATGTATCTGGAGCACTATGGGTTTCGGGAAGCGCCCTTCAACATCACTCCCGATCCGCGTTTTCTCTACTTCTCCGCCCGGCATCGCGAGGCTCTGGAGCACCTGCTCTACGGCATCCGCGAACGCAAGGGGTTCGTCCAGATCACCGGCGAGGTCGGCGCCGGCAAGACCACCCTGTGCCGGGCCGCGCTCGAGCGCCTGGGCCCCACCTTCCGCACCGCGCTGATCCTGAATCCGGTGATGTCGTCGACCCAGCTCCTGCGCACGATTCTCGTCGAGCTCGGGCTCAAGGTGCCGGGCCGGACCGATCGGGTCGCCTACCTCGAGATGCTCAACGAGTTTCTGCTCGCCCAGGTGCCCCTCGGTCAGGACGTCGTGCTGATCATCGACGAGGCGCAGGACCTCTCGCCGGAGCTCCTCGAGCAGGTGCGCCTGCTCTCCAATCTCGAGACCGACCGGCAGAAGCTGCTGCAGATCGTGCTCATCGGGCAGCCCGAGCTCAAGAGCATGCTCGACGACAATCGGCTGCGCCAGCTGCGGCAGCGGATCACGGTGCGCTACCACCTCGACTCCCTGTCGCGCGAGGAGACCGAGCTCTACGTCTACTACCGGCTGCAGGTCGCCGGCGGCAACGGCCGGCCGACCTTCAGCCGCTGGGCAATGTCGCGGATCCACCGCTACTCGAGGGGGGTGCCGCGGCTGATCAACGCCGTCTGCGACACCTCGCTGCTCGCCGGCTATGTCGCGGGCGTCGATCACCTCTCCTCGAGGCTCATCGGCCGCGCCATCCGCGAGCTCGAGGGGAAGCCCTCGTGAGCCTGGTCAGCGAGGCGCTCAAGAAGGCCGAGCGCGAGGCCGCGGCGCGCGAGACGCGCGCCGATGGGCAGCCAGCACCGTTCGAGGCCCCCCTGCAGCCCTACCGCTCCCGCCGCGGCGGCGGCCGCAACCGACTGGCTCGTGCCGGCCCTCGCGCTCTTCGGCGGCGCTGCCGCGCTCACCATCGCGCTGCTGCTGCTCCGGCCGGCAGGTAAAGAAGAAGCTCCAGTAAAGGAAAAAACAGCGGCAGCGCCCGAGGCTCGCGCGCTACCCTCGTCCCCTCCGACCGCAGCTCCGGGACGAAGCGCGGGATCGAATCCGTTCGCCAGGCCGCAGGCCGCACCGCGCCCCGACGCGCCGCTGGCGCCGACCCCCGCGTCAGCCGCACCAGCGACGATGCCGAGCGCCAGCGAGCCGCTAGCGCCCCCCCTTGCGACACTCCCTTTACCGAAAACCACGCCGAAATCGCCACCACCGTCGCCGAGCGTCAGCGAGTCGGCAGTGTCGAAGCCGGCGGGCCTGCCGCGGGCGCCGGCAAAGGTGGTCTCCAGCGGCTCCGGCGACTACCTGCGGAGCGTCGAGTTCGCCGACGGCACGGCGCTCGAGCTGGGGGGCATCGTGTACTCCGAGGCATCGCCCTTCGCCTATCTGAACGGCCGGTTGGTCGGCGTCGGGGAGTTCGTCCTCGGCCGGCGCATCGACCGCATCGACCGGGACAAGGTGATCCTCTCCGGAGATTCCGGCGAGATCATCCTCCGCCTCAAGGCGCCCTGAACCGGGGGGGCGGGCCCTGTTCATAGGCGGTTCATTGCCCGCGGCCATAGTCTGAGTTGATGCCTTCGCCCGCAACCTCCCGCCTCGGACCTCTGCCCGGATCCGTCCTGCCCGGATTGCTCTCCCGCTTCCGGCTGGCCCTCGGACTCGGGCTCGTCCTGGTCGTGCTGGGCACGCTGACCCGGGTGGCGCTCGTCCTCGCCGGGCAGAGCGAGGTCCCGCATTCGATCGCCACCCTGGTCCGCATCTTCGCCGCCGGCGCCCTGCTCGATCTCTGGGTCGCAGCCTGGTGCGTCCTGCCCCTGGTGCTCTATCTCGCCCTCCTCCCCGAACGCTGGTGGCAGGCGCGGTGGCAGCGGGTGGCGCTCACTGCCAGCCTGGCCGGCATCCTCTACGGGACGCTCTTCATCGCTGCGGCAGAGTGGTTCTTCTTCGAGGAGTTCGACAGCCGGTTCAACTTCGTTGCCGTCGACTACCTGCTCTACCCGACCGAAGTCGTCGACCAATATCTGGCAGAGCTACCCGACGGGAAAGATCCTCGTCGCGCTGGCGGCGATCGTGGCGGGCCTCTTCTTTGCGCTGCGGCACCGGCTCCGGCGCGCCCCGGAGGTCCCGGCGCCGCTCCTGGCCCGGATCACGGTGCTGTTCACCCATGCCGGCCTGCTGGCCCTGCTCGCCGTTTCGTTCTCGCCGCGGCCGCTGATCGAGCACTCGCCCGACCGCCTCGTCCGCGAGTTGACCTCGAACGGCACCTACGCTTTCGGCGAAGCCCTGCTCGGCCTCGACGCCCCCTACGACGGCTTCTACGCCACCCGCGACGCCAGCGCGAACCACCGGCGGCTCGAGGCGCTGCTCACCGAGCCGGCTTCGACCCCGGTCGTCCTCGCCCCGGGTTCCTCCGCCCGCGCCATTCGGGCGCTCTCTCCCGCGCGGCGCTGGAACGTCGTGCTGCTGCTCGAGGAGAGCCTGGGTTCGGAGTTCATCGGCGCCCTCCACCCCGACCACGACGAACACCTCACTCCCGAGTTCGATGCCCTGAGCCGGCAGGGCGTGCTCTTCACCCAGGCCTTCTCCACCGGCAACCGGACCATCCGGGCGATCGAGGCCACGACCTCCTCTCTGCCGCCGCTTCCCGGGGCGCCGATCGTGTCGCGCCGGGGGGCGCACAGACCTCTTTACCCTGCCCGGCGTGCTGGGCGAAGAGGGCTACCAGACGCTCTTCGTCTACGGCGGCCGCGCGTTGTTCGACGGCATGGGCCCCTACCTCGCCGCCAACGGCATCCAGCGCATCGTCGAGCAGGCCGACTTCCCGGCGGGCGAGTTCGCGACCGCCTGGGGGGTCTCCGATCAGGCCATCTTCGACCGCTCCCTGGCCGAGATGGAGAGCATGGACCGGACCGGCAAGCCGTTCTTCACCATGATCCTGTCGGTCTCGAATCATCGCCCGTACACCTATCCCCCGGGCACCATCGAGCCCCTGCCGGGCCTCAAGGGGCGCCAGAACGTGGTGCGCTATGCCGACTGGGCGATCGGGCGCTTCTTCCGCGCCGCGCGCGAGAAGTCGTTCTACGACCACACCCTCTTCGTCCTGATGGGGGACCACGGCGCCCGCGTCTACGGCGCAGCGACGATTCCGCTGGCGAGCTATCAGGTGCCGATCCTGATGATCGCTCCCGGCGTTCTGCCGGCCGACACCCGGGTCGACACTCTCGCCTCGGCGCTCGATGTGCCGCCGACGATCCTCTCGATCCTCGGCCTCGCCTACCGCTCCCGCTTCTTCGGTCACGACCTCCTGAACACGCCGGCGGACCGCGGCCGCGCCCTCTTGGTCCACAACGGTGACATCGCGCTGATGCGCAACGGTCAGATCGCCGTCCTCGGCCTGCGCCAGCAGACGGACGTTTTCGACGTCGACCAGGGGGGCGGAGATTTTCGCCAGGCAGACGAGCACGCCGGCCCGGCGGTGGAGTTGATCGACGATGCGATCGCCTACTTCCAATCGGCGGACCGGCTGGTGAGAAACGACGGCTACGGCCTCGCTGTCCCGGAGGCTGGGCCCGAGATCGCCCGGACGGCTCCGGCCGAGCGCGTGGCCGCCACCGGCAGGGGAGCCCCACCGGGGAAGTCCCCGATCTAGAACGTTCTAGCGAAAGGTGCGCTTGACGCGCTCGACGTCGATACGGATGCGGCGCGTCCCCTTCTCGCCGCTCTTGCCTTCGTGGGAGGGGTCGAACTCGATCGGATTGACGATCTCCGAAAAGACGTCGCGCAGGGCGCGCGCGCCGGTGCGGTTTTCCTGCGATGCCTTCTCGGCGATCATCGCCGCGGCCATGTCGTCGATCTCGAGCACGATGTCGAGCGACTCGAAATAGCGCTGCGTGCGCGCCAGAGGCGAGTCGTAGCTCCCGAGGAGGATCTCCTTGAGGATCGCGGTGTTGAGGTCGTTCAGCACTACGACCTTGTCGAAGCGCGCCATGAACTGCGGCACCATGCCGTACTCGAAGAGATCCTTGATCTTGAGGAAATCGGCCAGCGAGAAGCGGGTTTCGAGCCGCACGCCGCCGTCCGCCGTCTTCACCGCCTCGGTCTTGATGCGCTCGCCGGAGCCCGAGCGGCTGACCCGGTTGTAAACCTGGTCGTAGAGCCCTTCGAACGCTCCGCCGCAGACGAACATCATCTTGCGGGTGTCGATCTCCACCGTCTGCTCGCGATCCTTCTCGCCGTCGAAGGCGTGCAGACGGTAAGGCACGCGCTCGCCCTCCATCAGGGTCAGCAGCCCCTGCTGCAGGACGACGCCGATCGGATTGGGCTTGCCGGCGATGACGGTCGACATCTTGTCGACCTCGTCGACGCAGACCGTGGCGCGCTCCATCGTCTCCTTGAGCGCCGCGAGGCTCGGCCGCTCGCCGAGGATGACGCGGGCGCGCTGCTCGATCGCCGAGAACATGCGGTCGGGGCGGAACTCCGTCCGGTCGCTGTCGACCAGGAGGTTGGCGTTCAGGATCGTCACGGCGCGGAAGTTCTCGAAGCCCGGCACCGTGTCGTAGAGCCGCTGGATATTGTTCATGATCGTCGTCTTGCCGGTGCCCGACGATCCGATGAGCAGGATGTTGCCCGAGACCTTGCCCAGAAGGTGCTTGTGGATGGCGACCGAGGCGAAACGAAGAGCACGGTCCTGACCGAGGACGCCGCGCCGCAGCTCCTCGAACAACACCTTGGGGGTGATCGCCCCGTGGACTTCGGTCAGGGTCTCCGGACTCTTCGTCATCGCCTCGATCATATCGGTGGTTTCCCCTCGGACGGTCGGTCTACGAGCGGGACTCCCCCGGCGTCTATCCCGGCGGCAGCGGAGGTCTGCTGCCGGCAGGCCGCAATTGCAGCATAATCCCGGCGTCGGCGGCACCGCGACCGCCCTCGCCGACCGCTGAAGATCTCCCATGACCCCAACCGCCCCTGGCTCCCGTCCCGCCGGTCTCGAACTCGCGCTGCTGCTCCTGGCGGCGCTCGCCGCGAGTTGCGGCAGGCCCTCGGCCCCCCCGCCGGCTCCAGCTGCGGCACCCGCAGCCACGCCTGCCGGCCCGCGCGAAACCACGGAGGTCTCGCCGGAGCAGCTGGAGCAGTTTCGGTCGCTGGGCTATCTGAGCACGCGCGGCCTGCCACGGCTGGGGGCGGGGCAGGGGGTGAAGCTTCTGGATCGCACTCTGGCCTCCCCCGGATACACCCTCGTGGTCTTCGCGGGCAGCTGCGAGTGCCAGCTCCTCTCCCTGGA
Source organism: Thermoanaerobaculia bacterium (assembly GCA_963788175.1). Lineage (GTDB taxonomy): Bacteria > Acidobacteriota > Thermoanaerobaculia > Multivoradales > JAGPDF01 > JAGPDF01. Next base: position 125,666 of record CAWBFZ010000008.1, read on the forward strand.
AGGCGAGGTCGTGCGCTCCTGGAAGGACGCGCCCTGTCATCGCTGGGAACATGCGGAGCTCCTGCCCGATGGCGATCTCGTGGTCGTCGGCGCGCGGCTCGACGAAAGCGCGGTCGAGGATCCGACCGACTCGGGCCGCTACCTGATGCGTCTCTCCTGGAACGGCGACGTCCGGTGGCGCAACGAGATGAACGCGCACCACGACGTCAGCCTGACTCCGGACGGCAACCTCCTGACGCTCGTGCTCGCACGACGCCGAATTCCCGCCATCGACCCGGACCACGACGTCGCCGACGACCAGCTGACGCTCCTCACCCCGGACGGGAAAGTCGTCGAGAGCCTCTCGCTCTACGACCTCCTCGCAGCAGCGAAGTTTCCGTTCCAGCAGGCCGGTGGACGCCGCGAGGGTGGGCGCCAGATCATCGACCTGCTGCACTGCAACGCGGCGCGGTGGAACCTTTACCCCGAGCTCGCGGTTCGCGGTCCGCTCTACGGACGCGACACCGTGCTCGTCACTTCCCGGCACCAGGATGTGATCTTCATCGTCGACTGGAAGCGGCGCGAGCTCGTCTGGCACTGGGGGCGCGGCGTCCTCTCGGGCCCGCACGAGGCCTCGCTGACGAGCACCGGCAACATTCTGCTGTTCGACAACGGGCTCGTCCGCGAGTCCTCGCGGGTGATCGAGCTCGATCCCGCCTCGCCCGCCACCCTGCGCCAGTTCGCGCCCCGCAACTCGCGCTTCTTCGACCGCGTCATGGGCTCCTGTCAGCGATTGGCCAACGGCAACACGCTGATCGTCCATTCCGAAGGCGGCGCCGCTTTCGAACTGACGCCGGACGGCCGGCCCGCCTGGAGCTACACCGGGACCGAGCAGACTCCGAACGGCCACCGGGTGAAACTGATCCGGATGCGGAGAATTCCCCCCGCGGCGATCGAGAGCATCCTGCAGCGCCACGCGCGCGCCAGCGACGCCCGCGCGCCGGCGAAGTAGGATCCGCGTATGGTCTCCGCGCTCCTCTCCGTCCAGGCCGCGTGCAAGCGCTACGAGCTCGGCGAGACCGAGGTCGTGGCGCTCGCCGGGGTCGATCTCGAGATCGGCGCCGGCGAGTTCGTGGCGATCGCCGGGCCCTCGGGGAGCGGCAAGTCGACGCTCCTGCATCTGCTGGGAGCGCTCGATTCCCCGGATTCCGGGTCGGTAGCGATCGAGGGCCGCGATCTCGCCAGCCTCTCCGAGCGCGAGCGCACCCTTCTGCGCCGCCGCCGGCTCGGCTTCGTCTTCCAGTCGTTCCATCTCGTGCCGGTGCTTTCGGCGCTCGAGAATGTCGAGTATCCGTTGTGGATCGACGACGTGCCAGCCACCGAGCGCCGCGAGCGAGCGCGGGCGATGCTCGCGGCGGTCGGGCTCGAGAACCGGCTCGAACATCGCCCCGACCGCCTCTCCGGCGGCGAGCGCCAGCGGGTCGCGATCGCCCGCGCCCTGGTCCACCGGCCGGTCGCGGTCCTCGCGGACGAACCCACCGGCAACCTCGACTCGGCGAACGGCGCGGCGATCTTCGAGCTCATGCTCGCCGTGCGCCGCGACCTCGGGACGACCTTCGTCCTCGCGACGCACGATCCCACCCTGATGGCGGGCTCGCCGCGGCGGATCGACCTCAAGGACGGGCAAGTCGTCTCCGACAGCCTCCTGCGCGGGGCCGGCGAATGAAATTCGCGCTGTTCGCATTGCGCAATCTGGCCCGCAACCGGCGGCGGACCGCGATCTCGCTCGCCATCGTCGCGGCAGGGACAATCGGCCTCCAGCTCACCGCCGGCTTCATCCGATTCTCGTTCGACGGCCTGCGCGAAGCGATGATCCACGGCGGCCTCGGACACCTCGAGATCGCCAGCCGCGCGGCCGTCGCGAGCCGCGGGGAAGCCGCGCTCGACCGTTCGGTGCAACAGGGCATCGACGATTGGCAGGCGATCCGGGACACGGTCGAGAAGCTGCCGCACGTCGTCGCTGTGCAGGCCAATCTGCACCTCATGGGCATGATCCAGAAACCGGGCGGCGACTCGGTGTCGTTCGTCGGCGTCGGCGTCGAGCCCAACGTTGAGCGCCGGATGGGCTTCGAGACCAGGGTGCGGGAGGGCCGGGCGCTCGCCGAGCGAACGCCGGCGGAGGGCGAGGGCGAAGTGGTCCTGGCGCTCGGCCTCGCCGCCGCGCTGGGCGCCCGGCCCGGAGACATCCTCACGCTCCTGGCAGCCAGCCCGGACGGCATGTTGAACGCTCTCGACGTGAAGGTCGCCGGGCTCGTGACCACCGGCGTCCAGGAGCTCGATACGCGCTACCTCAAGCTCCATCTGGCCACCGGCCAGCGGCTCCTCGCCACCAGTCGGGTGTCGAATCTCCTCGTCGGCCTGGACGACACTGCGTCGACGGTAGCCAGTCAGACTGCAGTCGCGGCGGCGCTCGCCAGCCACACTCCGGCGCTCGCCGTCACCTCCTGGGAGAAGCGTGCCGCGTTCTACAGCCAGGTGCGCAACCTCTATCTGGGGATCTTCTGGTTCCTCGGTTCCATCGTCTTCGTGCTCGTCGTCCTCGCCACGTCGAACACGCTGGTGATGACGGTGATGGAGCGGGTGCGCGAGATCGGCACCCTGCGCGCCATCGGCACGGCGCCGGGTCAGATTGCAGCAATGGTGCTGTGGGAGGCCCTCTGGCTCGGCGTGCTCGGCGCCCTCGTCGGCGACGCGCTCGGCGCCGCAGCCATCGCCGGCATCAACGGCCTGCACCTCAAGATGCCGCCGCCACCGGGCGCTGTCGACCCGATCGATCTGCAGCTCGCCTTCGTCCCGGAGGCCTTCGTCGCCATCGTCGCCGTGATGGCCGCCGTCCTGCTCGTCGCCGCCATCGCTCCCGTCCTCCGCGCCACCCGCATCTCCGTCGTCGAAGCGCTGCGGCATGTCTGAGCAGCACGCGAAGACGGAAACGGCTGACATCGGCGCGCGCCGCAAGTGTCGAGCAAGCGAGCCGTGCAACCCCTGCGGCTGGGCTCTCGCCACGGCTTTGCTTCTTTCCTTTACCAGCAGCCTTTTTCTTTCTCCCCGGCCGTCCGCTGCGTTGGAAGAAATCGGCAAAGTGGCGCCTTCGGCGCGGGTGGCCGCCGCCGACGCCGAGCTTCTGGCGGCGAGCGATCTCTTTGCCGCGGCGCCGGCGGAGTTTCGCGTCGAAGTCGAGGTTCGCCAAGGCACCGCCGCAAGCGGCATGCCGCTCGAGATCTGGCGGCATGGCGAGGAGCTGGCGCTCGTCCGCCTGCAGGCCGAGAAGGACCGCGGCAAGTTCCTCCTGCGCCGCGACCGGGACCTCTACTTCATCGCCCCCGGCAGCGCCCGCCCGGTAAAGCTGGCGCCCTCCTATCGTCTCCAGGGGGCGGCGCTCGACGAGCTCCTCGGCCTCCGCCTGGTGCGTGACTTTCGGATCGATCGGGTGGCCGAAGGCGGCGGGGTCGTCACCTTCGACCTCGTTGCCAACGACAAGGGCGCCGCCGCTCCCCGCCTGCGCTGGGTGGTCTCGCGCGCCCGCCGCCTGCCGCTGCGCGCCGATCTGCAGGCGAGCGACGGCAAGGTCCTGCGGGTGATCGAGTTTGCGGAGTGGCGCGACTCCCGCCGCGGCGTGCCGAAGCGAATGGTGGTGAAAGAGGTGCTGCGCGGCGGAGCGCCGCTCGCGATCCTCTTCGGCGCCTTCGAGACGCGGGCGGTGAGCCTCGACCTCTTCGATCTCGCCGCCGGCGGCAGCGCCGCGCGCGCCGCCCTGCCTACCGTTGGAAGGGCTCCGGCCGGCACGAAACCTAGCGCGCCCTGACCTCCACTTCGGCGCTTGCCAGCGGCGCGCCGAGCCGGTCAGCGAACCAGGTCAGATCCTCGGCGACCAGGTCGAAGCTCACCCGGTAGCGGCCGGGCGCCGCCGGCCACTCGACCGTCAGCTCGGTCGCGAAGCTCTCCCCCGGCGCCACTGGCCGGGGAAGCGCAAATCGCGGCTCGCTGGCGGCGCCCTTCCCGGCCTCCAGGGGCTCGATGCGAGCGCCGAGCTGCACCGGCAGAACCGCGGCGGAGCTCCAGGTCCAGCTGCCGGTGTTGCGCACCCGGAGCGCCACGGTCGTCCGCGAGCCCGCCACGACCTCGGCAGGCAAAGCCACCGGCTCGACCTCGCGCGCGAAGCCCGCCTGCGGCGGCGCCTGTCTGCCGAGGTAGCGCACGCGCACGGAGGCGCGCCCGGCACCCGCGACCTCGGCCGACAGGCGCACCAGCCGCACCGAGTAGCGCTCTTCCGGCGACCACCAGAAGCGGTGCCGCCGCCAGGGCGCGGCCGCCTGATGGACCACGCTGCCACCCGACTTTCCGGGTGCGAAGCTCGCCAGCGGATAGCGCCGCTTTCCTCGCCAGTCTGAGATCACGAGGCTGACCGGAGCGGCGTCGGCGATCGCGATCAGATGCATCGGGTCGGCGGGAAAGCGCGTCGCGATCTCGAGCTCCGCGCCCGGCCGGTCGCTCTGGATCGTGAAGCTCCAGTCCCCGACCGCCGCGAACGGATCGACGAAACGCACGAAATCGCCCGCCCAGTAGCGATCCCTCCGGCCGTCGAGATTCGACGCCGTGGACTCGTACGGCAACAGCCGGAAGATCCCGGCGTTGGCGTGCGCCTGACTGGTCGGGTCGAGCCCGCCGAAGCGCAGCTCGGAGGCGAGCGCCGACGCCCCTGCCACCCCCGCCACCGCCCAGATCGCGAGCAGGAGACGGCGCGACGGCAGCCGGACGAGCGCCACCAAGAGACAGGGGTAGGCCGCCAGGATGTAGCGGTTGCCGAGAAAAGTCTCGCCGCCGAAGAAGTTCGCCGGCATCCAGACGAGATAGAACAGGGCCAGGCCGAAGAACCCGGCGAGCGCCGCGACGGCTTCCGGGCGCGGCCGCCGCAGTGCAATCGCCGCGAAAAACAGCGCGGCCGGCAGGAAGATCGCGAGGCCGGTGTGCCGGCCGACGAAGAAATAGAGCGTGGCGTAGGCCGTCCGGCCGCCGTCGAAGAGCGGTGTGAGGACGAGCGAGGAGGTCGCGAGCTCGTCGGGCTGATCGAAGCGGGCGCGGGCGGCGGCGCTCCGGGCACCGACCGGATAGCCGGTCTCGGCGTTGAAGGTGGCACGCGGCGCCTTGTAGGGGTTCACCGCGCCAGTCAACGCCCAGGTCAAGGCGAGAGCGGCGACGTAGGTCACGCCGATCGCCGCGCCGATGCGCGCGGCGCGGCGCAGGTCGCGCGCCAGGAGCGCCGCGAGGATCGGCACCGCCGCCACCAACGCGTTCGGCTCGCGCAGCGAGATCAGCAGGCCGAGCAGAGCGCCGCCGAGGAGATCGGCCCACGGCCGCGCGAGGAGGCGCTCCGCCCAGCCCGCGCCGGGAGCACCGGGAACCCGCGCCGCGCCGGCGAAGCGCCCGGCAAGCGCCAGCACGAGGCCAGCCAAGGCCAGCGCCACTTGCAGGGTCTCGGTCATCCGCCAGGCGACGTAGGGCACCACGATGCCGGTGGCGACGAAGGTGAGCAGCGTGTCGCGTGCCTCCCGCCGCGCTCCCATCCGCGCGAGAAAGGCCCGCGCCAGCAGGAGCGCCAGGAGCAGCACGAAGAGGTTCAGCAGCGCTGCGCCCCAGTCGCCGAAGAGGCCCACGAAAGGTGCGGCGAGCAGCGGATAGAGCACCGGCTTCGAGTAGGCGAGCCCCAGCCCGGTGCGTTCGAGGATCAACGCGACGGGCCCTCCCGGGTGGGCCTCGGCCCAGGCGCGATCAGGAGCGGCGAAGGCGAGGTCGAAGTCGCGCGCCAGAGAGGCCGCCATGGCGACGTAGGTGCCTTCGTCGCCGAGCAGGCCACGGCCCTCCGCGCGCAGCAGGAACAGGGTCGCGAACAGCAGGACTGCAACGCCCGCGAGCACCGGGATGGGCGAACGGCGGGAACGTTCCGGGAAGTGGGAAGGCTGCGACATGAAACTGTCGCGAGCCTATCGCAGGCGCGCTCCCCGAGGCCGGCGGTGCGTCGCACCCTTCGCGACGCGCCGCCGGTCGCTTCTTCTCTGGCAAGGGGCGCCATTGCGGATAAGCTCCGACCCGTGTCCCGCACGGTTCGACTCACCTTCGCCGGCCTCGCTCTGTTCTTCGTTCTCTTCCCGCTGACCCTCCAGAAACCGGGGCTGCCGCAGGACCTCAAGTCGGACGAGCCGGCGTACTACCTGATGGCGCTGTCGCTGGTGCACGACTTCGATCTGCGCTGCGAAGCCAAGGACATTCAGCGCCTGACGACGGAGTTTCCGTACAACAACGCGAACAACCTGATCCTGATGACCGACGACGGCTGGAAGACGGTCTGGTTCGGCAAGCCCTACCTGATCTCGCTCCTCGCCGCGCCGGCGGTTGCGCTCTTTGGAGCCAACGGCTTCCTCGCCACCGACATGGCACTGCTGATGGTCTCGATCTGGCTTGGCGCCCTCTACCTCTCGCGCTTCAACGCGGACGGCCTGGCGCTGCTCTTCTCGGCCGGCTTCTTCCTGCTGTCGAACGCCTTCGCCTACGTCTTCTGGATCCACACCGAAGTGCTGTGCATGGCCTCGGTCACGACCTGTCTCTACCTCGCCTTCACGCCGGCCGCGATCGAAGTCCCGATCGGCCGCTGGGGGCGCTTCGTGCGCTCGTTCTGGAACGCCGCCAGCCGGCCAGCCTGGTCGGGCGCGGCGATCATCGCCGGGGCCTACAACAAGCCGATCCTCGCCCTCCTCGGCCTGCCGGCGCTCTACCTGGCGTTCCGCGCGGAGCGCACGCGCGGGGCCGCGAAATGGCTCGCCGGCGCGGCCGCCGCAGGCGTTCTGGTCTGCGGCATCTCGATCGCCTTCACCGGCCACCCCTCGGCCTATCTCGGCGTCGAGCGCTCCGGCGTGCGGGTGCTCGACTTCGAGAAGATGCCCGAGCTGCCGATCGCGCGTTCGGAGGCCTTCAAGGAGAAGGTCCCCGACGCCAGCGGACCGCGCAACTCCTGGTCGTGGATCTTCCGCCTGCCCGAGATCGACCACCGCCTGCCGGAGAACCTCGAGTACTTCTTCGTCGGCCGGCACACCGGGCTCCTGCTCTACGCGCCGTTTTCGGGGCTCTGCCTGCTGCTCTTCTTTGCCTACGGCCGGCGCTCGCCCGAGCGCTGGGGGGTCCTCGCCGCGCTCGCCGGCGTCGCGCTCTTCTTCCTCACCCTGATCCCGTTCAACTGGCACGGCGGCGGCGGCTTCATCGGCAACCGCTATTTCGTCAACGCGCTGCCGGCGCTGCTCTTCCTCGTCACCCGCATCGCGCCAGCCTGGCTGCCGGTCGTCGGCTTCGCCCTCGGCGGGATCTTCGTCGGTCCGATCCTGTTCACGCCGTTCGGCGCGCCGGTGCCCAGCCCGACCCTGCAGGCGCACGTGCGCAACGCGCCGTTCCGCTTCTTTCCCTTCGAGCGCACGCTCGCCCGGCAGATCCCCGGCTATCGCGGCCAGGTCGGCAACGGGGTCTACTTCTTCGGCCGCAAGGACGTCCTCTCGATCGTCGGCGAGAGTCTCTGGGCGGTGGGCGGCAAACCGGTCGAAGTCTGGGTGCAGACCGATCGCCCGCTCGCCCGGCCGGTCTTTCAAGCGGAGAGCGCGATCGCGCCGAACCGGGTCTCGGTGAAGCTCGGCAAAGACCGCAAAGAGATCCACTTCGACTCCGACAAGGCTCCCGGCAACACGACCCGGATCACCCTTGTTCCCGGCCCTCCGGCGACCGAAACCGCCGACGACGGCACCACCTACTTCGCTTACAAGATGTGGATCGAAGCCTCCGCGCAGACCTTCCGCACCGAAGTCGTCCAGGCGAAACCGCCCACCGAGGAAGCGGCGGTAGAGCTCGCACGTCCGGGTGCCGCGCCCCGGCAGGAGTTCGAGGAGGTCACCTTTCTGGTCGGCGCCGCGGTGACCTTTCTCGGCGAAGAGAGCGACCTCGACGCCGACGTCTACCGGCTCGAATGGCTCGGCGGCACACCGCCCGCCGCGTGGCGCGCCAACCGCCTGCTGCACGTGCCCGCCAGGGTGCGCAACACCAGCCCGGCCGCCTGGCCGGCGCGCGGTGCGACGCGGGTGGCACTCGCCTATCACTGGCTCGATACCGCCGGCCAGCCGGTCGTCTACGAGGGGCTGCGCACCGCACTGCCGCACGACGTCGCGCCCGGCGAGACGATCGCGGTCGAGCTCGAGATCGCGACGCCCAGGAGGCCGGGCGACTACATTCTCGAGCTCGACGCGCTGCGCGAGCGTCTGGCGTGGTTCTCCGGCAAGCGGCCCGAGTCCATCCGGCGCCTTCCCGTCACCGTCCTGCCTTCCGACGACCGCTAGGGCGCCGTGGAGGATCGGCGCGCCGCGCGCATATAATCGACCCTCGGCGCGGGGCCGGCTTTGCTCCCGGTCTACCCTGGCAAGTCAATCGAGCGAGGACGAGCAGATATGAGCCAATTCGACTGGAAGGGGAAGCGGGTCCTCATCACCGGCCACACCGGCTTCAAGGGAGCTTGGCTCTGCCTCTGGATGCAGCTTCTCGCCGCGCACGTGCATGGCTACGCCCGGGTGCCGCCGACGCGCCCCAACCTTTTCGAGCTCACCGGCGCCGGGCTCGAGATGGATTCGACGATCGGCGACATTCGCGATCTCGACCTGCTGCAGGCCACTTTCGATCGCGTGCAGCCGGAGATCGTCTTTCACCTGGCGGCGCAGCCGATCGTGCAGCTGGCCTACGAGGATCCGGTCGAGACCTTCTCGACCAACACGATGGGAACGGTGAACCTCCTCGAGTGCGCGCGGCGGACCCCGAGCGTCAAGTCGATCGTCGTCGTCACCAGCGACAAGTGCTACACCAACCACGAGTGGCACTGGGCCTACCGCGAGAAGTCCCAACTCGGCGGGCGCGACCCTTACGCCGCGAGCAAGAGCTGCGCCGAGCTCGTCGTCCACTCCTTTCGCGAGTCGTACTTCAACCCCAAAGAGAGCGGGAAGGAGACCGCGCTCCTCGCTTCGGTCAGGGCCGGAAATGTGATCGGCGGCGGGGATTGGGCGCCCTACCGCCTGGTGCCGGACATCATCGCCAACCTGCGCGAGAACCGCCCACTCGCGTTGCGTCATCCGCAGGCGATCCGCCCATGGCAGCACGTCCTCGAACCGCTCCGGGGCTATCTTCAGGTCGCGGAGTATCTCTACAAAGGTGAGCGGCAGAGCGCCGGCCCGTGGAACTTCGGGCCGGTCGACGAAGACTGCCTGCCGGTCGCCTGGCTGGCGCGCGAGCTTTCGCTCAAGTGGGGTCGCGAGGTGCAATGGGAGGCCGATCGCATTCCCCGCCCGCATGAGGACACTTTTCTCAAGCTCGACTGCAGCAAAGCGCGGGCTCTCCTCGGGTGGGCGCCCGCCCTGCGCCTCGCGGACGGCCTGCAGTGGATCACGGACTGGTATCGGGAGCTGGATCGGGGCGCCGACATGCGCGTCGTGACCCTGGCGCAAATCGAGCGCTATCGCGACCTCGCCGCCGACCGCTCGGACCGAACGATCAACGCCGCCCTCGCCGTCGGTTAGTCGAGCTTCTCGACCGGTCGCGGGCGCCGGGGTGCGCGGCGCCTGGGGCGCGAGATCGGCGATCGGCGAGAGCGCCGCCGCAAGCCAGAAGCCGACCTGGCAGCACAGATCTGTATAGAATGACTGCTCCGTGTCGCGCACCGTACGGCTCACCTTCGCCAGCCTCGCTCTGTTCTTCGTCCTCTTTCCGCTGACGCTCCAGAAACCGGGGCTGCCGCAGGACCTGAAGTCCGACGAGCCGGCCTATTACCTGATGGCCCTCTCCCTGATTCACGACTTCGATCTGCGCTGCGAGGCGAAAGACATCCAGCGCCTGATGAACGAATTCCCGTACCTCGAAGCGAACAACCTCATCCTGATGACCGACGACGACTGGAAGACGGTCTGGTTCGGCAAGCCTTACCTCGTCTCGCTCCTCGCAGCACCGGCGGTAGCGCTCTTCGGCGCCGACGGTTTCCTAGCCACCAACATGGCGCTGCTGATGCTCTCGATCTGGCTCGGCGCCCTCTACTTGAAGCGCTTCAACCCGGACGGCCTGGCGCTGCTCTTCTCGGCCGGCTTCTTCCTGCTCTCGAACGCCTTCGCTTACGTTTTCTGGATCCACACCGAAGTGCTGTGCATGGCCTCGGTCACCGCCTGCCTGTACCTTGCCTTCACGCCGGCTTCGATCGCCTCGCCGACGGGACGCTGGAGCCGCTTCCTGCGCGCGTTCTGGAATGCCGCCAGCCGGCCCGCCTGGTCGGGAATGGCGATCATCGCCGGGGCCTACAACAAACCGATCCTCGCGCTCCTGGGATTGCCGGCGCTCTACCTGGCATACCGCGCGGAGCGCACACGCGGGGCTGCCAAGTGGCTCGCGGGCGCGGCGGCCGCCGGGATCGTCGTCTGCGGCATCTCGATCGGCTTCACCGGGCACCCCTCCGCCTATCTCGGAGTCGAGCGCTCCGGCGTGCGGGTGCTCGACTTCACGAAGATGCCCGATCTACCGATCGCGCGCTCCGAGGCCTTCAAGAAGGCGATGCCCGAGGCGGGCGGACCACGCAACTCCTGGTCGTGGATCTTCCGGCTTCCCGAAGTCGACCGGAGGCTGCCGGAGAACGCCCTGTACTTCTTCCTCGGCCGGCACACCGGGCTCCTCCTCTACGCGCCGTTCTCGGGGCTCTGCCTGCTCCTCTTCGCGCTCTACAGCCGGCGCTCCCCGGAGCGTTGGGGGGTCCTCGTCGCGCTCGCCGGTGTCGCGCTCTTCTTCCTGACCCTCATTCCGTTCAACTGGCACGGCGGCGGCGGCTTCATCGGCAACCGCTACTTCGTCAACGCCCTGCCGGCGGTGCTCTTTCTCGTCACCCGCATCGCGCCGGCCTGGTCGACGATCGTCGGATTCGCGCTCGGAGGGATCTTCGTCGGACCGATCCTCTTCACGCCGTTCGGCGCGCCGGTGCCCTACCCGACACTGCAGGCGCACGTGCGCAACACACCGTTCCGATTTTTTCCCCTCGAGCGCACCCTGGCGCGGCAAATTCCCGGCTATCGCGGGCAGATCGGCAACGGAATCTACTTCCTCGGCCGCCGGGACGTGTTCTCCTCGGTCGGCGAAAGCCTCTGGGTCGTCGGAGGAATGCCGGTGGAGATCTGGGTCAAGACCGATCGCCCGCTCGCCCGACCGGTATTCCAGCTCGAGACCGTGATCGCGCCGAATCGCGTCACGGTCGCGCTCGGAAAGGACCGCAAGGATGTCCACTTCGAATCCGACAAGGCCCCCGGCAACCGCTCCCGGATCACGCTCGATCCCGGGCCACCGAAAGAGGAGATCGGCGACGACGGCAGTCTCACCTTTTCGTACAAGATGTGGATCGGCGCCTCCACTCAGGCCTGGCGCACCGAGATCGTGCCGATGAAACCGCCGACCGCGGAAGAGGCGGGGGAGCTGGCTCTTCCCGGTGCCCTTCCCTGGAAGGAGCAGCAGGAGGTCACCTTTCTGGTCGGCGCCGCGGTGACCTATCTCGGAGAAGAGAGCGAGCTCGAGGCTGACGTCTACCATCTCGCCTGGGTGAGCGGACCGGCACCCGCCGACTGGGGCGCCGACCGGCTCGTCCGGATCTCGGCGACGGTGCGCAACACGAGTCCCGCGATCTGGCGGGCGCGGGGCGCGACGCGAGTGGCGATCGCCTATCACTGGCTCGACGCCGCCGGCCAGCCGCTCTCGTTCGAAGGCCTGCGCACCGTGCTTCCCGACGACGTTGCGCCCGGCGATTCCGTCGACCTCGAGCTCGAGGTCGCCAGCCCTAAGAAGCCCGGCGACTACATTCTCGAGCTCGACGCCCTGCGCGAGCAGATCGCCTGGTTCTCCGCCAGAACGCCCGGTTCCACTCTGCGTTTGCCGGTCACTGTTCTGCCTTCCGACGACCGCTAGCGTACCGTGACGGATTCGGTGGCTCCAGCGGTTCCGGCCGCTTCGACCGCACCACTCTCCGCGATCGACCCCGCACTGGCGCATCCACCGTCGGAGGCGCTCGACACTCCCCGCATTCTGCTGCAGTCGATTGGCGCCGCCACCTTCGCGCAGTTCATTCGCGTCGCGGCGATCCTCCTGACGCATCTTGCACTTCGGCGCCTGATCCCGCCCGCGGACTGGGGTTTGCGCGATTGGACCGAGTCGCTCTTTCTGTTGCTCGCGACGGTACGTGACCTCGGTCTCCCGAGTCACGTCGTCCGGCTGCGGCCGATCCCGCTCGGCAACCTCCTGCGCGTCCAGCTCTGGTGGGGCGGAGTTCTCGGGCTGACACTCCTCGCCGGGGCTCCGATCCTCGCCGGGGCGTTCCGCACACCGCGGCCCGACGTCGCCCTCGTCATCCAGGTAATGGTCCTCTACCTGCTCCTCGAAGGGCTGGCGAGCGTCCCGGTCACCCACTTCGAGGCCGAGCTCAGGATCGGTCGATCGGTTCTCCCGGAGCTCACCCGGACGCTCGTTTACTGCACGGGCGCGCTCGCGCTGGCTCTTTCCGGCTGCGGCATCTGGTCGTTCGTGCTGGCGATGGTCGGCTCGCAGGCGACCTACGCCGCGCTTCTCTGGTGGCGAGCGCGGCCGACGATGGTGCTCCATTTCGAGCCCGGCGCGACCCTCGCGATGCTCGCCACCAGCACGCCCCTGGGCAGCATCTGGCTGCTCGCCTTTGCGGTGACCTATGCCGACGCGCTCATTCTCGGCAGTCGCTTTCCGGACGCGATCGTCGGCGGCTACATGTTCGCCTACATCTGGGCGTTCTTCGCTTCGCGCGTCCTGCAGCAACCGATCGCGCGGGCGCTTTATCCGGCATTCGTGCAGTTCGCCGATCGGCCGGAGCAACAGTTTCTCGCCTACCGTCTCGCCACCAAGGTTCTACTCGCGATCGAGGTTCCGGCGGCGCTTTTCCTCTTTCTGAACGCCGATCTCGTCGTCCAGATCCTGGGCGGCGAGCGCTACAGCGATAATGCGGGTCTCCTGCGCCTGCTCGCCTTCGCCCCTCTCGTCGATCCTCTGGGCCGCTTCGGCGGCGAGTTGCTGGTCTCCCGGCATCGCGATTTCGACCGCATCCTGTCGCTGGTTCTCCATTTCGCCGCGCTCGTTCTCGGCGGCCTCTGGCTGTCGCACCGCTATGGCCCGCTGGGCATGGCCTGGGCCAACTTCCTGCCGCTCGGCGCACCGATCCTGATCTGGTCCATGGCGAGGATCGACCGCGGCGGACTGGCCAGGCTGATGCTCGATCTGGTCGGTGTTTACTGCGCGCCGATTCCCCTCTTCGCCTTAGCCTGGTGGGCGGCAGGGGATCACCCTTGGCTCCGCTTCGGCTTTTCCGCCCTGGCAGGTGGGCTCAGCCTCGCCTGGTTTTGGTGGCGGTTCGGCAACCGATTCCTGGTGTTCTTCCGCAAGACCGGTGCAGGGCAAGGGTAGCGCCCGGCGGAGCGCCGGGTCCGTGAGGCTGCGTCGCTGCCTGCGAATCCATGCGCGTCGAGGCCTCCCGGACTCGAACCAGATATGATTTCTGGATGCGTCTCGTCCGCGATGCGGTCCGCAGCTTTCGCCTTCTCGCCCGCCAAGGACCTCTCGCCTTCGGCCGCATGCTCGCGCATCAGTCGCGCCGGGCCGTCGCCCTCCAGTTCCCCCGCCACGAGTTCCTGAAGTCGCGCCCGCCGGTCGGCGATCTGCTGGGTATGACGACCCGGGAAGAGCAGTCGTGGCTCTACAGCTTTGCCCGCCACGACTACCGCGGCGTGGGCGAGATCGCCGACCTCGGTTGTTGGTTCGGCTCCGCCACCATTCCGCTCGCCCAGGGGCTCGCCGAGAACCCGGCCGTCGGCGAGCGGAATGGCCGGATCCAGGCCTTCGATCTCTTCCTCTGGGAGACCTGGATGGAGGACACGCTTGCCGGCACGAGCCTTGCCGGCCGCCTCGCTCCGGGCTCGAGCTTCCTCCCGGAGTTCGAGCGGCGCATCGCCCCTTGGCGAGGGCTGGTCACGACTCACCCCGGCGACCTCAACCGCGTCGGCTGGCCGTCGGGTCGGCCGCTCGCGCTGGTCTTCAACGACGCCGCGAAGACGCTCGAGCTCGGCAACAGCATTCGCCGCGACTTTCTTCCGCATCTCGTCCCCGGGCAGGGCTACCTCGTCGAGCAGGACTTCGCGCACTTCTTCACCCCGTGGGTGCACCTGTCGCACTGGCGCCTGCGCAACTACTTTGCGCCGGTCCTGCATGTACCCTACTCGGGGTCGATGGTGTTCCGGCTGGAGCAGGCGATTCCCCCCGACCGACTCGCGCCGCTCGCCTTGGAGGATTTCGCGGACGACGAGATCGACGCCGCGTTCGAACGCTCGCTCGGCCTGGTCGAGCGCCCCATGCGGGCGAACGTCTGGGCGGCGCGCGCCATGCTCGAGCTGCATCGCGACCGCCCGGCCGCTGCTCGCCGCGTGCTCGAAGCCGGCCGCCGCCGGGGGTTCCACGGCCTCGACCTCGACAAGGTGCGCGCCACGCTCGCCGCAACCGCCGCCTGAAATGAAGATCCGTTGGTGCTAGCGCCGGAACAGCATCGCGATCGAGGACTGAGACCGTATTGCACTTGGGCCCTTGCGCTCGCGCTCGCGCTCCACGTCGTCACGGGCGGCTGGCTCATCGCCGCGAAGGGAATCGGGGACTACTTCTACGACGAACGCTTCACGCTCGAAAATGTGCGCCGGATCTACCTGGACGGGAGCCCGATTCCATCCTCCTACTTCTGGTACGCGCCCCTCTCCTACGCCCCCCAGGCCGCGACGCTGCTCGCCATCGATCGCGTCGGCCGAACGCTCGGCAGCGACCGTTTCCAGGTATTCGAACCGACCGGACGACCGACCCGGCTCGGCATTCGAATCGCTCGTGCTTTCGGGATCCTCTTCGGTTGCCTATCGCTCGTTGTTCTGCATGCGTTTTGCAGGCGCCTCTGGAACGAGCGCAGTGCCGACTTCGCAGCCATCGTGCTCGCGTCGAGCCCCTGGTTCACGCGCGGCAACGCAGAGTTCAAGCCTGACGCGCTACTCCTCCTGTTGACCGTCTCGTTGTTTCTGCCTCTCGAGCGCTTCGTGACCAGCGGTCGCGAGCGTGCTCTCTTGCTGGCCGCGCTGCTCGTCGGCGCGGCGGGCGCGGCCAAGCTCAACGGCGTGCTCGGCGCCGTGCCAGTCGGAATCGCTTGCCTGGCGGCCGCCCGATGGCCGCGGAGACTTCGTCTCGCGCTCGAGGCCGCGACCCTTACCGGGATCTCGCTCCTTCTGCTCAATCCCTGGCCGAGCGAAGCGCTCTACTACTTGGGTCGGGTCGAGCAGCAGTGGGCACAACGCAGCCAGGACCTGAACTTCCTCGAGATGCTCGGCACAATGACCACGAAGCTCTTCCTGCCGCCCTTCCTCGGGCCGCTCTTCGGGTCGGCGGCCTTGTTCGGACTGGTCCTCGCGCTGCGCCGCGCGCGCAGCGAGGCCTTCGACTCGCGCTCGCGCTTGACGCTGCTCCTCTGGCTCGCCTTTCCGACGGTCTATCTTGTCGCCGTGAGTGCCTCGACCCGTTATCCCAAAGAGAACCTCCTCCTCCAGGTGCTGCCGTTCGCGGCCTCCTTCGCCGGCCACGGTCTTGGCACCTGCGCCGCCTGGATCGGCCAGCGCAGCAAGCGGGCAGCCTATCTGCTCGCTCTCGGTGTAGCCGTCTTCGGCAGCGCGACGATCACTCTCTACACTGCCGGCCAGGTAACCCCGCAGCTCGCGGAGAGTCAGGCAAGAGAGCTCAGGACCGCGCTCGGGGGCGGCTACAGTCGCATTATCGGCTGGAGCGGGGGAGAGCAGGAGGCCGCCAGGTTCGCGAGCTCGGGCTGGGGCGGTCCCCCACCCACGATCATCGAGCTCGACGATGCGCTGCTCGGCGACCCACAACGCCTCGCGCGTCTCGACTGCGTCGCCGGGTACGGTGGCCTTTCGGAAGCTCTCGAACTGCGCCTCTCTCGCCAGTTTCAACTGCGCCGCCACGCCCCGCAGAACATGGTCTCCTCCTTCGTCCAGAGCACGGACCCGCCGTGGGACGGCTGTCTGCCCTGGCTGCGCAGCGGCGAGCCGGTGGCACTCGAGTTCGCAGAGCGACCAGACGGCTGGCTCGAAACCCAGCTACCGCAGGAGCTACCGGCCCACGACGCCTTCACGGTGAATGGTCGTGTCCGAATCTCCGAAGGATCGGCCGAGCTCATCGTGGCCGAAGAGCGCGTCGCGCTTCTCCCGATTTCGGCGGCCAGACGAGATTGGCAGCACGTCGGCACGGAGCGACTGGCTCGCCACCTCTCGGGCGCCACGGTCCGACTTCGCGCGCCCTCGGGCATCACCCCGGAGCTGGAGCTCGTGCTCTGGCAGTCACCCCGCGCAGCGGAGAAGCACGGCAACTAGCTCTACACGGACCTTTCGGCCTCGCCTTTGACTCCCGATCTGCTTCGGTTAAACTGATTATTCATGCGCTCCACGCACGCTGCTTGCCGCAATTGCCTCGTCCCCCTTGTAGTCCTGCTGTTGACCGCGTGCCAGTCGCGCATCGAAGAGCACCCGGGAGTCGTTCGACTGACCGAGCTCAACCCAACGATCGATTCCCCGACGCCAGACCTCCCGCCGCCAAAGTCTCTCGAGCTCTCCGCCACGACACTCGACGTTCCCGATCCCGGACCGTATTCCCGCTCGGCCTTTCTGCCGGGGCCTGACGGCTACGATCTGCGCTCGGGTTTCTTCGGCGCCGCCGGCACCCGGTATCGCTTCGACCTGGAAATCGGGGCGGACGCGACTCTGCGCGTCGGCCTGGCGGGCTGGGCTCAGGCGGGCGATGAAACTCCGGTTCGCTTCCGCGTGTCGGCGCGTGGCCGCCGCGGCTCCACGACGCTGCTCGACAAGAGCCTCGTTCCGGCCGCCGGCACGAACTGGGAAAGCGTCTCGGTGGCGCTCGGCGAGCTCGGCGCCGGGAGATTCGAGCTCGAGCTCTCCTCCGAAGGCGGTTCGTCGGCGTGGGTCGGATGGGCGGCGCCGGAAGTGACATGGAAACCGCGGCGTCGACTAGGTCCAAACCTGATTCTCATCAGTCTGGACACGCTGCGTGCAGATCGCCTCGGGAGCTACGGCTACGAACGGCGACCCACAACGCCGGCCCTCGACGCGTTCGCGGCGCGCAGCCTCCGCTTCGCCAAAGCTATCTCCCAAGCTCCCTGGACCAAGCCGTCCCACCGCGCGATGTTCTCCGGGAATTATCCCTCGTTCACCAAGGGCGAGCAGCAATTCCTCGCCTTTCGGCTCTGGCAGCGCCGCTTGCGAACGGTCGCGATCGTCGGCGGCGGGCAGCTCGACAAGCAGTTCGGCTTCGCGACCGGCTTCGAGACCTATCAGGCGGAACTGTGGCTTCATCATCCCGAGTCCGTTCTCGAGCTTCTCCGGGAACGTCCCGATCGGCAGACTTTCCTGTTCCTTCACACTTATGAGATCCACGATCCTTACACCGACTTGAGGTTCGCCGCACCCTTGCCGAAGGGACGGGTCAAGCTTTACTTCGGACACAATGACCGCGGTCGAATCCGCAAAGACACGACGCAGGACGAGAAAGACTACGTGGAAGCTCTCTACGACGGTGACTTGGCGTACACCGACGAACAGCTCGCCAAGCTCTTCGCGCTGTTCGAGCAAGAAGGCGTGCTCGACACCTCGATCATCGTCATCACCAGCGATCACGGTGAGGAGTTCTGGGAGCACGGGGTGTGGCGCCACGGTCAGTCGCTCTACGACGACTTGCTGCACGTACCGCTGATCGTCTGGTTGCCGCCCGGGCTGCGTCGAGACTACGCTCCCGCCTTCCCGGCGGCGAACGGAGCTCGAGCGGTGATCGAAGATCAAGTCGGACTCATCGATCTCGTACCGACGCTCTTCGAGCTCCTGCACTTCGAGGTCCCGGCCGATGTTCAAGGGCGCTCGCTGCTTCCGCTCTTGCGCGGCGAGCGGCTGCCTCAGCGTCCGCTCCTGGGCGAAAGCCTCTACATGATGAAGGTCCAGAAGAAGTCGCTGCGCGGGGAGCGCTTCAAGCTCATTGTTCCCCAGGGGCCGGCACACTCGCAGCCCGACCCTCAGGCGCCGGCCGAGACTGAACTCTACGACCTCATCCGCGACGCCGCGGAGAGCACGAACATCGCGCCCGACTTTCCCCGCCTCGTTGGCAATCTCTACGCCGAGCAGCGGCGCATCGCCGCGGGTGGCTCGCTCGTCGAGGACAAGCAGGAGCCAACGGAAGACGGGAAGCTCCGCAAGGACCTCGAGGCACTCGGCTACATCGACAACTAGCGACCACCCGATCACCGCGATGAGCTGAGCGGCGTCGATTCCTAAATGGTGTGCTAGCCGGCCTTCCGAGCGCGCAGGAGTGGTTCGATGACACCCGGATCGTAGCGCTTCATTCGGACGATCGTTGCGCGTTGGTGCTGGGAGTTCTGGTGCGGCGTGACGAACTTCCAGACAACTTCCCGCTGGGCAGTGACTTCGAACCCCTCGCCGCTCTCGGAGTTGGAGATCAGTGTGTTGCCGTTCGGGAGCCGCTGAGAGCTCCCGAGCGCGCTCGAGTAGAAACTCTCTGGCGGATCGGCTTCGTACTGCCAGACGATGCGATTGCTGGCCGGATCGATCTGGACAATGCGCGACTGCCCACGCCCGAGGCCGTTGTCGAAGATCAGGATCTGGCCGTTTTCCAGGAGCGTCGCGTCATGGGGACCAGAAAGCTCGTCCCGCCCCCACCACCAGACGAGCCTTCGCTGCTTCCAGTCGACGATCGCCACGATGTCCTGATGCCGTAGCGAGACGAGAACGTGATCCGCGCTATAGAGGGGTGATGTGCCGAAGAGGTGCTTCTCACGCATCCATTCGACCGAATTCGCGTGCAGGAGGTCGTTCGCTTTGCCCTCGCGCGCCCGGTTGTCGACGAGCGCGCGTTGGGCGGAATCCGCGCTGAGAATGTCGAAAAGAGACCGAGATTCCACGACCTCGCCGGACTCGTCGAGCACGGACAGGAGGTTGTCCACGATCAGGCGCTCCTTCTCGTTCAGCACGACACGGCGATTCGTCAAGGTGAGCGCGAGCAGGGTCCCGTTGGGCGTGCGCTCGATGTCGTGGTGGCTCGGGATGTACTTCTTCCAAATGACCTCTCCCTGCCACGACAATCTGAGCAGATAGCGTTTCCGCTTCGTCTCTCGTCCGACGACGAGAAGGTCTCCCTCTGGCAGCAGCTCGGCCTGCGCCCATCGCTGGCACAGTGTGTCGCTCCAGGAATTGACCACTCGCCCGCGCATGTCGACCAGATCAGCCCGGCACATTCCACGAATTGTGTAGAGGTTGTAACCGGGCCAGGACCGCGCGGACTCGTAGCGCACCACACCGCTCTCTTCACCCTCCCCGGCGGGTTTCTTCGCGTAAGTCAGATACGGCAGCGAACGCAGCTCGTCGATGCGCGCCTGCTCGGCAATCTCCTCGCCCGCTTGCTCCTGTTCGACTTTTGTCGTATCAGACTGGCATCCCGCAATTGCGAGGGCCAGTAACAGCGCGCCGAGGCCACCGTTCCACCAGCGGAATCCTGAGTGCATGATTTGATCCTACCTGAGCCTGCGCTCCTCCTCCGAGCGGCTTCATCTGACGAATGGAGGTTCTTCAGTTTCGGTGAACAGGTGCACCAGGCTGTCGCCGTTTGCTTGGCGCCGTGGGTCTCTTCAGTTATCTCTGAAACGCACCGCGAGCGGAGCGCACTAGAGCGCGCTCACGCGATACTTCACGCAACCGCGCAAGCGTCCCAGGCGCCAGCCCAGCTGCCACACTACGCGCGGCCTGCGAGCCGCCGTCAGCAAACCCGGCAGCGAGAGCGTGAGCTTGGCCCAGCGGGCCAAGGCTCCCGTGAGACCGAGCCGTGGCATCCCCAGAGGTCGGTACTTCTTGTAGATCGCGACGTTGTGCTCGCCGTACGAGAGCGCCTGGCGAAACATCCCGCCGAGGTCGTGACGGAGTCGCACCTGCACCACCGCGTCCGGGACAAAAACCAGCGGCGTGCCCGCGCGCTGGATGCGCCAACAGTAGTCGGTATCTTCCAGTGCCGGCATGGTTTCGTCGAAACCGCCCACCGCCTCGTGGATCGCCCGGAGCACTCCCAGGCCGCTACCGCCAGCGTGGTCCAGGTACGGCGGGTAGGTATAGGGATTGAGCCCGCGCTCCTGAGGATTGTCCCGCGACTCGAGCACCCAGGGCGAGTTGAGGCCCGCCAGGTCGAACCGGCTGGCGACGAAACCGTGCTCGTCGAGCGCGCTCGCCAACGCCCCCACCCAGCCGGGCCCGACGGCATCGTCGGCATCCACGAAAAGAAGTTTGTCGCCCAAGGCCACCTGCGCACCGAGATTTCGGGCGTAAGCCTGACCTCGACGAGCCGAAGCGTCGACGAATCGGATCCCCGGCAGGCGGCAGCGAAAAGCCTCGACGAGTGCCTGGGAACCATCCATCGAACCGTTGTCGGCGACAATCACTTCGAAAGGCTCGGCGAATCGTTGGTCAGCGAGGGCGGACAGCTGCTCCGGAAGCCAGCGCGCGGCATTCAGGCAGGGGACGACGACGGACACTCGCGGAGAGGTCGACACAGGCTATGAGCCTACCAGTCGTCTTCGACTCGGACCCCGACCAGCGGGTCCATCCGGTTGTATCATCACGACCATGGCTCTCGCCCGCCACTCGCATCGCTGCCGGCTGCCGTCTTTCGCCAAATGAGCGTTCTCGGGTCTTGAGCCGAGATCGCTTCCTGCTCCCCTACGAAGCACGACTTGCTTGCGGGCAAGAGCGCGCCAGGGAGTTCGCGAGACGGTTGATTTCCTGGAGCGCCCTGCCGCTGGGGACGGTGATCCGGGTGGCCACACACGAACCCGCCATCGCGCTGACTTTCGATGACGGCCCTGATCCCCAATGGACGCCGACCATTCTCGATGTGCTCGAGCGCCACGGCGCGCGCGGAACGTTCTTCGTCATCGGCAAGCGTGTTCGCCAGTTCCCGCAATTGCTGGCCCGGATGGTCGAAGCCGGGCACGTCATCGCCAACCACTCCTGGGACCACCCTTCGTTCCGCCGCATCGGCGGCCAGTTTCGCCGCGCGCAGATCCGTTGGTGCGCCGACGCCATGGCGCCTCACGGCGCCCGGCTCTTCCGGCCGCCCTATGCCGATCAGAGCCTCGCTTCGCGCCTCGACGCGCTCCGTTGCGGCCACCAGGTGGTCCTCGCCGATGTCTTCGCCGAGGACTGGCGCGACGACGCATCGGACATCCTCGTCGAACGCGTCCTGCGTCGCCTGCGCAGGGGAAGCATCGTGCTGTTTCACGATTCCCTCTTCACCACCCAGGAAGAACGCTTCCGCGACCGCGGCCCCACCTGCCAGGCCCTCGATACTCTGCTCACCAGCCTTGCCGCGAGCTTTCGCTTCGTCACCGTCCCCGAGCTGCTGCAGCTCGGTCGGCCTGTACGCCGCCACAGCTACCACCGCTCGCCGCTGGACCTTCATCGCCAGCTGCTCTGAAACCGCCACCACTGCCCGCGCGGGATTCCCGTCAGCGCTTGGCCGAGTTGCCGGCTGCGAGCTCACCGCGCAGTCCGACAATCGTCCGGTGCAGCCCTTCTTCGAGGCTCACGCGCGGACGCCAGCCGAGCCGGCCGGCGCTCTTGGCGATGTTCGCCCGGCGGATCGGTTCGAGCGGCCGGTCGGTGAGCGCGCCGATCTCGGGCGCCGGAGCTGCAAGCGCATGACAGATTTTCTCGACCATCTGCCGGACGGTCACCAGCTCGCCGCTGCCGAGATCGAAGGTCTCGCCTTCGATTTCCGCCACTTCGCCCAGAGCGAGAAGGCCGGCAATGACGTCGTCGACGAAGATCCAGTCGACCGGCCTCGCGCCGCTCGTGAGCCGCGGCGCCTCGCCCCGGAGCGCGGAAAGGATCGAGTACGGAACAACCTTGCGATGATCGACCTGCCCGGGGCCGTAGACCATGAAGATGCGGGCCGACACCACCGGCGTTCCATAGAGCGAGTGGAAGAAGCGACCATAGAGCGCTGCGGCGCCTTTGGCGACCGCATAAGGCGACCCCGGCGCCTCGGCGGCGGCATCCGGCACTTCCATCGAGCCGGCGAGCACGATCCGCCGGCAGCGCGCGGCGGTCGCGGCCACCAGCAACCGGACGGTACTCTCGAGGTTGGCGTGAAATGCGGGCAGCACGAGCTCGAGATCGCGCGTGCCGGAGACCAGACTCGCGAGATGAAAGACGATCTCGGGGGCAGACCCGGCGAGGACTCGTTCGATCTCCCCGGCGACGGCGAGGTCGGCCTGCCACCAGCGGAGGTTCGGCGCAGACTCCTTCTGCGGCAAACGCGAGACCGCGTCGACACGGCAACCAGCCGCGACGAGAGCGCGAACGAGATGCGCGCCAAGGAATCCAGAGGCACCGGTGACGAGAATCGGGGCGGGTCGCAAGCGGAATGATCATACGGCAGAGTCGGCCCGGCATCCCATTCTGGCCCGCCAAGCGTCTACAATGCACCGAGTGGAATCGAGATCGTGGCGCGGAGGATCCTCGCCGGACTCTCGCGCACCGCCGACTGATTTCCCGATCGAGTCAGGGAGGCACGATGCAGGAGCGACGCAAGGACGGGCAGCAACCGGCAGCGCACTCTTCCACAGCTGCGACCACCGAAATCGCCGGCATGCCGGTCGTCATCCTCTGCGGCGGACAGGGCACACGCCTGCGCGAGCACACCGACAACGTGCCCAAACCGATGGTGGAGATCGGCGACCAGCCGATCCTCCTGCACATCATGAAGCTCTACGGCAGGAGGGGCTTCCGGCGCTTCATCCTCTGTCTCGGCTACAAGAGCTGGGTCATCAAGGAGTACTTTCTGCGCTACCACGAGCGCCGGCGCGACTTCACGGTCTCGATGCAGGGCGACCCGCCGGAGGTCCGCTTCCACAATCAGGTCGGTGAGGAGGACTGGCAGGTCACCTGCGCCGAGACCGGGGCCGACAGCGGCACCGGCGGCCGGCTGAAGCTGGTGCAGAGCTACGTCGACGCCGAGGACTTCTGCTTCACCTACGGCGACGCGGTCGGCACGGTCGATCTCGACGCCCTGATCGCCTTCCACCGCGCCCAGGGGCGGATCGCCACGGTCACCGGCGTCCACCCGACCTCGCGCTACGGCGAGATGAAGGTCGACGGCGGCAAGGTGGTCGAGTTCAACGAGAAGCCGACGGTCGCCGAGGGCGTCGTCTCGGGCGGCTTCTTCGTCTTCAACCGCCGGGTCTTCGACTACCTGGGCGACGACCCCGGGACCTTCCTCGAGCTCGAGCCGTTGCAGAAGCTGGCGCGCGACGGCGAGCTCTCGGTTTTCGTCCACGAGGGCTTCTGGCACCCGATGGACACCTATCGCGACTGGCTGCATCTCAACGAGCTCTGGAAGACGGGCCGCGCGCCCTGGAAAGCCTGGGAGTGACCTGGGAGTGAGGCCGGAGCCCGCGCCGCACCTCTCGCTGGTGATCCCGCTCTACAACGAAGCGGAGAACCTCCCCGTGCTCGCGGCGGAGATCCGCCGGGCGCTCGAGCCCACGGGGAGGAGCTGGGAGAGCCTGTTCGTCGACGACGGCTCGACCGACGCGAGCGCTGCGGTCCTGGCCGCGCTCGCCGCCCGGGACCCTACCGTGCGAATCCTCCGCCACCGCCGGAACGCCGGCCAGTCAGCCGCCCTCGCCGCCGGTTTCGCGGCGGCGCGCGGCGCCATCGTCGTCACCCTCGATGCCGACCTGCAGAACGACCCCGCCGACATCCCGGCGCTCCTCGCCCGTCTGGGAGATTCGCCCGCCGCGAGCGACTGCGACGCCGTCTCCGGCATCCGCCGACGGCGGCAGGACAGCTGGGTGCGGCGGATCTCGTCGCGGGTGGCGAACGCGGTGCGCAACTGGGCGACCGACGAGCAGGTGAGCGACGTCGGCTGCTCGCTGAAGGCCTATCGCCGCGAGGTCCTCGCGGGTCTGCCGATGTTCACCGGCATGCACCGCTTCCTGCCGACCCTGGCGCGCTGGAACGGCGCCCGGCTGGCGGAGATCCCGGTGAACCACCGGCCGCGCCTGCACGGCACCGCCAAATACGGCATCGGCAACCGGCTCTTTCGCGCCCTGGCCGATCTGATGGCGGTGCGCTGGATGCGCACGCGCTGGATTCCGCGCGGCAATCTCGAGATGGTTCAGATCATCAAGACGGCCGAGGCGGTCGAGACGAGCGCGGAGCTTTCGCGATGAGCCTCTTCGAGCGTCTGGGGCTCTTGATCCTCGGACTCGTACTCTTTCTGCCGGGGATCGGCGGCCGCGACCTGTGGAATCCGGACGAGCCGCGCTATGCCGAAGTCACGCGCGAGATGCGCGCCGGCGGCGACTGGTTCGTTCCGCACCTGAACGGCAGAATCTACTCCGAGAAACCTCCTCTCCTGTTCTGGTCGATCGCCGCCGCATCGCTGGCGACCGGCGAAGTCGGCCCGGTCGCCGCCCGGCTGCCCTCGCTCGCCGCCGCCATCGTCACCCTCTACCTCCTCTTCGGCATGGCGCGGAGGCTCTTCGACCGCCGGGTGGCCTGGTGGTCGGTCGCCATTCTCGCCACTTCGGGACGCATCCTCTGGCAGGCGCGGGTCGGGCAGATCGACATGCTTCTGCTGGCGCTCGTCACGCTGGCGATGTACTTCTTCGTCCGCGGCTGGGTCGAGCACCGCCCCGGCTTCTTCCGACTCTTCTTCGTCGCCGCCGGCCTCGGGACGCTCGCCAAGGGGCCGGTGGGACTGCTGCCGCCGCTGCTCTCGATTCTCGCCTTCGCAGTCCTCACGCGCGAGCGTTCGCGCCTGCGCGAGATGCGCATCGGTTCGGGGCTGGCGATCTGGGCCGGCGTCGTGCTGCTCTGGCTCGTACCGGCGGCGGTGACCGGCGGCGTGAGCTACCTCGAGACCATGGTCGTCAAGCAGAACGTCACCCGCTACGCCGACCCCTGGCACCACTTTCAGCCGTTCTACTACTACCTGACGACGGTGCCGGCGGACTTCCTCCCGTGGTTCTTCTTCCTTCCGGGCGCCCTCTGGCTGGGCTGGCGCCGGGCGACAGCGGAGGAGCGCCGCGGCTACCTCTTCGCGTTCTGCTGGATGGCGGTGACGGTGCTCTTCTTCAGCCTCTCGCCGGCCAAGCGCACGGTGTACGTACTGCAGATGTTCCCGGCGATGGCGATGATCGTGGCCTGGTCGTTCAGCGAGATCGCCGCGAGCTGGGGCCGCCTCCGGCGCTTCGCGCTGGTGCCCGCGGCCCTCCTCGCGGCGCTCTTCGCGGCGATCCCGGTAGCCTGGATCGTCGTTCAGCGCCAGCGCCCCGACCGCGCGGCCAAGCTCCTCGCCGACCTCGAGCCGCTCGGTCCAGGGCTGTTCGGGGAAATCGCGTTGCTGGTCGGGTTGCTCTTCGCGGGCGCCATTGCCGCCTGGCTGCTCGGCCGTCGCGGCCACCCGGGGCGGTTGGTGGGCGCACTCGCCACCAGCATGGGCGCCGCCGGCCTCGCCGCGGTGCTGCTCGTCCTGCCGCGCTTCGACCGGGTCAAGAGCGCCCGGCCGCTCTCCCAGAAGCTCGTCGAGCTCGCCGCGCCCGGCGAGCCCTACGCCATCTATCCTCGCCTCGATCCGCGATTCGTCTTTCACACCCGGCGCTACGCCGAGACCCCGGCCTCGGAGGTCGAGCTCCAGACCTTCGCGCGGCAGGAGGGGAGGGTCTGGCTGCTGATCACCCGGCCGGCCCTCGCCGAGCTCGCCACGCCGCTGCCGTTGGGCGAGGTGGCTCGCGATGCGGAGCGTGAGGACGGCTACGTGCTGCTCGCAACCGGATACCCGGCGCCGCAACCCGCTCCCTAGCGCGGATCCTCTTCGACCGGCGCGTCGGCGTCGGCCGGACGCTTCCAGGTCGCTTCGCTGTCGTCGAAAGCAGGCAGGGCGACTTTTTCGCCGCGCGCCTCCCGGATGCGGTATTCCCAGAGGCGCGCGTACTTCAGGAAGACGCCGAACGACTGCAGGGAGCACAGCACCAGGCCGTGCATGCCGTCGAGGATGCCCAACTGAAAGATGTAGGTGCGCATGAAGCGCCACCATGGGCGCAGAATCAGTTCCACCAGCCCGGCGCGACGGCCATCGCGAAAGGCCTGTGCGGCGCCCCACTCGGCATAGTTCAGGAACTTGCCGAAATACTGGTCGAAGGTGCGGAAGGTGTAGTGCAGGAAGGGGTTCTTGAGCACCGGTACAGGACCGGCGATCTCGAGGTCAGCATGCACGCGCCGGTTCGGATAGCGACCCTTGTCGCGCCGGAAGAGGCGCACCACCTTGTCGGTCGACCAGCCCGAGTGCCGGATCACCTTGTCGATGAAGATGTTCTCGCGCCGGATGTAGAAGCCGTCGATGGCGGGTTCGCTCGCCAGCACGGTGAGGATCTCGCGCGCCAGCGCCTCGGGCACCCGCTCGTCGGCGTCGATGATCAGCACCCACTCGTGCTGCACCCGGTCGAGCGCCCAGTTCTTCTGCGCGGCCGAGCCGAAATACTGGCGCTGGAGGACGGTGATCGGGAAGGTGCGGGCGATCTCCACCGTGCGGTCGGTGGAGAATGAATCGACGAGCACGATCTCGTCCGCCCAGAGCACCGACTCGAGACACTCGGCGACGTTGATCTCCTCGTTGAACGTAGTGACGATGACCGAGAGCTTCTTGCGTCCCGGCGCGGCCCGAAGGGCCTCGATAGCGGGTTGTCTTGCGGCCATGGCTCTAGGCTCCTGCGTCCGGCACCAGAAAGCGATCGATGCCGCGGGCGCGGCCCGTGGACTCGTCGATGTCGATGAGTACTCCGGCGAGCCGCACGTCGCGCTTGGCGACCTCGAACGCGGCCGGCATCTGGGTGAGAAAGCGCTGCAGCACGCGATCGGAGCGGAACCCGATCACTCCTTCATACGGTCCGGTCATCCCGGCGTCGGTCAGGAAGGCGGTCCCCAGCGGCAGCACTCGGTGGTCGGCGGTCGGCACGTGGGTATGCGTGCCGACGACGCCGCTCACCCGGCCATCGAGATAGACGCCCAGCGCCTGCTTCTCGCTCGTCGCTTCGGCGTGAAAATCGACGAAGACGACCTTGATCTTCTTGTCGAGATCGGCGAGGAGGCGATCGGCGACGCGAAAGGGCGAATCGAGGTTCTTCATGAAGACCTGGCCCTCGAGGTTGATCGTCGCCACAGGGACCCCCGCCGAGGTCTCGCCGACGTGGATCCCGCGCCCCGGAGTGCCCTCCGGATAGTTCGCCGGCCGCACGAGCCGCGGCTCGTGCACCAGCATGTCGAGAACCTCCTTCTTGTCCCAGACATGGTTGCCGGTGGTGAGGGCATGGATCGGCAGCTCGTCGAGCTCGGCCAGGGTCTCCGGCGTCACGCCGAAGCCGCCGGCCATGTTCTCGATGTTGACCACGACGTAGTCGACGCGGTGCTCGTCGACCATCTTCGGGAGCAGGCGTTTCAACGCCTGCCGCCCGGGCTTGCCGATCACGTCGCCGACGAACAGCAGCTTCATCGCGCGAACTCGACGGCGCGCGTCTCGCGGATGACGGTGACCCGGATCTCGCCGGGGTAGGTGAGCTCGGCCTCGATCCGCTTGGCGATGTCCTTCGACAGCCAGATCGCCTGCTCGTCGCCGATCTTGCCGCTGTCGACGATGATCCGCACTTCGCGGCCGGCCTGGATGGCGAAGCTCTTCTGCACGCCCTTGAAGCTGTTGGCGATCTCTTCGAGCTTCTCGAGCCGCTTGACGTAGGTCTCGAGGACTTCCCGTCGGGCGCCGGGCCGCGCCGCCGAGAGGGCGTCGGAGGCGGTGACCAGCACCGCCTCGACGGTCTGCGGATCGAAGTCGCCGTGATGGCAGGCCATGGCGTGCACGACATCCTCCGACTCGCCGTACTTGCGCAGCAGCTCGATGCCCAGCTGGACATGAGTGCCGTCGACCTCACGGTCGATCGCCTTGCCGATGTCGTGCAGCAGACCCGCACGCTTGGCGATGGTGACGTTGACCTTGAGCTCCGCCGCCATGGTCGCGGCGAGGAAGGCGACCTCCTTCGAGTGCTGCAGGACATTCTGCCCATACGAGTAGCGGTAGCGCAGCCGGCCCATGAGCTTCACCAGCTCGGGGTGCATGCCGGGAATCTTGAGCTCGAGGAGGGCGGCGTCGCCCTCCTGCTGGATGCGCTGCTCGAACTCCGCCTTGACCTTCTCCACGACCTCCTCGATACGCGCCGGATGGATGCGACCGTCGGCGATCAGACGCTCGAGGGAGACGCGGGCGATCTCGCGGCGGTACGGATCGAAGCCGGAGAGGATCACCGCTTCGGGGGTGTCGTCGACGATCAGGTCGATGCCGGTGGCAAGCTCGAGGGCGCGGATGTTGCGCCCCTCGCGGCCGATGATCCGGCCCTTCATCTCGTCGCTCGGCAGCTCGACGACCGAGACCGTGGTCTCCGAGATGTAGTCCGAAGCCAGCCGCTGCACGGCGAGCCCCATCAGCCATTGCGCCTTGCGGTTGCCCTGCTCGCGGGCCTCGTCCTCGATGCGCTTGACCAGATGGGCGGCATCGATGCGCGCCTCGTTCTCGAGTCCACGAGTGAGCTCGTCCTTGGCCTGCTGGGCGGTCAGGCCGGCGATCTGCTCGAGGCGGTTCCTCTGCTCGGCGACCAAACGGGCGGCCTCGGCCTCCTTGCCGCCGACCTCCTTCTCGCGCCCGGTGAGGGTGCGGTCGCGGACGACGAGCTCCTTGTCGCGCTGATCGAGCTCACCCAGGCGTTTGTCGAGGCTGTCTTCCTTCTGGGTGAGGCGGCGTTCGAGGGTCTCGAGCTCGCCGCGGCGGGCGCGCGACGCGGTTTCGAACTCGGTACGGGCCTGGAGGAGCTTTTCCTTGGCCGCGAGCTCGCCCTCTTTGAGCTTGGCTTCGCTGTCCCGCCGCGCCTCTTCGCGCATGCGGGTGGCTTCGCGCTCGGCCTCGGCGAGACGCTTCTCGCCGGCGTGGCGAATCCGCGACCACCCGTAGACCAGCACGGCTGCAGTGATGACGATCGCGGCGACCGCGATCCATAGAGCCGGAATCATGAGCTCACCCCACAATCATGATGCGTATCGGGGCGAGGCCGCGATGCAGAGTGCCGGAAGGCCAGTGGCACCCTCTGAGGGAACCGCGCGAGACGCTGCGTTTAGAACCTGAAACGCGTCAGGTGGGTGTCCTCATGAGCGGCCTTCAGCGTCCCGGTCGAAGCCGGGCAGGCACGGGCCGCGCGGATATCGGACTCCCTGAGTAGCAATGTTGGTTCTACAGTGCGTCGGCTCGTCACGGTCCCCTCAGAGGATGCCGCTAAGTGTCTCTGGTGCTACCCTTCCTAGGCTGCTCGAAGCGTCGTGGAAGTCAGGCCTTCAGGACTTCCTCGAGCCTCTCTGTCAGCTCCATCACCCGCGTCTCGATCTCGCTCCGCTCCCCCGCCGCCTGTTGCTCGCGCCGGGAGAGTTCATCCGCCAGGTTCAGCGCCACGAGAATGGCTAGTTTGCCGGTGTCCGCCGATACGGCGTGACCCGCCAACTCGCGCATCCTGCGGTCGACCTGAGCGGCCAGATCGGCCAGATTGCCCCCGTCGTGGCCCCCCCGGATGTGGTACGTGGCGCCGAAGATCTGAACTTCCGTGGTGCTGGAAGAACCGGATTCGGACATCCTTGCCACCCCCAACCGTTTTCGGGTGCCCTTTTGGAGCCTCCGCCAAGCTGAACTATACCATCGGGTAGGGCAAGAGCGGCCGCCAGGAAGGAGCGGAAACCACTGGCAGCGAGACCTTTACGCCGCACTGCGGCGAGAATCCGGATCAGAGTACGACGAGGTTCACCGCGCGCGCCCCGACCACCGCTTCGAGCGCGATCGTGCGGTCGAAGGTCACGAGTCGGCCGCCATGGGCGACCGCCAGCGCGAGAAGGTAAGCGTCGGTGACCTGGCGGGGGCCGTGAATTCGCGAGCGATCGAAGACCTGATCGTCGAGCAGGCTCAACGCGCACGGCCAGAATTCATGGTGTTCGCTCTGCGTGGCGCGCGCCAGGCGGGCGATCGCCAGCGCCGTCGGCACCGGGCTCGGATACCGCGGCTGGCTGACCACCCGCACGAAGCCGTTCTCGGTCAGTGCGCACGAAGCCCAGCCGTGATGAACCTCCGCCCCGAACCAGAGGCGGGCCCGGGAGTGATCGATGTGATCCGAATCGAACAGCGCGATGAGGACGTTGACGTCGAGCAGCGCCCTCACGGCGAAACTCTCCCGGCTCGCCAGCGTCGCGCGGAGCCGGCGCGGAGCGCCCTTCACTCGGGCTCGTCCTCGCGCAGCTGGTCGATGACGGCATTCGAGATCGCCGGGCCCCGATGGGGGAACGGCTCGAAGCCGTAGAAGCTTGGAGTCTCGGCGATCTCTCCACCCCGCAGGCTCCCCGTCAGCGCCTCCCGCGCGAGCTCCGACAGAACCTCGCCCGCGCTGCGCTTTTCTCGCCGGGCGCGCTCCTTGACGGCCTGCAGAACATCCTCATCGACATCCAGAGTGGTGCGCACGCATCAGATGTTAGCACATCAACGCGGGCCTGCTGCGAGCTACTCCTTCCGCTCGGCGGGCGCAGCGAGGTGAGGGTACGATCGCCGCCGCCGTCGTGAGATCGCTCGAGACGCAGCATAGAAACTGACTTTCGGAGAACTGTCCATGGAATGGATTTCCGACCCACAGATCTGGATCGCCTTCGCGACGCTTTTCGCGCTCGAAGTCGTTCTGGGAATCGACAACGTGGTCTTCATCGCCATCCTGGCCGACAAGCTGCCGGAGCACGAGCGCGGCAGGGCGCGCAAGCTCGGGCTGGGCCTCGCCATGGTCATCCGCATCCTGCTGCTGCTGTCGATCGCCTGGATCGCCAAGCTGACGGCGCCGCTGTTCGCCGTTCTCGGGCACGAGATTTCCGGACGCGACCTGATCCTCATCCTGGGCGGCCTCTTCCTGATCGCCAAGTCGACGTTCGAAGTGCACGACAGCCTCGAAGGGGGCGAGGAGCACCACCGCGTGACGAAGGCGAAGGCGGCGTTCGCCGGCGTCATCGCCCAGATCCTGCTACTCGACATCGTCTTCTCGCTCGACTCGGTGATCACGGCGGTCGGCATGACCGACAAGCTCGGCGTCATGATCGCGGCGGTGATCGGCGCGGTGGCGGTGATGCTGTTCTTCGCCGGCTCGATCAGCGACTTCGTGCGGCGACATCCGACGGTCAAGATGCTGGCGCTCTCGTTCCTCATCCTGATCGGCGTTTCGCTACTCGGCGAAGGGCTCGAGTTCCACATCCCGAAGGGGTACGTCTACTTCGCGATGGCGTTCTCGATCGCCGTCGAGATGCTGAACCTCCGCCTGCGTCGCGGCAAGGCGGTCGAGCTCCACCAGCGGATCGCGGCGGACGGCCAGAGCGGATCGTGAGCTCGGCGGTGCTCGTCGAGCTCACGGCGGCCATCGGCAGGCGGGTGGCCGACTACTGCGAGCCACTGACTCGCATTCAGCTGCCAGGAATCACTGCTTCGGCTCTGCCGGCGCCGGCGGCGTCGGATGGTGCTCCTTCATCCAGGCGCCGAGGCCCTCCATGTCCTCGACCATGTCTTGGAACTCCTTGCCCTTGGCGGTGAGCTTCTTCGAGCCCGGCTTGGTGACGTGGCAGCTGGTGCAGGCGCCAAAGGTCGCCTTCAGATCCTCGAAGCCGGCGAGGGTGCGCATCGTCTCGTAGTACTTCCCCTGGTCGGTGAGCAGCTTGCTGCCCGGCTTGTCGTGACAGACCGTGCAGGAGAGACCTTCCTGCTTGCCGACCTTCTCGGTGCCCGAGGCCAGCGTGCCGGTGAAGAGCGCGACGGCGGCCGTCATGCCCACTGCAGTGAGAATTCTGGATCGGTTCATGGCGTCCTCCGTCAGTGGCTCGACCGCGACTTCGCCCACGAGATCCCGAAAGCGACCGTCCACTGGCTGTGGTCGACGCGCGCTCCGGGGCCGAAGGGGTTCACCATCGGGTCGGGATTGTTGTTGGTATTCGAGGCGTTGAAGGCGTGCTCGAGGGCGAACTCGTAGGTGACGCTGCCCTTGAGGACGCTTGCACCGACCGACAGATGGTGCTCGGTCGTCGCCGGGAAGAGCGGCGTCAGGGTCTCGTCGGGGACCGGATTCTCGCCGTAGTTGTAGCCGGCACGGAGCGTCCACCGATCGCTCGTCCGCCACTCGCTGCCCAGGGCGAAGACCCAGACATCTTTCCAGTTGAAGACGAACGGGAGCTCGACGCGCGCCGGAGCGCCTGCCACCGAAGGACTGGTGCCGACGACCTGGATCGTGTCGATGGCGCCGTCCCAGAAGTAGCGCTTCACGTCGACCAGCAACAGCCAGCTGTCGGTCACCCGCACCGCCGTGCCGACTCCGGCCTGCGCCGCGAAAGTGAAGCCGTCCATCTCGGCTTCGTAGTCGACCTTCTGGCCGAGGCCCGGCATCTGCTGGAAATTGACCCGCAGCGTGCCGCCGTCGAAGGTGCTCTGGGTCTTCGTCTGGTAGATCGCGCCGAGCGACCAGCGCGGATTCGGCCGCCACCAGCCGCCGAGGCGCAGGCTCGTCTGCAGGCCGCCGGCATCCTCCATCTTCGGTCCGAAGAAGCTCATCTGCGGATTCTGGGTGTTGAAGAAGGAGGTGTCGGGAAAGAAGCGGAACGCCGCATCGGCGTAGCCGATGTTGAGCGTCGCGCCGATCGCGGCGTCCTCGGAGAATGAGTAGGCCACGGTCGGCGAGAGGGTCATGAAGCGCACCTGGGTATAGGTCTGGTCCTGGGTGCCGAAGAAGGTGTTGAGGTCGTCGAAAGTCGCTCCCATCCCGCCCTGGGCGATGAAACCGACGCCCCAGGCCCACGGCGTCTCCTTCCCCGAGCGCACCCAGGCGAAGGCCGGCAGCGGGAAGTAGCGGCTCGACGCGTCCGTCGGCTGATTGACCATGTTCTCGAACTCGAGCGTCGGCGCGAGCACCGCCAGACTGGCCGTGAAATGGTCGCCCTGCAGCTGGGCGATCCCCGCCGGATTCGAATTCAAGCCGAGCGAACGGTCCGAGACCGCGAGGTTGGCGCCGCCCCGGCCGAGCTCCTCGGGGCCGTAGCCGGTGAGATAGAGGCCGTTGGTCGCGAACGCCGCGACTGCGGTGGCGAAGAAGAGGGTGATTCCTGCAGCTGCCCTGCGCTGAACGTTCATCGGTTGACTCCCTTGGACTCCTCCGGCGGAATGGTCGTGGCGGATCGATGCGTGCGGGTCACTGGACTCATGGGGCTCACTCGGGTGGTCTGGGAAGGCCGGCGATCTTCGACATCAGTTGGAGCGGGCGGTGCCGAAAGAGCCGGTCGAGCTCAGCGAGCGGCAGACCGGCCAGGCGCACGACCGAAAAGAGATCCGGCGCGTGCCCGGCGCGCGCCGCGGCCTCGCGGCAGCACAGCACCACTCGCCAGTGACGCGGCGTCAGAGTTCCGAGACCGCTCTCCCGGGCCATCTCCTCGGCGATCTCCGGGGTCCAGGCGAACGAGTCGACCAGGAAGCCGCTCTCGTCGACCTCGACTGCGCACCCCGCCAGAGTTCGTCTCGGCATCTGCGGCCCCTTCCCTCATAGCCCTGTCGCAGGCCCCGTGCCTGATTCACAAATAACTGAAAACAGACGGCTTGAGAGAATCGGTAGGGATGCGGTCAGGGCCCGCGCAACGCCGCGTTGCAACGCGACGTAGCAGGCTGGAACGATCGTTGAAACAGGGGCGTCGACCGACGCCGGGCGCGCCGGGGGATGCCGGTCAGGTGGCGAAGCCGTACTCGCGCATCTTGCGCCACAGCGTGGTGCGGCTCATGCCGAGGGCGAGGGCGGCGTCGGCGCGCCGCCAACCGTGCGTGTCGAGCGCCCGCCGGACCTCTTCGGTCTCGGCGCGGCGTCGCGCCTGAGCCATGTTCTCGGCCAGCGGACTGGCGGGAACCCCAGAGGCCGACGGCGACAGCCCGCCCTGGCTTTCGATGGCCACGCCGGCCAGCCCGATGCCGGCCTGCTCCCGGCGCACGAACGTCGGCAGATCTTCGGGCAGGATGGTCTGCCCGTGGCAGATCGCCACCGCATACTCGAGCGCGTTCTCGAGCTCACGGACGTTGCCCGGCCAGTCGTGGGCCAGCAGATCGCGCATCGCGTCGGGCGACAGCCGGAGCGCCCGGCCCTGCCGGGCGGCGACGCGGGCGAGGATCGCCCGCGCCAGCGGCTCGATGTCCTCCGAGCGCCGCGCGAGCGGCGGAATTTCGATCGGCACGACTCTCAGCCGGTAATAGAGATCCTCGCGGAAGCGGCCTTCGCGCACCGCTCGCGCCAGATCGATGTGGGTGGCGGCGATCACCCGCGCCCGGCTCACCCGCGTGCGGCTCTCGCCGACGCGCTCGAACGAGCCGTCCTGCAGCACGCGCAGCAGTTTCACCTGCAGCGGCAGCGGCAGGTCGCCGACCTCGTCGAGCAGCA
Organism: Thermoanaerobaculia bacterium; assembly: GCA_963788175.1. Taxonomy (GTDB): domain Bacteria; phylum Acidobacteriota; class Thermoanaerobaculia; order Multivoradales; family JAGPDF01; genus JAGPDF01. Next base: position 160,488 of record CAWBFZ010000008.1, read on the forward strand.
GCGTCCCTTCGGAGGCCACTTCAAAGCGCCCCAGTCGGTCGCGGAGCGCGCCGGTGAAGGCGCCGCGCACATGGCCGAACATCTCGCTCTCGAGGAGCTCTCCCGGCAGGGCGCCGCAGTTGACCGCCACGAACGGTTTCCCGCGGCGCGGCGAGTGCTCGTGGATCGCCCGCGCCACGACCTCTTTCCCCACCCCGCTCTCGCCCGAGAGCAGCACCGTGGTGTCGCTTTCGCGCAGGTTCTCGATCAGGGCGAAGATCCGCTGCATGGCGGGCGAGCGCGCGACGATGCCGCCGAACGCCGACGGCCCGCTGAGGGTTGCCGGCAGGTCTTCCTCGGCCGGCCGAAGAATGACCGCGAAGGCGACGCGCGGATCGCAGGCCACCTCCGGCGGCGGGCAGATCGGGGCGGCCGAGAGGGCCACGAAGCGCTGCAGGCCGTTGGCGCCGGCCACCAGGGCGCGCCAGCCCTCGCGCCGCTCGCCGGCCTGGAGGGCGGCGCGCAGGGCGCCCCCTTCGGCGAACAGCTCGCCGCAGATGAGCTCGTCGATCGGCCGGTCGGCGACCGCGGCGGCCGTCCCGGCGCCTGCCAACTCGTCGAGAACGTACGACGCATGGACGATCCGGAATCCGCGATCGAGACAGATGAACACTCGCCCGAACGCCGCGAAGGAGGTGGCGACGCCGCTCCAGGCGATCTCCTCCGGCGTCAGCGCCTGGGCCCCCCGCATCGGCTCGGTCATTGCGGCCACCCCATCTCCTTCCTCAGCAGCCCTCTTTCTTCTTCTTCGCCGTGGCGCCGGCCGGCGTGGGCGCGGGCGGCGGCACGACTCCGGGCAGCGCCGGCGCGCTGGCTGCGGGCGGCGCCGGCGCCATGGGCGCGCCGGCCGCACCGCCGGCGGCGGCTGCCGCGCGCGGTGCGCCGCCGAAGAACCGCGCGCGCTCCGCGGCGCCGGCGAAAGCGATGCGCTCGGCCGGAGTCGCGCTCGCCGCGGGCGTCTCCGGGAAGACCACCTGCTCGGTCCACTGCTTGAGGCCGCCGAGCAGGATGTAGACCGCCGGGAACTTCTTCGCCTTGAGCAGGAACCAGGCTTGCGCCGAGTGGATCCCCTCGGCGGAGTAGAGGACGATCTTCTCGTTGCGCGCCAGATCGGCATCCGCGAGGGCGGTGATCGCCAGGTTCTCCGCCTGCGGGATGTGGTACCCGGCGTAGTCCGCGGCGGTGCGCAGGTCGATCAGGCGGTAGTCCTGCCGCCCGGCGACGATCCAGTCCGCCAGCTCGTCGGGAGTGACATGGTCGACCTCACCCTCGACGATCGCCGCCAGCTCGCGCTCGTCGATCGTCACCTTGCCGGATCTGGGAGTGCCGATCGCGAGCGCTCCCAGGCCGAGCACCAGCGCGAGCAGCGCGAGTCTTTGATTGCCCGAGAACTGATCGAAACGCGGCAGACTCACGGCTTTTCCTTCACCGGACGGTTGGCAAAGCGGCGCTCGAGCGCACCCGCGCCCCAGAACCCACCAACGGCCATCAGCACCACCAGCAGGACGACGAGCCCCATCGGCAGATGAAAGACCTCCGGCAGCGTCAGTCGCCCGAGGTTCGACGATTCGGTGAAGCCGGTGATCGACGGCCAGACCTCGCCGATGAAGAAGATGCCGGCGAAGATGCCGGCGACGTTGACCAGAGCGTCGATCTTGCCGGTCGCCATCGCGACCACCGAGGTGCCGGGGCAGTAGCCGCCGACCACGAAGCCGACGCCGAGCAGAAGACCACCGACGATCTGCGGCCAGAGGTAGGTCGGCTGGATGTAGACCAGCGAGAGATCGACCCAGCCGATGGCGGCGAGATAGAACAGGCCGAGCATGGCGGTGACGATGGCAGTGAACATCACCCGGAAGACCGCCATGTCCTTGAAGTAGAACTGGTCGGTGAGCTTCTTCGCCGAGCCGAAGCCGGCCTGTTCGAGAAAGAACCCGAAGCCGATGCCGATGGCGCAGGCGACGATCAGCGAGACCTCGTCGCCAAACAGCCCGAACTTGAAGAACGGAGCGTTCATTGCCACTGCCTCCTCACCATCCAGGCGGCACCGTAGCCGCCGGCAAAGACCATCATCATGAAGGCCCATCCCCCGGCGGAGAGCAGAGCCCCGCCGGTCAGGGCCTGGCCGCTGGTGCAGCCGCGCGCCAGCTTGGCGCCGATCCCCATCAGGATGCCGCCGGCGAAAGCAAGGGCGAAGCGCCCGCGGGTCGAGATCCGCGGACCCTTTTCGACCGTCCGGCGGACGCGGCCGGCGAGGAGGCCCGAGAAGAACCCGCCGACGAGGACGCCCACGACCTCGAAGACCAGAAACTCCTTGAGCGGATGGCCGACGCCGCTCGCAAGGTAGTCACGCCAGAAAGGGTTACCCTGCGCGTGCGCCGGCGCCACGGCGTTGACGGCTACCGCGCAGGCGGACGAGAAGGCGCCCGAAGCTCCCAGGCCGCGCCCCATGACGACGAACGAGGCGAGGAGCACGAGGCCGAGGCCGATGCCGGCGAGATACGGATTCATGTAGGGCGCCGGCGCCCGGTGTACGGAATGCGAATCGGAGGACATGCGGTCCACCTCCACGATCAGAGATCGATGTTCAGAGACCCGGAACGCGGGCCCAGTGACTGACCTGGCCCGCCTGCACAAGGACGAAACGGAGCGCCAGACCGCCGGCGATGACCAGCAGCGGTGCGATCGGCGTGTGTGCGACGCGGTGCTGCACGGCGAGGAGCTGGATGGTGAGCGGCAGGACGATTCCGAGGCCGATCACGCCGACCCAGAAGAGAGCGCTCCACGGACCGCCGAGGATGAGTCCGGCGGCCTGGACGTGCGCTTCGGTCGACGAGATGAGGCCGATCAGGAACAGCGTGATGAAGACCAGTTCGGCGATCAGGAAGCCGTTGTCCGCTTTCGCCAGGAGCTCGCGCTCGCCGACGTCGGGAGCGATGAGGTGGACGAGAGCGGCGGCAGCCGAGAGACCCGAGATCAGGAAGAGCGGACCGAGGAGTGCGCTGTTCCACAGCGGCCGGGCGCCCAGGGACGAGAGAAGGACGCCGGTGTAGAGCCCCAGCAGCCCGCCCCAGATCATGTTCATCGACCCGATCCAGCGCAGCAGCTCCGGGCGCGCCACCATGCGGTCGGAGAGCTCGCCTAACGCTGGCACCCTGGCCCGCAGCGGCCCGGGCACGCGCAGAAGGAGGTTGGCGACGAGCGCCGGATAGACCAGCACCAGAATCCACGCTCCCCAGGACATCGGCGAGCGCCACTCGAAGGTGGTGTAGAGGCGCCAGACGTAGAGCTTGTGCTCGAGGTCGAGGAAGAGCGCGAGCATGCCGAGCGAGAGCAGGACGAGGCTCAAGCCCGGGAGCACGAAACAGGCGGAGCGGGTGTTCTTGTAGCGCCCGGAGAAGAGGAAGTAGCCTGAGATGATCATCATCCCGGCGACCAGGCCGCCGAGAAAGAGGTAGACCGGAATCTGCCAGGCCCAGACCTGGAGCACCGGGTCGACGAGATGGTTGGCGCGCGTCGTGGTGAGCTCGATCACGTCGTTCTCCCTCAGGTCAGATAGAAGATGCGCGGCTTCGTGCCGGCTTCGGGAATGAGCCCGTGATGGGCGCGCGAGACGAGCAGCCGGGAAACCTCCGACTGGGGGTCGTCGAGGTCGCCGAAATGCATGCAGCGGGTCGGACAGACCGCGACGCAGGCGGGGTCCTTGCCCTCTTTCACCCGATGAATGCAGAAGGTGCACTTGTCGGCGTAGCCCTCGGGGTGGATGAAACGCGCGTCGTAGGGGCAGGAGGCGAGGCAGGCCTTGCAACCGATGCACAGATCGTGGGCGACGAGGACGACCTTGCCGAACTCTTCGACGTGCGAGGCGCCGGTCGGACAGCAGGAGACGCAGGGGGGGTTGTCGCAGTGGTTGCAGCGCTCGGTGCGGATCTCCATCGCGAGGGTCGGGAACTTGCCGCGCACTTCGGTCGTGATCCAGTCGCGATTGAACCCTTCGGGCACCTGGTTCTCGGTCTTGCAGGCGACGACGCAATCCATGCAGCCGACGCAGCGTCGGGTGTCGATCACCATGCCGAAGCGCGCCATCTCAGGCCTCCGTCCCGGAGACCGGCTGGAATGTGACGAAGTTGACGTTCATGCCGGTCCCTCCCATCAGCGGATCGACCGCGTAGCGCGTGATCATCTGCGCGTCCGACGCCCCCTTGCCCGCCGTCCGCTTGAGCCCCTTCGCGGTATGCCCGAAGCCGTGCACCATGTAGACGCAGTCGGTGCGGATGCGCTCGGTCGCCTTGACCTTGACCGGCAGCGACACGACGCCGTCCTGATTCACCAGCCGCACGGGCTTGCCGTTCTCGAGCCCCCAGCGGCGCGCGACGTCGGCGTGGATCCAGACCTCGTTCTCCGGCATCGCTTCGTGGAGCAGCGGATTCGTCTGGGTGCGGGAGAACGTGTGCACCGGAGCGCGGCCGAAGAGCAGGCGGAAGTAGCCGGCCGGCGGCTCGGCATGCGGCGTGTATTTCGGCACCGCGTCGAACCCCTTCTCGGCCAGCTGCGTCGACCAGAACTCGACCTTGCCCGAGGGTGTCGGAAAGGCGAGCGCGTGCCCCTCCTCGACGTTGATCGGGCGGTGCGGCCCGACCACGACGCCCTTCTGCTTCATCTCCGCCAGCGTGAGGCCGGTGCCCGCGAGGCGCGCCTCGAGGTACTCCTCGACGTGCGTCCACGGATAGAACGCTCCGAGCCCGAGCTTCCCCGCCAGCTCGCGGGCGATCCACCAGTTCGGGCGCTGGTCGTCGGGAGCTTCCACCACCGGCTGGCGCAGCGAGACGAACGGCTCGCGGAATGCCTCGGTGTTGAAATCGTCGTAACGCTCGAGGTAGACCGCTTCGGGCAGGACGACGTCGGCCCAGCCGGCGATCTCCGACGGCACGACGTCGACCACGACCATCAGGTCGAGCGCCTGGATGGCGCGGATCGTCTCCTCCTGGTTGGGTAGCGCCTGCAGCAGGTTCGTCGCGTAGACGAACCAGCCTTTGATCGGGTAGGGCGCCCCGGAGATCGTCGCGGCGCGGATGCCGTTGGTCAGCCCCAGGTCCGCGAACGGGTACTTCGCATCCGGATTGTCGACTGCGCCGCGCTCGCCGTGCGGGTAGGGGGGGTACGGGTACTTCGCGAGGGCGAACGAGGCCGGAAAGTAGAAGCCGCCCTCCCTGCCCCAGTTGCCGAGCAGCGCATTGACCAGGGCGATCGCCCGGCTGCGCTGCGCGTCGTCGCCGTACCAGGTCACGTGCCGTCCCGGGTGAACCAGCGTCGCCGGACGGTGCCGCGCCATCTCGCGCGCGGTCTCGCGGATCATCTCCGGTGCGATGGTGGTGATCGGGTAGGCCCACTCGGGGGTATAGGAGGCGATCGCGGCGCGAAAGGCGTCGAAGCCGAAGCCGTGGGTGTCGACGAACTCGCGGTCGTAGAGGTTTTCGGCGACGAGCACGTTCATCCACGCCAGCAGCAGGGCGATGTCGGTGCCCGGCTTGATCGGCAGGTAGTGCTTCGCCTTGCCCGCGGCAACCGAGAAGCGCGGGTCGACGACGATCACCGTGGCGCCTGCGCCGACCGCGTCGGCGAACTCCTGTACCTGGCTGTTGTGCATGTTCTCGCCCAGATGCGAGCCGACGAGGACGAGGCAACGCGCCTTGGCGATGTCGGTCCGCTCAGGAGTCCCGACCTCGTCACCGAAAGTGAGTTGGAAGCCGACGTCACGCGGGCCGCGGCACTGGGCGTAGGAGGGCGCGACGATATTCGGCGTGCCGAACGCCTTGAAGGTGTGCTTGAGGAAGTTGCCGCCGATGCCGTGGGAGAAGAAAGCCAGGGCCTCTGGCCCGTGCTCGGCGCGGATCTTCTGCAGCTTCTCGGCGATGAAGTTGAGCGCCTCGTCCCAGGTCACCTCGACCCACTCGTCCTCGCCGCGGTTCTTCCGGCGCAGCAGAGGCGAGCGCAGCCGATCGGTGTCGTAATAGGTCCCCACCCCGCCGGTGCCGCGCGGGCAGAGGCGGCCGCGCGACAGCGGATCGGCCGGGTTGCCCTCGATCTTCCACAGGCGGCCGTTCTTCTTGGTGGCGATCGCGCCGCACTTCCAGAAGCAGAGGTCGCAGTAGGTAGGGACCGTTTCGATGCGGTCGCCCGGCTGTGCGCCGGCGAAGAATTCGGCCCAGGCGGGAGTGCCGGGAGAGAGGGCCGCCGCCGCCCCTGCGCCGGCAACTCCGGCACCGATCTGGAGAAAACGTCGTCGCGAGAGGATCGTCATGGCATCGGCTCCGTGACGAATCGTTTCAAGCGCGAAACGACCATGAAACACCCCGACGGAGGAGTCACTCACCTACCCCTCGGGGCGGGAAGTGAAGCCTCCTAGAGGCCTGTCACCCTGAGCCGCCGCGAGACGCGCCAAAAGGCGACCCAGAGCAGGGCGGCAATGGCGAACGACACTGCGGCGGTCGCGGGCGCATCGCGCAGGAGGAAGAACTGGATTCCGTGCTGGTTGCCTTGAACAGAGAACGGCAGGAACGTGGTGAAGATCGCGCAACCCATGAGCCAGGACCGGCGACGAAGGAGCCGGCGGGTGGTGTCGAGCGCCGACTTCCCGGCAGTTGGGGGCGCAAGTGCGCTCGCCGTCGCGAGGCGCGAGAGCTCCGGATCGACGGCGGCGTGTGCCAGCCGCGCCAGCTCGGGGTCGGCGGCGAGATGTTCTTCCACGAGTTGGCGCGTTGCCGGACTCGCTTCGCCGGCGAGGTAGAGCGGCAGGAGGTCTCGAATCACTCCCGGGTCGACGGTCATTGCGGTTTCTCCATGGCTCAGGTGACTCCGATGCTTCCGCCACCGAGCCGCGCCTCGGCGAGGCGAAGGCGGGCGCGATGGATCTTCACCTTCGTGGCAGACAGGGTGAGGCCAAGGGCACGGGCGATCTCCTCGTAGGGGAGCTGGTCCTCGGCCCGCATGAGGAGCGCCGCACGGTCGACTTCGGGCAGCTCCTGGAGCTTCGCCAGCACCCGCGCAAGCTCGCTGCGCGCCGTCGCCCGGCGCTCGGGCGACACTTCATCGGTAGCGAGCTCCGGCGCGCTCTCCGCGTCGAGGGCAAGACTGGGGCGGGCGCGGTCACGGCGCATCTCGTGCAGGTGGAGGTTGCGCGCGATGGCGAGGAGATAACCCCTGACGCTCGCGAGATCGAAGCGGTCCTGCGCTCCCCAGGCGCGGATGAAGGTCTCGGACGTGATGTCGTCGGCCAGCACCGGATCGCCCGAGAGAAACAGCGCGAAGCGCTGCACGTCGCGGGCGTGTTCGGCGTAGAGCGTGGCGAAATCGAGCATGCCTCAGAGAAAGCTCTTCTTCCTCTCGTACAGGCGGAACGTGACCCACAGGATACCCGCGATCACAAGTGCTTCGGCTCCCAGGGTCCAGAAGAGCGCCGGTCCCCCCTGGCGCAGGTCGCGGGTATAGCGGGCGACGGCCGCGAGCCGCGGCCCGAAGAGAAGGAAGCCGTTGCCGACGACGAAGATCAACCCGACCGCCGAAGCCATCGTCCAACCGTGCGACTCCGAGACGATCGCCGTCGCGAGGACGACCGAGAAGAGTGCGAGGAATCCTCCGAGGACGAGGGCGAAGTAGGCGCTCCAGCCGCCGAGGTGCGAGAGCAGTCCGCGACCATCGGCGGCCATCGCCGCGAAGACGTCGACCGGCGCGAGGTGGACCAGGGCGGTGGTGGCGAGGATGCCGCAGGCTGAAGTACATGACCACCGACGAGACGAGCTTCCCGGCCACGATCTCGCGCGGCGAGACCGGCAGCGAGAGGGTGAAGGCGAGCGTCCTGTTCTGGCGCTCGCCGAGGACATTGCTCAACACGAGATGGAAGCAGGTGGCGATGAAGACGTTCGCCGCCAGCGTCAGGCCGAGCGAGCGCGCGGCCCGGTCGTCGATCCCGGCGAGCCCCACGGCAAGGGCTCCCATCGCAATGTAGAGCAGCAGCGGCCAGCGCAGCAGTGAGAGGTCCTTGCGCGCGAGGAGGGCGACCGTGCGGGCGTTCACGCCACGCTCCTCGCGGTCGAAGAGGAAGTCGCGTCGAGGAAGACCTGCTCGAGCGGCCCCTCGGCGAGGAGATCACCTGTCACGGCGCGACGGACGATACGCCCGCGGTCGAGGATCACGATCTCGTTCGCGAGCGCCGCCATGTCCTCGGTGAGGTGCGAGGAGAAGACGATCGTCGTCTCGTCCTCCTGGCGACGCGGGCGAGCTCCTCGCGCAGGTCGTGGCGCATCCGCGGATCGAGACCGCTCGTCGGCTCGTCGAGGAGCAGCAACCGCGGCCGCCGCACGAGAGCGAGCAGGAGCAGCAGACGCACCGTCTGGCCGCGCGAGAGACCTTTCGTCCGCTGTTCGCGCCGGAGACCGAAGCGACGCAGAAGCGTCGTCGCGCGTTCCTGGTCCCACTGCGACGACAGCGAGCGGACAAGATCGAGGTTCCAGGCGATCGACTTGCCGCCGTAGGGTGCCATGTCCTCGGAGACATAGGCGACACCCGACTTGATCTCGTGCTCGCGTTCGGGCATCGCAAGGCCCAGCACCTCGACCTCGCCGGCGTCGGGGCGCACCAGACCGAGCAGGATGCGGAGCAGGGTCGACTTCCCGGCGCCGTTCTCGCCCAGCAGACCGAGCGTCACGCCCGGTTCGAGCTCGAGATCGATCGGGCCGAAAGTGAAGCAGGGGTAGCGCTTCTCGACTCCGGAGAGCCGTAGCGCGGGTGTGGGAACGGGGGCCGGTTCAGGGACCATGACTCTCTCCTCCGAATACAGGATCCCCGAAGGCTCGGAAAGTTACACGGCTAGGCACCGCCTCCGACCAGCCGACGAGGTCGCCCGACTCGAAGCCGTCGACCGCGATGACCGTCCGCGCCCGGTCGGCAAGCTGGTAGATCGCCGCGGCTTGCGATACCCCGGCCGACACGGATTCGGGCATGGTGAAGGAGGGGTCGCTCCAGCTTGCCGGAGCGGTGTTGGGCGGGTTTGCGGGCAGGCCCGTCGCGCCGGGAGAGAGCGCGTGAACGTAGCCCGGGCTGGCATTGATCTGCACCCACGCCCCGGCGCGCCGCCAGCCCTCGAATGCCTGCCGGATGTGGAAGTAGCCGGGGTCGGTCTGCACATGGTCGACGGTCGAGGCGATCACCAGACCCGAAGAGCTGCGGCATCGCTGCGCGCGCCAGCTCGTAGAGGCGCACGGCCTCGCGCTCGTCCCAATAGAGGGTCGCCACGGCGGCGGTGGCGATCCACGCCGGCCAGGGGCCGCCGAAGACTCCCGGGTGGGCGCCCAGGTAGTCGGTCAGCGGTCGCGAGTAGACCTCGAGGCCCCCGGCACCGGGATAGGCAGAGAGCGGGTAGTCCTCGTCGAGCTCGAGCGTGCCGTCGAGATCGAGGTCGTTGGTCACGCAGCCGGGCTCTCCAGGCACCTCGACCGTCGTGTAGACGAGGTCGCCGTCGCCGTCGAGAAAGAGCGGGTAGTCGGGTTCGGCCGGACGAAAGCGGACATCCGAGTAGTCGATATCGAGCGTCAGCGCGCCGTAGGCGAGGTAGCGCGGATTGACCCCGAACTGCCCGTCACCCAGCCCGCCGCCACCCCCGGAGCAGTCGACGCGCGGGCCGCGGTTGTCGCCCACCGCCGCCTGGCTCGACACCGGGCTCTCCCACTGCACGATCCAGCGCAGCTTGTCTGCGAGCGCCGCGCCATGCTCCGCGGCCGCTGCCAGCACGATGTTGCCACCGTTCGACGAACCGAGCAGACCGATGCCGCTCGTCAGCACGGGCAGTCCGACCACTTCGCTTATCGTCTGTCCGCCCGAGCTCACGACCTCGCCGGCGGCGAACAGCGCCATGTCGCGCAGCGCCGCGATCGAGGCCGGGCCGCGGAAATCGTAAACCCCGTCGCTCGACCGGCCGCTCGGCACATCGACTCCGCCGGGAAAGAGGAAGCAGACGAGCACCACCCCGGCGGCCTGCGGAATCTGCTGGGCAAGGGTTCCGGTCGACTCGCCACCGAGCACGAAGACCACCGCCGGCGCGCCGTCGGCATAGCGGCTGGTGCCGTCAGTCCAGATTCGTGCGGCGAGCGTCCCGTCCACGACACCCGTGGCCTCGGGAGACGGGATGTCGACGTCGTAGCCCACCCAGACGCCGTGCGCGGGAACTGCACTCGCCGCGAGCCATGCGCCCAGGAAAGCTCCGCCGATCCACCGCCTGGCCCTCATCCGTTTCTCCTCGCCGCGAGCGCTCTGCCGAGCCCCTGGTCGGCGGCCCCTCGTGGAACTCCCGGCGCGTCGGTTTCCTGCGCGAGCTCTGCGCTTCCCGCTGGCGCCGTAGGCGAGGAGCCGGAGTGAAGACCTCTGCAGAGCTCGGTGGCTGCGGGGCTAGGGCAGCAGCGCTTCGAGACGGGCGATCAACGCTTCGAGGCGACGGCGGATCTCGTCGCGCTCTTTCCCCCAGGCCTTCTCGGCCCGATCGACCTTCTCGGCCTTCAGCGCGGGAACGGCCACGGGCGGCGGCGGGGGCGGCGGAGAAAAGTCGCGCAGCGGATTCTGGGCGAGCTCCTGCTCCAGGCGGCGGTTCTCGCTCTGGAGCTCTTCGATGCGCGCGGCGGCCTCGTTCACTTTCGCTTCGAGCTCGGCCATGAAGTCGCCACTCATCGCTTCTCCTCCCCGTCCGCCCGGCCAGCGGGTCTCTTCTCGCCGGCTGCTCCGCTCGCGCCAGTCGGGCCAAGCGCGCCAAGCGCGCCAGCGGCTGCTCCGCCACGCGCAACACCAAATCGGCGCTCCAGATCGGCCGCCAACGCCTGGTGCCGGCCGTTGACCTCGTCCTGCGTCAGCGAGCGCTCCGGGGCGTTGTAGTGGAAGGCGATCGTCGTCGCGACGGCGCCGTCCGGAATACCGGCGCCCTGATAGCGATCCTTGAGGGTGAAGCGGGCGAGATCCTCGACCCGCGCCTCGCGGATGGCCGCGACGAGCTCCCGCCAGGGCAGGTCGAGCGCGTGGGTCAGGGTGAAATCGGCGTCGATGCCCGGGAAGCGGGAGGGCGGCTCCACCCGGATGCGCGCGCGCACGAGCGGCAGCCGGCTGAGGAGAAGCTCCGCCGCGAAGAGCGGAAACGCCGCGTCGAACTTGCGCAGACGGCCAAACCAGCCGATCGCCTCACCGTCGAGGCTCCAGAGCGCGCCGGTGCCGGGAGCGACCCCTGGAAGATCGGCCGGGGCGGCCTCCGGCGCGACGCCGAGCTCGGCGAAGAGCGCCTCGATCTCGCCCTTCACCGCGAGCAGATCGCTTTCCACGCGGCGGTCCCAGGGGCCGCCGTCGCCGCCGGTGCCGCCGATGCCGCCAGTCACCAGGGCGAGGGCTTCGATCTCGGGCGCAGCTGCGCCCGGGAAGAGGTGCCCCGACTCGAAGAGCCGCACACCGCGCGCCCCGCGGTTGGCGTTGAACGCCGCCGCCGCGACCAGGTTGGGCACCAACGAGCGCCGCATCACCGCGTAGATCTCGGACAGCGGGTTGGCGAGCGCGATCGGCTCGCCTTCGCCCACCAGCCGCGGCAGGTCGCTGTCGGCCCGGCGCTCTCCGAAGGCGTAGTGGATCGCCTCGGCGTAACCGAAACCGACGAGCCGGTCGCGCAGGCGATCGCGGCGGTCGTGCTCGGGATTCTCGCCGCGGTCGACACCGCCCAGCGTCGGCAGCGTCGCCGGAATGGCGTCGAACCCGGCCTGCCGCCAGATCTCTTCGAAGAGATCCTGGCGCCACGTTTCGCGCGCCGGCAGGCGGTCGCGGCGCGGCTCGAAATCGACCTCGCGCCAGGCGGGCACGGTGCCCTCCCAGAGGCGCTCGCCGGCCTTGCCGGGCGAGAAACCGAGTCCGGAGAGGATGCGTTCGATCTCGGCGTCCGCGATCGTGGTGCCACCGAAGCGCTCGAGCTCGGGGCCCGAGAGCCGCCAGGAGACCGGCTCGGGACGGCCGGCGATCTGGTCGACGGCGGGCCCCTCGACGGTGCCGCCGGCGAGCTCGGCGATGAGCGCCGCGCAGCGCCGCGTGGCCTCGGCGCAGATCTCGAAGTCGGCGCCGCGCTCGAAGCGGTGCGAAGCATCGGTGTGCAGCCCCAAGCGCTTCGCGCCGATCCGGATCCGGCGGCGGTCGAAGTGCGCGCACTCGAGCAGCACATCCGTGGTGCGCTTCGTCACCTCGGTGTCGAGGCCGCCCATGATGCCGGCGAGCCCGATGGCGCGCGTCCGGTCGGCGATGACCAGCACCTCCGGATCGAGCTCGCGCTCTTTGCCGTCGAGCGTCACGACCTTCTCGCCGGCGCGGGCGCGCCGCACGTGGATCTCGCCGCCGGGAACGGTGGCGAGATCGTAAGCGTGCATCGGCTGACCGCACTCCCAGAGACAGAAGTTGGTGGCGTCGACGACGTTGTTGATCGAGCGCGAGCCGATCGCCTCGAGGCGGCGCACCAGCCACTCCGGCGACGGTCCGACCTTCACGCCGCGGATCACCCGCGCGACGAAGCGCGGGCAGCCCTCGGGGTCGTCGATCTGCACCGTCGCTTGCGGGCCGTTCGGCGAAAGGCTTTCAGTAAATGAAAAAACAGGCGCACGCAGCGGCGTGCCGCGTTTCACGGCGATCTCACGCGCCAGGCCGAAGTGATTCATGCAGTCGGGCCGATTGCTGGTGACCTCGACGTCCAACCTCACTTCCTGCTCCGTCCCGAACATCGTAATCGGAAGGGCCTCGACCGACAGACCGACAGAAGTCAATTCTTCTCGGAGGCGCTCCAGCGCCAATCTACCTTCGCCCTTGATAGCCCGCATGACATGGCGACCGGCCGCATCGCGCTCCAGTTCAATGTCGGCACCCAAGTCGACGTAATCGGCCAGCCAAGAGACGAGAAATTCCATCTTCCTATCCCTTTACTGGAAAGAACGCTGGCAGGCCACCGCTGTCGCGCAGCCAGGCGCAGGAGAGCTTCATCCGCGCACCTGGCGGAGGAGGCGTTCGTCGCTTTCGAACAGCGAGCGGATGTTGGGGATGGCGTACTTGTTCATCGCCACGCGGTCGAGGCCGAGGCCGAAGGCGAAGCCGGTGTAGCGGTCGGGATCGATGCCGCAGTTGGCGAGCACCCGCGGGTCGACCATCCCGGCGCCGAGGATCTCCATCCAGCCGGTCGACGAGCAGGTCGCGCAACCCTCGCCTTTGCAGATCTGGCAGGTGATGTCGACCTCGCACGACGGCTCGGTGAACGGGAAGTAGCTCGGACGGAGGCGCACCCGGGTGTCCGGCGTGAAGAGGCGGGTGAGGAACGCCTCGAGCGTCCCCTTGAGGTCACCCATCGTGATGCCTTCCGCGACGCACAGACCCTCGACCTGATGGAACATCGGCGAGTGCCGGAGGTCGTTGTCGTTGCGATAGACGCGGCCCGGGCAGATGACCCGGATAGGGGGCTTGCGTGCCAGCATCGTGCGGATCTGCACTGGCGAAGTGTGCGTGCGCAGCAGTCGCCCGTCCTCGACGAAGAGGGTGTCCTGGGCGTCGCGGGCCGGATGGTCTTCGGGAAAATTGAGCAGCGCGAAGTTGTAGCGATCGTCCTCGATCTCCGGGCCCTCGGCAACGCTGTACCCGAGGCTCTTGAAAACCGCTTCGATCTCGCGCGCGACCAGCGTCACCGGGTGAAGCGACCCGGTCGCCGGCCGCCGCCCGGGCAGGGTGACGTCGACGCGCGTCGCGCGCAGGCGGGCCTCCTCCTCGAGACGCGCGAGATCGGCGTCGCGCGCCGCCAGCGCCGCCTCGATGCGCAGCCGCAGGGCGTTGAAAGCGGCGCCGAAGGCGCGCTTGTCGGGCGCCTTCGGCACGAGCGCCTGCAACTCCTTCAGGCGTCCGCTGCGCGCGCCGATCCAGGCCACGCGCAGGGAGTCCCAGGCGGCGCGATCCCCCACCCGGGAGATCGCCGCCTCGGCCTCCGCCGCCAGTCGTTCCAGCTCTTCCGGGGTCGGGACCGGCTCGATCGACGCCCCCGGCCCGCTCATGCCGTCAGGCCTTGGCAGGAGCCGGGGAGGCCTGCGCGACCTGCGGCATCTGGGCGAGCGCCTGCTTGGCGAGGTCGACCAGACCGGCGAACGCCTTCGGATCCGCGGACGCCGCGAGCTGCGCCAGGACCTTGCGGTCGAGCTCGCAACCGGCCGCCTTCAGACCCGAGATGAAGTGGTTGTAGGACAGGCCGTACTGATGCACGGCGGCGTTGATCCGGACGATCCAGAGCGAGCGGAACTGCCGCTTCTTCTGGCGCCGGTCGCGGGTGGCGAACTTGCCGGCCCGGTCGACCGCCTGCATGGCCATGCGGTAGGCATTGGACTTCGTGCCGTAGAAACCGCTGGAGAGCTTCAGGACCTTCTTGCGCTTGTGGGCGCGCTTGGCACCGCGTTTGACGCGAGGCATCGTTTCCAACCCCGTTTCTCGCCCGGATTCATGGAATCAGGCGGGTAAGGCCGCGAATCCCACGCCCGGTTCCCGAGGGGGGAGGGGGGGTTCGCGGCTTCCGTCGGCCGGGACGGGTCTTTCCCGGCGCGAGGGAAAATGAGACTTCTACGAAATCATTGCGGCGATGGTCTTGCCGAGCGCGCCGCCCTGCACCACTTCGCGCGACAAACGGCGCTTCCGGGTGCGGGACTTCTTGGTGAGAATGTGGCGCTTTCCGGACTGCCCGCGCATCAATTTTCCGTTGGCGGTGAGCTTGAAGCGCTTGGCAGCGCCTCGATGCGTCTTCTTCTTCTGGGTAGCCACGTCCGACCTCGTTTCTACTGTGGTTTGGCGACGGCCGCGGCGACCGCAGGGGTCGCCGGAACTGCCGGCGCGGGTTCCGTAACCTTCTTGGTACTGGCTGCGATCGCTGCGATCCCTGCGGCCGATGCCGGCGCAGGTCGCGTCGCCTTCTTCGCCACGACTGCTGCAGATGCTGGCGCAGCGTCCGTCGGCTTCTTCGCACTCTTCTTGCCCGGGCCGAAGATCATGTGCATCCGGTTGCCGGCCATCTCCGCGCTGCCTTCGGCGGAACCCTGCTCGCCGAGATCGGCGGTGAACTTCCGCAGGAGCTTCAATCCCAGCTCCGGCTTCGACATTTCGCGGCCGCGGAACTGCACGGTCGCCTTGACCTTGTCGCCCTCGTCGAGGAACCGCACGGCGTTGCGCAGCTTCACGTCGTAGTCGTGGTCGTCGATGTTGGGACGGAACTTGACCTCTTTGACCTGAATCGTCTTCTGCTTCTTGCGCGAGTCGTGCGTCTTCTTTTTCTGCTGATAGAGAAACTTCCCGAAGTCCATGATCCGACAGACGGGCGGCCGAGCCTCCGGCGCCACTTCGACCAGGTCGAAGAACTGCGCCTTGGCCATGCGCAACGCCTCTTCGGTCGCGATGATCCCGACCTGCGTCCCATCGGCGTCGATCAGCCGGACTTCGCGAACCCGGATCCCTTCGTTGGTGCGTGCGGTCTTGTCGATGCGCTGCTCACCCCCTCAAGAGCGCGGGGCCGACGCAAGCTCATCCGCGGACGGAAAATCCGCCCGCGGAGCGTCGCCCATACCAGCAGAACTGCCGGAGTTTATCCGATCAGGCGGTCGCGGGCAAAGACGCTGCCCGGAGCCGCGCCTGGGCGACCAGGCGAGGCAGGAGCGCCGCGACTGCAATTGCCCCCAGATCCTCGCCCGACCGCAGGCGCACGGCGAGGCTCCCCTGCTCGGCCTCCTTGGCGCCCGCGACCAGCATGTACGGCACTTTCTCGAGCTGCGCCAGGCGAACCTTGTAGCCCAGCTTCTCGTTCGACTCGTCGAGCTCCACCCGCAGCCCCGCCGCGGCGAGCTCAACCGCCACCCCGCGGGCGTAGTCGAGCGTCTTCTCGGATACGGGCAGGACCTTGACCTGCACCGGCGCGAGCCACATCGGAAAAGCGCCTGCGGTGTGCTCGATGAGGATGCCGAGAAAACGCTCGAGGGAGCCCAGCATGGCGCGGTGGATCATCACCGGCCGCGGGAAGGTGCCGTCGCCGGCGACGTATTCGAGCTCGAAGCGCTGCGGCAGCTGGTAGTCGAGTTGGATCGTACCGAGCTGCCACCAGCGGCCGAGCGCGTCCTTCAACTGGAAATCGATCTTCGGGCCGTAGAACGCGCCGTCGCCGGCGTTGACGACGTAGCCGTCCTTGCCGAGGTTGGCTTCGAGCGCTTCGCGGAGGGCCGTCTCCGCCTGGTGCCACAGCTCGTCGCTGCCGATCGACTTCTCCGGCCGGGTCGAGAAATGGACGTTGATCTCCGCGAAGCCGAACGTGCGGTAGACCGAGAAATACATCTCGATCAGCGCCCGCACCTCGGCGCCGATCTGCTCCTCGGTGCAGAAGATATGGCCGTCGTCCTGGGCGAAGGACCGCACCCTCGTCAGGCCCGAGGTCACGCCGCTGCGTTCGTAGCGATGCAACCGCCCGAAGTCGGCATAGCGGATCGGCAGATCGCGGTACGAGCGCTTGCGGGTGGCGAAGATCATGCAGTGGGTCGGGCAGTTCATCGGCTTGACCGCGAACTGGCGCTCGTCGACCTCGGTGAAGAACATGTTCTCGCGGTAGTTCGCGTAGTGGCCGGAGGTGTGCCAGAGCTCGACGTCGAGAATCTGCGGCGTCACCACTTCGCCGTAGCCGCGGGTCGCGTAGAGCTCGCGCACATAGTCGATCAGGCCGTTGTAGACCGCCGCGCCCTTGGGATGAAAGAACGGCGAGGCCGGAGCGAGCGGCGAGAAGCTGAACAGATCGAGCTCGACTCCGAGCCGTCGGTGATCCCTGGCGCGCGCCTCTTCGAACGACTTCTCGTAGGCCTCGAGCTCCTTCTTCGAGGTGAAGGCGGTGCCGTAGATGCGCTGCAGCTTCTCGTTCGCCTCGTCGCCCTTGAAGTAGACGCCGGAGGATTCGAGGAGCTTCACCGCGCCGATCTGCCCGGCGCGCTGCAGGTGCGGACCGCGGCAGAGGTCGAGGAAGCGGCCGTGGCGATAGAGCGTGATGGTGTCGCCCTCCGGGATGTCCTTCAGGCGTTCGAGCTTGAGGTCGTTGCCGCGCTCGCGGAAGATCCCGAAGGCCTCGTCGCGCGATACCTCGACGCGCTCGAAAGGCGCATCCTCGGCGATGATCTCGCGCATTTTCGCTTCGATCGCCGCGAGATCGTCGGGCGTGAAGGCGCGCTCGAAACGGAAGTCGTACTGGAACTTCTCGCTGTGGTCTTTGCGCCCGGCGTCGTAGAGCGCCTGGGGCCAGAGCCGGGTCACGGCGTCGGCGAGGACGTGCTCGGCCGAATGGCGGACGAAATCGCCCGCTTCCGCGTTCCGCGTGGTGAACAACTTGAACGAGCCGCCGGCGGTGAGCGGCTCACGCAGGTCGATACGCCGGCCGGCGAGCTCGGCGCCGACGGCATCCTGGGCGAGTCGCGGACCGATGGACTGGGCGACTTCGAGCGCCGTCGTGCCGGCGGGCACCGTACGCTCGGAGCCGTCGGGGAGGGTCAGTACGATGGTCATGGAATCCTGTTTCGAATGCCGGCTGCCGGCTGCGATGCCCGGGGGACGTCGAGGACCTGTGGTAGGCGCTCCCGGACTCGAACCGGGGACCTCTACCGTGTGAAGGTAGCGCTCTAACCAGCTGAGCTAAGCGCCCGCATATTTCTCGCTGCTCGCCGAACGAAAGCGACCGCCCAAGGCGACTGCGCGGCGACTGCCGAACT
This sequence comes from Thermoanaerobaculia bacterium, assembly GCA_963788175.1. Taxonomy (GTDB): domain Bacteria; phylum Acidobacteriota; class Thermoanaerobaculia; order Multivoradales; family JAGPDF01; genus JAGPDF01. Next base: position 178,337 of record CAWBFZ010000008.1, read on the forward strand.
GCGGAGGGAGAGACTTGGTAGGCCCGAGTGGGCTCGAACCACCGACCTCAACGATGTCAACGTTGCGCTCTAACCAACTGAGCTACGGGCCTCCTGCACTCCCACCGCTTTCCACCTTTTGCAGCCCTGCGCCAGCGGCTGCAGCCGAGAAACTTAGCAAGCGGCGCGCGAGGCTGTCAACCGGCGGCCGGCGGACCGGCGGCCGTCCTTACGGGGCCAGGGCGGCGCGCTCGATCGCGGCGAAGTGCTCGAGGTGCTGCTCGACCACCCGCTCGAGGGTCGATTTCTCGCCCGCTGCGCGCAGCAGGGAGAGGGCCGCTTTCCACTGCGGCCCGCCGCAGGTTTCGCGCGCGCGCCGGATCGTCGCCTCGATCGAGGCGCGGTCGCCCTGGCAGTAGAACGGGTAGTCGTCACCCAGGAGCTCCTCCGCCGCAGCGTCGCGCATCGTCACCAGCACCGCGCCGCAGGCAGCGGCGTTGGCGACTTCGGCACCGGGCTCATAGAGCTCGGCGGGCCCGGGGACGCACAGCGCCAGATGGCAGTTGAACTGTCCGGCGTGGCGCAGCGGATGGCTGTCGATGAACGCCACGCCGCGGAGCTTGCCAAAATGCTCGCCGGCAGCGCTGGCGCCGAAGCAGGCGATGCGAAACCCGCCCGCCGGGACGCTGTGCGGACCGAGTCCGGGCTCCGCCTCGTCGTAGATCACGCGGCTCGTCCAGCGCGACCGGTCGAGGTCCTTCTGCTGGCGCCGATTGCGGAAAATGGCACCGTCCACGAGCCGCGCTCCGCCGGGGAACCGCGGCCCGGCCGGAACGCCGCGCACGTCGAGTACGGTCCGGTTGCCGGCCAGCCGGGCGCGCAGGAGGGCACCCGGTCCGACGTCGCCGGGGAAGACGACGATGGCGTCGCGCACGCCACGCAGCTCGCGGACCGCGACGGCGCGGGCGCTTCGACCGCCGCCGGAGAGCGCCGCCGCGAGCGCCACCAGCCGTGGCGGCGCCGACGTCGAGCCACCTTGAGGCGGGGCCGCGCCGTCGTGGACGAAGACCACCGGCCGCGCAATTGCCGCAACGGGCGCAGCTGGCGCAGCTGGCTCCGATTGCCGGGCCGGCGCAGCCGCGGCCGTCACGCGAGCGGCCCCCGGACGATCGCGAGCCAACCCTTGAGGTACTCGCCCTGGGGATGAAAGACCGAGACCGGATGATCCACGGCGGCGGCGAGCGGCGCGAGCAGCGCCAGGTCCACGCGCGCTTCGACTGCGGCGGCGAAGAGGATCTGCCGGAAGAGCTTGCTGTCGATCGCGCCGCTGCAGCTGAAGGTGAGCAGCAGGCCGCCCGGCGCGAGCCGCCCGAGCGCCAGCCGGTTCAGGTCCTTGTAGGCGCGGGCGGCCTTTTCGAGATGCGTCCGGCGCCTGGCGAGCGGCGGCGGATCGCAGACGACCAGGTCGTAGCTCTCCTTGCGTTCGGCGCGCCGGCGCAGATCTTCGAAGACGTCGGCGGTGACGAACTCGGTGCGCCCTGGGTCGAGATGGTTCTCGATCACCAGCCGGCGGCCGAGCTCATGCAGGCGTCCGGCCGACTCGACGGCGGTCACGGTCCGGGCGCGGCCGCGCAGCGCGTAGAGCGAAAAGGCGGCGCTGTGCGAGAAGAGGTCGAGCACACGGCGATCGCGGGCGAAGCTCTCGACGAGCCGGCGGTTGTCGCGCTGGTCGCAGTAGAAGCCGGTCTTCTGGCCGCCCTCGAGCTCGGCCACGAAGTGGAGACCGCTCTCCTCGAAGGGCGCCTCGCGCGGCAGCGGCCCGGAGATCGTCTCCGCGACCAGCGGCAGGCCCTCCTCGCGGCGGGCCGCGAGATCGCCGAGATGCAGAATCGGCGATCCGGGGAAGATCCGCCCGAGGGCCTCGTAGGCCGCGCCGCGCAGCTTCTCGAGGCCGGCCGAGGTGATCTGGCTGACCAGGACCGAGCCGAAGCGGTCAATGGTCCAGCCGGGGAGCCCGTCGCCCTCGGCGTTGAGCAGCCGGTAGCCCGAAGTTCCCGCCGGCAGCAGACGCTGCCGCCAGCCATCCGCGGCGCGCAGCCGGCGCTCGAAGTAGTCGACCCCGACGCCCGCGCTCGCCGGAAGTCCTTCGCCCGCCGCGCTCGCGCCGCCGGCGGACACGCGCAGCGGATCCCCCGCGAGCATGCGCACGCGGATCTGCGAGTCCGCGCTGTAGAAACCCGAACCCAGCCTGCCGCCGGCAGAGTCGAAGACCTCGGCGACCGCCGCCTGGCGATCTCCGCGTTCGGACTGGATGGCGCCGGAGAAGACCCAGGGATGACCGTCGCGGATCGGGCGCTCGCGACCCGGACTGAGGGTGACCCGCATCCCCTACTTCAGATAGCTCAACATCTCTTTGGCCGTGGTCGCGTCGGCGTCGTCGGCGGCGGCGACGGCGATGAAGGCTTCGAGATGCTCCTTCGCCTCCTTGTTGTCGCCCTGGCTGATGTAACACATGCCGAGCATGTAGTGGGTCTTGCCGTAGCTCGGGTCGGCGGCGAGCGACTGCTCGAAGAGCTTGAGAGCCGCCGGCATGGTGCCGGCGTTGTACTCGCGGACGCCCTGGTTGTAGAGCTCGATCGCCGCCGCTTTCGGGTCGACCGTCGCGAGCACCGCCGACGCCTCACTGGCCCGCGCAGTGTTGCCGAGCACTTTGTTGGCTTCGACCGCGACGCGCAACGAACGCGCGTCCTTGGGATCGAGAGCGAGCGCCCGGTCGGCGGCCGCGGCGGCGCCGGCGTAGTCCTTGTCGGTGTAGAGCATTCCGGCGAGTGCCGAGTGCGCGACCGTCAGCTTCGGATCGAGCGCCGCCGCCTCGATCATCTTCCTCTTGGCGGTTTCCATGTCGCCCATCTGCGAGGACTCCACGCCTTCGTTGAAGACCAGGACCGCCCTTTCCTCGGGAGTCGGCTCCTGCGACGCGGTCCCGGCTCCGCCGCGCTTGATCGCCTCGGCGTCGGACAGCATCTGGAAGTCCTTGCGTACGTTCGTGCCGATCGGCACCTTGAAGTCCTGCTGCATCGTCTGATGGCCGGGCTTCTCGTACTTGTAGTTGTAACTCTTGGTGGCGTCGAGGATCGTCACCGCCCAGTTTCCCTTGGCATCCGATGTGGTTTCGAGCTTGAAGGTCGAGACCTCCGGACAGGTCACCGTGATCTGGACGCCGACGACCGGCTTCTTGTTCTCGTCGGTGATGGTGCCATAGAGACGCCCCTGATTGATGGCCTGGGCAGATGACGTCGTCCACAGCAGGGCGACGGCGAGGAACGACCAGCGGGACCAGCGGGAGCCATTGCGGGTTTTGGACATCTCGATCCTCCGGCACGTTGCCGCCCCCGGGTCCGTCACCATGCGGATCGGGCGCCGGGCGCGACGCTGGCAGACATTCTACTGCGTCCGCCGCCCTCCCATGCCTATACTTCCCCCCGAATGACGATCCTCGCCTTCGTCCTGCCGGAGAGTGCCGGCGCCGGGGAAGCGGCGTCGGGCACCGTGAGCCCCTGGCTCGGCCTCGCCCTGGGCCTGCTCCTCGTCGCCCTGAACGGCTTCTTCGTGGCCGCGGAGTTCGCACTGGTGAAAGTGCGGCCGACGCAGCTCGATCCGCTCGCCCAGGCCGGAAGCCGCAGGGCGAAGCTCGCCCGCCACCAGCTTGCGCATCTCGATGCCTACCTCTCGGCATCCCAGCTGGGCATCACGCTCGCGAGCCTGGCGCTCGGCTGGGTGGGAGAGCCCGCCTTCAGCTGGATCATCGCGCCGCTGGTGCGGAAGATCCCCGGCGCCACCGACGCGCTGGTGCACTCGGTGAGCCTCACGGTGGCCTTCATCTGCATCACGGTGCTGCACATCGTGATCGGCGAGCAGGCTCCCAAGTCGTTCGCGATCCGGCGGCCGCAGCCGACCGCCCTGTGGATCGCGATGCCGCTCTACGTCTTCTACTGGATCAGCTTCCCGGCGATCTGGCTGCTCAACCAGGCGGCGAGCGGCCTGCTCAGGATGATCGGCCTCAAGTCGGCCGGCGAAGAGGAGTTGGCGCATTCCGAAGAGGAGCTGCGCCTGCTGCTCGCGTCCTCGGAAATGGGAACCCATTCGAAGCTCAAGCGCGAGATCCTCGACAACGTCTTCGAGCTCTCGCTCCGCAACGCCCGCCAGGTCATGGTGCCACGCGCCGACGTGACCCACCTGTCGATCTCGCGCCCGATCGAGGAGAACCTCGAGATCGCGCGCCAGAGCGGCCACACCCGGTTTCCGCTCTGCGAGCGCGACCTCGACAGCGTCATCGGCCTCATTCACATCAAGGACCTCTTTCGCACCACGGAGCGGATCACCGACATCGCGCGCCTCGCGCGGCCGGTCAAGTTCGTCCCCGAGACCACGCCGCTCGACCGGCTGCTCGGACGGATGCAGGTCGAGAGGCAGCACATGGTCGCGGTGGTGGACGAGTACGGCGGCGTCTCCGGCATCGTCACGCTCGAGAACGTCATCGAGGAGATCGTCGGCGAGATCCAGGACGAGTTCGATACCGACCGTCCGGAGCTCGCCAAGCGGGGAGAGGGCAGCTTCACGCTGCAGGGATCGATGCTGGTCGTCGACCTCGAGGACGAGCTCGGACTCGAGCTCTCCAGCCGCGACGAGGACACGATCGCCGGCGTCGTGCTCTCGGAGCTCGGCAGGAAGCCGCGGGTCGGCGACCGTGTCGCCCTCGGTCCGGCGCAATTCGAGGTCCTCGAAGTCCAGGGGAACCGCATCCGGACGCTGAGCCTGGAGCTCGCCGCCGGCGACCCGCCTCCAGGTCGCTGAACCGGATCCGGAATCAAAATCCCGAAGTCCGATCCAAGTCTCTGGATTTCACTCCTCTCGCCCGGATTTCTGGATCGATTCGCATCTCCGCCAAAGCCGGAAATCGCTCATTCTTCATCACTTAGCCGAACCACTCCGGAACCGATTCAACCCCAGGTTTTGGCACGGATCTCGTAGTAGAGATCGCCGGTTCGGATCTGTGTGGGGGCAGCGGTGGGAATGCATTGCAGGTGCCGGGAAACTCGAATTCATGGGTCCCCGGGCATCTACCAAGGGGCAAAATCCTTGTGTTAGGCTGTTCACACCGCTGTAACCAAGTTGCGCTGGCTGGAATCGTTCCGCCGGCGGTCCCTATCAACCTGATGGAGGTTTGATGATGTTGAACAAGAGAAATTGGTGGAATGTCGCCGCCGTCGCGACCCTCGCCCTCGTGGCGTTGTTCGCGGTTGCGCCGGCCAGCGCCCAGGAGCAGGTGGGTGCGATTCAAGGAACCGTGAGTGACGCGTCGGGCGCCGTTCTCCCGGGCGCGACCGTGGAAGCGGTCTCGGCCGGCGGCACCCGTCTGTCGGGCACCACGAACGAGTCCGGCGCCTATCGCTTCCCCCGCGTGCCCCCGGGCACCTACGTGGTGGTCGCGAGGCTCGACGGCTTCAATCCGGCAGAAGTGCAGAACGTCGCGGTTGGCCTCGGCGGCTCCGTTACCGCCAACATCACCCTCGAGGTCGGCGCCGTCTCCGAGACGATCAGCGTGGTCGGCGAAGCCGGCCAGATCGACATCAAGAGCTCCTCGACCGCTGCTTCGATCACCGGCGAGGACATCGCGATGCTGCCCAAGGGTCGTGACTTCACGACCATCGCCACCATGGCCCCTGGCGTTACCCAGGAAGGCTTCGCCGGCGGTCTGTCGATCGACGGCGCCTCGGGTTCCGAGAACCGCTTCGTCATCGACGGCGTCGATACCACCGACGCTTTCGACGGCACTTCCGGCCAGAACCTGATCACCGAGTTCATCGAAGAGGTGCAGGTCAAGTCGGCGGGCTACCCGGCCGAGTTCGGCGGCTCCGTCGGCGGCGTGGTCAACGCGGTCACCAAGAGCGGCACGAACGAGTTCAAGGGCTGGGTCGGCGTGTACTACAACGACCGTGGTTGGGACGGCGCCGAGCGTCCGACCCCCTACGATACCGGCGTCAGTCTCTACCGGACGTTCGAGGAAGATGACATCACCCGCACCGAGCCCGGCTTCGGCATCGGCGGCCCGATCGCCAAGGACATGGCCTGGTTCTATGGCGGTTACACCTACACCGAAGTCGCCACCGACCGCACCCCTCCGGGACAGACGACCAAGTCCCAGACCGACAAGTCGGAGTACTACCTGCTCAACATCAAGGGCAACGTCGGCTCGAGCTTCCTCTACAAGGTGTCGGGCAACTTTGCGCCGCGGAACATCGACAACACCCTTCCCGCCCGCGATGGATCGACGCCCGAGAGCGTGAATCTGAACGTCGACACGGAGATTCCGACCTACAGCTATTCCGGTTACGCCGACTGGATTCCGAGCGACAACTTCTACCTCAGCGGTCGCCTCGGCTTCTACTCCACCGACACCGCCGTGACCGCCGATTTCGCCCCCTACCGGATCTTCTTCCGCGACCGGGCGTTTCCGATCATTGGCGATCCGCGCTTCCGTCCCGCCAGCTTCGCGAGCGTTCCGACGGCGGCCGTCACCGGCACGGAGTTCGACCTGTTCGAGCGCGAGGCCGCATCGCTCGACGGCAACTTCTTCTTCGACGCCGCCGGCAGCCATGCCATCAAGGCCGGCGTGCAGTACGAGAAGGTCTCCAACGAGGTCGCGAGCGGCGAAGTCGCCAACCTCTACACCATCCGCTGGGGCCTGCCGGCCCGCTTCGCTCCGGTAATCGGCACTTACGGCTCGCTCGGCGTCCGTCGTTTCGGCACCTTTGGCGCCGCCGCGAGCAAGAACCTCGGCATCTACCTGCAGGACAGCTGGGCGGTGCTTCCCAACCTGACGCTGAACATCGGCGTCCGGACCGAGAAGGAAGAAGTTCCCAACTACGGCGTCGCCGCGAACGGAATCGCGAACGCCTGGGAGTTCGGCTTCGGCGACAAGATTGCGCCGCGCTTGGGCTTTGCGTGGGACGTCATGTCCGACCAGAAGCTCAAGGTCTACGGCAGCTGGGGCTACTACTACGACATCAGCAAGCTCAACATCCGCGGTTCGTTCGGCGGCGACAAGTGGATCGAGTACATGTACCCGCTCGAACACCCTCGACTGGGAGACGATCCCGGCCCAGGGCAATTGCACCAACTCGACCAACAACGCTTCCATCAATCCGTGCCCAGGGTTCGGAACGCCGGTGACTTCCGACCTGCGGTATCCCGCTGACCCGTCCGATCCGCTGTTCGGCGTCGATCCCGACATCAAGCCGTTCCAGCAGGAGGAGTACCAGATCGGCGCGGACTATCAGCTGACGACGACTTCGACCGTGAGCGCTCGCTACGTCAACAAGAGCGTGATGCACGCGATCGAGGACATGGGCTTCTACTACTGCTTCAGCGAGACGGAATGCGTCGAGGGCTACAACATCGGCAACCCGGGTGAGGGCGTCGGTGGCGTCGATCCCACGGGTCCGGTCCCGGCACAGCCGAAGGCGAAGCGGGACTACCAGGCGATCGAGCTGTCCTGGAACCGCCGCTTTGCTGACCACTGGTCGGCGCGCGTCGGCTACACCTACAGCGAGCTCACCGGCAACTATCCTGGCCTCGCCAGCTCCGACGAGTTCGGCCGCACCAGCCCCAACACCAACCGTCTGTTCGACTACGTGCACAACTCGTTCGACATGAACGGCAATGCGGTGTACGGCAAGCTCAACACCGACCGGCCGCACCAGATCGACGCTCAGTTCATCTATGAGTTCGGCTGGGGCACCTCGGTCGGCGTCAACCAGTACTACGGCTCGGGGACTCCGATCTCGACCCAGGTCAACTACAACGCCGTTCCGTTCTTCGCCTATGGCCGTGGCGACGCGGGCAGTACGGAGTCGCTGACCCGGACCGACCTCTTGATCTCGCATCCGTTCAAGATCGGCAACTTCGGACTCGAGTTGAGCCTCAACGTGCTCAACCTGTTCGACGAGCAGGCCATCCTGCTGGTCGATCCGAACCTCAGCAACGGCGACCTCTGCGGACCGCAGGATCCGAACTGCGATGGCTCGCAGGACTATTTCTTCGGAAATACTCCGATGAACCCCGCATCGATTCCCGCGGACGAGGCCAACCCGTACTACAAGAAGGCCAACGTCGCTGGCTCGACGGCGGATCCGTATCAGACCCGCCGGACGATTCGCGCCGGACTCAAGTTCACCTTCTAAGCCGCACCTAGCAGCACGAACACATCGGGCGGGAGCGCGCAAGCGCTCCCGCCCTTTTTTTGCCTGTTCAACAAGAAAAGAGGGACAGGCACCAATTAACTAATTGGTGCCTGTCCCCTTTTTCTCCTCTTTTCTTGCCAACCTGCGCAGGACCGTCAGCCGCGTTCGGCGGCCACGAGCTCGAGCGCCTTGGCCACCGCGTCGGCGACCGGCACCAGGAGCTTCTGGCGGTCGCGGCGCAGGGCGAACTCGATCTGCCCCGCCGCCAGCGACTTGCCGCCGACCACGACGCGGAGCGGGATGCCGATGAGCTCGGCGTCCTTGAACTTCACCCCCGGCCGCTCGTCGCGGTCGTCGTAGAGCACGTCGAGGCCGCGCGCCGGCGAGCTCGTTCGCCATCTCCTCGGCGGCGCGCGCCGACTCGGCCTCGTTGGGGTTCAAGGCGATGACCAGGACCTCGAACGGCGCCAGCGGCATCGGCCAGATGATGCCGTCGGCGTCGTGGTTCTGCTCGATGGCGGCGGCGACGGTGCGGCCGATGCCGAGGCCGTAGCAGCCCATGATCATCGGCTTCTGGCCGCCCGCCTCGTCGGTGAATTCGCACTTCATCGCCACCGAGTACTTGTCGCCGAGCTTGAAGATGTGGCCGACCTCGATGCCGCGGGAGATCGTGAGCGCCGCGCCGCACACCGGACAGGGGTCGCCGTCGACGACCGTGACGAGATCGACGACCTCCCCCAGCCTGGCATCGCGGCCCCAATTGACGTTCAGCAGGTGGACGCCGGCCGCGTTGGCGCCGCAGGTGAAGTTCGCGAGCCCGGCGACGGAGAAATCGGCAAGCAGTCGAAGTCCGGCGGGCAGACCCACCGGACCCAGGGAGCCGACCGGAGCCCCGGTCGCTGCCTGGACCTTCTCCTCGGTCGCGAGCTGCAGATGCTCGACGTTCAGGGCGTTGAGCAGCTTCACCTCGTTGACCTCGCGATCGCCGCGGATCGCCACCGCCACGAAGCCCTTGTCGGTCTCGTAGACCAGGGTCTTCACGAACTGGGTCTCGGGCACGGCGAGGAAGAGCGCCACCTCCTCGACCGAGCGCATGCCCGGCGTGTCGCGGCGGGTCAACTCCTGCGCCGCGACCTCGGAGATGTTGCCCCAGGGTCCGCGGGCAGCCTTTTCCGTATTGGCGCCGTACCCGCAGCCGTCGCAGTGCGCCACCGCGCTCTCGCCGGTCGCCGCGGTGACCATGAATTCGTGCGACGACGAGCCGCCGATCGTTCCGGTGTCGGCGTCGACGACGGTGTAGTCGAGCTTGCAGGCCTCGAAGATCCGGCGGTAGGCCGCGCGCATCGCCTCGTAGGCCTCGTCCAGGCTCTCCGGCGTGGCATGAAACGAGTAGGCGTCCTTCATCAGGAACTCGCGTCCGCGCATCAAGCCGAAGCGGGGACGGATCTCGTCGCGGAACTTGGTCTGGATCTGGAAGAGGTTGAACGGCAGCTGGCGATAGCTCTTGACGTCGCGCCGCACCAGGTCGGTGACGACCTCCTCGTGGGTCGGCCCGAAGCAGAAATCGCGGTCGTGGCGGTCGCGGATGCGCAGCAGCTCCTTGCCGTACTTCTGCCACCGCCCCGACTCGATCCAGAGCTCGGCCGGCTGCACCGAAGGCATCGAGAGCTCGACCGCCCCGGCGGCGGCCATCTCGCGCCGCACGATAGCCGAGAGCTTTTGCAGGCTCCGCCAACCGAAGGGCAGGTAGGTGTAGATGCCGGCGGCGAGCTTGCGGATCATCCCCGCCCGCACCATCAGCTGGTGGGAGATCACCTCGGCGTCGTTCGGCACCTCGCGGGTGGTGAAGAGATAGGTCTGCGACCATCTCGTGGGGGGGGTGGAAAAGTTCGGACGCGAGCTCGAGGAAGTGGTCGTCACAGGGTCACCGGGGTTTCGGATCGGGGGTGAATCGTTTCGGCTGCTATCGCTTCTGCCGCTGCTGCACGCGTTCGAGCAGGCGCGAGGAGTCGCGCATGCATTCCATCATCTTCTCTTCCAGCGCGCCGACGCGCGGCTCGAGGCTCCGCGCGCGGCCGAAGGCGCTGCGCGCCTTCTCCTCGTTGCCGGAGGCGAGGTGCGCCATGCCGAGGTGGGTCAGCGTCGTCGGCGACGAGCCCAGGTCGTTCGATTTCGCCAGGCATTCGACCGCCTGCTCGAACTCCTTGCGCTTGTAGTGCACCCAGCCCTTGGCCGCGAGCGGAAACTGCTTGAGCTCGTCGGGAGCGAGATCGAGCGCCTGCTGCGCATACTCCAGGGCCTGGTCGAGATCTTCTTCCATCTCCGCGAGGTTGTAGGCCATCTCGAAGTAGGCGATCGTGCGCGTGAAGTTGCTCGCCCCCTCCTGCAGCAGGAGCTTGCCGATCCGGTTGCCCTCGCGGAACTTCCCGCCGCTGCGCAGTGCCGCGATCAGGGCGGCCGACGCCGTCGCGCGCAGCATCTCGCCGGGATTCAGCTCCAGCACCCGCCGGGCGGCGGTCTCGAGCTCCTCCCAGCGGTCCAGCGACAGGCAGAGCATCGCGAACGACATGAGCAGCGTCGGATTCTCGGGCTCGGCGTCGAGCGCCTTCTGGTAGGCCGAGAGCGCGCGGTCCCGTTCCCCGCGGGCGGCGTGCTCCTCCGCCTTCGCCATGTAGCGCGCCGCCTCGGTGCCCACTTCGGGCAGCGGAGCTCCGGTCCGGCCGGAGAGAAAATGCACCAGATCCTGATAGCGCAGGCGGCGCGGATTGAGCCGTTGCGCCTCGCGAAACGACGCCAGCGCCTTCTTGTTCCAGTGCCGGTCGAGGTAGGCGAGCCCGAGCAGGTAGTGCGCCTCCTCGAAAGCCGGATCGAGCCGCACCGCCTCGCGGAGGCTCCGGATGGCGTGCGCAGCCTGGCCCATTTCGTACCGGCAGTTGCCCAGGAGGTAGAGCGCCTGCGGCACGCGATCGAGCTGGCTCGCCTGCTCGAGGTAGGCCACAGCGCGCGTCAGGTCGCCGTGCGCGGCGTAGACCGCGCCGAGGCTGAAGTGCGGCAGGAAGGCGTCCGGGTACTCCGCCACCGCCTTCTTGAGCAACCCCTCGGCGCGATGGAAGTTGCCCTGCTCGTGAAAGATGACGCCGGAGAAGACCAGCGCCTCGAAGTGGTCGGGCTTGACCTCGAGCACCTTCTGGAAAAAGCCCAGCGCGGCTTCGGTGTCGCCCTCGTTGAAGTAGGTCTCGCCGAGGAAGAGCGCCAGCTCGTAGTTCGTCCGGTCGAGCTTCCAGGATTGCTCCAGGGCGCGCTTGGCGCGCTCGACGTCGAAGGCGAAGAGGGCGTACTCGGCGTCGTCGAGGTGCTGCGCAAAGAGCTTGGGCCGGTTCCCCTGATAGAGCGCGACGACCCGGTCGCGGATCGCCATGAAGCGCTCGCGCTTCTCGAGGGCGCGCAGCTGGTAGTCCATCTTCGACTCCCAGAGGTCGCTCCACTCCTCGCGCCCCACCAGCCGGCGGCGCTCGAGCAGCTCGCGCAGCGTCGCGAAGCCGGTCTGCGAGACCAGCAGATTCTTCTCCTGCTTCTGCACGGCGGCGACGAGCTTCTGCGCGGTCTCGGCGGTGCGCTTGACGGCCTCCTCGAGGATCGAGATCCGCTCGAGCAGATGCTCGTCCAGCGAGAAATCGGCGCCGCGCTCGGGCTCGAACTGTTCGTCCTCGCCGCCGACCGCGCCGGAGATCACCATCAGTTTCTGATGGCAGCGCGCGCAGAACTCGCGGTCGCTCTGGTTCTCGGCGCCGCAGACCTGGCAGAAGACGCTGGGCAGTCCTTCAGCCGTAGGCATAGAAACCGCGTCCGCTCTTGCGGCCGAGATAGCCCGCATCCACCATCTTCACCAGCAGGGGGCAGGGCCGGTACTTCGGGTCGCCGAAGCCCTCTTCGAGGACCCGCAGGATGTCGAGACAGACATCGAGCCCGATCAGGTCGGCGAGCGCCAGCGGGCCCATCGGGTGGTTCATGCCGAGCTTCATCACCTCGTCGATCGCCGCCGCTTCGCCGACGCGCTCGTGCAGGCAGAAGATCGCCTCGTTGATCATCGGCATGAGCACCCGGTTCGAGACGAAGCCGGGGGCGTCGTTGACCTCCACCGGCGTCCGCTGGAGCTTGCGGGTCGTCGCGAAAACGGCATCGCAGGTCTCCTGCGAGGTCTGCAGGCCGCGGATGATCTCGACCAACTGCATGAGCGGCACGGGGTTCATGAAATGCATGCCGATCACCCTGTCCGGACGCGCCGTCGCCGCGGCGAGCCGGGTGATCGAGATCGAGCTCGTGTTGGTGGCCAGGATCGCCGACGCAGCGAGCACCGGATCGAGCGCCTGGAGAACCTGGCGCTTGATCTCGAACTTCTCCACCACCGCCTCGACGACGAGGTCGCAGCCGGCGAGCGCCGCGAGGTCGCCACCCGAGGCCAGCCTGGCCTGCGCCGCGTCGCGCTCTTCGGCCGTGAGCTTGCCCTTGGCCACCAGGCGCTCGAGGCTCTTCGCGATCGTCGCGAGCCCTTTCGCCAGGGCAGCGCTCGCGATGTCCACGAGGAGGACGTCGAAGCCCGACTGTGCCGCCACCTGGGCGATGCCGCTGCCCATCGTTCCCGCGCCCACGACGCCAATTTTCCGGATTTCCATACCGACGGACTCCTTCCGTCGAGAGCCTGGCTAGGCTCTCGACTTTCAGAGAGAGCCTAGCTAGGCCTCTCGACTTTCAGCGAGAGCCTAGCAAGGCCCTCGACTTTCAGAGAAAGCCTAGCAAGGCTCTCGACTCTCAGAGAAAGCCCAGCAAGGCTCTCTCGGGAGTTCAGGCAAGAACGCTGTTGTCGCTTTCGAACCAGGGCTCGAAGCGCCCGAACTTCGAACGCAGGGTGGCGCCCATCCCGATCAGGGTGGCTGCGGTCCAGACCCACACGCCGACCATGGGCACCAGCTTGATCAGGCCGAGCAGGCAGAGGCCGAGCACGGCGGCGTGGAGCTGGACGATCCTGCGCCGCGCGATCCGGGTGACGCAGAACCTTCCGAAGCTGTGAAAGATCGCCACCATCCCCCAGAACTTGAGTACCAGCGAGAACAGGGCGACCAGAACGAGCAGCGGCACGCCCAGCAGTGTCGGCAGAAAGGCCGAGAGGAACAATGCCGAGAGCACGATCGTCGCGAGACCCACGAGTCCCGCCGCGAAGCACCGCAGCGGCTCGTGCCGGACCTCTTCCGAGGTGCGCACGAGGGGCCGGCCGGCGGAGGCGAAGAGCAGCAGGGTCAACGCCAGCCAGGCGGCGACCAGCCCCAGCTTGGCGCCGAGAACCAGCGGCGAAGTCGCCCCCAGCCCCAGGCTCGGGCCTTCGAGCAGCGTCAGCCAGGCGCGCGAGACAGTCGGATAGGCGACGGCGCGCCCTGAAAGGCGAGAGCCGCCGGCGGCCACCAGGCGCCCGCCGAGGACCAGCGCATCGCCCTCGAGGACGGCGGTCGGAGCGAGGATGAGATCGCCGCCCAGAACGGTCACGTCGCCGCGGACGGTGCCGGTGACGCTGACCGAGCCGTTGAGCGCCGTGACGCCTGCGAGCGCCTCGCCATCGACTTCGACACCGCGGCCGACGGCCACGATCAGCTGGCGGGCGACGCTCCCCGCCTCGAGACGGAGACCGGGCAGCGCGACCGTTTCGGAAGCGTCCGCGAAGCTCGCCGCGTCCGCTGCAGCATCCGATGCCGCGACCGTTGCCGCGAGCGGCGAAGACAACAGCAGTGCAGCACCCAAAAGGTGCCGGGCAACCCGCGCGACCATGCGGGAGAGTCTATCGGGATTTGGCGTTCCGGGAGGCCGGACGGAGCAGGCGCAGGCAGAGCAGGTTCAGTCCCAGGAGCAGGGCTCCGGCGGCCGCCAGATTCGCCTTCGATGCGCCCAGCCACTCCCCGAGCCCGGATCCCAGACCCTGCCAGGAAGCGCCGAGCAGGCCGGCGCCGGCGAGCGCCGCGCTCTCGAGCAAGCGCGCGAGCACGATGAAGGCGTCGAACGATCCCGCGCTCGGCTCGAGCTCCGCTGCGGCGCCACCGAGGAGAACGGCAGCGATGCCGGCCAGAGCGAGCAGCAGAGCGAACGGCCATCGCCAGACCACCACAGCGCGGGCCTCCCAGGGCGCGGGAACGAGCGCCCGCATGACCTCGCCGGTGAAGCCCTCGCGCGGCTGCACCACCGAAGCGGCCAGGCGAAGGTGTACCGCCCGCAGGCTCTCACGTTCGTGCCGGCACTCGGCGCAGCCGGCCAGATGCGCCTCGAGCGCTGCTCTCTCGGCCGGTGCCACGAGCTCCAGGGCGCCCTGGGGTTCCCGGGCGCCCTGGTCGTAGCGGGCACCGCGGTCGACTTGGGCGCTTTCGAGATCGAGCTCGAGATCGAGCTCTTCCAGCAGATGATCGTGGTTCATGAACGCTTCCTTCCCCGTCAATTGCCGAGAGCCTGAGGACCGAGCAGGTGCTGCTTCAACATCTGACGTGCGCGAAACAACTTGTTCTTCACCGTGCCCAGAGGCATCGCCTTGACCTCGGCGATCTCTTCGTACGCCAGCTCGCCGTAGTGACGGAGCAGGATCAGCTCGCGGTACTCCCAGGGCAGAGCGTCGATTGCCGACCGGATCGAGGCGTCGAGCTCGCGGCCCTGCAGCGCCTCGAGCGCCGACGGTTGGCCGTCCGGCAGCTCGAGATCGACGGTCGCGTCGCTGCCTTCGTCCGCCCGCCGGGTGAGCGGCACCAGCTGGATCCGGCGCTTGCGAATGACGTCGATCGCCGCGTTCTGGGCGACCCTGAAGAGCCAGGTGGAGAACCGATACTGGCTGTCGTAGCGATCCAGGGCCTGATACACGCGGATGAAAACCTCCTGGGTCAGATCGTGCGCCTCTTCCAGGTTGCGCACCATGCGGTACAGATAGTTGACCAGCCGCGTCTGATACCGCTCCACCAGCAGCTCGAACCGCTCGCGGTCCCCCGAGAGGACCGACCGGACGAGCGCTTCGTCGGTGGGATCGAGCGGCTCGACCGACACGGCTACCTACGTTCCCGGCGGCGAGAAAGTTGCAGCACGGACTCTGGCCCCGAGCCCGGAGCCGGGCGCAAGCTACTCACCGGACTCGACTTCCCGGATCGAGACCAGCCCGTCCTCCTGGCGGATCTGGTCGAGAACGGAGTCATCGCCTTCCACCTGGCCGAAGACCGTGTAGCCGCCGTCGAGGTGCGGTTGCGGGGACAGGGCGATGAAGAACTGGCTGCCGCCGGTATCCGGACCGGAGAGCGCCATGCCGACCGCTCCCCGCCCGAACCGCCGGCGGTTGATCTCGTCGCGCAGCGCGAATCCGGGCCCACCCCAGCCGTCGCCTCTGGGGTCACCGGTCTGCACGACGAAATCGGGTACCACGCGATGGAATGTCAGGCCGTCGAAGTACCCCTGCCCGGCGAGTTGCAGAAAGGAGAGACAGGTCAGGGGCGCCTGCGGACAGTCGAGCCGGATTCGAAAGTGTCCGCGGGCCGTCGTGACCTCGACGACGCGGGCGCGATCGGTCTGGGAGAGGACCTGCGCATAGACCGGGCCTGTCCGGCCGGTGGCGACCGGCCCGACCTCCGGCCGCGGCTGCCCCAGGCGCTCGAGCGCCGCTGCGGCCTCGCGCCGGACCAGAAAGTCGCGGTTCTCGGCAAGCCCTTCCAGAATCGATACCGCGCGCTCGTGTTCCGCCGGCACCGCCGAAGCGCGCGCGGCAAGCGCCCGCACTCCCGCCAGCCGGGCATCCGGGAGCAGATCCCGCTCGGCGCCGGCGAGCGCCCGCTCGAGCGCGCCGGTGGGCAGTTCGGGCACTTCGACGACGGCTTCGAGCACCGTGGTGCGCACCGTCGGATCGGGATCGGCCAGGAACCGGCGGACGATTCCGGCGACCGCCAGCCGCGGATCGCCCGCTCCGCCGGCATCGCCGGAATTCTCGGGACCGCCGCCACTGCCGGCCAGCAACGCTTCGATCGCCGCCACCCGGACCATCGGCTCCGGGTCGAGCACCAGCCTCTCCAGGAGGTCGCCGAAACCGACGATTCCAGCCGCCTCGGCGGCACGCGCCCGGAGCGTCCTCTCGCCGGCGACGGCGAATCTCCGAACCCACTCGCCCGCCTCCGGATCGGCGGCCTGGGCGAGCGCGAGAAGGGCGAGCCCACGCTCTCGCGGCTCTCCGCCGGTGAGGCGGCGGAGCACGACCTGCCGCACCTCCGGCTGCGGCAGCCACGCCGGGGACGACTCGAGGGCGATGGCGCGGACCCCCGGCCGGCTGTCGTCGACGAGCCCGGCGAGAAGCCGTCCCCAGCCGAGCGGCGGCACCGCCTGCGTGCGCGCGGCGATGCGGCCCCCGGCGCGCAGCGCCTGGATGCGGACCGACGGCGCGGAATCGGCAAGCAGAGGCTCCATTCCGGCGAAGTCCGGAAGCTCTCCGACGTCCCCCAGTCCGCGCGCCGCCCAGGCCCGGATCCCCGGGTCCGGGTCCGCCACCAGCCGGCGCAGGTGAGGCAAAGCGCCGGCGCGGGCGTCGCGACTGAGGGCATAGGCTGCCCCGGCGTGGACCGCCGGGTCGGCGCTCGCCGCGAGCTCGGCCGCGACCTCGACCGCGCCGTCCTCCTTGAAGCGGAAGAGAAACGGCGCGAGCCGCCGGGCTGCTTCCTCGGGCTGGAGCGCGGCGAGCGTCCTTCGCACATCGGCCAGCGGCGCCGCGAGCTTCCCCAGAGCCTCGACGGCCAACGCGCCGGTCTCGGCATCGTCATCGACCGTGGCCCTGAGCAGCGCGGCAGCGGCATCCGCAGCGCCGAGCTCTCCCAGCGCGAAGGCAGCCTCCCGCCGCACCCCGGGCTCGGTGTCGATCAGCAGGCCCTGCAGGAGCCCCCGCCCGCGCCGGTCGCCGATCCGGCCGAGCGCCACGGCCATGTCCCGCCGCACGCTCGCGGAGCTGTCCAGAAGCGCGATGAAGACGGTCTCCTCGAAACGCTTCTGGTCGGCCATCAGCAGCAGGAGGGCCTGGGTATCGCGCAGGTCGGCGGCACGCGTCGAGCGCGTTTCCGCCCGGGTCGGGGCCGGCTTCACCGGCGGCGACTGCGAGCAGGCGAGCGCCGGCAGCAAGGCGAGCAGCGACAGGCGACCGAAGGAGCGCGCGGGGATCATGAGCGGATCATGCTACGCAGCGCCAGCCCCCGGTTGCAAGGCGGGACTGCGGGGCGGAGGTCAGGTACCGATCGCCAGCCGATCGGCGAGGAGCTTCGGCAGGCCCGCCTTGAGAATCCGCTGCTGGGCGCGGTCCACCGGGTACGCCACGCGATGCCAGCGCACGACCCTCTTGTCCGAGTCGTAGGTCATGTAGGCGGCGCGCGGATCCCGATCCCTGGGCTGGCCGATCGAGCCCGGATTGATCAGGTACCGGCAACCGGGTTCGATCGCGATCGAACCGCTCTCTCCGCGCAGCAGGGCGACGCGGATGTCCCGCCCCTGATGGACGAAGAGCGACGGCACATGGGTGTGCCCGAAGAAGACCAGGTCCGAAGTGTAGTTCTCGAAGATCTCCCACGCCTCGTACATCGAAAAGACGTAGGTGTCCTCGTCGAGCGGCGAGCCGTGGCAGATCGAGAAGCCCTCCGGCAGGACGAGCGGGCCGCGCGGCAGCTCGCGCACGAACCTCAGGTTCGCCGCCGTCAGGTGATCGGTGGTCCAGCGCGCCGCGGCCAGGGCGGCGTGGTTGAAGTTGGCGCCGTCTTCGAGGCCCGCGACGACCTTGTCGTGATTGCCGCGAATCCGGTAGACCGTGCCGGCGAGGTCGCGCACCGCCTCCACAACCTGATTCGGTCCGGCGCCGTAGCCGACCAGATCGCCGAGCACGAGCACCGCGTCGAACCGCTTGCGGCGCACGCGGCGCAGGACGGCCTGCAGCGCCTCGGCGTTGCCGTGCATGTCGGAGACGATCAGGTACTGCATGTGCGCTCCGCAACGAGGAAGCCGATGCGTGCGGCGACCTCTTCGACACTCTCACCCGGCGCGACATCGACCTTGAGGTCCGCGAGCGCGTACGCCGGAAGGCGCTCGCGATAGAGCGCCAGGACGGTCGCCTCGTCGCGAAAGAGCGGCCGATCCTCCTTGCCCCGCCCGCCGACCCGGCGGGTGAGAGTGGCGAACTCCGGATTCAGCCAGACGACGAGACCTGCGGCGCGCGCGGCGACGAGGTTGCGGGGAAAGGTCAGCGTTCCGCCGCCGGTCGCGACGACGACCGGATCCTGGCGCATCGCCTCGGCGAGTACCCCGCCCTCGAGCTCCCGGAATCGTCCCTCACCGACATGATCGAAAATCTCGCGCACCGACTCGCCGGCGATCTTCTCGATCTCCTCGTCGAGGTCGACGAAGGGCCAACCGAGCGTGGCGGCGAGGCGCCTGCCCACGGAAGTCTTGCCGGCGCCCATGAATCCGGTCAGGAAGATTCTCATGCCGCAGCGCAGAGGAGCTCGCGGCAGTTGCGTTCGATGTCGCCCGTACAGACCGCCGAGATGACCGCCACCGAGTCGGCGCCGGCCGCCAGCACGGCAGCGACGTTGGCGCGCTGCACGCCGCCGATGGCGATCAGCGGTTTCGACGTACGGCTGCGCAGCTGCTTCAGGCGCTCGAGCCCGACGACCGGATCCGGATCGCGCTTGCTCCCGGTGGCGAAGATCGGACCGAGGGCGACCCAGTCGGCCGCAGGCTCCCGGTCGGCGAGCTCGAGTTGCGCATCGTCGTGCGTCGAGACCCCGATGCGGACCGCGGGCGGAAGCAGGTGGCGCGCCGCCGCGGCCGGAAGATCGCCGCGTCCCAAGTGCACCCCCGAGAGCGGCAGGAGCATCGCGAGGTCGACGCGATCGTCGATCCAGAGCGTCCCCGGCCAGTCCTCGAGCAGCTTCAGGCAGCGCTCGGTCTCGGCGAAGAGGAGGTCGTCCGGCATCCGCTTGGCGCGCAGCTGGATCGTCAGGATGCCGGCTTGCGCCATGATGAAGGCGCTTTCGGCCAGGCCCCGCGGCGCCAGCGCTTCGGCATCGGCAATCGCGTAGATTCTGCCCGGCCGAAGTGCGGCGCCCGGCGTCATGGCAGCGCCGCCGCCTTGAGTCTGCGCCGTTCGGCGAAACGCTCCATGAACTTGGTGGACAGGCGCCCGGCGCGGAACTCTTCGTCCTCGAGAATCTCGCGATGCAGCGGGATCGAGGTCTTGATCCCCTCGACGACGAAAAAATCGAGCGCGCGCTTCATGCGCGCCAGGGCCTCTTCGCGCGAACCGGCATGGACGATCAGTTTCGCCACCAGCGAGTCGTAGTTCGGCGGAATGAAGTAGTCCTCGTAGCCGTGGGTATCGACCCGCACTCCCGGGCCACCCGGCAGGTGAAAAGTCGTCAGCCTGCCGGGCGAGGGCACGAACGTGACCGGATCCTCGGCGTTGACCCGGCATTCGATCGCATGGCCGCGCGGCTTCAGCCCCGAAGGGATCGTCAAGGGCTCGCCTGCCGCGATGCGGATCTGGAGCTTCACCAGGTCGACCCCCGTGACCATCTCGGTCACCGGATGCTCCACCTGGATGCGCGTGTTCATCTCCATGAAATAGAAGCTGCCGTCGAGGTCGAGCAGGTATTCGATCGTGCCCGCGCCCTGGTAGCCGACCGCGCGCGCCAGCTTCACCGAGGCCTCGCCCATGCGCGCCCGCAGATCCGGCGTGAGCGCCGGCGAGGGCGCTTCCTCGATCAGTTTCTGGTGGCGGCGCTGGATCGAGCACTCGCGCTCGCCGAGATGAATGACGTTGCCGTAGGCGTCGCCGAAGACCTGGAACTCGATGTGCCGCGGTTCCTCGAGATACTTCTCGAGGTAGATCGAGCCGTCTCCGAAGGCGGTCAAGGCCTCGTTCGAGGCGGTCGCGAACTGACCCTCGATCTCCTCGGACGAGCGCACGATCCGCATGCCGCGGCCGCCGCCGCCCGCCGCCGCCTTGAGAATCACCGGATATCCGATGCTTCCGGCCAGCTGGCGAGCCTCTTCCGCGGACTCGAGCGGATCCTGGCTGCCGGGCAGCACCGGGACGCCGGCCGCGACCGCGGTCTGGCGGGCATTCGCCTTGTCGCCCATCTGCCGGATGACCTCCGGCGGCGGGCCGATCCAGCCGATCTTGCAGTCGCGCAGAACCTCGGCGAAGTGCGCGTTCTCGGACAGGAAACCGTAGCCGGGATGAATCGCGTCGGCGCCGGTGATCTCCGCCGCCGACACGATGCTCGAAATGTTCAGGTAGCTCTGCGACGAGGCCGGGGGACCGATACAGACGTCTTCGTCGGCGTAGGTCACGTGCAGGCTCTCGCGATCGGCGGTCGAATAGACGGCGACCGTCGGGATACCGAGCTCGCGGCAAGCCTGGATGACTCGCAGCGCGATCTCGCCGCGATTGGCGATGAGGATCTTCTTGAACATCGAGGAGGGGCTACTCGGGTCGGATTCCGAACAAAGGCTCGCCGAACTCCACCGGCTGCGCATTTCGCGGATGGATCTCGACGATGACGCCATCGAAGTCGCACTCGATCTCGTTCATCAGCTTCATCGCCTCGACGATGCACAGTACCTGGCCCTTGCGGACGCGGTCGCCGATCCTCACGAACGGCTCGGCGGTCGGGCTGGGAGAGCTGTAGAAAGTCCCGACGATCGGCGAGGCGATCAGGTGCAGGTCGGTTTCGGCGGCGACTCGGGCGGCCGAGCTCCGCGTCTCGGCAGCGGACGGCGCATCGTGGAGAGCGCCCGCCGGAGCTGCTGGAGGCGCCTGCGGCAGGAAGCGCATCTCCGCCGCCTGCGTCGTCGGCGCCGCGCCGGTGATCTTCAGCCGGAATCCGCTGCGCTCGATCTCGAGCTCGTGCAGGTGGCGCTCCGAAACGATTTGAATCAGCTCTTTGATCTGGTCGTAGGTCAACATGATGAGTTCAGGAAAGCTCCTCTTCGAGCACCAACGATGCGCGTCTGAGCTCGAAGCGAGCGCGTCCGACGCTTCCCGTCGGAGCGAGCGCGAGCAATAGGTAGTAGCCACGCGCGACGGCGCTGACCACAAAGGTCATTCTCTCGGCCACAACGGTGAACTGCTGGACTTCGCCAACCGAGAGCTCCTGCTGCTGCTGCGAGATGGCCCGCACCTGCGAGATCAGCTCGGCGGCGATGGCTTCGAGATCGAGCTCGGGACTGGCGCTGACCGACTCGACCGGCATGCCGTCGCGGTCGACCAGCGAAAGTGCGATCGCACCCTCGATCCGCCCGCTGATCGTCGAGAGGTGCTCAAGAAACATGGCGCTTGGCTCCCCGCCGGATGCGCGCCAGATACTCCTTGAGCAGCTCCGCCTTGCGCGCCGTCAGCCCGCCGACGATGACGCTCGGCCCCTCGGCGACGGTCGCCTCGTCGGCGAAAACGGCGGCCTCTTCGCCCCGGTGCAGGCGGATCGATTCGAGTCCGGCGAGCGCTGCAGGGTCGCCGGGCCGCGAGTGCAGCACCGACTGGAAACTCTCCTCCGCCTCGTCGAGGTGGCCCTGGGCGAGGTAGAGCTCCCCCAGGGTGGAGCTCGCTGCCGGCGGCGCCTCGGTTTCCGAAAGGGCGGGCAGGAGTGGAGCGGGAGCTGCGGCCGGCTCGGGTTCGGGCGCCGGGAGCGGCTCCGCGACCTGCGCGGGAACATCCGGCCAGGTCTCGCCCGGCCACTCCGTCGGAGCCACCACTTCCGCGGCGGCTTCGGCGAGCGCGGGCTCGGCCTCCGCCAGAGCGATCGCCGGCGTCACGACCGGCGCCGGCGCCGGCGCCAGGACGAAGATCCCCTGCTCTGCGAACGACGACTCGATCTGCTGCGCTGCCCCGGGCGCGTAGAGGACTCCGAACGGCTCGCGCGCCGCGCTGCCAGCGAGGAAACCGGGCGCCGCGAGGTCAGGCTCGAGGCGCAATTCGGGCAGTGTTCCCGGGCCTGGGAGATCGAACGGATCGGCGGCCGGCGTCTCGTGCGGCATCGTGGCGCGTTTCGTTGGGATGGCGGCGATGGAAGGGATCGTAGGGGTCGTCGCAGGTAACGAAGCGACCGACGGGTTCTCCAGCGCCCGGATGCGGGCCTCCAGGGGCTCGATTTCGACGTCGCGGTCGTTGAAGAGTTTGTAGAGGTCCAGGCGCTCGCGCGCCTTTCCCGGCTGGCCCTTGGCCAGGTAGGCCTCGACGAGGAGCTTGCTGGCGACGAGTTGAGTCGGGTCCCGGGCCACCGCCCGTTCGAGAATCTCGACCGCCGCGTCCGCAGCTCCGGTCTCCACCAGGCAGCGACCGAGCGCGACCTGGGCGGAGAGATAGGTCGGGTGCTCCTTGAGGCCGACCTCGAGGACGTGCACGGCGTCCGGGAGCCGGCCGGCGCGGCGATACTCTTCCGCGAGCTGCAGGAAGGCGCGCGACTTCGGGTCACGCTCCCAGCGCTGCCGGAGCTGGTTCAGATGCTCGGTCGAGAACGGCTCAGGCAAGACCTCTTCCCCTTTCGGAGAGCGCCTCGCCGGCGTCGTCGAAGCATTGCAAGTGCATGACTTGGGGAAGTATACCGCACCCTTTCGGGTGCGGGACTCCGCCTAGTTGGTGATCTGGACCAGGTTGCTGGCGGTGCTGGTCCCGATGCTGTTGCGCGCCGACAGGGTGACGACATAGGTGCCCGGAGCCGAATAGGCGTGCACCGGGTTCTGCTGGCTGGAGATCGGCGTGCCGTCGCCGAAGTCCCACTGCCAACTGGTCGGATTGCCGGACGAAGTATCGGTGAAGGTGACGACGAGGCCGGCGCGCTGGAAGCTGAAGGACGCCTGCGGCGAACGCTGGATCCCGACCTGGAAGGTGCGCGAGATGATGGAGCCGCCCGCCCCGCCGACTTCGGCGGTGACCTCGAAGTTGTCGTCGCCGATGAGCTGGAGGTCCGCGGCGGTGACGGTCAAGGTGTCCCTCGCTTCGCCGTCGGCGTCGGTGGTGATGAACCGGCCGCCCGAAGCGAGCGTGCCGACCTCGGAGCGGAAGTTGACCTGCGCCCCGGCGAGCGGCTGCGAGACGTCGTCCCGGACGAGGGCCAGGAGCTCCAGCACGCCGCCGGTCTCGGCCACGCTCGAAGGGGTCACCTGGAAGCTCATCGAAGCGGCGAGCTCGCCGATGGCGATGTCGATGGTCACCGGGTCGACGCCGCCGGAGAAGGCCGAGACGGTCGCCGTGCCCACCCGGCCGGTGCCCTGCAACACGGCTGTCGCCTGGCCGCTGTCGCTGGTGTAGGCCACCGGATCGATCGTGCCGAGGGTCGAGCTCAAGCGGATCTCGGTCCCTGGATTCACCGGATTTCCGGTCGAGCGGTAGGCGCTGACGGTGATCGTCGAGCGCCCGATCTTGCCGATCTGGGTCGGATAGGCGGAGACCCGAAGGATCGTCCCGGTGGGGGCGACCGGCGTGCCTTCACTGCAAGCAACGGGAACCGCCAGGGCGGCGAGGACGAGCAAGGAGGATCGGCTGATGGACCGCAGTTTTCGCATCTCGAGAGAAGTATACGAACCGCGGCCCCGTACCGTCCAGCCGTGGCGCCCGGAGGCACCCGGAGGAGGCCGGAACGAAAAAGAGCCCGGCGTCGCCACCGGGCTCTTCGAACTCACCGATCCCAGCCCAGCGTCTCCGTCTAGGGCGGGGCAATATCGTCGCGGCAGGTCGTATTCGACGGGTTGTAAATGAACTGGCCCTCGAACGTATCCGTGCAGCCGCTGACCGGATCGGTGACCTTGACGTGCAACACCGGTTGGAATGAAGCGCTTTCCGGTCTGCGTATCGGCGTTGTCGTTCACAGTCGATCTCGTCGAACACGCTGTCCGGCATCGAGGGCGTTGTCACGCTGATCGCGGTCTCGGTCGACGCCCGTTACGGTGCCTGCCCGCGAAGTGGCCGCCTACGAGAAGTCCACGATCATCGGGACGCCGAAGTTCGCCCCACCGATGACCAGCGCGGTCCCTCCCGCCCTGACGGCCGCTCGAGGGATGAGACTGAAGATATTGGGCTTCAGGTAGACGAAGGTCGGCCCATCAGGGCTCCCATTCCCCGACTCGATGTTGACCAGATGCACCTCGAGTCCGCTACCGGGGCAGAAGGCCGGATGCGGTGGTCCGCACGACGACCTCGGTACCCGACACCGAGACCGGTTGCTGCGCGACTCCTCCGAAGTCGACGGCGACCGGTGCATCGAAGCCCTGACCGAAGATCGTGACCAGGTCGCCACCGTCGATGGTCCCCTGGCCAGGAGCGAGGGAAGTAATGATGACCGAGACGCCGTAGCGGAAGGCACGCGGCTGCCGTGGTCGTGCGCCCGCTGCTCTGGTTCGTGACCCGAATACCCACCAGCAGGTTCAGATTTCGCCTGCCCGAAGCCGATGTCGCCGGCGGGCTGAGAACGACGATTCGGGTCCGGGTGACCGACACGACCTGAGCGGCGACGTAGGGGGCAGTCGCGGTTCCTCCCCGAACTCCACCGCCACCGGCGCTTCGAAGCCGTCGCCGTTGATGGTGACCTGGGTTCCGCCCTCGTTCGGGCCGGAAGAAGGTGTGACGGAGAAGATCGTCGGCTGCAGGATTCCGCCGCCGCCGCCGTTCACGTAGCTGAAGCCGCTCGAGAGCGTGTCGCTGGCCTGACCCTCTTCGTTCAGGTTGACGGTGACCGAAACGTCGACCGGCGTGACTGCACCCGTGTCGAAGCAAGTGCTGGCGAGACACCGCGGCGTCGTGACGCGAATCTGCGTACCCGAGGCGCTCTGGATGACCGCCGGGATGCCGGCGAAGGTCACCCGGATCGGATCGCTGAAGCCGCCGCCGTTGATGGTGACGATGTCGCCGCCCTGCGGGCTGCCCGTCGAGGGGCTGACCGAGGCGAGGAAGAAGGTGGCGGGGGCGCCGGGCTCATTGATGGCAACCGTGGCGAATCCGACGCCGGAGGCGACGGCCGCGCGGATGCTGGCGATGCCGACCGTTGCCCCCGGGAAGAGCACCACGGTCGCCTGCCCGTTCACCATCTCGAGGTCGGCCGCCTGCGGACCAGCCGGCGCTGCCGAAGCTGCCGAGCGTCGTGGTGATCGTTCCGGGGGTGAGATCGGGGACCGGCTGGCCGTTGTCGGCGCGCGTGGCGCGGATGATCAGCGTGGCGAAGGTGTTGCTGCCGGCCTCGAGCGCGGAGGTCGACGAAGTGACGGTCACGTTGACGCCCACCGAGGGTGGGACGGGCACCGAGGGCGGCGCTGCCGTCGGCGAGTTCGGACTATCGGCGCTGCACCCGAGGGTGAACGCCAGCCCCAAGGCCAGAAGTGGAAAGCGGAAGCGGTTGAAAGCTCTCATAGTCACTCTCTCCTGGCGAATCAGGGCGTTACTTCAATCGAAAATGATGCTGGGGTCGAATCCACTTCCTTCCCCGCCAGTGTTCGGCCGAAGAAGCGCAATGTCAGGCGCATCCGCACGACCGTGGTCCCAGTCTCCAGATCCCTGCCGTAATTCTTCAAGTCGAGGAACGGCTGATTGTTGAACTGATCCTGCTTGATGATCGGATAGTTGTTCAGCGTGTCGGTGCCGTTGACAGGAACCACGCCGAAGATCGCCTGGACCAGCTTCGGTGGCACCCGGGATCCGGAATCCTCTCGGGTGTACACCACTTCGTAGCTCTGGATCTCGATATTCATCAGCTCGCTCGTCGTCCCTGTCGGATCCAGGGCTACATTTGCCAGGGTCATCGACGGGACGGCGACAGTGCAGCAATCTCCGGCAGCGCTCACGTAGATGGGGAGCTGGTCGAAATCCGTGATCGAGAGCTTCACTCCGCCGCTGTCGGTCGAGCTGAGGTCACCCGAGGAGCAGGCGCCGAGCGCGAGGACCAGGGTTCCGAGAGTCAGGAGTCTAGTTGTGAGTTTCATATGGGTATCCTCCCCCTGGGTTCCTAGAGCTTGATCACCCGCGGGGTGATGAAGATCAATAGTTCTTCGTTGGCGTCTTCGCGGCGGCGGTTCTTGAACAGATGGCCGAGCACCGGAATGTTCGCCAGACCCGGCACCCGGTCCTGGCCCTGGTCGGTCGAGACCTTGTAGATGCCGCCGATCACCGTCGTGCCGCCGTCGCGGACGATGACCCGCGTCTGGGCTTCCTTGGTCGAGATCGGCGCGTTGGTCGAGCCGGCGACGGCGAAGGCGAGCTGCGGCTCGCGCTTCTGGACGTTGACGTCCATCAGCACCGTGCCTTCGGCGGTGACATGCGGCGTCACGTCGAGGCGCAGCGTCGCGTTCACGTACTGCACCGTGACCGTGTTGTTGGCGACCGTCTGGATCGGAATCTGCAGACCCGACTGGATGCTCGCCGCCTCGTTGTTCAGGGTGGCGATCTTCGGCGCCGACAGAATGTTGATCAGGCCGTCGGACTCGGCGGCCTGCAGGGTCGCGTCGAGGTTGAAGGTGTTGAGAACGTTGCCCAGGGCCATCTTCAGCAGGCCGTTGTTGCCGCCGGTGAGGACGTTGACGCCGCCCTCGACGGTGCCGTTGTTCGGGAACTGCAGGCCGGTCGTATTGCCGTGCGCGGCGTCGGCGACGCCGTCGAAGCCCCACTGGATGCCGAGCGTGCGGCTGAAGCGCTTCGTGGTTTCGACGATGCGGGCTTCGATCATCACCTGCGGCTCGGGGATATCGAGCGTTTCGATCACCGCGATGACGGTGTCGATGTAGGTCGGCAACTCCTTGATGATCAGCGTGTTGGTGCGAGTGTCGACGGTCACCGAGCCGCGCTGCGAGAGGATGCCCGAGGCACGCCCGCCGCCGGTCGAGAGCACCCGCGCCAGGTCGCCTGCGGTCGAGTAGCTGATGCGCTTGATCACCGTGCGCAGCGGAATCGACAGCGCCTGGGCCTGGGCGAGGGCCTGCTGCTCCTTGGCCTCGGCCTCGAGCACGTTGCGCGGGGCGATGCGCATGATGTTGCCGTCGAGTTCGTAGCCGAGATTGTTGATCTTCAGGATCTGGTCGAGGGCCTGGTCCCAGGGGACGCTCTCGAGCTCGACCGTGACCGTGCCGCGGACTCCGGGCTGGACCACGACGTTCAGGCCGCTGATCTTCGCGAACGACCGCAGCACGTCCTTGATGTCGCCGTCCTTGAGGCTGAGCGAGATCGTCTCCCCGACGTACTCCTTGTGGGTGCCGCCGACATTCTGCTGGGCGAAGACCGGGCTGGGCGCCACGGCGGGCCGCGGGGTGTCGAGGGGCGCGGTCGCCTGGGTGTCCGCCGCCTCGAAGAGACTGGTGTCACGCGGCGGCGCGGGCCGGGCGGCGAAGGCGACGACTGGAGCCGTCGCGACCGCCGTCTGGGCGACCTCGACCTCGGCGGGCTGCGGTTCGGCGTAGGCCTCGACGTCGCTCGCAGCGAGCGTGTCCGCGGCGGCCGGGACGTCCTGCGGCGCCGGCTCTGGAACCGGTTCCAGCATGGCCACCTGCGGCGCGGCGACGACCGGCGCCGCGACGGCCTCGGCGACCGGAACTGCGGCCGGAACGGCGGCCGGGACGGCTACGGGCTCGGCCTGCGGCCGAACCTCGGCGACGGTCGCAGAGACCGCGGCCGGAGCCGCGGCGGCGAAGCGAACGACGAGGCCTTCGGGGCCGCGCTCGATGGTCGGCGGAACGGTCTGCCGCAGGTCGAACACGACCCGCGCGACGGCTTCGGGGCTCTTCTTGAACTGCGACACCCGGATGCGCGCCAGAGTCTCGCCGGCGAGCGGCGCGCTGCTGCGTGCGCTCTGGTTGACGACGCCGTCGAGATCGATGACGAAGCGGTCGGGATTCGCCAGCAGGAAGGTGGAGTAGGCGAACTCGCCGTCACCGGCGATCCGGACGACGGTGCTCGCGCCCTCTTCGATCACGTCGACGCTCGCCAGCATTCCGGCGAGGCGCCCGGTCGGCGGCGGCGCGACGAGCGGACGGTCGGGCGTGCCAAGGGCGGCAAAGGTCGCAGACTCGGCAGCCGGAGCCATTGCGGGCGCGGACGCCGCCGGTGGCGCGGCGACGGCGACAACTGTGGCGGCGGCAGTGGCCGGCGGTGTGGCGGCGACGGGCGGGGCGGGCGCGGCGACCTCCGACTGCGCCACCGTCTCGATGGCGGCCAGCTCGCGCGCCGTTCCAGCCGGCGTCAGGTCGATATGCAGGCTGTTCTGCCCGGCGACGAGCGTGTGCTCGGCCTCCTGGCGAGTCCGCACGGTGAGGCGGGTGAGCGGCCTTCCGCTGGTCTCGTCGACGGCAACGGCGACGGCGGAGACCAGGCCGGCAGGCGGATTCTCGGCGTGAACGGCGGCGAGCGGCCGGCTGTTGGGCAACTCGATGACCAGCGCCCCGTCGGCGTCGCGGTAGGTCGTCCACACCAGTGCGCTGTCGGCCACGAGCTCGATCCGGGTTCCGGGCGCGCCCTCCATGACGGCGAGCCGGGAAATCGTGGCCGGCAGGGATGCGGGAGCCGCCGCGGGCGGAACCGGTTCGGACGAAAGCGCCACGCTCTCGGGAGATGCCGCGGCACAGCCGCTCCAGATCGACGCAGCCGCAAGAACCAAGGTCCAAGCCTTCCCGTTCCTGAGTGCCCTTTTCATGCTGTTCACCACGTCTCCCATGTCGCTCGCCTCCATCGCGTAGTCCTGCCTGAAGAAAAAGGTTGGACTACGGGCTGAGCTTCTTGATCACTTCCCGAAACGGCTTGATCACCGTCGGGTCGCTGACGATTTGCTTGAAGACGACTTCCTGCTGCGTGATGCTCACGACGTCGCCGTCGTAGAGCTGGTCGCCTTCACGAATGAGGTAACTCTTCTCTTTGTTCGAGGCCAGGACCTGTGCCACGAAGCCGCGCGAAGTCCGGAAGATTCCCGTGAGGTCGATCTCCTCGATCAGGAGACCCGGAATCCCCTCGGGCAGCGCCCCTTTGCGCTCCGCCTTGTTCTGCGCTGCGAGCAGCGAGCGGAACGGATCCCGGCGGCTGCCCGGATCGTACGAGTAGGTCGTGCCCGCGAGGACATCCTCCTCGCTGGCGAGGATGTCGTCGACGCTCGTGGTTGCTTCGGGCGCAGCCGCGGCGTCCGCGGCCGGCGCAGGACTTCCCGCAGTCTGCGCGCCGGCAGGGAGCGCGACCAGCGACAGCCCCATCGTCAGCAGTGCTCCCGCCAGCAGGCAGCGCTGCAATTCGGAGAGGTCGGAAAGGCGCGCCGGAGTGGTCGGCGGGGTCGGCATGGCCGGAAAGACTGCATGGCTCAGGGTTCGCATCACTTGCCCCCCGCCTTGGCCGGGCCCTTCTTGCCCTTCTGGGATGTGACCGGCTCCGGAGGCGGCGCCTCGCGGTAAACGAAGGTCTTGGCGGTGAACGTAGCGCTGATCGTTTGCCCCTTGAGACTCTTCGGCAGGGTCGCAATCTTCAGGTTCTCGATGTTGATGATGCGCGAGAACCGCCCCACGCGATCGAAGAACAGCGCGAGATTGTGGTAGCTGCCGTTGAGCCGGATGGCGATCGGCCACTCGCTGTAGAAGTCCCGGTCGGTGAAGTTCCCGGGCGTGAAGCGCAGCAGGTCGAAGCTCCCCTGTTCGGTCAACTGGCGAATGCGGCGCAGCAGCTCCGGAGTGTTGCGCCGCGCCGGCAGGATCCGCAGGAGCTTCTCGAGCTCGAGCTCGAGGCGCCGCACCTCCTCGCGAAACTGGGGGAGCTTCTGCTTGGCGGCGCGGCCCTCGTTGATCTGGACCTGAAGCGCGTCGAGCTGCTTCGACTTGGCTGCGATCTCCTTGTTGCGCGGAGTCACCAGGAAGTACCAGGCGCCAGCGACGAGCGCCGCCGCGAGCACACCGCCAGCCGCTGCGCCGAAATACCAGGGCTTGCCTTCGAGACCGGTCTGGATCGCCATCGGCTCTTACTCCGCCCTCTTCTGTTGTCCGGCTGGCGCCTTGGCATCCGCGGCTCCGGCCTCGCTGGCAGGCGACCCGGACAGGCCGGTTGGGCCAGCGGCGGCGCCGGTGTCGGTCGTCAGGGTCGGAGCCTTGGTCTTCTTGAAGGAGTACCCCAGGTTGACCTTGAAGTCGTAGACCTCCATGCGCGCGCCCCTCGCCGCCACCTGGGTGGCGTCGTTCAGGATCGGCTCGGCGAATTCGTCGACCTTGTCCAGGTTGTCGATGAAGTTCGCCACCGCGGACATGTTGAACGCCGAGCCCCTCAGGTTGATCGTGGTCGGCGTCACATCCAGGCTGCTCAGCCAGAGCAGTTCGGGCAGGGCGCGCGAGACCTGATCCATGATCTGGACCGGGCCGCGCTGGTTCGCCTTCAGACCGTTGATGACGTCGATCTTGCGCTCGAGGTCGGCCTTCTTGATCTTGTAGTCTTCGACCTCCTGGATCACCTGCTTCAGCGCCTCCACCTCGCGCTGGGCCGCCTGGACTTCCTTCGCCTTCTGATTCAGCTTGGACTGCACCCAGAATACCCAGCCACCGCCCGCCAGCAGCCCGAGGACGACCCCGACGACGAGCAGGAGATTGCCGTATTCCCTGGTGCCACCACCGCTGGCCAGCCCGGACTTCGACTTGCGCGCGACGACGGGGCGCTTGCCTTCGGCGAGAAGATTGATCTTGATCATCTCGACTAGCCCCCCATCTTCCGGATCGCCAGGCCTACGGCGACGGCGAGCATGGGCGAGATCGACTTGAGCCAGTCGCGGTCAAAATCGGCCTCGCGGAAGTGGACACGCCGGAGCGGATCGAGGACTTCGATCGGCACGCCGAAGCGTTCGCGCAGCACCTGTTGCAGGTTGGGCGTCAGGGCGCAGCCACCAGAGAGGACTATTTCGTCCACCGGCCCCTCCGAAGAGGTGGCGGCGAAGAAGTCGAAAGTCTTCTGGATCTCGGACGCCATCTCCGCCGAAACCCCGTCGAGCACCGGGCGGGCGTCGGCAGCGCCGTAGCGGTCCACTGCCTGGCCGCGCTTCAACCTCTCCGCCTGATCGAAAGAGAGATTGAACTCGCGCTGCAGGGCCTCGGTGAACTGGTTGCCGCCGAAAGAGATGTCGCGCCAGAAGGAAGTCTGGCCGCGCGCCAGGATGTTGATGTTGGTGACGCTCGCACCCATGTTCACGAGCGCCACCACCTTGAGGGGATCGAGGTCGTAGTTCACCTCGTAGGCGTTCTGGAGCGCGAAGGCATCGACATCGACCAGGACCGGCACCTTGCCCGCCTGGCTGATCACCGAGACGTAGTCGTTGACCTTGTCGCGCTTGACCGCCACCAGGAGGACTTCCATGTTCTCGCGGCCCGGCTCACCCTCGGAGAGCACGACGTAGTCGAGACGCACGTCGTTGATGTCGAAGGGAATGTACTGCTCTGCCTCCCACTGGATCTGCTCGGACAGATCCTCGGCCGGCATCGCCGGCATCTGGATCTTCTTGATGATGACCGAGTGACCCGAAAGCGAGGTGGCATAGCTCGGGAGCGTGGCGCCGGTGGCGTCGTTCAACTTGTGGATGGCGTCGACGACCAGGGAAGAGTCCATGATCGAACCGTCGACGATGGCTTCGGGCGAAAGGGGCTCGATGCCGAGCCGCTGCAGGGAGTACTCCCCTTTGCGCTCCTTGAGCTCGACGAGCTTCATCGCCGAGCTGCCGATGTCGAGCCCTACGAGTCCCTTCGAGCGTGAGAACAGCACGGCGTCTTCTACCCCCTTGCCAGCTGGCGCAGCAACCGCGTTCACTCCGAAAACTTGAAGGCAAGGTAACAGTAACCTCAAGGCCTGTCAAGGGGTTGGCGAAATCGCTGCACAGTTGCATGTGCAGCAGTTCACAACCCGCAGAACTCCTCCTCAGCTCCCCCGAGCGGTCGCCGGGTAGCGGCGTCTTGCGGAGCCCCCCGGCCTTGACCTAGAATGACCCGGTTTCGCTGGATCAATTCCCCCGAACAAGACAGGGAGCATTCCGATGGCCAAACAATGCGAGATCTGCGGCAAGGGAACGGTTACCGGCCGCAAGGTCAGCCACGCACATAACGTCACGTCGCGCACCTGGGAGCCGAACCTGCGCTCCATCAAGGCGCTGCTCGACGGCACTGTCCGGCGCGTCCGCGTCTGCGCGCGCTGCATCCGCAGCGGCAAGGTGCAGCGCCCGCCGGTGCGCACCTACGTCGCCGCCGAGACGCCCGCCACCACGCCCGCCAAGGGCTGAGGCTTTCTCCGGGCCCCCTTTCCGCGAGCGGAGACGGGGGCCCGACTTGCCTTAGAAGGAATCCTCGCCGGCCTTTGTCGTACCCGCCATCCGGCGCGTGACCTCCAGGACTCCCGGAAGATTCCGCACCGCCTGCTGGATGCGCTCGAAATGGGCGCGATTCGAAACCTCGATCACGACCTCGATGGAACCCCGGCCCGGGCGCGCCGTGTCGGCCTCGATCTGGCGGATATTGGCGTCGAAGCGGGCGATCGCCTCGGTCAGCCGGGCGAGCATGCCGGGCTTGTCCTGGGTCTCGATGAGCAGCGAAATCGGGTAGAGGCCCTGTTCCTTGCCCGCCCACGCCACTTCGATCTGGCGCTCCGCGTTGTAGAGCAGGTTCTTCACGTTCGGGCAATCGACGGAGTGCACCGAGACCCCCCGCCCGCGGGTGATATACCCGACGATATCGTCGCCCGGCACCGGCCGGCAGCACTTGGCCGGCACCGCGAGCAGGTCGCCGTAGCCGCGCACCGTGATCGGACCCTGCCCGCCGCCCGTCAGCACGCGATCGATCGCCTTGCGAATCGCCCCCGGCGGCTTCGGCGGCTCGGCGAGCTTGTCCTCCGGCAGGAGGTGCGCCATGACCTGCGCGACCGTCGTCTTGCCGTAGCCCAGTCGGCCGTAGAGATCTTCCGGGCGGGAGAGGCCCTCCGCCTCCATCAGCTTGCGGAACTCCGGGCTGTCGACCACCTTCTTCGGACTCAGCCGATAGCGCCGGAGCTCGCGCTCCAGCATCCGTTGCCCGAGGTCGGTCGCCTGTGCGGTCTGCTGGGTGTTGAGCCAGTGGCGGATCTTGTGCTTGGCACGCGAGGTCACGACCAGCGAAAGCCAGTCCCGGCTGGGTACCCGGCTCGGGCTGGTCAGAATCTCCACGATGTCGCCGGTCTTCAACTGCGTGCGCAGCGGCACCAGGCGCCCGTTGACCCGCGCGCCGGTGCAGCGGTGCCCCAGGTCGGTGTGAATGCGGTAGGCGAAGTCGAGCGGCATCGCGTCGCGCGGGAAGGCGAGCACGGCGCCCTTGGGCGAGAAGACGTAGACCTCGTCCTGGTAGAGGTCGAGCTTCAGGCCAGAGAGGAAATGGCGCGGGTCGCTGATGTCGTTCTGGAACTCGAGCAGCTGACGCAGCCAGACGACACTCTTGTCGACGCCCTCCGAGTTGGGCCTGCCCTCCTTGTAGCGCCAGTGCGCGGCGATGCCCTCTTCCGCGACGAGGTCCATCTCGCGGGTGCGGATCTGGACCTCGAAAGGCTGCCCCGCCGGCCCCAGCACCGTCGTATGCAGGGACTGGTAGAGGTTCGGCTTGGGCATCGCGATGTAGTCCTTGAAACGCCCGGGAATCGGCCGGAAAAACTGGTGCACCGTGCCGAGCGCGGCATAGGTGTCGCGCAGGTTGGTCGTCACGATGCGAAACGCCAGATAGTCGTAGAGCTCCGAGATGTCGATCTGCTGCCGGCGCAGCTTCTGGTAGATCGAGTAGTAGCGCTTGACCCGGAAGTTGATCTCGACTTCGATTCCGGCCTCGGCCAGGCTGCTCTTCAGCCGTTCGCGCAGCTTCTCGATCGTGCCCCGCCCGACCTTGAGCTTCTCGTCGAGACTTGCCTTCAGCGAGGTGAATTGCAGCGGGTAAAGGTAATAGAAGGCGAGATCCTCGAGATCCCCTTTGACCCGCGCCATGCCGAGCCGGTTGGCGAGCGGAGCGTAGATCTCGAGCGTCTCCTGCGAGATCCGGCGCCGGGCCTCCGGCGCCATCGCATCCAGGGTCATCATGTTGTGCAGCCGGTCGGCGAGCTTGACCAGGATCACGCGGACGTCCTTGGCCGAGGCCAGGATCATCTTGCGGAAGGTCTCCGCCTGCGCCTCGTCCTTGCGCACATAGGAGTGCCGGCCGATCTTCGTCACGCCGTCGACGAGCTCGGCGATCTCGGCGCCGAACTCCTTTTCCAGGACCTCGAGAGTGGTCAGCGTGTCCTCGAGCACATCGTGGAGGAGCCCGACCGCGACGCAGGTCTGATCGAAACGCAGGTCGGCGAGCAGCCACGCGACGCTCGCCGGATGGGTCATGTACGGTTCGCCGGAGCGGCGAACCTGATCCTTGTGCATCTCGGCCGAGTAGCGGAAGACGCGATCGAGGTAGTCGCGATCGACCAGCCGCCCGTTGTCTTCCAGACGCCGGGCGAGATCGGCCGCAGCCGGCGGCTTCGGCGGGGGGACGGGCGGCCCGGGCGGCCGCTTGCGGAGTTCGGGCATCGGAGGGGGCAGGCCGCGCGGGCGCGGCCTGTCCACCGATTATAGGGTCAGCGAGCCTTGCCGGTCGCCGGGCGCGCGTGGACTTGGCGTCGTCCTTGCCCTCTGCGCGCCGAGCCGAACCACTCCTCCCACATCAGAGCGAAGGGGCTGGCGATGTAGATCGACGAGTAGGTGCCGACGACGATGCCCACGAGCATGATGAAGGCGAAGCCGTGGATGACGTCGCCGCCGAACAGGAAGAGCATCAACGACGCGAGGATGGTCGTGCCGCCGGTGAGCAGCGTCCGCGACAGCATCTGGTTCTGGCTGTCGTTCAGGATCTTCAGGAGGTTCCGCCCGCGGTGCTTGGTCATGTTCTCGCGCACGCGGTCGAAGGTCACCACGGTGTCGTTCACCGAGTAGCCGATCAACGTCAGGAAGGCGGCGATCGTCGTCAGGTTGAACTCGTAGCCCATGAAGGCGTAGAGGCCGAGGGTGATGAGCACGTCGTGCAGGCTCGCCATCGTGGCGCCGATGCCGAACAGGAGCTCGAAGCGGATCCAGATGTAGACCAGCATCCCGAGCAGCGCGCCGATGACGGCGAGGAAGCCGCGATGGCGGAGCTCCGCGCCCACCTGCGGGCCGACGTTCTCGGTCGCGAGGGACGAGAACTTGCCGATCGTGGCGGCGGACTTGAGACTGGCGAGAGCCTTCCCGGTGAGGCCCGGAATGGCCGCGACCTCGTCCCAGGAACGGAAGATCGCCTTGTCCTTGCGCACCGCCATCACCGATTCGGCGACCGCGGTGTAATGGGCGGAGACGGCCTCCGGCTCGCCGGTGACGCCGTCCGGATTCGCCGCCACGAGAAGCTGGGCGATCGAGCCGGTGCCGATCTGGTTCAGGTCGCCGTCACCCGACGCCTGGTTGTAGTGCTGGCTGAGCGCCGCGAGAATCTGCGGCGCGGCACCCTCTTCGGTGCCCTCGACGACCGGCGTGCGGACCAGGATCTCGTTCTCGCCCGGCTTGCCGAAGCGCTGGATCTGGCTCTCCTTGAGCCCGGCGTTGCCGAGGAGGTCGCGAATCTCGGAGACGTTCGGCTCGGTGGCGAACTTGAGGGTGAGCTGGGTGCCGCCGACGAAGTCGATGCCCATGTTCAGCTTGCCGAGGAAGAAGACCGCGATCGCGCCGACCACCATGACCACGAGCGAGAAGCTGATAAAGAACTTCCGGTACTTCATGAAATCGATGTGGGTGTTGCGTAGAAAATCCATTCCCTGGCTCCTGTCTGCGGTTCCGGGCGAGCGGTCCTAGATCGAGATCGACTGAGACTTGCGGGACGGCGTGTACACGAGGTCGAACAGGTAGCGGCTGACGAAGATCGCGCAGAAGAGGGTGCCGAGGATACCGATCGACAGCGTCACCGCGAAGCCCCGGATCGGGCCGGTGCCGAACTGGAAGAGAAAGAGGGCGGCGATCAGGGTCGTGATGTTCGCGTCCATGATCGACGACAGCGCGTTCTTGAAACCGGCGTCGATCGCCGCGCGCACCGTCTTGCCGAGCTTCATCTCCTCCTTGATGCGCTCGAAGATGAGCACGTTGGCGTCGACCGCCATGGCGACCGAGAGCACGATGCCGGCGATGCCGGGAAGCGTCAGGGTGGCGCCGAAGTAGGCCAGCGCGCCGAACAGCAGCAGCACGTTGAGCGCCAGCGCGAA
Source organism: Thermoanaerobaculia bacterium (assembly GCA_963788175.1). Lineage (GTDB taxonomy): Bacteria > Acidobacteriota > Thermoanaerobaculia > Multivoradales > JAGPDF01 > JAGPDF01. Next base: position 214,829 of record CAWBFZ010000008.1, read on the forward strand.
CAGCGCGTTGACGCCGGAGAGGCGGTAGACGATGAGCATCGTCAGCACGACGCAGAGCAGGCTCAGCATGCCGGCCTTCATGCTCGACTCGATCGAGTCCTGTCCGAGCGACGGTCCGACGGTGCGGTCCTCGAGGTAGGTGATCCCGGCCGGCAACGCGCCGGAGCGCAGCGTCGTCACCAGGTCCTGGACCTCCTGCTGGGTGAAGTTGCCCTCGATGATTCCGGAGTCCGTGATGCGCGAGTTGATCACCGGCGCCGAGACCACCCGGTTGTCGAGGATGATCGCGAGGCCCCGGCCGACGTTGGCGCCGGTCGCGTCGCCGAACATCCTGGCGCCGTCGGCGCTCAGGTGGAACGCGACGACGGGCTGATTGAACTGTCCGGAGGACATGTTGGCCGACTTCAGATCGCGGCCGGTGATGACCCGGCGCTTCTGGACGGCGTAGAAGCTCTGCCCCATGACCCGGCCCTGATCGTCACGCCGGTCCTGGGCGAGGATCTCGATGTCGGCGGGGAGATTGCCGCCGTAGCGGCCGAGGATCTCGTCGCGGGTCGCGACGCCCGAGCCGCCCGCGGGCGGGTACTCGGTGAGCCGGAACTCGAGGAACGCGGTGCTCTTGATCAGCCGCTTGACGCGCTCGGGGTCGTCGACGCCGGGCAGCTGGACGACGATGCGGTCGCCCTCGGTACCCTGGCGCGCGATGATCGGCTCGGCGACGCCGTACTGGTTGACCCGGTTGTCGATGGTGAGCTTCGCCTGCTCGACCGCGAGGTTCCGCACGTTGCGCTCGTTGAGCCCGGTCATGGTGAAGGCCGTGCGGCTGCCCTGGCGGCTCCAGTCCCAGCGCTGCGAGGTCAGGAAGTCGTTGGCGGCCTTGTTGAGTACGGCATCCTGCTCCACCGGCACGCCGGTCACATCGAAAGCGGTGTCGGAGGTGCGCGAAGTCGCTACGGTCGAGACGCCGCCGTCGGCGATCTCGCGGCGCAGGACCTCCATGTCCTTGTCGGTCTCGGCGCGCACGGCGTCCTGGGTCTCCACCTTGAGCACGAGATGGATGCCGCCCTGGAGGTCGAGTCCCAGGTTGAGCTTGTCCTTGGGCGGATAGGCGGCGAAGACCGACAGGGCGGCGAGCCCCAGAATGACGCCACCCTTGATGAGCAGTCCCTTGTTCACTTGACGACCTCCGGTTCCGCACTGCCCTCGAGGCCGGCGATGGCGGACTTGAGCACGCGCACCTTCATGTTCTCACCCAGTTTGAGATGGACGATCCGGTCCTCGACCGCGGCAATCTCGCCGATGAGACCGCCGTTCGTCACCACCTTGTCGCCGCGCTTGAGGCCTTCGACGACCTTCTGCAGGGCCTTCTGCCGCTTGCGCATCGGCGCCAGAAGCAGGAAATAGAAAATGCCGAAGACGAGGAAGATCGGCACCAGCGAGACGAGCGGCGACTGGGTCTGGGCCTGCGCCAGCTGGATCCATGCGCCCGGCGACTGGATGATGTCCATCATTTGCATCGTTCGACTCCCGGAATCGATTCCGTGCAGCTACTGACTGTCGACTTGCCGTCGCCATGCGCGCGCTCGGTCACGGCCGCGAGCGCGGTTATTGGCTCTCCTCCGCCACAGGGTTCTCGGATCGGTGTTCGTCCGCGGAGCAACTGGCCCACCTGCGAGCCAGGTCCGCTACCCGAAAAGCCGGAATAGCATCCCTTGCTTCCCCCATGAAGTCAAGGAAAACACGCAGATTGTGCAGCGTCCCGTAGACCGCCGCGGAGAGCTCTCCGGCGCGGAAAAGGTGATGCAGGAAGGCGCGGGAAAGGCGGCTGCAGACCGGGCAGCCGCACTCGGGGTCGAGCGGCCGGAAGTCGTCCCGGAAGCGCGCGTTCTTGATCCGCAGAGCCCCCTGGCGGGTGTAGAGGAGCCCGTGCCGGCCGTTCCTCGCCGGCAGGACGCAGTCGAACAGATCGACGCCGTGGGAGATGGCGTGCAGCATGTCGGGAATCGTCCCGACCCCCATGAGGTAGCGCGCCCGGCTCTCCGGCAGGGCCGGCGCGGTCCATTCGATCGCCGCCCGGCGGGGCCCCAGGGGCTCGCCGACGCTCACCCCGCCGATCGCATAGCCGTCGAAAGGGAGGCCGGCCAGGGCCGCCGCGCCGGCCTCGCGAAGGTGGCGAAAACTGCTGCCCTGGACGATGCCGAAGAGCGCCGTGTCGGCGGTCGTCCGCGCCGCCACCGAGCGCTCCGCCCAGCGCAGCGTGCGGGCGAGCGCCGCCGCCGCCACCGGCTCGGTCACCGGCCAGGGCGGACATTCGTCGAGCACCATGGCGATATCGACGCCGATCGCCTCCTGCGCCGCGACGACGCTCTCCGGCGTGAGCTCGAGCAGCGCGCCGTCGAGGTGGCTGCGAAAGCGCACGCCGCGCTCGTCCACCTTGCGCAGCGCCGCCAGGGAGAAGACCTGAAACCCCCCGCTGTCGGTCAGGATGGGCCGATTCCAGCCGGTGAACCGATGCAGTCCGCCGGCGCGCACGATGGTCTCGAGGCCCGGCCGGAGAGAGAGGTGGTAGAGATTCGAGAGCATGATCTGCGCTCCCGCCCCCTCGAGCTCCTGCGGCGTCAGTCCCTTGACCGCGCCCATCGTTCCGACCGGCATGAAGCCGGGAGTGTCGATCGTCCCGCGTCGGGTCTCCAGCCGGCCGAGCCGGGCGCCGGCGTCGCGCGCCAGAATCTCGAATTTCATGCGGCGGAGAAGAGGGCTCAGGGCTTGGCGTCGCGGCCGCGATCGAGATCGACGACGCGGATCTCGACCTCCTGCGGAATCGCCAGCTCGAAGCGCGCCGGCGGAATGTCGCCGTTCAGGCGCAGACGGTCGAAGCGGTATTCCGTCGTGTCGCCGTTGGCCTCGACGTAGCGCACCCGGACCGGCAGAAAGAGCGTGCGGTCGATCCACAGGCTCATCGCCGCCAGGCGCTTGCGGATGCGCGCGAAACGCGGCGCCAGATCGAGCCGGTAGGGCTCGGCAGCGGTCGCCGAGGCGGGGGAAAGACGAAGGTGACGGCGAAATACTTCATCAGCGTGTCGAGCGAGCCGCTGGCGTTCAGATAGCGGAAGACCTGCGACGAGGCGCGGCCGACCTTGACCTTCTCCGCCTTGCCCAGATCTTTGTACCAGGTCAGCATCTCGTCTTCCCGGATCACCAGCGAGACCGGCTTGGGCGCGAGGTAATCCCAGCGCACCAGATCGGGCGCCGAATAGGCGAATTCACCCTTCGATTCTTCCGGCGCGGCCAGGAACTCGCTCACCCGGTACTGGATGAAATCGGCCTCGAGGCTGCGCAAGTGCTTCTGTTCGAAGCGGATCCGGTCGACGAGCGCCGCGGAGCGCTGGGCCAGGGTGAGGCCCGGGGCCTGTGGATCCGGGACCTTGTCCTCGGCACACCGCGCCGCAGCCGGCGCCAGCAACGACCCCAGGGCCACCATCCAGGCGAGAAGTGCGGCCCGGCGCGCGAAGCAGATTCCCCTCATGGAGCTATCTTACTCCGGGGAGATTGTTGACAGCCTGCAAGGGCGCTGCTACGTTCGGCCACTCGCCGGGGTCACCCGGCCCAAGGAGCTCGAGAACGCATGGCCGAACTGGGGACCAAACACGAGTGTTACAACTGCGGCGCGAAGTTCTACGACTTCGGCCGTCCCGCGCCCATCTGTCCGAAGTGCGGTGCGAATCAGAAGGACGCCAAGCGATCCGACACCGCAACGGAGTCCGCGTTGGCGAAGCGCAAGCGCAAGGACGACGTACCGAAGGCCGTCCCCGAGGTCGAGGACGATCTCGTGGCGACGCCGGACGACGATATCCCCGACGACGAGATCGAAGCTCCGGAGGGGGTCGTCGAGGAAGAGGTCGACTTCGACGACGACGAGGAGTAGCCCCCGGCGGCCACACCCGGAGTCGCCGCGCCGCTTCGCGCTCGCTCTGGGCAGCAATCTCGGCGACTCCCGGCGCATTCTCGAGGTGGCGCTCGGCCGGCTCGAAGCCGCGCTCGGCCCGCTCGTCGTCGCCCCGCTCTACCTGACGGAGCCCGTCTCCGCGATCCCGCAGCCGCCGTTCTTCAACACCGTGGTCCTGGGCACGACCGGCCTCGCCGCCGAGCAGCTCCTCGCGCTCACCCAGGAGGTCGAGCGCGAATTCGGCCGCGAGCGCCACGCCCGACAGGTGGCCGAGGCTCCGCGCACCCTCGACGTCGACCTGCTCCTGCTGGGGGACGAACAGCGTTTCGCGGGCGCACCTCTCCTGCCGCACCCGCGCCTGCGCCGGCGCCGTTTCGTGCTCGCCCCGCTCTGTGACGTCGCCCCGGATTGGCCGATTCCGCCCGACGGCGCCACCGCCTGTGCGCTCCTTCGCCAGCTGCCGGCGAGCCCATGGGTCGAGCGGCTCGCCGACGCTCTCGGCGCGACGCCGCTGCCCGACCGCTGCCGGCCATGACCGCCCTCGCCACTCGTCCTGCAATGGGTCGTCCTCGGACTGCACGTGGTCGTCCCCTGGCGGCTCGCCCGGCTGCCGCTGGTCGGCTCCGCTAGCCCCGCTGGCTCCAGTCGCCCCCCTCGACGGCAAGCGGCTCTGGGCGCTGATCGCGACCCCCCTGCTGCTCGCCGCAGCGCTGGCCGCAGTGCTCACCCTGAGCACACGGGTGGACGCGGCGCTCGCCTGGGGGCTCTCGTGGCCGCCGGTTTCCGTGCCGGCGCTCACCCTCGCCTTCGCAGCGGTCGCGACCGCCCTCGGCGACCTGCTCCTTCTCGCCGGATTCCGCAAGCTCGAGCCGGCCGGATGGAGAGTCATCGCCGGCCTGGGAGCGGCGCTTCTGCTGGCCGCCAGTTTCGCCGGCGAGCTCCTGCGCCTCGGCAGAGGACCCGCGGCGGGCCTTGCCGGCCTCGCGGTCGCCGCACTTTGCCGCGCGCCGCTGGCGCTCGCCGCCGGTGAGGCGACCTCGGGTCCGGTGCGCGGCTTCGCGACCCTCGCCGGCGCCATCCTTCCCTTCACGCTCCTGGGGTTCTCGGCGCCGGTGCGCGCGACGCTCGGCGCCGATCTTCTGACCCTCGGAGCGGCCAGCGTCCTGCTTCTCGCGGCGCGCTTCCTGCCGCTCTCCCTGCGGCGTCCGGCGGCGCTCGCCGGCATCCTGCTCGCCGCGCTCTTCCTCGACCGTACGGGCGATCTTTCGTCGATGCTCGAGCCGAGCTCGACGATCCCCGACCTCTTCCTGCCCATCCCCTGATCGCCGACCTCACCGCCGTCTTCCATCACCCGCTGCGCTATTGTCCTCGGCAGCCGACCGTGCTCACACTCCGCGACCCGATCCACGGCTTCATCGAAACCGACGCGCTCGAAGCGGCGCTGGTCGACAGCCGTCCGCTGCAACGCCTGCGCTTCATTCACCAACTGGGTCTCACCTTTCTGGTCTATCCCGGCGCCGAGCACAGCCGTTTTTCGCACGTGCTCGGTGCCATGTCGCTCGCCGGCCGGATGCTCGACGCCCTGCTCGCCAAGAGCCCGGAGCTGCTGGCGCCCTACGAACGGCGCCGGGCGCGCCGGCTCGTGCGGCTCGCGGCGCTCTTCCACGACGCCGGGCATGCACCGTTCAGCCACTCGGCCGAGGAGCTCTTCGAGGGCGGCATCGACCACGAGGCGATGACGGCGCGGCTGCTCGCTTCCGACGAGATCTCCACCCTGTTCGAGCGCCACGGCGACGGCATCGCCGCAGCCGACGTCGCCGCCCTGCTCGCCGGCAAGGTGCCGCCGGAGCGCCGCTTTCTCGCGCAGGTCATCTCGGGAGAGCTCGACGTCGACAAGATGGACTACCTGTTGCGCGACAGCCTCTACTGCGGCGTGCGCTACGGGGTCTACGATCTCGACCGCCTGCTCGACACCCTGGCGGTCGTCCCCGACCCGGAGACCGGAGCGCTCGGAGTCGGTGTCGACGAGGGTGGCGTGCACGCCATCGAGGCGCTCGTGCTGGCCCGGTACTACATGTTCACGCAGGTCTATTTCAACGTCACCGGGAAGGCGCTCGAGCAGCACCTCTCTGAATGGATGCGGGCCGAGGACCGGCAATGGCCGGCCGATCCCGAACACTTCCTGCGCCAGGACGACCTCTCGACGCTCGAAGCGATGCGGGCCTCGGACAACCAACACGCCCAGGCCGTGGTCCATCGCCGCCACTTTCCGCTCGCCTTCGAGACCCGGGAGCATCTCTCCGAGCCCGAGGGCCTCGCCTTCGAGGCGCTGCTGCCGGAGCTCCGGGCGCATTACGGTCAGGGCGAGATCCTCGTCGCGCGTTCCGCCAAGGACCCCCACCGCCTCGGCGGCAGCCCCGTCTGGGTGCGCTACGGCGATGGCCACCTCGAGTCGATGGAGAACGCCAGCCACTTCATCCGCCACCTGACCCGCATCGACCGCTATCGCGTCTACACCCGCCCCGCCATCCGCGACGCCGTCGCCGCCGGGCTGCGGGCGCGATTCGTCGTCTAGCCGGCCGGCCGAGTGCCCCGCCTCAGGCCGCGCGTCTCGCGACCCGGCGAGGGAACCAGGGCACGAAAGCGCTGGTGCGTGCGATGTAGTCGGCGTAGCCGGGCTTGGTCGAAGTGAGGCCGCGTTCGAGCAGCGCCACGCCCGAGACCTTGAGCAGGAGAACGGTCATCACGAGCGGACTGGCGATCGTCCAGCCGCCGCCGGGCACGCCGCAGGCGACCAGGTAGAGGCCCCACCAGAGTGCCGCGTCGCCGAAATAGTTCGGGTGACGGCTCCACCGCCAGAGGCCGACGTCGCAGACCTTGCCGCGGTTGGCCGGGTTCGCCTTGAAGCGCGTGAGCTGGGCGTCGCCGACCGCCTCGAAAAAGAATCCGAGGGCGAAAACCAGGACACCGGCGATGTCGAAGAGGCCCAGGCCGTTGCCTTCGGCTCGCGGTCTCGCGATGCTCGTCGCTGCGACCAGCGGCATGGCGATGAGGAGGAGCAGCGCCCCCTGCAGGCCGAACACCGTGAACGCCGACAGCCAGACGAAGCGCGGCCCCTGGCGCTGGCGCATCGCCTGGTAGCGATAGTCCTCTCCCTTGCCGAGGTTGCGCAGGAAGATGTGGATCGCGAGGCGCAGGCTCCACATACAGACCAGGAGGAGGACGAGGAGTTTTCTCGCCGAGTCCCCCGCGCCGAGCAGGGTGCCTGTCGCAGCCACCAGGGCGAAGCCCGGTCCCCACATCACGTCGACGATGCTCGCGTCGCGCAGCCGTACGCTCACCAGCCAGCCGAGGGCGAGGTAGAGAGCGACCAGCGGTGCGGCATGACCCAGCACGGCCCAGAAACTCATGCGGGCGTCGCGGCCTCGACCCGCCGGCACAGATCGCCGAGCGCGTCTGCCAGCGCCGGGAAACGGAACCGGAAACCAAGCTCGAGGAGCCGCTGCGGCGCCACCCGCTGACTGGCGAGCACGAGGTCGGCCATCTCGCCCAGAGCGGCGCGCAGTGTCCAGGCGGGTGCCCGGGCGAGCAGAGGCCGGTGGAGCGCCCGCGCCAGCGCGCGCGAAAACCCGGCCTGCGTGGCCGGCTCCGGCGCCACGAGATTGACCGCGCCGCGGGCCGCCTCGTTGTCGATCAGGAACTCGAGCGCCGCGATCTCGTCGGCGAGATGAATCCAGGACATCCACTGCCGCCCCGAGCCGAGGATGGCGCCGGCACCGAGGCGAAACGGCAGCGCCATCTTCGGGAAGGCACCGCCTTCGCGGGCCAGGACGACTCCGGTCCGCGCCACCACCCGGCGCACGCCGAACGTCTCCGCCGCCGCACTCGCCGTCTCCCAGGCCTTCGCGGTCGCGCCCAGGAAGCCGCCGCCTGCGGCCGAGTCCTCGGTCAGCAACTCGTCGCCGCGATCGCCGTAGTAGCCGACCGCCGAGGCCTGCAGCAGTGCCTGCGGCGGCTCTTTCGCCTGCGCGATGGCTTCGACCAGGGCAGCGGTGCTCTGCAGGCGGCTGCCCAGGATGCGCGCCCGGCGCGCCGCGCTCCAGCGCCCGCCGGCGATCGACTCGCCGGCCAGGTTGACGATCGCCGCCGCGCCGGAGGCGAGCCCGCCCCATCCCGCCGCGGTCCGTCCGTCCCAGGCTTCCAGACGGCAGCCAGGCGGCAGATCGAGCGCCCCCGCGCTCCCCGCCGCGGAGCGCGACAGCAGCACCACCTCGCGCTGCGACGCGGCCAGCCGCCGCGCGAGCGCCCGCCCGAGCAGTCCGGTGCCGCCGGCAATGAGGATGAGGTCGCCCATTTCTCTCAGTGAAGGGTACGCCGATTCAGCGCCGGCGGATCAGCTCCGCGCCGCCCGGTGTCGTTCCTCCCGGAGCCCAGGGCAGCGGTTCGGGACGCCGGGTCGGGGCGACGAGCAGATCGTGGAGGCCGCGCGGATGCGGCGCGGCGGCGCCTTCGAAGGCGACCTCGAGACGCAGGATCGGCCTCCCCTCGACGATGTACTTCGCCTCGTAGTTGGTGCGCGCACCGTCCGGCCAGGGGCCGTCGCGCACGACCACCTGCGTTCCCGGATGGGAGACCAGGAGCTGGCGGACCTCTTCGCCGTAAGCCAGGAAGTCGGTCGCGAAGTAGAGCCGGCCGCCGGGAGCCAACAAGCCCTGGACGAGATCGAGGGAATCGGGTGCGAAGAGCCGTCGGCGATGGTGGCGCTGCTTCGGCCACGGGTCGGGGAAGTAGATGTGGACCGCGCGTGCGAAAGCGCGCGGCAGGATGGCACCGGCGAAATATTGCGCCTCGCCCGCGAGCAGGACGACATTGGCGAGGTGGCGGCGGACGAGACGGCGCGCGACCAGACGGAAGTACTCGCCCGCGATCTCGATGCCCAGGAAGCGCACGTCCGGCTCGAGGGCGGCGCGGCGCAGCAGGTAGCGCCCCTTGCCGAAGCCGATCTCGACCTCCCACGGACCTCCGCCAGGCGGAAAGGGTTCCGCAGCGACGGCGGGCTCGGCGAACAAAGGGCCGAGACCCCGGGCGGTCGCGACGCGGGTCACGCGGCTCATGCCGGGCCCGCCTCCGGTGGCCAGAAATCGTAGAAGGTGTACCACTGCGTCGGCCACCGCCGCACCGCATCCTCCAGCGTCACGACCCAGTTCTCCATCGCGGCGCGCACGTCGCCGTCGCGATCGGCCGTGCGGGCAACGCGGATCGGGGCGCCGTGCGCGACCTCGAAGCGCAGGTCGGGCGCATAGGCGATGAAGGTCGGGAGCAGGACCGCGCCAGTCATCCGGGCGAGATGGAACGGCCCGGTCGGGAAGCTGGCCTGCGCCCCGAAGAAGGAGAGCTCGACGCCGCTGTCGCGGAAGTCGCGATCGCCCTGGAGGGCGACGACCCGGCCCTCGCCGAAAGCGCGCAACACCGCGAGGCTCGCGAAACGATCGTCGGCCGGGAGCGGAATCTCGCTGACGTTCGACAGCCCGCGCATGTGGCTGCGGAACTGTTCCGCCTGCTCGAACTCGTCCGGCACGTAGATGATGGCGAGCGGAATGTCGGCCTGCCCGAGCATCACCGCCCCGAGCTCCCAGTTGCCGAGATGGGCGGTCATCAGGAGGACCCGCTGGCCGGCCGCCAGCAGCTCCTTCAACGGATCGAGCGCCCGCAAGTCTCCACCGACGATGAGCTCGCGCAGACGCTCCCGCGGCAGCTGCGGAAAGCGGAAGAGATCGACCCAGTAGTAGGCGAGGTGGCGCAGCATCGCGTTCGTCGCCCGCCGCACGGCGGCGGAGCCGGGCGCATCGCCGAGGACCCGGGCGAGATTGCGCTCGATGGCGCGCTTGGGACTCGAGTGGAAGAAGAAGACGAGGGCGATGATCCAGCGCGCGTGGAGGAAGAGAAACCAGCGCGGCGCCCGCGGCGCGATCCAGGCGAGAATCGGAAAGCCGCGATCGATCGCCCAGCGATTCAGACGCTCCGAGAACGCTCCGGAGCGCGGGATCTTTTTCTGCATCTCCGGGCGGGCCCTAGAGCAGCTCGTCGTGGCCGGAGGTTGCCAGCCGGTCGACGATTCGCCGGACCTCCTGGGCGTCCTTCCGCTGCGCCACCAGCACCGCATCGCCCGACCGCACGACGATGAGGTCCGAGAGTCCGAGGATGGCGATCGTCCCCTCCTCGGTCCAGGTCAGGTTGCGCTCTCCGTCCACCACCACGGCGCCGCCGCGGGCGGAGTTGCCGGCCGAATCGGCGGGGAGGATCTCGGCCAGCGCGTCCCAGGAACCAAGGTCGCTCCAGCCACAGTCGAGCGGCAGCGCCGCCATCTCCTCGAACTTCTCCATCACCGCGTAGTCGATCGAGATCGACTGCAGGCGCGGGTAGAGCTCGCCCGCCCGGCCCGGGTTGCGCGCCAGCTCGGCCAGGCCGCGCGCGAGCTCGGGCGAGTGGCGCTCGAGCCCGGCGAGCAGGACGCTGCCGCGGAACACGAAGATGCCGGCGTTCCACAGATGCTCGCCGTCGGCGACGAACCGTTCGGCGGTGGCGCGATCGGGCTTCTCGGTGAAGCGCCGGACCCGGCGCAGTCCGGGCGTACCCGGGAGACCCTCCGCCATCTCGAGGTAGCCGAACCCGGTCTCGGGCCGCGCCGGAACCACACCGAGGGTGAGAATCCTGGCTTCGCGGACGACGACGCCGGCAGCCAACGCGAGCGCGGCGCGAAACGACCCGGGATCGGCGATCCGGTGGTCCGAGGGCAACACGATCACGGCGCCTTCGCGGGCGACCGCGGGCATCGAGAGCAGCGACCAGCCGATCGCCGGCGCCGTGTTGCGCGCCGCGGGCTCGGTCAGGATGTGGCTCGGCGGCACCTCGGGCAGCTGCTCCGCGACGGCGCTGTGCAGTGCGTCGGTGGTCGAGATCCAGACCTTCTCGGGCGGCACCAGCGGCCGCAGACGATCGACCGTGGCCTGGAGGAGCGAGCGCTCGCCTTCCAGGGAGAGGAGCTGCTTCGGGCGGTGGCGGCGGCTCGACGGCCAGAAACGGGTTCCGGAGCCGCCCGCGAGAACGAGGGCGCTGGGCGACATGAGGGGTCGAGTATATCGGCGGCGTGGCCGGGAAAGATCCACCCCTAAAGAAGCGGGGAGGACTAGAATTCGGCTATTGCCGGTCCGGCACCGCCTTCTACCGAGCAAGGAGACCTCTGATGTCCATCCCGAAGATCTGCTGCCTCGCCCTGGTTCTCGCCGTCCTCCCCTTCGCCCCGGCGAGCGCCGGCCGCACGCTCGACGAAGGCAAGCTCGACACCTCCTGGTACGGCGACGACCGCGAGTTCCGCAAGGCCGACGAGATCGACTACCTCTGGGTGAAGCCCGGCTTCTCCCTCTCCGGCAAAAAGGTCTATTTCGCGGCGTGGATGGAGCCGCAGCTTCTGGGAGAGAAGGCCGGCGAGCGCGACGCCAAGGACAAGCGATTGGCCGGGAACCTCACCAGCAACATGCCGGAGATCTTCGCCGAGGCCTTCCGCAACGGACTCGCCGGGACGGTCAGCGTCGTGAAGTCCGGGGGGGACGTCAAAGTCGTCGGGCGGATCGTCGACTGCACCGAGGGCAGCGCCGCGGCGAAGTTCTGGGTCGGCATGGGCGCCGGCTCCGGCAACACCACCTTCGACATGAAGTTCATCGACGTCAAGTCGGGCGACCTGGTCGCCGCGATCCATCACCGCGTCGTCTCCGGCTCCAACCTCTCGACGACCGACTCGAAGTTCGTCAAGTGGGTCGACGAGTTTGCCGAGCGGCTGTCGAAGAAGGGCCTCGAGGCACTCTACAACTCGGGCAAGAAGGCCAAGGACTGAGCTCGGCGCACGCCGAAGCTCAGGGCGCCGCCGCCGACCAGCCGAGGTAGGTTGCGGTCTCGAAACGATCCTGGAAGATGAGGTTCGTCGCCAGCCGGCCGCGGGCGAGCGTCGCGGAAAGCGGCGGCAGGGTGAGAGAGAGCACTCCGCCGGCGGGGTTCGCGGAGCCGGCCGGCCCCAGGGCCGTGGTGGCAGTGAATCGATGGAGCGCAAAGTTCCCCGTCAGGCTGCCGGCGATCGACACGACGACCTCCCGCGCCGCGTCGTCCTTGTTGAACAGCAGCAGCAGCAACTCGTCGGCGTGGCCGCGGATCGCGAAGGCGCCGACGTGCGCGGCATCGTTCGAAACCGCCCGGATACGATCCCCGAGCGCACGCGCACCGGCGCCGTCGTAGTTCAGGAACAGCCGGAACGCCTCTTCGGTCTTGGAACCCGCGGCCGGCACCACCCAGCGCGTCGCGAGGTCGACTCCCTCGCGGCCGAGGATGGCCAGGATCTCGGCCTGGGCGAGCCCGCCCGACGGCGCGGCGTCGTCCCCCCAGGCATACTCCGTCAAGGCGAGACGGGTCCCCGGACAGTAGGTCGCGATCCAACCGCGCAAGCGGGGGATCAGCGCCACTTCGTCGCCGATCCAGGAGGCCGAGGTGTAGGTCGGATCCCAGAGCTCGCGGGTCGATTGCAGCCGGAGCGCGGCATAGGCCTCGCCGCCGAACGCCTCGCCGCTCTGCGGGTAGTAGTGCACGTCGAGATAGTCGATCGGGCGGACGCCGGTCGACTGGAGGTGAGCGCAGCTCTGCGCCAGCACCCAGGCGACGAACGGCAGACCGCCGTGCGCCTGGCGGTCGGGGCCGTCGATGCAGGATGGGCCGCTCGCGGCGTCGGCCGCCGAGGTCCACAGGTCGCACCAGCCCCAGGTATCGGGCCCCAGGATCTGGGCTGTCGGGTCGTAGGCCTTCACCGCAGCGGCGACCTCGAGGCCGCGGCTCCACACCTCGTCGTAGGTGGGCGGCTGCGGATGAATGTCGCTATGGGTCGAGTTCCACAGCATCGGTTCGTTGTCGAGGGCGAAATAGCGCACCCCGCCACGCGACGAGGGGCCGACGCGACTGGCCGCGAACGCTGCCCAGTCCCGGGTGAAGGCAGGAGAGACCGGGACGGTCGTGTCGTCCACGTCGTTGCCGACGATGTGCCCTGTCGCATCGCAGTGCAGCGGGTTCGCAGCCAGGGTGCAGCGCCCATTCCCGGCGTCCGGATTGCACCAGTCCGGCGGGGCGAGGTCGCACTCATCCTGGAGCTGCGGGCCATAGAGAGTCTGGGAGAAACCCCAGCGGCGCAGGCGGTCCGGGCCGGCGACGCGGCCGATCGTCGGCAACGTCAGGACCACCTCGGCACGGGCCGCCCGTGAATCGCGCAGGAACAGGTCGGCGCTCGAGCCCGCGGGGAGGTTCGGCGGATCGTCTTCCCCGGTGTAGTTGGTGAAGAACCAGTCGGCGGCGCTGTTGTCGACGTCGAGCTGCCAGTTGTAGCGCGTCGTGCGATTGCCGCCCCAGCGATTGAGCGGGTAACCGACCGCGGCAAGCTGCGCCGGGGAGGCGAAATTCACCCCGTAGACGAGATCCGAGATCGGCCGCCGGTCGAGCGCGGGATCGACCGCGATCGAGACCACCGCGGGCGGCGTCGGATCGAAGACGAAGCGGATGTCGTCCACCCGCACCTCGGGCTGATTCGCTGCCGTCGCCGCCTGCAGGACGAGCTCGTTGAAACTGCAGCTCGTCAGGCCGAGGGTCGCGAAGGGCAGCACGGCCTCGCGCCACTGGGAGGAGGAGATGCCGCCGGCCGGAAGGTAAGTGTCGAGATCGACCGTCGTCAGGGCGCCGCCTTCGAGCTGGATCGCGAGGTCGATCTGCTGCCCGCTGCCGCCGACGCCCTTCACCCAGAGCCGCAGGGAGAGGTAGTCGGCGCAGTCGAAGGCGGCGTTGCTGTGGAAGTAGAGCCCTTGCCAGTTGTCCGGCTCCCAGCTGATCGCTGCCGGCGCCGAATGCACGTCGCCGGTCGCCGCGAGATTCCGCGTCGCCCAGCTCCAGTCCTGGAATCCCCCGACGAGCGCGTTGTCGTAGACCCAGAGATCCTGCGCGAGAATTCGGGACGCGCACAGCGCTGCGAGCAGCGCGGTGAGGCCGAGCGCGCGGCGGATCCGGAGCGTCAGCGGTCGCATTTTCATGGGCTTGCGGTCGAAAGCTGCCGCAGATCTTCCCGCGAACCGGCCGCGGGCGAAGTGAGACCGTTCACAGCCGGGCTCGGCTGCGCGGGCGTCAGATCTGGACGGAGCTCGCGGCGGTGAGCAGGATCGGCGAAGTCGGGCTCGCCGTGCCGCCCTTGCGTTCGAGGGTGATGGCGACGGCGGTCGTGCCGGCCGGCAGGGAGCCGGCTTCGAGGACGGAGGGTGTGCCGAGCCTGCCATCGAAGACCCCGCCAGAGAGCGGCAGGCCGTCGACGATGAACCAGAGCTGGTAGTCCTGCGGCTCGGGTTCGGGCTTCAGGCCGCGGACCTCGAGCTGCCAGTGGCGCCGATCGGGGGCGACGAACAGACTGCCCCTTGCGGTCGGCTGCAGGCTCCCGACGGGCGGCCGAAGGGCGAAGATCGTCGTCGAGGGCGCGGTCACGAAGGCGTGGCGCTGTTCGAGTGCCGCCAGCTCGGAGTGCACAGCATCGAGCTCGCCCTTCAGCCGGTCGACCTCCGCCAGCCGGGTGCCGAGGCCGCGGATCTGCGTGTCACGGTAGGCGATCTCCGACTGCAGCATCGCCACCCAGACCCCCAGCCCGGCCGCGGCGAGCGCGAAGAGCGTCAGCCAGACGGCCGGCCAGCGGCTGCGCCGGGTCACCTGCCAGGCCTGTGCCTCGCGGTGCGCAGCGACGCCCGGAGTCGCGGGCTCCGCCGGCGGGTGCAGCTGGGCCGGAGCCTTGGCGGTGAAGGGCGCTGCCGGCGGTGTCGGCGAAGCGGGCGATGCCGGCGATGTCGGCGAGACCGCTGAAGGAGAGAAATGCGGCGGGGACGCCGGAGCGAAGGCCGCGTGCGCGGCGCCGATCAGCAGCGGCGAGACCTCCTGGGTCTCGTCTCCGATCAGATGCGCCAGCACCGTCGCTCGGGTTCCCGGTTGCGGCTGGGCCGGCAGCAACTCATAGGCGAGCAGGCCCAGGCCTTCGACGTAGAGGCGCCGCAGGACTTCGGCGGCTTCGTCGGCCGGGGGAGGTTCGACCGGCGCGGTATCCTCCTGCCCCGCGCCGTGCGCGATGTCCTCCAGCACGCCCAGTGCGGCGAGATCCTCCAGGTCGAGCTCGTCGCTCACATGAGCTCCCGGATCGCGGCGCGGAGGTCACGCCGGAGATGCTTCATCGCGTGCAGTGCCCGGCCCCTGACCGTGCTGAGCGGAGTGCGGCTGCGCTCGGCGATCTCGGTCAGCGAGAGACCGTCGAAAAAGACCATCTCGAGAACCTCTTTGTGCTCTTTCGAGAGCGCCGCCATGGCCTCCTGCACGCGCTGCCGGCGCTCTTTCACGGCCAGGCCCTCGATATACACACCCGGGAGGGTCTCGACGCCGCCCTCGGACATCCCAGCCAGGTGAGCCCGGTTCGCGGCACTGCCGCGCTCCTCCAGTGGGCGCCGGTGCAGCCGGGCGAGCGCCCGGTCCCGCGCCAGGAACACCAGCCAGGCGGAAACCGACGACCGGCCGGAATCGAAACGCTCGCCCTGATTCCAGACCTGGAAGAAAGTCTCCTGCAGCGCCTCTTCGGCCTCGGCGGTGGTGGCCAGCATGCGACGGGTGACCGCGAGCAGCAGTGGCGCGTAGCGATCGTAGAGCTCGGCCAGGGCCTCCGGCCGGCGGTCGACGATGCGCTGCAGAAGCCCCAGGTCGTCACTGGTGCGGAGCGGCATCGAGGAGGATGGATCGATCGCCATCGCGGGTCCGGAAGGGTCTCTAAGATAGCATGCCGGGCGGGGCCCGCAGCGCACGCAGCCACTCCACCGGGCGGAGAATCCGATGCCTCAGGACAATGAATTCAACACGATGCCCGCCATCCGCGTGATCATGATGCCGAAGGACACCAACGCCCTGGGCACCATCTTCGGCGGCGTGATCCTCTCCTACATCGACCAGGCGGGCGCCGTCGAAGCCCACCGCACGGTGTTCGGCAGGATCGTGACCGTGTCGATGCGCGAGGTCGTCTTTCATGCCCCGGTTTTCGTCGGCGACCTGGTGAGCTTCTTCACCCGCACGAAGCGCGTGGGCAACACTTCGGTCACTGTCGAGGTCACCGTCGAGGCCGAGCGCGGCTACCCCGGCGGACCGAAAGTCACCGTCACCGCGGCCGAGATGGTGTTCGTCCACGTCGGCCAGGACGGACGGCCGCTGCCGGTTCCTGCGCGCACCTAGGACGGAGTTGCCGTGATCCCCGCGGCCGGACGGCGACTCGCCTGGTGGCAGCATGCGCTCGCGGTCGGCGCGATCTTCGTCGCGACCCTGTTGCGCTTCTATCCGGCGGTGACCAGCGTCGACCCGCTCGGCGACGAGCTGGCGCAGGAGAGGGCCTTTCTCCAGCAGGCCGACGGCCGTTCGCCCTACCTCGACGGCGGCTACGTCTATCCCCCTTCGCTCATGCGGCTCGGCGCGGTCCTGCGCCAGCTTCCGCTCGCCTCCCCCTTCCTGCCGCTGCGCTGCGCGTCGCTCGCCGGGCTGGCGGTCGTGCTCTGGTGCGCCGCCGCCTGGCTCGCCCGCGGACCCTGGCAGCGCCTCGGTTTCGCGCTGCTCTACGCCATGCTTGCTCCCGGCGTGCGGCAGGGGATCGAGTTCGGCAACCTCTCCTTTGCCGTGGGTGGTCTGCTGGTGCTGGCGCTGCTCGCCTGGGAACGCACCCCCGTCGCGAGCGGCCTGCTGCTCGGCGCGAGCCTGCTCGTGAAGCCGCTGGCGCTCGGCGCCCTGCCGGCGCTCTTCTTCCACCGGCCGCAAAAAGGCGGGCACCGGCACCAACTCGCGGTCGCCGTCGCCGTTGTCGCAGCGGCCCTGGCACTGCTCGCCGATCCCGAGCTAGGTGCCTTTCTGCGCCACGGGCCCCACACCTGGGTGTTGGAGCGCACGGTGTCGCTGCACCGTTTTCTGGCGTTGGCCGACGCTCGTGGGGGCGCCTCGATCCTGACGCTGCTCCTGCTCGCCGGGGTCGCTGCGGTGGCGCGCGCCCGGGTCGCCGACCGCGAGCAGCTTCTCGCCGTCGCCCTCGCCGGCTGCGTCATGGTGACCCCGGTGGTCTGGAACCACACCCTGGTGCTGACCTTGCCGCTGCAGGCGATCGCGATCCACCTCGCCCTGGCGCGCTGGCGCGCTGCCCTCGAGACCGGCCGCGCGCCCGACCGGCGTTGGCGGCGTTGGGAGGTGACGGGCATCGCGCTCGCCGTCGCGGCGCTCACTTTCGCCGAGGGCGCCACCGGCATCGACGATCGCGGCGTCGCGCTGCAGGTCTTCGCCACCCTCCCGCCGGCGCTGGCACCGGCGATCCTCGCCGCCTACGTGCTGCGTTTCCACGACACAACGGCGCGTTGACTCCCTGCTCGAGCGCCGCTCCTCAGACGCGGAAGAGCTCGTAGCAGGCGCGGCAGCGGGCTTCGTAGGCGTCGGTGTCGCCGACCTGGACCTGCTCGGCGCCGCCGGCGATCCGCTGGCTGTAGTGCGCCGGGCCACCGCAGCGCACGCACACGGCGTGCATCTTGTCGACCATCTCGGCGAGCGCCAGGAGCTTCGGCATCGGGCCGAACGGCTGGCGGGAGAAGTCCTGGTCGAGGCCGGCGACGATCACCCGCACGCCGGCGTCGGCGAGATCGGTCGCCAGATCGACGAGACCGTCGTCGAAAAACTGCGCCTCGTCGACGCCCACCACCTGCACGCCGAACTGCAACGACGCCTTGAGCTCCTGGGCGCTCGCGACCGAAACCGCCGCGAGCTCCCGCTGGTCGCGGGTGATCAGCCGGTCGGGCTGGTGCCGGACGTCGGTCGAGGGTTTGAAGACCTGGACCCGCTGCCGGGCGATCGACGCCCGCCGCAGGCGCCGCACCAGCTCTTCGCTCTTGCCGGAGAACATCCCGCCGGCGATCACTTCGATTCGACCGTTGCCGCCATCCATGCGCGCCAAGATATCGAGCGCGGGCGGCCGGAGCAATGAGGGCGCGATGCTAAAGTTGAGGTATGGCGGTGAGACTGAAGGTTCCCCGGCACTTCAGCTACGAAGAGGCCCTGTCGATCTTTCCGGCCGTCCGGGATCTCACCGACGAGGCCGTCCAGCGGGTCGCCGCGCTCACCCGCGAGCTCGAGAGCGCCGAGGCCGACTCCGCGCAGCGCGAAGAGCTCGAGACCTCCCATCAGGCGATCGTCGAAGAGTGGGCGCGCGAGGTCGAGGCTTTAGGCCTCGAGGTGAAGGGGCCGTGGCTGGTGGACTGGGACTGCGGCAACGGCTACTACTGCTGGCGTCATCCCGAGCCCAGCCTGGCGCATTTCCACGGCTATGACGAAGGTTTCGCCAGCCGCGTGCCGATCAACTAGCGCGCCCGCCCATCGATCTCCTCGCCAACCCACCCGCCGGCCCTCGAGCCGGCGCGCGAGCCGCCCGGCTCGAGCTCAACTCTCCGGAAAGCGGGCTTCGAGGTCGCGCAGCCTGAAGCCTTCGAGCTTCTCGATGACGACGTCGGCCCCGCCGAGCGCCGACCCGGGGTAGGTGTGCGCG
Source organism: Thermoanaerobaculia bacterium (assembly GCA_963788175.1). Taxonomy (GTDB): domain Bacteria; phylum Acidobacteriota; class Thermoanaerobaculia; order Multivoradales; family JAGPDF01; genus JAGPDF01. Next base: position 233,434 of record CAWBFZ010000008.1, read on the forward strand.
ACGCCGAGGGTCCGCAGGCCGCAGGCCGCTGCCGCGGCGAGTCCGGCCGGGCTGTCCTCGATCGCCACACACTCGTGGGGGTGGATCAGGCGCGCCGGCAGCGGCGGTTCGCCGTTGAGCGCCGCGAGGGCGAGAGCGTAGCCTTCCGGGTCGGGCTTGCCGTGCCGGACGTCGTCCGCGGTCACCAGTTGCTTGAACAGCTTCGCGATGCCGGCCTGCTCCAGGCCGCCGACGACCTCTTCCCGCAGCGCGCCGCTCACCAGCGCGAGAGTCAGCCCGGCCGCCGCCGCCTCGCGGGCGAGCTCGACGCCACCGGCGAAGAACGGATAGCCGTCGCGCCGGATCTCCTCCCGGTAGTAGGAGGCCTTGCGGGCGATGAGCCGGACCATCCGTTCGGCGGGACAGGCCTCGTCGGCCGCGGCGAGCACCGCGGCGAAGCAGTCGCGGTCGTCGAAGCCGAGGTAGCGGCCGTAGTAATCCTGGCCCGAGAGCTCGACCCCCTCCTCGCCCAGAACCCGTTGAAAAAGAGCGAGATGCAGGGGCTCGTCGTTGACCAGGATGCCGTTGAAGTCGAACAGCAGGGCGCGCAGCACCCCCAAATGATAGCGGCTGGACTAGAATTCCCGTTCACCGGGTGGCCGTCGCTGGAACAAAGGACGGCGTCTCCCGGTTAGGGAACCTGAAAGGAGCACCGCCGATGAGCCTCGACACCCAGCCGGTCCCGCAGCCCGATGCGCCTGATGCCAACACTCCCGAGGCCGGTTCTGCGACTCCGGCCCCGCTCGCTCCACTCGCTCCACTCCCTCCGATCGTCACCCTGACCGCCAAGGCGGTCGAGATGATCAAGCTCACCCGTTCCCAGGAGGGGATGGACGAGTCGTATGGCCTGCGGGTCGCGGTCGCCGGCGGCGGCTGCAGCGGCTTCCAGTACGCGCTCGACTTCGAGCAGGAGGCGCGCGACACCGATGAGAGCTTCGAAGTCGACGGCCTGCGGGTCTTCGTCGATCCGGTGAGCGCGCGCTACCTCGAGGATGTCGTCATCGACTACGTCTTCGGCATGAACGGCGCCGGGTTCAAGTTCAACAACCCGAAGGCCACCGGCACCTGCGGCTGCGGCTCGTCGTTCGCCGTCTGATCTAGCTGCCGAAGGGCAGCGCCACGACCTCGGCCGCGCCGCCTGCCGACGACCTCGAGCCGGGTTCCCGGGCGGCACCGCGCTGATGCAGCAAGCCCAATCCGATCGCCCCGAAACGCGGTGACGACGTGACGCTCGTCGCGCGGCCGACGGACCGGCCTTCGAAGCAGCAGCTCGGCGCCGGCGTCCGGCGTCCGGTCGGCGTCGAAGCGCAGCCCGCGCGGCAGGCGCTGCACGCCGCCGCGATAGTGGATCCGCGCCACCACCTCCTGGCCGAGATAGCAGCCCTTGGTGTAGGAGACCGCGCTGTCGCGACCGGTCTCCTGCGGAAAGTTCTCGCCCGAGAAGTCGATCCCGAAGAGGAGCTCGCCGTCCTCGATACGGGCGATCTCGGCCGCCGTTGCGCTGAGTCTGCGCAGCTCAGAGCTGCTACCTGCGCGCAGCCGTTGCATCAGCAGTTCCCCCGACCGAAGAAGCTCCCGGTAGAAGGAAAAAACTGCCGCCTTCGGCGAAGATCACACCCTGATCCTCCGCCGCGGACACCAGTTCCCTTGCCGCTGCCGCGACCTCGCCGGCCCGCGGTCCGCGGATCTCGAAAAGGCAACGATTTTCGACCTTCGAGATCTCCACCCGGGAGGCGATCCTGTACTTCTCGAGATGAGCCCCGATCGCCTCGGCGGAGCCCACAGGGAGGACGAGCCAGCACCTCTCGGGAAGTGCAAGCAAGCGAAAGTCGGCGAGGATTCTTCCCTGGCCTGAGGTGAAGAAGCCGCTCACCGCCGAACCCGGCGCGACCGTCTTCACCTCAGCGGTGACCAGGCCGTTGAGCAGGCGCAGGCGGTCGGGGCCCGAGAGCTCGAGAAGTTCGCCGTCGTGTTCGACGAGGGCTGCGCCCTCGCGCCACGCGGCGAGGTCGGCTGCGAGATCGTCTGCAGGTTCCAGAGCGGTCTCCGGCGGCGATCCGGCGTTCAGGTTTCGGTCCTCAAGGCGTCGTGAAGGACCAGGCGCCGGTCGTTCCGGACAGGAAGCCGTTGCTGAAGATGCCCAGCGTGGTCGTCACGCCGTAGTTGCAGCCCTTGGTCGTCCCGTCGTAGTTGTAAGTACTGACCATCGTGGCGATGGTCGCGGTCGAATAGCCGAGCGCCTCGGCGGCGGTGATGACCGCCTGCGCGGCGCTCGCCTGATTCGTCGAACCGCTGGTCATCGAAATCCCCTCGATCACCGCCGCGTCCGCGACCGCGTAGCCGACTTTCTCGGCGATGTCGATGTTGCACGAGGCCCAGAACTGCCCGTCGGTGTGGATCTGATTGACCAGGCCGGTCGGATAGCGGTGGGTGTCGTTCCAGTTGGTCAGCCTGCCGCTCCAGAACGGATTGTGGCCATCCCAGCTGAACATCCAGTTGTACTGCGCGTCGGCGGGGGTCCACTGGCCCGCGAAGGTCCGGCTGTAGGAGATGCCGAAGTAGTCCCCCAGGCCCTCACTCAGGCCCTGCACCTGGGAGAGTCCGCCGCTCGTCAGCCAGTCGTGCAGGCCGTGCCCGAGCTCGTGGATGACGACGTCCGGATCCTCGGAATCGTCGACTCCGCCGTCACCGAAGGCGACGAATCCCGGTACTCGAGACGTAGTGCGAGTTGTCGTCGTTGTTCAGGCCGTGCGCATCGAAGCGCACTCCACCGGCGTATTGATGGGGCAGGACCGTGATGCCCAGAGTCAAGTTGATGTAGCGCATGAACGCGTCGATGTGGTGATAGACCAGTTGCGGCTCGAAATCGTCGTCCGTCCGGTCGGGAGCAAGGTCGGAGAAGTCGCCGTCGGCATCGGTCGGACAGGCGACCGCCGGGGCCTCGAGCTCGCGGCAGTCGGCGTAGGGTCCGGCGAGGGAGTAGACACCGGCGGCGAAAGTGAGGTCGGGCAGGGACGCAGTCTCGATCTCGGCCAGGAGTTGCGGGGTGGTGGCGTCGCCGCCGTCCACGTATCCCGCAGTGCCGTAGAGGACATGCGCGGACGAGAGTGGATCCGGCATGTAGGACCTGCCGGTGCCGTCGAAGTCGAATGCCATGTTCTCGGAGCGCAGCACCTCGCCGGTCGCCGCGTCGACGAGGACATGCCAGTCGCCGTTCGGAGCGCCGTACGGGACGAGATCGATCCACCAGGCGAGACGGGCCCGGTCCGCACCGGGAAGACGACGAGCTCGCTGCGATCGAACGTGAGGGCGCCGAGATTCCGACGTGCGCGATCGCTACCTGGCGTGCTTCGCGGCCGCCACGCTCGGAGCAGCTCGATCGTCCCGAGCAGCGGGCGCAGATCGCTCGCGACGTAGATCGGCTCTCCGCGGCGGTTGAACGAGACCGCGATCGCGCCGCGGTAGACCGGGATCCCGAAGGCCAGTTGACGGAAGCGGACGACGTCGACCGCCTTGCCTTCACGGATGGCCTCGAGGTCGAGTGCGCTGTCGTCGACCGCCGCGAGTGCGAAAGTCGAAGCATGCCGTCCGAGATAGGCGCGCGCCATGGCTTCGAGGCTCGTTCCCGCCACCGACTGGCGAAGGCCCGGAAGCTCTCGCGGTGCGACCGCTGCTGGCGCAGCGAGCTCGAGTCCCAGCGCGGCCGGTTTCGGCGCACCCGAGAGGCCGAAGCCTGGAGCGAGGGTCGAAGCCGTGAGGACGAGTGCGACGAGAACCGTCCTGGAGTCGGCCATCGAGTCTTCTCCTCGATTTCCGTGGTGGGAACCTCATTCTAGTGCGAACTCGCGGATGCGGTCACGCCTGTCGGATCAGAGGTCGAGAGCTTCCAGCACGTCGCGGGTCGAGCTCAGATCGGCGACGACCCGCCGGCACCCGCCGTGGCGAGTGCCTCCACCTCTGTCCGCCCGGTCGCGACCGCGAGACAGGGGATGCCGTGGGCGCGGGCGCAATCGACGTCGAGCAGGGAATCGCCGACGATCCACGTCTCTTCCGGCCGGAACGAACGTCCGCAGTGCTCGGCGGCGCGCGCCCAGGCGACCGGCGGCAGGTCGCGGCGGTCGGTCTGGCCGTCGCCGAAGCTGCCGAATTCGAAGATAGCGCCGCAGGCCGACGCTGCCCAGCTTGATGCCGGCGCCGCGCTCCCAGTTGCCGGTGAGCAGCGCGAGCACGACGTCGTCGCGCCCCGCGAGCCTCGTCGAGCAGCTCCACGACGCCCGGCAGGATGCGCACGTGCTCGGGTTCGAGGCGCTGCTCGAGCCGGCTGAGATAGGCGTCCCGGAGGACGGTCATGCGCTCGCGGATCACCGGCTCCGGCACCCCCGCCGCGGTCATCAGGTCGAGAACGATGCGCGGGTCGGTCTTGCCCGAGAAGTCGTAGCCGGGGAGGTTGCCGCGCACGCCGTAGACCTCCTCGAGCGCCTCGCCGAACAGCGGCTTGGGCTGCCCTCCGCAGTCGACCAACGTGCCGTCGATGTCGAACAGGAGGAGCTTCAAGAGCGCCAGTCCGGTGTCCTCTTCTCGGCGAGGAAAGTGGCGATGCCGCGCCGGCAGTCGGCCGTGGCGCGCGCCGCGGCGTTGGCCTGCGCAGCGGCGCCGAGGCGCTCGTCCAGCTGCAGGCCAGGCAACTCGAGGAGCAGCCGCTTGGTGCGCGCGATCGACTCCGAGCTCGCCTTGGCGAGGATCTCGCCGGCCAGTCTCTCTCCGGCCGCGGCGAGCTCGGCCTTCGGCACGACGCGATTCGCCAGGCCGATGGCGAGGGCACGCTCGGCGGAGACGAAGTCGGGGTTGAGCAGCAGCTCGCGCAGGTCGCTGCCGCGCAGGCGCATCGGCAGATAGGTGGCGACGATCGCGGCGACGAAGCCGATGCGCACTTCGCTGTAGAGGAAGCGGGCATCGTCGGCGGCGACGACGAAGTCGCAGGCGGTCGCGAGTCCGCAGCCGCCGGCGACGCAGGAGCCCTGGACGAGCGCGAGAGTCAGCGCCTCCTGCCGGAGGATCGCCTCGAAGAGGTCGCGCAGCCGCCCGGAGTCGAGCCGGTTGTCGAGCGCCGAGGCCGCCTGCAGCGACTGCAGATGTTCGAGGTCGGCGCCGGCGCAGAAGTGCTTGCCGGCACCCGCCAGCAGGACGGCGCGCACCCCTTCGGCGCGCAGATCGCGGCGATAGAGCGCGGTGAGCTCGGTGGCGAGCGCCGGCGAAAGGGCGTTCGCCCGCGCCGGATCGTTCAGGGTGACGAAGAGGAGATCGCCGTCCTGGCCCGGCGCGCGCTCCGGGCGCTTCGGGCGATCAGAGCCAGTCACCCCGGAGCGGCGGACTTCGAGGAGGCTCAGACCAGCTCCCCGGGGACCTCGATCTCCATCTCGAGCATTCCCTGGCCGTGGGTCTTGCCCTGGGCGTCGGTCAGCAGACTCGCGGTTCCGCCGCCGCCCAGGGCGTCGTGGAGCAGGAAGTTGAGCGCCTGGAGGTTCGGCACCTCGAAGCGCTCGACCTCGCCGAGACAGATGGCGCTGAAGTGGCGGCGCACACGCTCGACGGTCACCTCGCGCACCAGGACCTCGTACAGCGCCGGCGAGTAGGCGACCAGGCCGACGTTCGAGGCGTCGCCCTTGTCGCCGGAACGGGCATGGGCGATGCGGGAGAGCGGCACGATCACGGTGGGGTTCAGATCGCCTCCACGGAAACTTCGAGCGTCTGTTCGATCTCTTCGCGCGCCAGGAGCGCCGGCCAGTAGGCGACGACCTCCTGCGCCTTCGGGCGGCCGCCGGCGAAGCCGGTGACCCCCGGCGGGCCGGCGGTGACGAGCGGGGCGATCTCCTTGCCGAAGCGATCGACCTTACCGCGATCGGCGTCGCGCACCGCGAGGCGCAGCACGACCTCCGGCGGATCGGACGGTGCCGCGAGGATTCCCGGCAGGACACCGGAAACCCCGAGCAGCTCGGTCGCCCGATCTTCCGCAGCGAAGGTGACGCCGGCGCGCTCGAGGCGCTTCCAGACGATCTCCGCCGCGAGCCGCGCCTTCTCGATGGCCCGCGGCCCGGACACGGTGACCTGTCCGGCGGCCTTGTAACCGTCGAGGTAGGAGGCCGAGATCTTCAGGAACGGCGTTTTCGGCCGGCCGGTGATCCCCGAAACGCGGACGCGGTCGATGCCCTCCTGTGCCAGGCGGATGGAGGTGAAGTCCGCGGTCACGTCGGGCGTGATGTAGCTCTTCGGGTCGCCCATCTCGTAGACCAGCTGTTCGGAGACGGTATCGACGGTGACCATCCCGCCGGTGCCGGGGTGCTTGGTCACCACGAAGCTGCCCGAGGCCTCGACCTCGGCGACCGGATAGCCGACCTTCCAGAGCTCGGGGACCTCCCACCAGCGGGTGAAGTTGCCGCCGGTCGCCTGCGCGCCGCACTCCAGAATGTGCCCGCAGATCGTGCCGGCCGCCAGGCGGTCCCAGTCGTCGGCCGCCCAGCCGAACTCGTGCACCAGGGGGCCCAGCGCCAGCGCCGTATCGGTCACCCGGCCGCAAAGCACGATGAGCGCGCCGCCGGCGAGCGCCTCGGCGACCGGACGGGCGCCGATGTAGGCGTTGGCGGAGGTGACCTGGGAGACCCGTGGGGCGAGCGGCTCTCCCGAGTCCATGTTGCGCAAATCGTGACCGCGCGCCAGCAGCTCGGGCAACCGCCCGAGCAGGTCGTCACCTTCGACGACCCCGACCTTGAAGCCCGCGATCCCGAGCTCCCGCGCGACTTCGAAGATCTTGGCGCGGCAGGCCTTCGGATTGAGGCCCCCGGCGTTGGTGATCACCCGGATGCGCTTCTCCACCAGCTGCGGCAGCGCGCGGCGGATGAAGTCGATGAAGTCGGTGGCATAACCCGCGGCAGGGTTCTTCAGCTTCTGCCGCATCATGATCGAGAGCGTGACTTCGGCGAGGTAGTCCATGCCGAGATAGTCGACCGGCCCGCCCGCGATGAGATGGAGCGGCGCGTCGACGCTGTCTCCCCAGAACCCCTGCCCGTTGGCGATTCGCACGGTTTTCATTGGCCCGCAAAGGCTAACACGCGGGCCGGCACCAGCCCGGTTCGAGCGCAAGAAACCGGTGGCGACACCTCGTCGAGATCCGCTACTTTTCTTTTCAGTAAAGGGGGTGGCCGACCTCACCCCCTCGACCCGAGGAGACCACCGTGCCCGATTCAGCCCCGCTCGCCGCTCCGGCCGCTGTTGCCGCTCCGATTTCCTCGCCGGCTGAAGTGCTAACGTCGCCGAAGTCCATACCGCCGAAAACCGGCAATTCGGTGGCCGAAGCCAATATGCCCCTTTACCGGAAAAAGAGTGCCGACGACGAAGATGTCGCCACCGCGCGCTGGCGCGCGGTGCACGAGCGCGATCGCGCGGCGGATGGCAGTTTCGTGTTCGCGGTGAAGACGACCGGGGTCTACTGCCGTCCCTCGTGCGCCGCGCGCCGTCCCCGGCCGGAGAACGTTTCTTTCTTCGCTGACGGCGCCGCCGCCCGGGCGGCCGGCTTCCGCGCCTGCAGGCGCTGCCGGCCCGACGAGGTGCCGGCGATCGAACGCGCCGTCGCCGAGGCGCGGCAGAGGCTCGATGCCGCCCAGGGGGAGTCGATAGGGCTCGCCGAGCTCGCAGCGGCGGTCGAGCTCTCGCCGGCGCACCTGCAGCGCGAGTTTCGCCGCCGCATCGGCCTGTCGCCCAAACAGTACGCGCTCGTCCGTCGGGCGGAGCGTTTTCGGCGTGAGCTCGACCGCGGCCGGACGGTGCTCGACGCCGGCTTCGAGGCCGGCTATGGCTCGGCGTCGCGGCTCTACGACGAGGCCGCGCGCCGTCTGGGGATGACTCCGGGACGCTTCCGCGCTGGCGGCCGCGGGGTGCGCATCGCCTTCGCGATCCGCGAGACGGCGCTCGGGATTCTGCTGCTCGCCGCCACCGATCGCGGCCTTTGCGCCGTATGGCTGGGAGACACGCCGGACAGCGCCCGCGCCGCGCTCACCACCGCGTTCCCGCGCGCCTTGCTGACCGAGGACACCGCCGCCCTCGGCGCCTATTTCGCGGTCGTCGAAACGCTGCTCGCCGGCGAGACGGCATCGGCGGCAAGGCCGGCGCTCGATATCGCGGCGACCCCGTTCCAGGCACTGGTCTGGCAGGCGCTGCTGGCGATTCCGCGCGGCACGACGACGACCTACGGCGAGCTCGCGCGGACGATCGGCCGGCCGCGCTCGGTGCGCGCCGTGGCGGCGGCCTGCGCCGCGAATCCGGTGGCGGTGGTCGTTCCCTGCCATCGGGTCATCGGCAGGGACGGCGCGCTCACCGGCTATCGCTGGGGGATCGAACGCAAGCGGACGCTGCTCGAGCGCGAGCTCACCGCCAAGCCTCACCAGGGCTAGCGAGGCAGGGGCGAACGGCACCGCCCTGCCGGAGTCGCTCCCGACCGCTCCCCCCTTCAGGGTAGGGAAGGATTTCGGCGGTACGGATAGTCTTCGGGAACTCTGCTCGCGGTCCGGAGCTTTTCTTACTGTCCGGACTGCTGCTACGGTTTCGTCTTCTGGGAGGCACGATGACCAAGATCAAGATTCCCCGGCTGGCCTACAACTGGATCAGCGCCCTCGGCATGGCCCTGGCGCTGATCTCAGCGCTCACTCTGATGCTGCTGCTCGCGGCCGGCATGTTCATCGAAACATCCTCCAATCCGTATTTCGGCATCTTCCTCTACATGGTCCTGCCGGGGCTCATGATCACCGGGCTCCTTCTGGTGCCTCTCGGCATGTGGCGGATGTCGCGGATCTGGAAGCGTGAAGGCACCGCCCCGGCGACCCGTTTCCCGGTGCTCGATCTCAACAACCCCCGGCAGCGCCAGGCGGTGCTGATCTTCTCCATCAGCACCCTGGTCTTCCTGGTGCTCAGCGCGATGGGCAGCTATGGCGCCTACCACCACAGCGAATCGGTCGAGTTCTGCGGCGTCACCTGCCACGAGGTGATGGAGCCCGAATACACGACCTACCAGAACAGCCCGCACGCCCGGGTCGCCTGCGCCCAGTGCCACGTCGGCGCGGGCGCCGGCTGGTACGTCAAGTCGAAGCTCTCCGGCGCCTACCAGATCTACTCTGTGGCGGCCGACAAGTACCCGCGCCCGATCCCGACGCCGGTCAAGAGCCTGCGCCCGGCACAGCAGACCTGCGAGCAGTGCCACTGGCCGCAGCACATCTACGGCGCGGTGACCCGCCAGTTCAATCACTACATGTACGACGACGCCAATACCCACTGGCCGATCAACATGCTGATCAAGGTCGGCGGCGGCGATCCGGCCACCGGCCAGACCGCCGGCATCCACTGGCACATGAACATCGGTGTCCAGGTCGAGTACATCGCGCGCGACGAAGAGCGCCAGAAGATCCCCTGGGTTCGGGTGACGGACAAGAAGACCGGCCGCGTCACGGTCTACAAGGACTCGACCGATCCGATCACCGACGCGGACGTCGCCGCGGCCGAGCCGCGCAAGATGGACTGCATGGACTGCCACAATCGGCCGAGCCACATCTTCCGCTCGCCGGAAGTGGCGATCAACGAAGCGATCCTCAAGCGCGAAATCGACGCCGCGATCCCCGGCATCAAGGCCGCGGCAGTCGAGGCGATGGCCACGGAGTACGCGACCAAGGAAGAGGCGATGCGCGGCATCGCCAACCGGATCACCGACGGCTATCGCAAGGATCGCCCCGACGACTACGCGAAGTACCAGGTGGCCATCGATCAGGCGGTCGTCGCCACCCAGAACGCCTACGGCCAGAACATCTTCCCGGCGATGAAGGCGACCTGGGCGGCCTATCCGGTGAACATCGGCCACTTCACCAGCCCCGGCTGCATGCGCTGCCACGACGGCAATCACACGACCGAAGCGGGCGTCTCGCTGACTCGGGAGTGCACCGCCTGCCACACGATCCTCACCCAGGGCAGCGGCGACCGCGCGGCGGTCGCGGCCACCCAGGACGGCCTCCCGTTCGAGCACCCGGAGGACATCGGCGACGAGTGGCAATCGACCGGCTGCTACGAGTGCCACACCGGCGTGAAGCCCTGAAGGAAAGTAGAAGTAGGGACAGGCACACATTTCCGCTGGTAAATCGGGAAAGTAGGGACAGGCACACATTTCCGCCGATTGTCGCGGACTGAATGGTCCTCGATTTACCAGCGGAAATGTGTGCCTGTCCCTACTTTCCCTTGACGACCGGGAGCTTCGCGTTGCGGCGCTCCCACGCCCGGCCTGGAGTCTGCCGGCCGTCGATCGCGGCGGTGTCGAGCGGGTAGACCATCGGGTCGAAGATCACCAGGTAGAAGTGCCAGACGAGGATGGCGAGCGCCGCCAGGATCGCCTCGTAGAGGTGAATCACCGTCGCGAGATCGGTCACCCACTTCGGCGCATGCCGCAGCACGACATCGGGGAACCAGAGCATGAAGCCGGTGGCCCCCATGACGAACGTCCCCCAGACGACCGCCAGATACTCCATCTTCTCGGGATAGCCGACCCAGGGCGACTCCGGCGGCATCGGATGCCGGCCGGCGAGATAGGCCACCTTCTCTTTCAGTTCGTGGAAGTCGGCCATTCCCGGCCGCACCATGGATCCGATGCAGGCCCGCGCCCGGCGCGACAGGAAGAGGTGCACGACGTGCATCAGGCCCACGCCGAGCATGATCACCGCGGCGACGCGATGAATACCGCCGCGCAAATCGACCAGCGGCTCACCGAACGTCGCGAGACGCGACCACCAGGCCTCGGGGTACTTGAGCGCGAAGCCGGAATAGACCAGCACGATGAAGCTCGAGGCGAGCAGCGCGTGCGAGATGCGGAACATCCCGCTCATCCGCTCCGGCGCCTCGTCCGGGATCGGCAGGGAGCGCAGAAGGCGCGCATGCTTCGACTTGCGAAAGAAGTCGAGACCGTTGTGGAGCAGCATGCCGCCGATCGTCAGCCCGATGAGCCAGAGGTAGACGATCCGGGTCCAGTAGACCGACGGGTGGCTCTCCGCCTTGGTGCCCGGCAGGACGTGCACGGCGCCGATGGCGAAACTGTCCCCGGCGCCTGGATGGCAGGCGCCGCACGTCGCGGCGAGGTTTGCCGGACTGATATGCGAGCGCGGATCGGAGGAGGGCAGGATGTCGTGCACCCCGTGGCAGGAGGCGCAGTTGGCGACGTGGATGTCGCCCGAACGCCCGGCGAGACCGTGGAAGCTGTCGTCGAACGCCTCGACCGCGGTGTTCTTCAGACCGAACTTGTCGGTGACGCGCAAGTCGCCGTGGCAACGCCCGCAGGTCATCTTCGGGACGTTCGAGGCGTAGACCGGCGAACCCTCGTCGCCCGGCCCGAGGATGCGATGCTCGCCGTGACAATCGGTGCAGACCGGCGATTCGCCGATGCCCGCGGCGGCGGCGACGCCGTGCACGCTCTCGGCGTAGGCCTTCGCGACCTCGGCATGACAGGCGGAGCAGGTCGCGGGCACGTTCTTGCGATTCACCTGCGACTTCACATCGGCGGCCGGGAGGATGCCGTGGCTGCCGTGGCAGGCGCTACAGGTCGCGGCATGCTCGCCCTTGGCAACACCGCGCGCATGCACGCTGGCTTCGTAGGCCGCGAGCGGCTGGACCAGCTTGACTCCCGCTTTCGCCCCCAGTTCCGGATTCGAGTGGCACTTGCCGCAGGTCTGGGCGAGGCGCTTCGGATGCACCATCGAGGCCTCGTCGGCCACCGGCATGAGGTTATGCAGGGTACCGTGGCAACTGAGACAGTCGGGGCGCCTCTCGCCGCTCGGGTCGACCTTGTGATGGACGCTCGCCGCCAGCGCCTCTTCGGCGTCGCTGTGGCAGTTGACGCAGGCGGCGCGCGGGTCGTCGGCTTCGTGCGGATCCTTGGCTTTGCCGGGATGACAGTCGGCGCAGCTCGCGCCGGCGGCACCGTGGACGGTCGCTGCCCACTTCGCTGCGTCGACGACCAGGCGCTCTTCGCCGACGTTGTCGACCGTGCCGTGACACTCGAGGCAGACCTCTTCGGCACGCAACGCGCCCGCCGCGAAGAGCGCCAGGACCAGCCCGGCGGAAGGCAACAGGAAACCACCTACAGACAAACGAGAGCGCATGATGACCTCCAAGAGTACCGGGGTCCTCGAGCTCGAAAGGGCCTCAGCGATAGCGACGACCTCAGCGATAACTGAACAGCATGGCGTAGATGATCAGTCCGATCAGGGTCAGTCCGATGGTCAGGGCGATGAAGCCGAAGATCCGGAAGGCGCGCTCCACCGGCTTGGCGATCGGGCCCACCATGTGCTCCTCGAGCTCGCCGCGTTCGACCATCTGGGCATACTCGTCGGGCTTGTCGTGCTTCAACTCCTCGAGCGGCACGCGGCCGGTGAAGATCACCGGGTCCATCGGGAACTTGTCGGGCCGGAAGTGCGTGTTGAAGAAGTGGATCGTGAAGATGAAGCCGACCGCGAGCAACGCCTCGTCGCTGTGGATGATCGTCGCGACGTTGATCGTCCAGCCGGGCATGACCCGGGTGAAGAGCTCCGGGAACCAGAGCGCGAAACCGGTCGAGCCGATGACCAGAACGCCCCAGAAGACGGCGAAGTAGTCGAACTTCTCCCAGTAGGTGAAACGGCCGTAATTGGGGCGCGGGCCGCGGCCGAAGAACCACTTGATCGAGCCGATGAATTCCCAGAGGTCGCGCGGCGTGAAGAGGATCGACCCCGGGCCGGTGATCATCTGGAACCAGGTCATGCCCGCCGCGATCTTCTTGCGCCGCACGTCCCAGACGTGGATGCAGAAGACGACGATCAGCGCCAGCGCCCCGAGCCGGTGCACCACACCCATCGTCTCGAAGCCTCCAAAGGCGCGCGAGAAGCCCTGGGCCCATGCGGCGTAGGAGAACTTGAGCGCCATGCCGGTGAGCGCCAGGGTGAAGAACGAGATCATCATCGCCACGTGCTGCAGGCGCTGGAAGGCAGTGAATCGCTGATAGAGCTTCTCCTGGCCCTCGAGGCGCGAGGCGGCCTTCATGTGCTGCCACTGGTCGCGCGACAGGAAGAGCCGAACGAGCCAGGCGACGGTATGGAAGACCGCGAAGGTCAGAGTGCCGACCAGCAGCGCCGTCATCAGGCGGAAGACCCAGAAGAGCCACGGATACTTGTGGCGGTCGTGGTGGGTGGCGTGGGTCAGATAGCCGGCGAAGCGCCGGTTGGCGCCGGGATGGCACTTGGCACAAGTCGCGATGACGTTGTCGCGCGACAGCGTCGAGGCAGTGTTGGACGGCGCGAGGATGTTGTGGGTGCCGTGGCAGTCGGAGCACTTGGCAGAAGACTCGCCGCCCAGCTGCGAGACCTTGCCGTGAAAGGTCTCGAAGAATGTCTCCGCCTGCTCCTTGTGGCAGCCGCCGCACTGGCTGAGCATCCGGGTGCGCGCCCCCGGCAGATCGATGCGCGAGATGTTGTGCGAGCTGTGGCAGTCCTCGCAGACCGGCAGATGCTCGCCGTTCTTCGGCTCGCCGGTGGCGTGAATGCTCTTGGCGAACTTCTCTTTGACGCCCAGATGGCACTTGCCGCAGGTGTCCGGAAGGTTGGCGCGGTTGACCGTCGAGCGCGGATCGTCGGGCGGCAGCTCGCCGTGCGACGAGTGGCAGTTGACGCAGGTGGCGGTGACGACGAGCCCGGAGTCGGTGAGTCCCTGACCGTGGATCGAGTCGGCGTAGCTGCCGACGATGTCCGGCGTTTCGCCGTGGATGCGAAGCGCCGCCTGCGCGCCGACGCGATGGCAGCGGGCGCAGAGTGTCGGCACGTTGCGGGCGAAGGTCGGCGAGAGCGGCTCGTTCTTCGACTTGGTGGCGTGCGCCGAGTGGCAGTCGAGGCAGACCGGAGCGTCGGGATCGTTCTTGGCGGCAAGGGTTCCATGAATGCTGGTGTTGTACTGCTCGACCTGTGCCGCATGGCAGATCCCGCAGTCGACCTTCTTGGTGATCGTCTCGCAGGGCCGGATGTGCGACGGCGCCACCTCGTTGTGGCACTGCGCGCAGGCGGTCTTGGCGTGCGTCGAGGCTTCGTAGGCCACCGGATCGGTATAGAGCGAGACCTGCTTGCCGTCCCTCTCGACCGTCAGCTCGGGCTTGCCGTGGCAGGTCAGGCAGTCCTGGTTCGCCATGCCGGCGCTGTAGAAGACGCGACGGACCTTGTGCGGCTCGTGGCAGTCGACGCAGACCGGAATCTTGTTCGGCGCGCTCTCCCACAGGTGGCCTTCGATGACCTTGCGGTGCACGAGCTCGATCTGCCCGTGGCACTGGGTGCAGGTCTTGACCACGTTCTTGGCATTGATCGTCGACTTGGGGTCGCCGTGCGGAAGGATGTTGTGCGCCGAATGGCAGGAGGTGCAGACCGCCGTGACCGTCAGTCCCTTCTTGAACAGCCCCTCGCCGTGGATCGAGTCGGCGTAGTTGCCGAGGATGTTCTCCTGCGGGATGTCGTGGGTCAGGGAGACTTCGCTGCCCTCGCGGTGGCACTTGCCGCACAGCAGCGGGATGTTCATCACCGCGACCGGCGACTTCGCGTCCCTGTGCGACAGGATGCCGTGTCCACCGTGGCAGGTGGTGCAGGTCGGGGCCAGTGCATCGCCGCGCGCCGCGGCCTTGCCATGGAGACTCGCGTGCTGCTCGGTCGCGACCGTCGCATGGCAGGTGCTGCAGGCGGCGAGAACCTTCGCGGTGTTCGCGGCATTCGCGGCATTCGCAGCCTTGGCGATCTCGTGTGGTGCACTGTGACAGTCGACGCAGGTGGCGTTCGGTCGGCCGTCCTTCACGACGGCATGGGCGCCGCGTTCGGCCGTCTTCGCCTCCGCCTGGTGGCACTGCGCGCAGGTCGCCGTGACGTGCCCCGGCCCCGCCAGCGAGGCGGCATCCTTGACCGGCAGGATCTTGTGCCCCACGCCGTGGCACTCGCGACAGGAGGGCGAGGCCTTTCCGGCCGCGCCGTGCACGCTCGCCGCGAGCTTCTCTCCGGCTTCGTGGCAGTCGGCGCAGACGCCGTAGGGCTTGGCGGGGAGCGCCTCCGGATGGGGGTCGGCGTCGAATCCGGGGTGGCAGTCGAGACAGGCGAGCTCGGCGTGCGGGGTCGCGTCGAGATGGACTTCGTCGTGGCACTCGGCGCAGGGCGATTCCTGGGCGACGGCCGGCGCCGCGGGGCCGCCGAGAAGCCCGGCGGCGAGAAACAGGAAGCAGGCGCCGGAGAGTGCGCCGAAGCGGAATTTGGGCGAGAGTGCCATGCCGGAAAACTACTTCAGGCACGCCATCCGGTCACTACCCGATTGGAGGGCGGTGTCCCGGTAGGATACTCCCCGCAATTGTTCCGCAACCGCAGCCCGCTTGGGGAGAAGCCCGGAGAGTCGATGGCGAAATCAGGACAGGAGACGTTGACCCGGCAGATGCTGAAGCGCTACGCCGTCACCTCGGGCAAGGGCTTCAAACTGCGCGGCATCGACCCGCAGGACACCCTCGGACTCAAGGAGAAGGAGGCCCGGGCGGCCCTCGCGAAGGACGTCCTTCGCCTCGACGAGCTGCAGGAGATGCTCTACGCCCAGGACCAGTGGGGCGTGCTGCTGATCTTTCAGGCGATGGACGCGGCCGGCAAGGACGGCGCGATCGAGCATGTGATGTCGGGCATCAACCCGCAGGGCTGCCAGGTGTTCTCGTTCAAGGCGCCCTCGGCCGAGGAGCTCGATCACGACTTCCTCTGGCGCACATCGAAGTGTCTCCCCGAGCGCGGGCGCATCGGTATCTTCAACCGCTCCTATTACGAGGAGACGCTGATCGTGCGCGTGCACCCGCCGATCCTCGCCGGCCAGCACCTGCCGCAGGAGCTGGTCACGAAATCGATCTGGGAGGAGCGCCTCGAGGACATCGCCGCGTTCGAGCGCTATTTCGCCCGCCAGGGCTACCTCATCCTCAAGTTCTTCCTCCACGTTTCGAAGGAGGAGCAGAAGGCGCGTTTCCTCGCCCGGCTGGACGAGCCGGAGAAGAACTGGAAGTTCGCCCTCGGCGACGTCCGCGAGCGCGAGCACTGGGACGCCTACATGAAAGCCTACGAGGCGGCGATCCGCGCCACCGCCGCGCCGCACGCCCCCTGGTTCGTCGTCCCCGCCGACCACAAGTGGTTCACCCGTCTGGTGGTCTCGCAGACCCTCGTCGCGGCGATCGAGGGCCTCGACCTCGCCTGGCCGAAGCCGGCGCTCGCGCCCGCCGATCTCGCGGCGGCCAGACAGGCCTTGGCGAAGGAGTGACGCAACGCTTCAGCTCGCGGCCGCCACCTCGTCGTGCCGGAAGCAGTCGACGAGGTGGTCGTTCACGCAGCCGACCGCCTGCAGATAGGCATAGACGATCGTCGAGCCGACGAACTTGAAGCCCAGTTTCGCCAGTTCTTTCGCCAGCCGATCCGACTCCGGTGTCTTCGCCGGCACCTTCCCCATGGACGTAATCCGGTTCTGCCGCGGCCTGTCGCCGAAGGGAGCCCAGACCACTTCGGCGAGCGTCCGGCCGCTCGCGCGCAGCGCCAGGTAGGCGCGGGCGTTACTGATCGTCGCGGCGACCTTCAGGCGGTTGCGCACGACGCCCGGATCGGCGAGTAGCGCCGCGACTTTCGCCTCGTCATAGCGCGCGATTTTCTCCGGATCGAAATTGTCGAACGCCCGGCGGTAGTTCTCGCGCTTCTTGAGGATCGTGATCCACGACAACCCCGCCTGCGCCCCCTCGAGGATCAGCATCTCGAACAGATGCCGCTCATCGCGCGACGGCACGCCCCACTCCTGGTCGTGGTAGGCGCGATACAGCGGATCGCTCCCCGCCCAGGCGCAGCGGCGCAGCTCTCCTGGCGGCCCTGCATCTCTCCCCGCGTCGCTCACCCAGTCAGTATTGCAGCAATGCAGTGAAACTGGAATAATGCATTCGTGACGATCTTGACCCTCAGCGATCGCGGCGTTCTCACTCTGCCGGCGAAGTTGCGGAAGGCGATGGGTCTGGGCGCCGGTCAGCCGCTGATCGCCGAAGCGACCGCCGAAGGCTTGCTGCTCCGCCCCGCCGTCACGCTGCCGGTGGAGATGTACACCGCCGACCGGATTCGCGAGTTCGATGAAGAGGAGGCGCGACTCGCCACAGTGCTGGCGGCGCGCCCTGGCGCCCCGAGGCCCAAGAGCCCGAAGCGGCGCTGAGAGCGCTCCGCGCCGTGCGCATCTTTCTCGACGCGAACATCGTCTTCTCGGCAGCCCGCTCCGCCGGCGCCATCCGCGCGCTGGTCGACGCTTTTCTCGTCGCCGGACATGTCGGCGTCACGAGCGATTACGCGCTCATCGAAGCGCAGCGCAACATCGAAGCAAAGTGCGGCGAATCCGAGCTCGCGGAGCTCGAAGCCCTCGTCGCGCGCTTGAGCATCGTCGGCTCTGGAGTCGTCCCGCGGAGCGCCAAGGTCGCGTCCGCACTCGCCGAGAAGGACCGCCCGATCCTCGCTGCGGCGATCAGCGGCCGCTGCGCCGTGCTCCTGACCGGCGACCGCCGCCACTTCGGCCCCCACTTCGGGAAGACCCTCGGCGGTGTCGCCATCCACTCCCCCGCCTCCCTCGCCGAAGCCCTCTGGCCGGCGCGCTAGGGTGCCAGCTGGCTCCGTACTGCACCGCCGACCCGCTGGGCCGGGCCGGAGGCGACGGCGAGCCCAGCGCGGCGAGGCTATCGAGGGCGGCGGCGAGTGCCTCGCTCACGCTCAAACGCGCGGGTTACTCCTGCAGGGCTTGATCCACTGTCGGACCCAGTTCAGCGATCAGGACGGGAAGATCGCGCTGCAGGATCACCCAGACCGTCCACCAGTCGACCTCGTCGTACTGATGAACCAAGACGTTGCGAAGGCCGACAATCCGCCCCCAAGGCAGGCTGGGGTGCTTCTCGCGAACGGACTCGGGCAGGCGGCGGACCGCCTCGCCGATGACGAGAAGGCGGCGACACACGGCATCCTGGTGCAGCGAGTCGCGCCGGAACTGCTCGAGGGAAAGCTCCTTTACGTACTCGCGGGCCAGGCGAGCCGAGTCGACAATGTCGTGCAGGGTCCCCAGCTCATGCCGCAAAGAGCACCTCGGCGGAGGAGAGGATCGCCGACCTCCGGAAAGGATTCCGACTCGCCTCGACTGCCGGGCGGGTCAAGAGGTCGACTTGGCGTCCAAAAATGGCCTCAAGCGCTGCCTTCATCTCCACCAGATCCAGCAGCGACCACTCCGAATCCGGCTCGAACGTCACGAGCACGTCGACATCGCTCGTGGGACCGAAGTCGTCCCGCAACACCGAGCCGAAGAGCTCGAGCCTGGAAATCTTCCACGCGCGGCAAAACGCCGCGATCCGGCTCTGGTCGATGGCGATCCTGGGGCTCACGGTCCTGGCTCAGCAGAGGATTGTCGCACGCACGGGCGGCTAGCGCACCGCCGACCAGCTTCGGGCCGGGCCGGCGCCGGAGGCGACGGCGAGGCCCAGGGCGGCGAGGCTGTCGAGGGAGGCGGCGAGGCCGTCGTCCTTGGCCCCCTTGAAGGCGGCCTTGGCGCGGCAAGGTCGAGCGCGCCGGCTTCGGCGAGGAGGTCGCGTACGGCCGCGACCTGCTGCGACAGCTCCTTCGGCCAGACACGCTTTCCGGTCTTCTCCGGCGCCGCAGCTTTCGCGCCCCTCGTCGCCTTCTTCTGCCCGGTGCCGGGGATCTCGTCCTGCACCGCGTCCTTCTTCCCCTGGGGGTTCTGGAACTCGGGCCGCAGCCAGCGGACGATGCCGCGCTTCTCCTCCTCGGCGCGCTCGGCCGAGCCCGCTTCGTGCCAGCGGGCGAGGAAATCCGTGGGGTTCACTGTCGAAGCCTATCGGAGGTCGGACCGCCTTCCGGCGCGTCCCCAGGAATCCCCCGGGAGGCGGGCCGAGAAGAGTCGACCCGCTCGATCGTGCCCTTGCCGTCAGTCGTGATGCTCAGCGGGTCGCAGCTGTTCCGCCCCTTCGAGCTTGCCCACGAGCTCGACCGGGTTGTGGATCAGGGTCGGCAGGTGTTGCGGGCAGATGTAGAGCTCGACGCCGCGATGGAGGAGTTGCACGAGCGGAGTTTCACGGTCGCTGCGGCCACAGGAGAGACAGGTCGGGGTCATGGTGCCTCGCATCGTCTTCCAGCGCCCCACACGCTGCAACCTCCGTTCGGGCGGGCGGCCCTCCCGATGCGGTACTTTATTTGCCTGTAAGGAGATTTGGTTGCAACTTTTTCTGCCTTGCGGCAAAATAAGCTAGGCCGCATGAGACGCTACCTTCAGCAAGCCATCCAGCAGGACCTCGCGCAGAAGATGGTCTTCGTCGCCGGACCTCGCCAGGTCGGCAAGACGACCCTCGCGCGGCAGGTCCTCGAGTCCGTCGAGAGCGGCTGCTATCTCAGCTGGGACCGCCGTGAAGATCGGAGCGAGATTCGCGCTGCCCGCTGGCCCCCAGGCTCGCCGGCCCTGGTGGTGCTCGACGAGCTTCACAAGTGGCGCCCCTGGAAGCGATGGCTCAAGGGAGAGTTCGATGCCCACCGGGAGTCCGTTCGGTTCCTCGTCACGGGCTCGGCTCGGCTCGATATCTATCGCCGGGGCGGCGACTCCCTGCAGGGGCGCTACCACCACTATCGCCTGCATCCGCTCTCGCTCCACGAAGTCCAGGCCCCAGCATCTGCGTTCGAGATCGAACCGGGGCAAGCGCTCGCCATCGCGCGCGCGCCGGGCGGAAGGCCCGGCGATCGAGAGGCGCTCGAAGCGCTGCTCCGGTTCGGCGGATTCCCCGAGCCGTTTCTCGCTCAATCCGAGCGCGCGCACCGCCGGTGGCAGAAGGATCGATTGGACCGCTTCTTTCGCGAAGACGTGCGCGATCTCGAGGCGGTGCGCGACCTGGCCGCCCTCGAGCTGCTCGCCGAAGAGATCGCTCGCCGGGTTGGCTCGCCGCTATCGCTCAACGCGCTACGCGAGGACCTCGAGGTCAGTCACAAGGCGCTCACCCACTGGATGGAGGTCCTCGAGCGGCTCTATCACGTCGTGCGCGTGCGCCCCTTCGCCTCCCGCGCCGTCGCCAGCCTCAAGAAGATGCCGAAGGCCTATCTTTGGGATTGGAGTCAGGTGAGCGCGCCGCCGGCGCGTTTCGAGAACCTTGTCGCCCTCCACCTGTTGAAGCTCTGCCACCTGCTCGAGGATCGTGACGGTCACCGCGTCGAGCTCCGATATCTGCGCGACCGCACCGGGCGAGAGGTGGATTTTCTGGTCACGCTCGACAGCCGTCCCTGGTTCGCGGTCGAGGTCAAGACGTCCGAACGCGCGATCGATCCGTCGCTCGTCTACTTTCGCGACCGGTTGAAGATCCCGCACGCCTATCAGGTGGTTCTCGACCTCGATCGCGGGTTCATCGAGAACGGCGTGCACTGCCTGCCCGCGGTCGACTTCCTGAGCGCGCTCGCCTGACTCCGGCTGCCGGTCACGGCTTCGCTTCGCGCAGCCCGGCGAGGTCGCCGTCGACCGCCGCCTGCTGCGTGAGCTTGGGGTTCAAGGCGAGGGCGCGGTCGAGGGCGGCGCGGGCGCCGGTTCGGTCGCCGTTCGCCAGGCGGATGACCGCGGTGTCATAGAGGACCTCGGGGAGCACGCCGGCCTGGGTCGCCTCGGCGCGCGCCAGGGTCATCTCCTGCCACTTCAGGTCGTCACCGCGCTTGCCGTCGCGGAACGCCGCCCAGCCGCGGTTCCACAGATCGTTGAGCAGCGCGAGCTGGGTGAGCCGGCCGAGCTCGACGATCGGCTCGGCGTGGTCATCGACGCGAATGTCGATCGCCCGGTCGTCCTTGCCGCCGTAGCCGCCGCCGGCGCGCGATACCAGCAGCACCGCCGACTGCTTGCCGCGGCTGTCGCCGCCTGCCGCGTCGCCGGCGACGATCGCCGCGTACAGCCGCTCGGCGAGGGGCTTGCCGGCGCTGTCGAGGAACGCCCTCTCCATCGCCACCACCACCGGCTCGCCGGTCAGGATGTTGCCCTGAACCGCGTAGCCCGGGCCGCTGCGGCCTCCCGCCCAGGCGCTGCACTCGCGGCCGGTGAACGTCGCCGACGCTCCACTCGCCGCGACGACGCCCGCCTGGCGGTGACCTCTGCCCATCGTCGGCGCGAGTGAGGATGGCGAGCGCCTCCGTCGGCGAGGCGCCGCGCGCCAGGAGCTCCAGCGCCCCCGGCCCGTAGGTCGTATTGGCCGACGCCTGCGTCGCCACCGCACCGACGCCGGCGCGCGCATACGGCACCACCGACCCGACGGCGAAGAAGCGGCTGGCGACCGCCACCCCGACCTCGCCCGTCGCCGGATCGGCGGCGACGATCGAGAAGGTCGACGGACGCGGCGGCTCAGCGAAGGCGCCGGACGCCGTCGTGGCCACCAGCAAGAGCGCAAAGCGCACCGAGCGACAACTAAGAGACCTGCCGTTTCCGTTCATCGTCTGTTCCTCCACGGGGTCCAGAGCTCCATTCTGCCGCAACCGGAGCCATCTCCCAGCTCGCCTTCTCGCCCGACCTGCCCTGACGCCATCACGGCGCCCGAGCGGCGTCACTGTCGCCGTGGACACGAGAACTGCGTTCTTCCGGGCATGCGAGTCTCGTTCTGCCTCCCCGCGCTCCGCCGCGCCGCAACGGTCCCGCTGGCGGTCGCCTCCGGGGCGGCGTGGGCCCAGCTCTCCCTGTCGCCCTACGCCGCCGCCGGCACGATCGACACGTTGGAGCTCTCGCGGGACGGGCGCCGGGTGGTCTACTCGGGCGCGTTCGAAACCAACGGCCTCGCCGAGCAGCGCCTCTCCCCGAACTACGTCCAGGACAAGCGCCTGAACGGCGATCCGGTCACCGGGGGACGAGTCGAGGCCCTCGCGATCTACCCCGACAGCGCCGGCACGCTCTACTACTCCGACGAACTGGCCGACACCCGCTATCACCTCTTCACCGTCGACAGCCGGGTCTTCGGCGACGGCTTCGAGGAAGGTACGACCGCCGCCTGGCCCAACGTCTTTTAAGCCGCCCGCAGCCGCTCAGCCCATCGTCTTTTTCGCCGCCTCCGCGACGTCGAGCCAGCCGCGGCGGAGCTTCTCCGGCGGGAGGCTCGACAGGTAGGGCTTCAGGTCGACGATCGGCGAGCCGTCGAGCATGTCGACACCGCGCACGCGGAGCGTCGCGCCGTCGCGGCCGAGGAGCTCGACGACCGTGAGCGCCAGCGGATTCGGCCGCTTCGGCGAGCGCGTCGCGAAGACACCGTGCACGAGGCCGTCGGTCGGGTTCTTGCCCAGGAGCTCGTAGCTCCCGGCGCGATCGAAGATCCACAGGACATAGAGGTGCGAGAAGCCCTCGATATCGGCGAGGCCGGGAGCGAACTCGGGGAGAATCTCGAGGGTGCCCTCCTCTTCATGGCGGGCGCCGAGCCCCTTGGGGACCTCGTCGCTCCCCTTGAAAGGTGCGCGGACGACGCCGATCGGGCGCAGGAGAATCGGCGTTGCAGGAGCTCCTTCGCTCATCGGTACGAACCTCCGTCAAGCCTCGTCATGGGTGGGGTGCGCTCGCCGCGAGCTCGGACCGCGCCGCGGCGAGATTGCGCGTGAAGGAGGGCGAGGGAGTCTTCGTCGCGGCGATCGCCTCGGCGGCGGCAAGGTGCTCGCGGGCGCGATCGGCGGCGCCTGGGCCGCCTTCGGCAAGATCGAGGCGGGCGAGCTCGACCTCCCCCTCGGCGACGCGCAGGTGCCCGGCGCCGAGTTTCGCGCGGCCGTGCGCCGAGGCCTCGTCGAGAACGGCACGCGCCTCGCGAAAGCGGCCCAGCTTGCGCAGGTTCGCCCCCCAGGAGAGGCGGATGCGCAGGAGACGCGGGTTGTCGAACTCTCCCAGGGCGCGCAACGCGGCGATGGCGCGCTCGAACATCGCCTGCGCCTCCTCCACCCGTCCCTGCTCGCTCACCGTGTAGGCCTCGTTCGACAGGGCGTTGATGGTCAAAGCGCTCTCGGCGCCCAGAACCTTGGCGAAGCGCGCCCCAGCGCGCTCGAAGGCGAGCTCGGCTTCGGCGAAGCGGCCGAGGTCGGTGAGCGCCAGGCCGGAGTAGTTGTCGACCGAGCCCAACTCCGGGTGATCGAGAGGCTCGTAGATGGCACGCGCTTCGGCGAGCGCAGCGAGCGCGTCGGCGCTCCGTCCGGCGCGGGAAAGTCGCAGGCTGGTGATCACCAGCGCCTCGCCGAGTGCCGGATGTTGCGCGCCGTAGATCCTGCGGCGTCCGGCGACCACGCGCTCGAAGTGCGGCAGCGCCTCGGCGCTCTCGCCCGCCGAGTCGAGCGCCGTGGCGAGATTCAGCACGACGTTGAGCACCTTCGGCGAATCGACACCCTCGGCCGGCTCGAGCACCGAGAGGATCTGCCGGAAGATGAGGACCGCTTCGGCGAACGTTCCGGCCTCGGTCTGGAGCACGGCGATGTTGGACAGATGCTCGAGGGTCAGGGAGTCGCTCTCGCCCAGCTCCGCTCTGGTGACCTCGTAGGCGCGACGCTCATCGACGATCGCACCCGCCAGGTCCCCCGACAGCATACGGGCCTCGGCGCGGCCCGAGAGCGCCGCCGCGCAATCGACCGAGCTCTCCATCCCAGCGCTCTCGAAGTGACCCACCGCCTCTTCGAACCGCTTCCCCGCCTCCTCGACGCGGCCCTGGGCGAGGAGCGCCTTGCCGACCGTCACCAGACTCTGCGCGTGCTCTGGCGAACGGGGACCGAAGAGCCGCGCCCGTTCCGCCGCAGCAAGCTCGGCGCTCGCGAGCCCCTCGTCGAGCAACCCCAGGCCGCCCTGGATATGCGCCACGGCGTCGTAGAGCTCGGCGCGAACCTCGGGCTCGTCGGCGAGCTCGGTCGTCAATCGTTCTACGCCCTCGCTCAGGATCTGCCGGGCGGGCATCTCGGCTCCCATGGAGCGATTCGGATCCGCCTGTTCGAAGACCGAGATGAGAAAGTCCTTGACCCGCTCGGCGCGCCGAGCTTCGAGCTCTGCCTCCGCCGCCGCGGCGTTCGCCCGCCGCGTCTGGACGATCGAAACCGTCAAACCGCCGACCAGGGACGCCCCCACGAGCCCCGCTGCCGCGACCGCTAGTCGATGCCGGCGGACGAATTTCGAAAAACGGTAGCCGGCCGTATCCGGGCGGGCGGCGATCGGCCGTCCGGCGAGATGCGCGAGGAGGTCCGCCGACAAGGCGGCCACCGAGACATAGCGCCGCTCGGGCTCCCGCGCCAGCGCCTTGAGCACGACGGTATCGAGATCGCCCTCGAGCCGTTGCCGGAGTCGAGCCTCGCCTGGCCTGCCGGAGGCGAGGCGGCGCAGGCGCAGCGACGGGCGCTCGATCGTCTCGTGCGCGACATCGGCAGCGAGCCTGGTGGCCGAGCTGCCCGACCGCCGGCGGTGGGGCAAGACGCCGGTCAGCAGCTCGAAGAGGATGACTCCCAGAGAATAGACGTCGGTCGTCGTGGTGACCGGTTCGCCGAGAATCTGCTCGGGCGCGGCGTAGGCCGGGGTCAGCGCGCGCAGCTCGGTGCGCGTGGCGCCGCCATCCGGACCGTCTTCGAGAGGTGGCTCGAGAAGCTTGGCGAGGCCGAAATCGAGCAGCTTCGGTTGCCCATCGCCGGTCACCAGGATGTTCGACGGCTTGAGATCGCGATGCACGACCAGCGAGCGGTGCGCGAAGTCGACCGCCTCGCAGATCGAGAGAAACAGGCGCAGTCGGGCGTCGACGTCGAGGCCGCGATCCTCGGCGTAGCGCGTGACCGACCGACCGTCGACGCGCTCCATCGCGAACCAGGGACGACCGTCGGGAGCGATGCCGCCGTCGAGGAGGCGGGCGATGGCGGGGTGCTCGAGGCGGGCGAGGAGCTGGCGCTCGACGGCAAAGCGGGCGACGACCTCGCGGCTCGCCATCCCGGAGCGCACCAGCTTCACCGCCGCGCGCTGGGTGAAGCCGCCCTCGACGCGCTCGGCGGCCCAGACCTCGCCCATGCCGCCCGCGCCCAGCTTCTCGCCCAGCCGCCATGCGCCGAGGCGTTCGGGCGGTGGGGGCTCGGCGATCTCGCCGGCGAGCAGCTGCCTCCCGGCCGCCTCCGCTACCTCGCCGCGCAGCCCTTCGATCGGTCCCTGCGATTCGCGATCCAGCGCCAGCAAGCGCTCGATGTCGGCGGCGAGCGCGGGGTCCTCGGACGCGAGACGCGCGAGCGCCGTGCGGCGCTCCGGCTCGCCCAGCTCGCAGAGCTCGGTAAAAAGGCGGGCGCGGCGTTCGACCGGAGTCTCGGGCGCTCTCATTGCGAGGCGCGATTCTGCCACGCCCCTCTCCCGGGTGCCCGAGTTCCCGATCGGGCGCTACAATGCGCAGCGAAATGGCCGACTTCGACCCGTCCGACAAGGCGCCCGACGCCGGTGCCGTCACGCGCCTTCTTGCCGCGGCGCGCGACGGCGACGCTGCCGCGCCGGGCAAGCTCTTCGAAATCGTCTACGACGATCTGCGCGCCCTCGCCGGACGCCACGTGCGCGGGGCGCGCAACGCCGGGCCGTCGGCGACCTCGCTGGTGCACGAGGCGTTCCTGCGCATCGCCAAGCGCGGCGACCTGCCGTACCACGACCGCACCCACTTCTTCGCCGTCGCCTCGCGCGCCATGCGTCAGATCGTGATCGACGACGCCCGCGGACGGAAGGCTTCGAAGCGCGGCGGCGGCCAGGCCGATGTCGACTTCGAGGCCATACAGGTAGCGGCGCCGGCGGCGGCCGCGCCGGTCGAGGACCTGCTCGCCCTGGACGACGCGCTCTCGCGCCTCGAGCGCGAAGCACCCCGCCTGGCGCAGACCGTCGAATGGCACTTCTTCGGCGGGCTCACCTTCTCGGAGATCGCCGACGCGACCGACGTCTCCCGCCGCACGGTCCAGCGCGACTGGCGCGCCGCCCGCGCCCTTCTCCACCTCGAACTCGCGAGCTCGGGCTAACGGATCTTTCTCGGCGTTTCGAAGCCGCGGCTCATTCGAGCCACGGGTTGCGCATCGGCTCGACCCTGGCCGCGTCCGGGCTCGCAGCGACGAGGGCGATCTGCGTCTCGAGCTGTTGGCGGATCAGCGCATCCAGCGGCACCTTGTCCTGTTCGAGCAAGCGGCGGTAGGCGGCGAGCGCGTGCGCGCCGTCGCCGAGTCGCAGATAGGCGTTGCCGAGCTCGACGGCGGTGTCGATCTTCTGCGGGAACAGGGCGGCGACCTCCTCCAGCCGCCGGGCCACGAGGGCCCAGTCGCTGCCGCCCTCCTTGTAGATGTACTCCATGACTTTCGCGGACAGGCTGCCGGCGCGCGTCTGCGGGCGCACCTGCACGCCCTTCCAGATGCCGACGTTGCCGAAGCGCGCCACCTGCTCGAGATTGTGGAACACCTCCTGCGGATCCCAATCCCAGCTCGGCCAGGGCAGGGTGTCGGGCATCGTGTAGACGAAATAGCCCTCGTAGCGCCCTTCGACATTGGTGTCGTCGAGACTCTCGACCCGCCGGTGGAAGTCGATCCGTGCGGCGCGCACCTGCTCCTCGACCATCCAGTAGCTCGAATAGAGCGGCAAGCCCGTGGGTGCGATCACGCGGTCGTGGAAGGCGCGGATCTCCGCGAAGCGCTGGCCGAGATCCAGGCTCTCGTTGTCGAAGTAGCGATAGGCACCCTGGCTGCCGTCGACCAGTTCGTTGTGGTACTCCCAAAGCCGTGGCTCACGCAGCGTCATGGCGCCCGCCGCGACGAAGAGCATGGCGACGAGGGCCATCGCCGCACGTGACCGGCGCCGCCAGGCCTCCGCAACGGCCCCGCCGGCGACGATCGCCGCCGCCGTCAACAGCGGGGTGGCGTGGCGCACGCCGCCCCAGACGCCGCCCGAACCCGCCAGTGCCAGCAGGTGGCAAGCGGACGTGCCGAGGAGGATCCACAGCGTCCAGCGGGCGCTCGCGGGAAGGCGGGCACGCCCGATCAGCAACCCGCCGAGGATCGCGAGCGCCAGCAGCGCCAGGGGGAGCTTCGCGACGACGATCGCGGGCCAGGCGAACCACGGCGCCTTGCCGACGTAGCGCTTGCCCCAGATGAAATGTTCGGCGATCCCGCGACCCTCGACGCCGGTGCGCACCGTATCGGCAAGTCCCCAGAGGTAGGCGCGCGGCAGCAGGTGCCAGCGATCTGCGAACGCGATGCCTTCGCGCCACGAATCGAGTTTCAGCTCGGCAATCTTGTCGGCCATGGGGCGATTGAAGGCGTCGCTGCCGTCCCGCGCGGCGTGAAAGTGGAGCCCGTAGAGAGACCACAGGACGGCGAGAGCCAGCACCCCGACGACACCGAGCTTGCCGAGGCGCGCGAGCAAACCGCGCCAGCGCCCGTCGCGCCAGCCGAGCGCGCCGGCGAACAACAACCCGGCGAAAAGGCCGCAGAGACCGGCCAGTGCCGAGTGCTTCGCGCCGAGGGCGAGCCCGACCGCGACGCCGCATCCCACGACCCAGCGCCACTCCCAGGTCGCGGCGAGCATTCCGGCGGTGACGACCGCGATCATCAGGGTCAGGGCGAGCGGCAGGTCGGTCATGACGACCGGCAGAAAGGCGCCGACGGTCGGCTCGAGCGCGAGGAAGGTCAGCGTCCCGGCCGCCCAGACCCAGCCGCAGGCGCGCCAGAGGAGGAGCCCGAGCGCCGACAACAACAGGGCGTGGAAGCTCCACATCGCGGTGCGCGAAGCCGCCTGGGCGCGCCGCGCATCGTTGTCTTTGAAAACGGTCTCTTCGACCCAGGTGCGTTCCTGGGCCTTCTCGGTCAACGCCGGAGCGGGCCGCAGCCGGAACTCCCCGGGCATCGCGCTGCCGACCCAGAGCTTGACCAGCGAGGGATGCTCGGGATTGAGATGAAAGTCGCCGGTTCGCACGTACGCCGTGCCGGCGACGATGTGCCAGGGTTCGTCGACGGTGAAACTGTCGAGCCGGGTGCCCACCGCCGAGCGCAGCACGCACAATCCCACGAGCAGGAGCAGGAGCGCGCTGCCAGCGAGCCGGCGCCCAGGCGTGAGAGAGGTCGGCAGCGGATCGTTCATCTCTTTCCCCGGCGGATCGTGGACTCCCGCACCGGCAGCGGAGCGGGGGCTCTTCCTACAGGAGAACGGATTCGAGCCCGCAAGGGCGCCACGGCCGGAGACCGGCCCCAGCCCGACCTTCTCACCGGACTTCTACTGCGGCGCCGAAGGCCCTCAGGTTTGCAGCACGCCGGTGCGGAATTCGGGCACGTCCGGGTTCCCGGCGCAGGCTTCGAGGGCGTGGGCGACGACCTCGCGGGTCTGGCGCGGATCGATGATGCCGTCGACCCAGAGGCGGGCCGCGGCGTAGCGCGGGTTCATGGCGTCGGCGTAACGCTTCTGGATGTCGGCGAGGCGCTCCGCCTTTTCCGCCTCGGAGACTTCCTCGCCGCGATTCTTGAGCTGGATCGAGAGCAGCGTTCGCGAGGCCTGTTCGCCGCCCATCACCGCGATCGATGCCGACGGCCAGGCAAAGAGGAAGCGCGCGCCGTAGGCCTTGCCGCACATCGCGTAGTTGCCGGCGCCGTAGCTGTTGCCGACGAAGATCGTGATCTTCGGCACGACCGAGTTCGCCACCGCGTTCACCATCTTGGCGCCGTCCTTGATGATGCCGCCGCGCTCCGAGCGCGAGCCCACCATGAACCCGGTGACGTCCTGCAGGAAGAGCAGCGGGATCTTCTTCTGGTTGCACAGCTCGACGAAGCGCGCCCCCTTGTCGGCCGAATCGCTGTAGATCACGCCGCCGATCTGGAGCTCCTTGTCGCGCGGCTCGAGACCCGTGCGGCGATCGACCACCGAGCGCTGATTGGCGACGATCCCGATCGCGTGCCCGCCGATCCAGCCGGTGCCGCAGACCATCGTCCGGCCGTAGGTCTCCTTGAACTCGTCGAACTCCGAACCGTCCAGGATGCGCGCCAGGAGCTCGTGGGCGTCGTAGGGCCGCGTGCGCTCGACCGGCACGATGCCGAGCAGCTCTTCGGGGTCGTGGAGCGGCGCCCTGGGCTCGCGACGGGCGAACGGCGCGCGGGCGCCGGCGGCGAGCTGCGCGAACTGCGAACGGAGCTTCGAGAAGCAGGCGGCCTCGTCGGGATGGCGATGATCGACGATCCCGGAGATGTCGGCCTGCACCATGGCGCCGCCCAGGGCTTCGTTCTCGATGCGCTCGCCGATCGCCGCCGCGACCAGATGCGAGCCGGCGAGAAAGATCGAGCCGGTGCCCTCGACGATGTGGGTCTCGTCGCTCATGATCGGCAAGTAGGCGCCGCCGGCGACGCACGAGCCGACGATCGCCGCCATCTGGAAGACCCCGGCCGCCGAGAGCCGCGCGTTGTTGTAGAAGATCCGGCCGTAGTGCTCGCGATCGGGAAAGATCTCGTCCTGCATCGGCAGGAAGACCCCCGCCGAGTCGACGAGGTAGACCACCGGCAGACGGTTCTCGAGCGCGATCTCCTGCGCGCGCAGGACCTTCTTGATGCCGAGCGGAAACTTCGCCCCCGCCTTGACGGTGGCGTCGTCGGCGACGACCATGACGTCGCGACCGTGGATGCTGCCGACGCCTGTCACCACTCCCGCTGCCGGCGCGCCGCCCCATTCCGCATACATGCCATGGGCCGCCCAAAGACCGAGCTCGAGATAGGGCGCGTCCGGGTCGCAGAGCGCCGCGATCCGCTCGCGCGCCGACATCTTGCCCTGCTCGCGCTGGCGGGCCTGCGCCTTGGCGCCGCCGCCCTCGCGCAGCTGGGTCTCCTCGGCGCCCAGCCGGGCGATCTCGGCGGTCCAGTGCTCCTGTCGGCGTCGGAACGCCTCGTCGATCCTGAGCTTCGATTCGATGGCCGGCAACGATCTCTCCCTCGCGAACCGGCCGATTATATGGGCCGTCCGCAGGGCGAGGATCGTCGGCGAGGAAACCGGAGGTCGTGGGGCTCAACGAGACGGAAAGGCTCGCGGCCGGGTGCTACGATCCGGCGCATGCACGTGCGTCTTCTCGCCTTCGCCTCCGCCGCGCAGGCGATCGGCACTGCGGCCTGCGACTGGCAGCTTCCCGGAGAGCTGTCGGTGCGCGAGCTGCGGCAGCGCCTCGCCGTCGACTTTCCGGCGCTCGCACCGCTGCTGCCCCGTCTGGCGATCGCCGTCGAGGGCACGGTCGCGGACCCCGCGGCGGTGGTTCGGGACGGTGCCGAGATCGCCCTCCTCCCCCTGTTTCCGGCGGCTGATCGTGCGCACCAGGCTGATCGACCTGCCGCTCGACGTCCCCGCGATGCTCGCCGAGGTGGCCGATCCGGCTTGCGGCGCGCAGGCGGTCTTCATCGGCACCGTGCGCAATTGCAACGACCCGGAGGAGGGCCGCGACGTGGTCGCGATCGAGTACAGCGCCTACGCCGCGATGGCGGAGAAGGTCCTCGGCCGGATCGCGGCCGAGCTCGAAGCCGGGGCACCGGGCCTGCGCGTCGCGCTCTGCCACCGCCTCGGGAGGCTCGCGGTCGGCGAGGCGTCGATCGCCATCGTCGCGGCCTCGCCGCGGCGCGACGCGGCACTCGCCGCGATCCGCACCGCGCTCGAGCGGGTCAAATCCGAAGCTCCGATCTGGAAACGCGAGCTCTACGCCGACGGCGGCGCCCGCTGGCGCGAGGACGAGCCGCTCGCGGTCATCGGAGGGGGGGAAGGGGGCGGAGAAGGCGCAGGGGGCGCAGCGGACGGCGACGGTTCGCCCTGAGCTGACGGCGGTCAGGCCGGGTTGGATCGCGGCGGTCCGGCGAGGAGCAGCTTCACGAGCTCGACCTGGCGGGTGGTGCCGACCTGCTGATAGATCCCGCCGAGACAGGACGAGATCACCGCCGTAGGCACGCCGAGCTCGGTCGCGACCTCGGGAATGCTGCGTCCGCGCAGCAGGTGACCGACAACCTGTGCCTGTTCGAACGACAGGTCGTAGCGCGCCGCCAGCGCCGCCGCCGGTTCTTCGGCGTCGGCGCGCGGATCGAACACCAGCACGACCGCGACCGCCGTCGGCAGCGCGTCGGCGAAGCGCGGCGAGGCGATCACCAGCACCTCGAGCACGCCGTCGCCGCCGCGCGAGATCCGGATCGACTCGGTGGCGACGCGACGCTCGTCGAACTGGCTGTCGGTGGCGAACAGCGCTGCGAGCGAGCGATCGAGCGCCTGGCTCGCCCCGCGCAGCCGGCCTTCATCGATCTTGAGCTCACTCTGCGCGGCGAGCTTCACCCGCGCCGCCGGGTTCGTCTGCAGCACGACACCGTCGCGGCCGACCACGAAGATGCCGGTCGCCAGCGGTTCGAGGACGCGCGAGCTCCAGCTCTGGCGTCGCTCGCTGGCCGCGAGGGCGTCGGTGAGGCGCCAGGCCCGGGCGAGGAGCGGAGCCATCCTCTCGACCAGCTGGTAGGACTCGGCGTCGAGGTCGGCGCGATCGAGCAGCAGCGAAAGACGGCCCTCGCCCGGCAGAGAGAACTCGCGAAACTCGGGGGGACAGACCGGCCAGGTGGCGTCGAGGTCGCTGCGCCGCCCGGCGAGCCGGCGGATCGCTCCGGGGTCGAGACTGTTGGTCGCCAGCACCGCCCGGCGCGGACCGTCCCCGCGCAGGATCATCACCTGCTGGCAGCCCAGGCAGCCCGCGAGGCGCGACAGCGCGACCGGCCAGAGACCGGGCTCCTGCACCGCGATCAGCAGGTCGCCGACGACATCGAGGAGCTCGTCGGCGGACGGAGGAGAGACTCGCGGGCTCACGCGCGGCAATCTACTGCACCTTTCGGGCCAGAGGACGATTCTGCCCGGGTCCCGCCGCCAAGCCGGTGTAGCCCGCCCCGAGGTGAGGCGCCGCTTGGCGTCAGGCGACGTCTTCCGCCACCCCGGACTGGCGAAAAATGTCAGTCGAGACCCAGCGCCGGCAGGCGGGCGAGCTCGGCGCGCGTCCACAGAGCGAGCTGCTGCTCGAGCTCTTCCCATGGCTGGCCGAGCCTCCGGCGAAGCTCTTCGGCGGCCGGCGGCGCGCCGTCGGAGACTTCGGCGAGCCAGCCGCGAAACAGCACACTCCTCGCCGGCGCGGCGAGCAGCATGCGGATGAAAGCGGCGGCGGCGGCATAGTGCAGCTCGGCACTCTGCTCGGCGACGAAGTCCTCCCAGTCGAGGGCCAGCATCGTTCCCAGGTCGAGCCGCCCGGGCGCGCTGCCGTCGGGTCCGAAAAGCTCGGCGAGGTCGCGCAGCGCGGCTTCGCCGCCGGTGATCCGGATTTCGCGGCCGCGCGCGTCGAGGGTCCGCGACCAGCTCCCCGCCAACAGCCGGCCCTGGCGGTCGATCCGGCTCGCTCCCAGGTCGTCCGCAATGCCCTCGTCGAGCCATGAGGGCAACGACGGTCCGAGGGCGCGGCGATTCAGCAGGTGTCCGAGCTCGTGGACGAGCGTGCCGAGGAACTCGTCGTCGGAGCGCTGACCACGATAGGTCGCGACGACGCCCTTGCCGGCGAACCCGGTCGAGCCGGGCAGGCCGGCAAGCCGCGGATCGCCCGCCTGGAAGCGCCGGTACTCCTCCTCCGCGGCGAAGAGCACGATCGCTTCCCTCGGCGCTCCGACCAGGGACCGCCCGTAGCGCTCCCGGTAGAGCTCCTCGAGGTTGCCGACGACCACCGCGGCGCGCGCCAGCAACGCCGGATCGGCGATGTCGGTCAGCAGCAGGTAGCCGCCGATCGCGAGCTCGACGGCCGGCGGGGGGAGCAGGGCCCGGGCCGCGGCCAGGCGCGCCGGATCGGGGGCCAGGCCAGGCAGCGGGCGCGGCGGCACGACCGCCCGTCCGAGCGGTGGTTCGGCCGGGCCAGACGGACTCTCCTGCGCGGCCGCGGGGGCCGCGAACCCCACTGCCCCGCCGATCGTCAGCGCAAGGGCGCCGGCAGTGCGCCAGAGGCGCGCGGCGGGCCGACGCATCGCAGCCGCGGCCTCACTCGGAGAGCGGCTGGAGAGTCAGCGGATCGCGCAGCGGCAGGTGCGTCACCTGGCCGCCGAACAGCTCTGCCATCTTCGCCCGCCCGCCGGCGTCGCCGGGTTCGATCTCGCTCCACTTGCCGACCACCAGCATGGCGAGCTTGCCGGAGTCGAGGTACTTGGCTGCCGCGGCGCGCACGTTCTCGGCGGTCACCGCTTCGATCCGCCGGCGGTAATCGGTCCAGTAGCTGTGCGGCCGGCCGATCACCTCGTCGTTGGCGAACGTCCGGGCAGTGGCCGCCGGCGACTCGAAAGTGCGCGGGAAGGTGTCGATGAAGGAGCTCTTCGAGACCCGCAGCTCCTCCTCGGAGACCGCCCCGGTGCGGATCCTCTCGACCTCTTCGAGGACGATCTTGGTGGCGAGAGCGACGGTCGGATTCTTCGACGCGAAGCCGACTTCGAAGAGGCCCGGCCAGAAGGTGCCGATGCCGAACTGCGAATAGGCGCCGTAGGCCAGGCCCTCGTCCGAGCGCACCCGTTTCATCAGCCGGGCGGTGAAGCCGCCGCCGCCCAGAATGTCGTTCATCACCGTGAGGGCGTAGGGCTCCGGATCGGCGTAGTCCCGCCACTGGATGCCGAGCTCACCCAGCGTTACCTTGCCCTGCGGGATGTCCTTCTCGATGTGGAACAGCCCGGGCGGCGGAGTGTGCTCCGGGCCGGCGGGCGGCCACGGCGCCCTGGGCTCGCCGGCCTTCCAGCCGGCAAGGCGCCGGCCGAGGTCGGCCAGGATCTTCCTGGTGTCGACGTCGCCGGAGATGGCGACGACGAGGTGCTCCGGCCCCCAGGTCCGGCGGTGGAAATCGATCAGCTTCTGGCGCGTGATCGCGGCGAGATCGGCCTCGGTCATGCGGCGCGAGGAGTAGTGCTCCTCGCCGCGGGCGAGGAAGTCCCACTCGCGGTCGGCGATGTCGCCGGCGTCGTCGTTCCTCTGCTTCATCTGCTCGAGCGCGGTGCTCTTCTGCACGTCGAGCCGCGCGGCGTCGAAGCGCGGATTGCGCACCATGTCGAAAAGCAGATCGAGCCCCTCGGGGAGCGCCGGCGTGATGACGTCGAGCGCGGCCGAGGCGGAGGTCGGCCCGGCCGAGCTCGAGACGATCGCGGCGAGGAAGTCGGCCTTCTGGTCGAACTCCTCGGGGGTGAGCTTCGCGGTGCCGCCCTGGCGCATCATCGCGGCGGTCATCGCCGCGAGGCCGGTCTCGTTCGCGCCCTCGCGAAACGCGCCGGTGCGGAAGGTCGCCTGGAGCTTCACCAGCGGCAGGCTGTGATCCTCGACGATGTAGGCCACGACGCCGCCCGGCAGGACGTGCCGGTACTTGTCGCCCGCGGGCGCGTCGAAGACGAACGGCCGGTAGGCGAGCTGCTCCGGGCGCGCCGGGATCGCCGTCGCCAACGTCGCGGCCGGCGCCGCGCATGCCGGGAGGGCGCAGCCCAGGGTCAACGCGGCGGCGGCCGCGAACGTGACGTTGCCGTGTGCGAATCTCATCGTCCACCTCCCGCGCTGGCGCGGCCTTTCAGTTTTTCGAGCTGCTCCCGCGCCGCCTTCTCGATGGCGTCGGCCATCGGCTTCATCTCCGGTGGAATCTGCGCCCGCGCCTGCTCCATCCCGGCCAGGGCCTCCTCGAGCATCGCCGGATCCTCGATCTGGCGGATCTGGCGGATCTGCGACATCACCTGCTGCTGCATCGGGGCGGGCATCCCGGCGAGCTCCGCCGGAATCTCCTCGGCCGCGCTGCCGGCCTTGCGGTTGTAGGAGGCCACGGTGCGGTTCTCGGTCGTGAAGTAGCTCTTCGCGACCCGCTGCACATCCTCGGCGGTCACCGCGAGCGTCTTCGCCGACCATTCGTTCAGGTACTTCCAGTCCCCCCAGCCGTCGTAGAAGAGCAGCTGCAGGAGGAGGTAGAACGGATTCTCCAGGTTGCGGTACGACTCGGCGACGATCTGGTTCTTGACCTTGATGAGCTCGTCGGCAGGGACCGCCTCGTTCTGCAGCCGCTCGAGCTCCGCCCAGAGCGCAGCCTCGAGCGCCTGCGGCGTCGCCTCACCCTTGGTTTCGGCGGTGAGGTAGAAGGAGCCGTTCCAGCGCAGCGAGTCCTGACCGGCGGCGGCCGAGGAGGCGATCTTCTGGTCGAGGACCAGGCTCTTCCGGAGCCTGCCGGTCTGGCCGTTGAGCAGACTCTGCACGACGTCGAGAGCGTACTGGTCGCGGTGCTCGAAGGGGACGGTGTGGAACTGCACCGAGACCTGCGGCTGGCAGTCGCACTCGGCGTTCATCCGCTTCTCGGCGAGCTGCTTCTCTTCCAGCGTCACGATGTCGGGGACCGGCTTGCCGGAGGGCGGGATCCTCCCGAAGTACCTCTCCGCCAGCGCCTTGGCTTCATCGACGGTGATGTTGCCGACCAGCGCCGCGGTGAGGTTCCCGGGGGCGTAGTAGGTGGTGAAGAAATCCTGGGCATCGGCCATCGAGAGCGTCTTCAGGTCGGACATCCAGCCGATCGCGTCCCACTTGTAGGGATGCGAGGTCCAGAACATGGCGTTCAACTGCTCGTCGAAGCGCCCGGTGGGAGTCGACTCGACACGCAGCCGGCGCTCCTCCTGCACCACGTCGCGCTCGGAGTAGAACTCGCGGAAGACCGGCTGCAGCAGGCGCTCGGACTCCATCCAGAACCAGAGCTCGATCTTGTTGGCCGGCACGGTGATGAAGTAGATCGTCGAGTCGGAGTTGGTGGTGGCGTTCATGCCCGACGCGCCGGCCTCGGTGTAGATCTTGTCGAACTCGTCCTTCACCATGAGGGCGCGCTGTTCCTCGACCAGCTTCGCGAAGGCCTCCTCGAGGTCCTTGAGCTCCGGCGTGCGGTTGGCCGGGGAAAACGGATCGTCGATCTCGCCCTTGCGGTAGCGCGCCCGCTGGCGCGCGTACTCCGACCGGATCTGCGCCTGGAGCTTCTCCTGCTCCACCATGATCTGTTCGTCGCGCACCGCATCCTTCGTGCCGATGATCCGGCTGCCCTTGAACATCATGTGCTCGAAGAAGTGGGCGACGCCGGTGATGCCGGGGCGTTCATTGGCCGAGCCGACGTGCGCTACCCAGCCGCCCATGACCGTCGCCTGCGCCGGCCGGGAGACGACCAGGAACCGCATGCCGTTCCCGAGCGTGAACTCGTCGACCGGCACCTCGGCCTTCTGCTCGGTCGCGCCCCGGACCGGAGCTGCGATCGCGACGGTCGCGACGAGCGCGGCGATCACTGCAATCGCCCAGGTCGCGAGCCGCCCCGGCCTCAGCATCGACGATGGGCCTCGCCACGCTTCGCATCGCAGCTGCTCATTGCTCTGCCTCATGATCCGCACCGCCCTTCCGAAGGGAGAATCCGGACGCAGGTCCCCTGTGTCCGTTCCGACAAGGATACGACGGGAGGCAAGCGAAAGTTCTGCCGCGACCCGGCGGCGGGCACCGGCCGCAGGCGACGGCCAGCGTCGCGACAGCGCCGGGACCGGGCTGCGCTACACTCCGCTCAGGATGGAAGGCTCTCGGATTCTCATCGTCGACGACGATCCGATGATCCGCTCCCAGGTGCGGCATCTGCTCGAAGTGGACCACTGCGAAGTTCAGGACGTCGCGACCCTCGCGGCGGCTCGCGCCGCCTTCGTCGAGTTCCGCCCCGAGGTCGTCCTGCTGGACTACGAGCTGCCCGACGGTACCGCTCTCGACCTGCTTCCTTTCCTCAAGGAGAACGCTCCGGACGTGCCTGTAGTGGTGCTCACCGGCCACCGCGAGATCGACGTCGCTGTGGCGACCATCAAGGCCGGCGCCGAGCAGTTCCTGACCAAGCCGATCGAGCTCGCGGCGCTGCGCACCATGGTGCGGCGCCTCGTCGAGCAAAGCCTCTTCGTGCGCCGCGACCGTGCCGGGGAGGTGCGGCGCGCACGCTATGAACCGGAGCCCTTTCTCGGTCGGTCGGCCGCGATTCGCGACCTCGAGCACGAGGCGAAGATGGTCGCGGGCGCCGAGAGCCCCGTGCTCCTGCAGGGCGAGACCGGCACCGGCAAGGGACTCCTGGCGCGCTGGCTGCACGCCAACAGCCGCCGGGCGAAGCAGGCCTTCGTCGATCTGAACTGCGCCGGATTGTCGCGCGAGCTCCTGGACAGCGAGCTCTTCGGACACGCCAAGGGAGCCTTCACCGGCGCCCTCTCCGCCAAGCCCGGCCTCTTCGAGACCGCCGACCGAGGCACCCTGTTTCTCGACGAGATCGGCGACACCGAAGTCTCCTTGCAGCCCAAGATCCTCAAGGTGGTCGAAGAAAAGCGCTTTCGCCGGCTTGGCGAAGTGGCCGAGCGGCGCGTCGATATCCGGTTGATCGCCGCAAGCAATCTCGACCTCGGGCTGGCGGTCGTGGAGAAGCGCTTTCGCGCCGATCTCTACTACCGGCTCAACACCTTGACCCTTCGCCTTCCTTCACTGCGCGAGCGTCCCGAGGACATCGCGGCGCTCGCCGAGTCCATCCTCGACCACCTCGGCGTCGAGACCGGCAAGCGACTCGAGCTCACCGCCGGGGCCGTCGAGCAGTTGCGGCTCTACGACTGGCCCGGGAACATCCGCGAGCTCCACAACGTACTCGAAAGAGCGCTGCTGCTGGCGCGAACTCCCCGCCTCGAGGCCGGGCATCTGGCGCTCGAACGGCGGCCCTCGCCGCATCTCGAGCTGCGCGGCGCCGGCGACCTCTTCCAGGGAACGCTCGAAGCGGTCGAGCGGCGCTACATCGAGCAGGTTCTGCGGCTCGAGAACGGCCAGGTCGACCGCGCCGCCGACCGGCTG
This sequence comes from Thermoanaerobaculia bacterium, assembly GCA_963788175.1. Lineage (GTDB taxonomy): Bacteria > Acidobacteriota > Thermoanaerobaculia > Multivoradales > JAGPDF01 > JAGPDF01. The sequence goes on from CAWBFZ010000008.1 coordinate 271,453, forward strand.
GGTATCCCGCGCAGCACGCTCTACCAGCGCCTGAAGTCCTGGGGGTTGCAACCGTCGGCTTTCCGAAGCGACCGGGACGAGGCCGTTTCGGAGGCCTCGTGAACGAAACGCCCTCGCCGCGCAGCCGACTTCTCGTGGTCGACGACGCGCCGGCGCATCTCAAGATGCTCGCTCACGCGCTGGAGGAGTCGGGGTTCGAAGTCGAAACTGCGAGCGGCGGTGTCCAGGCGTTGGCCGCAGCCGCACGCCATCCGCCGGACCTGATCCTGCTCGATATCGATATGCCGGAGCTCGACGGCTTCGAGACCTGCCGCCGGCTGAAGGCGCAAGAGCGTTTCGCCGCTACGCCGGTCATCTTTCTTTCCGGCCTCAGCGACGTTGCGCAACGCTTGACCGCCTTCGCCGCAGGGGGCGTCGACTTCGTCTCGAAGCCGTTCGACATCGCGGAGGTTCGGGCCCGCATCGCGACCCATCTCGAGCTCGAGCGCCTCCGGCGGGTGGCCGAGCACAACAGCCGCGAGCTCGCGGCGAGCCTGTCGAAACTGCGCGAGCTCGAGCACTTCCGGCACGATCTGGTGCACATGGTCGCACACGACATGCGCTCGCCGTTGATGGCGGTGAGCGGCTACCTCGAGTTGCTCGATCTCGAGGGCGAAAGGCTGGCCGAGGACCATCGCGAGTTCGTCGCCCAGGCGCTCGACGGCGCGCGCACGCTCGTCCGCATGATCGACGCCATGCTCGACACCGATCGCCTGGAGGTCGGCAAGCTCGTGCTGGAGCTTGCCGACCGGGACTTGCGGGCGATCATCGACTTGGCGATCGCCGCCCTCGGTCCGGCGAGCGCGCGCCGGGTGGCGATCGAGATCCCGACCTCCGGCCGCGTGGTCGTGCACGCCGACGGCGAGATCCTGCGCCGCGTCATCGCCAACCTGGTTGCGAACGCGCTGCGCAGCTCCGCAGACGGCGACCAGGTCCGACTCGTCGCTTCGTCGGACGGCGCGATTGCCCGACTCGAAGTCCACGACAAGGGCCCGGCGATTTCCGAGGAGTTTCGCGGCCGGGTGTTCGAAAAGTACGCCAAGCGCGCCGGCGATCGCAGCCGCGACCGGCGCGCGGTCGGCCTGGGCCTGCCCTTCTGCCGATTGGCGATCGAGGCCCACGGGGGCCGCATCGGCTTCGACACCGGCGAGGCAGGCACGACCTTCTGGATCGAGCTGCCGTCCCGCGGGGCTCTGGCCGGGCCGCTCTGAGCCGCTTCAGGCCACGGCGAGCTCAAGGGCGGGCACCGGGGCGATCGGCGGCATTGGCGGCATTGGCGGCATCGGCGCCGACGCCGCGGCGGGCCAATCGATGGTTGCGGAACAGGACCGGATCCGGCACTCGATGACCAGAATCGTCGCGTCCAGCGCAGCCCGCAACGGCGCGAGGCGCGCGCCAGAGTCATCGACCGCGCCGCACTTCAGCGCCTCCACCCACTCGCCCGCGAGGTCTGCGACAGGAATCGCGCCGAGATTCCTGGCGCCGCTGGCGAGCCGGCCGAGCTCCTGCGCCAGTTCCCCCGCTCGGCCCGCCGCAACACGCTCCGCCAGCCGCACGCCGAAGCCCTCGTAACGCTGACAGAAGTGCGACAACAGCGAGTGGTACAGCGCGGCGTCCCACTCGAGCTGTTTCAGGGCGGCACCCGCGACGAGCCACACCGGCGCGGCCAGCGGAGCTCGCCCGGCGCAAGGCCCGATCACCGGGTCGATCTGCGCGGTTTCGACGCCCGGCGCGGCGCTTTCCAGCTGCGGATCGATGCGCATCCACTCGACCTCGGCGACCGGGACCGGGGTTCTGGACTCGAGCGCAATCAGGCAGACGGCGCGCAGCTCGCCTGCACCGTTGAGAATCGGCAGACGCTCGACCAGGTAGGCCGGCGAATCGTCGGCGAACGACTCGAGCTCCGGCTTGAGCGCCACGCCGCGCATCGCCAGGCGCTCCCGCTGCGCCATCGACCCGGCAACCGCGGGGGCGAGCAGGTCGCGGTCGAGCCGGCCGCGGACCACCTGCACCTCGAGGCCCAAAGCTCGCGCGTAGGCGTCATTGACATCCAGATAGCGACCTTCGAGATCCTTGATCGCGATCAGCAGGTTGCGCGAGGCGAGCATCGCCTGAAGAACCTCCGCGGCCTCCAGCGGATCCTTGCAGCTTTGGCCGGAACGCCTCTCCGCCGCTGCGCTGGCGCGGCGGAGCCGAGCCTCGCGAGAAGACTCCACAGCCTTTCCTGGTCGCGACCAGAGACTCTGCATCATCATGATCGACTCCCGCGGACAACATCGTTCTCCGGAACTTGCGGCATGTGTCATCCCGCCTGTGCAACCAGAGAGAGCTGCGGCCGGCTCGCCCAGACGGCGGCGCGCGGCACGGGCGGAGCGCTCTGCTGCACCATCGACGCCACGAGGTCTGCTGCGCTGCGCGGGCGAGAGAAGAGGAATCCCTGGACGTATTCGACACCGAGGATGCGCAGCGTCTCGAGGTCGTCCTCGTTGTCGACGCCCTCCGCCACCAGATCGGCGTGCACCTGATCCGCCAGCAGACGGATGGCGCGCATCGTGGCCTGCTGATAGGGATCGCGCGCGACCCCGCTCACCAGACAGCGGTCGATCTTGAGCATCGTGGGACGCGCGACGAGCATCATCCTGAAGTTCGAGGTGCCGACGCCAACGTCGTCGAGAGCGACCCCGATCCCCGCGGCGCGCATCTCGACCAGCGCGGCGAGGAAGCTCGCCTCCTCGATGAAGTTCGAATGCTCGACGATCTCCAGCACCAACCGCTTGGGGTCAATCCCGAAGCTCGAGCTCGTCTTGAGCAGGAACTCGACGAAACGGCCGTCCCGGCCCAACGTCGAGGCGTGCACATTGAGATGCAGCCGAAGGTCGGTCGGGAACCTGCGGGCCTCGCGCAGGATGGCCGAGATCGCCGCCCGGTCGACGATCGACTCTTCGTTCTTGCGCCGCGCGAACTCGAAGAGGATTTCGGGCGACTCGAGGGTCGAGTCTTTCGGCCCGCGCGCCAGACCCTCGATCGCGACGATCGTGGGCTCACCGTCGCGGATGCTCAGAATCGGCTGAAAGAGCGCCGTGATGGCTCCCGGCTCGATGACGCGTTCCATCAATGACCTCAGCATGATGCGACCTCCTTCACGGGCGACTGCAGCAGGTGCAAGAAGGAGGCGAGCGGCTGACCCTTGACGAACACGGCCCGAGCGCCGAGATGGAGGCAGGCGCGATGGACGTCGGGGTCGCTATTGCCGGTCTGCACGACAATGTTGAGTCCGGGCCAGCGGTTGTGGGCCTGTCCGACCAACTCGAGGCCTTCGAGGCCGGACAGGCCCCGCAGGTCGAGATCGACGCAAAGCGCGTCGTAGCCACGGTATTCGAGGATCGCTGCGGCCTCCTCGAGCTCCTCGGCACAAGTGACCCGGCAACCGCTAAGGGAGAGTGCCGTCGCCAGCAGGTCTCGGGTCGCCTGATCGTCGTCGACGACCAGAACCTCTGGCTGCGGTGCGGCGGCTGCGTGAAGGGCGGTTGCCTGGGTCATGTCCGCCTCTATCGCAAGCTCTCTGCCACCTCGCGCGGAGTCGCCTGCCGCGCCGTAACCCACATTGCTGGAACAGTTAGCGTCGAAAGAGCGCGGCCAGCGGGAGCCCGGGACGAGTCTGATTCCGGGAGGTCGTCCGGGGTCTGGACGAAGTTGGGGGGCGGGAAACGCTCTCGTCAGTAGCGCGGCAGGCCCGGATCGACCTCGCGGCTCCAGGCGTCGATGCCGCCGGCGATGTTGCGCGCCGCGGCGTGGCCTTGCTCGCGCAGCAGCTTCGTGGCCGCAGCCGATCGCATCCCCAAGTGGCAGATTGAAAAGACCGGTCGGTCGCGCGGCACCTCTGCCAGGCGCTCGGGCAACTCGTGGAGCGGAATCCAGAGTGCCCCCGGAAGGCGCGCCAGGCGGAGCTCGTGCTCGAGACGCACGTCGAGCAGGGTGAACAGTTCGGCGGCCGCGGCGCGGCGCGCGACTTCGGCCACCCCGATATCGAAGGGGATCCCGGACAAGGGCACTCGATCGGGATCCGGACCCGGCGCGGCGCAGGCGTCGTCGTACTCGACGAGCCCGTGCTGCGTCGGCCGGTCGCCGCACAGCGGGCACTCGGAATCCCGCCGGAGCTTGAGCTCGCGAAAGCGCATCGCCAGGGCGTCGAACAGCAGCAGCCGGCCGAGCAGCGGCTCGCCCACGCCGAGCAGCAGTTTGAGCGCCTCGTTGGCCTGGATCGATCCGATGATGCCGGGCAGCACTCCCAGGACTCCGGCCTCGGCGCAGGAAGGCACGGAGCCCGCAGGAGGAGGCTCGGGAAACAAGCAGCGGTAGCACGGACCGCGGCCGCGCGCAAAGACCGAAGCCTGGCCCTCAAAACGGAAGATCGAGCCGTAGACGTACGGCCGGTCTGCGAGGTAGCAGGCATCGTGGACCAGGTAGCGCGTCGGGAAATTGTCGGTGCCGTCGACGACAACGTCGTAGCTGGCGACCAGATCGCGGGCGTTTCCGGCGCCGAACCGGGCGCCATGAAGCTCGAGCTCGAGCCCGGAATTGGCCGCCCGCAGCCGCGCGGCTGCAGCCGCGAGCTTCTCCCGGCCGACGTCCGCCTCCGCGAAGAGCACCTGGCGCTGGAGATTCGACAGATCGACGACGTCGAAGTCGACGAGGCCGAGTCTGCCGACGCCCGCCGCCGCGAGATAGAGCGCGGCCGGAGATCCGAGCCCGCCCACGCCGACGACGAGAACGCTCCCCGCCGCCAGACGCTCCTGGCCGGCGATCCCGACCTCGGGTAGCGACAGGTGCCGGGCGTACCGGCGCAGCCCGTCGGCGGAGAGTGGCGACATCCCGTCGATGCTACCTCGCTGGCGCTCGCGCGGCATCCGCCGCCGCGAAAGCGCTAGGATCGCCGGAACGATGCCCACGATGCTCTCGAACCCCACCTTCATCCTGCTCGGCTGCGCCGTCATCCTGCTCCTCCTGCTGGTGGTGAGCTTCGCCTCGCGACCCCGGGTGTTCAGCCAGTACCTGCGTGCCATGACCGGCATCCGCGTGACGCCGCGCGAGATCCGCCGCATCTTCAAGCAGCGCGGGCGGACCGGCGTCCGCGAGCTCTTCCTCGAGCTGCTGATCCGCGAGGATCTGCGCGAGGACGGCGTCGCGCACCCGGACGGCAAGGGCTCGCGGCCGGTCGCCTTCGAAGTCGACGCGGCGCGAAAGCAGTAGCTTGCGTCCGCCCGCCCAGGTCTCCTACGACGAGGTCGCGAGCGAGCTGCCGCTGCTGGTCGCGACCTCGCCGGTCTGGGCCCGGCTCGCCGCGGACAACCTGCCGGCCTTTCTCGCCGACCATGCGGTCTGCGAGCAACAGGTGGCGCAGTACGCCCTGGCGCTCGCCGGCTGGTACCCGGACGACTTCGAGCTCGTCGAGGCGGCGGCCAATCTCGCCGCCGAGGAGATCCAGCATTTCCGCCGGGTGGTCGCCATCCTCAATCGCCGGAGCCTCGCGACCGGCGGCCGGCGCACCAACCGCTGGGTGCAGGCGCTGCGCGCCCGGATCGAGCCGCGGCAGGGGCCGTGGACGAAGGTCGATCGGTTGCTCTTCGGCGCGATCGTCGAGGCGCGCAGCTGCGAACGCTTTACGCGGCTGCTCGAGGTCGTGCAAGAAAGCGACCCCGAGGTCGCCCGCCTGCTCGCCGACCTCGGCCCCGCCGAAAAGCGCCATTGGCTGCTCTTCTATCGCCTCGCCGGCCGCGAAGTCGAGGCGAGCGCGCTCGCCAAGCGCTTTCAGGGCTGGCTCGAGCTCGACCGCGACCTTGCCGCCCATGCCGGCGTCGCGCCGACCGTGCATGGCTGAGAGCCCGCCGGCTTCGGGCAGTCGCCGCCGCCGGCTCCTTCCCTGGGTCGCGCTCGCCGCCGTCCTCGTCGCCGCCTGGCTGCCGCTCGCCGTGCCCGAGGTCATCGCCGGCCACAGCGCCATGTCGGACCGCATCCGGTCGGAGGCGATTCATGCCGCGGTGGCCGGCGGCGATCTCCTGCCGGCCTGGTTGCCCGATCTCTACGATCGCCACGGCACACCGCTGCCCAGCTTCTATTCGCCCCTGAGCTACGGCGTCGTCGAGCTTTTTCGCGGGCTGACCGGTCGTCCGGAGCTGGCCTACAAGCTGACCTACCTCTTCTTCTGGATCGTCGGCGTCGGCGGCGCAGCCCAAGCCGCCAGGCTCCGCTTCGGCGCCGGCGCGGGAATTCCGGCCGCCGCGGCCTTCGCCCTCGCCCCCTATACGCTCGTCGACGCCTACGTGCGCTGCGGCATTGCCGAGTTCGGGGCCCTCGCCCTGCTCCCCTGGACGCTCGCCGCCCTGGCTTCGAAGGGAGGTGCGGCACGGACAGGAACGGCACTCGGCGTAGCAGCCCTCGTTCTGACCCACAACATCTCGTCGCTGATCGCGGCGCCGGTCTTCGCGCTGCTGGCGCTCCTCGGACCCCGCGCAGCGCGCCGTCGCGGTCTCGAGGGGGTCGCGCTGGGCCTCGCGCTCTCGGTCTTCTACTGGCTGCCGGCACTGGTCGAAAAGAGCTGGCTCTGGTCCGAGAACAACCTGACGAAGGGCTTCTTCGACTACCAGCGACACTTCGTCGCCGCGCTCGACCTGCTGCCCTGGAGAACGAGCCTGCAGTTCACCATCGGACCGTCGAGCGGTCTCCCGTTCCGCTTCGGCGAACTGCTGCTGTTGTCGACGATCGGCGCCCTCGCCTGCGCGATCTGGCGCCGGCCGCGCGCGCGCGGCCACGCGGTTCTCCTGGCCACGGCGAGCTTGTCCGCCCTCCTGCTGACCAGCGAGCTATCGGAGCCGCTCTGGCGGCTGCTTCCCCTGGCGCGCTTCGTCCAGTTCCCGTTCCGCCTCTTTCTCTTCGCCACGGTTCTCGCCGCCCCGCTCGTCGGATGGGTCGTCGTCCAGGCGCCGGCGCGATGGCGTCCGCTCTTCGCCGCGCTGGTGACCGCGCTCGCCCTGCTGCTCGCGCAACCGTGGCTCGAAGTGCGCTACTTCTTCATCGACCGCACGACGGGACTTCCGATCCCCGTTCTTGCAGGCGAGCTCGAGCAGGCGCGGCGCGACCCGCGCTTCCATCCGGCGGCGCAGTGGGTCACCCTCGACCGCGTGCGGTCGGAACACTGGAGCAGCTCCCCCGGGGAGGCGTTCCTGCCGCGCACCGTGACCCAGCTGCCTTCCGGACCGACCGGCGAGGTGCCGACGGTCGCCGCGGAGGCGCTCGGGAAGGGAGTCCGCGTGCTCGCCAGCGCCTGGGGCTACCCGGAGGTGCGCGCCGAAATCGCGGTGGAGGAGGCGGGCGAGGTCGCGCTGCACCAGTTCTGGTTTCCGGGCTGGCGAGCGACCGCGGACGGCGCCAGGCGGGACATTCGCGCCGAACCCGGCAGAGGGCGCATCCTGGTCGCTGTCCGGCCGGGCGACCGCCAGCTGCGCGCGCGCTTCGGTCCAACCGCGCTGCGCCGGGCGACGGCAGCGATCAGCGCGATCAGTGCGCTCGCGCTGGTCGGGCTCGCGCTCCTCGGCCGGCTCTCCCGACGGCGCAGCGGCGCAGAACGGAACGACCCGGAGTCGCTACCGAGCGCGAGCTAGCTCTGTTCCAGCTTCTGGACGATCTCGGTGACTTCGAGCTCGGCGCGGCGGATCTTGCCGCGGCAGAGCTCGAGCAGCACGGTGGCTCGTTTGAGCTCCTCGGCGAGGCGATCGATGTCGAGCTCGTCGCCTTCGATCCGCTGCAGAATGGTTTCGAGCTCGCGCATCGCCGCCGTGAATCCCGGTTCGGCCTCCGACTTGCCTTCCCCGTCCGCCTTCTTCTGGCTCATCTGTTCTCCCTGCCGGAAAGTGCGCCGGACGGGCCGCTGCCCCCGGCTTCGACCCGGCTGCGAAGCGGCCCCATGGCGAGCTCACTCACGATCGTCGTCCCGGCGGGAACTGCGGCCGGGTCGCGCAGGACGGCGCCGGTCGCGTCGCGCGTAATGCTGAAACCGCGCCGCAGGGTCCGGGCGGGCGAAAGCTCGCCGACCAGCCGCGCCCAGCCCGCGAGCTGCTGGTCGGCGGAGCGCAGCCGATGCCTCGCCACGCGCCGCAACCCTTCGGCGAGCGCCGCCAGCCGCAGCGAGACCTGGGCGAGACGCGTCCGGGCGGCGACCGCCCGGCGTTCGGCGCGCGCCAGGCGCCCGCCGGCCTCCGCCATCGCCAGCCGCGCCTGACGCATCAGCTGCTCGCGCAACCGGGCGACGGCGAGCTCGGCGCCGGAGATCCGGGCGACGAGCTCCTCGGCCACCTTGGTCGGCGTCTTGAACGACTGATGCGCGACCAGGTCCGCCACCGACTCGTCGATCTCGTGGCCGAGGCCGGTCAGCACCGGCTTCGCCGCCCGCGCCACCGCCTCGGCCACCGCCTGGCTGTCGAACACGGCGAGGTCGCTCTTCGACCCGCCACCGCGGATGAGCACGATGCAATCGCAGTTCGTGCCGGCGGCGAGCGCCAGCGCCGACGGCAAGGAGCGCTCGGCCTCGGCGCCCTGCACTGCGGAGTGCACGGCGAGCACGCGGAAGGCGTAGCCGCTCTCTCTCAGGGTGGCGAGAAAGTCGTGGTAGGCAGCGCTCCCGGCCGAGGTCACGAGGGCGATCGACATCGGCAGGGCGGGCAGCGGGAGGGCCCGGTTCGTCTCGAGCAGTCCGGCCGCGGAGAGGGCCTGCAGGGTCTCCTGACGGCGCTGCGCGAGATCGCCGAGCGTGAACGTCGGGTCGATCTCGCGGATCTGCACCTGCAGGCGGCCGCCGGGCGGATAGAAGTCGACGCTCGCCCGGCAGCGGATGCGCAGGCCGTCGGCGAGACGCTCGCCGGCGCGCTCGAGCACCGGACGCAGGCGCTGGTACTCGCCCTTCCAGATCACTGCCGACAGCACGCCGACGATCTGGTCGCGCGCCGCGCCCTCGCCCTTCTCCACGAGATCGAAGTACTGGTGGCCCGCGGCACTCGGCCGGAAGCGCTGGACCTCGCCGACCACCCAGACCGAAGCAAAGGCCTCGGCCAGAAGATCCTTGACCTCCCTGCCCAGCTGGGAGACGGAGTAGGTCGGCTCGGTATCAGTGATAGCTCTGCAGCTCCTTGGCCGAAGCCAGCGGAATGCTCTCCGCCCACTCGACCGACTTCTTGTCGCTGCCGGTGCGCTTCTTCATGAACTGCACGGCTTCCTTGCGGTCGGTGAACAGCCGGAAGATGAACGTGTGGCCGGCCGGAGCGGTGAAGTAGGTGAAGTCCTGGGCGCCCGCCGAGAGGGCGATCCCGAGGTCGGCGTCGCCGTTGACCCCGACGCAGGCCGCGGCGATCGACCGATGGGCGAGGATCAGCGACTTGAGCGCGTCCTCATGATCGGCCAGCTCCTCCTTCGACTGCGGGGTGTGCAGCAGGGCGATCTTCCCGGCCTCCTCTTCCGCCAGGAGGTTGTACGGCACATCGTGGCGGTCCATCGCCTCCTTGGTCTCGGCCGAAGTGACGAAGACATCGTCGGTGCCCAGGACCTTGTAGGCGAGACAGAAGCTCTGCTGCTCGAACTTGGGAAAGGCCTCGCCGAGGATGCCTTCGTCCTCGACCGTGAAGTAGTAGATCCGATTCAACAGGCGGCGTGAGGCCATGGTTTTCGTCCCTCCGAACAGACTCTTATATCAAAAATGCGGCCGTTTCCCGCGCTCACGCCGGCCGGCCTCTCCCTTCTCTGGCCTCCTCTTCCCACCCGGGGAGCCCCCGGCAGGGCTCACCGGCGGCCCTGCGGGCAGGCGCCATTCGCCGGATTCCTGACCGGAAAGTAGTAGATTCCGGGCAGCCGGCGGCCTCTCGCCCGGCGCACCGACCTGCAACCTTGAAGCCGCCCACCGCCATGCGCCCGTTTTCCCCATCGGAACAGATCGAGCGTGTCCTGCCGGCGGCGCTCGTCCACGTCTGGGCGGAGAAGGACAAGGGCGCCCTGGAGCGCCTGCAGGACGCCGCTGCGAAGGCCAGCGGTGTCTTCCTCGCCGGACCGGGGCGGTGGCTGATCCTGCCGCTGCCCGGCGACGCCGCCATCTTCGATCGCGCGGTCATTCTCGCGGGCACAGCGCTCGGCGGCGCAGCCGCCGGCCGCACGGCGGCCGCGGTGAGCCTGCTCGTGACTCCGGCCGCGGCGGCCGTGGGCGAGGGGGTCTCCCTGCTCTCCGAGCCGCTCCTCGACGAGATCGCCCAACGACGGCCGACGATCGAGAGCGGCAAGGTGCTGCTCACGACGCATGCCGCCCACCATCTGGAAGGCTCGTGGGCAGTCGAGCCGAGCGGCAATCTCTCTTTCGGCGGCGGCCGGCTGATCCCGCTGGCGGCGGTCCATCCCCGCGCGGTGGCGATTCCCACCTGGCGCAACCCGGAGGTGCTCTCCCGGGCCGCGAAATGGGTGCCGCGTCCGGAGATCGAGGAGCTGCTGTCGGAGCGCCTCTCCGAGCCGATCGTCCGGCTCACCGGCCCCTTCGGGGTCGGCAAGACGCGCCTCGCCTGGGAGGTGATGCGCGCCGCCGGCGAACCCTCGATCTGGCGCAACGCGGCGCTAGCCGCGCTTCAGCCCGGCGCGTTGCCGTCGATCGTCACCGAGCTCGAAACCGAGCCGGCGCGGCCGGTCTGGATCGTCTATGACCACCTCGACTCGGCGCCGCCGCAGGTCTGGGCCGAGATCGAGGAGCTCCAGAAACACCCCCGCCTCGGCAGCGAGCTCCGCCTGGTGCTCCTCGCGCGACCGGCGACCGAGTGGCCCGAAGCGCTCGCCGCCGCGCCGGAAATCAAGCTCCAGTCCCTCGACGGCGAGGCCTGGAGCCGCTGCGCCGCCCAGCTCTTCCGCGGCCTGTCGCTGCCGGAGCCGGTCGCCGCGACGCTTGCGGCCGGCGCCGGAGGGAACCCGTTCGCCCTCGAAGAGGCGCTGCACTTCCTGGTCCGCGACCGCCGGCTGCGGCAGGTCTTCGGCTCTTTCTTCTTCAGCGGCACCGACGGCGGCGAGACGCGCTTCCAGCCCAGTCGGCGCTACCTCGCCCATGCCGAGGCGGAGGCCCAACGGCTCGGTCCGGTGCTGCCCCTGCGCCTCCTGGCCCAGATCGACTCGCCGGTGCCGGCCGGCGAGCTGCGCTCCGCGGCGCTCGCCCTGGGAGCGCAGAATCTGCCCCGCCAGTGGGAGGAGCCGTTCCGCGCCGCCGGCCTCTTCGTCGACGGCGAAGGCCCCTGGGGAGAGGGTCTCGGGTTCGCCTCTCTGGCGCTGCGCATGGCCTTTTCCGACACTCTGCGCGCCGATGCGGCGGCGACGCTGCGCAGCGGACTCGGCGAGCTCCTCGCGGCCCGCTCGAGCTCGGTCGACGAGCTCTGGGCCGCCTACGAGCTGCTGCGCGGCACCGAGGCCGGCGCGCGCGCCCTGCTCGCCGCCGCGGCGTCGCCGACGAAGATCCCGCGCGAGCAGCTCTTCACCGCTCTCCGGCAGGAGCTGGCCGCCCTCCGTGACCGCACCGGCGATCCGCAGCTCGAAATCGATCTGCTCTGGGTCCTGCTGCCGCTTGCCCGTCGCATGGGGCGCCTGCACGAGCTTTCGGGAGCGCTCGAGCGCGGCTTCGACCTTGCCCGCGACAATCCCCCGCGCTTTCTCGCGATCGCCCAGCTCCGCGCCGAGCTCGCCCAGATGGCGGGGCGTCACACCGAAGCCGAGTGGGTGCTGCGCCAGGCCCTGGCGGGCCAGAAAGGCGGCGACGCCCGCCGCAAGGAGATGCTTCTCCTCGAGCTCGGCCGCGTACTCGTCCGTCAGGGCAAGACCGCCGAAGCCGGGGAGCTCTTCGCGAAGACCCTCGGGGTGGCCGAGCACCAGGGCAGGAAGGGCCTCGCCGCCACCTGCCGCTTCTTCCTCGGCAACATCGCGTACCACGAGTTCCGGCTCGACGAAGCGATGGCGCTTCATCTCCAGGCGCTCGCGGTGCGCCGCGAAAAGGGCACCGGCGTCGCCAAGTCGCTCTCGGCGTTGGGCGCCGTGGCGCTCGCGCAGGGCAACTTTCCGGTCAGCCTCGCCTACTTCGAAGAGGCGCGCGCGCTCCTCGCACAGGACAAGTCGGAAGCCGAGGAGGCCTTCGCCCTGGTCGGCGTCGGTCGGGCGATGAGCCGCCTGGGAGACTTCGCGGGGGCCGCGCCGATCCTGCGCCGGGCGCTCGCCCTGCGCGAAGGCCGCGACGACACCGTCGGCGAAGCGATCGCCCGCCTGGCGGTCGGTGAGAACTTCCTGCACCTCGATCAACCCGATCAGGCCCTGACCGAGGCGCGCAAGGCGCACTTCGCCCTCAGCCTGGTGCCGCCCGGCGAAGCTCGCGCCGATGCCGAGCAGCTCCTGGGACGGATCCAGTTGCGACTGCGCCGCAACGAAGCGGCCATCGCCAACCTGGAGGAGGCCGCCCGGCTCCATCGCGAGCTCGGCAAGGGGTCGAGTCTGCTCGCCGATCTCGCCTACCGCGTCGAAGTCGAAATCGCCCGCGGGCGCGGGGACGCCGTCCTGGCTGCCCACGCGGCCCTGGCAGCGGAGCGGCCGCAGTTCGACAACGCGCCGCTCAAAGAGCTGTCGGATTTCCACCTCTACCTCGGCTCCCAGTGGCTCGAGGAGAAGAACGGCGGGAAGCAGGAGCCGCTGGCGCCGCTCAAGCGCAGCTACGAAGAGCTCATGCGCCAGACCGGGTTCCTGTCGCCGGCGATGCGCCAGCGTTTCCTGTTTCAGGTGCCGCTCCATCGCGCCATCGTGGACGCCGCAACGCGCCACGGACTCTCGCTGCCCGCGAGGTAGATTCAGCGCTTGCCGGAGGCGGGCGATCCGAGCAGGGCGTCGAGCGCAACTCGATCGGCGTCGGTGAGATTCTCGTCGCCGAGGAGAAAGCTCCCGCCGCCGGGCAGCGGCACCGCGGGACGGGTCAGGGAGCGATTGAGCTCCGAGCAGTCGATGGCGCCGAGCGACAGCGTCGCCGCCTGGTCGCAAAGCGCCAGGATCTGGTTGATCGTCTGCGACTGCACCGCGACCTCGATGCGCTCGGGGAGCTTCTCGGGCAGCACCTCGTAACCGTCGGCGACCCGACGCACGCGAACCTTGGCCACCAGCCGGATCGTCTGCGGCGGCACGACGACGACGTCCGTCAGGTTGCGCACCATCGGTCCGATGGTCACGTCGGCGATCAGATCGCCCTTGCCCTGCACGTCGAGCTCGACTTCGCCGGCGAAGACGCCGGACTCGCCGGCGATCGGCGTGAGACGGATGCGATGGTCGCGCAAGACGATCGCCTGCTTCGGCGACTGCAGGCGGACCGAGAGCCCCTCCTCGCCGATCGGCGCCAGCTCACCCACGAAGTCGCTGTAGGTGCGGTTCAGCTTCTCGAAGCGCAACCCGTATGTCGGCTCGACGGCGGACGACGGCGCCGGAGCGACCGCGCCGGCAACCACCGCGACGAGAAGAAGGCCGGCGGCGGGTGCCCAGGCGGGAGATCTGGAAAATGCGCTCATCGGATCATGGATAGTAGCCCCGCGGTGCCCGCGTCTTCAACTTGCCCCCCTGCGCCTTGACCTCGACCACCGAGAAGACGCCTTCTTTCCCCGGCGGGTTCGGCGCGAAGGCAAGCAGGTACTGACTGCGCAGCTCGCGCGAGATCTCGGAGTAGACCGCGTCGAGCTCGTCTGCTTTCGAAACGAAGAAGGAGCGTCCGCCGGTCTCGCCGGCAAGCTTCTCGAGCTTGCCGCGGATGCCGAGCTGGGTCGCCCCGACATTCAGTCCGATGGCGTAGACCGCCGCCCCGCTGCGGCGCGCGAACTCCAGCGCGTCGTCGTAAGAGACCAGGCTCGAGGTGTCGTCGCCGTCGGAGAGCAGTACGATCGCTTTGCGCCCGCGGATGCCGCGCAGCTGGTAGAGCGCGAACACCAGCGCATCGTGGAGCGCGGTGTTGCCGATCGCCGGCAGGTCGCGGAAAGCGATCTGCACCGCCTGGACGTCGGGGGTGAGCGGCATGAGCAGGCGCGGCCGGTCCGAGAAGCCGACCGCGAAGCAGCGGTCGGTCGGACGCACGACTTCGGTCAGGAAGTCGCTCGCCGCATGCTTGGCCTCGCCGATCGACTCCTGCATCGAACCGGAGGTGTCGAGCACCAGGCCGACGGCGAGCGGCAGATCCTTCACCAACTCGAACTTGTCGATCCTCTGCGGCTTGCCGCGGTCGAAAAGCTCGAAATCGCTCTCGGTGAGGTTCTCCGCCAGCCCGCCGCTGCGGTTGTAGACCGTGGTGAAGATCTCGACGAGGTCGACTTCCACCTGCTCCATGAAGGCGCCGCCATTGAGGACGCGAAAATCCTCCACCCGCGTGCCGTCGACGTAGGTCGCCGAAACGGTCAGGTAGACCGGATCGCTCCCCGACGGGGCGACGAACGAGGTCTCCCACGGCGGCAGGGTGAGCGTCGCGAGCACCTGGTCGTTCAACCTGAACTCGACCGACTCGACCCGCTTGCCCTCGGGCACCATGACCACGGCGCGCGCCAGGGTCGGGCCGACGACCCGCTTGCCGCGCGGCGGCGACAGCAGACGAACCTTGGCCTCGCCCTGCGGCTCGTTGAGAACCACCTCGTCCGCCGCGACGACCGCGTCGTGCTCGTCGAGCCCCTCGGCGCGCACGACGAGCTCGGACGGCAGGTTCGGCAGGCGCAGCTCGGCGGTCCACGGCGCGGCGGCGCGCACCAGCTGGCGCTGCCCGTCGACGTAGAAGGCGACCTTGCGGATGCGCTCGCCGACCACGATCGCTTCGGCGCGCCACAGGCCGAAGACGACATCCGAGAGCGGCGGCATCAGGACGAGGGCGTCGCGCGCACCCACCTTCGTGATCCCGGTCTCCTTGCCGAGGACGACCTGCGCCCCGGCCGGTATCTCCTCGGCTTCGGCGACCGCCTGCTTCGGAACGGTGAAGCCGAGGCTGATCCAGGCGGTGCGGCCCGAGACCTCGTCGCGCAGCTCGAGCTCGACGATGTACGGTCCCCCCGGGCGCAGCAGGCGCTCGGCGACGAGCACGACCGGCGTCGTCTCGGCCGGCGGCTGCATCACGAAGCGGTTGCGGAACTCCTCGAACGGCGCCCCCGCGAGCTCGAGCCGGCCGGCCACCGTGAGCCGCGACTCGCGGCTGCCCGCTTCGCCGGCGACCGCCAGACCGACCCCGGCCGGCAGCACGACCCGCAGCCGCGCCAGCATGCGCTGGTCGCGGCGTTCGGGAAAGGTCACGCGCGCCGACTCGACCGGCAGGACGGGGGCGGCCTGCGCGAGCGGCGTGGCCGCGGCCTCGCGCGCCCAGCCGGCGAGCTCGTCGGGCGGGGCGACCACGGCGTCCATCATCGCGTCGGTCGGCCGGCCCTTCTCGAAACCGAAAAGGCCCGAGACGCCGGTGACCTCGTCCACCTCTTTGCTCGACTTGCACAGGATCCGGTCCGGACGTTTGCCCGACGTCAGGCCGCGCAGCTCCTCCCACTGTTCGAGGTAGTACTCCATCTCCGGCATGTAGAGTGCCCGCTTCGACTCGGTCGGCCGCCAGAGCACGAAGAAGGCGTCGGCGCGCGGCCGGTAGACCACGGCGCGGCGCGGACTTTCGACCGTGCCGTAGCTCCAGATCTCGAGCGGACGGAAGGTGTCGCCGCAGTCGACCTCGAGGCGCTCGCGCGGCGCGCCGCGCAGGAAGAGCAACAGTCCGCGGGCGTCGCGGAGCGACAGGCCTGCGCTCCAGACGAGCTGCTGCCGGCGGGCGATGCCGCTCGCGAGCTCGTTCTCGGCGGTTTCCGGGAGGGGATCCTGCGCCATGAAGGAGCGGGCCTCGGCGAGCGCCTGGGGGAGTGGCAGCGCCGCGATCCGGGCGCGCTCCGCCGCCGGCAGCAGAAGCGCCGGGCCCTCGTCGAGGAACTTGCGCAGCGTTTCGCGCTCCTCCGCCCCGGCGTCGGCCGCCGCGGACCCCGGAGTCGCAGGGATGGCAGCGACCGCGGCGACCGCAGCGCCCGCGCCGGCCGCAGCGCTCGCAACGGGGGGAGCCGGAGGGGCCGGTGCCTGGGCGGAGGCCGCCGAGGCGCAGGACAGGGCGAGCAGCAGGATGCGGCGGGCGGCGTTTCGGCGCATGGACAGTCCTCGGACCTCGACCAGAGCGCAGCAAGCCGTGTACCAGCCCGGCGCCCGGCGACTATACTCGTCCTCCTCTCCTCACTCGGGTGCCCCAGACCATGTCGCCAATCGTCAAGAACCAGCCGATCGCCACCTGGAACGCCGGGGACTCGGTGCAGGGCTTCGCTTTCCTGAAGCGCAAGGAGCTCCGGCAGGACAAGAGCGGCAAGGACTACCTCGATCTCGAGCTCGCCGACTCTTCGGGCTCGATCACCGGCCGTGCCTGGTCGGACAGCTCGGCGCTCGCCAGCGCCTTCGCGGCGCGTGGCTTCGTCAAGTTCCGCGGCCAGGTGCAGAGCTACCGCGACCAGCTGCAGATCAAGGTCGACCAGTGCCGGCCGGTCCTCCCCGAAGACGTCAAGGAGGGTTTCGACGAGAGCCGGCTCGTGCCGTCGACGAAGTTCGACCTCGATGACCTCATGCGTCGCCTGGAGGGGACACTCGCCCGCGAGGTGAAGCGGCCGGAGATGCGCCGCCTGGCGACCGAGACGATGGCCGCCTACGGCCCGGCCCTGCGCGTGCATCCGGCGGCGAAGGCGATCCACCATGCGTTCCGCGGTGGCCTGCTCGAGCATGTGGTGTCGATGATGGAGCTGGCGGTGAAGTTCGCCGACAACTACCCGGAGCTCGACCGCGACCTGCTCGTCCTGGGCGTCCTCTTCCACGACCTCGGCAAGCTCCAGGAATTGGGCGCCATGCCCGACAACGAGTACACCCCGGTCGGACGCCTGGTCGGCCACATCGTCCTCGGCCGGGACCTGGTCCGCGAGCGCACCGCCGCCATCCCGGGTTTCCCCGCCGACCTCAAGCTCCAGCTCGAGCACCTGGTGCTCTCGCATCAGGGGCGCAAGGAGTTCTCCTCGCCGGTCGAACCGATGACCGCCGAAGCGTTCGTCCTCCACGCCATCGACGACATCGACTCCAAGCTCGCCGTGCTGCGCGGCATGAAGGAGTCCGGCAAGGGCTTCGTCTGGGCCCGCAGCCTCGAGCGCTTCGTCTGGCTGGGAGAGGCCGAGGTGCCGGAACCGGAAGCCGAAGCACCTGCCGGCGGCGACGACCTCGCCCCGCCCGACGATGGCGCCAACGGCGCGATCGTTCAGAAGCGCATCTTCTAGCGCACTCCCTGGTTCATCCGCCCTTCAGCTTGCTCGCACCGGGGAGTCTCCCGAGGGCGCGGTCGAAGGTGCCCAGAGGCAGGTGGCCGGCTTTGCGCGCGACTTCGAGGATCAGGCAATCCGAGAACCCGAGGGCGGGCTTCGTCTTCATCTGGACGAGTGCCTGGGCGACGACGTCCGGATCTTGCACCACGAGGGCTTCGTGCTCGAGCAGGTGAGCGATGGCCGCGGCAATCTGCACCGCACTTCTCGCGAAGACGGTCGCAAGGACCCACGTCGTCTCGGCCAGGACCAGATGGGAGACCCAAGCTCCGCCGCCGACGAATGACTCGGCAGCCGCAGCCTGTCTCGGATCATCTCGCGCCAACAACCTGACGAGAACGTTCGTGTCAACGGCGCGCATGTCGCATCGCGACGGCGCGCCGAATGCCGTCCTTCAGCTCCTCGAGGCTCTGCGCCTCGGGAGGTCCTTCGGGGAAGAGCTTCGCGTGCAGGTCGGCCGAAGAGTACCGGTGGCCCCGGCTCACGACGACCTGGTCGCCGTCGGCGTTCCACTCGAGGATGGAGCCCGGCGCGAGGCCCAGCCGCCGCCGAACTTCAGCTGGGACCGAGACCTGGCCCTGCGAGGTCAACCTGGATTGGGCGAGTTTCATGGCGTTACATTACCACGGTAATGCGCCGCGCGCAAACGACGCGGCCAGGCCTCAGGAACGCATCTGGTAGAGCATCCAGTAGACCACCACGCCGGTGACCGAGACGTAGAGCCAGATCGGCAGCGTCCAGCGGGCGATCTGCTTGTGGCGGTCGAAGCGCCGGGCGAGGGCGCGCGACAGGGTGATCACGGCGAGGAACGGCACGGCGGCGGCGAGCACGGTGTGGGTGAGGAGGATGGTGAGGTAGACGGTCCGCACCGTGCCGGTGCCCTGGAACTTCACCGAGCCGACCTGGAAGTGGTAGACGAGATACGACACCAGGAAGACGATCGAGCAGCCGAACGCCGACATCATGGCGCGGCGGTGGGCGTCGATCTTCCGCGCGCCGGATCAGCAGCCCAGCCGAGCACCAGGAGTACCGCCGAGGTCGCGTTCAGCGCCGCGTTGAGGGTCGGCAGGTCGCGTACGGTCAGTTCCATCGCTGGGTCCTCCGCTGCTGGCTCATCGGTCGCTTCGGCTCCGGCCTGTCGAGGCTTCAGCCGCCTGCTGCGCTGGCTTCCAGCGCCGCGAGATCCGCCAGGATGCGGTCGAGCGCGTCCTCTTCGAGCGCGATGGTAGGTGGCGCGCAGGCGCCCCTCGCCGTCGACGAGGGCGAACCGGTTGCTGTGCAGGATCGGCGAAGCTCGTGTCCTCGGGCGTCGCCTCGACCGCCATCAGGAAGCCCTTGCGCACCAGCTCCCAGATCGCCGCCCGCTCGCCGGTCGCGAAGAGCCAGCGCGGTCCGGCCTGCCAGCCGTCGGCGTAGCGCGTCAGCACCTCCGGCCGGTCGTGCTCGGGATCGACCGTGATCGACAGCAGGCGCACCGTCGAGCTCTCCGGAATGCGCTTCTCGAGCTCCTTCATCCGCGCGGTGAGGCACGGGCAGGAGGCCGGACAGCGCGTGAAGATGAAGTCGACGATCGCCGGCCGGCCGGCCAGGGCCGCCTTGTCGAGCGTCGCGCCGCTGCGTTCGATGAGCGCGAACTCCGGCAGCTCGGAGAGCACCGGCAGCGGCTCTGGGGCACGACAGGCGGCGACGGCAAGAAGCGCCAGACCGGCGAAGCCGGCGAGCCAGCCGCCGCCACCCCGGCGAACAGCCGCGCCGCGCATCCGGACGCTCATCGCAGGAAGAGGTGATCGGCGACGGCGACACCGAAGACCGCCGGCAGATAGAAGACAGAGGTGAGCAGGAGCCGCCGCGCAGTGGTGACCGACTGCTGGCGCGCGAAGAGCACCGCGCTCGCCAGAAAGGCGAGGCCGAAGAGCAGCGCGCCGGCGAGATGCACGGCGCCGGTGATGCCGACTGCCGACGGCATGAGCGACACCGGCACCAGCGCCAGCGCATAGAGCACCGCCTGCTGGCCGGTCGCCCGGCCGTCGGGATCGTTCACCGTGAGGAGCGGCATCCCCGCCCGCCGGTAGTCGTCGCGATAGAGCCAGGCGATCGACAGGAAGTGCGGCAGCTGCCAGAGAAAGAGGATGGCGAAGAGGAGCCAGCCGCCGAGATCGAGCTCGCCCGAGGCGCCGGTCCAGCCCATGACCGGCGGCGCGGCGCCGGGGATCGCGCCGACCAGGGTCGCGAGCGAGCTCTGGCGCTTCATCGGGGTGTAGACCAGAACGTAGGCAGCGAGCGTCGCGAGGCCGATCGCCGCGGTGAGCGGATTCACCAGCAGGGCGAGCACGAGGAGACCGGTGACCGACAGCAGGCCGCCGAACGCCAGCGCCTGCGCGGGGAGCATCCGCCCCGCCGGCAGCGGCCGCGTCGCCGTGCGCCGCATCAGCTTGTCGGTCTCACGCTCGACGAACTGGTTCCAGGCCGCCGAGCCCGCCGCGACCAGCGCCGTCCCGATCAGGGTCGCGACGAAACGCGACCAATCGAGCGGCCGCTCGCTCGCCAGCGCGAACCCCGCCGCCGTCGTCAGCGTAACGAGGAGCGTGATCCGCGGCTTGGTGAGCTCGACCCAGTCTCTCGGGCGGGGAAAGGCGAGCGCTTCCGACGACACCGGCGCAGTTTATCGCCAATCGGAGCCGCACCCTCGCGGCTGCGGGCCCGGTCACCCAAACCGGAATGCCATCCGCTGCCGTAGAGTCGACTGGTGGCTTCCCCGACTCCCGTCATCGAGCTGCGCGAGGTGCGGCGGAGCTTCGTCGAGGC
This sequence comes from Thermoanaerobaculia bacterium, assembly GCA_963788175.1. GTDB lineage: Bacteria > Acidobacteriota > Thermoanaerobaculia > Multivoradales > JAGPDF01 > JAGPDF01. The sequence continues at coordinate 291,723 of CAWBFZ010000008.1, forward strand.
GGGGAGGCCGCGCGTCGTGCTGGACGGGGTTTCGTGCGCGATTGCGCCGGGGGAGCTGGTCGTCCTTCTCGGCCGGAGCGGGTCGGGCAAGTCGACGCTGCTCAATCTCATCGCCGGCATCGATCTGCCGTCGGCGGGCGAGGTGCTGCTCGAGGGGCGGTCGTTCAACCGGCTGACCGAGGACGAGCGCACGGTCGCGCGCCGCGATCGGATCGGCTTCGTCTTCCAGTTCTTCAATCTCGTGCCGACCCTCACCGTCGAGGAGAACCTCCTGCTGCCGCTCGAGCTCGCCGGGCGGGCGAGCGGGGCGAACCGCGAGCGGGCGCTCGGCGCTGCTCGAGGAGGTCGGCCTCGCCGATCGCGGCGGGCAGTTTCCCGACCGGCTCTCGGGCGGCGAGCAGCAGCGGGTCGCCGTCGCGCGCGCTCTCGCCGCCGATCCGGCGCTCGTCCTCGCCGACGAGCCGACCGGAAATCTCGACCTCGAGACCGGGCTCGAGGTGCTCGAGCTCCTCGACCGGCTCACGCGGCGGGCCGGGAAGACCATGCTCATGGTGACCCACAGTCCCGAGGTCATGGGGATCGCCGACCGCGTCCTCACCCTCGATCACGGCCGGCTGGTCGAGCGCTCGCCATCGCCGATACCGGCACCGGCGGCCTGACGCCCGGCGCCGTGGAGAGTCCGGCTTGAGCCTGCTCGGGCGCGCCAGCCGCCGCTATCACCTGCGCCATCCGGCGCAGTTCGGGCTGGCGCTCGCCGGCGTGGCGCTGGGCGTCGCCGTCGTGGTGGCGATCGACCTCGCCAACGAGAGCGCCCGGCGCGCCTTCGTGGTGGCGACCGACGCCACCGCCGGCGCCGCGACCGATCAGATCACCGGCGACTCGAACGGCTTCGACGAAGCGCTCTTCGCCCGCCTGCGCGCCGGCACCGACGAGATCCCGGGCTTCCGCGCCGCCGCGCCGGTGGTCGAGGACTTCGTCGTCCTCGCGCCACCGGCCGGAGCCGCAGCGGCAGCGCCCGCCGACGGCGGGTCGATCTCCCGCTCGGCCCCGGTCCTGCGGCTCCTCGGCCTCGATCCGTGGAGCGAGGCGCCGTTCCGCGGCTACCTCGGGGGGGCGCTCGCCGCCGGCAAGGACCTCACCCGATTTCTCACCACCCCCGGTGCGGCGCTCCTCGAGAGCTCGACCGCCGAGCGGCTCGGGCTCGAGATCGGCGACCGTCTCGCGGTCCGCGTCGGCGCGCGCCAGGAGACGGCTCCTCCTGGTCGGCACGTTGAAGCCGGCCGACGCCGCCGCCCGCGAGGCGCTCGCGAACCTGGCGCTGGTCGATATCGCGACCGCGCAGGAGATTCTCGACCTGCCGGGGCGGCTCACCCGCATCGACCTCGCCCTGCCCGAGGGCGAGGCGGGCGAACGCGGCCCGCCGGGAGATCGCGACTCTCCTGCCGCCGGGCGTCCATCTGGCGCGCGCCGCCGCGCGCCCCGAAGCGCTCGAGCAGATGACGCGGGCGTTTCGGTTCAATCTGCGCGCCCTGTCGCTCCTCGCCCTGCTGTGCGGCACCTTCCTGATCTACAACACGATGACCTTCTCGGTCGTGCAGCGCCGCGAGCTCTTCGGGCGCCTGCGCGCCCTGGGCGTCCGGCGCGGCGAGATCCTGACCCTCGTCCTCACCGAGGCCGCCGTGCTGGGCATCGTCGGCAGCGCGCTCGGGCTGCTGGTCGGCATCGTGCTCGGCCGGGGACTCATGGGGCTCGTGCTGCAGACGATCCGCGACCTCTACTTCACGCTCGCCGCCGGCAACTTCGCGCTCTCGCCGCTTTCGCTCCTCAAAGGCGGCCTGCTGGGCCTCGGCGCGTCGCTCGCCGCCGCGCTGCCGCCGGCGCTCGAGGCCGCCAACGCCCCGCGCGCGCGCCACGCTCCTGCGCTCGGAGCTCGAGAGCCGCGCCGGCCGGCTGGCCGGTCGCGCGGTCTGGATCGGCCTGCTCTTCGGCCTCGCCGGCGCCCTCGTCCTCGCCCTGGCGACCTCGCTGAGGTACTCGCTGCCGCTCTCGCTCGGCGGCTTCTTCCTCGTCCTGGTCGGCTTCTCGCTGCTCGTGCCGCGCGCCCTCGCCGTCAGCATGCGCACCGTCGCCGCCGTGCCGCGGAGGTGGCGGCGCCTGTACGCCGCGATCGGCCTCTTCGGCCGGATGGGCGCGCGGGCGGTGGCGGCGTCGATCTCGCGCACGGGGGTCGCGGTCGCCGCCCTGACGCTCGCGGTCGCGGTCTCGATCAGCATCGCGGTGATGATCGGCAGCTTCCGCACGACCGTCCAGATCTGGCTCGAAGGGGCGCTGATCGGCGACCTCTACGTCAGCACGCCGACCCAGGTGCCGAGCCGCGCGCACCTGCGCATCTCGCCCGAGGCGGTCGAGCGCATCCGCGCCCTGCCCGGCGTCGAGCGCATCAACACCCTGCGCATCACCCAGGTCGAGAGCCCCGGAGAGCTCCCGGCGCGGGTGGTCGGCATCGACCTCGACCGCAAGAGCCTCGCCGCCATGCACTGGAAGGAGGGCGACCTCGAGAGCGTCTGGCGCGAGCTCACGACGACCCCCGACGCCGCGATCCTCGCCGAGCCGTTCGCCTATCGCCGCAACCTCCACCTCGGCGACCGCTTCGAGCTCGCGACCGCGAACGGCCGCCAGGTCGTTCCGGGTCGCCGGGATCGACTACGACTACGGCTCGGACCAGGGCGTCGTGATGCTCGGGGTGGACGCCTTCCGCGCCCATTTCGGCGAGCCCGGGGTCGCGGTGCTGGCGGTCTTCGCCGAGCCCGGCGCCGACCTCGAGCAGCTCAAGACGGCGGTCGAAGGGGCCGCGCCCGAAGGGGAGCTCGCCGCGCAGTCGAGCCGCCTGCTCAAGCAGATGTCGGTCGAGATCTTCGACCGCACCTTCCGCATCACCGGCGTGCTGCGCCTGCTGGCGATCGCGGTCGCCTTCCTCGGCATTCTGGCGGCGCTCGCGGCCCTCGAGCTCGAACGCGGCCGGGAGTTCGCCGTGATGCGCGCCCAGGGCCTCACGCGCCGTCAGCTCCTCCGGCTCGTCGCCGCCGAGACCGGCTGGATGGGGCTCGCTGCCGGGCTGTTCTCGCTGCCGCTCGGCGCGCTCCTCGCCGCCCTCATGGTGCACGTCATCAACCGGCGCTCGTTCGGCTGGTCGATGGAGATCGCCTGGACGGCGCGGCCGTTCGTCGAGGCGATGATCCTCGCGCTCGGCGCGGCGCTTCTCGCCGGGCTCATTCCCGCCTGGCGGCTCGGGCGGACCGATCCGGCGCTCGCCCTGAAGCAGGAGTGACCGTGCGCACTCCGCGTCGTCTCGTTGTCGCCCTGCTGCTCTGCGTCACCGCGTTGACGGCGCTCGCGGTCGCGCTCGAGCGCCGCGCCCGCCGGCCGGCGAAGATCTCTGCCGAGCTCGACGTCGCGGAGGCGCTGGGCGGCGGACTCGGCGGGGACGAGGCCGACGCGCGCTTCACGCGCGCCACGCTGCCGCGCGAGTTCGTCTTCCCCGCCGATCACGGCGCCCACGACGGCTTCCGCACCGAGTGGTGGTACGTCACCGGCAATCTCTTCGCCGCCGACGGCCGGGCCTTCGGCGTCCAGCTCACCTTCTTCCGCAACGCGCTCGTCGGCGGAGATCTCGGCGACCGCGCCGAGCTCCTCGCGCTGGCGCAGCGCCCACGTCTGGATGGCGCACTTCGCGCTCTCCGACGAGCAGCGGCGGCACCTTCCGCTTCGCCGAGCGCTTCGCGCGCGAGGCCGTCGGCCTCGCCGGCGTCACCCCGGCGCCGTTTCGCGTCGCGCTCGAGGACTGGTCGATCGCCTCGACCTCCCCGTCCGGAGCCGACTTCTCGCCCTTGCGCCTGCGCGGCGAGGGACGACGGCTTCGCGGTCGACCTGGCGCTCGAAGCCGGCAAGCCGCCGGTCCTCCAGGGCGAACGGGGTCTGTCGCAGAAGGGTCCGGAACCCGGCAACGCCTCCTACTACTACTCGATGACCCGGCTGCCGACGCGCGGCACGGTGACCGTCGACGGCGAGACGATTCCGGTGACCGGCGAAGCCTGGCTCGACCGCGAGTGGTCGACCAGCGCCCTCGGACCCGACCTCGCCGGCTGGGACTGGTTCGCCCTGCAGCTCGGCGACGGCCGCGAGCTGATGTTCTACCGCCTGCGACGCAAGGACGGCGCCGCCGATCCGTGGAGCCGCGGCAGCCTCGTCGCCGCCGACGGCACGTCACGCAGCCTCGCCGCGACCGAGATCCGGCTCACCGCCCTCTCGACCTGGCGGAGCCCGACCGGCGCGACCTATCCCGCCAGCTGGCGGCTCGAGGTCCCCGGCGAGGAGCTCGACCTCGAGCTCACCCCCAGGGTCGCCGACCAGGAGCTCGCCGTCACCGTGCGCTACTGGGAAGGCGCGGTGAAGGTGAACGGAACCAGCCGCGGCCACCCGATCGCCGGCCACGGCTTCGTCGAGATGACGGGTTACGCTCCGCCGTCCCCTCCGGCTCCCTGAGCTGCCGCCAGCCCGGCGGCGAGTCCGCAGGCCCGACTTGCCAGAGCTGCCGCCAGCCCGGCGGCGGGTCGGTGGGTGGGGCTTGCCGGAGGTCGCGCGCCCGGGCCGAGGTGCGACGCCGACCCCTCCCCAGGGGCCGAAGCCCCGGGCGATTCACCGGCGAGATCGGTCTGTAGCCTGTGAGCGCGGCCGGAGGCGAGACCCGCCCGCCGACCCGTCGCCGGGCCGCGAATCGGTGAGGCCGCAAGGTGGATCACCGATCGTGAGTTAGAGCGCGCGACGAGGCCGGCGCAGGACGACGAGCGCGCTGGCGAGCAGCAGCCCGACCAGAATCCAAGCCCCCGCCGAATCGAGCGTCGGGATCTCGACGAAGCCGCAGACGACGTCCGCCGGATCGACGAAATCGAGGATGACGCCGGAATCGACCAGATAGACACCGATGCCGGGATTCGCCTGCGAGACCGGCTGCTGCAGACCGATGGTGCCCGAGAGGGCATGGACCGCGCCGTCGGCGGGCGCGCTGAGCGCCTCGACCTGGATCAGGGCCCCGTCATCGAAGAACTGGAGCTCGAACGTGTCGCTGCCCGCGCCGTTCTCGGTCAGTACCTGCAGCGAGTAGGCGACCGTGCAGCCGGCAGGAGAGCTGACGATCAGATCGCCCAACGCCAAGCGCCCACCCTGCGGACCGCCGGGACCGTTCAGACCGACCGAGGCCGCGGCGCCCGCCGGCAGGAAGGCAAGAAGGGCGAGCAGGAACGCGCCCACTCCCGGAATCGTCCGGCTCGGAAAGTGCTCGGGTAGCCGACACATATCGTGAGTCTAGCGGAAAAATGCGATTTCCGCAAAATTCCCCGCCCGGCGCCCGGACACTCCGGCGGGCTCCGGCGTCAGCCCAGCAGCTCTTCGACCGCCTGGCGCTCCTCGCGCAGCTCGCGATCGCTGGCGTCCATCCGGCCGCGGCTCCACTCGTCGATCGCGAGGCCCTGGACGATCTCGTAGTCGCCGCCCTTGCAGACGCAGGGGTAGGAGTAGACGACCCCTTCCGGGATGCCGTAGCTGCCGTCGGACGGCACCGCCATCGAGACCCAGTCGCCGGCGGCGCTGCCGCGCACCCAGTCGCGCATGTGATCGAGCGCCGACGAGGCGGCGGAGGCCGCCGACGAGGCACCGCGCGCCTTGATGATCGCCGCGCCGCGCTGCTGCACGGTCGGGATGAAGGTCTCGCGGTACCAGCTCTCGCCGACCACGCCGAGCGCCGGCTGTCCCTTCACGGTGCAGTGCGCGAGATCCGGGTACTGGGTCGAGGAGTGGTTGCCCCAGATCGTCATCCGGCGGATGTCGTTGACCGAGCCGCCGCTCTTCTCGGCGAGCTGCGACAGCGCCCGGTTGTGATCGAGGCGGGTCATGGCATGGAACTGCCGGCGGTCGAGACCGGGAGCGTTCGAGGCCGCGATCAGGCAGTTCGTGTTGGCCGGATTCCCGACCACCAGGACGCGCACGTCGCGCGCCGGCGCGCGCCGCGATCGCTTTGCCCTGCGGCCCGAAGATGGCGCCGTTGGCGGAGAGCAGATCCTTCCTCTCCATCCCCGGACCGCGCGGCCGCGCGCCGACCAGGAAGGCGACGTCGACGTCGCTGAAGCCCTCTTCGATGTCCGCCGTCGCGACGATGCCGTCGAGCAGCGGGAAGGCGCAGTCGCGGAGCTCCATCGCGACCCCCTCGAGCGCCGGCAACGCCGGCGGAATCTCGATGAGGTGCAGGACGACCGGCTGGTCCGGTCCGAAGAGATCGCCGGCGGCGATGCGGAAGAGGATGGCGTAGCCGATATTTCCGGCGGCGCCGGTGACCGCGACATGTTGGGCTTTTTTCATGGCGTGAGGATTCTACGGGAAAGGATTCCCGCGCACCCACTTCTTCGGGCGGGGTGCTGACGCGCTCGGCGAGGGGTCCGGAGGCCGCCGGACGAAACCGGCGCCGCGCCGGTGCGTAGAGAGATCCGAGGTGAACGTCATGACCAGCGCGACCCGGCAGCTCTCCTGGACCGATTTCTTCACCGTCGCGGTGCGGCCGCGGACTTACGGCAACCTGCTCTACCTCTGGCTCGGCTTCCCGCTCGGGCTCGCCTATTTCGTCGGTCTGACGGTCGGGATCTCGGCCGGCGTGCCGCTCACCATCGTCTGGATCGGCCTGGCGATCCTGCTCGCGACCTTCCTCGCCGCCTGGGGTGCCGCCGGCTTCGAGCGCCAGTTGGCGATCCACCTGCTCGGCGCGCACGTGCCGGAACGGGTCACGCACCCGGTCTCCGATCGCCTGCTCTCCCGCCTCGGCGCCCTGCTGTCCTCGGCGGCGCTGTGGAAGGGGATGGCCTTCCTGTTCTTCAAGTTCCCGGTGGCGCTCGCCACCTGGGTGATCTCGCTGGTGTCGCTCGTCGTGCCGCTGGCCTTCGCGCTGGTGCCGTTCGCCTGGCTGGTCGGCGCGGAGGACTTCCATGTCGGCCTCGGGTACTGGACACCGACCAGCTTCCTCGGCACGCTGCCTTTCGGGGTTGCCGGCGTTCTCGGCCTCCTCGTCGCGCTCCATCTGCAGAACGGCATGGGCTGGCTCTGGGCCCGGCTCGCCGAGTGGATGCTCGGGTCGACCGCGCCGGGCGCACCCGGGGCGTTCCCGAGGTCCCGGGCCAGGAGCCGGCGCCGGAAACCGCGGCAGCCGTCTGAGAGCGCTTGGTTTCGCGGCCGGGCGGGGTACATACTTCGCTTTGTGGAAACCTTGGTCCGGAACCTGCCCTGCCGCGCGCTGTTGATCACACTCCTCCTCCTCGCCCCGGGTGCATGGCTCGGTGGCCAGGAACTCGCCGACAATCCGTTCGCCGGCGCCGGGCCGTGGATGGTCCGCGCCTGGTTCGGCACCGAAGACGCCTGCGCGAGGTCGCTTCCTGGGGCGACCACTTTCGCTACGATCGCGACAAGGGCTTCCTCGCGATCGAGGCCGACGCCGCGCGCGTGACGGCCCTGCGCGCCCTCGGCTTCTTCGTCGAGGTGGACGAGGAGCTCACCTCCTGGATTCGCCACGCCGAAGCGGCGCAACTCGGCGCCGCCGAGCGCGCCGCGAGCGGCGAAGCGCCGGAGGCGGGCATCCCGGGATTCACCTGCTATCGCACGGTCGAGGAGACCTTCGCCTCGGCCCAGGCTCTCGCCGCCAATCATCCGACGCTCGCGACCTGGAACGATGCCGGCGACAGCTGGGACAGGGTGACGGCCGGCGGGCCGGTGGGCTACGACATGATGGTCTTGAAGCTCACCAACTCGGCCATTCCCGGACCGAAGCCGAAGCTCTTCGTGACCTCGGCCATCCACGCCCGCGAGTACACGACGGCGGAGCTGATGATGCGCTTCGCCGAGCAACTCGCGAACGGCTACGGCAACGACGCCGATGCCACCTGGCTGCTCGACCAGCACGAGATCCACCTCCTCCTGCACACCAACCCCGACGGGCGCAAGCAGGCCGAGACCGGGCTCTCGTGGCGCAAGAACGTCGACAACAACTATTGCGCCAACACCAGCAGCCGCGGCGCCGACCTCAACCGGAACTTCGAGTTTCAATGGGCACTGCTGTGGCGGCTCGAGCGGCAGTCCTTGCGACGAAACCTACCGCGGCTCCTCGCCGGCCTCGGAGCCCGAGGTGCAGGCGGTCCAAGCGTACCTGCGGGCGAACTTTCCCGACCAGCGACTCCCCGGGCTCAACGAGCCCGCGCCGCCCGACGCCACCGGTGTCTACCTCGACATCCACAGCTACAGCGAGCTGGTGCTCTGGTCCTGGGGCTTCACGAACACCCCGGCCCCCAACGGCACCGCGCTCACCACGCTCGGCCGCAAGTTCGCCTACTTGAACGGCTACTACCCCGAGCAGGCGATCGGCCTCTATCCGACCGACGGCACCACCGACGACTTCGGCTACGGCGACCTCGGCGTCGCCGCCTACACCTTCGAGCTCGGCACTCAGTTTTTCCAGAGCTGCAGCTTCTTCGAGAGCGCCGTTCTGCCCGGCAATCTCCCGGCCCTGCGCTACGCCGCCAAGGTCGCGCGCACACCCTACATGACCCCGGCCGGCCCGGACGCGCTCGCAGTCGCGGTCGTTCCGGGAGTGATCGCGCCGGGCGACCCGGTCACCGTCACCGCGACACTCAACGACACGCGCTTCTCGAACGCCAACGGCAGCGAACCGACCCAGGCGATCGCCGCGGCGGAGGTCGACATCGACCTGCCGGGGACGACGATCGTCTTCGTGGACGGGTTCGAGGCCGGAGACACCAGCCACTGGGCGCTCACCGCCTGGCCGGTCGCGATGAGCGCCGACGACGGCGCATTCGACGAGACGATCGAGGCGGCCAGCGCGGCGCTGAATACGTCGACGCTGCCTTCCGGGCGGCATCTGGTCTACGTGCGCGGCCGCGACGCAGCAGGGAACTGGGGGCCGGTCTCGGCCGCATTCCTGACCGTCATCGACCCGGCGACGGCGCCGATCGTCCAGGGCGCGGTCGTCGAGGCCGGCACCGGCACGCCGCTCGCCGCCACCGTCACGGTGGGGCCGTACGCGACGACGACCGACGCCGGCACGGGCGCCTACTCGATCCAGCTCCCGGAGGGCACCTACGACCTCACCGCCACGGCCAGCGACCACGCCGCACAGACGGTCGCGGGCGTCACGCTCGTAGCGCAGCAGACCTTCGTTCAGGACTTCTCGCTGGTGGTCTTCTCGAACCTCTTCACCGACAACGTCGAAGCAGGGAACGCCGGCTGGACGGCGCAGGCGCCCTGGGCGATCACCACCACGCAGTCGCACAGCCCGACCCACTCGTGGACCGACAGCCCGGGCGGGAACTATCTCGACAACGTCAACACGGCGGTGACCTCGCCCGCGATCGACCTCTCGGCGGCCGTCGGGGTCGAGCTCTCGTTCTGGCAGCGTTACGTCACCGAAGCGACCTACGACTACTGCCACGTCGAGGTGTCGGCCGACAATGGCGCCACCTGGACCGAGCTCGCCGCCTACGACGGCACGCAGACGACCTGGACCCGCGCGGTCTTCCCGGTGCCGGAGCTCGACGGTGCAGCGCAGGCGAAGGTGCGCTTCCGCTTGACGACGGATGTCTCGCAGGTCTACGACGGCTGCTACGTCGACGATGTCGTCGTGCGCGGCGCGATTCAGCCATAGACTCGGGATCTCGAAACCGGCACTTCGCAGGGCATCTCAGGACGGGAGTCACGCCATGAACCCGACACGGGTCTCGCGCCACCTTTGCGCCGCCACGCTCCTCGTGGCGCTTTGTCTGCCGGCCTCGCCGCTCGCCGCCGCCGGCTTCGAGGGCTCCGGCCCCTGGATGGCGCGCGCCTGGTTCGGCGACGACACGATGATCCGCGAGGTCGCTTCGTGGGGCGATCACCTGCAGGTCGACCGCGACAAGGGCTTCCTGCGCGTCATGGTGGACGCCGGGCCAGCTCGCGCGCCTCGAGCGGCTCGGCTTCTACGTCGAGGTGGACGAGGAGGCGACCGCGCTCGTCCGGCTCGCCGAGTCGGCGCAGGCGGACTGGGACCGGCCGGACACGATCCCGGCCTTCCCCTGCTACCGCACGGTGGAGGAGACCTACGCCAGCGCGCAGGCGCTGGCGACCGCGCACCCCGACGCTGGCCGCGCTCGCCGACATCGGCGACTCCTGGGACAAGGTCACCGCCGGCGGGCCCGCCGGCTACGACCTGTTCGTGCTCGAGCTCACGAACTCGTCGGTTCCCGGGCCGAAGCCGGTGCTCCTGGTCAGCGCGGCGATCCACGCCCGCGAGTACACGACCGCCGAGGCGGCGCTGCGCTTCGCCGAGTGGATCCTGGGCGCCTACGGCACCGACGCCGATGCCACCTGGGTGCTCGACCACCACGAGATCCACCTCGTGCTGCACGCCAACCCGGACGGCCGCAAGCAGGCCGAGACCGGCGGCTCGTGGCGGAAGAACCGGCAACAACGCCGACGGCTGCGCCAGCACTCTTCGGCGTCGACCTCAACCGCAACTTCAGCTTCTACTGGGGCTGCCTGGGGCGGATCGAGCAGCGCCGCCTGCGACGAGACCTACCGCGGCTCCGCGGCCGCCTCGGAACCCGAGACGCAGGCCCTGGCCGCCTACATGGCGACGGTCTTCCCGGACCGCCGCCCGGACGACCTGACCACGCCGGCGCCCGACGACACGATGGGGATCTACGTCGACCTGCACAGCTACTGCCAACGAAATCCTCTCGGCCTGGGGGCAGACCCCCTCGGCGATCTGCGACGGCGTACCGCCGCTTTCGCCCCGAACTGCGCCCAGATCCTGCGCCTCGGCCGCAAGTGGGCGCTATCTGTCGGGCTTCGATCCGCGCGTCGGCAGCCTCTACCCGGTGGACGGCTCGACCAAGGACTACTCCTACGGCCGTGCTCGGCGATGCCCGGCTACACCTGGGAGATGGGCACCAACTTCTTCGAGAGCTGTTCGGCTTCGAGAGCGCCGTCCTCCCCGACGCGCTGGCGATGCTGCAAGTACGCCATGCGGGTGCCGCGCACGCCCTACCTGACGCCGGCCGGGCCGGACGCGTCGTCAGCGTCACGGCGCCGGACGCCGCCGGTCGCGCCGGGCGATCCGGCCGTCGTCACCGCGACGCTCGACGACACGCGCTACCGCGACCGGCGACGGCGCCGAGCCGACCCAGCCGATCGCCGCCGCCGAGCTCTACCTCGACACGCCGCCCTGGGCCGGCGGCACGCCGGTCGCGATGAGCGCCGCGGACGGCACGCTTCAACTCGACCGTCGAGGCGGCGACCGGGACCCTCGACACCAGCGCGCTCGACTCCGGCCGGCACCTGCTCTACGTGCGCGGCCGCGACACCGCGAACAACTGGGGCGCCTTCTCGGCCGCCTTCCTCGACCGTCCTCGATCCGGCCACGGCCCCCTACCTCGAAGGCACGGTCACGCGCGGCCGGCAGTGGCGCGCCGCTGGCGGCGACGGTCGCGGTCGGACCGTACTCGACGAGCTCGGACGCGGGCACCGGCGCCTACTCGATTCAGGTGCCCGAGGGGACCTACGACGTCACGGCGACCGCGCCCGGTCACGCCCCGGCCACCGCCTCCGGTGTCGTCGCTGGGCACGACTGCAGACGGTGATCCGGGACTTCGCGCTCGCGCCCTACGTCGCGGTGCTCGACGACACGGTCGAGAGCGGCAACCTCGGCTGGACCGCACAGGCGCCCTGGGCGATCACCACGGCCCAGGCGCACAGCCCGACGCACGCCTGGACCGACAGCCCGGCGGGCAGCTACGGCAACAACGTCAACAGTTCCCTGACTTCGTCGGCGATCGATCTCTCGGCGGCGACGGGTGTCGAGCTCTCCTTCTGGCAAAGGTACGCGACCGAACCAGGCTTCGACTTCTGCCACCTCGAGATCTCCGCCACCAACGGCACGACCTGGAGCGAGATCGCGACCTTCGACGGCACGAACACGACCTGGACACAGGCAGACCTACGTCGTGCCCGGCGCTCGTCGGTGCGACCCAGGCGCGCGTGCGCTTCCGGCTCACCACGGACTCGAACACCGTCGCCGACGGCTGGTACGTCGACGACATCGCGCTCAGCGCGGCCTTCCCGCCGCCGACCGGCCTGTTCGCCGACGGCTTCGAGAGCGGCGGCGTCTCGAACTGGTCGGCCTCGGTTCCCTAGCCCGGAAAGCCGAGTTTCAGGGCACCTGAATCAGACAGGGATCGACCGCCGGCGACGACCAGGGGGCGGTGCCGCACTCGAAGCCGTTCTCGAACAGCGGCCAGCCCGTCGACCAGATGTCGGAGAAGGGCGCGCTGTCGCCTTCGTAGTCGGCGTTGTAGACCAGCGTCCGGCCGTCGGGCGTCAACTTGAGTGAGCCCAGAACGACGCCGGTACCGCCGGAGAGACTCACGCGCCAGAAGTCGACGCCGCCCCAGTCGTTGTGGAAGATCTTCGGCACGTCGGGCGCCGAGTCGCGGCGCGTGAAGACCAGATCGTCGTGGCCCGACGCCATCACCGGCAGGTCGGCGAGAGTCGACTGCGGCACCGGCCCCGAGAGGTCGTACCAGACGGGGCGTGAGTCGTTCAGGCCGAGACCGCAAAGGTTGATGAGGTCGGGCCCGCCGCTCGAGGTGAAGAACAGACCGCGTCCGCGCGACTCCTGCGACACGGTGTCCGTGACCAGGGCGGTGTAAGCCGTGCGCAGCGAGTCCGGATGGATGGCGAAGTCGAGCACCTCCACCGCATAGCCGAAACCCTGGTTGGGGCTTGCCAGCGACTGCGAGATCGCGCAGGGCCCGTCCTCGCCATCGGTCGACCGGGCGACGAGCTCGCTCCCGCCGCGATAGACGATCCAGGCCGAATCCGGGCTGAACTCGATCCTGCCGCCGGTCGGCCGGTCGTAGCCGATGAAGTCGGGAACACCGTTGTTGGATGGCCAACCTCCGACCGGGGCGAGGTAGAGCTCGGTGAGATGAGTCGGCCAGGTGGTGCTGCGCATCGCGAAGAGAACGTAGTGGCCGTTGGGCGAGACGGCGATCGGCATGTTCGGGCCGGTCTCCGCGAGCACGTTCTCGGCCTGCAGCATGCCGTTGAGCATCTGCTTGGCGCCGCCCCCGAGCGGGCGACTGAAAATGTCGATTGTGCCGCCGTCTTCGTTCGAGATCCAGACCACGTGCTCGCCCGTCGGCGAGAGCTGCCACGACCAGATCTTCTCGCTCGGCCCATCGAGGCTGTCGTTGACCTTCTCCGGGAACGACGGCTGGTCGGTCTCCGCCCGATACAGATCGTAGTTTCCGGTCTGGACGGGATTGCGGAACTTGATGACCATCCACTCCGCAGACGGTGAAAGCCGATAGTCCTGGATCAGCTCGGGGAACGCGAGCAGCAGGCGAATGGGCGTTCCTCCCGTGAGCTGTACCGAGTAGAGCTCGAACTTCGCCACCTCGTCGAGATTGGCGAGGAAGATCGCGCGCGTGCCGTCGGCCGTGAGCTCGGAAGGACTGGACGTCGGCGAGCGCCGGATCGATCGGCGTGCCGTCGATCGGGATCGCCGCTGCGCTGCCGTCGGCGGGCGCCGAGAAGAGCCGGTAGCGGCCGTCGGCGTCGGCATCGGAGCGGAAGACGACGCGCGCGCCGTCGGCGGTGACGAGGAAGCCGCCGAGCTTCGCCAACGGCACGTCGGGGGAGATCCGCGCGCGACCGCTGCCGTCGAGTCGCACGCTCCAGATCGCGTCCTGGGCAAGACCCGCGTCGCGCTCGACGAACACCGCGCGCTCGTTGCCGGCGAGAAGGGGCCCCGCGGCGGGGTGGAGACTGAGCCGCGTGCCCAGCGCCGCGGCGGCAGAGCGAACGCCGGGAAGCCGACCGCGAGCGGCGAGCAGGACTACGACAGCAGACGAAGCGGGCCCAGCTGGCGCATCTCCGGATTGCCTCCCTGGTCGGAGGGGCCGAGAGCGGCCCCTCGCAAGGAAGCTCGTCAACTGCGTCCGGAAGGGGACAGGGTCAGCGCGCCGCAGCGCGGCCTCGATGCGGAGCCTCTCTCCCGCGGAGTAGGCGACGAACTCCGGGGCGTAGATCGACTGCACCTGGGCGGGGCCACTACGGAACTCGCCGGCGAGATTGGCGCGCAGGCGGTACTTGAAGGTGTACTCGCCGGCCGGCAGGCTCTCGAAGAAGAAGTTGGCGCCGCTGTCGCGCGTCTCCTCGTAGCGCGAGATGCCGAGATCCCACTTCCAGCCCGACTCCGGACGATCGGGCTCGAGCCCCGCCGGTCGCGGATCGCGCAGGTGGACGTACTCGGCCGCCGCTTTGGCCCGCAACGAGAGCTGCACCTCGACCTCGTCCCCGACCGCCAGCGCAGTGCCGGTGGTGATCGGCACGAGCGTCACTTCGACACCGGTCTTGACGCGCTTGAAGTAGCGGCGCTCGACGCCGAAGAGGTCGCTGCGCGACTCGGCGGGCAGCTCCTCGGTCGAGAAGTGCCAGGTGGCGGAGGCGAACATGAGCCCCGGCGTCTGCTTCTCGACGGTGACCGTGGCGTCCTCCGCATCTCCCGATCGCCTCCGGGCGTCGAGCTTGTCGCCGGGGACGACGACCTGGTTCTTCTTGCCGGTGAACCGGTCGGGCTCGAAGACGAAGGTCGTCGTCTGGTTCGCCACCTTCACCGTCGCCTCCTCGCGCACCGCGAGGGTTCCGGTGGCCTTGAGATAGGCGGCGAGCGAATAGAGCACCTCGGCGGTCGCCCGGGTCGACTTCCAGTGATTGAGCTTCTTGTTGAGGAAGAGCCACTGCACCAGGCCGTCGCGGCGCGGGTCGGACGGTGTCACCTCCATCAGGGTGCGCAGCGCCCAGGCGTGGGTCTCGATGCGGTCGTTGTACCAGAGCCAGGCGCGGTCCTCGGGCTGCCAGAAGGTCCCCTCGTCGCGCGTCGTCTTCGCCGAGTCCATGACGGACGCCAGCACCAGCACGGCGTCCTTGTGCCGGTCCAGGCGCTCGAGCGTCGAGGCCAGCTGGAGCTTGAGCAACGGCTGGTGGTCGCGCCAGTGCTTGAACGAGAAGTCGAGGATCGTGCGGCGGTCGTCGGCTGAGAGAAAGTCGCCCGTCCAGGAGCTGTCGGGATAGGACGAAGCGACGTAGTTGAGATAGGTCAGCAGCTCCCAGCAGCAGTCGTCGTCGAGCGCTCTTGGCAGCCAGTCCTCCTTCGCCTCGCGGGCGAGGTACTGCCAGCCGCGCTGCACCATCTCGCGCGGCACGGGGACGGCGAACTCCGCGGCGCGGGCCAGGCCGCCCATCAGGTAGAGCGTCATGTAGGGCGACGCCGGTCCGCCGGCGAACCAGGGGAAGCCGCCGTTGGGGAGCTGGGCCTGCGCGAGCTTCGCCAGCGCGCCGTCGCGCTGGGCGAGCGACACCGCCGGGTCGAGCACGCGCAGGAAGTCGCGCCCTGCCTTGTCGCCGCCGCGCGACTCGCGCAGCCAGGGGGTCTCCTCGAGCGCCATCTTCAGGTTGGGATCGGCGGCATCGAAACGCTCGAGCGGCGTCTCGCGCGCGGCCATCTCCTCGGCCGCGCGCGCCACCGCCGGATACTGCGCGAAGAGGCTCGACATCATGCCGCTCGAGACGAACCGGTTGAGCGTCTGTTCGGTGCACTCGTACGGATACTCGATGAGGTACGGCAGCGCGTCGAGCATCGAGTAGAAGAGCTGGCCGTCGACGGTGACGACCATCTGCTCGTCGATGCGCGTCGGGTCCGCTCTTCTTCATGTCGTCGAAGGTCATCTCGCGGCGCTCGGCGCCCTTCAGGGTGACGAAGCGCGACTGCGCGAGATGGATGCGCGACGGCAGGAGCGGCAGCGGCCGGAGCTCGCCGTCCGAGAGGTTGCCGGCTCGCGCCACGATCTTGAACGCGGTCGGACCGACGCGGCGGGGTGCGGTGAGCGCGAAGGTGAGGTCGACGCCCTTGCCGGGTTCGACCCGGAACGGCTGCTTCGCGGTCGCCGCGGTCAGCCCGAACTCGGCGAGGAGCGAGACGTTCGTCTCGGGATCGGTGATCTCGAGCGTCGCCTCGCCGGCGAGCGCGGCTTCGCCGGCGCTGTTGACGACCACCTTGAGCTGGGCGACGTCGCCCTCGCGCAGGAAGCGCGGCAGATAGGGGCGGATCATCAGCTCCTTCACCGATTCGGCGTTCTTCTCGACGTAGCCGGAGGCGAGCGTCTGCGAGAGCGCGGCGACCCACACCCGCCACGAGGTGACCGAGTCGGGGACGGTGAACTCGATCGCCGCCGAGCCGTCGGCGCCGGTGAGGAGCTGCGGCTGCCAGAAGGCGGTCTCGGCGAAGTTGGAGCGCAGGGCGACCGGCGCGGCAGGCGCCCTCCAGCGACGCCCGCAACACCTGCGACGCGCGATCGTCTCGGCGACGACGCCGTCGCTGTTGCCGAGCCTCCATCCCTGCGGGGCCGGCGCCGCAGCCGGCGCCGGCAGCGCGCGCCTTCGGCCATCATCGCCATCGTGGCGACGCCGCCCTTCTGCATCCGGCGCATCGGCCCACCGCGGCCGCTGCCGGGCCCGCCGATTCCCCAGGGCGAGATCTCGACGAAGGCGTCGCCGGAAAGCTCGTCCACCGGCACCGACTTCACCCACGATTCGTCGCGACTGCCAGAGCGGTCCGCTGGCGCCGAGATTCGTCGAGAGCGGCGGAAACCAGGCGCCGGTCGGGAAAAGGCCGAGCGGGCGCGGCGCGGCGAACGGCGCGAAGAGGTCGAGGCTGCGGTCGTGCATCGACGCCAGGAGCTCCGCCGCTCCGGCCTCGACCGGCCGGCCCTGGGCGTCCTTGACGGTGATCCGGAAGGTCTCCCGCGCACCCGGCGTCAGCCGGTCGCGGAAGGTCGAGAACTCGACCGTGAGCTCCTTGTTGCGTCCACGGCACCGTCGAGCGTCGCTCCCTGGGTGACGAGCTGATGATCGGCGACCAGGGTCAGGCGCGCCGCGAGCCCGCCGCGGTCCGCCTCGCCGATCGGCACATTCGAGCCACTGCGAACCGGAGAGACGTCACGGTGCGCCGCCAGAGGCGCTCTTCGCCGCGCAGCAGCTCGAGCTCGGCCGGTGCATTCTTCAGCCCCGAGTGGATCCACAGCCGCACGCTGCGCTCCGGGCTCGGCGGTCGCGCGGTCGAAGGCGAGGTCGGCCGGCAGCGCGAGCGCCGTCTGGCGTCCGGCGACGACGAAGTCGAGCTGCGTGCGGCCGGTCTCGCCGAAGGCGTCGCGCGTCTCGTAGCGCAGGCGGTAGGCACCGCCGGCCGAGCCCGGCGAGCGGGATCGTGCCGCGACCCGAGGCCTCGTGCCGCAGCGCGCCGCTCGCCACCTCCTTGCCGTCGGCGAAAAAGGCGAGCGCCTGTTCGGCCGCTGTCGCGCCGGTCCAGCGCGGGCGCAGGCGGTCGCCCGGCGTCGCGAAGCGATCGGCCGGCTCCGCCGGAGCGTCGGCCGGACGCAGCGGCAGATCGGCCGGCAGCAGCGCCGCGGCCGGCGGCTCGAGGCGCAGCAGCCGCCAGCTGCCCTCTCCGGGGCGCGGCGCGCCGTTCAGATCCTGGCGCCGGACGGCGATCGCGAACGGCTTGCCTTCGACCGCGAGGTCGGCCGGCTTCTCGGCGAGCGCTTCGACCGCCGACCAGCCGAGACGCACGGTGCGCTCGCCGGTGCGGGTCTCGCCGCCGTCGTCGGTGACGTCGGCCTCGAGGCGATAGAGGTAGGTGAGGCCCTTCGCCTTGTCGCTGCTCGTCGGCGGCCGGGCGTGAAGGCGACGCTGGAACTTGCCGTCGACGGCAAGGGTCGTCGTGCCGCTGGCGATCGGCTGCGCCTCGGTCGAGCCGCCGGCGAAGCCCCACCAGCGCCACCACCAGGGGAGCTCCGGCTGGCGGGTCACCCGCCAGGCGACGTGGCCGGAGGTGACCGGCAGGCCGAAGTAGTAGCGCACCTCGCCGGTGAGCTCGGCCGGGCGGTTGAGGCGCAGCTCGCCGCGCGGGCGCGGCGACCTCGACCTCGAAGGTCGGGCGCTTGTACTCCTCGACGCGAACCCCGGCCTGCGCCGCCGAGCGAGCTCTGCAGTGTCCACTGCCCGAGGAGCCTGCCGGCGGGAATCGGGAACTCGCCCGCCGCGGTCCCGAAGCGATTGGTCGTGACGCGTGGCCTCCGCCACCTTCTCGCCGTTGGGATCGGTGAGCCAGACTGCGACCGCCGTCTCCGGGCGCCGGCGTGAGCTCGCCGCGCCCGCGGCCGCTCTCGTAGCCCAGCACCTTCCAGTAGAGCTTCTGCTGCGGGCCGGTAGATCGCCCGGTCGGTGAAGAGCAGCGCAGCCGGTGCGCGCGCCGGCCCCGGCCTGCGGGCTCACCGTCGTAGCGCTGCGCGACGGCAATGTCGTCGCCGCGCCGCGCGACGAGCAGGAAGTTCGAGTAGCCGCGCTCGCCCGAAGAGACGAACGTCGCGCGGCCGGTGGCATCGGTGCGCACGGTGTTCGATCCGCGACGGCGCCGTCGCGCCAGGTGTTGCGATAGAGCGTGACCTCGACCCCAGCCGCCGCCCGCCCGTCGCCGCCCTCGACCAGCCGCACCTCCCAGGGGAAGCTCGAACTCTCTTCCAGGAGAACCAGATTCGACAGCGTGAACGGCAGCGCGAGGCGGCGATTGCCCGCCTTGGCGAACGAGCGCTCGGCGGAGGCGACGATGAGATAGAGCACCGGACTTCGCGAGCGGCGGCGTCGACGAAGGTGCGGTGCGCCAGGAAGTCGCGCGTCGGCGGCAGCGCGACAGTCCAGGCGGCCACCGGCTCGGCGCTCGCGATCAGGCGCTCGATCTCGCGATCGTCGTTCGGAAAGAGGCCGCGGAACTCCGCCGCGCGCCAGCTGCGGCGTCGAGATCGACCGCGTAGGCGCGCAGGTGGAGCTTCGGCAGGTTGCGATGGGAGATCTCGATCGAGCGCCGGCCGGCGCCGTCGACCGCCATCATCTGGAGCGCGAAGTCGGGAGCCTCGATCTCCGCCCGGAGCTCGCGACAGAGCTGGGCTCCGCGGCTGCCCGGGAAGGCCTTCTCGCCCGTCAGGGCGAGCTCGCGCGCGCGAATGCGGTGTTCGGCGTCGCTGCGGTCGAGGTCGACCTCGCCGCGCGAGCTCCGCCATGCCGACTGCCCACCAGGGATCGGCGCGAAAGTGCGGCAGACGGCGCTCGAGATCGGCGCGCAGGACCGCCTGGTCGCTCTCCGAGGTGCGATGCCGAGCGAGCAGACCGCTGGCGCGCCAGACGCGCCTCGAGCTCGGCGCCGAGCTCGCCGCGGTCGCGGTGCCAGCGCTCGAGGTCGGCGAGCACGAAGGCGGCGCGCAGCAATGGATGGACGGGATGGACGGGATGGGTGGGCTGGGCTGCTGCCGCCTGTCCCCTCCCATCCAGCCCCGCCGGAGGCTGCGGCGCGTCGGCCAGGAGGTTCTCGAGCTCGAGCTGCCAGCCGTCGTTCGCCTCGCTCGCCGACCAGAAGCTCGAGTCGGCGAGCAGCCGGTCGACGAAGAGGTAGGTCAGGGCGTCGCGCAACGAGCTGCGGATGCCCTTCGGATAGTCGTTGGCCGCGAGGTAGGGGAAGTCGCCGACGGCGACGCTGCCCAGCGCCTCCCGGCGTTCCCAGACCGAGAGGAAGCTGCGCTCGGCCTCGTCCGCGATCTGCTCGGCGGTCCACGCCTTGAGATCGAGCTTGGCTGTCCGGCGCCACCGACACCACGCGCTCGCGCTGCCGGATCTCCCAGTCGTAGCCCGAGAGGTACTCGAGCAGGGCGTGGGCGTAGTAGAGCTCGACCGCGGCGCGGGCGACCGACCCGGCGGGCCAAGGCTGCGGCCTTCATCTCCTCGACCGCGGTCTCGAGACCGCCCAGGGCGGTGCGCACCTGGGACTGCCGGACCAGGGCTTTCGCCCAGTTCGTTTCGTCACCGGCGGCGCGGGCGCTTTCGACCAGCGGCCCGAGGCGGTCGACGGCCTCCTGCAGCTTCTGCTCGTCGAGCAGGCGGTCGATCTCTTTCCAGGCGGCGGTCGGGTTCATGGTCGCGGGCACCTTGGGGATCGCCCCGTTGGCCTCCGTGGCGCTGCCCGGGCCGCCCCGCTGGAGATCATCCGCGAGCTGGCGGCAGGAGGAGGCGGCGAGCGCGAGCGCACCGGCGAAGAGGAGGGTCGAGGCGAACGAGGAGCGCATAGTGAAGATATTAGACCCCGCGCGCCGGGAGCAGGAAACCGCCGACGCTCTGCGCGTACAATCTCTCGCAACCGACCTACGGAGATCTCGACCGCCATGAAGCCGCTATCGCCAATCCCGCCCGCCCGCCTTTCCCTGTGCACGGCCCTCGGCCTCGCGCTCACCCTGATGGCGACCCTCGTCGGTCCGGCCTCGGCCGGCCTCGTCTTCACGCAGGAAACCACCGCCGAGGGTGAGACCGCGAAGTATCTGAACATGACGATTCGCACCTGGATCGATGCCGGCGGCGCCAAGATGGAGTTCCTCTCCTCGGGCAATCCGCTCATGGCCGCGGGCAGCTACATGCTGATCCAGCCGGATGCCGACGCCATGCTGCTGGTGAATCCGAAGGAGAAGACCTACACCAGCCTCGACTTCAGCCAGCTGATGGGTTCGATGTCGCAAATGACCGGCAGCGAATCGGGCGGCGGTGAACGCAAGGTCGCCGATCCGATCGTCGAGAAGCTCCTCGAGGAGGATGGCGGCACGATTCTCGGCCGGCCGACCCGGCACTTCCGCTGGCGGACCCAATACACCGTGAGGATTGCCGCCGGGATGGGCATCGAAATGGAGACCGCCACCGACCAGACCGAGGACGTCTGGGTCGCCGACATCAAGATCGATCCGAAGATCATGCGCTCGTTCGAGGGCATGGGTGCCGGGGCCGCTCTGCCGGCGGAGCTGCAGAAGATCGTCGATGCCGCCAAGCAGACCCAGACCGGCTTTCCGCTGAAGCGCATCGTGGTCGCGACCGGCAAGACCACCACCACCGGCAGCGGCATGATGGCGAAAATGATGGCGAAGTCGATGGCGAAGCAGGGTGGCGACAAGCCGACGACCACGATCTACCAGGTCACCGAGCTCTCGGAAGAGAAGGTCCCGGCGTCGACCTTCGCCATCCCTGCCGGCTATACCGAGACCGAGATGATGGCCCCCGGCATGAAAATGCCCAACATGAACCCGCCGGACTGAGCAGAGCCGGCGGCGCGCGGCGCGGGCCGGGCGCCACTCAGCACCGCTTCAGCGCCGCCTCAGCGCGGTGCCCCGAGGCGGCGGGAGAGGTGGTATTGCGCCTGGCGCTTCCACCAGACCCAGTTGTGGGCGACGTCGTAGCCCCAGATGTCGCGGTCGTGCGGGATGCCCTTGCTCTCGAAGAGGTCGCCCAGCGCCTGGGTCTCCTCGATGCAGCCCTCCTCGAACGCCCCTTGGCCGCAGACCAGGGTGAGGTGGGTGTTGCGGCGCACGCGCTCCAGGGGTTCGCCGGCGAGCCCCTGGACGTAGGCCAGCGGGTTGTTGAGATAGACGTCCAGGTTGGAGAAGCCGTCGGTGAAGTGGGTCATAAGGTAACGACCGCTCATGCACAGCGCCCAGCGGAAGATCTCCGGGTACTTGAGGGCGATGTTCGCTGAGTAGAAAGCGCCCAGGCTCGCCCCCGCGGTCATCATGGGCATCGCCTGGTTCCCTGCCGGGCTGTTGCAGTCCTGGCGGATATGCGGCACCAGGGTCTCGACGACCCACTTCTCGTACAGGACGTGGCGCTGGATCCGCCAGGCGGCGTCGTTCTCCTTCTTCGTCCAGGCCTCGGCAACGTTCGACTCCGGGCAGTAGAGCTTGAGCTTTCCGGCCTCGAGCCAGGGGCCAAGCGCCTCGACCATCCCCTGGGCCTCCCACTCGTGGGCAAAGCCGGCGGCGGTCGGGAAGACCACCAGGGGCGGCCCCCAATGGCCGTAGGTCCAGAGGCTCACTGCCCTGCCCAGCTGCGGGCTCTGCACTCTCTCGAGCCTCTTCTTCATGCCACTCCCCCCGAAAAGAACGCCGCGGATCCTATCCCAGCCACGATCCCGTCCTGGCCGCCTGGCTGGCTCTTCCGGCCGGCCGGGCGCGGGGCTTCCCATCCGCCGGCGCCGGCCGGCGCGTACCCGGGTATTGGTGCAGGTTTACGCCGCCCGCAGGGGTGGGTCGGGTTTGACAAGCCGCCGACCGATGTGAAATTTTCCGCGGACGATTCGCACGCCCTCGGCGCGCCCTGGATACGTGCGCGACAACGGAAAGAGCTAACAACCTATGTCGCAGATCTTCCCTCGCAGCGCGAACGCCCTGGCTCGGGCTTCGGTTTTCGTGGCCCTGTTCATGGCTGCGGCGGCCGGCTACGCCCTGTGGACGCTGGCCAACTCCGGATACGTCACCCGCCAGGGCATCGTTCATCCGCAGCCGGTGCCGTTCAGCCACGATCACCACGTGGCGCAGATCGGCATCGACTGCCGGTACTGCCATACCAGCGTCGAGCGCGCGGCCTCGGCCGGCATTCCGCCCACCCAGACCTGCATGAACTGCCACAACCAGATCTGGACCAACGCCGCGGTGCTCGAGCCGGTACGCGCCAGCTGGCGCGACGGCAAGCCCCTGACCTGGAACCGGGTCAACGATCTGCCCGACTTCGTCTACTTCAACCACAGCATCCACGTCATCAAGGGCGTCGCCTGCACGACCTGCCACGGCCCGATCAACAAGATGCCGCTCATGTACCAGGGGATGCCGCTCACCATGCGGTGGTGCCTCGACTGCCACCGCAACCCGGTCCCGAACCTGCGGCCGCGTGAGGAAGTCACCAATACCCTCTGGCAGCCGCCAGCCGACCTCGCCGCCAAACAGAAGGAGTGGGCGCTCGCCAACCATGTCCAGAGCAAGGTCAGCTGTTCGACCTGTCATCGATAGAGATCCCTCATGACCGATCTTCTGCTTCCGAATCCCTCGTCGTCCGACTCGACATCCGCGGGCGACTGCCACGTCGAGTGGAAGAAATCTGGTGCGGAGCTCGCCCCGCTCGATCTCGCGGCGGCGCGCGAGCGCCTGCAGAGTCGCGGCGGCGCCACCTACTGGCGGAGCCTCGAAGAGCTCGCTGAGACGCCCGAATTCGGTGAGCTCCTCGATCGCGAGTTTCCCCGCTTCGCCTCGGAGTGGCCGGACGGCGTCTCGCGGCGCAATTTCCTGCAGCTCGCGGCGGCCTCGCTCGGGCTCGCCGGACTGACCGCCTGCACGCGCCAGCCGATCGAGAAGATCGTTCCGTACGTCCGCCAGGCCGAGGAGTTCCTCCCCGGGAAGCCCGTCCTGTTCGCCACCTCGATGGCGCTCTCCGGCGTCGCGACGGGCCTGCTGATCGAGAGCCACAACGGCCGTCCGACCAAGGTCGAGGGCAATCCCGAGCACCCGGCGAGCCTCGGCGCGACCGACGCCGTCACCCAGGCTTCGGTGCTCGGCCTCTACGACCCGGACCGTTCGCAGAGGATTTCCCAGTTGGGCGACGCCTCTACCTGGACGAACCTGAATCAGCAGATCACGGCCGGGCTCAACGCTCAGTCGAATTTCGGCGGCGCGGGGCTGCGGCTCCTGACCGGCCCGGTCAGCTCGCCGACCGAGGCGCGCCTCATCGCTGCGCTGCTCGAAACCTACCCGCAGGCGCGTTGGCACCGGTGGGATCCGCTGGCCAGCGACGGCGCCACGAAGGGCCTCACCGAGGCTTTCGGAGCGCCCGTCGGACTGCGCTTCGACCTCGCCAAGGCCGAGGTCGTGCTGGCGGTCGAGTCCGACTTCCTGACCTGCGGACCGGGCGCGGTGCGCTACGCGCGCGACTTCGCCGACCGTCGGCGGGTCGGGCACGGCGCGACCGCGATGAACCGCCTCTACATCGCCGAGTCGAGCCCGACGGCGACCGGAACGGTCGCCGATCATCGCTTCCGTCTGCGTCCGTCGCAGACCGCTGCGCTCGTCCAGGCCCTGGCTGCGGCCGTCGGCGTGGCGGGAGTCGCCGCTCCAGCGCTCGACTCCGCCGCCGCCAGGTGGGTCGCGGCCGCCGCGCGCGATCTCGCCGCCCATCGCGGCACCGCGCTCGTCGTCGCCGGGGATTCGCTCCCGGCCGCGGCGCACACCCTGGTCGCCGCGATCAACGACGCCCTCGGCGCCAGCGGATCGACGCTGCTCTACAGCGCCCCGATCACGGTGGATCCGGTCGACAACGTCGCGTCGCTCGGCGCGCTGCTGGACGACATGAAGGCCGGCAAGGTCGACCTGCTGCTCGTCTCGGGAGTCAATCCGGTCTATGACGCCCCGGCCGACTTCGATGTCGCGGCGGTGTTCAAGTCCAGCCCGGCGATGCGCATCCATCACGGCCTCTACGACGACGAGACGGCGGCCTACTGCCAGTGGCACGTGCCGGCAGCGCACTACCTCGAATCCTGGGGCGACGCGCGGGCCTATGACGGCACCGTGTCGCTGGTGCAGCCACTGATCGAGCCGCTCTACGGCGGCAAGACCGCGAGCGAAATGCTCGGCGCCCTGCTCGGGCGCCCGGCCGACGATGCCTACACCCTCCTGCGCGAAACCTGGGAGATGCAGATGGGCGGCGAGACCTTCGAATCGGCCTTCCGCAAGCTCCTGCACGACGGCCAGATTCCCGGCAGCGCACTCGCGGCGACCCAGCCGGCGCTCGTCGCCGCCAGCGTCGGCGCGGCCGTCCAGGCGCTCGCTGCGGCGCCGGCCGGCGGCGACCTCGAGCTCGCGCTGCGACCCGATCCTTCCGTTCTCGACGGCCGCTTCGCCAACAACGGCTGGCTGCAGGAGTTGCCCAAGCCGATCACCAAGCTGACCTGGGAGAACGCCATCCTGCTGTCGCCCCGCACTGCCGAGAAGCTCGGCGTCAAGGGCAACGACGTCGCCGAGCTCACCGCGGCGGACGGACGCCAGCTCACCGGGCCGGTCTGGCTGCTCCCCGGCCAGGCCGACGGCGTCGCCACGGTCCACCTCGGATACGGCCGGACGCGCGCCGGCCAGGTGGCGAACGGCATCGGTTTCAGCGCCTATGCGGCGCAGTCCAGCGCGAGCCGCTGGGGGATCGGTTCGGTCACCCTCCGGGCGACCGGCGCGACCACCAAGCTCGCCACCACCCAGGGCCACCACTCGATCGACTGGATGCGCGAGGAGAGCGAGCAGGCGACCGCGCGCTCGGTCGTGCGCCAGACGACACTGCCGGAGTTCGAGAAGAATCCGCACTTCGCGCACGCAGAGCACGGCGAGCTCGACACCAGCGTCTCGTTCAACCCCGGCTTCGAATACAAGGGCTACGCCTGGGGCATGGTGATCGATCTCAACGCCTGCAACGGATGCAACGCCTGCGTCGTCGCCTGCCAGTCGGAAAACAACATCCCGGTGGTCGGCAAGGAGCAGGTCTCACGCGGCCGCGAGATGCACTGGATCCGCGTCGACCGCTACTACCAGGGCGATGTCGACGAGCCCTCGGCGATCGTCAGCCAGCCGATCGTCTGCATGCAATGCGAGCAGGCGCCGTGCGAGGTCGTCTGCCCGGTCGCCGCCACGACGCACTCGACGGAAGGCCTGAACGACATGGTCTACAACCGCTGCGTCGGAACCCGGTACTGCTCGAACAACTGCCCTTACAAGGTGCGACGGTTCAACTTCCTGCTCTTCCAGGACTGGGAGACCGAGCAGTTCAAGCTGCAGAGGAACCCCGATGTCACCGTGCGCAGCCGCGGCGTGATGGAGAAGTGCACCTACTGCGTGCAGCGCATCAACCGCGCCCGGCTTCCCGCCGATCGCGACCTCCGGCAGGTCGCGGACGGCGAGATCCTGACCGCCTGCCAGCAGGCCTGCCCGCCACAGGCGATCTCGTTCGGCAACTTGAACGACCCGGCGGCGAAGGTCGTCACGGACAAGAAGAATCCGCGCAACTACGCGCTGCTCGAGGAACTCGGCACCCGGCCGCGGACCACCTACCTCGCGATGGTCAAGAACCCGAATCCGGAGCTTTCTGCATGAGTGTCGCCGAAACCCCACACTTCGCGGTGTCGCCGATCCACCCGCTGGACGATCCACCGGTCATCGCCCCCGGACACTCCGCGGCGTCGGTCGGGGACAAGATCAGTTCGGTCGTCTTCGGCAAGATGCCGCTCTGGTTCTACGTCGCGATGGCGATCGCCTTCGGCGGCGCGATGATGCTGCTGACCGCGCTGACCAAGCTGGTCTTCACCGGCATCGGCATCTGGGGCAACAACAACCCCGTTGGCTGGGGCTTCGACATCATCAACTTCGTCTGGTGGATCGGCATCGGTCACGCCGGAACGCTGATCTCGGCGATTCTGCTGCTGCTGCGCCAGGAGTGGCGCACCTCGATCAACCGGTTCGCCGAGGCGATGACGCTCTTTGCCGTCGCCTGCGCGCTGCTCTACCCGCTCTTCCACACCGGCCGGCCCTGGCTCGCGGTCTACTGGCTGCTGCCCTATCCCAACACGATGGCGATCTGGCCGAACTTCCGCTCGCCGCTGATCTGGGACGTCTTCGCGGTCTCGACCTACGGCTCGGTTTCGCTGGTGTTCTGGTTCATCGGCCTGGTTCCCGACCTCGCGACCTTCCGCGATCGCACCAAGAAGCTCTGGCAGAAGAAGGTCTACGGCGCCCTGGCCATGGGCTGGCGCGGATCGGCCCGGCACTGGCACAACTACGAGTCGGCCTATCTCCTGCTCGCCGGGTTGTCGACCCCGTTGGTCCTCTCCGTCCACTCGGTGGTCTCCTTCGACTTCGCGTCGGGCCAGGTGCCTGGCTGGCACGCCACGATCTTCCCGCCCTACTTCGTCGCCGGCGCCGTCTTCGCCGGCTTCGCGATGGTGCTCACGCTGATGATCCCGCTGCGCAAGGCGTTCGGCCTCGAGGACTTCATCACCATGAAGCACATGGACAACATGGGCAAGGTGATGCTGGTGACCGGCCTGATCGTCGGCTACGGCTACATCGTCGAGATCTTCACCGCCTGGTACAGCGGCAACATCTATGAGTGGTACATGATCCGCAACCGGATCTTCGGTCCCTACAAGATCATCTGGATGAGCCTGATCCTGTGCAACATCCTGGCGATTCAGCCGCTCTGGTTCCGCAAGACCAGGAAATCGATCGCCGCGCTCTGGATCATCTCGATGTTCGTCAATTTCGGAATGTGGTTCGAACGTTTCGTGATCATTCCGACCTCGCTTCACCGCGACTTCCTGCCGGGCTCCTGGGGCATGTACTACCCGACCCGCTGGGACTTCGCGACCTTCTTCGGCTCGATCGGCCTGTTCATGGCGCTCATGTTCCTCTTCGTGCGCGTCTTCCCGGCGATCGCCATGTTCGAGATGAAGGGGCTCACCGCCGACGCCAAAGTCAAGGAGCCCGCGCACGGATGACTACCGCGACCTCACCTCCGAACTCCGGTCTGCACGGCGTGATGGCCGAATACTCGACGGCGCAGCAGCTGCTCGACGCCGCCGGCGAGGCGCATCGCGCCGGTTTTCGCGCCATGGACGCCTATACCCCGTTCCCGATCGAAGCCCTCTCCGAGGTGATCTGCGATCACCACAGGTCGAAGGTGCCGCTGATCTGCCTCACCGGCGGCATCGTCGGCGCGCTCGCCGGCTGGGGGCTCCAGATCTGGACCTCGTCCGTCGACTACCCCATGAACATCGGCGGCAAGCCCTACAACAGCTGGCCGGCGTTCATCCCCGTGCTCTTCGAGTGCACCGTGCTCTTCGCGGCTTTCTCGGCGGCGATCGGCATGTTCATGCTGAACGGACTGCCGCAGCCGTACCACCCGGTATTCAACGTTTCGCGCTTCCGCGAAAAGGCGTCGCGGGACGGCTACTTCCTCTGCATCGAGGCGCAGGACGGCAAGTTCGACGGCTCCGGAACGCGCGCATTCCTGCTTTCGACCGGCGCGATGGAGGTCCACGATGTCGAGCTCTGACCGCACGAAGGTCTCCGTCCGGGCCCTCGCGCTGCGCTCGGGACTGGTGCTCCTGCTCACCCTCGGCGGTTTCGGAGCCATCGGCTGCCGGCAGGACATGCATAACCAGCCGAAGCTCAAGCCGTACCGCTCGAGCGCCTTCTTCGCCGACGGCAGCGGCATGCGCAGCCTCCCCGCCCACACCGTGGCGCAGGGAACGCTTCAGGAAGACACCCATTTCTTCACCGGCCGGCTCGCCGACGGCAGCATGGCGACCGAGCTGCCGATGCCGATGACCAAGGCGCTCCTCAAGCGCGGCCAGGAGCGCTTCACCATCTTCTGCACGCCCTGCCACGGGCAGACGGGCGACGGCCGCGGCATGGTGGTCCGCCGGGGCTACAAACAGCCCACCTCGTATCACGACGAGCGCCTCCGGCAGGTTCCGATCGGCTACTTCTTCGACGTCATGACCAACGGCTTCGCCGTCATGCCGAGCTATGCCCCGCAGGTGGCGCCGGAAGATCGCTGGGCGATCGCGGCCTACATCCGCGCCCTGCAACTCTCGCAGCACGTCGAGGTTTCCACCCTCTCGGCGGGAGAGCTGGCGGCGCTCGAGGCGCCGGCCGCCGTCGCGGCGGAGCACGGAGCAGGGAGCGCCCACCCATGAACGGCAAGACCGGCCAGTTCACCGACCTGTCGCAATCGACCCGCCGCACCCGAACGACGAGAGGAACCGCGATCGCGCCATGAGGACGCTCCATTTTCCGCTCCGCACCGCTGACTTCGAGGCGCCCGCGGCGCTCTCCGGCCTGGCCGGCAAGGCGCTCGTCATCGGCGGCGCCGGCGCCGCCGCTTCGATCGCCGGCTTCTTCCTGGCGCCCCAGGAGTTCTTCGAGGCCTATCTCGTCGGTTGGCTCCTCTGGTACACGGTGGCGGTCGGCTCGCTCGGCTTCCTCATGTTGCAGCATCTCTCGGGCGGCGGCTGGGGCCTCGCGGCCCGGCGCATCCTCGAGGCTGCCGGGCGGACGCTGCCGTTCGTCGGGATCGCCGCCATCCCCCTCTTCCTCGGCCTCGACAGGATCTTCATCTGGGCCGATCCGGCAAAGGTCGCGGTGGATCACGCACTGCAGCACAAGGCGCCTTACCTCAACACGCCGTTCTTCATCGCGCGCACGGTCTTCGCCATCGCGCTGTTCTCGTTCTACGCCTACTACCTCTCGGCCAAGTCGAAGCGTCAGGACGAGGCCGGCGATCCGGAGCTCAAGCGGAAGATGCACGATGTCTCTGCGGTAGGCCTGCTGGTCTATCTCATCGTCAACACCTTCATGGGCTTCGACTGGCTGATGTCGCTCGACCCGCACTGGTTCTCGAGCCTCTACGGCGGCATCTTCGTCGCCGGCGAGGCGCTCGCCGGGATGACCTTCATCATCCTGATCGCCAACTGGCTCCGCCAGCGCGAACCCATGGACGCGATCTTCGGGCGCAAACTCTTCCACGACTACGGGAAGCTCCTGTTCGCCTACGTCATGTTCTGGACCTACCTCACGATCTCCCAGTTCATCATCATGTGGCAGGGCAACCTCCCGGAGGAGGCGATCTGGTTCCAGGTGCGCTTCCACGGCGGCTGGGGCTATGTCGCGGCGGGCCTCCTGATCTTCCATTTCTTCTTTCCGTTCCTGATCCTCCTGTCGCGCAGCGTCAAGGAGAAGGCAAAGACCCTTTCGGCGGTCGCGGCCTTCGTCCTCGTGATGCGCTGGGCCGACCTCGTCTGGCTGACCCGTCCGACCCTGCGCGAAGGCGGCTTCTCGATCCATTGGCTCTTCGTCGCCATCCCGGTCGGCATCGGCGGCCTCTGGTTCTTTCTGTTCGCGCGCGAGCTCGGCAAGCGCCCGCTCGTCGCCGTGAACGATCCGCAGTGGAAGGAAGTGCTCGGCCATGACTGATCACAAACACAGCGACACGGGCGCTCATGGCAGCGACGCAGGCGCTCATCCAACCCCCGGCAGGGCCCCGATCGACTCGGAGATCGATGTCCGCAGGGCGGTCGAGATCGGCCTCTGGCTGGGCGGCACGACCATCGGCGCGCTGGTCGTCGGATACTTTCTCTACCTCGGCCTGTCGAAGTGGACGACGGCCGCCGATCCGGCGCCGTCGCCGCTCACCGAAGCCAGCCGCAGCGTCCTTCCACCGGCGCCCAACCTCCAGGTGCAGCCCGAGAAGGAGCTCGCGGCGATGCGCGCCGCCGAGCACGAGCGCCTGACGACCTGGGGCTGGGCAGACAAGTCCCTCGGCCTCGCGCACATGCCGATAGAGAACGCCATCGACCGTCTCGCAGTGCCCGAGCCTCCGGCCGCGACGCCGGCCGCCCCGCCGGCGGCAGCTCCCGCGCCGGCGCCGGCGGAACACGGTGCCGAGGCGCCTCCGGCCCCGGACCACGCAGGACCGGCGAACTGAAGCCGCAGATGTCGATGCGAAATCCCTCTCCCCGCGCCGGAAACCGGCCGGCGTTCCGCGCCCGGCCCCAGGCGGCGGTATTCGCGATGTGCGCGCAGGTCTCGACCTTCGCGGCGATCGGCGTGCTGGCCGCGCTGGTATCGTTCACCAGTCCGGCGGTCGCCGAAACCCGGGTCTTCACCGGGCCTGGGCTCGCCGAGCGCACACCCCAGCCGGGGGCGCTCAACGCGCAGCTGATCTCGGACCAGGTCGGCTTCGACCAGCGGCTCGGCGAGACCCTGCCGCTCGACCTCCCGTTCCGCGACGAGACCGGCAAGGACGTGCGGCTCGGAGACTACTTCGGCGCCAAACCGGTGCTCCTCGCTTTCGTCTACTACCGCTGCCCGGTGCTCTGTCCGCAGATCATCATCGGCACCGCAGCGGCGATGAAGGGCGTCTCCTACGAACCGGGCCGCGAGTTCGAGGTCGTCTTCGTGAGCTTCGACCCGGAAGACACCCCCGAACAGGCGGCGGAGAAGAAGAGCGCCGCCGTCGATCGCTACGGCAAGCCCGGGAGCGCCGCCGGCTGGCACTTCCTCACCGGCGAAGCGGACGCGATCGCGCGCCTGACCGCGGCGGCGGGCTTCCGCTACGCCTGGGATCCGACCATCCGGCAGTTCGCGCACGCCAGCGGGGTCGTCGTGGCGACTCCCGACGGCCGGTTGGCGCGCTACCTCTACGGCGTCGAATACGCGCCGAAGGACCTCAAACTCGCTCTCTTCGAGGCTGGTGAAGGCCGCATCGGAGGCCTCTCGGAGAAGCTCATGCTCCTGTGTTTCAACTACGACGCCGCGCTCGGCAAGTACACGACCGCCACGCTTTTCGCGATCAAGGTGGCAGGGGCGGTCACCCTCGCGGCACTCATCTTCTCGATGGTCTGGATGTCGCGCAGCGAGCGTCGCCTGGGCCGGCCCGCAGCCGGAGGAGTCGCACGGTCATGAACTTCAAGCTCCCCTTCTTCCCGGAGCAGGCCTCGGCCGCTGCCAGCGAAGTCGACAACCTGACTCTGTTCCTCGTCGGCATGGGCACGTTCTTCACCGTGCTCATCGCCGCGATGATCGTCTTCTTCGCGATCAGGTACCGCCGCCGGAGCGACAACCAGGTCGGCAACAACTTCGAGAATTCGGCTCTTCTCGAGATCACCTGGACGTTGATTCCGCTGCTGATCGCGCTCTTCTCCTTCGGCTGGGGAGTCAAGGTCTTCTTCCGCCTCTACCGGCCGCCATCGAACGCCATCGAGTACCAGGTCACCGGAAAGCAGTGGATGTGGAAGATCCAGCATCCTACCGGCCAGCGCGAGATCAACGAGCTCCACGTTCCGATCGGTCAGCCGACGCGCCTCGTCATGACCTCAGAGGACGTCATCCACAGCTTTTTCGTCCCCGCCTTCCGGGTCAAGGCCGACGTGGTGCCCGGTCGCCAGTCCTCGATCTGGTTCACGCCGACCAAGGCCGGGCGCTACCACCTCTTCTGCACCGAGTTCTGCGGCACGGAGCACTCGGGGATGATCGGCTGGGTGACCGTGCAGACGCAGGAGGAGTATCAGGCCTGGCTCGCCGCCGCGCCGGCGCCCAAGGCGCCCTCCGCCGATGGCGAGCGGTTGTTCGCCCAGTACGCCTGCAACACCTGCCACAAGCCGGCGGCGGGAGGACGCGGTCCGTCCCTGCGTGGCATCTACGGCACCGAGGTCGCGCTCGCCGACGGCGGCAAGGCGATGGTCGACGACGCCTACCTGCGCGAGTCGATCCTGATGCCTTCCGCGAGGATGGTGCAGGGCTACGAACCGATCATGCCCTCCTTCCAGGGCCAGGTCAGCGAAGAGGCTCTGCAACAGCTGATCAGCTACATCAAGAACCTGCCGGCCGCGGACGCCGCGGCGGCGGGAACGACGCCGGCCTCCCAGGGGAATACCCGATGAACGCAACTGCCTCCGCCCCCTTCCCCTCCGATACCGCCGAGCGGCCGAACTTCCTCACCGCCGAGCACGGCCTGAAGTCCTGGCTGCTGACGCTCGACCACAAGCGGGTCGCCATCCTCTACCTGATCTCGGTGAGCTGCTACTTCCTGCTCGGCGGCATCTTCGCCATGCTCATGCGGATCGAGCTCATGACGCCGGTGGGCGATCTGATGCTCTCGGACACCTACAACCGCGTGTTCACCGGGCACGGCGTCACGATGGTCTTCTTCTTCCTGATTCCGGCGATTCCCGGCATCCTCGGCAATTTCCTGATTCCGCTGATGATCGGCGCCAAGGACGTAGCGTTCCCGCGGCTCAACCTGGCGAGCTGGTACCTCTACATGACCGGCGGCACGCTGATGCTCATCGGCACCCTGAACGGCGGCGTCGATACCGGCTGGACCTTCTATCCGCCGTACAGCACCTCGTACACCACGACCAACGTGCTGATCGTCGGCATCGGCGTCTTCATCAATGGCTTCTCGTCGATCCTGACCGGCCTCAACTTCATGGTCACGATCCACCGCATGCGCTGCCCCGGGATGACCTGGTTCCGCCTGCCGCTGTTCATCTGGGGCCAGTACGCCACCAGCCTGATCATGGTCCTGGGCACCCCTGTGGTCGCCATTACCCTCCTGCTCCTGGTCTTCGAGCGCCTCTTCCACCTCGGCATCTTCGACCCCGCCAAGGGCGGCGATCCAATCCTCTTCCAGCACCTCTTCTGGTTCTACTCCCATCCGGCGGTCTACATCATGATCCTGCCGTCGATGGCGGTGATCTCCGAGCTCATCGCCTGCTTCTCGCGCAAGCGGATCTTCGGCTACCACTTCGTCGCCTTCGCCTCGATCGGAATCGCGGTGCTCGGCTTCGTCGTCTGGGGGCATCACCTCTACGTCTCGGGCCAGTCGGTGTATGCCGGAGCGGTCTTCTCGCTGCTGACGATGCTGGTCGCGATCCCCTCCGCCGTGAAGGTCTTCAACTGGTCGATGACCCTCTATCAGGGCTCGGTCTCGCTCGAGACCCCGATGCTGTACGCGCTCGGATTCATCGGCCTGTTCACGATCGGCGGCCTGACCGGCGTCTTCCTCGGCACCCTGGGCTTCGACGTCCATGTTCACGACACCTACTTCGTGGTGGCGCATTTCCACTACGTCATGGTGGGCGGCACGATCATGGGATACCTCGGCGGCCTGCATTTCTGGTGGCCGAAGATCACCGGCCGCCTCTACCCGGAGTTCTGGGCCAAGCTCTCGGCGCTGCTGGTGTTCGTGGGCTTCAACCTGACCTTCTTCCCGCAGTTCCTGCTCGGCTACATGGGCATGCCGCGTCGGTACCACGCCTACCCGGAGGAGTTCCAGGTTCTCAACATCCTCTCGACCGCCGGCGCTTCGGTGCTCGCGCTCGGGTTCGTGGTGCCAACGATCTACTTCCTCTGGTCGCTGAAGAGCGGCAAGCTCGCCGGCAACAACCCCTGGAACGCGCGCGGTCTCGAGTGGGAGACGACCTCCCCGCCGCCGACGCAGAACTTCGAGTTCACGCCCTCGGTTTCGCGTGAGCCTTACGACTACTTCGAGGCGGCCGAAGAGGCCGCCGGGCGCGGGGTTCCTCCCGCGCGTTCGCATTGATAGAGAGCGACGAACAAGGAGCCGCCCTCGTGTCCCACGGTCATTCCCCGTATCTGGCGCACCACTTCGACGACCTCGAGCAGCAGAAGGAGGCCTCCACCCTCGGGATGTGGCTCTTTCTGGTGCAGGAGGTCATGTTCTTCGGCGGCCTGTTCATGTGTTACCTGCTCTACCGCTGGAAGGACCCGAATGCCTTCGCGGCCGGCAGCCACGAGCTCTCGATCGAGCTCGGCGGATTCAACACCATCGTGCTCATCGGGAGCTCCCTCACCATGGCGCTGGGAGTGCGCTCCGCGCAGCTGGGTAGGATCAAGGCGCTCATCAACTGGCTCTATGCCACCGGCTTCCTGGGAATCACCTTCCTGGTGGTCAAGTATTTCGAGTACTCGGCGAAGTGGGAGCATCACCTCATTCCCGGGCCGAACTTCCATTTCGCCGGCGAGGTCGGCGGCCGCGCCGAGCTCTTCTTCTCGCTCTACTTCGCGATGACCGGCATGCACGCCCTGCACATGATCGTCGGCCTGGGCCTGCTGATCTGGCTGCTGCGCAAGGCCATGAAAGGGCACTTCTCCGCCGAGTACTACAACCCGGTGGAGAATTTCGGCCTGTACTGGCACTTCGTCGATATCGTGTGGATCTTCCTCTTTCCGCTGCTCTATCTGATTGGCCGGCACTATCACGGAGGCGCTTGAGCCATGTCCGAGCACCACATCGTTCCGCTCAAGACCTACTTCGCGGTCTTCGCGACCCTCATGGTCTGCACCGCGATCACCGTCGCGGTCGCCTTCGTCGACTTGGGGCCGGCCAACAACATCGTCATGCTGTCGATAGCCGTGCTGAAAGCGACCCTCGTGGTCATGTTCTTCATGCACGCCAAGTACGGCACGCGTCTGATCCCGCTGGTTGCGGCGAGCGGCTTCTTCTTCGTGATGCTGATGTTCGTCATCACGATGTCCGACTACATGTCGCGCGGCTGGCTCGGCGCGGGCCTGCCCTGGAGACCCTGAGGCCCGCCGGCTTGCGCCACGCCAACGCGAGCCTGCTCGATCTCCTTCTCGAGCTCCAGACGCTGGACCGCGTGCCGCGCAGCGGCTATTTCCTGCGCGGCATCTCCGACTGCGAGTCGGTCTCCGAACATACCTTTCATCTCGCCATGCTGGTCTGGCTCCTCGCCAGCGAGGAGCCCGGGCTCGACCGCGGCCATGCCGTCGAGCTCGCGCTGATGCACGACTTGGCCGAGCTCCGGATCGGGGACCTGCCGCGCACCGCCACGACCTATCTTCCGGCCGATGTGAAGCACGCCGCGGAGCGCCGGGCCGCAGCGGACATCCTCGCTCCCGCCGACCCCAGAGCAAGCGCGCTCTACGAGGAGTACGAGGAGGGAGCTTCCACCGAGGCCCTGTTCGTGCGCGCTTGCGACAAGCTCCAGCTGATGATCAAGGTGACGGTCTACGAGAGCTGGGGGCACCGCGGCCTGGCCGAGTTCTGGGGCAACCCGGCGAACTTCCCGCCGTCCGACTTCGCTTCGATCGAGCGTCTCTTCCGCAGCCTCCAGGAGCGTGCCGCCGCGCGCCCCGGCGCAAATCCTAACGGCTGACGAGCTCGGTCGCGATCCAGCCGCGCAGGGCGTTCACCAGCAGGATCCGATCGGCGCGCCCCAGGTCCTCCGGGGTGAGGACCGCTTCTTTCACTTTTCCACGCTCCAACAGCGACTGCCGGAAGACGCCGGCCAGCAGGCCGCACTCCCGCGCCGGCGTGAGACGCTCACCGCCGATCTCGAGCACCAGGTTCGTCCGCGCCCCCTCCGTCAGCTCGCCGCGCTCGTTCCAGAGGATCGCTTCGTCGGCGCCCGCCGCGCGAGCGCCGGCGAGCGCGGCGTCGTAGAGCGCGCGGTTCGTCGTCTTGTGAAAGAGGCTGACAGTCCGAGAGTCGACCGGAGCGCTGGCGAGCCGTACGCGCCAGCCGTGGCGATCGGGGCAAAAAAGCTTGCTGGTAAAGGAGAAGACTCCGTCGGGGGCGAGCTCGAGGCGGATGCGCTGGCGCTGCGCCTCCTGCCGGGCGAGAGCGGCGAGCCCGTCCCCGGTAGCCTCGCGCCAGGCCTGTTCGTCGTGGTCGAATCCGAAGTAGTTCGCCGAGGCTGCCAGGCGAGCCAGGTGCCTTTCAAGGAGCGCGACGCCGCAGCGCGGGCGCCAGAGCATGGTCTCGAACAGCCCGAACGGCGGCGCCGGCTCGCTGAAGGCGCGCGCCTTCGCCAGGCATTCCTGGTATTCCGCGGCCGGCTCCGAGTCCCAGACCACGCCGCTGCCGACGCCGTACTTCAGGGTTCCGGCGGCGCGGTCGACGACCGCGGTCCGGATGGCGACCGCGAAGGTCGCGCGGCGCTCCGGCGCTGCCCAGCCGATCGCCCCGCAGTAGATTCCTCGCGCCTCGCCCTCAAGCCCGGCGATCCACCGCATCGTGCGCGCCTTCGGCGCGCCGGTCACCGAAGCGCAGGGGAAGAGCGCCCGGAAGAGCTGCGGCAGGCCGGCAGCGGACCGCGCCGATAACAGTCGACGTCATCTGCCAGACAGTGGGATAACGCTCGAGCTCGAACAAACGCGCGACATGCACGCTTCCGGCCTCGGCGATACGGCCGAGATCGTTGCGGATCATGTCGACGATCATCAGGTTCTCGGCGCGCTCCTTGGGCGAAGCAGCGAGTCCGGCGGCCTGCGCGGCGTCCTCCTCGGGGAACCGTCCCCGCAGGCGGGTACCTTTCATCGGGCGCATCTCGACCCGATCGCCCGCGCGACGGAAGAAGAGCTCCGGCGAGAGTGAGACCAGCGCCCAGCCGCCGCATTCGAGGTAGGCCGCATGCGGCGCCGCACTTCGCCCCGCCAGCAACCGGAAGAGGGCCTCCGGGTCGCCGTGGAGCCGGGCGTGCATCGGAAAGGTGAAGTTGACCTGGTAGGTCTCCCCGGCGGCGATGGCGGCGAGGATGGTCGCGACCGCCGCGGCGTGCTCTCCCTCTGCCAGCCCTGGCTGCAGGGGAGGCGGCGGCGACGGCTGGAACGCGTTCGGGAGCTCGGCCGCCGACGGCGGCGGAAACAGCGTGAACGCCGCCAGCAGGCCCGCTGCCGGCGGCCGCACGACCAGCGCGGGATCGAACGCCGGGGCGGCCTCGTAGGTGACGTACCCGACCGCCCAGAGGCCGTCCGAAGTGGCGCGTTCGACCCGCTCGAGAAGCGCGGGGACCTCGTCCAGGGACTCCGCGCCGAGCCTCTCCACCGGCGACTCGAACCGCCACCAGCTGGCCAGCGGGTCGCCGGCCGGCGCCCTGAGGAGGGCGCGGACAGGGGCGGCGTTCAAACCGGTGTCGCCGGTCCCGCGGCAGCGCGCGCGGCCGCCAGGCGCTCGGCGACAACCTGTTCGGCGACCCTGAAGGGCGGTGCTTCCGCGCGCTCGGCGCGATCGAGGAGGGATGCGAGATCGGCGCCGATGCGCTGGACGCGGGCCACGATGCCGAGCTCGTCCAAAACCCCGGTCTCGAAGAGCACGGACAGGAGTCCGCCGGCGTTGACGACGAAATCCGGCGCATAGAGCACGCCGCGACGGTGAAGCTCCGCGCCGACCTCCGGCGAGGCGAGCGGGTTGTTCGCCGCTCCGACGATCGCGCGGCAGCGCAACCCCCTCGCGATGGTTGCGGTCACGACCGCACCCGCGGCGTTGGGCGAAAAGATGTCGCAGGGCCGGTCGAAGATCTCGTCCGGAGAGACGGCCCGGGCTCCGGTCGCGCGCACGACGGCGTCCGTGCGGGCAAGAACGGTGTCCGTCACGATCAAGTCGACCCCTTTACCAGCAAGCTTTTCGGCCAGGCGGCCACCGACCTCGCCAAGACCCTGCAGCGCCACCGTGCAGATCGAAAGAGGTTTTCCGAGTCGCTCCGCCACGACCTCCATGGCCGAGACCACGCCGATGGCGGTCAGATCCGAAGCGTCGACCCCGGCTGTGGTCGGTGTGTGGCCGATATGGCTCGTGGCCCGGCCCATGACCGCGAGATCCGCGGCGTCGATCCCCATGTCGCCGCCGGTGAAGAAACGCCCACCGAGCTCCTCGACGACGCGGCCGAAAGCGAGGAGCAGCTCCGGCGTCTTGTCGCGCAGCGGGTCGCCGCAGATCACCGCCTTGCCGCCGCCGCAGGCCATGCCGGCGAACGTCGCCTTGGCGGTCATCGCATGCGAGAGCCGCAGGGCGTCCTCGACGGCGTCCCCAAAGGCGGGATAGCAGCGCATGCGCGTGCCGCCGATGGCGCGCCCCAGCGTCGTGTCGTGGATGGCGATGACCGCGCGCAGACCGACCGCCGGCTCCTGGACGATCAGCACGCGCTCGTGGCCGAGCTCCCGGGCGAGTTCGAGGACGTCGCTCATGCTTCGTGTACCTCCTCGAAGCCGGGAGCGGCGACCTGGAGTCCGTGCTCGCGCGCCGCAGCCGCCAGGCGCTGGTCATAGCAGAGAAACGTCACCGGCACGCGCGAGAACTCGAGGGCAGTCGCGAGATGGATGGCGTCGAGCGTTCGCAGATCGGCCGGACCGATCCTGGCCGCTCGCTCGAGGGATCCCGCCTCGAGGCGGAGGAGACGAAGGGTCGCCAGATAGACGTTCGCCTCGGTGGTGACCTCCTCGCCCACCCGGGCTCGGCGCAGCGCGCGCAGCAGCTCCACGCGCACGACCTCGGAAGAAACCAATCGCGAGGGTCCAGCCAGGTAGGCTCGCAGTGCTCGAGTCTCGGGCTCCGGCAAGAAGAGCTTCACCAGGGCAGAAGCGTCGCAATAGATCGGCGACGGCTTCAGAAGGTCTCCTCGTCGCGCATCTCCTGCAAGATCTGGCTGAGCGACTTGGCGCCCGGAATTGCGGGCAAAGGAGGATGGGTTCGCAGAACCTCGGCGAGGTCGCGCGTCGCGGGAATCGCCCGGCCCTCGGCGATCATCCGCTCCAGCTGGTCGTCGTCGTCGGGCAGCGGCACCAGCAGCGCCACCGGCCGGCCGTGCTCGGTGACCTCCAGGCGCTCGCCCTCCTTCACCCGATCGAGGTAGACGGAGAGGTTCTGCCGCAGCTCGCGGACACCCACCTGCCGGGTCGAAGAGCTCGCATCTTCAGCCATGACGCACAGCGTAGCACAAATCGCTCCGCGAGTTGGCCGAGCTGCTCTTCGACCTCAGTGCGGCAGCAGATAGGCGACCGCAAATCCGATCTGGGCGGCCATCATCATCAGGTACATCTGCCTCCAGCTCGGGTGGTTCTCGGTGCGCGTCAGGTCGTCGGGGTCGCGCAGGATCAGGTAGACCGTATAGCAGCCCCAGACGGTCAGCAGCACGCCCAACGCGGTGAGCGCCGTCTGGTTGCCGGTGAGGATCGGGTGGGCCGGATTCTGCGGATCGGGCAGGTGGGCGAACAGCGGCACCAGCATCCAGGGCAGGATGAAGAACGGCGCGATGATCCAGGCCGCCTTCTTGGGGCCATGCAGGATCGGCAGGGTCTTGCAGCCGCCGGCGGCGTCGCCCTTGATGTCGGCGAAGTCCTTGGTGGAGGCCGCGCCGACCAGGAAGAGCATGAAGATCGAGCCCAGCGCCCACGGTTCCCAGTGACCGACGCGCGCCACCATCGCCCAACCGGCCACCTTGAGCAGGCAGCCGCGCGGAATGGCGATCGTCCAGTTGGCCCACATGCCCAGAGCTTTCGTGCGACCCCAGGAGGGCACGGAGTAGATCAGGGTGAAGACCATGCCGGCGAGATAGATGTAAAACGTCTCGTGCCAGGGCAGCGGCGCGCCGATCTTGGCCGCCAGGGTGGTGTGGGGAAAGACCACCACCGCCCAGGTCGGAACGAGCGCCAGGGCGTAGAAGATCCAGGTGAAAGCCCAGCCTTCGGCGAGCGTCAGCGCGCCGGTGACCAGGGGCCGGTTGGGCTTGTTGACCCGGTCGATCTCGAGGTCGGTGATCTGGTTGATGGCGTTCGACGCCGCGTTCATGAAACTCGCGCAGAGCGAGCCCAGCGCGACAGTGAGAATCACCGACAGCGTGAGGTGCCGGGCAGGATCGGGATTGTGCACCGAACCCCAGGCGCAGATCGCACCCGAGACGATCCCGAGGAGCGGCGGCAGCAGCGTGAACGGTCGCGACAGCTGGACGTAGAGAGCGGTCTTTTTCATGCGGAAGAGAAGTCTAGCTCACCTCTCCGCGCTCTTCCGCGCGCGCGAGGACTTCGGCGAGCGTACGCTCGATCTGGGCGCGGGAGAACGGCTTTTGGATCACGGCATCGGCACCCAGCTCGCTGAAATCGCTCAGATCCGCGAACAGGTCCGAATACCCTGTCATGAGCACGACGCGCAACTTCGGGCGCGCCGCTTTCAGCAGCCGCGCGAAATCCCGGCCATCCATGCCCGGCATGACGATGTCGGACAGCAGCAGATCGATCTCGACTCCTGCCGCTTCGATGACAGCCATTGCCTCCTGCGCCGAACCGGCGGAGAAGACGCGATAACCGATCTGGAGCAACATGCGCTCGACCAACTTGCGCAGCGGCGCGAGGTCCTCCACCACCAGGATGTTCGCCTCGGCACGTTGCCCCAGAAGCGCTGGCGAGATCGCGGTCTCACCGCTCGGGCGGTCCAAAGAGCGCGGCAGGTAGATCGTCACCGTCGTTCCGCGGTCCGGCTGGGAGTCGATCTCCGCCCGTCCTCCCATCTGCTGCACGATGCCGTAGACGGTGGCGAGTCCGAGTCCCGTGCCTCCGCCCGTCGCCTTGGTGGTGAAGAACGGTTCGAACGCATGGGCCAGCACATCGCCCGTCATGCCGGTGCCGGTGTCGTGCACCTGCAGGCGGACATAGTCCGCCGCCGCGAGGCCATGCTCTGCAGCCTGAGAGCTGTCGAAGGTGACGTTGCGGGCCTCGATTCCGAGCTGCCCGCCCAGAGGCATGGCGTCGCGCGAGTTCACAGCCAGGTTGACCAGCACCTGGACGAGCTGGGTCGCGTCGGCGCGCACCGGCCAGAGCTCGGGCACCGCGTCCAGCCGGAGCTCGATGCTCTCGGGCAGCAGGCGCTCGAGCATCCGGCGCGAATCCTCGAGCAGCGCCACCAGCGCGACC
Source organism: Thermoanaerobaculia bacterium (assembly GCA_963788175.1). GTDB lineage: Bacteria > Acidobacteriota > Thermoanaerobaculia > Multivoradales > JAGPDF01 > JAGPDF01. Next base: position 333,041 of record CAWBFZ010000008.1, read on the forward strand.
ACCCGCACGGTCAGCACCTGACGTCGGCTGAACGCGAGCAGTTGCCGGGTCAAATCCGAAGCCCGAAGGACCGCTTTGCGGATCTCGCCCAGCTGCTCGCTGCCCTCGGAGTGCTCCGCGACTGTCGCGCCGAGCAGATCGGAATAGCCCAGAATCACCCCCAGCAGGTTGTTGAAATCGTGCGCGACTCCGCCCGCGAGCCGCCCCAGCGCCTCCATTTTCTGCGCCTGTTGGAGCTGGGCCCGCGTCTCCTCGAGCGTGTGCTCGACCGTGCGGCGCTCCGAGGCGTCCTCGCCGACGCCCAGATAGTGCTCGATCCTCCCCTGCTCGTCGAGAATCGGATGGATGCTCAGGAGCCAGGGAAAGAGCTCGCCGTTCTTGCGCCGGTTGATCAGCTCGCCCTGCCAGATCGCTCCGGCCCGAATCGCCGACCACAGATCGCGGTAGATCGCCTCCGCAGTGCTCCCGGACTTGAGAATCGCCGGCGTCTTGCCGATCGCCTCCGCCGCCGACCAACCGGTCACCGCACAGAACCTCGGATTCACGTAGCCAATCTGGCCGGCGAGGTCGGTGATCACCATCGCCGCCGGGCTCACCTCGAGCGCACGTGAAAGAAGGCGCAGCCGCTGTTCGGTCGCCCGCCGGGTGGAGACGTCCCGCACCACTCCCAGGATCCGGCCGTCGGGCAGCTGCTGTACCGCGACCTCGCCGATCAGCTGGGTGCCGTCCTTGCGCACCAGTGTGCGCTCGCTCACGACCCGCTGACCACTCAGCAGCGCTTCGAGATTCATCGGCCGCGCCGCGAGCTCTGGAGCAGGTACGAGCGAGATCAGCGGCCGGCCCACGAGCTCGGCTCGACTGAAGCCGATCAGTCGGCAGGCGGCGGCGTTGATCTCCACCAGGCGGATCGCGGAATCGACAACGAACATGGCCTCGCTCGCGTCGTGGAAGAGCTGGCGAAACTCTTCCGCGCGTTGGCTCGCCGCGCGCTCGGCGCTGCGTCGGTTCCGGGTCCAGAAGAAAAGCGCCGTCGCCGAAACGGCCACCAGCAGCTGCAGGAGCAGGGCGCCAAGCCGGAGCGCGAATCCCGAGGGCGGCGCGCCCTCCCCGGCCTCCCGCATCTCCATTCCGACGATGAAGAGGGTGCCACCGGCGACCCAGACAGTCGCCAACGCCCACAGCAGGCGTTGGCGGATGCGCTCGGTTCTGGAGGGAGGGGTGGATGCCATGCGCGGTCCGCGCCCGCAAGGTCGATGCCGGGTTCCACTGGAACACTAGCACCGCCTCCGCAGCCTCCTGGGTGTCCTCAGTCGAAGTGCTTGAGGCGCGGCCAGAGTGCAGCGAGATCGGCGCGCGGACGCCGCACGATCCAGATCGGCAGGTGGTCTTCGTACGGCATGCAGTCCCGGCAGTCGAACGTCGCGCCGAGCTCGACCTCCTCGAACAGCTTGCCCAGACTCTCGCCGTCGTCGCCGAGCACGAGCAGGACCTCGCCCGAGCAGCTTCCGAGCCCCCAGAGATGCCAGTTGTTGTGCGCCGAGATCGCCGGCGGCAGGCCGAGCTCCCGCCCGAAGAACTCGACGGCGGAGGCCTCGCCGTAGTTCTGCCCGAAGACGCAGGCGCGCCGGCGCTCGCTCTCGCTCAGCCGCGCCGTCGCCACACCCACGGCCTCGGCGAGACCGCGCCACTCCTGCATGTCGGCGTAGAACTGCTTCAGTCGGCCGAGCGACTTGCGCTCGTCCGTTCCCGGCTCCTGCCCCAGGGCACGCGCGTAGCGCACATAGGTATCGACCGGCAGGATCGGGCGTGCGAGTGGCGCAAAAGCGATGCCCGAGAGCACGATCGAGCCGACAGCGGCGCCGCGCAAGGCGATGCCACCGCGCCGCGCGCGCGACCAGACTTCGATCGCCACCGCGCCGGCAGCCCAGAGCATCGGGTAAGCCGGCGCGAGGTAATAGGGCTTGGCGGCGGTCGAGAGCATCACGGCGAGAATGGCCAGGTAGGCGACACCGAGGGGACGCCACGGACGAAAGCGCGCCGCAAAGAGCAGCACGGCGAGACCGGCGATCCACGCGATGGCGGGAAACGGTCCGGTCTGCAGAACCTGCTGCGCCATGAAGTCCAGCGGTGCCAGCGCCACATTTTTCGTCTGGCTGGCGTTCTCCATGAACTCCCGCGTCGGCCAGCCGTGGGCGCGCTGCCAGAGGAGATGCGGCGCGAACAGGAGGCCCGCGAGGGCGCCGCCGAGCCAGAACCAGCGCCCGCGGAAGACCTTGAAGCGCCGCGCCACCACGAGGCCGACGACCAGACCGAAGCCGAGAAAGAGCATGCTGATCTTGTTCAGCAGCCCGAGGCCGGCGACCGCACCGAAGGCGAGCCAGAGGCGCTCGTCGCCGCCGTCGAGGAGCGCCACGGCGAGCCGGCAGGCGAGCGCCCAGAACAGCAGGTCGAAGACGTTCATCGACAGCACGGAGGTGAGTCCGAGCACGATCGGCGAGAGCCCGGCCGCCAGGCCGGCGAAGGCGACCGCGAAGTCGCTCCCCCCCAGCCGTCGGGCGATTGAGCCCGAGACCGCCACCGTGGCGGCGCCCGCGAGCGCCGCCAGGAGACGGATCGCCAGCAGGGAGTCGCCGAAGATACCGGTCCACACCGCGGTGATTGCGGCGACGAGCGGCGGGTGGTCGACGTAGCCCCAGTCGAGCCGGGTCGCGCAGGCCAGGTAGTAGAGCTCGTCGCGGAAGATGCCGTAGGTGGTGGCGAACGCCGCGTGCAGGGCGAGTATGGCGAGCGCCGGTCCCCAGAGAGCCAGGTGACTGGAGAGCGCTGCCTGTCGTCGGTCCGCGGTCATCTTTCCTCCGGGCCTGCTTCGTCTACGGGGCGGCGGCGCCGGGGGTTTCGCGGGCGGCGCGGCCCCCTCAGACCAGCAGGGCGGCGCCGCCGGCGGCGAGCAGGGCGCCGGCGAGGCTGTTGAGGAAGTTGACCGCCTCGTTGTCGAGCAGTCCGCGCTTCTCGAGGGTTGCGCCGACGACGCTCTCGAGCGTCGTGGCGATGAACGCCGCGACGACGACGGCGGCGATCCCGGCGGCCGGATAGAGCCCGAGGGCGGCGCCCAGGCCGGCGAGCAGGAGTGCGGCCGCCATCCCGGAGGCGGTGCCCTCGAGCGAGACTGCGCCGTCGGTGCCGCGCGGCACGGCGCGCAGGGTGGTGATGAGGTAGGTGCGGCGGCCGTAGGCCTTGCCGACCTCGGACGAGACGGTGTCGAAAGCCGCGGTGGCGAAGGCGCCGGCGAGCGCCAGCGCGAACAGCGTGGGGTAGGCGGTCGTGGCGGCGAAGACCGCGGCGAGGGCCGGGATCGAGGTCTTCGAGAGGGCGTTGCCGGGACCCCGGCGGCCCCCCTTCTCCTGGGCGATCCCGGCCGCCGCCTTGCGCGCGTAGCCGAGCTTGGTCGCCGCCGTCCCGAGGACGAAGAAGGCGAAGAGCAGGGCGAAGGCCGGGGCGCCGGCGAAGGCCCAGATCGCCGTGCCGAGGAGCGTGCCGACCGCCGCGCCGGAACGCCCCACCCCCTTCGTCGCGTAGGCGGCGATCGCCAGGACGACGTTGACCGCCAGGCCGATCGCCAGACGCCGGCCGAAGAGGGGCGAGCCGACGACCGCCCAGTGCCCCTGGGTGAGCGTCAGGCAGAAGAGCACGACGCCAGTCACCAGGGGCACGCCGAGATTGTCGTCGAGGCCCAGGGGCTGGGATTCGAGGAGCGCCGCGAAGACGGCAGCGGCGAAGGCGACCGCGACAGCGAAGACGAAGCCGTAGCGACCCGGCGCGGACCAGAGCAGGAGGATCGCCGCGGCGAGACCGCCGAACAGCACGAAGGCCAGGGACCCGGCCCAGCTCTTGTCAGGGTTCCACGGCAGCTTGCGGCGACCGATCGCCATGCCCACGATCGACGCCATGCCGTCGCCGAAGGCAAGGATCCCCCAGGTCGCCGCCGCCACTTCGAGGTGGCGCCAGAAGAGCACGATCAGGAGCAGCACGGCGACGGGATAGAGCACGATGCCGAGCGCGAAACCGCTCCGGGTCTCGCCGTCGCGCCAGAGATTGCGGCCGCCGATCCTGGGCAGCAGGAAGGCGTTGAAGAGAATGGCCGCGAGCGCCGCCAGGGCCGCGAGCGGAGCCCCGAGTGGCCGCACGGCGAAGGCGAAGCCGCCGACCGCCATGTGCACGGCCTTGCGGCCAAGCTCGCCCGCGGTCAGGCCGGCCAAGCGCCGGTCTCCTTGAGCCATGCCACGGTCTCCGCGAGCCCGGTACGCAGGCTCCGGGGCCGGTACCCCAGATCGCCCTCGGCAGTCGAGGAGTCGTAGGCCCAGTCGTGGCGATAGATCTCGACCAGATCGGGGGTGAGCATCGGCACGCCGCCGGTCAGGCGGGCCAGGCCTTTCATGGCGAAGCCGCTGGCGCTGGCCAGAAAGTCGGGCATGCGGAGCCGCGGGACGCGGATCCCGCCGATCTCGGCGATCAGCCGGTAGAGCTCTCCCTGGGTGACGTTCTCGCCGCCGAGCAGGTAGCGCCGGCCGGCGGGCGCGCGCTCGAGCGCCGCGACGACACCGGCCGCGACGTCGTCCACAAAGACGTAGTTCCAGCGCCGCTCCGCCCTGCCGACGAGCGCCGGCAACCGCCCGCGCGCCAGATCGAGCAGGTGGCGGACGAGGATGTTGCCTTCGGTGAGCTCGCCCGGGCCGTAGATCACTCCGGGGTAGATGACCGAAAGCGGCACCCCGCCGGCGATCGCCTGGCGCGCGCGCAGGTCGGAGACCGTCTTGGTGCGCTGGTAGTCGTTGATCCAGGTGCGACCCGCGATCGTGGGGAGAGCGCCGCGCTCGTCGAGCACGCCGCCGGGGGCCCGTTCGGTCGGCCCGAGCGCGATGAAGCTCGAGATGTAGACGATCCGGCCGACCCCCGTCTCCGCCGCTGCCGCGAGGACGTTCTCGAGACCGCCGACGTTGACGCGATCGAACGCCATGGCCGGGGCATCGATCTTGACCAGCGCCGCGGCGTGGAGGATGGCGTCGCAGCCCGCGGCACCGGCCGCCAGGCTGGCGCGCTCGGTGACGTCGCCGGAGACGAACTCGACCCCCTCCGGGAAGCGCTCCCGCGAGGCGGCCGGGCGCACCAGCAGGCGCAGCTCGTGCCGTGGCGCCAGGGCGGCGACCACCCGCCGGCCGAGAAAGCCGGTCGCGCCGGTGACCAGGATCTTCATGCGCGCCCCTTCCCCGGCCTCGGCGCGGCAGCGTTCGCCGCCGCCCGGTCACGGTTCGCCCGGGCCTCGGCGAAGAGGTCCTGGAGCGCCGCCTCGACGCCCCGTTCCGGCGCCCAGCCGAGCGCCCGCAGGCGCGCGGCATCGCCGCACAGGCGCGGCACGTCGACCGGCCGCAACTTCTCCGGATCCTCTGCGCAGCGCACCTCGAGGCCCGAGAGAGCGATCAGGCGCTCCAGCAGCTCGGCGATCGAGTGGTCGCGACCACTCGCGAGATTGAAGATCCCGCCGGGCTGCGGAGCCTCCGCCAGGCGGACGAGCGCCAGGACGGCGTCCTCGACATGCACGAAGTCGCGGCGGGCGGAAAGATTGCCGACCGAGAGCAGCGGCGGGGCACCGCGCTCGATGGCGGCCAGCTGCGCCGCGAAGGAGGGCAGCGCGAAGCTGGGGGCCTGGCCAGCACCGATGAGGTTGAACGAGCGCACCACCGTCGCGCCGGTGGCGAGCGCCAGCCGCTCGGCGGCAGCCTTGGTCAGGGCATAGGGCGTGCGCGGCGACACCGGACGCTGCTCGGAGATCGGCTGCTCCTGTTCCGGCACGAGCCCGTAGACCTCGGCGCTCGACATGAAGAGCACCGGGCAGCGGCCGGCGGCAGCGAGGACGTTCTCCACGCCGAGGACGTTGATCGCGAAGTAGTCCGGGATCCGCCGCCACGACTCTCCGACGTGCGACAGCGCCGCGAGATGCACGATGCGGTCGGGGGCGAAGCGGGCGACCGCCTGCGCGATCGCAGCGCGGTCACGGATGTCGACCGCGAAGCGGTCTTCCGCCGCCGGCGGTTCGTGGAGGTCGATCGCCACCGCGCCCACCCGGTGCCCCGCGGCGGCGAGACACGCCACCAGCCGCCGTCCCACGAAACCGGTCGCACCGGTGACGAGGATGCGGCGGGACACGGACTCGGGCTCGGGCTCGGGCAACGGCGGCTTCCGGGGAGGCGACCGCGTTACTTGCGCGCGATGCGCTGGCGCCAGTAGTTGAGCAGGTCTTCGAGCGTCTGGTCGAACGGAATCTTCGGCTCCCAGCCGGTATCGGCGTGGAACTTCGAATAGTCGCCGATCAGCACCTCGACGTCCGAGGGGCGCAACCGCGCCGGGTCGGTCTCGACCTTCACCTCGACCTTTGCCAGGGCGACCAGCTTGTCGAGCATGGCGCGGATGGTAATCGCTTTTCCCGACGCCAGATTGTAGACCTCGCCCGGCTTGCCCTTTTCGGTCGCCAGGACGTAGCCGCGCACCATGTCGCGGACGTCGGTGAAGTCGCGTACCGCGTCGAGATTCCCGACCTTGATGACCGGGACGGCCTGCCCGGCCTCGATCGTCGCCACCTGCTTGGCGAAGTTCGAGGTCACGAAGACCTCGCCGCGCCGCGGACCGGTGTGGTTGAAACCGCGCGTACGGACCGCCCGGATGCCGTAGCTCATGAAGTACTGATAGGCGAGAAAGTCCTGCGTCACCTTGGAGACCGCGTAGGGCGACAGCGGCCGCAGCGGGTTGGTCTCCTTGATCGGCACTTCGTTCGGCAGGACGAGCCCGTACTCCTCCGACGAGCAGGCGATCTGGATCGCCGGATCGAGGCCGAGCGAGCGCACCGCCTCGAAGATGTTGGTCTGGCCGGAGATGTTGTCGGTCAGGGTCTGCAGCGGCGACACCCAGGACGAGGGCACGAAGCTCTGCGCCGCGAGATGGTAGATCGCGTCGGGACGGCTGACCTCGAGCGCGTTGCGGACCGCGGTCATGTCGGACAGGTCGCATTCCAGCAGGCGGACCTTGCCCTCGATGGCTTCGATGTTCTCGCGCCGGCTGCGCCAGCGATAGGTGCCGAAGACCTCGACTCCCGGGCGATCGGCGAGGAAATGTTCCGCAAGATGCGAGCCCGCGAAGCCGGTGATGCCGGTGATCAGTACGCGTTGCATTCAACTGCTCCTTTGTCTTGTCCCGAGGTGACGGATGAGTCCCTGCTGCCAGGACTCGACCGGGCGCCCCGCGAGTTTCTCGAAACGATCGACCGCCAGCACCGAATACGCCGGCCGCGGCGCCGGCCGCGGCGCCTCGGCGGTCGGAATCGGTACGATCTCGACCTCCGGATCGAGTTGCCGGGCGATCTCCAGTGCGAACTCGAACCAGGTAACCGCCGGCCGATTCTGATAGTGCATCAGGCCGGTGGCGCCCCATTCTCCCAGATCCGACTACGGCTCTGGCCAGAAAGGGGGCCCAGGTCGGGGCACCCATCTGGTCGTGGACGACGCGAAAGGTCTTCTGCCCCGCCCGGATCCGGCCGGCGATCGTGTCGGCGAAGTTCGCTCCGCCGGCGCCGAAGACCCAACTGGTCCGGACGACCAGCGCCCGGTCGCTCGCCAACGCCTGCCGTTCGCCCTCGAGTTTGCTCGCTCCGTAGCTCGATTGCGGAGCGGTCGGATGCTCCTCGGGGTAGGGCGATGTCGCACGGCCGTCGAACACGTAGTCAGTCGACAGGTGGACGAGGCGGGCCCCGGCCGATTCCGCCGAGCGCACCAGGTTCGCGACCGCGGTGCCGTTGACCGCCAGGGCGCGTTCCGGCTCGGTCTCACAGAGATCGACCTTGGTGAAGGCCGCGCAGTTGACGATCAGCTCGGGACGGAATGCGGCACAGACCTCGTCGATCCGTCGCGGGTCGGTGATCTCCCCTTGCCCGTGGGAGAGACCGAGCACTGGCCAACCGCGGCTCCGGCCCTCGCGCACCAAGGCGCGGCCGACGATGCCGGTGCCGCCGAAAACGAGCGTCCGCATCGACTGCCAGGGCCTCTCAGCCGCCGCTCGACGCGCCGCCGGAGATGTCCAGGAACGAGCCGACGTTCTTGAGCGTGAGCGACAGGCGGTAGTCGCGGTCGACGATCTGGCCGCGGGTGTACTCCCGCCCCTCCACCTGCACGCTCCAGCACTGCGAAAGGTAATTCAGGAAGTAGCGCTGCTGCTGGATATCGCCATTCTCGACGTCGTAGTTGATCTGTCCGTCGAGCCGCAGGCGCTGCGGCAGAATGTCGTAGCCGAAAGCGAATCGGATCTGATCCGAGAGCGTGTCCGAGCGCGTGGGATCGGCGTAGCTTTCGGAGGCGTAGCGCGTGAACCAGGTGAGCCCCACGTTGCCGCGCCGCAGCTTCGCGGTGCCGGAGAGCGAAGTCGAGTCGAGGCCGTTGAACAGGGTGTTGTAGGCCGCCTGCGCCTGCACGCTGAACGCCCGGCTCGGGTTGAAACGGAGCTTCGCGAACAGCGGGCTCGACTGGTCGGTGAGCAGTCCGTCGCGTGACTTCTGCAGTGGCTGCTCCTGGTCGAACGAGAACGCCTGCGAGAGCTCGAAGGAGAGGATTTCGAACGCGCCGCCCAGGGCAGCGTCCGCCGGCCGCGCCAGCAGACGGTTGACCAACGCGAACTCGGCGATGTTGCTCGGGATCAGCAGGTCGATCTCGTCGAACTGCGCCACCCGGTTCTGCTCGTCGAAGGCGCCGAGGAAACCGTACGTCCAGCGCGGCTCGATGACGTGCTTGAACTTCGCGAAGCTCTTGCCCCCGGTTTCGAAGATGCGCGAGAACGACGGGCCGACCATTTCGACGGTGCCGGTCGGATAGACGCGCGTCAGGCTCTCGCCGCAGTAAATCTGATCGGGCGCGACCGTCTGATCGCCGCAGCGCTGCCTGCCGGTGTCGGTCTCGGGATCGACCTCGTAGGTCGAGTAGCTGTCGCCCCACCAGGTCGCGCGCCCGCCGGCCGCGAGCGCCACCGAGAGCCAGGGCGCCGGCCGCAACGGGAGCTTCACTTCGGGCTGCAGATCGAAGCGACCGTAGCCGGTGCTGTAGGAGCCGGAGCGCTCCGCCGAGAGGTAGTTCGCGGTGGCACCGAGCGAGAGATAGAGCGGGCTCGCGCCGAGCCTGCGCTCGCGCAGGCGGTAGGCTATCTCGGGCAACTGGCTCTGCAGGACGGTTTCCTGGTTGTCGCCGAGGAAGGTCTCGCGCCGGTCGGCGAGGATGTTGAGCGAATGCGCGCCCCAGTTGCCGGAGACGAAGGCATTCGAGTAGACGTACCGCCGGGTGTTCTGGCTCTCGCTACGCTCGAAGTCGCGGAAAACCTCGAAGTCGCTGTAGTGCTCGATGTCGACGACGCCGCGCATGCCGAACGGCAGCTTGTCGGCGACATGGGCCCAGTCGAGCCGCCAGGCGTCGTCCTGGAGCTCCTCGTTGTGGAAGTAGTAGAAGCGGGCGTTGCCCTTGGTGGTCTCCGAGGGCCGGTAGCGGAACTCATCGCCCGCGCCGTAGAAGCCCTCGCTGTAGCCGTCGACGTAGACGGTGTTGTCGTAGCTCGGACCGAGGACCTGATACCAGGCGAGCCCGAGGTACTCGCCGCGCCGCTTCGAGTAGCCGATGTTCGGCACCAGGAGCCCCGAGGTGCGCTCGGTCTTCGCCGGCCAGAGCATGTAGGGCCAGTAGAAGACCGGCAGCTTCTTGACCCGCAGCCGGGCGTTCTTGACGCGCGCGTAGCCTTCGACTTCGACCTCCGCCGAGGACATCGCGAAGCTCCAGTCGGGTGACTTGTCGCCGGTGCAGGAGGTGAAGATGCCGTTGTCGACGGCGAAGTCGTTCGGTCCGGTCTTCGAGATGATGTCGCCCGAGAAGTAGTAGTCCGGGTGGACGAAGGCGGTCGCCTGCCAGAAGGTCCCGGTGCGCTGCTCGAGGTCGAAGTCGAGGCGCTGGCCGGCGATCCGCTGCGGCCCCTGGTCGAAGACCACGTCGCCCTCGGCCTGGACCGTCATCGTGTCGCGGTCGAGCGACAGCCGTTCGGCGTGCACAATGACGTCGCGGAAGTGGATCTCCACCGCGCCGCGAGCCGTGACCTCACTCTCGCCGAAACTCTCGAGCTCCGCCGCCGAGCCCGAGATCGTGCCGCCACCGCGCTCCTGGGGCACCTTGAGCTCGAAGGTGATGCGGTCGGCAGCTGGAGCGGCCGGCGGAGCGCCTGGAGAGGCCGGAGCCACCGGAGCCACCGGAGCCACCGCGGCGGCCGGTGGGTTGGCGGCCGGAGGCGGCGACGGGCGAGGCTGCTGAACCTCGGCGCCGGAGATCCCCGGCACCAGCACAGCGTTCACTGCCAGCGCGGCGAGCGCGGCGAGAAGAATCCGGCCGCGAGGATGCGCCATCAGGCGAGCCGTTCGACCACCACGGCCGTCGCTTCGCCGCCGCCGATGCAGATACCGGCGCAGCCCCGCTTGAGTCCGCGCTCCTCGAGTGCGGCCAGAAGGGTGACGAGGATCCGCGCACCGGAGGCGCCGATCGGATGACCGAGCGCGACCGCTCCACCGCGGACGTTCAACTTCTCGTGGGCGATCCCGAGGTCGCGCATGCAGGCCAGCGCGACCACCGCGAAGGCCTCGTTGATCTCGAACAGGTCGATGTCCGCAACCGCAAGGCCGGCGCGCTCGAGAGCCTTGCGGATCGCCGCGACCGGAGCGGTGGTGAACCATTCCGGCTTCTGGGCGTGCGACGCCTGGGAGACCAGGCGCGCGATCGGCTTCACGCCGAGGCGCTTGACCTCATCGCCGGTCGCGAGCACCAGTGCCGCCGCGCCGTCGTTGATCTTGCTGGCGTTGGCGGCGGTCACGGTGCCGTCCTTCTCGAACGCCGGCTTCAACCCGGCCATCTTCTCGAGATCGGACTTCCCCGGTTCCTCGTCACGGTCGACGACGGTCGTGCCCTTGCGCGAGACGATCTCGTACGGGACGATCTCGGCAGCGGAAAGCCCCGATTCCTGGGCGGCGCGGGCGCGGGCGTAGCTCTCGCGGGAGAAGGCGTCCTGCTCCTCGCGCGTCAGCTGGTACTCGCGGGCGCAGACTTCGGCGCAGCTGCCCATGTGCTTGTCGCCGTACGGGTCCCACAGGCCGTCGTGCACCAGGGAGTCGACGAGCTTGCCGCCGCCGAGCCGCAGCCCGTCGCGGACGCCCACTGCGAGATAAGGCGCCAGGCTCATGTTCTCCATGCCGCCGGCCGCGACCAGCGAGAAATCGCCGCAGCGCAGGTCGTTCGCCGCCGACATCACGGCGCGCATCGCGGACCCGCAGACTTTGTTGAAAGTGATCGCGCCGGTCGACTCCGGGCAGCCGGCGCCGAGCGTCGCCTGCCGGGCCGGTGCCTGGCCGATGCCGGCGGCAAGGACGCAGCCCATGTAGACCTGCTGCAGATCGGCGGGGGCGACACCGGCGCGCAGCGAGCGCTCCGGCAATCGCGCGGGCGCCCAGTTTCGGCGCCGGCTGGTCGCGAAAAACGCCCTGAAAAGCGCCGATCGCAGTTCGCGCGCCGGCGAGGATGAACACTTCGTGCATCTTCCTTGTCCTCCGGGACTTGCGAATTGCGTGGAGCGTCCTTCAAGATCTCCGCAAGGACGCCGGACAGCGCAGGAATGCTAACACAGGCGCTTCTGGGGTCCCGACCATGAGAGCTCTCGGAATCGACTTCGGCGAACGCAGGATCGGGGTAGCCATCTCCGATCCGGAGGGCACCTACGCGCTGCCCAGCGAGACCCTCGCGCGCACCGACGACGCCAGCGCCCTGTCTCGCCATCGCGGAGATCGCCCAGCGCGAGGGGATCGCGTGGATCGTGGTCGGTGAGCCGCTGCGCAGTGACGGGTCGGCCGGCCCGCCGGCCGTGCGGGCGCGGCGCTTCGCGGCCCGCCTGGGCGTCCTCTGCGGCCTGCCGGTCGAGACCATCGACGAGACGCTCACCAGCCGCGCGGCCGACGACCGCCTGCGCGAGGCGGGGGTGCCGCCGGCACGGCGCCGGGAACGGCGGGACGCGCTCGCCGCCCAACTGCTCCTGCAGGAAGCGCTCGACCGCTGGCGGAAGCGGCCGGCTTGAGCGCGACTCGCCGGCTCCACCCTCCGCTGCGCCGCCGGCGGCGGCCCGGCCGCGACGCCGCTTTCGCGCCCTCCGGCTCCTCGCCGGGCTCGTCCTGTGCGTCCTCGCGGCCGCCGGCGGCGGCGCCCTCTGGGGCTGGCACGCCCTGCACCGCCCGGGCGGCGGGCCCGCTGGCGCCACGGCGACGTTTTCGTCGTCGAGCCCGGCGAGAGCGCCGGCCAGATCCTCCGCCGCCTCGAACGCTCGGGGCAGATCCGCTCCGCCCTCCTCGCTCGTGCCTGGCTGCGGTGGGGTCTGGGAGCCCCGCCGCTCAAGGCCGGCGAGTACGACCTGGCTACCGGCCTCTCGACCGTCGAAATTCTCGGCAAGCTCCAGCGCGGCGAGATCCGCACGGTCGCGGTCACCCTCGTCGAAGGCCTCACGGCCGACGAGACGGCGCAGGCGCTCGTCGCCGCCGGCCTCGGCGAGATCGGCCGGCTGCGCGCCGAGTTCTCCGCCCCCGGCCGGATCGCCGACCTCGACCCGGCGGCCGGCCATCTCGAGGGGTACCTCTTTCCGGACACTTATCGCTTCGCCCGCGGCACGGGAGAGCGCGAGATCGCCGACACGCTCGTCGCGGCTTTTCGCCGCCAGTACGAGAACCGGGTCCGGCCCCTGCGCGCTGCCGACGACGCCCGGCCGCTGCGCGAACTGGTGATTGTCGCCAGCCTGGTCGAGAAGGAGGCGAAGCTCGACTCCGAGCGGCCGCTCATCGCCGCGGTCTACGCCAACCGCCTGCGGCGCGGCATCGGCCTCTACGCCGACCCGACCATCATCCACGCCCTCAAGCTCCTCGGTCGCTGGAACGGCAACCTGACGAAGAACGACCTGCGGATGGAGTCGCCCTGGAACACCTACCGCGTCTCCGGCCTGCCGCCGGGACCGATCTGCTCCGCCGGACTGGCCAGCCTCGAGGCTGCGGCGCAGCCGGCAAGAGGTCTCCTTCCTCTACTTCGTCAGTCGCAACGACGGCAGTCATGTCTTCGCCGACACCCTGGCGGAGCACAACCGCAACGTCGAGCGCTGGCAGAAGCGGCCCTGGCGCGCCGCCCGCTAGCGGTCGCCCGGCCGCGCCGCGCAAAGCGCGGAGAGTCCGGCGGAGAGAACTCGGCAGGTCGAACTTCGACATTGACAGTTCCCGCGATCCGCTGTGGAATAGCCCACAGCAGCTCATCGATAACAGGGTCCTCTCCGTCGCGGCGCTCGCGCGAGTGCCGTGCCGCCGGGCCTAGGGGGCGGAATGAATACACGCGACCAGTTCGGCAATTACCTTCTCCTCAAGAAACTCTCCGAGGATGCGCTCGGCGAAACTTTCCGCGCCGGCAAGCTCGGCAAGCAGGGAGTCGAGAGGGTCATTCTCCTGCGCGTTTTCAACGGCCAGGGCCTCGACGGTGAGAAGCTCGCCCAGCGCATCCAGTCGCGCGCGCCGCTGCAGCAGGCTCTGAAGAGCCCGAACCTCGGCCTCGGCCTCGACCTCGGACAGGTGCGCGGCGTTCCCTATGTCGCCTACGACTACATCTCGGGCAAGACCCTCGCGCAACTCCTCGAGCAGGCGGCGAAGAAGCACTCGCCCATCCCGCTCGACCATGCCCTGCTGATGACCGAGCGCATCGCCCTCGGTCTCGCGGTGGCCTACGAGACCCGCATCGGCGACGAGCGCGTCCAGCACGGATTCCTGACGCCCCACCTGGTGATCGTTTCCAACGAGGGCGAGCTGCGGCTGCTCGGCTTCGAGGCTTCGAGCGGTCTGCGTGAGGCGGCGAACCACCCGCTGATCAAACAGTCCGCCGGCCGCTACCTCGCGCCCGAGGTCCTGGCGGGCGCCGCGCCCGCCAAGTCGGACGACGTCTACTCGCTCGGCGCAATCCTCTTCGAGCTCCTGACCGGACGGGCCCTGCCGGTTTCCACCGCCGGCGGCCAGGCGGCGCTCGTCGACCAGGCGGTGATCGCGGCAGACGGCGGGAATCTCCATCCGGAGCTCGCGAATCTCCTCAAGCGGAGCCTGGTCGCCCGCGAGCAGCGGATCGGCGATGCCGTCACCTGGCACAAGACCCTCGCCAAGATGATGTTCGAAGGCCAGTACAACCCGACGACGTTCAATCTCGCTTTCTTCATGCACAACCTCTTCCGCGAGGAGATCGAGCGCGAGACGCAGGAGCTCGAGCTCGAGAAGACCACCGCACTCCCGGTCGTCGCCGCGCCGGCGCCGGCGCCGCCCAGGACGCAGGCGCCTTCGTTCGGGCAGAGCGGCGGCGCAGCGGCGCGCGAGACCGTCGCGCGCGAGGACACCGCGGTCGGCCGCGAGCGCCAGGGCATGGAGGCCAAGCCGGCGAAGAACAACACCATGCTGATCGCCGCCGGGCGTCGGGGGGCTCATCGTCCTCGGGGGCCTCGGCTACATGCTCTTCGGCCGCGGCTCCTCGACACCTTCCACCGCCACCGACGCTCCGCTTTCGGCGGCACCGTCCGACACCGGCCCCGCACCGGCCGGCCCCACGCCGGAGGAAATCCAGGCGCAGATCCAGAAGATCGTCGACGACAAGATCAAGAGCTCTTCGGCGCAGTACGAAGACCAGTTGAAGACCCTGCAGAAGCAGCTCGACGACGCCAAGAAGGCCCAGGAGCAGCGCGCCGCCGTGGCGGCAAATCCGGCCCCCAGGCCGGCGACGATTCCGCAGGTGGCACCGCCCCCGGCGCGGGCGACGGCAGGCGCGCCGGCGCCTGTAGCTGCGACGCCGGCGGAGAGCACGGTGGCTCCTGCGCCAACCGAAGCGGAGCCCAAGCCCGCGCCGCCGGCGGCAACCACGGTGGCGGCGCCGGTGCAACCGGCCGTTGACGGCACGGTCCGGGTCGGCGACCTGGTCACGATGGGCGCCGGCGTGACTCCACCGAAGGTCGCCCGTCGCGCCAGCCTGCGCTACCCGCCGCTCGCCCAGCGCATGAAAAAGGAGGCGACGGTCACCGTTCGCGTGCTGGTCGACGAGACGGGTCGCGCCGCCGACGTTCAGACGGCGGGCAGCCCGGCCGGCTTCGGAATGGACGAGGCGGCGATGGAATACGCCCGTGGATGCGCCTTCACTCCGGCGACCAAGAGCGGCGTGGCGGTGCGGATGTGGATGGAGCTCAAGGTGGCGTTCAACCTGACCGGGAACTGACGCCGGTCGCCGGGGCAACCCGGCCGTCGCCCCTGCCGATCCGCAGCAGCAGAGGCAGCAAGAAAAGAGGCGCCCTCGCGGGCGCCTCTTTTCGTTTGCGGTGTTGATCGCCCGGCTTACAGGTCGGCGGCCTTGATGCTCGCGACGAGCTGCTGCACGACCGGCTTCATGACCTTGTCGAACTGGCGATCGTCGTAGTCGACGCCGCCGCCGAAGCCGCCGATGTTGAGCTTGAACTTCGAGTCCTCGCCGCGGGCCTCGTCGGCCCACAGGATCTCACCCGTGGTCGTGTCGATGATGCGCGCGTTGGCGGCCGCGGTGAAGGTCTTCTTGCCGCCGGAGAAGCCCGGCAGGCCGCCAATGCCCGGCGCGCTCGCCGAGGTGCCCTGTGCGCCGTACTCCGTCACCGCACCGGTGAGAAAGTACTGCACACCGAGGAGCTTGCCCGCCTTGATCGCCGTCTTGGGGTCGACATCGCCAGAGAGCGAGAGGCTCTTCTCTGCCATCAGCGCCGCGAGCTGCTCGCGGTCGATGACGCGGAACTTGCCGCTCTTGACGAGCTCGGTCACGAAGACGTCCTGCATGGCCGCCGCGCCGCCGTGGTACCACCACTGCCCGTCCGCCTTGTTCTTGAACTCGAGAACCGCGATGCGGGGCTTCGTGTTGTCTGCCGCCTGCACCGGAACCGGCGCAACCGCCAGCAGCAATGCCAGAACCGTCGACCATCCGATGATGCGCTTCATAGTGTGACCTCCAAGGGTTGATGGGGGATTCTAATGTCCTATTACGGCAATCCTCAACGTCGGGTGCCAAAACCCCCGCCGGATCCTCTCCCAGGCCGAACGACGGGAGGTCCCTAGCCCGGACTTCTCACCAACCTTCTGCTGCGTCGCCGCATATGCCAGCGTCTGCTGCGTTGCGCTCTGTCGGCGTGCTCGACGGGCCTTCAGGCCCGCCTGCGCTCGCCTCGGTCGCGGCGCCTTGCAGCCACCGGCATCTGCGACGCCTCGCTACGAATGCTGGTAAGAAGTCCGGGCTAGCCCTTCGAGGCCTCGTATTCCTGCGCGTCGACGACGCAGAGTGCGGCCATGTTGACGATGTCCGACACCTCCACACCCCTTTGCAAGACGTGGACCGGCCTCGCCATCCCGAGCAGGACGGGCCCGATCGCCTCGGCCCCGGCCAGGCGCCAGATCAACTTGTAGGCGGTATTGGCCGAATTCAGCTCCGGGAAGATGAGCACGTTCGCCGGTCCGCCGAGCGTCGACCAGGGGTAGGTCTCCTGAAGCACTGAAGCCATGACCGCCGTGTCGGCCTGCATCTCGCCGTCGATCGCCAGCTCCGGGGCGCGCTCCCGGACGATCTCCACCGCCCGGCGGGCTTTCCTGGCCGAGGGGTGGGAGTTCGACCCGAAGTTCGAGAACGACAGCATCGCCACCCGCGGTTCGACGTCGAACCGGCGGGCGAACTCCGCGGTCAGGATCGCGATCTCCGCCAGGGTCTCGGCGTCCGGATCGATGTTGACCGTGGTGTCGGCGAAGAAGAAGAGCCGGTCCTTGAGGATCAGGATGTAGGCCCCGGCGACACGATTCACGCCCTTGCGGGTGTGAATCACCTGGAGCGCCGGGCGGATGGTGTCGGCGTACTCGTAGGTGAGGCCCGAAATGAGCCCGTCGGCATCCCCCTCGGCGACCATCATGCTGCCGAAGTAGTTCCGCGAGCGCATGCGCTTGTAGCCGTCCTCGAGGGTGACGCCCTCCCGTCGCCGTTGGTCGTGGAACCGTCGGGCGTAGCGCTCGTACTGCGGCGAACTCTCGTTGTGCACGATCGTGATCTTGTCCTCCGGCAGCCCCAGTTCGGCGAGCTTGCCGGCGATCTGGTCGCGACGGGCCAGCAGGATCGGATGCGCCAGCCCCTGGTCGACGAGGATCTTCGCGGCGCGCAAGATCTTGTCCTCCTCGCCCTCCGGAAAGACGATGCGCTTGGGGTTCTCCTTGGCGCGATCGATGATTCCCCGCATGAGCTCGAGGCGCCGCGAGACCAGGTGCTCGAGCCGGTCACGATAGTCCTCGAAAGTTCCCACCGAGACGCGGGCGATTCCGCTGTCTTCCGCCGCCTTGGCGACCGCCGGAGCCACGGTCAGGAGGACCCGGTAGTCGAACGGTTTGGGGATGAGGTAGTCACGGCCGAACTTGAGCGACTTGAGCCCGTAGGCCTTGAGCACGGAGTCCGGCACGTCCTCGCGCGCCAGCGCCGCGAGGGCGCGGGTCGCCGCGAGCTTCATCGCACCGTTGATGTCGGACGCCCGGGTGTCCAGCGCCCCGCGAAAGAGGAACGGGAAGCCGAGGACGTTGTTCACCTGGTTGGGATAGTCGCTGCGACCGGTCGCCACGATGGCATCGGGGCGCGCTGCGAGGGCCTCGTCGTAGCCGATCTCCGGCGTCGGGTTGGCCATGGCGAAGATGATCGGGTTCGGAGCCATCTTGAGCAGCATCTGAGGCGTGACGGCGCCGGCGACCGAGAGCCCGACGAGCACGTCCGCACCCACCAGCGCTTCCTCGAGGGTCCGGGCCGTGGTCTCGGCGGCGAATTCCATCTTCTGGGCGTCGGTGTCCTTCGGGCGGCCGCGATAGATGACGCCCTTGCGATCGCAGAGGATGATGTTCTCCTTGCGGATCCCGAGCTCGAGGTAGAGGCGCAGGCAGCCGAAAGCGGCGGCACCGGCGCCGGAGAGCACCAGCTTCACATCCTCGATGCGCTTGCCGGCGATCTCGAGCGCATTGACGAGCGCTGCGCCGGAGATGATCGCCGTGCCGTGCTGATCGTCGTGGAAGACCGGGATGTTCATCTCCGCCTTGAGGCGGCGTTCGATCTCGAAGCACTCGGGCGCCTTGATGTCCTCGAGATTGATCCCGCCGAAGGTCGGCTCGAGGAGCTTGACCGCCCGGATGAACTCCTCGGGATCCTCCGTCGCGACCTCGATGTCGAAGACGTCGATGCCGGCGAAGCGCTTGAAGAGGACGCCCTTGCCCTCCATGACCGGCTTGCCGGCCAGGGCACCGATGTTCCCCAGCCCGAGGACGGCGGTGCCGTTGGAAATGACCGCCACCAGGTTGCCCTTGGCGGTGTATTCGTAGGCGAGAAGGGGGTCTTTTTCGATCGCGAGGCAGGGCTCAGCGACCCCTGGCGTGTAGGCCAGCGAGAGGTCGCGCTGTGTGGCCGTCGGTTTCGACGGCAAGACTTCGATCTTTCCTTTGGGAGCGCGGGAGTGGTACTCGAGCGCTTCTTCGCGCGTGATTTTGTCCATGCGAGAATTCTATCGCCCCGTGCAACATCCTTCCGGGCGGGGAGAGCGTCTGCGCGCCCTCGCTCGCCCTCGGTTGGCAGCCTGTCCGGGGTAGGGTTGCCGGCTGGGAGGAGGTATCGGGATGATCGTGACTACGGCGCCGCCGGGCAGCCGACTCGTGACCCAATCGGACCACGCGCGCTTGGCGGCCGACCTCCTGCGCCTGTTTCGCCTCCCGGAGCTCCTCGAGCATCCGCGGCGAGAGCTCCTGCTGCGGGCGATCGCCGAGCACGACAACGGATGGTGGGAGGCCGACGCGGCGCCGCGCCTCGACGCCGAGCGGGTGTCGGCGCTCGATTTTCGCGCCGTTGCGGCCGACCTCCGGCAAGAGATCTGGCGCCGCGGTGTCGAGCGCTTCGCCGCCGAGAGCCCCTACATGGCTGCCCTACTGGCCACTCATTGCCTCCGGCTGCTCTCGCCCTGGGAGGCGGATCCTGCCTGGGAGAGCTTTCGGTGCCAGATGCTCGAAAGCCGCCAGGAGCTGCTGGCGGCGGCTGGAGAGAGCCCCGCCTCCCTGGAGGTCGACGACCCCTGGCTGGCGCTCGCCGACCGTCTCTCGCTGGCGGTGTGCACCGGCCAGGCGGCCTGGGTCGAGCTCGCGCCGTGGCGCCTCGAGGTCGCCGCCCGAAAGGGTGGCACCACCGCAGGTCCTCCCGCAGACGAACCGGTCGAGATCGCGCTGCAGCCGTTTCCTTTCGCGGGGGTTACCGCGTTCGAGCTCTCCTGCCGCTTCCTCGCCCCGGGGCCGTTCGCGTCCGCTGCGTCGCTTGCGGTAGAGCTCGCCGCTTCCCCTTGGCGGCGAATCCGCGTCCGCGTTCGCCCCCTTTGACCGCCGCACCGGACCGCCTCAGGTGGACGGTCCGTTGGCGTAGGTCTCGAGCAGGCCGCACCGCGTGCACCGCCAGGCCTGGATAGGGAGCTTCCGGCGCCCCTTCATTCGCAGGATGCGCAGGATCCAGTACTCCGGTTCGCCTTCGGCCCAATGCCCGACGCGGACCGCGTTGTGCGCGCTGTCGAGAAGGAAGCCCTCCTTCTGAGATCCACCGCACTTGCCGCACCGCCTGTCGCTCATCACTTTCCTTCCTTTTCGTTCGCTGCCCTTTCGGGAGACTTCCGCACTGGATCACGCGGTGGCGTCTGAGAGCGCTCCCGACCCGACTCCCTGAGCGCCCGGCGCAGCAGATACTCGAGCTGCGCGTTCAGGCTCCGCAGCTCGTCGGCGGCCCAGTGTTCGAGGGCCGCGTGGAGCTCGCGGTCGAGCCGCAGCAGGAAGGGCTTTCGTTCCGCCAGAGGGCCGCCGTCAGCCGTTGTAGAGCGTCCCGGCGTTCACCACCGGCGTCGCCGCGCGCTCGCTGCAGAGGACCACGAGGAGATTCGACACCATCGCCGCCTTGCGCTCTTCGTCGAGTGAGACGATCCCTTTTTCGGAGAGGCGTTCCAGGGCCATCTCCACCATTCCAACCGCGCCTTCGACGATCTTCTGGCGCGCCGCGATGATCGCCGTCGCCTGCTGGCGCTGCAACATCGCCTGAGCGATCTCCGGCGCGTAGGCGAGGTGGGTGATCCGGGCCTCCTGCACATCGACCCCGGCCTGCACGAGGCGGTCGTGGATCTCCCGCCGCAGTTGGTCGGCGACCTCGATGGTGTTGCCGCGCAGCGACTTCTCGTGCTCGGCATGGGAGTCGTAGGTGTACTGAGTGGCGAGGTTGCGCAGCGCCGACTCGGACTGGACGTGGACGAAGTCCTCGTAGTTGTCGACCAGGAAGACCGCGTCGAAGGTATCGATGACCCGCCAGACCACGACCGCCGCAATCTCGACCGGATTGCCGTCGGCGTCGTTGACTTTGAGATGCGCGGTTTCGAAATTGCGCACCCGCAGCGAGATCGCCCGTTTGGTCATGAACGGGTTCGCCCAGCGCAGTCCGGCGCGCCGCTCACTGCCGCGATAGGCACCGAAAAGGGTCAGGACACGCCCCTGGTTCGGCTCGACCATGAAGAGACCGGCGAGCAGGAACACGGCGGTCACCGCACCAACCAATCCCGCCACGATCCGGCCGGGAGCGCCGCCCTGCACACCCAAGACGACCATGGCGATGCTCGCGCCGATGGCTGCCAACAGGAAAAGGAGCATCGTCAGGCCATTCCACGTTGTCGCTTGCCGTTCTTTCATTGTGCCCTCCTAGGCTAGCGTTAGGATATCACAAAGAAATCACCCGTCGGGTCCGCTTCCACCCCGGGGGTCCGGGTTGGAAGCCAACTCAATTTCTTCAGGTGAGAGGAGGACGGCTAGGGAGTGGTTGCAGCGAAACTCAAGGCGCCGTTGCGATGTGGAGATCCTCGAAGACGATTCCGAGCTTCTGCGCGCCGTTGTTCCGGCAGAGATCCATGAAGTTGACTACCTTCTCGTAGGAAAGCTCACCGTCGGCGGCGAAAAAGGCGAGCTTCTTCTCGCGCCCGCTCATCGCCGCCCGCAGCCGATCGCCAAACTGGGCCATCGGAATCTCCGTCTTGTTGATGAACGTCCGGCCGTCTTCGTCCATCCGGATGATCACCTGGTCGCTGACCTGGGGCGGCGGTGTCGCAGATTTCACTTCGGGCGGGGTCTCGACGGTGTAGCCCACCTGCAGCATCGGCTGGATCACCATGAAGATGATCAGCAACACCAAGACCACGTCCACCATGGGTGTGACGTTGATCGACGCTTTGACGCCCCCGCCACCACCTACGTTCATGCTCATCGTCCTGTCCTCCGGTCCGCCCCGCTCAGCCTTCTAGTTTCTCGCGCTTGTCCGTCACCAGCCCGGCACCGTCGAATCCGGCCTGATTGACGAGCTGCATGATGCGCCGGACCTCTTTGTACTTCAGGCCCTTGTCCGCCTTGATCACCAGTTCCTTCTCGGGCGACTTCTCGTACAGGTCCTTGAAGTAGCCGAGGAGGTTCTGATCGGGGATCCAGACCCCGTCGATCACGACTTCGGCACGCACTGTCATCGAGATGGTCTTCTGCTTCGGCCCCTCCGGCATCCCGGGAGGCCGGTCGGTCAGCGGCAAGTTGACGTCGGCGCCGGCACGCAGCAGGGGAGTGACGACCATGAAGATGATCAGCATCACCAGACAGACATCGACCAGCGGCGTGACGTTGATGTCCGCCGCAATGTCGCTCTCGCTGTCTGATCCCGTCTTCTTCTTAAACGCGGACCCCAACTGCATCGCTGCCTCCGTGCTTCTTGATGAAGAAGTCGACGAGCTCGGACGAAGAGTTCGACATCTCGACACTGAAACGCTCCAGCATGCCGCTGAAGTGGTTGAACATCCAGGCCGCCGGAATGGCGACGAAGAGACCCAGCGCCGTCGTGACCAGCGCTTCAGCGATACCGCCCGAGACGGCGGCGATACCGCCCGCACCGGTCGACATGCCGCGGAAGGCGTTGATGATGCCGACGACGGTGCCGAACAGACCGATGAACGGCGCGGTCGTCGCGATCGTGGCCAGGGAGCCGGTACCCTTCTTGAAGTCCGAGTAGGTGATCAGCGTCTCGCGCTCGATCGCGCGGCGCGCCGCCTCGACCATATCCGCGCCCGAAAGACCCGCGGTGCGGGTCGAGTCGAGCTGGAACTCGATCAGGCCGGCGCGGGTGACGCGCGCCAGGTGGCTGGCGGGGAACTTCCTTGCCACGTCGATCGCCTGCTGAATCTGGTCCTTGGCCAGCGCCGCGGTGGCCTGCTTCGCGAAGTCGAGAGACTGCTTCTTGGCCTTCCTGAAGAATAACCAGCGATCGATCACCACGTACAGTGAGTACACGGAGAGGATGACAAGGATGATCACCACGCCCTGGGCGATCCATGTCATCGACTCCCACAAATGCATTGGGCTAAAGTCCATAGCTCCTCTCCTCTTCCTCTTTCAGTTCGGTTTTATTGCAGTCTGAAGTTGACTGTCAGTGAGTAGTAGACGCTCACGGGTCGCCCGTTCAGCGTCGCCGGTTTGAAGCGCCAGCTCTTGATCGCATCCACCGCCGACTGGTCCAGACCCATGGGGAGACCCTTCAGGACACGGACGTTGGTCACCATGCCCGCTTTGTCAATGATCGCTTCGACGATGACCACGCCCTGGATTCGCGCCTTGCGCGCCAGTTCGGTGTAGGCCGGCTGGGCGCCACCGAGGCGCACCGGCTTGGAGATCTCGCCACCCACCCGGAGGATCTCGCCGGTGCCCTCCGGGACGCCGCCGACCTCTCCGCCTTCCTCGCCACCCTCGACGCCGCCCTCTTCCCCTTCGGGCTCCTCGTAGGGGGTCGGCTCGGGAATATCCTCCGGCACGCTCACCGGCTGCACAATCGCGGTCTGCACCACCGGCACCACCGGCTTGGGCGCAGCCTGCGGCCTTGGCGGGGGAGGGGGGGGCGGCGGCGGCGGCGGCGGCGGCGGCGCTGAAGCCTGGAAGAAGGAGATCTGGATCGGAGGCTCGTCCACCGGATCGACGGTCCAGTACTGCACCGCCAGCACGACTCCGACCACGAGCACGTGCAGGAGCACCGCCATCTGGAGGATCAGCACCCGGCTTCGCGGCGACTTCTTCTTCTGCGACTCGATCAATGCGGATTCGAACATGGTCTCTCCCGTCGCCTCAGGAAGCGGCGGCTTCTTTGGCCTTGCGGGCGGCGACGATGACTCTGGCCTTGTCCTGGAGAGTCACCGCTTCGGCGATCAAGGCCTGCTGTATTACGGGGTCAACTTCGAGTCTCGCCTTCTGTCGCAGGACCAGGTTCAGGTAGACCAGAGAATCGAAGGAATCCGGGGTCATGGCAACCGACTTGCGCAGCTCCTCGATGCCGGCGTCGACGATCACCATGCGCTGCTCGGGAACAATCAGCTGCTCTTTGTCGTTGCGGACCTTCTCAAAGCAGGCAACGCCGACGGTGTAGTGCGCCATGCTGTCGGCCCGCGCGCCCAGACTCTTGACATAGGCGAGCGCCTCGTCCAGCCTCCCGGCCCGGATGAGCACCGTGGCGATCGCCAGATTGTTGGCCTTGTCACCGGGGTTCTGCGCGGACCGCGCGCGGAGCCGCGTGAGCGCTTCATCGTAGCGCTCCGAGCTCAGCAGGATCGACAGGATGTAATCCTGAATCTTGGGCTCGTTCGGAAAGGCCTGGGAGTACTTGGCGAACGCATCCAGAGCCTCTTCCGCATAAGCGAGATTCGGCTTGGAAGCGTCTCCGGGCCGGTAGATCGCCATCGCCGCCAGTCCCACCGAGCGCCAGACCTGCTTGGACGCCGGGTCGAGTGCCAGCCCCTTCTTGTAGTACTTGATCGCGTCTCGGTAGTTCTCTACCTTGTAAGAAGAGTTGCCCTGTTTGAACTCCATGCGCGCCTGCACCTTGCCACACCCAACGAGGAGGGTGCACAGTGCAAGTGGAAGCAGAAAAGCTCTCGGCCGGTCGGTTGTCATGTTGGTCTTCGTCCCGATGCGCGATGGTTGCCGGTGTAACTCGTGTGCGCATTCTGCTGCAACCCGGTCCTCGTCCGCAAGAGGCAGCATGGCGAAAAGCTCCCGCATATGATGAATTCGTGGAAAATGCTCACCGCAGACTCGTCCGGATGGCGCTCGTGCTGGTGCTCTCCACGCCTCTTTCAGCCGCCGCCGGGAGTGCGGTCATGCCGCCGCCGGGCGTTCCGGGCGACGAGAGGTCCGCCCCTTTGCGGATCGTCGGTTCCGCGCTCGGCGCGCAGCTTGAGATTGAAGTCCGCGATCTGCCCAGGCCGGCTGGCGAAAAAGCCCTCAACGCCGCCTGGGATGCCGTCGTGCGCGCTGAGCAGGAGCTCAGCGTGCTCGCCGCGCCGGACGCCGGCGGCAAGGCGGCGCTCTCGGACGACCTCCTTGGCCTGATGCGCCGCGCGACGTCCTTCTGCACTTGGAGCGATGGCGCGTCCGGTCCGGCCGGTGGCGCCGTCTATCGGCTGTGGACGAGGAGCGCCCGGAGCGGCGCCCTCCCCACCCCTGACCAGCTCGAGGAGGCTGCGGCGACGGCGAAATGTGACCGGGTGACTCTGAGCACCGAGACCCGGACGATCGCGATCTCTCCTGGCAGCGAGCTCGATCTTCGAGGTTTCGTGCGCGGCTGGGCGGTCGATATTGCGGTCCGGACGCTCGCCGACATGGGCGCCAAGAATGCCCGGGTCGGGCTCGGATCGGTGACCCGCGGCATGGGCGCCGGCCCCGGAGGCAGGGGATGGCCCGTCCCCTTGCCCACGCTCTCGGCCTCCGGCAACCCGGAGAGTCTGGTGCTGCTGGTGGACGAGGCGCTCGCGGTCGCCGACCCGTCGTCGGAAGCGCTGCAGGTCGGCAGGGAACAGATCGCGCTCGCCTTCGATCTGCGCAGCGGCAAACCCGCCACCAGCGTCTCGAGTGTGGTCACGGTGACCAAGCTCGCCGCAGACGCCGAGCCGCTGGCCATGGCGATGAGCGTGCTCGGCGCCAACGGCGGCCAGATCCGGCTCGGGTCCCTGCGCCCGAAGCCGTCGGTGCTCTGGCTGCTGGGCAGCGGCGCGACCGCGGTCGTCGCGTCGTCGAACTGGTCGGCGGTCCGCCGGCAGTGACGCTGCCCGCCGTCGTCCTCGTCCGCCCGCAGCACGAAGGCAACATCGGCGCCGTCGCCCGGGCGATGGCCAACATGGGGCTCACCGAGCTCCTCCTGGTGGAGCCCGCCCCCGAGCTCGGTGACCCCGCCTACGCCTTCGCGATGCACGCCCACGACATCCTGCGCGGCGCCCAGCGCCACGCCAGCCTCGCGGCGGCGCTCGCGCAGTTCGACTTCGTGGTCGCGACCGCTTCCCTCCGCGAACGGCTCTGGCCGCATCCGGTCCTCGCGCCCCGTGAACTGCCGGAGCACCTCGTCCGAAACGCCTCCGGCGCCCGTGTCGCCCTGGTCTTCGGCGCCGAGGTCTCGGGCCTGACGAGCGACGAGCTGGCGTTCGCCAATGTCCTGGTGAGCATTCCAGCGGCGCCGGCGAACCCGACTCTGAACCTGGCGCAGGCCGTCCTTCTGCTCGCCTACGAGCTCTACGTGGCGCGCGGAACGCCCGGAGCGATCGCTCTCGAGCCGGTGTCGCGCGCCACGGTCTTTCAGCTCGACCATCTCTTCGGCCGGCTGCAGGAACTGCTCGCCGAGGTCGGCTTCGCGCGCGACACGACGATCCATCGGGTGGCACGGGATCTGCGCCAGCTGCTCGCGCGCGCCGGGCTCTCCGAGCGCGAGGCGGCGCTCCTTTCCGGGCTCCTGCGCCGCACCCGGAACGCCATCGCACGCGGCTCCCGGGCGCGGTTCGAATGATAGACTTCAGACCGTGAGTTCGCCGGTGAAGCCACTCAAAACTGCGGTTGCGGAGAGCCTGGCGCGGGCCCCGATCATCGCGGTCGTGCGCCATGCGGACCGCGCCGTCGCGGCCGGCCAGGCGCGCGCCTTCATGCGCCACGGACTCGAGATGATCGAGGTCACGTTCACCGTCCCGGGAGCCACCGAGCTCGTCCGCGAGCTGCTCGACCTGCGCCCCGCCGGCTCTGCGATTCGCATCGGCATGGGGACGGTCACGACTCCGGCGCGCGCCCGCGCCGCGGTCGCGGCGGGCAGCGAGTTTCTCGTCACGCCGAACGTCAGCGCCGCCGTCGCCGGCATTGCCCACGACAACGCGCTCTTCCTGTGCATGGGCGGCTTGACGCCTTCCGAGCTGGTGGCGGCCCACGAGCTCGGAGCCGACCTGCTCAAGGTCTATCCCCTGCCGCCGGTGGGCGGACCGGCCTACCTCGCGGTGGTCCGCCAACCGCTCGGCGACCTCGCCCCGATGCTCGCCGGCGGCGGCTTCGGAATCGAGGAGATCCCGGCCTATCG
>CAWBFZ010000009.1:0-34945 GCA_963788175.1 Thermoanaerobaculia bacterium
CCAGGGCGACGTGGTGCTCTTCCGGCCGCCGTTCGACCCCCACCAGCATTTCGTGAAGCGTTGCGTCGGTGTCGCCGGCGACTGGCAAGGCGGCGGCGTCCTCGCGCCCGGCATGCTCTGGCTGGAGGGCGATGCCCGCGAACGCTCGCTCGACTCCCGGCGCTTCGGGCCGGTGCCCGACAGTGCCGTCGAGGGGCGGGTGCTGGCCGTCCGTGGTCGCGGTCCGGTACGGCAGCCGGACGGAGCCGGATTCTCCGGCAGGTACGTTAGACTGATGGCCGGCTCAGCGGTCCGCAGGAGGAGGATTTTCGATGACGCGACGTCAGAACCAGGCGGGTGACAGCAAGGTCGGTTGCATCCTTTGGGGCCTCCTGCTCGCCGCCGGCATCATGGTCGGCTGGAAGGCCATTCCGGTCAAGATCGCGACCTCCGAGCTCTACGACTTCATGGTCGAGCAGGCGAAGTGGGCCGGCAACACACCCGCCGAGACGATCGAGAAGCGCATCGTCAGCAAGGCGAACGAGCTCGACCTGCCGGTCGATGCCAAGTTCGTCAAGGTGGAGAAGCCCGGCGACAAGGTCCGCATGAACTGCGCCGAATTCACCGTGCCGCTCCGGTTCCCGGGCTACACCTACGAATGGGAGTTCGATCTGCAGGTGGATCGCCCGATCTTCATCTGGTAGCGAGCGGGGCCTCCGCGTCTCGAGCTCATGGCCTATACCCGACCCCTCTCAGCTGCTCAAGTGCGCATTCTGGGGGCGCTCATGGAGAAGGAGCGCACGACTCCCGATCTCTACCCGCTCACGGTGAGCGCACTTCTCCAGGCCTGCAACCAGAAGACCAGCCGCGACCCGGTCACCGACTACTCCGAGACCGACGTCGTCACCGCGCTCGACCGGCTGCGCGCCGACGCGCTCGTCTTTCGCGTCCACAGCAGCCGGAGCGAGCGCTACGAGCACTGTCTCGATCGCCGTTGGCATCGACACCGGCGGCGCCCCGACCTGCGGTCGTGGCGATGCTCCTGCTGCGCGGCGCACAGACCGTAGCGGAGCTCCGGGCGCACCGCGCGGCTGCATCCGTTCGCCACCGCGGGTGAGGTCGAGGCAGCGCTCGCGCGCCTCGCCGACGGCCCCGACGCGCTCACCCTCGCCAGCTGCCGCGACAGCCCAGTGCAACTCGCGCGACCCCGGCTGGATCCCATCAGCCGGCACCGAAGAGGTGCAGCGCAACCAGCTGGCGGGCGTGCACGCGCAGCCGCCGCACTTCGCGCCGGAGAGCCAACCCAATTCCGGCGGACGGCCGCGACGGCCGTCGTCGCTTCGGAAAGGCCAGCGCTGGAGGAGCGACTCACGAAACGGCAGTGGCCGAGCTCAGCGCGGCGATGACCGAGCTGGCGGACGCGGCTCGGCGAGTAGTCTTCCCTTCGAGCAGGATCGGCAAGCCCGCATTTCTCACCAGCTTTCGTCGCGAGGCGTCGCATATGCCCGCGGCTGCAAGGCGTCGCGACCGAGGTGCGCGCAGGCGGGCCGGTCGGCCCGTCGAGCACGCGGGGCACCCGTCCGGTGGACGGGTCGTGAGCGCAACGCAGCAGACGCGGGCAGGTGCGGCGCCGCAGTAGGAAGTTGGTGAGAAATGCGGGCTAGTAGCGCGCGGAGCGCGAGCTGCCGGCGAGCTCGCTCGTCAGTGCGACGAGCGCGGCCTCGGGTCGGCGCCTGGGCGAGCGGCCGGCCGATGACGATGAGGTCGGCGCCGGTCGCGATCGCCGTCGCCGCGGTCGCCGTTCGTCGCTGGTCGTCGCTCGGAGGCAGGGGGCTGGACCCGCCGGCCGGATTCCCGGCGCCACCAGCTTGAACGGCCGCGTTTCGGCCGCCGCAGCGCCGCGAGCTCCAGCGGTGAGCAGACGACGCCCGCAGCCCCGGCCGGCCGCGCGAGGTGCGCCCAGAGCAGGACGCGATGGGAGCTGCCGCCCGGCAGGTCGAGGCGCTCGAGGGTCGCTTCGTCGAGGTGGGTGAGGACGGTCACCGCCAGGATCGCCACCGGCCGTCGGCGGCTTCGGCGGCCGCGGCGATCATCGCCGGGCCGCCGGCGGCGTGGAGGGTCAGATAGTCGACTTCGAGCTCGCGCGCCGAGCGCACCGCGCCGGCGACGGTGTTGGGGATGTCGTGGAGCTTCAAGTCGAGGAAGATGGCCCGCGCGTGCCGGCGCGCGATCTCGATCGCCGGCGGCCCCCAGCGCACGTACGCTTCGAGTCCGACCTTGAGGACGCCGACCCGCGGCCGGAAGAACGCGCACCAGCGCTCGAAGGTCGCGCGATCGTTGGTGTCGAGCGCGACGGCGACCTGGTCCAGCCCCGCTGATTCGACGCCTGCGCTCATCCGCCCTCCATGGCCGCACTCCGCCGATCAGTTCGGAGACGCGGTCGACTTTCATCTCGACGAGCCGCGCCGCGAGGCCGTCGACCAGCTGCTCGGCGGCGCGCGGGTTGCGGAAGAGGGCCGTGCCCACCTGCACGGCCGACGCGCCGGCGAGCAGGAACTCGATGACGTCGTCGACGGTTTCGACGCCGCCGATACCGATGACCGGCAGGCCGACCTTCTTCGCCACGTCGTAGACGATGCGCACCGCGATCGGCTTGATCGCCGGGCCGGACAGTCCGCCGCGCGTGGTGTGCAGCCGCGGCCGCCGCGTCCAGGGATCGATCGCCATGCCGAGCACCGTGTTGATCGCCGAGAGGATGTCGGCGCCGCCCGCTTTGGCCGCTTCGCCGATCGCCACCGGCGAGGTCACGTTCGGCGACAGCTTCACCGCGATCGGTTTCCCGGTCACATCGCGCACGCTGCGCACCAGGCGCTCGAGGAGCACGGGATCGTGGCCGAACTCGATGCCGCCTTTGGTGACGTTCGGGCAGGAGACGTTGAGCTCGACCGCCGCGACGCCGGGGAAGGCGTCGACGCGCTCGGCGAGCCGGGCGTAGTCGTCGAACTCGTAGCCGAAGAGGTTGACCACCACCCGCGCCGGAAAACGCCCGAGACCGGGCAGGACGTCGGCCAGGAACTTCTCGATGCCGATGTTCTGCAGGCCGATCGAGTTGAGCATCCCGCCGCGCGGCTCGCCGATGCGCGGCGGCGGGTTGCCCTTGAGCGGCGTGAGGGAGAGCCCCTTGGTGAC
Organism: Thermoanaerobaculia bacterium; assembly: GCA_963788175.1. Classification (GTDB taxonomy): domain Bacteria; phylum Acidobacteriota; class Thermoanaerobaculia; order Multivoradales; family JAGPDF01; genus JAGPDF01. The sequence continues at coordinate 3,169 of CAWBFZ010000009.1, forward strand.
GATGCCGCCGAGGCGGTCGAGCGCCGCGAGATGGGCGAACTCGAGGCCGTAACCGAAGGTGCCGCTGGCGGTGAGAATCGGATTCGGCAGCGCCAGTCCGCCGAGCTCGACCGCGAGCACCGGCCCGCCGGGGCCGCTCACCACTTCACCGCGTCGAAGGCGAACACCGGTCCGTCCTTGCAGCACAGCGCGAAGCGCCCGTCCGGCATCTCGACCGCGCAGCCGAGGCAGGCGCCGAAGCCGCAGCCCATCGGCGTCTCGAGCGCCGCTTCGCCGGGCACCGCGTGCTCGGCGCTCAGCTCGGCGAGGCGCTTCAGCAGGCCCATCGGACCGCAGGAGAAGATCTTGCGGTAGCGGCCGGCGGCGAGGCGGGCCGCCAGCGGGGCGGTGACCAAGCCGCGCTCGCCGACGCTGCCGTCCTCGGTGGTGGCGATCAGGCTGCCGCCGCTCGCCAGGGCCAGCGCCGCGAACGCCTCCGAACGCGCCAGGTCGAGGTTGCTGCGTCCGCCGTAGAAGAAGTCGAAGCGCGCACCCTCGGCGAGCAGGCGCCGGCCCAGGAGCAGCAGCGGCGCCGAACCCACGCCGCCGGCGACGAGGGCGACCGGCCGGATGTCGTGCGGATGCGCCGGATCGGCGGTGGCGCCGAACGGCTTGCCGAGCGGACCGAGCACCGCGACGCGCTCTCCGGGGCGCCTGGCGGCGAGGGCGCGCGTGCCCGGGCCGACGATCTTCACCAGCAGTTCGATCCTGGCGCCGTGATCTGTTTTACTTAGGTCGTGGACCGAGAAAGCGCGCCGCAGGTAAGGTTCGAGGCCGTCCGCGGTTTCGACCATCACGAACTGGCCGGGGAGCACCTCGCGCCAGGCGTCGGGCCCGTCGAGGACGAGCGTGTAGTAGGGCAGCGGGTGCGGCACGACTTCGACGACTCGAGCGCTGGTATCGATGGGTTGCATCCGGGCTGTCGACTCTAACAAACGCGCCGTGACTTCGACCCCGCTCCCATCCTCCGCCGCATCCGGCCGCGCCTCCTCCCGCCTGCGCTGGCCGCTGCCGGCGCGGCTCGAGGGGGCGCTCGCGGCTCTCCTGCCGGCGCTGCTCGGTGGCTTCCAGCTTGCCGGCCTGCTCTACTTCCTGAATCCTCACCTGGCGCTGTCGACCCGGGGCTTCGTCGAAGGCACGCTTCGCCTCGGCCTGCTGCTCGCACCGTTCTCCCTGCTCGCCCACGTGCTCGGCACGCGGCTGAAGAACGTGCGCGTGCGCCGCCTCCTGCCCTGGAGCCTGACCGCGGTGCTGGGCGCCGCGGCGCTGGGCGACTGGGTGCACGCTTCGCACTACTCGTTCTATCTGCCGCCGGGGATCAACGCCAACCTGATTCGCACCGCGCTCTGGCTGTCGTTCGGTGCGATCCTGTGCTTCTACACCGCACTGCTGCATACCCAGCACCATCGCCGCTACGGTCGGAAGAGTCTCGCCCTTCTCGCTGTGGTCGTCTTGGGCAGTCTCTACGTCGTGGTCGCCCGGCGCTCGGCCTACGCGCCGCTGGTCGCCCGGCCGGCCCCTTTCGCGCGGCCCGCCGCGAGCCCCGCGCCGCATCTGCTGGTCGTCGGCATCGAAGGCGCGACGCTCGATCTGCTGCTCCCGCTGGCGCGCCAGGGCCGCCTGCCGTTCTTCGCCGCGCTCCTCGACGAAGGCAGTTATGCCCGCCTCGAGAGCTTCCCGCCGGTGCGGCCGCTCGGGCTCTGGGCGAGCCTCGTCTCCGGCAAGCTCCCCTTTCGCCACGCGCTCGCGGGCCCGACCCTGCTCGAGGCGCCATGGGTCGGGGCGTCTGCAGGCGGGGGCGAGCTCCGACTCCTGCCGCTCGGATTTTCGGCGCTCGGCCTCGACCGCCTGCTCGGCGAGCATCGCCTGGTCCGGCAGAGCGACCGCAAGGTCCGCACCGTCTGGGAGATTCTCGCCGAGCTCGATCGCGAGAGCGCCGTCATCGGGGCGCCCGAAGCGCTCCTGTCCGCGCCCCCGGGCCTCGCGCAGGCCTCCGACGCCCTGTTTCGCGGTGCCCCGGAAGCCTCGCCGGCGCTTCCCGCGGCTTTCGCGGGGCGCCTCGAGCTGCTGCGCGGTGCACCGCCATCCGAGAGGGCGGCGTCCGCTGCCGCGCCGCGGGCGCCGCTCGATGCCGGCGAGTCGAGCGCCGATCCCCTGCAGGAGACCCTGGCCGCGGCGCGCGCGCAGGACCGTTGGCGCGCCGCCGTCGCCGGCTCGCTGCTCGCCGATTCGCCGCCGCCTGCGGCGCTCTTTCTCGACCTGCCCGGACTGATCGACGTCGAGCTCCTGACCCTGGGTGGTTTCCATTCGGCCGAGATGTCGGGTTCCCGCGCCGGCGCCGACCGGCGCGCGGCGGCCGCGCTCACCGACTACATGGCCTTCCTGGACGCGACCCTGGCGGATCTCTGGCAAAAGCTTCCGGAGCCGCGCCTGCTGGCGGTGGTGTCGGCCTACGGCGTCGCTCCGCCGACCGGAATGCGCCGGGTGCTGGGCGAGGTCTGGCGCGCCCGCCGGACCAGCGGCACGCTCGCCGGCGGCCCCGACGGCGCCCTGCTGTTGCGCGGCGACGGCGTGCGCCGCGGCGAGAAGCTGGCGACGGCGCGCATCGTCGATCTGGTGCCGACCCTGCTCTACGTCGCGCGGCTGCCGATCGCGCGCGATTTCGACGGCCGCGTGCTGACCGAAGCGTTCGAGCCGGCGCTGCTGCAGACGTGCCGCTCACCTTCCTGCAGAGCTACGAGGACCTGCCGGCGCCTCCGGCGGGGCGCTGACCCGGCGCGCCGTCAGGGCTTCGCGGGAATCCTGCCGACCACCTTGGCGGAGGTCCGGCCGACGGGGCGGCGGGTGTTTCACTCGCGGCGCGCTCTTCGGTCTCGCTCTTCATCGAGCTCTGGCCCTCGAGAACGCCGCCCTCTTCGATGACCAGCGCGCGGGAGCAGACCGTGCCCTCGACCCGCCCGTGCGGGTGAATCGACAGTCGCCGCGAGGCGTGGACCTCGCCCTTCACCAACCCCGAGACGAAGAGGCGCCCGACGTGGATCTCGCCGTCGATCTCGCCGTTCTCGCCGACCACCAGGTCGCCGTCGGAGATCACCTTGCCGACCACCTTGCCGTCGACGCGGAACGACTGTTCGAACTTGAGCTCGCCGTCGAAGTGGCTGCCGACGTCGAGGAAGCCGGAGAGATCCCCGGGGGAAGACTTGCCGCGGAAGTTCATTTCACATCTCCAGTCGGTCCGGTCGGTTCGGTGATGCGCTCGTAGAGTCGGATCAGCTCTTCTTCCGAGTGAAAGTGAATCCGGATCGTACCGCCCTTGCCGCGCCGGTCGATCTCGACCCGGGTCTGCAGCTTCTGGGTGAGGCGCTCGGCGGCCGCCGCCGCGTGCGGCTCGGGGCTCTTCTTCGGCGCCCTTGGCGCTCTTCGCCCCCGGCTTCTTGCCGCTCGCGAGCTCCTCCATGCTGCGCGCCGACAGGCCCTCGCGCAGGGCGCGCAGGGCGAGCTCCTGCTGGCGTTCGGGATCGGTGATCGCCAGCAGCGGCCGCACCTGCCCGGCGGTCAGCCGCCCGGAGCGCAGGAAGTCCTGGATCGCCGCCGGGAGCTTCAGCAGGCGCAGGGTGTTGGTGACCGCCGGGCGCCCCTTGCCGACCCGGGCCGCGATCTCCTCCTGCGACAGCTGGAAGTTCTCCTGCAGCGTGCGGTAGGCCTCGGCCTCTTCCATCGGGTTCAGGTCGGAGCGCTGGAGGTTCTCGACCAGGGCGAGCTCGAGCATCTCGCGGTCGTCGCGCACCTGGCGGATCACCACAGGCACGATCGTGAGCCCGGCGCGCTGCGCCGCGCGCCACCGCCGCTCTCCGGCGACGATCGTATAAGTCCCTTTTCCTGTTGGACTTACGATCAACGGCTGGATGAGTCCCTGGGTCCGGATCGAGGCCGCGAGCTCTTCGAGCTGGGAATCGTCGAACTCGGTCCGCGGTTGTAGACGATTGGGGTGGATCTGGGTGATGGGGAGGGTGCGTGCGCCTCCGCCTCTGTCGCAATCAAGGCGGAAAGACCGCGCCCGAGCCCGCGCTTCTTGTCGTTCATCTGGTTCGCCTCAAGAGCTCCCTCGCCACGGCCAGGTAGGCTTCCGCCCCCCGGCTCTTGATGTCGTACTGCAGGATGGAGAGACCGTGACTCGGCGCCTCGGCGAGCCGCACGTTGCTCGGCACGACGGCCTCGAAGACCTTCCCCGGAAAGTGCTCCCGGACTTCGCGTTCGACGTCGCGCGTGAGCTTCATTCGGTCGTCGTACATGGTGAGCACGATGCCCGCAAGCTCGAGCGCCGGATTGAGCGCGCTGGTCACCCGGCGGATCGTGGACAGCAGCTCGCTCACCCCTTCGAGCGCGAAGTACTCGCACTGCAGCGGCACGAGGACGCCGGTCGCCGCCACCAGCGCCTGGATGGTCAGGTGGCCGAGCGACGGCGGACAGTCGATCAGGATGAAGTCGTAGCGCTCGCTGACCGTCGCGAGCCGCTGGCGCAGGACCGTCTCCCACTGCTCGAACCCGACGAACTCGACCTCGGCGCCGACCAGGTCGCGGTCTGCGGGCAGAAGGTCGAGGAAGGGGAAGCCGGTAGGCAGAATGGCCGACTCGATCGGGCTCTCCCCCACCAGGACATGGTAGAGGTGCGGCGAGCGCGCCGTCTGGCCGAGCCCGCGGGTGGCGTTGCCCTGCGGGTCGCAGTCGACCAGGAGGACGCGCTTCTCGAGCGCCGCCAGGCCGGCGGCGAGGCTGATCGCGGTGGTGGTCTTTCCGACCCCGCCCTTCTGGTTGGCGATGGCGAGAATCTCGGTCATGCGTGCCCGGCAAACCGATCGGCAAGCAGTACTCCCGGAGGAATCGGTGACTCCCGGAGAGCGCCAAGGTCCGCCCGGCGACGAACGGCGCGGGCGGCGGCTCGGCGACCTCACCGCTCCAGAGCAGGACCTGGGCTCCCGGCGCGAGATGCGGCAGAAGGGCCGACCAGGTCTTCGCTTCGAGACGCAGCGCCCGAACGGTGACCAGGTCGATCCGGCCGGGGAACTCCGCGAGAGAATGCACGGAAACTCTAGCATTCAGGCACCGGCACGACAATCGCGCGCGCCGCGCGGCGGTGGCGAGGAACGCCCACTTGCGCTCGCGCGCTTCGACCAGGGTGACGTCGAGGTCCGGGCGGGCGGCGGCGAGGATCCAGCCCGGGAAGCCGGCGCCGGAGCCGAGATCGAGCAGCCGGGCGCCGGACCCGTCGGTGGCCTGCGGGAGCGGCGGCGAGAGCGAGGGGAGTGCTGGGAGCGATGGGGGTACTGGGAGCGCTGGGAGCGCTGGGAGCGCTGGGAGCCAGGGCAGCGCCACCAGCGACTCGGCGTAGTGGCGCTCGAACAGCTCGCCGACCGCGCCCGGACCGATGAGCGCGATCGTCCCGGCCCACTGGCGGAGCTCTTCGTAGTGCACGAAGAGCCTCTGCAGCGTTCCGGCCGCAAGGTCCGCCGAACAGAACTCACCGAGCTGCCGGGAGAACTCGGTTTCGGTCAGGGCTGGCAGCGCGAGCATCTTGGCGGGATCGGGAGGCCGCTGGGGCGGAAAGGGCGCCGCGGGGATTTCGGGCGGGGCTCTCGGACGGGGCGGATGTTTCACGTGGAACATCTCGCCGCCCAGCCCCGGAGAGCCGCAGGCGACGTCGTCAGTTCGGCGCGGATGGCGTCGCGGGCGAGATCTGGATGCGCTTCTCGGCGCCCATGCCCTCGCTCTCGGTCGTCACCCGCGGATCGTCGACCAGCGCCAGGTGCACGATGCGCCGGTCGGCCGCCGAGAGCGGCTCGAGCAGCACCGCTTCGCCGCTCGCCACCACCTGTTCGGCAGCGCGCTCGGCCAGACCCCGCAGCTCGTCCTCGCGCGCGCTGCGCAGGCCAGCGCCTTCGACCCGGCAGCGCACCATGCGCCCGGTGAGGCCGCGGATGGCGCGCGGCGCCAGGTGCTCCAGGTCGTCCAGGAACTCCTCCCCGAGGTCCCGCAGCAGCGCTTCGTCCTTGCCGCTGAGCGAGATGACCAGGCGATCCGGCCGCCGTTCGACCTTCGCGGTGAGCTCGAGGCCGGCGAGCGCCAGGAGGCGGCCAACGGCGGCGGCCGCCGCCAGCTCCGACTCTTCGTCCGGCGGCAGAAACGGCTCCACGTGGCCCGGGCCGGGCGCACCGGTGCCCCGGGACCGGACGGGCGGCCAGAGCCGCAGGTGCGGCGGAAGCCGCGGGGCGGGGCGGGGCCTCCGGGCGCGACCGGCGCTCGCTCGGGCCGCTGGGAGCGCAGGGGCCGCAGGCGGCGCGGCGGCGGGCGTGCCGCCTGGGGGGCGGGCGAGCGACCGGGCAGCTGCCGGCGGGGCGACAGCCGCGGCGGCCGGCGGCGGACCCTCGCGCTCAGGCGCTGCGGCGCCGCCGGATCGACCTCGACGATGAACCGCCGGACCCGGGTCACGAAGCCGTGGCGCTTGTCGCGCAGCCGATAGGCCAGACTCGTCCGGCGACAGGCCGTGGTAGCGCGCCGCCGCCATCAGGGCCTGCGGCAGGGTGTTGCCGGCGAAGAAACGTCGCGTCTTCATGAGCCCGTCCCCTTGCGGCCGCCGCCCTTGGCGACCACGACTTCGACCTTCGGCTCGTGGTCCTTGATCGAGTTGTAGATCTTCTGCTGCGCGATGGTCAGGATGTTGTTGGTCAGCCAGTAGAGCACCAGGCCGCTCGCGAAGCCGAGCGAGAAGATCGTGAAGACCACCGGCAGGAACTGCATGAGGCGCTTCTGCACCGGATCGGGCGGCGCCGGGGTCATGCGCTGCTGGATGATCTGCGACAGCCCCATGACGATCGGCAGGACGTAGTAGGGGTCCGATGCGGTGAGGTCGTGGATCCAGCCGATCCAGGGCGAACGCCAGAGCTCGACCGCCGAGGAGAGCAGGCTGTAGAAGGCGAAGAAGACCGGCAGCTGGATCAGCATCGGGAAGCAGCCGCCCGCCGGGTTGACCCCCTCGGAGCGGTAGAGCCCCATGATCTCTTCGTTCATCTGGCGCTGGGCGTCGGAGTTGAAGCGCCCGTTCTTGTCGCGCAGCTTCCCCTTCCAGCGCTCGCGCACCGCCTGCATCTTCGGGTTGAGCAGCTGCATCTTGCGCATCGACTTGAACGCCGAGATCGAGAGCGGCAGCAGCACGATCTTGAGCACGATCGTCAGCAGGACGATCGCCCAGCCGTAGTTCGACACCACGTTGGCGTAGATCCACTGCAGGCTGTAGAGCAGCGGGCGGGCGAGGAAGCCGAACATGCCGAGCTGCACCGTCTTGTCGAGGCCGTACGGCATCGCGGTGAGCCGGTCGAGCTGCTTCGAGCCCCAGTAGGAGGTGGCCTCGATGCGGCCCTCCCGGGCCTCGATCTCGAGCGTGAAGTCGCGCGCCAGGTCCTTGTCGGTGGCCGCGATCTCCGCCGGAGGCGCCGGCACGGGTCGCGGCGTCGAAGGTCCGCTCCTCGCCGGCCGGAACCAGCAGCACCGGGCGGAAGCGCGCCTTCGCCACCGGCTGGAGCGGCACCACGGCGGTCAGGAAGTAGGTGTCTTCGAGGCCGACCCAGTTGAGGGTCTCGCCCGGGAGCTCGAGCAGCTCGTTGGCCTTCGCGGGGTCGTGCGTTTCGACCTCTCCGGCGGCGCTCCAGACCGCCCGGCGCAGCTCGAACCGGCTGGCGAGCTCCTCCGCCGTGCGCGCCCGCAGGCCCGGACCGAGCAGGAGATTGAAGCCCGGCACGGCCGGCGCGGCGACGACGATCTCCATGCGACCGTCGGGGCCGAGGAGGAAGCTCTTCTCCACCTCGCCCTGGCCGTCGCGATACTGGAAGCGCAGCCGCTCGCCGTCCTTCGTCGTCTCGCGCGTGGCGACGAAGAGGGCGGCGTTCGCGGCGAGCGGCTCGCCGCCCGGACCGAGCAGCGCGAACGGCAGCGGGCTCTCCTTGCGCGGCGCGACCAGTTCGAGCTCACCGGCGGGACCCGCCGTGCCGACCGCGCCGTTCATGCCTTTGACCCGGAGCGAGACCAGCGGGCGCCGCGGTTGGTGAACTCGGCGCGCAGCGCGTCGTTCTCGAGCACCTCGCGGCGCTCCTCGGTGGCCGCGACCGGCGGCAACTCCGGGCCGCGACCGCGAGCGGCGCGGCGGCTGCCGGCGCGGCTCCCGGAGCACTGCTGCCGGGGACGGACCGCACTCGCGCCGGCGGCCGGGGGTTGCTGCCGGCGCGGCGGCGACGGCCGGCGCGCGGCGGCGGGGTCGCCTCCGGCGGCGGGAAGAGCATCTGCCAGACGAACAGAACCGCCATCGACAGGACGGCGGCAATCAACAGGCGCTTGTTGTCCAAGAGTCTCGGGCTCCAGAAGAAAGGTCAGCGACGGCCCGAGGCGGGCAAGTCGATACCGCCGGCGCCGAACGGCTGGCAACGCAACAGCCGAACGGCGGCGCTCAAAGAACCACGCCAGAGGCCCTGTTCGATCAGGGCCAGGCGGGCATATTCGGAACAGGTCGGGGAGAAGCGGCAGGCCGGGGGCAAGAGCGGCGACAGCCAGCGCTTGTAGCCGACCAGCAGGGCGATCAGCAGCCGCGTCATGCCGGACCCGGTCGTCCCGCGCCGCGCCTGGACCGGAAGGGGGTACGCGCGGGGCAGGAGGCTGGCCAGCAGGCGTTCGAGCTCGCGGCGAAAGTCGGCGAAGCTCGCTCCGGCCGCGCCGGGCTTGAAGTGGGCGATGAGGTCGGCCGCCGGCAGGCGGGCGCGCTCGGGCCAGCGGCGGTAGATCTCCCGCGCCCAGCGCTTCAGACGGTGGCGTTCGACGGCGCCGCCGACTTTGCGGCTCGCGGTCTGGCCGAAACGCGGGGCACCCTGGTCGTTGCTCAGGCTGTGGAGGACGAGGAAAGAGCCGCCCTTGCGCCGACCTTCGGCGTAACAGCGGCGGTAATCGTTGGTCTTGCGAAGGGTTTCGCTGCGCCTGAATCGCTCGCTGGTGGGCTCCGGAGTCTGCGGGGTCTGCAGGACCGCCGGGGACTGCGGGGTGTCTGGGAGCTGCGGGTTCTGCGGGACGCCTGCCGGCACCACGGAAGCGGTCAGACCGTGAGGCGCTTGCGACCCTTGCGGCGGCGACGAGAAAGGACCTTGCGGCCGTTCTTGGTGCTCATCCGCTCGCGAAAGCCGTGCGTCTTCTTGCGGCGACGATTGTTGGGTTGAAACGTGCGCTTCACGGAAGTCCACCTTTCGTTCGAGTCTCTGCGGCCGTCAGCATCGTCGGCGGCGCCATTAGTCCCCAGTGTCCGGTAATAGAGCCGCACCTGGCCGCCCTATCGCGTTCCGAGCCGCCTATTCTAAGTCAGCGGCGGCCCCGGGTCAAAGCACTGTATATGGATACGAACCAGTGGGTAGGCTCCACAGATTGTGGCGTTACCGCATGATGCGGTTGAAATTGGCGGAGAGGGTGGGATTCGAACCCACGGTACCCTTGCGGGCACAACGGTTTTCGAGACCGTCCCGATCGGCCACTCTGGCACCTCTCCGGTATTACCTGAAGGAATTTGGCGGAGAGGGTGGGATTCGAACCCACGGTAGAGTTTCCCCTACACACGCTTTCCAAGCGTGCTCCTTAAGCCACTCGGACACCTCTCCGTTCACTGCCGACTTCTCAAAGAACTCCCGGCGCGAGCCGGGTCGATCCCGCGCCGGAGCCGTCGTCGCTACCCGCGCAGCCCGGCAAAGAAACCCTTCAACTGCGCGCTCGACTCTTCGGCCAGCACGCCGCCCAGGACTTCGAGGCGGTGATTCAGCCGCGGGTGACGCACCAGGTCGCCGAGCGATCCGGGCGATCCGCAGAAGCCACCCTTCGGGTCCGGCGCGCCGAAGACCAGCCGCCGGATCCGCGCCAACACCGCCGCCCCGGCGCACATGGCGCAGGGCTCGAGGGTGACGTAGAGGGTGCAACCTGCCAAACGCCAGGCGCCCAGCTTCGCCGCCGCGTCGCGAATGGCTTCCATCTCGGCGTGCGCGGTCGGATCGCGATCGAGCTCCCGCCGGTTCTGCCCGGAACCGACGAGCTCGCCTGCGCCCGTCACGATCACCGCTCCGACCGGAACCTCGCCCAGCGCCGCTGCCTGTCCGGCGAGAGCGAGCGCTTCCCTCATCCACCGTTCGTCCTGCGTGGAGAGTTCCGCCTCGACTGTCAAACCGGGCAATTCTAGCGCAAGAGCGCAGTCCCGCGCTTGCCGCTCGCGGGGTGCGCGGCTTTACAGCGCCGCCCGCGGCCATTACGATGCAGGCGACCGCGAGCCGGAAGCGAAGGGTTCAGGTCCTGTGCATCGAACGGTTCCGAACCTCGTCAGGCCCGGAAGGGAGCAGCGATAAGGTCCTCGCTTCGGGTGCCGCAGGAGTGCCGGAACCCTTCGCCTCCGGCTCGACACAATTCCATGGCCTACCAGGTACTCGCCCGCAAGTGGCGCCCGCAGGACGTTTGCGTCGCTCATCGGCCAACAGGCCGTCGTGACGGCGCTCTCGAATGCGCTGCGCGAGGGCCGCGTCGCGCAGGCCTATCTCTTCTCCGGCATCCGCGGCGTCGGCAAGACGACCGCCGCGCGCGTCTTCGCCAAGGCGCTCAACTGCGAGCTCGGCACCGCGAACGGCCCGTGCAACGAGTGTCCGACATGCCGGGAGATCACCGCCGGCTCCGACATGGACGTGCTCGAGATCGACGCCGCGACCTACTCGAAGGTCGAGCAGGTGCGCGAGCTCGCCGAGAGCCTCAAGTACGGTCCGGCGCGCGATCGCTACAAAGTGGTCGTCCTCGACGAAGTCCATCGACTGTCGCGCCAGGCGTTCGACGCGCTGTTGAAGATCGTCGAGGAGCCGCCGCCGCGCCTGGTCTTCATCTTCGCCACCACCGAGATCGAGGCCGTGCCGGCGACCATCCTGTCGCGCTGCCAGGAGTTCCACTTCCGGCGCGTCTCGAACGTCGAGGCGGTCGCCCACCTGCGCCACATCTGCAGCGCGGAAAAGATCGAGGCGAGCGACGCGGCGCTCGCCCTGCTCGCCCGCGCCGGCGAAGGGAGTGTCCGCGACTCCGTTGCGCTGCTCGACCAGTTGGCCACCTTCGGCAACGGCGTGGTCGACGAGCAGGAGGCGATCCGCCTGCTCGGCGGCATCGATCTGGCGCTCTTCCAGAAGGTGCTGATCGCCATCCTTGCCGGCGAAACCCCGGGGGTCTCGCGGCTCGGCGCTCGAGGTCGAGGAGAACGGCTGGGATCCGCGCACGGTGCACGCGCACTTCCTCTCGTTCTGTCGCGATGCGCTGCATCTGGCGCTCGGCGAGAGCGCCGAGACACTCGCCCTTCCCGCCGAAGAGCGCCAGGCGCTCGCCGGGATCGCCAAGCGGGCCGGGTACGAGAATCTGCTTCGCCTCCTGCACCACCTGCTCGGCAGCGAGAGTGCCATCCGCCGCAGCGAGGCGGGAGCGCTGGCGCTGGAGATCGCCTGGCTGCGGGCGGCGGAGCTGCCGCGCCTGGTGGCGATCGAGAAGCTTCTCGCCGGCGGCGGCACGGGAGAAGCATCCCGTCCGGCGCCGCCGTCGAAGCCGGCCGCCGCGCCGCTGCGCGCTCGACCCGACGACGCCCCCGCGCGGCCCACCGCAGAGACCGCACCGCTCGCCCAGGTCGTCCCGTTCGCGCGCGGCGGTTCCGCAGCGTCCGTCGAACCCCCGGCGCCGCCGCCACAGCAACAGCCCGCACCGGCGGCCGGCGAGGCGCCTGCGGGTGCGCCGGCCGCGAGCGGCGTCACCGCCTTTCTCGAACAGCTCGTCCTGCGCCGCCCGACACTCGCCGCGCCAGCTCGAGAGCCTCGCCTCGCTCGACCTGGGACCCGTCCGACAACAGCCTGGTGGTGCGCCCCGACGACGAGTTCGCCGCGGTCTCGCTGGCGCGCACCAACAACCGCGACCTGATCGCCGCCGCCGCCGTCGCCGCCTTCGGCCCCGCCGCCACCTTCCGCTTCGCGCGCACCGAGGCCGCCACCGCTCTGCCGAAGCCGCCTCGGCCGCCGAGGAGCGCCGCGTCCAGGCCGTCGAACATCCGCGGGTGCAGGCGGTGCTCGAGATCTTCGGCGGCGAAGTCGCCCGGGTCGAATCACCGGCGGTGCCCGCAGGGCCATCGGGCTCCGAAACTCCCGAGAACGCAGCAGACGAGGCGGCACTCTCCGCCGACGAGGATCCCTTTCGATGAACATCCAGAAGCTCATGAAGCAGGCCCAGCAGATGCAGGAGAAGATGCAGCGCGAGCTCGCCGAGCTCGTCGTCGAGGCCACCGCCGGCGGCGGCATGGTGACGGTGAAGATGAGCGGCCACAAGGCGCTTCTCGCGGTGACGATCGACCCTGAAGTCATGGACCCGGCGGACCCCGGAATGCTGCAGGACCTCGTGCTCGCGGCGGTCAACGAAGCGACGCGCAAGGTCGATGATGCGATGCAGTCGAAGCTCGGGGCGTTCTCCGGCGGCCTGCCGGGAATGATGTAGCCCGCGCGGCCCAACCAGCTCCCAGCGCCCATTCGCAGCCCCTTTTCAACATGGCCGATCCCCTGTCGACACTGATCGCGGAGCTCGCCCGGTTGCCCGGGATCGGGCCGAAGACCGCCACCCGTCTGGCGCACCACCTCCTGCGCGTGCCGCTCGAACAGGCGCGCCGGCTCGCCGACGCGGTGATCGAGGTCAAGGAGAAACTCTTCCACTGCGCGCTCTGCAACGCCATCACCGCCGAGGACCCATGCCGCATCTGCAGCGATCCGACGCGCGACCGCACGCGCATCTGCGTCGTCGAGGAGCCGTTCAACATCCAGCCGCTCGAGCGCACGGGTGAGTTTCACGGCCTCTACCATGTGCTCCTCGGCAGCCTCTCGCCGCAGCGCGGGGTCGGCCCGTCGGAGCTGCGCATCGACGGGCTCGTCGCCCGCCTGGACGGCCCGCCGCCGATCACCGAGGTGATCGTCGCGACCAACCCCAACGTCGAAGGCGAGGCGACCGCGCTCTATCTCGCGCGCCTGCTCAAGGGCCGTGTGGCCCGCGTCTCGCGCCTCGCGTTCGGAATGCCGGTCGGCGGGAGATATCGAGTACACCGACGAAGTCACTCTCGGCCGCTCGCTCGCCGGCCGGCGCGACATCTAGATGACGCCCGACGGCGCCCGGCAGACCGCGGCGCTCACCCGCGGCGACCTCCTGCCGGAGATCGTCACCACCCTGCCGGGGCCGCAGAGCCGCGCCTTCGCCGGCGATCTCGCGCGCTTCGAGGCGCCCGGCATCAACACCCTCGGCGGCGCCGACGAGCCCGCTCTGGTCTGGCGCGCGGCCTGCGGTGCCAACGTCCTCGATGTCGACGGCAACCGCTTCGTCGATCTCACCTCCGGGTTCGGCGCCGCCACCATCGGGCATCGCCATCCACAGGTCGTCGCCGCGGCCGCCCGCCAGGCGGCCGAGCTCCTGCACGGTCTCGGCGATGTCGCCGCGCACCCGGCGCGCATCGCGCTCGCCGGCCGGCTCTGCGCCCTGGCGCCGGTCGATTCGCCGCGCGTCCACTTCGCGGTCTCCGGCGCCGACGCGGTCGAGATCGCCTGGAAGACCGCGCTCCTCGCGACCGGCAGGTCGCGCCTCATCGCCTTCGATCCCGGTTACCACGGCCTCTCCTTCGGCGCGCTCGCGGCGACCTCCCGCCGCGAGTTCCGCGCGCCGTTCGTCGCCCAGCTCTCCGCGCACGTCGACCGGTTGCCGTTCGGCTGCGCGCTCGAGCTGGTGGCGGAGCGCCTCGCAGTCTCCGGAGCGCGCGCCGCTGGTGCCGCCGAAAGCGCCGTCGCCGCAGTCATCGTCGAGCCGATCGTCGGACGGGAGGGGGTTCTCGTGCCACCCGAAGGCTGGCTCGCCGGACTCGCGCGGCTCTGCCGCGAGGCCGGCGCCGCCCTGATCCTCGACGAGATCCTCACCGGTTTCGGCCGCACAGGGCGCGCCTTCGCCTGCGAGCACGAAGCGGTGCGCCCCGATCTCCTGTGCTGCGGCAAGGCGCTCGGCGGCGGCCTGCCGATCGCCGCGGTCATCGGCCGGGCCGACCTGATGAACGCCTGGCGCACCGGCGGCGAGGCGCTCCACACCGGGACTTTCGTCGCCCATCCGCTCGCCTGCGCCGCGGCGTTCGCCACCCTCGACGTGCTCGCCGACGAGCGCCTCGTGCCGCGCGCCGTCGCAGCTCGGCGAGACGATCGCACGCGGCGCTCTCCCCGGCGCTTCCTCCCGGCGTCGCGCTGCGCGGACGCGGCGCCCTCTGGGGCCTCGAGCTGCCGGCGGCCGCCGCCGCGCGGCGCCTGGTCGAGACGCTGCGGCGGCGCGGCCTGCTGCTGCTGCGCGGCGGTCCCCTGGGCCGGGTCGTGGAGCTCCTGCCGCCGCTCGTCATCACCGACGCCCAGTTCGACTTCGCGCTCGCGGCCATCACCGCCGAGCTCGCGGACGCCCGCGGCACCCCGTAACTTCGCCGCCCCCGAGGCCGCCGCGTCGTGACCCCCACCCGCCTGAAGTTCGCCTTCATCGGCAGTCACGGAGTCGGCAAGACGACGCTCTGTTACGGCCTCGCCGCCCGCCTCAAGCGCCGCGACGTGGCGCTCGAGATCGTCCACGAGGTCGCCCGGCGCTGCCCGCTGCCGATCAACGCGGTGACGACCGCCGCGGCGCAGCGCTGGATCCTGCACACCCAGATCGCCGAGGAGATCCTCGCCGCGGCGCGCTATCCGCTCGTGCTCTGTGACCGCAGCGTCCTCGACAACTACGTCTACCTGCTGCTCGCCGCCGGCCCTGATCCGCTGCTCGACCGCATGGTCTCCGACTGGCTCGCCGGCTACGACCTGCTGATCCAGGTGCCGATTCTCGCCGCACCGCAGGCCGACGGCATCCGCGCCGCCGATCCGACCTTCCAGCGCGCCGTCGACGAACGCCTGCGCGCGGAGGTGGCGGCGCGCGGCATTGCGACGCTCGACCTCGATGCGGCGCGCTCCGCGGACTGGCTCGACGAGGTCGAGACCGCGGCGCTCTGCCGCCTCCGCCCCGCCCAGCTCGAGCTGCTGTAGCTCGAAACGGGCAGGGTCAGCGGTCGATCGGCGTCACCGCCCGTACCGGGCCGAGCGGCGCGTCGCCGGGATAGAGCACCCGTTCGAGAAAGAGACCGGAGGGCGGCGCGGTGGTCTCCGCCGGCTGGAACTCGCGCCGGCTTCGCAGGCCCTGGGATCGAGCAGTCCCTCGAGCGCCGCGAGGGTCAGCGTGCCGCCGCCGACCTCCACCAGGGCGCCGACGATCCGCCGCACCATCTTCCACAGGAAGTGCGACGCCACGATACGCACCAGGAGGAGCTCGCCCGCCGATCTCGACCTCGCAGCGTTCGACGACCACGACGGTCGAGGTCTGCTCGAGCGGCTTCTCGCAGAAGCGGGCGAAGTCGTGCCGCCCGGCGAGCAACGCGGCGCCAGCGCGCATCGCACCAACGTCGAGCGGCCGCCGCACCCACCAGACGAAGCGCTTGGCGAGCGCTGTCCGGCGGCGGGAGATCTGGTAGACGTAGCTGCGCGAGGTCGCGGTGTGGCGGGCGTGGAAGCGGTCGCCGGCCGGCTCGAGCGAGAGGATGTGGATGTCGGCCGGCAGGGCGTCGTTGACCGCGCGCAGAACCTCTTCGCGGCGCAGCTTCCCCGCCGTCTTCACGTGCGCCACCTGCGCCAGGGCGTGCACGCCGGCGTCGGTCCTGCCCGAACCGCCGAGCTCGACCTTCTCGCCGGCGGCCGCTTCGATGGCCTGCCTCACCTCGCCGGCCACGGTGCGGGCGTTCTTCTGTTCCTGCCACCCGCGGTAGCGGGTGCCTTCGTATTCGATGGTCAGACGATAGGTGGGCATTTGAACGCTACAATAGCCGTACTTTGGGACTTGCTTCGAGGCTCTCTCAGATTGCTCTCTTCGCGCACTTCCGCGAACCGGAGATCGAGGCGCTCGCCGTCTGCGCCGTCGGGCGCGCCTATCCGGCCCAGACCGTCGTCCTCAAGCAGGGCGAACCGACGCAGGACATCTACGTCGTCGACCGCGGCCTGGTGGATATCCAGCGCACCACTCCCTACGGCCAGTTCACCATCGCCCAGCTGGGCACCGGACAGCTGTTCGGCGAAACCAGCTTCGTCGACTCGAGCGACGCGCTCGGGCGACGTGGTCGCGCACACCGAAGACCTCGCTGATCGCGCTGCTCTCGGCTCCCGTCCGCGGCGCTCATCGCGCGCGACCAGCGCGTCGCGGTGGCGCTCTACTGGGCGTTCTGGAAGAGTCTCTCGGCGAAGCTGCGCAGCACCAACGAGCAGCTCGGGCGCTTCTTCTCGCAAGGCCCGCGGGCGGCCGGAGACAAGCCGCCGCTCGCCAAGTCGCCGACGGGTGAGTTCCGGCTCGACATCGCCGCCAAGCGCGACCCTCTTCGCCGAACAGAAGCTCTCGCTCGCTCGAGATCAACTTCCTGACCTCGCTGTCGCGCGAGCGCAAGCTCAAGGGCGGTCAGATCGTCTTCCACGAAGGCGACCCGGGCGACGCCATGTATGTCGTGCTCGAGGGGCGGATGCTGATCAGCAAGTTCATTCCCGGCGCCGGCGAGGAGGCGCTCGCCTTCCTCGAACGCGGCGACTACTTCGGCGAGATGGCGCTCATCGACAGCGCGCCGCGCTCGGCGCAGGCGCGGGCGCACGACGGCGGCGCGGTGGTGCTGGCGATTCCGGCCGAAGTGGTGGCGGGGATCCTCGACGTCCGCAAGGTCTCGTCGCTGCCGCTGCTCAAGATCCTCTGCGGCCTGGTCGCGAAGCGCCTGCGCGAGGTCGACGACAAGATCGTCGGCTGGTACATCCTCTCCGGCGGCGATTCGAATCAGGTCGGCTGAATCTCCGGCACGCGCCAGGAGCTTGCGCGCCACGCCGGTGAGCGGCAAGGCGGCTGCCTTCTCGCGGCTCCACCAGCCCGGCTCCGGCGTCGATCCCGCCGCCGCCCTCGGCGCCGCGCGCCCTCGGCGACCGTATGCCCGCCGTCGATCCGCACGCGCTGCGCCGCCGCACTTCGATCGCGAAGCTGCGCGTGGTGATGGCGTGGCGCAGCCGGACGACCTCCTCGCCCAGCGTCCAGAGACCGCCGAAGCGCTCGCGCCAGCTCGCCTCCGGACGCCACCGGCCCGCCGAGCTCGACCGCCGGAAACTCCCACAGCCCGGCGAGCTGTCCGGCCGCGGCGCTGCGCCGGAAGAGCAGGAGACGCCCCTCCTGCTCGACGAAGGCCACGAGCTGGCGGACGCGCTCGGGGCCGGCGCGCCGCGGCGCCGCCGGAAAGCTCTCCGCTGCGCCCAGCGCGCGGGCCTGACAGCCGGCGGCCAAGCGGGCAGTCGGGGCAGCGCGGGGCGCGCGGCGTGCAGACCGTCGCGCCGAGCTCCATCAGGGCCTGGTTGCTGTCGCCCGGACGGCGGCGCTCGAGGAGGCCCGCGGCGATCGCGAGGAGCGCGCTCGCGGTCGCTCTTCGCTTCGCGCACCTGCAGACCGGGCGCCGTAGCGGCAGACGACGCGCTCGACGTTGCCGTCGAGCACCGGCACGGGCTCGGCGAAGGCGATGCTGGCGATCGCCGCCGCGGTGTAGGGGCCGATTCCCGGCAGGCGCTCGAGCTCGCGCGCGCTCCGCGGGCAGGCCGGCCGCCGCCGGCGACGATCTCCCGCGCGGCGGCGAGCAGCCCGCGGCAGCGCCGGTAGTATCCGAGGCCGGACCAGAGCGCGAGGACCTCGGCCTCTTCGGCCTGCGCCAGACTCGCGACGTCCGGGAAAGCGCGCCAGGAAGCGCTCGTAATACGGGATCGCGGTTTCGACCCGGGTCTGCTGCAGCATGATCTCCGAGATCCAGACGGCGTACGGGTCGGGAGCCGGGGTCGGAAGGCCGGCCGCCCGAGCGCCAGGGGAGGGCTCGCTGGTGGCGGTCGAACCAGCGCAGAAGTGCGTCTCTGGCGTGCACGACTGGCAGTGTATCCGCGGGGTTGGGGAAATATCCGCCAAAACGGCCATGGCCGCCAGAAAAGAGATCGGCCCCGGGGTGAACCGGGGCCGAAGAAAAGAACCGCAGGCGGGAGGTTCCGAGTTGGTTGGCTCTTAAGTGGCTATACCCCTGTTAGTTAGGGGATTTTGGCTGGTCTTGAAGAGGGGTGGAGATCAACCGGATCTCGAAACTTCTGGGTGGGATGATAGTGGGGAAGTGGAACCTCCTCGCGCACGGTGATGACTCTGCTCTAACTGGTTAGCAAAACAGGTGCCATACCCTGCTTATTCCACCCAGCCCGTCCCTGCCCCAAGGGGCAGGCGGGCGCCCGGCGGGGCCGGATTCGGACGCGCGCCGTCCCGGCGCCGGCGAAGCGACCTGCCGGCCGGCCTGCGGGCCTCCGCCCGCGGAAGAACGCGCTATCTTCTGGGGCTGGAGACTCCTCCTCAATGCGAAGGCTCTTCTTTCTCCTGCTCCTCGCCACCCTGCGTCGGCCTCGTCGTCGCCGGCGGCGGCTACCTCTTGCTGCGCCGCGAGGCGCCCGGCTGGGGGAGCGACAAGGTCCTCACCCTCACGCTCGACGCGGCCGCTCCGGGAACAGGCTCTCGAGCCGACCCTGCCGTTCCTGGACGCCGAGGAACAGGCCTCGCTCGCCCTGCTCTACCGCGGCTTCCTCGCCGCGCGCACCGACCCGTCGGTGGTCGGCGTCGCGCTCTACATTCAGGACGCCTCGCTTCGGGCTCGCCAAGGCGCAGGAGTTCCGCCGGCAGATCTCCGAGCTCGACCGCGCCGGCAAGCCCGTGCACTGCTACCTCGAGACCGCCGGCGAGGGCGGCAACGGTACACTCGAGTACTACCTCGCCTCCGCCTGCACCTCGATCGCCCTCGCACCGGCCGGCGAGATCAATCTCCTCGGTCTCTACGCCGACAGCCTCTTCCTGCGCGGCGGGCTCGACAAGCTGCGCATCGAGCCGAGCTTCCTGACCGCCGGCGAGTTCAAGAGCGCCGGCGAGATCTTCACCGAAGTCCGCCACTCGCCGGCCGCGAGGTCGCGCTCGACGCGCTGCTCGACAGCTTCTACAACCAGATCGTCGACGGTATCGCGAGCGCCCGCAAGAGCGACGCGGCGACCGTGCGCGCCTGGATCGACACCGCGCCGATCTCTGCCGCGCGCGCCCTCGAGCATGGTCTGGTCGACGAACTGGCCTATCCCGACGAGTTCCGCGACGGCCTCGACGCGCTCGGCGAGGACGCCGGGGAGGAGGCCGCGCGGGTCGACTTTCTCGACTACGCCCGCCAGCGCTCCGGCCGCCTGCCGGGCGGCAAGCGGATCGCGATCCTCTTCGCCCAGGGGGCGATCGTCCGCGGCGGCAGCGGCTCGGATCCGTTCGCGAGCGAGATCTTCCTCGGCTCCGCCGACATGGCGACGGAGCTCCGGGCGCTCGCCGAGGACGACTCGGTGGTCGCGGTCGTGCTGCGGATCGACAGCCCGGGCGGCTCGGCGCTCGCCTCCGACCTGATCCTGCGCGAGGTCGAGCTGTTGCGCGCCAAGAAGCCGGTCGTCGTCTCGATGTCCGATGTCGCCGCCTCGGGCGGCTACTACATCGCCGCCCGCGCCACCCGCATCGTCGCCGAGCCGGCGACGATCACCGGCTCGATCGGCGTGGTCACCGGCAAGCTCGCGACCGGCCGCTTCCAGGAGGAGCTCCTCGGCATCACCCACGATCCCCTGCAGCGCGGCGCCAACGCCGACCTCTACTCCGGCCTGAAGCCGTTCGACGAGCGCCAGGCAGCGCTCGTGCGCCGCCGCGTGAGCGAGATCTACGGCCGCTTCCTCGACCATGTCTCCGCCGGGCGCAAGCTCTCGCGGACCGCCGTGGAGGCGGTCGCGGAAGGCCGCGTCTGGACCGGCTCCGAGGCTCTCGCGGTCGGGCTGGTCGACGAGCTCGGTGGCCTCGATCGCGCCGTGGCTCTGGCGCGCGAGGCGGCCCAGATCCCGGAGTCCGACGAGCTTCCCCTGATCTTCCTGCCGAAGCCGCCGAGCTTCCTGGAGCTCTTCTCCTCGAACGGCGGCGCCGGCCTCGAAGCGCGGCTCGCCGCCGCCGCCACCGCCCGTTTCTCCGCCCGCGCGGGCGCCGCGCTGGGCGTCCGGCCGCCGCGCCCGCCGCTCGAGCTCGAGCTCGACGCCGCCTGGGCGGAGCTCGCCCGCGGACTATGACGCGCCGGGCGCCAACCGACCACCTGCGATATAGTCCGGTTCTCGACTCCGGCTGCTCTCGCAGCCCCGAGAAAGATTTCCGCAAACTGTGGAAAAACTGTTGATATCCAGCCCACTCCGTGCCCGCAGAACCTAGCTACTGGCCCCGCCTGCAGGAGCGCCTGCGCGCCATCCTCGAGCCCGAGGAGTACGCCACCTGGATCGCGCCGCTCGCGGTGAAGAGCGAGAACGAGGCCGGCCTCGTCCTCGGCGCCCCGAACGAGCGCTTCGTCCACACCCTCGAGGAGAGCTACCGCGACACCCTCGATCGCGAGGCCGGCCAGCTCTTCGACGAGTTCTTCTCCGTCACCGTGGTCGCGCGGGATGGCGCGGGCGCGGCGTTCCGCTCCCGCCGATCGCACCGCGCGCCCGGAGCGCGGCGGCGCGGCCTCTTCGGCCCCCACCGGCGACCGTTTGAACCCCAAGTACCTCTTCGATACCTTCGTCGTCGGCAGCTCGAACCAGTTCGCGCACGCCGCCGCGCGCGCCGTCGCCGAAAGCCCGGCGCACAGCTACAACCCGCTCTTTCTCTACGGCGGCGTCGGGCTCGGCAAGACCCACCTGCTGCACGCCATCGGCCACCAGGTCCTCCACCGCCGGCCCGAGCTCAAGGTGCTCTACTTCACCGCTGAACAGTTCGTCAACCAGTTGATCAACTCGCTGCGCTTCAAGTCGATGCACTCCTTTCGCGAGCGCTATCGTTCGATCGACGTGCTGCTGGTCGACGACATCCAGTTCCTCGCCAACAAGGAGCGCACCCAGGAAGAGTTCTTCCACACCTTCAACACGCTCTATACGAGCCAGCGCCAGATCATCCTCTCTTCCGACTCGTCGCCGCGGAACATTCCGGCGATCGAAGAGCGTCTGCGGTCGCGTTTCGAGTGGGGCCTGATCGCCGACATCCAGGCTCCGGACCTCGAGACCAAGGTGGCGATCCTGCGGCGCAAGGCCGACCAGGACGGCGTCGTCCTCCCCGACGACGTCGCGCTGTTCATCGCCTACCAGGTGAAATCGAACGTCCGCGAGCTCGAGGGAATGCTCAACCGCGTGGTGGCTTTCTCGTCGCTCACCGCGAAGCCGCTGTCGCTCGAGCTGGCCAAGGAGACCTTGAAGGACATCCTTCCCGAGGAGGGGCGACGGGCGACCGCGGCCGACATCATCAAGTTCGTCGCCCGCCACTACGGCCTGAAGGTCAGCGAGATCAAGTCGAAGTCGAACTCCAAGCAGATCGCTTTCCCGCGCCAGGTGGCGATGTTCCTGTGCAAGGAGCTCACCGAACTGTCGTACCCGGAGATCGGCCGGCAGTTCAACGACAAGCACCATTCGACGGTCATGTACTCGGTCGACAAGATCCTCAAGTTGCGCGCCACCGACGCCGAGCTCGAGCGCACGCTCGACGGAATGACCCGCCATCTCGGCTGAGGCCGCCCGGGGCCCGCTGGAAAATGCTGCGGAAAACCGGCGGAGGCTCTGTTCAAATCTCGCCCGGCCTTCTTTTTCCGCTGTCTTTCGAGAGCTCTCCGCAGGCCCTCTTCCACAGGGGGGTTCGCCGGGGCCCCTTTACCCACCGGCCTTCCGGCCGCTTTCCGCAGATCCGCCGGGTTCTACCTACGACTACGGCTATGTTATGTTTTGCTCTCTCTAGTACCCGGAGAATCAAGCTATGGAACTACGCCTTCGGCGTGACCTCTTCCTTGCAGAGCTGAGTCCGATGCAGGGGATCGTCGAGCGTCGTACGACGATCCCGGTGCTGTCGCACATCCTGCTCAAGACTTCGCCGAAGAGCCTCCAGCTCGCGGCCACCGATCTCGACGTTTCGCTGACCAGCTCGGTGGCGGCCGAGGTCGAAAGCGAAGGCGCGCTCGCGGTGCAGGCCAAGAAGTTCACCGAGATCGTGCGCTCGGTCGTGGCGGAGGAGATACGGCTCAAGGTCGAGGACGACCGCACGCTGCTCATTCAGGCGGGCAAGGCGCGCTTCCGCATGCACGGCCTGCCGGCGGCCGACTTCCCGTCGCTGCCGACCGTCGATGGCAAGGCGAAGATGGAGGTGCCGCTCGGAAGCCTCCGCCGCCTGGTCGGGAAGATCCTCTTCGCGGTCTCCGGTGAGGACTCCCGTTTCCAGCTCTCCGGCGCGCTGCTCAAGATCAAGGCCAAGTCGATCGAGCTCGTGGCGACCGACGGGCATCGCCTGGCGCTCATCGAGTCGCCGCACGAGTTCAAAGGGGCGGTCGAGGATTCGGTACTGGTACCGCGCAAGGCCCTGCAGGAGTTGCTGCGCATGGAGGGCGACGGCAACGTCACCTTCCGGCGCGGCGAGCACCACCTTTCGTTCTCGGTCGGCGGGCGCGAGATGACCTGCCGTGTTCTCGAGGGCAGCTTCCCCGACTACGACCGGGTGATCTCGCGCGGCAACGACAAGAAGGCGGTTCTCGACCGCAAACCGCTCGCCGAAGCGGTGCGCCGGGTGGCGATCATGACCGGCGAGAGGAACCGCGGCGTGCGCCTCGAGTTCTCCGGCGGCGAGCTCGCGATCGCCGCCGCCAACCCCGACCTCGGCGACGCCAGCGAGAGCCTGGGCTGCGAAGTCTCCGGCGGCGACATCAAGATCGGCCTCAATCCCGACTACCTGGGACACTTCCTGGACGCGGTCGAGACCGACAAGGTACTGCTCGAGCTCAAGGACGAGAACAGCCAGTGCGTCGGCTCGCCGCAGGCGGAAGAGGGCAAGGCGGTGGCCGGAGAGCGCTACCTCTGCGTCATCATGCCGATGCGCATCTGAGCACCGAGACCACCTCGCTCCAACACCTCCGCCGGCTCCGGCTGGCCCGCTTTCGCGCGCTCGCGCCGACCGACTGGCGGCCGCAGCCGGGCTTCAATCTGATTCACGGCGCGAACGGCTCCGGCAAGAGCAGCCTCCTCGAGGCGATCTACCTCACCGCGACCGGCAAGAGCTTCCGCACCCCGACACTCGCCGAGTGCTGCGCGCGCGGCGAGGAGAGCTTTCTCGTCCAGGCGGAAGTCTTGCGCGACGGGGCCTGGGACCTCGCGGTCGCCTACTCCGCCGAGGGTCGCTGCCTGACGCTGCAGGACAAACCATCGACGGTCGCCGAGCACCTTGCGTTGCTGCCGGTCGTCGTCTGGAGCGAGGCCGAGCGCGACCTCGTCGCCGGCCCCACCGCCGGGCGCCGGCGCTTCCTCGATCGCGCGGCGCTCCTCCTTCGTCCGACCCGCCTCGCCGAACATCTCGAGTTGCACCGCGTTCTGGCGCAGAAACGTCACCTGCTCGCGGCCCACGGCCGGGCGACCGATCTCGAGGCGTGGAACGAGCTTCTGGCGCCGCTCGTCGCCCGGCGGGCGGCGGAGCGCGCCGAGCTCGCCACCCAGCTCGAGGCGGCGGCCGGCGAGCTCCTCGCCCGCGAGGGCTCGGACCTGCCACCGCTGCGTCTCATCTACCAACCGTCACCCAGCGCGGCGCTGGACGGTGCGGCGGTGGTCGCCGAGGCGCTCGCGAGAGGCGCTTCGCGCGAGCGCGACCGCGGACAACCCCTCTTCGGGCCGCAGCGCGATCGCGTCGAGATCCTGCTCGCGAGCTCCGCGGCGCGACGCTCACCCTCGGCGGGCGAGCGCAAGGTGGTGGTGTTGTCACTGCTCGCCGGCCTCGCCCAGCTCCTCACCAGTGGTGGCCGCGCGCCGCTGGTGCTGCTCGACGACCTCGACGCCGAGCTCGACCGCGAGCGCCTCGCCCTCGCCGCCGGGCTGTTCTCCGGGGCGCCGCAGGTCGTCGCCACCAGCAGCCGGCCGGAGGCCTTCGAAGGGCTTCTCCGCGGGCCCCGCTGGGAGCTCGCGAAGGGTGTTATTTCAGCCGCGTAACTTATTTATTTTCAGCACTTTGCCGCTTGTTTGGCGAACCCGCCGTGTGATACAGTTCTGCGGTTCGACAAGCCTCCGGAGAACCCCACTTTGGCCAAGCCGCAACCCCCCCAGCAAACCTCCTATACCGCCGAGGACATCAAGGTCCTCAAAGGGCTAGAAGCGGTCCGCAAACGCCCCGGCATGTACATCGGCGACACCGATGACGCCTCGGGTCTGCACCACATGGTTTTCGAGCTCGTCGACAACTCGATCGACGAGGTCCAGGCCGGCTACGCGACCCACGTCGTGGTGACGATCCACTCCGACAACAGCGTCACGGTCGAGGACGACGGCCGCGGTATTCCGGTCGACCTGCACAAGGGCGAGAATCGCTCGGCCGCCGAAGTGATCATGACCGAGCTGCACTCGGGCGGTAAGTTCGACAACAACGTCTACAAAGTCTCCGGCGGCCTCCATGGCGTCGGCGTCTCGGTAGTGAACGCCCTCTCGGTGCTCCTCGAGCTCGAGATCAAGCGCGACGGCCAGGTCTGGTTCCAGACCTTCCGCCGCGGCAAGCCCGACGCGCCGATCGCGGCGATCGGCAAGAGCAACAGGACCGGCACCAAGGTGCGCTTCGTCCCCGACAACGAGATCTTCACGGTCCTCGAGTTCAGCTTCGACACCCTCGCCCAGCGCCTGCGCGAACAGGCGTTCCTCAACAAGGGCGTGAAGATCCACCTCCAGGACGAGCGCACCGACAAGGCGACCGACTTCGAGTACGCCGGCGGCATCGCCTCGTTCGTCGAGCACCTGAACAAGAACAAGAGCGTGCTGCATCCGAAGCCGATCTACTTCGAAGAGGTGAAGAAGGACGCCGGGCCGGAGGAGCGCTGCGAGGTCGCCCTGCAGTGGAACGACAGCTACGGCGAGCAGATCTACTCGTTCACCAACACGATCAACAACCGCGACGGCGGCACCCATCTCGAGGGCTTCAAGGCGGCGCTCACCCGGACGATCAACGCCTACGCCCAGAACTCAGGGTTGTCGAAACAGCTGAAGGAGATGACCCTCTCCGGCGACGACGTGCGCGAAGGTCTGACGGCGGTCGTTTCGGTGCGCATCCACGACCCCAAGTTCTCGTCGCAGACCAAGGACCGCCTGGTCTCGTCGGAGATCAAGGGCTGGGTGCAGCAGGTGATCAACGACAAGCTCGGCACCTACTTCGAAGAACACCCCCCGATCGCCAAGCGGATCATCGAGAAATGCGTCGAGGCGGCGCGTGCCCGCGAAGCGGCGCGCAAGGCCCGCGAGCTCACCCGCCGGAAGGGCGTCCTCGACGCCTCGAATCTCCCCGGCAAGCTCGCCGACTGCTCGGAAAGGAACCCCGAGTTCGCCGAGCTCTTCCTGGTCGAGGGCGACAGCGCCGGCGGCACCGCCAAGATGGGCCGCGACAGGAAGTTCCAGGCCATCCTGCCGCTGCGGGGCAAGATCCTCAACGTCGAAAAGGCCCGCTTCGACAAGATGCTGGGGTCGGAGGAGATCAAGACGATCATCACCGCGCTCGGGACGAGCATCGGGCGCGAGGACTTCGACATCCTCAAACTGCGCTACCACAAGCTCATCATCATGTGCGACGCCGACGTCGACGGCTCGCATATCCGGACGCTGATCCTCACTTTTTTCTACCGCCAGATGGGCGAGCTCATCCGCCGCGGCCACCTCTACATCGCCCAGCCGCCGCTCTACAAGGTCGCCGAGGGCAAGCGCGACAGCTACCTCAAGGACGACCGCGAGTACCGCGCCTTCCGCGTCGAGCGCATCCAGAACGGCTGGGAGCTGACCCTCGACGGCGGCAGCGACGGCAGCGGCGGCCGCGCCGGCCGAACAATGCGCGGACCCAAGCTCGGCCAGTTCGTCGAGAAGGTCGAGACGTTCCGCGAGAACATGGCGAAGCTCACCGACCGCGGCTATCCGGAGGACGCCCTGCGCGTCGCCCTCCTGGGCGGTCTCACCGACAAGAAGTCGCTCGCCGACAAGGTGAAGCTGCGCGAGGTGGCGCACATCATCGAAGCCTCGGGCTTCCTCGGGGTCGAGGTTACCGACGACCTCGAGCACGGCACCGGCATCATCTCGTTCCGATCGCGCCGCGACGGCGTCGACCGCGACGTGCGGATCGACTGGAACCTGCTGACCTCGGCGGAGTACCGCCAGCTCGCCGGCAACGCCTACGGCATCGAGGCGGTCGCGGCGAAGAGCTTCGCGGTGCGCAAGGTCGAGGACGCCGCGCCGAAGAAGGAGACCGCCAGGGAGCCCGCCGAAGCGACCCAGCACGAGTCGCTCGAAGAGGCGATGGCCAAGCTCTACGCCGGCGCCGAGAAGGGCCTCTCGATCCAGCGCTACAAGGGCCTCGGAGAGATGAACGCCGAGCAGCTCTGGGAGACCACCATGGACCCCCAGCGCCGCCGGCTCCTGCAGGTGCGCGTCGAGGACGACATCGAAGCCGACGGCATCTTCACCATCCTCATGGGCGACCAGGTCGAACCCCGCCGCCAGTTCATCGAAGCCAACGCCCTGAACGTGAAGAACCTCGACGTCTAGGTGCCGGAGATCAGCCGATTCCTCGGCATTGTGATCGCGATGTATTGGGATGACCACCAGCCGCCGCACTTTCATGCGAAGTACGGGAGTTTTCGCATGACGGTGGCGATTCAGGACGGGGCCGTTGAGGGGGAGTTTCCGAAGCGGGCGCGGGGGCATGTGTTGGAGTGGTTGGAACTTCACCGGGAGGAGCTCATGGAGGATTGGAACTTGATTCGTGAGCGCCAGGCGCCCAAGCCGATTGTGGGGCTCGAGTAGTGATCGTCTGGGTGACGAAGGCGAAGCCTTTGGGGGGCTATCGCGTTTGGCTCGAGTTCAATGACGGGCTGCGAGGCGAGGTGGACCTCGAAGACCGGCTGTTCGGACCCGTGTTCGAGCCTCTCAAGGACCTCTCGTTCTTCGAGCGCCTGGAGGTCAATTCAGACCTGGACACGATCGTCTGGCCCAATGGCGCCGACTTCGCGCCCGAGTTTCTCTACCAGCGCCTGCAGAACAGTGCCGAAGAAGTCGCGGAACCGTGAGGGCCTCAGCAAGCGGAAGGATATTCACAGCGGTGCCCAATGGCGCGCGCGGGTAGGGAATAGAGGGACGGAATGACCGAGAACACGATGCTTCCTTTCGAGCGGCCGGTGCAGGTCGATATCGAAGAGGAGATGAAGCGGAGTTACCTCGATTACGCGATGAGCGTGATCATCGGGCGCGCCCTGCCGGACGTGCGCGACGGGTTGAAGCCGGTGCACCGGCGGGTGCTCTACGGCATGTTCGAGGCGGGGAACACCTCGACGAAGCCGTACAAGAAGTCGGCCCGCATCGTCGGTGACGTGATGGGCAAGTACCACCCGCACGGCGACTCGGCGATCTACGACACCGTCGTCCGCATGGCGCAGGACTTTTCGCTGCGCTACCTGCTGGTCGACGGCCAGGGCAACTTCGGCTCGATCGACGGCGACAACGCCGCGGCCATGCGATACACCGAGGTCCGGCTCGACCAAGCTCGCCGAGGAGATGTTGAAGGACGACATCGACAAGGAGACCGTCGAGTGGGGGCCGAACTACGACGGCACCGAGAAGGAGCCGCTGGTTCTGCCCGCCAAGGTCCCGAACCTGCTGATCAATGGCAGCGGCGGCATCGCCGTCGGCATGGCGACCAACATCCCGCCGCACAACCTCACCGAGATCTGCGACGGGTTGATGCTGCTCATCGACGACCCGGAGACTTCGCTCGACAAGCTGATGAAGGTGATCCCGGGACCCGACTTCCCGACCGCCGGCTTCATCCACGGCCTCACCGGCATCCGCACCGCCTACGAGACCGGCCGCGGCATCATCCAGATGCGCGCCCGCGCCGGCATCGAGACCACCAAGCGCGGCGGCGAGCGCCAGGCGATCATCGTCAGCGAGATTCCGTACCAGGTGAACAAGGCGCGGCTGATCGAGAAGATCGCCGAGCTGGTGCGCGAGAAGCGCATCGAGGGGATCTCGGACCTGCGCGACGAGTCCGACCGCGACGGTATCCGCATCGTCATCGAGGTCAAGCGCGGCGAGGTGCCCGAGGTCATCCTCAACCAGCTCTACAAGCTGACCCAGATGCAGTCGACCTTCGGCATCATCTTCCTCGCCATCGTCGACAACCAGCCGAAGGTCCTGACCCTCGGCGAGATGCTGCGCCACTTCCTCAACCACCGGAAGACCGTGATCATCCGGCGCAGCCGCTACGACCTGCGCAAGGCCGAGGAGCGCGCCCACATCCTGGAAGGGCTGCTCAAGGCCCTCGATCACCTCGACGAAGTCATCACGACCATCCGCCAGAGCGCCAATCCGCCCGAGGCCAAGGAACGCCTGATGGCGAACTTCGGCTTCACCCAGCCGCAGGCCGAGGCGATCCTCGACATGCGCCTGCAGCGCCTCACCGGCCTCGAGCGCCAGAAGATCGTCGACGAGTACAAGGAGCTCATGCAGCTGATCGAAAAGCTGCGCGCCATCCTCGCCTCCGACAAGCTGCTGCTCGAGGAGATCCGCAAGGAGCTCATCGAGATCCGCGAGCGCTTCGGCGACAAGCGCCGCACCGAGATCATCCCGGAGACCCACGAGATCTCGATCGAGGACATGATCGCCGACGAGGACATGGTGATCACCGTCACCTCCTCCGGCTACGTCAAGCGCTCGCCGCTGTCGCTCTACCGCGCTCAAGGGCGGGGCGGCAAGGGCCGCACCGGCATGACGACCAAGGACGGCGACTTCGTCGAGCACCTGTTCGTCGCCTCGGCGCACAGCTACGTCCTGGTCTTCACCCAGTCCGGCCGGGTCTTCTGGATCAAGGTGCACGAGATTCCGCAGGCCGGCCCGGCAGCCAAGGGCAAGGCGATCGTCAACCTCCTGAACCTCGAAGGCAGCGACGAGATCGCCACCACCATCGCGGTGCGCGACTTCGCCGCCGACCGCTATCTGGTGTTCGCGACCGAGAAGGGGCAGATCAAGAAGACGCCGCTCTCCGAGTACGGCAATCCCCGCGCCGGCGGCATCATCGCGATCAATCTCGACGAGGGCGACCGCCTCTTGTCGGTGAAGAACACCGACGGCAGCAAGCACCTCTTCCTCGCCACCGCCGACGGCAAATCGATCCGCTTTCCGGAGGCCGACTGCCGCTCGATGGGCCGGGCGACCGGCGGCGTGCGCGGCATCTCGCTGCGCAAGGGCGACCGGGTGATCGGCATGGAGGCGCTCGAGAAGGAGGGCGCCATCCTGACCGCCGCCGAGCGCGGCGTCGGCAAGCGCACCCCGATCGCCGAGTCGGCGGCGATGCGTTACACCGAGGTCCGGCTCACGAAGTTGGCCGAAGAGATGTTGAAGGACGACATCGACAAGGAGACCGTCGAATGGGGGCCGAACTACAGACGGCGCACGAGAAGGAGCCGCTCGTCCTGCCGGCGAAGGTTCCGAACCTGCTGATCAACGGCGGCTCCGGCATCGCCGTCGGCATGGCGACCAACATCCCGCCGCACAACCTCGAGCGAGGTCATCGACGGGCTGCGCTGCATCTGCTCGAAGAACCCCGGCGACGACCGCTCGACGAGCTGATGAGAGATCATCCCGGCCCCGATTTTCCCACCGGCGGTTTCATCTGCGGCCGCGGCGGCATCCGCGAGGCGTACCGCACCGGGCGCGGCAGCCTGCTGATGCGCGCGCGCACGACCATCGAGGAGCGAACCCCAAGAGCGGGCGCAAGTCCATCGTCATCACCGAGCTCCCCTATCAGGTCAGCAAGGCCCGGCTGATCGAGAAGATCGCCGACCTGGTGCGCGAGAAGCGCATGGAAGGCATCTCCGACGTGCGCGATGAGTCGGACCGCGACGGCATGCGCGTGGTGATCGAACTCAAGCGCGACGGCGTGGCCGATGGTGGTGCTCAACAACCTCTACAAGCACACGCAGATGCAGGTCACGTTCGGCGTGATCATGCTTGCCCTTGTTAACGGACGTCCTCTCCATTCTCCTCACCCTCAAGGAGATGATCGAGGAATTCGTCAAGCACCGCCTTGACGGTGATCATCCGCCGGACAGAAGTTTCGACCTCCGCATGCCGCAGAAAAGCGCGCCCACATCTTGGAAGGCTTCATCATCGCTCTCGATAATATCGAGGCCGTGATCATCACATCCACAAGTCGAAGGCCACCCACCGACGGCCTCCGAAGGCCTGATCACGACGCTTCGGCCTCTCCGAGCCCAGTCCCAGGCCATCCTCGACATGCGCCTACAACGCCTCACGGGTCTCGAGCGGGAGAAGATTCGGCGAGTATCGCAGAGGTGGAAGGACTCATCGAGAAATTGCGCGCGATCCTGTTGTCCGATGAGCGCGATGCTGAGATCATCGGGGCAACGAGCTCACGGAGCTGCGGCGAGCCCTACGGCGACGCACGCCGTACGGAGGTCGGTCTATGAGATGCCGCGCATCTCGACTCGAGGACATGATCGCCGACGAAGACAGGCCGTCACGCCATCACTCACCGGGCTACATCAAGCGTACCCCGTTCCACGTATCGCGCGCAACGTCGACGCGGTGAGGGCGAGATCGGCACCGACAAGGACGAGCGATTTCGTCGAACACCTCTTCGTCGCATCGACGCATCACTACCTCCTGTTCTTTACCACCATCGGGGCGGGTGTACTCGCATCAAGGTCCACGACGTCCCGAAGGCCGGACCGACCGCCCGCGCCAAGGCGATCGTCAACCTGCTGACGCTCCAGCAGGCGATGAGAAGGTTACGCGCTTTTCTTCCCTTGCGGACATCAGTAGCATCACTATCTCTCTTCGCGACCGAGCAGGGATCGGTGAAGAAGACGCGCTCTGAGGACGTATGCCAATGCACGCCCGGCGGCATCATCGCCATCAACCTTGATGAAGATGACCGCCTGATCGTCGGTGAAGATCACCGACGGCACGGAAGCACCTCTTCCTCGCCACCGCGCGACGGCAAGTCGATGCGCTTCGCCGAGAAGCCGACATGCCGGCACGATGGGCCGGGCGACGCGCGCGGCGTCGCGCGGCATCTCGCTGCGCAAGGCCGGCGACCGGGTGATCGGCATGGAGAGCGCTCGAGAAGGAGGGCGCGATCCTGACCGCCGCCGAGACGCGGTGTACGGCAAGCGCACGCCGAGGTCGCCGAGTACCGCGAGCAGGGCCGCGGCGGCCTCGGGGTCGATCAACCTCAAGGTCAGCGCCAAGACCGGGCCAGGTCGTCGGCATCGTGCAGGTCCTGCCGGAGCGACCAGCTGATCCTCGATCACCCAGGAGGGGATGATCGATCCGCACCGCCGTCGACGGCATCCGCGAGATCGGCCGCTCGACCCAGGGCGTGCGGCTCATCAACCTCGAGGGCGACGACCGCCTGGTGGCGATCGCCAAGGTCCTCGAGCGCGACGACG
>CAWBFZ010000010.1:0-331495 GCA_963788175.1 Thermoanaerobaculia bacterium
GCATCGCCGATGTCGCGCAGCCGGTTCTTGAGACTCCGCTCGAGGCAGCGGCGCAGGAGCCCGCGGATCGCGGCCGGCGTCGCAGCAGGCAGCGCGCTCCAGTCGATATCCTGGCGGAGCACGGCGGCGAGGGTGTCGGAGGTCGTCTCGCCCTCGAAGAGCCGCTTGCCGGCCAACATCTCGAAGAGCACGACGCCGAAGGCCCAGATGTCGGCACGCTTGTCGACCGCTGCGCCCCGCGCCTGCTCCGGCGCCATGTAAGCCGCGGTGCCGAGGATCACCCCGAGCTGCGTGCCGTGCACCGGCTGTCAGGGTGGGCGACTGCATCAGCGTCGGCGAACGTGCCAGGTCCGCTGCCGACACCGCCGAGCTCGCCGCCGGATCCATCGCTTTCGCCAGCCCGAAGTCGAGGACTTTGACTTTCCCTTCAATGGAGGCTTTGATGTTCTGGGGCTTCAAGTCTCGATGGACGATGCCCTTCTCGTGCGCCTCTTCGAGCGCCTGCGCAATCTGAAGCGAAATCGAAAGGCTCTCATTGAAGGGTAAAGGCCCCTGCTCGAGACGCTCGGCCAGGGTCGGGCCTTCGACGAGCTCCATGACGAGGGCGCGCGTGCCTTCGGACTCTTCGAGGCCGAAGATGGAGGCGATGTTGGGGTGGTGGAGCTGGGCGAGAAGCTGCGCCTCGCGCTCGAATCTCGCGAGACGCTCCTTGTCCTCGGTGAACGCCGCGGGGAGGACCTTGATCGCGACGTCGCGCTTGAGCCTGGTGTCGATCGCCCGGTACACCTCTCCCATGCCGCCCTCGCCGAGCTTGGCGGTGATCTCGTAGGGGCCCAACCTGGAGCCGATCATTGCGCCGTCTCGGGGAGACCCTGGGCGAGCATCAGCGTGCGGGTCTCGCGGGTCAGGGCGAGGGTGAGCGCGGAGCCGTCCGGAGCGATGCCGAA
This sequence comes from Thermoanaerobaculia bacterium, assembly GCA_963788175.1. Lineage (GTDB taxonomy): Bacteria > Acidobacteriota > Thermoanaerobaculia > Multivoradales > JAGPDF01 > JAGPDF01. Next base: position 948 of record CAWBFZ010000010.1, read on the forward strand.
CGACTCGGTCTTGACGTCGTCGAAGAATCCCGCGAGCTTTCTGCGCGTCCGCGAGGTGTCGCGCTCGGGGTCGAACTCCTGCGCGAAGATCCCGGTGCGACCTCGCTCGTCCATGCCGACGTAGGCCACCTCGGCGCCGCCCCGCAGCCAGCGACCCCGGCCGAAGGTGATGCTCGCCTCCCGGCCGCCCGAGCTCACCGCGATCCGCGCCGGCGCCAGGCGACCGGTCGCGACCTCCACGAACCGGATCTCGCCCCCGTCCCCGGTCGACGAGACGAACAGCGCCCAGCGCCCGTCCGACGAGACCTCGCCGTTGGTGTGATTGCCGCTGGTGATGCGCGTCGCTTCGGATCCGTCGGGGCGGACCCGGTAGAGACCGAGGTGCGCCGTGTTGCCGGAGGTGTAGACGATCCAGCGACCGTCCGCGGTCATCGTCGGGTTCTCGGCGTCGACGCCGTCGTGGCTGACCTGGCGCGCGTCGCTGCCGTCGGGCGCGATGCTCCAGATCTCGAGACTGTCGCCGCCGCGGCTGGAGCTGAACAGGACCCGGCTGCCGTCCGGGGTGAAGCCGGGATCCCAGTCCTGCGCGGGATCGTCGGTGAGCTGGCGGAGCCGCCCGGACTCCCGGTCGAGGATCCACAGGTCGAGGTTGCCGGTCCGGTTGGAGGAGAAGACGATGGATCGGCCGTCGGGCGAGTAGGCCGGCTGGCGGTCGGCGGCGAGGCTGCTGGTGAGCTGGCGCGCGGCGCCGCTCGCGAGAGCGACCTCACGCAGGGCCTCGCTCTGATCCCAGGTGTCGAAGACGAACCGCCCCGGCCCGAGCACCGCGAACGCCGAGGCGACGGTTCCCGAGCCCCGGAACGGGAAGAGGCCGGAGGCCCAGAACAGCGTCCTCGGCGGACCGCCGGGCACGACGTGCCGGACCTCGCCGGGGCTGCCGCTGAGGTCGCCGACGGTGTCCGCCGAGGCCGCGTAGTAGAGGCCCTCGCCGCGGGCGTCCCAGGCGCTCGCCGAGAGGATGCCGAGCCCCTGGTTGGCCCGGAGGTCCTCGCTCGCCCCGGTCTCCGGATCGACGAGCAGGAGCTGCCATCCGCCGGCCGCACCGACGGGCCCACCCCGGGTGACGGCGATCCGGCCGCCGTCCGGGCGCCAGCGCACGCCGACCAGGAGCCAGCCCTCGAGCTCGAGCAGCGTTCGCTCCGTTCCGCTCTCGGGATCCAGGACTCCGAGAAGAGCGGAGTCCACGTTTTCGCCCCCCTGTCGGTCGCGGATGAACACGACCGCCCTCCCGTCCGGCGACCAGTCGAAGTCGGAGACATCGGCGAGGATTCGTCGCGGCTGGCCGCCGACCAGCGCGGTCCGGTAGAGGTCGAAGCCGCCGGATTCCTGCCGGCGCAGAAAGCCGACGCCGTTTCCGTCGGGGGCGAACCGCGGCCGGAAGTCCGGCCCGTCCGTCAGCGCCTGCTCGCCGCCCCCTTCCATCTGCTTGAGCCAGATGCGCGAGGTGCCGTCGCGTCCCGAGGCGAAGGCGACGAAGCGGCCGTCGGGGGACGCCGACGGTTGCTGGTCGTCGCCCGAGAAGGTCAGGCGCTGGACCCGCACCGGCTCGGTCGCCGGACGGTCGGGCTGCAGCGAACGCACGAGAAGCGCGCCCAGGGCCGCGCTGGCGAGCAGCGCCGCGGCTAGGAGCGCCGCGCGGCGCCCGGAGCGCGGCGCGGTCACCGGCAGGGGTTCGGCGTTCTCGCCCGCGAGCGCCTCGGAGAGGACGAGCCGCGCGTCGCCGATGTCGCGCAGCCGGTTCTTCGGGTTGCGCTCGAGGCAGCGGCGCAGGAGCTGGCGGATCGCAGGCGGCGTTCCCGCCGGCAGCTTCGCGAAGTCGATCTCGGTCTTGAGCACGCCGGCCAGCGTGTCGGTCACCGTGTCACCGGCGAAGAGCGAGCGCCCCGAGAGCATCTCGAACAGCACGACCCCGAACGCCCAGATGTCGGCGCGCTTGTCGACTGTGGCGCCACGCGCCTGCTCGGGAGCCATGTAGGCCGCGGTGCCGAGAATCACTCCGAGCTGCGTGCCGTGCACCGCCGTCAACGTCGGCGACTGCATCAGTGTCGGCGAGCGCGCGAGAGCCGCCGCTGACGCCGCGGATCCAGCCGCCGGATCCATCGCCTTCGCCAGGCCGAAGTCGAGAGCTTTGACTTTTCCTTCTATGGAAGCCTTTACGTTCTGAGGCTTCAGGTCTCGGTGCACGATGCCCTTTTCGTGCGCCTCTTCGAGCGCCTGAGCAATCTGTAAAGCAACAGAAAGGCACTCACTGAAGGGTAAGGCTCCGGACTCGAGGCGCTCCGCCAAGGTCGGGCCTTCGACGAGCTCCATGACGAGAGCTTTGGTGCCGTCGCTCTCTTCGAGACCGAAGATCGAGGCGATGTTCGGGTGATGAAGCTGCGCCAGGACCTGCGCTTCGCGCTCGAAGCGAGCGAGGCGCTCCTTGTCCTGCGGTGAAGGCGGCGGGCAGGACCTTGATCGCGACCTCGCGCTTGAGCTTGGTGTCGGTCGCGCGGTAGACCTCTCCCATCCCACCTTCGCCCAGCTTGGCGGTGATCTCGTAGGGGCCGAGACGGGTGCCGATCAACGAGCGTGGCCGCCCGGACCGGTGAGCTGCGTCTTCAGCATCAGCGGGCGGCGCAGGTCGCCGCCGTCCACCAGCGGCTCGAGCACCAGGAAGCGGTCGCCGTCGGGCATCACCGCCCAGCGGGTGGTCCGGGCGAGGTAGGTCACCTGCCGGTGCACCTCGAACAGTTGCCGCGGCAGGCCGAGCTTCGGCGCGCGCCCGTCGGCTGCCACGCTGGCGCTCATCAGGTGCTGGTCGTGGGAGAGATAGAACAGCTCGCGGCCGTCGCGCCGCCAGCGCGGCATCGCCGCCTTGTCGTTCGACACCCGCCATTTGCCGTCGAGGCTCGGCCAGGCCGTGACATAGACCTGCATGTCGCCGCTCTCGTCCGAAGCGTAGGCGAGCCAGCGGCCGTCCGGCGAGACCACCGCGTTGCGCTCGGCGAACGGCGTCTTGGTCAGGCGTCGCGGCTCGCCGCCTGCGTTGCCGGAGATCGTGTACAGGTCCTCGTTGCCGTCGGCCATGTCGGTGAAGACGATCGTGCCGTCGGCGGTCCAGTCGTTGGTGACGATGTCGGAGGCCTTCTTCACCAGGAGCACCGGCTCGCCGCTGCCGTTCGCCGGCTTCGCGAACAGGTCACCGTCGTGCGCGAAGGCGATGCGCGCGCCGTCCGGCGAGAAGACCGGGTCGTCGTCGCTCTCGCCGTAGGTCACGCGATCGAAGATCTTCCGCTCGAGATCCAGCCGCCAGACGTCGATGGCGTCGCCCCTTTCCCCGGCCGTCTCGCTCCGCTTCATCACCGCGGCGAGCCGGCCGTCGGGCGAGAGGGTCATGTCGTCGAGAAATCCGTCGGCGTCGATCTGCTCGACCGTCTTGCCCTCCCGATCGTAGACGGTAACGCGCGATCCCTGGCGCGCCGCCTCGGGTGCGAACACCAGCAGGCCCGCGGCCACCGTGAATTCTCCGCCGCCGCTGCCGTCCACGCCCTCGGCGACGATCTCGGCGTCGCCCGGCTCGAGCGCACCCGCCGCCTCGTCGAAGCCGCGGGCGAGGAGCGTGCTGCCGCGCCCGTAGTAGAGCTGTCCAGCGCTCGCCACCGGCTTCATGTCGGTCGGCACCAGCTCGCGATCGTCCTCGTCGTCGAGGCTGCGGATGCGGATAGTGGAGCTCTCCGACTTTCTCGACCACGCGAGGTACAGGAGCCGGCGATCGCCCTTCAGGATCCACGGCATGGCATGGAAGTCGCCCTCGGCCGGTCGAGTCAGGGCGGTGACCTCACCGCCCGACGGCGCGACCCGGTTGAGCCCCGTCGCCGGATCGCAGAAGACGATCTCGCTCGCTCCCCAGCTCGCGCCGCACATGGCGCCGGCGCCGACCTTCGCCAGGCGGACCGGGCGGCCGCCCTCGAGGTCGATCCGCTTGAACCAGCGGTCGGAGCCGTCGAAATAGCCGATCGCCCGCCCATCGGGCGACCAGAAGGGGCGGTTCCCGCTCTCGGTTCCGGCGAGGGCGCGCAGGTCCCCGGTCTCGAGGTTCCGGATCCAGATTCGCGGCGAGGGATCTTCGACGGCCTGCGCCCTCATCGCCAGCAGCTTGCCGTCGGGCGAGAGCGCCGGCCGGAAGATCTCCATGCCGTCCGGACTCGTCAACGCGGAGAGCGTGCGCGGCGCCGAGGCTGCGGGCGCCGCACTGCGCCCGACGACGGCGAGCGCAGCGAGCGCTCCCACCGCTGCCGCCGCGGCCAGCCCGAGCGCGAACTGCCAGGCCGGCCGCGCGCGCTGGGCCGCCTCGATCGACGGCGCGGCAACCGGCTCGTCGACGACCTTGCCGGCGAGGACATCCTCGAGCACCAGGCGCGCGTCGCCGATCGACTGCAGCCGCTCGCGCGACTTCTTGCGCAGGCAGCGCTGCACCAGCTCGCGGATCGCGCGCGGCGTCTCCGCCGGCAGCCGCGAGAAGTCCGGCTCCTCCCGGAGCACGCCGGCGAGCACGTGCGAGACGGTCTCGCCCTCGAATAGCCGCCGCCCCGAGAGCATCTCGTAGAGGACGACCCCGAACGACCAGACGTCGGCCCGCCGGTCGGCCACGCCGCCCGCCGCCTGCTCCGGCGCCATGTAGGCCGCGGTGCCGAGGATCACCCCCTGCACGGTCGCCCCCATCGTCAACGTCGGCGACTTCGCGACTTGCGACTGCGAGCCCGACGCCGTTCCGGTCGGATCCATTGCTTTGGCGAGCCCGAAGTCGAGAACTTTGACTTTCCCTTCGATGGAAGCCTTGACGTTCTGAGGCTTCAGGTCTCGGTGGACGATGCCCTTTTCGTGCGCCTCTTCGAGCGCCTGGGCGATCTGCAAAGCGACGGAGAGACTTTCATGGAAGGGCAAGGCTCCCGATTCCAGCCGCTCTGCCAGAGTCGGGCCAAGGACGAGCTCCATGACCAGAGCTCTCGTGCCGCCGCTCTCCTCGAGGCCGAAGATCGAGGCGATGTTCGGATGGTGGAGCTGCGCGAGGAGCTGCGCTTCGCGTTCGAATCTCGCGAGGCGTTCCTTGTCCTCGGTGAAGGCTGCCGGGAGGACCTTGATCGCGACGTCGCGCCTGAGCTTGGTGTCGGTGGCTCGGTAGACCTCCCCCATGCCGCCTTCGCCCAGCTTGTCGGTGATCTCGTAGGGGCCCAGCCGTCGCCCGATCATGGGGTTCCAATCACGGGCGGGAGCCTATCCGGTTTTTCCTCCGCTCCGGTCTGGAGCTCGGTGCCGCTGCCGATGCCGCTACAGATGGCGCTTCGCTCCGGGAGCGAACGGCTCGGCGCCGGGGTGGCAGGCCACCCGTCAGGGCGCCACGGGGTTGAGCTGCACCATGACCGAGAACGGCAGGCGGTTGCGCAGCAGGTCGATCGCCACGCGCCGTCCGGCGAGCGAGCTCACGAGGTCCGGCACGGCGGCGACATCGTCGAGCGCCTGACCGTCGATCGCCACCAGCACGTCGCCGACGGCGATGCCTGCGACGGCGGCGGGCGAGTCGCGGAGCACGCTCTCGACCACGATGCCCTGCTCTCGCTGGAGATCCGCCTGCTCGCCCGCGGTCAGTGGCCGTGCGACGATGCCCAGGATCGCCGGCCGCTTCGGGTCCCAAGGCACGGCGGCGGCGGACGGCAGCTCGGCACCGTAATCGACCGCCACGATCGCCGGGTTCCCTGGGTCGAAGCGCACCGGCACGGTGTTGCCGGGCTGGAACTGGGGAATGGCGATCCGCGAAACCGTGGTCTTCTCGATCGTCGCCGTGAACGCCGGGCGGTCGCTCGGCAGCACCAGCACCTTCATGCCGATCACCGGGTTGTCGTTGACGGTCCAGCCGGTGTCCCAGATCTCCTGGATCGTGGCTCTCGCCACAACGCCGTTCTCCTGCAGCTCCTTGGACACACCGCCGCCGAAGTGGGTGATCATGCTCGAGCAGCCGGCGAACGCCAGGCCGGTCAGCACGACGGACGAGCGGAATGCGGCGGACAGCGATCGAATGCGCTTCATGAGTCACCTCTCCTCGGGCAGAGCTCGCTTCCAGCAGCAGTTTGCAAATCCTGCGCCGCCCCGCAAGGAGAGGCGTCCGGCAGAACCGGACGGGGCCAAGAGGTCGCGACCCGGTCCGCGGCCTGTATAGTCGGCCGTTCCGTGACCCTGACGCCCGCGCCCGGCCCCCGATGATCGGCCAACGCCTCGGCCCCTACGAGATCACCGCCAAGCTGGGCGAGGGCGGCATGGGTGAGGTCTATCGCGCCACCGACTCGCGCCTGAAGCGCGAGGTGGCGATCAAGGTTCTCCCCGCCGCCTTCACCGAGGACAGGGAGCGACTCTCGCGCTTCGAACGCGAAGCGCAGCTCCTCGCCCAGCTGCATCACCCCAACATTGCCTCGATCTTCGGCCTCGAGGAGAGCGGCGGCGTCAAGGCGCTCATCATGGAGCTCGTCGACGGCCCAACCTTGGCCGAACGCCTCGAATCGGGGCCTCTTTCCTTTACTGAGAGCTTTTCCTTCGCGCTGCAGATCGCGCAGGCGCTCGAAGAGGCCCACGAAAAGGGCATCGTCCACCGTGACCTCAAGCCCCAGAATGTAAAAGCTTCCAGTGAAGGAAAAGCCAAAGTCCTCGATTTCGGGTTGGCCAAGGCGATGGACGCAACGCCTGGAGCCGCATCCGCGGCCGATCTCGCGCGCTCGCCGACGATCATGAACTCCCCCACCCTGACTGCGGCGCACGGGACGCAGTTGGGCGTGATCCTCGGCACCGCCGCCTACATGGCGCCGGAGCAGGCGCGCGGCGGCACGGTCGACAAGCGCGCCGACATCTGGGCCTTCGGCGTGGTCCTGTACGAAATGCTCACCGGCCGCTCGCTGTTCGCCGGCCCGACGGTCTCCGACACCCTCGCCGGCGTCCTCAAGACGGCGATCGACTTCGCGGAGCTGCCCGCCGACACGCCGCCGGCGATCCGCCGGCTCTTGCGCCGCTGCCTCGAGCGCAATCCGAAGAACCGCCTGCACGACATCGCTGATGCCCGCATCGTGCTGCAGGAGTCGATCGCGGGCACGGGCGAGCCGGAGGCAGCGCAAGAACGGACGGTCGGCGTGGGCTGGCGATCTCCGGCGCGTCTGGCGGCAGGAGCGGCGACCTTGCTTGCGGTGGGTGTCGCCGGCGGCTGGATATTCGGATCGCGCTCCGCCGAGTCGGGTGGCGGGGCGGTCGGTGCCTCCCGGGATCCCGTCCGATTCTCGATCCGGCCTCCCGCAGGCGTGGTCGAGGTGATGAACCCGCAGGTCTCCTCGGCTGGCGACCTCGTTCTCTATCAGGGCTGGAGGCGGGACGACTCGGGGCGGCTCTACAGCCATCGTCTCGCCGACGGGGTGTCAAGGGCGGTCGACGGGACAGAAGGGGGAGTCGATCCCTTTCTCTCGCCGGATGGCCGCTGGGTCGGCTATCGCAAGGACAACGGACTCTTCAAGAGCCCGCTCGCCGGCGGCGATCGGCTGACGATCTGTCCGGACTGCCGTGTTGCTTCGGGCTCGGCGTGGCTCGACGACGGTACCATCCTGTACAACAACGCCTGGCTCGGCGGCCTTTCGATCGTCTCCGCCGACGGCGGATCGCCGCGGGTCGTGACGCAGCCGGATGCAGCCGCCGGTGAGCGCGGTCATTGGTTCCCCAACCGACTTCCCGGCGGCCGGTTCGCGCTCTTCACCATCTTTCCCTCGCAGAGCGGCATCAACGACGCCTGGATCGCCGTGCTCGATCTCGGAACCGGCGCCTACAGGCGGCTCGTGCACGGCGCGGATGCGCACTTCCTGGCGCCGCGTCACCTGATCTTCTATCGCGGCGGTGCCTACCACGCGGTGGAGTTCGATCTCAGCTCGGGGACCGTCGTCGGAGAGCCAGCCAAGGTGGTCGATGACGCCACCGAGCACGACCCCTCTGGAGACAACCGGCGGCCGCTCTTCGCCGGCGGAGGACTGCTCGTCTACCGGCCCGGCGCCCTCCACGATCTTTCCGAGCTCGCCTGGCTGAGGCGCGGCCGAGCACCGGAGCCGCTCCGCATCCCCGCGCGCCCCTGGGTCCAGCTCGCGCTGTCGCCTGACGGCAAAGAGCTTCTCGGCTCGGTTCTCGAAGGGGGAGCGTTCGCACTGCGCCGCGTCGCCCTCGACAGCGGCAGCGAGGAGCGGCTGTCGCTTCAGGGCATGAACTGGAAGCCTCGTTGGCGCCCGGACGGCGCCGGCATCGTCTTCCGCACGATGCGCAAAGGCGACTACGATACCTACTGGCTGGACCTGGTGGCAGGCGGAGCAGCCCAACCAGTCCTCGAGAGCCCGTCCGACGAGACGCCGATCGCCTGGACTCCGGACGGCAAGAATCTGCTCGCCGAAATCTCGCAGGCGGATGGTTCGTACCCGCTCTTGCTGCATCCGCTCGACGGCGGGAAAGATCGGATCGTGGTCGACCAGCCGTTCGATCCGGACGAAGCTGCCGTCTCACCCGACGGCAATTGGCTGGCCTTCGCTTCCAGCCATTCGGGGACGAAGGAGACCTATGCGCAACCTCTCGACGGCAAAGGAGCTGCGCAGCGGGTTTCGCGGCGCGGCGGCGCCTCGCCGTCGTGGTCTACCGACGGGCGCTGGATCTACTACGTCGCGGGAAAGAAAATTCTACGGGTCGCCGTGCGCGCGACCGGGCCTCGCCTCGACGTCGGTGAAGAGGAGACGATTGCCGAGGGAAACTTCGTCGCGATTTCCCCGGCGTTCGCCGGTACGGAACAGGAGCGCTTCCTGGTGGCGCTGGGCCCTCCGGTCGAGCCCCCCGTTGAGTTGCGCGTGATCATGGGCTTTCAGCGCGAGATCGAAGTCAAGATGGCGCAGGAACACCGGTAGATGCGGCCAGGGGAACGGCCTTGATCGGCAGCCGCCTCGGCCCCTACGAGATCACCGCCAAGCTGGGCGAGGGCGGGATGGGCGAGGTCTACCAGGCGACCGACACCAAGCTCGAGCGCCAGGTAGCGATCAAAGTGCTGCCGGCGGCGTTCACCGAGGACAAAGAGCGCCTGGCGAGATTCGAGCGCGAGGCGAAGCTCCTCGCCCAGTTGAATCACCCCAACATCGCGCAGATCTACGGCCTCGAGACCGGCGGCGCTACCTACGCCCTCGTCATGGAGCTCGTCCCCGGCCCGACGCTCGCCGAGCGCCTTGAGCTGGGACCTCTTTCCCTTACCGAGAGCTTCTCTCTCGCGCTGCAGATCGCCCAGGCGCTCGAAGAGGCGCACGAGAAGGGGATCGTCCATCGCGACCTCAAGCCCCAGAATGTAAAGGCCCCCAGGGAAGGAAAGGCCAAGGTGCTCGACTTCGGCTTGGCGAAGGCGAGGGATTCCGCCGGCGCCGCCGCCGCCGCGGCCGACCTCGCACGCTCGCCGACGCTGATGCACTCGCCGACGCTGACCGCGGTCCGCGGCACGGAACTCGGGGTGATCCTCGGCACCGCGGCCTACATGGCGCCAGAGCAGGCGAAGGGCAGGGCGGTCGACAAGCGGGCCGACATCTGGGCGTTCGGCGTCGTGCTCTTCGAGATGTTGACCGGGCGCCAGCTCTTCGGCGGCGAGACCGCCTCGGAGACGATCGCCGAAGTTCTCAAGCAGGAGATCGACTTCACGGCGCTCCCGGCCGCGCTCCCAGCCGGTGTCGAACGGCTGCTGCGGCGCTGCCTCGAGCGCGATCCGCAGCGCCGCCTGCGCGACATCGGCGAGGCGCGCATCATTCTCGAGCAGGCGCTCTCTCCCGGAGAGAGCGCGGGCGCGACGGCGCCACCGGCTCGACCTGAAGCCGTTGCAGCCGGGCGGCGCGCGCTGCCGTGGGCCGTGGCCGCTGTGCTCGCCGCCGCGGTCGTCGTTCTGGCGATCGCCGGCAGGTCCCCGAAGAAGGCTCCCCCGCCGGCGACGACCGTCCTCGCGATGCGCTTCCCTGCCGGCCTCGCGCTTCCGCTCGACGATCGCGGCCTCTATGGCCAGACCGGCCGGATCGCGATTTCGCGCGACGGCCGGCGCGTGGCCTTCGTCGCCGGGGCCGGCGGCGAGGCAAAGCTCTACCTGCGAAATCTCGAGAACGCGATGGTCGTACCGATCGCCGGCACCACCGGCGCGAGCAGCCCGTTTTTCTCGCCGGACGGACGCTGGATCGGCTACTTCGCGCCCGGCAAGCTGCGCAAGGTCGCGGTCGACGGCGGCAAGCCGATCGACCTCGCCGATGCCAGCCTCGACCGCGGCGGAGTCTGGTGCCCCGACGGCTCGATCGTCTTCCCGCCCAACGTGACCTCCGGTCTCTTCCGGCTCCTGCCCGGCGGCGGGCCACCGGTGGCGCTGACGACACTCGACGCTGCCCAGGGAGAACGCACGCATCGCTGGCCGGCAGTTCTACCGGGCGGCAGGGAGGTAGCCTTCACCATCGGGCGCATCGGCCAGCCCGGAGACTACGAATCGGCGACGATCGACGCCGTCGACCTCGTATCGGGAAAGCGCCGACCGCTCTTCCGCGGCGCCAGCATGGTGCGCTTCACCGCCTCCGGCCACGCTCTCCTGGCGCGGGAGGGTCAGGTGCTCGCTCTGCCGCTCGCCGGAGCTTCCGGCGCGAGCACCGAGGACGCCGTGCAGGTGCTCTCCGGGGTCAGCGGAATCCCGGCGAGCGGCGTGCTCTATTTCGACGTCGCCGAAAACGGCACCCTGGTTTACGCCGAGAGCGATCCGGGAGCCAGCCAGCTCGAGCTCGCATGGCTCGATCGCTCCGGCACTCTAGAGAGCCTCGGCCTGCCGCCGCGCGAGTACCAGGGACCGAGGATTTCGCCCGACGGCAAGCGGATCGCCGTCACCATCGGCCCGAGCGGCGGGCGCTCCGGCGACGTCTGGATTCACGACCTGACGAGCCGCGCGCTCACCAAGCTCTCCTTCGAAGGCCGCAGCTGGACGCCGGTCTGGGGCCGCGACGGGAGCGACGTCACCTACGCCACGATCACGCCGACCGGAGAGGACCAGTTCCGCTCGCGTCCGGCCACCGGCGGCGACGAGCCGAAGACGGTCCTCGCCTTCGGGCAGGGCCTGGCGCGCCAGCCGGTCGCGTGGATGCCGGACGGTTCGCTCCTCGCCTGGGAAGACGCCGGTACCCCCACTGTCGGCAACGTCGTCTACTTCCCGCCCGGGGCACGCGAGCCGCTGTCGATCGCCAGAACGCCGGCGATCGAGACCCAGGCTTCCGCCTCCCCCGACGGCCGCTTCGTCGCCTACGCTCTCGACGCCAGCGGCGCCTCGGAAATCTACGTCCAACCGTTCCCGCCCACCGGCGCCAAGTGGCAGGTGGCGACCGGCGCTGCCATGCCGCTCTGGTCCCGCGACGGCAGGCAGCTCTATTTTCTCGCGGGCAGGAGCCTCATGGCGGCGCCGGTCACGACGATCGGCGGCTTCAGCATCGGCGCGCCGCGCAAGCTCCTCGACATGCCGCCCGCGCTCGTTCTGCTGACCGACACGACGACCAACTTCGACGTCGCCGGCGACGGCCGCTTCCTGGTGGTGCGCCAGACCTCGCAGGAGAACATGACCGGCCACCTCGTCGTCGCCCTCGACTGGTTCACGGCGCTGCGCAAGCTCGCACCGCTTCCGGAGGCGCGATGAGACCGTCCCCTGCGCTCCCCGGATTCCCAGGACCTTCCTCGTTTCCCGCCACGAAGCGCACACCATGAGTCTCGAGCCCGGCACCCGATGATCGGCCAACGCCTCGGCCCCTACGAGGTCACCGCCAAGCTCGGCGAGGGCGGCATGGGAGAGGTGTATCGGGCTACCGACACCAAGCTCGAGCGCCAGGTTGCAATCAAGGTGCTGCCGGCGGCGTTCACCGAAGACAAGGAGCGCCTCGCGAGATTCGAGCGCGAAGCCAGACTCCTCGCCCAGCTCCACCATCCCAACATCGCCTCGATCTTCGGCCTCGAGGAGAGCGGCGGAGTCAAGGCGCTCGTCATGGAGCTCGTCGACGGCCCAACCTTGGCCGAACGCCTCGAATCGGGGCCTCTTTCCCTTACTGAAAGCCTCTCTTTCGCGCTGCAGATCGCGCAGGCGCTCGAAGAGGCCCACGAAAAGGGCATCGTCCACCGCGACCTCAAGCCCCAGAATGTAAAAGCTTCCAGTGAAGGAAAAGCCACGGTCCTCGATTTCGGGCTGGCCAAGGCGATGGATGCGACCCCCGGTTCCGCTTCCGCGGCGGATCTCGCGCGCTCGCCGACGTTGATGAACTCGCCCACCCTGACGGCGGTCCACGGAACCCAGCTCGGCATGATCCTCGGGACTGCGGCCTACATGGCGCCCGAGCAGGCGCGCGGCGCCGCGGTCGACAAGCGCGCCGACATCTGGGCCTTCGGCGTCATGCTCTACGAGATGCTCACCCGCGAGCGGCTCTTCGAGGGCGACAGCGTCGTCGACACGATTTCGGCGGTGATGCGCAAGCAGATCGATCTCACGGGTCTGCCGGCTGCGGCGTCGCCGCGCGTGCGCGAGTTGGTGCGGCGCTGTCTCGAGCGCGATCCGAAGCGACGCCTGCGCGATATCGGGGAAGCGCGGCTGCTGATCGAGCGCGAGCTCGCGGGCGAGCCAGGAGTCGGAGAGGGAGGAAGCGGAAGTAACGCCGACAGCGGCACGGGTGCGGCTCCTTCAGCTGCGAACACCACCCGTCAGCTTGCCCTCGCTGGCGTCATCGTCGGAGCCGTCTCGATCGGGCTCGTGGTCGGAAAATTCATCCTGTCGCCTCCGCCGGCCGCCCAGAACGCGCGATCGATCCGCGCCACGATTGCTCTCCCGGCCGGGCTCGAGCTCGACGGTGTCGGAGCACCGGAGATCGCCCTCTCACCGGACGGCTCGACGCTCGCCTTTCTGGCCCGGGGTGAAAGTGGGCCTCAGCATCTGTATCTACGGCGGCTCGACGGCGACGAGGTGAAGCGGGTGCCGGGCAGCGAGACCGCCGAGGGCCCGTTCTTTTCCCCCGACGGCAAGTGGGTCGCCTTCGCCGTCGGCGTCTCGGGCCTGGGTGGAGGCATTCCGCGTGAGCTGCGCAAGCAGTCGCTCGAAACCGGGCTGACGCAGACGATCGCCACGATCGAGGACTACTTCGGCGGCGTCTGGCGGAACGATGGGACGATTCTCCTCGTCGAGGCTACCGACGGAACCCTCTCGTCCGTGCCGGCGAGCGGCGGCAAGCCTTCTCCTGCGGTCGAGAGCGTCCTCGACCGCGGCGAGCGGCGCGCGGTGGCGATCTTCTGGCCCGAGCTGTTGCCGGGTGGCCGGGCCATCGCCTTCGCCACGGACGAAAGGCCGGCCGGCGAACTGGCCGTACTCGATCTCGAGTCGAACGTCCTCAGCCGGCTCGGCGTGCATGGGATGTCGCCGCGCTACCTGCCGACCGGCCATCTCGCCTTTGGCGGTGAAAGCGGAACTCTCGAGGTCGTGCCGTTCGACGCCGCAGGGAGGCGGGTCCTCGGCGCGCCGGTGGCGATGCTCGGCGACGTCGCCCGGGCGCGCAATCGCTCGGCGACCTACGCCGTCTCCGCCAACGGCACGCTCGTCTACGCGACCGGCTATCTGCGCAACAGTCGCAGCGAACCGATGCGCGTGGTGCGAGCTTCGCGCGGCGGCGCCTTCGAGACGCTGGCGATCGAGCCCGATCTCTACGGCCGCGCTCTCGCAGTCGCGCCGGACGGCGGGCGAGTGGCCCTGGCGCGCGAAGATCGCGGCAGCTGGGTGGTCGACCTCGAGCGCGGGACGCGGACCAAAGTCGCCGGCGTGGAGTTGAGCGGCGCGATGAATGTCGCGTGGTCTCCCACCGGCGACCGGTTGGCCTGGGTTGCTGCGGCTCCCGAGGGGAACGCGGTCGCCCTCTTCGTTCAGCCGAGCGACGGGCGAGGGACGCCGCAGGTACTTGCGGTGCGCGACGACGACCTCACCGTCGCCGGCTGGATGCCGGACGGCCGCGAGCTGGTCTTCACGCGCTGGGGATCCTCCGCGACGATCGAGCGCATCGCTCTCGACGGCGAGAGCACCGTCGCCTGGAAGGACCCCGGCGCGCTCAGCGCCAGCGCCCTCTCGCCCGACGGACGATTCGTCGCACTCGAGTCGGACGCGGGCGAAGGCTACGAGCTCTACCTCTTTACCTTCGCCACAGGAGAGCGGACCCAGGTCACCGGCGCTGGCGGACGCGATCCGTTCTGGGCGAAAGATGGGCGGGAGCTCTTCTTTCGCCGGGGCGCCGGGATCTATTCCGTCGCGGTCTCGTCCGCCGCGGACGGTTCGCCCCGGATTGGCCGGGAGACGCGGCTGTTCGAATGGCCCGCCGCCTACCGGGTCGTCGCTGGTCGCGACGGCGTCTTCTTCGGGATCGAACCGGTCCCCGGCGCCGCGACGCAGCGCAGCCTCGAGCTGCGCACGGAGTGGTTCGCCGATGTGAAGCGGCTCGCCGGAGCGGGAAACAAGAATTGAGTTGGCCATGTCCTTAGGCGCGGGAAGTCGCCTCGGCCCCTACGAAATTACCGCCAAGCTGGGCGAGGGCGGCATGGGCGAGGTCTACCGCGCGACCGACTCGCGTCTCAAGCGCGAGGTGGCGATCAAGGTTCTGCCCGCAGCCTTCACTGCGGACAAGGAGCGTCTCGCCCGATTCGAGCGCGAAGCGCAACTGCTCGCGCAGCTGAACCACCCGAACATCGCTCAGATCTACGGCCTCGAGACCAGCGGCGCCACGCACGCCCTGGTCATGGAGCTCGTCCCCGGTCCGACGCTCGCCGAGCGCTTCGAATCCGGAGCTTTTTCCATTACCGAAAGCCTTTCTTTCGCCTTGCAGATCGCCCAGGCGCTCGAAGAGGCCCACGACAAGGGCATCGTCCACCGCGACCTCAAGCCCCAGAACATCAAGGCTTCCAGTGAAGGAAAAGCCAAGGTCCTCGATTTCGGGTTGGCCAAGGCGATGGACGCGACCGTCGGCGCCGCCTCGGCGGCCGATCTCGCGCGCTCGCCGACGCTGATGCATTCGCCGACTCTGACCGCCGTGCATGGGACGCAGCTGGGCATGATCCTGGGCACCGCGGCCTATATGGCGCCCGAACAGGCGCGGGGCGCTGCGGTCGACAAGCGGGCCGACATCTGGGCGTTCGGCGTGCTGCTCTACGAGATGCTCACCGGCGAGCGCGCTGTTCGAGGGCGACAGCGTCGTCGACACGCTGTCCGCCGTGATGCGCCAGGAGATCGATCTCGGACGCCTGCCCGCCGGCACGCCGGGCGCGATCCGGCTGCTGCTGCGCCGCTGCCTCGAGCGCAGCCCGAAGAACCGCCTGCACGACATCGCCGACGCCCGCATCGTCCTCGAGGAGCAGATCGCGGGCAAGGGCGACGAGGCGATCCCGGGCGTCGGCGTTCCCGCGGTAGACAAGGCCGGCCGGTCGCGCCTCGTCGAGCGGCTCGCCTTCGGCATCGGAGCGCTGGCGCTCGCCGGTCTCGCCTGGACTCTCGCTGCCCGCGGCGGGAGCAACGAGCCGCCGCGGCGCGCGGCGCGCTTCCACATCCTGCCGCCCGAGGAGGCCGAGTTCAACTCCACCGACGGACCGCTCGAGCTCTCGCCGGACGGACAATCGCTGCTCTTCCGGCTCGAGAAGCCGGACGGCGAGCACGGCCTCGCCATCCGCCGCCTCGACTCGTTCGACATCCGCGAGCTGCCCGGAACGACTCGCGCCTACGACGCCTTCTGGTCGGCCGACGGCCGCTCGATCGGTTTCTTCCGCGCCCAACTGGAGACCATTGACGCCGCCGGCCTGCAGGCGCCGCAGCAGCTCGCCGTCGTGCGCGACGGCCGGGGAGGAAGCTGGAACCGGAACGGCATCCTCCTCTTCGCTCCGGATCCGGCCGGTGCGATCTATCAGATCCCGGCGACCGGCGGCGCGCCGGTCGCAGTGACGGCAATCGACGCCGCGCTCGGCGAGACCGCCCACATGCGGCCGAGTTTCCTGCCCGACGGCAAGCACTTCATCTACCTGATCAAGTCAGAGCGCGCCGAGAGCTCCGGCATCTTCGTCGGCGCGCTCGACGGCAAGCTCAAGAAACGTTTGCTGCCCAGCGAGACCGCTCCGCGCTTCGCTCCGCCCTCGTTCCTCCTGCTCTTCCAGAACGACCGCCTGGTCGCACGCCAGCTCGATCTCGAGCGGCTCGAAGTCACCGGCGAAGCGACCGCGCTGGCTGGCGGCGTCGAGTACACCTCGCGATTCGAGAGCCTGCCGGCCTCGGCGTCGCTCGACGGCAGGCTCGTCTACCACCAGCCCTCGACTGGTCAACTGCGTCAGACCGTGCACGCCGACCGCCTCGGCAAGCGACTCGCAACGCTCGGCGAACCGGGAGATTCGAACCTGGATCTCTCGCCTGACGGACGCCGACTCGCGGTCGTCCGCTTCGATGTCGAACGCCGGCGGCAGTTCGTCTGGATTCACGATCTCGAACGCGACGTCCGCTTTCCGTTGAGCCCGGACAGTCCCGCCGGCGGACCGGTCTGGTCACCTGACAACCGGACGGTAGCCTACGCCGCCGAAACATCGACCGAGCCGCGCATCGCGACGCGTCCGGCGGACGGCGGCCCCGAACGCGTCGTCTGGCGTGACCCGTTCATCATGGAGCCGGTCGACTGGTCGCCCGACGGTCGTTGGATCCTCACCGAAGTTGGCTCGGCGGCCGGCAGGACCGATCTGACGCTGGTCCCGGCCGACGGCTCGGGCAGCGTGGTGCCGTTCGCCAACCAGCGCTTCACCGAGGACAGCGGCCGATTCTCGCCCGACGGCAGATTCATCGCCTACGTCTCGGACGAGGCGGGCCGCCCGGAGATCTACGTCGAGCCGGTGCCGCGCACCGGTGCCAAGTGGCTGGTCTCGGGCCGTGGCGGCAACGCCCCGCGCTGGAGCGCCGGCGGCAGGGAACTGCTCTACGTCGAGCCCGGCGCACGCGAGACCGACTCGACTCTGACCTCGGTCCGCGTTGAGCCGCAGGGCGACGGGCTCGCCTTCAGCCAGGCCACGGCGGTCGCACCGATCCCGTCGCTCGATATCGAGCTTGCCGCCGGCGGCCGCGAGCTTCTGCTGACCGTTCCGGTCGTCCAGGGCGTCACGCGCCCGCCGATCCTGATCGAGAACTGGACGGCGCTCCTGCCGGCGAAGTGAGCGGCATCCCCGCCGCGCGCTCGAGGCAACGCTGGCAGACCAGCCGATGGAATCCGCGAGCTCGATGGTAGACTTTCTGCCATGAATGGTGCCATTGAAACTACCATGGACGCTTCGGGTCGCCTGGTTCTGCCGAAAGCGGTCCGCGAAGCCGCCGGACTGGAGGCAGGGATGCCGCTCGCCATCACCGTCAACGAAGGCCGGATCGAGATCGAACCCGCTCCGCGAGCGGTAAAGACCGTGCGTCGCGGCCGGCTCACTGTCGCGTTTGCGCTCGCGGAGCAGCCTAAACTCTCGGCGCGGACGGTACGGGATACCCAGACCGCCGTGCGGCGAAAGCGTTAGCCGCGTGCGAAAGACCGCTGTCGACACGAGCTTGGTCGTCGCGGCCCTGCTCGCCTGGCACGAGGCTCACCTGCCGGCATTCGCAGCGTTGACGGCCGCGTTGGAGGAGGGCGAGCTCCTGCTGCCGATCTCCTCGCTGATCGAATGCTACTCGGTGCTCACCCGTCTGCCGGCGCCCCACCGCCTGAGCCCGGGCGACGCCGCGGGTCTGCTCGAAAGCGCACTGCGCGGCAACGGCCGCGTGGTGGGGCTCCGCGCCGGAGCTGCCTGGGGATTCGTCGCGGCGTTGGACCGCGAAAGCGTGCGCGGCGGAGCGACCTACGACCGGAGGATTCTGGAGGAGGCGCGCGCGGCCGGCGCAGAGCGCCTCCTGACGCTCAACGGCAGCGACTTCCGGCGCTTCCCCGCAGACCGCCTCGAAATGGTGGTCCCGGGCGAGGCGGCGCGGTGACCGAATGCCCGAGAATTGAGACCCGCCTCGGCTCCTCCGGGATCACCGCCGGAATCGAACTCCTGCCGCTCGCAGATCAGCGCTCGAGCAGGCGATTCCAGTTGAGGAGCACCGTGGTCGGCGGATTGGCCGCGTCACCCTGCGGCGCGACGGTGAGGAAGTGCTGGCCGTCGGGTGCGACGCGATAGCGGTTGCGCAGGGAGAGCGGCGCGAGCGTCACGGCGAAGAGAGGCTCGGGGACGTTGGCGTCGAAGCTGGCGCCGGTCGTGACGGCGACGCGCATCATCTTGTTCTCGGGCGAAAGATAGAACAGCTCCTTGCCATCCGGACCCCAGGCCGGATCCTCGCCGCCGCGGGTCGAGATCTGCCAGCGGCCCGATGCGCCCCCGAAGCCGACGACGTAGACCTCGGGGACTCCGGATTCGGTCGACTCGAACAGCAGCCATCGCCCGTCGGGCGAGACGGTCCCCCGGATGTTGACGAACTCCGAGCCCACGACCACCTTCGCCTGCCCGGGCTGACCGATCGGAACGGTCCAGATCTGCCAGGGCTTGTCGGGAAACTGGCGCTGAAAGACCAGGCTCTTGCCGTCGGGAGTCAAGGACAGCGGCGCCGCGCGACCCGTCGTGGCGTCGAAGAGCAGGCGCTCTTCGCCCGTGCGATCGAGCGACCGCTCGACGATCCGCGACGGCTTGCCCTCTTCGCGGCGTTCGAACACTACGCGCCGGCTGTCGCGCGAGAAGAGTGGCACGACCTCGCCCCCCCTGTCGAAGGTGAAGCGCGACGAGACACCGCGCTTCAAGTCGCGCACCCATAGGTCGGCGTCGGCGCCGCCGCTTACCTGGTAGGCGAGCCAGCGACCGTCCGGCGAGAGGTCGGCGTTGCCGAAGTTGCCCGCCTCGGCGGCAACCTCGGTGCGGTTTCCCTTGCGATCGAGCCAGACGTACTGCGACTGGCCGGCCCGCCCGGCGCGGTAAGCAAGGACTCCGCTGCGCGACGCCGAGAAGTCGGCCAGCCCGACGCTGTCGATGCCGAGCCCTTCGGCGACCGGCACGGGGTCGCCGCTCAACCTGGCGCTCGCGGCGTCGAATCTCTGCGCCACCAGCGTCGCGTCGCGGACGAATAGCAGGTAGCCAGGCGGCGCATACTCGACGCGCGACAGGCCGCCGATGACGTCGCGCACGTTCCGGCCGTCGAGGTCGGCGATCCGGATCGCCTCCTTGCCCTCGTTGATGTTGACGAAGAGGAAGCGTTTGCCGCCCGGGAGGAACTGCGGCCATCCCGCCGTGTTGTTCTCGTCGCCGACGAGGTCGCTGGCGACGCCGCCGGCGGCGGAGACCTTGCGGATCGGATCGCTGTTGGCACCGTCGAACAGGATCGTGCCGTCTTCGCCCCAGCTGCCGTCCGCGCCGGTCGGCGCGTCGCAGATGGACTGCGGCGGGCCGCCGGTGACCTCCACTTTCTTGAGCTTGCCACCGGCGAAGAATCCGAGATGGCGGCTGTCGGGCGACCAGAACGGCCGCGTCGTCCCTTCGGTGCCGGGCAGCGGCTGCGCCTCGAGCGCGTTCATCGCCCGCACCCAGATCCGGGTCGTGCCCTGGTCGTCGGTGCCGTTGAAGGCGAGGTAGCGGCCGTCGGGAGAGAGCTTCGGCGAGCCGACGATCGGCAGCTTCGGCGGCTGCGGCACTTCGAACCGGATGAGGTCGGGGACGACCGGCGCGCGCCGGGAGTAGCCGACAGCAAAGAGAATCGCGGCGGCGCTCGCGCCCGCCGCGAGGCCCCATGCCAGCCGCTCGCGGTTCTTTCGGTGGTGCGCCACCGGCGCCGGGAGCCCGATCTGCGAGCCGCCCTCGGCAATCCAGGCCAGCTGCAGCCGCACGTCGTGCGCCGTATGCCAGCGGTCTTTCGGGTTCTTGGCGAGACAGGTCGAGATCACCCGGTCGAGCGCCGGCGGCGAAAGCGGGGCGATCGACGACACCGGCGCCGGCGCGGCGCTCATGATCGCCCCGATGAGGCTCGCCTGGCTCGCACCCGAGAACGCCTTCTGGCCCGTGGCCATCTCGTAGAGCACGCAGCCGAGCGCGAAGAGGTCGCTCCGCGCGTCGGTCTCCCGGCCTTCGAGCTGCTCGGGGGCCATGTACTGGAACGTCCCCATGATCATGCCCGCCGAAGTCAGAGGCGCCGAGTTCTGCTGCGTCGGCAGCTGGCCGAGCTGGGTCACGCCCGACTGCGGCGCCGTCGCGTGCAGCTTGGCGAGCCCGAAGTCGAGGAGCTTCACGCCGCGGTCGGTGAGAAAGACGTTGCCGGGCTTCAAGTCCCGGTGGATGATGCCCGCGCCGTGTGCCTTCTCGAGCGCATCGGCGATCTGGATGCCGAGGCGGAGCACCTCTTCGATCGGCAACGGCCCTTTGGCGATCCGGTCGGCGAGCGACTCCCCTTCGAGCAGCTCCATGACCAGATAGTCGATCTCCCCTTCCCGGCCGACATCGTGGAGCGTGCAGATGTTCGGGTGCTGCAGCGAAGAGATCGCCCGCGCCTCGCGTTCGAAACGCTGGCGCACGTCGTCGGACGCCGCGAGGTGGTCCGAGAGCACCTTCAGCGCGACCGATCGGTCGAGCCGCGTATCTTTCGCGCGGTAGACCTCGCCCATGCCGCCGGCGCCCAGGGGGCCGATCACTTCGTACGGTCCGAGGCGGGCTCCGGAGGTGAGTGTCATCGTGGCGGAACCCTATAGCAGTCGGGCCAGAATTCCCCCCAGTCGAGCCCAAGCCGTATAGGATTCGCTCCTTGATCGGCATGCGAGTCGGCCCCTACGAGGTCACCGCCAAGCTCGGCGAAGGCGGCATGGGCGAGGTCTACCGCGCCACCGACACCAAGCTCAAGCGCGAAGTCGCGATCAAGGTTCTGCCCGCCGCCTTCACCGAGGACAAGGAGCGCCTCGCGCGTTTCGAGCGCGAGGCGCAGCTCCTGGCGCAGCTCCACCACCCGAACATCGCCTCGATCTTCGGGCTCGAGGAGAGCGCCGGCACCAAGGCTCTCGTCATGGAGCTCGTGGAAGGCCCGACGCTCGCCGAACGCCTCGAAGCGGGAGCTCTTTCTCTTACCGAGAGCTTTTCAGCCGCGCTGCAGATCGCGCAGGCGCTCGAGGAGGCCCACGAAAAGGGGATCGTCCACCGCGATCTCAAGCCCCAGAACATCAAGGCTTCCAGTGAAGGAAAGATCAAAGTCCTCGATTTCGGGTTGGCCAAGGCGATGGACGCGACTCCCGGTTCCGCATCTGCGGCCGATCTCGCGCGCTCGCCGACGATCATGAACTCGCCGACCCTCACCGCGGTCCACGGCACGCAACTGGGCATGATCCTCGGCACGGCGGCCTACATGGCCCCCGAACAGGCGCGCGGCGTCGCGGTCGACAGGCGCGCCGACATCTGGGCCTTCGGCGTGGTCTGCTTCGAGATGCTGACCGGCAGGCGGCTCTTCGAGGGCGAAACGGTCTCGGACACGCTGGCGGCAGTGCTCCGCCAGGAGATCGACTGGAGCGCCTTGCCGCCGTCGACGCCGGCGTCGATCCGCACGCTCCTCCGCCGCTGTCTCGAGCGCAATCCGAAGAACCGGCTGCACGACATCGCCGACGCGCGCATCGTGATCGACGAGGTCTCGTCGGGGAGAGCGGAGGCTCCTGCTGCCGGCGCGTCGCCGGCGGCCTTAGCGGCTGCGCCGCGCCGTCGGCGAGTGTGGGCCGTCGCTGCGGCGGCGCTGGCGATCGGGGCGGCGGCCGGATGGCTCCTGCACGGCTCTCCCGCTCCACCTGCGCCGGCGTCGCGCTGGACGCTCGCGTTGCCGGAGGGCTATGCGCTCTCGACGGTCGACTCGCCGCAGATCGCCCTATCGCGAGACGGCGGCTTGCAGGCGATTGTCGTCGTCGGCGCGAGCCGCGTCGCGCAGATCCTCGTCCGGAGGAGCGATTCTTTCGAGCCCCAGGTCCTCTCGGGGACCGAAGGAGCCTCGTCGCCGTTCTTCTCGCCCGACGCGAGCTGGATCGGATTCTTCCGCGACGACGCCCTGATGAAGATCCCGGTCGGCGGCGGGCCGGCGATCCGCCTCGCAGCCATCAAGAACCAGGAGCGGGGCGCCACCTGGAGCCTTGACGGCTGGATCTACTTCTCGCCCGGATTCGGCGAGCCGCTGTCACGCGTCGGCCAGGGGGGCGGCGCGGTCGAGCCGGTGACCCACCTCGACACGAAGCGGAGCGAGCGCACGCACCGCTGGCCGGAGGCGCTCCCGGGCGGCGAAGCCGTCATCTTCACCTGCGACACGGCGGCTTCGACCGAGTACTACGACGACGCGAGGATCGAAGCGGTCCGGCCCGCCACCGGCGAACGCAAAGTCCTGCTCGAGGGTGCGAGCCAGGCACGCTTCGCGCCCGGGGGCTACCTCGTCTTCGCCCGCGGTGGCTCTCTTTTCGCCGTCGCGTTCGACACCCGAAAGCTCGAGGTCAGGGGGGCGCCGGTCGAAGTCGTCCGGAGTGTCGCGACCAACGTCGGTTCGGGTGCGGCGCAGTTCGCCATCGCGCAGAGCGGCGCGGCGCTCTGGGCGCCGGGCGGACTCTCGGCGGCATATCGGGTCGTGTCGGTCGATCGCCAGGGAAATGAACGGCCGATCGAAGTCCCCCAGGCGCCCTACAACGAGCTCGCGCTGTCGCCCGACGGCTCGCGGCTCGCCCTCGTCGGCGGACCCGGCGGGATCTCCGACCTCTGGGTGGCGGACCTCTCCCGCGGCTCGCTGACGCGGCTCACTTCCGGCGATTTCGTGCACATGCCGACCTGGACGCCGGACGGCTCCAGGCTCGCCTACGCGGTCGTCCGACAGGGATCGGCGGAGGAGCGGACGCGAGTCGACTGGCGGCCGGCCGACGGCAGCCGGCAGGCCGAGACGCTGGTGGCGGAGGGGCCCGGTCAGTATCCCAGCTCCTTCACTCCGGACGGCAGCACCCTGATCTACGACGCGTTCGATGACGCCCAGGGCAGCTCTTCCAACATCTGGGCGCTGCCGCTCGGGGGTGAACGCCATGCTCGCGCGCTCACCGCCGGCCCGTTCGCGAAGAACTCTGGCGCAGTCTCTCCAGATGGCCGATGGCTCGCGTATGTGTCGGGCGAGAGCGGCGGCAACAATGTCTATGTGCGTCCCTTCCCGGAGGGCGACGGGAGGTGGCAGATCTCCACTCCCGTAGGCGAAGAGCCGCGCTGGGGGGTCGACGGAAGGGAGCTCTTCTTCCGGGCCAACTCGGTGCTCGAGCGGGTGTCGATCGACACCCGCCCGGGCTTCCATGCCGGCCGTCAGGAACCGCTGCTCGACCGCGTCGCCTCCGGGGGCGAGACCCAGTCCTATTCGCTATCGCCGGACGGTTCCCGGATCTTCACCCTCCGCACCGCGGCAGGCAGCGGCGCGAGGACGACCTTCGACCTCGACCTCGGCTTCGCCCGTCGGCTCGACGCGCCGCTGAGCGACCGGAGATAAGGCGCCGTGCCACTCGCTCGCGGCAGCCGCCTCGGCCACTACAAGATCTCCGCCAAGCTCGGCGAAGTCGACGCAACTGCCGCTACAATCGGCTCGATGCGCACGCAGTCCGTGGACACGCCGCCGGAGATCGAAGCGATCCAGGTGCAGGTCTTCCGCGAGATGGGTCCGCGCGGCCGCCTCGCCGCAGCGGCGGAGCTGAACGAAGCACTCGACGATCTCGCCCGGGCCGGAATCCGTTCGCGCCATGGTGAGCTGCCGGAGGCCGAGGCTCGACTGCGGCTCTTCGCGCTCCGCCTGAGCCGCGAGCAGATGGTCCAGGCTTTCGGCTGGGACCCCAGCCGCCCGTGACGAGCGCTCGCAAGTCGCAAGAGGTCGCCGCACGACCGGGGATCCTCGCGACGCTCCTTGCGGTCGCGCGGGCCCTCGAAGCCGCCCACGCGCCCTTCCTCGTCGGGGGCTCCCTCGCGAGCTCTTTGCAGGGGATCCCGCGCTCGACGCAGGATGCCGACCTGGTCGCCGACCTTGCGGCGGAAGGCGTCGCGAGCTTCGTGCTGGCCCTGGGCGGATCCTTTTACGCCGACGAGGAACGCATCTGCGACGGCGTCGCCCGGCGCGCCTCGTTCAACGTGATCGACCTGCGCAACGGCTTCAAGGCCGACATCTACCTCGCGATTCGGGACGCTTTCAGCCGGGAGCAGTTCGCGCGCCGTCAGTCGATCGAGATCGCGCCGGGAACCTGGCTGCCGTTCGCTTCGCCGGAAGACGTCGTCCTGCAGAAGCTGCGCTGGTTCCGATTGGGCGGGGGCGTATCGGAACGCCAGTGGCTCGATGCCCTCGGAGTGCTGAAAGTCCAGCGGGACAGGATCGATCTCGAGTACCTGACCCGCTGGGCAGGCAACCTGGAGCTCTCGGGGCTGTTGCACCGCGCCCTGACGGAAGCCGGCGCCCAACGCTCCGACTCAGGGGAGCCGGCAGCAGAATGACCGGGCGCAGCGTGCGGAAACCACGCCGATGATCGGAACGAGGCTCGGCCCCTACGAAATCACCGCCAAGCTCGGCGAAGGCGGCATGGGCGAGGTCTATCGGGCGACCGACACCCGCCTCAAGCGCGACGTAGCGATCAAGGTCCTGCCCGCCGCCTTCACCGAGGACAAAGAGCGCCTGGCGAGATTCGAGCGCGAAGCGCAGCTCCTCGCCCAGCTCCACCACCCGAACATCGCCTCGATCTTCGGGCTCGAGGAGAGCGACGGCGTCAAGGCTCTCGTCATGGAGCTCGTCGAGGGCCGGACGCTCGCCGAACGCCTCGAATCGGGTCCTCTTTCCTTTACTGAGAGCTTTTCTTTCGCGCTGCAGATCGCGCAGGCGCTCGAAGAGGCCCACGAGAAAGGGATCGTCCACCGCGATCTCAAGCCCCAGAACATCAAAGCTTCCAGTGAAGGAAAGATCAAGGTCCTCGACTTCGGGCTGGCCAAAGCGATGGACGCGACCCCCGGTTCGGCTTCCGCGG
The DNA here is from genome assembly GCA_963788175.1 of Thermoanaerobaculia bacterium. Lineage (GTDB taxonomy): Bacteria > Acidobacteriota > Thermoanaerobaculia > Multivoradales > JAGPDF01 > JAGPDF01. Next base: position 26,111 of record CAWBFZ010000010.1, read on the forward strand.
CCGACCTCGCGCGCTCGCCGACGATCATGAATTCGCCGACGCTCACCGCGGTGCACGGCACCCAGCTCGGGGTGATCCTGGGAACCGCCGCTTACATGGCACCCGAGCAGGCGCGCGGGGTCGCGGTCGACAAGCGCGCCGACATCTGGGGCTTCGGCGTCGTGCTTTTCGAGATGCTCTCCGGCCGGCGGCTGTTCGAGGGCGAGCTGGTAACCGACGTGCTCGCCAACGTGCTCAAGTCGGAGGTCGACTTCGGCGCCCTGCCAACCGACACGCCGCCGGCGATCCGCACCCTGCTCCGCCGCTGCCTGGCGCGCAACCCGAGGAACCGCGTGCGCGACATCGGCGATGCGAGGCTCGTCCTCGAGGAGCTGATTGCCGGAAAGTCAGAGGCGCCGGCGACAGTGTCGGCATCTGCCGCGTCACTGCCGCCGCGCTCTGCCGCGCGCTTCCTGCCGTGGGCCCTCGCCGCGGGCGGCGCTCTCGCTGCCATCTACTTCGCCGTCGGCCAGCCGCGCGCGCCGCAGGCCGAACCCGCTCGCCTGATCCGCTTTCAGATCGCGCCACCCGAGTCGTCGACGCCGACGCGCCGCGGCAACAGCTTCGAGCTTTCGCCGGACGGCCGCTACCTGGCGATGACGGCGGCCGGCGAGCTCTGGGTCCGCGCGCTCGCCTCGGTCTCCTCCCAGCGCATCGCCGGCATCAGCGACGCTACCTACCCCTTCTGGTCGCCCGACGCGGCCTGGATCGGCTTCTTCGCCGACGGCCAGTTGAAGAAAGTCCCGCGCGACGGCGGCCAGGCGCAGAAGATCTGCGATGCGATCGACGGCAGGGGCGCCACCTGGGGCCCCGATGGCGTGATCGTCTATAGCGACGCCCAGGGGAGACGCGGGCTGTGGCGCGTCGGCGCTCAGGGTGGCACGCCGAAGGCGGTGACGCAGACACCCGCGGGCGAGGTGAATCACGTTCACCGCTACCCTCAGTTCCTGCCGGACGGCCGAAGCTTCCTCTTCCTCTATCTCGCCGCCTCGCCGGAAGTCGCCGGAACCTATGTCGGCAGCGTCGACGGCAGCCCGCCCGTGCGAGTGCTCGAGAGCGGAGACCAGGCGCGATTCGCCGCCGACAGCCCGGGCTCCGCCACCGGGTTTCTACTCTTTCGGCGCGAGAGCACACTGATGGCCCAGCCGTTCGATGCCGGCCGGAGAATGACCGTGGGCGAGCCGACGGTGGTCGCCGAGGGTGTCGGCACCGCCGTCAACACCGGATCCGGAGCCTTCTCGGTCTCGGCGAGCGGCGTCCTGGCTTGGAGCAGCACGGAGGCGAGCAGCAGCGAACTCGTCTGGTTCGACCGCTCGGGACAGCGCCTCGCCATGGTGAACTCGGAGATGCGCGAGCTCCAGGGCCTGGCGCTCGCCCACGGCGACCGCCGGCTCGCCTACGGCACCGGCGAGCCTTCCGACATCTGGGTCCAGTCGCTCCCGGCCGGCGAGCCGTCGCGCTTCACCTTCGGTCCGGATCCCGGATGGGCCTACCCGGTCTGGTCTCCGGACGGCAACGACCTCGCCTTCACCACCTGGGATCTCGCCGGGCTCCCTGCGTACGAGATCCGCCGACGGCGCGCCGACCGCGCGGGTGCCGAAGAGACGCTGATCCGGTCGCACACGACGATCTACCCCTGGGACTGGACGCCGGACGGCCGGGCGCTGCTCTACGGCAACGGCGAAGACGAGCTCTGGCTCCTGCCGCTCGCCGGCGAACGCAAACCGATGCTCTTCCTGCCCTCCCACGGCAAGCAGGTCTACGCGCAGTTCTCGCCCGACGGCCGCCTCCTGGCTTACGCCGGCGAAGTAGAGGGGCGGTCCGAGGTCCTCGTCACGACCGTTCCGCCGAGCGGCGCGCTCTGGCAAATTTCCACCTACGGTGGTGCCATGCCGCGCTGGCGCCGCGATGGCCGCGAGATTTTCTTCCGCGCCAGCGACGGAACCCTGATGGCCGTCGCCCTCGGCGCTGGGTCGGGAGCGAGCGCCATCGACGAACGCGCCGCGCCGCGCGCGCTCTTCGCGGGAATTCCGTCGTCCGGGAACACGCCCATCTTCACCTACTCACCGGCGGACGACGGAGAGCGTTTTCTCGTCGCCGCGAGCCGGCCAGCGGCGCGCTCGCCGATCACCGTGGCGGTGAACTGGCAGAGCGCGCTCGAGAAGCGCGCCGGCGGCGGCTCGTGACTCACCCACATACTGCGATATTGTCAGCAACATGAAGACGACCATCGACCTTCCCGACACCCTGCTGGAAGAGGCGCGGCGCGTCGCTGCGGCGCGCGCGACGACGGTCAAAGCGCTGGTCGAGGCCGGCCTGCGTCGCGAATTGCGCGAACGGTCCCACGCCGCTCCTTTCGAGCTCCGCGACGAGAGCTTCGCGGGGCGCGGCTTGCGGCCGGAAATCGAGAGCGCCTCCTGGGACCGTTTGCGCGAGCTGGCGTACGGCGGGCGCGGCGCCGCCGCCAGCACCGAAGAGTGATTGCGCTCGACACCAATCTGCTGGTCTACGCCCACCGCGCCGACTCGACCTGGCACCGGGCGGCGGCGGAGCGCGTCCGCGGGCTGGCCACGGGGCGCGGCGCCTGGGCGATTCCCTGGCCCTGCGTGCACGAGTTTCTCGCCATCGTGACGCACCCGCGCATCTACGATCCGCCCACTCCGCTCGCCAAGGCGATCGACCAGGTGAGCGCCTGGCTGGAATCACCGACCCTCGTGCTTCTCCATGAGGGGCACGATCACTGGCCGGTTCTGGGCACGCTCCTCACCCGGGGCAAGATCGCCGGCCCACAGGTGCACGACGCCCGCGTCGCCGCTCTCTGCCTCTCCCACGGCGTCAGCGAGCTGTGGAGCGCCGACCGCGACTTCAATCGCTTCCGCGATCTGATGGTCCGCAACCCGCTGATCGATAGCGAGAGCGCCTGACCACCGGCCCATGACTCGGCTCCGCCCGCGACCGCAAGCAGCGGTATCCAACGGAGCCGCCCGCGGTCGAGTAGGATCCGCAGCGAATTGATCGGCCATCGACTCGGTTCTTACGAAATCACCGCCAAGCTCGGCGAGGGCGGCATGGGCGAGGTCTACCGCGCCACCGACTCGCGCCTGAAGACGCGAGGTGGCGATCAAGGTCCTGCCGGCGGCCTTCACCGAGGACAAGGAGCGCCTGGCGAGGTTCGAGCGCGAAGCGCAGCTCCTCGCCCAGCTCAATCACCCCAACATCGCCCAGATCTACGGCCTCGAGACCAGCGGCGCGACCCACGCTCTGGTCATGGAGCTCGTCCCCGGCCCGACGCTCGCCGAACGCCTCGAACAGGGGCCTCTTTCCATTACTGAAAGCCTTTCTCTCGCGTTTCAGATCGCGCAAGCGCTCGAAGAGGCCCACGAGAAGGGGATTGTCCACCGCGACCTGAAGCCCCAGAACGTAAAAGCTTCCAGTGAAGGAAAAGCCAAGGTCCTCGATTTCGGGTTGGCCAAGGCGATGGATCCGGCCGGCGCCACGTCGACTGTGGCCGATCTCGCGCGCTCGCCGACGATCATGAACTCGCCCACCCTGACCGCCGTGCACGGAACGCAGTTGGGCGTGATCCTCGGCACCGCCGCGTACATGTCGCCCGAGCAGGCGCGTGGGGCGGCGGTCGACAAGCGCGCCGACATCTGGGCGTTCGGCGTCGTGCTCTACGAGATGCTGACCGGCGCCTCGCTGTTCGCCGCCGACACGGTCAGCGACACGCTAGCCGGCGTGCTGCGCGCCGACATCGACCTCGCGAAGCTCCCGCCTTCGACGCCGGCGGCCATTCGCCGCCTGCTGCGCCGCTGCCTCGAACGCAATCCGAAGAACCGCCTGCACGACATCGCCGACGCGCGCATCGTGCTCGACGAGGTGCTCGGTGGGCCCGACGAGCTGCCGCCGCCCGCGGCGGAAACGAACGGGGCCGCCCGGACGCGAGGCAGGACATGGGGGCTGGCCGCTGGAGCACTCCTCGTCGGGCTAGGAGTCGGCGCTCTTGTCTTCCGCGCCGCCGCGCCGTCGGAGAGCGCGACGCAGGGCGCCGCGCTGCACGCCGAATTCGAGATCCCCACGCCGAGCGGAACGACGATGGTGAGCGGGCTCGCGCTGTCGTCGGACGGCCGCCAGCTCGCCTTCGTGGCGCGCGGCAAGGACGGGCGCACGGCGCTCTGGGTGAGGTCACTCGGCTCGACGGAGGCGAAGGAGTTGCCCGGAACCGTCGACGCGCGTTTTCCCTTCTGGTCGCCCGACGGTCGCCGGCTGGGATTCTTCGCGCAGCGGCGCCTCAAGGTGATCGATCTACTCGGCGGTTCGCCGCGGGTCGTCGCCGAGACGGGTTCGACGCAGGACGCGCGCGGCGGGGCCTGGGGCGCGGACGATCGAGTCGTATTCGCGCCGACCTTCACCGGGACGCTCTTCGCGGTCCCGGCGTCCGGCGGCGAGGCCGTGCCGGCGTCGCGGATTCCCGCCGGAAGCGACATCGGAACGCAGCGTTTCCCGAGCTTTCTCCCTGACGGCAAGCGCTTCCTCTTCTTCGCCTCGACCGGAACCGGAATCGAACCCGGCACGGTCTATCTCGGGCGGCTCGGCTCGCTCGAGGCGAAAAGGCTCGGCCCGGTCACATCGTCCGCGTTCTACGCGGCACCGGGTTTTCTCATCTTCGTCCAGGGCGATGCGCTGGTCGCGCAGCGCTTCGACGACGCCAAGGAGGAGTTCGTCGGCGACACCATCAGCCTGGGCATCTCCCTCCCCGGCAGTGTCAGTGTCTCCGGCCAGCGTTCTCTCGCCGTCTCGGCCAACGGCGTCCTCGCCTATCGCGCGGACAAGCGCAGCGGCACGCGCCTCGTCTGGGTCGACCGCCGGGGTGCGGAACTGGGACAGCTGAACGATGACGACCAGAATTGGCACTACGCGCCGGTCCTCTCCCCCGACGGCGGCAAGGTCGCGGTCTCGTACTACGAAGTCGGCGCCACCAGCGGCGGGATCTGGATCCACGATCTGGCGCGGCGCTATTCGACACGGCTCACCAGCGGCGAGTCGGGCGACGACACGCTGCCGGTCTGGTCACCCGACGGACGTGAGCTCGCCTTCGGGCGAGTCGGACCCACCGGTTCGAGCGGCATCTATCGCATGGACGTGGGTCGGCCGGGTAGTGAGAGCCGGTGGTTTTCCGACGACGGATTCCTCGCGCCCGGCGCCTGGCTGACCGACGGCACCGGGCTGCTCGTGCAGCGCTTCGATGCCTCCGGCAAGGGGTCGATCTGGCGGCGGTCGCTGACGCCGGAGGCGCCCCCGCAGCGCCTCGGATCCGAGCAGGCGTCGGAGTGGGGCCCGGTCGCTTCGCGCGACGGGCGTTGGATCGCCTATTCGTCGGACGTCACGCGGCGTATGGAGGTCTACGTCCGCCGCCTCGACGATGCCTCCGCTACGCCCATTCGGGTCTCCGCCGACGGCGGCGCGTCTCCGGCCTGGCGCGGTGACTGCCGGGAGCTCTTCTACGTCGACGACGGCGGGCGCATCGTCGCCGTCCCGTTCGAGCCCTCGGATCCACCGCAGGTCGGAATCGGCGTGCCGCTCTTCGAAGGCGGACTCGAAGAGGCGGCGGACCGTCAGTTCGACGTCACCGCCGACGGCCAGCGCTTTCTCCTGAACCGCAGCTCCGCTGCCGGAGGGGAGCCGATCCGGGTCGTCCTCGGCTGGCGCGAACGGCTGCAGCAGGGCCAGCAGCGATGATCGGCACCCGCCTCGGCCCCTACGAGATCACCGCCAAGCTCGGCGAAGGCGGCATGGGCGAGGTCTACCGCGCCACCGACTCGCGCCTCAAGCGCGAGGTGGCGATCAAGGTCCTGCCGGCGGCGTTCACCGAGGACAGGGAGCGCCTCGCCCGTTTCGAGCGCGAGGCGCAGCTCCTCGCCCAGCTTCACCATCCCAACATCGCTTCGATCTTCGGTCTCGAAGAGAGCGCCGGCGTCAAGGCTCTGGTCATGGAGCTCGTCGAGGGCCCAACGCTCGCCGAACGCCTCGAATCCGGAGCTTTTTCAATTACTGAAAGCCTTTCAGCCGCGCTGCAGATCGCCACGGCTCTCGAAGAAGCCCACGACAAGGGCATCATTCATCGCGATCTCAAGCCCCAAAACATAAAGGCTTCCAGTGAAGGAAGGATCAAAGTCCTCGACTTTGGTTTGGCGAAGGCGATGGATGCGACCGCCAGTGCTGCTTCCGCAGCCAATCTGGCGCGGTCGCCGACACTCATGAACTCGCCGACCCTTACCGCCGCGCACGGCACGCAGCTCGGCATGATCCTCGGGACGGCGGCTTACATGGCGCCGGAGCAGGCGCGCGGAAAGCCGGTCGATCGCCGGGCGGACATCTGGGCCTTCGGCGTCGTCCTCTACGAGATGCTCACTGGCCGGCGTCTGTTCGCCGGCGAGGAGGCGTCGGACATTCTCGCCGCCGTGATCCGGCAGGAGGTCGATCTCGCGACGCTCCCCGACGAAGTGCCGGCGCGGCTCCGCCGGCTTCTTGCGCGCTGCCTCGACCGCGATCCGAAGGCCCGCCTGCGCGACATCGGCGAGGCACGAATCGAGATCGACGCGCTGCTGCGCGGCGACAACCTCGGCATGCCGCCGGTTTCCGGCGAGATCGCCAGCGCTCCCGCCGGGAAGCCGCGGCGCGAACTCCTGGCGTGGTCGCTTGCCGCAGCTCTCGCGGCCACCGCGGCCGGGGTCTGGTTCACGCGCGGTTCCGGAGAAAGGTCACCGGCACCCCCCCAGACGATCCGCGCCGTGCTGCCGCTGCCACCCGGCGTGTCGATCGAGCTCGACGGCGAGCGCGCCGGAATGCCGGCGCTCTCCCACGACGGGCGGCGAGTCGCGTTCGGCGCGCGACAGGGCACCGGCCCGATGCAGATATGGGTTCAGGAGCTCGAGACCGGTGGGGCCCATCCCCTGCCCGGAACCGAAGAGGGCTGCCGCCCCTTCTGGTCACCCGATGACCGGCGGATCGGCTTCTTCACCTGGAGTCACCTCGCGACCACACCCGCCGAGGGCGGAGCCGTCAATCGCCTTGCCAAAGCGCGTGACGCCCGTGGCGGCACCTGGAGCCGCAACGGTACGATCGTCTTTGCGCCGCATCAGGTGGGCCCACTGCTCGCCATCGCGGAGCAGGGAGGCGAGGCGCGTCCGGCCACGACTCTGGCGGGAGACCTGCGATCCGGCACTCACCGGTTCCCGCAGTTCCTGCCGGACGGCGAGCACTTCCTCTATCTGGATCGAACTGCCGCCTATGGACCGGGGAGGAAGGCCGGCGTGACGCTCGCCCGGCTCGGCTCGCCGGAACCGGTTGCACGCCTGCTCGAGACCGCGACGAACGCCGTTTACGCCGATGGGCACCTCCTCTTCGCCCGGGACGGCGCCCTGTTGGCGCAGCGGTTCGATCCGCAGAAACATCTGCTTTCGGGCGAGACGCAGACGGTGGTGGGCGACCTGCTCTTCAATCTCCGCTTCACCTACGGCGTCTTCTCGGCGAGCGACCGGGGTCTTCTCGCCTTCCTCACCGGACACCAGAGCGACCGTTCCCAGCTGATCTGGCGCGACCGCGGCGGCCGCCGCCTGGGCGAGCTCGGAGCACCGGGCATCCTGTCGGGGTTGGGCGGCCTCGCCCTGTCGCGCGACGGCCGATGGGCGGCGGTATCGCGCATTGAAGAGGGGACGAGCGAGGCCGACATCTGGATCTACGATCTCGTGCGCGGCACCGAGACTCGCCTGGCACGCGTCGGGGTTGACGATTTCGGCCCGATCTTCACGCCGGACGGCACCGCCCTCCTCTTCGGCTCGAAGCGGGGCGACGAGCAGGACACTGCCGTGGTACGGCGGGACCTGGCGAGCGGAGCGGAGACCGAGGTCCTGCCGAAAGACCAGCGCGAGCTCTTGCCGCAGTCGCTCTCGAGTGACGGGGCGTGGCTCGTCTACGACCGCAGCGACGGGGGGCGCATCGGCGAGTTCGACGTCCTCGCCCACCCGCTGGCGAACGGCGGCGAGGCGCGGATCCTTGCCAGCTCGGTGGCGGACGACTCCTCGGGCCAGCTCTCGCCCGACGGCCGCTGGCTCGCCTGGTCCTCCGACGAGTCGGGGCAGTACGAGGTTTACGTCGCCACTTTTCCGGGCCAGGGGGCGCGGGTCCAGGTCTCCCGCGCCGGCGGTGTGCAGCCACGCTGGAACCCCTCCGGCGGCGAGCTCTTCTTCAAGACCCCGGACAACATGTTGACGGCCGTGCCGATCGAGAGTGCCTCCGGCACCTTCTCGGTCGGGTCGCCGGTGCCGCTCTTCCAGATCGTCGAGTTCATGGGCTGGACCTACGACGTCACCGCCGACGGCCAGCGCTTCCTGGTGCGCGAGCCGCTCCGGGAGGGCGACGTCTCACCGATCACCCTGCTCACGGAATGGACCCACCGCCTCGAACGCCGGTGACCGTCTCCCCCGGCACCCGCCGCGAGGACGGCGACACCACCTACGCTGCGATGGAGCTGCTCGACGGCGAGACGCTGCGCGAATGGCTCACTTCTGGCGCGCTGCCGGCATGCAAGGCGCTCTCGACACCTCGCGCTCGCCAAGCGCTGGACCTCCAGCTGCGGGAGGGCGAGAGGGGGGCAACTGCCGCCGGGCGGGGCCGGAGAACCAGGCGCCTGCACTGAATGAGGAACGTGGACTAGAATGCCGCTCAAGTTTTCGCCAGGGAGCAACCCGACGATGCCTGAAAGGCCTCGACATGCTTTGCGCCACGATCGCCATCGGCCGATTCGGCTGCCGCAGTCCTCGGATTGCGCCCCGAATCTGGGATTCCAACGCTGCACGAGTTCAGGACGAGGAAGGGATCAGATGAAACTTCAATGGCAGCGGGCTTTCTTGCTTCTCCTGGTTGCGACGATCGGCTTCGTGCCGGCGCTGCGCGCCGACGTCTATCACTACGATGGCGTCATTGCCGATGGGGCGCAGTACGACGTCTACACGATCACGCTGCCTCCCCATACGCGAGTCGTCGCCGACCTGGTCTGTGCGCCGCCCCCCGACAACACTCTGGACACGATCCTCACCATGTTCGCTCCGGGCGTCGACCCTTCGGACCTCGCCAACGCCAGCTATTACAACGACGACGGTGGCACCGCAACCTGCGGCGGATTTCTCAGCTCTCGCCTGGATGTCATCGTCGCGAGCGGCGGTGACTGGCAGTTCCGGGTCGACGGCTTCGGTTCCGCCATCGGCGCCTACACGCTCGACATCGCGACCTACAATGCCACCACCATCGCGATCCCCACCCTCGACTCCGCGGGTCTCGTCCTCCTCGTCCTGATGCTGAGCGGGGCCGCGCTGTTCGTAATGCGCCGCAAGCGCCGCGCCTGACCGCACCCGCCCCGGCGAAGCCCTTGCCAGCGGTACGGCTCGTGATGCTTATGTTAGCATCACCGAGATGAAGAGGACGACGATCTACTTCGATCCCGAGCTCGAGGCGCTGCTCAAGGCCGAGACGCTGCGCCGGAATCAGCCGATGGCGGAGCTCGTCCGCGAAGCCGTTCGTGAGTACATCATCCGCCACCGGCCTGACTCGCCGCCGGGTGCGGGCGAGTTCGCCAGCGGGCGCTCCGACACGGCCGATCGATGCGAGGAGGTTCTCACCGCAACCGGCTTCGGAACGAGTCGCTGAGTGGCAGTTCTCCTCGACAGCGGGATTCTCTATGCCTACTATGACCGCAGCGACCGCTGGCACCGGGCGGCGGTCGAGCTGATCACCGCCGAGGCGGGTCGTCTCCTCCTGCCCTCACCGGTCGTGCCCGAGGTCGATCACCTGCTCGGAACCCGGCTGGGGAGAGCGGCAAGGCTGCAGTTCTACCGCGGACTCGTCGAAGCGAGCTTCCTGCTCGTCGACCTTCCGCAGGAACGCGTGGCCCGCCTTCGCGAAATCGACGAGCAGTTCTCCGCGCTCGATCTCGGCTTCGTCGACAGCGCACTGGTGGCCCTGACCGAGACTACAGGCGTGAAACGCATCGCCACCGCCGATCGCCGACACTTCGAGCCGCTCGCCCGCGCGTTCGACCTGACCCTCGTGCCCACTCCGCCCGAGGCGGAGGCGCGCCAGTGATTGCCGATTCCAGATGATTGGCACCCGCCTCGGTCCCTACGAGATCACCGCCAAGCTCGGCGAAGGCGGCATGGGCGAGGTCTTCCGCGCCCGCGACAGCAAGCTCGACCGCGAGGTGGCGATCAAGGTGCTGCCCCAGCATCTCGCCGCCGACGCCGAGGCTCTGGCGCGCTTCGAACGCGAAGCCAAGGCGGTCGCGGCGCTTTCGCATCCGAACATCCTGGCCATCTTCGACTTCGGCAGGGACGGCGAGACCGCCTACGCGGCGATGGAGCTGCTCGACGGCGAGACGCTGCGCGAGCGGCTCACTTCGGGGCCGCTGCCGGTGCGCAAGGCGCTCGAGGTCGCTGCGCAGATCGCCGCCGGGCTCGCCGCCGCGCACGCCCGCGGCATCGTCCACCGCGACCTCAAACCCGACAATCTCTTCCTCACCCGCGACGGCCAGCTGAAAATCCTCGACTTCGGCCTGGCGCGCCAGAGCGAACTGCACGGATCGAAGAGCCAGCTTCTCGCTGCGCCGACGCAGGGACCCGGCACCGAGCCCGGCGCGGTGCTCGGGACGGTCGGCTATATGTCCCCGGAGCAGGTGCGCGGCGAACCGGCGGACAACCGCTCGGACCTCTTCGCGCTCGGCGTCGTGCTCTACGAAATGCTCACCGGCCGGCGTGCCTTCGCTCACGGCTCGGCGGTCGAGACGATGTCGGCGATCCTGCGCGAAGAGCCGCCGGAGATCGAAAGCCTCGGCGAGAAGTTCTCGCCGGCGCTCGCCCGCCTCCTCCAGCACTGCCTCGAGAAGCGCCCCGACGAGCGCTTCCAGTCGGCGCGCGATCTCGCTTTCGATCTCAGGTCGCTGGCGACCGGCGGCTCTTCCTCCGGACGCTCCGGCCGCGCAGCGGTCGTCGCGGAGAGTCCGGCGCGCCGGCGCGCGCTCGCGGCCGCGCTCCTCGTCGCCGTCGGAGCTCTCGCGGGCGGAGTGGCCGCGACTCTCCTGCGCCGCCCCGCGGCCCCCGCGGCGGCAGTCCTCCGGCCGACGTTCCGGCAGCTGACCAAGCTGCCCGGCGGCGAAGGGAATCCGACCATCGCCCCCGACGGCGAGAGCTTCGTCTTCGTCAAGCGTGACGGCGGCGACGCCGATCTCTTCCTGCAGCGGATCGACGGCGCGAAGCCGATCCCGCTCACCGCCGACTGCGCGCAGGACGACACCGATCCGGAGTTTTCGCCCGACGGACGGACGATCGCCTACCGCTCGGAATGCGGCGGCGGCGGCATCTTCGTCATGGGGGCGACCGGCGAGGCGAGCCGGCGCGTCACCGATTTCGGCTACGCGCCGGCCTGGTCGCCGGACGCGAGCGAGCTTGCCGTCGTCACCGAAGACAGTGGGCCGCCGACCTCACGCAATTCGCTCAGCGAGCTCTGGGCGGTGAAGCTCGACTCCGGCGTACGCCGGCGGGTGAGCCTCTACGACGCGATGGCACCGACCTGGTCGCCCGACGGGCGCCGCATCGCCTTCTGGGGCCTGCGCAGGGAGACCTTCCAACGCGATCTCTGGAGCGTGTCCGCCGACGGTTCCGAGAGCGCGGTAGAGGCTGCAGTCTCGATCGTCGACGATCCGGCGATCGACTGGGCGCCGGTCTACTCGCACGACGGCCACTGGCTCTATTTCGCCTCGACGCGGGGCGGGACCTTCAACATCTGGCGCCTGGCACTCGACCCGGCCACCGGCGCCGCGCAGGGTGAGCCCGAGCCGCTGACCGCGCCGTCGAGCTGGGCCGGCCCCTTCGATCTCTCTGCCGACGGTCGCCGCATCGTCTTCGTCGACCGCAACGCGCAGACCGGGATCGTGCGCGCCGCGTTCGACCCCTCGCGCCAGGAGCTCGCCGCCGCGCCGGCGCCGGTCTTCAGCGGTTCCTTCGAGCTCCGCGAGCAACAACTGTCCTTCGATGGCCAACGGATCGTCTTCACCAACGAGGACATGCCGCAGCACCTCCACTTGGTGCAGATCGACGGCACCGGCTACCGCCAGCTCACCACCGGAGACGAAAGGAATCGACAGGGTTCATGGTCGCCGCAAGGAGACTGGATCGCCTTCCAGACCAACCAGGGGGAATCCAGCCTGGCCGCGATCCATCCCGACGGCGGTGCGCGGCAACCGATCGCGGTCGGACGCGGCTTCACCAATCCGCGCTGGTCGCCCGACGGCAAGGCGCTGGTCACCTTCAATACCGGAATCGGCGGCATGGTGCTCGACCTCGCTGCCGGTCTTGGCTCGCCAGTCAAGCAGGACCTGCCGCCGGTCGCACCCGGAGTGCTCTTCTGGCCGATCGCCTGGTCCCCGGACGGCTCGCAGATCGCCGGCACCGCGGTCACCGCCGGGCAGGTCGGCGACATCCATCTCTGGTCGATCGCCGAGCGCACCTATCGCAGGTTGCGCTGGGCTCGCGAAGGGCTGGTCGACTACAGCCTCGCCTTCGTCGACCGCGACCATCTCGTCTACGGTTCCGGCGGCGAGGTCTGGCTCGGCGACCTCCGCGGTGGCGCGCCCAGGCGACTCTACGCCCCGGCGCCCGGCCACATCATCAACAACCTCTCCGCCTCGCGCGACGGCCTCGCCCTCACCTGGATCGACAACGCCGACGAGTCGGACATCTGGCTGATGACACTCGAAGAGCAGACAACCCCCTAGACTTCCGCTCAGAGCGGGGCGTCGACCGGTGGGCGCCCACCCGGGAGGACGGTGCACCCGGCTGCCGCCCCGGGTAACCTCGCAAGGCGATGGGGCAGCTTCCGCGACTCGTGCTGACCGGCGCGGCCGGATTCCTCGGCAAGCAGGTGATCGAACGGCTCGCCGGCAAGTGGCGCATCGAGGCGGTCGATCGTGACCCGCCGATTGCGGGGCCGCTGGCGCACCGGCCCGATGTTGCCTGGCACGCGGTCGACCTCACTGACGCCGCGGCGGTGACGTGGCTGTTCACCCGCCTGCGCGAGGACGGCGGCGCCACCGCTCTCGTCCACCTCGCCGCACACTACGACTTCACCGGTGAACGCCATCCCGACTATCAGCGCACCAACGTCGACGGCACGCGGCGGCTGCTCGACGCCTGCGATGGACTAGGACTCGAGCGCTTCGTCTTCGCGAGCTCGCTCGCCGCCTGCGAATTTCCGCGCGCCGGGAAGATCCTCGTCGAGTCGAGCCCGCCCGACGGCGCGCACATCTACGCCGAGAGCAAGCGCGCCGGCGAAGCGATCGTGCGCGGGGAGCGGCGCTTTCCGACCACCATCGTGCGCTTCGCCGCCCTGTATTCGGACTGGTGTGAGTATGCCCCGCTCTTCTCGCTCCTGCGAACCTGGCTGTCGAAGGGCTGGAACTCGCGCATTCTCGGCGGACGCGGGCGCTCAGCCGTGCCCTATCTCCACGTCCGCGATGCGGGCGCCTTCCTCGAGCGGCTGCTCGATCTGCGCCAGGAGCTCGAACCGGCGGAGGTCCTCATCGCGAGCCCGAACCGGGTGACCTCGCACGCCGACCTCTTCCGCGCCGTGACCGCCTACGTCCGCGGGAGGCCGCTGCGCCCGATCTTCACGCCGCAGCCGATCGCAGCGCTGGGCTTGCGCTTTCTCGATCTGGTCGGCAAAGCCTCCGGTGACCGGCCGTTCGAGCGCCCCTGGATGGCAAAGATGATCGATCGCCGCCTCGAGGTCGATCCGAGCCACACCTACGAGCGGCTCGGGTGGACGCCGCGCGCGCGCCTCGAGGTCACGCGGCGGATTCCGTTCCTGATCGAGAATCAATACAGCGAGCAGGGTACCTGGGCCGCCCGCAACGAAGCGGCCCTGCACATCGCCGAACTGCCGGCGCAGGTGCAGATCCTGCGCCTTTTCGAAGCGCACGAAGAGGAGCTCTTCGAAGCGGCAACGCGCGCCCTGGTCGCCGATCCGGTGCACTTCCCGCACTACGCGACCGTCGGCTCGAGCGAGCACGACTGGAATCACCGCCAGTTCCTCCGCAACCTGGCGCAGTCGGTGCGCACACGGCATCGCGGCTTCTTCCGCACCTATTGCCACGATCTCGCGCTGCGGCGCGCCCGGCAGGGGATCCCCCATCACGAGCTCGACGCGGCGCTGCTCTCCTTTCAGAGGGTCTTCTACGAGGTGCTGGCCGCCGATCCGCGCGCCGCGGCCCTGCAGCCCCACCTGCACGAGCTCGTCACCCGCACCATCGAGTTCGGGCTCGACGGAGTCGAGGCCGGCTACGAAGAGGCCGGCCCGCCGCAAGCGACGGCGGAACATCAGCCTCCGGACTCGTAGCCGGCACGGACCCAAGAAAGGTAGTGGCGCATCGACGTCTTCGCGCCGCCAGCCCTGGCTGCCGGTAGACTCCGGTTCCGATGGTCTCAAACCCTCGCCTGCCCCTCTTTGCCTTCGCCGTCGCGCTCGTCCTGCCGGCCGTCGCGGCGGCAGCGCTCGACGAAGCGGCCCTGAGCCTGCGCCAGAAAGGCCTCGCCGAGCTCGAGAACGAGCAGCCGTCGGCCGCCGCTGCGACCTTCGCCGAGCTCGCGCGGCGGGTTCCGGACGACCCGCTGCCACACGCCAACCTGGCGATCGCGGCGCTCCGCCAGGCTCGTCTGGAAGAGGCGCGGGCCGCGCTCGCCCGGGCGCTTGCGCTCGCGCCCGCGCGGCCCGACCTCGTCGCCATCGATGCCGAGATCGCCGCCGCGAGCGGTGATCTCGAAACCGGGCTGGAGCTCTTCCGCGCCGCGGCGGCGGGTGCGCCCGGCCGGGCCGATCTGCAGTTCGCCCTCCTGCGCAACGGCGAAGCGCTCGGCGGCGAGGCCGGCGACGCCGCCGTCGACGCGGCGCTCCTCCGGCTCACGCGCCTGCGCCCGGACAATCTCGTCGTGCTGCTCGGCGCCGGCCGGCGCGCGGTCGCGCCGCCGATCGACCGCAGCGCCGCCACGGCCGCGGCGCTGCGTATCCGGGAGCTCCTCTGGGAGGCCCCGGATGCGGCGCTCGAGGCGCTCGACCGGCTGACCGCGGCGCTCGAGGCCAGCGACCTGCCGCGGGCGCGTGTACCGATGCTGCAACTGGCGAACCTGCTGCGCCCGGGGCCGCTCTTCCAGCAAGGAGTCCGGGAGCTCTCGAGCGGCATCCTGGGGATTCCGGTCGAGCGTTTCGTCCTCGAACCACCGGCGCACGAGTTCGGTACCGCCGCTCGCCGTTGCGTTCGCCGGCACGGTGGTCGAAGCGAGCGCCGGCGGCGGCGCGCCCGCAGGCCCCCGTACCCTCCTCGCCACCGACCTCGACGGCGACCAGCGGCCGGATCTCGCTGCGGCTTGTGGCTGGCCCTCCGCGACGAACCCGGTCGCGCTGGAAATCCGCCTCGCCGCCGCCGGCTTCCGTCCGCAGATTCTCGGCCGGGCGTCCGGGCTCGTCGCGCTGCAGGCGGCCGATCTCGATCAGGACGGAAGGATGCGACCTCGTCGCCGTCGGCGCCTGCCGGCGCGCTCCGATTCCGCGCCGGGACGCCGGGGTTCACCCCCTGGCCGGCGGCCGGCGCGGAGCCGGCGATCCGCGGCAGCGCGCTCGCGGCGCTCGACTTCGACCTCGAAGGGGATCTCGATCTGGCGCTCGCCGGCGCGCGGGCACCGGGCGGCGAGCTGCTGCGCGTCCGCGGCCCCCGACCCCTCGTCGCCGCTCGGCGGCAGGTGTTGCCGGCGCCTGGCGCTCGGCGGCGTGCGCCGCCTGCTCGCGAGCGACCTCGACCGCGACGGCGATCCCGATCTCGTCGCGGCGGGCGACGATGGCCTCCTTCTGCTCGACAACCTCCGCCAGGGGCGCTTCGCCGATCGCACCGGCGCCGCGGAGCTGGCCGGCGACCGGGCCGCTCTTCGACGTGGCGAGCCGCCGATCTCGACCGACGGACGGCCCGATCTGGAGCTCGTCGGGCGGGGGCGCGGCTGGTCCACGTCGTCTCCGCAACCGTGGCACGGCTTCGAGCCTTGGCGCTGCTCGCCGGGGTGCCGCCGCGCGTTTCGACGCCGTGATGCCTTCGACGCCGACAACGACGGCCGACTCGATCTGGCGCTCGCCGGTCCGGCGGGTGTCGTCGTGCTGGGCTGCGCGGAGCCGCTCGCCGGCGCCGCGCCTCGAGCGGCTCGCGACGTCCGGGGCTCCGACCGCGCGCATCGCGTCGCTGGCCGCGCCGACCTCGACGGCGACGGCGATCTCGAGCTCGTCGCCGCGGGTCGGGCCGGCCGGCGGCTCGGCGGCGCTTCGAGAACCGCGGAGGCAACGGCAATCACTGGCTGGCCGTCCGCCTGCGCGGACTCGAGCAGGGCAACGGCAAGAACGATCGCCTCGGCTTCGGTGCGACGCTCGAGCTGCGCCGCGGCGCCGCCTACCAGTTTCGCGAGGTCGACGACGAGGTCACCGCACTTCGGTCTCGGCTCGCGGTCCGCGGACCGACGCTGCTGCGCGTCGTCTGGTCGAACGGCGTGCCGCAGAACCGCCTCGCGCCGCGCGGCGACCAACGGATCGTCGAGGAGCAGGTGCTCAAGGGCAGCTGCCCGTTCCTCTACGCCTGGACCGGCGAGCGCTTCGCGTTCGTCACCGACCTGCTCTGGAACTCGCCGATCGGCCTGCCGGTCGCGCCCGGCGTCTGGGCAGCCCGGATCCCGGCGAGCTCGTGCGCGTCGACGGACTGGTGGCGGAGGCCGGGTTCGTACCGCCTGCGGCTGACCGAGGAGCTCTGGGAGGCGGCGCTCTTCGACCAGGTGCGGCTCTGGGTCGTCGACGCTCCGAGGCGACGTCGAGGTGGCGAGCAACCTGCGCGTCGTGCCCGGCGCCCCGCCGCAGCCGGAGCGACGTCCTGGCCAGCCGCGGGCTGCGCGCCGCCCGCCGCCGCCTGGGACGGCACCGGGGCCGAGGTCACCGCGCAGCATCGCGGCGCGCGACGAGATCTACGCCTCCGGCTATCCGCACGAGCCCGCTCCAGGGTCGCCTCGCGCGTGGACCTTCACCTTCGAGCTCGACGAGGCGCCGGCGGCGCCGATCCGTCTGCATCTCGACGGCTGGGTCTTTCCGTCCGACGCCAGCCTCAACCTGGCGGTGGCGCAGCGCGCCGACCTGCCCGTATCTCGCACCGCGTCTCGAGGTCGAGACCGCGGCGGGCTGGGAGGCTGCTGGTCGCCGATTTCGGCCTGCCGCCCGGCAAGACCAAGACCATGGTCGTCGACACGCCGCCGCTGCCGCCCGGAGCGCGCCGCCTGCGCATCGTCTCCTCACTCTGGCTCGCCTGGGACCGGATCGCCTGGACGACGCAGCAGCGCCGACGCCGAGGCCACGACGGTCGCGATGCTCGCGCCGGCACTCGCCGAGCTCCGCTACCGCGGCTTCTCGGCCGCTCTACCGGCGCGCCCCCAACGCGCCGCACGCCTACGACTACGACGACGTCGCCGCGACCTCGCCCTGGCTGCCGTTTCCGGGCCGCTACACGCCGTTACGGCGACGTCGGCGAGCTGCTGGCGGCGGCCGACGATCGCAGCGCGCATCCTCGCGCCCGGCGACGAGTTGGCGCTCGAGTTCGACGGCAGCGCGCCTGCCGCCGCTGGCGCCCGGCTTCCGGCGCACGCTCTTGCTCGAGAGCCACGGCTGGGACAAGGACTGTCGACCGCAACACCTTCGCCGGCGAACGCCTCGAGCCGCTCCCGTTCCGCGCCATGAGCGGCTATCCCTGGCGCGACGACGAGCACTATCCGGAGACTCCGGAGCTCGGCGCTACCGCGAGGAGTGGCTGACGCGCGAGGTGACGGGGCCGTCGCGCACGCCGCCACGGGCGGACTCCCGACGCACGCTTGCCGGCGCCGGGTGGATACGGCTGGGAGAAGTCGTCAGCGCGCGCGTTCGACGACGAGCGTGCGGTCGACGGCGGGGAGCGCGGCCGCTCCGACCTCCTGCACCGTGCCGTCGGGCCAGCGCACGACGAGACCGTCGACGGCGGTCGACATCGCCCAGACCGAAGGTCGCGACGGTCTCGCTCTGCGAGAGGTAGCCGCGCGTCGCCGTGATCGTCCGGCGCTGGCGTCGTGCCGTCGGCGCGGAGCTCGATCTCGGCGCCGTAGGCGAGGCGATTGCCCTGCCTCGTCGGCGAGCCGGACCTTGAGCCAGTGATGGCCGCTGTCGCTGGTCGTTGCGCAGCAGCAGCGGCGGGCCGCCGACCTGGGTCAGGACGAGGTCGGGATCGCCGTCGCCGTCGAAGTCGGCCGTCGCCAGGCCGCGGCCGGCGATCGGCCGGGCGAGGTCGCCGACGGCGTCGCTGCGGCGAGGAGCGCGAAGGTCTGGCGCGCCTCCGGGCCGGCGTTCCAGAAGAGCTGCGCCGCCTGCAGGTAGCTCTGGCTCGGATCGACGCTGGGCGATCGCGCTCTCGAGGTGGCCGTTCGCGGCGACGAGGTCGAGACGGCCGTCGAGGTCGAGGTCGGCGAACAGCAATCCGAAGGTGAGCGCCCGGCGCGACGCCGCGCCGATGCCGGCGGCGATCGCCTCGTCGGCCCAGAGCAGGCCGTCGCCCTGGCTGACGTAGAACGAGGTCATCTCGTTGGCGAAGTTGCCGATCGCGATCGCCAGCTCGCCGGCATCGCGAAAGGCGCCGACGTCGATCCCCATGGCGCCGGTCGCCGCACCCATGCGGTCGAAGGCGACGCCGGCGGCGGTGCCGATCTCCTCGAAGGTGCGGTCGCCGCGGTTGCGGAAGAGGAAGTTCGCGGTGGTGTCGTTGGCGACCAGGAGGTCGACGTCCAGCCGTCGCCGTCGAGGTCGTGCGCCACGACGCCGAGCGCCTTCCCGACCGGGCGGCCGGTGGCCGGGTTGGCGACCGCGGATGCCCGCCGCCGCCGAGATGTCGACGAAGCGCCCCGTCCCGTCGTTTCGTAGAGCGCCGAGTCGGCGCCCTCGTAGTGCGTCGGCGGACCGTAGGCACGGCCCGACTCCGGTGAGCCGGAAGTCGACGTCGAGGTCGATCTGCCGCGACCAGCGCACGTAGCGGCAGACGAAGAGGTCGAGGTCGCCGTCGCGCTCGGCAGATCGAAGAAGGTCGCGCAGGTGTGCCAGTCGGCGGCGTCGCCCTCGACGCCGGCGCGCGGCATCTCGACGAAGCGCGCGTCCCCGCCGCCTCCCGCCGACATTGCGCAGCAGGCGGTTCTCGCCCACCGCCGTCACCAGGAGGTCCGGCCGGGCGTCGCCGTCGACGTCGCCCACCGCGACCCCCATGCCGTAGAGCGCCACCCGCCCCAGGCCGGACTCGGCGGTGACGTCGGTGAACCGCCAGCGTCGCGGCTCCGGCTGTCGTTGCGGTAGAGGCGGAGCGCGGGCCGCGGTCCGCCGCTCCACGGCCAGCTGCCGGAGTCGACGAACAGCAGGTCGCTGTCGCCGTCGCCGTCGGCGTCGAAGGCGGCGACACCGCCGCCCATCGACTCGGGCAGGAGCTTCTCGCCGGTCGCTCCGGTCGCGTGCACGAACTCGATCCCCGCCGCAGCGGTCTGGTTCGAGAAGCGGAGGGCTGCGGCGTGGCAGCGGACGCCTCGCGGCCCGCGGCGCGCGGCGCCGCGCCGGCGACCGCGCGACCGCGGTCGGCGCCTCGCGGCGCGGCACTCGCCGACGAGCAAGACCGCGCCGCCGCCGACGGCGGCGAGGAGCGAGCAGCGATCAGCGAACGCCGAACCGCGCGCCCGATGACCGCGTCGTCGACCGGCGCGAGCTCGTCGTCGGGCTGGCGGCGCGCGCGGATCGCGTTCCGCCCGGCTGCGCTCATCGTCCGCCCCGCCGTCGCGCCGGCGCAGCTCGTAGGCCCCGCCCGGTCGAGGTCGTAGAGCACGATCGCCTCGGCGGCGTGGTCGGCGGCCGGGTCGGCGGCGCGCGCGATCGCCACCGCGCGGTCGCGCGCGTTGTCGTCGACGCGGTAGCGCGCGAAGGCCTCCGAGTGCCGCCGGGCGCCTTCGGCGTCGCCGAGCTCGCTGCAAGACCCGGGCGCAGGTTGTAGTGCGCCGCGGCGTTCTCCGGGTCGATCTCGAGCGCCGCCTCGAGTTGCGCTCGACGGCGCGCCGCAGGAACGCCTCACGCGCCGCGGCCGTGCGACCGGGCCGCGCTCCTGCCGCGCCCGCTCGGCGAGCGTCTCGCCGAGCTCGATGCGCACCCGGTAGTCGCGCGAGAAGTCGAAGCCCCGCTCGGCCAGCTCGCCGCCGGTCGCGGCAGGATCCCCTCGAGAGCCGGCGATCGCCTCGTCGAGGTAGCCGTTCTGCTTGTCGACCTGCGCCGACGAGCCAGGCGAGCGTCCAGGGGCGTGCCGGAGGATCGAACTTCGCCGCGCGCGCGAGCGCCGCGACCGCGCGATCGGCGACCGCGCCCTGCGCGAGGTAGACCCGCGCCAGATTGAGCGGGCCGTCGGGCCTGCCCGAGCCGCTCGACCTCGGCGAACGCCGCCTCGGCGCCGGCGAGCTCGCCGCGCGTCTTGCCGCCCTTCTGCAGCAGGCCGATGCCGTAGTCGTTCCAGCGCTGCCACTCGGGGATCGCGGCGACTCCGGGTTCGCCTGCGCCGCTGCACTTCCCGATCGCGCTGCACGCGGGAAAGTGATGCGGTCGGTCGCCAGGGTCATGACCGGCAGGTCGTTCACGAACCCGGCGCCATAGACCATGGCGCATGTACTTCGTGTCGAACTTGCGGTAGCGCAGCGCCACCTCCACGGTGAGCGCTCCGCGCAGGTCGGGCGGCACGTTCAGCCGATAGTGGATGACATCGGCCGCGCCGGGCCCGATCTGGTGATCGTAGAGCGGCACGAAGATGTCCTGCGCGTTGCGGCGGTCGATTCGCCGGCCTTCGCGGTCGAGCACCCAGGCGTTCAGGAAGTGCGACCAGGGATCGACCTCGCCGCTCGGGGCC
The DNA here is from genome assembly GCA_963788175.1 of Thermoanaerobaculia bacterium. GTDB lineage: Bacteria > Acidobacteriota > Thermoanaerobaculia > Multivoradales > JAGPDF01 > JAGPDF01. The sequence goes on from CAWBFZ010000010.1 coordinate 47,214, forward strand.
CGGCCGCCGCTCTTGCCGATCCGGCGGTCGCCGGCGGTCGCGGTGACCTCGAGCCAGACCTCGTTCGAGTCCGCCGTGCCCTGCGTGAAGTGGTGTCCGAGCTTCACCGTCCGCACCACCGTCTCGAGCAGGTAGCTCCGTCCCGGGGACGAGCGTCGGCACGCTGCGGCCGCAGGGGCGCCGTCGAGCGGGCCGTCGATCGTGCCGCCCTCCTTGACGCCGAAGAGATCGACGCGCACCACGCCCTCGTTGAACGTCTCGTGCTCCTTCGACGATCTCCGCGCCAGTCCGGCTCTGCCGGCGAGCTTGGCGATCGCCGTGTTGGCCGAAGGGAAGAGGTGGTCGCGGATCGCGAGCGTCTTGCCGTCGTGGTACTTGGCGCCGAAGTCGTTCGAGGGCACCGGCTTCATGTGACAGCCGTTGCAGTTGGCCTCGGCCTTCTCGGGGTAGTAGAAGGCGGCGACGCCGTGGCCCGAGACGCCCGAGAGCAGGAAAGAGTCGTAGTGGTTCTGGCCGCGCAGCCACTTGTACTTGTTGAGCTGCTGCGGCAGGTGCACCTTGTGGCAGGCGCCGCAGAACTCGGGCGTGCGGTGCAGCGGCTTGAGGAAGGTCTTCTTGTGGAACTCGGGCTTCGCCTTGATCAGCTGGCGGTTGACCCAGGCGAGCGTCCTGTTCTCGCTGAAGGCGAACGGGTAGTGCTGCGGCTCCTCGATGGTGTAGTCGGAGTTGCCGCGCGGCGAGTTGACGTGGGTGATCGCGTGGCAGGCCGGTGCAGGTGAGCCCGGCCTTGGCGGTCGGGTCGTTCACGTCGTCGAACTTCGGGTCGTCGAAGCGCCCGGAGAAGAAGACCACCGGATCGTGGCAGCCGGCGCAGAAGCGCGCCGCCTGCAGGTCGCCGTCGCGCTCGAGCGCGACCTTGCGCGTCTCGCGCACCGAGAACAGGTACGGCGGGTTGTTGAACGAGCTGAACCGGTGGGCGCTCTTCTGCCAGCGCGTGTGGGTGTCCTCGTGGCACTCGGCGCAGTAGGCGTTGTTGTCGAGGACGCGGGCGGGGATGAACCCGCCCGGTCGACGGTCCGGGCCAGCGACGGCGGAGAAGTAGCGCTCGCCGCTCGCCGGGCCGGACTCATGTTCCAGCGCCGCGGATCCTGCGCCTGGACGACGAGGAGCGCACCGGCGAAGAGCGCCGCCACCACCGCCCACCGCCGGCCGACCGCCCAGCGGATCTGCTTGCCCGCCAGCCGGTGCAGGACGAAGAGCCAGACGACCGCCGACCGGCACGAGAACGTGCACCCACCAGGCGACCGCGCGCACGGTCGGATCCTTGACCACGATCACCCCTTCGAGCCGCGTGAGCACGACGCCGCTCGCGAGCAGCAGCAGGACCGGCGGTGAACAGCGCGTAGCCCACCGCCACGGCGCGCCGATTCGGACGCGTCCGCGCCCGCCACCAGTGGACGCAGCCGAAGCCGACCGCCGGCAGCAGCAGCAGCGCGCCGAGCACGAGGTGCAGCAGGAAGAGGATGAGGTAGAACCAGTTCTGGTAGGTCTGCCCGGTCGCCGCCTCGAGGCCGCGCACCCCGAGCAGGTAGACCGAGTCGACGACCAGCAGGGCGAAGAGGCCGAAGACCGACGAACAGCAGCTTCGCGAGCCGCGGCCCGACGGCCGGCACGTAGCGCCGCTTCGCCGGCGGACCGGCCGGTGGCATCGCGGGACCGCCGGCGGGCGGGAGAAGGCCTTCGGGCATCGGCCGCCGAGCCTAGCAGGCCCGGACAGCAGCGGGGCATTGACAGGCCGGGGAGGGCCTGTTACGGTCCGCGCTCAAGAATTCGAATCGACCGCCTGAAACCAGTTTCAGGCGAAAGGGAGAAATCGATGAAGATCCGTTTGGTTTTGTTCGCAGTGCTTGGCATCGCCCTCATGGCGAGCCCGGTTGCCCAGGCGGCGGTGACCCACAGCTCCGCGCCGAACGCCCCGGTGTCTCCCGACAACGGTTGCCTCGATGACACCGCCGGCACCGGCCTGGGCGGCATCACCGATGTGATCGCCTTCGTCGAAGCCGGCACGATCTCCGACGTCAACGTCCGCGTCGAGTTCACGCAGACCTGGCGCGGCGACATCCAGACGGCGCTCACTTACACCGGCGGCGGCGGCGCCGTCGTTCTGGCCAACAACCACGGCGGCTCGGCCGACAACTACTACGCGACCTTCGACAGTGACGCCGCCTTCCTGTGCTCCGATGCCACCTCGGGGTGCGGCGCCGCTGCCAACTGTGCCGCCGCGCCCGGACCGACCTGCCAGCCGAACCAGACGCTGAATGCCTACGACGGCCTCACCAGCCCGGGCACCTGGACCCTGACGACCTGCGACCGCGCGACCGGCGACACTGGGAACCTGGTTGCCTGGGAGGTCACCGTCGACGGTGACGGCGGCCTGCCGGTCGATCTGCAGGGCTTCTCGGTCAACTGAGCTTGGCCCGAACTCCGCTGCGATCCTGCAAGCGGTGCGCAAAAGGGCGGCCTCTGGCCGCCCTTTTCGTTGTCGGAGCGACGCTCGCCTCCGCCGCTCCCGCCACCCTCGCCACCCTCGCTACCGACGCGCCGCTGGTCGCGCGCTGGCGCGGCGGCGAGCTCACGCTCGCCCGCTTCCACGACCACTACGATCCCCAGGGCACGGCGCTCCTCGCCGGGGGCGATCGGCTCCGCACCGAGGTTGCCAAGGCGGTCTTCCGCGAGATCGAAGGTCCCCGGGCGCTCGCCCTCGGGCTCGACCGCGACCCGGCCGTTCTCGCCGACCTCGCCGCCTGGCGGACGCGCCAGTTGGCGGGGCTCGCGCGCCGCGCGCTCGCTCCCGCGAGCGCTCCGACGCCGGAAGAGATTGCCGCCGCCTGGTCCGCGCGCGCGCAGGAGATCCTGCCGCCGGTCGCCGAGGTCGACATCGACGTCCTCTTCGTGCGCTGCCCGTTGCGGGCGAGCGCGCGCCCGGCTTGCGCCGAGCAACTCCGCGGCCTGCTCGCCCGGCTCGCCCGGGGCGAGCCGTTCGCCACCGTCGCAGCGGAAGAGCAGGAGCGCTCCGGGCCGGCCAACGGCAGCTTCAACAAGGTGGCGCTCGGCAGTCTGATGAGCGATCTCGCGGCGGCGGCCGCGACGCTCCCGGTCGGCGAGCTCTCCGGCCCCCTGCCCTCGCCGAATGCTCTCTTCGCGCTGCGCGTCCTGCGGCGCGGCGAGCGCCCGCTGCCGGCGCTCGCCGCGGTCGAACCCCTGGTGCGCAAGTTTCTGCTCGGCGAGCGCGAGCGCACCGCGGTCGCCGCCCTGCCGCTACCCAACGGGCAGGAGGACACACCGGAGAGTCGGCTCGCCGCCTACGCTGCGGCCGCCGGCCTCGATCACAGCGCGAGCTTTCTGGCCGACGAGGAGCGCCAGCGCGGCTGGCTGCTCGCCGACGCCGCCTTCCTGCGCGATCCCGAGCAGGCCCCGCCACCCGAAGCGATCCGCGCCGCGATCGCTGCCGAGCCCGCCCGCTGGCGGCGAGCTCACTTCGACCTGGCCGTGGTGGACGCGCGCGGCGACCACGCGACCGGCCTCGCGACCGCCGCCCGGGCGGCGGATCGACTCGCCGGGTCCGCGGACGCCGCGCAGACTTTCGCCGCCCTCCCTGCCCTCGAGCCGGCAGTCGCCCTGCGTACTTTCGCCGCGGTCGATCTCGCGACCCTCGACCCGCTGCTCGCCGCCACGGTCGGCAAGCTTCAGCCGGGCGAATGGGGCGGGCCGGTGCCCCTGGCGCATCTCGACGGCGGCCAGGTCGAGCGCCACCGTGCCTCGTCCGGCGGTGCGACGGGTGCCGACTACGCCGGCCTGGCGCTCGTGCTGCTGCGCTCCTGGGCGCCGGCAGACGAGGCCGCAGTGGCGACAGCGCAGCGGCGCGAGGCCCGGGCGCAGATGGGCTCGAGCAGCGCTGCCTTCATGACGCAGTTCGGCGAGGCGCGCGGCGTCGAGATCCTCGTGCCGTGAACGCCGGCCAGCGCGGGCCTCTCGCCGCGACGCTGGTGGGCGCCGCCCTGTGGGCGGCATCGCCGACCTTCGCCACCGACCCTCCCCTCGTCGAGGTCGCGGCCGCGGCCGGGCTCGACTTCCGCCACTGGAACGGACGGACCGGTCGCCTCTACGACGCCGAAGTGTTGGCGCCGGGGCTCGCGCTCTTCGATTACGACGGCGACCAGGACCTCGATCTGCTGGTGCTGCAGGGGAATCGCCTCGATCTCCAGGGCAAGCCTCTCGATCCGCCTCCGCGCCTCTCCGACGGCGCGCCGCGCGGCGCCGTGCTCTACGCCAATCGCGGCAACGAGAACGGCATCCCGCGCTTCGTCGACGTCACCGCGCAGAGCGGCCTCGACGAGCGCGGCTATGGCATGGGCCTGGCGACCGGTGACATCGACAACGACGGGCACGTCGATCTTCTGGCGACCCGGCTCGACGGCGCCACCCTGTGGCGCAACCGCGGCGACGGCACCTTCGCCGACGAGAGTGCGGCGCGCGGTCTCGCCGTCACCGGCTGGGCGACCAGCGCGACCTTTTTCGATGCCGACCGCGACGGCTGGCTCGACCTCTACGTCGCGCGCTACGTCGACTGGAGCCCGGCGCTCGATCGCGTCTGCTTCGACTCGAGCTCGCGGCCGGACTACTGCGGCCCGCTCTCCTACCGCCCGCTGCCTGACCTCTATTTCCACAACCGCGGCGACGGTACCTTCGAGGACGCGAGCGCGGCGAGCGGCATCGGCGGGAGAGCGGCGGCCGGGCTCGGCGTCGCCGCCGCCGATCTCGATCGTGACGGCTGGCAGGACCTCTACGTCGCCAACGACGCGACAGCCAATTTCTTCTGGCGCAATCGCGGCGACGGCACCTTCGAGGAGGTCGCGGTCGAGCGCGGTTGCGCCTACGACCTTTCCGGGGTGGCCGAGGCCGGGATGGGGCTGGCGATCGCCGACCTCGACGGCGACCGCGACGAGGATCTGCTCGTCACCAACCTCGTGGGGGAGAGCATCACCCTGTACACCAACAGCAGCGACGGCTGGTTCGAGGACCGCACCCTGCGCGCCGGCCTCGGCGCGTCGAGCCTCCCATTCACCAGCTTCGGGACGGCGGTCTTCGATCTGGGCAACGACGGCCTGCCGGACATCGTGGTGGCCAACGGAGACATTCGCCTGCTGCCGGCGCGCCTCGCCGCCGGCGATCCGTTTCCGCTCGGGCAGCAGAACCTGCTCTACCGCGGGCTGGGCGGCGGACGCTTCCGGGCGCTGCCGCCCGCCGCGGTGCCGGGACTCGCCGCCGTCGAGGTCAGCCGCGGCGTCGGGTTGGGCGATCTCGACGGCGACGGCGCGCAGGACGTCGTGATCGCCAACAACAACGGTCCGCTGCGCGCCCTCCTCGACCGCAGCCCGAACCGCGGGCACTGGCTCGGCCTGCGGCTGCGGACGAACCGGCGCGATGCCCTCGGCGCGCGGGTCTTCGTCCATACCGGCGACGGCCAGGGACACCTCGGGCGCGCGCACAGCGACGGCAGCTACCTCTCGGCGAGCGATCCGCGGGTCTGGATCGGGCTCGGCGCCACCACGACCCTGGGCGAGCTCTGGGTGCGCTGGCCGTCCGGTGAAGCCGAGCGCTTTCCACCGCCGCGGGTCGATCGCGTCGTCGGGCTCGAACGTGGGCGCGGCCGAGCCCTCGCGGTGGCCGAGTTCGAAGCGACGCTTTCCGCGCAGCCAACGGCGGCGGGAGGCGCGCCATCGCCCGGCCGGTCCGCGGCACTGGCAGCGCCCGCGACGCCGCTACCGCCCACCGCAACGCCGGACCACGCCCTGGAGGGTGTCGAGCTCCCCGACCTCTCCGACCTCGAGCCGGTCGTCCGGCGGACGCTCGAGGCCGCCCTCCTTGCCGCGCAGTCGAGCTCGCCGGCCGAGGCCACCCCGGCCTGGGGCGACCTCGGTCGCGAGCTCCACGGCCATGGCTTCCTGCCCCAGGCCGCAATCGCCTACCGCAACGCCGAGCGCTTCGATCCGCGCTCGGCGCGCTGGCCTTACCTGCAGGGCCTGGCGGCCCAGACCGCCGGCGACCTCGCCGCCGCGCGCCCGGCGTTCGCACGCGCCTGCGAGCTCGCGCCGGCCGCGCCCTGGCCGCGGATCCAACTGGCTTCTCTCCGGCGCCAGGAGGGCGACTTCACCGGCCTCGACGACCTCCTCCTGCCGGTGGTCGACGACACCACGCTGCCGCGCGGCCTGCGCGCCCTGGCGGCGGCGATGCGGGCGGAGGCGGCGCGCCTCGAGGAGCGGCTGCCGGCGGCGATCGCCGCCTATCGCCAGGCACTCGATCTCGAACCCGAAGCGAGCGCGCTGCGCGCCCCGCTCGCGCAGCTGCTGCGGCAATCGGGTGACCTCGAAGGAGCCGCACGCGAGCGCGCGCTCGCCGGGAATCGCCGGCCACAGGCGGTCGATCCCGAGGCGGAGGCGCTGGAGAGCCTCGACCGCAGCGGCGCCGGGTTCGCGCGCCGCGGCCAGGAGGCCCTGCGGCGCGGCGACGACCCGGCGGCGCTCACGGCGCTCCGCGAGGCGCACCGGATGTTGCCCGGGAATGCCGGCGTGGCGGTGAACCTGGCCGTCGCCCTGCAGCATCTCGATCAGCCCGACGCCGCGCGCGCCGTGCTCACCGAGGCGCTCGCCGCCGATCCGCAGCAGCCGATGGCGAACTTCAATCTCGGCGTACTCGAGGCCGCCGCCGGCCGCGATCGCGCCGCCATCGCCGCCTACGAAACCGCCCTGCGTTCCGACCCGCGGCTTCTCGACGCGCGCTTCAACCTCGCCAACGCCCACTGGCGGCTGGGCGAAGACGCAGCGGCGATCGCCGCCTGGCGCGCAGTGCTCGCCGGCGATCCCCTGAGAAGTGACGCTCGCAGCGCCCTCGTGCGCGTTCTCGCGGCAGCGCAGGACCGCGCCGGGGCGCTGGCGCTCGCCGCAGAGGGGCTCCACCTTGCCCCCTCCGACCCCGACCGGATGGAGGAGGTCGCGCGGCTGCTCGCCACCGCCACCGCCGACGCCGGCGGCGATTCCGCCCGCGCCCTGAAGCTCGCCGAAGCCTGTCTCGCTGCCTCGCGGACCCTCGACCACGTCGAGACGGCGGCGATGGCGTACGCCGCCGCCGGGAGATTTCTCGACGCGGCGCGCTGGCAGCAAGCCGCCGTGCGCGTGGCCGAGGAGGCCGGCGCCACCGACCGCCGGGACGAGCTCGCCGGGGTTCTGGCGCGCTATCTCGCCGGGCAGACCGCAGCCGCTCCCTGGCCCGGGCGGCCCAAGGTCAGGAACGCCGGGCGGCTCCCGGGCGCCCACGACGCACCCACCGAGCCCTGATCGGCCGGCGCACGAGGGCGGTGCGAAGAGCCGCCCGAAGAGCCGGTGCCGCGGCTGGGGCGAGGGTCCGCGATTGCCCCTTCGGGTAACCGTCCGAGGAGGTGGGCCAACGAACTGCGTTCCTGTCTATACTCGCAGCCAAAGCACCGGTCGGAGTTGGCGCAGCGCGAACGCGAGGTACGAGCCGGCGCCCACGAGCGGCAGCGGACGGGCTTCGTCACGGAACGGTGAGGAGCGTCGATGAGCGCGCAGTCGGGTCCGGAGTCCAACTCGCTGGTCCGTCGGATGCGGCGGCTCGAGTGGTTCCTCTTCGGCATCGGCGCCGTCCTGGTTCTCCTCTTCGCCGGCGCGCGACTCCACAGCGCCGTCTCACAACAGCTGCAGCTCGCCGCCTTCGACCTGGCGCGCGACGCCCAGGGCGGCGCAGCCCCGACACAACCGCTGGACCAGACTCTCTGGGCCGAGGGCCGGATCTCGAAGTACCGGGAGAGCCTGAGCCGCGCCTTCGCGCCCCCCCTCGCCGTGCTGCGGATTCCGAAGATCGGCCTCGAGGTGCCGGTGCTCCCCGGAACCGACGAGCTCACCCTCAACCGCGCCGTCGGCACCATCCCCGGCACCGCCATCCCGGGCGAACCGGGCAACGTCGGCATCGCCGGCCACCGCGACGGCTTCTTCCGCGGCCTCAAGGACATCGCGACCGGTGACCGACTCGCGCTCGAGACCCTTGCCGGCAAGCTGGAGTACCAGGTGACCTCGATCCAGATCGTCGATCCCACCGCAGTCGAGGTGCTGGCGCCAACCGCCGGGCCGGCGCTCACCCTCGTGACCTGCTACCCGTTCTATTTCGTCGGCAACGCCCCGCAGCGTTTTATCGTCCGGGCAGAGGCCCTGTCTTCTCTCGGAACCACCGAAGTGAGGCAAGACCGATAGTCGGTGCCTGGCTTCGATCCACCCGCAGTTCAATGGAGGAATCAGCGATGATCAGAAATACGAAGCTCATGATCGTGGCAGTGGCCGTCCTGGCGCTCCTGGCGCCGGTCGCGACTGCGATCGCGCAGACGACCCAGGTGACCGAAACGGCGACGCTCGAGGTCATCAAGGTGATCGGCAAGCTGGCTGGAAGTTCCGGCCACACGATCATCATCCAGAACCTCAAGACCAGGGAGTTCCACAAGTACAGCGAGGTTCCGCCAAATGTCGTCCTGATGCTGAACGGCAAGCCGGCCCAGTTGACGGACCTCAAGAAGGGCATGAAGTTCCAGGCGATTCGAATGGAGGGCGTCCAGGAGACGACGGTCTCGCAGGCGGAAGTGGCCGCCATGGTCGAGGAAGCCCCGGCTCCGGCTCCGGCTCCCGCGCCGGCCCCGGCTCCCGCACCCGCTCCGGCCCCCGCCCCGGCCCCGGCTCCCGCCCCGGCCCCGGCTCCCGCCGAGTTGCCGCACACGGCTTCGAATCTGCCGCTCGTCGGCCTCACCGGGTTGGCGTTCCTGCTCGCCGGCGCGGTCGTTGCCGGTCTGCGCCGCCGCAGCAACTGACGCAGTCAGGACCCGGATCCCGTCGCCCAGGTCCTCTGGGCGGCGGGCCTTCGGGCTCGCAGCGAACCCCTCACCCCTCCTTGCGGATCAGCTTCCCGAGCTCGACGCGGTCGGCGGCGAGCAGCGCTTCGACGCGCGCCCGGTCGACGTCGGCGACGATGATCTGGCCGACCTCGGTGTTGACCGCGGCGTAGATGCCGTGCGACTTCATCTTCGCCGCCTGGTACTGGTTGTCCTCGGTCGGCGAGACGTAGTGCACCGAATCGGCCTTGTAGCGGTGCACCAGGTAGAGGTGGATGAGGGTCATCAGGCGCTTCTGGCGCAGCTTCTCGTCGAAGGTGTTCTGGTCGCGCACCGAGAGGATGATCCGGCCGTGACGGTCCTGGATCGGCGCGAAGACGACGTTCGCCTCCTTCTCGTGACCTTTGCCGACGATCGCGAGCTCGAGGAGCTCCGACCCCGCGCGGTGCGGCTTGAGCTCGACGCCGAGCGCGAGGTCCAGCTTGTAGTGCGTGCTCCACAGCGCCAGCCACTCCTCGAGGAGCTTCTTCGGCACCTCGGTCTGGATGAGGTGCTGGTGCTGCGTCGAGCCCTTGCCCATCGCCTTGGTGGTCGCGGTGCGTCCCGACGAAGCGAGCAGCGCGGCATCCGCGCGTGGACCGCCGACCAGCGTCTGCGGCGTCTTGTAGGGTGATTCGACGAGCCGGATCTTGCGCTGCAGCCGGGCCAGCGCGAGCATCCCGTCCTGCTTCAGGGCGGTGGCGAACTCCTCCCCCGCCACGCCGTCGACCTGATGACCGCCGTAGGTGATGAAGTTGAAAACGAAGCCCATCTTGCCGAGCTCCTCCGGGAAGCGCCGCATCTCGTCGTCGCCCATGCCGGTCGAGTCCCAGTTGAACGACGGCGAGAGGTTGTAGGCCATCATCATCTCCGGGAACTCGGCGTGGATCGCCTCGGCGAACTCACGCGCGTCCTTGAGGTCGGCCGTCTTGGTCTCCATCCAGAGGATGTCGGCGAACGGCGCCGCGGCGAGCGACTTGGCGATCGCGTAATCGACTCCGCCGCGCACCTGGTAGTAGCCCTCCGGCGTCTTGGCGTGCTCGCAGTCCCAGATGATGTTGATGCCGAGCGCCTTCGCCTTCTCGCGTGCGGAGTAGAACGAGGCCCGCCTGGCGAATTTCCGCCATTGCTCGACGGTCATCTCGAGGGTCTCGCCCTCGCCGGCGCGAAACTCGAGGATCTCGGCGACCGCCTCGCCGTAGGTCTCGAGCCCCGCCTCGGCCTCCCAGCGCTCGACCAGACGCGACTCGACCTCGTCGAAGATGGCGTCGACCTTGGCGGCGCCGCCCTTGGCGTAGGTCGCGGCGCCGTCGTCGGCGATCCTGCCGAGGCCGGCGCGGTCGAGCCAGGCGTTGGCCGCGGCGTACTCCTCGTTCGAGACCTTGTAGAGCAGGTGGCCGTTGAGCTCCTTCACTCCGCGGTCGTGGAAGCGCTTCATCAGCGCCAGGAAGCAGAGCTTGTAGGCCGGCACCTGGAGGTTCGTCGCGCCGAGGATGAACGGCTGGTCGCGCTCGTCGCTGCGGCCGTCGAGGAGCGTCGCCGCCTCGGCGTCGGTGCGCGCCACGATGATGCCGGGGACACCCATCACGTCGAGCTGGAAGCGCGCCGCGTTCAGGCGCTTGATCTGCTCGTCGGAGGGCACCAGCACCTTGCCTCCCTGGTGGCCGCACTTCTTGGTGCCCGGACGCTGGTCCTCGATGTGGTAGCCCGGAACGCCGGCCTCGACGAAGCGGCGGACGAGGTTGCGCACGTGCGGATCGCCGCCGTGGCCGGTGTCGGCGTCGGCGATGATGAACGGCCGGAAGTCGGCGAGCGGCGTCGCCGCGCGCTGCGCCTCGCTCATCCGCGAGCGCAGGAAGTGCTGGTTGCGGTCGGCGGTGAGCAGCGCGCGCACCAGCGTCGCAGCCTCGTCCGGCACCTGGCTCAGGGGATAGCTGGCGAGATCGGAACCCGGATCCTCGGTCACCGAGCCCTTGGCCGAGGTCGCCCAGCCTCCCAGATAGATCCCTTCGATCCCGAGCCGCCGCATCGTCACCGCCTGGCCTGGCGAATAGGGTCCGAAGGTGGTGATGCTCTTCCTCCCGGCGAAGAGCTCGCGCAAGCGCTCGTGGAATGCGGCCGCGGTCTCGCGCGCCACCGTGTAGTCGACGGCGATCCCGCCGCGCTGGTCGACCACCTGCCGCGCCGAGTAGAGACGCAGGACGCGCGCGAAGCGCGGGCTGTCGAACCACTTCTGCAGAGCTTCAACCTGCTGATCGAACGTCGACATGATGGTCATGGGAGGTCCTGTTCTCGGTCAGACTGCCGGGTGACGGGTGAAATCGAGATTGCCGGTGATGCGCGTGCCGTCCTTCTCGAAGAGCTCGAGGAACTGCGCGATGCGCTGCCGCGCAACGCCGAGGTCGTACTCGTCGAGATTCAGATTCAGGAGATCGATGTACCAGGGGACCTTGGTCTGCGACGCGACGTAGGCCTTGACGATGGCGCGCGCGATCGGCAGCGTCGTCGTCTTGGAATCGTCGTGCACGTCGCGATCGCGGGCGGCAAGGAGCTTGTCGTACTCCTCGTCGAGCAGGCGCTCGAAGAGTCCCGGCGAAAAAGCGTCGCCGGCACGCACTCCCGTCGCCTCGTCATCGTCGGTGAAGCGCCCGCCCTTGTGCAGCCATTCCCAGAGAATGCTGAGGCGGATCTCGCCGGTCGCCATGTCCTCCATCAGATAGAGCACATCGTCGTTGCCGAAGAAATCCGCGGCTTTCAGCGCCGCCGCCTGGAAGCCCTGCCCGAAGGCGTTGCCGTACTGCAGGCCGACGGAGAGCAGATCGCGCGCTCCGCGCACGGTGCGCGGCGCCGGCTCGAGCTCGATGAGCCTCGCGGCATCCGCGGCATCGTAGGTCAGCCGGGGAAAAGCGCGCCCGAGCTGATTCTCCGCGCCGGCGCGCTCCCAGACCGGACGCACGATGTGCACCATCTTCCAGTGCGCCACCCATTTGCCGGAGGCACCCTCGCGCTGCTCGCGCTCGGCCCCGGCGACCGCGCGCCGCATGCCGGCCGCGACGCCGGCCTCCGAACCGACCGGGATGTTCGGCTCCATGCCGCCCTGCCAGAGAGCCGAGCGGCCTTCGAGGTCGGGAGTGTTCACCGCCCGCCGCACGCGGTCCTCGTAGTGGCGCATGTAGCCGTAGGTCATCGTGATCGCGTCGATGTTCGGATTCACGAACTCCGGGTCCCACGCCAGCGCGTCGGAGACGCTGTTGATGTAGTCCCATCGTCCGGTGTTGAAGCCGACGAAATGCACGCCGAGGGCGGCGCGGATCTCCATCAGCTGGAAGGCCGCCTCGATCTGCTCGACGAGGACGTAGACCAGGATCGTCCCGGCGGGGAGTCCCAGGTGCTGCTCGAGCGCGGCCAGGATCCGGTTCCACAGCGCCGCCTCGTCTGCCGTCTGGATCTTCGGCAGGTAGAGCACCACCGACGAGCCGGCGGCGCGCAGCCGGCGGTGGTTGTTGACGACGTAGAGCACGAGGTCGACGATCGAGGCCGAGAAGCCCGCAACGCCGGCAGCGCCCGCCTCGCGCACGTGGCGGTCGTCGAGGTGCAGGCCGCGGGCGCGGAAGATCTTCGTCGTGAAGCCCAGCTGGGTGCGCCAGTCGGCGACGATCTCGCGGCCGAAGAAGCCGCGCGCCCAGGCGTTCATCTCACCGGCGACCTGCCCGGCGACGTCGAGGAAGAGCGGGTCGGCGGCGATTGCCAGCTTCAGGTTGCGCTGGTTGTCGAGCGCCATCGTCGCGACCTGCCCGAGGGCGTCCTCGCCGTCGAACATCCAGCCGTCGGCGCCGGAGAGCAGCGCGTAGGCGACGTTGCGCAAGCTGCCCGCCAACCCCTCGCCGAAGCCTCCCGGCCGGGTGGCCGGACCGGTCCCCTGGATCCACTGCCGCCGGAGGTCGGCAGGGATCGCCGGTCCGACGAACCTGCCTTCCCGCGCCTCCCCGACCCGGATCTCGGTCCCCGGGATGGTTCCGTCGGGGTCGAGAAAGTCGATCCTGCGCCCTTCTCTGGCGCGCTCCCGGCGCCGGTCGATGCGCTCCGCCATCAGCCGGAGGCGATCCCGGTTGAGCGGCGCCAGGGCCTCACAGGCCGCGGCCGCTTCGGCCGTCCAGATGTCGGCATAGTCGCGCCGGACCGCATCTCTCCATTCGAGACTCGACGTCGGAGCCATCCACTCTCCCTTCGCAGGAATTCTCCCACTTTTTTGCCGCAGTGCGGCACTCCCTCATCGGGTGGGAGCGATCGGTCGCACCAGAAGCGTGCCGCCCGTCCCGCCTGGGCGTCCTGGCCGCGCCGAACGGCCAGCCAACAAGCGGGAGGAGGAAAGAGGCTCGCCGGACGGATCAGGAGAGCGCAACGAGCTCGAGCGCTGCCGGATCCAGAATCAGGAAGCCGTCGCGATCGGTACGCACGAGACCCTCCTTGCCCCAGCGGCTCATCACCCGGATCGCCGTCTCGATGGTCGTCGCGCAGAGGTCGGCCAACTCCTGGCGCGTCAGCTTGACCGGAACGAACAGACCGTCGGCCCGCCGCACGCCCTGTTCGTCGCCCAGCTTGCAGAGCAGGCGGGCCATGCGCGCCTCGACGCGCCCGCCGGAGAGCTCGGCCATCCGCTTGGTCAGCTCGACGAGGCGGAGCGTCAAGCCGGAGAGCAGCCCGCGCACCAGAGAGGGATGTGCCTCGAGCAGGGAGAAGAAGGCGTCGCGGCGGGTCACCAGGCAGACCGTGTCGACCGTCGCCGTCGCCGACGCCGGATAGGCGAAACCCTCGAACGCCGCAACGGCGCCGATCGGGTCGCCCGGACCGGGCATGTCGAGAATGACCTCGCGCCCGGCGGGGGTCAGCTTCGCCACCTTCACCCGGCCGTCGACGACCAGGTGCACCGACCGCGCCAGGTCACCCTCCCGGAAGATCAGGCTGGCGCGCGGGAAGCTCTCGAGCGTCGAAACCGCCGCGAGCTTGGCGCGGTCGTCCGGCTGGAGCCGCCGGTAGAGCGCCAGCGAGGCGATCGCCTGTTCGACCTGGGAATGCATGGGGCGCATCGTAACCGATACCCGGCCCGCGGCGCTCCCCGGGCCAGGGATGACGCCCGTCATGTCCTGCGCTCTCCCGGATTGCTACCTTGGCAGCTGAGCAGTGCGCAGGGCTCCCCGAGCCGGGAGCGGAAAGGACTCTTCCCTTGACTAGATTCGATCTGTCCACACCTGTCGGCGAGATCGTCGCCCGGCATCCGAGCACCAGCCGCATCTTCGACCGCGCCGGCGTCGACTTCTGCTGCGGCGGCAAGCGGTCGCTGGGCGAAGCCTGCCGGGTGAAGGGCTTGCCGGCCGACCATCTTCTGGCGGAGCTCGAGGCAGAGCTCGCGGCAATCGCAGCCAGCGCAGCCAGCGCAGCCAGCGGCGACGAACCGGACAGCTCACTGGCCGACGCTCCGCTGCCGGCGCTCGCCCGCTACATCGTCGAGCGCTTCCACGTTCCCTTGCGCGAGGAGCTGCCGCGGCTCGGCCGCATGGCCGAGCGGGTGCTCGAGGCCCACGGCCGCGCCCACCCGGAGCTCGTCCCTGAGCTCGTCCGCATCTTCCGGGCCTTCCGCCCCGAGCTCGAGGAGCACATGGCGAAGGAGGAGGCGGCCCTCTTCCCCGCGATCGAGGCCCTGGAGAGCCCCTCGGCTGGCGGGCGGATCCCGCCCATCGCCGAGCAGATCGCCGGCCTCGAAGGGGAGCACGACGGCGCCGGAGCGGCGCTCACCCGCCTGCGCGAGCTGACCGGCGGCTTCACCCCTCCCGCCGGGGCATGCAACACCTTCCGTGCGCTCTACGACGGTCTCGCCCATCTCGAGAGCGAGATGCACCTGCACGTCCACCTCGAGAACAGCGTCCTCTTCCCCCGCGCTGCGGCGCGTGAACGCGAGCTCGGAGCCGACTGCACAAGGACTTGAGCAGTTTGCAGCCCTCCCGGCGAAAGGCAGGAACGAGGTGACGCGGACGGCCCGTCGCGCTATCGTTGCGCGCAAGCCGCACCCGTTTCATCGCCACCTGGCAAGATCCGTTCTTCCATGTTTCCTGTCCGCCTGACGGACCGTCCGCCGGTCCCTGGAGCCTCGAGATGAGACTCTCCGCCCGCGCCGCCCTGCTCCTCTGCATCTGCGCTCTTGCCGTCTCGGGCGCCGAAGCACAGATCTCGCTGACCACGCTCGGAAGTCCGTACACCCAAGACTTCGACACGCTCGCGACATCGGGCACAGGAAATGCTGGACGGACAACTCGACGCTCCTCGGCTGGTATTCCCAGTTCAGCCTCGTCGCGGCGGAGTCCGACGACCTTCCGTGCTGACGCGGGGGCATCCGCCACGGGTGCGATCTACAGTTGCGGCACCGGCACCGCTAGCGAGCGCGCCTTCGGATCGGTCGCTTCGGGCACTCCCGGGACCATCCTCAACGCCGTCCGCTTCGTCAACAACACCGGCTCGACGATCGGCTCGCTCCTTCTCGCCTACACCGGCGAGCAATGGCGCAACGGCGGCAACGCCACCGCTCACCAGCTCGACTTCCAGTATCAGGTCGGTGCAGCCGGGCGCCATCACCGACGCCAACACACCGGCGACCGGTTGGCTCGATTTCGAACTCCCTCGACTTCGTCGGCCCGATTGTCGGCGCGACCGCCGCGGCTCTCGACGGCAACTCCGCAGCCAACCGCACCGCGCTCTCGACGACCCTCACCGTGACGGTCGCCCAGGCCAGGAGATCTGGCTGCGCTGGCTCGACCCCAACGACGCAGGGAACGATCACGGCCTCGCCGTGGACGACCTCTCGCTCACTCCCCAGGGTGCCGTTCCGGCAACGAATCTCTCGATCGACGACGTCTCGCTCAATGAGGGCGACGCCGGCACGACGACCTTCACCTTCACTGTGAGCCTCTCTTCGCCGGCCCCGGTCGGCGACGTCTCCTTCGACCATCGCCACTGCCGACGGCACGGCCACGCAGCCGGGCGACTACGCCCAGAAGACGCTCAGCGCGCAGATCATCCCCGCCGCCAGCTCGACCTACACCTTCGATGTGCTCGTCAACGGCGACTTGACGATGGAGGGCAACGACACCTTCTTCGTCAACGTCAGCAGCGTCGTCGGGACGGGCGTCACCGTCACCGACGGCCAGGGGCAGGGAACTATCCTCAACGACGACGTCGCGCTCTCCTTCATTCACGACGTCCAGGGCAGCGGCGCAGCGACGCCGGTTCCCGGGGCGACGGTGATGGTCGAGGGCGTCGTCATCGGCCGACTTCCAGGCGACGACGCAGCTCTCCGGCTTCTTCCTCGAGGAGGAGGACGGCGACGCCGACGCCGATCCGCTGACCTCCGAGGGCATCTTCGTCTTCTGCAACAGCTGCCCGACAGCGGTCGCCGAGGGCCAGCGGGTGCGGGTCACCGGCATGGTGGCGGAGTTCTTCTTCAACACCGAGATCACCGCCAGCACGGCCGGCGCGGTCGTCGTCACCGACGCCGGCAACCACCTCGCCCAGGTGACGCCGGCGGCGATCGACCTGCCGGTCGTCGGCGTGGTCAACGACTTCTACGAGGCGCGCGAAGGGATGCGGGTCACCTTCGTCGACACCCTGACGGTCGCCGAGTACTTCGAGCTCGCGCGCTACGGCCAGGTCGAGCTCTTCGAAGGCGGCCGGCCGCGCCAGTTCACCGCCGACTCGGCGCCCAGCGTCGCGGGCTACACCGCCCACCTCGAAAGCCTCAGTCGGCGCCGCGTCATCCTCGACGACGACGACAACAGCCAGAACGTCTCGCTCAACGACCCCAACGGCAGCCAGTTCATCTTCCATCCGCGCGCCAACGGCGGCTTCTCGGTCGGCACGCAAGGCATCGACTTCTTCCGCGGTGGCGACCTGGTGAACGGCCTGACCGGCGTCCTCGACTGGTCGTTCGCCGGCGTGACCGGTACCGACGCCTGGCGGATCCGCCCGACGGCGGCGAACCCGGCCGGCTTTCACGCGTCGCGAATCCGCGTCCAGTCGACTCCGCCCGCGGTCGGCGGCGCCATCCGCGCCGTCGGCATGAACCTGCTCAACTACTTCACCACCATCGACACGACGTCGAGCACGAGCAGCGGGCCCTGCGGACCAGGGGGAACCCTCGACTGCCGCGGCGCCGACAGCGTCGCCGAGCTCAACCGCCAGCGCGAGCGGGCCTCGATTGTGATCTGCACGCTCGAACGCCGACGTCTACGGCTTCGGCGAGCTCGAGAACACCACGCCCTCGGCCGCGATCACCGACCTGCTCGGCGCGGTCAACGCCCGCTGCGGCGGGGCGCATCCCTACGCCTTCGCCAGCACCGGCGGCACCCTCGGCACCGACGCCATTCGCGTGCAGATCATCTACCGCACCGGCATTCTGGCGCCGTTCGGCGGCCCGCTCTCCGACCTCGACCCGATCCACAACCGGCCGCCGACCGCGCAGACCTTCGACGTCGTCGACGCCACGAACCCGGCCTTCGGCGAGCGCTTCACCGTCGTCGCCAATCACTTCAAGTCGAAGGGCTCGAGCGCCGGCCTGCCCGGCGACGCCGACGCCGGAGACGGCGCCGGATTCTCCAACGCCACGCGCACCGCGCAGGCGGCGCGTCTGCTCACCTGGATCGCGGAGCACCGTGCTGCCCGCGGCAGGCGATCCCGACGTCCTGCTGCTCGGCGACTTCAACTCCTACGCCCAGGAGACCCCGGTGACGACCCTCACCGGCGGCGGCTATACCGACCTCGAGAGCGCTCTCCTCGGCCCTGCGGCTTACTCCTACCTCTTCGACGGCCAGCTCGGCCACCTCGACTACGCCTTCTCGAGCGCCAGCCTGACGCCGCAGGTCACCGGTGTCGGCGCCTGGCACATCAACGCCGACGAGGCCGATCTGCTCGACTACAACGACGAGATCAAGGATGTCGGCGAAGCGGCCTTCGAGGAGAAGCCGGACGGCTCGGCGCTGCTGCCGCCGCGTGTCCTCTTCCAGCCGGCGACGCCCTACCGCGCCTCGGACCACGACCCGGTGATCGTCGGGATGTTCCAGGTCGCCGACCTGGCGGTCAGCAAGGTCGGTACGCCCGACCCGGTCAACGCGGGCACCCAGCTCACCTACACGATCACCGTCACCAACCTGGGGCCGGATGCGGCGGCCGGCGTCGATCTCTCCGACACCCTGCCGGCAGGGACGACCTTCGTTTCGCTGCTCTCGCCTGCCGCCTGGAGCTGCACCACACCGGGGCTCGGTGCAGGCGGCACCGTCGACTGCTCCAACCCGTCGTTCGCCGTCGGGAGCGACATCTTCACGCTCGTCGTGCTCATCGACCCATCGACCCCTGCAGCGACGGTCATCTCGAACACCGCCGCGGTCGCTTCGACGACCGGGGATCCGAATCCGGCCGACAACAGCTCGACCTCGACCACGACCGTCGCGCTGGGCAGTGCCAGCGTTTACCTCCTCAAGGACGACGATGTCGACCCGGTCCTGCCGGGCGGACTCCTCACCTACACGATCTCGGTCAGCAACGAAGGCCCAAGCAACGCAACGGCCGCGACCATGTCCGATCCGCTGCCCGTTGGCACAACCTTCCAGTCCCTTTCCGCCCCGGCGGGCTGGTCGTGCACGACGCCGGCTGTCGGCGCCAACGGCACGGTGAACTGCGTGATCGGTTCCTTCGCCGTCGGGACGGCCGTTTTCGTCGTCGGCGTCCAGGTCGACGGGTCGTTGCCCGGCGGCACCGTGCTTGCCAACACCGCGGTTGCGACGGCCAGCACCCCGGATCCTTCGCCCGGCGACGAGAGCGACACCGAGATCACGACCGTCGGCGCCGGGAGTGCGGATGTCGGAGTGACGATCGCCGACTTCCCCGACCCGGTCGCCGGCGGCAGCAACGTGACCTACACCGTCGTCGCGAGCCTCTCCGCCGCGCTGAGCGACGCCACGGCGGTCGCCCTGACTCTGCCACTCGATCCCGATGCGGGCTTTCAGTCCGTCGCCGCACCCGCTGGCTGGAGCTGCTCGACGCCGCCGATCGGTAGCGCCGGGACGGTGCTGTGCTCGATCGCCAGCCTTCCGGCTTCCGCCAGCGAGAGCTTCGATCTCGTCGTCGCAGCGCCGAACAACCTGCCACCCGGCGCAACCATTACCCAGAGCGCCTCCTTCAAGGTCTTCACGAACGGCCGTGACGTGGTCGCAGTGGACAGCGAGGCAACGACCGTCCTGGCGCCGGCGAGCCTCACGGCGACGAAGACGGTCGCGACGACCGGAATTCCCGGTGCGGCGGTGACCTACACCCTCGTGATCGAGAACCTCGGACCGGCTACCCAGGCCGACAACCCCGGGGACGAGCTCACCGACACGCTGCCGGTCGAGCTCGATCTCATCGGCGCCACGGCGACCTCGGGAACGGCCGCGGTCGACATCGGCAACGGCATCGTGACCTGGAACGGCTCGATTCCGGCCGGCGGCTCGGTGACGATCGTCATCGACGCGACCCTGGCGGCGGAAACGGCCATCGGAACGACGATCGCGAACCAGGGCACCCTCGCCTTTGACGGCGACGGCGACGGCACCAACGAGTCGAGCGCGGTGACCGACGACCCCGCGCCCACCGGCGCGGACGATCCGACGGCCTTCGTCGTCGTCGCGCCGCTCTCGGTGATCGAGATCCCGGCGCTCGACAGCGTCGGCCTTGCCGCCCTCGCCCTGCTGCTCGGTGGGCTGGCCATCGCCCGCCTTGCGCATTCGCGGCGCCGCCCGGCCGGCTGACCGAAGGTCGGGCACACCCATTGCAGCTCTTCCCGGAATCGGCGGAGCTGCCATGGGCGAACCGCGCCCCCGACGGCCGATGTTCGCGATGCTGCAGCCGGGAGCCGGCCCAGCGAGGCTTGGTGCTCCCTGCCGGAGGGTCTATGCTGATTGCGAAGGAGAACCGATCATGACCGCGCTCCGCAGGGCATCGCTTCCGCTGGCTCTCACTCTGGCGCTCCTCGGCATCGGCGCGCCTGCAGCGGCTGCGAACGAGGCGCCGGTCGTCTTCGCGCTCGACGCGAGCCGTTCGCTCTCCGCCGCCGAGAGCCGGGCCGCGGCCGACCTCGCGAAGGAGCTCCTCGCCGGGACTGCCCGCGACGGCATCGCCCGGACTCCTGGTCTTCGACGACGAGGTCCGCTGGCTCACCCGTCCGGGCGCGCCCGGAGCCGCAGAGGCGCTCGACGCCATGACCCCGGCAGGCCGCTTCACCGTGCTGAATGACGGCCTGATCGAAGGCGTCCGGGCGCTCGCCGACGGCGGTGTCCTGGTGCTGCTCTCCGACGGAAAGGACGAGAACTCGGCGACGACGCTCGAAGACGCGGCCCGATTGGCGAGCGAGCGCGGCGTGCGGCTGGTGACCGTCGGTGCAGGACGGGCCGACGAGCGGACACTCCGCCGCCTGGCCCTGCTCACCGGCGGCTCGTACGCCGGAGCGCTCGGGGCGATCGCCCCTCCGGCGCTGGGACAGGCGATCGAGGCCCTGCGGCGAGAGGTCGCGGCGCAACGCGCGGCGAAGGCGCCGAAGTTCCAGCAACCGGAGCCCCCGTCGCCCGCGGCCACAGAATCCGCTGCTGCCGCGGCTGCGGCGGCGCGTCCCGCGCCGGACTCGGGCTGGCCGTCCGCCAGCTGGCTGCTGGCGGTGGGCGCAGCGCTCGCCGCCCTCGGGATCGTGCTCGGCTTCGGCCTGGCCCGGCGCCGCGGTTCGAAACCGGACGGAGAGCCGTCAGAGCTCGACCGCGGCACCCAGCCGGGAGTTCAGTGGCCGGCCGCGCCGGTCGCCGACGTGCCGCTCACCGGGACGGCGGCCCCGACCGGCCACCCCGCCGCCCCCTTCAAGGCGCCGCAGCCGATCGACGAGGTCCAGATCGCGCGCGTCCGGCTGCGCCCCGCGGTTCGCCCGCAGGGCCTGATGGAGATCTCGCTCGACGAAACCGCCGCCTTTCAGCGCCTGCCGTTTTCGGAGTCGATCGAACGGACGCTCGTCCTGACGGCGGAGGTCGTGCTGACCGTGCGCGAGCCCGGAAAGGACGCGCGCTCCTACCGTCTGCCTCCCGAGCGCGCCGTCGACATCGGGCGCGACGCGACGCTCAACACGCTCTCGTTCCAGGATCCGACGATGTCCACGCAGCACCTGCGCGTGGCCCTCGACGACGACGAGGTCTATCTCGTCGACCTCGGCTCGACCAACGGCGTCCTGGTCGGCGAGCGCCGGGTCGATGCGGTCCACCTTCACCCCGGCGACCGCTTCCGCGCCGGGATGATCGAGTTCGAGGTCGGCCTGCACCACGCCAGCATGGGGCGCGTCGAAGGGGCCTGATTCCGCCGTCAGGCGGTCGAGATCCGGCTTCGCGCCTCGCTACGCCGCGCTGCGCCGGGCGTTGTCGAGCGGGATCTTCACCAGCACCCAGACGATCGCCGCCGAGCGCCACGAGCGACGCCCAGGCGCCCGGCGGGGCCGGAGACCCAGGCGAACTGCTCGACGCCGAAGAGGCGTGTAGGTGAATCGACTTGAAGCTGCTCGAGAGCAGCACGATCCCGGCCATCATCACGCCGGTCAGCGACTCGCCGGCGATCAGACCCGGAAGCCACCAACGAGCCGAAGCTGTCGAAGCTCTCGCCCGGCGATGCCGCGGCGGGCCGCCAGCTTGTCGGCCAGCCACTTGATGCAGCCGCCGACGAAGATCGCGCCGGTGGTCTCGAACGGCAGGTACATGCCGACCGCGATGAGCGTCGGCGACGGCGCCTTCATCAGGATCAGCGCCAGCGAGAAGCACATGCCGAAGAGGATCAGGCCCCAGGGCATCTCGCCGCCGACGATCCCCTGCGCGAGCTGCGCCATGAGGCCGGCCTGCGGCGCCGAGAGCTCCCGGTCGCCGATGCCGATGCCGCCCTGCTTGATGTTCGCCTGGTGCAGCCAGAGCATCGGGAAGACGAGGACGAAGGCGGTGGTGACGGTGGCGATGATCTCGGCGATCTCCATCTTCTTCGGCGTGCCGCCGAGCAGGTGCCCGACCTTCAGGTCCTGAATGAGGCTGCCGGAGACGCAGATCGCGCAGCAGACGACCGCCGAGACCCCGAGCACCGCGCCGACGCCCTGCGAGGCCGGTGACGCCGAAGGCGACCATCAGCAGCGCGGCGAGAATGAGCGCCGAGAGGGTCAGGCCGGAGACCGGCTGGTTCGAGCCGCCCACCAGGCCGACGAGGTAGCCGCCGACCGCCGAGAGCAGGAAGCCCAACACCAGCATGACCACCGCGGCGACCACGGCGCCGACCAGATTGTGGGTGAAGTTCCAGTAGATCCAGGTCATCGGGATCGTCAGGCCGACGATGCCGAGCAGGACGCCGCGCGAGTCGAGATCGCGCTCGAGCCGCGACTTCTCGGTCGTCCGGCGTGGCTGCGCTTGAAGGCGCCGGCGAACGCCTGCGCGATCGAGGCGCGCATGCCCCACATGGTGTTCGCCGCGCCGACCAGCATCGCGCCGACCGCCACCGGCCGCACGATGTTGTACCAGACCGAGAAGATCAGCTCGCCCTCGGCCGGCGCGACGCCACCCACCGAGAGCTTGGCGGCGAGTCCGGGATCGAGGAAGAAGGCCAGCGGGATGAAGACCAGCCAGGCGAGCACGCCGCCCGAGAAGTTGATCGCCGAGAGCTCGAAGCCGATGATGTAGCCGACGCCGATGAGCGCCGGCGAGATCGACGGCGTGGCGAAGGCGATCGCGCCCCTGTGCTGCACGTCGCCCAGCGGCACGCGCGACGAGTCGAAGTGGTGGATGACCGAGGCCGGCAGCTGCTTGAAGACCTCGACCGACTCGCGGAAGAGGCGCAGGCCGGCGCCGTCCTTGAAGATCTGGATGAGCATGCCGAGGCCCATCGCGCCGAAGACGTACTTGGCGCCGGTGGCCCCCGCCTGGCCGGCGCGGACGATCGCCGCGCAGGCCTTGCTCTCCGGGAACGGCAGCGCCGCCTCGACCGCCAGCGTCCGCCGCAGGAGGGTGATGAACAGGACGCCGAGGATGCCGCCGATGAGCAGGATCAGGCTGGTCTGCCAGTAGTCGAACTCGGTCCACAGGCGCTGGCCGTTGACCGTGACGAGCAGGAAGGCCGGGATGGTGAAGATCGCGCCGGCGGCGAGCGCCTCGCCGACCGTGCCGGCGGCGCGGGCGATGTTCTGCTCGAGGATCGTGCCGCGGAAGAACGGCAGCCGGAAGGCCGCGAGGGCCAGAATCGCCGCCGGGAAGGTCGCCGAGACCGTCTGCCCCGCCTTGAGCGCCAGGTAGGCGTTGGCCGCGCCCATGATCGCCGCCAGCACCACGCCGAGCACGACGGCCTTCACCGTCAGCTCGGCCATCGTCGACTCCGCCGGCACGTAAGGCTGCTGCTCGTCGCTCATGCGATCCCCCGAGGAAAATGTTGCGGGGATCCTACCAGCGGATCCTGCGACCCGAGGGCGCTTCGAGAACCTGTAGGTTCAGGTGGCCTTCCGACGAGCGACTCCGCAAGCGCAGGCTTGCTCAGCGAAGCGCGTCGAACCGCGCGAGCCAGGAGGTGACACTTTCGATGGCGAAGGGCGTCTTTCCGGCCAGGGCGAGGAGGTCGCGGTCGCCGCTCACCAGGACTTCGGCGCCACCCGCGAGGGCGAGCTCGAGGAAGATCTGATCGTCGGCGTCGCGGCAGTGCGGCAGACCAGCGCCTCTACTTCCTCCGCACGCCAGTGCGCGCGCAGACGCGCCACCGGTCCGGAGCGGAAGAGCAGCGCGGAAACGACGACGCCGGTGTCGAAGACCGCACGAATCACGGGCGCCGCTGGCGGGCCGCACGGATCGCCGCAGCGATGTCCGCCGGCCCGATCTCCGCCTCGGCGAGCCGTTCCCGCACCTCGTCGCCGCCGCCGAGGCGCACCGGCTTGAGCAGAATCCGATCCTCGTCGGCACTGACCTCGAAATAGTCGACGCCAGGGAAGCGATCGACCACCGACTTGGGCAGGGTGAGCTGGTTCTTCGAGGTCTTCTTGGCGAGGATTGTCATGGTAAGAATTCCCGGAAGCAAGGAAATCTTGCCATCCCTTGCCAGCGCGGCTACTCGCCGTACATCTCGGTGAGGAGCCGGCGCAAGGTTGCGGCCTCGACATCGGTGAGTGCGCCGAGCTTGCGGCCGAGTCGGTCCTTGCTGATCGTGCGGATCTGGTCGACGGCAACCTCGGCCGGCTGTCGCCCGCACCGCACCGGCAGGCGCGACCGCCAGGTGGGGTGCAGCTGGCTCGTAAGGGGGCAGACCGTGACGGTGGCCAGGCGCTGGTTGAGAACGTCCAGGCTGACGATGACCACCGGCCGAGTCTTGGCCAGCTCCGAGCCCCGCGCCGGGTCGAGCGCGGCCCAGCGGATCTCGTAACGCTTCACGACCGCGCGGGCCGCCAGGGAACTTCGTCGAGGCCGTCGGCGCTCACGGTGTCGAACTCGCGCCAGTCCTCCGCCGCAGCGCTCATCGCCTGGGCGGTTTCCTCCCAGGAGAGCTTCTCGACCGCCAGCCCTGGCCGGCGCAACAGGATGCCGTCGCTGCGCTCCTCCATCACTACCGCGGCGCCGATGCCATAGCGCCGCAGCGCCGCAGCCGGCAGCCTCACCCCCCGCGAATTGCCAATGCGCGCGACCTTCAGCTCGATCGGTGCCATGTAACTACTGTAATTACATCGACCGCCCCGGTCAACCCCCGCCCGCGACCGCCTTCCCTCTCTTCCCGCTAAGACCAGAGGGGGCAGTCACGCCGTGCGCGGATGACGTCGATGGAACCGAGGCTCGCGATTCTGGTCAGAGATCGAGCTCGAGGATCTCGGAGCCAGGTTCGACGATCCTGCCGTCCTCGACCGGCTCCAGGTAGAGGTCGATCGCCTCCCGGATGCTGGCGAGCGCCTCTTCCGAAGTCTCCCCCTCGCTGATGCACCCCGGCAGCGACGGCACCCAGACCGCGTACCCCCCCTCGTCGGAGGGCTCCAGAACCACTCGCAGCTTCATAGAAGGAGTCTACCCCCGCTTCCTACCAGCCGACCGGATGCCAGGTGGTCTTGGTCTCGGTGAAGGCGCGGATCAGGTCGAGCTTCTCGGTGTTCGCGGGAGAGTAGTCGCCGAGGGCGTAGCAGGTGACGCGTTTGACGTTCACCGCGGCGTCCTTGCGGGTGTCGATCTCGACCTCCTTCGGCAGGCCGGCGAGCGCCAGGGCGTTGACGTCCATGTGGCGCGCGAGATGCGGCAGAGTTTCGGAGCGCGGACCCGAGAGGAGGTTCACCACGCCACCCGGCAGGTCGCTCGTCGCCAGCACCTCGGCCCACTCGAGACCCGGAATCGGATCGCTTTCCGACAGCAGCACGACGCAGCTGTTGCCGCTGACGATGACCGGCAGGACGTGCGAGACCAGGCCGAGGAGGGCCGGCCGGTCGGGGGCGACGATGCCGACGACGCCGGTCGGCTCCGGCAGCGAGAAATCGAAGTACGACGAAGCCACCGGATTGACCGACGACAGCAGCGCCTGGTACTTGTCCGACCAGCCGGCGAAGTGGACGATGCGGTCGATCGTGGCCCGCACCTCACGGCGCGCCGCCGCGGCGGTCGCGCCCGAGCCGCGCAGCGCGGCCTCGAACGCCGGCACCCGGCTCTCCATCATCTCGGCCATGCGGTAGAGGATCTGCCCCCGGAGGTAACCGCTCGACGACGCCCACTTCTCCTGCGCCGCGCGCGCCTTCACCACCGCGTCGCGCAGGTCCTTGCGCGACGCGCGGCAGAGGTTGGCGCGATGCCGCCCCCGGGCGTCGAGCGCTTCGTCGTAGTGTCCCGACTCCGAGCGCACGAACTCGCCGCCGATGTAGAGCTTGTGGGTCTTGCGTACCTCGAGGGCAGCCATGGAGGAAGATTCTAACTCCGGCCGGCGCGCGGGGGCGTACGAGGCACCGTTCCCGGCGAGAAGGGCGGCGCCGGACCCGGCCTCGCCGCCTGGCTGCGGATATCATGTCGCGCGAGGTTCGCCATGCTCCGACTCCGACGGGAAGTCCAGATCCTCGCGCTGCTCGTTCTCCTCCCGGCGCTCGAGCTCCAGGCGATCGACGCCGATCTCCCTCCGGACGGGGCTCCCCTTCCTTCGATCACCCAATCGAGCAGCCTGTCCATCGTCGCGGGAAACTCGGTCAACTGCACCGGTGTCAGCGGCAATCTCCCCCACAGCTTCTATCGCGCCTTCACTCTCGCGGACTTCGACCCGCCGCTCGACGCGCTGCTCTTCCACGTCGAGAGCGTCACCGTCGGCATCGAAGCCGCTTCAAGTGGCGGCGGACTGGGACAGCTCCTGACCCTCCGCCTCTACGACAGCAGCGCCAATCCGCCGACGCTCGCGAGCCTCGGCGCGCCGCTCGCCAACACTTTCTTCCGCATCGCCGATCAGGCCCTGACCCTCGTCTCGCTGCGGGTCGATGCGCCACCGACCCTGCTCAACGCCAACGATGTGCTGGTCGTCGAGCTGGCAGTGCCAGATGGCACGGCGGCGCTCAATTCGCTGCTGCTGGGCTCCAATTCGCAGCCGGAGTCGGCGCCGAGCTTCATCTGGGCGCCCGTCTGTGGAGCGAGCGAGATCTCCACCCTCGCCCAGTACGGATCGCCCGGGATGCACATCGTCATGATCGTCACTGGGGTCAACGATGCTGCAGAGACGTCGCGAATCTTCGCCGACGGATTCGAGTGCGGCGCGACGCTCAACTGGGACGATGTGTGAGCGCCGGCTATCTGTCTCCATCCAACAAATTTCCCAGCGGGCCGAGCACCGAACCCTCCTCCCGGCGCCCGCGGGCGATACCCGAGGCCGCGACGACCCGGGCGGCGAGGCGCGAGAACGGCAGCGACTGCAGCCAGACCTTGCCCGGCCCGGTGACGGTGGCAAAGAACAGCCCTTCGCCGCCGAACAGGAAGGTCTTCACCCCCTTGACCATCTGGATGTCGTAGCCCACCCGCGGTCTCGAAGGCAACGAGGCAGCCGGTGTCGACCCGCAGCGTCTCGCCCGCCGCGAGATCGCGCTCGACGATCGTGCCGCAGGCGTGGAGAAAGGCAAGGCCGTCGCCGTCGAGCTTCTGCAGGATGAAACCCTCGCCGCCGAAGAGTCCGGCGCCGAGCTTCTTCTGGAAGGCGATGCCGACCGAGATCCCCTTTGCCGCGCAGAGGAAGGCGTCCTTCTGGCAGAGCATCTGGCCGCCGTGCTGCTTCAGATCGAGCGCCACGATCTTGCCCGGATAGGGGGAAGCGAAGGCCACCTTCTGGCGCGTCGATCCCTGGTTGGAGAACACCGTCATGAACAGCGATTCGCCGGTCAGCACGCGCTTGCCGGCCGAGAACAGCTTGCCGAGGAGGTCGCTGCCTTCACTCTGTTGCGAGCCGTCGCCGAAGATGGTCTCCATCTGGATCGCCGGATCCATGTAGAAAAACGCTCCCGCCTCGGCGACGCAGGCCTCCTGCGGATCGAGGGTGATCTCGACGAACTGCATCTCCTCGCCGTGGACCTCGAAGTCGATCTCGTGCGCGCTGCCCCCGCCCCGCGACCCCCGCGGGCGGCGGAGGAGGCGTCGCCGCGGCGCCGCCGAAGGCGCCCGCGAACTCCGCGACGGAGCCGATCGCAGCCCAGTTCTTCATCCCGGCGCTGAAGACGTGGGCGCTGCGGTCGAGCCGCCCCGCGCGCACTCGCCCGGCGACCTCATCCGCCGACATCGGCCCTTCCTGCTGGCCGTTCACGGCCACGTACCACTGCGCGTCGTTTGCCATCGTTCTCCCCCTGTTTCCGGTCTCGTCCGGCGGCGGGAGTCTACCCTGCGATCGAACTCAGGTTAGGCTTCCGGCTCCGATGCCCGAGCGTTCCGCCGCCAGCTCGATCTGCCTGCTGCTCGCCCTCCTCACGGCGTGCGCGCCGCACGCCGAAGAAAGCCCGGCGACCCGGGCCGCGGGCCCGGCCGGAGCCGTCGAAGCCCTCCCCAACATCCTGCTGCTCGTCGTCGACACCCTGCGCGCCGATCACCTCTCCGCCTACGGCTACGCGCGCCCGACTTCGCCGGCAGATCGACGCGCTGGCGGCGCGCGGGGTGCGCTTCGACCGCCATCGCGCGCAGGCGCCGTGCACCTTTCCGTCGATGAACTCGCTGCTCACCTCGCGCCCGGTCGAGGCGTTCTTCGGCCAGCCTCAGGGCGACATGAGCATTCCGGCCGGAGTGACCTCGCTCGCCGAGCTCCTGCACACTGCCGGCTACGCGACCGCGGCCTTCTCGGCCAGTCCGATCGTGCGCAAGAATCCGACCGACTTCAACCAGACAGGAGGATTCGATCGCGGTTTCGACGTCTTCGACGACGAGTGCGTGTGGAGCGACGCGAGCTGCGTGAACGACCGCGCCCTCGCGGCGCTCGCGCGCCACGAGCCCGGCGAACCGGTTTTCCTCTATCTGCACTACATCGACCCCCACGGCCCCTACGTGACGCATCGCAAGAGTCAGCGGCGGTTCACCCGGCCCGGCTCGGGACGCGGCCTGGCGCCGGACGTCCGCGCCGGCATACCGCACGCCGCCGCCGCCCGCATCGATCGCGGCGAGCCCGCGGGAATCGACGGCGCGGACATCGCGCACTGGATCGACCTCTACGACGACGAGATCGCCTTCGTCGACGCCCGCATCGGCGAGCTGATCGCGGCCTTCGACAAGGCGGAAAATCTCTCGTCCACCCGCGGCACGATCGTCGTGCTCGCCGCCGATCACGGCGAGAGCTTCCTCGAGCACGGCACGCTCGCCCACTGCCGGTCGCTCTACGACACGGAGATCCGCACTCCATTGGTCCTCGCCGGGCCGGGCCTGCCGCGCGGCGAAGTCCGCCAGGCGCTGTCGGAGAACCTCGACATCGTGCCGACGATCCTCGACCTCGCCGGCGTACGGTTCGCGCCGAACGCCTTCGCGGGGCGCTCGCTGCGGCCGGCGATCTCCGGCCGCAGTGCGGGCCCGCCGCGGCTTCAGACCAGCGCCTTCGCCGGCTGGCGCGCGGCGGTCGACGGTCGCCACAAACTGATGGTGAACGAGACCCGGGAAGAGCTCCGGCTGTTCGATCTCGACCGCGACCCCGGGGAGACCGTCGACCTCGCCGCGAGCGACAGGCGGACCGCCACGGCCCTGCGCCGCGCCCTCGCCGCCCAGAGCCCGACGCCCGCCGCCGCCCTCGAAGCGGCGCGCGAGACCGAGCGCCAGCTCCGCGCCCTCGGCTACCTCTGAGCCCGGCCGGTCAGTTCGCCGGCCCGTCGCGCTCCACCCGGTCGAGCAGCGCCCGGAGGTCGCGCGCCAGGCCCTCGGCCGACGGCGGGTCGAGGTTCTCGAGCACGATGACCGTCCAGCCGCCCTGGCCGGAAGTCGGCCTCGAGCGACGGCATTGGCGCCGGCGGTGCCGCCGGCGATGCCGAGCCCGCCCTGTTGGGCGTAGCGCTCCGGGCCCGCGCGAGCCGGTTCGTCGCGAGCGCGCGCGCGAAGGCGAGGAGGTCGCGCGCCGTGGAGTAGCTCCCGCCGGCGGAGCTGCCGATCGCCGGCAGATCGAGGGAGTTCGCGTGGCGCGGCGGGAGCGGAGCCTTCGGCCGAGTCTGCGGATCCGCGCCGGCCCCTGACGCTCGCGCTCCTCCTGCCAGCCCTCGCGGGTGTAGCCGATCGCAGCGTCGGCAGGCAGGGCGTCGCGCGCCAGCCAGCCGGAGGCCGTCATGCCCGCCGGGACGAAGATCCGCTCGCGCGCGGCGTCGGCGAACGGCTTGCCGGTGATCCGCTCGACCACCAGCCCGAGGACGACGTAGCCGGCGTTCGAATAGCGCTGCGCCGTACCGGGCTCGAACTCGAGCGGCTTGCCGGTGAAGAGCGGCAGATAGTCGGCGAGCGTGCGCAGCCCGCGCGGCGGCCTCCGGCGTGAAGCGTTCGTTGAAGATGTCGCCCAGTCCGGAACGGTGCGCGAGCAGCTGCTGCAGGGTGACCTGCTCGGCGATCGCGCGATCCGGATAGTCCGGCAGATGACGAATCAGCTTGTCTTCGAGGGTGAGCTTCCCCTCGGCCGCGAGCTGGGCGATCAGCACCTGGGTGAACGCCTTGCTGATCGAGCCGATGTTGAAGCGGGTCGGCGAGGCCGTTGGCGACGCCGCGGTCGCGGTCGGCCTTCCCCGCCGCGCGCTCGAGCTGCACCTCGCCGTCGCGCGCGATGAGGACGACGCCGGAGAATGCGTCCTGCCGCCGCGAGCTCGTCGATGCGCGCCGTCGCCTGCGCGATCGCCTGCGGCGCCGAGAGCTTCGGTCCCGCGGCAGCGGCGGCATCGGCCGGCGGATTGGAGTCGAGCTGCATCGAGGCCGCGACGATGCCGCGCGGCGCCTGCGGCTCGAGCTTCATGCCGACCGTCAGCCAGAGCCCTTTCGCGGCGAGCGGAAGATCAGGGCGACGTCGTTCTCGCTGCGGCGCTCGAGGCGCACGAGCTCCGCGGCCCCGAGATCGACGCGCACGCCGGCGAGCGCCTTCGCGCGCTCGGCGGCCGGGCGCTGGGCGAGGGCCGAGGCCGCCCAGTTCGCTGCCACCAGCGGCTCGATCGCCGCCGCGTCGCCAGCCGGACCGGTCAGGATCGTCGATCATCGCCCGCGCCCGCTCGCCGACCACGCCCTCCGGCAGCGGCGGTTGCGCGACCGAGCGGCGGCAGCGACTAGGACGCCGCAGAGGCCCACGCACGCCCGCAGAACCCCTCTACCAGCATCCTTTCGTCTCGCGTAGCTCATCCTTCCCCCTGAAATCGAGCCCGCCTGTCGCTTTCGGGAGCGATCTCCCCAAAGCAGGAGGCGGCGGGCGGCTCCGCTCCCCCCGGCGAGCAGAGGTTACACGGAGCGTGCCAGAAACCGCCCGTCAGGAATGGAACCGGCCGCCCGATCTGGGGTCGAAGCACGGCCGACCTCGATTCCGAAGTAGATGCTAGCGTCACGGGATGGACAACAGCGACAAGCTCGCGCGGGCGATTCGCGGCCTCACGATCGCCATCTGGTGCTGGATCGGCTTCCAGGCGCTGACCTACGCCTATTCCATGTGGAACTTCTGGAGCGTGACGCAAGGAACCAACACGGAGAGGGTGAGCCAGGCTTACCCCGCGTCTGCTTCGGCGTCGGAGAACGACCCCGATGGCGAGCCCGAATTCGACAACGACTTCAGCGCCCGACCGATCCGCGACAAGATCCGCCTGGCAACCGCGATCCTGTTGGTCGAAATGAAGGAGGAGGCCGGCGTCCACAAGGCGCTGGTGCAGGAAGTACTCAAGCTGAAGCCCGGCGTGCGGCTCTACTACAAGGCGGGTGACGAGTACGACGAGATGAGTCACTACCCCGGCGGCGGCTGCGGGGACTGCACTCTCACCCAGCACTCGCTAGTCTTCATGATGGGCAATCCGGCGACGATGCGCTTCTCGACCACCTTCGAGGGCGACCGTCTGGCAAGCCTCGGCGGCATGACCATCGACGAGCTGCGCCGACTCGCGCAGGAATCGTTGTCTACAGCGCCATCTTCCAAACCGTAATCTGCGACGGCGAAGGACCGGCTCGCGGGAGCCGGGACGGTCGCCGTCGCCGGGTGAGCCGGTGGTGAACTCCCGGCCGCGGTTTGCGTAGTATTCCCCGACGAACCCCGAGGTTGCGGGAGACGAGGAGATTGCCATGAGCGGAGTCCGGGTGCTGGTGGGGACGAAGAAGGGGGCGTTCGTGCTGACGGCGGACGGCAAGCGTGACAAGTGGAATGTTGCCGGTCCCTTCTTCGGCGGCTGGGAGATCTACCACGTCAAGGGATCGCCGGCCGATCCGAACCGCCTCTACGCCTCGCAGACCAGCGGCTGGTTCGGCCAGCTCCTGCAGCGCTCGGACGACGGCGGCAAGAGCTGGGAGCCGGTCGGCAACCAGTTCACCTACGACGGCACTCCCGGCACCCACCTCTGGTACGACGGCACCCAGCACCCCTGGGAGTTCAAGCGCGTCTGGCATCTCGAGCCGTCGCTCGGCGACCCCGACACGGTCTATGCCGGCGTCGAGGATGCCGCGATCTTCCGCTCGACCGACGGCGGGCGGAGCTGGCACGAGCTCGCCGGCCTGCGCGGCCACGACTCCGGCGCGCGCTGGCAGCCCGGCGCCGGCGGCATGGGCCTGCACACGATCCTCCTCGACCGGCAGAACCCCGGCCGGATCCATCATCGCCATCTCCGCCGCCGGCGTCTTCCGCAGCGACGACGCCGGCGCCACCTGGCGGCCGATGAACCGCGGCTTGCGCTCGGAGTTCATGCCCGATCCGACCGCCGACGTCGGCCACTGCGTGCACCGCATCGCCATGCATCCGTCGCGCCCGCAGACGCTCTTCATGCAGAAGCACTGGGACGTCATGCGCAGCGACGACGCCGGCGAGAACTGGCACGAGGTGAGCGGCAACCTGCCCTCCGACTTCGGCTTCCCGATCGACGTCCACGCCCACGAGCCGGAGACGATCTACGTCGTGCCGATCGAGAGCGACTCGCTGCACTATCCGCCGGAGGGCAAGCTCCGCGTCTACCGCAGCCGGAGCGGCGGCAACGAGTGGGAGGCGCTCACCCACGGCCTGCCGCAGAAGGACTGCTACGTCAACGTGCTGCGCGAGGCGATGGCGGTCGACGCGCTCGACAGTTGCGGCATCTACTTCGGGACGACCGGCGGACAGGTCTACGCCTCCGCGGACGCCGGCGACCACTGGACGGCGATCGCGCGCGACCTGCCGGCGGTGCTCTCGGTCGAGGTCCAGACGCTGCCGTGAGCACGGCCGCGCGGCAGGTTCGCGTCGCCCTCCCCGCCCACTTGCGCACCCTGGCGCGGGTCGGCGGCGAGGTCGAGCTCGAGGTCGCCGCACCGGTGACCGTGAGCTCGGTCCTCGACGCGCTCGAAGAGCGCTTCCCGATGCTGCGCGGCACCATCCGCGACCACGTGACGCTCCGCCGCCGTCCTTTTCTGCGCTTCTTCGCCTGCATGGAAGATCTCTCGAACGACCCGACCGACCGACCTCTCCCGGCCGCGGTCGCCGCCGGCATCGAGCCCCTCCTCGTCGTCGGCGCGATTGCCGGCGGCTAGATGAAGCCGGTTTTCTTCGTCACGGCGGCGGAGTTCCGGAACTGGCTCGCCGCGCATCATGCCAAGGCCACCGAGGTCCTGGTCGGGTTCCACAAGCGCGAGAGCGGACGGCCGAGCCTGACCTGGCCGGAGTCGGTGGACGAAGCCCTCTGCGTCGGCTGGATCGACGGCGTGCGCCGGCGGATCGACGAGACGAGCTATTCGATCCGATTCACCCCGAGGAAAGCCGGCAGCGTCTGGAGCGCGGTCAACATCGCCAAAGCCGAGAAGCTCGAACAGGAAGGGCGGATGACCGACGCCGGCCGCGCTGCCTTCGCCCGGCGGCGGGAGAACCGCTCCGGCATCTACGCTTACGAGCAGCGGCCGCAGGAGCTACCGACCGGATACCGCCGCATCCTCGACCGGAACGCGGCAGCGGCGCGGGACTTCGACGGCCGCCCGGCCGGGTACCGCAAGACGGCTATCTGGAAGATCGTCAGCGCAAAGCAGGAGGCGACGCGCCTCCGGCGCCTCGCCCAGCTCATCGACTGCCATGCCCGCGGTGAGCTCATTCCCGAGCTTCGCCCCACACCCCGAACAACCTGAGGCGGCGCGCCCTCCTCCTCCTCCGGGATGGCCGGAGGGACCGCAGTGGTAAAATTCCCGACCATGGAGTCAGCAAAGCCGCTGCGCTGCATCGCCCGCACGCTGGGTCTCGTTCTGCTCGCCCTGACGGTGACCGCGCCAGCCGGCGCGGACGACGCCCGCGAAGAGCCGCAACGGATCAAGATCCTGCGCGGCGACCGCGCGACTCTCCAGGCGGTGCAGAGTTTCGTCGATGTCGACCATCGCCGCGACCGTGAAGCGATCTGGGCCTACGCCACCCCGGAAGACCGCGAACGCCTGCGGGCGCTCGGAATTCCTTTCGAAGAGGCGCCCGAGACCTGCGGCAGCGTGATCGACATGCTGACCGCGGCAGAGGTCCAGGCGACCGGCTGGAACTGGGCGGCCCACCCAACCTACTCCGCCTACACCGCCCGGCTGCAGTCCTTCGCCGACACCTACCCCAACCTGGTGCGGCGGGTCGAGATCGGCAGCACCACCAACACCGTCCGGCCGCACAAGCTCCTGGCGCTCAAGATCAGCGACCGGCCCGACGTCGCCGAAGACGAGCCCGAGGTCTTCCTGTCGTCGACCATGCACGGCGACGAGACCACCGGCTACGTTCTGTTGCTCCACCTGATCGACGAGCTTCTCACCCACTACGATCCGGCGTCTCTCGATCCGTACGACCAGGAGATCACCCGCCTCGTCGACTCGGTCGAGATCTGGATCAACCCGCTCGCCAACCCGGACGGGACCTACTCGTCGAGCGACGAGGTGCTGTCCAACTCCTCGCGGCGCTACTACTCGAACGCCAACGGCTCGAACTCGTTCGTCGACCCGAACCGCAACTTCGCCGATCCGCAGAACGGCGCGCACCCCGACGGCAACCCCTATTGGGCCGAGACGCAGCGCATGATGGAGTTCGGCAACGCGCACACGCTTCGCCCTGTCGGTGAACTTCCACGGCGGCGCCGAGGTCGTGAACTACCCCTGGGACACCTGGAGCGACGGCGCCCCCGACCATCATCCGCACGCCGACGAGGTCTGGTACCAGGGGGTCGCGCACCACTTCGCCGATCTGGTGAAGGCGAACGCCCCGGCGGCGATCGGCGGCAGCTCCTACTTCTCCGACCTCAGCTTCGACGGCACCACCAACGGCTGGGACTGGTACGAGATCGACGGCGGCCGTCAGGACTGGATGAACTGGTGGCGGCGCTGCCGCGAGGTCACGATCGAGGTGTCGAGCTGCAAGACCGACGACTCGCTGCGCATGCCGGACTACTGGACCGCGAACCGCCAGGCGCTCCTCGACTACATCGCGACGGCGCTCACCGGCATCCGCGGCCTGGTGACCGACGCCTACGGCACGCCGCTCGCGGCGACCGTGCAGCTGCATGGGCGCGACGGCGCAGGAGTCCGAGGTGCTGACCGATCCGGCGGCCGGCGACTACCATCGGCTGCTCGACCCCGGAACCCACGCCCTGCACTTCAGCGCCACCGGCTTCGATCCGCTCGACGTCACCGCGATTGCGGTCGCGGCGGGCGATGCCACCCGCGTCGACGTCGTGCTGCTGCACAACCTCGAGAGCCCGCCGCTGTTCGCCGACAACTTCGAGGTCGGCTCGACCGCGCGCTGGTCGGAGACCGCGCCGTTCTGATCCTCCCCGAAGGCGACCGCGAGCCTCGCCTTTCCGATCTCCCGAAGCCGCCGCTAGCGGTCGGCCGCGACCGCCAGAGTGACGAGATCGCCGGACATCTCGTGCATGTTGTCGACCGCGCTCGCGCCCGAGGCGACGTTGAAGTAGAGCGGCGCGTCCTCGAAGCCGAACATCACGAGCAGCGTGCCGTCGGGCTCGGCGAGGACCACCCGCATGGCGTAGGTGCCGGCGGTGAGGGTCAGGCGCGGGATGATGCAGGAGAGCGTGCCCTCGCCGGCGTCGAGGCGGTTGTCGGGAAAGCTCATCGGCCGGCAGGATGCCGGAGGTGACCTGCACCAGCAGGTCGGCGGTGGCGATGCGGAAAGCCCAGAAGAGCCGGTCGCGCTTCTCGGTGGGCGTGGTAGCGCACGATCACCCGCGCCCGGCGCCGCTGCGCAACTCGCCCGTGGGCCGATCGGCTCGGCCGGTTCGATCGCGACACCGGTGATGAGGACCGGCTCGCGGGCGCTCGGGCAGCCGGCGCTCGGCTGCCGGCTCTGGCCTCAGCTTCGGCATCGGCTGCGTCGTCGGTCGATACCCGCAATCGCGTCCGCCGCTGGCACCGCTGGCGCCGCTGGCCGGGGTGCCAGGCCGCGGCGGGCCTTGAGGTAGAGATTGACCGCCTCGGTGCTCGCGCCGGCGAAGACCACCTCGCCGCGCTCGAGGTAGATCGCCCGCGTGCACAGCGTCTGCACGCTGTACATCTCGTGCGAGACCAGCAGCACCGCCTTGCCGCGGCCGAGAAAGCGCTGCATGTGCTGCACGCACTTCCTCCGGAAGGCGAGGTCGCCGACCGTCAGGACCTCGTCGATCAGCAGGGCTTCGGGATCGAGATGGGCGGCCACCGCATAGCCGAGGCGCGCCCGCATGCCGGAGCTGTAGGTGAAGACCGGCGCGTCGATGAACTCCTCGAGCTCCGAGAACTCGATGATCTGCCCGAGCAGGGCCCGCGTCTCGTCGCGCGCCAGACCGAGCAGGGCGGCGTTGTGGAAGATGTTCTCGCGACCTGAAAGGATCGGGTTGAAACCGATGCCGAGCTCCGAGATCGCCGCCAGCTTGCCGCGCACCACGATGCGCCCGCGGTCCGGGTGCAGCCGCCCCTGGATCAGCTTGAGCAGCGTGCTCTTGCCGGCGCCGTTGGGGCCGATGACGCCGAGGCATTCGCCGGCGCCGAGCTCGAGGGTGACCTCCGAGAGCGCCCAGAATTCACCGTCGCGCAGGGATCCGGGATCGGCCCCGCCCCCGACGAGCGCGCGCCCAATGTCATGCAGCCCATAGCGCAGCGACTTTTCGAGGTCGCGGCAGTACTTCTTCGACACCGCCTCGACGGCGACCAGCGCGGGGGTGCTCACAGTGCGACGGCTTTCACAGTCGGCATTCTAGTCCGCGCCCCCGCCAGCGGCGCGGCGACGGCATCCGCCGGAGCGCCGGTGAGTCCCGGGCTTCCCGGCTTCCTCCGCCGCTGGCTCGGGCCGACCGAGCTCAGCTCGGAGCGCGTTGCGCGTTATTACGACGAGTGGAACGAGCGCTACATGGCGGCCTTCGGCGACACCTTCCAGTCGCAGCGCACGACCGATCTCGCCGAGCTCTTCACCCACATCGCCGACCAGGCCGAGCTCGCGCCCGGCATGCGTGTCCTCGACGCCGGCTGCGGGATCGCCGGCCCCGCGCTCTGGCTGGCACGGCATCGCGAGGTGAGCGTCGCGGCGCTCAACATCTCCGGCGTGCAGGTGGCCGAGGCCCGGGCGCGGGTCGCCGCCGCCGGAATGGAAACTCGCGTCGTCGTCACCCAGGGCGACTTCCATCGTCTCGAGGCGCTCTACCCGGCGGAGTCGTTCGATGCCGTCCTCTTCCTCGAGTCGCTCGTGCACTCGGACCATCCGCAGGTGGCCCTCGCTTCGGCCCATCGCGTGCTCAGGCCGGGCGGTGTGCTCTACGCCAAGGACCTCTTCCAGCGCGACCGTATTCCGGATCGCCGCGAGCGTCCCCGCGTCCGCAGAGTCGTCGCCAACGTCAACCGCTACTTCTGCCTGAACGTCAAAGCCCAGCGTGAGTTCCTCGTCGCGCTCGCCGGCGCGGGCTTCGCGCTCGAGTGGCTGCGCGAGCCACCGCTCCCTACCCAGCACGATCTCGGCAACGCCTTCGTGGCGGCGAACGCGATCGACATCTACGAAGGGCCGCCGGTCACCTTCCTCGACTGGCTCGAGCTCAAGGCGCGGAAACCGCGCGCGGCGCGCCTCGCGCGGGACCGCGTAGACTCCCGCTTCGCGATGCCTGGCCCGGGACTCCTCCGCTTCTCCTTGTGGTGGCAGCACATCGTGCCGCCGGTCCTCGCCGCCGCCTATCTCGCTACCGCGACGGGACTGCTTCCACCCGAGGAGCTCGTTGCCATGCTGCCGCTCTTCGTCGCCAGCATCGTCGGCATCGCTGGATTCGGCTACTTTTTGAACGATGCCTGCGACATTGCCGCCGATCGCGCCGCGGGCAAGCCCAACGCCGCCGCCGCGAGAGACCCACTGGCGCGCGCCGGGATCCTCCTCGGTCTCCTGGCGGTCGGACTCGCGCCCTGGAGCCTGTTGCCGCGCAACGCGGTCAATCTGACCCTCCTCGCGCTGCAGGTCGGCGCGCTCACGCTGTATTCGGCGCGGCCTTTCCGGCTGAAGGAGCGCGGCCTCGCCGGCGTCCTCACGGACACTCTCTATGGCCACCTCCTGCCGGTGGCGATCGCCCTGTCCACCTTCTTTCCCGAGCCCCTCGGAAGCCTCGGATCGGCGCGGACGGCCGGTCCGATCTTCGTCCTGCTCGTGTTCGTCGTCTTGCTCCTGGCCTGCAAGGGGTTGCGCAACATCCTGCTGCACCAGCTCGGGGATCGGGAGAACGACCGCCGCTCCGGCCTCCGGACCTTCGTCCTCGCCCGCGGTCCGGTGCGCGCGCTGGCCCTGGTCAACCGCGTCCTCCTGCCGCTCGAGCTCGGAGCGCTGGCCGGCGCCCTGGTGCTCCTTGCCCCGGCGGCGCCGGTCTGGGTCGGGTTCGCCGCCTTCCTCGCCTTTACCGCGCTGATGTTCTCGGCCTGGAAGTTCCCTTACCTCCCCAGGCGCCAGCTGCGCTTCAAGTTCCTCTACTTCCTGAACGACTTCTACGAGGAGTGGCTCCCCCCCACCGTGCTGGCGATCGCAGTCGCGCGCCACCCCGGGCTCTGGCCTCTCCTGCTGCTGCACTTCGCCCTGTTTCCCAAAGGGCTCGCCAAAATCCCCCGCAACCTCTCGGTCCTGCGTGAGAATTTCGTCCACGCAGCCGATTTCTGAACCGCGCACGGACCGAGGCAAGCTCCCGTGTGCGGCATCGTCGGACAGATCGAGCGCCGGGGGATCGTCGATCCCGCCCGCCTCGTCATCATGCGCGACACGCTGGAGCACCGCGGCCCGGACGACGCCGGCAGCTGGCTCTCGGCCGACGGGCGGGTGGGGCTCGGGCATCGGCGGCTGTCGTTCCTCGACCTCTCCGCCGCCGGGCGCCAGCCGATGCCCTCCGAGGACGAGCGCCTCTGGCTCACCCTGAACGGCGAGATCTACAACCATCGTGAGCTGCGAGCGGAGCTCGAAGCCCGCGGCCACCGTTTCCGCTCCACCTGCGATGCCGAGGTCGTCCTGCACGGCTACGAGGAGTGGGGGGCCGAGGTCCTCCGGCGCCTCCAGGGGATGTTCGCCTTCGGGCTCTGGGACGAGCGCGAGCAGGAGCTCTTCCTGGCCCGCGACCGCTTCGGGATCAAGCCGCTCTACTACTTCGCGGACGCCGACCGGCTGCTCTTCGCCTCCGAGGCGAAGGCCCTGCTCGCCCATCCGGCGGTCCCCCGCGAGGCCGACTGGTCGGCGGTCTGCGACTACCTCGTCTACCGCTACGTGCCGAGCCCGAAGTGCATCTGGAAGGGGCTGGCGAAGCTGCCGCCGGCCTGCTGGCTGCGGTTCGGCCGCGACGGCGCGGCGACCGTTCGCGAGTACTGGACGCTGCCCCCGGGCGACCGGCAGCTACCGTTCGAAGAGGCTGTCGCCGCGGTCGACGCCCGCCTCGAGAGCGCCGTGCGCCGGCATCTGGAGAGCGACGTCGCCCTCGGCTCGTTCCTCTCCGGCGGCTACGACTCCTCGGCGCTGGTCCTCTACCTCGACCGCATCGGCTACCGCGCCGAGACCTTCGCGGTCGGTTTCGCCGACTGGCCGGGGAGCGAACACCGCTACGCCGAGCTGGTGGCGGAGCAGTTCGGCCTCGAGCACCACAGCCGGGTCATCGGCCCCGAGAGCCTGGAGCTCGCCCACCGCCTGGCCTGGACCTACGACGAACCGCTCGGCGACCTCTCGAACGTGCCCACTTTCGCGGTCTCCCATCTCGCCTCGCGCCGGGTCAAGGCAGTGCTCTCGGGCGAAGGCGCCGACGAGATCTTCTGCGGCTATACCTGGCAGCGCGACCTCATGGCGGCCCGGGCCGCCGGCGACCCCGCCGCGGACGACCTCGTGTCTTTCTACGCCGGGTCGATGGCGATGGGGAGCTTCGACCGTCCCCGGCTCGCCGGCCTCCTCCACCCGGATCTCCACTCCCACCTGCCGGACGACCCTTGGTGGTTCTACCGCAGCCTCGTGCGACCCGAGCTGCCGCCGCTGCAGCGCATGCAGTGGCTCGACATCCGGGCGTTCATGGGCGAGCAGGTGCTCACCAAGGTCGATCGCGCCAGCATGGCCAACTCGCTCGAAGTGCGGGTGCCGTTCCTCGATCCCGAGCTGGTCGAGCTGCTGTTCGGCCTCGCTCCGGAGGTCTACTTCCGGCCTGGCCAGCAAAAGGCGCTGCTGCGGGCAAACCTCGCCGGGAGGCTCCCCGAGGCGATCCTGCAGCGCACCAAGCAGGGCTTCGTCGGACCGGACAGCTACTACCAGAACATCGCCTGGTACAGGGGGCTGCTGGGCGACTCGCGGCTGGTGCGCGACGGCGTCCTCCATGGGCCGGCGGTCACCGCCCTGCTCGCCGCCGCGGATCACTGGCGGCTGTGGAAGGTCGCGGTGCTCGAGCTCTGGTACCGGGAGTGGCTGACTTGAACCGCGAAGAACGCTTTGTCTTCGTCGCCTGCGGCGCGGCGGCGCACCTCGAAGAGCTCGGGATCGCGCTGCGCCACCTGCGGCAGTTCGCCGACAACCCGATCGTCGTGGTGACCGACGCGCGCCGCAACGCGCTGCCGGTGGCGCACGACCTGGTGCTCGACTGCCCGACACCCCCGGCGCTCTCCGACGCGCAGGCGGCCATCTGGCTCAAGACCTCGCTGCACCGCCTCCTCGATCCCCGCCACCGCTACTGCTACCTCGATACCGACGTGCTGGCGGCGCGCCCCGGCGTCGACCAGATCTTCATGTACCGCTTCGGTCCGGTCACTTTCGCCACCGATCACTGCCGGATGCGCTACTTCAGCCCGTGGGCGGTCGACTGCGGCTGCCTCTCGGAGCGCCGCCTCGCCCAGGCGAAGGCGCTCAACGCGCTGATCGAACCGCTCGACGCCTGTCCGCCGGAACTGGCGGAGAAGCGGCGCCGGCTGCAGGCGAAGCTCGAGACCTATTCCGCACGCTATGTCGCGGCAGAGCCGGAGCTCGCGGCGCGGCGCGACGCGGTGCAACACCTGCTCGAGCGCACGGCAGGCCATCCCTGGCGGCGCAAGGCCGCTCTCCTCGCGTGGGTGTGGCCGAAATACGGTGCGCGCCTCGCCCGTCGGCTCTGGCGCGGAGCGGACGCCACGCAGGCGGCCCGAGCGGTCATCGACGACGCGTTGGGAACGCTACCGGAGTTCATCCGCCGCGAGCTCGGCTTCGACTGGCGCCTCGACGAACGCCGCGGCTACGACGAAGCGGGGCGCCTGCTGCTCACCGACGTGCCGTTCTACGTCGCCGGGCAGAGCGAGTTCCGCTTCGATGCGGAACGCGGCGAGTGGGTCGACGGCGAGGGCGAGCGGGTCTTCCACGGCCCGTGCGACCACCTGCGCGCGGCGATCGCCGAGGATTTCCGTATCGTCGTCACCGATCCCGACTGGCAGCACTGGAACGGCGGCGTCTTCCTCTTCGAGGCCGGCGCCGATTCCCCAGCGGCGCCGTTCCTCGACAGCTGGCACGAGCTCACGCTCGCGAGCTTCGACCTGCCGCGCTGGAAGACGCGCGACCAGGGGACGCTCATCGCCGCCGCCTGGAAGCACGGCCTCGAGGGTCAGGCGACGTTGCCGAAGGAGTTCAATTTCCTGGCCGACTACCACAAGCCCGGACTGAACTTCGATCCGGCTCACGGCTTCAGCTTCGCCGACCGCCCGGGCTTTGTGAAACCCTATCTCGTGCACGTCTACCATCACTGGGGCGACCGCGACTGGGCGGTCTGGACCTGGCTCGAGGCGACCCTCGAGGATCGCCTCCAGGGTCACCTCGGCAGTCGGCTCGAGAATCGGGAGGGCGCATCGTGACCGAGATCGTCTACCAGCCCGACGCCGGGCGCGACCGCCATCGCCGCCTGTTCGCCGAGATGCGGCGCGACCTCGCCGCCTCGGCGGGGATGGCGCGCCAGATGCTCCTGCGCCAGCTGCACGCCGAGTACCGGCAGACGCTGCTCGGCGGCTTCCTCGCCTTCCTGCCGGCGCTCGGCATGGTCTTCTGGGCGGTGCTCGCCGACCGCGCCAAGATTCTCGACGCCGGCGACACCGGCATCCCTTACGCCGCCTTCGTTCTGCTCGGGCTGGTCGCCTGGCAGACCTTCGTCGAGTCGATCAACGTCCAGATCGACACGCTCGCCAGCGAACGCTCGCTGCTCGCCAAGCTCGACCTGCCGCCGGAGAGCCTGATCGGCGCGGCACTGGCGCGCGCGCTGGTCAACGTCGCACCGAAGATCCTGGTGGTCGCGGTGGTGTTCCTCTTCCTGCGCCAGGGCGTGCCGTGGACGGTCGTGCTGGCGCCGCTGCCGCTCGTCGTCCTGGCGCTCCTCGGCACCGCGATCGGCCTCTTCCTCGCGCCGCTCCACGCCCTCTACCACGACGTCGGCAAGGGCCTCCAGGCGGTGACCACCTTCTGGTTCTTCATGACCCCGGTGTTCTACGCCGTGCCGAAGGAAGGGCTCTTCCGCACCCTCGTCGCCTGGAACCCCGTCACCCCGCTCCTCGGCCTAACGAGAGACCTCGCGGCGCTCGGCACCTCGACGAACTGGACCGCCGCCCTCTGGATGACCGCAGCCACCACCGTCGCTCTGCCGCTCGCCTGGTTCTTCTACCGCCTGGCGCTGCCAGTGGTGCTGGAGAAGACGCAGTAGCCCGAGCCACCGAAGGGGGGCGCTCGTCGCTCAGCCGAGCTCGACGTACGCCTCGAGGCCGTGGATGCCGCCTTCGCGGCCGAAGCCGGACTCTTTGTAGCCGCCGAACGGGCTGGTGGGGTCGAACTTGTTGAAGGTGTTCGCCCAGACGACGCCGGCGCGCAGGCGCTTGGTCATGGCGAAGATCTTGGCGCCCTTGTCGGTCCAGACGCCGGCCGAGAGGCCGTAGGCGAGGTTGTTGGCCTTGTCGATCGCCTCGTCGGCGGTGCGGAAGGTCATCACCGCCAGCACCGGGCCGAAGATCTCCTCGCGCGCGATGCGGTGCGACTGCGCGACCTCGGTGAAGTAGGTCGGCGGGAAGAAGAAGCCCTTCGCCGGCAGCGCGCACTGCGACTGGTGGAGGTGCGCCCCCTCCTCGACGCCGTACGCCGTCATCTCGCGGATCTTCTCGAGCTGGGCGCGCGAGTTGATCGCGCCGACGTCGGTGTTCTTGTCCAGCGGATCGCCCACCCGGAGCTGGCGGATCCGCCAGTCGAGCTTGGCGATCAGCGTGTCGGCGACCGACTCCTCGACCAGCAGGCGGGAGCCGGCGCAGCAGACATGCCCCTGGTTGAAGTAGATGCCGTTGACGATCCCCTCGACCGCCTGGTCGAGCGCCGCATCGGCGAAGACGATGTTCGCCGCCTTGCCGCCGAGCTCGAGCGTCAGCCGCTTGCCCGAGGCCGCGGTGGCGCGCTGGATGAGCTTGCCGACCTCGGTCGAGCCGGTGAAGGCGATCTTCTTCACCCGCGGATGGTTGACGAGATGCGCCCCGGTCTCGCCGGCGCCCGGCAGGATGTTCACGACGCCCGGCGGGAGCTCCGCCTCCTCGAAGATCTTCGCCAGGTGCAGCGCGGTGAGCGGCGTCGTCTCCGCCGGCTTGAGCACCACCGTGTTGCCGCAGGCGAGCGCCGGCGCGATCTTCCACGCCGCCATGAGGAGCGGGAAGTTCCACGGGATGATCTGGCCGCAGACGCCGAGCGGCCGGACCTCGCCGGCGCCGCGTCCGGGGAAGGCGTAGTGCAGCTTATCGGCCCAGCCGGCGTGGTAGAAGAAGTGCGCCGCGGCGAGCGGGATGTCGACGTCGCGCGACTCCTTGATCGGTTTGCCGCCGTCGAGAGTCTCGAGGATCGCGAACTCGCGCGCCTTCTCCTGCAGCAGGCGGGCGATGCGGTAGAGGTATTTGCCACGTTCGAGCGGCGCGAGCTTCGACCAGAGTTTGAAGCCCGCCTCCGCGGCGCGCACCGCGGCTTCGACGTCGGCTTCCCCCGCCTCCGCGACCTCGGCCAGGACCTGCTCGGTCGCCGGATTCACGGTCGCGAAATAGCGGCCCGACTTCGGCGCCACGAACTTCCCGCCGATGAACAGCTCGTAGCGCTTCTCCACCTTGAGGTGGCTGGTCGACTCCGGCGCCGGCGAATACTCCCAGGCACTGCCGAACTCGAGCACCGGGCGCTCGGCATGGACTTTCGCGGCACCCTCGAGGGTGAGTGGAGCGAGCGTTCCCTCTTTCGGCATGGGGCGAATTCTACTCCGGGAGGCCGGGCGGCTCAGCCGGGACTGGCGAAGCTCGCCTGGACCGCCTCGTAGAGGTCCCCCAGGTCGCCGCCGTCGATGAACAGGTGATTGACCTGGACGCCGGCCGGAACGACGAACCGCCCCTGACGCTCCGCGAGCTGGCCGAACGC
Source organism: Thermoanaerobaculia bacterium (assembly GCA_963788175.1). Classification (GTDB taxonomy): domain Bacteria; phylum Acidobacteriota; class Thermoanaerobaculia; order Multivoradales; family JAGPDF01; genus JAGPDF01. The sequence continues at coordinate 91,762 of CAWBFZ010000010.1, forward strand.
CGTGCCCGGCTGGCCGGCAGTCGGGTCGGTGAGCGTCACGTGGGTGAAGGCGGTGAAGGGGATCTTCGGCAGCGCCGTGTAGTAGGCGAAGTCGGGCTCCTTGCCGCCGGAGAGGTCGATACCCTCGGACGCGCGGGCGAGAACACCGCGGGCGGAGCCGGCGAAGGCCGCCCAGTCCGGCTCCCATTCGAAGGTGGCGAAGGTGAAGGTGCGGCGCGGCGCCGGCACCGTCAGCCCCATCCGCAAGCGGTCGTGGAGCACGAGCTCGTCGCCCGCCAGGCGCACGCGGAAAGCCGGCAGCGTCAGCAGCGCGCGGTGGAAGTGCCAGCACAGGCCGGCGTAGACCGGCGCCCGCTCGTCGGCGAGGCGCTCGCGCAGGCGCGTCGCCGTCGAGCTCGAAGGTCACCGAGTAGAACGGCGACGGATGCGCGCGGTAGAAGTCGAAGTGCGGCCGCCGCGGGTAGTCGGAGATCGGCGCGTAGCTCAAGACGAACGCCATCCTACCGCCCGTCCCGCCTGTTACGCTCCCGGCCGATGGCCGAACCGCTCCTGCCCACCGCCGCACCCGCCTCGCCGCTCGTCCCGCTGACGCGCCGCCTCGCCCTCGCGGCCGGCGCGCTCGCTTTCGCGCCGCCGGTGGCGTTCGTCTACAACCCGCTGCTCTATGCCCGCCAGCCGCTCGAGCGCTACCTCGAGCGCTGGGGGCGCGGCCCGAAGGAGCTCCTGTTCGTCGGCATGAACCCCGGCCCGTTCGGCATGATGCAGACCGGCGTGCCGTTCGGCGAGGTCGGCATGGTGCGCGACTGGCTCGGCATCGAGGGCGCGGTCTCCCGCCCGCCCGCCGAGCACCCGAAGCGCCCGGTCGAGGGCTTCGCCTGCCGGCGCAGCGAGGTCTCGGGGGCGCGCCTCTGGGGCTGGGCGCGGGCCCGATTCGACACCCCGGAGCGCTTCTTCGCCCGCGCCTTCGTCTGGAACTGGTGTCCGCTCGGCTTTCTCGACGCGGGCGGCCGGAACCTGACGCCCGAGAAGCTGCCGCGCGCCGAGCGCGCCGCCGTCGAGGCGGTCTGCGACGCCGCCCTCGCCGAAGTCGTGGCCGAGCTCGAGGTTCGCTGGGTGATCGCGGTCGGCGCGGTTGCCGAAGCGGCGGTTCGGCGGGCGATTCCGCAGGGCGGCAGCGCCCCGGCGATGGCGCGCATCCCGCATCCCAGCCCGGCTTCGCCCTCCGCCAACCGGGACTGGGCGGGTCAGGTCGACACGGCACTCGCCGCCGCCGGAGTCGACCTCGGCGATCAGGTCCGGCGGCTCGGCGGTCGGCGATCTCAGCCGACGAGCGCCTGCTGATAGTCGCTGACCACGCCCAGAAGCAACTCCTCCTGCTCCGCTCCGAGGTTCTCGAAGCAGCAGGCCGCAGCCCGGGGGCAGGGCTTGGGCGCGGGCCGGGAACTCCGGGTTCTGCCAGCACACCCTGACGTCGGAGCGGAATTCCTCGCTGACGCCCGGGAGGTGAAACGAGATGCTGCCGTGGGCGCCCAGCGCCGGCATGTCCTCGAGCGCCACGTAGACCCCGAGGACGCTCAGATTGCACAGACTCCCGTGCCGCGATGCCGAACCTGCCGGTGAGGGTGCAGGCGGTGATGAACGGAATCCGCACCCGGCCGGTGAACGGCTGCCCGACACCGGCTCCGGCATGTTCGTGGGGTGCGGCGACGTAGGCCGCGACCAGCGCCGCGATGCGCCGCAGGTCGTCGGGGGCGACGCGCAGAAAGCGCAGCCCGCAGCCGCGCGGCAGACCGGTCGCGCCCTCGGCAGGGATTTCGTTCACCCAGGTGACCACCGCCGCGGCCTCGATCTCCGGGCCTTCGTCGGCAAGCGGAAAGCGCAACGTCACTTCGCGGCGGCGCTCGAGCGGCGCCTCGAGGTGCAGGTAGACGCCGAGGATCGAGATGTTGCAGACCAGGCAGGCGGTCTCGAGGCCGTCCCACGTCACGGTGCAGCTCTGGACGAAGGGGACGCGGCTGAAGCCGCTGCGGGGTTGACGATACACGGGTCGGCGCGGTTCGGACTGCTCGCCGCTATCCTAGCGCCGACAGGAGCCCCCGTGGATCAGTCGTTCGAGAAGTAGTCCGCGCTCTGGTAGGCGCCGGTCGACTCCTTCACCAGCTGCATCAGGAGATCGTTGGTGAGCGTCGAAGCCCCGATGCGGAAGAGGGCGGGAGTGAGCCAGGCGTCGCCCAGCGTCTCCTTGACCAGCACCAGCATGTGCAGCGCCTGCTTCGTCGTGCGCACCCCGCCGGCAGGCTTCATGCCGATCTTGCGGCCGGTGGCGAGGTAGTGGTCGCGGATCGCCTCGAGCATCACCAGCACGACGCCGGGCGTCGCGGCCGGCTGGATCTTGCCGGTCGAGGTCTTGATGAAATCCGCGCCGGCGGCGATCGCCAGGTCCGAGGCCCGGCGGACGTTGTCGTAGGTCAGGAGCTCCCCGGTCTCGAGGATCACCTTGAGGTGCGCCGATGCCGCAGGCCTCCTTGACGGCGGCGATCTCGTCGGCGACCTGGGCGATCTCGCCCGAAAGGAAGGCGCCGCGGTCGATCACCATGTCGACCTCGTCGGCGCCGGCTTCGACCGCGCGCCGCGTCTCGTCGAGCTTGACTGGCGAGCGGCACGAGCCCCGACGGGAAAGCCGGTCGCCACCGAGGCGACCTTGATCGGCGTCCCGGCGAGCCCCCGCCGGGCGACGGCCACGAAGTTGGGGTAGACGCAGACCGCGGCGACCGCAGGGACGCTCGCATCGCCCGGCAGCGGATGGCGCGCCTTCTGGCAGAGCTGCAGGACCTTGCCCTCCGAGTCCTTGCCTTCGAGCGTCGTCAGGTCGATCATCGAGATCGCCAGCCGGATGCCGGCGCGCTTGGCCTCTTTCTTGATCGACCGCTTGGCGAGCGCGGCGGCGCGCTCTTCGATGCCGACGGCGTCGACCCTGCGGCTCTCGGGCGGGGTCGAGCTCGTAGTTCGACGTGCGCAGCGGCGCTCGACCTGACATGTCACCTGGAGTCTATCCCGGCCGGGACGCCCCCACCCCTGCGGGCAGCCACCGCGCCACCCGATTCAGCGTTTTCCCGCAGCCCCGGGTGAATCATGGTCCCTCTACTCCGGCTTCGAGGAGACGCAGACCACCCCATGTCATCCAAAAACATCGCTCGATGGGATCGAATCGCTCCGGATCCTGGTCGGAATCGCCATGATCCTGCTGGCGGTGTCCGGCGCCGTGGACGGCATCCTGCGGGTCGGCCTGTTGCTGTTCGCCTGGGTTCCCCTGGCTACCGGTGCTCTCGGCTGGGATCCGATATACGCTCTCCTGCGTATCGGATCCCTGAGAGAGTGAACCCCGAGACCCCCACCCACCCCCCGCACTCCGCCCCGGAGCGAAGCACGAGCGACGACGCGAGACCGCTGACGATCCGGCGGCTCAAGTGGATCGCGTTCGCCGCTTCGCTGGGCTTCGTCGTGGTGCTCGAAACCGCCCGGCAGGCGCTCTATCCCTATCTCTCCGAGTGGGGCGGCAACCTCCTGCTCGACGTGCTTCGTCTTCGTCGCCACGCTCTTCTTCCTGGGCGGCGTCTTCGACGTGATCGAGCGCATCCACTCGCAGCTCGAGCGCAAGAACCGGGAGCTCTCGGCGCTGCGCCAGGCGGGCTCCTGGTCTTCTCCGAGCTCTCCGAGGAGGTGGTGCTGCAGAAAGTCGTCGACCAGGCCCGGAGGCTCATCGCCACGAAATACGGCGCGCTGTCGGTGCTGGCCGAAGGCGGCGGCATCCTGTCGTTCGTGACCTCGGGCATCGATCCGGCGGAGCGCCGAGCGCATCGGCTCGCCGCCGTCGGACGGGGGGTCCTCGGCGTCACCCTGCGCCACGGCCATTCGCTGCGCATCAACGAGCGTCTGCCAGTCATCCGGCGAGCGCCGGGTTTCCGGCGAATCACCCGCCGATGAAGTCGCTCCTGGCCGTGCCGATCCCCTGCAAGATGCCGTTTCGCGGCAATCTCTACCTCTGCGACAAGGTCGACGGCACCCCTTTCGACGCCAACGACGAAGCCACCCTCGGGCACTTCGCGGTCAGTGCGGCGATCGCCATCGACAACGCCGAGCTCCACCGCCGCGTCGGCGAGCTCGCCGCCTCCGATGAGCGCCTGCGGCTCGCCCACGAGATGCACGACGGCCTGGCGCAGGTGCTCGCTTACGTCAACACCAAGGCGCAGGCGGTCCAGGGCTATCTGCGCAACGGCAAGGCTGCAGGAGGCCGACAGCCAGCTCGACCAGTTGGCCGCCGCCGCCCGCGAGGTCTACTCCGACGTCCGCGAGGGCATCGTCGGCCTGCGCCTCGCGGCCAATCCCGATCTCGACTTCGGGGCGGCGCTCGCGACCTTCGTCGAGAAGTGGGAGACCGAGACCGGCATCGACGCCACCTTCGTGGCCGAAGGGGCGCCGATCCTCACCCCGGGCGCCGAGCTGCAGCTCCTGCGCATGACCCAGGAGGCGCTCGCCAACGCCCGCAAGCACTCCCGCGCCAGCCTCGTCGCGGTGCGCCTGCGGCAGCTGTCGAGCGGTCTCGAGCTGGTCGTGCACGACGACGGCGCCGGCTTCGACCCGACCATTCCGCCGCGCGGCGAGTTCCCGCATTTCGGGTTGCTCACCATCCGCGAAAGGGCCGAGAGCATCGGCGCCAAGGTCGAGCTCCGGACCGCCCCTGGCCAGGGGACCCAATGGACGTTTAGACTTCCCACTTCCAGCAGACGCCCGGGAGGCATCATGAGAATCCTCATCGCAGACGATCACGCCCTGTTCCGAGACAGCCTGAAGAGCCTCCTCGAGAGCCGGGGCCACGAAGTCGTCGGCGAGGCCAAGAACGGCCGCGAGGCGGTCGAGCTCGGCAAGCGCCTGCGCCCCGAGGTCATCCTCATGGACCTCGTCGATGCCCGAGCTCGACGGTATCGCCGCCACGCGCCTGCTCAAGGCCGAGGCCCCCGAGGTCAAGGTGGTGGTCCTCACCGCCTCCGAGGACGACGCGCCGCTGTTCGAGGCGATCAAGTCGGGCGCCCAGGGGTACATGCAGAAGAACCTCGAGTCGGCGAGCTTCTTCGCGCTGCTCGACGGCGTCACCCGCGGCGAGCCGGCGCTCACCCCGGGACTCGCCCGCCGGGTGCTCGCCGAGTTCGCCCAGCCGCGCCGCAGCGCCGAGAAGGAACGCCATCCCGACGACCTGACCGAGCGCGAGCGCGAGGTGCTCGAGCTCCTGGTGCGCGGCGTGACCTCCAACCGCAAGCTCGCCAAGGAGCTGAACGTCAGCGAGAACACGGTCAAGTTCCACCTGCGCAACATCCTCGAGAAGCTCCACCTCAACAACCGCGCCGAGGCCGTGGGCTACGCCCTGCGCCACCGCATGGTCGACCTGCCCGAAGACTCCGAATAGGCCGCGCGCGGGCGGGACGTCCAGACAGCAGGATCAGCCGGCGGGGAACGAGCCTTCGGGCTCCCCGGCGGCCGCTGTTTCGAACCCCTCGCAGGACAGCACCGGCAGGCCCGGATAGCGCGGAAAACGCGCGTCGTGGTCGGCCCGCGCGCAGCGCAGGAAGGCGCTGCGCTTCGAGCGCAGGACCTCAGCGTGCCGGCAGGTGGCACAGAGGCCGGCGCGTGGCAGTTCGAACGCGGGGTTGGGCAGAGCGTTCACGCCGGCGGATCGAAGCGACCGGCAGCGAGCGCTTCGACGCGCAGGGTCGGGCCGAGGACGACGAGCTCGTCACCGTAGCCGATCACGGTGGTGGCGTCGGGGACGATCCACTCCGGTCCGGCCGGCCCCGGGCGCTTGATCTCGATGACGCGCACCGCGAAGCGCTGCGGCAGCGCGCATTCGGCCAGCGTGCGGCCAGCGAGCTCCTCGGTCACCGCGATCGAGCGCAGCGCGAAGTCCGGCGGCAGCTCGACCGCCGTGCCGCGCGAGCCCGGCTGGTCGCTCGCCACGAAGGTCGAGAGCACCGCCGGCCGGCCGAGGACCTCCTGGGCGTAGACCGCAAGCAGGTCGCGCTTGGCGACCACGCCGCGGAACCTACCGTCCTCCCCCAGCACCGGCAGACGCTCGAAGTCGCTGCGCGCGAAGTCCTCGGCGACGCGGTGCAGGCGGTCGGCGATCCCGATCGTCGTCGTCACTGGCGCCATCAGATCGCTCGCCGTCTTCACCGATAGCGATTCGGTGGCGCGCAGCGCATGCTTGATGTCGTGCAGGGAGACGAAGCCGAGGAGGTTGCGCTCGCCGTCGACCACGAAGATGCGTTGGCGTTTGGAGCCCAGAAAGCGGTCCACCACTTCGGCGTAGGTCGCGGTGGGCAAGAGGGTCTCGGAGTCGTCGCGCACCAGATCCTCGACGCGCAGGCCGGCGAGCGCCGCCTCCTCCATCCGCCACGACAGCTCGACGCCGCGGCGCTCGAGCGGCTCGGTGTAGATCGAGTACGGATAGAGGCGCTTGGCGACCATGCTGGAGACGATCGCGGCGATCATCAGCGGCAGGATGAGGTCGTAGTTGCCGGTGAGCTCGAAGAGGATGAGGATCGCCGACAGCGGCGCGTGCGAGCTGCCGGCGGCGACCGCCGCCATGCCGACGGCGGCGTAGGAGCCCGAGGAAGCGGTCGCGTGCGGGAAGGCGGTGTGGACGAGCTCGCCGTACGCCCCGCCGACCAGCGCGCCGAAGCAGAGCGAGGGCGTGAAGTGGCCGCCCGGACAGCCGCTGCCGGCGGTGAGCGCCGTGGCGACGAGCTTGAGTCCCGCGAGCAGCGCCAGGAGCCGCCAGGGGATCCCCTCCTGCAGCGCCGCGGTGATGGTCGAGAAGCCGTTGCCGAGCACCTGCGGCCAGAAGAACCCGAGCCCGGCGAGGAGCGCCAGGCCGACGATCGGCAAGGCGGCCTCAGGCACGATCGCGAGCTTGCGGAAGAGCCGCGCGAAGAGTCCGCACGCCGAGCACGAAGGCGACCGCGGCGAGTGCACCGACCAGCCCGAGACCGAAGTGGAAGCCGATCTCCCAGGGGCTGGCGAGCGCATAGCCGGTCAGCGGATAGATCGGCGCGGCGCTCTCGGCGGCGCGCGACAGCAGGGTCGCGAGGACCGCCGCGACGACGATCGGCCCGAAGATCTCGAGCGCGAAGCTCCCGAGCACGACCTCCATCGCGAACAGCGAGCCGCCGATCGGCACGTTGAACGCCGCCGCGAAGCCGGCCGCGGTGCCGCAGCCAAGGAGGATCTTGAGCCGCCGCGACGACAGCCCGAAGCGCTGGCCGAGCCAGGAGGAGACCGCGGCGCCGAGGCGCAGCATCGGCCCCTCGCGCCCCAGCGAGCCGCCGGAGCCGACGGTGGCGATGGCCGCCGCCGCCGAGTAGAGCACCGGCTTCACCGACAGCCGCCCGCCATGGAGCGCCACCGCCTCGACCAGGCTCGACACCCCATGGGTGGCGAGCGGCGCCCGCGCCAGCCGCTGCAGGATCGCGACCAGCACGCCGCCGGTGACCAGCGCGAGCAGCACCCGCCAGCCCGAGAGCCCCGCCCGCACCGCGAACTCGAAGCTCGGCGTGTAGCCCCAGAGCAGCACCCGCAGGCCCTCGGAGAGTCGCTGGACGATCACCGCCAGCCCGCCCGCCACCAGCCCCACCGTCGGCACCAGCGCAAAGAAGATCCGGTCCTCGCGCGTCGACAGCGCGAACCGCCGCGAGACGACGGAACTCCACCCGCCGAAACCCCCGGCGAAACCAACGGACGATCTGGGATCGGGAGAGATTCATGCCAGCTCAATGTATCAACTCGGCGGCGGATTCAAACCCAAATGCCCTCTGTTGCGTATGACTGTATGTAGCAAGAGAGCGGCCTTCGGGTCGCTCTTCCTGCCGGGGAGCTACCGGGAGCGTCCGCTCCGGGTTCAAGGGTCCCCGCCGGCGGAACGAAGGCGTTCCGTTCGTCGCAGTCCTCCCACTCCGCGCTCGCTGCGAGTCGCGCGATCCAATCGAGCCGGGGGGGCCCACAAGGCCCCCCCGTCACTCGTCCCTGCCGTGCTCCGGTTCCGCGGCTGCGGCGGAGCGCCTTGCGCGCTACTCGTAGCGCAGGGCGGCGGAGGGGTCGAGGGTGAGGGCGCGGCGCGAGGGCAGCCAGCAGGAGAGCAAGGTGACCACCGAGGGTGAAGAGCGCCGATCAGGCCGGCGTCGGCGAGCGTCAGCTCGAACGGCACGGCGCGCAGGAAGTAGATCGAGGCGATCTCCGGGCCGAACGAGATCGAGCTCGAAGGTGTTCATCACCCAGGAGATCGCCCCCGCGAGCACCAGCCCGGCGAGCGTGCCGGCCGCCCCCAGCGCCCCGCCGTAGAGCAGGAAGACCCAGCGCATGCGCTGCGGCGCGAGGCCGAGGGCGGCGAGGACGCCCAGGTCCCGCCGACGCTCGCGCACCAGCACCACGAGACTCGACGCCACGTTGAAGGTCGACACCAGGACGATCAGACCGAGGAGCAGGAAGAGCGCCGCCTTCTGCAGCGCGAGCGCCGCGAAGAGCTCGCGGTTGAGCTCCTTCCAGTCGGTCACCAGCGTGCCGTCGGGGGCCTGCGCGCGGATCGCCTCGGCGACCGCCGGGGCGCGGTCGAGGTCGGCGACGCACCACTTCGAGGCTCTCCATGCCGTCCGGCGCGAGCGCCGCGACCGTCTCGCGCGCGGCCACCGCCCACTCGCGGTCGAACTCCGAGAAGCCGGTCGAGAAGGTGCCGGCGAAGCGCAGCGTGCGGTAGACGAACTTCGGCGCGCGCTCGCCCATCGCGACGACCACCAGGCGCAGGCGGTCGCCGGGGGCGACGCCGAGGTCGTGCGCGAGATCGACCCCGAGCACGACTCCCGGAATGCCGTCGGCGTCCGCCGCCAGCTGGGCGGCGGTCGCGCTGCAGCAGCCGGCGTCCGGCGCGGCGCCGCGCAGCGTCACTTCGGCTTCGCGCCGGCCGGTCGCCATCACCCCCTGGACGTAGGCGACGCGGTCGACCCGGGTCACCTCGGGCAGACGGCGGATCGCCTCCGCCAGCCGGCGGGCGCTCTCGCGGCGGTCGAGCTCGGCCGGCGGATAGACCAGGACGGCGGCGTTGGCGCCGACCAGTTTCTTCTGCAGGTCGCCGCGGTAGCCGGTCATCAGCGCCATCGCGACGCCCATGGCGGTGACCCCGAGGGTCGAGGCGGCGAGCGCCGCCATCGCGGTCGAGGAGAGCAGCCGGCTCCCCCGGCCGCGCAGGAAGCGCAGCGCGAGGGCGTAGAGCAGCGGCCCGCCGAGCGGTGCTGCATCGTTTGACGGGAGTTGCACCGCGGCCGGCTCGGGCACCGGCGCCTCGCCCGAAACGTCCTTCAGGGGGCCGCTCACACCCGCGCGGTGCGGGGGCTGGCGGCGACGAGGTCGAGGAAGCGGCCGAAGAGCGGGCTGGCGTCGTGCGGGCCGGGGGCGGCCTCCGGGTGGTACTGCACCGAAAGCATCGGCCGGCCGGTGACGGCGAACGCCTCGACCGTGCCGTCGTTCAGGTTGACCTCGGTCGCGACGCAGCCCGCGGGGAGCGACGTCCGGATCGACCGCGAAGCCGTGGTTCTGGCTGGTGATCGTCACCGCGCGGGTGGCGAGGTCGACGACCGGCTGATTGCCGCCGTGGTGGCCGAACTTGAGCTTGAAGGTCCGCCCGCCCATCGCCAGGCCGAGCAGCTGGTGGCCGAGGCAGATGCCGAACGTCGGCAGGCCGGAGTCGACGAGCGCGCGCACCGTCGCGATGACGTCGACGAGCGGCTCCGGGTCGCCCGGGCCGTTCGAGAGCACCACGCCGTCGACGCCCAGGGCGAGGACGTCGCGGCCGGCGTCCGCGCCGGCAGCACCGTGAGCCGGGCGCCGCGCGCGGAGAGCGAGCGCAGGATGTTGCGCTTGATGCCGAAGTCGAGGACCGCGAGATGGCAGGTCTCCTCGACCCCGGCATCGACCGGGAGCTCGTAGCGGCGCCGCGCAGGTGACCTCGTCGACCAGGGCGCGCCCGGTCATGACCGGGAACTCCCGCACCTCGGCGACGCAGCGCCGGCGACGTCGCTGCGCTCGGTCGTCAGCACACCGCGCAGCGCACCGCGCTCGCGGAGCTTGCGCACCAGCGCCCGGGTGTCGATGCCGTCGAGCGCCGGCACGCCGGCTCTCCTGGAGGTCGGCGACGAGCCCCCCCTCGCTGCCGAAGTTCGAGGGCACGGCGGTGAACTGGCGGGCGATGAAGCCCTCCACCCAGATGCGCTCCGACTCGGCGTTGCCGGCGTTCATGCCGTAGTTGCCGATGTGCGGCTGCGTCATGACCACGATCTGCCCGCGATAGGAGGGGTCGGTAAGGATCTCCTGGTAGCCGCTCATGGCGGTGTTGAAGACCACCTCTCCGAAGCGCGTGCCGCGGGCGACGGCGCGCCCTTCGTAGACCGAGCCGTCTTCGAGCACGAGCAGGGCGGGGCGAATGGCGGTCATGGGCGGGACGAACCTCCTGGAGCGCGTCGGCGTGGCCGGGCCAGCCGCGGGGCTTCCGAGCCCTTATACTATCGTTCTCATGGCTCAAGGAGAGGACGCGCATGCGAAGACCGCTCCCCCGCGCCGCCCGGCAGGCAGACTCCTGCTCCGGCTCGCGCTGCTCGCCGTTGCTCGGGCTGCTCTCGGCCGGAACTCTCGCCGCCTACACGGTCCATCTCAAGGACGGCTCCTCGATCGTCACCAAGAAGAAGTACGTCGTGCAGGGCGACAAGGCGATCCTCCGTCCTGCCCTCCGGCACCGAGACGGTCCTGCCCTTCGCGGAGATCGACTTCGTCAAGACCGAGGCCGCCAACCGGACCGACCTCGGCAACGCCATCGTCATCGAGAACGGCAAGGCGACCGACCTCGAGAAGAACACCGCGCCGCCGCCCGGAAAGCCGACCCTCAAGGAGCTCCTCGCAGCAGCGCGCCGCCGCCCAGGGCGTCCGCAGGACGCCGGCGCCGTGGCTCTCGACGCCACGCCCGGCAGCCGGCGCGGCCGAGCGCGAGCCGCGCAACAACGCCGGCCAGGCGCCGCTGCGCGACGAGCCGCTGTCCACCGAGATCCGCACCTTCATCTTCGGACGCGGCATCACCAGCCTCGAAGTCCAGCAGGGGGCGACGGCTCGCAAGCCGCGCCTGGTCTTCCAGACCTCGTCGGAGACCCAGGTCTTCAACGCCCTCCGGGCGAGCGCCGGCGCGCTGATCGGGCGCGCGAGAAGTTCCCCGGCCGGGTGGATGGCTTCGAGCTGATCTGCGACGGACCCGCCGGCGGCCGCGGCGGCCGTTTCCAGCTGACGCCCGCGCAGGCCGCGGACATCATCTCCGGCCGCGTCGACCTGCCGACCTACTTCGTCCAGAACGTCGAGTTCTAGAACGGATCGGGCCAGAAGATCCGGCGGGGTCCGGAGGACTCGCCGGCTCTTCCGCTCCGTCGACGACCCGGACGAAGCTCTCGACGCGCTCGCCGACCCGGCGTTCGAAGCGGCGGCGGTAGCTCTCGACCTCGCCGACCTCCTCGTCGAGGAAGATCCGTTCGACCCGGAAGAGCGGCACGAACATCGTCGCCAGGCCGAGCCCCGAGGGTTCGCGGCGGGCGAGCTCGGTCACCCACTCCTCGAAGCTGTCGAGGCTGATGCCGCGGAACGTCACGCCGACGGTCTCCAGCCGGTCGAGCGTCCCCCAGAACTTCTCGGTCGGATTCACCAGATGCACGAGCACCAGGGCGCCGCGCCGGATGGTCACGCGTGCTCCCCCTGCGAGAGCTCGACGAGGACGCCGCCGGCGCTCTTCGGGTGGACGAACTGCACCCAGCAGCCGCCGGCCCCCTGGGTCGGCTCCGGCCGCAGGAGCTGCACTCCCGCGTCGCGCAGCATCAGGTCGTCGTGGTGGAGGTCGTCCGAGGCGAAGCAGAGGTGGTGGATGCCGGGGCCGCGCTTCTCGAGGAAGCGGGCGATCGGCGAGTCGGGCGAAGTCGCCTCGAGGAGCTCGATCTTCGACTCGCCGCAGCGGATCATGGCGACGCGCACGCCCTCCTGCGGCACCTCTTCGATCGCCTCCACGACGAGGCCCATCGCCTCGTAGAAGACGCGCGCCTCGGCGATCGAGACCACCGCGATGCCGATGTGATCGATGCGCTGGATCATTCGGACTCTCCCCGAATTCCCGAACGCGCCGCTCGGCCTCGACGCACTCCCGAGAAGAGCTCCGCCGAGAGCGCATAGGGATCGATGCGCCCGGCGTGCCCGCGCTCGATCGCGCGCTCGAAGCCGGCGTGCTGCTCGGCGGCAGCGAGCACGCGCTCCTTGAGGATCGTCGCCACCCGGAGCTTCAGCTGGGCGCGCCGGCGCGTCGCGAGCTCCCCCGACGCCTCGAGATGGGCGCGGTGGCGCTCGATGGCGGCGAGAAGCTCGGCGATCCCTTCGCCGCGGCTCGCCACGGTGCGCAGGATCGGCGGCATCCAGTAGGCCGGCGGCGGCGCCTCCGGCCCGCGTCGCGCCTCGTCGGTCTCCGCGGCCATGGTGTCCTGCGTGGTCCCTGGAGTGGCATGCCGGGCGTGGTGCGCCGTGGTGGCCGTGATGCCCGAGGGAGAGCATCATCTCGAGGTCGTGCGCGACGCGGTCGGCGCCGTCGCGGTCGGCCTTGTTGAGCACGAAGATGTCGGCGATCTCGAGGATCCCGGCCTTGATCGCCTGGATGTCGTCACCCAGCCCGGGCACCGCGACGACCAGCACCGTGTCGACGCTCGACACCACGTCGACCTCGTCCTGGCCGACGCCCACAGTCTCGATGATCACCCAGTCGAAGCCGGCGGCGTCGAGGAGGTCGGCGGCGTCGCGGGTCGCCCGCGCGAGACCACCCATGGCGCCGCGCGTCGCCATCGAGCGGATGAAGACCCGCGGGTCGGTCGCCAGGCCCTGCATGCGGATCCGGTCGCCGAGCAGAGCGCCGCCGGTGAACGGCGAGGTCGGATCGACGCAGAGGATGCCGACCGTCTCGCCGCGGCGCCGGCACTCCTGCGCCAGGCGGTCGACGAGGGTGCTCTTGCCGGCGCCCGGCGGACCGGTGATTCCGATCACCCGCGCCCTGCCGGTCGCCGCGTAGACCCGGCCGCAGGAGCTCGGCCTGCCCGCGCGCCGCCACGTTCGACGATCGAGATCGCCCGCGCCACGGCGCGCGTCTCGCGCCGGCGCAGGCGGGCGAGGAGGTCCTCGAGACCCTCGGCCGAGAGGTCCCGGAACGGCGTCCCGGCTCATGCCTGAGAGGAGCTCGCGGGCGATCACCAGCCGCTGCACTTCGCTGGTGCCCTCGCCGATGGTGCAGATCTTCGCGTCGCGGTAGTACTTCTCGGCGCGGTAGTCCTTGATGAAGCCGTAGCCGCCGTGGATCTGCACGCCGCGCTCGCTGCAGAAGACCGCCGCCTCGCCGGTCATGAGCTTGGCCTCGGACGCCTTGAGGGTCACCTTGCCGGTCTTGTCCATCTCGGTGGCGGCGGCGAAGGTCAGCGCCTCGGCGGCAGCGATGCGCGTCGCCATCTCGGCGAGCGCGAAGCGGATCGCCTGGAACTCGGCGATCGGCTGGCCGAACTGCTCGCGCTGCTTGCGCGTACTCGAGCGCCGTTTCGTAGGCGCCGATCGCCGTTCCGAGACCGAGCGCTGCGATCGAGATCCGGCCGCCGTCGAGCACCGCGAGCGCCTGGCGGAAGCCCTCGCCCGGCGCCCCGAGCAGGTGGGCGTCGGGCACGAAGCACTCCTCGAGCACGAGCTCGGCGGTGTCGGAGGCGCGGATGCCGAGTTTGTTCTCCTTCTTGCCGGCCCGGAAGCCCGGCATCCCCTTCTCGAGGACGAAGGCCGAGACGTTGCGCCCCTTGCGCCCCTCCGGGTCGGTGATCGCCAGCACCACCGCGATCTCGCCCGACCGTGCCGTGGGTGCAGAACGCCTTGGAGCCGTTCAGGACCCAGCCGCCGTCCACCTTGCGCGCCGTCGTCCGGAGTCCTGCCGCGTCGGAGCCCGAGCCGGGCTCGGTCAGGGCCCAGGCGGCGATCTTCTGGCCCGAGGCGAGCGGCGTCACCCAGCGCTGCCGCTGCTCGGGGCTGCCGAACTTGTAGATGTGATTGGTGCCGAGCGAGTTGTGGGCCGCGATGCTGATGCCGACCGACGGATCGACCTTGGAGAGCTCGGTCACGACCAGCACGTACTCGAGGTAGCCGAGGCCGGCGCCGCCGTACTCCTCCGGGAAGATGATGCCGAGGAAGCCGAGGTCGGCCGCCTTGCGCATCAGCTCCATCGGAAAGCGCTGCGCCTCGTCGATCTCGTCGACGATCGGATCGACCTCGGCGAGCGCGAACTTGACGCGCCATGTCACGAATGGCCCGCTGTTCTTCGGTGAGGGAAAAGTCCATTGGGGCTCCTGGGCTGCGCTGGCGATGCTACCGCGCCGCCCCCGGAGCGGCAATTGAAGCCGCCGGAGCGGCGGCATAGGCGACCTTCTGCAGCACCGCGCCGCCGTAGTAGTGGGCGAGGATGTCGCGGTAGCCGTGGCCGCGCCGCGCCATGCCGTAGGAGCCGACCTGACAGAGGCCGACACCGTGCCCCCAGCCGCGCCCGGAGAACTGCCAGCCCGCCTCGCCCTTCGCCGGCGCGAGCCGCCGCGCGGTGAACAGGGTGTCGGGCACGTCGAGCGTCCAGCGCACGGCGAGGCCTTCGACGTCGACCGTCTGCCGCGTCTCTGGCGATGAGTCGGAGCTTGCCGACCCGCCCGGAGACGCCGCGCATGAGCACCTCGAAGCTGCGGAACTCGAAGCCCGGCAGGCGGCCGGCCACCGAGGCGCGGAGCTCGCTCGTCGCTGCGGAAGCGCGTCCAGCGCGACAGGTTGTGGGTGCGGTCGAAGCTCGTGCCGCGCGGATCCACCTCCTGCGCCACGGCGACGAGCCCGCCCCCGACGAGATAGAGATGGAGCGCGTCGCCGGCCTCGAGCACGAGAGCGCCGGCGCGGGCCTCCGGCCCCGGCTAGCGAAAGGTGGCGAGGTTCCCCGGCAGAGCGAAGTGCAGCTCGGCGCCGTTGTCGCGCGCCACCAACTCCCGGCCGGCGGCGTCCCGGCTCCCAGCGACGCCAATGGGCAGCTCGGCTCCGGCGCCTCCGGCGGCTCCGGGACCACCTTCACCGCCGAGAAGCTCGCCTCGCGCCGTTCGACGAGGCGCAGGAAGAGCGCCAGCTGCAACAGCAGCTCCTCCGCCTCGCGCGGCGTCACGTCGACGCGCCGGCGCTGTGCGGCGCGGCGAGCAGTCCGCTCTTGACCAGGTAGGCGGCGAGCCGCCGGTCCTCCGCGTTCCAGTCCGCCGGCGGGTTCGCGACCAGATAGCCGAGCTCCTCCGGGCGCACGAAGAGCCGCGCGTCGGCCGCCAGATCGAACATCGAGCCGAGAAAGCGCTGCACCTCGCGCCGTTCGAGCGCTCGCCAGCCGATCCACGGGCGTCGCGAGGCCCGCGTCGTCTGCCAGGCGAACCAGCGCACCTTCGAGCTTCGCGGCGCTCGTCGAGCGCGGCCGGGAGCCCGGGCAGCAGCGCGTTCGAGAAGCAGCCGCGGCAAGCGCGACCGGTCCGGAAACCGCCGAGCGCGAGCGTCACCTCGCCCGCCTCGATGCACGGCACGCCGCGCAGGTAGGGCGGCGCGCTTCAGCGGGAAGATCACCTCGACGTTCTCGGTGTGGCCGCCGCAGGTCGCACTGTAGAGCGCGTCGATCGGCTGTCCATCGTAGACGAGGATCTCGCCCGCGGTCTCGGCGACCGCGCGGTCGGAGAGCGGATGCTCGTCGTCCATGCCGCCGTAGACCTGGCAACGCGGCGTGCCGCAGAGGTCGTAGCCCTCGTCGGCGAACTCGCCGAGGTTGCGCAGGGTGTAGCTGCGCGCCGCGATCGCCTGCGCCTTGAGCGCTTCGAGCTCGGGGTAGGCGCCGGGACCGAGCTCGCGCGGCACGACGCCGCGCAGGTACTGCTCGATCGGCAGCTCGTTGACCAGGTTCAGGCGCCCGCGGTCGTTCAGGTAGACCACCAGGCGCCCGCGATAGCGCCGGCCCTCCCAGCGCACTCCGGTGTCCGCAGGGGCGGCCGGGCGGAAAGCACGAAGCGGCGCCCGTCGACGCGGTAGCTCTTGCCGCGATGGGCGAGCTCGAGCGCCGCCTCGCCAAGCTCGCCGCCCTCGGAGACGATCCAGACGCGGTCGACGCCGAACCGCGCCAGCTTGCGGCCCGCCTCTTCCGCCGCCGCCCGCTCGGCGATAGCGCCCGAGGCGCACGCGGTAGATTCCGGCCTGGGCGTCGAAGCGCGCGTCGGCCGGCTCCGCGGCGAGCGTCCCGAGCCGGCGGGCGAGCTCCTTCGCCTGCTGCTCGTCCTTGAGCGCCGCGATCTGCACGCGGTAGAAGGAGCCGCCGACGCTCGTCGCCGCAGGGCGGATCCGCATCGGCGACGCGACGTCGAGCCGGGCGCCGCCGACATCGACCGAGAGCTCGCCCTCGCAGCAGGGCAGCGTCACGCTCTCGAGGTCGGTCGCCAGTCCGATGCGCACCCATCCGGAGAGCGGCCGGGGCGGCGCCGGAGCGGGCGACTCGCGGCGCGGGCACCGGCGCGGCGGCCGGCGGGCGCGGCAGGGGCGGCACCGGGACGGCGGTCGACGGCGGCCGCCGGCGGCCGGAGCGCCAGGGCGGAACGGCGCCGATCGGCGGCCGCGCGCGACTCGGGTGGGAGACTCGCCCGCTTTCCCGCGCGCGCGCAGGAACCGGCGACGAAGAGCGTCGCGGCGAGCAGGGCGAGCCCGACGGCGCCCGGGCGCGAGTCTCGTGCGTTTCACGCGCCGGGTCGCGGTGCGGCCGACTCCATGCCGCATCTCGGAGCGCACCAGCGCGACGATCGCCGCGGTCATCACGAGCGTCAGGCAGACGCTCGACGACGAACTCGACGACGCCGAGCACGGCGGCCAGCACGGTCTGCAGCAGCTCGAGGCGGGCGAGCGCCAGGTTGAGGATGAGACCCGGCGGCACCGAAGAAGGTGGTGACGGCGATCGATCCGACGATGAGCAGGAGGTAGAGCAACAGGAGGCCGCCGAGCCGGTTGCCGGTGATGGCGAAGGCGCGCCGGGTCGCTCCGAGCGACGGTGGCGCCCTCCTCGCACGGCGCAGATCTGCGCCACCATCATGGCGAGCAGGAGCACCACCGCGACGAAGCCGAGCGGCAGCGCGAGGCCGCAGCCGACGACGCAGCCGACCGCCGAGAACTCCTCCTCGGAGGAGAGCCAGGCGGACGCAGAAACGGCAGCGCGAAGACGAACAGCAGCAGGGTCAGGAAGATCAGGAAGAGATTGTTGATCCAGAAGATCCGCAGGCCGTAGCGGCTCGCCCAGCCGACGAAGCCCGCCCAGGTGAAGGTCCGGAAGACCACCGACGGCGCCATCCGCAGCGACCGGCGCCTGCGCCTCGCCGGCGAGCAGCACCGCGAGCGTCCCGGCCTGGAACCAGCAGTAGAGGATGAACACCAGCGTGCCGACGACCAGCATGAGCAGCAGCCCGAGACCGAGCATCGAGCGCGAGCTGGGCGAAATCGGGCTGGATCGCCGCGAGGGCCTGCGCGAGAGCCTCGGGATCCCTCGCCGTGAAGACACGGAGCGGAACGCCCAGGCGGACGAAGAAGAAGCAGCACCGGCACGACGATCGACGCCGCGAGGAGCAGACCGGCCGCGAGCTGGACGAGCGATCAGCTCGCGGTTGGCGCGCACGTTGACGAAGCCGCGGGCCAGCGCGTCGATGCGCCGAGAGGCGCGGCGGCGTCACGGACGAACGCCTTCGGGCCGGCCCTGTTTCGTGCCGCGCGCCTTGCGGAAGTCGGACGTGACGTCGAGCGATACCACGTCGGCCATCTCGAAGAGGCGCGAGAACAGCGCCGGCGTCAGGCGACCTTCGAGCAGGTCCAGGCTGGTCAGGTTCGAATTCGCCGCGAGCTCCAGACGAAAATTGCTGGTAAAGATCGTGGGCAGGCGATGGGTATACCGGTGGTTGAGGACCAGGTACAGAGTGTCCTTGACGAACGGCGTCGGGTTCTGCGCCCCCAGCTCGTCGATGACCAGGAGCTCGGCGTTCATCACCGGGTCGAGGACGTCGTGCTTCGACTCGGGCGAGGACGGGTCGAAGGTCGACTGGATCTGACTGATGAGCGACGAGAAGTCGACGAATCGACCGCGGACGCTGTACTTGCGGATCAGGGCGCCGAGGATCGCGGCGGCGAGATGGGTCTTTCCCGAACCCGGCGGCCCGACGAGCAGTAGGCCTGTCTGTCGGAAAGTGCCATCCGCGTTGAGGAATTCGTGGACGTACCGCGTGCAGCGCTCTTTGGCTTCCTGGAGCGGCAGGACGGTCGCGGCGGAATAGCCGGTCAGCTTGAAGCTGCCGAGCGTGCAGTCCTTGTAGCGCGGCGGGATGCCGGAGGACTCGAGGAGACGCGGCACCAGCATCTCCTTGCGGCAGGGGCAGGGACGCGCAGTGCCGGCGCCGCCGTCCTCGGCGACCAGCCAGCCACGCCCTTCACACCGCGGGACAGTCGGGTTTCGCGATCGGGTCTGCCACGCGGGAGATCGTAACAGCGTGGCGACCCTGCGGGGCCGGCCCGCCCCGCCGCCCCGATGGCTCCGGTAGATCCGGGGCTCCCCTTCCCGCTTACCGCCGGACCAGGGCCCGGGGGGCGGCCGGGACGAGGGCGCGAGCGCGGTCGATCTCGGGGGGCGCGACCGCACCTCCCGGCGGAGATCGGCGGCGAGACGGGCCATCTCGGTCTCGAGGCTGGCCAACTGGTCGCGCAGGCTGAGAATGACCTCGACTCCGGCGAGGTTCACGCCGAGGTCGCGGGTCAGAGTCAGGATCGCCTCCAGACGATCGATCGCCCGCCGGTCGTAGAGACGGGTGTTGCCGGCGCTTCTCGCCGGCACGATCAGACCCTCGCGCTCGTAGAGGCGCAGCGTCTGCGGATGGATGCCGTACTGCTCGGCAACCACCGAGATCATGACGTAGCGCGGCGACTCGGTCGGCTTCTTGCGCGGCATCGCGAAGACTCCCCGGGCCGGACCGGGCTTTGACCCGCTCCGGCCCGAACCGGCATCAGTTGGACTTCGACTCGGCGTCGACCACTTCGGCGTCGATCACGTCTTCACTGCTGCCGCCGGCACCGGCCTGCGCCCCCCCGGTCTCGCCAGCTTCCGGAGGTGCGCCGGCGTTCTTGTACATCGCCTCGGCCAGCTTGTGCGAGGCCTGGGTGAGGCGCTGCTCCGCCGCTTCGATCACCGCGCCGTCCTCGCTCTCCATCGCCTTCTTCGCCTCCGCGAGGGCCGCTTCGAGCTCGCCCAACTCTGCCGGCTGGAGCTTCTCCTTGTGCTCGCCGAGGTTCTTCTCCGTCGAGTAGATCAGGCCGTCGATGCGGTTGCGGGCCTCGACCGCCTTGCGCCGCTGCTTGTCCTCGCCGGCGTGCGCCTCGGCGTCGTAGACCATCTTCTTGATCTCGTCTTCGGCCAGGCCGGACGAGGCCGTGATGGTGATCTTCTGCTCCTTGCCGGTGCCGCGATCCTTGGCCGAGACGTTGACGATGCCGTTGGCGTCGATGTCGAAAGTGACCTCGACCTGCGGCACGCCGCGCGGCGCCGGCGGAATTCCCACCAGCTGGAAGCGGCCGAGCGTCCGGTTGCCCGCCGCCATCTCGCGCTCGCCCTGCAGCACGTGGACCTCCACCTGCGTCTGACTGTCCGACGCCGTCGAGAAGACCTCGCTCTTCCGCGTCGGAATCGTCGTGTTGCGCTCGATCAGCCGGGTGAAGACACCGCCCAGAGTCTCGATGCCGAGCGACAGCGGCGTCACGTCGAGGAGCAGCATGTCCTTGACGTCACCCTTGAGCACGCCGCCCTGGACCGCCGCACCGACCGCCACGACTTCGTCGGGATTCACGCCCTTCGAGGGCTCGCGACCGAAGACCTCCTTGACCAGGGCCTGGATCGCCGGCATGCGGGTCTGACCGCCGACCAGCACGACCTCGTGAATGTCACCGACGTCGAGCCCGGAGTCCTTCAGGGCCTGGCGGCAGGGACCCGCCGAACGCCGGATGATCGCCTCGACCAGCTGTTCGAGCTTGGCGCGGGTGAGCTTCAGATTGAGGTGCTTCGGGCCGTTCTGATCGGCGGTGATGAACGGCAGGTTGACCTCGGTCTCCATCGCCGAAGAGAGCTCGATCTTGGCCTTTTCCGCCGCTTCGCGCAGGCGCTGCATCGCCATCGGATCCTTGCCGAGGTCGATCCCTTCCTGCTTCTTGAACTCCTCGAGCAGCCACTCGATGACGCGCTGGTCGATGTTGTCGCCGCCCAGGTGCGTGTCGCCGTTGGTGGCCTTGACCTCGACGACGCCGTCGCCGACCTCGAGGATCGAGATGTCGAAGGTGCCGCCGCCGAAGTCGTAGACCGCGATCGTCTGGTCCTTCTTCTTGTCGAGGCCGTAGGCGAGCGCCGCCGCCGTCGGCTCGTTGACCAGGCGCTTGACGTCGAGGCCGGCGATCTTGCCGGCGTCCTTGGTGGCCTGGCGCTGGGCGTCGTTGAAGTAGGCCGGGACGGTGATGACCGCCTCGGTGACCTTCTCGCCGAGGTAGTCCTCGGCCGCCTGCTTCAGCTTGCCGAGGATCATCGCCGAGATCTCCGGCGGCGAGAACAGCTTGCCGTCGATCGAAACCCGGCAGTCGCCGTTCTCGGCGCTCTCCACCTTGTAGGGGACCATCTTCAGCTCTTCGCCGACCTCGTTGAAGTGGCGGCCCATGAAGCGCTTGATCGAGAAGACGGTGTTGCGCGGATTGGTCACCGACTGGCGCTTGGCGACCTGCCCGACGAGGCGCTCGCCGCTCTTGGTGAAGCCGACCACCGACGGCGTGGTGCGGCTGCCCTCCGCGTTGGCGATGACCTTGGCCTCGCCGCCTTCCATGATGGCGACCACGCTGTTCGTGGTGCCCAGGTCGATTCCGATGATTTTGCTCATGACAACCCTCCCTGTCCCGGGTAGATTTTAAATCTAAGTCGCAGAGAGTCAACCCTGCGTACAGTATTGTTGACAATCTTACGCTTAGATTTATTCCCGCAGAAGGGAAAGCGACCGTCTCAGTCGAGCAGGACGAGTGGGATGCCCTCTTCCTCCCGCAGGCCGCGGAAGAACTCGGGATCGACGGCGAAGTCGCCCGAGATCGTCTCGGTCACCGCGGCATGGCTCCCGGAGAGGTCGCGACCCGCGGCCGGAGGGTGTAGGACATCCCCTCGGCACGGTAGCCCAGGCTCTCCCCCGACGGGTCTACCAGGGCGCGCGCGGCAACATCTGACGCTCGACCAGGTCCTCCAGCCGGGCCGGGTACTCGCCCTCGAGGAGAAAGTGGGTTCGCGCCGCACGGTCGATCAGCAGGGCCTGGGCGAGTCGCCCCTGGCGTTCGAAGGTGGCGCGATCGCTGCGCAACCAGGGGTAGGGCAGGAGCAGCTGGGCTGGGTAGCGGGCGGCCAGGACGAGGAATGCAATCATTGCGGCGACACAGCCGAACCCCAGGAGCCGACCCACCAGCACCGCCGTGGCGGAGCTCGAGGACTCCAGCGGCAGCTCGATCTTCTCTGCCGCCGCGGAACGCCGCAGCGTCGACTCCGGGACCGCCTCCGCCGGCGCGGAGACCGTTTCAGCCTCTGGCTTCGTGCTCGCCGGTTCAGCGGCCGAGCGCGGCCGGACGAGCCCGGCCTGCAGCAGGCGAAAGAGGCTGTAGAGAGTCTTGTACTCGCCCAGGCCGCTGGCCTCGGCGATCTCGGTTGCCGAAGCGCGCCCATCGAGCCGCAGGAGGACCTGCTCCTCGTCGGCGCTGATCCAGAGCTCGCCGGGGTCGTCTCCCGGCAGGTCGGCGTCGCGCCCGAGCAGGCGGATGACGCGGCTCGAAGGCAGGCGCTCGTAGGCGACGAAGCCGTGCGGCAGAGTACCGGACAGGGTGCCTTCGCCCAGCAGGTCGCCGATCGACCGCATGAGCAGCTCTTCGACCGAAATCGGCTGAACGCCCTCCTCGAACGAGACCTCTTCGCCCGAGTAGAACTTGAACTCGCCCTCGCTCCAGCGCAAGACCTGGAGCAGCAGGCGGTAGGTCTGCTGCCGCAGCGCTCCGAGCAGCTGCTGCCGCGACAGAATCCCGCGATCGACGAGATAGTCCGCCAGGCGCTGGCCAGAGGACTTGTGTCCTTCCGAGACCCGCGCGAAGTCCTCGGGGCGGACCACTCCCTGGCTCGCCAGCACC
Organism: Thermoanaerobaculia bacterium; assembly: GCA_963788175.1. Lineage (GTDB taxonomy): Bacteria > Acidobacteriota > Thermoanaerobaculia > Multivoradales > JAGPDF01 > JAGPDF01. The sequence continues at coordinate 114,157 of CAWBFZ010000010.1, forward strand.
TCTCCCAGCCCCTCCTCGAAATTCTGGTTGAGGGCGTCGGCAGCGACGATCTCGCCGCGCAGAAAGGAGACCGCGAGGATGTCGTGCTCGCCCTGCACGGTCAGGATGCCGGTCTTCTGCTGCTGCGCGATCATCTGCAGGATGTCGGGCAGACGGAAGACTCTGAGGTCGCCTTCGAGCGCCACGGCCGGGCCCCTACTCCCCTTCTCCGAGCTCGCTGCGCACGCAGAGCGCGACGTAGACGAGAAGACCGAGGACGAAGAGTACCCAGGGGGGCCCCGCAGGGAGGCCGCCGGCCACCGGGACGACGATGCCGATCGAGAACAGCAACGGCAGCATCGCCACCAGCGCGAAAGCGAACAGGGTCAAGCCGACCTTGCCGCCCTCGCCGAGCTCCGCCTGCGAGAGCGCCGGAAAGAAGGCCCGCAGCCAGCGCGAGAACGGATCCGACCGCCAGGCGAGCCAGGAAATGGGCTGCCCGAACCCCGCCTTGCGTCGCCAGAAGTAGAGCCCGACGCCGAGGAGCGCCGCCAGGCCGGCGCCCAGCGGCGAAGCCCACCGCGCCACGATGCGCGTCGCCGCGGCGCCACCGGACGGGGCTTCCGCCCACGCGGTGATGAGGAGGCGCCGGATTTCCTCACGCCGCGCCAGTCCGCCGTTGAAGGTCAGCACGCGATCCGAGTTCGGCGTGCGGACCCAGAGGTCGACCTGTTCGGGATCGATCTCCTTGGCCTGGGCGAGGGCCTTGCGGGACTCTTCGAACTGGTAGGTCTCGGAGTAGCTCAGAGCGAGAGGTCGTAGAAAGCCCCGGCAGGCGGAGGCACCGACCGCGCGGCGCGCAGGAAGTAGTCGTTGGCGACCGCGAAGTCGGCCTTGCGGAAGTGATAGGCGCCGAGGTTCAGCAGCACCGCGACGTTCTGCGGCTCGCTCTCCAGCACCCTGCGGTAGATCATCCGGGCCTCGTCCCACTGGCCGAGCGTCCGATTCACGTCGCCGATCAGCTCGACGACCGCCGGATCGCTGCCGATCGCGGCCCGCAGGACCTGCAGATCGGCGAACAGGCCACCGTAGAGCCGCCCTTCGGAGAGATTCGCCAGGGCCCGCATCGGCGGGGAGAGGGCGAGGGCGACGCGCTGTTGCTCGACGGCGGCGATCCATGGCGCGAATCCGGCGAGCAGCCAGACGACGACCGTCGCCCAGCGCTCGCTCTGGCTGCCGTAGCCCCAGAGCAGCGCCGACCAGTAGAGCAGGAGCCAGAGCGGGCCCGACGGCAGGGCGAGCGGCCACAACAGCGTCAGAGCGACGCACAGGCTGGCGCTCGCCGACGGCATCCGCCTGGCCAGCACCCGGTGCAGGTCGGCAATGACCGCGCTGCCCTTCGTCGCCACTTCGACCAGCACGAAGAGAGCCGCCGCAACCAGCAGGACGGCGAGCAGCCAGAAGACGAGGTTGGCGGCGAAGACGGTCCGTTCGGTCGAACGCAGCAGGCGCACGAAACCGGAGCCGGTCGCCGAGACCGCCGCCAGGTAGGAGCCGCGCTGCCGCGCCAGGGCGGCGCGCGCGAAGGCGATCTCGGGGCGCAGCGGATCGAGCGTCTCCGCCGCGGCGAGCGCCCACTCCGCGCGCTCGAACTTGCCCTCGCGACCCGACTGCAAAGCGAGCGCTGCCGCCCCGAGGGAGAAGTCGACCAGCTTGACCATGCCGACCTGGCGGGCGTTCGCCTGGAGCGCGCGCAGCGCCTCATCGGCTTTCGCTGGATTGTCCTGATAGAAGCTGCCGACCCACTGCAGCCAGGACTCCTGCAGGCGATGCAGCGAATGCTGCGTCCCGCGGGTGAGCTCGAAGCTCGCGGTCGGCCCGCCGGCACTCTGGCCAGCGAGCGGCGAGGCGGAGAAGGCGAGTGCCAGCAGGAGACCGGGAAGGCAGCTGAGCCAGCCCGGCCAGCCTCCCGGTGACCAGCGGCGCCGGCGGCGGGAGTCAGCCGCGCTTCTGGACATAGCGCACCCGCAACCGGTAGAGCAGATCCTCGAGCACCGCCTGCTCCTCGGCCGTGAGATTTCCGGCCGTGCGCTGGCGCAGCACGTCGAGCAGGTCGATGTGCAGGCGGGCCGCGTCCAGGTTCTCCACCGACTGCCCGTCGGGCAGGGTCGCGTCTCCGAGGTAGAACGGCACCGGCTCGGTGAGGAGCCCGACGAGGTCGAGAAAGGTCGGCCCGAGTCCCGCGGGGCTTCCCGGGAGCTCGAGACGCGGCGCGGCAGCCTCGTCCGCGAGCGGCAGCTCGGCGGCCGCCAAGGCGTCCGGCGCGGCGTCCGGCGCGGGGTCGGGACTGGCCGCCGCCGCGGCGAACTCCTCGCGCACTCTCCCGTCGGGGGTGAACATGCGCCGATCTGTGACTTTGATGTCGCCCACGGGCAGTGATTTCTTTTCGACTATGCTAACAAGCGCGCTTTCGCATCGGCAACCGGCTGCTCCCGGACGGGGAGAGACGACGACGGAGCCCCGAGTATGTCTGATCCCCACGCCCAGACCCTCCACTGACCTCGCCCGATTGACCGCCCTGGTCGCGCGGCTGCGCGCCCCGGACGGCTGTCCCTGGGATCGAGAGCAGACCTTACCCGATTTGCGGGCCTACCTGCTGGAAGAGGCTCACGAGGCGGCTGCGGCGCTCGACAGCGGCGACCGGAGCGAGCTCGCTGGCGAGCTCGGCGACCTGCTCTTTCAGATCGTCTTCATCGCCCGTCTCGTCGAGGAGGGCGGCGGCTTCCCGCTCGGCGCTGCGCTCGACGCGGTGGAGTCCAAGATGATCGCCCGCCATCCGCACGTCTTCGGCGGCGAGACCCTGGCCTCCGCCAAAGCGGTGCGTGAAGCCTGGGAGCGGCGCAAGGTTCGGACCCAGGAGGGCGAGCGCCGGTCGCTCCTCGACGGCGCCACCTCCGCTTCGCTGCCGGCGCTGGTCGCGGCCTACCGGCTCACCCAGAAGGCGGCCGGAGTCGGCTTCGACTGGCGGGAGCCGGGCGAGGTCGTCGCCAAGCTCGACGAGGAGATCGCCGAGCTCAAGGAGCTGCTGACGGTGCAGGGAGCGGATGCCCAGGTCGATCCGGCCGCGCTCCGGCAGCGGCGCAGCGAGGAGATCGGCGACCTCCTGTTCACCGTCGCCAACCTCGCCCGACATCTCGAAATCGATCCCGAGGGCGCCCTCGCCGCAGCCAACCTGAAGTTCCGGCGCCGCTTCGCGGCGGTCGAGGCCGGCCTCGCCGCGAGCGGCAAGAATGTCGCCGAGGCGACCCTCGACGAGATGGAGGCGCAGTGGCAGGCCGCCAAGCTCGGCGAGAAGCGGCCGGACTAGCCGCGCCTGTTTCCCGACCCATGAAGATCGCCTTCGTCTGGAACGGCCCCGTGGCGCTCGATCGCATCTCCTTCCGACACGAGAACTACCTCGCCGGATGGAGCGCGCTCGGGCACGAGGCATTGCTGGTGACCGCCGCCCCCCTGGCCGGGACCTTCCGCGGCAGAACGCACCTCGTGGAGCGCCGCGACGAGCTCGAACGCGTCGAGACCTGGCGCGCGCTCGCGGCCGACGTCGCCGTCGGCATCACGTGGCACCGCATGTCCGCCATGCTCGCGGCCATCCGCGCCGCGGGCACGCGCGTGGTCGCGATCGCCGACTCCGACGGCCAGGTCGGCTTCGCGGCCCACCCGCGAATCTCCTGGCTGCGCATCGGCGCCTACCAGGAGAGCCTCGCCGGCCGGCTGCGCGCGCTGCGCTTCTTCTGCCGCCGCTTCGCCGCCAGCGCCCTGCGCCGCGACCCCGAGGAGCTCGAGTTCGTCGCCAGCACCCGCGCCTCGGACCGGGTCGTGCTCGGCAGCGCTCCGGCGATCGCCTGTTTCAGCCGTTTCTTGCGCCAGCAGCGGGCTGGCGACCTCGCCGCCCGCCTGCGCGAGGTGCCGTTCGCGGTGCCGGAGGAGTTCTGCAACCGCCCGCTGGCGGACAAGGTCGACCGCGTCGTCGCCATCGGCCGCTGGAGCGATCCGCAGAAAGATGCGCCGCTCCTCGCCGCGGCCCTCGCCCACTTCTTCTCCCGCCGGCCCGCGACCGAGGTCGTTCTCTTCGGCGCCGACCCGGAGCACGCCTTCGGCGAGCTCGCGCGCCGCGAGCCCCGGTTGCGCCTCGCCGGTATCCAGGAACCTCACGTGGTCGCAGAGACCCTGGCGCAGAGCCGCGCCGCGCTCTTCTCTTCGCGCTGGGAGACCGGCCCGCACGTCGCGACCGAAGCGCTGGCGCTCGGCGCGACTCTGGTCTCCGTGCCGATGCCCAATCTCGAAGGGATGATCGACGGCGGGAGATTCGGCACCCTCGCCGGACGCCGCAGTCCGGAGACGCTGGCCGGAGCGCTCGCTGCCGAGCTCGCAGCGTGGGACGCCGGACGCCGCGACGCCAGCGCAATCGCCTCCTACGGTCGGGCGCGCTTCTCGCCCGTGGCGGTCGCTCGCACCCTGCTCGAAACCCTCTCCGGCTAGTCCAGGGCGAACAACACGCCCTCGGCGTCGCGGTAGAGCTCGCGAAACCGCGGCGAGGCAACGAGTCCCGCGACGACGCCGGGCGCCACTTGGGCAAGTGGCAGCAGGAGCTGGCGAGCGCCGAGCTCGCGCAGCTTCCCGGCGAGCGCTTCCGGTCGGTCGAGCAACGGCAGCACGAGTTGGAAGCGATAGGGCCCCAGCCAGTCGCCGAGGAGCGCCGCGCCGCCGAAGTCGTGCAGGCGCTCGCCATGGAGGGCATAGACCGGCACCCCGGAGAGCCCCTGCTCGCGCCGGAAGAGAAGCGACCCGATAGAGCGGCACCCGCTGCGCCAGAAAGGCGTCGATCGCCGTCGCCGCCACGGGCGGCGGCCCGCAGATCCAGGTGCGCCAGACGGCGTAGGCGGCTCCGGTGGCGAGTCCGAGCCCGACAATGGCGCCGGCAGCGAAGCCGCGCACGGACCGCAAGCGCGGCAGGCGCGCGGCCGCGGACTCCGCCAGGTCGCGGAGCGCCGCGACGATCAGCAGCGAAAGCAGCGGCGAGTAAGGCATGAGATAGCGCGCATCCCGCGGCAGCGCGAGGAACGCGAGGACGAACCCGGCCAGGATCACCACCCAGACGCGCGCCCACCTCCGGCGCCATCCGAGGTAGAGCAGCAGAGGGAGCGCAGCGATGACGAGCGGCGAAGCCGGCGGCTGCGCGTTGACGCGCGAACGCTCGACCACCAGATCCCAGCCCAGGCGAACGACGGCGCCCGCTTGCTGGGTCCACCCGGAATCGACGCTGTTGCGGACGACCGCCTCCGCCCCGCTCCAGGCGCCGGCTCCGAAGAGGTTCGAGAGAAAGGGGAAGAGGGGATTTCCCGTGAGGCCCCAGATGAGCAGGTACCAGGGCGCACCGGCGAGCGCGGCGGCGCTGGCGAAACCGGCCAGGGCGGAAAACCGGAAGCCCCGGCCGGCCTCGCAGACGGCCGCGAGGGCGAGCGCAGCGAGCAGATAAAGAGCCAGGTACTTCGTCGCCGCCGCCCAGCCGGCGAAGGCGCCGGCCGCGAGCAGCCAGGCGAGCCGGCGATCGCGCCGCCAGCGCTCGAAAGCGACGATCGACGCGGTCGCGAACAGGGTGAGGAGCGGCTCGACGAAGGTCGAGCCGGCGTAGAAGACGACGATCGGCTGCCCGATCCAGATCGCCGCCGGCGCCAGCGCCCAGGCCGCAGATTCGCGCGTGCCTCCGTGGGCCGGCGAGGCCGGTCGCAGCCCCAGGCGAGGAGCAACAGCGCGGTGGCCAGGGTCGCCAGGAGCGAGACGCCGTGCGCGGTCGAGGCGCGACCAAAGAGCAGCGCGGGCGCGAAGAGGGTCTCGGCGAGCAGCGGGAAGACCGGCGCGCGCAGATTCTCGACGAACAGGTAGCGGCCGTGCTCGACCAGGCTCCGGGCGAGCGGCAGGTGATAGATCGTGTCGTCCCAGGCGACCGGCGGATAGAGCGCCAGCCAGGCCGGCCCGGCGAGCGCAACGACGGCCAGGATCGCAGAGCGCCCGCCTGTGCGCTTGCAGGCGCTGCAGGATCGAAGCGAAGTCGCGGCGTGCTTCCGGCAGCGAACGCGCGCCGAGGACCAGCGCGAGCGCTGCGACCGCCACTGCGGCGCCCGCGCCGAAGCGGCCGCAGATACCGCAGAGGAAGAGTGCCTGGCCCAGGACCCCCAATCCCAGGGCACGGAGCGAGCGCCAGCCGCAGGACTCCGTCTTGCTGGAAGGCGCCGCCCTGCGAGGCGCGCGGCGATGCCGAAACCGGCAGCGAGCGCCAAAACGGTGAGCGCATCGCCGCTAGAGGAGCGGCGACAGGAGCAGCACGAGCTCGGGGAACGAGCGGCATGTCGGTGGCTGGAGTCGCCCGATGTCAGCGGCGCGGCGCGGCAGCCGACAGGCGCCGCGAGCTGCGGGCTGCAGAAGCGTCGGCGACGAGCGCGGCGATCCTTCTCTGGCCCTCGGCCGTCGGGTGGATGCCGTCCGCCTGGTTGAGCTGCGGATCGGCCGCGACGCCTGCGAGGAGGAAAGGGAATGAAGGGCAGCGCCGAGCTCGCGCGCCAGCCGCGCATAGAGGGCCTCGAAGTCGCGCGTGTAGTCGGGGCCGTAGTTGGGCGGCATCTTCATGCCGGCGAGCACCACGCGCGCCCCGGCGGCGCGGGCGCGGCGCACGATCTCGCGCAGATTGGCCTCGATCGCCGCCACCGGCTGGCCGCGCAGCCCGTCGTTCGCCCCGAGCGCGACGACCAGGACCTCGGGATGCAGCGAAAGCAGCCAGTCGACGCGCGCCAGCCCGCCGGCGCTGGTGTCCCCCGACACCCCGGCGTTGACGATCCGCACCGCGACGCCGCGCTCCGCGAGCAGCTCGCCGACGATCGCCGGATAGGCCGACCTCCTCCCCCAGCCCCAACCCGGCCGTCAGGCTGTCGCCGAGAAAGACCACCGGCGGCGCGGCGTCCGAAGTCGAAGTGGAAGTGGAAGCCGAAGCGGCCGCGGCGGCAGGCGAAGGACGCTGCAGCGACGCTCGCCGCCGGCGGGACCGGCGCCTCGGGCGCCGCCCTGCGCCGGCACCCGCCCGCCCCAGAGCACGACGACAAGCAGGGTCGCGAGCAGCGCCACTCCAGAAGACCAGCGGGCGCCCCCGAACCTCACATTCCCTTTACTGGTCCTTTTCTTTTCCTTACCGGTCCTTTTCTTCTTTTCCAGAAAGATCTTTTCGTGCTCCATCGTCGTACATTCACCAGGGTGCACCTTCATGACCCCATGCTAACCTGCCCCGTTCGCCAGCGATGAACCCAACCACACCACCGATTCCAGCCATCGAGCTCCGCCAGCTGACCAAGCGCCTGCCGTCGGGCGACCGCATCCTGACCATTCTGGACGCTGTCGATCTCACGATCGCGCCAGGCGAGTTCGTCGCCGTGCTCGGCCCCTCGGGCAGCGGCAAGTCGACGCTCCTCGGCCTCGCCGCCGGACTCGACCGGCCGACGAGCGGCGAGGTGCTGGATCGACGGCGCGCCGATCCAGGATCTCTCGGAGGACGCCCTGGCGCGTCTGCGGCGGCGGAAGATCGGCTTCGTCTTTCAGTCGTTCCAGCTGCTGTCGAACATGACGGCGCTCGAGAACGTGCTGCTGCCGCTCGAGCTCGGCGGCCAGGCGCGCCCGCTCGAGCGCGCGCGCGCTCCTGCTCGATCGCGTCGGGCTCGGCGAGCGCGGCCACCACTACCCCGCCCAGCTCTCCGGCGGCGAGCAGCAACGCGTCGCGCTGGCGCGCGCCTTCGCGCCGCGGCCCGAGATCCTGTTCGCCGACGAGCCGACCGGCAACCTCGACGGCGCCACCGGGGCGACGGATTCTCGACGTCCTCGACGAGCTGCGCGCCGACGTCGCCGCCACCCTCGTGCTGGTGACCCACGATCCCTCGATCGCCGAGCGCGCCGACCGCCGGGTCTTCCTGCGCGACGGCCGGGTCGAGCGCGTGGAGACGCGGTGAGGGCGGCGGATGCGGCCTGAGACTCTCCTGCGCCCATCGGGCGCGAGGCGCGCGGCGCGCGCGGCCGGGTGACCTTCTTCATTCTCTGTCTCGCCGTCGGTGTCGGCGCGGTGGTCGCGGTCGCCGGCTTCTCGGCGAGCCTGCGCGCGACGCTGGCGCGGGAGGCGCGGCAACTGCTCGCCGCCGACCTGCGGGTCCGCGGTCCGAAGCCGGTGCCGCCGGCGGTCGACGAGCTCCTGGCGGCCGACCCGGAGCTCGCGGGCGCTGCGCTCGACCCGGATCACCGAGCTGGTCACCGTCACGTCGGCGCCGCCGGGCAGCGCGGGCGCCGGCCGCAGCCAGCTGGTCGAGCTCAAGGCGGTCGACGGCGAGTTCCCGTTCTACGGCACGCTGCAGCTCGCTCCCGAGCGCCCGCTCGCCGAGCTCCTGGCCGACGGCGGCGCGGTCGCGGCGCCGGAGCTCCTGGCGCGGCTCGGGCTGCGCCTCGGCGACCCGATCGCCGTCGGCGGCAAGCGCTTCACTCTGCGCGGCACGGTGCTCGCCGAACCCGACCGGCTGGGCAACGCATTCAGTCTCGGTCCGCGCCTCTTTCTCTCCGGCGCGAGCCTGCGTTCGACCGGCCTGGTCGCCCTGGGCAGCCGCGTCAACCACCGGCTGCTGGTGAAGCTGCCCGAGGGCACCTCCAACGCCGCGCGGTCGAAGCGTTCGCCGCCCGCCTGCGCGGCGCGCTCGCCGACCCCGCCTTCTACCGCATCGAGACCGCCGCCGAAGGCCAGCCCGAGCTGCGCCGCGGCGTCGACCGCACCGAGCGCTTTCTCGGCCTCGTCGCCCTGCTCTCGCTGGTCGTAGGCGGGGTCGGCGTGGCGCAGACGGTGCGCGCCTGGCTCGCCAGCCGTCTCGACTCGATCGCCGTGCTGAAGGCGCTGGGTGCCCGGCCGCGCGAGATCCTGGCGATCTACCTCGGCCAGACCGTGCTGCTCGCCACCGCCGGCAGCCTCGCCGGCGTCGCCCTCGGGCTCGGGCTCGAGCGCCTCGTGCCCAGTCTCGCCGGCGCGCTCCTGCCGGTGCTGCCGCAGATCGAGTTCCAGCCGCTCGCCATGCTGCGCGGTCTCGGCCTCGGGCTCGGCATCTCGCTGCTCTTCGCCCTGCCGCCGCTCCTCGCCGCGCTCGCCGTGCCTTCGGTGCGCGTCCTGCGCCGGGAGATCGAACCGCTGCCACCCTCCCGCCTGGCGCTCGCCGGTACCGCGGTGGCGCTGCTCGCCGGGCTGACCCTGGTCGCCGCCGTGCAGGCCCGTTCGCTCGCGCTCGGCGCCGCCTTCGCCGGCGGCCTCGCGCTGACCGGGCTCGTGCTCGCGGCTGGCCGCCCGCGGCCTCATCCTCGTCGTCCGCCGGCTGCCGCGCCTGGCGCTGCCGCTGCCGCTGCGCTACGGCCTGGCGGCGCTCGGCCGGCCGGGCGCGCCGACTGTCGCGAGCGTCGTCGCCCTGGGCCTGGGAGCGATGGTAGTCGTCGGCATGCGCACCGTCGGAGCACGGCCTCACGACGCGCCTGCGCTCCGACCTCCCCGCCAGCGCGCCGACCGCCTTCCTGATCGACATCCAGCCCGACCAGTGGGCCGCGGTGCGCGCCGAGATCGAGCGCGCCGGCGCGACCTCGGTCGACTCGGTGCCGGTGGTCATGGCGCGCCTGGCGGAGGTCGACGGCGAGCGCCGTCGCGACGCTCGCCGCAGCGCGCGAGAAGGCGCGCGATGCCGCCGCCGCGAACGCCGACGACGCCGAGGAGGACCGCGGGCAACGCGGGCGCTGGGCGCTCACCCGCGAGCAGCGCCTGACCTTCGCTCGAGCGGCTGCCGGCCGACAACACGCTGCTCGAAGGCACGCTGTGGGGCCTGCCGGAGGTCGCCGAGGTGAGCGTGGAGGAGGAGTACGCGCGCGACCTCGGGCTCAAGGTCGGCTCGCAGATCGTCTTCGACGTCCAGGGCGTGCCCGTTCCGCTGACCGTCTCGAGCCTGCGCAAGGTGCGCTGGGAGAGCTTCGGCATCAATTTCTTCTGGGTGGTCGAGCCCGGCGTGCTCGACCGGGCGCCGCAGATGCGCATCGCCTCGGTCCGGCTGCCCGCGGGCGGCGAGCAGCAGCCTCCAGGACGCTCTCGCCGCGAGCCTGCCCAACGTCACCGTCTTCGCCATCCGCGAAGTGCTCGAGAAGGTCAGCGCCGTGCTCGAGCGCATCGCTCTCGGGGTCCGCTTCCTCGGCGGCTTCACGGTGCTCGCGGGCCTCGCGATCCTGGCCGGAGCGGTCGCCGCGGGAGCCGCGCAGCGCGGGCGCGAGGCGGCCCTCGGCAAGGCCCTCGGCATGACCCGCCTGCAGGTCGCGGCCTCTTCGCCACCGAGTCGGCGATCGTCGGTCTGCTCGCCGGCGCCATCGGGTCGGTCGCCGGCACGACGCTGGCAGCCGTCGTGCTCGAGAAGGGAATGGAGATTCCGTTCCGGCTCGAGGTCGTGCCGCCGCTCGCGGCGATCGTGCTGGCGGCCCTCTTCGCCGCCGCCGCCGGCCTCGCCGCCAGCGCCCGCCCCCTGGCGCAGACGGCCGCTAGAAGCGCTCCGCGCTTCGTAAGTCCGTACCGCGCTGCGCGCCTCCCAAAAGAACTACTCGGGAAGCTCTTCGCTGCGCTCGAGCAGATAGGAGACCGGAACGAATTCGAAGCCCTCCGCTACCGCGCGCGGGATCTCCTCCGCGAGCACCGCCAGAGTCGCCGGGCGCGGATGGCCGATGGCGATCGCCGCGCCGCGCTCCCGCGCCAGCGCCAGGAGCTTCGCGAACTGCGCCGCGATCGCGCTCGGCTCGGCGATCGTCGTCGAGGAAGAGGTCGCGATTCGCGGCCGGCATGCCGAGCTCGCGCGCGACCGTCGAAGCCGACACTCCCGGCAGTGGTCCGCGAGTCGAGGAAATAGCGCCCCTCGCGCCGCACCTCGCCCAGGATCGCCGCCATCGCCGCGCGGTCGCTGCTCAACTTCGAGCCCATGTGGTTGTTGACCCCAACCCCGCCCGGCACCGCGGCGAGCGCCGCCGCGGTCGCCGCCGCGAGCGCGCGCTTCGACATGCCGGTGGTGAGCGCGCCCGGACCGGGATCGCCCGCACCTTCGGGATCCATCGGCAGGTGCAACAGGATCTCGGCACCGTGGCGGCGCAGCGCCTCGACGACCTCGGCGGTGCGCGACTCGTAGGGCAGAACAGACCAGGAGAGCTGCACGTTGCCGGCGCGCGCGAGCATCGCGTTCAGCTTCTCGATCGCGGCGACATCCCGCCCGAGATCGTCGATGACGATCGCCACCCGCGCCCTGGTCTGGGCAGGACCCGGCTCGGAGGACACGCCGCTGGTCGCCGTCTCGGGGGCGACGGTCTCCTCCGCCGGCAATGGCGCTGGCGTCGGCGCGCTGGCCCCGGTCGGCGGCTGCGGGCGTGACGGCTTCGGTTTGGCAGGCGCCGGCGGCCGCTGCAATTTCGCCTCGGCGCTGACCGGCGCGGCTGGAGTCCGCCAGGCGGCGAAGCGCTGGACGATGCGCTCGCCAAAGAGGGCGCCGAGCGCGAACAGCGCGAGCGCCACGACGAGCAGCAGCAGGCCCCGCCCGGAGCGACTCTTCCGGCGGCGAGGGCGCGGGCTTCTGGGGGAGGCTGCGGCGCCGCGGCCGCCCTTAGGCGGCTTTCTTCTCGACAAGCTCCGGCTCACCCTTCAGGTAGCGGATGGCGCGTTCCAGGATCAGCTCGGAGAGCGGGCGGTCACGCTCCTCGAAGCGGCGGATGAAGTCGTCGACCAGGAGGTCCGGGGTCAGGCGCTCCGACAGCGGCTTGCCGTCCGGCCCGGCGAAGAACGCCGTGGTCAGGAAGAGGCGCGCGCCGCCCTCGAGCTCGATGCGCGAGCGCTCGCCGGCCCAGCCGAAGGTCGGCGTGCCGACCAGCTTGGCGGCCACCTTCTGCTGCAGCACGGCGGCGAGAATCTCGGCGGCCCCGGCCGAGTAGCCGTCGACCAGCACTACGAGCTCGCCGTGGTAGCCGCCGGCGCCGGTTCCGGCGAAGCTCCTGCCCACCTTCTCCTTCTCGCGCAGCGTGCCGAGCTCGCCCTCGGCGAACAGCCCGGCGAGGGCATAGCCGGCCTCGGGCTCACCGCCAGAGATGCCGCGCAGGTCGACGATGAGCTTCTGGGCGCCCTCGGCGACCGCCCGCGCGAGCAGGAACCGGGTCGCCTCGACCGCGGCGCTGTCGAGGCGCGGAATCCGCAGCATCGGGTAGCCCTCGACCGGCGCCAGGCTCGGCGCCGGTGGCGCCGACGAAGTGAGCTTCAGCTTGAGCGTCTTGGTTTCGCCGTGCCGCACGACCTCGAGCTCGAGCTCGCGACCGTCGGCCGGCACGAAGGCGTGGTTGATCTCCCAGACCGGCATCTGGCGCGTCGGGCGTCCGCCGATGCGCGACAGGATGTCGCCGCTCTGCACATCCGCGGCGACCGCGGCGCTGCCCTCCTCCACTCCGGCGACGTAGGCGACGCCGCGGTCCTTGAGGACGACCAGACCGGCATGGCGCACGCCGGGGACCAGTTCGGCCTCTTCTGCCAGCGAGACGGTGGGAGGCAGGTAGATCGAGAACGGATCGAGAGCGTCGGTCGAACCCTCCATCGCCCCGGCGAGCAGAGTGGAGATCTCGGTCGGCTCGACGTAGGTCTGCCGCACGAGGTTCAGGGTCTCGGAGAAGATCGCCAGGTAGCGGTAGAGCGCGTCGGGATCCGGCTCCTTGTCACCGGTCTCGCCGGCACTCCACAGCACTCCGCCAACGAGCGGCAGCAATACGACGAGCGAGAGCGCGAGAAAGCGACGGCGCGAGCGATTCGGATCGCGCGGCGGATCGGAAGGCGATTGCAGGGAGGTCTGGGTCATGGGCGGTGGGATCGGGGTTGATCGGGGGGTGTTGGGTCAGGGGGGTCAGGGGGTCGGAGGCGACCCGGCTACCTGAGCCAGACGCGCGGATTCTCGGGGTTCTTGTCGACGCGAATCTCGAAGTAGAGCGAACTGCCGGAGCGTCCCACGATCGAGTGCAACAGTAGCACATCGTCCTTGCGCACCCGGAGCTCGGAGAGTCCTGCGTAGAGCGTAAAAACCCGCCCGGCGTGCTGCACTACGACCATCTGTCCGAGGCCCTCGAAAGGCGCCGCGAAGAGAACCTTCCCGGGGTAGACCGCGCGCACCTCGCTCTCCGGCACGGTCTCGATGTCGAGCCCGTTGTGCGGCACGCGGGTGCCGTAACGGGGGTCGACGCGCGGCCCGAACTCGGCGGTGACCCGACCCACGACCGGCCAGTCGAGCAGGCCGCGAAAGTCGCGGATCGGCAGACCTGCGAGCCCCGGATCGCTGCGGCCGTAGAGCGCGTCGAGCAAGCTGGAGAGCTTGCGCGCGCGCGCCCCGAGCTCGAGCGCGGCGCTGGCGATCTCGGCGCTCTCCCGCTGGGTGCCGGCGAGCATCTGCGACTTGCGGCGCTCGAGGGCGACCAACTGGTTGCGGCGATCGTTCTCGCGCTCGAACCAGCCGCGCGCGATCTGGCGCTCGGCATCCAGCTCGCGATGCTCCATCGCCAGTCGGGCGGCGAGCTCCTCGAAGCTCGCGACCGCCGCCGCGTCGCGCTGGGCCAGGAAACGCAACGCCCGGACCGCCGGCAGGAGGGCCTCGCCAGGGGCGAGCGAGAGCAGCATCCGGAGGTAGCCGTGACGCCCCATCCGGTAGAGACCGGTGAGCCGCAGGCGGAGCTTGCTGCGCTCTTCGGCCAGCCGTTGCTCGAGCTCCGCGATCGCCGCTTCGGAAGCTGCGGCGCGCTCGTCGGCGATCGCCTTCGCCGATGCCGCCTCGGCGACCTTCTGGGACTGGAGCTCGAGCTCGAGCTCGAGCCGGTCGAGGTCGCCGGCGATTCCTGCAGCGGACTGCTTCACCGCTTCGAGGCGCGCCGTGAGCCTGGCGATCTCACCGCGGATCGCCTCCAGCTCCTGCTCGCGCGACGAGGCGGAGTCCTGGGCCGGCAGCGCTCCGACGCCGACGAGCAGCGACGCCAGCGCGACCAGCGCGGCGAGCTTCCTCATTGACCTCCGGTGTCTCCGGCGGCTCCGGGTCCGGTCTCCGGCGAGGAGGCTCCGGCCGTCGAGCTTCACCGTCGGCGGCACGTCGTAGAGCGCCAGCAGGGTCGGCATGATGTCGGCCATGTACGGCTTCTGCGACAGGTCGAGCTTGCGGTTGGCGAACAGGATGCCGTCCACCAGCGGCGGATAGACCGAGCAGTGATCGGCGCTCCAGACGTCGAGGTTGGGCTCGACGATCGACTTGGCGACGATGCCGAGCGAGTCCTGCCAGCCGACGCGGTAGCCCGATGCGTTGGACGGGAAGAGGTCCGGAATGAGCGCCGGGTCATAGGTGCCGTAGGCCTCGTCGCGGGTGAAGACATAGGCCACCGGATGCTCGCCGTTCTGCGGATCGACGTACTGCGGGAGCTTGGCGCGGATCTCGGCGGTGAGCGCGTCGTACTCGGCGCCCGGATTGACGATTCCCTGGCCCTCACGGCCCTTCAGGTTGACGTAGATGTTGCCGAGACCCATGGCGTAGGCGCGGGTCTTCGACCAGTCGACGTCCTGGAAGAACTGCCCCTGGTCGAAGAGATCCTCGAGATTCGCCTGGTGGCCGCTCGCGCCCTTGAGCACGAGGTAGCCCTTCGGTGGCGAGCCAGGTGTTGTAGTTCATGGTCCGGCGCCAGGGCGCGAAGCCGTGGTCCGAGGAGACGAGGAGCGTCGTCCCGGCCGGCATGGTCGCGACCTTGTCCATCACCTTGCCGACGATCCGGTCCATCTGCTGGTAGGCCCTGAGGATCGAGTCGCCGTACTTGGCGTGGCCCTCGGCGGTGTAGAGCGGATGCTGCGGGTCGGTGTGGTGCCACATCACGTGCTGCACCCGGTCGGTGAACTCGAAGTAGTGGAAGTAGACGTCCCAGTCGTCCTCGAGGAGCCCGGCGAGGATCTTCTCCTCCTCGACGACCGTGAAATCGGTGTCCTCGTGGAAGACCTGATCGTCGATCGTGCCGCCCTTGATCGACCAGGTGTCGATCATCCAGCCGATGGTCTTGAAGAGACCGAAGCGCGAGGAGAGCTCGCCCGCGAAAGCGCGCGGCGCCGTGACGTCGAAGATCGCCGGCAGATCCGAAGGATCGAACTGGATCGGCGAGAGATAGATCCGCACCTCGGGCTCGATCGACAGCACCCGGAAGCGGCCGATGCCCGAGACCTTGATCAGCGCGTTGAAGGGGAAGACGAAGCGCACCCAGGGGCTCCACTCGCCCGGCTTGAGCGCCAGGTTCGCATCCGAGACCGCGATGTCGACCTTCGACTTGTCGGCGGCGACCTCGATCGTCATCGGAATCCGGATGTAGTCCGACTGCTTCGGGAAGAGCTTGTTCGGCGGCCCCTTGATCTCGGTCGCGAGCGTCCCCTTGTTGTCCTCGAGCTCGACGATCTCGATCGAGACCTCGTTGCCGCCGCGCGGCTGGAAGAAGAGCTCGGAGGTGAAGTAGAACGGCTTCCCGATCCGGCCCGAGAGGTCGGGCGTGCCGAGACCGGAGAGCATCTCGCCGTGCGGGAACGGCTCCGGCGGGAAGGTCACCGGCATGCGCATCACGCGCACGTGCTTGCCGGCGTCGCCGAGCACCTTCCAGAACGTATCGCCCTGGCGGCGGTTGATCACCGACGGCACCTTCTCGGGCAGGAGCGTGCGCCCCGCCCAGTAGCCGCCGCCGCCGGCGGCGACCGCGAGCACCGCGGCGGCCACAGCGGCGACCTTCAGCCGGACGCGGAAGAGCTTGAGGAGCAGGAAGAGGACGAGGAAGAGCACCGCCGCGGCGATGGCGGCGACCGCCGGACCGTTCATCGCGCCGAACAGGAACGGCTTCGAGGACTCGTCGAAAGCGGCAAAGCTCGGACGGTAGGTCTTGGTGTCGCGCTTCAGAAAGTCGAAGATCGAGGTCCGGCCCGGGTTGAGACCGGTCGAAAAGGTCGACCAGGAGACCGGCGTCTGCGACGGAATCGTCGAGCGCAGGGGCGAGAACGTGCCTTGCGCGCGGAGCTTGGCGAGGTTCGGGAGCTTGCCCTCGTCCATCCACTGCGCGGTGAGCTTGGCGTCGGCGCCGTCGAAACCGAGCACCACCGCCCGGGGACTGGCGTGCGCATCGGCCGCGGGAAGGGCGGCGGAACCGAGGGTCCAGAGAAGTGTCAGAGAGGCTGCAGCCTGCAGCACGCGGCGCGAACTGTGTCGAATCACTTCGGGAGCTCCTCAAGGAAAGCGCCGCACAAACCGGCGGCCGAACATCGCAGTGTTACCATCAGGGCGCCAAGTGAGCGCGAATCAGATGATCTTACCAAAGGCTCTGCGAAGCCTTCCTCTCGTCCTCCTCTGCAACCTCGCCCCGTTCCAGGTCTCTCCGGCGCAAGCCCAGGACGAGACCCAATCTCGCCCGAAGCCTGCGTCGGCATCGCCGCCGATGCCGAGCGCCTGGCCTGCTACGACCGGGCGCTGGGGCGGGACCGGCGTCCGGGCAGCGTCGCGGAGGCGCCGCCGGCGCCGCAGAGGCCCGAGCTCATGACGCGCCCGGCCCCGGCGCCGCCCGGCGCGGCCGAGCCACCGGTCGCGAGCTCGCTCCTCGACGGCCGCTGGGAGCTTTCGCGCAAGGCCAAGCTCGGCACCTTCGGACTGCGCGCCTACAAGCCGCTGTACGTCCTGCCGGGTGTCTGGGCCGACGATCCCAACCAGTTCCCGTCGAGCCCGGCTCCCGGGCATTCGGTCGAAGTCTCCGAGAGTCAGGACAACTTCGAGGCCAAGTTCCAGATCAGCTTCAAGACCAAGGTCGCGCAGGAGATCTTCGGCGAGCGCGGCGACCTGTGGTTCGGCTACACGCAGTCGTCGCGCTGGCAGGTGTACAGCAGCGCAGAGTCCCGCCCTTTCCGCGAGACCAACTACGAACCGGAGCTGATGCTCGTCTTCGGCACCCGCTACCACCTCCTCGGCCTCGACGGACGGCTCGTCGGCGTCAGCCTGAACCACCAGTCGAACGGCAAGGACCTGCCCTACTCGCGCAGCTGGAACCGGGTCATCGGCATGATCGGCTTCGAGCGCCAGGCGTGGACGCTCATCGCTCCGGCCCTGGTGGCGGCTGCCCGAGGTCGCGGGCGAGGAGGACAACCCCGACATCGAAGACTACGTCGGCCGCGGCGACGTCCTGCTCGTGCGGCGCGTGCGCGACCACGAAATCTCCCTCATGGCCCGCCATTCGCTGCGCGGCGGCGAGCGCTCGCACGGCGCCCTCGAGCTCGGCTGGGTCTTTCCGATCCACCGCGACCTCAAAGGCTACCTGCAGGTCTTCCACGGCTACGGCGAGAGCCTGATCGACTACAACGCCAGCTCGACCCGCATCGGGCTCGGCATCTCGCTGCTCGAGTGGTACTGAGCGCGGCTCGTACCAGCGCGACCGGGAGCGGAAACCAGTAGCCCGGGCGAGCTCTTCGCCGGCTCGCCGGGAACCCACCCCCCAGGGGAGGGGGAGGCCCACCCAACTGCACGGCGATCCACGGGGCTGAAGGTGTTAAGTACTTCACAATAGTTTCCCTCCAGGCCGGCCCCGGCGACGGACCTGTCGCCTCGAGTACGACCCGAGAGAGGAGGTGCCATGTCGTGCGCCCCTCGCCGGTGGTTCCTTCCCGTCCTCGTCCTTTCGTCGGTACATTTTGCAGCGGTTGTGCCGATCGGCGCAATCACCGTGACCTCACTCGCCGACAGCGGCCCAGGGACGCTGCGCGAGGCGATAGGCCTCGCCAATTCCGACGGCGTACAGACCACGATCACGTTCGCGCCCGGCTTGGCCGGCGGCACGATCGCGCTCGCCTCTCAGCTCCCCGACCTGAGCGAGGACGGCACGACGATCGACGGCGATTTCGACGACGACTGCGACGCCGACATCGGGATCGACGGCAGCGCTGCCGGTCCGGGCGCCGACGGCTCGGCGCTCACTTCGAACAACCACGTCGTGCGCGGCATCGCCTTCTTCGATTTCGACGGCGACGGCCTGCACATCCAGGGCTCCAACAACCTCGTCGAGTGCAACTACTTCGGCACCGATCTCTCTGCCGCTGGTGGGCATGGCAACGGCCAGCTCGGGATCCGCCACGTCGGCGGCAACGACAACCAGATCGGGCCCTACAACGTCATCGCTTACAACGGCGAAATCGGGATCTCGGTGACTGAGTTCGGCACCTATGTCGACCCGCTCTTCACCGGGTTCACGCCGGACGACACGCGCGTCTACCCGCGGATCGACTTCACCGACGGTTGCGGGAGCTTCGCGAGTACCGACGGGATCGTGCCTACCGACGGCAGTGGCGCCCCCTTCTCCGAGAACTTCGGCATGCGACTCACCGGCGAGCTCTCGCTCGGCGACACCGGCGACTATTTGTTCGAGATTCCCCAGCTCGATGACGAAGCCCGCCTGCTGGTGGACTCCGTCGAGCGGCTCTCCGGAATCGGTCCCGGTCCGCTCTCGGTGACGATCGGCCTCGCCGCTGGCGCGCACACACTCGAGCTCTCCTTCTTCGAGGGCGGCGGCATGGCCTATTTCACGCTCGCGATCTCGGGCCCCGGCACCGCAACGCTCTCGACCGGCGCGGCGCCCCCCGCCGGATGCGGGGCGAACGAGCCGGGCCTCTGCGGCGAGCTCTTCCAACTGCGGATCCCCTCCGAGCGCAACACCATCACCCGGAACTCGATCCACGGTAACGTCGGCGGCGGGATCGCTCTCTCCTGCTGCTGCAGCCCGCTCGCCAACGACGCCGGAGACTTGGACGTCGGGGCGAACGCCGTTCTCAATCACCCCGAGATCGCCAACGTCGCGCCCGCCGGAGGCGGGATCTACACCATCTCCGGCACGGCGCCGCCCGATGCGACCGTCGAGTTCTTCTTCTCCGACGGCGATCCCTCCGGCTATGGCGAGGGCAAGAACTACCGCGGCTCCGCGTCCGCAGACGCGGGCGGCCACTTCTCGACGAATCTACCGCTCGCCGCCGGCACGTCGCTCCTCACCGCGACGGCGACCGACCTCGCCGGCAACACCTCCGAATTCGGACCCAATTTCAGCCTCACCGAAGGCTTCGATCGCCTCACCCTCGGCACCGGGCGCTCCGGCCTGCCGGGCGAGACGATCGACATCCCGGTCTACGTCCGCGACGCGAGCCTGACCCCGCTCGGCCTCGACCGCCCCGCCGGGGAGCGTATCCAGGGGCTCGTCTTCAAGGTGCTCTTCCCAATGAACGCCATGGCGGCGGCGAGCGCCGTGCGCGACGGCGTCCTGCTCGGCCTCGATGCGCTCTACGAGCTCGCCCCGGTCACCGCGGGCTCGATCGCCTACCTCGCCTCGTTCGCCGAGGCGACCGATCCGATCCCCTTCACGCTCGACGGCGCCGGGCCCGGCGACGTCGTCGCCCGGCTCTCCCTGACCCTGGCATCCAACCTGCCCGCCGGACCGATCGACCTCTTCCTCGACGCCGCCACCAGCGAGCTCGTCAACCAGGCCGGCACCCTGAGCGAAAGCAAGCCCAACAACGGCAACCTGCAGATCTTCCACGCCCAGATCCTGGTCGGCGTGAACGCGGCTTCGGGCCTCTTCGCTGCCGCGGTCTCGAGCTCGGAGATCCAGCTCAACTGGTTCGATCCGAATCAGAATGAGACCGGCTTCCGGCTCGAGCGCTCGCCCGACAGCGCGAGCTGGTCGACCGTTGCGACGCTCGGAGCCAACGACACGAGCTACCTCGATACGACCGGCCTCGCGCCTGCGACGCTCTACTACTACCGGCTGGTCACGTTGATCCCGGCCGACTCGCAGCGGTCCAATGTCGCGGCCACCTCGACCTTCCCGGCCGTCGCGGCGAAGACCTGCGTCACGCAACTGTCGCTGCAGCGCGACTGGGCGCGCTTCCCGTTCGCGGCCTGGAACGGAAGCGAGTGGGGGGTGGTCTGGCAGGAGCGCAGCGGCGGCAACCTCGACGAGATCTACTTCCAGCGCTTCGCCTCGACGACGCTCGCGCCCATCGGCGCGCCGCTCAACGTCAGCCAGAGCGACTCGACTTCGCAGTATCCGGCGGTGGCCTGGAACGGCAGCCAGTTCGGGGTGGCCTGGTACGAGAGCCAGCGGGTCGAGCCCGGACAGGTCGCCACCGCCCTCGGGTATTTCGCCCTCTTGAACGCCGACGGCAGCATCGCGCGCCGCGGAGTTCGCCTCGACCTCACCCCGTTCACGTTCGTTCCCACGGCCAACCGTCACCCCATCCTGGAGTGGGACGGGACGAACTGGGGGTTCTTCACCGCCGAAGGAGCGGCTCCGCCCTTCAACGACCTCGTCTACCGGCGCCTGGCCCCCAACGGAGACCGCGTCCTGGGGCCGGTGAGCGTGACATCCACTCCGGGGCACCAGGAGTGGGAGATCGACGCCGCCTTCAGCGCGCCCCTGAGCGAGTACGGTGTGGCCTGGATCCGGTCGGTGGACGCGACCTTCGAAATCTACTTCCAGCGGGTTGAAGAGTCGACCGGTGCCACGCTCGGTGCGCCGGCCCTTCTCGGTTCCTTCTCCGATCCCAACGGCAGCTGGGGCCTGACCGTGACCTGGGATCCGCTGATCCCGCCGAGCGGGGGCTGGGCGGTGGCCTGGGCGGAGGACACTGCCGAACCGTTCACCGACCTGGCCGTCTTCCTGCGGCGGGTCGATTCCGCGGGCACGCCGCTGGGCCCGGGCCCCGAGCGTCTGAGCAACGACCCGGACGTGAACGACCCGGCCTACGACATCCTGCCCCAGGTCAAGA
The DNA here is from genome assembly GCA_963788175.1 of Thermoanaerobaculia bacterium. Classification (GTDB taxonomy): domain Bacteria; phylum Acidobacteriota; class Thermoanaerobaculia; order Multivoradales; family JAGPDF01; genus JAGPDF01. Next base: position 135,095 of record CAWBFZ010000010.1, read on the forward strand.
GTCTCTCCAGTGGAGAGTTCGTCGTCGTGACCCAGAGCTACTCTTATTTGGGGAGCGGCAGCTACGAAATCGGGCGACTCGGTGCCGACGCCAGCGGCGCTCGCACCGGCAGCCGCACTTTCGTGACCGCCGACGACGGCCTGCACAATTCCTATCTGCGGCTGGCGCCGGATGGCGATCGCTACCTGGTGGTGTGGAACGACAACAGCCCGGGTACCGCCGAGGTGGGGGGCCTGGTCGTGGACGCCGCCGGCAACCCGGGGCCTGAAGTGCCCTTCACGTCAGCCCACAGTCCGAGCAACCCGATTTCCATCTTCGGGCCCGGAAACCCCCAGGTAGCCCCGCTCGGGGCCGGCTTCGTGGCCTTGTGGACCGACGCGGTCTCCGGCGCCAACCTCGCCTACGCCCGCACCTTCGACGGCAGCGGCGCAACCCTCGCCAACCTCCTTCCCTTGAGCTCGACGCCGCCTGGCTCGGCGGCGCTGGCGGCGGTCGGCGACACTTTCGCCGTCGCCTTCCAAGGATCCGGCAACTTCGTCTTCTCCCGCTACGACGCCAACGGCGCCGCGATCGTCGCGGAGACGGTGATCGCCAGCGGCATCGGTGGCTCCCTCGTAATGGGCTTCGATGGCGAGAACTACGGCGTCGTCGGGGTCGGCAACGGCCAGCTGCGCTTCCAGCGCGTGGCGCCGGATGGCAGTCCGGTCGGCGCGCTGCAGGTTCCGGTCGCCTCGGGCGTGCGGGGGCCGACACCCCGCTTGCAGTGGACCGTGGAGGGTTGGGCGGTCTTCTACCAGAGCACGGATCGAGCCCTCAACTACGTCCTCCTCAACCGGGACGGGACCGTGCGCTACGGACCGACCGTTCTCAGCCCAGCGTCCCTGGGGATCGCCCACAACCAGTTCGACATGGTCTTCAACGGCCAGGTCCTCGGGGTGGCGTGGCGGGACTTCCTGGGCTCGGACCCACCGGGCATGGACATCTACTTCACGGTTCTCAACCGCGACGGCAGCAAGCTCTTCCCAGAGTTTGCGGCGGTCAGCGGGCCCATGGCCGACCAGTTCCCTCGCCTCTACTGGGCGAACGGCACCTTCCATCTCGTCCACACCCTCGGCTTCGCGCCCGGCGTGCGCGAAATCGAGATCCAAGCCGACGGCACGGTGCTGCCGGGAGAGCGCTTCTGGTCGAACCGCGACGGGCTGAGCGCGGTGGCGTGGAACGGCGCGACCCTGGGGATCGTGTGGCCGCAACTGAGCGAGCTCTACTTCGAGACCAGCGCCTGCTTGGAAGATGCGACGGCGCCCCTCTGCCCGGCCTTGTCGGTCTCTTCGCTCGCCGACCAGGTCCATCTCTCATGGCCTGCCGTGCCCGACCCGGAATCAGGAATCTGGCGCTACGACCTTTATCGCGATTCGGGGCTGCTTGCCGAGCTCGCCGCCTCGACCCTCGCCTGGGACGACGTGGGCTATGTCGCCGGGACGACTCATACCTATGAGCTGCGGGCGATGAACGGGGCGTTTCAGGAATCGGACGCCTGCCCGACACTCGCCTTTTCGACCACCGCCGGCGACGCCAACGGCGACGGCGCGGTCGACGCCGCCGACATCTTCTACCTCGTCAACTTCCTCCTCGCCGACGGCGCGCCGCCGGCCGGCGACGCCGACGCCAATGGCGACGGCGCCGTGTCCGTGACCGACATCTTCTACCTCATCAACTACATCTTCTCCGGCGGACCGCCGCCCGCACCGATTACTGGCGGTGGTCTTGCGGCAGTCACCTCCGTCCGGAAGACCTCGGCGCAGCGCTCCGAAGTCGATCCGGACTCGGTGATGCAGCGTGAAGGCCGATCGCGCCTGATCGTCGGCTCCACCACCGCCGCACCCGGCGCGACGGTGCGCATCCCGATCGATCTCGTCGATCGACCCGGTACTCCTCTCGGACCCGAGCGACCGTGGGGCGACCGCGTCCAGGCCCTGGCCCTTGCCGTCGCCTGCTCCCCCTGTGACGGCATCGCCTCTCTCACCCTCGAACCGGCCGGTCCTCTGGCCAAGAACGAACCCACCTTCGAGAGCCGTCCGGGAAGGCCAGGATATGCCGCCCTCGTCACCGCCTACGACGAGGCGACCGCGCCGCTCTTCCTCGGCCTCTCCACCAGCGACCGCCGCCTGCGCGTCGCCATGCTCGTCGTCCAGCTCGCCCCTTCGGCGCCCGCCGGCACGACCCTCGAGCTGCGGCTCGATCCCGGCACCACGCTGCTCTCCAACCAGGCCGGCACCACCCACGAGTCCGGCCCCAACGGCTGGCTCGAGCTCGCCGACGGCCGGCTCACTATCGCAGCCGGACCGACAGTCACCAAGCCATGAACGCCGATACCCTGCTCGCGCTTCCTGCTTTCCAGGTGAAGGAGATGCTCATGATGTCTCGACGCTGCCGCAATCTCGGGCCCAGTTGGGTTGTCGCCCTGGGAATCATTAGCCTCCTTTTCCTGCCAGCATTTCTCGCCGCGCAGGACGGCGCCACGGTGAGCACTGGCGTCGCCGCTGCGCCCGGGGCGACGATCGAGGTTCCCGTCTTCGCGCGCGATGCGAGCGCGTCACCGCTCGGCGTCGACCAGCCGGCGGGGAGCCGCATCCAGAGCCTGTCGTACAAGGTGACCTTCACGCCTGCTTCGTCCGTCGCGAGCAAGCTCTTCGCGCGCGCCGGCATCACCGCGGGCCTGACGCCGGTCTTCCAGGCGAGCCCGACCACCGCCACGACCGCGAGCTACCTCGGCACCTTCGACGAAGTTACGAATCCGATCCCCTTCACCCTCGACGCCACCGCGCCCGGGAACCAGGTGTTGAAGATCACGGTCACTCTCGCCGCCACTGCGCCTGCCGGCACGATCGACCTGACGCTCGACCCGACCGCAACCCTGTTCGCGAACCAAGCGGGGTCGAGCGAGGAGACCCCGGCCAACGGCTGGCTCGCCCTTGCCGACGGCCAGATCACCGTGCTCTCGAACGCCGCCTCGGCCTTGCGGGCCTACGCCACCGCTAGCGCGGCGATCCAACTCGATTGGAACGATCCCAATCAGAACGAGACCGGCTTCCGCCTCGAGCGCTCGACCGATAGCGCGAGCTGGTCGACCGTCACGACACTCGGAGCGCACGCGACGAGCTACCTCGACACGACCGGTCTCGCGCCCGCAACGCTCTACTACTATCGTCTGGTCACCCTCGTGCCGGCCGACTCGCAGCGCTCGAACGTCGCCGCGGCCTCGACCTTCCCGGCGGCCGCCGCGAAGACCTGCCTCGACGTCGTCGTCGCGGCGCCTGCGACCAGCTGGGCCATGGCCCCTTCCGCGGCCTGGAGCGGCACCCACTGGGGGGTCGCCTGGTACGGACGGGAGGATGCCGTTCAGGACGAGATCTACTTCCGGCGCTTCGACGCCACGACGCTCGCGCCCAGCGGCCCGCAGATCCGGGTCAGCGACGCGGCCAGCGGGGCGGATCGGATCCGCTCCACCAAACCGGTCCTCGCCTGGAGCGACGCCACTTCCGGCCACTGGGGGGTCATGTGGACCCAGGGGCTTCCCGGGGAACCGGGAACGCCGCTCACCAACAGCACCTTCTTCGCCCTCCTCGCGGCGGATGGCAGCGTCGCGCGCGGCGGCGTGCGCATCTCCTCCTCGACCGACAACCATCCCTTCGAGGACAACTTGCCGCCGGCGCTCGTCTGGGACGGCACGCACTGGGGCTTCTTCGATCTCGCCTACGTGACGCCGCCGATGCTCGACCTCGTCTACCGCCGGCTCGATGCCGACGGCGACGTCGAGCTCGGCCCGGTCACCGTGCTTGCGCCGCCCGGTTCGCACGTCTCCGACGTCGACGCCGCCTGGAATGCCGCCACGAGCAAATACGGCGTGCTCTGGCACGAGATCAGCAACAACGACGTCGCTATCTACTTCCAGGTCATGGAGGAGTCGAACGGCGCCCTCGAGGGGAGCGCGACGCTCCTCGACGGCTTCTTCTCCGCTATCGGAACCTGGGGCGGCACCGTGGTCGCCGACGGCAGCGGTTGGGCGGTCACGTGGGTCGACGCCGAGTGGGACCCGGACGCCGGCTACCTCGGCACCACCTGGATGCGGCGCTTCGACAGTGCCGGCGTCCCGCTGGGACCTGCGATGCGCCTCTCCGACGATCCGGTGACCGACGGCGGCATGGCGTGGCTCACCCGCAAGCCCAGCGGCGGCTTTGCCGCGTTTGGCGCCTGCGGCAGCTCCCGCGAGGTCTGCCGTCTCGAAGCGGACGCGAGCGGCATCCGTATCGGGGACCTGGACAATGTGACCCCCGTGGACGGTTTCAATTCCTGGATGTACGACGTCGCCGGGAACGGCAGCGACTTCCTCGTCGTTTTCGAAGATCGCGTGGGCGCGCTCGACCTCGGAGGAGTGCTCGTTCCGGTCGGCGACGGCTCGACTCCCGGACCGGTCGTTGCTCTGGCCTCGGGGCACGACCCGACGAACGCGCCGCTTTCCGCCAACCAGGTGGTTCCGCTCGGGGCTGGCTTCGCGACGCTCTGGCTGGACCGGACGAGCGGCCCCTACCTGATCCAGGCCAAGATCTGGGACGGCTCGGGGGCCGCGTCGGCCACCCTTTCGCCGCTCACCTCGACGCCGACGCGCGGCGCGATCGCCCTGACGTCGGTCGGCACGGAGCTCGCAGTGGCCTGGCGCGACGTCACGACCAACGACCTCTGGTTCGCACGTTACGATGCGACCGGCGCGCCGGTCGTGGGCGAGAGATCGGTGTCGACGATCGGCACCTCCACCAGCCTCGCCATCGAGTTCTCCGGCGAGGTCTACGGGCTGCTCTGGCCCCGCGGCGGCGGCTTCAACTTCCTGCGCGTCGCACCCGATGGAATACCCGTTGGCACCGACCTGCTGATTCCAGTCGGGAGTGTCGCCGGGCCGGCGCCGCAGATGCGCTGGACGGGAGGCGGCTGGGCCGTCGTCTGGCGAAACCCCGACAACAGCCTCCACTACACCTTCCTCGCCCCCGACGGGTCGCCGGTCGTTCTCGATGCGCTGCTCACCACGCCCACGCAGGCGGACATGGCCGTGGCATTCCATCTGATCTGGACGGGCACGGATCTCGGCCTCGCCTGGGCGGAGCTCCGCAATCTCGATCCGCCGCTCGACGATATCTATTTCGTGCGCCTGAACCTCGACGGCTCCTTCGCCCAATCGGCGGTCACCGCGGTCTCGACGGCGCAGCGCGACCTCTACCCGCTCCTCTACTGGACCCCCGGGGACGGGTACTTCCACCTAGTGCACGCCGCGGGAGGCATCGTCGGCACGCGTGAGGTCGAGCTCCAGACGAACGGCGCCGTGCTGCCGGGCGAGCGCTATTGGACGAACCAGAGCATCGGCCAACTCGCCTGGAACGGCGTGACCCTCGGCTACGTGGTCGGCGCAGACGGATACCGCTACTTCGAAACCGGCGCGTGCGTCACGGCCGACGTGACCGCGCCGCCTTGCCCGGCGCTCGACGTCGCCTCGTTCGACAATCTCGTGCGCCTCGACTGGGATCCGGTCACCGACCCCGAGTCGGGGATCTTCCGCTACGACGTCTACCGCGACGGCCTGCCGCTCGCCAGGACGATCGCGGCGACGACCCAGTTCGACGACGGTGGCTACGGCATTGGCACGACCCACCTCTACCAGGTGCGCGCCCTGAACGCCGCCTGGAACGAGTCCGACGCCTGTCCGGCAGTCGCCTTCTCGACTACTGCCGGCGACGCCAACGGCGACGGCAGCTATGGCGTCGCCGACATCTTCTACCTGATCAACTTCTTCTTCGCCGACGGGCCGCCGCCACTGGGCAACGCCGACGCCAACGGCGACAACGCCGTGACCGTTTCCGACATCTTCTACCTGATCAACAACTACTTCTCCGGCGGGCCGTTCCCCGTGCCGATCATCGGCGGTGGTTTCGAAACTGCTGCGCCCGTCGTGCAATCCTCGACGCGCCGCGTTGGCGACGAGCCGGAAGCCGCCATCCAACCTGAGGGCCGCTCCCGCCTGAACGTCGGCTCCGCGACCGCAGCGCCTGGCGCGACCGTCCGCATTCCGATCGATCTCGTCGATCGACCCGGCACTCCCCTCGGACCCGAACGGCCGTTTGGCGATCGGGTGCAAGCGCTGGCGCTCACCGTCCGCTGTGCCCCCTGCGACGGCATCGCCGCCCTCACCCTCGAACCGGCCGGTCCTTTGGCCAAGAACGAGCCCACCTTCGAGAGCCGGCCGGAGAGGCCCGGACAGGCCGCGCTCGTCACCGTCTACGACGAGGCCACCGCCCCCCTCTTCCTGGGCTTCTCTTCGAGCCGGCTCCGCCAGCGAGTCGCGACGCTCGTCGTCCAGCTTGCCCCCTCGGCGCCGAGCCACGCGACGCTCGATCTGCGGCTCGACCCCGGAACGACGATGCTCGCCAATCAGGCCGGAACCACCTACGAGACCGTCCCCAACGGCTGGCTCGAGCTCGCCGACGGCAGGCTCACCATCACCTCCTCGCCGACCCTCGACAAGCCGTGAGAGCACTCGCCTCTCTCTCGCTCGTTCTGGCGTTCGCGAGCACTCCTTCCGCGAGCGCCCAGGATGTCCTCGGCGTCGCCGCGATCGGCGGCCTGCCCGGGCAGACGCGCGACGTTCCAGTGACGATTCGCGATCTCTCCGGGACTCTGCTCGACGAGGGCGACGGCACCAACCTCGAGATCCAGGGCTTCGCCTTCCGGCTCGATTTCGCGCCGCCGGAGCACGTCACTGCGGTCACCTTCGTGCAGGCGGGGGTGACCGCGGGGCACACGCCGGTCTTTCCGGTCATCACGCCGGCGGCGAACCACATCATCGTCCTGATGAGCTTCGACGAAGGGACCGATCCGCTCGTCTTCACCCTCGACGCGCCGCCGCCCGGCAACCTGATCGGCGCCCTGCGCTTCACGCTCTCGGCCGCCGCGCCGCTCGGCACTTTGATCACCCTGACCCTGGCCTCGGCGAGCGCCACGCTGGTCAACGGCGCGGCGACCCTCTCCGAGACCGTCGCCAACGGTCATCTCGCCCTCGCCGCCGGCAGCTTGGAGGTCACCCACGACGTTTTCGCCGACGGTTTCGAATCAGGCGACCGCTGCGACTGGAGTCTGAGCCTGCCGGCGCCCGTCTGTCCCTGATCCTCAGAGCGCTCGGCCCCGGCGAGGCGAGGGACAGGCGGACTCGCTGCTACGCTCGTAGGTGATGAGAACGCTGCCCGGCGGTAGGCTCGCTTGCCTCGCCCTCTTCGCCATCGGAGGTTTCGCTTGCGCCTGCGGCCCGGCGCCGCCGCCGCGCCGGCCGGCGGACAACTCGCTCACCGTGGCGCTCGAGAGCGCGCCGATCCACCTCGATCCGCGGGTCGCCACCGACCAGGCCTCGAGCCGCGTCTTCGAGCTCCTCCTCGACGGCCTGGTGAGCAAGGACGAGGCGGGCAACTTCATTCCCGCCCTGGCGGAGTCCTGGGAGGCAAGGGACGGCGGGGCGCGGTGGCGCTTCCATCTCCGCCGGGACGTGCGCTTTCACGACGGCTCGATTTTCGACGCCAACGATGTCGTCTGGACCTTCCAGACGCTGCTCGACGGCACGGTCACGAGCTCCAAGCGCGGCGCCTTCGCCTACCTCGAGCGCGTGGTCGCCGTCGATCCGGCGACCGTCGACTTCGTGCTCTCGGAGCCCTACGGGGCGTTGCTGCCGAACCTGACCTCGTACCTCGGGATCGTCCCTGCCGGCACTTCGCCCGCGGCGATGAACCGCGCGCCGGTCGGCACCGGCCCGTTCCGCTTCGTCTCGCGCACCGCCGACACCGTCGAGCTCGCGGCGTTCGACGGCCACTATCGCGGCCGGCCGCGGCTCGACCGGGTCGTCCTGCGCGAGGTTCCGGAGGCCACGGTGCGCGTCCTCGAGCTGCGCAAGGGGAGCGTGCAGCTGGTGGTGAACGCTCTGCCGCCGGATGTCGTCCCGCTGTTCCGCGCCGACCCGCGCTTTGCGGTGCCGACTTCGACCGGCGCCAACTACGTCTACCTCGGCCTCAACCTCACCGACCCGCTGCTCGCCGATCCACGCCTGCGCCGCGCCCTCGCCCTGGCGCTCGACCGCGAGCAGCTGGTGCGCACGCTCTGGCGCGGCCTCGGCGTGGTCACCGAGACGCTCCTGCCGCCGGGCAACTGGGCGCGCAACGACGACCTCGAGGTGACCCCGTTCGACCCGGCGGCGGCCCGGCGGCTCCTCGACGAAGCCGGCTTTCAGGACCCGGATGGCGACGGACCGCTGCCGCGCCTCCACCTCACCTACAAGACATCGACTGACGAGACTGCCGTCCTCCAGGCGCAGATCCTCCAGTCGATGTGGCGCGAGGTCGGCGTCGAAATCGAGATCCGCTCCTACGAGTTCGCGACCTTCTACGCCGACATCAAGCGCGGCAGCTTCCAGCTCTTCAGCCTGACCTGGACCGGCATCGCCGACCCCGACATCTACATGCTCGTTCTGCACTCGCAGCGCACGCCCCCTGCGGGCTCGAACCGGGGGCACTATTCCAATCCACGCTTCGACGCGCTCGTCGAGCAGGGCGCTCGCCTCCCCGACCGCGCCGCGCGCCGGCCGCTCTACCTCGAGGCGCAGCGAATCGTGGCCCATGACCTGCCCTACCTCTCGCTGTTCACCAAGGTCAACGTCGCGGTCCTGCCCGCCGGGCTCTCGGGCTACCGCCACTATCCGAGCGGCGAGCTCTACAGCCTGCGCGAGATGCGCTGGGAAACGCCCTGACGCAGCTCTCCTGAACGCACGAACGGCCTGCGGATCGCTCCGCAGGCCGCCAGGAAAAGTCCGTGTTACGGCGCGGGGATCAGGCCGTGCGCCGGCGCGCCAGCATCACGGCGCCACCCGCCATCAGCAGAACGGCGAGAAGCCCCAAGCCCCAGCTGTTCAGGGTGGGCACTTCGACGATCGACGGGGCCGGTCCAGTGGAGGAGAAGTTGGCGAGCTGCGCCGACTCGACCTGCGACATGCACTGGAAGATCGAGGGGGGAAGAGCCGCGAGCTCGGCGCACTTCGCCTCGGCCGCCGCGATCGTCGGCTGACCGGACGAGACATGCATGATGATGCGCGTCTCGCCCGCGGCCAGGGTGAAGTCGTAGGTCCAGTCCGTATTGTCGTCCGTGGCGAGGAAGTTCAGGCTGCTCACCGTGACCGGGCTGACCCCGTCCTGCATCAGGTGGCAGATCCTCGGATCGTCGACGTCGCCGCCCGTGGCCACCCAGAGATCGCTGATTTCGGGGGTCGTGTCGCCGTCGGAGGTCTGGCCGATCGCGGTATTGCCGTCGGAACCCACGTTGTTCTGGGTCGCGTAGTTGACGTTCAGCGTCCCGCCGGTGGTGTTGGTGAGGATCGTCAACCAGCGCCCGAACGTGTCCGCGGCCGGCACATACACCTTGCGCGTGACGTCGATGCCGCCGATGTCCTGCGTCGGATAGACGTACTGCCGGCCGCCGCAGCCGGCGTCGGCGGTGGCGAAGCCGTTGAAGTTGAACAGCGTGCCGTTGATGATCGCACCACCGTAGCTGTCGACCATGTCGGTGAGCGAGGTCGTGGCGCCGGTCGAGTACATGCCGCTCTCGAGGGCCGCGGAGACGTAGAAGTTCGTCGTGGTGGAGACGGTGTAACTGGTTTGCAGCGTCGTGCCGGAGGTCGTGTAGTCGGTCCAGCTGATGCTCGACCCGGGGGCGATGTTGTCGAAGAAATCCCAGATCAGCCCGGAGGCGTCGGTGAGCGCGAACTGATGGATCGAACCGGTGCCCTTGCCGCCCGGGGTCCGGGCGCCGGCAGGACCGGCGTGGCGGGCGCTGTGCTCCGCCCGCACCTGGTTCATCTTCTGCTGGTGGCGGAGCTTGCGGCTCTCCACCCGCGTGGCATCGGCGAAGACTGGCGCGGCAGCGGCGGCGAAGGCTACCGCCACGATCGAGGCGACGATCCGTTTTCGATTCATAGGCTCCTCCCCAGCGAACCAAGTGAGATCAAAGATTGAACGTATAGAGTTTAGCCTCCATGAGAATGAGCCGTCAACGGTCCGTAGCGCCTCCCGCAGGCACCGGAGCGTGGGTGGCTCTCGCCATACTGGCGCTGGTGGCGGCCGGTTGCGCCCCCCGGCGACCGACGAACCTCCTCATCGTCACTATCGATACCCTGCGCGCCGACCGCCTCGGCGCCTACGGCTACGGGCTCGCCCACACGCCTCACCTCGATCGCCTCGCGACCGAAGGGGTGACCTTTCTCGACGCCGTGAGCGCCGCGCCGATCACCCTGCCTGCGCACTCGACGATCTTCACCGGCCTCTTCCCGCCGGCGCACGGCGTGCGCGACAACGGTTCGTATGCCCTCGGCCCGGAGGCGACCACCCTGGCCGAGGTGCTGCAGCGCCGCGGCTTCCGCACCCAGGCGTTCGTCTCCGCGCTGGTGCTGGCGCGCCGCTACGGCCTCGACCAGGGATTCGACGGCTATGACGACGACCTCTACGCCGAGGATCAGCCGGCGATGTTCCTGATTCGCGACCGTCCCGCGGCGACCACTGCGACGCTCGCCGAAAAGTGGCTCGCAACCTGGAACGCGGAGAGACCGAGGAAGCCGTTCTTTCTCTGGGTGCACCTCTTCGATCCCCATCAGCCCTACACGCCGCCGCGCCGCTTCCGGACGATGACGGCAAATCCCTACGACGCCGAGATCGCCGCCGCCGACGACGGCGTCGGAACGATCCTCGAAAAGCTGCGCGCCCTGGGTGAGCTCGACCGCACCCTGGTGATCGTCACCGCCGACCATGGCGAGAGCCTCGGCGAGCACGGCGAGAAGACGCACGGAATCTTCATCTACGACGCCACGGTGCGCGTGCCCCTGCTCGTGCGCTTCCCGGCGCTCTTCTCCCCCGGAACGCGCAACGCCCTGCCGGTGCGCTCTGCGGACCTCTTTCCGTCCGCGCTCGACGCGCTCGGCCTGTCTGCGCCCGCGGGCCTCGATGGCAGCAGTTTCCTCCCCGAGCTCGGCGGCAGCGCCAGGGCTTCGAGCGCCGAATCGGGCGATCCGGCGCGACCGCAGTACTCCGAGTCGCTGCTCTCGGAGGCGGGATTCGGCATGGCGCCGCTTTTCGGCGTGCGCGCCGGCGGCAAGAAGCTCATCCGAGCTCCGCGGCCCGAGCTCTACGCGCTCGACAGCGACCCGCGGGAGCTCGACAACCTCTTCACGGCGCAATCGCGCGACGCCGCGCAGCTCGATCGCCGGCTCACGGACCTCCTGACCACCAGCACGAGAAAGGCCCTGCCCGCGACCGCCAACCCGATGGATCGCGAGACCGAGGAGATGCTCGCGGCGCTCGGCTATCTCGCCCCGCAGGGCGAACGCACCGCGCAACGGGGTATCGACCCCAAGGACGGCCTGCCGCTGCACAATCTGCTCGAAGACGCGCGGCACTTCTGTCAGCAGGAGAAGTGGCACGAGGCGCGCGCCAAGCTCGAGGAGCTGTTGCGACTTTCGCCCGAGAACTCGAGCGCCGAGGCGACCCTCGCCATGGTCTTCACCCGGCTGCTGGATCTCGACAGCGCCCGCGACCACTATCTGCGCTCGCTCGCCCTCTTCCCGCAACAGTCGCGCATTTACGTCGCGCTCGGGCGGCTCGATCTCGTGGAGGGCCTGCTCGAGGCCGCCGAGAAGAACTTCCACCGCGCCCTCGAGCAGACGCCGGGCTTCGTCGAAGCGATCTCCTATCTCGGGCTGGTCGCCGAGATGCGCGGCGATCCGCCCGCCGCCGAACGGCGTTACCGGGAGGCGATCGCCGTCGATCCGAACTTCCCCACGACCTATCGCCGCATCGCCGACGGGCTCTATGAGCGCGGCGAATGGCGCCGCGCCCTCGACTACTACGAACAGGCGATCGCTCGCGGTCCGACGGACTCGAACGCCTGGCTGCAGGCCGGCAACTGCGCCCGACGGCTGGGCGACCCGGAGGGCGCCGCGAAACGGTTTCGCCGCGCCGAAGCGTTGCGTCCGAAGGACTGGGCTGGGGCCTACAATCTCGCCTGCCTCGCTGCCCAGGCCGGAGATATCGAAGGCGCCTGGCGCGAGCTCGCGCGCGCGATCCAGGTGGGCAAGCTCGCGCGGCGTCCGATCGAGGCCGACCCCGATCTCGCCCCGTTGCGCGCCCGGCTGGACTGGGAGACCCGGTTGAACGACCTGATCCCGCGGCGGACCCTGGAGACCCCCGAAACCGGGGAGGACAGAAATGATGAACTGTGACGTGCACACAAGAGTCGGCGCGCTGGCCGTCGTGGCGTTGCTGGCTGGCCTCGGGGGCGACTCCGCAGCCTGGGCCGAGTCCGCAGAGGCCCCGACCCAGACACCCCACCCAGCCGCCCCGCCGCCCGGGGTGGCCACCGCGGATCTCGTCGGCAGCACCGACTTCGGCCGGCCCGACTTCGCCCGCACGCTCTGGTGGCATCATCGCCGGAATACGGCGCGCTTTGCGATCAGCGAAGCCCAGATCGCCGCCTTCGATCGCCTCCTGGCGCCGCGCCTCGCCGAGTTCGAGCGCCTGGCAACCGCGAACGAGCGCGAGCAGCGCCGCTATCTCGCGGCGATCGCCTCCGCAAAGTGGGACGAAGCGATCGCCGCCGGTCGCGCGCGTGCCGAGACCCTGGGCAAGCTTCAGGAGGCGCAGTTCGCATTTCAGGTCGAGGGCATGAAGCTGCTCGAAGAGCGGCAACGCGAGCGCCTGGCGCGGGAGATCCCGCGCCTCGTCCAGACCGGCTGGATTCGCGCCTCGGCCCTCGTATCCGGCGCCGCACCCGGGCGTCCGGTCCCGGAGCCGGACGCCGACGCTCCCGAGGCCCCTTGAGCCCAGCGCTCGTCGACCGCTACCGTGGGCGCGATCTGCCTCCGACCGTGCGCCGGCTGGGCTCGGCCTCCTTCTTTCAGGATGTGGCAAGCGAGATGGTCTATCCGCTCTTGCCGGGCTTCCTCGCGGCGCTGGGCGGCGGAGCCGCCGTGCTCGGCGCGATGGAGTCGGCCGCCGAAGGCGTCCTCGCGCTGGTCAAGGGATGGGCCGGCCGGACGAGCGATCGGCTCGGGCGCAGGAAGCCGTTCGTCGTCGCGGGCTACGGCGCTTCAGCGCTGGCGCGGCCATTGCTCGCCCTCGCCGCGACGGCTTCGCAGGTCGTCGCGCTGCGGCTCTGGGACCGGCTGGCCAAGGGGCTGCGGACGGCGCCGCGGGACGCCCTGATCGCCGACGCCGTGCCGGCCGGGAGCCGCGCCTACGCCTTCTCCTATCATCGCGGGCTCGACCACCTGGGCGCTGCCTGCGGTCCGCTCCTCGCGGCAGGGCTGCTGCTCGCCTGGCCAGGCAACTTCCGGGCGGTCTTCCTGCTCGCGACTGTGCCGGCGCTGGCCGGCTTCCTGACGGTGGCCTGCGGTCTGCCGCGCGAGCCTGGAGCCGCGAGCCCGCCGGCCGTTCTCGTCCGCGACCGGCCGCGCGCCGAGGCGAGAGCGGCGCGCGCCGAACCGCTTCCGCGCCCGCTGTGGGGAGCGCTTGCCGCCTTCTTCTGCTTCGCGCTCGGCAATGCGAGCGACGCCTTCCTCCTGCTGCGGGCCGCCGACCTCGGCGTCGGAGCCGTCGGCCTGACGCTCCTCTGGTCAGCTTTCCATGTCGTGAAGTGGCTGGCCTCGGTTCCAGGCGGACGGCTCGCTGACCGCATCGGCCGGCGGCCGGCCATCCTGCTCGGCTGGACGCTGTACGCTCTCGCTTACGCGGGCTTCGCCAGCGCCTCGCGGCCCCTGGCCCTCCTCGCCCTGGTGGCGCTCTACGCCGGCTTCTACGGCCTGACCGAGGGTGCGGAGCGGGCTCTGGTCGTGGAGCTCGCAGCCGGACGGACCGGCAACGCCGGCACCGGTTCCGGAACCGCCCTGGGCGCCTTTCATCTCGTTACCGGCGTCGGCACCTTCCTCGCCAGCCTCTGGTTCGGCCTGGTCTGGCAGTTCTACGGCGCGCCGGCGGCCTTTCTGGCCGGCGCCGCTCTCGCCGGCGGCGCGGCGCTGACGCTCGTCGTCGCGACCGCCCGGCCATCGGCGCCATCGGCGCCAACGCCGCCGCCGGCGTCAGCGGTGCCGGCGTGAGCGCCGAATCGCCCGATCCACTGCTCGCCGGCCTGCGCGCTGCGGCCGCGGTCTCGCCGGCGGCGGCCAGCGAAGAGCTCGGCCGCCTGCTCCTCGGCGGAGGCCGCGCCGCTCCTCTGGCGAACGATCCGCAGCCAGCTCGCCGGCGTCCCGGCCGCCGATCAGGAGGAGGTCCACGCCGCCGCGCTGCTGCGCCTGACGGAGAAGCTCCAGCAGTGGATCTCCGGCGACCCCGAAGTCGAGATCGAGAACCTCCGCGGCTATGTCGCCGCCACCGGCGCCAACGGTTGCCGCGCCTGGCTGCGCGCCCGCCACCCCGAACGGACCCGGCTGCAGAACCAACTGCGCTACCTGCTGCGGCACGATCCGGAGCTCGCCCTCTGGGAGGGTCGGGGAGGCGGGCTGGTCTGTGGGATGGCGACCTGGCGGCACCGGACTCCCGAGGCCGGCGATCTCGCGGCCGGTCGGCCGCAGGCCCGCGATCTCGCGCTCTCCGGCCCGGCACAGGCGGTTCCCCTGCCGCAACTCGTGCGCCGGCTGCTGCTCTGGCACGGCCGACCCTGGGCTTTTCGTGAGCTGCAGGACGCGGTTGCCGGACTGCTCGGGGTCCACGACCGAGCCCTGCTCTCCCTCTCCGGCGACGGTGAGGCGTCGGGCGATTCGGACGGAGCCGAGGCGCAGGCTCGTTTCGACCCGCCGGAGACCCGCGCCGGCGCTTACCGGGAGCTCGAAGGGCGCCAGTTCCTCGCCGCCCTGTGGGCCGAGGTCCGCGAGCTGCCACTCGGCCAGCGGCGGGCGTTGTTGCTCAATCTGCGCGACGACCAGGGACGCGACCGTCTGGCGCTCCTGACGCTCACCGGCCTCGCGACCCGAAGCGACCTCGCCCGCCTCCTCGAGCTTCCCGAGAGCGAGCTCGGGGAGCTCTGGGAGGAGCTGCCGCTCGACGACCGCACCATCGCAGAGCGCTTCGACCTGACCCCCCGGCAGGTGATCAACCTGCGCAAGAGCGCCCGCGCCCGCCTCGGCCGGCGGTTGCGCCCTGCGGCGATCGGCGGCAGCGGCGGCGGCGGGGAAATCCCGGAGCGCCGGTAACCGGAGGGTCGATTCCGCATCTCCCCCCACAAGAGCCACCATGAACCGTTCGAACCTGCGATCCCTGCCCACCCTCGTGACCTCACCGGCGCCCCGCGTTGCACTGGATGCCGCCCGGGCCGAGTCCGAGCTGGCCGGGCTGTTCGACGGCCTCCTGGCTCGCGGGCGGGAAGACGAGGAGTCTCCCGGTTACGAGCTTCTCGAGGCGGCGGTCGACGGCACACTTGATCCGGTCGAGGCTGAGTTGTTCAGCAGCCGGCTGGCTGGCGATCCCGTGCTGCAGCGCGAGTTCGACGACCTGGTGGCTCTGCGCGATCAATTGGCGCTCGCGAACACCGCGACGTCCGCAGCGGCTTCGAGGCGCCCGGCCGCAAGCCGGTGGCTGGGCTTCGCCGCAGCGGCGGTCCTGTTGGCCGCCCTCGGCCTCGGACTCCGGCAGGAGCACCGCCCCACGACCGCCGGCCTGGCCGGCGGCCCGGAAGCCGCGACGGGCACTTCGCAGGTGGTGTTCGTCGACAGTTTCGAGGGCGGCACCACCCATCACTGGTCGAACTGACCACCCCCCGCTTCAACCCCTGAAGGCGGCCGTGCGGCCGCGCCCGGCGTCATCCCTGGGCGCCGCGCCTTTGGGTCAGAGATATCCCGAGCGAGCGCAGGTTCTCGAGATAGTCGCGGCTGTCGCCCGGCAAGTCGGAGCTCGGCAAGCGCTCGCCATAGGTGGCGACCCGCGCCGGTGGCTCGGGCCAGGTACAGAAGGCCGGCGGCTCGGGCAGCTCGGCGCTCTGCGGTAGGCCGAGCGCCCGCAGCAGGGCGGCGGCGACCGCGCCGGGCTCCACCTCGAAGACACGATCCGTCCGGCAGTCGAAGCGCGGGGAACCCGCCGGTCCGGGGGAACGAACGATGAGCACCCGCCCCTCGCTGCCGTTTCTGCGGCCGGGATCGAGCACCATCAGAAGCGTGCCGACGCCTGGCGCCAGCTCGGCGATCAACCGGTCGGCCTCCTCGAGCTCGGCGCGCACCAGGTCGGCCAGCGCGACGTCGCCACCGAGCCAGTCTTCGGCCAGCAGGTCGACCGCCGGCAGATAGAGCGCCATGGCCTGCGGTCGCCGCGCCGCTTCCCGCCGCGCCGTCTCGCGATAGAAGCGGTCCGGACGGACCGCCCGGGCGAGAAGCTCCTCGGCGAGCTTCGCCGGCAGCGCCGCCGCCAGGGTCGAGCCCGAGGGGCCGGGTTCGATGGCGCGCGCCAGGCGAGCCAGGTCGGCAGCCCGGTCGGCCGGCGCGACGGCGTCGAGGTGGCCATCGAGCAGGAGCTGGAATGCGCCGTGCGAAACCACCAGCCCGGCCAATGGCTCGGGCGGGAAGGTCGCCCACCAGTCGATCGCCGCGGCTGGCGCACCGCCGCGCGCCGAGAGCTCCCAGAAGGTGAAGGCAGTCCGCCGGTTGGCCAGCAGCGGCCGGTGCTCGGCGAGCCCGAGCGGCACGGCAACCCCGGACCACCAGGCCCGCCAGGGACCGCTGCGGGCCAGCGCCGAGGTGAGCCCCAGCGGCCGGAAGCTGTCGAGGGAGCGCACACCGTGGCGTTCGCCGCCGACCCCGGTCGCGATGGTCGTCCAGAACTCGGCCGGCTCGAGCTCGGCGGCGTGCCGGTAGCGCGCGACGACCGCCCCGTCGCCCACCCGGCGCGCGATCTCCGGCAGCGCGCCCCGCGCCAGGAGGTAGTCGAACTCTTCCGCCAGAATGCCGTCGAGACCGAGCAGCACGACCGGCTCGCCGGCCGCGCTGGGCAGCGAGGGCGGCGGCGCCGCCGGCCGGCGCTGCGGCAGGGCGACGGCGACCGCCGAGACCAGCGCCAAAGTCGCCAAAGTCACGCGAGTATCGTCTTGCGGGAGACCAGGCGCTCGCGCGGCGTCATCCGGGTCAAGCGGATGGCGATCGAGAGCAGGCCGTTGGCGAGCAGCTTCGCGACCGCCGCCGCGACGAGCGGCAGCGCGAGACCGGCGACGACGCGCTGCCAGCGCGGCAATCCGAGCAGGAGATCCGAGGCGCGGAAGACCGCCCACCCGAAGAGCAGCGCGGTGGCGAGGAAAGTCACGCCGAGGATCAGCCACTCGAGACTGCGCCGGGGGAAGAGCTTGAGGGCGAAGAGGAAATCCCGCGACGACGACGACGAAGCCGGCGGCGGCCGCGACGACCAGCGGCGGCAGGAGGTGAAGGAAGAGCGGCAGCAGGTCGAGCGGCGAGGCGGCGATCAGGCCGTTGGCCGAGGCGAGCGCCAGCGTGTTGGCGAGCGCCAGCAGCATGCCGGCGAGCAGCCCGACCTTCCCCGCCAGGAGCGCCAGCGCGCGCGGGATCGCCGACCGGCTCGAGGGCGTCGCGCAGCAGAAAGCGCTCGACGCGGTGCGAGAGGTAGCCGAGCCGCTGCAGCTCGCGGCGCGCGATCTCGAGCTCGCGCGGATCACTCATCGGCGGCCCGGCCCGCTCCGGCGGCCGGCTGCCGGCTGCCCTGGCTCCAACGGCTTCCGTGACCGCGCACGAACTCGACCAGCGCGCGCAGCACCTCGGCCTTGCGCCCGAAGGGCGCCACCGAGGCGAGCGCAAACTCGAGCAGCTCGTCGGCGAGAGAGCGCGCCCCCGCCACGCCGAGCAGCTTCACGAAGGTCAACTTCGGTGGCGTCCTGCCCGTCGTCCTTGCCGGTCTCGCGCGCTGGTCGCGAGGACGTCCAGGAGATCGTCCTCGATCTGGAAGGCGAGCCCGAGGTTCTTCGCGAAGGCGCCGATCGCCGCGAGGTCCCGGCGCCGCGCATCGACCGCCATCGCGCCGAGCTCCGCCGCCGCGAGGAAGAGGGCGCCGGTCTTGTGACTGTGGATGTACTCGAGGTCGGCGAAGCGCCGGAGAGGCCGCGCCACTCGCCAGATCGAGCGCCTGGCCGCCGATCAGCCCGCCGGTGCCGATCGCCTGGGCGAGGTGGTGCAGGAGCTCCTCCGGGGCTGTAGCGCGACAGGCGGAGCCGCTGCGAAGCCTCGGCGACCAGCGCGTAGCCGCGGTTGAGCAGAGCGAAGGCGGCGAGCAGCGCGACGTCCTCGCCGTACTCGCGATGCAGCGTCGGCCGACCGCGGCGCAGATGGGCGTCGTCCATCGCCGGCAGGTCGTCGAGCACCAGCGAGCAGCAGTGGACGAGCTCCACCGCGCAGGCCAGGTCCAGGGCGTCGTCGGGCGCACCGCCGAGCATCTCGGCCGACGGCCAGCGCCAGCATCGGGCGGATGCGCTTCGCCCGGCGAGAGCACCGCGCGAGCGCATGGCGCGATGCACCTGCTCCGGGCGCGAGCTCCTCAGCCGGCAGAAGGGCCGGAAGACGCGCCTCCACGCGCGCCGCGAAGGCAGCGAGGCGCGGATCGAGGCGCGACTGAAGGCTGGCTCGTGGTTGTCGTCAGGTCAGAAGGACTTGATGGCTTCGTCTTCGCTCTCGAACACCTCGAACACCGTGATCAACTGGGTGATCTGAAGGATGTCGTTGACTTTCGGCGGCAGATTGACGAGCTTCAGCTTGCCGCCACGATTAGTGACCGTCGTGAAGGCGCTCACCAGCTCGCCCACGCCCGACGAATCGATCGTGCGTGACCTGTCCGAGGTTGATCAGCATCTTGGGACCGTCCGTCGCCGATCGCCTCGTGCACCGTCTCGCGCAGGACCACGTCTCCCTTGCCGATCGTGACCTTGCCCTCGACTTCGAGAATGATCACGCCATCACGTTCCCGCTTGTTGATCTTCATGACTCCACTCCTCTCTATTGTTCGTATGTGTGGAGTGTTGGTGGCCGGGACTCAGCCGCTTGCGCAGCCGCAGTCTCGTCCCGCCGGTCGGGCCGGACTCGAATTCGACTTCGTCCATGAACTTCCGCATGTAGAAGATGCCCCGGCCGCTGGCCCGGAGCCTGTTCTCCGGCGCCAGCGGATCGACCACCTCGAGCGGGTCGAAGCCCGCGCCCTCGTCGTCGATCCGGATCTCGACCTGCTTCCGGCGCGAAGCTGGCCTGGATCTCCACCTGCTTGTCGGGGTCCTGCCGGTTGCCGTGCTTGATGGCGTTGGCGACCGCTTCGCGCAGCGCGAGACCGATCCAGTGCCGCGCGTCCTCGGCGGCGCCGCCTTCGCGCAGCGCATCGTCCACGACCGCCTGCACCAGCTCGATGTTCTCGAACCGGCTGCCGATCGTCAGATGAAGCTCCCGTCCCGCGGTCGAAGTCATGGGTAGAAACCGCGCGAAGTGTAGCAGAACATGGGCGGCGAAAGGGCCGCGATCCCGCTGCACGGTGGCCTCCTCGCGCCTTCAGGGAGCGGCGCCCGCGCCGGGCCGCCGGGGTGAAAGAGCTCGAGAACCGCCGGGATGACGACCAGGAGCTGGATGGCGTCGAAGATGAAGTGGGCGACGATCGCCGGCCAGATGTTCTGCCGCCAGCGGGTCAGCAGTCCGTAGAGGAGCGACAGTAGCGTCACGCCCACGAGCATGATCGGCTGGTCGTAGGAGAGGTGCGCCAGCGCGAAGAAGAGAGTCGAAAGGGCGATGCCGATCCGGGGCTGCAGAAAGCCGCGAAAAAAGGCCTCCTCGACCAGGCCTGCCGAAGCCGCGATCGCCAGGCGCAGGAGAATCGGCCGCCCGGCGAGCCACGGGATGACCGCCGGCGGCGCCTGCGGCAGCAGCTCCTCTCCCGAAATCGCGGCGAGCAGCAGCGCGAAGAGCACGACGCCGCAGAGCACGGCGAGCCACGCGCCGAATCCCGCGACTGCGCCCACGGCGAGCTCCCGGCGCAGATCCGGCGTGCGCAGCCCGAGCTGCTCGGCGAAGCTCCGCCATCCCGAGGCCGCGCGCTCGGGCTGGCCGGCGCCGCCCCTTCCGCCCATCCCGCCGGCATCGCCCTCCGGGAGGGCGGGAAGCGGCTCCGGCGCGACCGCGGTCGCGAGGAAGCCGGCAGCCCACCAGCCGACGATCGTCAGCGCGAAGAGGCCGTGCAAGGCGAAGAGTTGCCAGCTGGCGAGCTGGCTGAGGTCGATCTCGCCCTGCCGGCCGATCGACCCGAGGGCGGCGAAGATGCCGACGTAGAAGCAGAGCGCGACCAACGACGTGCCGGCGATCCGGCGCAACGGCGCCCGGAATCCCGGCGGATCGAGGCCCCGCCGCCGGGTCATGTGGTCGAAGAGGAGAACCGCACCGAGGGCCGCGGCCACCGGACCGATCGTGCGCAGCATTTCCCCGGCTGCTTCCATACCTGCGTTCACGGCGGCGGTCAGTCCTTCTTCCGGACCAGGCGCGACCGGGTGCGCAGCTGCACTCCCCGCAGCATCGAGATCGCCTGGGTCAGCCGCTGGAGCTTGCGGTTGCGCTGCTGGATCGCCGCCACGTCGTCCGTGGCCGAAAGAGCGCTCCGGATGTCGCGCTGCGCGCGCTCCAGCTCGAACGCCAACTGGTCGAGCTGCGCCGGTTCGAAGCGCTGATAGGTGCGCTCGGTCACCAGCAGAAAGCCCTCGGCGATGTCCTTCGCCATCGCGAACGCGCTGCCCCCGGAGAAGTTGGCCACGGCCCGATCATAGCGGAGCCGCATGTTACTATTCCGCCACCTGGCCGGTGCCAAATCCGGCCCAGTTTCACCCGCCAATCCGGAGCCTCGAGGAGGTCCTAGTGAACCGCTTTCCCGGTGTCGACTACATGGAGTTCGACGCGCTGCTCACCGAGGAGCAACGCTTGGTGCGCGACTCCGTCCGCGCCTTCGTGGACGAGAAGGTCAAGCCGATCATCGAGGAGTGTCACCGGGAAAGCCGCACGCCGCTCGAGCTGGTGCCCGAGATGGGGCGGATGAATCTGTTCGGCTCGACGATCGACGAGTACGGCCTTCCGGGGCTGGACAACGTCGCCTACGGCCTCATCATGACCGAGCTCGAGCGTGGCGACTCGGGGTTGCGCAGCTTCGTTTCGGTGCAGTCGTCGCTCGTCATGTATCCGATTTATACCTATGGCTCCAAGGCGCAGAAGGATCGGTGGATTCCCAAGATGGGCACCGGCGAGGCGATCGGCTGCTTCGGCCTGACCGAACCCGACTTCGGGTCCAATCCCGGCGGCATGCGCACCACGGCGAAGAAGACTTCCGACGGCTGGGTGCTCAACGGCGCCAAGCAGTGGATCACCAACGGCACGCTCGCCGACGTCGCGGTCGTCTGGGCGCAGACCGACGACTCCTCCTCCGGCATTCGCGGCTTTCTGGTCGAGAAGGGCACGCCCGGCTTCACCTCCTCGGATCAGCACGGCAAGTTCTCGCTGCGCGCCTCGACCACCTCCGAGCTCGGCCTGCACGACTGCCACGTCCCGGACGACGCCATCCTCCCCGGCGCCAAGGGCCTGCGCGGACCGCTCTCCTGCCTCACCCAGGCACGCTACGGCATCGCCTGGGGGGACTCGGCGCGGCGATGGAGTGCTACTCCACCGCGCTCGAGTACGCCAAGCAGCGGATCCAGTTCATGGGCCAGCCGATCGCCAGCCATCAGCTCGTGCAGGAGAAGCTCGCCTGGATGGTCACCGAGATCACCAAGGGCCAGCTCCTCGCCCTGCAGATGGGCAAGCTCAAGGACGCCGGAAGGCTGAAGCCGCACCACGTCTCGATGGGCAAGCGCAACAACGTCTGGGTGGCGCGCGAGTGCGCCCGGATGTCGCGCGAGATCCTCGGCGCCAACGGCATCGTGGACGACTACCCGGTGATCCGCCACATGCTGAACATCGAGTCGGTCTTCACCTACGAAGGCACGCACGACATCCACGGCCTGGTCATCGGCGAGGCGGTGACCGGGATCCCCGCCTACAATCCGCCGATGATCACCGAAAAGAAGCCGCAAGGCCGGAGGGTGACGCCGATGACGCTCGACCGCAATCTCGAACAGGACTTCATCCGCGTCACCGAGCAGGCGGCGATCGCCGCCGCGCGCACCATGGGGCTCGGCGACCGGAAGAAGTCGGACCGGGTCGCCGTCGAGGCGATGCGGCTTGAGCTCGACCAGCTCGCGATCGCCGGCCGCATCGTGATCGGCGAAGGCGAGCGCGACGAGGCGCCGATGCTCTACATCGGCGAAGAGGTCGGCGCGTTGAAGGGCAGGCCCGACGGCGTCGGCGTCGACATCGCCGTCGATCCGCTCGAGGGAACGAATCTCTGCGCGACTGGCGCCCCCGACGCGACGGCCGTGCTCGCCGCCGCCGAACGCGGCGGCCTGCTGCACGCGCCCGACAGTCACATGCAGAAGATCATCGTCGGCCCGACCGCCAAGGGCAAGGTGCACATCGACGCGCCGGTGGCCGAGAACCTCCGGGCTCTGGCCAAGGCCTTCTCGCGCGATATCGAGGACCTGACGATCGTCGTACTCGACCGGCCGCGCCACGACCAACTGATCGCCGACATCCGCACCGCCGGCGCCCGCATCCGCCTGATCGGCGACGGCGATCTTTCGGCCGGCATCGCCGCGGCGGTCCGCGGCACCGGCGTGCACGCTGTCTTCGGAACCGGCGGCGCGCCCGAGGGTGTGATCACCGCCGCCGCCATGCGCTGCCTGGGCGGCGAGATCCAGGCCCGGCTGGTGGCCTCCGACGAAGCGCAGAAGGCCCGCCTCGCGGCGCTCGGCTATCACGACCTGACGAAGATCTACCAGACCGAGGATCTCGCGCCGGGAGACCAGATTCTGCTGTCGTGCAGCGGCGTCACCGACGGCGAGCTCCTGCACGGCGTGCGCTTCTTCGGCGGCGGCTCGCGCACCCACACGCTCTTCATGTCGCTGTCGCGCAAGATGATCCGCTTCGTCGACACGATCCATCGCGAAGACCTCTCGACGCCGGCCTACTTCGACGTCTGACGCCCCCTGTGAGCCACTGAAGATCCGATGATCAAACCCGACCGCTGGATCCGAGCCTGGGCCGAAGGAGGAGGGGTCGACCCCTACGAGCCAGCGCAGATCAACTCGGCCTCGTTCGACGTCCGGCTCTCGCGACCACTGGATCTGCCCGACCCGGGACCCGGAAGAGTTCCGCGCGCCGCACATCAAGCTCTTCCCGGGCGAGGTCGTCCTCGCTTCGACGCTCGAGTACGTGCGGATCCCGCGCACGGTCGCCTGCGACCTCAAGCTCAAGTCGACCCTCGGCCGGCTGTGGATCAACCACTCGCTCGCCGGCTGGTGCGACCCCGGCTTCCAGGGCAACATCACCCTGGAGCTGCAGAACCTCGGGCCGACGCCGTTCGTGCTCGAAGCCCACCGGCGGATCGCCCAGCTGATCTTCATCGCGATGGAGTCGGAGCCCGACGTGGCCTACGGCGAGCCGGGCTCGTCGTCGCACTACCAGGGCCAGCGCGGCACGACGATCGCACGCAAGTAGCCCCGTCCCGCGCGCACCGGCTCCGGAGATGCGCTTCCTCCCCAGGCTCGGCCTTGCACCGCGAAGCGCCCCGGGCCGTCGCGGCTATAATCAATGGCTTCGACGAGCGCGATGAGTATTACGGGAAATCTCAAGACCATGGAGCTCGCCGAGCTCCTTCAGTGGCTCTCCGGAGCCCAGAAGACCGGCACGCTCGTGGTCGAGAACGGCAAGGTCACGAAGCAGATCTTCTTCCGCGACGGCATGATCGTCTCGTCGGCCTCGACCGACCCCAAAGAGCATCTCGGGCGCCTTCCTCGTCAGCCACGGTTTCATCACCGACGCCGAGCTCGGCCAGGCGATCCGGATGCAGGAGAGCAACAAGATGCTGCTCGGCAAGATCCTGTCGACCATCGGGGCGATTTCCGAGCAGGACGTGCATCGCATGCTCCGCCTGAAGGCCGAAGAGTCGATCTACGACGTCTTCAGTTGGCCGGAGGGTGACTTCCGATTCCTCGACCACCAGTTGCCCACCGCCAACATGGTGCCGATCTCGATCGACGTCACCGGCCTCGTCCTCGAGGGCATGCAGCGCTTCGACGAGTGGAAGCGGATCCGCGGGATCGTGCCGTCAGCGAATTCGGTGCCGGTGGCGGTCGGCGAGTTCGACGAGAAGGTCCTCACCGAGGGCGCGCCCCAGATCCTCTCGCTCATCGACGACGACCGCACGGTGGCCGACATCTGCAAGCTCACCCACTCGAGCGAGTTCCATGTCTGCCGCATCCTCTTCCGCCAGGTGCAGTCGAAGCGGCTGAAGATCGTCCGTCCGCGCGGCGAGGCCGCACCCGAGCCGGCAGAGGCCGTCGCCCCGCCGACCGTGCCGCCGGTCATCTCGCCCGAAGCTCTCGTGCTCATCGCCCAGCAATCGATGCAGAAGAACGAGTTCGAGACGGCACTGCGGCACATGCGGGCCGCCCGCGCTCTCGACCCCGACAGCCGCAAGCTCGCCGCGGAGGCCGAGAAGATCGAGGAGCAGATCCGCGCCGCGGTCGAGACGCTCGGGCGTCCTGCCGACCTCGATCCCGGTGCTCGCCCGCACGATGGAAGAGCTCACCCAGCTCAAGATCTCGCCCCAGGAGGGGTTCCTCCTCACCCGCCTGAACGGCGTTTACGACCTGAAGTCGATCGTCAACATCAGCTCGATGAATCCGCTCGACGCCCAGCTCGCGGTCTGGAAGCTCCTCAAGGCCGGCCACATCCGGCTCGAGATGCAGTAGCTGCGAACGGCACCGTCGGCCGCGGGGAGGAGACGGCCCGGCTGCCGCTGACGGCGTAGCGCAGTGGCCAGCCGGCGGCCTCGCCGGCCGACTCGCAGCCCACCCGGGGCCCGGTGACGATCTGCTCTGGCAACACCGCCTCCCCTGCCGCCAGCCTCAGCTCGCCGCGGTGGAGCGCGACGGCGTCCAGATCCCTGTCGACCGCAAGTCCCCGGGTGAGGTTCCCCGGACCCGCGAGCAGCCGGTGCAGAGGAACCGCTCCCGGCCGGAGCGCCCGCACCCACTCCTCACCCTCGAGGATCTCGGCCGCGCGCAGGAGGACCGCGATCCCTTCGCCGGCTTCGCCGGTGACGACGTTGAGACAGAAATGGACACCGTAGATCCGGTAGACGTAGGCATGTCCGCCGGCGAGATACATCGACTCGTTGCGCGGCGTCCGCCGGCCGCCGTAAGCGTGGCTCGCCCGGTCGTGCGGGCCGGCGTAGGCCTCGGTCTCGACCAGCCGGACGACGATCCGCCCCTGCGGCAACTCGCGCACCAGAAAGCGGCCGAGAAGGTCCCGTGCGACCGCTTCGGCCGGGCGAGAGTAGAAGGCCTCCGGCAGCGGGGCGAGCGCGAGCATCGGGGCACTATATTTCCTGCAGCGGTGGTGGGGTCACTCCGGCACTGGAAAAATAGGGACAGGCACACATTTCGCGCGCAGGACCTTGCGGGCCCCCTCCTAGAGTCAGCGAAATGTGTGCCTGTCCCTATTTTTCCCCGACAGGACTGCCGAGCGCCAGGCATCGTGCGATCCCAGCGCGCCACCGCCGATTCGCGGGATAATCCGACCATGGCCAACACCATTCTCATCACCGGCGGCGCCGGCTTCATCGGCGGCCACCTGGCCGACGACGCCCTGGCGCACGGCGACCGCGTCGTCGTGCTCGACAACCTCTCGACCGGCAAGCGCGAGAACGTCCCGGCCGGCGCGACCTTCTACCAGCGCGACATCTCCGACGCCGGGCTCGACGAGCTCGTGGCCGACGAGAAGATCGACCTCGTCAGCCACCACGCCGCGCAGGTCAACGTGCGCATCTCGATCGCCGATCCGACCGCCGACGCGCGCACCAACATCCTCGCCACCCTCGACCTCATCGCCGCCTGCAAGAAGGCCGGCGTGCGCCGCCTCCTCTTCGCCTCGAGCGGCGGCACGGTCTACGGCGAGCAGAAGGTCTACCCCTGCGACGAGGAGCACGCGCTCCATCCGACCTCGCCCTACGGCTGCGCCAAGCTCGCCGTCGAGCTCTACCTCGACGCCTTCCGCGTGATGGGCGACCTCGATCCGATCGTCTTCCGCTACGCCAACATCTACGGCCCGCGGCAGGAGCCCAAGGGCGAGGCCGGGATCGTCGCGATTCTCGCCGAGAAGCTCCTCGCCGGCGAGACGCCGCGGATCTTCGACGACGGCGAGCAGACGCGCGACTACGTCTACGTCGGCGACCTGGTGCAGGCCCACCGCGCCGCGCTCGACCGACTGGACGCCGGGCATCTACAACGTCGGCACCGGCATCGAGACCTCGGTCAACGCGCTCTACGAGATGGTCGCGACCCAGCTCGGCTCGACGATCCGCCCGCGCCACGAGCCGCCGGTCTCGGCCGAGCTGCGCCGCAACTAGCCTCGACGCCGGACGGCTCGAGCGCGCCCTCGGCGCCGCGCCCGAAGACCCGGCATCGCCGAGGGCCTGGCGCTGACCCTCCCCTACTACCAGCGGGCGGGCGGCGGCAGCCGCAGGCGAGATGACCCGGCCTCCCCGAGCTCTTCGCCGACGCTGCCGGCGGTCTTCGCCGGGAGCTACGACGCCGCGCGCCCCTGGGCGCTGCTCGACGCGCCGCTCGAAGCGCTCCTCGCGGCGCTGCCCTCGGCGGAGATCCTCGGCCGGGTGCATCCCGGCGCGCATCTGGTCGGCGACCGGATCGTCATCGGCAAGGGGTCGCGCATCGCGCCGGGCGCGGTCGTCGAAGGCCCGGTCTGGATCGGCGAGGACGTCGAGGTCCGCGTCGGCGCCTACCTGCGCGGCGGCTGCTGGGTGGGCGACAACTGCGTCGTCGGCGCCAACGTCGAGATGAAGCGCGCCATCCTCTTTCCCGGCGCCCACGCCGCGCACCTGAACTACGTCGGCGACTCGATCGTCGGCTGCGACGCCAACCTCGGCGCCGGCGTCATCCTCTCCAACTTCCGCCACGACGGAAAGCTGATCGAGATCCCGACCGGAAGCGGCGACCGCCTCGCCACCGGCAAGAGAAAGCTCGGCGCCATCCTCGGCGACCACGTCGCCGTCGGCTGCAACTCGGTCCTGAACCCCGGCACCATCGTCGGCGCCCGCACCCAGATCTACACCGGCGTCCAGCTGCGCAGCGGCCTCTATCCCGCAGACGCCTGATCAAGCTCCGCCAGGAGCTCGAGATCGTCGAGAGCTCCTCTCCAGCCCTAGGGCAGTTCGCCCGAAGGGGCAGCCTGCCCCCCCCCGGGAAGGTGGTACGGTCCCGTGCGTCGGCAACCGACGATCACGAGGTCCGGCTTTGCTGGACGCCGCCCGAGGAGGTTCGCCGAATGCAGAGAATGCCGCTCCTGGCGACCGTCGTGCTCGGCGCCGCGCTCCTCGTCCCTCTTGCCTGCGGGCCACGAACTCAGCCGCTGCACGTCGAGGACGCCGTCCGTATCGCGATCGCCGCGCTTTCGGCATTCGAGTCGTCTCGGCTGATTGCTCATCTGGTAGCAGTCAACGTCGGATAACAACGGAGGAACAAAGCGATGAAAACGAAGATGCTGAACACGATCATGCTGCTGGCGATTTCCATGATGCTGTTCGCGCCGGCGGCCAACGCGGCTGAGCCGGGCTCCAACCTCGCCGGCTACGCTGGCTGGCTCTTCCCCGACGGCGACCGGGTCGATCAGGATCTCGTCTACGGCGTGAGCTACGGCTACAACGTCAACGAGAACTGGGGCATCTACGCCAAGACCGGTTTCTTCAACGTGAACTCGGCGGTCAGCAACGAGGACCTCCAGGACGCCATCGACAACATTCCGCTCTCGCTCGATCTCTGGATGACGGACCTCAACGCGATCTGGTATCCCCGTGGCGGGAACTTCGGTCTCTTCGCCGGTCTGGGTTACCAGAGCGCCCGCGCCGATCTGTATGTTCCGGGCGATGACAACAACATCTCCGTCTCGGACGGTTACATCACCTACAATCTCGGCGCCAACTGGCAGTGGAATGTCGGCGAGGCGTTCTTCATCCGTCCCGAGACCACCATCCGGTGGGTGGACCAGGCGGATTTCGTCCTCGACGCGTCGGTGTGGGAAGCGGTCATGCACTTCGGCTGGAAGTTCTGAGCCGCAAAGCAGCCCATTCAGAACGCAGCATCCTCAGGCGGGTTCGAGCGCAAGCTCGGACCCGCTTCTGTTTGGAGCGGATCCCAAGCGGAATCGACCTGCCACCGTCCGAATCCAGCCGAACCGGCACAGTTGTGAGGATTGCTCTCTCGAATTGCTCGACGCCCGACAGTGGTCGGGCATCCCTGGCGGCTAGGTTCCCGCCGGCGGCGGGTAGGTGACGACGACGACGGTGCGGTCGTCCTGGGGTTCGCCTTCGCCGCGGTAGGTTTCGACGGCTTTCATCATCGCCTCGCCGATCTCCTTCGAGCTCTTGCCGCTGAAGGCGGCGGCCGATCTCGACCAGGCGCTCGATGCCGAACTCCTCGCCGCCGTCACTGTCGGCCGGCGTCGCCTCGATCATGCCGTCGGTGTAGAGCACCACCATGTCGCCGGGCTCGAGCCGCACGAAGCCGCGTTCGTAGGTCGAGTCGGCGACCGGGCCGAGGACCGCGCCGCCCTCGTCGAGGAAGCGCACCGCGCCCGCGGCCGAGAGGTGGAACGGCGGCGGGTGGCCGGCGTTGACGTAGATGAAGACGCCGTTGGGCTCGAGCTCGCCGTAGAACATCGACACGAAGCGGCTGGTCAGCGTCGACTTGTGGATGATCTGGTTCAACCGCTCGACCGTGCGCACGATCTTGAAGTCGCGCGCCATCCCCATCCGCAGGCCCATGTAGATGTCGCGCACCTGCAGCGCCGCCGGCAGGCCGTGGCCGGAGACGTCGGCGATCGCCAGACCGAGGATCTTGTCGGTGATCGGGATGTAGTCGTAGAAGTCGCCGCCGACCGACTCCATCGGCTGGATCCGCCCGTAGAGCTCGAAGCCGCCGTAGACCGGCGTGCGGCGCGGCAGGATCGACGCCTGGATCTTGCGCGCCTGGTCGAAGACCTCCTGCATGCGCTCCTGGCGCAGCTTCTGGTTGATCGCCGTGGCGCAGGACGCCGAGCGAGAACAGCACGTCGTCGCGGTGCACTTCCGGGCGCGAGTCGAACGACAGGATGAACTCCTCGTCGCCGACCTCGATCGCCGCGAAGCGGTCGACGCCGATCTGGTCCTCGAACTTGTGGTCGAAGCGCGGGTCGTCGGAGTCCATGTAGACGACGCCCTCGGCGAGCGCGATCTCGATCGGCGCGTAGGTCGCGGGCACCCGGATCTCGCGCTCCGCCGGCCGGGCGTTCGGGAAGGTCGCCTTGAGCTCGTAGGCTTCGCCGTCCCACTGGTAGAGCCGGCCGCCGTAGAAGCCCGAGGGCGTCGCGGAAGCGCGAGATGATCGCGTCGGCGAGGTTGTAGATCGTGATTCCGACTTCGTCCGCCGACTGGATCTCGCGCACCAGCTGCTCGACGCGCTTCATCAGATTGCCGGATGTCCGCGTAGCGTGTTTCCGTCATGACCTGGCTTTCTTGTCGGATCGCTCCCGGATCGGACGGCGGCGATCAGCCGCGATCGATCAGCGCGGCGACGATGCGGTCCTGCGCGGCGTGAGCGCCGGCGTTGCTGCGCACCTGATTGAACAAGATGGAAAAAGCGTAGACCCGCCCGGAGACCGCCTTGGCGTAGCCCGACAGCGTCGAGACGCCGTTGATCGTCCCGGTCTTGGCGAAGACGTTGCCGGCGTAGGGCGCTTTCGCCAGGCGGCGCTGCCACTTCAGGCCGTGCTCGCCGGAGAACGGCAGCGAGCGCAGGAAGTCGCGACCGAAGGCGTGGAAGTACATCTGCTCGAGCAGTCCGGTCATCGACCGCGGGCTCATCTGGTTGCCGCGCGAGAGGCCCGAGCCGTCGACCAGCGAGAAGGAGCCCGGCGCGATCCCGAGTCCGGCGAGGAAGTCGCCGACGACGCCGACGCCGGCCGCCCAGCTGCCTTCGCCGCGCACCTTCCAGCCGAGGAGCTTGGCCAGCGACTCGGCGTAGAAGTTCTGGCTGCGCTTGTTGGTCACCTCGAGGGTGCGCGCGAGATCGCTCCGGTAGGAGGTCACCAGCTGCCACTCGCCGGCCGGCGAGCCGTGCGCCGGCACGATGCCGCCGTCGACCTCGACGCCCTCCTCCGCCAGCGCGGCCTTGAGCGAGGCGCCGAAATAGGCGGTCGGATTCTGCACCGCCACCCACTCCTCGCCCGGGCCGGTGCGCAGTCCGATCGTGCCCGAGACGACGAGCGTGTCGCTGTCGCCGAGCCGGCCGACGAGCAGGCGGTTGCGGCGGGTTCCGGTCGTCGTCGCGCTGTTGCGGATCGCGAAGTAGTCGAGCTTCGGCACGGTCTCGACGCGCGCCGGGAGGCCCGCCCGCGACGCCGGCCAGACCCGCACCAGGACGCAGTTGTCGTTGAACGACAGCGCCTCGACCGGCGCCTCGTACCAGCTGGTCAGCTGGTCGCGCGGCCAGTCGGGGTGGATGTTCGGCGGGTTGAAGAGGCCGTTGACGAGGAAGAGATTGCCGGTGATGCGGCGGATCCCCTGCGCCTTCAGCGCGGCCGCCCATTCGCGGAAGATGGCGTACGGGTCGCCGTCGTGGAACCGCCCCGAGAGATTCGGGTCACCGCTGCCGAAGACCGCCAGGTCCCCCGCCAGCACCCCGCCCGCAGCCGCCCCGCGCACCATCACCCGGGTCTCGAAGACGAAGTCCGCGCCGAGCGTGCCGAGCGCGGCCGCCGTCGTCAGGAGCTTGGTGTTCGAGGCCAGGATGCGCGGCTGGTCGGCGTCGAAGGCGAAGGCGCTCTGGTGCGAAGAGAGATCGACGATGTGAATGCCCAGGGCGCGCGCGCTCTTCTTCGCCGCCTCGGCCTCCAGGGTCAGCGCCTGTTGCAGCGTCGGAGCCGGACGAGCGGCAGGTGCCGGTCCGCCCTTCGACGCCGGCGCCGCAGCTGCGGCCGGCAGCGCGGCGAGCACCAGCACGCCGAGCCAGACCGCAGCGCGCCGAGCCGCACCTGCCGACGAACGACTCGCCGTATGCCCCGGTGAGCCGGGCCGATCGCCTTTCGAACGCGCCTTCATTCCGGTTGAGGCCTCCACAATCAAGAAGAACCGGGAGATCCCGGATCGCCGCTGGCTCCGTATCCTACCGCGTCGTTCTGCCGGCCGTCAGGGAGGAGGCCGCAGGCGGAACGCGACCGGCTTCACCGGCGCTCCTCGACGCCGGCCGAAGGCACATAGACTGTCGCTATGCCCCTGCGCTCCCCGGCCCTCCTCCCGCTGCTGCTCATGGCGCTCCTGCCGGCCGTGGGCTGCGTCACCATGCAGCCCTACGCCGAA
Organism: Thermoanaerobaculia bacterium; assembly: GCA_963788175.1. Taxonomy (GTDB): domain Bacteria; phylum Acidobacteriota; class Thermoanaerobaculia; order Multivoradales; family JAGPDF01; genus JAGPDF01. The sequence continues at coordinate 166,717 of CAWBFZ010000010.1, forward strand.
GCGGTCCGCGGTCTGCCGCTGGAACGCCTGCTCGAGATCGACGGCCAGCGGATCTCCGTCGAACGGTCCGGCGAAGGCGCGCCGCTCGTCCTGCTCCACGGTTTCGGGGAGTCGACGATCTCCTATTCCGCGGTCCTGCCGGCGCTCGCCGAGCAGTTCGCGGTGGTGGCGATCGATCTCAACGGTTTCGGCTACACCGAGCGTCCGAAGGACCCGGCGAGCTACACCCTCGCCGGCCAGGAGCGCCTCGTCCTCGCCGTCCTCGACCGGCTGCAGCTCGACCGCGTGCGGCTCGCCGGCCACTCCTACGGCGGCGGCCTGGCGCTCTATCTCGCGGCGCGCCATCCGCAGCGCATCGAGCGCCTGCTGCTCATCGACAACACCCTGCCGCTCTATGCCAGCCAGCGCCGCAGCCCGTTCTTCCGCTGGCGCTGGGTCGCGGCAATGGCGGCGCACACCTTCGCACTGTCCGATCGCGTGGTCCGGTCGGGACTCCGCGCGGCCTACTTCGACGATTCCAAGGTCACCCCGGCGCTGGTGCGCGAGTACGCCGACCGGCTGCGCATCGAGGGCGTCACCGACGCATTCTTCGGCCTGGTCGGCCCGTCGCCGGAGCCGCCCTACCGGATCGACCTCGCGGCAGGTGAAGATTCCGACGCTCGTGGTCTGGGGAGCCGAGGACCGGCTGATCGCAGCCGCCGGCGCGGAGAAGACCTCGAGCCAGCTGCCCGATGCCCGCTTCGTCGTCCTGCCCGCCTGCGGCCACACGCCGATGGAAGAGTGCCCCGAGGCCTTTCTCGCCGCCGCGCTGCCGTTCCTCGCCAGCGAGGCGGGCGCGCGGGGAAGCTCGGGCTCGCCCTAGATCAGGAAGCCGGCGATCGTCGCGGTCTGGAAGCAGGCCAGCGAGCCGGCCACCATGGCGCGCAGACCGAGGCGGGCGAGGTCGCTCTTGCGCTCCGGGGCGATGGAGCCGATGCCGCCGATCTGGATGGCGATCGACGAGAAGTTCGAGAAGCCGCACAGGGCGTAGGTGGCGATGATCTGGGCGCGCTCCGAGAGCTGGCCGGCGCTGACCATCTTCTGCATCTCGACGTAACCGACGAACTCGTTCACCGCGGTCTTGATGCCGATGAGCGTCCCCACCTGCGGCGCTTCGTTCCACGGCACGCCCATCACCCAGGCGAGCGGCTGGAACATCCAGCCGAGGAGCGCCCGCAGGCTCCAGGTGTCGTAGCCGGCGAGGTGGCCGAGCTTGGTGATCGGGAAGTCGATCAGCGCGATGAGCGCCACGAAGGCGATCAGCATCGCGCCGACGTTCAACGCCAGCTTGAGGCCGTCGGCGGCGCCCGACGCCGCGGCGTCGATCGAGTTCGCCCACGGCCGGTCGATCTCGATGGCCACCGATGCCGGCGGTCACGCTCTTCTCGGTTTCGGGGAACATCAGCTTCGCCATCACCAGGGCGGCCGGTGCCGACATCACACTCGCCGCGAGCAGGTGCTTCGCCGAGACCCCCATCCCGACGTAGGCCGCCATGACGCCGCCCGCGACCGTCGCGAAGCCGCCGGTCATCACCGCCATGAGCTCCGACTTGGTCATCGCTCCGATATAGGGCTTGATGAGCAGCGGCGCTTCGGTCTGGCCGACGAAGATGTTGGCCGAGGCCGAGAGCGACTCGGCGCCCGAGGTGCCCATCGTCTTCATCATCACCTTGGCGAAGACGCTGACGATCTTCTGCAGGATGCCGAAGTAGTAGAGCACGGTGATGAAGCTCGAGAAGAAAATGATCGTCGGCAGGACCTTGAAGGCGAAGTAGAACTCCTTGAATCTCTCGCCGAAGACGAACGAGGCGCCGGCGTCGGTGAAGTCGAGGAAGCGGGTGATGCCGGCGCCGACGACGTCGAAGACGTTCCGGCCGAACTCGGTCTTCAGGATGATCAGGGCGAAGACGATCTGCAGCGCCGGTGCCCATCGCCACCGGCCGCCACTTGATGGCGGCGCGGTTCGACGGAGAGCGCCCAGGCGATGCCCAGCATCACGAACAGGCCGAGAACCGGAACCAAATGCAGCATGAAGCCTCCTGGGCAGCAGGCCTGCGGGATGAGCACCGTCAGATCGCCGCGCAGCGTATCCGACGCCCTTCCCGGCGGCAAGGTCGGGCCGGGATCCGGCGGCCGCGGCCTCGCGTCAGCGTAGACTCGGCCGATGGCGCCGCGCTTCGATGAGACCGCCTTGCGGATCGAGCTCGCGGTCGCCGACCTCCTCGAACCCCAGCTCATGCGCTCGATCGGCTTCGCCAACCGGGGCGGCTTCGAGCGCATGTGGCTCGGCCAGGCGATCCACGGCCGCTACCAGGAGGAGGCACTGGCCGGCGACGGCACCTACCGCCGCGAGGTCGCCCTCCGCCACGAGTTCCTCCACCGCGGCTGGACGGTGACCCTCTCGGGCCGCGCCGACGGCATCCGCAAGGAGGCCGACGGTGCCCTGGTCATCGAGGAGATCAAGTCGGTGCGGCGCGAGGGCCAGCTCGCCCCGCTGACACGCCAGATCTACGAACGCCAGGCGCTGCTCTACGGCTGGATGCTGGCGCAGATCGAGCAGCGGCCGGTGCGCGTCGAGCTCATCCTGATCGCGATCGGCAGCGACGCCGTCGAGCGCGAGCCGTTGAAGGCCGATTTCGAAACCCTCGAGCTCGCTGTCCGGCAGCGCCTCAACGCGCTGCTGCGCGAGTTCCGGCGCGAGCGCGAAGCTGCGGGCGATCGCCAGCGCGCGGCCGCGGGGATCCGCTTTCCGCACGCCGCCCTGCGCCCGGGGCAGGAGGAGATCGTCGCCGCGGTCGAGCACGCCCTGGACCACCGCGAGCATCTCCTGCTCGAGGCTCCGACCGGCCTCGGCAAGACTGCGGCAGCGCTCTTCCCGGCGATCCGCTACGCCCTGGCCAACGACAAGCGGCTCTTCGTCCTCACCGCCAAGAACCTGCAGCAGGAGATGGCGCTCAAGGTCATCCGCCAGGTGGACGCCGGTCCGGCGCTCCACGCCCTGCGCCTGCGCGCCAAGTCCCGCATGTGCGCCAACGGCGAGGTGATCTGCCACGAGGACTACTGTCCGTTCGCGCGCGACTACTACGCCAAGCTCGCCTCCTCGGGCGTCGTTCCGCGGCTGCTGCGCGAGCAGGCAGTGCTCGATCCCGACCTCGTCTTCTCCGCTGCGACCCAGGCCGAGGTCTGCCCTTTCGAGGTCAGCCTCGATCTCGCCGGCAAGGCCCAGGTCGTGGTCTGCGACTACAACTACGCCTTCGACCCCTACGTCGCGCTCGCCGACTTCTCCGTCGAGCACGATCTCTCGAACGTCGTGCTGGTCATCGACGAGATCCACAACCTGGTCGAGCGCGGGCGCGGCTACCTCTCGCCCGAGCTCTCCTCGGCGAGCGCCCGCCGGTCGGCCGAAGCCGCCGCCCACGGCGGTTCGCCGGTGCACCGCGAGCTCGAGCGCCTCTCCCTCGCCCTCGCGGCGCTCATCGAGAGCACCTGCGACGCCGCGCTCGAAGAGATCGGCGAACCGGAAGGAGCGGTCGAGGCGGCCCTGCCCGAAGAGCGTCTCTGGCGGCTGCGGCCCGACTTCGACGCTGCCTTCGTCGACTACCTCGAGCACCGCCGCGAGACCCGGAGCTTCCAGGCCGACGACGCCTTCGTCGCGCTCTACTTCGAGGTGCTGCGGTTCCTCAACGGGCTGGCGATCGAGGGCGGCATCTCCAGCCACCTCTGCGAGCGCCGCGGCGACGAGCGCAAGCTCCGCATCTTCTGCAAGGACCCCGGGGCCTTCCTCGGCCAGGTGATCGGCCGCGTGCATTCGGTCATCGGCCTCTCGGCGACCCTCAGCCCGCCGGAGTTCTACCGCGACCTGCTCGGCTTCGATCCCGGCCGGACGGTCGCGCTCTCCCTGCCGAGCCCCTTTCCCGCCGCCCACCGCCGGGTCGTCGTCGACCGCTCGGTGACCACGCTGTGGAAGGAGCGGGCGGAGAACTGCCAGCCGATCGCCGACCGCCTGAGCGCCTTCGGCGACATCGTTCCGGGCAACTGCCTGGTGCTCTTCCCGAGCTTCCAGTTCCTCTCCGACGTCGCCGCGCGGATGACGGCGAGGAAGAAGCGGATCTTCGTGCAGCAACGCACCGACAGCGAGCGCGACCGCGAGGCGCTGCTCGAGACGCTGCGCAACGCCCTGCTCGGCGACGTCATGCTGCTCGCCGTCGCCGGCGGGGTCTTCGCCGAGGGCGTCGACTACCCCGGCGAGATGCTCAAGGCGGTGGCGATCGTCGGCCCCTGCCTGCCGGTGCCGACGATCGAGACCCGCCTGCTGCAGACCTACTACGAGGAACGCTTCGAGCGCGGCTTCGAGTTCGCTTTCGTGGTCCCCGGCATGACCCGGGTCGTGCAGGCGGCCGGGCGCCTCATCCGCTCGGCCGAGGACATCGGCGTGATCGCCCTGCTCGACCGCCGATTCCTCGACCGTCCCTACGTCGACCGGCTGCCCGGCCGACTGGCTCGCCGGCGGAGAGGCGGCCGCCCTGGGCGGCGACCTCGTGGCCGCCGCGCGCGACTTCTTCGCCGAGCCGGGTCGCCGCGGCTGAACGGTCGAAGCTCGCCCTAGACGGCGGCGCCCGGCGGTGCGTAAGAAGTTCATGAGAGCAGGAACCGAGCCACGGTCTCCAACCTCTTCAACCCTCCTTCAGGCCCCGCGCGTCGCGGGGCCTTTTTTTGTTGATTCTAAAGCCACTTGCGGCGGCGGAACCAGGCCACCATGGTGACCGCGATGACCGCCATGCCGGCGAGGACCAGGAAGTAGCCGTAGTGCGAGGAGAGCTCGGGCATGTGCTCGAAGTTCATCCCGTAGACGCCGGCGATGAAGGTGAGCGGCAGCATGATCGCCGAGAAGAGCGTGAGTACCTTCATGATCTCGTTGGTGCGCTGGGAGATCACCGACAGGTAGGTATCCTTGACGTTCGAGAGTTGGTCGCGCTGCTGATCGACGGCGTCCGTGAGGCGCAGGACGTTCTCCAGGGTGTCGCGGAAGTTGAGCGACGCCGTGGCATCGAAGAGTGGATCGCGCGAGTTCGCGAGATGGCTGAATACCGCCCGGTGCGGCAGCATCGTGCGGCGCAGCACACCGAGCTTGCGGCGCATGTCGAGGATGGTCTGCAGGTCCTCGCGCTCGGCGTCGTTCAGCACCTCCTGCTCGAGCTTCTCCATCTCGGACGCCGATCTCGTCGACGATCGGGAAGTAGAGGTCGATCATCTCGTCGCAGATGCTCCACAGCAACTGCACCACCCCGCCCTGCGGCACCCGCCCGCTCTCTTCGATCCGGTTGCGCACCACCTTCACGCTGCGCAGCCCCGCGCGGTGGACGGTGATCAGGAGATTCGTGCGCAGGAAGGCAGCGAGCTTCAGCGTCTGCAGCTCGTCGATCGCCCGGTCGGAGTTGAAGTCGATGCCGCGGACGATGACGAAGAGATGGTCGGAGTACTCCTCGACCCGCGGCTGGTGCTGCAGGGTGAAAGTGTCTTCGATCGCCAGGGGATGAAAGTCCTGCTCGCGCAGGAGTCGCTCCGCGGCCTCGCTCTCGGCTTCGAAATCGATCCAGCCGGCCACCGCCGGATCGAGGGCGACCGGCAGCAGTTCCGCTCCGCCACAGACCACGACGCCGTCGGCGCCCAGAATCATGATGCGAATCATTGCCGGGAAATTATCACGCGCCCGCAGGCCATCGGTCCAGCGGAGAGGCTAGGGCGGGCCGTCGCCCCCTCGCGGCCCGACGCGGCCGGCGGGCGCCGTATCGGGGACGCATCCCGCCCGGCGGCGGTCCGATCCCTCCCGGCGCCCGCGGGCCGGCCACCGCGCCGCCGAAGCGTTCGACGAAGCGCAGGTATTCGCGCTCGGCCGGTCCGTCGAGCAACTCCCGCGCCGCATAGACGTTCGCGACCAGAGCCCGGTCCAGGGCATCCTGCTCGCTGGCGATCCCCGCCAGCAGTTGCTCGACGCGGGCGCGATCGGGGTCGGGCGAGGTGAGCTCGCGACGCAGGTCGCGGCGCGCGTCGTCGATCTGCTGCCGGCCGGCGTGCACGCGCTCCGCGAGCTCGCGCTGCAACCGCATGAAACGCTCGCGGGCCTCGCCCTCGAGCGCCAGGCGATCCGCGAGCAGAGCGCCGTCGCGGCCCGGCGGACGCTCGTCGCGCAGGCGATCGGCGGACTGCATCCGATGGCGGGCAAGACCCATCCCGAGGAGACCGCAGTTCACGCCGACCGAGAGCAGCAGCGCGAGGAAGAGCCAGTTCCGCCTCACGGGTTCACCGTTTCAGCGGGAAGCGCGGCGTCCGCCGCCGTCAGCGCGTCGTCTGGGGCCAAGAGCGCGGTCAAGTACTCCTCCGAGAGCGTCGTCAGCTGCCAGGTCTCGACCTCGACCGCGCCGGAGTCGGCGCCCGAGGCCAGGGTGACGCCGAGGGCCACGCCGGCGAGCAGGGCTGCCGCTGCCGCCGCCCGCATCCAACCGGCAGCGAGCATCGGCGCCTCGGCGCGCCGACGCTCGGCGGCCCAGGCCAGAGCGACCTGCCGGGCGAATCCAGGCGGCGCGCCCGGGGCCGGCGGCAACTCGAGGCTGGCCCATTTCTCGCGCCAGCCCGCCTCGTCGTCCCGATTCGTTCGCCGATCCATCCGCCGACTCATCCGACCCCTCCCTCCCTGAGTGAAACCCGCCGTCCCGGCGCTTCCTGCGGAGCGAGCCGCCGCATCGCCCGGACCAGGCGGCTCTCGACCGCTCCCTCGGTAATCCCCAGAGTCTCGGCGATCTCGCGCCCCGAGAGCCCTTCGAACTTCGCCAGCAAGAGAACGACCCGCTGGCTCTCCGGCAGCTGGTCGAGGAGCTCCCGGGTCCGCCGCCAACGCTCGCGGGAGAGCAGGGCGTGCTCGGCGTCAGGGGCGCGATCGACCGGATCGAGCTCGGTCTCGGCATCCCCCTGGCGCCCCTCCCGACCGTGCCGCAGGCCGCCCAGCCCCTGGAACGAGAAGAACCGTGCGATCCTTTGCCGGCGAAGCTGATTCAGACAGTGGTTGATCGCGATGCGATAGACCCAGGTGAAGAACTGCCCGCGCGGCTCGACTCTCCCGGCATGGCGAAAGACCTTCAGAAAGACCTCCTGCGCCGCGTCACGGGCCGCCTCGCGATCCCCAAGCCAGCGCCAGCAGAGATTCACCAGGCGATCCTGGTGCTGTTCGACGAGAAGAGTGAAAGCGTCACTCTCCCCCTCGGCGGCGCGCGCCAGAAGCTCCCAGTCCGCATCTGCTGCTCCCGCTTGAGGGATCATCGCCGCCATTCGTTCTATGGAGTCCGGCAGCTGCCGGACTCCTCCTCTGCAACCCGGAGAACCCTGTTTCCCTGCGCTGCCGGAGATTCAGGCAGCCGTCAGGCGGTCAGCTTGTCCAGCTCGGTCTCCAGCGCGCCGGCGTCGGCATAGCGCGCCGCCGGGTCCTTTTCGAGGCAGCGCAGCAGCAGGTGCTCGAGCGCCGGCGGAATCTCCGGCCAGAACTCGTGCGGGGCGGCCGGCGCTTCGCGCATGTGCTTGGAGATGATCTCCATGAGGTTGTCGCCGCCGAAGGGCAACCGGCCGGTGAAGACCTCGAAGAGCACCACGCCGCAGGCGTAGACGTCGGCGCGCTGGTCGGGTTCCTTGCCCTCGAGCTGCTCGGGCGCCAGATAGTGCGGCGTCCCGACGATGAAACCGGCCTGGGTCTGGCCGGGAGTCACCCGGGTCACCGGCCGCGCCAGCCCGAAGTCCATCAGCTTGGCGTTGCCCTGCGAGTCGAGAATGATGTTCTCGGGCTTGATATCGCGGTGGATGATCGCCAGCGCGTGCGCCGCGGCGAGGCCCGAGGTGAGCTGGCGGGCCAGCCGCAGCCCGGCCGAGTAGGGCAGCCGCCCCGAGCGCTCCAGCATGGCGCGCAGCGTCAGGCCGCGCACGTACTCCATCGAGATGAACGGATTGCCGTCGATCTCGCCGAAGTCGAAGGTGCGCAGGATGTTGGGGTGGGTGATCTTGCGCGCCAGCTTGAGCTCGCTCTTCAGGCGCTCGACCAGAACACCGTCGCCGGCGACGTCGCGCTTCAGCATCTTGAGCGCCACGAGGTCATCGAGCTCGCGATCGCGGGCCTTGAAGACGACACCCATGCCGCCGGCGCCGAGCGTCGAGAGGATCTCGAAGCGCGACCCGAGCAGCGTCCCCGGGCCAACGTCGGACAGGGTGTCGAACGAGACGCCCTGGCCGGAGGCGGCGGCGGTCAACGCCGTCGCCGCGGCCGAGATCGACCGGCCGGCGACTCGCTTCGCGTCCTCGCCGGCGAGGATGAAGATCGCCTGCGTCGCGAGCAGCCCGCGCTGCGGGCTGAGCTCGATACCGATGTGCGCCAGGTCGGGGGCCACCTCGGCGTGGACCGCCGGGGCGAGCAGGATGTCGCCGGGATTCGCCTCGCGCAGCAGGCCCTCGACCTGCTGCAGCGGCAGCCCGATCACGGTGCGCTCCGCGTTATCGGTGAAGTTCACCGCCCCGGTCACCGCCTCGCCCGAGCTGATGGCGATGGCCGGCGGCTGCGGTTCGACGAGCACGTTGTCCGGCACCGCGACGGCGGTGAGGATCTCCACACCCGCGGCAAGCGCGCGGTCCGCCTGCATGGAACCGGAAAAACTGGCGATCGCCCGGTGCCCGAAGACCGCCTCGAGGTGCCCGCCGTGGGCCTCTACGGCGTTCAGGATCCGCTTGAGATCGCGCGACAGCCGCTGCATGAGAACCTCCGGGTCGGCGCTCGCGCGCGGGCTGGCGAAGCGGCGCAGATCGACCCCGACGAGCGTCAGACGCCCCCGCTCTGCCTTCGACGGCGCCTCGCCGCGCGCCAGCGGCTCCGGCAGGCTGCGCGACAGCGCCGAGACGTAGGCCGCCATGTCGCGGCGTTCGCGCAGATCGATGAGCAGGGTGTTGAAGGCGGTCGCGAGGTCAGCGACCTCGCCCGGACCGCCGGTCGGCATCGGCACTTCGTAGTTGCCCGAACGCGCTGCCGTCGCCGCCGCCACCAGCTGGCGCACCGGCTTGAAGACGCGCCGCGAGACCAGGTAGGAGATGAGCAGCGCGGCGACGATCGTCGCCAGTCCGAGCCCGAGCAGGATGTTGCGGATCCGGGTGTAGCCGACGAGCTCCTTGTCGAGCGAGGCGAGCGCCACCGAGGCTCCCGCCGAGGCTCCGGCGGCGTCCTTGAGGGGCGCGAGCAGCGCCAGCCAGCGCCCGCCCTCGAGCGCAATCTCCACCTGGTCGACGGCCTCGCCGCGCTCGGTCACCCGCGACAGCAGGTCGCCCCGGTTGCGCAGCGCCGCGAGCAGCCGGTCCTGCTGCGCCGGAGCGAGAGTGGAGGCGACGACGGCGACGCCCGACGAAGTGCCGGTGAGGTAGGCCACCTCCGTGCCGGTCACCCGCTTGACCTCGAGCGCCCGCACGTCGTTGATCGCGAAGCCGACCACCAGGTAGGCGAAGACGTTCTGGCTGAGGCTGAGCGGTACTGCCACCGCCTCGTAGATCTTGTTGCCCTCCTGCCAGACACCGCTCGCCTCGAAATCGACCAGCACCTTCCTGACCAGCGGCCGGTCCGAGAGGTCGGCCGGCGGCGCGTCCGGCTGATCGGTCCGCACCAGGAGGCGGCCCTGGGGATCGACCATCAGCGCGAAGTCGTAGCCGAGATCGGCCTGGCGTTCGTCGAGCTGGTCGAGCAGCGAGAGTTGGTCGTGTTCGTCGATCGCCCGCAGGAGGTAGGCCTTGAGCTCGGGATCGGCGGTCAGGATCCGGGTCAGGAGCTGCAGTTGCTGATAGCGCTGCTGCTGCGAAACGGACTGCACCGAGTTCCCTGCCAGGATGCGATCCGTCGCGGTGGCGAGGCCGATGCGGTTGCCGAGGTAGGAGGTGACGATGATCGCCACTCCGAGCGCCAGCACCAGCAGCAGTCCGGTCACCAGAAAGATGCGCGTCCCGAGCGACAGCCCGCGGCGGCGCTCAGCCATAGCCCCCTCCAGAATACGGTTTCCCCAGCTTGTTCTTGTGCGGCGGAATGCGCGGCATGGTGATCTCGATGCCGATCGCGAGCGGCGCCGCGAGCGGCAGCGTGAGCTCGCGCGTGGTCGGCGAGCTGCGCTCGTTCCAGACCGTCAGCTTGCCGGCGCCCGCCGGGACGTCGGGGATGCGAAAGGTGCCGTCGGCGCCGACCCGCGCCCAGTAGGGCGAGGCGACGACGAAGATGTAGCCGAACATCCCGTGGTGGACGTTGCAGAAGACGCGCGCGATGCCGGCCTCGCGGAAGACCGCGCTCGAGCCCGTGCCCTTGCCGAGGAGCCCCAGGTCGAAGGAGTTCCGGCCGGAGACCGAAAAGACGTTGTGGAGGATCGGATCCTGGTTCGGAAAGTGGACGGTCGAGCCGACCGGCACCACCAGGATGCGCGGCTGGAACGCCTTGCGCACGGTCACCATGTCGACGACCACCGGTTTCGGCGGCGGCAGTGGTCGGGTGGGGGTGAAAACCACCACCGTGGCGTCGACGGCGAGCGTCTTGTCGGCCGAAGGCTTGCCCTTTTCGAGTAGCTCGACCCGACCGCGGAACTCTGCGGCGGAGGCCGGCAGGACGCCCAGCAAGGCGGCGGCGACGAACGCCGTGAAGGGTCGGACCTGCGCGCGCATGGGGACTGCAAATCAGCATAGCAGAGGGGCTCCGCCGGCGATCCGCGCGCGCCGGCCGCCGGCCGCTTCGGGTCCGATCCAGGTGCCGGCCGACTGCGGACGGAAGGTGTTTCGCACCACGATCGGCACCCCCGCGGCGCGCGCCGGCGCCACCGCCTTCCAGTGCAGGACCCTGGCCCCCGCCCGCGCCAGGCGCTCGACCTCGTCGTAGGAGAGCTGCGACCAGAACTCGGCCGCCGCATCCAGGCGCGGATCGGCGGTCGCCACCCCGTCGACGTCGGTCCAGATCTCGACCCGCTCCGCTCCCAGCGCAGCTCCGATCGCGGTCGCGGTGGTGTCCGACCCGCCGCGCCCGAAAAGCCGGACGTCGCCCGCCGCATCGGCGCCGAAGAAGCCGGTCACCACCGGGACGATGCCGGCGACGGCCGCCAGGCGGGCCGCGAGCCGCGGGCGGCTCGCGGCGACGTCGGGAAAGGCGTCGTCGTAGGCACCCTCGGCGACCAGGACCTCCGTGCCGTCGAGCGCCTCGGCGACCGCGCCCGACGCGGCGAGTGCCGCCACGAAGATCGGCGTCGAGAGCCGCTCGCCACCTGCCATCACCCAGGCGCGAATGCGTGGCGAGGCCTCGCCGAGCAACTCCACCGCCCGCAGCAGATCGCGCAGGCGCTCGAGCCCGCGATCGAGCGCGTCCGCCAACGGCACCGCGGCCCGGCCGCGCGCCAGGGCCGCCAGCTGGTCGCGATGGCGCGCGCGCAGGTCGCGAAAGCCGTCGCGCCACGAGGGATCGCGCGCCAGGGCCACCTCGAGCTGGCGCGCGATCTCGGCGGTGACGCCGGCCAGTGCCGAGACCACCACGAGCACGCGCGCCTCGTCCGCCGCCCGGCGCACGATGTCGCAGGCCGCCTGCAGGGCCGCGGGCGAGCCGACGGAGGTGCCGCCGAACTTCAGCACCCGCCAGCTCATCCGGCACCCCCGGCCGCGGCCGCCAGCGCCGGCCGGCGCGGCGCCGCCCTGGTGCGATGGCGAAAGTCCTGCAAGATGCGGTTCACCGCCCCCTGCTCGATCAGGAAGGCGTCGTGCCCGTGGGCGCTCGCGAGCTCGACGTAGTCGGCGCGCGGCAGCAGGGTCGCGAGCTCGATCTGCTCCTCCGCCGGATAGAGCACGTCGGTCGACGAAGAGACGACGAGCACCGGCAGCTCGAGGTTGCGCAGGACGCTCTCGAGACTGCCGCGCCCGCGCGCCAGGTCGTGGCTGTCCATCGCCGCGAGGAGCGTCAGGTAGCTGTTGGCGTCGAACCGGTCGACCAGCTTGCGCCCCTGGTGCTCGAGGTAGCGCGCCACCTCGTACCGGCCCTCGCGCCGGTCGCGGCCGAAGCGCTGCTCGAAGCCCGGGCGGCTGCGATAGCTCGTCATGGCGATCGCCCGCGCCAGCGCCAGACCGGCCGCCGGCGGATCGTCCGCAGGATAGTGGCCGCCGCGGAACTTGGGATCGAGGGCGAGGGCCCGGCGACCGAGCTCCGAGAGGGCGATGCCCCAGGGTCCGTGACGCGCCGGCGCCGACAGCACCGCGAGCGCTTCGACGCGGCCGGGATCGAGCAGCGCCCATTCGAGCGCCACCATGCCACCGAGCGAGCCGCCGAGGACGAGCCGGATGCGCGCCACCCCGAGGCTGTCGAGGAGGCGCTGCTGCAGCCGCACCTGGTCGCGCACCGTGATGGCCGGGAAGTCGCCGCCCCATGGCAACGACGCGGCACCGCCGGGCGGTCGCGACGACAGCGGTCCGGTGGTGCCGTAGCAGCTGCCGAGGAGGTTCGCAGCGATGACGAAGTCGGTCTCGGGATCGAGCGCCCGGCCGCTGCCGAGCAGGCCCCCCCACCAGCGGTCGACATCGGCCGAACCGGTGAGGGCATGGCAGACGACGACCACGTTGTCGCCTTCGGGCGCGAGCCTCCCCCAGGTGCGATAGGCGATCTCGACGTCGCGCAGGCGCTCGCCGGAGTCGAGGAGGAAACTCCCCGGCAGCCGCAGAAAGCGGGTCTCCGGGGAGATGTGCAGATGGAAGGTCATGCGGTGACCTCCGGGGTCTCCGGGATCTCCGGGGTGGCGCGCGAGGCCGGCCCTATCGCGGCGAGCGCCTGGGCGAACGCCTGCTCGAAATCGGCCTGGATGTCGCCCAGATGCTCGATACCGACCGAGACCCGGACGAGCTCGGGCGAGACGCCGGCGCTCAACTGCTCCGCGCCCGACAGCTGCTGGTGGGTGGTCGACGCCGGGTGGATGACCAGCGTCTTGGCGTCGCCGACGTTGGCGAGATGACTCGCGAGCTTCACCGAGTCGATGAACCGCTTCCCCGCCTCGAGCCCGCCGCGGATGCCGAAGGCGAGCACGCCGCCGAAGCCGTGGGTGAGGTAGCGCTGCGCGCGCTCGTGGTACGGATGCGAGACCAGGCCCGGGTAGCTCACCCAATCGACTGCCGGATGTGCCTCGAGCCACTGCGCGAGGGCGAGGGCGTTGTCGACGTGGCGCTGCACCCGCAGGCTCAGGGTCTCGAGCCCCTGCAGGAAGAGGAACGAGTTGAACGGCGACAGCGCCGGACCGACGTCCCGCAGCCCCTCGACGCGGGCGCGGATCGCGAAGGCGATGTTGCCGAACGGCCCGGCCGGTCCGAAGACCTCCCAGAAGTTGAGACCGTGGTAGCCGGGCGCCGGCTCGGTGAACGCCGGGAACCGGCCGTTCCCCCAGTCGAAGGTGCCGGCATCGACGATCACGCCGCCGATCGAGGTGCCGTGACCGCCGATCCACTTGGTCGCCGACGCGACGACGACGTCGGCGCCGTGCTCGATCGGGCGGAAGAGGTAGCCGGCGGCGCCGAAGGTGTTGTCGACGACCAGCGGGATGCCGGCGTCGCGGGCGACCGCCGCGAGCGCCGCGAAGTCGGGGATGTTGAAACGGGGATTGCCGATCGTCTCGACGTAGAGCGCCTTCGTCCGGTCGTCGATCGCGCGCCGGAACGCCTCCGGCTCGTCGCCCTCGACGAACGTCGTCTCGATGCCCAGCCGCGGCAGCGCGACCTTGAGCTGGTTGTAGGTGCCGCCGTAGAGGAAGCTCGTCGCGACGATGTTGTCGCCGGCGCCGGCGAGGGTGGTGAGTGCCAGGAACTGCGCCGCCTGGCCGGAGGCGACCGCGACCGCCGCGGCACCGCCCTCCAGAGCGGCAATCCGCTTCTCGAAAACGTCGGTGGTCGGGTTCATGATCCGGGTGTAGATGTTGCCGAACTCCTGCAGCGCGAAGAGCCGCGCGCCGTGCGCCGTATCGTGAAAGGTGTAGGAGGTCGTCTGGTAGATCGGCACCGCGCGCGCGTTGGTGCCCGGCGCCGGTTCCTGCCCGGCGTGCACCTGCAGCGTGTCGTAGTGGAGGGGGCGATGCGGCCGGCTCTTCGGCGGCGTCGTCTGCTGCGGGGTGCTCGTCGTCGCTGTGCTCATCGTGCTCTCCTCGTACGGAAAGTGGTCCCGAACCCTGGAGAGCTGCGACGGTCGGACGAAGATGGCCGGAAATGCAGAAGACCCGCTTCGGCTGTGCCGTCGCGGGTCTCGAGGTCGTCGAACCGATGGAACTGCTTGCCTACTCGGTGAACGCTCCTTGCCCGCGCGCATGCAGACAACACATGCACATGGGGCAGGACAGGGTGCCCGTCAGGGGCGCGAATGCGTTTCGACCGGAATTCATGGAGCGCGATTTATAGGACATCCGGACTTGCGCTGTCAAGCGACAGCGTCGCTTCCGGGGCGCCGTGACAGAATTCCCCGGTGATCGTCGAGCGGATTTCCAATCATATTCAGGAGCACCCGCCCGCGCTGGCGGAGTTCGAGACTCTCGCGCTGGCTGCCTTCGCCTACCAGTTCGAGCGTCTCCCCGCCTATCGTGGGCTGTGCGAGCGCGCCGGCCGGACGCCCGCCGCCGTGGCCTCGTGGCGTGATGTGCCGATGATCCCGGCGGCGGCGTTCGCGGCCGTCGAGCTTGCGACCGCTCCAGCGCGGGAGACCTTCCGCTCGAGTGGGACGCTGAGTCCGGCACGGAGCGTCCATCGACACCCGTTTCCCGAGCTCTACCGCACGGCCATCGACGCCTCTTTCCCGAATTTCTGCCTGCCGCGTGGCGAGCGCCCGGGAAGTCTGCCGGCGATGCTCGCGCTGGTGCCGCCGCGCGCCGTCGCAGCCGACTCCAGCCTCGGCTTCATGGTCGAACACCTGGTCGCGAAATTCGGTGCTCCGGGCAGCGCCTACGCCTTCGGCGAGCGCGGCGTCGAGGGTCCGAAGGCGCGCTCCTGGTTCGGCGCGCGCCAGCGCGAGGGACGGCCGGTGATGATCCTCGCCACCTCGTTCGCCCTCGCCGATCTGCTCGATTTCGTCGGCCGCATCGATCTCAAGTTTCGCCTGCCCGCGGGCTCGGCCGTCTTCGAGACCGGCGGCTTCAAGGGGCGCGCGCGCGAGCTCTCGCGCGCCGAGCTCCACCGGCGGCTGGAGGAACTGCTGTTCATCGGCGCCGAGTCGATCGTCGGCGAATACGGCATGACCGAGCTCACCAGCCAGTGCTACACCGCGACCCTCCACGGCGGCGATCCGGAGCTCTTCGTCCCGCCGCATTGGATGAAGGTCCGCGTCCTCGATCCGGTCACGCTCACCGAGCTCCCACCGGGAGAGACCGGCCTGCTCGCCTTCTTCGACCTCGCCAACGTCGGCTCGGCTCTGCACCTGCTGACCGAAGATCTCGGCAGTCTCGAGGGCCCGGGCTTCCGCCTCGCCGGCCGCGCCCCCGAAGCCGACCTGCGCGGCTGCTCACTGCTCGCCGAGGAGCTGGGCAGACCGGCGCGCTGATTCCCGGACGGTGCAGCGTGCGGGCACGGATCTCTTCCTGGACTGGAACCGCGGCCAAGCCAGAGCACTTATACGCCACATTGCCTCCTGCGGCGTATAAGCGGCGGCGTGACGATCGCCCGGCGGACGGGCTCGCGGAGAGCCATCAGCCCCGGGAGCGGATCTCCCGGCGATAGCTCGGACGATGGATGTCGCTCACCTGCACCGTGAAGCTCGTGGTCATCTCCTCGCCGGTGCGGGGGAAGGCCCGCACGAGCATCTGCAGAGCCGCATCGCAGATCTCTCCCTTCACTTCGTCCGACCGGCCGGAGAGGATCTGGATCTCCAACGCGACGAAGGCCCGATCGCCGCGGCCATCTCCGACGAGGAAGTCGTCCCGCCGGACGACGCGGCTCTTGATGTCGTCCAGAACGAAGAGTCCAGTGGCCGTGAGCAGCCGGTGCAGGGCCGCCAGCGTTGCGGACCAATCGGGCTCGTCGACTGCGTTGCCGGAGTATTCGAGGATGCAGTGGGGCATGGAGTCCTTTCTCTTCTGGCTCGTGGCGCTCCGAGGGCGGCGGGTCGCGGCGCCGCCGCTCAGTGAGAAGCCGGGCCGGGGACGGTCTTCGCCCCCTCGATGAATCCGTAGACGGCGATGCCGAAAGCGAGGCTCGGATCGAGCTCCTCGGCGAACTGCTGGATGAGGAACGCGGTCGCCGCGGCCGCGGCCTCTGCGGTCTCGCGCGGCGCGAGTTGCTTGCGGGCGCAGATGGCGGCGAACGCCGCTTCGAGCGCAGCCTGCGCGGCGAGGAAGTCGAGATGCGGCCGGCGGTCGGGATCGGGACCGCGGCTCAGGATCTCGCGGTCGAGCTCGACGCCGCCGTGCGCCAGGACGCCACCGAGAATCTGGATCAGGCGCGGGCCCTGCAGGTTCGCCTCGTCCGAGAGGATCACGGTCCCCGGCGCCAGCGCTTCGAGCTCGAAGCCGAAGGACCGCAGGAGATAGGACCCGGCCATGCCGGCGGCGGCGGCGACGGCGGTTTCGGGATGGATGCCCGCCGCCGTCTCGAATTCGTCGAGGGTGGCGTCGGCGAACTCCTCCGCCGCGGCGATCTGCTGCTTACCGAGCGCGGCCAGGTTCGCCTCCCGCTCGCTCCGGGAGAGCGCCGTGCCGGTCCTCGGCCAGCCAGCCGTACATGTTGGTGTCGTAGGCGACCCCCTTCGCGCTCCAGCGTTTGCGGAGCCTGCCCTCGAAAGTGAATCCGACGCGCAGCAGGAGTGCGCAGGAGGCGACGTTCTCCGGATTCACTTCCGCTTCGATGCGACGCACACCGAGCTCGTCGAACGCGGAGGTGCACGCTGCCGTGATCGCCTCGCGCATGAGGCCCTGCCCCCAGAAAGCGCGGCCGAGGACGTAGCCGAGCTCGAGCCGGGCGCTGGCTTCGTCGTGCTTGAACAGGAGCAGATCGCCGACGACCTTCGCGTCGGAGCGCCGAACCAGGGAGAACACCTGCCCCGTCCCGGCAGCGGTCATGGCCTCCATCCGCGCCAGCCAGGCCTCGGCATCGGCGAGCGAACGCCAGGTTTCGTAGGGCAGGAACCGCGTCACCTCGGAATCGCCGTTGACCGCCAGCAGATCGGGCAGGTCGGCCGTCACGACTGGCCGCAGCAGCAGTCGGGGCGACTCGATTCGTGGGACGGTCGGCAAGGGCATCGGAGTCCGCGCTCGGAGCCGCGATCATAGCCTCGCCGACCGGCGCGCGGGCGCGGCGACCCGTGAGTCGCCGGCCGGAAGGCAACCTGCGGAGACCTCACCCGCCGTAGAACGCGAGGAGACCAGAAATGGCGGCGCCGGCCGAGACGAAGGTCGCGGTGAGGGCCGCGCCGGCGGCGATCGTGGCGGCGCGCTCCCGCTGGGTCGGGCGCGCGCCGGCGCGCGAGGGGGTAGCCTCGCAGCCGATGCCGCCGATCGACCAGATGAAGGGCAGGGCGAGGGGCAGGAAATAGCGCCCCTGGACACCTTGCACGCCGGGGTCACCGAGCGGCGTCCACTGCAGCCAGAGCGCGAGCTCGACGAGCAGCGCGACCGCGAACGCGCTGCCGAGGATCAGAGCGAGGTCGCGGCGCGGGGGGCGCGCGCAGCCCGCGGCCTCGGCCCAGATCAGCAGCGCAAACGCGAGGCTCAGCACGACCAGCGCGACCGGCGCGAGAGGCACGTCGAGCCAGCCGAGCTTGTTACCGAGCGCTTCGGCGAGGAAGCGAGGCGCGTGGACGGCCAGGTCGCGCAACAGAATCGCCAGCACCGCGAACGGCTCGTGCAGGAGCCGCTGGAGCTGCACCGGCGAATCGACCGGGACGTCGAGCCGCAGCTGCGTCGGCGCCAGCGTGGCCAGGTGCGCTGCGGCGCAGAGGGTAGCGAGCCCGATCGCCGGCAGCGCTGTCCGCCAGCGGCCGGGAGGGCGGCGCAGGGCAGGAACGAGGAAGAGCAGCAGGATCAGCGGCAGGTAGGTCACCTTCATGCAACCCAGCGCTGCCGCCAGGAGGAAGAGCCTCGCCCGGTCGCCGCCCGCGGGCTCGGTGGACGACCGCGCGAGCGCCGCGACCTCGGCGAGAAAGGCGCTCGCGAAGGCGAAGTTGAGCGCGTCCGCCGAGAGCGAAGCGCGCAGGCTGAGGAGCATCGGCGAGAGGGCGACCGCGACCAGCCACCAGCGGTGCGCGGGGAGGCGCGCGAGCGCCCAGAGGAGGATCGCCGTCGACGCCGCGAGGTTCAGCAGGCGCGCGAGATAGAGCCCGGCGAGCGGCGGCAGGCCCGCGAGGCGCGCCGCCGCGCAGCCCAGAGCCTGCGGCAGGTAGAGCGCCACCGGCAGCTGCAGCGAATTGCGGAAGTCGACGAGCTGCGGGTGCTCGGCGTCGAGCGCGACCGCGTACGCTCGCGCCAGCGCCTCGCCGGTGAGCGGGTGCGCCACCGGCTGCGTGCCCGCGGCGGTCGCGACATCCCGCAGGCGAGCGACGCCGGCCGGGATCGCTGCCCCCTCGGCAGCGTAGTGGCCGCCGGCGCCGCGCACCCGCTCGCCGACGAGGTCTCCCTGGGAGATCGCCCAGGCGCGGAAGAGGTGCGCCGGTTCGTCCGGTGTGCCGAACGGCGGCGTGACGAAGACCAGCGCCCCGCCGAAGAGAAGCGAACCGAGGAGCAGCGTCCGCTGTGGCGTCGCCGCGCGCAGCAGCCGGCGGCCGGGCGTCATGTGCCACCGCCGACGACTTTGCCGGCCGCCTGCCAGAGGCCGAAGCTATTGCCGTCAGGGTCGAAGAATCGGGCGTAGATGCCGGAGGCGGCGATCGGGACCGGTTCGAGAGCGACGCGGCCGCCTTCGGCACGGACGCGGTCGAGGACGGCAGTGAGCGGCTCGCCTTCGATGCGCACCACGAGCGTCAGCCGGTCGAGGATGCCGGCGGCATCGGGCGCCAGAATGCCGGCGCCGACCGGCTCGGGTGGCTCCGGCGGAAACATCCGGACGTACGCCGGCCCCTCCCACGGCACCGTCATCGACTCCCAGCCGAAGACCCGGCGAAAGAAGTCGGCCGCGCGCGCCGGATCCGGCGAGGCGATTTCGACCTGCGACAGCGTGGCACGTGCCATGAGGGCGATCTCCGCGAAGAGCCGTAACATAACAGCGCCGATGCCCGCCGACTTCAGCGACTTCCGGGTTCCTGCCGATCTCGCGCCGCGCACCGCGCCGGCGGACGCCAGCGGCGCCCGCCGCGCCAGGTTCAGGCCGGAGGAGCTCGAAGCGTTGGCAGGACGCCTCGAAAAACGAGGTCCGAAGGCCGTTGCCGGCATCCCGGTCGGGCGCCGCCTGGCGCTCTGGAACGAGTGCATCGCGGCCTTCCTCGAGCCCGGCTCACCCGAGCGGTCGGCGCTGCTGCCGCGCCTCCTCACGAGCGCCCGGCTCTCCGCCGAAGGGCTCACCGAGGGGCTCGAGATCGTCCTCGGCGGTGCCTCCGGTGCCTCCGCCGCGGCGCTCGCGCGTCGCGCCGGCGCCCGCGCCGACGGCCTCGCGGACGCCACACCGCGGACGCTCGCCGGCGTCGTCCTCGCCGGCAACATCCCCGGTCTCGCCGTGCAGAGCCTGCTCCCGGCGCTCCTCCTCGGGCGGCCGCTGCTGTTGAAGAGCGCCTCCGCCGAGCCCTGGTTCGCGCCGGCGCTCGTCGCGGCGCTGGTCGCGCGCGAGCCGGCGCTCGCCGATGCCTACGCGGCAGTCACCTTCCCCGGCGACGATGAGGAAGCACTGACTGCGGCATTCGGCGAAGTCGATCCGCTCCTCGCCTACGGCGGCGCCGAGGCGGCCGGGAGCCTGGCCGCGCGCTTCGGGCCGCGGCTTGTTGCCCATGGCCCAAAGGCAAGCGTTGCCTTTGTCGGTGCCGAAGTCGATCTGGTCGGCACGGCCCGCGGCCTGGCGAGAGATATCGCCCTCTTCGATCAGCGCGGCTGCCTGTCGGTGCAGGCGGTCTATACCGACGGCGACCCCGAAGAGCTCGCCGCCGCGCTCGCCTGGGCGCTCCGGCTCGAGAGCGCCCGCCTGCCGCACGGCCCGATCGATCCCGCAACTGCCGCCGCCGTGCAGCAGCTGCGCGCGACAGCGGAGTTGCAGCAAGGAACGAGAAGGGAACTGCAGCTCGCGCTCGCGGTCGGAACCGTCCTCGTCGAGAGCGCGACCTTCTTCCGTCCGGTGCCGGGCCTGCGCACCGTGCGCGTCCACGGCGTGCCAAAGCTCACCGACGCGCTTCCCGCCCTCGCGCAATGGAAAGACAAACTGCAGGGAGCAGTGCTCGCCGGACCCACCGCCGAGAAGCTGGCCGCTTCCCTCCCCTTACTGGGCTTTTCGCGCCTGGCTCCCCCGGGGGAGCTGCAATCCGCCGACGCATCGTGGGCCAACGGCGGCGTCGACCCGCTGGAGGTCTTCTTCGCGCGGACGTAGCCGGCGCGGGCGTCCGAGTCAGTGCCCGAGGCGAACGAAGTCGATGAAGCCGCGCTCGACGTCCGTGCCGATGAGCTTCACGCGCACGCGGTCCCCGACATCGAGCCCCGCAGCTCCCTGGGTGAGCTTGCCCTCGACTGGCGGCGCGAGCACCCGGACCCAGGTGCCCTTCTCGGAGGCGCCGGTGACGATGCCGTCGAAGGCCTGTCCGATCCGGTCTTCGAGCAGCAGGGCGGCGGCGGACTTGCGCACCTGGCGCTCGATCTTGGTGGCGTCGTCTTCCTGCTCGGTGCAGTGCGCCGCCAGCGACTGGAGCTCGGCGACGCTGTAGGGGCTCGGCGCACCGGCGAGCGCCGCCTTGAGCAAGCGCTGGGTGATGACGTCGGGATAGCGCCGATTGGGCGCGGTCGAATGGGTGTAGTCCCGTACCGCCAGTCCGAAATGCCCGGCGGGCTCGGCGCCCGGCAGATCGACCGCGTACTCGCCGGAGCCCATCAGCTTGACGATGGTGAGCGAGAGGTCCGGGAAGCGCAGCGGATCGACCTTCTTCCGCTGGCGCAGGAAGGCCTCGAGCGCCGCCGCATCGGGCGCGGCCGGCAGCGCTGCGCCCGCGTCGCGCGCCACGCCGACGATGCGATCCCAGCGTTCGGGCGAGCGCAGCACGCGGCGCAGCGACGGCAACCCGTGGCGATCGAGGAAGCGCGCCGTCACGGCGTTCGCCGCGATCATCAGATCCTCGATCAGCTGCCGGGCGCGGTTCTTCTGCTGCTGCTCGAGGCCGGCGATCTCGTCGCCGACGAAGACCGCGCGGGCTTCGATCGTTTCGAGGTCGAGAGCGCCCTGCTGGTGGCGCACCTCGCGCAGCCGCTGCGCCGCAGCGTCCTGCCAGCGCAGGTTCTCTTCCAGTCCCGGGATCGCAGCGAGCGCGGCCGGCGCCGGCGCCTCCCCTTCGAGCCAGGCGGAGACGCTGTCGTAGGCGAGCTTGGCGCGATTGCGCACGGTGGCGCGATAGACGTCCGAGCCGTCGAGCGTGCCGTCCGGAGCGACCACGACCTCGACGACGACCGCCAGGCGGTCCTCGTCCTGCACCAGGGACGTGAGATCCGTCGACAGACGCTCGGGCAGCATGGGATAGATCCTGGCCGCGGTGTAGACCGAAGTCGTGTTGACGCCGGCATGGCGGTCGACCGCCGAGTCCCTGGGCACGAGGGCGTCGACATCGGCGATCGCGATCCGCAGGCGGGTGGAGCCGTCGCTTCGCCGCTCGCC
Source organism: Thermoanaerobaculia bacterium (assembly GCA_963788175.1). Lineage (GTDB taxonomy): Bacteria > Acidobacteriota > Thermoanaerobaculia > Multivoradales > JAGPDF01 > JAGPDF01. The sequence goes on from CAWBFZ010000010.1 coordinate 188,569, forward strand.
CACCGAGAGCTGGTCGAGGTCACGCGAGTCGTCGTTGTCGATCGAGCACCACGGGAGCTCCCGCAGGTCCTTCACTCCCGCTGCCCTGGCGGCGCCGGGGATGGAGCGCAGCTCGTCGAGGACGGCGCGCGGGAACTCGGGTTCGAGCCCCTTCTCCCGCATCACGCGGTCGGCGATGCGGATCAGGTCTTCACGGGCATGCTGGCGTCGGGGCATCCCCGGAGGATACCCGGAACCGTTCCCTGACGGGCGGAGTGGCGGGCCGCTACATCCGGAAGCGCAGGGTCGACAGCAGCTCGTCGTTCGAGACCTGGCGCCCGTTGGCGAGCGTCATCTCGTTGTCGGCGAATTCGATCGTCAGGTCGACCCCTTCGATGATCCCCACGCGCACGCCATAGTCGAGCTTCGTCCACTCCCAGCGCACCGACGGCGCCGGAAAGCGCGGCGAGCCACCAGCGAACTCCGGTTTCAGGAACGAATAGCGCACCACCGGCTGCAGGTAGGGGAAGAGCTGACGCCCGCCGGCGGCCCAGGCTACGGGTAAGTCGAAGCGCCAGGCGACCTCGCCCTCGTAGCCGGTGCGATCCATGCCGGCGATCTCCTGCTGGACGTACTGGCCGAAGAAGCTGAAGCCGCCCTGGTAGATCCAGAGATTGCCGCCGACCTCCTTCTTGTCGTTGCCGTGGATCGGCAGGCCGAAGAGATTCTGCGGTCCGTTCAAGAGGTCAATATCGCCACCGTAGAACGTCCCGTTGAGCGCCACCGTCTCGGCCATCTTGCGCTGGTAGGCCCAGGCGAGGAAGCTCACCTCGTGGCCGGAGCCCGGCTCGCCGAAGCGCAGGCCGAGTCCGTAGCCGGTTTCGAGGTCGCCGTCGACGTCCAGGTCCTCGACCTCGGCGTCGTAGAGGATCGGAAAGCCGCTCTGGAGCTCGGGCACCGGGTGGTCGTGCAGGCTGGGATCGTTTTCTGGCGTGCCGTTGTCGCCGGCGAGCGCATTCGGATCGCGGAAGAAGACCGGATTCCCCTGGGTCAGCGAGCCCACCAGGTAGAAGTGGCCGCCGAAGTTGGCGCCGATCTCGAGGCCCTGATCCTCGAAGCGATTGAAAGCCGTCGAGACCAGGCCGTAGCTCTCGGTGTGGCGGTCGTTCTGGCGCTCGAAGTGGCCGAACTTGCCGACCTTGGCGTACATGCCGAAGCCGTCTGAGCCATCGGCGGGCGCCGCCGGATCGCCGCCGAAGCGGATCCAGAGCTCGTCGACGTCGAACTGCTTGTCGCTCGAGGTCGGGTTGCGGTCGTAGAGGTCGATGAAGTCGAGCTTGGCGTGCGCCTCGATGTTGGGACCCCACGAGGCGTCGGCGAAGAGGGTCAGGACGGAGAGCTCGAAGTGGCCACCCTCGTTCACGGTTTCGAGGAAGCCCTGCGTGGCGCCGGGCGGCAGAAACTCGGGCGGAAAGGGAAACGGGCTGGGAAGGCGGAGCTGTTCGCTGTCGCGATAGTGCGCCTTGCCCTCGAACCCGAAGTGGACGCGAAAGGCGTTGGGATCGGCGCCCGGCGCCACCGCGGCCGACGCCGGGGCGACCTCGGCGTCCGCGGCGGGCGTTTCCTGCGCCGCCGCACGACCGCCGCCACCCACGGTCGGCGCAACGGACAACATCACGGCACAACACCAGCCCAGCGCTCGTCGATTCATTCCTGGACCCCCTGGCCATGCCGCGTCTCGCGGCTCGGATTGATCGGGGGATCCTAGCGCTACTCGGCGCTACTTGACCGCCTTCGGCCCGTTGACCTGGAGGTCGAGGGCGACCTCCGGGTTCGACCACTGCGTGTTCGGAATGCGGCCGATCTCCTTGTCGCCGATGAAGAAGATCGACGTCGGCACGCCGGTGACCTTGTACTGCTTGGCCTCGGAAACCTCGGCGAATCCCGGTCCCTTGGGCATGCCGAGGTATTCGAACTGGAACTTGCTCCCGGCGAGGCCCTGCTCCACCTTGAGCAAGAGCGGAACGTGCGCCGAGCAATGCGGGCACCAGGAGCCGAAGAAGGTCAGGATGCGCACCGGCTCCTTCTGGGATTTGAGGCGCTTCATGATCCCGGCGTCCGGCGTGTAGGCGTTGGCCTTGCGAACGTAGGCCGGGTTGTGCGCCAGCAGCTCGGCGCCGGTGTGCTTGCCCAGCAGGTAAGGTCGCGGGCTCAAACGCAGCTTCTTCCCCGCGTAGCTGAACGAAATGTTCGGGCCGTCGACGGCGTACTTCCCCGCCGGCTCCATCACGGCGTCGGCAAGCAGGTCGATCGTCCCGGTGGGCTGCTTGGCCACCTTCATGAGGTCGATCGTGTCGACGCTCTGTGTCGCGGCGCTGATCAGGATCGGCGACGGGAGCTCCGCAGCGATCAGGATGTGGGCCCGCGCGGTCTCGGAGAAGTAGATCTCGGCCTTCGGCAGCTCCTTGCCGTCGATCGCCAGGATGAAGTCCCCCGAGATCTCGAAGTTGCGCAGCACGGCGTCCGCAGGCACCGCCTGGGCGGCGACCGGTCCGGCGGCGAGGGCGGTGAGGGCGGCGATGAGGCCGATCGTTGCGCGGGCAGCGAGCGCTGCCGGCGTTCGGTGCAACCCGCGAAGGCGACGAAGAGTGCTCATGGTTTGGGATCGTCCGTTTTCCGTTGGTTCGGGACTGCTGCGGAGGCGATCTCCGGCGGCAGGCCTGGATAGGTGCGGGTCACGCGGCCCTCTTCGACGAAGAAGGTCCGGGGAAGCCGGCGGTAGAGCGGCCGCAGCACCGCCGCGGGGACTTCGTGCAATTCGAATGCCGGTGCCAGGCGCCAAAATAGCTCCATCTGCTCGTCCTGGGTGAAGTCGGCGAGCACCGCGACCGGCGCCAGTGAAGCGGTCGCGCCGCGCTGCACGTAGCTGTTGAGCTCTGCCGCGAGGTCTGCGAAGCCAGCGGCACGGATATCGGCAAGCACGACCCAGTGGCTCCCCGTCCCGAGCCCGGGGACCAGATTGTCGAGACAGATCCGTTCGTCGCCGCTCCCGGCGCAGATCTCCGGGAGGCTTGCGCCGGGCTGCAGCCGCGTCGCCAGGTCGTCGAGCGGCAGGCCCGGCGCGAGGGCGGCAAAGCCGCCGGCCGCCAGGGCGGCCAACGCCGTGACTCCGGTCAGGATGGCGCGTCGGCGCCGATCCGCCGGTCGCGCCACGGCGGGTCTTCCGACCCAGGCCAGGGCGAGCGCCGGCACGAGCATCAGGAGGTCCTGCCAGAACGCCTCCGCCGGCGTGCGTTCGACCAGATTGCCGAAGCAGCCGCAGCTCGCCGCGTCGGCCGCGGAGAGCCCGCCGTGCGTCGCGCGCCAGTAGGTGCGGGCGGTCAGGAAGACGAACAGGGCGACGAGCAGCGTTGCGGGTACGAGCACCGAACGCCGGCGCAGATCGAGCAGCAGCGCCACCCCCAGGCCGACCTCGACCGCGACCATGCCGACCGCCCAGGCGAACGGCGAGCCGAAGAGCGCCAGGCCCTCGAGTCGGATCTGCTGTGCGAAGGCCTCCGGGTCGATCGCTTTGGAGTAGGCCGCGACCAGCAGCACGACGCCAAGCAGGGCGCCGCCGAGAAATCCAAGGCGGGCGAACCAGCGGCGGCCCGGCCGCCCGGTGGGGTGCTCGGGAGTCGTCCCGTCTGGGGTGGCCGGCGCGCGCATCACGGACATCGCAGGGGAATCTAGCAGCCGCGCGCCGGCACTGCCAGCGGCGACGCCGGAACCAGCGGAGCCGCCGGCGGCGGCAGCGCGGGGCTCAGCGCTTGCGGACGACGTTCGTCTTGGCGATCAGGTCGTGCAGGCCCTGCTTGTGGGCGCTGAACGCCACCAGCAGATAACCCAGGCCGAAGGTGACCGAGCAGACGAGGTAGCCGACCAGACGCAGCGCCGCGGTCGTCCAGCCGAGCCCCTCACCCGGGCCGGTCGTCTCGGAGACGATGGCGAGCTTCATCAGCCTCTTGCCCGGGGTCGTGCCCTTGAGTGCCGGTAAGACCAGCACGACCAGCAGGCCGTAGGCGATCTGGACCAGACTCACGAGGCCAGCGAGCCGCGGCGAGACGAAGAAGGCCACGGCAAACTGGGTCGCCGCCAGCAGGAGGAAAGGAATGCTGTCCAGCAGCGCAGCCGCGACCCGCAGCCAGAACCCTGCCGGCTCGACCTTTCCCGTCGTCGCGGCTTTCGCGACCGGCGTCGCCACAGGGTTCGGGCGTGGCACCGGCGGCGGCACCGGCGCGAGATCGATGTCACGGATCGACGACAGCAACTCGCCGCCGGCCGGCGCGGCATCCGCCGGAGAAGGAGCGATCGAGGCGATCGGAGGGTTCGCAGGGATCGGAGCCGGGGGCGGCGGAGCAGGAGCTGAGGGAATTCGCGACAGCGGCGTCGGAGTCCACGGCGCCTGCGAGCCCGGCGCCGGACTGATTCGCGGCGCGGCGGCAGAGGGAGCCGGTGCGGCCGGCGGAATGAGAGGCATCGGCGGGGTCGGTGCCGGCGTCGAAGGTGGGGCCGCGAGCGGCGGGATCACCAGCTTCGCCGTCGCCTCGGAAGGTCCGAGCGGCGCCAGCATGCGCAGCACGAGCTCGGTCTCCCCGACCACGACGCGATCCCCGTCGCCGAGCGGGATCTCGCCGTCGACGCGCTCGCCGTTGACGAAGGTGCCGTTGCTCGAGCCCAGGTCGCGCAGCCGGACCTTGCCGGGCTCGACGACGAAGATCGCGTGCTGGCGGCTCACCGTCGTCTCCGCGATCTGCACCGTGCAGGAGCGGCTGCGCCCGATCACCGATTCACCCGCCGGGAGCTCGATCGGCGCCTTGCCCAGAACCTCCACGAAAATCTGCCAACCGGTTTGGCTCACCTGGTTCACCTGGCTCAAGACGCCCTCGTGGTTTTTGGCCTGCTCAGGGTTGACCTTGCCGGGATTGTACCCGAAGCCGCGTCGGGCCGGTGCTCGGAGCGCAGCCAGCCGGTCTGCACCCGCAGGAGTCGTGCCGTGGGCGACTCCGCCTCGTCGAGGAAGGTGGCGAACGGGCCGCAGAAGAGCAGCTCGCCGCCGTGCTGGCCGCCGCCGGGCCCCAGATCGACGATCCAGTCGACCCGCGCCAGGAAGTCGAGGTTGTGCTCGACGACGACGACCCCGTCGCCACGCTGCACGAGCTTGCGCAGCGTCCGATAGAGCAGGTCGATGTCGGCGAGGTGCAGCCCGGTCGTCGGCTCGTCGAACAGGAAGAGCTGCCGGCCGGCTCTCGACGGGCGCCCGAGGAAGGTCGCGAGCTTCAACCTCTGCGCCTCGCCGCCCGAGAGCGTCGAGGTCGGCTGGCCGAGCCGCAGGTAGCCGAGACCGACCTCGGCGAGCGGCGTGAGCTTGCGCACCAGCGGACGTTCGCGGGCGAAGACTTCGAGCGCCTCGTCGACCGTGAGCTCGAGCGTCTGCGCGATGTCCCTGCCGAGGTGGCGCACCGCCAGGACTTCGGGCCGGAAGCGGCGTCCCTGGCAACCCTCGCAGCGCACCACCACCGGCGCCATGAACTGCATGTCGACTTCGATGACTCCGGTGCCTTGGCACTCCGGGCAACGCCCGGCCTCGACGTTGAAGGAAAAGTGCGCCGGTGTGATGCCGCGCCGGCGCGCCTCCTCGGCCCCGGAGTAGATCCGGCGCAGGTCGTCGTAGGCCTTGATGTAGGTCACCGGGTTGGAGCGCGACGAGCGGCCGATCGGCCCCTGGTCGACCAGAGAGAGGTCCGAGATCAGATCGAAGCCGAGGATCTCGTCGCAGCGCCCGGCTTCGACGTCGGCGAGGCCGCGCGACCGCCGCCAGGTGCCGTAGAGGACATCCTCTACCAGGGTCGACTTGCCCGAGCCCGAGACGCCGGTGACCGCGACCAGCGCGTCGAGCGGAAACTCGACGTCGATCCCCTGCAGGTTGTGCTCCCGCGCGCCCCGGATCCGGATGCGGCCGCGCCCCGCGAGCTCGTCCTCGAGGCTCTGCCGCCCGCGTTCGCGCCGGAATCGCGCCACGTGCTGACGCGCCACGGTCGGATTCTGCTCCCGCATGTAGTGCGCGGTCAGCGACGTCGGGTGCGCCATGACTTCGGCCACCGTCCCTTCGGCGACCACCTCGCCGCCGCCGTCCCCCGCCGCCGGACCGAGATCGATCAGGTGATCGGCGCCGAGGACGATCGTGCGGTCGTGCTCGACGACGAGCACCGTGTTGCCGCGCCGCGCGAGATCGCGCAGCAGCGCCAGCAGCCGCTCGTTGTCCTGCGGATGCAGGCCGATCGTCGGTTCGTCGAGCACATAGAGCGTCGAGGTCAGACCCGAACCGAGCGCCGCCGCCAGATGAATGCGCTGGGTCTCGCCGCCCGAGAGGGTGCGCGCCTGGCGGTCGAGCGACAGGTAGTCGAGACCGACCCGGTGCAGCACGGAGAGCCGTTCCCGGATTTCGTCGAAGAAGTGGCCGCCGACCGCGAGCGCGCGGGCTCCGGGGCGGCGCCCGGCGAACCAGGCCTGTAGGTCCTCGACCGAAAGCGCCAGCAGCTCCGGCAGCGTCCGGCCCTCGAAACGAATGGCCAGCGCCTCGGCGTTCAACCGGCCGCCCAGGCAGTCGGGACAGGTGTTGTAGGCGCGATAGCGCGCCAGCAGTACGCGTACGTGGACGCGGTAGGTGCGGCCCTCGAGCCAGCGAAAGAACGCCTCGAGGTTGGTGAACCGCCCCTCCCCGCGCCAGATCCAGTCGCGGTCCTCGGGCGCGAGGTCCCGGAAGGGCCGGTCGAGCGGCACTTTGCGCCGGCGGGCGGCGCGCAGGAGCCCGTCGTAGAGCTCCTCGTACGCCGGCGTGTTCCACGGTGCGATCGGCCGGTCGAGGAGGCTCTTCCGGGGATCGGGGACGACCCGGTCGGGATCGATCCCGATCACCCGGCCGAAGCCCTCGCAGGTCGGACAAGCGCCGAGCGGCGAGTTGAAGGAGAACTGTGCCGGCGAAGGCTGGCGCAGCGCGAGGCCGCAGACCGGGCAGGCGAGGTCGCGGCAGTAGTAGCGCACGCCGCTGTCCGCCGGGGCCGCGACCGCCGGAATCGCCTCGACGGCGCGGGCCCCGAGCTTCCAGGCATCCTCGACGGTGGCGGCGATGCGCGCCGAGGCGTCACCGGTGGCGCGGAAACGCCCGAGCGCCAGGGTCAGCGGATCGCGCCCCGCGGGCCAGCCCTCCTGCGCCGTAAGCGGGAGAATCTCGCCGCCTTCGAGCCGGCGTGCGAAACCCTGGCTCACGAGCTCGGCCAAGGCCGCATCGGCCTCCTCCAGCGGCCGGGCGATCCTGGCGGCGAGCAGGAAGCGCTCCCCCGCCGCCCCCGCGGCCAGCTCCTCGGCCGCCTCCCCGGCGGTGAAGCGCCGCGCCGGGCCATGGCCCGCCGGGCAGGTCACCTCGCCGAGGTTCGCGAACAGCAGCCGCAGCACATCGTGGATCTCGGTGATCGTGCCGACGGTCGAACGCGCGTTGCGCACCGAGTTCCTGGCCTCGAGCGCCACCGCCGGCAGGACGTTGCGGATGTCGCCCACCGGCGGGCGCTCCATCTGGTCGAGAAACTGCCGGGCGTAGGTCGACATCGACTCGACGAAGCGCCGCTGCCCCTCGGCATAGATGGTGTCGAACACCAGCGACGACTTGCCGGCCCCGGACGGGCCGGTGACGACGGTCAGCTGGCCGTGCGGGATGCGGCAGGAGACCGACTTGAGATTGTGGGTGCGCGCCGCCTCGACCTCGATGGCGCGCGGTCGGGAACCGGCCGCCGGCACGGCCGTTTGCGGCGCGGCGGCTGCGCTCTCGTCAGCTACGGTGGGGACCGGACCGGTCGCGCGGGACATCGGAACCTCACATCATAGCCCCGGCGGCGGGGCGCGCAACACGGGGTTCCCGGAGGTCAGGCCGGGGGTCCTGGCGAGCCGCCCGCGAGCTCGAGGAGCCGGGCCAGCGGCTCGCCGGCGACCGCCTGCGCCGGAATCCAGATGGGGGACTCGGCGCTCGCTAGGCGGGCCGACGCCGCCAACGCCGCCGACGCTACTTGCCCGATGCTGGACGGATGACGATCGGCCCGCGGCCGGTGAGCGCGAACGGCACGCGATTGCGAGCGATGGCCTCGTCGACCAGGCGCACCACCGCCGGACGAGCGAGTGTGGGCGCGCCCTCCACCGCAATCCAGCGCGCCTGGGCGGACCCCCGCAACAGTTTCTCTGGATCCGGCAATCCCTTACCCTGGTTGAGGTAGAGCTTCACGCCGTCCGCGTCTCCGCGGATGGCAAGTACGCCCTCGTACCCGCGCGCGCTCGGTGAATAGCTGATGACAAACCAGCTGCGATATTCGTACACCACCTCATGGGCGGTGGGCAGGTGCTTGCGCAGCCACCGTCGCATGACGCCGACGAGCCGGAGATGCGAGGGCGCGAACTTGGCGACGAGCGTCTGCAACTGGGCTTCAGCCGATCGTCGCTCCGCCGCAGACTGAGTGGCCAGCTGTGAAGTGCTCATGACTTGAAGTTCCTTCCAAAGGCAAATGTCGACTTCATGTGGTTCCAAGTCCTCTCCAGTCTTGGCCCTGCGGCCCCGGATACGCTGAGCTCGTAGAACGTGCCCCGGTAGATGGAGACGATTCGCCGGATCTTGAATCCAGTCGGCCCAGGTCTCGCCTTGCCCACATGGCCAGGTGCCTCGTCACTTTCCAGCTCGATAGCCGGGCTTCCGCCGAGGCTGGCCGGCTTCCGCCGTTCCTGCGCGTGGTACTTCTCCACTTCGCTAGCCCACCCGCGATCGAGGCGCTGCAGGAGAATACTTGGTGTCTCCACCACCGTGGGCGTTTGAGTCGATTCCAGGATGACTTCCAAGCTCGAGCTGCGCAACGGATGCGGAATTGTCGACCAACTGATGGAAGTGGTGACCTTGGTCCCGCGCCAATCTTCCAAACAAGATCGAAAGTCCCACGCTGATTCATCGCCACGTGGCAGGGCCTCTTCCTTGCACGCGACGCGACTCGGCATGGAGACCGAAAAGCCCGCCCCTGCTGGCGCTACCTCTCTCCAGTTCTCCGAACAGCCGACAAGTAGAAGAATGAGTCCGAGAGGCCCGGAACCTGTTGCCACAAACCTCGACGCGAACCGCAGCATGTGCCTAAGAGGCGCCTAACGGAGCTGGAGCTGAGCGGCGCGCCACGATTGGCGACTCACGAACCGGACCGAGCACGCCCAACGCGTCCGCTCGCGCGACTGGTTGGCCGACGGATCACGGACGGTGGTTGTCATGGCCCTTCTTCGCCGAGTCACCCCGCCCTGGATAGAGATTGAAGAAGACAAACTTGAAGCCGCCCAATTGCATGCCAACGAGATTCGCGATGAGGACGAGAGTACAGGCGCCAAGTATGTGCTCAACCTGGACGGCGGGAAAGCGAGATCCATGCGGACCTTCCGACGACGCGAGGGCCCATGGAAAGGCAACTGACAGGGGCAACAGAAAGAGAGCGAACTGAGACCACCTGCGACAGGCAAGAAGCGCCAGGATCGCGACCACGATGCTGGCTAACCAGAACTCAGTCACGCTACCTCCAGTTTCATTCGCATTGCACCCGTCGGCTAACACTCGGGTTCAGCGGCGTGCCGCGCAGCGGACCGTCCGCAGCAACCCATTGTTAGCCGCGCGCGCGCCGGTAGTGCATGGCGACCGCGCCGTTGCGGAGCGGCGTCGCCGAGACCAGCTCGAGCCGTCGCGTGCTGGGCAGCCCGCTCTGGTACAGGGTCGGGCCGTGACCGGCGATCCTGGGGTGGACGAGGAACTTGTACTCGTCGATCAGATCCAGCCGGTCCAGCTCGGTCGCGAGCTTGCCGCTACCGAGGAGCACGCCGGCCGGGGTCGCGTCCTTGAGCTTCTGCACGCCCGTGCGCAGGTCGCCGGCGATGTGGTGGCTGTTGGTCCACGGGAAGTCCGTTCGCGTCGACGACACCACGTACTTCGGCTTGGCCTCCAGCTTGACCGCCCACTCGCGCATCGCCGGCGGCGCCTCCTCGTCGCCGCGGGCGACCGCCGGCCAGTAGCTCTCCATCATCTCGTAGGTGACGCGGCCCCACAGCATCGCCCCGCCCTCGTCCATGAGGCGGGTGAAGAAGGCGTGCGTCTCGTCGTCGGCGATTCCCTCCTGGTGGTCGACGCAGCCGTCCAGGGTGACGTTGATGCTGAAGGTCAAGAGTCCCATGGCGTCCTCCGTTCGAGATACGCGACGAGCCGCTCGCCGTCTGGCTCCAAGGGCACGAGCCCAATTCGCGAGGTGCTCACCCTTTGGCGCCTAACGGATCTGGAGCTGAGCGGCGCGGCACAACAGGCGTTCCGCGAAGCGGACCGCAGGGGCCCAACACGTCCGCTCGAACGACTGATTAGACGCCAAGAAACAACCCTAGAAGGGCCTCAAGGCTGGAACTCGAGACGCTACTCCACGGCATCGCGAATCTCCTGTGGAACGAAGCGTGCCAGACCGGGAACCAGAAGAAGTATTGACCATACCGGATTGACACGGTGCGCAACGAGCCTGATCGCGATTGCAACGAGAAAGAAGGTAATCGCAACGACGTGAACTCGCTTCTCAATCGACTTCCATGCGGCGTCGATTCTGAACACGGAGAGGGCCAGTACGCCAAACTCAAACGCCAGCGCGGCTAGGAGTAGCGCTAGCGACCAACGCTTAAGAAGCCGAGTCCAAATCACTTGCTTCGCGCTGGCTGACGAGGATGGAAGCATTGGCGTGCCTAACGGATCTGGAGCTGAGCGGCGCGGCACAATTGCCGACCCGCGAAGCGGACCGCTGACGCCCAACGCGTCCGCTCGAGCGACTGGTTAGGCGAACCGCCACGAGTGCCTAGTGAGAAGCCTGAGAAGTTCGCCATAGGAGCCGCAAGGTTGACTGGTGGTTGTTTTGCTGCGCGAAACCGATTGCGGACAGACCGTGCACACCCTTGCAAGTTGGATCAGCGCCGGCATGAAGAAGTGCCGCGACGACCTCGTCGTGTGCGTGCTGCGCGGCGAACATCAGGCGCTGTCGAAGACTGGGCGTCGGTGGCGTGCGGATTAGCCTTTGCTGCAAGTAGGACCCTGACGGCCTCGGCTCTACCTGCATTGGAGGCGAACATGAGCGCTGTGTAGCCCCTCTCGTCTTTCGCCTCGATGTGGGCGCCATGAGCGAGAAGGAGGTCCACGAAGTTTCGGAGTGTCCCAACTGACCTGAGCCGTCGAAGCCGATCGAGCCGACGACTCCAACGCTCCGGTCGAGGCCTGACGTCATCGGTGCGGGTCAGCCGAACGTCCGACGCGGGCGTCGCGACCGTTCAACGCCTGGCGCTCGAGACGCTGCCGTCTGAGCCAGTGCTGGTTGCGCATCAACCGCGCCTGCGACTGGCCCACTGAAGCGACGCGAGCGACGTACGGTCGATGCGCGCATCTGCAGGGCTTAGGTTTACCCGATCCACGAGCGTCCCAGCCAGAAGCGCCTGCCATGGCGTCGAGCGCCGCGAGCAACGAGTGACGAAAGTCACTCTGCCTCTCCAGACGTCTAACGGATCGCGAGTTGAGCGGCGCGGCACGATTGCCGACCCGCGAAGCGGTCAGGCGCCCAACGCGTCCGCTCGAACGAGTTGTTAGCCGACGAGCACTGAGCGAGCTAGTAGCGCGACGACGTGCCCATGCGAAGTGAAAGCTGCCAATCCGATGTGTCGGCCGATGGAGAGTCCACTTGCTACGACATGAATCAGAGCGATGCCCGAGCTCCCAGAAGCCTGGGCTTGATCAGCGGCGAACGGCAGACCTCCTGGCGAAGAAGATCATGGAGAACGCCAGAACGACTGGACGGTGAACCCTGGCGCCATGATGGCGCGGGCGCTGCTCGTCTTGACGTCGCTAACTACGTTTCTTCGCGACATGCTGGGTGGACATTTGGTGTGACATTGGGCGGATTGGAGTGTGGCACATTCGGATCCTGGCGCAAGCACGGGCCTTTGGCTGCTTCAGTTGCGGCGTTTCTGGGGCTCTTGCGGTTGATGGGAAGTGCGAGGAAATCGGTCGGACAATCCGCGGGGGCTGGGAGGGTCGTGCGGCAGCTACTTCGACCACGACTGCAGTTCGATCACGTTGCCCTCCGGATCGGTCACGTAGACCCAGGTCACTTTCGATCCGGCCGCCGTCGTCAGCGTGACCACTTCCCCCACCGGCCGGCCGCCCGCCGCGAGCACCGCTTCGCGCGCCGATGGAACGTCGTCCACCACGAAGGCGATGTGCCCGAATCCCGGGCGGTTCACCGCTACCTCGGGCCGGGTTTGCAGCACGTTGTAGTGGAAAATCTCCAGCGTCGGCCCCTCGGCGCCGTGGCCAGGCAGGCGCAGATGCGCTCCTTGCAGGTGGGCGCCTGGAATCCCCGTCCCGCGCTCGAGATCCGGCCCCTTGAAGTCGCGCTCCGGCGGCACCGGAGTGCAGCCGAACTGCTGCTCGTAGAACAACGCCAGCGCTCGCCAATCCTGTGCGATCAGATTCGTGTGGCCATACCTAGCGCCGGCGATCATCGCCTCTCCCCAGCGCCGGGGACGGCGGCGAAGCCGGCGACGTAGTGGTGGTGGGTGAAGCGGTTCCAGCCCTTCTTGGTCTTCGATTCGACGACCCAGCTCATGGCACTCTGGTCTTCCGGCCAGTAGACCATGCGCGCCGTACCTGCCGGCATCTCGGCCTCGAAGGCGATCGCCTCGGGATGGAGGTCCGTGGCGTCGGTGAGCGCCCCCTGCGAGCGCTTGCCGTCGGAGGTGAACGACCAGAAAGCGAGCCCGCCGGAGTCGTCCACGCCGTAGATCGCGTGCTCTTCGTAGACCTTCTCGCCAATGTGCCATCGCGCCTCGAGAAGGATGCGGTGGCCGTTGAGGATGCGCGAGAACGTCCGGGTGCAGCGGATGCGTCCCATCGGCGAATCGGTCTCGGCCTGCCAGGAGCCGATCAACGGATCGAGGCCTCCCAGTTTCCCGCGACCCTTCTTCCACAGGCCCTTCTTCGGCGTCGTCATCGTTCGCTCCGCCCTCTCCCTCGCCGGCCAATGAGGTTCCAGTCCAGCACCGCCACTCCCGGCACTCGCTCCCGTGATCTTCTCGCCGATCAGCGTCGGGGCGCCAGGGGCCAGGCCTTACGCTCGTCGACCCGACGCCGAAAAGCGTTGAATATGGTATTATGGCGTCGTTATGGCGCCGATCAAGATGACCTTCAGCCTGGACGACAAGACCGCAGCCCAGCTGGCGCGAACGGCAGAGCGGCTGCAGATCTCGAAGAGCGCGGTCGTGCGGGAGGCGGTGGCCGACTACGCAGCGCGCGCCGGCAGAATGAGCGAAACCGAACGGCGGAAAGCGCTGCGGGCATTCGATGAGATGGTCGGCAAGATCCCCCTCGGCCCCGCCGCGGCGGTCGACGCCGAGCTCGCCTCCCTGACTCTCGCCCGGCGCCATGGCGGGCGGCGCTCCGCCGCCGAGCCATGATCGTCGTCGATACCTCGGCCCTGATCGACAGCCTGACGGGGCCCCGCCGTTCTGCGCCAAGGATGCGAGCGCTCCTGGCGGACGGGGAGCGCCTCCTGTTGCCTGCCATCGTGCTCTACGAATGGTGGCGCGGGCCGCGGCTCGAGCCGGAGATCGACGCGCAGGAGGCGCTCTTTCCACGTACCGCCGCGCTCGCCTTCGGGCCCGAAGAGGCCGCCGTCGCGAGCCGACTCTACCGAGCGCTCTCGCGACCTCGCGGCAGGGAGATGGATCTCGCGATCGCCGCGCACGCCATCGCCCTCGACGCCACGCTCTGGACGCTCAACCCGAACGACTTCGCGGACATCCCCGACCTGCGCCGACTCGACTGACGTCGGCGCGGCGGGCGCCGGCCTGATAAACTCAACGGTTCCATGATTTCGATCACCAACCTGGCCAAAGCCTTCGGCGGCGACACCCTTTTCGAGGGCGCCTCCTTCCAACTCAACGCCGGTTCCCGTTACGGCCTGGTCGGCGCCAACGGCTCCGGCAAGTCGACCTTCCTGAAGATCCTCGCCGGCGAGGAGGTCGCCTCCGACGGCATCATCAACATGCCGCGGCGCGCCCGCATGGGCGTCTTGAAGCAGGACCACTTCCAGTACGAGGACGTGCCGATCGTGCAGGTTGCGATGATGGGCAAGAAGGACGTCTGGGACGCGCTCGAGGAGCGCGAGCGCCTGCTCGCCCACATGGACGGCGACTTCGACTCCGACCGCTACGCCGACGTCGAGGAGTTCATCCTCCACAACGACGGCTATTCGCTCGAGCCGCGCGCCGCCGAGATCCTCGAAGGCCTGGGGATCCCGACGAACGTCCACAAGGAGACCCTCTCGGTGCTCTCCGGCGGCTTCAAGCTGCGCGTGCTGCTCGCCCAGGTGCTGGCGTCCGACCCCGACATCCTGCTGCTCGACGAGCCGACCAACCATCTCGACATCCTGACCATCCGCTGGCTGGAGAAGTTCCTCTTCGCCTACAAGGGTTGCGCGGTGGTGATCTCGCACGACCACCGCTTCCTCGACAACATCTCGACCCACATCCTCGACGTCGACTACGAGACCATCCTCCTCTACCACGGCAACTACACCCAGTTCGAGGAGCAGAAGGGCGCCGAGCGCGATCGCAAGGAGCACGAGATCGAGAAGCGCGAGGGCGAGATCGCCAAGCACAAGGAGTTCATCGACCGTTTCAAGGCGAAGGCCACCAAGGCGCGGCAGGCGCAGTCCAAGGTCAAGATGATCGAGAAGATCGTCATCGAGCGCCTGCCGCAGTCGTCGCGCCGCTATCCGACCTTCAAGTTCGCGCAGCGCCGGCCGTCCGGGCGCCAGGTCCTCGAGCTCGAAGGGATTTCGAAGAGCTACGGCGATCACCAGGTCCTGAACAACGTCACCCTGCGCGTCCAGCGTGGCGACCGGCTGGCGATCCTGGGGCCCAACGGCAT
Organism: Thermoanaerobaculia bacterium; assembly: GCA_963788175.1. Classification (GTDB taxonomy): domain Bacteria; phylum Acidobacteriota; class Thermoanaerobaculia; order Multivoradales; family JAGPDF01; genus JAGPDF01. Next base: position 203,600 of record CAWBFZ010000010.1, read on the forward strand.
CGGCAAGTCGACCTTGCTGAAGATCGCCATGGGCGTCGTCGAGCCGGACAACGGCAAGGTCGAGTGGGGCTACGAGACCTGGCCGGGCTATTTCGCCCAGGACCACCGCGAGCTCGTCGATTCCTCCGAGCAGTCGGTCGAGGCCTGGCTCTGGGAGCTGGTGCCCTCCGAGACGATCGGCTTCGTGCGCGGCAAGCTCGCCGAAGTGCTGTTCCGCGGCGACGACGTCTACAAGCAGCTGCGCGCGCTGTCGGGCGGCGAGGCCGCGCGGCTGGTGATGGCCAAGCTGTCGGTGGCGCGGCCCAACGTGCTGGTGCTCGACGAGCCGACCAACCATCTCGACCTCGAGGCGATCGAATCGTTCGTCGAGGGCCTCGAGGCCTACGACGGAACGATCCTCTTCGTCTCCCACGACCGCTGGTTCGTGAGCCGGCTCGCCAACCGGATTCTGGAGATCACCCACAACGGCATCCGCGACTTCGAGGGCAGCTACGAGGACTACCTGGCGCGCTGCGGCGACGATCACCTCGACGCCGACGTGGTGCTCGCCCGCGCCCGCCAGGACAAGAAGAAGGAGGCCGCGAAGAAGGCCGCCGGGCCGCAGACTCCGGCGCAGGACAAACACCTCAAGGCGCTCGTTCACCGCCGCGACAAGCTCACCGCCGAGATCGAGAAGGCCGAGGCGCGCGTGCACGCCATCAACGAAATGTTCTGCAACCCCGGCTTCTTCGACAAGACCGGCGCCGCCGAGGTGAAGAAGCTCGAAGCCGAGCAGAAGACCCTCAACGCGAAGGTCGAAGAGGGCATGACCGAGTGGGCCAGGCTCGAGACCGAGCTCGGCGAGCTCACCCCCGCCTCGGTCGTGCATTGAACCCGCACCCAGGAGCCCTGACGATGCCTATTCTCCGCCGCGCCCTCGGTCTGGCGCTGACGCTTCTCGCCACCGCCTGCGCCACCGGAGCGACGCCGGCTCCACAGGACGCTGCCGCGCCGCCCGCCGCGGCCGCGACACTCGAGCCAGCGCCGCTGCGCACCGCGGTCACCTCAGCCACCGCAGCCACCCCAGGTCGTTCTGGCCAGGGTCGGCGACGAGCCGATCACCGTCGAGGAGTTCCGCGACGAGATGGCGCGGCGCGGCGGCCGGATCCCCGGCCAGTTCTCGACCGTCGAACAGCGCCAGGCGTTGCTCGACGAGATGATCCAGCAGAAGGTCGCTCTGCAGCAGGCGCGCAAGGAGGGCCTCGATCGGGATCCCGAGTACCGGGCGACGATCGAGCGCATGCTGACCACACAATACCTGCGCACCCACCTCGATCCGGAGCTCGAGAAGATCGAAGTGACGCCGGCGGAGGTCGCGGCCTTCTACGAGGCTCATCGCGACGAGTTCCTCACCCCGGAGCGCATCCGTGCCGCCTGGATCTTCCTCGCGGTCTCGGCCAAGGCCGACGCAGCGCAGGTCGAGAAGACCCGCCAGCGGCTGATCGCGGCGCGCGACGAGGCGGCGAAGCTGCCGGCGGAGACGCGCAATTTCGGCGAGATCGCCAAGCGCACCTCCGAGGATGCGGCGACGCGCTATGTCGGCGGCGAGCTCGGCTGGATCTACGAGGGTCAGGCCGAGTCGTATCGCTGGGGCGCGGAGCTCGTGCGCGCCGCCTTCGCCCTGCCCGCTCCCGGGGCGCTCTCGGAAGTGATGCGCCATGAGAAGGGCTGGTACCTGCTGAAGCTCGTCGAGCGCGAGGAGGCGAAGCCGGCGCCGATCGAGAAGCTCGCGCCGGGCATCCGCAGCCGAATCCAGAAAGAGCGCCGCGAGGCGGTGCGGGCGGCCTACTTCGCGCAACTGCTCGCCGGCACGCCGGTCACCGTCGACGCCGCCCGACTGGCGGCGATCGCGCCGCTCGCGCCGGCGGAGCCGCAGGCGACGCCACCGTCGCTGCCCAGGAACTGACCCCCTCTGATCGCCTAACCGGCCGGCCGGATTCGTCCGGCGTGTTTCGACCAGGGCGCGGCAGTGCCGCGCCAGGTCGGGTTCGCAGATCCCAATCTCGAAGCGCTCGCGAACCGTTCGCGCGGCGGCCTCGCCGAGCCGGGAGCGCTCATCGGCGTCAGCGAGGAGCCCGGCGATCGACGCCGCCAGCTCCGCCGCGAGCGCCGGGCGCGACGAGGCGGCCGTTCACGCCGTCGATGACCACCTCCGGGATCGACCCCGAGCGTGTCGCCACCACCGCGAGACCGGTCGCCATCGCTTCGAGCACCGCCGTCGGAATGCCGTCCTTGTCGCCTTGCTCGGTCTCGACGTAGGGCGCCACGAAAAGGTGCGCCGCCGCGAGCGCCGCGCGCACCCCTTCGGCCGGGAGATCGCCGCGCAGGGTGACGTCGCCGCCGAGCCCGAGGCGGTCGATCGCGGCGCGCACGGCAGCCGACTCCCGCTCTCCCGCCGCCGAGCCCGGTCTCGACGCCACCGACCAGATCGAGCACGAACGGAACCCCCCGTTGTCGCAGCTCCGCCGCCGCCGCCAGGAGATCGCTCAGACCCTTTTTCGGATCGATCCGCGCCACCGAGAGCAGCCGGAACGGAGCTCCGGGAGCCGGCTCCGGACGCGTGACCGGGACGAAGAACCGGCCGTCGACCGCGTTCGGCTTCACGATCGTGCGCGCAGCGCACGCCGGGGCGAGCTCCAGGAGCTCGCGGCGCGCGCGCTCCGAGGTCGCGACCACCAGGTCGGCGCGAGCGAGCTGCGGCGCGACGAGCTTGAAGCGGTAGTCGTCGAGCTGATGGTCTGCGTAGCAGGTGACGCCGCGCGGCACGCCGAGCAGTTGCTGCACGACGAAGGCGGCGAGGCTGCCCTCGTAGAAGAAGTAGCTGTGGACGAGGTCGGCACCCCAGGCTTCGGCGATCCGCGCCAGCGAGAAGGCGCGCAGCAGGTGGTCGTCGGTCAAGAGCTCGCGCTCGCTCCGCCCGCTGGCCTCGGCGAGGAGCGCGAGCACACGCGCCACCGCGGCCGGGCGCGTCCGCCGGAAGTGGGCCAGATCGCGGCGCGTGATCGGGCGCTCGCCAGGCAGGCGCAGCGCTCTGCCAGCGAGCGCCGCACACTGGGGTGGCATCGCGTCCGGCGCTCCGCGCTCCGTATAGGCGATGCGGACGTCGAAGCCGGCCTCGGCGAGCGCCGCGAGCTCCTGATAAACGAAGCTCTGGGAGTAGACGGGAAAGACCCAGGCGCCGATCGCCAGCAGGCGCGGCGACGCCCCGTCCAGAGCATGAGAGGAAGCCGTGGCGGAAAGATCGGCAAGGAGAGCCTGGTGTTCGGCCCGACGTCGGGCGGTCTCCCGTCGCCGCCGGAGTCTCCCCAGGAGACGACGCACCGGGCCACGCAGCAGCTCGGCGCGCCGCCGCTCCGGCTCGGTGCGCACGATCGTCACCTAGACGCTCCGCCGCAGGACACTGCGGTAGATCTCGAGCGAGCTCGCGGCCATCTGGTCAGCGGTGAACTCCCGTTCGACCCGCGCGCGTGCCGCGGCGCCGAGGCGCCGCGCCAGCTCGCGGTCGTCGAGCAGGCGCTCGACTGCCGCGAGATGCGCCGCGACATCCTGGTCCGCGGCGAGCAGCGCCTCGCTGCCGTCCGCGACCATCTCCGGGATGCCGCCGACCCGCGAAACCACCAGTGGCGCGCCGGCGGCCATCGCTTCGAGCACGGTATAGGGGGCGTTCTCCCAGCGGCTCGGCAGCAGCACGACGTCCGCCTGGCGCATCGCCGCGCGCACATCGCCGAGTGGCCGGCGCCCGAGAAGGTGCAGGGCGCCTTCGCACTGTCGCTTCCGGCAGCGCGCGGTGAGCTCTCCGCCGGCTTCGCCGAAGAGATCCTCTCCGACGACGACGAAGCGGAGCGCGCGGCTGGCAAGGAGCTCCGGCACCAGCTCGCAGAGCAGCGCCGATCCCTTGCGCGGCTCGAACCGGCCGGCGAAGAGCACCACCGGCTCGTCCGCCGCGGCGCCGATCGCCGCGCGCAGATCGAAGTCCGACGCGCGGCCGGCTGCCGCGAGATCGATGCCGTTGGGCACTGTGACGACCGGCTGCGGGAAGGCAAGCCGGGCCGCCACTTCGCGCGCCAGGAAGCCGGAGCACGCGGTCGCTGCCGCGGCGTGGCGGAAACCGCGGCGCTCGAGGCGGGCGCAGAGGCGGCGGTCGCCGGGTCGGGTGGCGTAGAACGGCATGATGAGCTCGGCCGGCGAGTGGAAGCGCACCACCTTGCGCCGCTCCCAGCGGCGGTCCAGGAAGAGGCCCTCCCCGCCGCACTCCGGCACTTCGACGACGTCGAGCGCCCGGCGGCTCCCGACCCGCCGCAGAAGGCGGCGCATTCGCAGCCCGTTCTCGAGCCGGTTGCGGCTCCACCACCAGCCCAGGCGCGCCGAGCAGCGCGCCGAGCCGATGCGCCGCCCGCGAGCCGCCGTCGCGCCAGACGGTGACCTCGCCGTCGCGCTCGGAGCTCGTCGCGCCGAGCGTCGTGGAACCGGCGAGCACGTGCACCTCGTGACCGGCGCGCGCCAGGGCCTGCGCCTGGGTCCAGGTGTAGGTTCCGATGCCGCCCAGTCCGGTCTCGGGCGGATATTCGTACGACAGCAGGCCGATACGCACGCGCTCCCCCCCGGCTCCAGCGCTCAAGGCAACGCCGACGCGAGTCCGACCAGACGGACGAGCGGCGGCAGATCCTGCGGCGGGGTGAGCGCCATGGCGTGCTCGAGCGCGGCGATCGCCTCCTTGCGCCGGCCTTCGACGATCTCGAAGAGCGCCAGATCGCGCAGCGCTTCAGGGTCGCCGGGCCGCGCCCGCGCCAGTCCCTCGAGCAGACGTCGCGACCGCGCCGCGTCGATCTCCCGCGCCGCCTGGAAGGCGGCCCGGGCTGCCGCCTCGTCCCCGGCGCTGAGCCGCTGCCGCCCCAGGAGAAGCCGCGACTCGAGCGATCGCGGGGCGAGGCGCACGCTCGTTTCGAGCTCGCGCCCGGCCTCGTCGAGACTGCCCAGGGCGAGGAGCGCCGTCCCCAGGCCGCGGTGGACGTCGAGCTCTGCGGATCGCTCGCCAGCACCTCGCGATAGGCGGCGACGGCGCTCTCGAAGCGCGCCCGCTGCTCCGCCGGCGTCGAGGCTGCGTCGGCGCGGCGCGCGGCGAGGTGGGCCTCCTCGAGCGCCAGCTGCGCCAGCCTGGGGTGCCGGCGCCGGGCCTCCGCGAGCGCCGCGGCCGCGCGGTCGAACGCCGCCGTGCGGCTCGCGTCGTCTCCGGCGCGCTCGGCGAGGCGCTGCTCGGCGCGCGCCAGCGCCACCGAGGGATCCTCGAAGTCGGGGAATCGGGTGTGCGCTTGGGTGAGCAGCGGCACGGCGAGATCGGGGCGTCCCGCTTCGAGCGCCGTCCGCCCCTGCTTGAGCGCGACGCCACTCGCGATCTGCGGCAGTTGCACCCCGAGCAGGCAGGCGAGCGCGGCCAGCAGAACCGCCGCCGTCCATCCTTTGCGGAGCGCCGAGGCCGGCGCGGCGGCCGCTGACTTCGGAGCGCCTTCGACAGCCCTCTCTGGACTGGCGGCGGCGCTCGCCAACCCGAGGCCGATGCCGCCCGCGGCCAGGAGCAGCAGCAGGAGGACGCGGCCCGCCATCGCGTCCCCTTCGCGCTGCGCCGGCACCCAGACGCCGAAGGCGACCAGCGCCAGCAGACCGCCGGCCAGGAGCCCACGCCACCGCCGCTCGCGCGCTGCGCTGCGCCGCGCCGCCTCGGCCGCGCGCTTGCCGCCGCCCGCCGGTGCTTTCGCTTCCGGCTCCACCGGCGCCCCCTGCGCGCCGGCGAGCAGCGCCAGGCTCAGCCAGAACAGGGTGGCCGTGGCCGCGGTCGGCACTCCGAACTGCGCCGCCACGGCGTGACCACAGAGCGCTGCCGCGAGCGCGACGTACCGCCAGCGCTCGCTGCGCTCGCCGGTCTCCGCAGCCTCCGGCGGCGCGCTCCAGCGATCGCCGGCCAGGCGCAGCGCGGCGCGCAGGGCGACGAACGCCAGACCGAGGCCGGCGAGCAGACGCAGCAGGCCGCCCGCAGCGACGGCGTCGAGCAGCGCGTTGTGCGCCCGGTCGTGGTAGAGGTCGGGGCGCCAGATGCGCTCCGGCAGCTCGGCCGGCAGGTGCGGCGGCAGCACGATCGCCAGCGACTCCGGGCCGAAGCCGACGACGAGACGCGACGGCGGGCTGGCCTCGAAGAGCCGGACGACCGAGCTCCAGAGCAGCAGACGCTGGCCCGCCGTGCCGGAGAAGCGATCGGCGCGCTGCACGGCGACGGCCAGGAGCCGGCGACGAGCCCGAGCCCGAGCAGGCAGGCGAGCAGCCGAAACCGGCACGCCGCGCACGGGCGCCGGGGCTCGAGAGTCCGGCCAGCGCGGCGAAGACGACCGCCGCCACGGCGAGTCCGAGCAGCGGGCCGCGCGCCGCCGTCCGCAGGGCGATCGCGGCGCCGGCGAGCGCCAGCCCCGCGGCCGCGAGGGCGGCCGTGCGCTCGCCTGCCCGCCAGCGCGCGATCGCCCGGCCGGCGGCGATCGGCAGCAGCCAAACCAGCGCCTGGGCGAGGAAGAGCGGGTTACCCTGAGCGGCGGTCGGCCGCCCCTGCCAATCGACCTGCCAGCGCAACGGATCGAGTCCGGCCCACTGCACGAGGGCGTAGGCGACCAGCGCGCCGGTCGCGGCGAGCCACGCGGTCTCGCTGCGCTCCCGGCTCGCGATCGTGCCCAGGCGCGGCGCCAGGACGAAGAAGAGGACGAGCAGCGCGAGCTCGCTGGCGAGCCCGAAGAGGCGCGGCGGGGCTCCGAAGAGGCTGCGCAGCGGGTCGACCGAGGCCACCGTCGCGACGAGCTCCGCGGCGCCCGTGGCGAGCGCCCAGCGCACCAGGGGCGAGGCCAGACGAGCGCGCAGCGCCGAAGGTGCCGAAGCGCGCGCAGCGCGCTCGCGAGCGCCGCGAGCGCGATAGCACCGAGCGCCAGGACCTGCAGCACGAGGAAGCGGTCCGCCTCGGGACCGAGCTCGCCGTAGGGGTTCTGGAAGAGGAGCGCCACCCCGACCGCGGCCCACCCCAGACCCTCGAGGCCGCCGTCGAGACGCGAGGTCCGGCTCGCGGCGCGCACCCCGCTCACCCTGTCCCCCGGTCCGGCGTCTGGCCCGCCGGCGCTCGCGGCGGAAAGAGCGCGCCGATCCAGAACCCTCCGCCCCAGGCGAGATGCATCGTCGCGAAGACGGCGGGGAGCGGCAGCGCTGTCCGCAGACCGCGCCGCAGGCCGACGGCCAGGGCGACGCCGAAGCTGGCCGCGAGGTAGAGCGCGACGAGAGCCGCGAAGAGCCAGCGGCCGGCCGCCGGCATCTGCGGCCAGAAGAAGCCCGGCGAGACTCGCGAGGGCCGCGCCGACGAACGCGGCGACGAGCGCCGGCGCCGCCAGCTGCCGCGGGCGCAGCGACCGCGGATGACGGCGCAGCATCTGCGCCTTCCAGTAGCCGTAGCTTCCGAACTGCCGTCCGAGCGACGGCAGGTCGGGACGCACGAGATAGGTCGAGCGGATCGCCGGGTCGACGAGAATCCGTCCGCCCGCGCGGCGGATGCGGTAGTTCATCTCGTAGTCCTGGTTGCGCACCATCGCGGCGTTGAACCCGCCGATGCGCTCGAAGAGCGCGCGTGGAAAGGCGCCGAGATAGACCGTGTCGACTTCCTCGACCTCGCGGGCGTAGCGGAAGCGGGCCGGTCCGACGCCGAAGCGGCAGTGCATCGCCTCGGCGATGCTGCAGCCGAGCGGGCTCGCCCCCTGCGGAGACATTGGACCGCCGACGTTCTCGGCCCCCGAGCAGCGCAGCCGCTCGACGCAGCGCCGCACATAGTCGGGGGCGACGATCGTGTGCGCGTCGATGCGCAGAAAGACCTCGCCATGCGCGGCGCGCAGCCCGAGATTCAGTGCCGCCGGTACCAGGCCCCCCGGATTCTCGAGGCGGCGGAAGCGGTCGTCGGCGCCGACGGTGCGCTCGACGATCTCGCGCGAGCCGTCGCGCGATCCGCCGTCGACGACGAAGATCTCGAGCTTCCCGGAGGGGTAGTCCTGCGCCTGCACGGCCCGCAGGCAGTCGGCGATCGAGCCGGCCTCGTTGCGCACCGGAATGACCACCGTCGCCAGCGGCCAATCGTTTCCCGCGGCACCCGCCGCCTGCGCCACTGTCACGACGTCTTCGCCCCGGAGCCAGTGGCGCCAGCGGAGCCAGCGGGGCCGATGAGCTCGCGATAGAGCGCGGCGGTCGCCGCCCCCGACTGCCGCCAGGAGAAGCGCTGTCGCGCCGCGCTCCCGGCCCGCCGCCCGAGCTCCGCCGCAGCGGCGCGATCGCCGAGCCGGCGGCTCATGGCGCGGGCCAGCGCCGCCGCATCCCCCACCGGCACGAGCATCTCCGCCGCGAGCTCGCCGAGCATCTCGGGCAGGCCCCCGGTGGCGCTCGCGACCACCGGCCGGTCGGCGGCCAGCGCCGCTCCCAGCACGGCGCTCTGCGACGCGCCGCGATAGGGCAAGACCACGAGGTCGGCCGCTGCCAGATAGTCGTCCATCACCGTCTGTGGAAGGTAGCGCAAATCGGTCCGCACGCGCTCGCCCAGCCCCAGACGGTCGATCTGGCGGGCGTACGGCCGGAACGACGGACGCGGCAGGCCGGCGACCACCAGGCGTGCCGCCGGAACCTCCCGCAGTACCTCCGCAAGAGCCTCGAGCAGAAGGTCGAGCCCCTTGTACGGGCGGATGAGTCCGAGAAAGAGCGCCAACGGCGCCTCGGCCTCGAGGCCGAGGCGGGCGCGGGCCGCCACACGATCGGGAGTTCGCCGGCCCGGCCGGGCGCGTCGATCCCGGGAGGAATGATCCGGATCGTTCCGGACAGCGCCGGCTGGCCGGCGAGCAGCGCCTGCGCGGTGGCCTCCGAGAGCACCACCAGCGCATCGGCCTCGCCGCCCAACCGGCCCCGCCGCCGGAACGGCGGCGCGCTCGCCGCCGTGCGGCCGGGCGTTGTGCACCGTCTGCACCACCGCCACACCGGCGGCGCGCAGGCGACGGAGGGCGGGCCGCTCGACCGCCGGCGCGAGCGACCACTGCAGATGCACGATCGCCGGCGGATGCGTTTCGAGCTCTTCCACGAGCCGCCGCCAGGCCCGCGGATAGGCGACCGCCCGCCGCAGGCGCCGGAGGCCGCGGTGCACGAAGCCGCCGGTGCCCGCGCCGGGGGCGAAGAGCTCCCGCCGCAGATAGCCCCGCGCCTCCGGCCAGGGGTGATAGGCGAACGGCGCCGTCACCAGCTCGACCTCGCAGCCCTCGTCGGCGAGAGCGCGGCAGAGGGCGTCGTCGTAGAACGGCGTGAAGGCGCCCGGATCGACCATCACGACCCGCAACGGACAGCTCCTCACGGCAGGACCTCGGCGTAGAAGGCGGCGGTCTCGGCCGCCATGCGCGCGGCCGAGAATCGACCGGCGACGGCCGCCGCCGCGAGCCCGGCCCGGTGCCGGGCGGCTTCAGGGAACTGCAGGAGCTCGACGATCGAGCGCGGCGAGCGCCGCCGGGTCGCCGGCGGGCACGAGCGTGCCGCGCGATCCGCTCCCGAGCAGCTCGGCCACGCCGCCGACCGCCGTGGCGACGACCGGGACCGCGAGCGCCATCGCCTCGAGCAGCACGTAGGGCGAGCCCTCGCTGCGCGACGGCAGCACGAAGCCGTCCGCGGCCGCGACCAGCGCGGCGAGGTCGCTGCGCTCACCGAGAAAGCGGACCCGGCCGCCGAGCCCGAGGCGCGCCGACCTGTGCGGTCAACGCCGGCCTCTCCGGCCCCTCGCCGGCGATCAGCAGCCGGACGCCGGGATGGCGGGCGACGACCGCCGGCAGGGCCTCGAGCAACAGGTCGAACCCCTTCTGGCGTGCCAGACGGCCGGCGGCGACCAGCAGCCGGGAAGCGCGTGAGCTCTGCCCGGATCGCCGGCGCCGCCCCCTCCGCCCTGCCGGCGAACCGGGCCAGCTCGGCGCGCACCGCCGGCAGCGCCGCAGCCGCCTGGGCGCGGAGGCGGCCGCCGTCGATGCCGTTGGCGACGACGCGCGTCATTCGGCCCGCCCGGGCGCCGGGCGCTTCCGGCAAGCTCCGCCGCGAGCGCCGGCGTCACCGCGATGACACCGTCGAAGCGGCGCAGGAGCCGCAGGTCGAGGCGGCGATAGAGGCGCAGCGGCAGGGTCTCGCGGGTGTAGAGGTGAAGCGTCGCCAGGCGCGCGGCAACGCGCCGCCGCGAGGCCGCGTCCGGAGGCGCGCGAGCGCCCGGACGATCACCCAGTCCGACTTCGGATCGTGGCCGTGCAGCGCCGCGATGTCGCCACGCGCGCAGCCGCGCTGCCAGCGCGCGCCGCGCCGCGCGCCCCGCCCGGTCGGGATCGTCGATCTGGAAGGCGGGAATCGCGGCCGCGGCGAGCCGGCCGAGCAGCGGATGCTCGACGGGGTCCCCCGGCCGGCGCCGGTAGAGCAGCGCCACCTCCGTCCGGAGGCCGCGGTCGCCGAGGCCGGGCAGGAGCTCCAGGAGATGGCGCTCCGGACCGGCCAGGCTGCGACTGCTTCGAAGGTGCAGGATCTTCCGGCTCAGCACGCGCGGTCGAGCCGCCGTTCAGCCGCAGCGAGCCAGCGCTCGTAGACCGCTTCGAGCCGCCGCGTCGCGCTGTCGAGCCGGAAGTCGCGCTCGACCCGCGCCCGGCCACGCTCCGCCATCGCCGCCCGCCGGGCCGGATCGGCGGCGAGCTCGGTCGACGGCCGCGGCGAGCGCCGCGCCGTCGCCCACCGGGACGAGCCGCCCCTCGCAGCCGTCGGTGAGCGCCTCGCGGACGCCGCCGGCGTCGGTCGCCACGACCGCGCGGCGGGCCGCGTAGGCCTCGAGCACCACCGACGGCAGGCCCTCGACGCGCGACGGCAGGACGACGAAATCGGCGGCGGCCAGGAGATCCGGCATCTCCTCCGGTGCCCGAGGAGACGCACGCTGCCTGCCAGTCCCTCGCATCGCAGGCGCTCGGCGAGCCGACCGGCGAGCGGCCCGTCCCCGGCGCAGAGCACCTTCAGGCGCGGCGCGCGCGCCAGAACGGCAGGCAGCACCGAGATCAGGTCGTCATGCCCCTTGGCCGCCACCAGCCGGGCCGGCACGAGCGCCACCGGGCGCCCGTCCTCGAGCCCGAGCGCAGCGCGCGTCGCATGCCGCGCCCCGGCCGCGAAATGCTCGACATCGATGCCGGCGTGCACCACGGCGATCGACGCCGGGCGCACCCCCGCCTGCCGCAGGTCGCGCTCCTGCGCCCGCGAGGCCGCGACGAAGCGGGTCCGGCCGCGCAGCAGCCGGTCGGCCGAGCGGCGCAACGGCGGGAGCCGGTCGGGCAGCGACCAGTCGTGGGCGACGGTGAGCGGCACGCCCGGCGAGCTGCGCGGCCAGGCGGAAATAGGGACTGGCGCGACTGTAGAGGGATACGTGCAGGATGTCGGCGCCGAGCGCCCGCAGCTCCTCGGCGAGCAGCGTGACCGCCGCGAGATCGAACGGGCGCCGCAGCCTGCCGAGGGCACGTACCGGCAGGCCGCGCGCCCGCGCCGCAGCCGACCAGGGGACCGTCGCCGCGCGCGCAGAGCACCACCGGACGGTAGCGCCCGCCGCGCAGGGCACCGCAGGTGGCGAGAGTCAGGCGCTGCGCGCCGCCCTCGCCGAGATCGAGAAATCCGAAGACCACGGTGCGGGGGGCTCCGGGAGAAGCCTCCCGGAGCTCCGCCGCGAGTGGCGGTTGCGGCTGGTGCGGACCGCTACGGCCGATCCCGCTTACGGAATCGTCGCTGACCACAGCGTCGTGTCACCCGACTCGAAGCCGTTCGCGAACAGCGCGCCGACCTCGACCCGGAAGGACAGGGTGTCGAAGCTGGTGGCGAAGCTCGGCGCCGCGCCGGCGACGGACAGGAACGAGACGTAGGCCGACCGGGCGCCGACCGGCGGCGTGTGCGGCGACTCCGGCAGCGCCACCCAGGCGTCGGCGGTGTCTCCGGCCACGACGCCCCCGAGAACCTCGCTGCCGAGGACCCCCGTCGTGCAGTTCGTCGAACTGTAGTACTGCACCTGGCCGAACGCCGTCTGGATCGGTCGCCGACGGGCTCGCTGTACGGACGCGCCCGCCGAAGATGTAGTCGTCGGTATCCGTCACCTGCACGCACTGGGAGACGCCGTAGGCCGGAGTGCCGGCCACGAACTCCATCAGGACCGACCCGGAGACCGCCCAGCCGTCGCTGTCGTCAGCGTCGAACCGGACCACTCCCGGGGTCGCCGGCAGCGTCGTCCAGCCGGTGATCGTGCTGTCGAAGTTCGGATTGAGCAGCAGATCCGACGCCATAACCTCGAACGGCACGACCCGGTCGTCGCCGCCGGTGCCGTTGCCGTCACCGTCGAGCGGGTTGCCGGCGAGGTCGAGGATCGAGGTCGAGCCGCAGACCAGGAGCCGGTAGGCCGAGGCCGGCAGCGAGACCATGCTGTCGTACTTCGCGATCGCCGTCCGCGACGCTGCCAGGTAGTCCACCGTGCTTGGCAGAGTCTTGACGTCGTCGCCGCCCGTCGCGACGCAGCTCGTGGTCTGGAACAGACCGTCCACGCCCGGCCGGATGAGCTGGAAGTTCGCCGGATTCGTGACGTCGTCCGGATCGCTGTTGCCCACCGGATCGGCCACCGGCTCGCTGAAGGTGACGACGATCTGGGTGATCGGCGTGACGAGCTGCTCGCCGGCGGTGAGCAGGCCGTCGTCGGTGTCGGCGACGGTCTCGATCACAATCGCCTGCGGCGGCGCAGCCTCGATGATGTAAGGGCCGACGGCGACCGCGGCGCTCCAGTTGCCGGCGTTGTCGCGGGTGCAGAGGTGGAAGTACCAGGAGCCGTCGTCGAGCGTGGCACTGGTCGTCGAGAGGGTCGTTTCCTCGCCGTCCTTCACCTGGTCGCAGGCTCCGGCGGAACTGTTGTCGAAGAAGAACGAGTAGCCGTCGACGAGGCTCAGGTTGTCGCTCGCCGCCGACCACGACATGTCGATCGTCCGGTCGGTGTTGAGCGCCGGAGCGATCGCATGGCTGGTCGAGAGAATCGCCAGCGGATTTCCCGGCGCCGTGGAGTCGATGAAGAACGGCCCCAGATGCTGGGTCAGGGCGCAGTTCCCGGCGAGGTCGCAGGCCCGGAGATGGAAGTAGAAGGAGATCCCGTCCGGCAGCGGCGGGCTGGTCGCTCCGTAGGCCGGCGCCGCGGTCTGCGGCACTTCGATCGTGCCGTCGGGGTTGGTCAGCGCCAGGTTGTCGAAGACGATCGAGTAGCCGGCGAGGCCGCTGCCTCCCGGATTGTCGACCGCGCCCGACCAGGCGATGTCCACCGTCGGATCGTTCGAGAAGACACTCGCCGTGTGGCTGGTGCTGGTGAGGGAGGTCGGCCCGAGCGGCGCGATCGCATCGCGCATGAAGACCGCGATCGCGTCGTCGTTCTGGCCGGCACCATAGATGTGCTGGTCGTCGGCGCTGATGGCGAGCTCGACCACCCGGGCGAGGCCGGTTTCACCGCCGAAACCGTTGCGATGGCGCTCGAGGAGGCTGAGGTTGCCGGTCACCGGATCGCGGCCGAAAACGTCGAGCGCGTCGTCGAGGTAGCCGCCGGCAAAGACGTAGCGGCCGTCGTAGCTCACCTGCACGCTCGACACACCGTCGAGGCCGTCGATGCCGTTGACTCCGTCCACCAGCATGTTCTGGAAGGTGATCGCACCGGTGGCGTCGTCGCGGGTGAAGACCGCCAGCGCATCCTCAGCGGCGCCGGTGGCGTAGACGTTCTGGCCATCGACCGAGACCGCGACGCCGTTGACACCGTCGAGGCCGTTGACGCCGAACAGGCCGTCGACCTTGGCCTCGACGAACGTCAGGACACCGGTGCCGCCGTCACGGCTGAACACCGCGACCGCCTTGTCGACCGAGCCGGCGACGTAGAGGTGGTTGCCGTTGGGCGACAGCCGGAGCGACGCCGCGCCGTCGAGTCCGTTGACTCCCGGAGCGCCGTCGACGACGGCGTCCTGGAAGGTCAGCTTGCCGTAGGTCGGACTCGCCAGCACCGTGTCGCGCTTGAACCGGGCTACCGCGTCGCTGGTGAAGCTCGCGACGTAGAGATCACTGCCATCGGCGGAGAGGATCACGGTCGAGGCCCCGAGGAGCCCGGAGGCCGTGCCACCGAGGGTCACGTCTTTCTGGGTCTCCATGTAGGTCAACTGGCCGGTGGCCGGATTGCGCGCGAACGCTGCCACCGCGCCGTCGTTGAAGCCGACGGCATAGACGTGGGCGCCGTCCGGGCTCACCACGACCGACTCCGCGCCGTCGAGCCCTTCGATCGTGAGCAGGCCCTGGACGTCGCCCTCGCGCAGGACCTCGACGAAGGTCAGCGCGCCGGTCGTCGCGTTGCGGGTGAAGACCGAGATCGCGTCGTCGAACTGCCCGGTGGCGTATAGATGGGCGCCGTCGGGGCTCACCACGAGGCCGGAGACGCCATAGAGCGCCTCGACCAGGGCGAGGCTCTCGGCCTCGATGAAGGTCAGGAAGCCGTCGTCGTCGTAGATCGTGCCGGTCGCCTGGTTGTCGGCGATCGTCGCGTTGAGGCTGGCGCCGGAGAGGTTGACGAAGAAGCTCTCGTCGTCCTCGTTGACGTTGTCGCCGACCACGTGCACCGTCACGGTCGTGGCCGTCGTCGTGGGCGCGAAGGTCGCGAGCCCGGAGGCCGCCTGGTAGTCGTTGTTCGCCGTCGTCGCGGTGTTGTTCGCGGTGGCGAAGCTGACCGTCACCGCCTGGGCGATCGGCCGCGTGGTGGTCAAGTGGAAGATGGCGTCGACGATGCCGGCATCGCCCTCGAGCACCTGGACGTCAGCGATCGAGATCGCCGGCGGCCGGTCGTCATCGAGAATGGTGCCCACTGCCTGGCCGTCGAAGATCGTCGCGTTGGCGCTGACGTTCGAGAGATTCACCAGGAAGGTCTCGTTGTCCTCCTCGAAAGTCTCGCCGTTGACCGAGACCGTCAGAGTAGCGGTGGTGTTGCCGGCCTGCACCGTGCCGACCGTCGTCGCCGGGACGCCGACATAGTCGATGCCGGAGGTCGCCGTTCCGACCGCCGTTCCCCAGTTGAAGGTCACGTCCTGGCCGAGCGGCGCCGAAAGCGTGACGGTGAAGGAGAAGTCGGTCGTCCCCGCGTTCCCTTCGTAGAGGCTGAGGTCGCCGATCGCCAGCGTCGGCAGGCCACCGGCCAGCGGATCGAGATCGAGCATCTGGACCTCGCCGCGCTCACCCACGGTCCCCGCGCCGGCCGGCACGCCGTCGATGAAGAACTCCACGGCGTCGCCCGGCCGCGCCGTCCCGGGATCCCGCGGATCGACCGCGTCGATGGGAACGCGCAAGACGTAGCGCTCCCCGATCTTGGGGTCGGACCCCAGCACGAACTGGGCGAGGTCGGTGGGGCTCTCCTCGAGCCGCACCGCCACCTCCCCCGTGGCGAGCGCGACGCCGTTGCGCATCGCGGTGCCGTAGAAGACGTGATTCGGCTCCGGGAGCCTGGCTGACGCCGTGCCCGACAGCAGGAGAGACGCTGTCAGGGGAAGCAGGAGGAGACGGCCTGCACGTGAGCGGTTCATGGTTCGCATGGCGTCCTCAGTTTCCCGTGTACGCATAAGTGGAGAAGAAGAGCTGAATGTCCTTCACGCCGTTGCCGTCCCGCTCCCCGTTGCCGCCGGGCACGAGCTGGCCGTGAATGAATGTGTCGAGGCCGGTGTCCGGATCCGAGAGGAGGGTTCCGCCCGGGATGATCATCAGCCACTGGTTGTTCCAGACCGAGCGGCCGATGAGCCGGCTGTCGGTCGAGAGCTCGGCCGGATTGACCTGCGCAGAGCCATCGGTGTGATAGGCGCGGAAGGCGCCAATCCGTCGGATCCTGGCAAAGCTCTCCGATAGCGTGTCGTTGCTCGGAATCCAGGCCGGATTGTCGAAGTCGCTCGCGCCGAGCGGGAACGGCACTGGGATCACCTGGTCGACGACCTGCCACTCGCGGGTGGCGAAGAGATCGTCGCTTGGCGAGCGCAGCACGTCGGCACCGACTGGCACGACGTATACCCGGGGGGTATTGGAAAGCGGCAGGCCGCTGTAGTTGGTGAACCAGCTGCCGACCTGGCGGATCCTGGTGCTGAAATGCGACGGATCGTAGGCGCTATCCCCCGGTCCCAACGGCCAGCCGAAGAAGTTCAGGCCGAAGGTGACTGTGGTCTCGAACGGAATGACCAGGCCCGGCTGCGGCCCGGCGCTCTCCGGCGCGAACGGCTTGCAGAAGCGACGGAACTCGGGGACCTGCCAGAGATCCTCGACCCGGAACTCATTCTCGAGCTTTTCCTCCCATTCGGTGTCCGAGTCCTCGAGCAGGCGGAACGCCTCCCGCCGCAGCGAGAACCGGTTGGTCTCGATCTGCGGGTTGTTGAATCCCAGCTGGCTCTTCAGGACGTCGAAGTTCTGCGCCATCTGCCCCATGGGGCCGGCGAGGCCGCGCGACCCGGGGACCGGCTCGCCGTCGATGATCTGGCCGAGGCTGCGCTCGCGCACGATCTGGGTCAGGAACTCACGGCCGGCTGCGTTGTCGGATCCGAGCAGGTTGGTCTCGTAATCGTAGGCGGTCGCCGCCAGGTAGGCGTAGCGCGCCGCGAGGTCGAACTGCGCCCGGTACTTCTGCAACGCGTCGTTGCGGAAGATGCGGAACGCCATGTCGCGGTAGCGGTAGCTCTGGATGTCGGCCGCCGAGTTCTTGCGGAACTGGATCATCTCGGAGATCGTGCGCTGGCCGTTGGCGAGCTCGATCTGGTAGTTGCCACGAGCGGCATCGACCTGCTCTCTCACCGCATAGGCCTGGAGGCGCTTCAGCGGCTCGTCACGGATGAGCTTCTCGAGCTCCTTCGAGGCCTGCAGGATCTCGAAGTTCGCGCCCTGGATATCGACCTCGATGGACGCCTGCTGCTCCACGTCCTCCTTCGCGGCCTCCATGGCGTTCTGCGTGATCTCGAGCACATCGGAGCCGATCTGGAGGCCGAACATGATCGCGGCGCCGGTGGCGGAGATGGTGCACTCGACTCCGGAGAAGATGTCGCCGCCACCCGCCAGCCCGACGATGAGGCTCTCCGGAATGCAACCCGAGGCGTCATCGAACGAGCCCTTGATGATCGACGCCGCGCGGCGTACGAGAATGTTCGTCGCCTTGAACGTCTCGACCAGCGCGGTGAGGGTCTGCAACTCCTGTCGGGCACCGTTCTTGATCTTGATCTGCTCCGACTTGACGTCGTACTGCGTCTCGAGCAAGTCGATCGACGCCTGGATGTCGGAGATCAGGTTGTCGTACTCGGTCAACGCCTGCTCATAGCTGTTCATGGCGAGCAAGAGGTCCGAAAGCTTGCCCTGGAGATTTCCCGGAGCCCGGCGCTGCGCGCTTCCCCACTCCGGTGGCTTGACCAGGAAGAACGAGTCGGCGACGTCCGGTGCCCCGGCGGTCGCATTCGACCGGTTCGGCACCGCGTAGGAGAAACTGACGTCCATCGTAGTGGTGGGCGCGGCCGACAGCGAACAGTCATCCGAGTCGACGGCATGGGTGCAGTGCAGGTCGTCGTGCGGATCGAAGTCGAAGAAGCCGATCCCTGCCGGCAGCGGGTTGAACGCCACCGTGAAGGCCTGGGCTTCCGCCCCCGGGGCGCCGGTCAGATCGCTCTGGTCGACGTACATGTAGTGGTAGATGTCGGGTCCGTTGTAGTCCGACGGATAGGTGCCGCCCGGACCGATGTCGGCATCGTATGGATAGCCGTAGATCTCGATCAGGCGGTTCTTGTAGTCGATCTCCTGATCGTAGTTGTTGGAGTAGATCGAGTCGGACGAGTCCTGAGTCCGGCGGATCAGCTCCGTCAGGAGGTTGGCATGGTTGAACGTCGCCACTGCGTTACCGAAAGCCTTCTCGGCGCGCTTGAAGACCTGCTCGAAGTGGGTCTGCCCCTGAACGTTCGAACCCACGTCGAGGAAGGTCGGATCGATGTCGAACGGCACGACGCCCTTCGCCAGGCCCAGCGGGTTCAAGCCGCGGTCCGCTTCGTCCACCTTGGCCTGAATGGTCTGCGCCTGGGTGACGATCTCCTGCAGCTCCTGGATCGACACACGATCAACCTTCTGGATGCCGACATGGTCCGGATTCGGGTCCACCGCGGGAAGAATCGCGTTGCCGACCACCCAGTCGAAGTAGGCCCCCTGTCCGGCGCGCTTGCCCCACTCGGCGAGGCCCCAGGCGCGGTCGGTATCGGTGTCCTTGTAGCCCTGCCACTGCCCGGCCGGATCCTCGACATAGGCCGAGCGGTAGGTGAGGTTGACAATCTCGGCGCCAGTTCGGGCCTTCATGGCCGCCACCTTGGCGAACTTGCGTTCGTCGAGGAAGTCGACCTGGATCGGCACCCCCGCCACCGTCACGGCTTCGGGCCGCGGCAGCCAGGTGTAGAACGGATGGCGCAGCAGGCCGTAGTAGGTGGTCAGCGACGTCAGGTAGTGCCCCCAGGCGTCGCCGTGGCCCTGCGGGTAGAGGATACGGGCGTCGAATTCGTTGAGGTTGCCGTCGAGATCCTGGTCAGTGATGTTGTAGGCCAGGGCGTAGGCGAACTCACCGTCGCCCGAGGTGAAGTTCCAGTACAGCCGGTTATAGACCGGCCGCGCGGAAGTGTTGGTGTTCGTGTTGTCGCGTCCACGCAGAAGCGTCAGCTCCTCGGAAAGCAGAGAATCGAGCTGGTTCTGGAAGGCGAAGATAGTCGGCGCGAGCGTGCCGTAGATACCGCTGCCCGTGCCGAAGCCGATCATCGGGTCCTGCGCGTCGGCATAAGCCTCGTTGCCGAGCAGGGTATAGAAGTCGGCGATCCGCGCCGCGACAAAGAGCAGCGCCTGGTTCGCCGGCGCATAGTCGATCGGCGGCGTGCCGTCGACCGACAGGTTCTTGCCGCGATTCAGCACCGTGGTGTAGGCCTCGATGAGCCCGATGCTGTTGAGATTGCCGGCGTCGGGGTTGAAGGCGATGTCGCCCTCGTAGCGCTCGCCCAGCTGATAGAGCATGCTGGAGTAGGTGTTGGTCTCAGAGGCGTGGAAGTCCTGCACCCGCGCCTCGAACGGATTCAGACCGCGGACCACCCGCTTGATCCAGCCTTCGGCGAGCTGGGCGCGCGGATCGAGCGCGGTTCCGCCGGGCTGTCCGGCATAGACGCTCCACGTGCCACCGCACAGCGGCGCGTCGTCGCTTGTGCCGTCGAGAAGGTCCGGCCCAGCGTCCATCGGCGGGTCGACGTAGCGATAGCGGGTCACGAACCAGTTGTCGGAGAGCGTCTGGATGTTGGCGCCCTCGATCGTGATGTCGACCGCGCCCACCGGGTTCGGCACCTGGGTGAACTGCAGCCAGCCGTTCAACTGCCCGTTGTCCGGGTCCGGCAGCGGCGAAGGCGGCAGGCCTCCCTCGTCGGGATGAATGAACCACTCGAACTCGATGCCGTCGACGTTGCCGGCGAAGTCGCCGCTGTGACGCAGCGTCAGCGACTCGGCGAAGACGTTGGCCGGCGGCAGGACGTTGATCTGCCCCTGGTAGGTGCTCTCCTGGTCGGGTGGGATCTGCAGGCACTCGACCCGGATGACGTTCAGGCTGACCGGCAGCGGGTTGAGCGTGATGTCGTTGTTGAACGCCAGGGTCACGAAACCGGTGCCCTGGGCGAAGCCGGCGGTGAGCGCCGGCGAGAAGCCGACGACCTGAAGCGGCTCCGGGACGTTGTCGGCGTCGCCGTCCTGCAAACCGAGCAGGAGAGCGTTGTCGACGTCGCCGTCGGAAGGCGTGTCGCAGCGGATGGTCGGAACGGTGAGACCGGTCGTCGGGTCGATCGTCGCTTCGAGAATGCAGCGCCCGTTCTCGAGATCGAGGTCCAGACGGTTCGGATTGCGGCTGAGCCGATAGAGGGCCTCGATCGCCTGGTCCCAGCTGCAGTTGAGAGCGAGCGTCGCGCAACTCCCGGCGAAATCGGACGCCTCGCTGCCGTCGCCGCCATCGAGCTGCTTCAGGCGGACGCGCTCAGCATCGTTGAGGACGTTGATCAGCAGGAGCGGATCGCCGGCGCCGCTCTCGTCGAGCGTGCCTTCGAAGATCAGCTTCTTGTTCAGCGGGTCGTACGAGATCCGGTCGACGACCGTGGACGGCAGCTGGATCGTGCCGGCGGAGTTCGAGTACGGCACGAGCTTGCCGGTCACCGGGTCGAGATCCGTCGCGACATCCGACGGAATCGCATTGAGGTAAACGAACCGCGGACTCAGCGGGTCGATCAGTCGCACCAACGACTTGGTCGGATCGTAGACGAGATTGTCGACGGTACGCTGCACCTTCTCGTCGAAGATGACCTCGACCGCAGCCTGAGCGGCGATCTCGGGCAGCCCGCGCTTCGAGCCGAGCAGGGTCTCGCCAACCAGCAGAACCGGCGCGTTCGTCGGCCA
Organism: Thermoanaerobaculia bacterium; assembly: GCA_963788175.1. Classification (GTDB taxonomy): domain Bacteria; phylum Acidobacteriota; class Thermoanaerobaculia; order Multivoradales; family JAGPDF01; genus JAGPDF01. Next base: position 224,201 of record CAWBFZ010000010.1, read on the forward strand.
GACGATGTCGTAGGCGACGTCGACCGGATCGTCGACGATCCCGCCGAGCCAGGCGACGCAATCGGGGGTGGAAACGTCGGCGCTCCCGTTGGCATCGCGGTCGTAGAAGAAGGTCGGCTGCAGCGGATACCAGTACTCGGCGACCAGGGTGCCGGCCGACTTGGCCCAGACCTGGTTCTTGTAGTCCTTGAACGCCGGCGTGCCGGTCGCCTCGTTCTGCGGGCAGTTACCGAGCAGCCGCACCGGATAGGGAGCGAAGACGGCATTCCCGGCGGTTCCGGAGTACTGGAAGGTGTTGTACCCCCCGCCGGTCGCCACGACCTCGTAGACGCGATAGGCCCACTTGCCGTTATCCGTCCGGACATACTTGACCAGCGAGTACGGCTTCGAGGTCCGGTTGCGCTCGGTCTCGGTGTGGTCACTGCGCAATGCGAAGAGGGCGTTGAAACCGCTCGAGGAGTTGGCCGGCGCGAAGATGGCGTGCTCGTCATTCGGGTTGAAGCCCGACTTCGCCCGGTCCGGCTGGTTGTAGATCCGCATGCCGGTATAGACCAGCGGATTGAGCGGCGTCTGACCGAGGACCTCGGAGCCGAGCTCGCTGGCGATGATGATCTTGTCCGGAGACGCCGGCCAGCGGCAGTCGTAGCGCTTCGATTTGGCCGGCCAGGCGACGGTGCGCGCGTCCTTCTTGTACCAGGCCACAGCCATCAGATCCAGGCCATCGGAGTCGATCGGCACCTGGTTGACCGGCACGATCTGGCCGAGACGGGTGCCGCGGTCATAGGCGCGATCGGCGCCGTCGCCGTCGAAGTAGGCGCGGTCGAAAATGACGAAGCCGTTCCTGCCGCCGTGCTCCTCGTGCGTCGGCTCGAGGATCTCCTCGCCGATCTCGCAAGTCACGGCGTCGGTGAAGACCGGCTGTCCGCCGATCGAAACGCCGGTGTCGTAGGGGAGCGTTTCGACGATCTGGATGACCGGGGGATGGGTCAGAAGGTCACGTGACGGCGGTGCGCCGGTATAGAGCAGCACGCTGTAACCCGGGTCGGTGGCGGTGAAACGCGATTGGAACTCGCCGCCGACGGTGACCGTGGCATCGGTACTGCGCTCGGCAATGGAGAGCGTGACCTGGACCGAGAAAGCGATCCCGCTGCCGGCGGGCTCGATGTCGACCGGCGCCCCGGAGATATGCGGCTGGATGCACGAGCCCGGAGCGACGGACGGAAGCGCCGGCGCCGCGTCGCCGCAATAGAAGAGGGCGCCGCTATCCGGATTGCGCGGCCAATCGCTCAGTCCGGCCTGAATGATGCGCGCCGGGTCCGTAAGGCTGCAAGTCAAACTCGATTTCCATTTGATCTCGGCGAGCACCGGTTGCACCGCATAGAGATGCCCCCGATTGTCAGCCGGGAGACTGGCGCCGGGCGGGCTCCAGTAGAAATAGTTCTGCAGCGCCTGACCGCCTCCGGCGACGATGATCTCCGGCACGCCCACGACCGCGTTGTCGAGGCAGGTCGCGCCGGCAGGAGGCATGACTTCCGTTCCGACGGTCCAGTTCTGGAAGTCGATCTCGAACCACTCGCCGCTCGTCGCACTCAGATTGGCGACGAAGGCGTCGCTGCCGCCCTGAGCGAGGATCGGAATGTTTCCGAAGGTCGTCGTGGCGTTGTAGTCGCCCACGACGTAGAGCTGATTGCTGGTTCCAGCGGCGATGCCGGCGGCGTTCTCCGTGCCTCCGGCAGGCCGCGCCGTCGCGACCCAGCGCCACTTCGAGCCCGCAGAAGCGATACGCGCCACGAAGAGGTCGCGCGGTCCGCCGACCGTTCCGGGCGCCGGCGGCAGCGATTCCGTGTGGGTTGCGGAGGCATCGTCGTCCGGCACGTCCTGGACCGGCTCGAACACGGCGGTCGACGAATATTGCCCGAAGAGGAAGGCGTCGCCGTCCGCGGCGACCGCCACGGCCTTGCCCTGGCCGCCGGTCGAACCGCGCACCCAGTCCCAGGTGAAGGTGCCGCCGTTGTCCTGCAGGCGGGCGAGGAAGGCGCCGTTGGCGGTCAACGACTGGCCACCGAAGGCCGACGGGGCGTTCTCCGACGTTCCGGCAATGAACAGCTTGCCGGCGTTGTTCACGGCGATCCCGCCGATCGAGATCCCCTGGCCCATCGGAGTGGCCCACTGCCAGAACGGGGTGTTGACCTCGGTGCCACCGATCTTGGCGATGAAGTAAGAGGGCTTGCCCTCCGGCAAGGGAACGGCGTTCAGCATCTGCAGCCGATGATCCGAGACCAGCGGCGGATCGGGCAGGAACCACGAGGTGGTCCCGGTGTGCGGGTCGCCAGTGGAGGTCGCCCAGGGCGTCGAAGACGGCGTCGGCGAGGAGACCGACCACTTGCCGGGGCCCGTCTCGATGCCGTCCGAGAACAGGACATTCGACAACCCGTCGAGAATCTGCACGTCGTCGATCTTCCAGCCGGTGTTCCCGACGCTCGTGTCGGAGCCGAAGCGCCAGCGGAAGCGCACGCTCTGGCTGGAGAAGTCGGCGAGATTGACGGTCGTCTGGAGGTAGCCGCCGTTCGGATGACACCAGGCCTGCCGGCCGCCCAGGGGATTACTGTTGAATTGCGAAGTGCCGTTGTAGCCGTTGGCGGTGAAGCGGAACGCGTTGCCGGCCGAGGTCGACGGATCGTTGTCGCCCAGGCCGGAGAGGATGTCGTACCAGTTCACCGCGTCGCTGGTGTATTCCAGGACTCCGGAGTCCCAGCAGGTGCCCGAGCTCTCGAAGTCCCGCTTCTGCCAGAAGGAGAGCGTCCCGCCGGCGGCGACGCCGGTGAACGGCAGGTTGGTGGGTATCGGGGTCGCGATGCTCGTGTTCTCCTGATAGAGGCCCGCAACGTAGACCAGACCGTTGGCGTCGACGGTCACGCCGGTCAGCCATTCCGTCGCGTTGGACTGGCCACCCTCGAGGGCCCAGAGCCAGTTTCCCGCGGTGTCGATGCGAACGGCGACGCCGGAGGACTTGACGCAGGGGTGGCCCGGGCTCGCAGGCGAGATGTCGCCGTCGGCCTCGTAGAGGGCCGGGCAGCTCGACCGTCCGACGGCGATCACGCCGTCAGCGATCGGATTGTTCGGGTCCTCGACTCCGGGCGCGATCGCGATGCCGTAGCCCTCGTCCTGGCCGGCGCCGCCGATCTGCCGCGCCCACGACCAGTCGCCGTTCGGCAGCAGGCGGGCGATGAACCACTCATGGCGGTCCGGAGTGACGGTGTTGCCGGAGACCGGCAGATTCACCGACGAGATGCCGCTCGACGGCAGGTTCTGAAACGCAGCGGAGGTGGTGAAGTAACCGGTGAGATAGACGTTCTGGGCCGCATCCACCGCGAGGGCGGTCGCCCGGTCCACAGACGGGCCACCGGCAGTGCGGACGTAGATCAACGCCCCGCTCGCGGAGTACTTGGCGACGAAGAGGTCCGAGAGCCCCTGCGACGAGTACTCAGTGCCACCGAAGAATGCGGAGCCACGGAACTCGCCGGCGACGTAGACGTTGCCGCTCTGGTCGGTGACCGTCGCGAAGGCGGAGTCGTTCAGCGGGCCGCCGCCCGACACAGGCCAGAGTGCCCCGGCCGGAGTGACGCCGGCGGTCAGGAAGACCCCCAGAAGGAGTGCGAGCGCGGTTTTCGGTCTAGCGACGATCATGGTTCCAGCCTCCAGGTCCTGCAGCCCGACGCGATCCGAAGCACAAAGCGATTCCAGGTCATTCATTCAGCACCGACGCTACCGAGATGCGATTGAGGATGAAGGTACCCTCGACCACGATGTCATTGCGGTGCAAGCCGCTGATCGTCTCGCTGTAGGTGCCGCCCATCTGATTGCTGCCAAAGCTGGCCCCCGTGTTGCCACCCGTATCCGTCGCAGAAAACTCGAAGGTCATCGTGCGGGAAACCGGATAGGCCTCTTCGAGGAACAGGGTGTAGAGCTCGTTGCGATTGTTGTGATCGGGGTGATACTTGTGCCGGAACGGATTCGTCGGCGCCTCGGCGTCGAGGGTGATCGCCGAGTTGAGCGTCCCGGTAGTGCCGAAAGACCCCGACATGACCAGCGACTGCGGCTCGAAGTCGTAGGCGGTGGCGCTCACCCGGTAGCCCACCGGCTCGCCGTCGCGAAGGACTGAACCGGAGAAGTTCTCGATCAGGCTGTCGTCGGTGAGGATCACGAACCGGCCGGGCTCGTCGACCAGGAAGAGCCCCGGATTCTCGGGGTCCGGGATGCGCGTACCCTCTTTCCAGAGCTGGATGACTTCCTTGAGCAGCCGTGCGGTCCCGCTGGCGTCGACATGGATCAGGACCCGGAACGAGAACGGCGACCCGGCCGGCGTCGGCGTCAGCGAACCGGTCTGCGCCTGGCTGACCGAGTGAATGCCGACGTTGCCGACCCAGAGGCCGGCGACAGGGTTGACCACCGGCGCGGTCATGGCGAACGCCGGGTTGCCGCCCGCCTCGGCGCTCCGCAATTGGAACGGGGCGGGAGCGAAGGCTCCACGCGCGCTGATTGCCAGCAGGCGCCGGTATCCGTAGCCGTCCTTGATCTCGACCACCGTCCCGACCTCGGTGGCGCCGAAGTTGGCCCGCCGCGGCGCGAGGTCCACCAGCAGCTCGCCCTCCTGCTCCACCGGCAGAGTGTAGGTCTGGGGCAGTGCGGGCCAGCTGACCTCGACCTCGTCGGGATCGAACTGGCGGATCGCCAGAGGGATCGGCGAAGGGCTCGAAAGCTGATGCAGGGTGATCGAAACCGGGGCGGTGCTCAGATTGCGGATGCGAACCCGGGAGCGGTCGCCGCTGGCGGCGAAGTCCATCCCCTTCCCCCCTTCGAGGTCGATCGAGATCGGTCCACTGTAGTCCGAAGGCCCCTTGCAGAAGACCCAATAGGCCTCGCCGGACTGGATCGCGGTGCCGAACGGGCTGGCAACTTCCTGCCACTGGCCGTTGACCAGGCGATAGATCGGCTGCCCGACGTGGGCCGGCGACGGCGCCAGGAACTGACCGAACGTCGGCTGCTGCTGCGGATCCACCGGGAAGCCGACCAGGTTGAAGCTATCGGGGGTCCAACGGTAGTTCTGGACCTCCGGCGTTCCGGTCACCGTCCAGGTCACCGGCTGGTTGCCGTCGATCTTGAGCAGGTAGGCGCGGTTGGCCTGCACCGCGAACATGTTGGTCAGGATGGACTCCGGCCGCGGGCGCGGAAAATAGCCCAGCCATTGCGGGCTCGGCACGAGCCGCTCCGTCGGGTCGTCGACGAACTCGACCTTGGGGCCGGCCGGGTTCCAGGTCCAGGCGCTGGCGAGCGGCAGGCCGCCGAAAACCGTCTCGGCGTCGTTCGGCTCCGGCCGCACCTCCAGGAAGACCGAGTTCCAACCCGGTTGGAGGACGAACGTCTGGGTGATGTCGGTCGCGGCGGCCCGCAGGGTCGTCGCGCAGGCGACCCCCAGGATCAGCATCGAAATCGGACGCAATCGTCGAGCGGTCAAGGTCATCGTCGGCTCTCCGGCATTCCACTCATGTCGCTGTTTCTCATGGGACCGCTGCACTCCACCGGCTCGGGTTGCCGGTCTCGAAACCGTCGGCGAACAACGTCGGCGCGAGCGAGAGGTTGTCGAGGCGCGCGTCGAAGGCATCTCCCGACACCGTCGCGGCACCGAAGCTGATCCTCACCGCGGTGGCTCCCGGCGGCGGCAGTTCCACCGCGCCGGTGAAGCGCCGCCACAGTCCGGCGGTACCGCCCACGACCGGTCCGGTCGGATACGTCGCGAGAATCGTCGGCGCCAGGCAACTGCCCAGGATGTACTCCACTCTCCCGCTGACGCTCACCGGAGAACCGGACGCTGCGCTGACGCGCGTCTCTCCGGAGAGCAGGTAGGGCGGGTCGGGCGGCAGGGGCACACATTGCGAGAGACGCAGACTGGTCGCGCCCGAGAGGTTCTCCAGTCGGGCAGAGCCTGAAAGCGGGAAGCCGTCGGCATCGAGCGGATCGCGCACGATGTCGAGAGCCCCGCCCAGCGTGAGCGTCCAGGTGTCGAGGTCGGTCGCGAAGTCGAAGTGCGGCGATTCGACGACGTTGGCTATGCGCACCCGGAAGTAGCGGGAGAAGGCGTCGCCGGGGGTCCCGTCGCCGTTGCCGTCGAGCGGATTGCCGTCGAGATCCTCGAGGTTGCCACAGACGAACAGCCGGAAGAGGCCGTCCGAGAGCGCAGCGCCACCGTTCAGTCCGAGCGTCGTCACGAACAGGCCGTTGTCGTAGATGGCGGAGTCCACCGTCCGCGAACGGTCGTCACCGAGCGGCGCACCGCAGACCAAGGTTGCGAACAGCCCGTCCGGACCGGCCTCGATCAGCCGGTAGCTTGCGGGATTGGTGACGTCGTTCGGATCCGTGTCGCCGGCCGGATCGAAGAGATCCTCGCTGAAGCGGACGTCGAGCTCGAGGATGGCGTTGGTCTCTGTCTCCAGTTCTTCGAGCACGCGATCGTCGGTACCCACCAGGGTCTTGACCTCGACCACCGTCGGCGGCTCGAGCACCACGACCGCGAACGGCACGGTCCCGGTGTTGTTGCCGGCATTCGCGTCGGCGGTGGCCGCAGAGGCCGTCGCGCCGTTGACGAAGTTGCCCGCCACCATCGGCGCGTCGGCGTCGAGCACGATCGTCGCCGTCGCGCCCGGAGCGAGGCTGGCGAGCGTACAGGTCACCGAGGTCGGCGCCGGCGTGCAGGTCCAGCCCGGACCGGCGGCGGCCGTGACCACCAGACCGCTCGGCAGAAGGTCGATGACGCTGATTGCTGTCGCGGTGCTCGGTCCGTTGTTGGTCAGCGCGAGGGTGAACTGCAGCGGATCGCCGATCTCGACCAGGGAGTCGTCGACGGTCTTGACCAGCGACAGGTCGGCCGAAGGCACCAGCAGATCGATGTCGGTCGCCGAGTTGTCGACCGCCAGCGGATCGCTGACCCCAGCCCCTGGCAGAACGCTCGCCGTGTTGGTCAGAACTCCGGTCGCCGCCGGATCGATCTGCGCGGCCAGGGCAAAGACGACTTCACTCCCGGCCGGCAGAGAAGCCGGCTCGCTGGCGAGGCTGCCCAAACCAGAGGCGGCGCAGCTGCCGCCCAGACTGCCCTGGCAGGCCCAGGTCGCCGAGGCGATCTCGGCCGGCAGGGAGTCGGTCACCTCGGTCGCCGGGGCGTCGCTCGGTCCGGTGTTGGTCACCGTGATCAGGTAGACCGTTGCGGTTCCCGGGACGGCCTGGGTGACGCCGTCGGTCTTGGTCACCGCCAAATTGGCGACCGGCGTGAGCGTGTCGATGTCGGTGGCGCTCGTGTCGCCGAGGTTGGTCGTCCCGGCCGGCATGGTGAGGGTCACCGTGTTGATCAGCTGGCCGGTCGCCGCCGAGTCCACGGTTCCGAGGACCGTGTAGCTGACCGACCCGCCCACCGTCATGCCGACCGTGTCCGCGATGTCCGACGCTCCGGACGCCCCGCAGCTCGCCTGACCGACCCGGGTGAGCACGGCGACGGAGTCGCCGAGCTCGCCGAGCGCGTAGAGATCGCCGCCGTCCGGCGAGACCGCGATGGCGCGGGCGCCATCGAGACCGGCGAAGCCGGCAATGCCGTTGCGCGCCACCTGAAGCTCGCTCAGGAGCCCGGAGAGGCCGTCGCGCCGGAAGATGGCAACGGCATCGTCGTTGTAGCTCGAGGCGAAGAGGAAGATTCCGTCCGGCGTCATCGCCAGTCCGCGGACACCGTCGAGACCGGTGATCCCGCCCGCGCCGTTCTTCGCCTGGTCGAGGAAAGTGAGCTCGCCGGTCGCGGTGTCGCGATCGAAGATGGCGATGGCGTCATCGGCCAGCCCGGCGCCATAAACGAACCGGCCGCCCGGCGAAACCAACAATGACTGGACGAGGTCGAGGCCATCGACTCCGCCGAAGCCGTCGCGCACCACCTGCAGCAGCTCGACGGTCCCGGTCGCGGCGTTGCGAGCGAAGACCGCCAGCGTGTCCGACTGCGAACCGGCCACGATGACCTGCCCACCGTCGGGGGTGACCGCCACGGCGACCGGCTCGTCGATCGTCCCGAGATCGACCCCGCCGAAGCCGTCCTTGGCCCGCATGACATAGGTCAGGGCGCCGGTATCCGCGGCGCGCGCGAAGACCGCCAGGGTGTCGTCATCGAAGCTCGTGACATAGACGTGCTTGCCGTCCGGCGCGACCGCCACCGCGGTGGCGCCGTCGAGGCCGTCGACCGCCGGGTCCGACTCGCGCTGAACTTCGAGCGCCGTCAACACGCCGGTCGCGGTGTCGCGGGAGAAGACCGCGACCGCGTCGTCCGTCGCACCCGTGGCATAGAGGTTCTTGCCGTCGGGAGAGATCGCCAGACCGCCCGCGCCGCCGAAGCCGTCGAGGTCGGCCGCGCCGTCGACATAGCTGGTGACGAAGGTGAGCTCGCCGCTGCCGGCGTTGCGCGCGAAGAGATCGATCGCGTTGCTGGCGCGCGACGCGACATAGAGGAAGTCGCCGCCGGTCGCCGGGCCGAAGGCACCGTCCGGATCCGGGGCGAGGACCACGCCCTGCGGCGCGTCCATTCCGGTGACCCCGCCGGTGCCGTTGACTTCGGCCTCGACGAAGGCGACCGCCGAGGTCGCGACGCAGCTCCAGGAGGGATCTTCGAAGATCGCCGGGAAGAGATCTTCGAGCTCTCCGGCCGTCAGATCGCTCGGTCCGGCGTTGGCGAGGGTGATGGTGTAGGTCACCGGCAGCCCGGGGATCGCCTCGGTCTGGCCGTCGTCCTTGGTCAGGGTCAGATCGACCTCGGGCGTGAGCAGGGCACCGTGAACGACGACATTGTTCGCCTGGTCGGCGTCGATCACGTTGTCGGGCTCGGTGACGCGCGCCGTGTTGAAGAGCGTGCCGGTGGCCGCCGGGGAGAGCTCGGCCGAGAGCGAGTAGGTCACCGAGCCGGAGGCTGTGATGTCGACCGTATCCACGATCGAACCGAAACCCGCGGCGGTACAGCGTGAGCCGTCGCCGCGCCGGAGGAGCGCCAGCGCGTCCTCGCCGGCGCCGGCGCCGTAGACCTGCTCGCCGTCCGGAGAGACCACGACCGCGCGCACGCCGCCGAGGCCGTCGACTCCACCGACGCCGTCGAAGGCTGCCGGCAGCGGCGTCAGGGCGCCGGTCAGCGGGTTGCGCGCCAGGACCGCGACGGCCGAATCGGTCTCGCCGGCGACGTAGACGTGCTCGCCGTCGGAGCTGACGGCGACGCCGGCAGCACCGGCGAGTCCGTCGGCACCCGCGACGCCGTCGAGCTCCGCCTCGACGAAGGTGAGCGCGCCGGTGGTCGCGTTGCGGCTGAAGACTGCGACCGCGTTGTCCACCGAGCCGGCGACATACAGGTGCAGGCCGTCGTCGGAGAAAGCGAGAGCGGACGCGCCGTTCAGTCCGTCCACTCCGGCGAGGCCGTCCTTCTTCGCCTCGATGAACGTCAACAGGCCGGTCCCGGCGTCGCGGCTGAAGACCGCGACCGCGTCGTCGGTCTCGCCGGCGACGTAGACGTGGGCGCCGTCCGGGCTCACGGCGACCGCCGAGGCCCCGGCCAGCCCGTCGAGGGTGAGCGGCGGCTGCGGCGAGCCGTCGACGCGGATGCCGAGATAGCTCAACTGGCCGGTGCTCGCGTTGCGGGCGAAGATGCCGACGCCGTTGTCGCTCTTCGCCGCGGTGTAGAGATGCTTGCCGTCGGGAGAAAGCGCGGCGCCGCGGACGTTGCCGAGGCCATTGACGCCGGCCACGCCGTCGCGCAGGAACTGCTTGAACGTGAGGTCGCCGGTGACCGCCTGGCGCTCGAACAAAGCGACGGCGTCGTCGAGCTCGCCGGTGACGTAGACGTGCAGCCCGTCTGCGCTCACTTCGACATCCGATGCCGCGCGCAGGCCGTCGACCGCTCCGGTCACGACACAGCTGGCGTCGTGCACCGGGTCGCCGTCGACGACCAGGCCGGTGTACTTCACCGTGCCGTTGCGCAAGTCGCGGCGGAAGATCGCCACCGCGTTGTCGTTCGCGCCGGCGACGTAGAGGTTGAGCCCGTCCGCGGAAGCCGCGACGGCGCGGGCGCCGTCCAGACCGTCGACCAGCGGCAGCGGAGGCAGGGAGCAAGAGCGCGAGATGTCGTCGATGTCGTCGCCGTCGTGCACCGCGGCGACCGGCGGCAGAGGCGAAAGCAGCCCCGGCACCGGCGCGGCGACGCAGCTCCAGACCGCGTCGGAAAGCAGCTCGGGCAGGACGTCGCTCACCGTGGCACCCTGGACGTCGGAAAGCCCGTCGTTGTCGACCCGGATCTGGTAGTGGATGGTCGTCCCCGGGACGAGCTCGGTAACTTCGGTTGCGACACAGTCCAGCGGATCGCTGCAGGCGATCTTGTCGATCCGCAGGTCGGCCTTGCGCTCGAGCTCGGTGTCGCCGTCGGTGGCGGTGTTGTTCGCCGGCGCGAGCTCGATGAAGCCGTTCGGCGCCGCCACGGTCGCCGTGTTGACGATCGTGCCGGTGACGCCGGGCTTGATGGTGCCCGAGGCGGTGATCAGGAGCTGGCTGCCGGCGGGCAGGCGGACCTGCTTGTCCACCAGGTCGCCGACGCCGGACGAGCCGTTGAGGCAGGTCGCTCCGAGCGCCAGGCTGAAGCACTCCCATTCGACGTTCTCGAGCTCTCCCGGGAAGACGTCGGTGACCAGGGCGCCGCGGACGCCGCTCGGCCCGTGGTTGGTCACCACGAGGTCGTAGCTGATGCTCTCGCCCGGGGCAACCGTGCCGTCGCCGTTGGCGTCGCTCTCGACGAAGGCGAGAGCGCCGGTACCGGCGAGCGTGCCGCTATCCCAGTCGCGGTCGAAGGTGACGACCGCGTCGTCGCCGGCGCCGGCAGCGTAGACGTTCTGCGCATCCGGACTGGCGAGCAGGGCGACCGGCCCGGTCAGGCCGACGACCCCAGCCTGGCCCTGCCGGGCCGCGTTGGCGAAGGTCAGGGCGCCGGTGATTTCGTCGCGGCTGAAGACCGCGACCGCGTTCTCGCCGCGCCCGGCGACGTAGACGTGCTGTCCACCCGGATCCGAACCGAACGGATCGGGGGAAACCAGGACGGCGGCAGCCCCCTGCACGCCGTCGACTCCGCCGACGCCGTCGACATAGGCCGCGACGAACGTCAACTTGCCGAAGTCCGGGCTCGCGTTGGCGGCTTCGCGCGCGAAGAGCGTCACCGCGTTGCCGGTTCCGGCGGCGACATAGACCTGGGCGCCGTCGGGCGAGACCGCGACACCGCGCGGCCCGGCGAGACCGGAGACGCCGGCCACGCCGTCGCTGTGAAACTCCACGAAGGTCAGGGCGCCGGAAGCGGCGTTGCGCGCGAAGACCGCCACCGCGTTGTCCGCCTCACCGACGACGTAGAGGTGGGCGTCGTCGGGCGACAGCGCGAGGCCGCGGGCGAGGCTGAGACCGTCGGCTCCGTCGACGCCGTCGCGGACCTCACCCAGGAAGTCGAGCTGGCCGAAGGTCGCGCTCGCCGCGTTGTTGTCGCGCCCGAAGATCGCCACCGAGCTCGAACCGGCCGCGGCGGCATAGAGGTGCTTGCCGTCGGAAGAGAGCGCCAGACCGTCGGGGCCGAGCAGCCCGGTAACTCCGCCGAATCCGTCGCGTTCGAGCTCCAGCAGGGTGAGCTCGTTGGTCGCGGCGTCGCGCGAGAAAACGACGAGCGCATTGTCGGCCGAGCCCGCGACATAGACCTGGGCGCCGTCCCCCGAAACCACCACGGCTGCCGCTCCGTTCAACCCGTCGACGCCGGCCACGCTGTCGCGCTGTGACTCGACGAAGGTCAGGGCGCCGGACGCTGGCGCGCGAGTGAAGGCGGCGACGCCGTCGCCGATCAGACCGGTGGCGTAGACCCCCGTGCCGTCCGGGCTCGCCGCCAGGGCGGAGGCTCCGGTGAGGCCCTGGAGCACAGAAATATGGTCGGTCTTGGTGATCTCGAGATCGGCACGCGGCGACAGGTCGTCGGTGTCGGTGTCCGAGTTGTCGGCGGCGTTGGTGTCGGTCGGCGAGCTCACGGTCGCCGTGTTGATCAGATCGAGGGCGGTGCACGGATAGACCTGGCAGAGCTCCGGATCGACCTGGCCGGTCACCTGGTAGACGACCTTGCTGTTCGCCGCGATGTTGACCACGTCGTCGAGCACGATGGCGGGGCCCGAGAAATCCGACCCGCTCGAGCACGAGGAGTCGGTCGGCCGGCGGAAGAGCGCCAGCGCATCGTCCACCGGGCCGGCCACGACCACGATGGCGCCATCGGGCGACAAGGCCACGTCGGCGGATCCGGCGAGTCCGTTGACCGCACCGAAGCCGTCGCGCTCGGCGTCGACGTAGGTCAGCTTGCCGAAGTTGGAGGCGTCGCGACGGAAGATTCCCAGCGCGTTCTCGCCCGAGCCCGCGGCATAGAGATGGAAGCCGAGCCCGGAGTCGCCGCTCAGCGTGAGAGCGGAGACTCCGGCGATGCCGTCCGCTCCGCCCACGCCGTCGCGCACGACCTCGCGGAAGGTCAGGGTTCCCAGCAGGAGATCGCGGGTGAAGACCGCGATCGCGTTGTCGCCCGAGCCGGCGACGTAGACGTTCAGGTCGTCGGGCGAAACCACGACGCTGCGCGGGACGGCGAGGCCGTCCACGCCACCGACGCCGTCGGTCTTGCTCTGGGCGAAGGCGAGCGCGCCGGTCGCCGGGTTGCGATCGAAGACCACGACCGCGTCGTCGTTCTCGCCCGTGGCGTAGACCCATTCGCCGTCGAAGCTGACCGCGACCGAGCTGGCGCCCGCGAGCCCGTCGACGCTGCCCACGCCGTCCACGAGGGTCTCGAGGAAGGTGAGGGCTCCGGTCGCGGTGTTGCGATCGAAGACGGTGATGGCGTTGCTGTTGGCGGCGGCGACGTAGAGCGTGTCGCCGGCCGCATCCATCGCCAAGGCCACCGGCTCGTCGAGTCCGGCCACTCCCGGCGACTGCTGGAGCTCGAGGAGGGTGAGCTTTCCGAACGTCGCCGGCACCAGCGGATTGTCCTGGCGGGTGAAGACGGCGACGGCATCGTCCACCTGCCCGGCGACATAGACGTTCTTGCCGTCGGGTGAGACCAGGACGTCGGTCGCACCGTTCAGTCCGTCGACTCCGGCGAGACCATCGAAGTAGGCGGCCACGAAGCCGAGCGTGCCGGCGGCGCCGTCGAGGCTGAACACCGCGAGTGAATCGCTGCCCAGACCGGTGGCGTAGACATGCTCGCCGTCCGGACTGACCGCGACCGACTTCGCGCCGACGAGCCCGCTGATCGTCTGCGGCCCGGGCAGCGTCTCGCCCTCGACGTAGTCATCGAGGAAGGTCAGGGTCCCCGAGGGTGCGGCGACGCAGGTCCAGGTCGCACCGGTCGGGAAGATGCTGGTCAGGTCGTCCTGCACGAGGGCGCCGACGACGTTGCTCGGGCCGTTGTTGCGCACCGTAATGGTGTAGGTGATCTCCGTAGCCGGGTACGGCGACGTCGTCGCCATCGGTCTTGTCGATCGCGAGCTCGGTGCGGGAAGGAGGGTGTCGATGTCGCGGCAGCCGTTGTTGCGCGGTGATCGCCGGGGCGACCGCGTTGTCGGTGCAGACCCCCGCCTGGTGCAGGCCGGTCGAGTCCGGACCCGGTTCCTGGATCGCAGTCGGAACGGTGACGAAAGCCTCGTTGATGAGCTGTCCGGTGGCGCCCGGATCGATCGTCGCCTGCACCGTGTAGACCACCTGCCCACCGGCGGCGATCTCGACACCGGTGTCGGCCAGCGTGCCGACGCCGGCGCCGGTGCACCGCGAGCCCGAGGCGCGGCGGAAGAGGGCGATGGCGTCGTCGCCGAAGCCCGCGATGTAGGTCTCGCGGCTGTTGGCCGAGATCGCGATGCCATAGGCCTGGTCGATGCCGTCGACGCCATTCTGGCCGTCGAACGCCGCCTCCACGAAGACCAGGGTGCCGCCGGTCGCCTCGCGCGCGAAGACCGCGACGGCGTCGTCGTCCTCGGAGGCGACGTAGACGTTCTTGCCGTCCGGGCTCACGGCGACGGCGCGCGCGCCGTTCAGGCCGTCGGCTCCGCCGACGCCGTCCGTGAAGCTCTGCACCAGAGTGAGCTTGCCGAAGTCGTCGCTCGCCGCCTCGACGTTGCGTTCGAAGACCGAAAGGGAGTCGGCGGTATGTCCGGTGACGTAGACGTGCCGGCTGCCGTGGGTGTCGGTGGGGTCGTTGCTGACCGCGATCTCCATCGCGCGGTCGAGGCCGGGGATGCCGTCCACGACCTGGATCTCGGTGACGCGACCGAAGTTGGCGAAGTCGCCGCTGTTGGCGTTGCGCGAGAAGACGACGACGTCGTCGTCCACCGAGCCGGTGACGTAGACGTGCAGGTCGTCCGAAGAGAGCGCCAGACCCTGGGCGCCCTGCAGGCCGACGATGCCGCCGATGCCGGCGATCTTCGACTCGCGGAAGGTGAGGCGCCCGTCGTTGCCGGCGTCGCGGGTGAAGACCGCGAGCGAGCCGGGCGTGCGGCCAGCGACATAGACGTGCGCGCCGTCCGAGGTCACCGCGACATCGCTGGCACCGAAGAGGCCGCTCACCCCGAGCTGATTCTGGCGGTGGAGCTCGAGGAACGAGACCGCGCCCGAGACCGTATTGCGCTTGAAGACGGCGAGGGTGTTGTCGCCCTCGACCAGCGACTGGCTGACGACGTAGATGTTGTCGTCGTAGACCGCCAGCGCCGAGGCGCCGTCGAGGCCGTCGACGCCACCGGAGCCGTCCTGCAGCCGGTTGACGAAGGTGAGCTCGCCGGTCGCGGCGTCGCGCGAGAAGGCGACGATCGAGCCGCGCTCCACGGCGTCGCCGTAGCTCACGGCGTAGAGGTGCGGTCCGGCCACGGCGACCTCGGTGACCGCCTTGAGGCCGCTGACTCCGCCGATACCGTTGATCACCGGCGCCGGCGGGTTGCTCGCCGGCTGGCCGCCGGCAAAGGCGAACGACGGCGGCGCTCCGGCGCGGATGAAGACCGAGAGGGAGCTGTCGTTGCGCGCCGCCAGATAGAGGTTCGCGCCCGACGGATCGGCGACCAGTGCGCCGGCACCGTCCAGGCTGTGGATGGTGCAGGAGGTCGGCTGGACGCAGACCGAGACCGCCTCGTCGCGGTGCACGCCGATGAACTTGAGACTGCCGGTGGCGGGATTGCGCTGGAAGACGACGACCGCGTCGCTGTCCTGGCTCGCCACGTAGAGGTGCTGCCCGTCGGGGCTCACCATCGTCTGGCGGGCGCCGTCGAGACCGCTCGCGGCTCCGCCGAGGCCGGAGGCCTCGCCCTCGTGGCGCTCGGATTGATAGGTGAGCTTGCCGAAGTTGAGCACGTCGCCCGCGGTGGTGTTGCGGCTGAAGACCGAGACCGCGTCGTCCGCTCCGCCGGCCGCGACGTAGGCGAAGGCGCCGTCGGGCGAGAGCTCGATGCCCGCCGCCGCATCCAGGCGGGTCCCGCCCAGAGCGCCGTCCTTCAACACCTGCAGGAAGGTGAGGTTGCCGAAGTTGGCGGTGTCGCCTACCGTCGTATTGCGGGTGAACACCGCGACGGCGTCGTCGTCGGTACCGGTCACGTAGACATGATGCCCATCGGGGCTGACACGGACGCTGCTGGCACCGTTCAGGCCGTCGATGGGGCCGACGCCGTCTTTCAGGACCTGCCGCCAGGAGAGCCGGCCGGAGAGCGAGGCGTCGCGGCCGAGCACCGCGATCGAGTCCTGGGTCGGGCTCACGACGTAGAGATGCTTGCCGTCGGGCGAGAGCGCCAGATCCTGCGCGCCGTCGAGACCGTCGACCGTGCCGGAGGTCTGCACGTCGCCCTGCGCGACGACCTCGATGTAGGTCGGCTGGCCGCTCACCAGGCTACGGGTGAAGACGGCGACCTTGTCCTCCGTCTCACCCGCCACGTAGATGTTCAGGCCGTCCGGGCTGAGCGCGATGCCGCTCGCGCCGGCGAGACCGTCGACGAGGAGGAAGCCCTGGGTGGTGTTGTCGAGCACCTTGCCGAGCCAGGTCAGACCGCCGTCCGCGGCGTCGCGACTGAAGGTGGTGAGCGCGCCCTCGGTGAAACCGGTGGCGTAGACGAAGTTTCCGCCGGGGGCCATGGCCAGATCGCGCGTGCCGGCGAGTCCGCTGAGCAGGCCCGATTCGAGAGTCGCGTTCTGGCGCTGCTCCTCGAGGAAGGTCAGGGTTCCCAGGGCCGGCGCCTCGGAGTTGCAGGTCCAGGAGACGTTGCGCAGCGCGGCCGGGAAGTTGTCCGTCACCTCGAGGGCCTGGGCATCGTCCGGGCCGGTGTTGAAGACGGTGATGCTGTAGGTGATCGGATCGCCGGGAGTGGCGACGGTGCTGCCGTCGGTCTTGATGATCGCGATGTCGGTCGAGGCTTCGAGCACGACCTGCACGCTCGCGGTGTTGTTGCCGACGCTCGGGTCGAAGACACCGCTGGGCACGACGACCTTGGCGACGTTCGAGAGCACGCCCGACGAGGGCGACGCGACGACGGCGCCGGTGACGATGAAGGTCGCCTGGCCTGCGCCGGCGCAGGTTGCGGGATTGCCGCCGTTCAGGTTGACTGAAGCGTTCAGGTTCCCCGAGCCGCTCGCCGGACAACTGCCGTTCGAAGCGGTGCAGGTCCAGGCCGCCCCGGTGTAGTCGGCCGAGAAAGTGTCCTGCACCAGGGCGCCGGTGACGTTGCTCGGTCCGCAATTGCGGACCTGGACCTGGAAACTGAGCGGCGCGCCGGCCGCGATCGAGCCGAGCGGCGTCAGGACGGCCTTCGAGATCGCAAGATCGGCCTTGGGCGAGATCGGCACCTCGACGGTGGCGGTGTGGTCGAGCGGCGACGGGTCGATGTAGGCCACCGGCATCGTCGCCGTCGCGCTGTTCTTGGCGCAGTTGCCGGTCAACGGCAGCGTGCAGGGCGTTCCGGCGGCGTTGGTCGCGATGGTCACCGTGATGGTGTAGGTCACCGTGCCGCCGGCGGGGAGATTCACGTTGCCGGAGTGATTGATATTGCCGCTACCCGAAGCGGGCAACGGGCAGACCGCCTGGCCCTGGCCGACGCAATTCCAGCTCACCGCCGAGTAGTCGGCACTGCTGAGTCCCAAGTCGGTTACCGAAGCGTCGGGCACGTTCGCGGGGCCGGCGTTGCTGACCGTGAGCGTATAGACCACCGACTCGCCGGGCACGGCCGAGGCCGGATTGGCCGTCTTCGTCACCGTGATGTCGGCCTCACTCCCTACCGGGTCGCTGTCGGTCGAGCTGTTGTTCGCGGGCGTCGTATCGACCCCTGCCGGCGCGGCGACCGTCGCTGTGTTGACCAGCGTGCCGCTCGCGCTGTTCGAGAGCACCGCCGCCGCGTTGTAGGTGACGGAGCTCTGAGCCGGAATCGCCGCCGACTCCGAGAAGGTGAGGTCCGACCCCACCGGGACGGTGCAGGCGGCGGTGGCACGCGTCTCCGCGAACATGCCCAGCAGGTCGGTCGTGCCGCCGACGCCGTAGACCTGTTCCCCCGCCGGTGTAATCGCCAGCTGCGACCGCCGAGCCGAGCCCGGCGATGTCGAGGAAGTCGAGCTTGTGGATCTGCGCGCCGCTCGAATTGCGGCTGAAGATCGCGATCGCTCCGTCCGTCGCGCCGGTGACGAAGACCAGTGAGCCGTCGGGGCTCACCGCGACGCCGCGCGCGCCGGCGAGGCCGTCGACCGCCAGCACACCGTCGGTCTCCTTTTCGAGGAAGCCGAGGTGGCCGTCGCTGGCGTTGCGACTGAAAACGGCGACCGAATTGCTGGCGAAGCCGGCGACGTAGAGCGCGTCGCCGCCGGGCGAGAAGGCGAGCGCCGAGGCGCCGTCGATGCCGCTGACTCCGCCGGAGCCGTTGAGCTGGGCCTCGGCGAAGGTCAGGGCGCCGGTCGTCAGGTTGCGGGTGAAGACCGCAACGCCGTCGGCGGTCTCGCCCGCCACGACGACATGCCGGCCGTCGGGAGCGACGGCGACGGCGCGCGCGCCGCCCAGGCCGCTGGCGCCGGTGACCGTCGAGCTCCAGGTCAGGGAACCGGTCGTGAGGTTGCGAGCGAAGACGACGACCGCACTGTCGGTCGCAGCCGCGACGTAGACGTGGCGCCCGTCCGGCGCCACGGCGACGCCGCGCGGTCCGGTCATGCCGGTCACGGAGGCGGTGCCTTCGACCTCGAACTCGAGCGAGACCAGGGCGCCGGTGAGCGCGTTGCGGGTGAAGACCTCGAGGCCGTTGTCGCTGAAGCCGGTGACGTAGACCTGTCCGCCGTCAGGCGAGACGGCGATCGCGGAAGCGCCGGCGATCACGCTGGCGTCGGTGCCGTCGGCGTAGATGTCGCCGAAGGTCAGCAGGCCGGTGGTGGCGTCGCGGGTGAAGAAGGAGACCGAGTTGTCGGCGGAGGCCGCGACATATACATGCTTCCCGTCGGGCGTGGTGGCGACGGCGGAGGCGCCGTCGAGGCCGTCGACACCGCCGGCGCCGTCCGCGAGCTGTCCCAGGTCGGTGAGCGCCCGCGCCGTCGAGCAACTCCAGCCCACCGTCGAGACGCGACTGACATCGAAGTTGTCGGTGACCGTCGCTGTCGCGATGTCGCTCGGACCGTGGTTCGTGACCGTGATCGTGTACGGCACCGCCTGGCCGGGAATGAGCCCGTTCAGGTTGTTGGTCTTGACGATCGAGAGATCGGAGAGGCGGGCGATGGTGTCCGACTCGCTGTCGGAGTCGTTGCCGGAACTCGTGTCGACCACGCCGGCCGGAACCGCGACCGTCGCGCTCGCGGCGAGCGTAGCGCCGGGCTGCGCCGGGCTCACCCAGCCGCTGAACGTCAGCGTCGCGCTGTCGCTGCCGGCGAGGTCGAGACCGGTCCAGTTGGGCGAGATCGAGGTGGCGCTGAAGATGCCTTCGGAGGGCGTGAAGACCGCGCCCAGCAGGCTGAGATTTCCGGTGATGTGCAGGCGATCGAGGCGCGAAGGCCCGGTCTTCGACACCGTGATCACGTAGCTGCCGGCGGTTCCGGGCGTCACGCTGGTGGCGGCGCTCGACAGCACGACCGAGAGATCGACCTGCGGCTCGACCGGCGACGAGACCGAGTCGGAGTCGTTGCTCGAGGTCGGGTCGGGGGTCGTGGTGCTCGCCGTTGCGGTGTTGACGACCGGCGAAGTGGCTGTGACCAGATGGTAGTTGTCCGGAACAGCGAAGGTCACCGTCACGTTCTTGACCGCCAGGGGGGTCATGGTCCCCAGGCTGCAGGGGCTCGTCACGCAGTCCCCGCTATAGGTCCGGGTGCCGAAACCGGCCGGAATCGGATCGTCGAGGGTCACGGCCACCGCGTCCGAGGGACCGTTATTGGTGACCGAAACCGTGTAGGCCACGTTGTTTCCGGGGACGACCTTGTTCGGCGACGGCGCCACCTTGTCGACGACGAGATCGGCGGAGACGGTCACCGTCAGATCTTCGGTCTGGGTGTCGACGGTGGTGTCGACGGCGCCGTAGAAGTCGAAGCTCGACGTGAGCGTCCCGGCGGCGGCGCTGGCCGCCACCCGGAAGCGCACCAGGCCGGTGATCGTGGTGCTTTCCTGCATGGGGCCGACGGGGCATTCCACGCGGGCCGGCGCGGCGAGCAGCGCGCAGGTCCCGGGCAGGGTGTCGAAGTTCTGGAAGACCAGCGAACTTCCCGCCAGGAAGATGCGCAGGACGGCGGCAGTTTCGTCGTCGGAGGTCCCGGTAGCGGTGTTGCGCAGATCGAAGGTGTAGTCGACGTTGGTGGCCGAGCCGGCGACCACCGAAGCCGGCGTGTGGGTGATTGAGTTGATCACCAGCGTCGGCGCCGCGGCGAGCGGCGCAGCGCCGCCGAGCGCCGCCCAGAGGGTCGCGCCGAGCAGGAGGGCCAGGGTGCCGCGGGTCCGGCGAACGAAACGGGAAGAGGGGACGTTCATCAGCACGGCTCCCTTGCTTGCCAATGCCTCGGGGGAGAACAAAGCCGCAGTCGCACTGCCTGGGAAACGGGAGGAGGCCAGAGGTGAAGCCTCCATTACCTTGGGTCGGAACGACATTACTTCCCCCGCTTCTCGGCCTGCGTCGTAGCGTCTACATGACGCTGATTGTGAGCTAAGTCACAGGAAGCGTACCACCCGTTTGGGCGGGATCAGGCCACCTCTTTAGAAGAAATTCATGAAATTTCACCCCACCGACGTCCGGGGCCGTGCAGGTTGCGGCCTAACCGCCGGCCTGGGCCGCCGTCTAAGCTCCCAGAATGGACCCCCGGGACTCCGACCTCGTCCGCCGTGTGCTCGCCGGGGATACCGCTGCCTTCGAGGGGCTGGTCGCGGCGCATAGCCGCGCCGTCTTCGGCCTGGCCTACCGCATCACCGGGAATACAGCGGCGGCCGAGGACGCGGTGCAGGAGACCTTCTTGCGCGCCTTCCGCTTCCTTGCGCGCTTCGACCAGCGCGCCGAGCTCGGGACCTGGCTGCACCGTATCGCGGTCAACGCGGCGATCGACCAGGGCCGGCGGAGCCGCCGTGAGCGCGCCGCCCGGGTCGACCTCCCCGACGAGGGCGACCGCTCGCTGGCGGAGGTTCCGACCGGCGAAGCCGGGCCCGAGCGCCGGGCGCTCGCCGCCGAGATCCGCCACCGCACCGCGGCCGCGCTCGCCGACCTCTCCCCCTCCGAGCGCGCCGCCTTCGTCCTGCGCCACTGCGAAGGGCGCTCGATCGCCGAGATCAGCTCGACCCTCGGCAAGCGCGACAACGCCACCAAACAGTCGATCTTCCGGGCGGTGCGCAAGCTCCGCGTCGCCCTCGCCCCACTCGTCTGCGCGGAGAACCAGGAGTCGCTCCATGAAGAACCGGCCTGAGATGTCGTCCGCAACGCCTACGGACATGGACGAGAACGCATTGATCCTGCACTACTACGGCGAATCCGCCGACCCCGAAGCCGTCGCGAAGGCGCTGGCATCCGATGCCGCTCTCCGGCAGCGCTACGCCGCGCTGGCGCGCGACCTCGCCGCCGCCGCCGTCGAAACCCCCGAGCCGCCGGCCGATCTCGCGGCGCGGGTCTGGCGGGAGCTTCGGCCGCGGTTGGAACGGAAGCGCTCCTGGCGGGATCGACTCCTGGCTGGGTTCAGCGCGGGCCCGTGGCAGGCCGGCGCCGGATGGGGCCCGCAGTGGACACTCGCCGCCGTCTCGTTCGCCCTCGTCGCAGCGCTCGGCATCGGCTATCTCGCCGGCCGGCGGGAAACTCCGGCCGCAGCGGCTGGCTCCGCAGCGACCGCAGCGACCGCAGCGACCGGACTCTCGACTGCGGCGCGCGAGCGTCTGCTGCTCGCCTCCGTCGAGGGCCACCTGGCGGGCTCCGAGCGCCTGCTGACCCGGGTCGCCAACGCGGCCCCAGCCGACGCGGCCGCCCTCGCCGAAGAGAGCGCCTGGGCGGAGGCGCTGGTGTCGTCGAACCGCCTCTACCGCCGCGCCGCGCTGCGCTCCGGCCAGCGCCGCATCGCCGCCCTGCTCGACGAGCTCGAACCGCTTCTCCTCGAGCTCGCGAACAGCAAAGGCGCCGCTCCCGACGATCTCGCCACCGCCCAGCGGCGCATCGAGAACACCGATCTGCTGTTCAAGCTCCGGGTGACCGGCGAGCGTCTGCAGCGCGACGCCGGCGCCTCTCGCAGCATGAAGCAAACCGCAAACCGCACCGTTTCTTGAGGAGTCCGACCATGCGATTCACCCACAGACGTGCACCCTTCTCCGCCCTTGCAGCGACCGCGATCGTCGCGGCGCTCGTCTCCGCGCCGGCTCCGCTCTCGGCCCGGTTCGCTCCGGCGGACTTCTCCGCCGCCGACGGCGAAGGCAAGAGCTCCGCTTACCGTGACGCCCAGAGCGCCCTGGACCAGGCGCAGTGGGAAGAGGCGGCGCGGCGCTTCGCCGCCGTCGCCGAGCAGAAGAACGCCGAAGCCGACGCGGCGATTTACTGGCAGGCTTACGCCGAAGAAAAGCTCGGCCGCAAGTCCGAGGCGTTGCAGACCTTGAAGAGCCTGCGCTCCACTTACCCCAAGAGCGTCTGGCTCGACGACGCCGACGCGCTCGAGATCGCGCTCACCGGCAGCGCGCCGCGCGCGACTGGATCGGTCAGTGGACCGGTGACCGCCGGCCCGCGGACCTCCGGGGCGCCGAACGCGGGCCCCGTCATCGCCGGCGCCGGCACCTCCGCCGAAGAGGACCTGCAGCTCTATGCGCTCGACGGCCTGATGCAGATGGACTCGGCCCGCGCCCTGCCGATCCTCGAGAAGATTCTCGCCGGGAACCGCTCGCTGCAGGTCAAGCAACGCGCCCTCTTCGTGCTCTCGCAGAGCGACGAGCCGCGCGCCCGCAGCGTCCTGGTCGAGACCGCGAAGAACGGCAAGCCCGTCGAGCTGCAGATCGAAGCGGTGCGCTCGCTGGGCATCGCCGGCGATCCGGAGGACATCCGCGCGCTTGCCGAGATCTACCGCGGGACGGCTTCGAAGGAGACCCGTGCCGGCATTCTCGAGGCGTTCATGATCGCCGGCGAAGAGAAGCCGCTCCTGGACGCGGCGCGTGCCGAGAGCGATCCGCAGCTGCGCAGCAAGGCGATCGAGCTCCTCGGTGCTCTCGACTCGACCGCGGCACTCGCCGAGCTCTACAAGGGCGAGAGCTCGCGCGAGGTCAAGGGCAAGATCCTCGAAGGGATGATGATCGCCGGCGACAAGCAGCAGCTGCTCGCCGCCGCCCGCAACGAGCCCGACCGCGAGCTGCGCGGCAAGGCGATCTCGCTCCTCGGCGCGGCCGGAGGCGATGCCGAGCTCGTCGAGCTCTACGCCGTGACTGCGGATCCAGAGCTCCGCGGAAAGATCATCGAGGGGCTGATGCTCGCCGGCAACGGCAAGGCGCTGATCGGCCTTCTGCGCCAGGAGAAAGACCCCGAGCTCAAGCGCAAGATCGTGCAGACCCTGTCGATGATGGACGACGACGAGGCGATGGCCGAGATCGAGCGCCTGCTGACGGAGAAGCCGTGAACGCTAGATCGGGAAGAGGAACTCGAGCATTCCCGGCAGGCGTCGCGACCAGGCCGCTTCGTCGTGGCGTCCGCCGGGCTCTTCGATGCACTGGAGATCGACGGCTCGCCGGAAACCCTTCGCCTCCAGCCCCCGGCGCAGCCTGCGCAGCCGCCGCATCGCGCCGGAGGGCGACTTCGGCGGCGTCTTCCGCCGCCGGTTCCGCCGCCCCTCGAGGGTTCCGATATCCATGTAGACACGACCCGGCGAGATCCGATGGCGCCCCATCCACCGCGTCAGCGCCTCCTCACCGAAGAAGAGCGACGGGCTCATGCCGCCAACGAGGCCGAAACGCTCCGGAAACCGGGCGAAGGCGAAGAGGCTGATCAGTCCGCCCATCGACGCCCCGGCGATGGCGGTCGTCTCGCGACCGCGCGCGATGCGGAACTGCTTCTCGATCAGGGGCTGCACCGAACCGAGGAGCCAGGCGAGGTAGGCCTCTCCGCCGCCGCCGCCGTAGCGCCGGTCGCGGAACGGCGCGTATTCATGGATACGCCGCACGCCGGAGTTGGGAATCGCCACCGCGATCACCGGAGCGCCGCCGTGAGCGTGACGGTCGAGGGCACGCTGCGCGTGCCACGACCTCATGAAGGCCGTCGCCGGATCGAAGAGGTTCTGTCCGTCCTGAAGATAGAGCACCGGAAAGCGATCGCGACCGTCGCGATAGCCGGCGGGGAGATAGACCTGCACCGCCCGCGGCGGCAGGGCGTCTTCGAGCACCGGCGAGAGCAGCAGCTCGCCCGCCCCCTGGGGCTCCCGCCCGACCGTCTGCCAGTAGTCCCTGAAGCGCGCTCGCGCGCCCGCCGTCCGGCTCACTGCACCTTGAGCTCGGAGCCGAACATGCTGTGCGGCACGATGAAGACCGCGAGGGTCACGACGGCGGCGACGACGATGGCGACCCGCGCCGTGCGCCCGCCGCGAGACAACAGCAGCGCAATCCCCCAGGCGACCACGGCGACCGCCGTCTTGTTGTCGGTCAGGTCGTGGCCGAACGGCCAGCCGGTCCACCAGGCGTCGAAGGCGTACTTCTGCACCGCCGGTCCGAGCAGGAGGCCGCCGACGGCGAGCAGCGCGAACGCCACCCAGGCCTGCCGCCGCGCCTGTTCGCGCCGCGCCAGCGCCGAGAGCGCCGCGGCGTTCGAAAACAGCATGCCGAAGAACATCGCCGCGATGTGCGGCACGAGGACGTGCGCCGGCACCGCGCCCTTGAAGCGCGCCACGGCGCCCTTCCTGGGCACGACCGTCTGCGGCGGCAGCTCGACGCTCTCCAGGCCGTTGGTCAGATGGACGAAGTATTCGAGCTTGCCTGCCGGCGGCTGCGGCGGAAGGTCGAAGGTGAGCTCTTCGCCGTGGCGGGCGAGCACCTCCCGCCGCAGGACCTCGTTCGAGGGGTAGCGGCGCCAGAGGACCTCGCCGCGGATGGCGGCGGAAGCGCGGATCCGCACCGGCAGGGCCTCGCCGGTATTCTGCGAGCGCAGCAGGCGGTAGGGGATCGACTCGCCGCTGAGCGTCGCCGTGCCGCGGATCGGATAGCTCGGGCCGGTGCGGCGCTGCCAGGCCGCGGAGCCGACGGTGATCGCGATGGCAGCCAGCCAGAGGAGGACGACTCGGGAGCGCTTCATGGCCCGGAAGCCTATCGAACCAGCGGGCGGGAGGAACGACCCGATCGGGCGGGCCGGCGTCATTCCAGCCGCGTCGCCGCGAGCGGCACCGGCCGGTCGCGCTCGCGATCGACGATGCACAGGAAGCCCAGGGCCCCGCCCTGATCGGCGCGGAACTGGTGGGCTTCACCGGGTGCGACGTAGACGCAGTCGGACGGCCCGATGGCGAAGCGCCGTTCGCCGAGCTGCACCGTCCCGCGGCCGCGCAGGACGACGACCGCGTGCGGGTGCTGATGATGCTCGAGGGTCGAGAACCCGCCGGCCGCGATCTCGAAGTAGCGGGTCACGAAGGCGAGCGCGTCCTCGCCTTCGCCCTCCCCGAGGAGCGTCTGCCGGGTGACGTCGCGATAGAGCTCGCCGCCGTCCTTGTAGGGCTTGAGCGCCACCGGCCAGCGGTAGTCGTGCGCTGCGCAGCACCTTCGAACCACCGCTCATCTTCTCCCCCTCCGGCGGGCCGCGCCCGCCACCAGCTCACTCAACTCCGCCGCCGCGGCGCGCACGTCCGGCCGGCCCAGGAGGCTGCCGCCGACGAGGAAGATCGTATCGACCGCGTACTCCGGCAGCCAGCGTTCGAGGTGGGCCGCGTCGATTCCGCCCGCGACCATGGCGAAGGCAGGTCGCAGGCGCGCCGAGCGGCGCCAGCAGCCGGTGCTGGATCCGCCGGCAGTCGCCGAGCGTGAACGGGAAGCGCCCGCCGGCGTTCGGGTAGATCACGACGTCGCAGCCGGCGATCCGGAAGAGATCGCCGAACAGGAGCTCGGGCGCGAACCCCTGGCGCGGCGCGACCAGGCTGCCGGCGAACGACGGGTGGCCGACGAGCGCGACGCCGGAGGAGGCTGCGAGCGCCCGCACCGCATCGAGGCCGAGCAGCAGCGGAGCGACCATTGCGGCGCGCACGCCCGCATCGCGCAAATCGTCGAGACGATCCGCCAGAGAGTCGACCGGCCCGGTCAGGTTCGGCACGTAGAGACAGTTGCGACCGCTCTGCCGGTTGGCGCGCGCGACATGCTCGGCCACGGCGAGCACCCGATCGCGGAACGGCGCCCGACGCTGGTCGGCGAGCGAGTGATCGTCCTTGATCAGGTCCAGCCCGCCGCGGGCGCAGTCGGCGGCGAGGCGCGCGAGCGCCGGCACGCCGAGGCCGACCGGTTTCAGCGCCCCGGCGAGGAGCGCCCGTCGTGGACGCCGAGGAGCTCGCCGCAACCCGGCGACGCCGAACGCCGGGCCCGGAAACTGCCCGACGAGCTCCTGCCGGCCAGTCGATGCCGACGATCCGGACACCCCGCTGCAACGAGATGTTGCCGTAGAGGAGATTGACCAGCTGCGGCAGATCGGAGACCAGCTCGCGCCAGGGGTAGTCGATCGCCACGCGGGCCCGCCGCGCCGACGGCTCCGCGACCGCGGAGACGACACCGATGGTCAGCTGCTCGACCTCCGCGGCGGCGACACCCGCGGGAATCTCCACCGTCTGCTCGCGCGCGATCGCCGACGCCTTGCCGCGCGCCGTCTCGCCCACCGCGAGCGCGAGCTCGTAGTGCACGCGCAGCGGCGTGAGGCTCAGGGAGTCACCGCCGGCGCGCTCCGCCGGTTTCAGCTTGCCGGCGATGAAGTCGTCGATCTGGCGCTCGAGCGCCGGCAGCGAGAGCGCGCCGTTCGCGAGGACCGCATCGTGGAAGTCGCGCACGTCGAAAGCTTCGCCGAGTTTCTCCTCGGCGCGCGCTCTGAGCTCGCGGATCTTCATGAAACCGAGGTAGTAGCACAGCGCCTGTCCGGGCCACGAGATGTAGCGGTCGACCTCGGTCGTCACCTCGTGCAGCGGCAGCGTGGTGTTGGCGGCGAGATAGTCGATCGCCCGCTCGCGGCTCCAGCCGAGCGCGTGAATGCCGGTATCGACGACCAGGCGCGCGGCGCGCCAGGCCTCGTAGCCGAGCCGGCCGAAGTCGCGGTACGGATCGGTGTAGAAGCCGGCCTCTAGCCCTAGCCATTCGCTGTAGAGGCCCCACCCTTCGCCGAACGCGTCGACATAGAGGAAGCGCCGGAACTGCGGCAGGCCTTCGAGCTCCTGCGCCAGGGCGCCCTGGAGGTGATGACCCGGCACCGCTTCGTGAAAGGTCAGCGCTTCGAGGTTGTAGAGCGGCCGCTTGTCGAGAGCGTAGGTGTTGACCCAGTACCAGCCCGGCTGCGTCCCGCCCACCGGCGCCGAGACGTAGCGCCCGCTGGTGTACTTGGGAGCCATCGCCGCCGGCACGGGTGCGACGCCGTAGGGCTGGCGCGGCAGCGGTGGAAGAGGCGCCGGGAGCTTGCCGTCCATGCGCTTGGCGATGAACGAGGCTTCCTTGAGGAGCTCTTCCGGGCTCTGCGCATAGAAGCGCGGGTCGCTGCGCAGGAACTGCAGGAAGGCGGCGAAGTCGCCGGTGAAGCCGGTCTTCTTCATCACGCCGTCCATCTCGCCGCGGATGCGCGCCACCTGCTGCGAGCCCCAGCTCGTGGATCGCCTCCGGCGTCATGTCGAGCGTGGTGAAGTGGCGAATGAGATAGCGGTAGTACTCGCGCCCGTCGGGAAGATCGGCGGCGGCGAGCGTCCCACGGCTCTGCGGCAGGTACTCGTCGCGCAGGAAGTCGCGGAAGCGCCGGTAGGAGGGCAGGACCGACTCCTCGACGGCGCTCCGGCCAGCGGCGAGCAGCCGCTCGCGCTCGCCGGCCGGGAAGGTCGCCGGAAAGGCGGTGAACGGTTCGAAGAGGACGCTCTCCTCCGGCGTCGCGACGGCGTGCGCCGCCGCTGTCGCGTCGACGCCGGCGATCGCCACCCGCGGCGGCGTCATGCCGCGCGCCAGCCCGCGGCGCATGAGGGCGATCCCTTCGTCGAAGACGCGCGGAAACTGGCGCAGGCGGGCGAGGTAGTTCTCGTAGTCGCGCACGGTCGCGAGCGGCACCTGATCCGGGAGCTGCGCGAGCTCGGTATGAAAGCCCGAGTCGGCGTTGAGCATGAGCTGCTCTTCACCGAAGCGGCGCGAATCCAGCCGGTCAGCGAGCTCGGTGCCGAAGAGGTCGTAGCTCACCTGGTCGGCCGGCGGGAGCGCCGCGCGGTCGATCTTGCCGAGCCCTTCGAGATAGGCACGCGTCTCGCGCTCACGCCGGGCGAGGTCTTCCTCCCTCGCGGCGGGCAGCCGGTCGTCGCCCGTATGCACGCCGGCGTAGGTGGCAAAGAGCGGGTTCTCCGCCAGGCGCACGATCCACTCGCGCTCGAGCAGGGCATGGAAACGCGTCGCCTCGTCGGCGCGGGCGGCGAAGGCACCGAGCATCAAGGTCAGGAAAATAAAGAGAACGAGCGCCGGCTGTCGTCGCATGAGCTTTCTCCTCGCAGACCCGGGATGCTAGCGCAGCCCTTTTCGGCGCCCTGAGGGATTCTCGACAGTAAGGCTATGGCGCCATCAGCCAGCCAGGGAAACCCCGATCAGGTGCCCGACGCCGTAGGTGAGCGCGGCGGCGACGAGGCCGAAGAGCAGCTGCCGGAGCCCCGAGAACCAGACGCTGCTGGCCGGTCATCAGGGTGATCAGGGCGCCGATGCCGAAGAGGCCGAAGGCGCTCGCCACGACGCTCGTCCACAGCGCGGCCTGTCCTTCGAGGAGTCCGTAGGGGATGACCGGGATGACGGCGCCGATGGCGAAGAGGATGAACGAGGTGATCGCCGCCACCCAGGCCGAGCCGCCGAGCTCCTTCGGATCGACGCCGAGCTCTTCCATCGCCAGCGTGTTGACGGCGCGCGCCGGATCGGCGATGAGCTGCGCGGCGATCTGCTGCGCCGCTGCCGGCTCGAGCCCCTTGGCGCGGTAGATCAGCTCGAGCTCGCGCCGCTCCTCCTCCGGATCGGCCTCGAGCTCGGCTTTCTCGATCTCGATCTGGTGCTGGAAGAGCTCGCGCGCGCTCTGCACCGACAGCCACTCGCCGAGCGCCATCGAGCCCGCGCCGGCGAGGAGCCCGGCGAGCCCGGTGACCAGGATCGAGCTCCCCGCGAGCTCGGCGCCGGCGACGCCCATCACCAGCGAAAGGTTCGACACCAGCCCGTCGTTGGCGCCGAGCACCGCGGCGCGCAGAGCGTTGCCGCCCGCCGCGCGATGCCGCCCCTCGAGCTGGGCGAGCGCGCCCCCCTCCATGCCGCCCGTGCCCTTGGCAGCGATCACGGCCAGGAGCCTGGCGTGCGAGCGCTCGTCGCCGGCGAGCGCCGGTGCGGCGGCGATTCCCGGCGCGCCGGCAGCGTAGCCCGCGCTGTCGATCTTCTCGCGCTCGGCGATCGTCGGCAGGATGAAGTCGGCGCCGAAGCGCTTCGCCAGCGCGATCATCATCCGCGTGCGCCAGCCGACCGACGGATCAGCCCGGCGGTCCCCCGCCTCGACGAGCTGCTTGCGCCAGCGCGCCGCATGCCGCTCCTCGCTCTCGGCCATCCGGCCGTAGACCTCTTTCAACTCCGGGCGGCTTCGATCCCGGCGAGCGCCCGGTAGAGCGCCACCCCCTCGAGCTCGCCCTGCAGCAGCTTGCGGAGACCTGTCGACGTTCGCGGAGTTCGCCATGCTGCCAGTGTAGGTGGCGCGCTGAACCGGCGAACCACCCCGACGGGTTGCGGGCGCGGTGTGTTAAAACAGCAGTCGTATGCCCATATACGAGTTCTACTGCCCCGACTGCCATACCGTCTTCAGCTTCTTCTCGTCGCGCATCGATACCGCCGTGCGGCCGGCCTGTCCGCAGTGCGGGAAGCTCGAGCTGGCGCGGAAGCCGTCGCGATTTGCGGCGCTCTCCGCGGCCAAGTCGGGAGGCGCGCGGGGCGCTGGCTCCGACGCCGAGGGCGATGCCGACGATCCGCTCGCCGGGCTCGACGAGGAGCGCATGGCGGGGGTCATGGACTCGCTCGCCGCCGAGATGGAGGGCATGGACGACAGCGCGCAGCAGGATCCGAAGCAGCTGGCGCGTTTCCTCGCCCGCTTCCAGGAGGCCACCGGCCTCGAGGCCGGGCCGAAGATGGAAGAGATGATGGCGCGGCTCGCGGAGGGCGCCGACATGGACGAGCTCGAGGCCGAGCTGGGCGGCGCGGGCCCCGAGGGCGAAGGCGGCGGCTTCGAGGGTGGCGCTGGCTTCGATGGCGGCGGCGAGCCGGACGACTTCAGCGACTTCTTCCGCGCCAAGCGTGCCGCCGCCGCGCGCCGCAAGGCGCCACGGGTGGACGAGACCCTGCACTTTCTCTAGCCGGCCGGAGGCGGCGCGATAGGCTGCGCGCGCCGTGACTTTCGAGGATGCCGCGCCAGCGCGTTTCAAGCCGCTGCCGATTGCCATCGGCCTCGTCGCCGCTGCCCTCTTCGCCCTCGTCGACTCGCCGCTCCACCGTCAGCCGGAGATGGGTTCGCGGCCGGCAATGGCGGCGGCAGTCGCGGCGCTGATGGCGATCTGGTGGCTGACCGAGGCGATTCCGATCTACTGGACCGCCTGCCTGCCGATCGTCCTGTTCCCGCTGCTCGGCGTGTTCGGAGGGGTCGGAGGGGTCGGCGGCGGCGGTCTGTCGTCCGGTTTCGCCGCCTCGATCTCGCCCTACTTCGATCCCTACATCTTCCTCTTCGCCGGCGGCATGGCGATCGCGGCGGCGATGCAGCAGTGGAACCTCCACCGCCGGCTGGCGCTGGGGATCATGCAGCGCATTGGCACCGACCCGCGCCGGCTGCTCGCCGGAGTCCTCGCGGCGACCGCCTTCATCTCACTCTGGATCACCAACACCGCGACCGCCACGATGATGATGCCGATCGGAGCGGCACTCATCGCCCAGCTCGAGGTGCGCAGCGGCCACCGCCTGCGCCACTACGGCATGGCGATCATGCTGGCGATCGCCTATGGCTCGAACCTGGGGGGCATCGGCACCAAGATCGGCACGGCGCCGAACGGCCAGTTCGCCGGCTTTCTCGAGCGCATGGGCAAGTCGGTGAGCTTCATGCAGTTTCTCCTCGTCGGCCTGCCGTTCGTCGCCGTGATGCTGCCTCCGGTCTGGGCGCTCCTCTGGCAGCTGGGGCGCAAAGACTCGCTCGCCGGCGACGCCCGCGAGGTCGTGCAGCGCGAGCTCGCGGCGCTCGGCGGCGTGCAGCGGCCGGAGCGCATCGTCGCCGGCGTCTTCCTCGCCGCCGCCGCGTGCTGGATCATGAGCAAGCCGATCGTCGACGCGCTGGCCCCGGTGTTCGCTCCCTTCAGGCTCGGCACGGCGCATATCGAAGGCGGCATCGCGATGCTCGCGGCGCTGCTGCTTCTCGCCTGGCCCTATCGCGGCCGGCAGGTCCTCGAGGTCCGGGCGCTCGGCACCGTGCCGTGGGAGACGCTGCTCCTCCTGGGTGGGGGCTTCGCGATGGCGGCCGGCATTCAGCAGAGCGGACTGTCGCGCTGGATGGGCGCCCAGCTCTCGGGGATCGCCGCCCTGCCGCCGCTGGCGCAGATCGTCCTGGCGGCGGTCGCCACCGTCGCCCTCTCGGCGGTGGCTTCGAACACCGCGACCATCGCGGTCATGCTGCCGGTGCTCAAGGACGCCGCCGCGCCCGAGGTCATGACGAGTGTGCTGTTCGCCGCCACGATCGCCGCCTCGTGCGACTTCGCCCTGCCGGCAGGCACGCCGCCGAACGCGATCGTCTTCGGCAGCGGCTACGTGCGCATTCCGGTGATGGCGCGGATCGGAGTGCAGCTCGACCTCGTCGCAGCTCTGGTCGCCGCCCTCTGGTGCTGGGCGGTCGTGCCGTTCGTTCTCGGGCGGTAGCTGGCTGCCTCAGGCGGTGAGGGCGCTCTTCTCGTGCTCGCGCAGCTTGCGCTCGAACTGGCGCCCGAAGACCTTCTTCATGACCGCCAGCTTGGCGCTCTGCCAGAGATAGCGCTTCGTCGAGAAGCCGCGGCACTCCTCCGGCAGAAGCACCAGCGAGACGTGGATATTCGGCGCCAGGCCGACCGGCAGACCTCTTTCCATGCAGCTCTCATAGAGGTGGCGGAAGACCGGGATCAGATCCTCGGTCTTGGGCGGCTCGTGGTCTTCGAGGTCGGTGCCGACGAGCGGCCGGAAGACGCAGACGGTCGGGATCGCTCCCACCGAGGTGATCCAGTCGATGGCGCGGATCGACGAGCCGGCAGGCTCGAGCCCGGCGATGATCTCGCCGTTGGTCACCCACGGCTCGTCGGAGCGCCCGGTGCCGGTCAACGCCGCACAGTAGCGGATCGCCTCGAGGTAGAAGTCGAGGCCGTATTCGGCGTGCTTGCCGGGGCAGATCTCCTCGAACAGGCCGCGGTTGAAGATCTCGAAGCAGAACGAGACCCGGTTGACGCCGATCTCCTTCAGGTGGTCGTAGCGCTTGAGGTCGCGGTGCGGCGGCGTCTGCACGCCGATCAGCAGGCCCAGCTCCTCTTTGATGCGCAGGATGTAGGGCTCGAGGATGTCGAGGTAGGTGTCGCCCTCGTAGTGCCCGGTGTTGAAGTCGACGTAGGTGATGCCCGACTCGCGGCGCGCCGCGCGCACCACTTCGAGGACCTCGTCGACCGACTTCTCGTCGGCGTCGTCGATGCCGAGGTTCAGGCCGACCGAGCAGAACTTGCAGTTGACCTTCTGCGGCTTCTCCGTCCAGTACTCGCAGACCTTCGCCTGGTAGATCCCGAGATAGGTTCCCTGCAGAGTGCCGATGCGGGTCATCGGCTTACCGGTCGCCGTGGAGGCGTCGTACCAGTCCGGTCGCGGCGAAAGATCGACCGGCGAGAGCGGGACGTCGTCGCGGTAGAGCCAGTATTGGCTCTTGGCGCCCGTGCCCTTGTGCAGAACGTAGGGCGAACGGGCGGCGAACGGTTCGGAGACCGGAGCGTTGGTCCACAGGCCACCGGGAAGAATGAGCTCGAGCCCCGATCCCAGGCCGGCGCGGGTGCGCAGGATCTTGCGGCCGCCGTCCTCTTCGATGAAGCAGGAATCGTCCAGGCGCAACCCCTTGCAGTAGAGGTCGAGCTTCAGCAGTGCCGGATTGGTGCGCAATTCGTCGAGCATCGCTCCTCCAGGAGGGCTACAGCATGGCTCCGGGCCGGGAACTCCGTCACCGTCCGGCCGGGTAGGAATGGAGCATGAACCCCGCCGATTTGGTCGGGTATGACCCGCGTCATCCCTCTTCTCCGGCTGGGGCCGGGACGCCCGGGGTGCCGGCCGGATCGGCCCCCCGCTCGCAGACCAGCGCCAGGCGATAGCTGACGTAGGCGAGCAGGATACCGGCGTACCCGTCCACCGCATAGTGCCACCCGGTGACCAACGAACCCAGCAGGGTGAGCATCGTCGCCCCGATGAACAGCAGCGCGAGCGGCCGGGCGTGGCGCCAGGACCAGGCTGCGAAAAGGGCGTGCGCGCCGACATGCAGCGACGGCATCGCCGCGATCGCATAGATCGGATTGAACTCGCGCAGGACCCCGTTTCGCCCGGCGAGCATCTTCTGGTAGTTCGCCCAGAGCGCCTCGTGCATGGCGGACGCACCCGGGATCCGGGGAGCGATCTCCTGCCACAGCTCCGGCACAAAGAAGACCGGGCCGAGAGCGGGCAGGGCGACGTAGAGCCAGCAACCCAGGCCCCAGAGGAAGACGCAGGAGAGCATGAAGCGGCGGCGCAGCAGGGCATCCGCGCTGGCGGTGAAGAAGGCGATCATCACCAGGACGGACGTGGTCCAGAGCCCGTACCAGCGGTCGAGTCCGCCGGCGAGCGCGCTGTGCTCGAAGAGCGCGGTGGCGAAGACCGAAGGCGAAAAGCCGAAGTGCAGCAGGCGGTCGAGCTTCCAGAGCACCGGATCGTAGAGGTCGGCGCGCAGCAGAGGAACGCACACCTTGACCCAGAAGTAGGTGTAGGTCAGCGCCATGCAGACGACCCAAAGGCGCAGCCAGAGTCCCCACCAGCGCCAGGACTTGAGCGCCGCAAGGTAACCGGCCAGCGGCTTGCGCTGAACCAGGTGCATGACCATCTGCAGTCCGACACCCAGCACCAGCGGCCAGGCGAGCGCGTGGAGCATCGGATAGACCGTGTACTCGACCGTCCTCCAGTCGATGCGCATCCCGCGCCAGCGCAGGTAGCCGACGCTGCCAACGGTGAGCAAGAGGCCGATCCACTCGAACGGAAAGAGCGGCAGGCGCGCGAGCGCGGCGCGCCAGCGCGCCGGCGCGGAGGAGTGCTGCGGGAGGTCGGGCGTCATCTGGGTCGATCGCTCTCAGGGCACGGCTTCGAATCAGTCTATCGGCGGTTCTCGTAGAATGTAGAGCCGTCGGGTTCCGAATGCCGTATCTCGCCGCTCAAAAGCGAAAAAAGGACCGGTGATGGAAAAGAGGCTCGCCTCGCGCTCGTTGCTCTTTGCAGCCTTGTTGCTGGGCGGGCTGCTCTTCTCCTTCACGCCCCTCGCGGCGGAGATCCTGATCAACGAGGTCGACGCCGATACTCCCGGTACCGATGCGGCCGAGTTCCTCGAGCTCTACGACGGCGGCGTCGGCAACAGCTCGCTCACCGGGTACGTGCTGGTGTTCTACAACGGCGCGACCGACCAGTCCTACCTGGCGCTCGACCTCGACACCCTGTCGACAGATGGAACCGGCTTCTTCGTCGCCGGCAACACCGGCGTTCCCGGCGTCGATCTGGTCTTCGCCGGCAACCTCTTGCAGAACGGCGCCGACGCCGTGGCGCTGTATACCGGGAACGCCGTCGACTTTCCTGTGAACACGCCGGTCACGACGACGAACCTCGTCGACGCCCTGGTCTACGACACCAGCGACGCCGACGACGCGGGCCTCGTCGTCCTGCTCAATGCGGCGCAGCCGCAGATCAATGAAGACAGCGGTGGAAACAGCGATGTCGTCTCCAACCAGCGCTGTCCCGACGGTTCCGGCGGCGCCCGCAACACGACGACGTACTCCCAGGCAAACCCGAGCCCGGGGCTGTTGAATACCTGCCCGCTGCCGCCGGTGGCGGTGGCGATTCACGACGTGCAGGGCAATGGCGCGCTCTCGCCGCTCGATGGCGACAACGTCATCGTCTCGGGGATCGTGACGGGGCTGAAGTCGAACGGATTCTTCCTCCAGGCGGCCGATGCCGACGCCGATGCCGACGCCGCCACCTCGGAGGCGGTCTTCGTCTTCACCTCCAGTGCGCCGCCCGCGGCGGCGGTGGTGGGCAACGAGGTCGACGTCACCGGCGTGGTCTCGGAGTTCTCGCCCGCCGCCGATCCGCTGCAGCCGCCGTTCACCGAGGTCAGCTCCTCGAGTGTCGTTCTCGTATCGTCGGGAAACCCTCTGCCGACCGCGGTGGTGCTCGATGACGAGCCGACCACGGGCGGAGCGTTCGACCAGCTCGAGCGCTACGAGGCGATGCGCGTCTCGGTGCCGTCGCTGACCGTGGTGGCACCGACCGGCGGCACCACCACCGAGCCCTCGGCGACGGCGACGACCAACGGCGTCTTCTTCGGCGTCGTGCCGGGGACGCCGCGCCCTTTCCGCGAAGCCGGAGTGCAGCTCCCCGATCCGCTGCCGACCGACGGCTCGTGCCCGGCCGCGAACGTGCCGCGCTTCGACACCAACCCTGAACGGCTGCGGGTCGACTCGGACGCCATCGGCCACGCGGCGATCGAAGTCGCGACCGGCGCCGTCGTCACCGGCCTCGCCGGACCCCTCGACTACGCTTTCCGCACCT
This sequence comes from Thermoanaerobaculia bacterium, assembly GCA_963788175.1. Taxonomy (GTDB): domain Bacteria; phylum Acidobacteriota; class Thermoanaerobaculia; order Multivoradales; family JAGPDF01; genus JAGPDF01. Next base: position 259,758 of record CAWBFZ010000010.1, read on the forward strand.
ATACCGTTCTGCCCGACGCCGGCGCCACCGTCAATGTGACGCCCGGCATGGCGGCGGCTGCGACCGCCCCGCCGGACAACGACGAGCTCACGATCGCGTCGTTCAACCTCGAGCGCTTCTTCGACGATGCCGACGATCCGGCGATCACTGAGCCGATCCTCACCCTGCCGGCCTACAGCAACCGGTTGCAGAAGGCCTCGCTCATCGTGCGCACCTACCTGCATACACCGGATGTCGTCGGTCTGGTCGAGATGGAGAACCTCGCGACGGTGCAGAATCTCGCGGCGCAGATCGACGCCGACGCACTCGCCGCCGGCCAGCCGCAGCCGGGGTACGCGGCGTTCCTGGTCGAGGGCAACGACGTCGGCGGCATCGATGTCGGCTTCCTCGCCAAGAGCGCTCCGGTCGCCCCGGGCACCGCCCGCGTCGTCGTCGACGCCGTGACGCAGCTCGGCAAGAACACGGTCTTCCTCGAGCCGGCGCCGGGCGCGAGCCTGCTCAACGACCGGCCGCCGCTCGTGCTCGAGGCGACGGCGCACGATCGCAGCGGCGCCTCGTTCCCGTTCGTCGTCGTGGTCAACCACCTGCGTTCGCTGAACGGCATCTCCGACACCGCTGCCGGTTCGGGCGGCTGGGCGAGCGGCGGCGACCGGGTGCGCAACAAGCGCCAGCAGCAGGCCGAGTTCCTCGCCGGACTGGTCGAGAGCCGCCAGGTCGCCGATCCGCTCGAGCCGATCCTGCTGGTCGGCGACTTCAACGCCTTCGAGGTCAACGACGGCTTCGCGGACGTCATGGGGACGATCGTCGGCCTGCCGGCGCCGGCGAGCCAGGTGTGCGTCGCCGCGGCGGATCTGGTGACGGCCAACCTCTCGATCCTCGCGGAGGCGGCGCCGCTCGAGCGCTACTCCTACAGCTTCGACGGCAACGCCCAGACCCTCGACCATGCGGTCGCGAATCCGGCCCTGCTCGCTCTCGCCTCGCGGGTCCGCCTCGACCATGCCCGGGTCGACGCCGACTTCGCGGAGATCGACCGCAACGACTATTCGGCCGGATTCCCGCGGCGGCTCTCGGATCACGACCCGCTGCTCGCCTACTTCAGGATCCCTGGTTTCACCCTCTTCGCCGACGGCTTCGAGAGCCACGACACCAGCCGGTGGAGCGCCGCGGTCCCCTGACCTCTTCAGTTCGCCCGGTGGCCACGAAGAGACCGCAGCACCCGAGCCCGGTTTCGGCCGGGAGCCCCCGGACCTACCCGGAAGAGCGGGAACGCTCCTGCCGCTGCAGTCTAGATTCAAAATCCGGATGCACAGCTCCGAAAAAAACCGCGACGAGATCGGCCAGGCAGTGAAGGCCGTGCAGCCACCCCCGCTCGCCCGTGGCGAAGGCGCCACGGCTGCCGCAGGCGGCGCCGTGGGGGACCGCACGCTGCTCGTCGTTCGCTTCCTGGGCGCCTGCCCGGAGAGCCCCGTTTCACCCTGCGCCGCGCCCTGTGCCCGGGTGGCGAATCGCGTTCTCGGTTCGACTCCGCCGGTCGAAGCCTGGACGACCGGCCGCGCGACGCATCGTGGGCGGCTCGGCCGCGTCGACTGGGCCGAGAATCGCGAGATCCTCTTCGGCAGCCTCGCCTCGCGTCTCGCCGGCGACCTCGCCGGCGAGACGGAGGCGCATTTTGCCGACCTGCTCGAGGCGGCGGAGAGGCGGGGCTTTCCGCACCTCCTCCGGGTCTGGAACTTCCTCCCCGGCATCAACGCCGCTGAAGACGGCACGGAGCGCTACCGGCTCTTCAACGCCGGGCGGGCGGCCGCGTTCGACGCCCGCTACGGCGTCGCCGGAGCGGAGACGCGCTTCTCGGCCTCGTCCGCCGTCGGCAGCTCCGGCGATCATCTGGTGACCTGGTTCGCGGCGGCAAGGTCGCCCGGCCGGCACCTGGGCAACCCGCGCCAGGTGCATGCCTTTCGCTATCCGACCGACTACGGCCCGCGGCCGCCGTCGTTCACCCGCGCGACGATCGCGCCGCCGGAGCTCGGGCAGGTGCTCTTCCTCTCCGGCACGGCGAGCATCGCCGGACACGAGACGCGCCACGTCGGGAAGCTCCTGCTGCAGCTCGAGGAGACCCTGCACAACATCGAGACTCTGCTCTCGGCGGCGAGCGGCGAGGGAGCGCCTCTCGCCGGTCTCCCGGAGTTCGACCTGTTCCGCGTCTACCTGCGCGACGCGGCGGACCTCGAGCTGGTGCGCGAGCCGCTGCGCCGGCGCCTCGGGCCAGGACCCGCGCTGCATTTCGTCGAGGCCGACATCTGCCGCGCCGACCTCCTGCTCGAGATCGAAGGCGTCGCCGGCCTCGCCCGCTAGCCCGGCCTTCTCACTACGAGTCCGAATTCACGGAATAGGGCGCGAGTAGCGGCGCGCCACGCGCAGCGAGCGGCTCGTCGATCGACTGGATCCAGGAGGCGGGGATCGACGGCGTTCGACGCCGAGTCGGTAGCCGGCAAAGTGGTGACGCCTACGCTCGCAGGAGCGCGACGGCGACGGCCCGGCACTGCTTCTCGACCGCCCGCCAGTCGTTCCAGGGCGCGATGATCCCCTTGTACTCGGCGAGGTCGACCGCGGTGAGATCGTAGGGGTCCGGTGCGGCAAGCTTCGTGACCACCGTCGTCAACATGTCGCCGCCTTCTCCCGCGAATTCGGCGTAGAGCCTGTTGATGGGCTCGAGCGCCGCGGCGCTCTTGCGCGTCCCGAGGAAATGGGAGAGCGCGGCGACGTCGAGGTAGTCGCGTGTCGCGTTGCGTTCGACGAGCAGGAACGCCTTGATCCGCAACATCTCGTCGATCGTCGGGACGCGCAGCGTGCGGCCGGGTGCGACCTCGACCGTCACGGTCGAAAGCGGCGCCGACCGTCGTTGGTTGCGCAGCCCGGCGGCGATGCCGTCGACCTCGCCCAGCACCAGCTTGCCGCGAATGCGTCGCCGGGTACGCCAGCCCGCGATCGACTCGAGTGCCGCAAACGCGGTGTCGTAGTGCCGGTCCAGCTCCTGGACGACGTGGTCGTGGTCGAAGGAGTAGCGATGGCCCGCATGCAGGGCCGCGGCCGTGCCGCCGACGAGGATCGCGCCGGGGATCTTCGTCTGTAGGGTGGCGGCATGGGCGAGGAGTCGCTCCCAGTCGGGGGTCGCACGACCCTTAGGCACGCCGTCTGCCCTTGGCCGCCGGCCGGCGCGCGAGCTCGGGGAGGATCGAGGCGAATGCTCGTGCCTTGGGATCCTGGTCGCGCAGTGCCCGCACGACCTCCTGGACGCGCCTCCCGAGGCGGCCGGACTCGTCGCCACGGATCGCACGCACGAGACCGCGCCAAGCGGCGACGTCGCCGCGGGTGATCACGTCGTCGATGGCGGCCTTGGTGAGCTCGCGTCCGGCGAGGTCGGTCAAGTGCCGGTGCGCCACGAGCGGCGAGTCCAGCAAGGGCGGCCGGACATCCACGGTGAGATCGACTGCCGCGCAGAGTCGGACGACCTTGTTGTAGCCGAGCTCCGCGAGCTTGCCGGCCTCGAGCGCGGCGAGCGTCGAACGGCCGACGCCGGCGGCCGCAGCCAGCGCCGGCAGCGTGAGCCGCCGGGCCCGCCGCCGCTCACGGATCAACTGGCCGAGGGCGCGGAGATCCATTCGTTCAATATACTGGACGAAATTGAAAAAGTCCAGTGGACAAGACTGTGCTTCGAGGAGGCTCTGCACAACATCGAGACTCTGCTCTCGGCGGCGAGCGGCGAGGGAGCGCCGCTCGCCGGCCTGCCCCGCTAGAGGGTCTCGGGCATGCGTGTGGCGCCGGCGACGAGCACTTCGGGCTCGAGCTCGACTGCGGCACGCATGGCGCGCGCGATGAGGCAGGTCTCCTCGGCCTTGCGGATCATCTTCTCGGCCTTCTCCCGGTCCTCCTCCCGGAGAAGCGTCACCCTGGGGCGCAGGACGAGGCGCGGAATCGACACCCGCCCGTCGTCGCCGCGCTCGACGATCGCCTCTCCTGCCGCCTCCACCGCCACCACCTCGAGGCGGGATTTCTCGGCATAGGCCAGGAAAGTCGTCAGCCAGCAGGTCGTCGCGGCGCCGACGAAGAGATGCTCCGGCGTCCAGCGGCCGCCCGGGCCACCGAACTGCGGCGGCGAGGCGACTTCGATGTTCGGCAAACCGTCCGGCGCGCTGGCAAGTCCGCGCTTGCCGTCGAGCCAGCGCACGGAAAACGGATAGGTGCTGTGAACCTCGGCCATGGTCTTCTCCTCAATCGGGCTGTGGGGGCTGTGGCGGATTCGCCGCGGGGACTTCCGGTGCCGGAGCCCGCGGGCCGGATCCTGCCGCCGGCTCGGGCGCCGCGAGCGCCAGGGGGGGCAGCCCGAGCAACTGCCGCACCGCTGGTTCGAGCTTGGTCAGGCCGGCGCTGAGCCCCAGCTCCAGCGCCGTCGCGGGATCGGCGCCATCGAGCCAGAAGGCCCGTACCGCGAGCAGCGCCCCCGCCCGATTGCCACTCCCGCAGGCGAGCGCGATCGGATACCGGCCCCAGTCGTCGAGCAGAAGATCCAACGCCCGCGCACTGGCGAGGTCCAGATCCGCCTCCCCGGCGACCGGCAGCCGCCGGTAGTCGAGTCCCGCAGCCGCAGCCAGAGCCGCGGTCTCCGGCGGAATCTCGGTCTCGGTCCGCAGGTCGATGAAGGTCCGCACTCCGGCAGCGGCGAGCGCCTGAAAGACGGGTGCCGCGCTCTCTCCCGGGGCGCCCTTGGGCATCCCGCCGGTCAGCGTGCCGGGCAACGGGTGGCGCTCGTTCGTGAGCAGCGTCGGCGCCGCGACGGTCGCTCCGAGCGGCGGAACCGGAGCCTGACTCTCCGCGAAGGCGCCCGCCCGCAGCAGGGCGAGAACCGCCGCGACAACCAGGACTGCCGGCTGTCGCTGCGTTGGCGATGGATCGGTCATGTCGTTCCCCCGGGGAATCATCCTCCTGCAGCGAGCGCGGGGCGCCGCCCCAAGAGGCTGGCTCCGTCCCGGGCCCCGTCCCGGATCCACTCCCATCCCATCCGCTGCCGCGGGTTGTGCCATTTGTTTGACGGTCGTTCGCAGGAACGCCATACTGTTGCGCCGCCATGGCCTCGCCGCGCTCGCAGGACCTCGTCTTCACCCTCTTCGGCGACTATCTCCTCGGCGCGCGACCGCCCGGTCTGGGTCGGGGCGCTGATCCCGCTCCTGGGACGACTGGGCATGTCGGCGCCGGCGACGCGCACCGCCCTCTCCCGCATGACGGCGCGCGGCTGGCTCGTCGCCACCCGGCGCGGCGGCCGCGGCTTCTACGGCCTCAGCCCGCGCGGCCGCCGGCTGCTCGAGGAGGGCCGGCAGCGGATCTACCACCCGCCGCGCCACGTCACCTGGGACGGCGCCTGGTACCTCGTCGCCTACTCGATCCCCGAGACCCGCCGCCGCCTGCGCGACAGCCTGCGCTCGAAGCTCGCCTGGCTCGGCTGCGGAGCGCTGACCAACGGCCTCTGGATCACGCCTCACGACGTGCGCAGCGAAGTGGCCGACATCGCCCGCCGCCTCAAGGTCACCCGGCATGTCGAGATCTTCCGCGCCGAGCACACCGGTTTCTCGAGCACCGCCCAACTGGTCGCGCAGTGTTGGGACCTGGCCGAGGTCAATGCCAGCTACCGCAAGTTCATCGATCGTTGGGGGCCGCAGCTCGCCCACTGCGGCCAGTGCCGGCATGCCGGCATGGAAGCGGTCCGCGGGCGCCAGGCGCTTCCCTGCACGAGCCCCGAAGACTGCTTCGAGCGCCGCTTCGAGCTCGTGCACGCCTACCGTGCCTTCCCGGCGAGCGATCCATTCCTGCCGGCCGAGCTCCTCCCGGAGGGTTGGCTCGGCGACCGCGCCGCCGAGCTCTTCGAGACCTACCATGCGGTGCTCGCCGAACCGGCAGAGAGCTACATCCAGAGGGTCTGCGCCACCGGCGACCTCTAGCTGCTCTCGGCACTCGCGCCCGCACCCGGGTCGCGCCGGATGAGCTCGACGATCTCGCCGCTCTGGACCAGCGCAGCCTGCTGATTCACCAGCTCGGCGACGAACTTCACGACGCCCCGGTCCCGCCCCGCGAGCTCCCGGCGGGCCGCCACCCGCAGGGTGAGATGCAGCCGGTCCCCCGGACGGATCGGAGCGACGAACCGCCAGTCGATGCCGAGCAGGGCGACGAGCGTCCCGGCGGTGAGCCCGGTCCGCGCCATCAACCCGGTGGCGACGGCGATGCCCAGGGCGCCGTGGGCCACCCTGCCGCCGAACGGCGTGCTCCGCGCGTAGTCGTCGTCGAGGTGAAGGGGGTTCATGTCCCCGGAGAGCTCGGCGAAGGCGCGGATCTCCGCGTCGCCGATCTCGCGCTCGCCGCAGTCGAACTCACGCCCTTCCTCGAATTCCTCGAAATGAAGCCCCATCCACCGACCCTCCCGGCGGCTCGGCCGCCCGCTAGCGCGATTCCTGCCCGCCTCCTGCCCGCTTCTTGTATGTCACTTTACACACGACCGTACCATTCGTGTAATATACCGCCCGGAGACCTCCCATGGGCCAATTTCCATCCCGTCCTGCCGCGAGCTTCGGATTCGAGGAAGTGCTCTACGTGAAGAGCGACTTCGTCGCCACCATCACGATCCATCGGCCGCAGAACTACAACGCCTACAGTACACGCGCCCTCGAGGAGCTCGCGACTGCCTTTCGCGACGCCAGCTTCGACGACGCGGTCGGGGTGATCGTCCTCACCGGCGCCGGCCACCAGGCCTTCTGCACCGGTGGCGACGTCAAGGAGTACGCCGAGGACTACGTCACCACGCCGCGCGACTACTGGAAGTACATGGCGCTCTTCCGCGCCTACATCGAGAGCATCCTGAACACCGGCAAGCCGGTCGTCGCGCGCCTCAATGGCATGGCGGTCGGCGGCGGCAACGAGTCGCAGCTCGCCTGCGACCTCACGGTCATGGCGCAGCACGCTTTCATCAAGCAGGTCGGCACCCACGTCGGCTCGGTCGCCTGCGGCGGCTCGACGCAGTGGCTGCCGATCACGGTCGGCGACAAGCGGGCGCGCGAGATCCTCTTCCTCAACGAGCCGATCCCGGCGAGCGAAGGCGCTCGACTGGGGCCTGGTCAACTGGGTGGTGCCGTCCGTCCGGCGCGGCGAAGAGTGGATCGAGAACGCCACCGCCGAGGAGATCCGCCACGCCCAGCGCGGCGAGCGCGACTACCGGATCGACCTCTCCCTGCTCGACGCCGAGGTGGCGAAGCTGGCGAAGAAGCTCCTCGCCAGCTTCCCCGAGTGCGCGCGCTACACCAAGCAGCAGGTCAACTTCTGGAAAGACCTCGCCTGGCACCAGACGGTGCGCCACGCCCAGGACTGGCTCGCCCTGCACTACACCTCCTGGGAGCCGGTCGAGGGCATGCGCGCCTTCGTCGAGAAGCGCCCGGCGCGCTTCCAGATGCTGCGCGAGCGGGCCGCCGCCGGGGGCTCCTCCGAGACGCAATGGGGGCCGCCCACCCGCGTCTGCGGCGCCTGCGGCGCGAACAATCTGCCCGCCGAGCACGCCTTCTGTGGCGCCTGCGGTGTCGACCTCGCGCCCGTCCCGACCACGAAAGGACCCGCGACATGAGCGCCACCGGCGCGCGGCCCCGGGTCTTCCCGGAGTGGCAGGACAAGCCGCTCGAGGCGGCGCTCTACGAATGCCGCGAGCTGCTCGAGGACACCGACTTCCCCACCGTCAAGCGCTGGCGCGAGGCCGGCGGCAAGGTCGTCGGCCACTTCCAGGTCTACTTCCCGGAGGAGATCGTGCACGCCGCCGGCGCCCTGCCGTTCAAGGTGCGCGGCGCGCCGATCGAGCCGACCCAGGCGGACTCGCGCTTCGGCTCCTATCTGTGCTCGATCCTCAAGACCTCGCTCGATCTCGCGCTCTCGCAAGCGCATCGAGCTCGACCTGTTCGTCAGCCATCCGATCTGCGACGCCGCCCGCAACCTCGCCGCCATCTGGGGCCGCAACTTCCCCTACCCGGCCGAGATCCTCTATCTGCCGCAGAACGCCAACTCGGCGCACGCCGCCACGTGGCTGCGCGGCGAGTACGACCGCCTGCGCCGCAGCGTCGAGGCGGCCGTGGGCCAGGAAGCCACGGACGCCGCGCTCGCGAGGTCGATCGCCGTCTTCAACGAGAACCGCGCCCTGATGCGCGATCTCTACCGCCTGAAGCGGGAGACCCCCTGGCTGGTCTCGGCCGACGAGGCCTACGTCCTGGTCGCGCTCGCCGGGCTCCTGCCGCGCGAGGAGCACAACGAGATTCTGCGTTTCATGCTGCCGCGCCTCGCGGAGCGTCCCGGCCAAGCGGATGGACAAGACGCGGGTGGTGCTCGAGGGCGGATTCTGCGAGCAGCCGCCGCTCGACCTCGTGCGCTCGATCGGCCGCTCCTGCTACGTCGTCGACGACGACCTGCTGATCGGCCTGCGCTGGCTGACGAGCGACGTTTCCACGACCGGCGACCCGCTCGGCAACCTCGCCTCCGCCTACCTCGAGCAGTCGAGCTACAGCCCGGTGCAGCACGACCTGCGCAAGCCCAAGGAGCGCATGCTCCTCGAGCGCATCGCGAACGCCCGCGCCGACGCCGCGATCGTCATGGCGGCCAAGATGTGCGAGCCCGGGCTCGAGGAGCAGGTGGCCTACACCAAGGCCCTCGACCATGCCGGCATTCCGTACTTCGTGAGCGAGTTCGAAGAGAGCATGACGAGCTTCGACCACCTCGAGATCCAGCTCCAGACCTTCGTCGAGAACCTCCTCTTCCGTTGAGGGCGCCCTGATGGAAACTCCAGTCACCGGCAGCACGCTCGTCGTCCGCACGATGCGCCGACCGCTCGCCCCGCTGGCCCATCCTCTCGTCGGCCGCGCCAACCGGGACGGCGCCCAGCTCTTCCGCGACTGGTTCTCCACCCTCGGCGAAGCCGCCGAGCGGGGCCAGGGCGGCGCCTACGTCTTCGTGATGGGGAGCCTCGCCGAGCTCCTGCGCACCTTCGACTTCCCCATCGTCTTCCCCGAGATCAACTCGCTGCAGACCGCCGTGCGGCATCTCGCGCACGACTACCTCAACGAGGCCGAGGACTTCGGCTACTCGCCCGACATCTGCGGCTACGTCAAGGCCGACTTCGCCACCCAGATGCGCGGCGGCCAGTTGCCGATGGGCCGGATTCCGAAGCCGGCGCTCGCGGTCTACACCAACGCCTGCAACACCTACATCAAGTGGGCGGAGATCTGGGAGCGCATGTACGAGACTCCCATCTTCACCCTCGACGTGCCCGGCACGCGCTCCTCCGGACGCATCACCGGCCCCGGCCAGGTCGACTTCGAGAACGACAGGAAGTACGTCGGCGCCCAGATCGCCGAGCTCATCACGCTCTGCGAGCGGGTGAGCGGCCAGCGTTTCGACATCGACCGGCTGCGCGAGGCGCTGGGCCACGCCAACACCATGAACCGCTGCTGGAAGCGGGTGCTCGAGCTCAATCGCAGCAAGCCCGCGCTCTTCAACGCGCTCACCGACGGCACGATCTACCTCGGGGTCGCCAACGGCCTGCGCGGCGACGCCAAAGGCGCCGCCTACTTCACCGATCTGGTCGAGGAGATGGAGTACAAGGCGGCGCACGGCATCGGCACGCTGACCACCGAGGAGTACCGCCTGCTCTTCGTCGGCGTGCCCTGCTATCCGATCTTCCGCCGCTTCAACGAGCTGTTCACCGAATGGGGCGGCACCTTCGTCAACTCGACCTACCTCTGGTTCGCCTCCGGCGGCTCGAACCTGGGGTTCGAGTACGACCTCGCGCGGCCGCTCGAGAGCCTCGCCGAAGGGATGCTGCTCTCGGTGCGCGACGCCATGGACAGCATGTTCTTCTCGCCCGGCGATCCTCGAGCGGATGATCGCCGACTACGACGCCGACGGCGTCGTCTTCCACCCGATCAAGAGCTGCCGCACCGTCTCGACCGGCCTCGCCGACAGCCGCCGCTCGCTGCTCTCGAAGCTCGACACCGCGACGCTGTTCATCGAGTCCGACCACATGGACCGCCGCGTGGTCTCGGAGGCCCAGCTCAAGAACCGGGTCGACGCCTTCTTCGAGGGCCTCGCGACCCGCAAGCGGCAATCGGTGATCGCAGCCACCGCGCGCCGGCGCCGCGACCGCAGCCGGCACCTCGAACACGACGAGCGCCGGAGCCTGAGGGAGAGACCATGGCCTACGCAGCCGGAGTCGACGTCGGATCCACCCAGACCAAGGCGGTCATTCTCGACGAGGAGCGCCGCATCGTCGGCCGCGCCCTGATGATGACCGGCGCCAACGTCGTGCGCGCCGCCCAGGAGTCGTTCGACCAGGCGCTCGCCGACGAGCGGCCTGCGCGAGGAGGAGGTCGAGTACGTCGTCGGCACCGGCTACGGCCGCTACAAGGTGACCTTCGGCAACACCCAGGTCACCGAGATCAGCTGCCACGGCCGCGGCGCGGTCCACATGTTCCCGGCCACCCGCACGGTGATCGACATGGGCGGCCAGGACACCAAGGCGATCTCCGTCGCCGCCAACGGCGAGATCGTCGACTTCTGCATGAACGACAAGTGCGCCGCCGGCACCGGCCGCTTCCTCGGCGCCGCCTCGAGCGCGCTCGACATTCCCCTCGACCAGCTCGGCGCGACCGCCATGCGCGGCGAGCGCCCGGTGAAGATCAGCACCACCTGCACGGTCTTCGCGGAGTCCGAGGTGCTCTCCTGGCTCGGCAAGGGCAAGAAGATCGAGGACGTCCTGCTCGGCGTCCACCAGTCGATCGGCGCGCGCTCGGTGGGCCTGCTCCGCCGGGTCGGCGTCACCGACCAGGTGACCTTCACCGGCGGCGTGGCGCGCAACCCGGCGATGATCGCCGCCCTCGAGAGCCGGCTCGACCTCAAGCTCAACGTCAGCGAGGAGTCGCACTTCATGGGCGCGATCGGCGCGGCGCTCTTCGCGCTCGACCGCATTCTGGCGAGCCGGGTCCCGGTCGCCGAGGTCCTGGCCGCGAGGCCGACGGCAAAGGAAGCGAGGCAGCATGAGAATCACCGCCGGCATCGACGTCGGTTCCACCTACACCAAGGCGATCGTCCTCGACTCCGAGCGCCGCATCCTCGGCCGCCGGCTCGAGCCGACCGGCTTCAAGCTCGACGAAGTGGCCGAGAACGTCCTGGCGCAGGCGCTCGCCGAGGCCGGCGTCGAGCGCGCCGAAGTCGAATACATCGTCTCGACCGGCTTCGGGCGCCACCAGATGGCCTCGGCCGACACCCAGGTCACCGACCTGACGGCGAGCGCGCGCGGCGCCATGTTCCTCTTCCCCGGCACCCGCACCGTGCTCGACGTCGGCGGCCAGACGATGAAGGCGAGCCGCCTCGATGCGACGGCGGCGGTCAAGAGCTTCCGGCTGAACGACAAGTGCGCCGCCGGCACCGGCGCCTTCCTCGAGAAGACGGCGCGCTACATGGGCTACTCGACGATCGAGATCGGACCGCTGGTCAACACCTCGAAGAACGCCGTGCCGATCTCCGGCGTCTGCGCCGTCTTCGCCGAGTCGGAGGTCATCAACCAGCTCTCCGAAGGGACGCCGCCGGCCGACATCATGCACGGCGCCATCGTCTCGCTGGTCGGGCGTTCGGTGCAGCTCATGAAGCGCGCCCAGATGGAACCCGAGTTCACCCTGCTCGGCGGCATCATGCGCTTCGAGAAGATGGTCACGGTGGTGCGCGAGCAGCTGGGCGAGCAGGTGAACGTGCCGGAAGGCGACCTCGTGCAGTTCACCTCGGCGCTCGGCGCGGCGCTCCTCGGGCAGCTGCGCCTGCAGCGGCTCGCCGAGGCGGCGGCGGCTGCCGCCGGCGGTCCCAGTGCGGCAGCGGCTGCCGCAGCTCCACCGGATGCGCTCGCGTTGGGAGCCAGCGGAGCCTGACTTGACCGAGTCGCCTCCAGGCCGTCCTCCGGACGAGGAAGCCGCCCTCCTTCTCCTCCTGAGGCAGGAGGAGCATCGCGTGCTCTCGACGGCGGCGCTCACCGCCGACCCCGCGCGGGTCGCCGACGGCTGGCAGCGGCGCTTCCTCGCCGACGGACCGCGCGCCGCCGAGGCGGTGGCGCTCTACGCGGCGCTGGGCTACGAGGTCGACGCCGTGGCGCTTTCCGGCAGCGACCTGCCGGCCGACTGCACCGACTGCCAGCTGGCGACCCTGCTCGCGTTCAAGACGATCTATACCCGGAAGCCCAAGGAGAACGACCGATGAAGGCTGCCGTCTTCCACGCCGCGCACCGTCCGCTCGAACTGACCGAGATCCCGACTCCCGAGCCCGGCCCGGGGCAGGTGCTGGTGAAGGTCGCCGCCTGTGGTCTCTGCCATACCGATCTGCACTTCATCGACCACGACACGCCGACGTTCAAGACGCCGCCGCTGGTGCTCGGCCACGAGATCTCCGGGACGATCGCCGAGCTCGGCGCCGGCGTCACGGGCTGGAAGGATGGCGACGCGGTCCTGCTGCCCGCGGTATTGACCTGCGGGGTCATGCGGCGCCTGTCGTGAAGGGCGCGAGAACATCTGCGACCACAACCAGATGTTCGGCAACCATGTCGACGGCGGCTTCGCCGAGTTCGTCGTGGCGCCGGCGAAAGACGTCTTTCCGCTGCCACCGGAGATTCCGCTCGAAGCCGGCTCGATCATCGCCGACGCCATCACCACGCCGTTCCACGCCGTCGTCCGCCGCGGCAAGGTCGTGCCGGGCGATTGGGTACTGGTGCTCGGCTGCGGCGGCGTCGGTCTCAACGTCGTGCAGCTCGCGGCGGCGATCGGCGCGCGGGTGATCGCCGTCGACACGGCCGCCGACAAGCTCGGCTGGGCGGGGCGGCTCGGCGCGGAGGTGGTGATCGACGCTGCGAAGTGCGAGCGCCTGGACAAGGAGGTTCGCAAGCACACCGGCGGCGGCGGTGCCGACGTCGCCTTCGAGGCGATCGGCAACCCCAAGACCCAGGAGCAGGCGTTCAACTGCCTGAAGACCGGCGGCCGGCTGGTGCTGGTCGGCTACAGCCCGCATCCGATGAGCCTCAACTCGGGCCGCGTGATGTTCCGCGAGATCGAGGTCACCGGCTCCCTCGGCTGCCGCCCGGTCGACTACCCGCGGGTCATCGAGCTCGCCCGCCAGGGCAAGATCAAAGTGGCCGAGCTCGTCACCCACCGCTTCACCCTCGACCGCATCAACGACGGCCTCGACGCCCTGCGCGCCGGCCTGCCCGTCCGCGCGATCGTCGTGCCGGGCTAGAGAGTCACGCCGGGCGCAGAGAGTCTTCGGGGCTCGTGCTAGCCTCAAGTCGAGGTCGAACCATGAGCCAGGCGATCAAGATCGTCGTCGAGAAACACTCCGACAACTATGTTGCCTATCCTCTGGGTGTCCGCGGCGCCATCGTGGGCGAGGGCGCGACCTACGAAGAGGCTCTGGCGGACGTGCGCTCCGCCCTGGCCTTCCACCTCGAGACCTTCGGCCCTGACGCCCTGGACATCGAGAGCCCGGTGCTCGAGGCCTTCGTAGCCGAAGCCGCCATCGCCTCCTGAAGTGCCCAGCTTCCCGGTCGACGCACCGCTCTCGCGAGTGCTGCGAGCCCTCGCACGTCTCGGGTTCGAAGTGGTTCGTCACGGCAACCACGTCTCCCTTCTGCGCATCGCGGCGGATGGAACCCGCATACCGATGACCCTCCCCGGCCATCGCACCATCAAAGGCTCGACTCTCCGAGCCGCCCTGACCCAAGCGAAGATCGATCGCGACGAGTTTCTGGACGCTTACGACCAGTCCTGAATCCGAGATCATCCGGACGCCTTAGCCGGCCGCTTCCTCCGCGCGCATCGTTCGTGCCGGGCATACGCGACGACCGGCGGTGCTCAGCGCACGCGCGCCGCGGCCGCGGCGGCCATCTCCGTCATCGCGGCCCCCGCCGCCATGGCGACGCGGCGCGCCGCGGGGAGAGCGACGCCGCGGTTCTGGGCCCAGGCAGCGCCCATCTCCTCGAGGGTGTCGGCGCCGAGGAGCTGCTCGGCGATCGGGAAGAGGACGAGCTCCTCCTTCTGGAAGTGGCTGCGGGCCTCGGCGATCGCCGCCTCGAGGTGGCGGCGGGCATCGCCCGCCTCGCGGCTCGTCGCGACTTTGGCGAGCTCGCCTTCGATCTCCTCGTGCTCGGCGCGCATCGCGGCCACCGGGCCGCCGCCGGGCATCACCCGGTCGAGGGCAGTGAAGAACGGATCGTTCTCGAAGTGGGCGTGGGCGAGGATCGCGGTCTCGAAGAGCGTCGCGGAGCTCTGGAGCGTCGCGAGATCGGACTCGGCCAGGCGAGCCTCGATGGCGTGCATCAACATGTACAGCGCGCCGTGTTCCCCGTAGAGCGCATCGGTAATTCGCATGTTCCCTCCCCTGCCGCGGCGGACGATTCGGTGGCGGCTCGAGAACCGTAGCGCCAAAGCGCGGGCGGGAAGATGACGCCCGTCATAAGGCCGGCCCGGGGGGACCGCCATGCTACGTTGCCGTCATGCCCCCGCCCGCCGACTCCCCCTGGAGCGCCCCCTCGGTCGTCGCCGGGTTCGCCCGCTCCGCGCCCAACGAGGTTCTGATGCGGTTCGCCGCCGGCGAGCTCCGGCGCCGCGCCGCAGCGCGGCCGGGGGCTCCCCGCGCGCTCGACCTCGGCTGCGGCGCCGGGCGCAATGCGGTGCCGCTGGCGAACCTGGGATGGAAGGTTGTCGGCCTCGACAATTCACTGCCGATGCTCGCCGCCGCCGCGGCGCGCTCCGGCGAGCTCGCGACCGGGTCCCAGCCGCAGCTCGCGCTCGCCGGGATGGACGCGATTCCGCTCGCCGACGGGAGTTGCGACTTCGTCATCGCGCACGGCATCTGGAACCTGGCGCGCTCGGCGGCGGAGTTCCGCCGGGCGGTCCGCGAGGCCGCCCGGGTCGCCGCTCCCGGCGCCCCGCTCTTCGTCTTCACCTTCTCGCGCCACACCTTCCCGGCCGAAATCACCCCGGTCGCCGGCGAACCGTTCGTCTTCACCCAGTTCTCCGGCCAGCCGCAGTGCTTCCTGACCGCGGAGCAGCTGGTCGAGGAGCTGGGCGAGGCCGGCTTCTCCCCCGACCCGGCGGTTCCCCTGACGGAATACAACCGTCCGGCGCCCGGATCACGGCCCGTGGCCGCCGCGCCGGCCACGCCCTCCCGACCGGTCATCTACGAGGCCGCCTTCCGCCTTCGAGGCTGAGGCCGCTCTGATGCCGTGCCGCACCCACTGCGAAATGTGGCGACCGATCGATGTTGCGGAGGGACTTACGCCCGTTCTTGTGATGTAATAATGCTTCTTCCTGCTCGACCCTCGCGAGAGCGGCCTCGGTTGGCCGCGGTTGCGATCACGGTCCGGGCACACCCCAGACAAGGAGCTCGCCCGTGCACGATTCGGTTCACCCGGAAGTCATTCAGGGCGGCATGGGGGTCGGCGTCTCGGGCTGGCGCCTGGCGCGCGCCGTGGCGTCCACCGGCGCGCTCGGCGTGGTCTCGGGCACGGCGCTCGACGTCCAGCTGGCCCGCCGGCTGCAGCTCGGCGATCTCGCGGGCGACCTGCGCCGCTCGCTGGCCCGCTTTCCGTACCGGGAGCTCGTGGACCGCGTCATGAAGCGCTACTTCGTCCCGGGCGGCATCGCCCCCGGCGCGCGCTTCGCCGAGGTTCCCCGCCACACCCTGAAGCCGGGCCGCGAGCTCCTCGGGCTCAACGTTCTGGCGGGCTTCGTCGAGGTCGACCTCGCCCGCCAAGGCCACGACGGCGCGGTGGGCATCAACCTCCTGCAGAAGATCGTCCTGCCGACCCTGCCGACGCTCTACGGGGCGATGCTCGCCGGGGTCGGCTATGTCCTCATGGGCGCCGGTATTCCGCTCGAGATCCCGGCCGCCCTCGCGGCGCTCGCCGGGCACCATCCGGCGTCGCTCGCGGTAGGAGTCGCCGGCGACGAGACCGCCGACGTCCGCATCGGCTTCGATCCGGCGGAAATCGGGGCACCGCTCCTGGCCGAGCCGCTCGCGCTACCCTACTTCTTCCCTATCATCTCTTCGGTCTCGCTGGCGCAGATTCTCCTCAAGCGCGCGACCGGGCCCGTCGACGGTTTCATCGTCGAAGCGCCCGCAGCAGGCGGCCACAATGCACCGCCGCGCGGTGCGGCGCGCTTCGACGACAGCGGCCAGCCGCTCTATGGGCCGCGCGATGAAGTCGATCTGGGCAAGCTCCGCGAGCTCGGAAAGCCGTTCTGGCTCGCCGGCAGCCGCGGCCGGCCGGGCGCCCTCGCCGAAGCGCAGCGCCTTGGAGCGCACGGCATCCAGGTCGGCACGGCGTTCGCCTTCAGCCGCGAATCGGGGCTCGATCCGGATCTGCGCCGCGCCGTCGTGGCGCAGATCGAAGCGGGCACCGCGGCGGTGAGAACCGATCCGCGCGCCTCTCCGACCGGATTCCCGTTCAAAGTGGTCGCTCTCGCCGGCACGCTCTCGGACGAGGCGGTCTATGCGGCGCGCGAGCGCGTCTGCAATCTCGGCTTCCTGCGCAGCGCCTATCGCCGCGACGACGGCCAGATCGGCTACCGCTGCGCCGCCGAGCCGGTCGATGCGTTCGTCGCCAAGGGCGGCGACGCCGACCAGACCGTCGGCCGCAAGTGCCTCTGCAACAGCCTGCTGGCCAATGTCGGGCTCGCCGAAACGCAAGTCCACGGCGAGCCGGAGCCGCCCCTCCTCACCGCCGGCGACGATCTCGAGGCGCTGCGGGAGTTCCTCGCTCCGGGCGCGGACGACTACGGCGCCGCGCAGGTCCTGCAGGCCCTGACGCAGCCCGCCTGAGCCCGGTCCCTCAACCCCTCAACCCCTCAATCCGCGAGCGTCGAGAGGTCTCCGGGGTCTTCGCCGAGCTCCTGCGCCTTGAGGAAGCGGCGCACGATCTTGCCCGAGCGGGTCTTGGGGAGCGAGGTGCGGATCTCGATGTCCGAGGGCTGGGCGATCGGGCCGAGGTCCTGTCGGACATGGTCCTTGAGACTGCCGATGAGTCCCGGGCCCGCGAGCTCGCCGGGCTTCAACACCACGAACGCCTTGATGCGCTCGCCCTTGACGTCGTCGGGGAGGCCGACGACCGCGCTCTCGGCGACCGCCGGGTGGCGCAGCAGCGAGCTCTCGACCTCGGCGGTGCCGATGCGGTGCCCGGCAACGTTCATAACGTCGTCGGCGCGGCCGAGGACCGCGAAGTAGCCGTCGCGATCGCGCACCGCGATGTCGCCCGCGGCGTAGCAACCCGGCACCTGCCGCCAGTACTGCTGATAGCGCTCGTCGTCGCCCCAGACCGTGCGCAGCATGTAGGGCAGCGGCTCGCGCAGCACGAGGAGTCCGCCATGGCCGTCGGGGAGCGACCTGCCTTCGCGATCGACGACGTCGACCACGGCGCCCGGCAGAGGCTTCCCGACTTTGCTCGGCCGCGCCTCGAACGTCGGCAGCGTCCCGAGCACCGGGCCGGCGATCTCGGTTTGCCACCAGTTGTCCACCACCATGCCGCCACCCTGGCCGACGAGATGCGTCTGCGCCCACAGATGCGCTTCCGGGTTGAGCGGTTCGCCAGCGCAGGCGAGCAGCCGCAGGCGCGAGAGGTCGTACTTCTTCGGCGCCTCTTCGCCGTGGCTCATCCACATCCGTAGCGCCGTCGGCGCGGTGAACATGAGGTTGACGCCGAAGCGCTCGACCAGTTCCCAGGTCACCTCGGGCGACGGATAGTCGGGCACGCCCTCGCGGCAGAACACGGTCGCACCGACCGAGAGCGGCCCGTAGACGATGAACGAGTGGCCGACGATCCAGCCGATGTCCGAGGTGCTCCAATAGATGTCGCGCTCGCCGATCTGGTAGAAGGCGCGCGACAGGTAGGTGACGCCGACCATGTAGCCGCCGGTGGTGTGCACGACGCCCTTCGGCTGGCCGGTGGTGCCCGAGGTGTAGAGGATGAAGAGGGGATCCTCGGAATCCATCGGCTCGGCATGGCAGTGGATCTCGCGCGCCTGCTGGATGTCGTAGAAATCGACCTCGCGGACGCTCTCGAAGGCATAGGGCGCGTCGCCCGGCCGCGAGCCGCGGCGGTGGACGACGACATGCTCGACGAAGGTGAGGTCGCGCACCGCCTCGTCCACCGTCGGCTTCAAGGAGATCTTCTTGCCGCGGCGGAAGGTGAAGTCGGTGGCGACGATGACCTTGGCGCCGGAGTCGACGATGCGCGAGCGCAGCGCCTGCGTGCCCATGCCGGCGAAGACCACCGAGTGGATGGCGCCGATGCGCGCGCAGGCGAGCATGGTGACGATGCCCTCGGGGACGAGCGGCATGTAGATGATCACCCGGTCGCCCTTGATGACGCCGAGCCGCCGCAGGGCGTTGGCGAAGCGGTTCACTTCGCGGTAGAGCCGGTTGTAGGTGTAGGTGACCTCTTCGCCGTCCTCGCCGACCCAGATCAGGGCGGCTTTGTTGCGCCGGTCGGAGTGGACATGGCGATCGATGCAGTTGGCGGTGGCGTTCAGTTTCCCACCGATGAACCACTCGTGGTGCGGCAAGTCGAAGCGCCGCACGGTGTGGAACGGCTCGATCCAGTCGATGAGCTCCGAGCGCTCCGCCCAGAAGACCTCCGGGTCATCGGCGGCCGCCCCGCGCTCGATGTCGTCGTTGACGAGGTGAGCCCCGCGCGCCAGCTTGAGCGGCGGCTTGATCGTCACCTCGTCCTTCGCCAGCCGCGCGATCGCCGCGCGCTGGGTTTCGCTCAGTTCAAGATCGGGTACGGATTCGCCGGTCTTGCCGTCGCTCATCGCCAGATCCTCGCTCTCGGAAGCGGGCAAAACCTAGCATCGCTCCCCCCCACCGACGGGCCGCTCCAACGGGTAGCCTCAGGAGCCCCGCGCCCCGCCCCCTTGCAGGCCGGCGCCATTCCAGCCATCTACGAAGAAACCCCGCCGGTGCGACGCGCACATAGTCCGGAGTCGGAGTGCCCTGCGGCAGATTTCACTTCCAGTCAAAAGCTGCCGCGGCAGCTTTTCCCCAGGATCGCAACCTGGCGCGTCGACGGGTGGGTGTTCGGGTAGAATGTAAGGCGCAAAAGTAAGGCAGTTGGAGGGAGACCATTTGACGATCACGGTCAGTTCGAAGGGGCAGGTTACCTTGCCGGCGGCGGCCCGCAAGCGGCTGGGGCTGCGCGCCGGTTCGCGCCTCGAGGTCATCGTCACCGGGGACGACAGGCTGGAGGTGATCCGCGTCGGGGGTTCGCTGCGCGACCTCAAGGGCCTGCTGCCCAAGCCCCCGCGATCACTTTCGCTGGCCGAGATCGATGCGGCCGCGATCGCGGGTGCCCTGGACGGGGCTCGGTGATCGCCCTCGACACGAACGTGCTGGTGCGCTACCTGGTGCGCGACGATGCGCGCCAGACGCGTGCAGCCACCCGAATCGTCGAAACCTCCTGCACCGTCGAGACGCCTGGTCTCGTGACCCTCGTGGTGCTCTGCGAGCTCGTCTGGGTACTCGAACGCGGCTATCGATATTCCCGCGTCCAGATTGCCGCCCTGGTGCGTGGCCTCCTCTCGGCCGATGACCTTTCGATCGAGCGTTCGGAGTTGGCCTGGCAAGCCCTCAACGCCTTCGAGGAGGGGCCGGCAGACTTCGCCGACTACGTCATCGGATGGACCGCGCGGGAGGCCAGGGCGGAGGCAACGGTCACGTTCGATCGCCGTGCCGGCACCTCGCCGCTCTTCCGCCTGCTGGAGTCCTGAGCGCTCACCGAGCGCGCCTGGCCGCGGCGCTGAACCCGAGTCAGTTCTTCTTGGTCCTTCGGAGGGCAGTCGCTCGAGTGCGTTTGCCGGTGCGGTAGGCGGCCGTGGGCTCGGCGACGATTGCCACGTCGTCGCGGTCGGGATTCGCATTCCGGAGGCGCCCGAGGCCGTTGGCGATGAGCGCCAGCACGAGAGAGTTCTGGGAGACTCCTTCGGCTTCCGCCCTGGCTGCAAGTTCCGCGTGGAGCGAACGCGGGATCCTCTGAACGAAGCGACCTGAATACGCATCGAGAGGCCGTTCCTCGTGCCGCGAAGGTTCCGGGACTGGAAGCCTGTCGTGAAGGCGCGCCGACACCCAGGACTGAAAGGCCTCCTTCCCGTGCTTCACGGCCTCGGGAATCGTCTCTCCGTCCGAGAAGCATCCCGGCAGGTCGGGAAACGAGATCAGGAATCCGCCGCCTTCGGCCCGAGAGAGCGGACGAATCTCGAAGCGGTAATCCTCGAAGGGGTACGGCGGGCGAACGTGTGAGATCTTTTCGACAGTCATAGGGGCTCCTGCCTTGCAGAGGTCGCGCGATCGATCAACTCCAGGAAGCGCTCGATGTAGATCGGTTTGATCGGTCGCCGCGATGGAATCGAAAGGTGCAGATCCACGCCGGGAGCGGAGAAGATATAGTGGCTCCCCCCGTCATTCCTCACCTGAAGACCCTGCCTCGCGGCAACCTGGACGAGATCCTCAATCCTCCAGTCGCGCGGGTTCCGCCTCAGCTTCTCCAGCAGCTTCTCCGCCCGACTCATACAGCAGTGATACTAGATGCAGTATCACAGTGCGTCAAGAGTCCCTGGCGATGGGACGACGTCCGCCCCTCAGACGCCGAAGTAGCGCGCGTCGGGATGGTGGAAGACGAGGGCGGAGACGCTGGCTTCGGGGTCCATCATGTCGCCTTCGGTGAGCTCGACGCCGATCTCTTCGGGGCGGAGAGCGGCGAAGAGTTGCTGCTGGCCGGAGAGGTCGGGGCAGGCGGGGTAGCCGAAGCTGTAGCGCTTGCCGCGGTAGCGCGCCGAGAAGCGGTCCTGCGGAGTCGTCTCCGGCGGATCGGGGAAGCCCCACTCGGCGCGCAGCTTCCGGTGCAGCCACTCGGCCGCGGCCTCGGCGGTCTCGAGGGCGAGCGCCGCGAAGGTGTGGCTCTTCAGGTAGTCGCCGGCCTGCTTGAACTGCTCCACCCGCTCGCGCACGCCGGCGCCGGCGGTGGTGACGAAGAGCGCCACGTGGTCCGAGTCGAGCACGTAGTCGGAGATCGCCAGTCCATCGCTCCCCTCCTGCCGCGGCAGCTCCCAGGAGGCGATCGCCCGATCGCCTGCGCCGCTCTTCGGATCGAGCAGCGTCAGCCGGCTGCCCTCGACGCGCGCCGGAAAGAACTGCCAGACCGCCTTCGCCTGCATGCCACCGCGGCGCGCGACCTCCTGGAGCTCCTCGACTACCGACTCGAGCTTGCGGAACTTCGGGTCGCCCTCCTCGGCGAGCTTCCTCACCACGCCGCGCATTCCGAGGTGCTTGCCGTAGAGCATCTGCGGATTGAGCTCCTCCCAGACCGCGTCGAGGTCGAGCGTCACCGCGTGGCGCTCGAGGTCGGGCGGCGGCGGCGCCGGGATGTCGCGGCGCACGGCGGACTTGCGGGGTCCTGCGCTCTCCCCGACGGCCGCTCCGGAGGCTACGGGCGAATCCACGGCGTCCTGCTCGAGCAGCGCGCCGATCTCCTGTTCGAGCGCCGGCCGGCTCGCCGGATCCATCAGGCGCTCGACCAGCTTCAGCCCGTGCATGGCGTCCTTGGCGTAGGTGCAGACGCCACCGTAGGCCGCGGCGATCTTGCGGTGGGTGAAGCGCCGGGTGAGCGCCGCGCCGCCGACCAGGAGCGGCGTGTCGATGCCGACCGCCTGAAGGTCCCCGGCCGTCACCACCATCTGCTGCGCGCTCTTCACCAGCAGCCCCGAGAGGCCGATGACGTCCGGACGGTGCCGCTCGACCGCCTGGATCAGCTGCTCCGAGGGTACCTTGATGCCGAGATTGACCACCTCGAAGCCGTTGTTCGACAGCACGATGTCCACCAGGTTCTTGCCGATGTCGTGCACGTCGCCCTTCACCGTGGCGAGCAGGACCTTGCCGCGTGAGGACGACGCCGACTTCTCCATGTGCGGCTCGAGGAAGGAAACCGCCGCCTTCATCACCTCGGCCGATTGCAGCACCTCGGCGACGATCAGCTTGTTGTCGTTGAAGAGCCGGCCGACCTCGCTCATCCCGGCCATCAGCGGACCGTTGATGATCGCCAGCGGATCGCTGTAGCGCTCCTCGCCGAGCGCCGCCGCGAGGTCCGCCTCGAGGCCGATCTTGCTGCCCTCGACGATGGCGCGCGCCAGGCGCTCCGCGAGCGGCAGCGCCGCGCGGCTCTCGGCACTGGCATTGCTCTTCTGGCCGCTCCTCTCGCGGAAGTGGGCGGTGAAGGCGGCGACCGCCGCCTCGCCGGCCGCCTTGTCGCCGAGCTCGAGGTCGATCAGCGCCTCGGCGAGCCGGCGGTCGTCGTCGGGGATCTCGGCGAAGCGGGCGAGCCGCTCGGTGTTGACGATCGCGGCGTCGAGGCCGGCGAGTGTCGCGCGATAGAGGAAGACCGAGTTCAGCACCTCGCGACCGGAGGGCGGCAGGCCGAAGCTGACGTTCGAGACGCCGAGGATCGTCTTGCTGAGCGGAAATTCCGCCTTCACCGCCCGCACACCCTCGATGGTCGCCGCGGCGCTGCCGAGATAGGCCTCGTCGCCGGTGCCGCAGGGGAAGACCAGCGGATCCCACCAGATGTCCTCTGGAGCGACGGCCATCTCTTCGGTGAGAATCCGATAGCTCCGCCGCGCCACCTCGAGTTTCCGCTCGACGGTGACCGCCATCCCGGTCTCGTCGATGAGGCCGACGACGAACGCCGCGCCGAAGCGCCGGCCGAGCGGCACGACCTTGTCGAAGCGGGCGAGCCCGTCTTCGAGGTTGATCGAGTTGAGGATCGACTTGCCCTGGCACCAGGTGAGGGCGCGCTCCATCACCCTGGCGTCGGTGGTGTCGATCATCAGCGGCGCCTTGACGACGCGCACCAGCCTGTCGAGCAGGCGCTCGACGTCGACGAGCTCGTCGCGATCGGGGTCCTGGAGGCAGACATCGAGCACCTGCGCGCCGGCGCGCAGCTGCGCCCGCCCGACTTCGGCGGCGCCCTCGTAGTCGCCGGCGGCGATGATCCCCTTGAAGACCCGCGAGCCGAGGACGTTGGTGCGCTCGCCGACCAGCAGCGGCCGGTTGCTGACCTCGAGCTCGACCGCCTCGATCCCGGACACCAGCGCGCGCTGGTGATGCGGAATCGGCCGCGGGCGATGCTCGCGTGCGACCTCGGCGAGCACGGCGACGTGCTTGTCCGTCGTGCCGCAGCAGCCGCCAACGAGATTCAGCCAGCCTTCGTGGAGGAAGCGCCCGAAGACCTCGCGAAAGACCTCCGGACCCTCACGGTACTTGCCGTCCTCGTCCGGGAGGCCGGCGTTCGGCACGCAGGCGACGCGCGTCCGGCAGAGGGTCGAGAGGGTGCGCAGATGGTCGGCCATCAAGGCCGGACCGGTGGCGCAGTTGAGTCCGACGTAGAGCAGGTCGGCATGGAAGAGCGAGACCGCGAGCGCCTCGGCGTCCTGGCCGGCGAGCATCGTCCCGGTCGCCTCGATGGTGACCGAGACCGCGACCGGGATCCGCCACGAGGCGGCGTCGAACGCCTGCTCGATGCCGATCAGGGCGGCCTTGATGTTGCGCGTGTCCTGGCAGGTCTCGACCAGCAGATAGTCGGCGCCGCCGGCCATGAGGCCCAACGCCTGGACGCGGAAGTTTTCGCTGAGCTCCTCGAAGGTGATGCCGCCGGTGACCGAGATCGCCTTGGTCGTCGGGCCCATCGCGCCACAGACGAAGCGCATCCGTCCGGGCGCGTCGAACTCCGCGCAGGCCTCGCGCGCCAGCTTCGCTGCGAGCCGGCTGATCTCGAACGCCTGGTCGGCGAGACCGTACTCGCCGAGTACCAGCGGTGTCGAGCCGAACGAGTTGGTCTCGACGATGTCGGCGCCGGCCGCGAGGTAGAACCGCGACAGTCCGCGCACGACCTCCGGCCGGGTGATGCAGAGGTTCTCGTTGCAGCCCTCGAGGGCCGCGCCGCCGAAGTCCTCGGCGGTGAGATCGAAGCCCTGCAGCGCCGTGCCGGTGGCGCCGTCGAGGACGAGGATGCGCTCGTCGAGCGCTTCGAGCAGCGCCGCGGTGCGGGCTTCGGTGTCTGGAAGGGTGGCGAGAGCGGCCGGAACGGGCACCGCTGAAGTTGTCGGCTGACTCATGTGCACTCCCCGGAAACAAAAACGCCCCGTGAACATCATCACGAGGCGTCTTCGCTTCAGACACTTCGTTGCCGCTTTCGCGACCGCATCCCGGCGGATTCCGCCGGTGAGCACCTTGGGTGTCTGCCCCAGGTTGCCGTGCCCGTTGACTCCCCGGGCCCTCGTGATGTGCTTCTAGGCTATGTCAGCGGGCGATCCAAGTCAAAGCAGCGACCCGCGAAAAAATGGGGACAGGCACGGATTTCGCCGAAATCCGTGCCTGTCCCCATTTTTTCTACAGGTAGCCCAGCGACCGCAGGCGCTCGCGCTCTTCGTCGGTGAACGGCTGAGTTTCGACTTTCGAGTCCCCGGTCACCTTCATGCGCTGAGCCGCCGCGGCGATCGCCAGCCGCCGGACCTCCTCGAGGCGGAGGGCGTCCGCCTCGCGCCCCGGCAGGAGGTTCGTCTGCTCCCCCGGATCGGCGGCGAGGTCGTAGAGCGCGCGCGGGAACTCCGGCGTCGCCAGCACGAGCTTCAGGTCGTCGACGCGCACGGCGTCCCTGGAGAGCATCAGCCGCGCGCCGCGGCCCGCCCTCCCCGGCGCCAGCGCGAGATCGTGCCCCGGGAGATCGTCCGCCGGCAGCCCGAAGTGGCCGAGGATCGTCGGCGCGATGTCGAGCGCGGTCGCGAATCGCGCCGTCGAGGTCCCGGAGCGGCCTCGCGCCTGCGGCCACTTCACCAGCAGCGGCACGCGCAGCGTCTCTTCGTGCGGCGTGGTGTGCAGGAAGTAGCCGTGCTCGCCGAACGCCTCGCCGTGATCGCCGGTCAGGACGATCAGCGTGTCGTCCCAGAGCCCGGCGCGGTGCAGCTCGTCGAAGAACTGGCCGAGCTGGCGGTCGAGCGTCTCGACGCCGCGGTCGTAGAGCCAGCGCGTGATCTCGCGCTCCTGGGGGAGAGGCTGCAGGGCCTTGTAGTTGATCGCCATGAGCCGCCGGCTGGCGCAGACCTCGCCTTCGCAGCCGTAGTTCTCGACGCCGAAGCGCTCCGCGATCGTCGCCCGGGTGACGCCGGTCGCCTCGTAAGGGAGGATCCCGAAGTCCGAATGCGCCCCGTAGAGGTGGACGAAGAGGAACGAGCTCGTGTCGCGATGGGCGGTCGCCCAGTCCATCGCGAGGCGCAACTCCTGATCGGCGGTCCAGGCCTTGAGGCGATAGGTCTCGAAACCCTGATTCAGGGCGAACTTCTCGGCGAAGAACGGCGCGGTCTGCAGGAAGGCGCCGGTCGCCGCCCCGGCCGCCTGCAGCCGTTCGGCGAGCGTCGTGATCTCCGGCGCGAGCGGCCGCTCCTCGCGATCGACGCCGTGCAGGTCGACCGGCAGGCCGGTCAACATCGAGGCGTGCGAGGTCTTGGTCGAGATCTCCTGCGCCCAGTGCGGCGAAAAACGCTCGGACTCGGCGAGCAGCCGGTCGAGCACCGGTGTCACCGTGCGTCCGCCGATTGCCCCGATGGCATCCTCCCGGAACGCATCCAGCGAGATGAGGATGGCGCGGTTGGCCGCGGGCACCGGCCCGGCGGGCGACATGCTGCGCAGCGCGAGGTCGCTCACGAACAGACGCCCACGACCCGCACCGGCAGCACCCGCAGCACCCGCGGCACCTTCAGATCCCCGCGCGGCGAGCTCGATCTCTACATCGACATCGAGGCGGGCCGGGTCCAGGATGATCCGCCGTTCGGGCCAACCGGGAGCGAGCGCGAGCGACTCCTGTTGCCAGCTTCCGCCCGGCAGTTGAAGCCGCACCTCCAGGACGGCGCCCACGCCGGGCACGATCGCTGTCGATCCTGCCGCGCCCGTGGCTCCTCCCGCTCCCTCCCAGCAAGCGCCGAGCGAGGAGCTCCGCTGGCCCGGCCAGCCGCACCGTGAAACTGCGGCTCTCGCCGGCGGCGAGGACGAAGCTGTCGCGTGACTCGTCGCCGCAGGTATGGACACCGGTCGCCGGATCGAAGGCGCCATAGAGCGCCTGGTCGACGACGAGGTCCTGATAGCGCACGGCGGCGAACGGCCGGGTATCGGCTTCAGGTGCCGCTCCGCGGCCGCAACCTGCGGCCGCCAGGAGGGCGAGCGCCAGCAGCTTCCTTGCGGCTATCGCAGATCCTTCATCAGTTGCTTCACCGGCCCGGCGCTCTGCATGACGTAGAAGTGCACCGACGGCACGCCGCGGGCGAGAAGCTCCTCGACCTGCTTGCGGCCCCACGCCACGCCGACCTCGAGCACCTCGGGCTCGGGGGCCGCGGCGACCGCGTCGGCGAGCGCGGCGGGGATCTCGACGAAGAAGTTGCGCGGAATCGTCGTCAGCTGCGAGCGCGCCGACAGCACCTTCAGCCCGGGAATGATCGGCACCGTGATGCCGGCCTCGCGGCAGGCGTCGACGAAGGCGAAGTAGTGCCGGTTGTCGAAGAACATCTGCGTCACCACGTAGCTCGCGCCGGCCGCGATCTTGGCCTTGAGCTGGCGCACGTCGGCGGCGAGGTTCGGCGCCTCGAAATGCTTCTCGGGGTAGCCGCCGACGCCGATGCAGAACTTCGAGGGCTCGGCGTCGAGCAGATCCTCGGCGAGGTAGCGGCCGTGGTTCATGGCATCGATCTGGCTCACCAGATCGGAGGCGAAGCGGTTGGCGCTGCGCCCCTCGCGCAGCGGCTTCTGGTAGCCGCTGTCGTCGCCGCGCACGGCGAGCACGTTGTCGATGCCGAGGTAGCGCAGCTCGATGAGGAAGTCCTCGGTCTCCTCGCGGGTGAAGCCCCGGCAGAGGACATGCGGCACGGCGTCGATCGAGTACTTGTTCTGGATGAGCGCGCAGACGCCCATCGTCCCCGGGCGCTTGCGCTTCACCCGGCGCTGGATCCCCGCCGGCGTCTCTTCGTAGAAGACCTCCGCGGCGTGGCTGGTGATGTCGATGAACGGCGGCCGGAACTCGACCAGGTCTTCGATCAACGCCATGAGATTCCGCACGTCGCCGCCGCGCAGCGGCGGAATGATCTCGAAGCTGATCAGGGGCTCTTTGGCCCGTTCCAGATGTTCGATGACCTTCAAGCACGCCCCCCGTCCGTGAACTTCAGCGGCAAGACAAAAACCCGCTCGCCGGCAGCAATGGGAGCGGGTTCTCAGGTCCGGACACTTGGTTGAAGCGCATCGGGCCTCCCGATTCCAGGAGGGCCTTGCGCGACCGCATCCCTGCCACTGTCGCAGCAGGAGGGCACCTTGGGTGTCCGCCCCAGGTTGCCGAGCCCGAGGCGCTTGGCAGGTCGACCGGATGCACTCCGTTTCGCTGCGTCGCCGTTCGGACCGCTCCGAATGCAGGAAAAGCGTAGCTCCGCCAGCCGGGGCTGTCAACGCGCCGCTGCCGGTCCTGCCGGGAGGGCTGGACGGCACGCTGGAGGGCGAAACAACCCGCCCGGTCGACTCCGTCCGATAGAGTCCGTCTCGTGCACCGCGACTCCTCGCAGGCGACCGCCTGGCGCTCCTGGTCGTTCGTCGGCGACCTCATGGTCGCCTGGCTCGCGCTCTACCTCGCCTTCCAGATCCGCATCGTCGCGGTGCTGCCGGGCTCGGCCGACACGCTGCCCCAGGAGCGCTTTGCCTACTTCGACCTCGTCTGGATCTGGGTCGTGCTCTCGCAGCCGGTCGCGCTCTACTTCTTCGGCCTTTATGAATCGAAGACCAAGCGCCCCCGGCTGGAGATTGCACGCTGGGTCAGCCTCGCGGTCCTCCTCCAGACTTTCGCTCTGGCGACCGGGCTCTTCCTGGCCAGCCAGAGCTTTCCGCGCTCGGTGCTGGTGCTCTTCGCGCTGCTCAACATCGCTTTCCTGGTGCTCTGGCGAATCACCCTGCAGAGCCTCGTCCGCACGCCGATGCGGCAGGTCGTGCTGGTGGGCTGCGGTCCGGCGGCCGTGGACGTGGCGATGAAGATCCGCGAGCATCACTTTCACGGCCTCGAAGTCCGCGGCTATCTGCCGGTCCCCGGCTCTCTCGGAGCCAGCGCCGTTGACTCGCCCGGAGGAGAATCCCTGGACGCCCTGGGCCCGCGTCTCGCGAGCGCCGCCGAGCTCGCCCATCTGCTCGCCACCGGCGAGGTCGACGACGTCATTCTGGCGCCGGAGGCCGACGACTGGCAGACCGCCCTCATCCAGGAGATCGCCGGCACCCGCCTGCGCCGCCCGACGATCCTGCTCCTTCCGGGCCCGTTCGAGAGCCTGATCGGGAAAATGCGCTACCGCTGGATCAACGACTTGCCGCTCATCGAAGTGATGCGCGAGGGCGACTGGCGGGCGGCGATGCCGGTCAAGCGGCTCTTCGATCTCGTCGGCGCGGCCCTGCTCGGGCTCGCCGCCTCTCTGGTCTTCGTCCTCGTCGCCCTCGCCGTGCGCCTCACTTCCGCCGGGCCGGTGCTCTTCCGCCAGGAGCGGATCGGCCGCGCCCTCCGGCCGTTCGAAGTCGTCAAGTTCCGCACCATGCAGCGGGACGCCGAGCGCGATTCGGGAGAGCTGCTCGCGCAGCGCGACGATCCCCGCCTGACGCCGGTGGGCGGATTCCTCCGCCGCTACCGGCTCGACGAGTTGCCGCAACTGTGGAATGTGCTGATCGGTGAAATGAGCCTCGTGGGTCCGCGCCCCGAGCGGCCCGGCTTCGTGCAGCAGCACCTCGCCGGAGTCCCCGGCTATGCCGAGCGCTTCGCCGCGCCGCCCGGACTGACCGGCCTCGCCCAGGTCAACGGCGAGTACCACTCCTCACCCGAGAACAAGCTGCGCTACGACCTGGCCTACATTTCCAATCACAGCCTCTGGCTCGACCTGTCAATCCTCATCCGCACCGTCCGCATAGTCCTGACTTCGCAGGGCGTCTGACACCGCCTCCTGGAGACCCTGCGGGACCTCTTTCATCAGGTGCGGATCGAGCAGCACGGCCTGGCCGAAGAAGCGGACCGCGCGCCGGTTCGCCCCCTGAGAGAAATTGACCTTGCCCAGATTGATCAGGATCTCCGGGCGCGGCTCGATCCGGTTCGCCGCGACATAGGCCCGGCGCGCCGGCTCGAGCTCACCGAGCATCAGATGCTGGCTCCCGATGAGGGCGACAATCGCGACCTCGGCCGGATCGAGCTCGCGGGCATCGGCGAGCGCCTCGAGGTTGCCGCGGAGCTTCACCTTGTCGAGATCGCCGCTGCGCAGCATCACCATGGTGCGGCGCTCGACGCCGTAGAGCAGACGCTGCGCGCGCATCAGGTCGGAGCTGCGCTGCACCTGGACAGCCAAGAGGAGCGCCAGCAGCGCCGGCAGGAGAAACCGCTGCACGACCTTCATGCCGTCTCCTCGGCGGCGAAGACCCAGGCGAGAAAGAGGCAGGCCGGCCAGAGCGCCACCGCGACGCGGAACGGAAAGTTGGCGAGCGCCAGGACGCCGAATCCGGCGAGCCCCGCCCAGGCGAGCGCGACCTCCCCGCGCTGCGTGGAGCGCCGCAGCCGCCGCGCCAGCAGGACGAGTCCCAGCACGAGCGTCGCGAGCCCCGGCCAACCGGTCTCTGCCGCCACCTCCAGCAGCTCGTTGTGGGCGTTGGCGAAGACGATGTTCACCTGCTCGTCGAAGAAGGCGACGCCCCGGCGCAGGAGGGCGGTTTTCGCGGGGATGAACTCGGTGCGATAGGCGCCCATGCCGACGCCAGTGAACGGGTGCTCGCCGAGCATCCAGACCGCGGCGCGCCAGCCGTCGAGCCTGCCGGTCAGGACCGAGTTCCAGTCGCCGCTCGCCACCTGCTCGACCTTGTCCACCGTGCGCTCGCGCAGCGGCGCGACCAGGGCGAGCAGCAACGCGAGCCCGCCGGCGACGCCCGCGACGGCGATCGCCACCCGCCGGCGCGAGATCCGGAAGGCCCAGAAGACGATCGAACCGGCGGTGACACCGGCGATCGCCGAGAAGGTCTGCGTCACCATCAGGCCGTAGAGACAGAGCGCGAGCGCCAGGCTGGAGAGGACGACCCTTCGCCCGCGGGCGAGCTCCGCCTGGGCCAGGATCACCGGCAGCACGAGGGCGGCGCCGAGATCGCCGACGTTGCCGGCCAGCGAGCCGATCGCGAAGCGCGACGACTCGGCGATGCCGACGAAGGCGTAGGGCTGGTAGAGGCCGTGAAACTGCAGGATGGCGATCGCCGCCAGGATCGTCGCCGGCACGAGGGCGAAGGAGAGCGCCCGCTGCAGCTCCTGGCGCGAGAATCCGACGCTCCACCCCCAGACCGCGAGCGCCCCGATCCAGAGACCGGCGAGTCCGCGGTGCACATGCGCCACGTGCGGGCTGGCGAGGGAGAGGAGCGTCGCCAGCACCACGAACGGTCCGAAGATGCGGACGAACGGCGCGCGCAGGAGCGCGCGCCACTCCTGCGGTCCCTGCCAGGCCCAGGCGAGGAAAAAGAGCGAGGCGAGCGCCAGGGTCTCGCCGGCGAGCGCCTTGGGGAGCCGAAAGGCGTCCTTCAGCGCCGAGTCGAGAAGGAACGCCACGGCGAGCAGCAGGAGTCCGACCGTCCAGAGCGCCAGCCGATGCCCGGGAGCCTGTGCGGACCGGGCGCCGGACCGAGCCGAGCCGACGACATCGGCCGACACCGCCGGCGTCGCCGACGCCCGCCCGCGCCGCGGCCTGGACCCATGAGGGGACTGATGCAAAACCGGGCTCATGGGCGAAATCATACCGTCCTCTCCGCCTTGCCAAGGCGACCCGGCGCCCGTAGTCTGACGGCGGCATGCCTCCGGTCCCTCCGCCCCCGTCGTCCGGCGCACGGCTCGCGCCCCTATCTTCCCTTTCGCCAATTTCGGTGATCGTCCCGGTGCACAACCGCAGCGACCTCGCGGCGCGATGCCTCGCGGCGCTCAGCCGCTGGACGACAGCGCTCGAAATCATCGTGGTCGACGACGGCTCGACCGATCCCGGCGTCGAGCTCCTGCGCCGCGCCGAACTCGCCCACCACGCCCACCACGCCTTCAGGTGGCTGAGCCATCCGGAAGCCCGCGGTTTCAGCGCCGCGGTCAACCGCGGCCTCGCCTGCGCCACCGGCGATCCCCTGCTGCTCCTGAACAGCGACGCCGAGGTCACCGAAGGCGGCGACCACGCTCTGCGCGCGGCCTTCGCGGCCGCCGAAGAGACCCACGCCGGCGGCACGCCTGGCGCAATTGGCGCGCTGGGCGCTATCGCCGCCCGGCTGGTCTATCCGGACGGCCGGCCGCAGTGGAGCGGCGGCGCCTTCCCCACCCTGCTCTGGCTCTTCGCGCTCGCGAGCGGCCTGGGCCGCGGCGCGCGCCTGCGCCTCGGCCACCTCGGCCCCCTCCGCACCCTCAGAACGGCGCCGCCCTCCGGCTTCGGCGGCGGCGCGGTCGACTGGGCCCCCGGCGCCGCGCTGGCGATCCGGCGCTCGGCCTGGGAGGCCGTGGGACCTTTCGACGAGAGCTATCGCCACTACGCCCAGGATCTCGACTACTGCCAGCGGCTCGCCGCTGCCGGAGGCTCGGTGCGGGTCCTCCCCGACTGGATCGTGGTGCACCATCTCGGCGGTTCGGTCGGCCACCTGGGCGCGCCAGCGAGCCCGCAGACGGGCGCCGGGCCCGCCGCCGGCTACGATGGCCAGCGCCTCGACCTGCTCTGGCTCGACCTGCTGCACTGGGCACGCCGCCATCGCAGCGCCGGCTGGGCGCGCCGGGCGCGCCGCGCCCTGCTCTTCGGCGGGCGTCTGCGCCAGCTCCGGCTGGCGGCGCGCGGCCCAAGCGGCGAGGCGCGCGCGGTGGCTTCCGCCCTGGCAGCGGTGGCGGCGGTGGCGGGAGTGCCGGAGGCAGCGGCACGATAAGATAGCGAGTTCATGGCCGTCGTCTTCCCCTACTGGGACCTCACCTCCGAGCTCGTGCAGCGCGAGCTGCGCGTGCGCTACCGGCGCTCGCTGATCGGCTTCACCTGGACGATGCTCCAGCCGATGATGATGATGGGCGTGATGCACATCGCCTTCAGCACCATCTTCCGCTTCAACGTCGACAACTATCCGGTCTACGTCCTCGCGGGCCTCCTGTTCTGGAACTTCTTCTCGCAGAGCATCGTCAGCTCGATGAACAGCCTGCGCGCCAACGGCGGGCTGATCCAGAAGCTGCCGGTGCCGAAGTCGGTCTTCCCGCTCGCCGTCGTGATCTCCGGCGTGATCAACCTCCTTCTCGCCCTGCTGCCGCTTCTCGCCCTGCTCGTGGTGACCGGGCACCCGCTCCGCCCGGCAATGCTCTTCCTGCCGGTGTCGATCGTGATCGCTGCGGTCTTCACCCTCGGCGCCGGCCTCCTGCTCGCCCCGCTCGCGGTCTTCTTCCACGACATCGTCGAGCTCGTCGGCGTCGTCCTGCAGATCCTGCTCTTCCTGACGCCGATCATGTATCCGATGGCGATTCTGCCCGAGCGCTGGCTGTGGATCGTCCGTTTCAACCCGGTGCGGTCGATTCTCGAGGTCTTCCGCGATCCGATCTACTACGGCAAGATTCCGCCCTTCAGCCATCTCACGGTCGCGGTGCTGCTCGCGATCACGCTCTTCGCAGTCGGCTCCTGGGCCTTCAACCGCACCAGCAGGCGGATCACGCACTACCTCTGACGCCATGGCCCGCCCGACCCCCGGCTCCGCAGCGCAGCACCTCCCGTCCGACGGACGGTCCGTGCTCGCGCTCGATCGCGTCTCGCTGCGCTACCGCCTCGCCAAGCAGCGCCTGCCGTCCTTCAAGGACTACGCCATCCACTGGGTCAAGGGCACGCTCACCTACGAGAGTTTCTGGGCGCTCACCGACGTCAGCTTCTCGGTCGCGCGCGGCGAAGTGATCGGCATCGTGGGCCGCAACGGCGCCGGCAAGAGCACGCTGCTCAAGATCATCTCGCGGGTCCTCGAGCCGACGACCGGGGCGGTGGAGTGCGACGGCATCATCGCGCCGATCCTCGAGCTCGGCACCGGCTTCGATCACGAGCTCACCGGGCGCGAGAACATCTTCCTCAACGGCATGCTGCTCGGCCGCTCGCGGCGCGAGATCCGCGAGCGCCTCGACTCGATCATCGAGTACAGCGAGCTCGGAGACTTCATCGAGTCCCCGATCCGCGCCTACTCCTCCGGCATGCTCGCCCGGCTCGGCTTCTCGATCGCCTCCGCCTGGACGCCGGACCTGCTGATCCTCGACGAGGTGTTCGCCGCCGGCGACGCCGCCTTCACCAGGAAGTGCGAGAAGCGTCTGGCGGATTTCCGCGACGCCGGGGTGACGATCCTGCTGGTCTCGCATTCGGCGGCGATCGTCCTCGAGACCTGCACCCGGGCGCTCTGGCTCGAGCGTGGCCGCCTGGTCGGCAACGGCTCGCCGGAGGAGATCGTCGCCGCCTACGACAAGAGCACCTACGCCACCGGATAACGGGCGGCTAGAAAGTACTTGGGGACACATTGCGGCCACTCCCCTGGATCACTTGGGGACATATTGCGGCCACTCATCGGTGGCGGAGAGCAGCAACTCATCCAGCCGCTATGTGTCCCCTGCCGCGCACCGCCCTGAGAATCCCCACCGCAGCCAGCGCCCCCAGCGCCCCCGCCGCCATGTCGAGGACTTCCGGGTCGCGCAGCGTCCAGAGCCCCTGGGCAATCTCGAGCAGTCCGCCGTAGACCGCCGCCAGAACGACCACCGCAATGCCCGGTGACTTCACGCCGAACAGCGCGAGCGAGCGCCGCCAGGGGAAGGCGGCGACGAGAAAAAGGCCGAAGTGCACCAGCTTGTCGACCGGGAAGGCGATGTCGTGGGTCGCATTCTCGAGGTTTGGCGGCACCGGCTCGATGAGCGCGAAGGCGATCGCCACCGCGAAGGCGAGCGACAGGAGATGCACGACGAAGTGCCGCGGGAGGGTCATGGTCGACGCAATCTATCGCGCCCCGGCTAGACTTGTCCGGCATGGAGTCCAGCGCACCTCCGCCGCAGCAGCCTGATCCGTCGGACCGGCCGATCCTCCTCCTCCTCGATGAGGGCCCGGCGAAGGCCGGCTGGATCCAGCCTTTCGCCGGCGGCCGACTCTGGAGCGAACGGCCCCTTGGCGGAAGGGGCCGTCCGCGCACTGCGACCCTCCGTCCGGACCGCCGCCACCGCCGCGCCGGCCGCCTGGTCGGTGATCTACGACGGGCCGGGACTGGTCGATGGCGGACTGCACCGGCTCCGCAGCCTCCTGTCGTCGCGCGGCGAACGCCGCGTCGACTTCGAAGACGGCGAGAGTTTCCTCGTCGACGCCGCCGGCGGTCTCGTGCGACGCCACGGCAGCGGTCCGGCGAACGCCCGCTCGGAGGAGCGCGCCCTCGGCGCGCCGATGGCGCTGGCGCTCGCGCTGCGCGGCATCCATCTCCTGCACGCGAGCGCGGTGGCGCGGCTGAGCGCCAGCGGGGAGCTGGGCGGCGCCATCGCCTTCACCGCAATGTCGGGCGCCGGCAAGTCGACGCTCGCCGCAGCCACCCTGCGACGCTCGCCGTCCGGACGCAACGCGCTCCTCCGCATCGCCGACGATCAGCTGCCGGTGCGCCTCGAGGCTCTGCCCGGAGCGCTGCCGCACTTCCCGCAGCTCAAGCTCCCGCCGACGGCGGGTTACCCGGAGACGGCGCCGGCCCGGCTGGCGTTCGAACGCCTCGTCGAGATCGAGCATGCGCCCGCACTCCGCTTCATTGAAATCGAGAGACTCAGCCCCGCCGCCGCCTGCCTCGCACTCGCCCGGGCGACGGTCGCCGCGAAGCTCTTCGATCCCGGCCTGCTGCAGCGCCATTTCGCGGCCTGCGCCACCGCCGGCAGCGCGCTCCCGGTCCATCGCCTGCGCTTTCCGACCGGCCTCGATCATCTGCCGGCCGTGCTCGCCGCCGTCGCCGAACTGCAGGAGTAACCGGGAAGCTGCGCGGGCAATCGGGATAGGGGACGGCGGGGATCAGCCCCGCCGTTCCCCTGCCACACCACCCGGCATGCGGGTCCGCACCGGGCGGTTCGGGGAGTTGAGGTTACGCGGCGAGCCGGGGGACCCCCAGCGTGTCGAAGAGCGAGTTGGGGAAGGCGACGTGGATGGCCATGGCCGAGTTCTTCCACCAGCGGCGGGCGTTGGCCGCGACCTGGGCCGCTCGAAGCGACGACAGGCCGCGGGCGCGCAGCTCGCGGTAGATCGTTCGGCCCCGCTTCCAGTGCTTGAGCTGGATGGCTCGGAGGCGGTGGCGGATCCATTCGTCGAGGTCCGCAGAAGACGCGCGGCGTATCGGCCAGGCGGAAGTATTCCTTCCACCCGCCGAGGTAGGACCGCAGGTCCGTCGCAGACCTGGGCCAGGCTTCGTCCCCGCGTCCGCCGCGTGATCTGACGCACCCGGTCCTTCATCGCTCCCAGGGCTTTCGGCGCCACCCGGCGCTTCACGACTGTCCCGGCGCCACCCAGAAGGAGAAGCCGAGAAACTTGCGCTGCGTCGCCAGGTCCACCGCGCTCTTCGACTCGTTGACGCGGAGCCGGAGTCCCGCATAGAGCCGCCGAAGCAGCCTCATCACGCGCTCGCCCGCACGCCGGGACCGCACGTACACGTTGCAGTCGTCGGCGTAGCGCACGAACGCATGACCGCGTTTCTCCAGCTCCTTGTCCACTTCGTCGAGCAGCACGTTCGCCAGCAGCGGCGACAGGGGACCGCCTTGCGGCGTTCCCTCGTGCCGCTCCACTCACCACCCCGTTGACCATGACTCCGGCTTCGAGGTAGCGGCGAATGAGCCCCAGCACCCGACGGTCCCGAATCGCTTCGCGACAGCCTCCCCATCAGCACGTCGTGGTTCACGCGGTCGAAGAACTGCTCCAGGTCCACGTCCACCACGAAGCGGCGGCCTTCCTGGACGTAGCGCTGCGCCTCGCGCACGGCGTCGTGCGCGCGGCGTCCCGGCCGGAAACCGTGGCTGTGCTCCGAAAAGGTCGGATCGAACCTCGGTTG
This sequence comes from Thermoanaerobaculia bacterium, assembly GCA_963788175.1. Classification (GTDB taxonomy): domain Bacteria; phylum Acidobacteriota; class Thermoanaerobaculia; order Multivoradales; family JAGPDF01; genus JAGPDF01. Next base: position 296,010 of record CAWBFZ010000010.1, read on the forward strand.
CAGGACCTGCAGCAGCGCCTGCTGGATGAACCGGTCGAGCACCGTCGGGATGCCGAGCTCGCGCACCCCGCCGCCGCTCTTCGGAATCTGCTTGCCGTCGTACCGGCTGAGGCTGGTAGCTCCCCGCGAGCAGCTGCTCGCGGAGGCGCGGCCAGTGCTCGCGCAGGTAATCGGGCAACTCCGTCCACCGTCATCCCGTCGATGCCGGGACTGCCCTTGTTCTTCTCACTCGCTTCAGCGCGGCCTGCAGGTTGCGGCGTGTCCAGCACCGCTTCCATGCAGGTCGCTCGCTCCCGAGCGCTCGGTCTCGCTCGCCGCCGTCGGCGCTTCGTCGCTCCGCTTCCCTCTCGGGGCTTCACCCCTACCCGGAAACGGGAGCTCCAGTTGCCCGGTCATCTGAGGCCTGGCGCCTCCGAGACTCACGGCTTCGTCGCTCTCCTCTCCGTTCGGCCCTTCGCCGCCCGAGAGGCGACTACTACGACCTCTGCTGACTTCTCGCTCCGCCTCTACGCAGCGCGTCGCCCTTTCAGGCGTAAGGCGAGATCTCCCCAGGTAAGAACACGACCCTTCACCGCACGACCGCCGGATTTACGCCGCCTGAGCCTTGGCCATCGGAGCTTCGCGGTCATTGCCCGCTCGCCCCGCTCGGCGTCGCCTCGTATCCGGTTCTTGTACATCGGCCCGCGGTTTCGCTCCCCGCTTCCTTCCCACGGTCGGTCGCCCTTCCGCAGTTGCGGTTCGCTTCGATCGCGATGGCCTGCTTTCGAGAGGACTTTCACCTCCAAGGTCAGCGCCCATGCTGGGCGCACAGAAAGGAGGGCCGCCGCTGGCGACCCTCCCTCGGGGAGACTTCCTCGACAGCTGCGACTCAGGGGTGCGGCAGGCTCATCGCCGGATCGCCCAGCAGCGTCATGCCGTAGATGGCGTCGATGGCGCCGCGACGCTCGCCGCCCTGCGCCTGCAGATCCTGCTTGGCGCCATGGAACGCCTCGCCCACCGTCGCCGCACCGGCGTTGACCCGGGCGAAGAAGAGCGTGCCGAGCAGCCGATGCGACGTCTCCGAGGTCAGCGTCGTCGCGCCGATCGCGCCCGCCGCGCCGGCGTCCGGCTGGCGCAGCAGCCGCGCCGAGAGCGACTCGATCGTCGGCTCGACGTAGTAGCTGTTCCAGCAGCCCCAGGCGGTGAAGAGGTTCGGCAGGCCGGCGTTGGTGAGCGTCGCGACGTCCTGCCACTTCAGGATCGGCGTGAAGTCCCACTGCCCCATCGACGAGTGGCCGACGTAGCTCACCAGGTGGGCGCCGGAGTTGATCGCGTCGAGCACCTGCTGGCGCACCGTCGCCGTGCCCGCGTCGTCCACCTGCGCCAGCACCGTGTTCCAGCCGGCGAGGCTCGCCGGCGTACGACTCGTTGAGGGTGGCCAGCGCACGGTCACCGTCCGAAAGGCCGGCGGCGAGCAGCGCCGACGGCTGACCGGTTCCGATCGCCGCTTCCCAGGCGTAGAGCTTGGCCGACCACCGCCTCGAGCTCCGCCGGCGTCCGCACCGGCAGACGACCGATCGGCACGTCGCCGAGCCCGTCGTTGCTGCCGATCGACCAGACTCTCGTCGGTCGGCGAGAAGCGCGCCACCGGCGGGAAGTCGCGGTAGTCGGTCGGCACGAACGAGATCGAGCCCAATCCGAGGTGATCGTACGGATCGGTCGTGTCGGCCCCGACCAGCAGCACGTACTGCAGGTTGCCCTTGCGCGAGCGACGCCGCCGAGGAAGCTCTTCAGCGCCGCGGCCGAGGAGGCGTGATCGCTGTAGGCCGCGAAGATCTCGATCGACCGTCACGACCTCGGTCGCGAAGCCGCGGCTCTCTTCGAGCGCCACCAGATCGCCGACCGAGTCCGCGAACGCCGGATGCGTGACGATCAGGTACTCGGCCGCGGACGACCGCCTGCGCCGCCGGCACCCCGGCGACGATGCCCGGGCGATAGAGCGCACTCTGCGAAGCGGCGTAGACGTTGCCCGGTCCGCCGACCGCGACGACCGCGCCGCCGACCGGCTGGCGCAGTTGCCGCGTCGTCGTGCCGCCCGCGACCTTCCAGACGCCACCGGCTCGCCGGCGGCGAAACCGCCGATGCTGAAGGCGCGCATGCGCTCCACCGTGCCCTGGAAGCGCCCGTCCCGGGCCACGGTCGCGCGGTTGTAGGTCGCCTCGAAGCCTTCGAAGCCGATGTAGTCGAAGTCGTAGCCGGTGTCCCAGGGCAGATGCGATCTCGAGCACGTTGCCGCTCGCGAGCAGCCACGTCCGGACACGTTCGACCGCCGGCTCCCACGGCGTGAAGCCGTCGAAGGTCCGCTGCGCGACCTCCGTGCCGTTCAGCTTCACGATCACGTGGTGGTCCGGCGCCGCACCCTCCAGGTCACCGTAGCCCCAGAGTCGGATCTTGAGGTTCACCGGGCCGGCCGCAAGGTTCGGCAGATCGAACGTCCGGCTGAGCGTCGCCGGCGCGCCCCAGGCCAGAGCCGTCGCGTCGAACCACGGATCGCCGTTCGGCGACGCGAAGGTGTAGATGTTGTCGGGACGGTAGCGATCCGTCGCCACCGTCACGCCCGACGCACCGCGACCCGGACCACCGACTGTGACGGCGATCGCCTTGCGCGCGTCGAGCGTCAGCACGTAGGCATCCACCGGGCTCGCCAGCGTCAGCTGCGGCCGCGCCACGAACTCGATGTAGCCGCCCGGTCCGAAGACCCCGCCGCTCGCTTCGACGTAGCGCGGGACGCCGACACCGTTGTCGACCACCGCGATCCGCGCCGCCGGGACGCCGGCGAGATCGATGCCCGCCGCGAGCAGCTGCTCGTGGGTCACGCGGTGAATGCCCTCGTCGCGCACCAGCAGCAGGCCGCCTCGCGTGCGCGCGAGCAGCTGGCGCCAGGAACGATGCCGTCCCGTCTTCGCCGCGTCGACCGCCGCGCTCGGCCGAACGCATCCGGTCGAGCGCGCTCACCACGCCGCTCGCGCTGCGGATCTCCGCCCAGTCGACCGCGTCCGCCTCCGGCTCCTCGCCGAAGGTCGCGCCGACCGCGAACGGTCCGTGCAGCCGGTTCTTGCCGAACACCGAGACGTCCTCGATCTCGATCGCGCTGAGTCCGCTCGCCGGCACCGTCGACTCGTAGCGCTGCGGCACGAAGCTGTCCGAACCCTGCGACTTCAGGCTCCCCAGCAGCACCCGCTCGCCCGGCCGACGCCGTGCCCCAGATCCGGAAACCGGCATTACCGGTCTCGGTCGCGGTCGTGAAGCGCACCGATCAGCGAATCGCCCGGACGGCACGGTCTCGACGTACGCGATCGTCACCGGCAGCGTCGACGCCGCGATCTGGTAGTCCTCCACCTCGCCGTCCGCCGCCAGGCCCGTCGGCGAGGTGATCGCCCAATGCTCGAGAAGCGAAAGCGGGCGTAGGTCGAGGTCGTGCCGCCGCAATTCGCCGGCACCGCCGCTCCAGGTGACCGCGTAGTTCGTCGGTCGGCGTTCCCGCGAGTCACGGTCGTCGCCGCTGAGACTCTCGTTGGCACGTCGAAAAAGCCGTTGGCGCGGTTCCAGTCGATGTAGCCGCGAATCGCGTCCGCGCCCGCGGTGCGCACGTCCGACGCGCTCACCGTGCACGGAATAGGTGCCGTTGTTCGGACAGGCCGGAAACGTGGTCACGCCGTCCTTCGTCGTCGATGCCGCCGACGCCACCTGCCGCATGTTGATCTCGCCGTAGCCGCGCCGGCGTTGGGCGTCGCCGTCCGCCTCGCCGTCCGGCCGGTTCGCGCCCATCCAGAGATTTCGCGAACCCCAGCACATGGCGCGCGCCGCCGCGGCGAGAGTGTTCCGTAGGTGTTCGGAGCATCGCCGTAGTCGAAAGCGCACCATTGAGGATCGCCGAATCCGATGTACTGCTGCGTGGAGGGCGCAACGTCGTCCCCAGCCCAATACTCGGCGTCGAAATTAGTAACCGCCCGCTGGAAATCAACGGTGGCCGTAGCCAAGTTCGAAGACGGGTCGATGTTGACTCCGTTGGCCTGGAGAATGTCCCCCCACATGGCCTGGTTGGTTTGCGTCGTGATCGCAAAAGGAACAAAGGCTCCGGAGATGGCAGAATTTGTTCCCACCAAACGGAACGTGTCTTCCCAGTTATTGGCGCTTCGGTCCGCATCATGGATGACCCATCGAAGGTCAGAAACCGCCTGAGAGAAACTCCAGCTCGTCAGGTATCGAATGCTCTCGTTAGAAGAGCCGCCAGCCGCAGAATCGTCGAAACTATTGAAGAAATATCCGCTCTCTCCTCCAATCACGGGCGACGGCTCGTTCCCTGAGGCGGGGGCAGCGGTCTGCGTACGGAAATTCTGCGGATAGGGGGTCGAGGACGCCGGCGACGCCAACGCCACCGTCTTTGTCAGGGTGATCCCATCCACCGTCGTGCTGCCAAAGAGGTTGCCGTCCCCGTTCACCGTCCCCCAGTCGAACGTGGAATAGGAGCTGCATACGCGGGCGGCCACTGTGCCGTCCCCCAGAACGAGAACTGCGCGATTGAGCGTGCCGGCAGTTCCCGTACGAATGTCGCAAATTCGTACCGTCCAGGTCGCGAGCGAGGCGACCCCGCCATAGCGACCATTGAGGCCGGCAATAGTCACTGGCCGATGGTAGAACGGCTCAGCAATTGGATCGGTATCACCATCGTTCAGATTTGCGGCGCCGTTCGGGTCGGCCGTCTGCGCCATCATGATGTCGTAGTCGATTTGTTGGTCCCCGTTGTTCGTTGTGCCCGCGAAGAGTTGGGTTTGCACGTTGTTCGGCGGAATCAGAATCGCCCTTAGGTCGCCTCGCCGTGCGTGGCTGATGTTCAGACCCAACGGCAATCGAATTAACCACAAAGGAATCCGGAACCGTGAATACGAAGTCCCGTTGGTTCGTCGCGTCGCAGGTTCCGTTGGACCCTGGATTCGGGATTGCAGTCCCGCCAGCCGGAACAACCTCATAGCGATAGAAGACTGCCTGCGCAGAGCTCGCAGTTAGGAGAGCGACTGAGACAACGAACCCAGCGAGGAATTGAGTCGCGAATCGGTTTCGGCGGTTTTCAGAGACATGGAGTCGGACGAGTAGGACATTCTAGAGTCTCCTGAGCGCCCTTTGAGGACGCAATGCAAGCGGCACTGGCCGAGCTGTAGATGCGTATCCCTCCGGGCAGCTAGCCTTTCTCCCTTTGATACCCCGGGATGAATCGGAAACTTGTTCCGGGAAAATGGGAGTGGGCGAAGCCGCCGAGAACTGGATTCTAGCTCAAAACGGCCAGCTGCCGCCACCCGGAGGATTTCCGGGGGCGGTGGGGTTCCTGGCAGGAGGTGCCGGTACAGGAAAATCGCGAGAGAAGAGGGTGGGGGTCAGGGGACCATCGTGCTCCAGAAACTGGCGTCGCTGGCCTCGAAGCCGTCGATGAAGATCGTCGGAGAAGGCGTCGCCGAAGCCCAGAAAGGCCGAGTAAAGCAGGAGGTTGGGAGAGCCTTCGCCGATGTCGGTGAGTGCACCCTCTGTGGCCGCGGCCAGGATGAGGGCCTGCACCTGATCGGGTGTCGCCGCCGGGTGGTCAACGAGGACGAGCGCCGCGGTTCCGGCAACGTGGGGCGCTGCGACGGAAGTACCGGTCATCGCAATGGAGTCGGAATCGTTGCGGTTGAAAGTGGAGACAATCGCCGTTCCCGGCGCGAAAAGATCCAGACAGCTGCCGAAGTTGGAAGAGGCCCAACGGGCACCGTTCTCGTCGCTTGCCCCAACCGTGAGCACCCCTGGCAGCCACTGAGGGGAGGTGTAGCAGGGGGCATCCACCCCATCGTTGCCAGCCGCCGCTACGTAGACGATTCCGTGCGTCATCGACTCAAGCACCGCGGCGTCCAGGGGCTGCGAGTACCCGTTGTTCAGGCTGATGTTGACGACTGCGCGGCGCGATCCCGGCGCCTGGTGCCGGGAGGTAATCCAGTCGACTCCGGCGATTACATTCGAAATCGAGCCGAGGCCGTTGCACCCGACAACGCGCACCGGATGGAGCGTGACTCCCTTCGCGACGCCGTAAGTCGAGCTGCCGGCGACGCCCGCAACGACCGTACCGTGGCCGACGCAGTCCTCGGTACCGAGTCCATCGTTCACGGCGGTGAAGGCGTTGACGGTGTCGACCCGGCCGCCGAAGTCGACGTGGGTGGTGCGTATGCCGGTGTCCACGATGTAGAGATCCACGCCCGCGCCTTCAGAGTGGTAGTCGTACTCCGTGTTGAGCTGCGTCTCGCGCTGGTCGATGCGATCGAGGCCCCAGGAGGGCGTCGGGGTCTGCACGGCGGAGAGCGTCACGACGCCGTCCTGCGCCACGAAGGCGACGCGCGGGTCGCGCGAGAGGTTGTCGGCGGCAGCGGAGGAACCCCGGAAAGCGAAACCCTGGAGGGCATGCTCGAAGGTCCTCGACGCCTGGCCACCGAAGAAACCGGAGAGGTCGCTGGCGAGTTGGGCGGTCGTCCGCGGAGCGCCGATCGACTGCGAACCAGCGTCCGCGCGCAGCCCGACGATGTAGCTACCCTCGATGGGCCGGTCGGCCGACTGAACCGCGGATTGCGCGACGGCAGCGGTGAGTACTAACACCACGAAGGAGCTCAAGCGCTGAAAATGGTTGAAGCTTTGGGCGTTGCTCATGGGGTCTCTCTCCTGGTCACTTCGAGCGGTCACGACTGGAGAGAGAGCACTGCCAGTGCCACTATCGGAAGAATTGCTGGGCGCCACTTCAAGCCACTGCGTAATCAGGAGTTATCGCTGAAATCGCGGCCTGCAATCGGAGCAGAGCCCTCGAAGAGAGAGTCTCGCGTCCAGATCCCGGACAAAGCGCGTTCGAGCCCCGGAACAGACATCGCAGGCCGCCATTGGCTCGTGTTGCGCGCTCTGGTAAGCTGAGATGGCCTGTAACTGGAGCGCTGCCCATGCTGAACTGCCCGAAGGTCGTCAATCCTCTCGCCGCGCCCGAAACCGGCCCGGCGCAGACCTCCGCGGCCGCTGAAGCTCGACTCTCCGGCTGGACCAAGCCCGTCCTGATCGCCTACGGAGACGTCCGGCAGCTCACCATGGGAGTCAGCACCGGCGCCGCCGAGAGCGGACCCCCCTTCCTTCTATTCAGCTAGGCGAGAAGAGGCTGCGACTCGCCTGCGACTTGCCCCTGGAAAGTGCCACTCCAGGTGGGCTTTCGCTTTGGTTCCGCGGGAGATTCGACAATCTCGCTCTGGCCGACTACGAGCCAGGCGCAGGGCAATCGACAAGCGGCGTCGCCGAAGCTCTCCTGACTCGCTACCGCGACAAGGGTCGGGGATTCCTCGATGGCCTGACGGGTACCTTTGCCGTCGCCTTGGTCGACCCAGAGAAGGACCTCGCTCTCATCGCCCGTGACGGCATGGGGAACGACTCACCTCGCGTACACTTGCGAGGGCGGGCGCCTTGTCGCTTCGTCCAACGACCACACGGCCCTTGAGCCGTCGCGCGGCGCGGAGCCGCTTTCCACCCTGCGCCTCGCTGAGTTCTTCGCTTCGAGGAGCTCTCCGGCGCCAATACTTTTTTCGAGCAGGTGAAGGCGCTGCTCCCGGGCGAGATGGTCATCCTGCAAGTCGGAGTGTTGCACCGCCGTTGGCTCGCCCGCCCGTCTCCAGGGACTCGAATCGAACACGCCCACTGGGAGGAGTATGTCGAGGAGCTTGCAGAGCATCTGGACGCTAGCGTCCGGAGGTGCATCACAGGGCTCGACCGCGTCGCCGTTCTCTTGAGCGGGGGCCTCGACTCGACACCGATCGCCGCACTCGCTGCGCGTATCCTGTCGAGCCGGGGCGCTCGCGCGCCAGTATCCGCAGTCTGCTGGAAGTTCACCGACCCTCGAGGCGATGAGAGCGAGCTGATTCGCAGATCGGCGGATCAGCTTGGCTTCGAGATCGAGTGGATTGACTGCGACGACGCCGTCCCTTTCTTGAACCTCGCTGAGTGGCCCATCCATCCGGCGACCCCCGAGCAGACTGCCTTTCGCTGGTTCCATCAGCGCAGCTACGCGCGCGCGGCGGCGCTGGGTCATTCCGTGGTTCTCTCGGGTTTCTGCGGCGATGCGCTCTATGCGAGCCCGCGGCGGTGGGTCTGGGATCTGCTCGCTGCGGAAGGTCCGGGCCGGGCTATCGATCGCCTGCGCGAAGTCGCTCTCGAGACCGGATGGACACGCACGCTCAGAACACAAGTCTTCGGGCCTCTTCTCTCACGAATGCGCGGATTGCGCAGGGAGCTCCCTACCCACCTAACCCCAGCCGCCCTTCAGCGACTGGCAATCTCGCCTCCGCTTTTCAGCGACTAACTTTACGCACTACGCACTATGTTTTACGTGCTAAGAAATCAGTTCAAACCGATCGCCGGAATTTATACCCATACATCCGATCGATACCACTTAGCGTCCCTCCTCATTGCCATTTAGGACTTTAGTAGATGCCATCATAACTTCGGAGTTCATGGCATGCAAACAGCAAGGCTTTTTGCTGCCTCATCGGCAGGGAGAATCACATCGAACTCATGGGATGTCACCGCCACATCCCGGCACACATGACACGCGCCAAGCCGCGCCATGATTGCGCGGATAGCAAAGTGACTCGCTGAATTCGGCATACTCATGACCAACGTGCAGGATTTCAAAATCTCGAGCGTGGGAGGCGTTGGATGCCGTCAAGTTACGTGGTTTTCCTGGCAGGCAAGTCGTTCGGTCGAAAGTCCGTGGTATGAAGCAAGCACTTTGAATCTGAACCGAGCGATCTGGTTGTTTTAGAACGCGATGTATGGACAAACTGAACAAACAGACGGACAATATGGGCAGTCTGGCGCGAGTTGAGCCGGTCCGCCAGCCAGAAATTGGCGTATTCGTTTTCCGCCCAACAAGTATCTGGAATATAGGCTCCAGCCGCAAGCCTTACTCCGTCGTCACGACGGCAGGGCTAACCGGCAAGTACAGAAGGATGGTGTGCATGGCCAATCCATCACGACCAACGAAGCGCCAAGCCGCTATGTCACGCGGAAGCACGGAAGAGATTCAGCGGCAGAGACTAACGGCGGTGGACACTATGTCACGAGCAGATTTGCAGGAACTCAACCGCGAATTACAGGCGCACCAGATCGAGATTGAACTACAAAACGAGGAGTTGCGCTGCCAGCGCCGCGAGATTGAGGTGTCGCGCGACCGATACCGCGATCTGTATGACCTTGCCCCGATGGGCTACCTCACCATCGACGATGCCAGCATTATCCGTGAAGCTAACCTGACCATTGCAACGATGTGGAGTGTCAACCGCGAGCAACTCCTCAATACGCCATTGACGCAGTTTGTCGCGCCTCAGGATCAGGAGGTATTCCATCAGTTTTGCAGGCGGCTCTTCGACACCCGGATACGGCAGACGTGTGAATTGAGCACGATAAAGCCAGACCACACCAAAGTAGACGTGGTGCTAGAAGGGGTAGCAGCGCAAGGTGCAGACGGCACCTTGGTCTATCGTGTTACACTCAGCGACATTGCTGAGCGCAAACGGGTGGAGGAGACGTTGCGCCAAAGCGAGGCGCGCCACCGCTTGCTAGCCGAAAGTGTGGCCGATGTCATTTGGAAGATGAACCCCGTCACGGGTCAGGTCACGTACGTCAGCCCTTCGGTAGAAACATTGCGCGGTTATACGCCCGCCGAAGTGCTGGCGCAGCCCGCTAGCGCCGCGCTTACCCCTGAGTCGTGGCGATTCGTTTCCACTGTCTTGTCCGACCGTCTGGCAGCGTTTGCGGCCCAAAACGGCGGGTATGCCTCTTATACGGATGAACTCGATCGACTGCGCAAAGACGGAACCACTGTGCCGACCGAAGTTCAAACCACGTTCTTGCACAATGAAACTGGCGGGGTGGAAATCATTGGCGTCTCCCGCGACATCACCGCACGCAAACGCGCCGAGGAGGCGCTGCGCGCAAGTGAAGAAAAGTATCGCTTGCTGGCAGAAAACATGACGGACGTGATTTGGACGATGAATCCCGCCGGACAGTTTACATACATCAGTCCTTCGGTGGAAACCTTACGCGGCTACACGGTCGCTGAGGTTCTAGCGCAATCTCCCGCCGAGGCACTGACGCCAACGTCGTTGCAAAAAATGCAGGCTGCCATTAAGGCTGCGGAGCCACGCCTAGCCCACGGCGAAACCAACTTTGTACCGGCAACTTATGAATTGGAGCAACCGTGCAAGGATGGGTCCACCGTTTGGACCGACGTGATCGTGAAGAAGCTGTTTGACGATCAGGGTCGTTTCACGGGTTATTTAGGGGCCAGTCGCAATATCAACGAGCGCAAACAGATGGAAGAGGCTTTGCGCCAGAGCAACGCCCGCCTGCAAGCAATCTTTGACATGGCGGGCGTTGCCATTGCTCTGTCGGATGCGCACGGTGCCTGGCTGGAGGCCAATCAATGTCTGCTAGATATGGTGGGTTATACCAGGGACGAATTACTCCAGCCTCTCCTACTACGATCTCACTCACCCCGACGATGTGCCGGCAACCGTGGAGGCCATGCGCGGGCTGCTGACGGGCCAGCAGGCGGCTTACCGCCTGGAGAAGCGCTATCTTCACAAGGACGGATATGTCGTCTGGGTGGATCTCTCAGTCACACCAGTCCGCGACGAGCAAGGGTTTGTCTTGGCTCTGCTCAGTGCTGGTTCGGACATTACTGCTCGCAAACAGGCGGAATCCCAAAGAGAGGCTGCTCTCGAGACCCTGCGCGAGACGACGGCGAATTTGCGTGCGACTTTTGAAGCTTTCCCGATCTCTTTTTCCGCCTACAGGCCGATGGCGTGATCCTGGACTACCGGTCGGATACCTATGAGGATTTGAGCCTGCCGTCCGAGGTCTTTCCGGGAAAGCCGATACAGTCTATCTTTCCGCCATCTCTCGGCCAACGAATGGGTGACAAAGTACGCCTTGCCGTCGCGCAACCAGGCATTCAAACCCTGGAGTACGCCCTACCGCTGCCCGTACGGGAACAATACTATGAAGCACGTTTTGTGCCGGTAGCGGGCGGACAAGTAGTGTCGGTCATCCGCAACATCACGAGGCGCAGGCAGGCCGAGGAACAAATCTCGCGGTTAAACCTGGAACTGGAAGAGCGCGTCATCGCGCGAACGAAGGAATTGCAAACAGTCAATGATGTGCTGCAAGAAGACATCCGTCAACGCCAACTGATCGAAGAGCTGCTCCGCCGTTCGGAGCAGCGCTATCGTTCACTCTTCGAGAGCGCGGGGGAGGCGATCCTCATCGCAACGCTGACTGGGCAGATTGTCGAGGCTAACCCCATGGCCTGTCAGATCTATGGTTACTCGCCGGAAGAACTGGCCTGTCTGAATGTCACCGATCTGGAGATGGCTGACCAACACACCAACATGGCGCAGCGGTTGAGCCAGATCAGGCAAGCGGGTGAAATCCGTTTTGAGACGACGCACAGGCACCGCAACGGCACTGTGCTGCATGCAGATGTGAACGGCCGCCTTATCCATTATGGCAGCCAGCTCGCCATCCTCAGCGTCATGCGCGACATTACCGAGCGCAAACGAATCGAGGAGACGCTGCGCCGTTCCGAGGCGGATCTGGCCGAGGCCCAGCGGATTGCTCACTTTGGCAGTTGGACCTGGGACCTAGTAACTGGTAAATTGCAGTGTTCCGATGAAATGTTTCGCCTGGTTGGCTTACGGCCGCAGGAAGTAGTAGTAACCCAGGAGGTCTTTCTCAAATTCCTGCCGCTCGATGATGCAGGGGGGATGCTCCAGAGAATTCAACGATTGAGGGTTGGTGAACCAGCGGATGGCCTGGAGCATCGGCTCATTCGATCGGACGGCGAGATGCGCACGGTCTACAGCCGCGTGAAAGTGTACCGCGACGAGCAAGGTAATCCGCTTCGCTTGTTTGGTTCCACACAAGACATTACTGATCGTAAACAGGCGGAACAGACACTGCAACGCTACAGCGAAGGGCAGACGGCGCTTTACAAAATTGCCCTGACATTGAATGCCCAGCTAGACGTGCAACCGCTGCTGCGCTCGATTGTCGAGCAAGCTGCTGGCCTGCTGAGCGCAGCGGGCAGCGCGGTATACCTGTACGACGACCAACGTGATATTCTGTTATTGGCCGTCGGGTGGGGCTTCTACGCCGAGGACGTTGGCGTGGAACTGCATCCCGGCGAAAGCCTGCCGGGACGGGCCTTTCAGCAACGCACGGTCATGATGCTGGATGATTATCACGCCTGGGAGGGCCGGGCTGAGGCTTTCCGTCATGAGAACAAGGTGGTCTCGGTGATTGCCGCGCCGTTGCTGGGCAAACGCGTGCCACTCGGCGTCCTGTTTCTCGCTGGCGATCAGCGCATGCGGCAGTTCGACGATCACGATGCGCAGCTGGTAGAATTGTTGACCATGCAGGCGGCTAGCGCGCTGGAAAACGCCCAGTTGCATGAGCAACAGCAGGAACAATACCGCAACCTGCGAGATGCGCAGGCGCAATTAATCCAGGCGGAGAAAATGGCGGCGCTCGGGCGGTTAATCGCATCGATCTCGCATGAGATCAACAACCCCCTGCAAGCCGTGCAGGGCTGCCTGACTCTAGTCCGCGAGGATTTGGAAGAAGAGGCGCTCCGTCTTCATGGAGCGGCGGCAACGCGCTGGCGGCAGGATTTGGACGTGGCCGCGAACGAAGTGCAACGTATCGCGGGCATTGTGCAGCGCTTGCGCGATTTCTACCGACCAGCCCGGTCTGGCCTGCAGTCGACGAACATCGCGGCGACGATCAACAGTGTACTGGTGCTAACGGCCAAACAGGCGTGCAAGATAGCCATATTACCGTCGAGCAGACAACTGCGGCACAGCCGCCGATCACCATCACCACCAACGGTGATCAGTTGAAGCAGGTCTTGTTGAACCTGGTGTTGAACGCGATCGACGCGATGCCGGGCAGGGGAAAACTGCGCATCGTAGCGACGCTCGACACACGGCGCCTGGACGATCGCCTGCAGCCGGTGGCTCGCATCGACGTTACCGATAACGGATATGGCATTTCACCCGAGAACTTGAATCGCATCTTCGAGCCGTTCTTTACAACCAAAGAGCACGGCTCTGGCTTGGGACTATCGATCAGTTACGAACTTATCAGGGCGCTGGGTGGCGACCTGACCGTCGTGAGCGAGGCTGAGGTGTGGGGACCACCTTTACCATCTTTCTTCCCTATGGGTCAGACCACCAGATTGTGAATGCATCATGACAAGGACTGCGGACAGCCCGACCATTCTGGTCATCGACGATGAAGATAGCATCTGCTATTTTCTGGAGCGCTTTCTATCACGTGAAGGCTATCAGGTCGTTGCCGCATCCAGCGGCGAAGCAGCGCTGGCGCGGCTGGCCTCGACAGAGTTTGACGTGGTGCTGCTCGATCTGAAAATGAAGGGGGTTAGCGGGCTGGATGTGCTGGCTGATCTGCGCCAGCGCTGGCCGGCTACCAGCATCATCATTCTAACGGCACATGCTTCGCTGGAGTCGGCGGTGGAAGCGCTGCGCCATGGCGCGCACGACTACCTCTTTAAGCCCTGCAAAACGCGTCGATTTGCGCGAGAGCGTGCGCGCGGGCCTGATCAAACGTCAGGAACAGTTGCAACTGCGCCGATTGGCGGCTGGCCCGATCGCGGGAACGTCCCCCGCCCGCCCGTTTGAGCTACATCAACAAACCGATCGGTTTCTTCAGCACAGCAGCCTGATCATCGATCCAGTCCGGCACGTGGCCACGCTTGACGCCATGCTGCTGGAACTCAGCCCAACTGAGTTTGATCTGCTGGCCTATCTGGTCAGCGAAGCGCCGCGCGTGGTTCCGCCGCAGGAGTTAATCCGCGAAGTGCAGGGGTACGCCAGCGATGCGCAGGAAGCCGCCGAGATCATTCGCTCACACGTGTACCACATTCGCCGGAAGATGCAGACGGCCGCCGGGCGCTCAGTCATAGCCACTTCGCGCGGCGTCGGCTATAGTGTGGCCCACTAACCGTCAACTCCGCGCTGGTCACCTCCGGCCCTCTAGCGATTGGCGCAATGTTCACGCAATGTTCACGCAATGTTCACGCAATGTTCATGCAAGAATCCGTTCTTTGATGTATCTTCAGTACGTTAAGATCGGGCGCGCACCTCACAAAATAGTACTTTGCAGTTTTACCAGGCCAACCTCTGTCCCGCCTTTCCGCCCCACCTGCATGCTGTTGCTGAACAGCGCCGGGCGGGGTTCTGACGAACTTCTTGAACACATTGAACGAGCAATGTGCGAGGGTGAACTAACGGTTGATTCCTTGTGTAATCGTGCTGACACGTGCCTGGCTGGCCGGTGCGCCTGACTTAGGCGCCGATATATATTCTGTTGCCGCATCCTATTCGGAGAATTAGCCCCATGTCTGAAACGCTGCTGGTGATTGAGGATGACGCGATGCAAGCAGACGTCCTCAAAATCCTTCTTGGTCACGTGGGCTACGACGTGGTGATTGCCCGCGATGGCGTAGAAGGATTGCGTCGCATGTATGAGATTCAACCTGATCTGGTTTTGCTAGACCTCATGATGCCCCACATGGACGGCTGGGAAGTCTGTCGTCGAATCCGCGACATGGCAACTGTCCCGATTATCATCATGACTTCGCGCAGCAGTGACGAAGAGAAAGTCAAGGCATTACGCCTTGGCGCCGATGACTACGTTGTCAAGCCCTTCAATCCGCACGAACTGATTGCGCGCGTCGGCGCCATCTTGCGCCGAGTAAAACTGCCGCTGTCCACGAAGAACACCATCAGAGGCTTTGCCAACGGTGCTCTGTATCTTGATCCGACCAGCCTGATTGTGGTTGTAGACAAGGCGCCGGTGGAACTGACACAGACTGAGCACCGCATCCTTACATTTCTGGCGCGGTGTGCGGGTCAGGTGATCCCGGTTGAAGACATCTTCACTGAAGTCTGGGGGTATGATACTGAAGTCAACGTCAACAGCGTCAAGTGGTATATCTGGCGTTTGCGGCAAAAGATACGCGACGACAACAAAGAACCGCGCTTCATATTCACCGAGCGCGGGAACGGTTATCGATTCATTAGCTGCTAAGACTTATCTCGTACTGGGTCGTCTGCGTCAATTTCCCTGGCTGATCCACCTCGAACTTTTGATAAAGCAGTGCGCAAGCGATTCCGCTAATCGATTCACTGTCGATCATCCGCTGAATAGACTATGTGATGCGACACCTTCAGTCTACGTGATGAAGTTCACCGCCGCAACACTGTTCAACCGGCGACCCTGTGTAGTTTTGGGTTAACACCCCGCAGTTGATGCGCCATGGTTCGTTTTCATTGCGCGCGCACTGGTGCGGTTTGTTTTTTTAAACCGGATCAGTATCTTTGTTTGATCCCCCCAACGCGTATACTGTCGGTGCTTCTATAATTTATCTTGAAGGCCGCAGCGAAAGACGTCACATGTGTACACGCCGGCCAGCCCGGATAACAGTCTGGCTTTAACCCATTCTATCTCCCTATGCCAGACACGTCGTCATCTCCAGGTATGCTAGCCACTGATGAGTCGGCTCTAGCGTTTGCCATCGATGCCATTATCCAAGGCGACGTGGCAACCGGCAAACAGTCGCTGCTACGAATCCTGCGTAGCGATCCCTACAACGACAAAGCATGGCTATGGCTCTCCGCGACGTACACGACGGTGGATCAGCGTAAAACGTGCCTGCTGCGCGCCTTGGCGATCAATCCCAACAATCAAATAGCGCGGCTGGGGCTGGCGCAGTTGCAAGGCTCCGCCAACAAGTTGACCGGACCACGGCTAAACGAGACCGTGGCCGCTGAAAGTGTTAAGGTAAATGCCGCAGTTAGCGTGGCGCATCAGCCCATTCAGAAACCAGCCTGGGATGAACGTGACAAATACAGGACGACGCGGCGCTGGTACTTTGCACTTATCGCGATTGTGGCCTTAGCGTGGGGCATTGTTCTAGGCTGGGTATTACTGGGGCCGCCGATTCCTGAGGCTGCGGCGTACCCGCTTGAGGTGGGAGTCAGTCTGATGGTGGTTCTCGCTCCCCTGTTTATCGCTGCGGCAGCGGTCGAGCGGGCACTAGAGTCCACTTTCAACATTATTGAGAATAACTGGCATGCCCTGGTGGCTTATTTGGGCCGCGGTATGCGTTGGTTGAAGAGCGCGGAGGCAGAAGTGGAACGCGCTCGGCAGTGGCTGGCAGACGCGTCGGGGTTGTACGACCAACGCATGGATGGCCTTACTTTTGAGGCAGATCAACCACGCGCAGGCTTGACGGCAGACATCGTGCAACAAATGGAGGAAGTCAAGTCCGTTCTAGTGGCCGCTGAAAAACGCCTCACGGAGGCTGAAAGAAACCTAAGCAGTCTGACTGCATCAGCCAGTTATAGAAAAGCCAAAACCTCCGCCTGCATTATCGTAGGGTTATTGCTGGGTGTCATCGTGGCCCGCATGACTTCGCTGCAGATGTTCGCTATGCTTGGTGTCGCCAGTGTACCCGCCAATCTGGATGTGCTTCTGACAGGTTTCGTTATTGGCACGGGAACCTATCCGCTGCATTCGCTAGTCGGCATGTTGCAGCAGTTTAAGGATATTTTCGATAGCGCGAAAAGCACATTGGCACGTGTCAACCCAGCCAAGTGAACACACGACGCGGGTACAGGCTGAGTTTCTCGATCGCTGAACTGATCTGGCGAAAGAATCAATGTGGCAGAAATCACTCGGAATGAATTGTTGCATGCGTTGAATACAGCCGGGGGCAAGTATCGACTTGCCGGGCTTGATCTCAGCCGGCTGGATATGTCCCTGCTGAATCTACGGCATGCCTCTCTCGATCGGGCCGATTTGAGCGCGTCCGATCTGCGAGGCGCCAACCTCAGTAGAGCCAGCTTGTGTGACGCCAATATGAGTGGTTGCGCGCTGAACGGCGCAAACCTCATCGAAGCCAATCTTGACAGAGCCAATCTACGAGGAGCCCAACTGCACCGAACACTCGCGCAGGGAGCATCTCTGCGCGATGCGGATCTGATCAAGTCCGATCTGCAAGATGCGCACCTGATCCGTGCCGACTTGCGTTCGGCCAATCTACAGAACGCCAACCTGCGAGGCGCCGATCTCGAAGCGGCTGACTTAAGTGAGGCGCAACTGGGCAGAGCTAATTTGTTCATGTGCATGTTACAGGACGCCAACCTGACGAGGGCTGACCTAAGAAATTCCAATCTCAGTCGCGCCGATCTTTCCAGAGCAAATTTGAGTGGAGCGAATCTGGCTCTGGCGGATCTCGGCGGAGCAGCTCTCCCTTGCGCCATTCTGACACAAGCGTCCCTATTTGGAGCTGATCTGGAGGCGGCGGATCTATCTGAAGCCAATCTGCAAGATGCGCGCCTCAATGGAGCACTCCTTGGCCGATCCGAGTTGGCGCATGCCCGGTTGTGCCATGCTGATCTTAGCGCCGTTGATCTGAGTGGCGCCAATCTCGCTGGGGCAGATTTGAGTCACGCGAACCTGTCCAATGCCAACTTGAGCGGCGCAAAATTATGTGGCGCGATACTGGCTCATGCTAATTTAACCAACGCCGATCTTTTTAGGATCGATCTCACTGACGTCGATCTGAAGGATACTGAGTTACGAGTGACCAACTTGCGTGATGTGATATTTCCTGCGTCGCGCGAGACACTGCTGGGAGTAGCCTAAGTCCATGAGCGGCCGTGTTTTAATTGTTCCCTATCGTTCGCAAAATGATGCCGACGCCACTGCGAAGCGCAGTGACTGTGGATCGGCCTGCGTGGCCATGGTGCTGGGCGCCATGGGCAAGATCGTCACCACGAACGCGGTAACAGTGGCTAGCGGTCTGACGACGGAAGGCAATGTGTCGATCACGCAGTTAACTGCCGCGGCCAAGTCATTCAGTCTGGAATTGTCCGTCAAAACCGGCGCAACCTTCGTTGAATTGAAGGGACTGCTTGATCAAGGTTGTCCACTGATAGCTCTGGTCAAATACGGCAAGTTACCGGAACGTTGGGATCGAGCCTATGTCGGCGGCCACTTCGTCGTCGTCGTCGGATACGATGATGATCTGGGACGCGTCTACCTGAACGATCCAGATTACCCGCCGGGTGCATTAGGTTATCAACGGCCCTACGCCTATCGTGATTTCATGAATGCGTGGGGGGGATTTGCTCAACAGGATCATAACGGTAATTTCTGTTTGCTCGTCCCGCAGGCTCTCTGCCTCAGTTCCTGGCGCGACGCCTGTCCGAGAGACTCCTGTGCCACCAACTACTGATGCTTGGCTGACTCTTCCAGCCGGATTGTCATTATTGAGCCAGCCGAACGCTTCAGCGGTGACCGTTTCGCAACTAGTTTTTGGCCAACATCTGGCAGTGTTAAGTAATCAGGCAGTCTGGCATCGGGTCTCCACTGACTCCGATTTGGTCGGTTGGATCAGCAATCGGGTTGGTGAACAGCCGACCCTGTCGATGGCTCAGCCACCCATCCCGTATCCCGTCGAGGTGAACAACGTCAAGCCCGTCAGTGAAGTCGGGGGCTTGGGGGTGCGACCCGAGCGGACCATCAACATTCCTCCGCTTGATCAAGCGAAATCGGGCGAGAGGCTTACCGTCTATGACATCTTTACAGGTGAAGACAGCGTAGTGTGGTTAAGTGTGCAGTCAACACGCCTCAAATTCGGATGGATACGAGACCGTGCGGGTGACGTCAATCTAGTTCACAAGGTGAGCCCGGAAAAGGGCTTGGCAATCGACACTTCGTCGCCCGCGCCTTCAACCGCGACCACCATGTGGGTTATAGCACCGCTTGGCCTGGTGCTTCGGGCCGAACCGAGCACATCAGCGCAGCGCCTGGGTAGCGTTCCGTTTGGTTGGCGGCTAATCGCTATCGGTGAGGAATTCCTGCATGAAGAGACCGATCGAATCTGGCAGGAAGTACGCACTGACAATGGGAAAAATGGCTTTGTTCAGATGAGCTACAGAAACGAACGTTACCTATCGTCCAAACAACCACCAGCGCCGTGGACTGTCAAGGTACTGGATACTCAGCCAGCACGCGCAGCCGGGCTTAGCGTGTTTGAGAGGCGTGCGACGTCGGCGGCTCAGCTCGCCAAAGTGCAGCCCAACGATCAGCTCATAGTGTATGGCCGGGTGCTCGAGAACGATACGCCGTGGCTGTGGGTGCGAACATCGGGCAGCCGGTATGGCTGGTTGCTTGAAAAGCAAGATAACATCACTTTCGTTGAGTGGGTATCCGGCGCCACCCCGCCGGGTCCTTCGTCTCAGCCAGTGTGGTCATTCGGTAAATGCCTGGCAGGCGTAGGTGCTGCAAATCCACAGCCCATGACACCCCTTGAATTTGCCATGCTACGCGAGAGTAAAGTGGAAGCATTCAAGATGCTAACTTTACCCGATCCCGACGACACGCGACGGATGATCGAGAATCTGAAGCGTATTCCAACCCTCAAGTTGATTGTGGCCCGACTGTTTTTCCCGGTCGATCTGCAAACCAAGACGCCATTCTCACCACAGGTCTTCGTCAACACAGTCCTCATGGGCACGCAAGCCGCTTATCAAGCAGGTGTGCGCTATTTTGAAGTGCATAATGAACCCAATCTCATTCAAGAAGGGCTGGACTGGAACTGGAAGGGTGGACAGGCGTTTGGCGCGTGGCTGACTCAGGTGCTAGCACTGTTGCGGCAGCGCTTCCCCGAAATCAAATTGGGATTTCCAGGATTATCGCCTCAGCCTAATGTGCCTGGTTTTCTCGATGATGCTTCCAGCGCGATCACGGAATGTGATTGGATAGGATGTCACTGCTATTGGCAATCGCCAGATGGGGGAACCTATCCGATGAGAGGCAACAACGCCGGAATGTATTGGCGCCAGTTTCGCGACCGCTATCCTGATAAATTGATCATGATCACTGAGTTCAGCAACAACCACGCAGGCGTCGATCCACGCGAAAAAGGCCGGCAGTATGCACGTTATTTTCAATTGCTTCGGAAAGAAAAGAATGTGGGAGCGGCCTTTGCGTTTGCGGTGAGCTGGCCTGGGCAGGATAACGCCCGTGAAGGATGGATACGCGAGGGCCAAGCCACCGGCATCGCAGCATCGGTGGGTGCTCTGCTTGATCAACCGGGTTTCCTAGTCTGATTTTACTTCCTTAAAGAGAGACAAATTTGGAAACTACACAGCTCTTGTTCGGCGCTTGTGGCCTACTGATCGGTCTGTCGCTTGGTTGGTTGCTGGAATGGCGGATCGATGCCGCTCACTGGAAACAGCAGGTGATCCATCTCAAGCGGCGCGAAACGCTGTTGCAGGCCGAGGCTGACAACGAGATCGCGGGCGCTCAAAATGAGGCCGAGCGACGAATTTCAGAGCAACTGCAGCGCCATGAGGCAGAAATCGCCGAAATACGCGCCCAGGCCATCGAGCAGGTGGCAGCCGCTTACGCTCGTGTCGAGATCATGCTAAGGCACACGCAGCGAGAACCATAGATGTTTTCCAAAGTAACGTACCCTAAACTTATGGGACTGACTTACGCACACATCAAAGATAAGCCTAAAAAACTACAGGCTTTAACGGGCTTAACGCGTACCGAATTCGACGACTTACTAGTGGCTTTCAACAAGGTGAGCCGGTCGAATGCCGCGGCACACGGACAACGCCATTCGCGGCAGCGGCAGATTGGCGCTGATCGAAAAGGGGCCTTGCAATCGAATGAAGATCGGTTGTTATTCATCCTGGTGTACTTGAAGACCTATCCCTTGCAAGAAATCACAGGGGAACTCTTTGACCTGGAAGCATCGAAGGTCAAGCAATGGAGGCTGCTCCTCTTGCCCGTGGTCTGTGACGCCCTGGATGAATTCGGGGTTATGCCTGAGTGCGAGGCCCGGGCCATATCAGATTGCGACAAGAAGAAGTTGAATCCTGGCAAGTACCTGATCGTGGTCGGACGCACCTGCTAGGAAACATGCCGGCTAAGATCAGATCGCGACAATGAAATCCCTGCTGTAGGAAGCGTCTCATGAATGATATGCTGAAGATAGCTCAAAACCACAGCCAGCCAGGCTAGAGAGGCTGAGTTCCACACGACTCCAGATGCTTCTTCACAGGCCCAACAACAATCTGCTGACCAATTGCGGCGCAAACACCTGCGACGGAAGCGCATGGTTACGCTTGAGTTGATATTGAGCGTGATGCTGAGCGCCGTCGCGATCGGGTTGGTTTATGGCATTGAACAACAGGATCAGCAGGTGAGTATTCTGCCCGATGCCATGTTGGCCAGGCCCGCGCAAGTCTGGCAGTCAAACACAACGGCTATACTAGGCAAAAACCACCATCTGGACGGCGGGCATCTTCTTGTCGAGCGAGAGGTTACCGCAGACACAATGCGAAACATCGTGCTTGACACCTCCACGACGTCGAATACTCCCCGCGAATTACTCGCCTATCACGAGCCAGACCGGGATATGCCATCATCGGCCCGATGGAGTCATGAACAACTAATTACCCCGGACACCAATGTGATGGTTATGGCGACCAACTGGTCAATTCCGCAGATGGCGGCAGTCAGCCTGACAGCAGTAGCGTTTGTGCTGCTGGGGATCGGCGTCCGGTTGGTCGTGCATGGTAAGCGCCATTCGTGCTGACGACCATCACCGGCCGGATTGCAGATCATCCCCCATTCGGAACAAATCACCTGACCGCAGGATGTTGCGGGCCAAGGCACCTGTTATTAACGCTGCTTTGTCTGTTCTTTGCGCAGCCAGATGATGAGAAAGGCCAGAAATGCCGGAAACGTGGCGACACCGGCGCCGACCTTGCAGATGTTGCGAATCGCTTGCCAGACTTGATCCTCAAACCTGATGACGAACGCCAACTCGCTCACCGGGACTGCGACAGAACTACTTGAAGCGGGGTTGCGCACCTGGGGCACGATGGTGACTTGCTGTTTAAGAAGGGCTTCGCGATTGGTGGGCTTAATGAAGAAGTCGGAAGACTTCCCGGTCGGAATCGACGAATCCACGAGGAATTGGTTGTCGAGCGTCATGCAGCCTTTGTCTACAATCGTCAAAGTCCCGAGATCGTTCTTAAAAGAAATCTCAACCGGATCGTCAGCAGGCTGATTATTACCGTAGACGACCATGGTTACTTGGTTGCGGCGATCGGCACACAGCTCAACATCGTCAGCGGTCAGCCATCTGGGATAAACGATTTGCAGCTGAATACCGGGGAAGCCATAATCCTCCAACGACATCCTGGATGTAACTACGGTGCCGGAATGTGTCGCATCTGAATATGCCCACAACAGGGCTAGTGCGATCCCCGTGCTGAGGGCGGCCCATTGCGCCAGCGACCGCTTCTCGCGCACAAGCCACGTCAGAGGAAGAAACGTGATCACTGCTACAACCACGCCCAGCAACACAAATTGCTCCACAGACACAGAGGGCAAATATAACCAGCAGACACACACCACAATCACTTCGGTGATCCAAATCGTCAAAGCCCAGACCCAGGCAGATTGCGTCCGTGTAAACCGGGCCGATGTGGTCGCTCCGTTCCTGGTCAAATCATGCAACGTGTCGCGCAACAATTGTGCAAGACGGTTCTGAAAATCACCGGGCCGCTGGAAGCGCAGGGCTTCAATCAAACGGTCAGCCAGTTCCTGAGTAGCCGATAGCTGGGCCAGGTATTGAATTGTGATCTCCCTTACCGTCAGATTGGGATCGAGCAGTTGCTCAAGATAAGCCTGGTAGATTTCCCTTTCGGCCCGTCGTGCATCACCTTTCTCGAAAGTTGGTTGGTCCATCGAGGATAAAGATGCTTGAGGTATAGTCTGGCCGGTACGCGGCTGCGAATCACCCAGTGGATCACCTGGTTGACGACGATCAATACCACAATCGTCAGAAACACTAAGCCGGGAATGAAATCGGACATGGTCTTCGGCGAGAGAGGCTATTCAGCCTTGGCTGAACCACTGGCCGCACTTTCAAGCAAGCGGAAGACTTCAGCCTTGACCTGGGACGGCAACAGGCCGCGCTTAGGCAAATAACTGGCCAATCCAGTGCCACCCAGCTGATAAGTATGTACAGGGTGACGCACGACAGACAACAGCAATACCGGACAGGTCACCTTCAGATCGCCCAGTAACCATTTGAGCACGCCGATGCCAACATGCTCTTCACGGCCCCAGTCTTTGACTACATTGGGCAGCGCGCGATCATCATCGCTCAGCGGCATAATGAGATCAACCACGATGAGATCATAGACTTGCCAGTGGATGGCCAGTTGATAACCTACGATGGCCGAAGTCGCGGCATCGACTTGAAATCCGGCTCTTTCCAGTGGCCTCATCAGGCCTCGGATCGCGTGGTAATCGTCCTCAATCCAGAGGATGCGCTTCTTCATGATGCTTGTCCTCCGCCTAGTGGTCTAGGCGCATTGCTTGCTTAACCGGTAGGATCACTGTAAAAGTCGTTAGGTAAGCCTCGCCTGTGACCAGCTTGCTGGTTACTTGGATGGCTCCGTGGTGTAGGTCTTCCACAATCTGACGGGCGTGCGCCAGACCAAGGCCCGCACCGGTGCGCCCCCGATCGGACGCCTTCACTCCGCGATAATGTGGTAGGAAAATGGCGCCACTGTCAATCTCACATTGCGGAATACCGACACCATAGTTTTCAACACTTACACTATACAACTGCTGCTGTTCATCAGCCCAACGGCCGATGACGCGAATGTAACGATTTCCTTCCCACTGCCGACGCGGCCGAAAGGAATACTTCACAGCGTTATGTACCAGGTTTTTGAAGGCTAAGGTTAGATCGAACAAGGACATCTCAACATCAGGGAATCGAGACTCCACTGCCCGCGGCTCCAGAATATCACACCCTTTCGCCGCGGCCTCGCTCGTAAACATCTTGCAGGCATCTTTTAACGGCCGGGCCAGGTTGTGTACAGCGAATGAGCGCGTAGGGGACCTTTCTGCTAGAACAGTCATGATAGTTTCGGTTAGCAAGTGAAGCTGCTGGACCTGATGTAACGTGTGGCTGGCCAACTGGCTGAGCTCGTGTCGATCGGGCAACTCAGAGATCAGATTCTCCGCATCCGCCAGGATACCCTGCAGCGGAGTACTGATTTCATGGGCTAAGGTGACCATCAGGCGGCTCTGCCGTTCCTGCACTTTCACGGTGTGTATGGCCGAGGCAAGGCGGCCCGCAATGGATTCAAGTAAGGCCAGATCGTCGGCCGAGAATGGTGTGCCCGGGACAGGCCGCCCCACTGAGATAACTCCATGCACTTCATCTTGATCGGACTTGATCGGCACCACAGCAAGCGACCAGGCGGGGCGTACTCCCCAGCGCTGGTAATCTGCCAGTTTGGGTGATGTCAGACCGGTTGTCAGGTTTGCAACCTGTTGCCGCACCAGCGAGTGAAATGCCTGTTGAATCTGCAATGGCGCATCGGCACCCTGCTTAAGAGAAATCAAACCAACCATCCGTCCGCGCTCGTCGACCAATCTTTCAAGCAGGTCATTCGGTTGTGAAGTTCGACTACGACTGCGCTCCGCCTCGAGCAGATGACGATCGGCTTCTCCG
Source organism: Thermoanaerobaculia bacterium (assembly GCA_963788175.1). GTDB lineage: Bacteria > Acidobacteriota > Thermoanaerobaculia > Multivoradales > JAGPDF01 > JAGPDF01. Next base: position 320,746 of record CAWBFZ010000010.1, read on the forward strand.
ATACCATAATGGTTGACCACCAGGGTATTACGCGCCAGGGCGCCAAAGCCTGTCTTACCTTCACCAATTTGATAATTCAGTGCAGGCGCTTGCACTAGGTTAGCCAGGCTCAGACTGCTGGTCCTGGTCAGCCGGAGGCGTGTTGGCGTACCGTTGCCCGTTTCAAGCAGATAAATGTTGCAGTCCAGCGCGGAAATCAGCTGTGGCATTCGGCGCACGACCAGATCGAACATGGCGGACGGATCTGAACAGAGACCCAGATCAGTCAGTAGACCGCTTAACCGCTCCTGTCGCTCACGCTCAATCGCCAGGGCGATCATTCCGGCAAACGATAATGCCACATGAAGGTCGTCTTGGTCGAACGGGCGTCCCGGCCGATACTGGGTTTTTAGCGTGCGACGGCAGGCTCAGAACACCGAGCACTAAGCCATTGTGGTTCTGGACGGGAATTACCAGTAATGATGTCGGGCCAGGCAATGGTTGATCGCATTTCAGGATGCCGTCTTCAGAATTTAACCTGGCTCCCAATAACAATCGTTCCAGGTCAACCATGCATGCATCGTCATCACGGGTGAATTCATCCGTATCGGGAATGAGCAGGGGAAATCCCGTCTTAAATACCCAGCCAATGACATCTTGGCCAGGACGATAGGTCTTCCCCGTACCGGCCTCAAGGATACGGCCATCTTCGGCTGCCAGTTGAGCGCCGCTTCCACCATCGATACGTACATAGAGTTGGCACTCGCGCGCATTCAACATGGAGCCCAGCCGCTGCGTCACTGCTTCATAAATCTCACCCAACTGATGCTTGGCCCCGATATCGACCAGATGACGAATGTGGCGGTCCTGCTCGCGGATATACCATGTCCGCTCAAGAGCATTGGCTAGATTCTGGGCAGCGATCACCGCGATTTCTTCCGCCAAGCGCGTAAAGGGTTTATTATCCAGTGTGGCTGGAAAGACAATGAATCCCAATGCGCCAGCTTTCGCGGTCAGCGGTACGATCAGTAGTGGGCGGCAGCCGCCGGTGTACCGATAGTGTTTTTCATCGCCATAGCGGTCTTGCCAGTGCAGACCAGGCGCTACCGCCAGCTGCTCCTGCAAATCAGTATAGTTCCTTAGTCGAAGTGGCAGTCCTTGTCCCAGTACTCTTCCACTCAGGCCGCGATCAACGGGGTAGAACGCTTTGCCAATCAGTGCTTCCAGATCTGGGCGCGTCGATGCCGATAGCACGACAAACTCATCGGAAATGTCCCTTGCCTGGATTGGTTGTTGATTTTCATCCTGGAGCAGTCCATCATACTTCAGTGCCAGATCCGGCCTCAGATAGATACTGCAGCCTGCACTGCCAATGAGACCCGGTATATTCTTTGCTGCGAAACGTAGTAACGCGTCCGGCTGTGAGAATGAAGTGACCTGGGTGAGGTGCGAAATGATTGAGGCCAGAGTGAAAATGGTCTGATTGGATTGGTCTGCCTTACCTTCTGACTGAAGATCGCCGACCGATGTCGGAGCTGGACTATTCAATCTGGTAGTCTTCATTCCAATCTGTCTTGGGGACGTGCTAAAGTGGTAGTACACAGGCACCAGCCTTAAATTTCGTCGTCGCGATAGCAGTTGTCGATGGAGCTTGCAGCTTCGTCCGGTCAGGATTTCAACGGATTGTAGCATGCGGTCTGCCGCAACCCGTTTGCCAGCACAAACAAAGGTGTGTTGCCAGTTTGAGAAAACAAACAAAATCTGACGGTCCTAATCTTGGGTAGTGAGGTATCATAACTATTGGCGGGAGGGCACAGGTTGGCATCATTGAGGCAGTGGCATCACCAAAAATCAGGATGAACGTCACTGCGTGCAAATGATATCCTGCAGGGGGAAACGTTAAGTTGTCCAGGCCGCTAAGTAGTTTTACGTATTTACCTGTATCTGATCCTGATATAAGATTACTGTTGTAATGACCAACTGAGCCCAGGATCGGATCACTCCACATACATTTTGGGTTTTAGTACAATTTTGACCAAATTCTTACCAGGGATCACTTAACCTCAGGACTTTCGCTTAAGCGGGCTGAAGCGCAGAGACACGCGGGTTCCGCAGTTCAGCCCGCAGATAATCGCGCAAGAGATCGGTTTTGATTTGATAGAGCGTCTTGTTCGATTGCATTGCTTTGACCTTGAGCGAGAGCCACGCGTGATAACAGCAAGCCAAATGATTGCGCTGGGAGCGAGCCTTCCGGCATTGACATTTTTCGGCGCCCGTCAGTTGTTTGAGGCCGCGATGCAGTTCTTCGATTTGCCAACGCACGTCGTTCGCGATCTTGAGCGACCTGCGCGGTCAAGGTCTCCTCTGGGCTGTTGGTAATCACCCAGTCAATGTCGCCGTTTGTGGCGACTAGACTCCTGAATAACTGCACTTGGAAGGGCACTTCTTTCAACTTAACCGGCACGCCGTTTTGTAACCGTTCCGGCGTCCAATCAATCTGATCCAAATGAATGTAGCCGTCGGCCTTGTTCAGGCTGACTAATCGATTCTCTTTCAGTGTGGTGAAAAAGATCAAGTTCAGCCGATGAATCAGTTTCAGGTTATCCGCCGCCGCGTACCATGAGTCAAACAGCACGGTCTTGGCTTGGATCAGTTTGTCGGCGACCGCCCGCCGAAGCATCTCGCGAAAATGGTCATTCTTGGTCTTGCCATCTGCGTCGGGAGCGTAGATCCGATAGTCAATCGGCCAAAAATCACCGCCGTGGCCCGGACTATGCACCAAGTTGACAATCCCGATCCCGCGCGATCAGCCCGTGTTCCGCACCACTGTATTGACGCTTGACTAACTCGATGAACTGGGAGTAGCGCTTGTCTGAACACTATCGTCCACCAGCAGGAACGCCTCTGGACTGTCAGTGATCAGATGCTCGACTAACTCCCACAACCCGCGCGCCGTCAGTCGCTCGGTTCGCAGATAGTCGGTGATCACATCGTGGCTGACGTCTGTCAATGCGCGGCCAGATGGCTGCCCGTGTAGTTGGCGACGGTGCTAATCAAGTATTCGACGTATTGTTGTTTGGTAATCATGCCCGCATGTTACCATGCGGCTGATTTAAAAGCGAAAGTCCTAAACCTTAACCCACGGTAGCCGTAATGCAGCGCCGGAATATTGCGGTAAATCCGTCCATTTCGTTTTTCATGACGCTGCAGTTATCCCATCTTTAGGGGAAATAGACATCGTGACCGATACAATTCTGGTGATCGAGGATGACGCTATGCAAGCGGACGTCGTCAAGCACTTCTTAGCCATGCGGGCTACGATGTGGTAGTCGCTCGCGATGGTGTAGAAGGGTTACGTCGGATGTATGAGACTCAGCCCGATCTGGTTTGTGATTTCCTCATGCCCAATATGGATGGCTGGGAGGTTTGTCGCCGGATCCGCGATATGGCAAATGTCCCGATTATCATCATGACTTCGCGCCGGAGTGACGAAGAGAAGATCAAGGGATCGCGGCTTGGCGCCGATGACTACGTTGTCAAGCCCTTCAATCCGCAGGAACTGATTGCACGTATCGGCGCCGTCTTGCGCCGTTCGCGGCTGCCGCCGTCTTCAAGGAATACCGTCAAGCGCTTTGCCAACGGCGATCTGTATTTTGATCCAGCCGGCTTCATTGTGGTGATCGACAAGGAACAAGTGGAGTGCTGACGCCAACCGAGCATCGCATACTGGCTTTTCTGGCGCAAAACGCTGGTCAAGTGATTTCGGCTGAAGACATCTTCACGGCGGTCTGGGGTTACGATACCGAAGTCAACGTCAATAGCGTCAAGTGGTATATCTGGCGCTTACGCCAGAAGATTCATGATGCCAACAAAGAACCGCGCTTCATCTTTACTGAACGTGGAAACGGTTATCGATTCATCAGCTTCTAATTGTCTGACAGCCCGACCCTATCAGCATCACCTGTCCAACCGTTCAAAAACCTGACAGTCTCCTTAATCAGACACACTCCGACAAAGGGATTCGGAGTGTGTTGATTTTTGATGCCACCAATCGCGCGAAGAGGAGTTTGATTTTTCCAACTACAGTTCACTCATCTTTTGATGTCTCAAACCGTGCAGGGGGTTACTAACCCTATAATGCTTGCAACTTTGATGTTGAAAGCCGATGATTTTCATTTCAACTGAGTGACTTCCGAAACGTATAATGACTAACCGTCTTTTTGGCGAAGTATCACTAACTCTCGACAGACGCAGCCGTATAGCCATACCTCGTATCTTCCTGTTTGACCTTGCGGCAGGATTTGCCATGACCCGTGGTGTCGATCAATGTGTAATGGTCTTTCCCCTGTCGAATGGCAAAATTTGATGGCCAAGATCAATGGATTGCCACTACTAAACCCGTTAGCGCGCGAATTCTGCCGTCTCATCTGTTCAGGCACGAGCCTGACCGAGCCAGACCCGAGTGGCCATCTCCTGATTCCGCCGAACTTACGTACATACGCCCAGCTGGAAAAGAATATCATTCTGGTGGGGCTTGGCACTCATCTGGAGATCTGGAGTTCGCGGATCTGGGGAACGAAAAGCGCCACGAACTTGAATGGAGTGCAGTGAGTGATTCACAGCACTGGGCAGCGCTGCAAATCTAGCGACAATTTTGTCTTTTGGTGAGGCACTGTACTATGACGACTACCGTTCCCAGCAAACTTGGACTTCATGTTGTTATTGGCTCGCGCAATGGCTATGGCGCTTTTCTGCAGCGTGTAGCCGCTGCGGGTAGAGGTCTTGCCATCGTCAAATGTGTAGACGACTTTGGCGCGGCCGAAGAAGCAAAACGCCTCCTTGGAAATACCGTCTTGACTGGTGGGCCGTCTGAATGAGTCGAAGCGGGTCGATATGATCTTCAGGCCATTGAACCAGTCAATCCCGATGGATCGCGCCGCGACCCGACAGCAGCGGCTCAGTGGTACTATGGCCTGGTGGTCGATACATGGAAGAGCAACCGGCAGAAAATTGATGTGTGGGAAACGTTTAATGAATACTCTGCAAATTGGAGTTGGCAAAGTGAATTCTACCTCGGCTGATGAATCTGGCGGAGGCTGACGGATTCAAACTGGCGCTGTATGCCTGTTCAACCGGCAATCCGCACAATGTCGCCACCGTCATGCAAATGCTGCCAGCACTCCGTGCGGCGAAGCGCCGTGGTCACTATCTGGCACTGCACGAATACGGCGGCGTTGGAACTGAGACAATCACACTGCGAGGTACTGAACCCTATCATGCTCTGCGGTATCGCCAGCTCTACGAATCGATTCTGATACCGAATGAGGCCAATCCACCTCTCTTGATCACCGAGTGCGCGCAGAACGGCGGCGCCGTTTTCCCAGATCAAAAGGTATTTCTGAAGGATTTCGAGTGGTACGATACGGAACTGCGGCGAGACCCTTATGTCGTAGGGGCGTCCATCTGTACTCTGGGCAACTGGGCCGGTGCTAATATCCAAGCTGCGTTATCGGCACTTGCCGACTATCTCACCTCGGGCCTGTCGGTCCCGCCCGCGCGCCAACCGCTCAGCGAACCATACGTCTACGGCAAACCTCCAATTCTGGAGCACCCCGTGACCCCGCCGCCACCTCCGGCAAGTCAGCGTGGTGCGCCACGTCTTCAGTATCAGCGAATTTATCTGTTGCTGCCAAATGAACCAACGACAGCCGAAGGTAACGTGCGGGCGTCGAAATGGCTTCAGACTGTGGTTAATTCTGGCATCATGTCACGTTTTCGATTGACGGTCGGGTTCTCGCCAGATGACGCCGGGGTAGGCGATCTCGCACAGCGTCATGTGGTTGCCATTAATCCTGACACATGGCCGAGGCTCGCTCACCGATTTTACACGGCCTATTATGGGTGAGCGGACCGAATGATACGCGCCGCTTCTCCCGATGATTTATTCCGGGTGCTAATCAATTCATCTAGCCTTGCCTGACCGCATTGTGTCCGATGACGAATACTGACAGGAGAGTGAACGTCTATGGCAGAGCGATCTCGAAAAGAACTGATCATGATGTTGATCGGTGCGGCGAGCAGCCACGCCTGGCGGGGTTGGATCTGCGCGGACTCTCTCTGGCCAGGCTCGACTTTCACGGAGCGAGTTTGTCACTTTCGGATTCAGCTCAGCCGATCTGCGTGAAGCTAACCTGAGTGCCGCTCATTTGTGCGAAGCGAATTTGCGGCACGGTGCTCAATAAAGGCTAATTTGAGCCGGGCATGGCTATCGGGTGCGGATCTACGCAAATCTTCCCTGGTCTGGGCGAATCTCGCTGATGCCGACTTGAGTCGTGCCATCCTAAGCGGTGCCGATCTGACGGGCGCAAATCTGAAGGGCGCAAACTTGAAATATGCTGTAATGGATCAAGCTACCCTGGAGCGCGCTAGTCTAGCAGGGGCCGACCTAAGCCACGCTATTTTGACGGGCGCACGGATGAGTCATTCGTTAATGGACGGGGCTAATCTGAATCGGGCGGACCTCAGACAGGTATGTTTGGTCGGCGCTAGCCTTGTTGGCGTAACGCTATGTGACGCCAATCTAAGCCAGGCCAACCTGGAATCAGCAGACATGTGCCAGGCCCAGTTGCGAGGAGCCTGCCTTCACAGTGCCGTTCTCAAACAAACCCGGCTGAACAAGGCCGTGTTGATCGGAGCCATTTTGACGCGAGCCAGCTTACGTAGAGCAAGTCTGCGTGATGCCGAATTGAGTCAGGCAGATTTAGAGGATGCCGATCTGACAGGTTGTGATCTGTCCGGATGCTGTGCTGGAAACGGCCAGGATCAGCGATCCGCAACTGCGAACAGCCTTCATACGCAACATGTCGGTCAAACGGCTCCGGGCAGGAGAAATACCGACAAAGGTCAATAATGCTGGTCACAGCCACTTGCGACGTAATTCCTCCGATACTGGACAGTCTGCAGTCCAACGCGACGATCTCGCATCGCAAAAGGCCAGAGTCGTTCGCCCTGTTTAGTGTCTGCAAAAGGTTTATGTCGTGTAGCACCCATTCTTGGTAGAAGGAGGTCGCGCCCAGTTCATTGCCTCTCAAGCATGAAGTCGTGGCACAAGACTATGAATCTCCAGTATGTTATCTCACGACTACGTCCGATCCTTTTGCGGTCTGTACGATTTGCCAGAGTAGTATATGGCTGCGTCTGGCGCGCGCTGGGGGTGCATTCCTCTTGCTGATCTTAACGCTGGCAGGATGCTCAGCGCCCACCGCTTCAGCACAAATTGATACACCATCGAAATCACATGATCCACGACTGGTGACCATCGAGAGCACAGAGGTAGCTTATCTTTCAATTGCGAATGCAACCGCAAAGATCGATCTGTCAGACTGGCAGAAAGTGGGGTGGAAATTGGGCGACACGCTCGGCCCGGAAGACGCTGTTCCGACCGATTGCACGCTACACATCCGTGAGGGAGCAGACACTCAAGTCTATGCGGCCTGTATCGGCCCCATAACTGTATCGATCCTGCCTGACAGTGCCGACATCATCTATGTCACCTTAATTATTGGACAGGATGATCAGGTTCGATCCGCGAATGTGATTGCGCACGACTGAGCAGAGAATCTGCTCGCGCGGTATTGCTGCCAATCGATGCCGGAGTCACACGCATGGCAAGTCGACTACTGAATGTTCCCTTTCGTTCACAATTTGGTCTGGATGCTTTCTGGGATACACGGATTCCGGAACTGCCTGTGTGGCAATGCTGCTAGCCAGTCTGGGACACAGCGTATCGGTTGCCGAATTGCAGGACTTAAAATGCCGACAAGGTATACAGGCCGTCAGCGGCGGTGAAGTCATTCGCTTGCTGCAGGCGGGTGGCCTAAAGGTATCTGCTCATCGCGGGTATACTCTGGAAGATTTAAAGTATTTGATCGATTCAGGCCGGCCTGCGATTGTCAGAATCAAGTACGACAAAATTCTCTATCGCTGGGATAAGTCATTAACCGGAGAACACTTTGTTGTGGTCACGGGCTTTGATGAAGAGCACGATCGGATAATCATCAACGATCCCGCATATCCGCTCAGTCCCGGATACCAGCGACCCTACTCGAGCAAAGTTTTCATGAAAGCCTGGGCGGGATTTGATTCATCTCTTCAGGCAAACAACTGCCTGATTGTTCCCCATTTGGCCAATCCGATTGACGGCAGTGAGATTCAGGCGGAGACGGCCCATCTTGGCTTGGCGGCATTGTCGAAGGAAATGTGGGTGACCGAACCGCGTGGGCTGGCGATGTATGCTGCGGCCGACTTAAAGACGCGACAGATAGGTCACCTGATGTTTGGGCAAAAGATCTACGCCTTCGGCCCGACGACAGCTCTCACCGGTGCCGGTCACGCGTGGCAGATAGTTCAAACGGAACTCGGCGTCATGGGCGTGGTGCCGGCGGCGTGTGGTCAAGAGCGATATTTGGCTGATAGTGTACCCGGCTCGCCCTATGTTGTAGAGGTCCAGGATACGCAAGCCGTGCGAGACGCGCGCGGCCTGGCGTTGCGTCCGCGATGCGACGTCTTCCTCGCCCCCCTGGGTCGCGCTACGATTGGTGAAAGACTGGTCGTCTACTCGCGCAATCGGGAAATCGATGGCAGCATATGGCTAGCCGTTCAGTCCTCAAGGCTGCAATTCGGCTGGGTGCGCGAGCAAGTCGATGGTACTGCACTTGTCCGGGTGGTTAGCACACGCCCGCGAAGACGTGGCCGCTTCTTCACCTGACTCCCCCGTCATGACAGCCAACTGGTTCCTGCGCACAGCCCAAATGAGCGCAACAACAGATAGCAGCCTCAGATTAATTGTCTGCAATGCGTACTTTCTTATTGCAAACCACAATGCCGGGCTGCTTCGACGAAGCAGCCCGGCATTGTGTTCTTGATCATTCCGTCAGGCAGTTTTTGGGCGCAAGTCGCTACTTCCACTCCACTTCAAGGCCCATGACAGCAATATACTCTTTGAGGTGCGGTTCAGGATTTATCAGATCGATAAGGGTACGACGTTTGCTTCAATGCAGTCGCGTTCTTCTTGATAAGCGAGAGGTGCAGATGTGCACCGCGCGAGTTGCCCGTAGCGCCGCCCTGACCGAGTACCGAACCCGGATGCACGGCCTGCCCGACATGTAGTGGACACGAGCCGTTGGTCAGGTGCGCGTAGACTAATTCGTACTGATCGCCCTCATACTGGGTGATGATACGGACTTGATAGCCGTATGGATCGGTCTTTGAGCGATAACCGATAAACTTGACAGTGCCGTCCGTGCATGAGTAGATGGGTGACACAAAGGCGCGATATTGAACGCGAAAATCAACACCCTCGTGGCCCGGTAAACTGAAGCGCTGATAATAGGCTGGATCGGCACCGAAGCGATTAGTGACAACGGTATAGTGGGTTGGCCAATGATTGATGAACATCTGTCTATCTCAACGTTGGTTTCATGAAGTCTTTCTCCGGCGACACGCTAGTCGCTGCGTCGGACGCGCCAGGCCGTGACTGAATTCATGTCTGACCAGAAACGGCGCGCAGGCGCGTTCGGGCGCGGCAGCCCCAACCGATCGTAGACATTCGGCCCCAGCTTCTCTGCGATTCGCCTAAAGTCCTCTGATTCCGGATCAGGACACTCACCACTCATCCAGCCGATCAGGAGGTGTAGGTCGATGCCTAACCATTGACTGAACTGTGATATCCGGCGTTCCGGATGGATGACGCTTTGAACGTTGAAGGGACCATAGCGCCAACGCGCGTAACGTCGCCTAAGCCAATATGCAAAACTGATGTTGTCACCCATAATGTCTCCAAATTCCGTTACAGGTTTTCTTTGCGAACAGAAGCCAAAAAGGTCGAGCCATGTTTGCTCAGAGGTGTTGCACGAATTGCCCAGTTTTATAACTACCCACATGATAGATCAGTTCCTGAACGACCCGTTTGATAGATCAAACAAACTGTGTTGGGCGTTTGATTTTTCAAACGGCCTCACGTCAATTATCAGAGTCTGTATTCGGCAGTCCAGATGTGTTACCACAATTGTGCTTCCAGAAGATACATGCCAATCGAGACGGTGATACCCCTCGGTTTTCGCACAGGTTTCGTACCGAGCACGAATCATGACGCCACTTCTCCTTTGTGCAACAAAACGCGGGCGGCTTGCCTCCTGATAGAGATGCAGCGGAAAAAGGGATCGAGTTGAGCCGGCAGCATACCTCTGAGAATAGTTAAGTTTTCCTTTTTGAAATTGAATTGACATACGCAAGCCAATCCCTATTCGCTGAATCTGGCATGAATCTGAGCCAGCCGATTCAGCGTCCATTACCGTTGCGGAGTTGGCAAGGGCGCGGACGACCGTCAAAGATCATTTCGAAAACGGCTGATAGATATCCGAAAACTGCGCCGCACTTACGACGTAAACCCATTGACACGCCTCGCACGCCTGCGATAGAGTAATCGCAAGTTGCCGATCAATGCAGCGGCCAACCGAACAGGATTTCTGGCTAACGCCGCCTTCATCCTCACGATAGAGTTTAACAACGCGGAAATTGTCCAAGGGGCAGGTATCGATAGGAAGCGTGTGAATTCGGTGTGGCGTACCTGTGCTTTAATCCAAAATCTAACAAGCAAAAAGCGAAAGCGACGATCTCGCCTCCGCTTTTCAGCGACAACGTTACGCACTACGCACTATGTTTTACGTGCGAAGAAATCAGTTCAAACCGATCGGCCGGAATTTATACCCAT
>CAWBFZ010000011.1:0-276395 GCA_963788175.1 Thermoanaerobaculia bacterium
CCGTGAAGCGCCTACGCTTCCTCGGCGATTCGCTCAACTGTTTGCGGGAGTTTCCCGCGGACGCAAAGCACGATGCGGGCTTTCAACTGGACAAAGTGCAGCGGGGCGAGCAGCCGGACGACTTCAAGCCGATGCCGGCCATCGGAAAGGGCGTCGAGGAGATCCGTGTGAGGGATGACAGCGGAATTTTTCGGGTTATCTACACTGCCAGGCGCGCCGAAGCGATCTACGTGCTGCACGCATTCCAGAAACGAACGCAGGCGACAGCCAAGCGCGACATCGAGGTTGCCAGAAAGCGATTCACCGAATTGACGAAAGGCGTGCGATGACCAGAACCGAGACCTTCGACCACGTGTGGGATGCGATCGCCGACACCCCCGAGCAGGCAGCCAATCTTCGTGCGCGGGCCGAGCTGATGCGCCAGATCGCGGCCATCGTCAAAGCTAATGGCTGGAAGCAGGCCGACGCTGCGACGCATTGCGGCGTCACCCAGCCGCGCATCAACGACCTGTTGCGCGGGCGCGTGTCGCGCTTCTCCCTGGATGCCCTGGTGAACATCGCGACGGCTCTCGGGCGACGGGTGCGCGTGGAGTTGGAAGTCGCGTAGCCCGACATCGAAAGGAGCTGGAAGAGGTGATGGAAGAGGTGCCAGCCTCTTCACAGCGAAGCTGGCACCCGACGGCGCACCCCACCTGCAGCTCTACTTCCCATACTTTCCTGGCCAGCGCACGAAGAGGCCGTCAGCCCAGACGATATCCGCGGCTGGATCGCTCTTGTCGAAGGCCCCCCTGGAGTAGCGGTCACCCTCGAGCTTGCCGTCGGCGCCGGCGGAGCGAACGGCCATGGCATCCCAACCGCTCCGGCTGCGGTCGAGGCGGACTTCGAGCTCGCGCCCCCAGCCGTCGGTGAGCTCGAGACTCTTCAGATAGCGCGGCACCAGCAGCGCTTCGAGCTCTTTGGCCGAGAGGACGGCAATCTGCGAGAGATCGGCCTCGGGCGGCAGGCTATCGGCTGCTGGTTCCCCGGCGCGCCAGGCGCCCTGATCTCTGTCCCAGGCGTAGAGGGCCGCACCGACCGTGCGAACGGAGTCGAGCGTCGCCCGCATCGGGTCGACCGCAGGGGGCGGCGGTTTCCGCAGCGATACAGGTGGCTGCCAAGAGCGCAACGGTGGCGGCGAGTGATGCGGTGCAGAGTCGATTCATGGCAGGTCTCCTTGTTGGTGTTCTGGTGAACGAGTGCCGGAGGGTCAGGATGAGCTCCCGGTCGGAAGTCCTTCTTCGAAGTACTGCGCTTCGGTGAGGAGCGGCTGAAGGGCTTTGCTCTGCGGATTGAACCAGAGCTGGCGACCCGACGGACCATAGAAGACGGTGTGATTCGAGCCGATGGCCCCGTACCAGTCCTGAAGGTGGAGCGCGCCCGCCATCGCCTTGGCCGTCCCGGTGCCCAGGTCGACGAGCGAGTAGGACTCGTGCGGAGGGCCGTCGGGCCTTGCGGCGACGGTCGCCACGATCAGAAACTTCGCATCTTCGGACTCCGCGAGGATCCTCGATGTTCCCTGGGGCAGCACGACGGTCGTTTCGAGATCGCCGCGAAGGGAGAAGTGAAGCAGGCTGCTTCCCGATCGGTTGGCCGCGGCGATGGCGAAGGAGCGATCGCGAAGTTGCCTGCCGCGCGCGTAGGGATCGCGAAGCGGTTCCTGCAGCTCGAGGCCGGCCACTTCTCTTCCCGTTTCGGGCTCGAGGACGTTCCAGCCGACCGTCAGGTCGCCTTCCTTGCGCTCTGCAAGGACGAGCCAGCCGCTCGCCGCTTGGATGAGCCCGAGCGACCTGTCGATTTGCGGCGGTCGCTCAGGGTAGTAGTCCTGTGAGCGAAGTTCCTTCCTTTCGAGATCGACCCGAACGAGGATCGTGGGCTCGGAATCGGACGTCGGAGTAGGAAGGGAATCCGCACGGAATCACGACCTCTTTCGCGCTGACGAACAGCATGTCGCCGAAGAGCCGGCAGCTCGAGAGCTGGATGGCAGCGGTGACGTCTCCGCTCGCGATCTTCGATACCACCAGGCGCATCGGATCTCCGTCGCCTCCCAGTCGCTCGAGGACAGCGACGGCGGTCCCGTCGGGCGAGAGGGCGAAGTTGACGATGCGACTCGAGACGGTGACCGGAGTGGGTTCAGGCTTCGCATGCGAGTCGGTGGCGGACAGCCGGTAGAGGTCGATATGCCTCGGAGTCTGCGCCGCTCGCGTCGAGCCACGCGATGACCGAGCCATCGATCGAGCTGGCCACACTGCGGCGCGACCACATCCTCTGCGGCAGCGGGCCGAGGAGGATGGACTCGGCCCGTCGCGGGCGCCAGCAGGAAGCGGGCGACCATCTGCTGATGAGATCGAGTCGGACCCTGGATGACCACCCAGTCGGGGCCGAGACTCTGCGACGTTGCCTCGTTTCCGACCAGATCGTTCAGGTTCGGATGGGTGAGCCATTGCGAGTACCCGGTGGTGGCGCCGAGCGGCCAGAAGCGCGGTGGCCAGGAGTCCGAGCGAGAGACGGCGTTGGGCCTTGTCGGTCTCGGTGCGGCCGCGAGCGACCTGCAGCAGGGAGGCGACGGCGGTGCCGACGAGTGTCGCTCCGACCAGCACGGTGGTCGTCCACCAGATCGCGCTGTGGGCCTCCCAGGGGCGCAGCGTCTGCCAGCTCCAGTAGCCCGCAAAGCCGATGAGCGCGAACGAGATCATGTCGACTCCGGCCCAGGCCTGGCGCGCCCGGGAGGCGAGGGCTACCGGGTTGGCGAGGAGCAGGAGGGCAAGGATCGCCAGGGGGGCGAAAGTGATTCCGGTTCTGGCTGGGAGCCCCTGGCCACCCTCTCCGACGCCGAGGAGCACGTCGAGGCCCGCGGCGGCGCCGGCGAGGTCCATGCCGACGAGCGCGGAGGGTGCGAGGACGAGTCCGGCGGCGAGGGCGATCGTCGCGATGGCGGCGAGGAGGCGGGCGGCCCAGATCGCGCCGGGGCGGACGGGGAGGCGGAAGTCGAAGGCGAGGCGATTCTCGGTCAGGTCGCGGGTGAAGATCGAGCCGCCGAGCAGGAGAGCGAGCACGGCGCACCAGGCGAGGGCGGCGGTGAGGCCGGCGGCGCCGCGGAGCTCGGCGTCGGGGATGCGCGTTCCCGGCAGGTAGGGCAGGACAAAGATGAAGAGCCCCATGGCGAACGAAGCGACGAAGAGCATCCAGCGCTGCTGGAGGTCGCGGCGGAAGAGGAGGAGGAAGCCGCGCATGGTCAGTTGCCCTCCGCGCCGGCGAAGTGGAAGAAGAGGCTCTCGAGTGTCGGCGCCGCGGCCCCTCGGATCACCGCGCTCTGGCGCAGCTCTTCGAGCTCTCCCTCTACCAGCAGCTTTCCTCTGCTCGAGAATCCCGACATGGGAGGCGATGCGCTCGATCCCCTCGAGATCGTGGGTGGTGAGGAGCACCGTCGTGCCGCGGTCGGCGAGCTCGCCGATGAGCTCGTCGAAGACGAAGCGGCGGGCGACCGGGTCGAGGCCGAGCGTCGGGTCGTCGAGGAGGAGGAGGGCAGGTTTCTGGGCGAGGGCGAGCGAGAGCATGACCAGGCCCTTCTGGCCGCGCGAGAGGTCGCCGAAACGCCTCTGCATCGGAATGCCGAAACGATCGAGCCGGGCGCGGAAGCCGGCGGCGTCCCAGCCGCGGTGGAACGAGGCGACAAAGCTGCCGATCGCGTCGACTTTCATCGCCGGCGGCGCGTCGGGGGTCTCCGGGGTGGCGGCGATCCGGCCCATCAGTCGGTGACGTGCCTTCCACGGGTCGAGGCCGTCGATCTCCAGCACGCCGCCGTCGGGCTTGCGGTGCCCGAGAAGCGCTTTCACCAGCGAGCTCTTGCCCGAGCCGTTCCTGCCGAGAAGGGCGTAGACCGAGCCCTCCGGGACATGGAGATCGAGCCGGTCGAGGGCGGTCGTCCGCGCGTAGCGCAGAGTGACATCGCGAATCAAGATCTTCACGGGCGTTTCCTTTCCGGGGATTCGAGCGCGAGAAAAGCTTCGAACAGGGAAACGGCGGCTGACTTGGCGTCGAAGCCGAGTCCGGCCGCGACGTTGGCATAGCGGGCTGCTGCCTCAGCCAGGCGGGATTGACGTTCGGCGGCGGTGGGGAGCGGGGGATTCGGGGAGACGTAAGTTCCTTCGCCGCGTCGCATCTCGAGCACCCCGGCCTCGCCCAGGCGCTGGAAGACCTTGGCGACCGTGTTGGGGTTGACCCGCAGGTCGCGAGCCAGATCGCGCACCGAGGGGATCGGCTCGCCCGGCGCGAGTCCGCCGGAAATAACCAACTGCAGGATCCCCTCTTCGATCTGCCGCCCGATCGGTCGGGGGTCTGCAGTGTCAATGTTCAGAGGGAGATGAATCATGTGTACTAGTGTACTAGGACACTAGGAGCTCCTGTCAAGCCCCATGGGAAGTGAGGCGGTACCCGAAGTCAGAGGAGGGCGCTGAACAGCCGGGCGCCGACCTCACTCAGGTATCGGGGGTAGCTGCGGCGAGTCAGGCGATGCGGATGGACCTCGCGAGAGCGGAGCAAGTCCTCCTCGAACCCGGCGGCGAGCTGGTCCGCGACCGTCGGATCGTAGACCGCCGCCAGAATCTCGAAGTTCAGCCGGAAGCTCCGGTTGTCGAAGTTGGCGCTGCCGACGACGGCGAGCTCGCGGTCGACGAGCATCGTCTTGGCGTGCAGCATCGCCGGCCGGTACTCGAAGACCCGGGCGCCGCAGGCGAGCCACTCGTCGTAGTAGGAGCGCACCGCTGCGGCGACGAGGCGGGAGTCGCCGCGGATCGGGACCAGCAGCCGGACGTCGACCCCGCGGTGGGCCGCCGAGCGGAGCGCGGTGAGGATCGCCTCGTCGGGGACGAGGTAGGGACAGGTGATCCAGACCCGCTCGTCGGCGCCGGCGATCGCGGTGAAGAGAAACTCGTGGATCGGGAAGTCGGTGCGATCCGGCCCTGAACGCACGATCTGCAGCCGGTGATCCCCGGGCGGCAGCGCGGGGAAGTACTGCGGGGAGAACTTGAGCGGCTTGGCGGTGGCGAACTGCCAGTTCTCGAGGAACGCGCGTTGGAGCCAGCGCACCGCGTCGCCTTCGATCCGCAGCTGGGTGTCCCGCCACGGCCTCTCGCCGCGCGTACCCACAGTCTGCGCAGTCGCAGACGTTCATGCCGCCGAGGAAGCCCACACTGCCGTCGGTGAGGGCGATCTTGCGATGCGTGCGGAAGTTCAACAGCCGCATTCGCAGTCCGAAGCGGGGAGGATTGAAACGTGCGAACTCTCCGCCGGCGGCGAGCAACGGACGGAAGAAGCTCTCCCGGAGTCCGGTTCCGACGCTATCGACGAGGACCCGAACCTCGACACCCGCCCGGGCGCGCTCGGTGAGCAGGTCGCGGACGCGGCGCCCCGTTGCGTCGTCCTCCCAGATGTAGAACTCGAGGTGCGCATGATGACGAGCCTCGGCAACTGCCCGCTCGATGGCGGTGAAAGCCTCGGAGCCCGAGCGGTAGAGGACGAGCGCGCTGGCGGTCGAGAGCGGCACCTCATCGAGGCGCGCGGCGAGGCGCACCTGACGGGCGACGTCGTCGGGAATCGCGGTTCCCCCCGGTGCAGCGGAGAACGAAGCCGCGAGAGTCGTTTTCAGGTCCTGGTAGCGCAGGCGCTTGCGGAGCATTCGTCGCGGGCCGATCAGCAGATAAACGGGCAGGCCGATGAGAGGAAGGAAGGCGAGCGTCACGATCCAGGCGAGAGTGGCGGCGGGCGCCCTGCGGTCGGTGGCGACCCAGGTCGCGACGCCCGAGACCCAGGCGAGCTCGAGCAGGGAAACAACCCACCATTCCATGCCCGCAGCCTAGACCACTCCGTCGGCATTGTGCTCGAGCGCCGCAGCGAGACGACCACGTAGAATCCCGCCATGCGCATCGTGGCGATCGGCGGCGGGCCGGCGGGACTCTATTTCGGCATCCTGATGAAGCAGGCCTTTCCCGCGGTCGAGATCGAGATCCTCGAACGCAACCGGCCGGACGACACGTTCGGATTCGGCGTCGTCTTCTCCGACGAGACCCTGTCGTTCTTCGATGACGCCGACCCCGTCTCTGCCTCCCGGATCCGGCACCGGTTCCGCACCTGGACGGAGATCGAGACCCGTTTCCGCGGCGAGACGATCGTCTCTACCGGTCACGGTTTCGCCGCCATCGCGCGCACCGAGCTCCTCGCCATCCTGCGGCAACGCGCCCAGACGCTCGGCTGCGCGATCCGTTTCGAACGCGAGATTGCGGCCGGAGCGGAGCTGCCCCCAGCCGACCTCGTGATCGGTTGCGACGGCGTGAACAGCGCCGTGCGCGAGCGTTACGCCGAGGACTTCGAGGTTTCGATCGACTTGCGGCCGAACCGCTTCTCCTGGCTCGGGACCGACTTCGCGCTGCCGGCGTTCACCTTCATCTTCGAGGAGACGGAGCACGGGCTCTTTCAGGCGCACGCCTATCCGTTCGCCGCCGGGCGGAGCACCTTCATCGTCGAATGCGGAGAGGCCGCCTGGCGAAGCGCCGCACTCGACCGCGCGAGCGAGACCGCGACGGTCGAGTTCTGCGAGCGCCTCTTCGCTCGCCATCTGGACGGACACCGCCTGCTCGCCAATCGCTCCGTCTGGCGGCAGTTCCCGACCGTGCGCTGCGGCCGCTGGCACCGCGGCAACGTCGTTCTGCTCGGCGACGCCGCGCACACGGCGCACTACTCGATCGGCTCCGGGACGAAGCTCGCGATGGAGGACGCGATCGCGCTCGTCGCGGCCTTCCGGGAGCTCGGGACCGGCGACGTATCGGCGGTGCTCGCGGCCTACGAGGCGGCGCGCCGGGTCGACGTCGCCAAGCTCCAGCGCGCCGCCCAGGTGAGTCTCGAATGGTTCGAGAACGCGAGCCGTTACCGGGTGCAGGAGCCGTTCCCGTTCGTCTTCAACCTGATGACACGTTCGAAGCGCATCACCTACGACAACCTGAAGGCGCGCGACCCGAAGCTGGTGGCGCGTGTCGACCGGGCGTTCGACCGCCAAGCGGGTTCCGGCGCGCCGCGTCCGCCGGCGTTCGTGCCGTTCCGGGTCCGCGGGGTCGAGCTCGCGAACCGCATCGTCGTTTCGCCGATGTGCCAGTACTCGGCAGAGGACGGCACGGTGAACGATTGGCATCTCGTCCATCTCGGAAGCCGCGCCGTGGGAGGCGCCGGCCTGGTGATCGCCGAGATGACCAACGTCGAAGCAGACGGGCGGATCTCGCCGGGCTGCGCCGGTCTCTACCGCGACGAACATCGCGCGGCATGGAAGCGGATCGTCGACTTCACCCACCGCCACTCGGCGGCGAAGATCGGCATCCAGCTCGCCCACGCCGGACGCAAGGCCTCGATGCACCGGCCCTGGGAAGGCGCGGACCTGCCGCTCACCGCCGCCGAGGGGGCCTGGCAGACGCTCGGACCGTCGGCCGACCCGTTCCGCGCCGGCGCACCGGTGCCGAAGGCGATGGACCGCGCCGACATGGACCGGATCCGGACCGGGTTCGTGCGCGCGGCCCGGTGGTCCGCCGAGGCCGGTTTCGACTGGCTCGAGCTGCACATGGCGCATGGCTACCTGTTGTCGAGCTTCCTGTCGCCGCTCTCGAACTCGCGGCGCGACGACTATGGCGGCGCACTCGAGGACCGGATGCGCTATCCGCTGGAGGTCTTCACCGCCGTGCGCGAGGCCTGGCCGGCGGAGCTGCCGATGTCGGTCCGCATCTCGGCGACCGACTGGATGACCGACGGCTCCGGCTTCACTCCCGACGACGCCGTCGTCGTGGCGCGCCAGCTCGAGCGCCTCGGCTGCGACCTCATCGACGTCTCCTCGGCAGGCAATTCGCCCGCCTCGAAGCCGGACTACGGGCGGATGTATCAGGTGCCGTTCGCCGAGAAGATCCGCTACGAAGCCGGCATCCCGGTGATGGCGGTGGGCGCCATCCTCGACGTCGATCATGCGAATACGGTGCTCGCGGCAGGGCGCGCCGATCTCGCGGTGATGGCCCGGCCGCATCTCGCCGATCCCTACCTCACGCTGCACGCGGCGACGCGCTACGGTGTCGACCTCGCCTGGCCGCCGCAGTACCTGGCGGGCAAGCCGAAGCCGGCGGCAGTTTAGTCGCGGCGGGCAGGCTAGACTTCGACCCATGGCCTTCCGCACGCCGCTGCACGTCCGCTGGGGCGATCTCGATCCGGCCGGGATCGTCTACTACCCGCGTTTCATGCACTTCTGCCACGTCGCCATGGAGGAGTTCTTCCGCGACGGTATCGGCATCGACTACCCGAAGCTCCTGCGCGAGCACAAGATCGGCTTTCCGGTGGTGCATCTCGAGACCGAGTACCACCGCCCGCTGCGCTACGGCGACGACGCCGAGATCGAGGTCTCCATCCCGCGCGTCGGCGGCAGCTCGGTCACCTGGCGTTATCGCTTCCTGCATCGCGATATCGCCCGCCCGGCGGCGGAGAGCCGCATCGTCACGGTCTGCGTCGCCATGGACACCTTCCAGAAAACCGCGGTGCCGGAGTGGCTCTCGGACCTCTTCTGCTCGCCGATCGCGCGCTGACCGCGTCGGCCCGGGAGCCGCTCCGCTCGATGCCGCCGCGGCACCCGCTGCTCTATACCGCGCTCTCCGCCGTGAGCTTCGCCCTGATGGCGTTCGCGGCGAAGCTCGCGGCGAAGACCCTCTCCGGAGGCGAGATCGCCTTCATCCGCTTTGCGCTCATGCTCCTGCCGCTGATCCTCGTGCCGCGCCTCGCGCGCCGGGCGCTCGCCTACGATCGCCTCGACCTGCTGGTCTATCGCGGCATCTTCGGCGGCTCTGCGGTGCTGCTCTACTTTCTCGCCATTGCGCACATCCCGGTCGGCACGGCGACGCTGCTCAACTACTCTTCGCCGATCTTCAGCGTGCTCTTCGCCGCGCTTCTTCTCGGAGAAGGAGTGCGGCGCTGGGTGCTCCTGCCCGCCGGGATTGCGTTCCTCGGCGTCGCGCTGGTCACCGGCGGGCTCGCAGAAGGCGGCCTGTTCACCCACTTCGGAAGGTGGGAGGCGGTCGGGCTCGCCTCGGCCGTGCTCTCCGGCGCTGCGGTCGCGGCGATCCGTGCAGCGCGGCGGACCGAGAGCTCCTGGGCGATCTATGGCAGCTTCACCGTCTTCGGTCTCCTCACGACGGCGCCGGTGGGAATCTTCCACTGGCGCACGCCGAACGGCCGGGAATGGCTCCTGCTGGTCGTGGTGGGGGCGACATCGATCGCCGCGCAGCTGCTCATGACTTACGCCTATCGCTGGGTCACCAACGTCCAGTCGGGAGCGATGGCGCAGCTGACGGTCCTCATCGCGTTCGCCCTCGGCGCGCTCTTCCTCGGCGAGGCCTTCGGATGGAATCAGGCGCTGGGCTGCCTGCTGACGCTGGCCGGAATCATCGGTGTCGTCCGGATTCAGGCGACGCCGCGCGCGATCGAGTAGCCGCGGAGGCTGTGCAGTCTCTGGAACGAGCGGTACGGGCGCAACGGGCCCGCATCAGGAGTTCTCGGAGGCGCGCGCCAGCGTCGCCAAGGCTCGCGGCAGGCGCGGATGGGCGTCGAAGAGCTGCACGAACTCCGACTCCCTCCTGCCCCCTTTGGCGCGGATGACCCTGGCAAGCGCAGCGCGGTCGGAGGCGCTCCAGTCCTCGACGCCCCGGAGCAAGAGGACTACCGGTGCCCAGTGATGGAATGCGGCGCGCTCGCTCGCGCTCCAGCCCGAGAGGCTTCGCATCGCGAGCCGGGCGCGGGCTTCGGCGGCGCAGGCCTGGTCGCCACGATCGTCGCCGCGGTGGCCCTCTGCGGAGAAGCGGCGTGAGAGGAGCTCGGTGGCAGCGACGCCGACCGCCGGGAGCGGGACCTCGCCGATGACGTCGCGACGCTCCCGTCCGAGGTGGAGGAACATGTTCTCGCGCGCGAGACGCGCCAGCGTCGCGCGCGTCGAGCGGCTCGCGGGATCGCGGCGCTGGCGCTCGAGCTCGCGCCGCATGAGGGCGACGGCCTGCGGCGCGTGCGGCCGGAAGCCGAGCTTCTGGTAGAACCACCAGGCGCCCGAGTCGAGCGCCTCGTCGTTGCCGTCTCCCAGCTGGTAGGGATAAATGGTGAAGGCGTCGGCGCGGAAGATCAACTGCACGGTGGCGAGCGCCCGGGCGTAGACCTGGGCCGCCTCGACGCCGCGGAAGTTCTCGAAGACGTTGAACGCGATCTCGGCCGAACCGAAGAGAG
The DNA here is from genome assembly GCA_963788175.1 of Thermoanaerobaculia bacterium. Classification (GTDB taxonomy): domain Bacteria; phylum Acidobacteriota; class Thermoanaerobaculia; order Multivoradales; family JAGPDF01; genus JAGPDF01. The sequence continues at coordinate 10,324 of CAWBFZ010000011.1, forward strand.
CGCTGTTCAGGACGTAGCCGGCAGGGACGCCATTCTTGATCGTGAGGAAGGCGTAGACCGACTCGAGCAGCAGGCGGCGTTCGGGGCGGACGCCGATCACCGCGAACTGCAGGCCGTCCTCCCAGGTCACCAGGCGCACGTCGTCGGCGCTGCCATAGGCGAAGGCATCGAGGTCGCGGCTGCGGGTCACCATGGCGTCGCGCGCCAGCTCGAGCGCTCGCCCGGCGCGCCGCCCGCTGAGCTCCTCGATCCTCAGCGGCTGGAGCGCGCCCTCCGCCAGCTCGCGCACGAGGTCGGGCCGGCCGCGCCGCAGCGGCGCGCGCTGGAAGACCGGCCGTGTGCCGGCGAAGTGCTCGAGCGTCCGCGCCGGTGTCGCCGGAGCCGCGAGCGCGGGCGCGAGCCGGTAGAAGAGACCGAGGTCGTCGACGACGCGCTCGAAGAGGTGCGAGTCCGGGATCGCCGTCCGCAGGCGTCGCAGAAAGAACGCGCCGCCGGTCTGCGGCGGTGACAGCGGGCTGTTCCCGCGGTCACCGCCGCGCATCCGGTCGAGCCACTCCTTCGGCGACCAGGCGATCTCGTCGAGTCCGGGAGCTTCCGCAGGATGCGCGACGAACGGCAACCAACGCTCGATCCGCTCCGGTGCGTCGACCGCGTTCCAGTCGATCTCCAGGTTCGTCGGAAAGCGCTCGGCGAGGCGCCAGGCGGTCTCGGCGAAAAACGGAAAGTCGATCGTCGTGCCGGCGATGCCGGTGTCGGCGAGCGCCTCTCGGTGACGCCGGAAGTCGGGGCGGCGGGCGAAAGCACCGAGCATGCGCTCCACGAGCTCGAGAAGCGGGGCGTCGTCGGGATAGGCGCGCAGGAAGATGAGCAGATCGTGCAGCGCTTCGACTGCGCCCGCCGAGCCGAGCCGTGCGCGCTCGAGCCGGGCGAGCAGGGCGCGCTTGCGCTCGCCCCAACCGGGACCGAATTCAGCGCGGATCCGGCTGAGTTGGCTGAGGCATGAACTCGCTGACTTCGGCGCTGCCCTTCGCTTGCCCTTCATCGGTCTTTCCCTTCGAGGCTGGCAGGGCGCTTGAGCGCGCCGCGGTCGATCTTCCCCAGGTGAGTGCGCGGCAGCTCTGCGACCAGGTGGACGACGCGTGGCGCCTTGTAGGGCAGCAGCTCTTCGGCCACGAACTCCGCAAGGCGACGCGCCAGGTCCGAAGTGGCAGCCTTCGGAATCACCCAGGCGTGTGGCTTGAGCAGCCCGTTTTCGTCGACGATCCCGACCACGGCGCATTCGGCGACCTGCGGGTGGCGCAGGAGAGTGCCCTCGACTTCGGCCGGGGAAAACCACCTGCCGGCGACCTTGAAGACGTCGTCGCTGCGTCCCTGGTAGGTGAAGAAGCCGTCGGCATCGCGCGAGACGAGGTCGCCGGGGACGACCCATTCGCCGCGAAAGGCCGCCTGGGTCTTGTCCATCTCGCGGAAGTAGCCCCAGGCGCGTGCGCCGCCGCGCACCCAGAGCGGGCCGATCTCGCCGTCCGGGAGATCGCGGCCCTCGTCGTCACGCACCCGGACCTCGAAGCCCGGCACCGCCTCGCCGAGGGTCCCCGGGCGCACCCGGCCGGGACGGTGCGAGAGGAAGATGTGCCACTGTTCGGCGGTGCCGAGGCCGTCGAGCAGCTCGACGCCGAAGCTCTCGTTCCAGCGCTCGCGCAGCGTCACGGCGAGCGCCTCGCCGGCGGTGGTCGCGAGGCGCAGCGACGACAGGTCCTGGTCCCCGGCGGAGGGGTGGCTCACCATCTGCTGGATCATCGTCGGCACCGTGACCAGCACGGTCGGGCGGTGGCGGGCGATCGCTTCGAAGATGGTCTGGGCGGTCGCCTTCTCCGGGAAGAGGCAGGCCGAGGCGCCGACGGAGAAGGGAAAGAAGAGGTTCGAGCCCATCGCGTAGCCGAAGAAGAGCTTGGGCACGGCGAGGGTGATGTCGTCCGCTGTCAGGCCGAGCGTGCGTTGGCCGTAGGCCTGGGTGGTGAAGGCGTAGGAGCGGTGGCTCTGGACGACGGCCTTCGGGCGCCCGGTGGTACCGCCCGAGAAAAGCAGCACCGCTGGATCGTCGCGGTGGGTGCGCACGGTGGGGAAGTGGTCGGCGACGGTGCGTGCGAGCTCTTCGAACGACGGGCAGCCGGGAGCGCGGTCGCCTGCCGTGATGAGCTGGGTGCGCTCCTCGCAAGCGCCGAGCGCCGCGGCGTAGGTGTGCGCGAGGCGGCCGTCGATCACCGCGAAACGCGGGCGGAGATAGTCCAGCAGCGCCGCCACGGCGTCGGCGTGGAGCTCCGGATTGAGCATCACCACCACGCCGCCGGCGCGCAGGATGCCGAACAGTGCGGCGACGAAATCGGCGCCGTCCGGGAGTGCGAGAAAGACCCGCTCTTCGGGGCGGAGGCCCAGACCCGCCAGGACGTTGGCGTAGCGTCGCGAGTGCGCCGCGACCTCGCCGTAGGTCAGCCCGCGGTCCGGCAGACGCAGGGCGATCGCATCCTCCCGCCCCTCGCGCAGGCGCGCGTCGAGCAGCCAGTCGGCGAGGTTGAAGCGCTCGGGAATCTCGATCGGAGCCGGGGGCGACGGTGCGGGCATCGGCGAAGTCTAGCGAGGGCGAGTAGGATTCGCACGATGGCCACAAACCAGCGCTTTCGTGAATTCCGCCCGCACCCCTGGCACGGTCTCCCGGTCGGCCCCGATCCGCCGCGGATCGTGACCGCCTACATCGAGATCGGCCCGCTCGACACGGTGAAATACGAGATCGACAAGGTCTCCGGCTACCTGAAGGTGGACCGGCCGCAGCGCGGCGCGGCCCAGCCGCCGACGCTCTACGGTTTCATCCCGCGCACCTATTGTGGGTCGCAGATGGCGGCGCTCTCGCCCGCCGCTGAGCGCGGCGACGGCGATCCGCTCGACATCTGCGTGGTCAGCGAGCGCACGGTGACGCGCGCCGACATCCTGCTCGACGCGCGGGTCGTTGGGGGGTTACGGATGATCGACCGCGGCGAGGCCGACGACAAGATCGTCGCCGTGCTCAAGAACGATCTCTACTGGGGGGAGGTCGACGACCTCGACGGACTGCCGCCCAAGATGGTCGAACGCCTGGCGCACTACTTCACGACCTACAAACAGATCCCGGGCGGCTCGAACGTGGTGACCGTCGCGGCGACCTACGGCCGCGAGCACGCCGAAGAGGTCGTGCTGGCGTCGATGGCGGATTACGTCGCCGAGTTCGGGAGTCACTGAGCTGCCAAGGCTGCGGCGCTGCGGCACCTGCTCGGGGTCCTGTCCGGTCCGTATCCCATGGGGTCCTCGCGCGGAAGAAGCGGCTGCGACGCCCGTGGGAGTCGGCCCGGCAGCTCCCGTCGCAGGTTGGAATGAAGTCTCCAGCCTGTTCGTTGGACCGCTGACGGGAGGGCGCTCGGGATCCAAGGTGGGCGACCACGCTTCAGACGCCCGATTTGGAGTCCCGAGTGCCGGAGCGCGCGACCACCGACGCGCCATGACGACCAGTCTACTTCGTTTGCAGCTGCGCGAGCGCCTCGCGGATCTGCGCGTTGTGGCGCAGCGTTGTGGCCGCCGAGCAGCACCAGCACCTGGTGGACGGTCATCTTTCCCGCCGGCCCGTCGGCGAGGTGCTTCTTGACCGGCAGCGTCGTGCGGCGCACGAACTCGGCGGAGACGGCGCGCGCGCCGGCGAACTTGGCGAGCGCATCGGCGCGGGTCATGCCGCCCTTCGGCTGGATCGGCTCCGGCGCCTGGAACTTCTTGCTGCGGTCCTGCAGCATGGTCATGAAGTTCTCCGTCGACAGGCCGCCCTCGACGAGCGCCCAGTTGCTGCTCGCCGGCGCCGCGAGCGCCTGCTGCGACATGCCGAACAGGAGCCCCTCCGCCGCGCCCAGGTGCTCGACGACCTCGGCGACCGACCAGCGCTCCGGCGCCGGCTTCTTCGCCCAGAGCTCGTCCGGAGTGCTCGCGACGAGCTCTTCGAGCTCGCGCTGGCCGCGCTCGAAGAGGTCGAGGAGCTGGGCGCGCTCGGCGTCGGAGAGCGTGCCCGAGGGCGCCGTCTCCTTGAGCTCGGTAACGGTGACCTTGATCGTCCCTTTGCCGACGTTCTGGCGCTGTGCGCCTGCGCGGGGAGGAAGAAGGTCTCTCCCGCTTTGGCGTCGATGACGTTCTTCGTGCCGTCGGCGAGAGTGATCTCGAGCTTGCCGCCGGTGACGACGTAGACGGCGTGATCGGGGTGCGAGTGCATGGCGATCTCGGCGCCCTTCTTGAAGGTCACCTCGAAGACGCGGACGCGCTCGTTGTCGAGCGTCTGCTTGTAGATCGTCGGGCCGACGACAGCCGGTTCCTGGCGCGGCGGCGGCGAGGGGCAGGGCGGCGAGCAAGGTCAAAGCGGCGGCTGCGACACGGATGCGCATTCTCAAGCTCCTTTTGGACTGCGACGCTGCTGATTTGTTGGAGCGGATACTACTCCGAAGCGTCGGCTCGGGGACCTGACCGGCCCGCGCAGGTACGCCGGGGACACGTATCCGCTCTGGGGCGTAGCGGGTCCGCCCGCCGGCTCTCTTGGAGCGGCTACATGTCCCCAGCTGCGGGTCCGGCCACCCCTCGTCGGCAGGGTGGCGAGAGAAGGGCTTTCGTCCCGGCCTCACCGCGACGCTCGGGCGCTCGGGATCCAAGGTGGGCGACCACGCTTCAAGTAGGAGCCCGCCTTGGATCCCGAGTGCCGGAGCGCGCGACCACCGCTGCTACGACTGGCGCCCTACTTGCCGGTCCAGGCCGCCGGACGCTTGTCGAGGAAGGCGGCGACGCCCTCTTCCTTGTCCTTCGACGAGAAACAGAGGCAGAAGAGGTCGCGCTCGTAGGTGATGCCGTCCTCGATGGCGAGCTTCTCCGACGCTCGCAGTGCCTCCTTGGCGACCTTGAGGGTCAGCGGGACTCTTGCTGGCGATCTTCTGGGCGAGCTCGAGGGTCCTGGCGCGCAGTTCGGCGGCAGGGAAGACGAGGTCGACGAGGCCGATCTCCTTCGCTTCCGCCGCGGGGATCATGTCGCCGGAGAGAATCATGCGCATCGCCTGGCCCATACCGACGAGGCGCGGCAGGCGCTGGGTGCCGCCGCCGCCGGGGATGAGGCCGAGATTGATCTCCGGCTGGCCGAAGCGCGCCTTGTCGGAGGCGATGCGCATGTCGCACGACATCGAGAGCTCGCAGCCGCCGCCGAGGCAGAAGCCGTTGATCATCGCGATCACCGGTTTCGGGAAGGAGGCCATGATGTCGAAGATGCGCGGGCTGCGCATCGCGAAACGCTGGTCGAAAGGCGAGCGGCCGGCGAACTCGCCGATATCGGCGCCGGCGATGAAGGCCTTCTCTCCCGAGCCGGTGATGACGACCGCGCCGACGGCGTCGTCGGTCTCGATCTCCGCCAGCGCGGCCAGGAGCTCGACCCGCACCGCTTCGTTCAGCGCGTTGAGCTTGTCGGGGCGGTGGATGGTGAGGATGGCGACGCGGCCTTCACGGTCGATGAGCACGGTCTCGGGCATGATCTTCTTTCGATTCCAGAGGTCAGGGTTGATCGTGGGTCGCCGCCGGAGCGGCGATCGGTTCGAGGTTCGTCTTCAGCGATGTTTCCACACCGGCGGGCGCTTCTCGGTGAAGGCCAGGATCCCCTCGGCCATGTCGGCGGTCGCGGTGAGCTCGCGCAGGTAGAGGCGCTCGGCTTCGGCGAGCGCCGCCGTGTAAGGGCGGCTCTCGCCGGCGCGGACGGCGCGCTTGGTCAGGCGGGTGACGGCAGCGCTCTGGCGGAGGATCGCCAGGGCGAGCTCGGAGGCGCGCCCGTCCAGAGCCGCGCGGTCGGGCAGGCGTTGATGCACGAAGCCGAGGTGCTCGGCCTCGGCGCAATCGAAGGTCCGTCCGGTCAGCAGCAGCTCGAGCGTGCGGCCGCTGCCGATGCGCTGCGGGTAGAGCGCCGCGGCCACCGGCGGATAGCAGCCGAGGGCGATCTCCGGCTGCCCGAAGCGGCTGCGCTCGGTGGCGAGGACGAGATCGCAGGCCAGCGCGAGCTCCATGCCGCCGCCGAGACAGTGGCCGTCGACCAGCGCCACGGTGAGCGCCTCGAGGTCGCGAAGCTTCGCGATCGCGCCATGGAAGGAGAGCAGCATGCGCTCGACCTTGTCCGGGGTGTGGTCCTGGACGGAGACGCCGGCCGAGAACGCCTTCTCGCCCGCGCCGCGGACGAACAGGACCTGCAGCTCGTGGTCGGTCCCGAGCTCGACGATCATGTCGTCCAGCGCCGCCAGCAGGTCGAGATCGAGAATATTGAGCGGCGGGCGGCCGAAAGTGAGCGTCGCCGACCTTTCCTGCAGGGTGACGACGAGCGGGTCCGACGGCAGATTCATCGCAGGGCTCCTGCGGAGATCCGCGGCGTGCGGCGGTGCGCGAACGCCGCCGCTGCCGCGAGAAAGTCCTCGAACAGTCCGCGGTGGAACGGCTGCTCGACGAGGTTTTCGGGATGCCACTGGACCGAAGCGAGCCACCAGTCCGGATCCGCAGCGACGGTCGCTTCGATGGTGCCGTCGTCGGCGACGGCGGCCGCGACGAGTCCCCGGCCGGGGACCTTGACCGCCTGATGATGCCGGCTGTTGACCGCCGGGTGCCCGAAGCGCTCGACCCAGACGGCGAACGGGTGGGTGATCCCGGTCGCGACGACGTCGTGCGCCAGGTGGTCGAGCGCGAAGCCGCGGTCGATGAAGTTGTCGTGGCCGGACCGGCCGGTCTGCAGCGCGATGTCCTGGTAGAGGCTCCCGCCGAGGAAGACGTTGAGCATCTGATGCCCACGGCAGATGCCGAAGACCGGTGTGCGGTGGGCACGAGCTTCGCTCAGCAGATCCCACTCCAGCTGGTCGCGGTCGGGCACCGGCTTGTCGAGGTTCGCTTCGCGGATGCGCGCCTCGCCGTAGAGACAGGGCTGAAGGTCGGCGCCGCCGGTGAGCAGCAGTCCGTCGGCGCGCGCCAGGAGCGCGTGGAGATCGACCGTCGCGGTGCGCCTCGGCGTGGCGCGGAAGATGTCCGACTCCGGAACGCCGACCGCAGCCAGCGCTTCGAGGTACGGCGCGACCTTGTCTTCCTTGATGTAGGCGACGACGATGATTGGGCACGCCGGGCTCCGGGGTCAGGGGGTGGGTCGTTCGAGGAGCATCGCGATGCCCATGCCGCCGGAGATGCACAGGGTCGCGACGCCGAGGCGCTGGCCGCGTTCCGCCATGCCCGCGAGCAGGGTCACCACGATGCGGGCGCCGGTGGCCCCGATCGGGTGGCCGAGGGCGATCGCTCCGCCGTCGGGGTTGACCCGGGCGGGGTCGAACGGCAGCTGGGCGAGACAGGCGAGCGCCTGCGAGGCGAACGCCTCGTTGAGCTCGACGGCTTCGATGGCGGAGAAGTCCAGCGCGTTCCTCGCCAGCAGGGCGCGCGTCGCCGGTACCGGTCCGATCCCCATGATCCGGGGCTCGACGCCGACGACCTCCCAGTCGAGCAGGTAGCCTGCCGGTGTGAGCCCGCGGCGTTCGGCCGCCGCCGCGCTCGTCACCAGCAGGGCGGCGGCGCCGTCGGTGATGCCCGAGGCGTTGGCCGCCGTGACGGTGCCCCCCTTGCGGAAGACCGCCGGCATCTTCGCCAGCGACTCCAGGGTGACGCCGTCGCGCGGGTGCTCGTCGTCGGCGATGACCGTCTCGCCCTTGCGGCCGGGGATACGGACCGGCTCGATCTCGGCGGCGAAGCGTCCGCGGCCGCGGGCGGCCTCGCAGCGGCGCTGGGTCTCGACGGCGTAGCGGTCCGCGGCCTCGCGGGTCACGCCCGCCTCGACCGCCAGCTCCTCGGCGGTCTCGCCCATGATGAGGCCGGAGAGCGGGTCGTTGAAGCCGTCCTTGTACATGCCGTCGACGATCTCGTCGGTGCCGAGGCGATAGCCCCAGCGCGCCCGAGGGAGCAGGTAGGGCGTGTTCGACATGCTCTCGGTGCCGCCGGCGAGGATGACCTCGGCCTCGCCGAGCAGGATCGTGCGCGCGGCGGAGATCATCGCCTGCAGGCTCGAGCCGCAGGCCTGGTTGACCGTGAACGCCGGCCGTTCGACCGGGATTCCGGCGCGGAAGGCGATCTGGCGGGCGCTGTTCGGTCCGCCGTTGGCCTGGCGGCCGTGCCCGAAGATCACCTGATCGACCATGCCGGTGGCCTCGGCGGAGATGCCGGCGCGGCGCAGGCAGGCGAGCGCCGCATGGGTGCCGAGGTCGGCCGCGGAGAGTCCGGCGAGCCCGCCGCCGAACTTGCCGATCGGCGTGCGCACCGGCGCGATCAGCGCCAGCCGCTGTCTCGCCCGGCGCGCCCCGCCCGCGGGCCCGGTCGTCATCACTTGGCGGTGAATTGCGGCGTGCGCTTCTCGATGTAGGCGGTGAGCCCTTCCTTGGCGTCGTCACTCTGGAAGAGCTGCTGCTGCAACTCGCGCTCGAGGGTCATGGCGGACTCGAACGGAATCTCGGCGCCCGACTGCACGGCGCGCTTGATGCGCCCGACCGCCTTGGCCGCCTTGTTCGGCGGGCAGAACTGCTTGGCATACTCGTGCACCTGGCCCATGAAGTCGTCGCCCTCGATGATCGAGTCGACGATGCCGTAGCCCAGGGCGTCCTCGAAGGAGAACAGCCGTCCCGTGACCATGAGCTCGATCGCCCGGCTCTTGCCGACGATGCGCACCAGACGCTGGGTGCCGCCGGTGCCCGGCAGGACGCCCAGCGTGACTTCCGGCAGGCCGACCTTGCCGCCGCCCTTCCTGGCGAGGCGCAGGTCCGCGGCCATGGCGATCTCCAGGCCGCCGCCGACCGTGTTGCCGTTGAGGGCCGCGATCACCAGCTTCGGCGTCTGCTCGAGGCGCGACAGGGTCTCGTTGGCGTGCAGGCAGAAGAAGTACTTGAAGTACGGATCGGACGCCTTGAGCATGTTGATGTTGGCGCCGGCGCAGAACATCTTCTCGCCCGCGCCGGTGAGCACGATCACGTGCACATCCTTGTCGAAGCGCGCCTTGAGGATGCCTTCGTCGAGCGCGCGCATCATCTCGTGGGTGTAGGTGTTGGCCGGCGGATCGTCGAGCTTCAGGTAGGCGACACCGTCGCGGACGTCGTAGTGCACCAGCGTACGGGTGGCGGCGGAATCGGGCGTGGCGGTGTTCGGCGTCATTCCTGGTCTCCTGAGGGCCTGAAAGTCTGAGTGGCTGAGGGACCTGTTTCGGCCGAGCGTCCGCCGGCCGCGGTAGAGTTCGTCGGAAGGCGATTCTCGCACGGCCCCGGGGGAGCGTCCACCGCCGCCTTGACCGCGAGGGACGGCCTTCCTACAATGCCGCGAGCGGCCGCAGTTCAACCATGATCACCGGATACAACACTGACGTTCGTCACGTAGAGACGGTAGTCCATGTCCAGACCGAGGACAAGGGACGCAGCAATCCGTTCATCGAGAGCGTCGTTTACGTGGCTGGGCGGGTGGTCGCCACCAAGCGGTCGAGCTACGCGCAACTGCTCGCGGAGGGTAAGGGCGACCCCGAGATCGCGGCCCTGATGGACCATCAGCACCGCACGATCGTGGCAGCGATCCGGGCAGGCCGATTCGACGGCAAGTTGCAGGGTCTCAAGGGTCCCGCCAAAGCCGCTGACGCCGCGGGAGCCGGCGCAGCCGCCGAAGCAGCAGTTGCCGGCAATCACCGCGCGGCACGAGACCGGCGAAGGGCACTGCCCAGACGCATCATGCAGACCGGGGCGATCCCGGTCGAAGCCCTGGACGCCTCGCTGGGCGGAACGTCGATCGAGCTCGGCCCGCTGCAGGGGCTCCCGCCGCTCTCCGCGGATCCAATGGCTCCAATGGCGTTGCCATCGCCGTTACCTGCGGCACCGGCGGACCTGGCGGAGATTCCGGAACTGCCCGAGCTCGACGATACCGACGAGGGCCCGACCCTCGACCAGGTCATCCTCGACTACCTGTCGACCGAAGCCGAGCACGAGCAGCTCATGCTCGCCATGGACGGGCAGGAGGAGATTCAGCCAGGGAGGGTCAACAACCTTACGCTGCGCGCCTATTCGTCGAAGAGCGGGCTGCCGCTCGCCGGCGTTCAGGTCTCGGTGAAGATGCTCTCGACGGTGGCCGATCCGCGGACGCTGATGGTCGGCGAGACCGACGATGTCGGCGCGGTCGAGATGCGACTCGACGTTCCCGCCTTCGCGCGCGGTTCGGCGGCACTGATCATCTCCGGCTCCTCCGACCTCGGCCGCGCCGAGATCAAGCAACTTCTGTGAGCGCGCCGCCGATCGTCCCCACGGGCGCAGCGCGCCGGGCCGCAGTGCGAGATCCGGCTCAACGGCACTCCGCACCGGATTCCGTCCGCAATGACCCTGCGGGAACTCGTCGAGTCGGTCGGATGTGACCCGCAGGCGGTCGCGGTCGAGGTCAACGGGGAGATCGTGCGCCGCGCCCGTCTGGCAACCACCGAGGTCGTCGCCGGCGACGCAGTCGAGATCGTCCGGTTCGTTCAGGGAGGCTGAGCGTCGCGGAGCCCGGGGAGGCGGGGCTTGCAAGGCAAGCGCTTCGTCCGCTATATTTTTCGTTCAAGAGGGGCCGCTAGCTCAATGGTAGAGCAGCAGACTCTTAATCTGCGGGTTGTAGGTTCAAGTCCTACGCGGCTCACCATCGCCCACTCCTCTCGTTTCCCCCGTGCCCGGATCCCACTCTCGCGAAAGTGGCGGAACTGGTATACGCGCTAGACTTAGGATCTAGTCCCGAGCGATCGGGTTGGGGGTTCGAGTCCCCCCTTTCGCACCACTTCAACCGCCCCAAGGACAGAGATAGCCGATGAGCGTCGTGCTGAACGTGGAAGAGATCGGCCCGTGCCGCAAAGAGCTGAAGATCGAGATTCCCGGCGCCGGCCGTCGACGCCGAGACCGCGCGCGTCCTGGGAGAGTTCGGCCGCAAGGCGAGCCTGCCGGGCTTCCGCAAGGGCAAGGTCCCGCAGAGTCTGGTGCAGCGCCATTTCGGCGACGACATCCGCCGCGAAGTGGTGGAGCGGCTGGTACCGCGCTACTTCCGCCAGGCGGTGGCCGAAAAGGGGATCGATCCACTGCTCGCCCCCGAGGTCGAGATGGCGCAAGGTCGAGACCGGGACCGGCATGACCTTCATCGCCCGGGTCGAGGTGCGGCCCGAGATCGAGCTCCGCAACTATAAGGACTTCAGCCTGCCCGATCCGCCGGTCGAGGCGACCGCCGATGAGGTGAAGACCGCGATCGCCGACCTGCGGCTGCGGCACGCCGACTGGAAGCCGCGCCTCGCGTCCCGCGGCGACGGGCGATCGCGCCAAGATCGAGCTCAAGCCGGTGCTCGACCCGGGCGATCTGGAGGGCGCCGGTGGCGGGGAGATCGTCGCCGAAGCCCAGACGGTCGACATCGAGGTCGGTTCGCAGCAGATCTGGGAGGAGATTTCGCTGGCCGTCGCCGGCCTCAGCGTCGGACAGGGTTCGCGTTTCACGCGCAAGGAGCCGCGCGCACCCCGCGAAGAGCGCGAGGAGGGCGATCTGCGCCCGGATGCGCCGGCCGAGCCGCTCGCCGAGCGGACCTTCGAAGTCCGTCTGGTCGAGCTCACCGAGCCGATTCTGCCGGCGCTCGACGACGCCTTCGCCGCCCATCTCGGGAAGTTCACCACCGTCGCCGAGCTCGAAGCCGACATCGCGCGGCGGATCAGCCACGCCAAGCGCGACGACGCCATGCGCCAGCGCGAGACCGCGATGCTCGATCAGTTGACCGAACGTCATCCGATTCCGCTTCCCGAAGGCGTCGTGCATCGCGAGGTGGACGAACTGCTGCGCGACTACGCCGAGAATCTGGCCCGCCGGGGCATCGACCTCGAAGGCGCCGGGCTCGACTGGCAGCGCCTCGGCGAGCAGGCCAAGCCGCAGGCCGAACGCCGGGTGAAGGCGCGACTGCTGCTCGACGCGATCTCGGAGCAGGAGAAGATCGAGGTCGGCGAAGAAGAGTTCGAGCAGGCGCTGGCGTTGCTCGCGCGCGCCCAGGGGATTCCGACTCCCGGCGCTCCGCCAGCGTCTCGACGAGGCCGGTCAGCTGATCGGGCTGCGGGCTCAGATGCGCCGCGAGAAGACCGTGCGCCGCCTGCTGGGCGCGCCGAGACGGCGTTGGCGCCGGTGCGGCGCACGACCATGCGCACGACCACGCTCACTCGCACGAGCACGAGAGCTAGAGAGGAATTCGAACATGCTGATTCCGATGGTGGTCGAGCAGACCAATCGCGGCGAGCGCGCCTACGACATCTATTCGCGGCTGCTCAAGGACAACATCATCTTCCTCGGCCGGCCGATCGACGACGAAGTCGCGAGCCTGATCATCGCCCAGATGCTCTTTCTCGAGGCCGAGAACCCGGAACGCGACATCCACATCTACATCAACTCGCCCGGCGGGTCGGTGACAGCGGGCCTCGCGGTCTACGACACGATGCAGTACATCAAGCCCGACGTCGCGACTTTCTGCATCGGGCAGGCGGCTTCGATGGCGGCGGTGCTGCTCGCCGCCGGCAAGGCCGGAAAGCGCACCGTTCTCCCCAACAGCCGGGTGCTCATCCACCAGCCCTGGACGCAGGGCATGCAGGGCCAGGCGACCGACATCGAGATCCATGCCCGCGAGCTGCTGAAGCTGCGCGACAAGATCGACGAGATCCTCGCCTTCCACACCGGCAAGACCAAGTTGCAGATCCACGACGACACCGACCGCGACAAGATTCTCGGCGCGGAAGAGGCGGTCGCCTACGGCCTCGTCGACCAGATCATGCAGCGCCGCAAGCCGACCGCCGTCCCCGGCTGAGTCCAGCTTTCGGGGCGCCCGCTCGCGCGCGGTCTTGCAGCCCAGGCGGCCCGGCGGGCGAACCGGGTCGGCCCGGCGCCTCTGCTATGATTTTGCGGTGGTTTTCAGGATCGAAACCGGCTTGATCCGGGCGACGGAATAGCGGCGTAGATCAGTTGGTTGTAGCGGTCGGGATCGCCAGCCAACGGCTGGCCGGCGACTCGCGATTTCGGAGGAAAGATGCCCAAGAAAGAATCCGGCGACGACGCCCTCAGGTGTTCGTTCTGCAACAAGAGCCAGCGCGAGGTCAAGAAGCTGATCGCCGGTCCGACCGTCTTCATCTGCGACGAGTGCGTCGATATCTGTCTCGACATCATCGCCGAGGATCGTCTGCTCGAGCAGCAGCAGGAGACCAAGCTCCCGAAGCCGCACGAGATCAAGGCGCTGCTCGACGAGTACGTCATCGGCCAGGATCTCGCCAAGAAGAAGCTCGCGGTGGCGGTCTACAACCACTACCGCCGCATCGAGTTCTCCGAGAAGGGTCCGCGCACCGGCGACGTCGAGCTGCAGAAGTCGAACATTCTCCTGATCGGACCGACCGGCACCGGCAAGACCCTGCTGGCGCAGACGCTGGCGCGGCTCCTTTCCGTGCCGTTCACGATCGCCGACGCCACGACGCTCACCGAGGCGGGCTACGTCGGTGAGGACGTCGAGAACATCATTCTCAAGCTCTACCAGGCATCGGGTAACGACAAGGAGAAGACCCAGCGCGGCATCGTCTACATCGACGAGGTCGACAAGATCGCGCGCAAGGGCGAGAACCCGTCGATCACCCGTGACGTGTCGGGCGAAGGTGTGCAGCAGGCGCTGCTCAAGATTCTCGAGGGGACGGTCTGCAACGTGCCGCCGCAGGGCGGCCGCAAGCACCCGCACCAGGAGTTCCTGCAGATCGACACCACCAACATCCTGTTCATCTGCGGCGGCGCGTTCGTCGGCCTCGAAGAGCACATCGAGAAGCGACTGAACCAGAAGACCATGGGCTTCGGCGCCGACATCAAGTCGAAGAAGGAGCAGTCGAAGCAGAATCCGCTCGAGAAGACGCTGCCCGAGGACATCATCAAGTTCGGCATGATTCCCGAGTTCGTCGGCCGGCTCGCGGTGATGGCCTCGCTCGAGCAGCTCGACGAGGAGTCGCTGGTCCGCATCCTCAAGGAGCCGAAGAACAGCCTGGTGCGCCAGTACCAGACGATGTTCGAGTTCGAGGACGTCGAGCTTCGGTTCTCGGACGAGGCGCTGCGCGCGGTGGCCAAGGAGGCGCTCAAGCGCAACGTCGGCGCGCGCGGCCTGCGGATCATCCTCGAAGAGCTGATGCTCGACCTCATGTACACGATTCCTTCGCAGCGTGAGATCCAGGAGTGCGTCATCACCGAGGACACCGTGGTGCGGCGCTCGCAGCCGGTGACCACGCTGCGGAAGGCCGGGTGAGCGTGTCCAAGAGCTTCGTCGAGACCCACAGGGAGTCCCTCCCGGTGGTCCCGCTGCGGGACATGGTCGTATTCCCGCACATGATGGCGCCGTTCATCGTCGGCCGCGAGAGCTCGGTCCATGCGCTGGAGATTGCGCTCGGCACGCCGGAGAAGCGGATCTTCCTCGTCGCCCAGCGCGACCCCAAGATCGACGAGCCGATGCGCGAGGATCTCTACGACTTCGGCGTCGTGGCGCGGGTGGTGCAGAACCTGAAGCTCCCCAACGGCAACATCAAGGTGATGGTCGAAGGCCTGAAGCGCGGCAAGCTGATGGACTTCGAGGAGCGCGAAGGCACGCTCTGGAGCCACCTCGAGACGTACGAGATCCAGTATCCGATGTCGGAGAAGCTGCAGCTCTTCGTCAACAAGGTCCTCGGCGCCTTCGAGCAGTACGCCAAACTGTCGCAGCACCTCGCTTTCGAGGGCCTCCTGCCGACCCTGAAGCTCGACGAGCCCGACCGCCTCACCGACACGCTCGCCTCGCACCTCACGGTTCCGACGGCCGAGAAGCAGGCGATGCTCGAGCTGCTCTCGCCCTACGAGCGGCTGCAGCGCCTGCTCGATCTGCTCGACGTCGAGATGGAGAAGATGAATCTCGACCGGCGGATCAACGTCCAGGTCAAGAAGCAGATGGAGAAGGCCCAGAAGGAGTACTACCTCAACGAGAAGATCAAGGCGATCCACCAGGAGCTCGGCAAGAAGGACGACCGCAGCGACGAGATCGCCGAGCTCAAGGCGAAGATCGAGAAGGCGGGTCTCCCCAAGGCGGTCGCCGAGAAGGCCGAGCAGGAGTTGAAGCGCCTGGAGTCGATGCCGCCGGTGTCGGCCGAGGCGACTGTGTCGCGCAACTACATCGACTGGATCGCTTCCGTGCCGTGGAAGAAGTCGAGCCGCGAGCTGAAGGATCTGAAGAAGGCGGAGGAGATCCTCAACGCCGAGCACTACGGGCTGCAGAAGGTCAAAGAGCGGATCCTCGAGTTCCTGGCCGTGCGCCAGCTGACCACCGAGACGCCGGCCTCGATTCTCTGTTTCGTCGGACCTCCGGGAGTCGGCAAGTCTTCGCTCGCGAGCTCGATCGCCCGCGCGGTCGGACGGAAGTTCGTCCGCCTCTCGCTGGGCGGCGTGCGCGACGAGGCCGAGATCCGCGGTCACCGCCGCACCTACATCGGCGCCTTCCCCGGCCAGATCATCCAGATGATGAAGAAGGCCGGCACGGTCAACCCGGTCTTCCTGCTCGACGAAGTGGACAAGATGTCGATGGACTTCCGCGGCGATCCGTCGGCGGCTCTGCTCGAGGTTCTCGACCCGGCCCAGAATCACGCCTTCGTCGACCATTTCCTGGACGTCGAGTACGACCTCTCGAAGGTGATGTTCATCGCCACGGCGAACGTGCTGCATCCGATCCCGGCGCCGCTGCGCGACCGGATGGAGGTCATCAATCTCTCCGGCTACACGTTGAACGAGAAGAAGGCGATCGCGAGCCAGTTCCTGGTGCCGAAACAGCTCAAGGCGAACGGGCTCGAGGCGGCGCAGGTCGACGTTCGAGGACGAGGCCCTGCGGCAGCTCATCGAGGGCTTCACGCGCGAGGCCGGGGTGCGGAACCTCGACCGCGAGATCGCCTCGGTCTGCCGGAAGCTGGCGCGGAACGTCGTCGCCGAGGGCAAGCGCGCCGAGGTGCTGGTGAGCCCCGAGCGGATCACGGCGCTCCTCGGCAAGCCGCGCTACCGCCCATGGAAGCGCGAGGAGAAGCCGGAGATCGGCGTCACGACGGGCCTCGCCTGGACGGAGTTCGGTGGCGAGATCCTCGAGACCGAGGTCGGCCTGATGAAGGGCAAGGGCAAGCTCATCCTGACCGGCAAGCTCGGCGAGGTGATGCAGGAGTCGGCGCGCGCCGCGGTCTCCTACCTGCGCAGTCGCGCCGAGATCTTCGGCATCGACCCCGACTTCAGCGAGAAGTTCGACGTCCACATCCATGTGCCCGAGGGCGCGATTCCGAAGGACGGCCCGTCGGCCGGCATCACCATGGCGACCGCGCTGATCTCGGCGCTCACCAAGCTGCCGGTGCGCCGCGACCTCGCGATGACCGGCGAGATCACCCTGCGCGGCAAGGTCCTGCCGGTGGGCGGAATCAAGGACAAGGCGCTGGCCGCCTATCCGTGCCGGGATCACCGAGCTCATCCTGCCGCGCGAGAACGAAAAGGACCTCGAGGACATCCCGGCGGAGGTCCGGGACGTGCTGCAGGTGCACCTGGTGGAGTGGATGGACGAGGTGCTCCCGATCGCGCTGCAGGGGCGAACTTGCGTGGCAGCCCCGAAATGAGGGAGAATTCCCTGGACGGCCGACGGAGCCCCCTCTGGGTTCCGGATCCTTGGCGCACTAGATCCTCTCGCCGAATCCGCTGCAAGCTCTGCTTTCTCTGACGGGTCTTTTCATACTCTGCGGTCGGGCGTATCCGTGAACTGCCGGAACGGATCCTGCAAGGTCTTGCGAAAGAGTACCGGTGAGCGAGTGCTGGCGAGTCGCGGATCCCGATCGGCAACAAATTCCTGATGCTCTCCGGAGTCGGCACTGAAGATCGAATCGTCGGAGTTCATCAAGTCGGCAGCGGGTAGTGAAGGATTCATTCTCGACGAGCTCCCGGAAGTCGCCTTCGCCGGGCGTTCGAATGTCGGCAAGTCGAGCCTGCTGAACAAGCTTCTGGGCCGGAAGTTGGCGCGCACGAGCTCTACTCCCGGGCGGACCCAGACGATCAACTACTTCCGGGTCAATGGTTCCTTCTATTTCGTCGATCTTCCGGGCTTCGGTTACGCGCGAGCGTCCAAGGAGTCCCGAAGTCAGTGGGCCGAAGTCATCAACGACTACCTGCGGACCCCGCATCCGCAGCGCGTCGTGGTTCACCTGGTGGACGCGAGGGTTGGCGCAACAGCTCTCGACGAGCAGGCTGGTGAGTACTTTGCAGGCCTGGGGTTGAAGACCCTGGCCGTCGCGACCAAGGTCGACGACGTGAAACGAGGAGAGCGTGTCCGGCGTATGAAGCAGATCGCCGGCGCGTTGCAGATCGGAGAACCGACGGCGGTCCTGGCCGTCTCCACCCAAACAGGGGAGGGTGTCCGTGAACTCTGGAAATCCATCGCAGAATTTCTCGCGGGGTAAACCGCGGCGCAGCAGACGAGGAAGAAAGAACATGCCGAAGGTCACGGAACAGCCCCTCGAGTTGCCTCTCGACGTCGGGTCGGAGCCCGTTCCGACGGGGAACGGCACGAACGGCAAGCAGATGCTCGACATCCGGGCGCTCAAGGAGATGTCGATCGCCGAGCTCACCACGGCCGCCAAGGACCTCGGGGTCGAGGGCGCCCCGGGCCTGCGCAAGCAGGAGCTCATCTTCAAGATCCTCGAGGCCCAGACCAAGTCCTCCGGACTGATTTTCGCCGAGGGCGTCCTCGAGTGCCTGCCCGACGGCTTCGGCTTCCTGCGCGCCCCGGAGTACAACTATCTGCCCGGCCCGGACGACATCTACGTCTCGCCGTCGCAGATCCGGCGGTTCGACCTGCGCACCGGCGACACCGTCTCCGGCCAGGTCCGCCAGCCGAAGGACGGCGAGCGCTACTTCGCGCTGATCAAGGTCGAAGCGGTCAACTTCGAGCATCCGGACGTCGCCCGCAACAAGATCTTCTTCGACAACCTGACGCCGCTCTATCCGATGGAGCGCCTGAAGCTCGAGGTGCCCGGCGACATGTCGTCGCGCGTCATGGATCTCGTGACGCCGATGGGCAAAGGCCAGCGCGCCCTGATCGTCGCTCCGCCGCGCACCGGCAAGACGATGCTGCTGCAGTCGATCGCGCACTCGATCGCCAAGAACCACCCGGAAGTCGCGCTCATCGTGCTGCTCATCGACGAGCGCCCGGAAGAGGTCACCGACATGCAGCGCTCGGTGCAGGGCGAGGTCATCTCCTCGACCTTCGACGAACCGGCCACCCGCCACGTGCAGGTCGCCGAGATGGTGATCGAGAAGGCGAAGCGCCTGGTGGAGCACAAGAAGGACGTCGTCATCCTGCTCGACTCGATCACCCGTCTGGCGCGCGCCTACAACACGGTGCAGCCGCCCTCGGGCAAGGTCCTCTCGGGCGGTATCGACGCCAACGCGCTGCATCGGCCGAAGCGCTTCTTCGGCGCCGCCCGCAACATCGAAGAAGGCGGTTCGCTCACCATCATCGCCACCGCCCTCGTCGACACCGGCAGCCGCATGGACGACGTGATCTTCGAAGAGTTCAAGGGCACCGGCAACTGCGAGATCCATCTCGACCGCAAGCTCGTCGACAAGCGGACCTTCCCGGCGCTCGACATCAACAAGTCGGGCACCCGCAAGGAAGAGCTCCTGATGCCCGAGGACGAGCTGCGGCGCGTCTGGGTGCTGCGCAAGGTGCTCAATCCGTTGTCGGTCGTCGAGTCGATGGAGCTGCTGCTCGACAAGCTCTCGAAGGCGAAGACGAACCTCGACTTCCTGAACGCGATGTCAAAGTAGCGTTAGCGACGCGGGTCGCATAACGCGTGCTGCGCGTCGGAATCGTCAACTACATCAACAGCCGCCCTCTGTCCCGCGGACTCGTCCTGTCCGCGGGCCGGAGGCAGCGAGGGCGGTTTCGTCTGTGAGAGCCTGCCGCCGGCGGTGATCGCCGACCGGCTCGCTGCGGGCACGCTCGACGTCGGCCTGGTGCCGTCGATCGAGCTGGCGCGGATTCCGGGCCTGACGGTGCTGCCCGGCCTCGCCATCGCCGCGACGCACGAGGTGCGCAGCGTCCTCCTGGTGTCGAAAGTGCCGATCGGCGAGATCGCCTCGGTGGCGCTCGACGAGAACAGCCGCACCTCCGCCGCCCTCGTCCGCATGATCCTTGCGGATCGCTACGGCCTCACGCCCCGTCTTCCGGCCGGCGCACGCGGACATCGACGCGATGCTCGCGGCGGCCGACGCCGCCCTGATCATCGGCGACCCGGCGCTCACTGTGCCGCGCGAGAAGTACGTCGTCCTCGACCTCGCCGGCGAATGGCTCGAGATGACCGGCCTGCCGTTCGTCTTCGCGGTCTGGGCCGTGCGCGCAGAGGTCGCTACTGCCGATCTCGTCGCCCCCTTCACTGCGAGCCTCGAGACCGGCCTCGCCGAGCTCGACATGATCGTCACCGAGACCGCTGCCGAGACCGGCCTCGCCCCGGCGATCCTGCGCGACTACTTCACCCGGAACCTCCGCTACCGCATGGGCCCCGCCGAGCAGGCTGGCCTCGCCGAATTCCTCCGCCGCGCCGAAACCCACGGCCTCACCTCGGGTTCCTCGGCTCTGCGCTTCGCGCGCGTCTGACCCTGCGCGCGAAGCGGGCCTCTCGTCACTCCGGTTGAGTCAGTGCGAAGACGCAACCGCGGCAGATGAAGTCGGCGGGGGCTTCCTCGACGCCGTAGACCCAGCGGCGCATCTGCGCGAGCCCGGGGCCGGCGAGAACCTCGGCGACGGTCTCCGTGTTCAGATCGCCCACCTCGAGCTTCTCGTCGTAGTCCTCGCAGCACAGGATGCACTTGGCATGCGGGGTGATGTGAAGGTGCTGGAAGGGGCGCGAGCCGACGTTGTCGCAACCGCGGAGCCGGGCGACCGGCTGCGCGGGCCTGGCGCCGATCTGCAGGTAGCCGGCGCGGTCCATCACTTCGAAGTACTTCACCGTGAACCGGCTGCCGGCGAAGCGCGCGGTGATCTCCGCGAAGTCGCGCCGGTGGTCATCGTTCCCCGTGCCCAGCACCACCATGTCCATCTGCTCGGCGAGCGGCTGGTCCTTGGCGTAGTCGAGGTTCTTCAGCACGACGTTGACGTGGTCGCCGCCGCGCTCCTTCTTGTAGCGCTCGCGGTCGATCGTCGACAGGTTGATCGACAGGAAGCGCAGGCCGCCCATCGCGACGAGGGCGTCCACCCGGTCCGGCGTCAGACCCGTGCCGTTGGTGAGCACCGCCGGCGGCAGCCCCGCGGCGCGGATCGCCCGCACCTGCTCGACGAAGCGCTTGTCGGCGGTCGGCTCGTTGTAATTGATCATGAACAGCGCTTCGATCGTCGACTTGTAGTCCGAGAGCTCGCCGAGGATGCGCTCGTAGAGCTCGGTCGGCATGAAGTGGTTCTCGCGCGGTGCGATCGACACCGGACAGAAGTAGCACGACTGGTTGCAGACCGTGTGCGCCTCGAGCGAGACGTACTTGAGCCGGAACGACTGCGAGGTCTTCCCGGGGTCGGAGATCACCCAACCGCCGGCGGAAAGCGCTGCGAGGTCGGCCGGCGCCGGAGCGCCGCCCTCCTGAAGGGTCCGGAGCGCCGCGAAGAGCGGGTCGCCGACCGCCAGGGCGCCGTCGGTGAGCGGGTTGTAAGACCGCTCGGAGGTCGTGTGCAAGTAGGGGCTCAACCGGCCCGGGCCCGGGGCGTTCGGGAAATCAGACATTGACTCGGGTCTCCGTTGGAACGGCTGCCGCGCCTGCGGAGCCGCCGCTCCAGCGATGCGGAAAGTGCGCCAGGCCGATCGCGTAGCGTGGAGACTCCACGGCGAAGGCGTCGGCGAGAATCTGGCGGTCGAAGATGTGCAGTCCCGCTCCGTCGAGCAGAAAGGCATAGACGGTGAACCGTCCCTTGATGATCTGCAGGTCCGGCAGCTCGAGGCGCACTGAATAGCTGCGGCTGCCGGTGAATGCCGGCTTGCTGTCCTGCCGGGTGCTGAAGGAGCAGACCTCGACGCCGTCGATGCGGTTGAGGCCGACGCCGACATGGAACTCGAGTCCAGGGTCGTCAGTCTTCCAGGCGATGTCGAGCGCGAAGATCTCGCCCTGGCGCGCGAGGGGGCCGCCGGGCAGGCGGACGTCGCTGATCCGGGCCGGCCCGGCGACCAGGGCGTCGTCGGCATGGCTGTGTCCGGCCTTGGCGAGCAGGAACTCCTCGTACTTGCGGACCACTTCCTGGGACGGGCCGCAGGCTGCGATCTTGCCGTTCTGCAACCAGAGGGCCTGGGTGCAGAACGCCGAGATGTAGTACATGGCGTGCGAACAGAGGACGAGCGTCCCGCCGCCGGAGGTGAACTCGAGCAGCCGGTCGATGCACTTCTTCTGGAAGTAGCCGTCGCCCACCGAGAGCGCCTCGTCGATGATCAGGACGTCGGGCTCGACCTGGGTGGCGATGGCGAACCCCAGGCGCATCGCCATGCCGGTCGAATAGGTCTTCACCGGCTGGTCGATGAACCCTTCGAGCTCGCTGAAGGCGATGATCTGCGGCGTCTTCTCGCGGATCACGCTCTCGGATAGCCCGAGCAGGGCGGCGTTCAGCACGATGTTCTGCCGGCCGGTGAGCTCCGGATGGAACGCCGAGCCGAGCTCGAGGATCGAGGCCACCTTGCCGCGCACGGCGAGCTCCCCGGAACTGGGTGCGGTGATCCCGGAGAGGATTTTCAGCAGCGTGCTCTTGCCGGCGCCGTTCTCTCCGATGAGGCCGAAACCCTGGCCGGCCGGGACCTCGAAGCTGACGTTGTCGAGGGCGTGAAAGGCGCGGTGCCGGGGCCGCCGGGTGAGGAGCTCCACGGCGCGGCTCATCGGATTGGCGTGCACCCGGTAGACTTTGCTGAGCTGTGAAACTGTGACTGCGGCGGGCGCCGGGGTGGCGGCGGCAGGCAGGGTCTGGACGGTGGTTGCGGCGAGTCCGGACATGGGCACCGGAAGTATACGGTTGCCGCCGTGCGGGCGCGGATCTGCCCGCCTCGCGGGCGGATGCCGATGCGCTCGCGCAGGCTTCCGGGACGAGCCTGGGTTCTCTCAGGGAACCTTCACGGGGCGTGTTAGGCTTCGCGACCCACGGGCCCCGAGGCGATTCGGGCCCTCCGGCGACAGGAATCGACGCGACCATGTCCTGCAAGCACTCGACTGCATCGTTCGACCGCCGGACTCGTCGCAGCCCTGGCCCTCCTGTGCTGGACCGGATGCCGGTCCGCAGCGCCGCCGGTGCCGGCCCCTGCCCCGACCCCCGCGCCCGCGGCAGCCGTGCCGGCGGCTGCGGCCGCCACGACGCCCCCGACAACTCCGGCACCGCCCTACCGGAACACCATCCGCTGGACGACGGCGAGCGAGGTCGACAGCTTCGGCTTCGACGTCTTCCGGGGCGAGAGCGCCGAGGGCCCGTTCGAGCGGCTGAACGCCAAGCCGATCGCCGGCGCCGGCACCTCCGACGAGAGCCACTCCTACGCCTGGGTCGACGAAACGATCGATCCGGCGAAGGACTACTACTACTACGTCGAGAGCATCTCCATCGACGGCGTGCGCGAGAAGTTCACCCCGGTCCAGCGGGCTCGCGCCAAGTTGCCGCCTTCGCCTACTTCAGCTCCTTGACTGTTTCTGCGCTCGTGCGTCGCCGTTCGGCAATCTTCTGCTGCGCAGCGTTGGCGGTGGCCGGGACGGCCTTCGCCGCGCGCGCCGAGACGGTGCGTCCTCCGATCAAGATTTTCCTCTCCGAGCCCGGTGTCTACCGGATCTCCTATGAGGATCTCGTCGCCGCCGGGTGGCCGCCGCGGGAGCTCGCGAGCCTGCGCCTGCATCTGCGAGTCGGTGCGGCGACCGTGCCGATCTGGGTCGAAGACGGCGGTGATGGCCGGTTCGGCGCGGGCGACTCGGTGCTCTTCGCCGGCGACCGGCTGCCAGGCGAACACGGCTATTACAACGAGTATTCGAGCCTCAACGTCTACTGGCTGTTCGACGATTCGAAGCTTGCCGCGAGTCCGGTGGCGGCGCCGGGAACCCTCCCACGCACCGCGGCGCGTCTGCGACCGGGCTCGAGCCCGGTACGGGCGTCGTCGGCGCCTGTACCCTCGCACTGGCAGCGCCGGAGCCGGCTGGAGGAGGATCGCCTCCTGTTGCGCTATCCGCACGACGGAATGGAGGATCAGGAGCTCTGGTTCTGGAAGAAGCTGTCGTATCTCGATACCGATCAGTTCGAAGTCCCGGTCGATCTCGGCGACGTCGATCGCGCATCGGCGGAGTCGGGCGCAGCTGCCGCCGCGGTCGAGATCACCGTCGAAGTGCGCGGCTGGTCGAGACCGCGCATCAAGCCGAATCCGGAGTTCGCCGATCACGCGGTCGAAGTGGTCTGGGACGGCGCAGTGGTTGGCCGCCGGGAGTGGTCGGGCACGGCGCAGGCCGAGAGGATCGAAGTCCGCCTGCCGGCGGCGCAGGTGCAGCCGGGGATCCACAAGCTCGCGCTGCGCGTGCCAGAGCGGCCGGCGACCGACAACCTGCCGCTGGTCGACGTTTCGATCCTGAACTGGCTGGAGGTCGTCGCGCCGCGCACCTCCGCTCTCGCTCCCGAGGCAGCTTCCGCGGCGCCCGCTGGCCAGTTCCGGATCGAACCCAGGCCGGACCGCGCCGGGCAGCCGGCCGGGCTCTCGATTCCGCCCGGGGGCAGCTTCGAGCTTTTCACCGATGCCGGCGAGCGCTTTGTGCTGGCGGCACCGGGGGGCATGCCAAGGGTCGCGGAGATCGCTGCGGCGAGCGCCGTCGTGGGTCGTACTGGCCGGGCGGTACCTGTCGCCGCACGCCTTGGAGCTCGACCAGCCTTCGCGCTGGCGGCAGGCCGATCTGCAGGCCGACTATCTGATCGTCGCGCACCCGCGGCTCCTCGCCGCGCTCGCGCCTCTCGTCGCCCTGCGCCGCAGCCAGGGACTCACCGTGGCCGAGATCGACGTGCGCGACGTCTACGACGAGTGGAGCGGCGGCGTGACCGATCCGCGCGCCATCCGCGACTTCGTCGACTTCGCATTCCACCACTGGCGGGCCCCGGCGCCGCGCTTCCTGCTGCTGGTCGGCGACGCGAGCTGGGACGGCAAGAACGAGCATCCCGTCGGAGCTTCGCCCGACTGGGCTTTCCGGCTCTCCGACCGGGCCGAGTTCATCGAGAACGGCAGCACGCCCTATCGCTCGGACGTGCTCGCCGCGTCGCGCAATCTCGTCCCGACCTGGGGCTACGGCAGCGCCGAAGGGCACGCGGCAGGTGACAACGCCTTCGTCGCCATCGACGGCGAAGACGAGTTCCCCGACCTGGCCGTCGGGCGCTTCCCGGTGATCGATCCCCACGAGGTCGAGGCCATTGTCGCCAAGATCGTCGCCTACGAGCAGGCGCCCGAGCCCGGCGACTGGCGTTCGCGCATTCTCTGGGTGACGAACGAGGAGAGCCGCACCCAGAAGACGAGCGACGATCTCTGCGGCGGAGCTCGCGCCGCACGGCTACTCGGCGCGCAAGATCTATCCGATGCCCGTGGTGCCGCCGACCTCCGACGACCAGATGGCGTTGCGCGGCGCCTTCGACGAAGGTGCCCTGCTGGTGCACTTCTTCGGCCACGGCGGGCGCTACATCTGGCGCACGGCGGCGCCCGATCTGGCCTCCCAGCGCGACCTCTTCGACCTCTCGGACGTCGAGGCGCTCGAGTCCACGGGCAAGCTCCCGCTCGTGCTCAGCATGACCTGCTACTCGGCGCCGTTCGATCATCCGACGGCGGACTCGATCGGCGAGAAGCTCCTGCGCGAGCCGGGAAAGGGCGCGGTGGCGGTCTTCGCGGCCTCGTGGCGCAACGGTCCGCGCGAGGAGTGGAGCCGCATCCTGCTCGAGGAGCTGCTGCAGCCGGGGACGGTGGGCGAGGCACTCGAGCGCGCGAAGCGGCGGGCCGAATCACCTCGATCTGATCCGGCAGTACAACCTCCTCGGCGATCCGGCGATGCGCCTGGCACTGCCGGCCCCGGCGGGGAGTGTTTCCGCTCCGGTGCCGGAGCCGCAGGTCGCTCCGAATGCCGGACAGGCCGCGGATGGTCGAGCCCCGGCTCCCTAGACCGTCCTCGCGGCTGCACTTTCCCGGCGCGCCGATCCCGGCACGCGCGCTGGCCGGCCTCTTCGTGCTGGCCGCGCTGCTCCAGCTCGGGCTCGCTCGCCTCGAGGGCCCGCTCGCACAGCCCCATTCCCGGTCGCTCTCCGGCGACGAGAAGCGCTACGTCGAGGTGGCGACCGCGTGGGCGGCGGGTGAACCGGCGGAGCTCGATCCGCTCTGGCCTCCCGGCTATCCGGCGGCGGTCGCCCTGATCCTGCGCTGCGGCGGCTCGCTGGGGTGGGTCGTCGGCCTGCAGATGCTCTCCCTGCTCGCCGCGGGCGTCGCGCTCGGCGGCCTCGCGCGCGAGGCCGGGGCGACGCCCTGGATCGCCTGGCTCGCCGCGGCGCTCCTCGTTGTCGATCCGGAGGTCGCCGGCGTTCGCGTGGCTCTTCCGGCCCGAGGCGCTGCATCTCGCACTGCTCGTCGCGGCGCTGCTGCTCGCGATCCGCTGGCACGCCAGGCGGACGGGCCAGCCGCGAGCCGCCGGCTGCTGCTCCTCTGCTCGGCGTCGTGGCCGGATGGCGATCGCCCTGAAGAGCCTCCTGCTGCCGTTGCGCCGGTGCTCCTGCTCTGCCGCTGCTGCGCGCTCCCGGCTGGCGGCAGCGGCTGACGCGCGGATGGCTCGTCGCGCTGCCGCTCGTGGTCGTGCTCGAGCCCGGTGGCGCTCTTTCATCATGCGCACAGCGGCATCCTGGACGTTGGGCGGCAGCGCGCGCTTCAATCTCTGGGTCGGACTGACCGATCGCGCGCTCGCGCAGTCTCGCCGAGGATCGCACCTGGGCGGAGTACCTGAGCTATCGCGCCGGAGGAGCGACCTTCGCCGAGCGCCAGGCGCGCTCACGAGGCGCCTCCGCGACCTCGTCGAAGTGCGCGGCCTGCCGGCGGTCCTCGCCGGACAGTTCCCGCGCCAGTACTTCCGGCTGTTCGATCGCGAGTCCTACTTCAGCGCCATGCTGCCCACCCGCGGGGCCGCCGGTATCTCGCCGGCGAGGGCTACCGCGCCGCGCCGCCACTGGCTCGCCCGCCTTTTCGGCGCCGGCGCAGCTCGTGCTCTACTGTCGCGATCCTCTGCTGCGCGCCGTTCGGCCTGGTGCGCCTGCTGCGGGAACGACGCCCGGGGGCCTGCTGGGTCGCCGCTCTGCTCGTCTATCAGCTCGTCCTGTTCTACTTCCTGCACGTCAAGTCGCGCTACCGGCTGACGCTCCTGCCGCTGCTCGTCCTCGGCGCGGCTTGGGCGGTCGAGACCGTCCGGCGGCGAGGACGGGCAGGAGGGCTCGCCGGTCTCCGCGCTTCGACCTCGCTCTCGGCGGCGCGCGGCGCCGCGCTGCTGCTCTACTTCGCCTTCGGCGCCGCCTGAGAAGCAGGCGCAGCCGGCGACCGCGCCCTTGACCGGCTGCCCGGCTTGAACCCGACATCGGGCGCGAAGGTCGGCTTCGCGGCCCAGGCGACGAGCTCCAGCGTCGTGGCGTCGAAGGTCAGGTGCTCCTGCGCGTAGCGCGCGCGCGTCTCCGCCATCGCGGCGAGCTCCTCGCGGATGCTCGGCCGCCCAGCAGAGCCGGTCGGCCAGCGCGTCGGCGTCGCCGACCGGGAAGGTGAGTCCGAGCCGGCGGCTGCTCGAGGAGCTCGCCCAGATCGCCGATCTGGTTGTAGGCCACCGCGAGGCCAGAGCTCATCCACTGGACGACACGGTTCTTGCTGCCCAGCATGCCCTCGTAGATCGGCTTCTCGGTCAGGACCCCGAGGTCGGAGCCGGCCACGACCGCCGGCAGCTCGTCGGCGATCAGCCAACCGCGCAGATCGAAGCGATCGGCGAAGCGGGAGCGCCGGCGCGCTCGACCAGCTCGCCGATAGGTCGATTCGTCGTGGCCGGGAATCTCGCCGCCGGTCGAGACGAACCGGATCCGGGCGTTGCGCTCCATGGCGCGCTCGAGCCCGGCGACCAGCGTCCGGACATCGCTCCAGGTGTTGTAGCTGCCGCTCCAGAGCACCCGGAAAGTCTCCTCGCGTCCCGGCGCGGCGGTGTGCGGGCGGCGCTGGTCCGCGGCCGGTTTCGGGCAGCAGGGCACAGGGGACGACCGCGATGAAGTCGTAGCCGATGGTGCGGAAGGTCAGACGGCCGACCGCTCCGAGCTCGCCGATCGCCGCCCACTTCTGGCGCTCCGAGACGACCGAGATGCGGTCGGCCCGGCAGAGCACGGGCTCGACCAGCTGCCAGAAGTACGGGACGACGTCGTCATGCCCGTCGAGCGCCGACTTGGCCTGCGCCTCGGCCATGACATGCCCGAACTGATCGGCCCAGAAGGGGACCTCGGGCTGCGCGACCGTCAGCGCGTACGAGCCGTAGATCGTCGCGCCGAGGACGCAGCCTCGGGCGAAAACTCGGCGACCTGGGAGCGGTAGTGCGCTCGGGATCGACGAACAGGTCGCGGGGATGCGCTCGATGCGCACGCCGTCGACGGTCTCGAGCTCGACCGGCGGCGCGACATAGGCGTCGTCCAGCACGACCGCGAGCAGCGCGGACCTCGTGCCCGGCCTCGGCGAGCGAGCGCGCGAACTGCCAGGTCCGGATACCCGGACCGTAGTTCTTCCGGGTGTTCTCGAACGGCAGCGGCGCGACGCCGTAGATCAGGATGCGACTCATTTCGGGACGTCTCCGGCTGACGGATTCCCAGGGCCGGCCGCGCGCAGACGACCTCTGGGAGGGTGATGACCGGGACCGTCCCCGCCGGTTTGAGCAGCTTCCACCAGGACTCGTCGCCGCCGTGGCGCAGGCGTGCCGCGAGGATTCGCGGCAGCAGCGCCAGGGCGCCGAGCCAGGCGCGCTTCTGGCGGTCCGCTGACAGCCGAGATCGCAGGTCCCTGCAGCCGGCCGCGATAGGCCGCGCGCTCGTCGCGGACGAGTCCGGGCAGGGCGCGCAGGAGGCGCCGCCAGGGCCAATGCAGCAGCATGAGGATCCAGCGGTTGCGCCAGAACAGAAAGAGCTTGAACTCGGAGCCGGACCGGCGGTCGCGGAGACGGCGTGCGCGACGACGGCGTCCGGCACCAGCCAGATCGACTGTCCGCGCCGCCGCAAACGCAGGCAGAGGTCGAGGTCCTCCATGTAGAAGTCGAAGAGCTGGCTCCAGCCGCCGGCGGCCTCGAAGGCGTCGCTGCGGATCAGGATGGCCGAACCGGTCACCGCGAGGACCTCCTCGCGCCCGGGGAGCGGGAGGTGGCTGGCGACGGGCAGGCCGATGCCCTCGTCCCAGGCCTCGCCGCGCGGTGGAGAGGTTGAGCCCGAGGCTGTTCAGGTGATCTTCGGCTCCCCAGATCAGGATCAGCGGGCCGGCCGCCGCGGCTCGGGATGCTCGCCTCGAGAGACGCTCGCCAGGCGCGCCAGGGTGTCCGGGCGCACGACGGCGTCGTTGTTGAGGAAGAAGTAGGCGTCGACCGACGGCAGGTGAGCCGCGGCTCCAGGCCACGGCGCGGTTGTTGGCCTCGCCGAAACCGATCGTGCCGGGCGAGGCGACGTCGATGGATCCGCGGCTCGTGCTCGAACCCAGTCCGGGAGGGCCTCGCGGCATTCGTTCTCGAACAGGACGACGTCGAGATCGACGCCCGGTGCTGGCGAGCACCGCGCGCAGACAGTGATCGAGCAGCTCGGAGTTGCGGTGGTGCACCACGATGGCCGCGGACCCTCGGGCGTGAGCCCCCGCGAGGCTGGGCGACGGATGGCTTCCGACGATCACGGTCTGCGGGTTCGAGCCGTCGCCTGCCGCGCCGCAGCCTGCGGCCGTCGAGATCCGGTCGCCCAGGACTCCAGCTTCCGGTAGTCCGCGATGAGCCTGCTCGATGCGCCGCTGGCGAGCTCGACGGCCTGGACCGGAGCTCCGCCGGTGCCGAGTCCGAGCGCGACCGGAACCGGCCAGGGCCGTGCGAGGCCGGCCGCGAGCTCGCGGATCTCCAGCCCGGGCGCGGGCGGCGCACGGCGGCGCCCAGATCGGCCTCGCGCGCGAGGTCGGCCGCGAGGCACGGGCACGACGCCGAGCGCGCGCGCAGAGCGCCTCGTAGAGCGCG
This sequence comes from Thermoanaerobaculia bacterium, assembly GCA_963788175.1. Lineage (GTDB taxonomy): Bacteria > Acidobacteriota > Thermoanaerobaculia > Multivoradales > JAGPDF01 > JAGPDF01. Next base: position 39,721 of record CAWBFZ010000011.1, read on the forward strand.
CCGCCGTGCGGCAGGTCCGGGATCGGCCGGTCCGCGCATTTCGATGCAGGCGAAGCACGTTGCGCAGGATCCACCAGGAGACCGGCACGCCGGAGCGCGCCCGCCACTCGAGATCGAAGAGGTGGAAGACTCCCGTGCTCGTCACGCGTGGCGTTGCTCAGCGATGGCGTCGAGCGCTTCCCCTGCGAGGTCTCGCCGCGCGGCCGAATCGTGCCCGGATCGAAGTCGAAGAAGCTGGCGAGCTCGTCCAGGAAGGCGCTCGCTCCGGCCCGCGATGAGGTGCTCCTCCAGCCGCAGGCGAAGCGGATTCTCCGGGAGCGAGCGGCGCGACTCCGGCTGCGGCATCCAGGAGAACTCTCCCGGCTCGGGCAGACGCGCCGTCGTCGAGCCGGCGTTTGCTGACCGAGATCCGGCCGGCGTCGCCCGCCGAGCTCGAAGACGGTCGCGATCGGCTCCCGACGTCCCGCGGCGATAGTGCCAGCCGACCTCCGGCGCCGGGGGCGCAGGCGCGACCAGATCTCGATCCGGCGAACAGGCGCCGATCGGCCGAGGCCGCGACGAGGAAGTGATTCGCGAACTCCGCGAAGAGCCCGCCGTGCGCGAGCTCCCGGACGACGAGCGCCTCCGGGAAGAGGTCGAGACGCGGGCGAGACGGCGGTCGGCCGACGGCCGTGGACGAGGCCAGCTCGGCGGCGAGCTCGGGCGCCGCGGCGACCAGCCGCTCCGAGACCAGCGTCCCGATCGCGCCGGCTCGCCCTCGTCGGGCACGGCGAGGAACCACTCGAGAACCGCGAAGAGCCGGCGCGGGCGAGCGCCTCCGAGAGCTCGTGCCGCGACACGAAGCGCGGGCGCTCCACGGCGGAGCGGGCGTGCGGCGGCGCTCCGCGCCGGCAAGCGTCGTGAAGAGCCGGCCCGGTCCAGGGCTCGGGGCAGCCCGACCAGAAGCGCAGTCCGAAGCGATTGGGCACGGCCGAGGAGCAGGACGCCGTCGCGGCCGATCCGGTGCTCCGGCGCGGCCAGCGTCGCGTCGAGCGTGCCGCGTCGACGTGCCGTCGAAGTCGAGCGCCAACAGGACATCGCAGCCCCTGCCGCCGGTACTGCCGCCGCCGGGCGCGGTCCACGCTCGCCTGCCCGACCTCGAGCCCGTCGAAGCGGAACGGTCGGAGCAGCGACGTCGCCCGCCGGGTTGCCTGTCCTGGTCAGGTCGAGTCATCGGAAGCCGGTCAGAAAAAGTAGCACATCCGGGCGCTCGTGCGCGGGGCCGAGTGGTAGCTTCTTCGCCGGGGTCGCAGAGGTCCGTTTCGACGGTCAGGGAGGTTCGAATGCGCGACGAGCTCTTCATCGACGGCGAGTGGCAGACACCGGCGGCGGGCGGGACGTTCGAAGTCGAGAATCCGGCCACCGGCGAGCTCCTGCATCGCGCGCCGGCGGGGACGGCGCCGGATGTCGATCGCGCCGTGCGTCGCCGCCCGGCAGGGCCTTCGAGGGCGGCTGGGGGGCGACGAGCGGCGCCCACCGCGGCGGCCTTCCTGCGCGCCATCGCGGACCGGATCTCCGCCCGCCGCGAGGAGCTCGCGCGGCTCGAGGTCCTCGACAACGGCAAGCCGCTGCCGGAGGCGCTCTGGGACATCGACGACGCCGCCGGCTGCTTCTCGATGTACGCCGATCTCGCCGAGGAGCTCGACGGCCGGCAGGAGAGGCCCTTGCCGCTCCCCGACGCGCGCTTCTCGTCGCAGGTCCGCCTCGAGCCGGTGGGCGTCGCCGGCCAGATCATCCCCTGGAACTACCCGCTCCTCATGGCGGCCTGGAAGGTCGCTCCGGCGCTCGCGGCGGGCGCCACCGTGGTGCTGAAGCCGTCCGAGCTCACGCCGCTCACCGCCCTCGAGCTGGCGGCGATCGCCGAGGAGGTCGGCCTGCCGCCGGGCGTGCTCAATGTCGTCTCCGGGACGGGCCGCGAGGCCGGCGAGCCGCTCGCCCTGCACCCGCTAGGTCGACAAGCTCGCCTTCACCGGCTCGGTGCCGACCGGCCGGCGCGTGATGATGGCGGCGGCGCAGGAGATCAAGAACGTCTCGCTCGAGCTCGGCGGCAAGTCGCCGTTCATCGTCTTCGCCGACGCCGACGTCGAGGCGGCGGTCGAGTGGGTGATGTTCGGCATCTTCTGGAACCAGGGCCAGGTCTGCAGCGCGACCTCGCGGCTGCTGGTCGAGGAGCGCCTCGCGCCGCGTCTGCTCGATCGGCTCTGCGAGGCGGCGAAGAAGATCCCGATCGGCGACGGGCTCGCCGCCGGGCACGCTCCTCGGGCCCGCTGGTGTCGCGCGGCCAGCACGAGAAGGTCCTCGGCTTCATCGACCGGGCGCGCGCCGAGAAGCTCACGCTGCGTGACCGGCGGCGGCCGCCCGCCGGGACTCGAACGCGGCTATTTCCTCGAGCCGACGATCTTCGCCGATGTGCCGGTCGAGTCGGAGCTTTGGCGGGAGGAGGTCTTCGGGCCGGTGCTCGCCGTGCGCACCTTCCGCGACGAGGAGGAGGCGGTGCGGCTCGCCAACGACACGCCGGTTCGGACTCGCCGCGGCGGTCATGTCCGCCGACCTCGAGCGCTGCCGCCGGGTCGCCCGGCGATTCCGCGCCGGCATCGTCTGGATCAACTGCTCGCAGCCGACCTTCAGCCAGGCGCCGTGGGGCGGCATGAAGCAGAGCGGCATCGGCCGCGAGCTCGGGCGTTGGGGCCTGGCGAACTACCTCGAGGTCAAGCAGATGACGACCTACGAGTCGCGCGAGCCCTGGGGCTGGTACCTCAGGCCGTAGCCCGGTTCAGCCCTTGACCGGCAGTGCCCGGCCGATCGCTGGCGCGCCCGCGGAGCGCAGCTTGCGCTCGAGGGCTGGCAGCTCCCTGGCGCGGATGGCGGTCCAGGCTCGCTCGACGGCATCGACGAGCGGGCGGGTGGCGGCCAGCCCTTGGCGGGCGTCGGGCGACGGTGCGGCGTCGGCGCCGTCGACCGCTTCGGCGAGGTTGGCGAGCTGGCCGGCGGCAAACTGGACGCTCGCGCGCTCGCGCGCCCCGAGCCACCAGGCGTTCGCGGGCGAGCCCGCCGGCGCCTTGCCGGCGAGGATCAGCAACCGGTCGCGTAGAGCAGTGAGCTCACCCGCCAGGCGCCCGTTCCGAGCCCTCCGATCGCCGCCGGCAAGCGTCTGCAGCGTCGTCGCCAGCCCCTTGAGCACCTGATCGATCTCCTCCCCGACTCCTGCCAGCCGTGCGCGCTCGCCATCGATCTCCCGCGCCAGCGCAAACTGCGCGCGATAGGCCTCGGGGGGAGCGTCACGCGCGGATCGGCTGCGACCGTGAGGGACTGCGCGAACCGCGCGCCATCGATCACGAGCTCAACGCGATACTCCGCTGGCGGCGCCCAGACGCCGTCGGCGAACGGGTCGCCGGTCGCGAGCGCGGCCGGCCGCGGAAGCCGGATCGGCCAGTAGAAGCGATGGAAGCCGGGAGTCGCCTCGAGCGTCGAGGGTACCGGCACCCACTCCGGCGCCGAGCCGATCTTGCCGAGATCGACGGGCTTCGGACGGTCGGCGCTCGAATAGCGCCGCACCAGCTCGCCCCGTTCGTCGCGCACCTCGAGCTCGACCGGCTGCACGGCGGCGCGCGGCAGAAAATAGTCGATCGCCGCTCCGAACGGCGGGTTCTTCGCCCCCGGTTCCTCGGCCGGGAAGGGCGTGCCGGTGAAACCGGCGGGCCGCAGGCGGATGGCCGCGGCCGGCGCGAACAGCCGGGCAGCCGCGGGTCGCGCGGCCTCGCCCGCCGGGTCGACCTGGCGCAGGGGAGTGAGGTTGTCGAGAACCCAGAAGGCGCGGCCGTGCGTCGCGATGACGAGATCGTCGCCGTGCACCTCGAGATCGCGCACCGAGGTCACCGGCAGGCCGGTCTGCAGCGGACGCCAGTGGTCGCCGTCGTCGAAGGAGACGTAGACGCCGCGCTCGCTGCCGGCGTAGAGCAGCCCGGGCCGCTGCGGATCCTCGCGCACGCAGTTGACGAAGCTGCCGTGGGGAATGCCGGCGGCGACGAGCTTTCCAGCTGCTGCCGCCGTCGTGGGTGCGGAAGATGTAAGGGGCGAAGTCGTCGAGCCGGTGGCGGTCGACGGCGACATAGGCGGTCTCGCGGTCGTGATGGGACGGCTCGACGCTGCCGATCTTGGACCAGCCGGTGAGCGTCGGCGGGGTGAGGTTCTGCCAGTGTCCGCCGTCGTCGAGCGTCCGCCAGACGAAGCCGTCGTCGGTGCCGACCCAGATCTCGCCGTCGGCGAGCCGCGACGGACCGATGGTGAAGATGACGCCGCGGCGGGGTCCGATCTGCAGATGATGCGCCGCCGTCGGGGGATCGAGGTTCGCGGGCGTCCCCGGGTCCTCGCGCGTCAGGTCGGGGCTGATGGGCGTCCAGTGCTCGCCGCCGTCGACGGTGCGGAAGAGGCGCTGGTTGGCGAAGTACAGGGTGCGCGGATCGCGGTGCGAGAAGACCAGGGGCATCGTCCAGACGCTGCGGTAGTGGTCGGGAAGCCCCAGGGTCGGGTCGACCGAGCGCGTCTGCATGGTTCGCAGGTCGAGCTTGTCGACCCGGCCGCCGTAGAGAATCTGCGGATCGAGCGGATCGGGGGCGATGTTGTCGCTTTCGCCGCCGGCGGTCGACTCGCGGAAGTGGGTGAGATTGATGCCGTCGCGCTGCGTCGTGCGGCTCGGGACGCCGGCCGCTCCGGAGTCCTGCTGCGAACCGTACACCCAGTAGGGGAACTGGTTGTCGGTCGAAACGGTGTAGAACTGGCCGGTCGGCTGGTTGAGCCAGGAGCTCCAGGTCGCGCCGTCGTTGAGCGTCACGATCGCCCCCTGGTCGACGCCGAGGATCTGGCGCGCCGGGTCGGCGTCGTCGATCCACATCTCGTGGAAATCGTCGCCGGTGGGGTCGCCCCTGGTCGGGACGAACGACTTGCCGCCGTCGCGCGACTCGAACATCGCGGTGTTGAGCGCGTAGAGATGATCGGCGTCGCGCGGGTCCACCTTGATACCGCCGAAGTACCAGCCGCGCCCCCAGATGCGCGGATCGGAGCTGGCGTGCTTCCAGTTGAGGCCGCCGTCGTCGGAGCGGTAGAGGCCGCCGTTGGCGCCGTCGCCGGTGCCGTCGACGATGGCGTAGACGCGCTGCGGCGCGGTGCGGCCGAGGGCGAGGCCGATGCGTCCGGGCGCGTCGGGGAAGCCGTAGCCGGTGAGCGCTCGCCAATGCTCGCCGCCGTCGACCGACTTCCACAGCCCGGTGCCCGGGCCGGTCGAGGGCGGATAGATGTTCCACGGCGTGCGGCGCGTCTGCCAGAGGGCGGCGTAGATCACGTCCGGATTGCCGGGCTCGAAGGCGAGGTCGATCGCGCCGGTGTTCTCGTCGTTGCCGAGGAGCTTCCGCCAACTCCTGCCGCCGTCCCGCGAGGCGAAGACGCCACGCTCGGCGTTCGGGCCGTAGGGATGGCCGAGCGCCGCGACATAGACGCGGTCGGGGTCCCCGGGATGGACCAGGATGCGCGCAATCTGCTGGCTGTCGGCGAGACCGCTGAAGCTCCAGCTCCGGCCGCCGTCGGACGACTTGTAGAGCCCTTCGCCCTGCGAGATGTCGGAGCGCATATCGGCCTCGCCGGTGCCGACGTAGATCACCTGCGGATTCGACGGCGCGAGGGCGATCGCGCCGATCGCGGCCACGGGCTGGTCGTCGAAGATCGGCTTCCAGGTGCGGCCGGCGTCGGTGCGTCTCCCAGACGCCACCGTTGACGCTGCCGAAGTAGAAGTGCTCGCGCTCGCCGGGGACGCCGGCGACCGCGAGGACGCGGCCGCCGCGGAACGGGCCGATGAGCCGCCAGGGGAGGCCGGCGATGACCGCGTCAGCTTCGTCCCGCGGCGCCGGTCGGTCGGCCGGTGCCGCGGTCGCCGCGGTGGCGAGAAAAAGGACCAGTAAAGGGAGGATGGCGGCGATTCGGAGCTTCGGTCGGTCTCCGGAACGAGCGGCGGTTCGCACGGTGATCGTGGGTTTCAACGCCTCGAAGACCTCGTCGATCAGGTGAAGGTGGCGGTCGAGGATGGCGAAGCCCTCGCGCAGCTCGGCCTCGGTGATGCAGAGCGGCGGGTTGGTCATGAAGGTGTTCCAGCGGCAGACCGTGTAGAGGCCGGCGTCGAGCAGCGCGCGGTTGAACTTCGCCATCGCCGGGTGGCTGCCGTTGTAGGGGGCGAGCGGCGTGCCCTGCGCGTCCTTGCGCAGCTCGACGATGCCGAAGAGGCCGATGTTCCGGTGCGCGAGCACGGACGGATGCCGGCGCGCGAGATTCTCCATCTCCTCCGCGCATGACCGGCTCGAGACGGGCGGCATTCTCGACCATGCCCTTCGCCGAGCATCACCTCGAGCACCGCCTCGGCGACCGCGAGGCAGAACGGGTGGGCGTTGTAGGTCAGGCCGCCGTAGAAGACGTTCGTCCTGAAGTACTCGGCGATCGGCGTCGAGACCGCCATCGCGCCGAGCGGCACGTACGAGGAGGTGAGTCCCTTCGCCATGGTCACGATGTCGGGCTGGATGCCGTCGTGCTCGAAGGCGAACAGCTTCCCCGTCCGTCCGAGACCGGCCATCACCTCGTCGCAGATCAGCAGGATGCCGTGTCGCGAGAGCAGCTTGCGCAGGCCCTGCATGTAGCCGGGCGGCGGGATGAGGATGCCGTTCGTGCCGGTCACGCTCTCGACGATCATCGCCGCGATGGTGTGCGGGCCTTCGTAGTCGATGACCTCCTCGAGGTAGGTCAGGTTGTTGCGGGTGATCGACTCCGGATCGTCGCCGAACGAGTACTTGTAGGGCCACGGATCCATCACCCGCACGACGCCCGGCATGCCCGGCTCGTTGGCCCAGCGGCGCGGATCGCCGGTCAGCTGCAGCGTGGCGTTGGTGCCGCCGTGGTAGCTGCGGTAGCGCGACAGGATCTTCTGCCGGCCGGTGAACATCTTCGCGGCCCGGATGGCGTTCTCGTTGGCCTCGGCGCCGCCCAGGGTGTAGAAGAAGACGTCGAGATCGCCGGGAGTGAGCTCGGCGAGCCGCCGCGACAGGCGCGCCCGCGGCTCGGTCGCGGTGCCCGGGTGGGCGAAGAGGAGGCCGTCGCAGGCCTGCTTCATCGCCGCGACCACCTTCGGGTGCGAGTGGCCGATGTTGACGCTCATCAACTGGCTGTTGAAGTCGAGGATGCGCTGGCCGTCGGCGGTGTACATGTAGATGCCGGAGGCGCGCACGATCGGCAGCGGCTGCACCGCGCCGGTCGCCGACCACGAGTACATCGTGTGCTTGAGACAGAGTTCGACGATCTCCTGCCCGTCCATCGCTCTCCTTTGCGCTCCGGCGAGCCGCTTCGAGCCCGTCCGGCGCGTCAGCTCATCCAGTTGCTGTCGCGCTGCAGCGCCCACTTGGTGGTGATCTTGCGCTGCCGCGTCCAGAAGCGGTAGCCGTCCCAGCCGGTGATGTTGCCGTGCCCGAAACAGGAGTCGTTCCAGCCGCCGAAGCCGAACGGCTCGCGCGGCACCGGCACGCCGACGTTGACGCCGCACATGCCGGCCTCCGCCGACGCCATGACGCGGCGGGCGACGTCGCCCGAGGTGGTGTAGACGGTGGCGGCGTTGCCGTAGGGGTTGGCGCTTTCGATGCGCAGCGCCGCGTCGAGGGTGGGCACCCGAACGATGGAGAGCACCGGGCCGAAGATCTCCTCGCAGCCGGCCTCCGAGGCCGGGTCGACGGCGTCGAGGATCGTCGGGCCCGACCCACCAGCCGGCGCCCGGGGCCGCGTCTCCCGGCTTCTCCGCGGCCTCGGGCAGCCGGCCGCGTCCGTCGACGAGCACCCGCGCGCCGCTCGCCTCGGCGTTCGCGATGGCGCGCGTGATGCGCTCCGCGGCGGCGGCGGTCGCGACCGGCCCCATCTCGCTGCCGAGACGGAGGCCGGCGGCGCGCGCCACGATGCGTTCGAGGAGCGGATCGATCTCTTCCGGGTCGCCGACGGCGAGCAGCACCGAGGCGGCCATGCAGCGCTGGCCGGCGCAGCCGGTGAACGAGGCGACGATGTTCTCGACCGCGACGTCCGGGTCGGCGTCCGGCACGAGGATCAGGTGGTTCTTCGCTCCGCCGAGGCAGAGCGCGCGCTTGCCGGCGGCGCAGGCGCGCGCGTAGACCGCGCGCGCCACCCGGGTCGAGCCGACGAAGCCCAGGGCCTCGATCCCGGGGTGATCGCAGAGCGCCTCGACGACCTCCTGGCCGCCCTGGACGAGCGCGAAGATCCCCGGCGGCAGCCCCGCCTCGGCGAAGATCTCGGCCAGGCGCATCGTGGAGAGCGGCACGCGCTCGGAAGGCTTGAGGATGAAGGCGTTGCCGCCGACCAGCGCCTGCGGCAGCATCCACATCGGCACCATGAGCGGGAAGTTGAACGGCACCACGCCGGCGACGACGCCGAGCGGCTCGTAGATCAGGCTCGCAGGTGACGCCGCGGCTGACCTCGAGCTCGCTGCCGGTCGCGAGGTTCGGCAGCGAGCAGCCGTACTCGAGGCACTCGATCGCCTTCAGCACCTCGGCCTCGGCCTCGCTGTAGATCTTGCCGTTCTCGTGCGACACCAGCCAGGAGAGCTCGACGAGGTCGCGCAGCAGGAGCTCGCGCGTCCTGTAGAGGATCTGGGCGCGATCGCGGATCGGCAGATCGCGCCAGGCCGGAAATGCGGCCCGGGCGGCGGCGACGGCGGCTTCGACGTCGGCGGCGCCCGAGAGCTGCACGGACGACATCGGCCTTCCCCAGCGCGGATTGGGCACCGGCTGCGAGGCCGGCTGGCCGACGGCCTCGCGCCAGGTTCCGCCGATCCAGTTGCGCGCCGGGACGTACTCGGTGAAGTCATAGGAGGTGGCGGCGAAGCGGGGCAGGGTCATGGTGGCGAAAGCGTATCAAGCGTCGGGAACGCGGTGGGCAAAGAAAAAACCGCCGGTCCCGGGAGCTCCGGGCCGGCGGTTCGGGTGGCTCGCGTCAGGAGCTCAGTTCTGGGACGGCGTGTTCTCGGCGAAGTACTCGTGGCTGTCGGCGTTGTCGATCGCCTTCTTCGGCGAACGCGTCGCCAGGCTCTTGCAGGCGGTCTGGCCGTAGGCCCAGTCGTCGGTGCCGGCGACGACGTTGAAGTGCGACATCTCGTGCACCAGGGTGCCGGCCTTCGAGTCGGTGCCGGTGGCCGGGGCCGACCAGAAGGCGTTGCAGACGTAGATCTTGTAGGGCTGGGTCGGGTAGACGTAGGCGTAGTAGTTGTCGGTGCAGCCGCAGTCGACGACCACCGGCTTGGTCTGGAAGGCGTTCTCGATGGCGATGTAGTGGCTCTTGACGGTGTTGAAGCGCGTGCTGTTCTTGGCGCCGAACCAGGTGGTGTAGCGCGGGCCGACCGTCGAGTAGGTCTTGCCGATGAGGTAGTTCTTGGCGCCGGTGGCATAGGTGGTCGCGTTGCCGACCGCGGTCGTCACGTGCTCTGACTGGCTCGAGGAGCAGTTGGTGGAGGAGAGACCCTGGGGAGCGTCGATGCCGTTGATCGCCTCCCAGTCGATCGGCGCGCGCACCGGCGCGTCGCGCCAGACGGCCACCGCGGCGGCGGCCTCGGCCTCCGTCGACGCCGCGAGCTCGGCTCAGGCGGTTGCCGGCCCGCGAGATCGAGGCGGTAGGAGACGAGGTACTCGCCGCCGCTCGCCATGTCGTAGTGGCGGGTGAGCTCGGTGCGGCCGGTGAGCGACTTGCCCGGGGCCGATGGCGACGTAGTCCGCCGGCGTCGGCGCCGGACGCTTGACCAGGATGCCGAGGTAGTCGACCGGCTGGCCGTCGCGCGTCACGTTGAAGAGGTCGGCTTCGAGGCGCGCGCCCGGGACCTGCCAGCGCGGCACCACCATCGTGCGGGCGCTGTCGTTGGTGATCGTGACCGCGGCGACGACGTCGTCGTCTGATCGCGAGCCAGGCGCGATCGACTTCGAGGGTGGCACGCAGGCCGGCGGCCGAAACCGCTCCGGCTGCGACGGCGGACAGCACGAGCGCGAACAGGACGATGAGGCGGCGGCTTCGCATCATGGATCTTCCTCCCTGAGAGTTTGGGCGCTCGCCGCTGCACTGCGGCGCATGCAGCGGCCAGCACCCGACAAATCCGGAAACCCGGTTCTTGATTTTGCTGAGAAAGGAGGATTCTGGGACGCTTCGGCCGGCGAAGTCAAGGAGCGCGCTGCACCTCGGCGAGCAGCGCGCGCAGGCGGGGCTCGTCCGGCGCGAGCTCGAGCGCGCGGCGCAGGGCGGCGAGCGCCGCCGCGCGATCCCCGGCACAGAGCTGGGCGAGGGCGGTGGTGGCGAAGACGTCGGAGTGGGTCGGCGCGAGCTCGCCGGCGCGGGCGAGATCGCTGAGCGCGTTCCCGCAGTCGCCGCTCTGCAGCGCGATAGCGCCCGCGAAAGAGCCAGAGGTCGGCCTCTCCGGGGCGGACGGCGATGGTTCGGTCGAGCAACGCGACACTCCGCGCGAGTCCACGCCGCGCGCTCGTACGCGATCGCCCGGCCGATGACCTGCTGCAGTGCCGTCGGGCAGGCCGCCGGCGAGCGCGCGCACCAGCAGCTCGTCGGCGCGGTCGACTTCGCCGGCGGCGAAGAGCAGCTCGGAGAGGTTCCAGAGCGCCGAGGCGAGACCCGGCTCGAGCTCGAGTGCGCCCTCGAAGGCGGCGCGCGCCTCGGCTTCGCGATGCTCGCCGCGCAGCACGAGGCCGTCGTTGTTCCACGAGCTCGCGGTGCGCGTCGCGTCGGGGCCGCCAGCGGCCAGGGCAGTCGGATTGGCGCGCATCGCTTCGCTGGCGCCGATGTAGCCCAGGGCCTGGAGCTTCGCGATCTCTTCCTGGCGGCGCGTTCCGCGCTGGGTCCACTGCCCGTGGCTGTCGCGGTGGACGGAGTCCGCGAAGCCGCGCGGCGCGCGGCGAGCTCGCGGAAGGCGCCGGCCGTAGTCGAAGGCCGGCGTGGCCGGCAGGCGGGACCGCGCCGAGCGGCCGTGGTTTCGGTGCCCGCGGCGGCCGGCAGCCCGGCGAGCGCCAGGAGGGTGGGGAAGACCTGACGCAGGCGGCCGCTCGCGGCGCGCCCGGGGTCGACTCCCGCGGCGCGCACCAGCCAGATGCCCTGGCTGGCGGTGCCAGCGGGCCGCCGTCTGCGTGGCCGAGCTCGCCCACCGCTCGGGCCGGCCCTCGTTCCACAGGAAGCCGTGGTCGGAGGCGACGACGACGCTCGCCTGCGCCCGGTCGGCCAGAGCGAGCAGCCGGCCGAGGAGCCCGTCGACTTCGCGGAAGTAGCGCTCGGGAACGTCGCGGTAGCGCTCGAAGTCGCGCTCCGGAATCGTCGGCTGGCGCGGCGGCGCGAACGGCGCGAAGACGTGGCCGATCGAGTCGGTGCCCTGGAGGTAGAGCAGGGTGAGGTCGGGCGGATCCGGTGCCCCACTGCCGCGGTCGGCGTCGGCGGCGAGCAGCGACTCGGCCATGCCGCCGTAGAGCCGCGTCTCGATCAGGATGCGGCGCAGCGCCGAGATCGGGTGGTCGTAGGCGCGCGCCGCTCCGGCGTGCGCGCGATACTCCGCCTCGGTGAGCCAGGGCAGGTAGGCGTGCACGGCCGCGAAGTCCGTCGCGCGCTTCGGCCGCCGCGAGCTCGGCCCGTGCCCAGTCGGTCTGCGCTCGCCGGGAAGATCGCGCCGGGGGGCGGCTCGGTCTCGACGTTGAGGAAGCCGAAGAGGCGGTCCGAGACCACGATGCCGTCCACCGGCTCCGCCGGATGCGTCGCCCAGAGCCCCAGCAGGTTGACCCGCTTGCCGGCCCAGGTGAGGGCATTCCAGATCGCCGGCGCGCGGCGATCTTCACTGCCGATCGGCTCGCGCAAGCCCGAGCCGGGGGCGAAGCGGCTGAAATCGAGGATGCCGTGCTCGAGCGGCGAGAGGCCGGTGAGCATCGACGTCCACAGCAGCGGCGAAAGCGCCGGCGTCTCCGACTCGAGCTCACCCCAGGCCGCGGTCGGCGCGGAGCTGCGCGAGATGCGGCATCGCCCCCCGAGCGAGAAGCGGCTCGAGCTGCTGCCAGTCGGCGCCGTCGAGCCCGATGAAGAGGATCGGCGGTCTCGCTACTGCGCGCTGCGCGAGCTCGGCGACCGTGCGCGGCCCGTGCGAGAAAGCCGCGGCGCTGGATTCGGATGCCTGCCGCCGCGGCGACGAAGTCCTGGCAGGCTTGCAGCAGGAGCCCGCCCGCGAGCAGGAAAGCGATGACAGATCGGCGTCGCACCGGGCGGCATCTTAGCGACTCGAGGCTCGCCGAAGTGGGTCCGCCAGGAAATCGCCGGTGGCAGTGCCCGGCCTACCCAGACCTGTTCGTGCCCGGGCGCTGACCGGTCAGGGACGCAGGCCGGCGTCGACCGGCTTGCGCAGGAACTCGGCCAGGGCTTCGTCTTCGGTGTGGATGTGGGTCAGCATCCACAATTCGAGGCTCTCGATGGCGGCCTGGGCATCCGCGGCGGGATCGCCGAGGATCCGGGTGGAGAGCTCGCGGAGCTCGGCGATGAGCCGGTCGTGCTCGACCAGGTGCGATGCAAACCCGGGATAGGCGTGCAGCCGCATCAGGTGCTGTTCCCCCAGGAAATGGGCGTTGGCGAAGGTCTCGAGCTGGTCCATCAGAACGACCACTTTGGCGCGATCGTCCTCGGTCAGCGCCGCCTGCAGCGCGCGCACCATCTGCAGCTCGAGAGCGTGCTCCTGGTCCATGGTTCCTATCCCGGCCGCTGCATTGTCGTCCATTCTGTTCGGTGCCATCGCTCGCTCCTGTCTCTCGTCGGCCGCAGGCGGATTCGGAGAGGATTCTACGCGCCGGCCCGGCCTAGGTCCCCGGTCCGTCGGGTGGGCCGTCGAGCCCGACCAGGCGGAGCAGCACGAGAGCGTTGGTGGTGGTCGCAAGTCCGTTGCGGAGCTGGTAGTCGAACGTCATGCGGGGGCCGTCCGACCCCTCTTCGACGGTTTCGCGAAAGTGGACGTTGTGGAGGCGGGGGGCGAGCGCCGGGACGCGCGCGATCTCGAGGTCGTGCGTCGAGACCGCGCCGATCGCGCCAGAAGCCAACAGGCGCTCGACGATTTTTCCGACCGCGATCCGGCGCTCTTCGCTGTTCGTGCCGCGCAGGATCTCGTCGAGGAGAAAGAGCACCCGCGGCGAGTCGCCGGACGAGCGCTTCGCGCGCGTGACGATCTGCTGCAGGCGCTGCAGCTCGGCGAGGAAGAACGACACTCCCTCGACGAGCGAATCGTCGATTCGCCCGCTGGTCTCGACCGCGACCGGAGGCATTCGGAGCGCCTGCGCGCAGACCGGCGCCCCGGCCTGCGCGAGCAGAGCGTTCACGCCGATGGCCCGCAGCAGGGTGCTCTTGCCCGACATGTTCGAGCCGGTCACCAGCAGCAGGCGGCCGCGCGGGCCAACCTCGACGTCGTTGCCGACGCGCGCGGAGTCGGGCAGCAGAGGGTGGCCAAGGGCGCGTGCGGTGAGACTCGCCGCCGTCGGATCGATCTCGGCGAAGGCCCAGTCGGGGTGATCGAAGCGCACGCCGGCGAACGCCGCCAGCACCTCGAGCTCGCCGGTCGCCGCCAGCCACTCACCCGTGAAACGGCCGGCGCGCCGCTGCCAGGCCGCCACGCGTTCGAGCAGCAGGAGATCCCACGCCATCGCCGCCTGCAGGAGGGTGTGGACGCTCGAATGCCGCACATCCGAGAGCTCGGACAGTCGATGCAGCCGGCCGAGCTCGGCCGCCGCGTCGAGGCCCGAGGCGGACAGCCGTGCCTGGATCTCGACCAGGCCGGGGAGAAGCGAATCGCCTCCCGGCGCCCACCTGCAGGAGCTTCGCGTAACCCGAGAACGACCCCTCGCGCGCCGACAGGCGCTCCATCTCCGACTCGAGGGCGCCCTTCACCAGCCAGGTCCAGGCGTAGTTGCCGACCAGCACGAAGAGCCAGAGATGGATCGGCACGAGTCCTGAAGCCGCCAGCAGGAAGGTCGCTAGACTGGCGAGCGCCGAAACTCTGCCGGCGACCCGCAGGCGGGGGTGAAGCTCGCTGAACGGAACGCCTGCCGCCCACTCGACGAAGCGCGCCGTTGCCGCGGAAGTGGCGGCGAGCGGCATGGCCGCCACCTCGAGCTCCTGCCGGAAATCAATCTCAGGAGCAAGCTCGCCGACGGCGTCCTGGCGCTCCACGACCTCCCTTACCGAGCCTTTGCTTTCTGTCAGCCAGGCCGCCAACGTTTCGCGACCGGACGGTGTTGCTACCGCGCCGAGCCACTGCGCGACCGAACCGGGACCGAAGAGATTGAGGTCCCTGGCGGTCGCCGAAGCCGTGGCGGAATCCGGAAACAGGCGCACGGGAAGCGCTTCGAAGCGACGCTCCAGCCGAGCGAGAGCCTGCTCGTTGACGGTCCGCCGCGCGGCGCAGGCGCGCTCGCGCCCGATGACACGTTCGTGCCAGGAGACGAAGCCGGCGAGAGCTCCCGCCCCGACACCGCAAGCAATCCAGGGTGCAAGGCGTCCGGATCCCAGGCCTGCGACGCCGAAGCCGCCGCCGATGAGGAAGAGTACGAAGGCCGCGAAGCGGGCCCAGGAGATGCGGAGGGAAAGGGACGCCGCCCGCCGCTCGGCGGTCGCCGCTGCCGCCGCCCGCGGGCGATAGACCGTCCCGGCACCGGCGCTCGACGACATCACGGCTGCACGATAGCGCGCCGGCCGGCGCTCACGCGGCGCTCCGCTTGAGGATCCGGTTGCAGCGCCAGACGAGGTAGTGGACGTAGAGCCAGAAGTGGCGGAAGGCGGGGTTGCGCGTCTCCCTTCGGTGGTAGCGCAGGTAGATCTGCTGCGCGATCGCGGCGAGGCGGAACAGGCCGAAGATCTCGTAGAAGGTCCAGTCTGCGGCCGAGACCTCGGGCAGGCCGGCCTTGCGGCAGTAGGTCGTCACGACCTCGCGCCGGGTGAGCATCCCGGGCAAGTGGGTCGGCTGGCGGCGCAGGGCGCGGAAGAGCGGGTCGTCGCCGGCCTCGACCCAGTAGGCGAGGGCGCTGGCCAGGTCCATCAGCGGGTCGCCGACCGTCGCCATCTCCCAGTCGAGGACGCCGACGATGCGTGTCGGCTCCCGCGGGTCGAGGACGACATTGTCGAAGCGGAAGTCGTTGTGGATGACGCAGCTGCCAGCATCGGCCGGGGCGTGCGCCTGGAGCCAGGCCGTCAGCTTCTCGGCGCGCGGCACGTTGCCGGTGCGCGCCTTGCGGTAGCGGTCGTTCCAGCCGGCGACCTGCCGCCGGGCGTAGCCGCCGCCCCGGTCGAGCATGTCGAGGCCGGCCGTCTGCGGATCGACGCGATGCAGCGCGACCAGCGCGTCGATGAAGTTCAGGCAGAGCTCGGCGGGCAATCTCGGGCGCGAGTCGGAGGTCGGGCGGCAGCTCGCGCCGCAGGATGATCCCGTCGATGCGCCGCATGACGTAGAAGTCGCAGCCCAGGACCGCCGGGTCGGCGCAGTAGGCGAGCGCCTCGGGCACCAGCGGATAGTGCGCTGCCAGGCGGTTGAGGATCTGCGACTCGCGCGCCATGTCGTGGGCGGACTTCGGCCTTGGTTCCCGCCGGCGGCCGGCGCAGCACGAGATCGTGCCCCGGGTAGCGCAGCCGGTAGGTCCAGTTCGAGGCGCCGCCGCGATAGCGGGTCACGGCGGCAGCGGGCTTCCGGCGAGGGCCGGAATCCGGCTCTGGAGCCAGGCGTCGACGCGCGCAGATTGCGCTGGCATCGAGGTCGCCGTCGAAGCCGCTCGCCGGGCGGGCTCGCCTGTCGCCATCGGGCGGCGCTCTCAGGCTTTCGTCGCGGCCGCAGCGGGCGGATCGTACTTGCGCAGCTCGAGCCTCGCGATCAGGTCGCGGTGCACGGCGTCGGGGCCGTCGGCGATGCGCAGGGCGCGCGCCATGGCGAAGCAGGCGGTGAGCGGCAGGTCGTTGGTCAGCCCGGCGCCGCCGAAGAGCTGGATCGCCTCGTCCGCGACCTTCTGCAGCATGGCGGGGACGACGACCTTGATCGCCGAAATCTCGCCCCGCGCCCGCGCGGGTCACCCGCCTGATCGATCTTCCACGCGGCGTGCAGGACCTGGAGACGCGCGCCGTCGATCGCGATGCGCAGGTCGGCGATGCGTTCGCGGTTGCCGCCGAGGTCGGCGAGCGGTCTTGCCGAAGGCGGTCCGCTCGCGGCTCCGGCGCACCATCAGCGCGAGCGCCCGCTCGGCGGCGCCGATGGCGCGCATGCAGTGGTGCACCCGCCCCGGTCCGAGGCGCCCCTGGGCGATTGCGAAGCCCTGGCCGGGCTCGCCGATCAGGTTGGCGCGCGGCACCCGCACGCGGTCGAACTCGACCTCGCCGTGCCCCGCCGGCGGATCGTACTCGCCGAAGCAGGGGAGCATGCGGACGATGCGGACGCCGGGTGTCGTCGAGCGGGACGAGCACCAGCGCTGTGCCGGTGATGGCGATCCGGCGTCCGGGTCGGAGACGCCGACGAAGAGCCCGAGCTCGCAGCGCGGGTGGCCGAGCCCGGTCGCCCACCACTTGCGTCCTTCGAGGACGAGCTCGTCGCCCTCCACGGCGATGCGTCGCGGCGAGGTTCGTCGGATCGCTCGAGGCGACGCCGGGTTCGCTCATGCAGAAGGCGGAGCGGATCTCGCCGGCGAGCAGCGGCCGCAGCCAGCGCTCCTGCTGCTCCGCGCGTGCCGTGGTGGAGCAGCACCTCCATGTTGCCGCTGTCGGGGGCGTTGCAGTTGAAGATCTCGGGCGCCAGGGCGCTCCAGCCCATCGCCTCGGCGAGCGGGGCGTAGTCGAGCGTGCCGAGCCCCGCGCCCAGCGCCGGGTCGGCCAGGAAGAGGTTCCAGAGCCCGGCGGCGCGCGCCTTGGCCTGCAGCCCGGCGACGAGGGGAGAATCCCGCCACTGCACCCAGTCCGCACCGGCGCAGGTTCGCGCCCGGGTGGCGAGGATCTCCGCCTCGACCGGCTCGACCTCCTCGGTGAGGAAGGTGCGCAGGCGCGCGAGAAGGCTCTCGGCGAGCGGCGACAGGGCGAAATCCATGACCTGCGGAGTATGGCGCAAGTGCGGCCGGCCGGCGGGAAAAGTGGGGTCGGGAGACGCCTGTCGCCACCCCGCCGGACGGTTCTGGGCGCTGCCGGAGACGGTATCTTTGGGCTGTCGCAGTTCGGGATCGAAAGGAGACCGGCGATGCGGATCGGAATTCCCAAGGAGACCCACGCCCACGAGCGCCGGGTCGCGCTCACGCCGTCCGGGGTGCGCACGCTGGTGCAGGAGGGGCACGAGCTCTACGTCGAGAGCGGCGCCGGCGTCGAAGCCGGGCACGCCGACAGCCTCTACGAGGCCGCCGGCGCGCGGATCGTCTTCGACCGGATGGAGATCCTGCTGCGGCCCGAGCTGCTCTCCTGCGTCCATCCGCCCCGGACCGACGAGTTCCGGCTCCTGCCGGCGAATCAGACCGTCTTCGCCTTCTGGGGCCTCCCGGCGGCGCATCCGGAGGACATCGCCCAGCTGCTCTCGAGCGGCGTCACCGCGGTCGGTCTCGAGGCGATCGAGGACGCCCATGGCAACGCCCCGATTCTCACCTCCATGTCGGAGATCGCCGGCGGACTGTCGGTGGTCTTCGGCGCCGGGGCCCTGCTCAACACCGGCCGAGGGCAGAGTGGGCGCGGCATCCTGCTCGGCGGCGCGCCCGGGGTTCCGCCGGCGCACTTCGTGGTGCTCGGCGCCGGTGTCCTCGGGACGAGCGCGGCGCGCGCCGCGATGGGCCTGGGCGCCCAGGTCTCGATGCTCGACGTCGCGATCGAGCCGCTGCGGCGCGCCCGCGAAGCGCTCGGTCCGGGCCTGACCACGATGCTCGCGACCCCGCCCAACATCGAGAAGGCCATCGCCTTCGCCGACGTCGCTGCTCGGCGCCGCATCGGTGCACGGCCAGCGCGCTCCGCTGCTCGTCCGGCGCGAGATGCTGGCGCTCATGCGGCCGCAGAGCGTGATCCTCGACCTTTCGATCGACATGGGCGGCTGCTTCGAGACCTCGCGACCGACCTCGTTCCCCGACCCGACCTACACCGTCGACGGCATCATCCATTTCTGCGTGCCGAATCTGCCGTCGGTGGCGGCGCGCTCGGCGACGCTCGCCCTGACCAGCGTCCAGTTGCCCTACATCTCGGCGGTCGCCCGCGACGGCATCGAGTCGGCGGCGCTCGAGCACCCGCGTCTCGCGCGCGGCGTCTACCTTCACCAGGGCGCCTGCGTGCACCCGTCGCTCGCCCGTGTCCACGGTCTCGCCCTCACTCCGGGACCGCCCTGGGCGACGCCGCGGACGCCCGCTGGCGGGAAGGAAAACTGACCATGCAGTGGAACGAGGCCTTTCGCCGCAAAGTGATGTCCGCCGAAGAGGCGGTGAAGGTCATCCGCTCGGGCGACCACGTCTGGATTCACGCCGGCTGCAACGCGCCGACCGAGCTCATCCGGGCGATGACCGCGCGCTCCGGCGAGCTCGAGGGCGTCGAGGTGATCCACCTCATGGTCCTTGGAGAGGCGGCATACGCAGCGCCCGAACATGCGCACGCCTTCCGCCACCGCGCCATGTTCACCGGCGCGAACGTCCGCGAAGCTGTCGCCGACGGCCGCGCCGACTACGTGCCGATCTTCCTGTCGGAGATCCCGCTCCTCATCAACTCCGGACTGCAGCCGGTCGACGTCGCCCTCATCCACGTCTCGCCCCCCGACGAGCACGGCTTCTGCTCCTACGGCGTCGGCGTCGAGTGCACCAAGGCGGCGGCCGAGCGCGCCTCGACGGTGATCGCGCTGGTCAACCGCCAGATGCCGCGCTCGCTCGGCGACAGTTTCATCCACGTCTCGAAGCTCTCGCGGGTGGTCGAGATCGACCGCTTGCCGGTGGAGCTGCCGGTTCCGGGCAGCCCGAGCGAGGTTTCGAAGGCCATCGGTTCGCACATCGCCGAGCTCATCGAGGACGGCGCCACGCTGCAGATGGGCATCGGCGAGATTCCGGACGCGGTGCTGCTCTTCCTCACCCAGAAGCGCAACCTCGGCATTCACACCGAGATGTTCTCCGACGGCCTGATCGATCTCTTCGAGAGAGGCGTCATCACCAACGAAGCCAAGACCCTCCACCGCGGCAAGATCGTCGCCTCGTTCCTGCTCGGCACGAAGAAGAGCTTCGACTTCCTGCACAACAACCCCTTCGTCGAGTTCCACCCCAGCGACTACGTCAACGACCCGACGATCATCGCCAGGAACGACAAGATGGTGGCGATCAACTCGGCGATCGCGATCGATCTCACCGGTCAGGTCTCCGCCGACTCGATCGGCCGGCGGATCTACTCCGGTTTCGGCGGCCAGGTCGACTTCGTCCGCGGCGCCGCACGCTCCAAGGGCGGGAAGCCGATCATCGCCGTGCCCTCGACGGCGCAGAAGGGCACGGTGTCGCGCATCGTCGACGTGCTCGCCGAAGGCGCCGGCGTCGTCACGTCGCGCGCCGACGTGCACTACGTCGCGACCGAGTTCGGCATCGCGAGTCTGTTCGGCAAGAGCCTGCGCGAGCGCGCCCAGGAGCTGATTGCGATTGCCCATCCCGACTTCCGCGAGGAGCTGCGCGCGGCGGCGAGGAAGAGGAGGTTCTTCTGATGTCCATCGCTTCGACCACCGCGCTCCATCTGGCGAACGCTGCGACCCCTGCACCTTCGAACGGCGCGAACGGCTACGTCGACACCCCGTGGAGCGACCGCTTTGCGATGCGCACCGAAGGGCTCACCAGCTCGATCATCCGCGAGCTGCTGAAGTACACCCAGGATCCGGAGGTCATCTCCTTCGCCGGCGGAATGCCGGCACCGCAGGTCTTCCCGGTGCCGGAGATCGCCGCCGCCTGCCGCAAGGTGCTCGCCGAACAGGGAACCATCGCCCTGCAGTATTCGGCGACCGAGGGCTATCTGCCGTTGCGCGAGATGCTGGTGCGTCACATGGAGCGCTACGGCATCCGGGTGACGCCGGCGAACGTCCTCATCACCTCGGGCTCGCAACAGGCGCTCGATCTCATCGGCAAGCTGCTGATCAACCCCGGCGACCGTCTGCTGGTCGAGGCTCCCACCTATGTCGGCGCACTCCAGGCGTTCAACTCTTACGAGGCGCGCTATCTCACCGTGCCGCTCGACGGCGAGGGGCTGCAGGTCGACAAGCTCGAGCAGGAGCTGCGGTCGGGTCCGAAGTTCCTCTACGTGCTGCCCAACTTCCACAATCCGGCCGGGACGACCCTGCCGGTGGAGCGGCGCAACCGCCTGGTCGAGCTCGCGAGCCACTACGGCGTGCCGATTCTCGAGGACGACCCGTATGGACAGCTGCGTTACGAGGGCGAGCACCAGCCGCCCCTGGTCGAGATCGACTCCGAGTATCACGGCGAGCGCACCGGAAAGGCGGCCGCTGGCGGCCGCTTCCGCGGTGGCGTGATCTATCTTTCGAGCCTCTCGAAGACGCTCGCGCCGGGGCTGCGCATCGCCTGGGTGGTGGCGCCGACCGACGTCATCAGCCGCCTGGTGCAGATCAAGCAGGGGGCCGATCTCCATACCTCGACTTTCAACCAGATGGTCGCCTTCGAGACGGCGCGCGGCGGCTTTCTCGATCACCACGTGAAGGTGCTGCGCGACTTCTATCGCCAGCGCCGCGACGCGATGCTCGACGCGCTGAGCCGGTACATGCCGGACGGAGTCGAGTGGACGCGCCCGCAGGGCGGCCTCTTCCTCTGGCTGACCCTCCCCGCGGGCGACCTGCAGAAGGTCAGCGCCGCGGCGATCCTGCAGGAGGCGGTGAAGTCCAAGGTCGTCTTCGTCCCCGGCTCGGCGTTCTATCCCGGCCCGTCTGCGGACGGCAGCGGCGAGCGCTCGATGCGCCTCAACTTCTCCTACTGCACGCCGGAGGTGATCGAGGTCGGAGTCCGTCGCCTGAGCGAGGTCGTGGCGCGCGCGCTGACGGCTTAGCTCCCTGGATGTCAGCTGGTGCCGGGGGCGCTGCGGGAGTCAGGCGGTGAAGTCGGAGCCGGCGGCTCGCCGATCGGAATCGACCAGCAGCACGCCGGCGATCCAGACCAGGTCGGCTCCCAGCAGGTGGAGGAGCTGGAGCGGCACCGGCGCCAGGAGGGCCAGGGTC
The DNA here is from genome assembly GCA_963788175.1 of Thermoanaerobaculia bacterium. Classification (GTDB taxonomy): domain Bacteria; phylum Acidobacteriota; class Thermoanaerobaculia; order Multivoradales; family JAGPDF01; genus JAGPDF01. The sequence continues at coordinate 61,031 of CAWBFZ010000011.1, forward strand.
AGCAGACCGAGCGCGAACTGCGCCAGGACGAAGCGGACCGTCCATTGCGCCCAGAGGCCGGCGCGGGCGCCGGCAGGGACCGCGTAGCGAATCTTCTGTGCCAGACGGATCCACAGGACCCCCGCGCCGATCGCCACCAACGGATGCAGGACGCGCAGCTGAATCAGAAAGTGCGCGGTCGGCGAGAGATCCTGCGCCAACCCCTCGGCGAGCGAAGTCGCCGGAAAGAGGGTGTCTCCGAGCGCGGCGATGGCGCCGGTCATGGCGGTGAAAAGAAGCGCAGTAAAGGAAAGAAGCTCCAGCCAGCGCGGCGCGAGACCCGCGGTCGCGCCGGCAGCGCACCCCCTTTACTGGAAGCTTTTCGCTGGTGGCACCGCCGCCGTGAACGCTCGGCCAGCAGCGCCAGGATCGCCAGCAGCAGGAAGGTGTTGACGAGATGGCCCGCCATCCAGACCGCCCGTGCACCCGGAGCTGTTCTGGCCGACGTACTCGAGCAGGACGAGGCCGGCGCCGAGCGCCGCCTCGCCGAAGATGAAGAGGATGGCGAGCCAGGCGAGCCGGCGCATCCCGCGTCTGCCGCGGCGGTTCGCTTCGAGTACCGGCGCAGCGTCCAGACGCCGAGCGCCACCACTACGACGAGCGCCAGGCCGCTGGTCACCCGGTGCCCGAGCTCGATCAGGGTCTCGATCTTCGGGTCCTGCGGCACGACGACGCCGTTGCACAGCGGCCAGTGCGCGCCGCAGCCGGCACCGGAGCCGCTGGCGCGGACGAACCCGCCCCAGACGATGACCGCGAGGTTGACGGCGAGGACGAACCAGGCGAAGCGGGAGAACCGGCCGGCGAGGACACGGTCGGCGGCGGAGATGGCGTCGGTGGCAGAGACCTTCATCGGGAGAAATGTATCGCGGTATTCTCTGCCTGTCCCGTTTCGAATCGACTCGATGGCGCAACAGCCGCCGCGACAAGCCGAACGGACTTTTCCCGGAGACTCCGCATGACCGCAGGCAACCCGCTCCACGCGCTCGCCGGTCTCGGCCAGTCGGTCTGGCTCGACTTCATCCGCAGAAGCTGGCTCGAGGACGGAACGGTCGAGAGGCTGATCCGGGAGGACGACCTGCGCGGCATGACCTCGAATCCGGCGATCTTCGAGAAGGCGATTGCGAACGGCCGCGAATACGACGCGCAGATCTCCGCCATCGTCGCCCGCGGCGAGCGCCGGCCGCTGGCGATCTACGAAGAAGTCGCCGTGGCAGATATTCGCCAGGCCGCCGACCTCCTGTCCGCGGTGTACCGGCGGACGCACTGCCAGGACGGCTACGTCAGCCTCGAGGTCTCGCCCGAGCTCGCTGAGGATGCCGCCGGCACGCTCGCCGAGGCGCGCCGGCTGTGGAAGGAGGTCGACCGCGCGAACCTGATGATCAAGGTTCCGGGAACCCGAACCTGTCTGCCGGTGATTCGCGCGCTGCTCGCCGAGGGGATCAACGTCAACATCACCCTGCTGTTTTCCAAAGAAGCCTACTCGCTGGTCGCCGAGGCGTATCTGGCCGCTCTGGAGGAAAGACTCGGTAAAGGGATGCCGGTGGATCGCGTCGCTTCGGTGGCGAGTTTCTTCATCTCGCGCATCGACACGCTGGTCGACAAGCAGATCGACGCCAAGGCGAGCGCTGCTGCACCGACGGACCGCGCCCGCCTCGAGGCCCTGAAGGGCAAGGTCGCGATCGCCAACGCCAAGCAGGCCTACTCGCTCTTTAACGGTCTTTTCGCTTCCCCTCGCTGGCAGCGCCTCGCCGAGGCCGGCGCCGTTCCGCAGCGCCTTCTCTGGGCTTCGACCTCGGCCAAGAACCCTGCCTACAGAGACGTGGTCTACGTCGAGGAGCTGATCGGCCGCGACACGGTGAACACGATGCCGCCCGAGACCATCGACGCCTTCCGCGACCACGGCGTGGCGCGCGCGACTCTGGGCGAGGGCCTGACCGAGGCGAGGAAGCAGTTGGAGGAGCTCGCCGCGCTCGGGATCGCGCTCGACGCCGCGACGGAAGAGCTGCTCGCCGACGGGGTCGCGAAGTTCGTCGAGCCGTTCCGCAAGCTCCTCGGGGCGATCGCGGCGAAGACCGCGGAGCTCGCGGAGCATTCAGGCTCGGAGGTGGCGCGATGAACGCGCGGCTGACGCCGGACCTTCGCGCCGCGTTCGAGATCGCCGCGGCCGCGTGGAAGAGCAGCGAGCGGACGGAACGGATCTGGGAGGGCGATGCGACGGTCTGGACCGGGCGCGACGAGGCCTACTGGCTCGGCTGGCTCGATGCCCCCGAGCGCGAGGCGGCGCGGCTCGGCGACTACGCGGAGCTGGCGCGGGTCGCCGCGCACAGGGGGATTCGAGACGTCCTGCTCCTCGGCATGGGCGGCTCGTCGCTCGGCGCCGAGGTCTTGCGGAAGTCTTTCGGAAAGCTGCCAGGCTCGCCGCGCCTGCACGTTCTCGACTCGACGCACCCCGACCAGGTGAGATCGTTCGCAGAGGCGATCGATCCGCGAAGCGCGTGGGTCGTGGTGGCGAGCAAGTCCGGCTCGACCGTCGAGCCCAACCTCCTGCTGGGCTACTTTCTGGATCGATTTGCCGCAGAGTTGGGCGACAGCGCCCCGGCGCGCTTCATTGCGATCAGCGATCCGGAGTCGTCGCTCGACAAGCTGGCGCGGGAGCAACGGTTTCTCGCGCTGGTGCCGGGGGAGCCGACGATCGGCGGACGGTTCTCCGCGATCTCGCCGTTCGGTCTCGTGCCCGCGGTCCTTCTGGGGTTGGACCTGCCGCGCTATGTAGCGCTGGCCTCGGCGCTCGCTGCCGACTGCCGCGAGCCGGAGATCGAGAACAACCCCGGGGTCGCCCTCGGGCTCGCGCTCGGCGTCGCGGCGGAGGCCGGGCGCGACAAGCTGACGCTGATTCTGGCGCCGGAGATCGCGGCGTTCGGCGCCTGGCTGGAGCAACTGGTAGCGGAGTCGACAGGCAAGCGCGGACAGATGATCCTGCCGGTGGACGGCGAGCCGCTCGCACCGCCGAATTGGTACGGCAAGGACCGGCTCTTCGTGGTGATCCGCTATGCCGGCAGGCTCACCGACGAGCAGGAGGACGCGGTCGCGACGCTGCTCTTCGCCGGCCAGCCGGTCATCGAGATCGACTGCGCGGATCTGGCGGAGCTCGGCGCCGAGTTCTTCCGCTGGGAGTTCGCGACCGCGGTGGCCGGCGCCTTCCTCGGCCTGCATCCGTTCGACCAGCCGGATGTCGAAGCTGCGAAGGTTGCAGCACGAAACCTGACGCAGAAAGTGGAGGAGACCGGCGCCCTTCCGACGCGAGGCCCCGTTCTACGCCGAGCACGGCGTGGAGCTCTTCGCCGATCCGGACGAGGCCGCGGCGCTCTTCCTCGCCGCCGACGAACGGTCGCTCCGCGGCATTCTCGCCGCCCACCTCGACCGCGCGCGGCCTGGCGACTACGTCGCGCTCTGCGCATTTCTCGAGATGAACGAAGCGAACCAGGCTGCCATGGCCGAGGTTCGCGAGGCGGTCTCGAAAGTCACCGGCGTCGCCAGCACCCTGGGTTTCGGTCCGAGATTTCTCCATTCCACCGGACAGGCCCACAAGGGCGGTCCTGCCACCGGCCTCTTCCTCCAGTTCACCGACAAGCCGGCCGCCGACCTCCCCGTCCCCAACCGCCGACTCACCTTCGGTCAGGTCATCGCCAGCCAGGCGAGAGGCGACCTCGAAGTCCTCACCGCCCGCGGCCGCCGAGCCCTCCGCATCCACTTCGCCATGGGCGCGGAAAAGGGCCTGCGCAGGGTCTTGACCGCATTCGGCTGACAAGAGTGGTTTCGCAGAACAGCGAACCTGCGCCGGCCCTTGGGCTGGCTCCACTCACCGGCGGCTTGGCTGTGGGCCGTTGACATCAAGATGATGTCGCTCTTAACATCGTTGCCATGATTCGCACGCAGGTCTATCTCACCGAGGAGCAGCACCAGGCGCTGCACCGCGCGTCCGAACGCGACGGTGTCAGCATGACGGAAGAGCTGCGGCGGCTGATCGATCGGCATCTCCTGGCCAAGGGGCACGATCCGTACTCGGAGCGCGAGCCGTTCTTCGCCTTCGTCGGTATCGGAGAGTGCGGAGAGAGCGACGTCGCGGAGCGGCACGACCACTACCTTGTGGATGCGGCTCGGCGTGCGGACCTTCGTTGACACGAGCGGTTTCTATGCTCTCGCCAGTCGTTCCGATCGCCACCATGTCGCAGCGCGGGCGGCCTTCTCGGCGCGCCGCCCGGGAGAGTGGATCACCACCGATCACGTGATGGTCGAGACCTGGTTGTTGGTGCGTTCCCGCCTGGGTCACTGGGCGGCGCTGCAGTTCTGGGACGGCTTGAGCCGCGGTTTGGCAACGGTCGGCGGCCTCTCGAGCTCCGACCTGCTGCGGGCGCGTGCGATCGCTGAGATTTGGCGGGATCAGGAGCTCAGTCTCGTCGACTGCACCAGCTTCGCGTTCATCGAACGCCTCGGCCTCGAGCGCGCCCTCGCCTTCGACGCCCACTTCCGCGCTTTCCGCTGGGGGCCGGGAAGGCGCCGCAAGCTGACACTCGTCGGCGGATAATCGTTGACGAAGCGCAGGCAATACCGAAGAGGCACCCGTCATTTCGCAAACTACGGAAGATGTTTGGCTTGGGTCTCTGGGTGTAAGTAGAGTCCAGGTGTCCGGATACCCGCCGGCCTGCGAAGAAGTCCAGGAGAATCGCCTGGCACATCTGACGGCTGCTACTTGGAGCGCGCATCTCGTGAGCGGACCTTCGCGCTGATTGGAGTCACTGGGCTGGACCGCTAGCCTCCGGACTGATTGAGCGACCTTGCGCGCATAGAATGGGCCATGGCTGTCCCGACGTACGACAAGTTCATCGAGCCTGTTTTGCGGTTCCTCGCGAGTCGTCCGGAGGGAGCAAGTGCGCGGGAGGCGCATGAAGCTGCTGCTTTGGCCCTCGGTGTCAGTGATTCCGATCGCCAGGAGCTACTCCCGAGTGGAGCACAACCGATCTACAAGAACCGGGCGGGTTGGGCGCACGATCGGTTGAAGCGCTCTGGACTCTCCAGCAGCCCCCGACGCGGATTCTGGAAGCTGACGGAGGACGGCCACGCATTTCTTGCATCACATCCTGGATTTCTTTCAACGAAGGATGTGGAGCAGTTGGCCCTCGGCTTCATGGACGTGAGGCTCAAGCCGGCGCCGGATGTTCTGGCGGTAGATCGGAGTGTACTTCCGCCATCGCCGCCATCGGTGGTCCCAACTGCGAGCCCGGAGGAGCGCTTGGGCGAGGCCGTCAACGAAATGCGTCGCGCGGTTGCCGCTGAGCTGCTGGATGCACTTGCCGCCGTTTCACCGTCGTTTTTCGAGACCATTGTTCTCGACCTCCTCCACCGCATGGGCTACGGCGCGAGCCGTACTGACCTTCAGCGGGTTGGCGGCTCGGGCGACGGTGGAATTGACGGCGTGATCTCCCTCGATAAGCTCGGGCTCGAGAAGGTCTACGTTCAGGCGAAGAGATGGCAGAACACTGTCGGGCGCCCGGAGGTGCAGGCCTTCTACGGTGCTTTGGCCGGGCAGCGGGCGGACAAGGGAGTTTTTATCACGACATCGAGCTACACACCGCAGGCCATCGAATTCGCGCGCTCGGTCGAGGGCGTGGTGCTAGTGGACGGGCGGCGCGTCGCTGAGCTCATGATCGATCATGAGGTTGGCGCCTCTGCGCGCACGGTAAAGATCCCGAAGTTCGATAGCGACTACTTTGATGAAGAATCCCTCTAGCATGGCTCACGGCCAATCGGATTCGATCTGTGGTGGCCGGGTTCTAGACGCTCCGGCCTGCTGAAGCGGAGTGGGAACGTGAACCACCAGAAGAAGGAGCCTTTTTCGACCTTCTTCTTCTCATCCTGACTGACCAGCTGGACCAGCAGGCGCAGGCTACCTCCGGCGGGGTCGTAGCTGGCACCCTAGAAGTTCAGGGGAAGGAACGTCGCAGCGAACTCAGCTTCGTCGCCAAGAACGACTTGGTGCGCCTTGGCGAGAAGGTCGAGACGTTGGTTTTCTCCTGGCGGGACGGCAACGGTGATCTTCGCCGTCAGAGTCGAGACTGGAGTCAGCTGCCCGTGGCGAGGTCCTCTGACCGGGTGCGGGGGAGCCAGTATCGGGGTTGGCGCCGGTCGTGCGCGACTGCGATCACTCAGAGAAACTCCGGCGTCTCGAGGTAGACGAGGTGATACGGAAAGCGGTCGACAGGGGCGCGGCGAACATTCAGCTCTTCGGCAACGCGCGGAACTGGAGACCCCGCTCTTGGAAACTGACTGATCCTGTCGACGGTGCGGTCGATCTCGGTAAGGAGCCGCTGGCCAAGACCGGGGGCCCGGGCCTCATACCAGCTGACCGCCTCTTCGGCCTCTCGGCCTGCCGCATTCTCGAAGCGGAGCGGCTTGGTCAAGGCTTCTTCAGTTGGTCTTCCAGGCGTTCGCGCACCTCGTGCCAAGAGACGCCGACCGCGTCGCCGGACAGAACGCGACGCGCCCGACGCTCGATCTCCGCAGCCCATGCCGTTTCGACTTCTGCCTGCGGCTCGCTCGCATCGTCGAGGCTAGCCAAAAGCTCCGCAGCGACATCCGCCCGTTCTTCGGGCGGCAGCTTCATGGCCTCGCGCAAGATGCTCTGGGCCTGTGCCGTCATGGGAGAAACTGTAGCACCGGGAAGATTGACGTTGAACGCGCTGGCCTTCGGTTCATTGGTAGCTTGACTAAGCGTACGGAAGTACGTACGCTTCCCTCAATGAAGACCATCCCGGCAACGAAGGCGCGGCAGAACCTCTATCGGCTGGTGGATGAGGTTGCGGAGTCGAGTGAGCCGGTGACGATTACCGGGCGCCGGGGGAACGCCGTCATGGTGTCGGAAGACGACTGGCGGGCGATCGACGAGACGCTCTACCTGCTGTCGATTCCCTGCATGCGCGAGTCGATTCGTGAGGGGATGGCGGAGCCGCTCTCGAAGGCGGTGAAGAAGCTCGACTGGTGAAGAAGCGAGCTGCGCCAGGGGAGGTTCCCTCGGGACCCTGGGAGGTCGTTTTCACCCGGCGAGCGGTTCGTGACGCCAAGAAGCTCGCCAAGAGCGGCCTCAAGGAGAAGGCTCTGGTTCTTCTCGCTGTGATCGCGGTCGACCCGTTCAGTTCGCCGCCGCCGTTCGAGAAGCTCGTCGGCGACCTCTCCGGCGCCCTCTCTCGCCGCATCAACATCCAGCACCGCCTGGTCTGCGAGGTGTTCACGGAGCTGCGGATGGTTCGCGTCCTGCGGATGTGGACGCATTTTGAGTAGGCGGCGAATCTAGGCTGCGGACCCCCGCCCGAGTGCTTGGTGGAGGTCCCAGTCGGCCTGGAGGTGCATCCAGAGCTGTGGCGTGGTGCCGAACCGGCGGGCGAGGCGCAGAGCCGTGTCCGCGGTGATGCCGCGCTTGCCGAGAACGAGCTCGTTCATGCGGTTGGCGGAAATCCCGAGCTCGCGCGCTGCATCGACCTGCGTCATCCCGAGCGGGCGGAGGAACTCCTCGAGCAGCATCTCACCGGGGTGTATCGCCGGTCCGAGGACCGCCGGGTCACGCGTGATAGTCCTCGCGGCAGACTTCGTAGGCATGGTTTCCTTCCCACCGGAACGTCAGTCGATACTGGTCGTTCACCCGGATACTGTGGCGCCCGCGCCGGTCTCCCTTGAGTCCCTCGAGCCGGTTTCCGGGCGGGCTCGCCAGGTCCGAGAGGCGCTGCGCAATATCGAGCCACTTGAGCTTTCGCTGCGCTACGGGCCAGATCTTTCCGGGAATGCGGCGCGCGGCGCGGGTCGAAAGGTCGGCAAACAGATCCGCGGTCGCCTGGTCTGCGAACGACTGGATCATATTCAGCTACATGATACCCATGTGACGATGATCATGCAAGTCTGGGGAGGCGCGGCCTGAGCCGAAATAGCCCACCCAGAGCGTGAACCAGACGACGCCGAAATCGGCACGCTGCAGAGCCCTGGTGGGCTCGAGATTTCTTCCCCGTGGGCAGAACCGAATGCGCCGCCCCCCCCGAGCGCCAGGCCCTACGAACCGCCGACCGCGACGCTCCACCGAGCGGGCGTGCCGCTCTCGAAGCCGTCCCAGAAGATCGTGATTGCGGTGGAGAAACAGTAGATCGGACGGTTGGTCGAGCAGAGAGCGCCGCCCGTCGAAGTCCAGGCTCCGGTGGTGAGGTTCGTCGTTCCGATCGCCGCGGTGCTTGCGGCGCTCGTCCAGTCCGAACAGGAACCGTTCGACGGTTCGAGCGTGCCGTTCGCGGAGGTACCGGTGTACACCAGGTTGTTGCTGTGCTGATTTCCCAGTTCATCGATAGAGGGGGAGGTTTCGAGGAGGTCGTCCAGCAGGCCAGCGAAGTTCGCCGCCAGGGCGAAGCCGTCGATGCGCCGGTAAGGCGCGTCGGGAGGGGCGACTCCGCCATCGCAGTTGCTCGAGACCAGGCCGGAGAGGCCGCGCGCATGACAGGCCGCATCGTGGGCGGCATCGGAAAGCCAGGCGTGGAAGCTCTCGGGGGCAGGGATGCGGGCGGCCGCCGCGCGGGCCTGGCAGATCGCATCGCCGGCGTCGATCCCGCTCGCTCCGCCCGCGTCGGGCCAGCTCGAGAGGTCGCCGGTTCCAGCCACGCTCGAGATGAAGGCGAGGTGTCCGGGGGCGCTCGGCTTGGCGACCGCGATGCCGACGCCGACCTCGAAGCAGGCGAGCCGCTGCAGCGTCGAGCAGGGGCTGAGCGAACCGGACGATCCCCAGGTTACGGTAGCGCGTGAGCTGCCCGGCTGATCCTGGCCAGCGGTCGTCGTCCATTGAGTGCAATTGGCGGTGCTGCTCGTGCCTGCGGCAAAGGTCCCAGTCATGAACAGGGTCGCGGTGAGGACCTCGGATGCGGTCTCGTCGATGACCGCGGGCACGTAGACGAAGAGTGCCGGGCCGGCGAGCTGGGTGAGGCTGTCGGCGAACAGGAGACCGTCGGTGCGCACCCAGGGACCCACCGCGATCTGCGTGCCGCCCCCGCAGGGAGAGGCCCCGGTTTTCTGCCCGGAGAGACCCTGGATGTTGCACCAGGCGTCGTTGGCCGCATCGGAGATCCAGGCCCGGAACAGGGGATCACCCGCCGTCGCGAGTCCGGCCGTTTCGGCGAGTGTCTGGCAGACCTGGTTGGCGCCGACGATGCCGTCCTGATTGCCCGAGGCTGCCCAGGTACTCAGGTCTCCGGTGCCGGTGGCCGAGGTGACGAACATCCGCCGCAGCGTCGGCGTCTGCGGCGAGTCCGCCGGGTTCCCCGCCGCCCGGTCCGGCGCGGCGCGGGCCGTGACGGACTGCGGGAGGGCGACAGCCAGGACGGCGAACAGTGCGAAGGCGGGCGACGGGTACGACCTGAATTGGCGCATGCTGAACCTCCGGAAGCAGGCGCGATCCTACGGTCGCCTTCGCCGGCGGAGATCTCTCCAAAGTGAGGGGGAGCGCCTCACCTTGGCCGCTGCCTGGGCTCACCTCTGGATGATCAACCGCGGGTCGACCATCTGCGGCGAAATGCTCGTCTCAGGTTCAGCGCCTGATGATCAGGCGCGGATCCGCGAGCGTTGTCGTCCCGTCCGTGGCTGTAGGAACCAGCTTGTAGCAGAGACAGTAGTCAACCGTCATCGCCGGCAGCGTCGAGGGATCGAACGCACAGTTCTTCCCCAGGCAGACGGGATTCTGCGTCGGTGGCGGGTCGCAATAGTAGTCACCACTGATCGCTAGCCATTCGATCGCCAGAGTACTGACGTCGGAGTTGCCTTGCCATTCCGCCAGGGTCTTTCTGTCGAGGATGATGCACTGCCGGTTGGCGGGTAGGTTTGCGTCCTTGGGGACCGAGATCTTGCCGGAGTAGGCCAGGCATTCCGCCGTCGCCTCGCACTTGGTCGCTTGTGCCGGCGGCGCTGGCGGCGGTGGCGGAGCCGGAGGCGGGGCGTCTGCGCTCTTGCAGGCGGACAACGAAATACAGAGCCCCACGATGGTGCACGCGGCGAGTCGGTTCATGTGCTCTCCCTGGCGGCCGGGGCCGCCGAGTGCTTCAATTTGCAGTTGGCTTCGCCAGCATTATCGCGAGGCGGGGATTCGAGCGCAAGGCGTCGAGCTCGGGGTCGGTGCGGACCGCTTCGGCCGGGTAGCCGGCGGCGAGGGCGAGCTGCAGAAGGTCGAGTGCCGGGTCTGCATCGTTGGCGATCAGCCGGACGAGCGCCACCGAGTAGAGGATGTAGCCGTCGCCAGGGGCGAGCTCGAGCGCGCGATCGCCATGGCGGCGCGCGAGGTCGCGCCGCCCGGTACGGCCGTAGGCAATCGCGAGGTCGGCCTCGCGCCCGGCGTCGCCCGGTGTCACCGCGAGGTCGGCTTCGAGCAGGTCGATCGCCTTCTGATAGGCGGTACGCGTCTCGGCCTCTTGACCGCCGGCCCAGCGCAGCGCATCGGCGAGGTTGCGCCAGAGTACGCCGTTGTCCGCCTGCATCGCGACGGCGCGGCGGAAGTTTTCGACGGCCTGGGGGTAGCGTTCGAGGACGAACTCGCAGGTGGCGAGGTTCGAGAGCGCTTCGGCGGTGGGACGGATCGCGATCGACCGGCGATACTCGGTGATCGCCTCTTCGTAGCGCCCGAGCTGCTGGAAGGCGATGCCGACATTGCCGATGGCGCGCGTATTGTCGGGGGAGAGGCGAATCGCTTCGCGGAGGCTCGGAAGCGACTCCTCGACTTTGCCCTGCTGGAGCAGGAAGACTCCCAGATGGTGGTGTGTTGCCCACCAGCCGGGCTGAAGCTCGATGGCTCGGTGCAGCGCCGCTTCGGCCTCCGCGACGCGCCCGAGCTGACCGAGTGCTTCGGCGAGGGCGAAGCGGGCCTCGACCGAGTTCGGTTGGCTCGCCACGGCGCGCTCGAGCTCGTGTGCGGCCGCGAGCGGGCGTCCCAGGAGCATCTCGACCCGGCCCAGGGTCTCGCGCGCTCCGGCCTCCGCGGCGCCAGTCCCGCCGGAGGTGCTGGCGGACATCGCCAAGCGGCTCGCGGCGATCGCTTTCTCCGCCCATTCGCGCTGCTGCGTGAGCTCGTACTGGGCGAGATAGGCCCGGGCACGCGCGGCGGCGACCTGGGGGGAGTCCCCGAGGGTGTCGAGGATGCGGATCGCCGCGATGACCGAGGCCTCGTTTTCGTAGCGCCGCAGGTGGCCGAGTGCCTCGAGGTAGCGATCTTCCGCGAATCGCGGCTCGAGTCGAGCGGATGGGGCTGGAAGTGCCGTCGCCGCCACTCCAAGGGCCGCGGCGGCGAGGGTGGCGATCTCGTCCTGGAGCGCGAGCAGTTGTGCGGCGGGACCCTCGGCCTTGCCGGCCGAGATCTGCTGCCCGAGCGCGTCCAGAATCGAAAAAGTGGCGCGAACCGTAGGCCCCTCGAACTGGAGTGTGCCGCGCAGCACCGCTTCGGCGCCTGTTCGACGGGCGATCACATGCGAGCTGTTCGAGCTTCCGCGCTCGCCGCCGGTGCTGGGTACGCCGGAATCGGGCTCGAGTGCTGCGGTCGGCAACACCGCGAGGCCGCTCGCCGCCGCCAGGCGCACGCTCACGGTTTCGGCGAAGCCCTCGCCGATGCGCTCCCCGGCGGGCGTTCCGGTCAAGTCGCGGAACGGTAGAACGGCGATGCGCCGCAGGGTCTTCGCGCTCGCCGCTTGGGCAGCAGGATCGGCAACGGGCAGCTCGCGGGAGCTGCGCAGAACCCAGAGGCCGGCGCCGACGAGCGCCAGGAGACACGCGATACCGGCACCGAGCGTCGCGGGGCGGAAGCGTGGCGGTCGTTGGGTGGGGAAAGCGAGGGAGCCGACGAGGCTGCCGGCGTCGGTCATGCGCTCGCGAATCGTCTCGAGCTCCTGGGCGAGATCGCGGGTCGCAGCGTAGCGCGCTGCCGGGTCCTTGGCGAGGCAGCGCCGCACGATCCAGACCAGCGGCGCGGGGAACTCGGCGTCCAGGGCGGCAATTCCCGCCGGTTCGGCGTGCAGGATGGCGGTCAGAGTATCCAGCGTCGTCGCGCCCGCGAACGGACGCCGTCCGGTGAGCATCTCGAACAGAATGGAGCCGAAGGCGAACTGGTCGGATCGGAAGTCGAGCGGCAGGCCGCGCGCCTGTTCCGGCGACATGTAGGCAACGGTGCCGAGGAGGCGGCCTTGCTCCGTGACGTGCACGGCTTCGGCCGAAGTCTGGCTGCCCGACAGGGTGGTCTCGGTGGCCGAGGTGCGTTTTGCGAGCCCGAAGTCGAGGATCTTGGCCAGCCCCTCGGGGGTGATCATCACGTTGTCCGGCTTGAGATCGCGATGGACGATTCCCTTCTCGTGGGCCGCGGCGAGGCCGTGGGCGATCTGCGCCGCGACCGCCACCAGCCTGCGCAGCGAAGGGAACCGTTCCTCGATCCGGGCGGCGAGGCTTCGCCCGAGGACGAGCTCCATGGCGATGAACGGATAGCCCTCGTGCTCGCCGACTTCGTGGATGGTGACGATGTTCGGATGGTTGAGCGCCGAGGCGGCGCGCGCCTCCTGCGCGAAGCGCGAATAGTGTTCGGGGCTCTGGTCGAGGCGCTCGGCGAGTACCTTGATCGCGACCACGCGCCCGAGGCCGGGGTCGCGCGCCCGATAGAGCCGGCCCATGCCGCCGGCGCCGAGCTCGCCCAGAATTTCGAATCGCCCGATGTGCGAGCCGACGATCACGAGCGAAGTCCGACGTCTCGGCGCGGCAGCGCCGGCCCGCCAGCGCGGAGCAGAGAGGGCACGCCCGGATTATAGGCTGGCTCGACTTCGCCGCACTCTCCGATCAGGAGCGGGATCCGGCGAAGTCGAGTCGGGGGGGCTTGCGCCGGCCTCAGCCCTTGCGGCCTGTGGCCGAGAGATAGCGCACCAGAACCACGAAGAGGATGAGGAAGGAAGCCAGGAGCAGATACTCGAGCCCCTTGGTCTCGAAGATGTTGACGTAGCGGTAGGTTTCCATGATGCCTCCTTCACGGTTCGGCAATCTGCTCGGTTCGTTGCCTACGATGCGAGTGGACGAGGGTACGGCAGCTCGTGGGCTTCACGCAGGATCGGCAGGCGCAAGACGATCCAGCGGAAGACCCAGATCTCGGCGAAGACCACCGTCAACGTGACGACGAACTCCTGCCAGCTCGGGTAGTAGTGCACCGGCAATTGCCAGTTGTAGGCGATCACCGAGATGTTCAGGCGGTTGAGCAGCACGCCGATGAGTGTCACCCCTGCTGCGACGCGCAACAGGCCTGGCCGGCGATGGCGCACGGCGTAGGCGAACATCACGCATGGCACCAGCACGAATCCGAGGACTTCGACGAGGTACCAGGCGCCCCACCGCGATGCCAGCAGGTCCCACTGCCGCTCATGAAGGAAGATCAGCAGCTTGAAGAAGTAGTAGGTGAAGAGTGCGATCGCCGCGCCCTTGCCGAGGCCGAGCAGCAGGTCGTCGAACGAGCCGTGCCTCTTGGAATCGATCTGCTTGCCGAACAGCCGATGGGTCAGAGTGCCCTCGAGAATCACCATCGACAGGCCGGCGAAGATGCTGGAAACGAAGAACAGGATCGGAATGAACTCCGTGTACCAGAGCGGGTGGATCTTCGACTTCGCCATGAGGAACAGGGCGCCCAAACCGGCCTGATGCAACGTCGAGAGGGTGACACCGAGGATCACGGCGCCAAGTGCGAGCGAGGCGAGAAAGCGTCGCGCCTTCTTCCAGCCCAGCCATTCGGCGAAGGCCGGAGAGAGCTCGACCATCTCGACGATCATGTAGAGCAGAAAGCTCCACGCGACCTGAAAGAGCACCGAGTTGTAGCCGTAGGAGTTGCCGATGACCGGATTGATCACGTGCCAGGGCCGACCGAGGTCGAGAACCAGCGCGCCGGCGTAGAAGATGTACGCGAGCAGGCCATTCAGCACCGTGGCGCGCAGGATGGGATGGTACTTCTCGAGTCGCATGACGTAGACGACGAAGGCGAGCACATAGGCGCCGCCGGCGAGAGCGACGCCGGTCACGACGTCGAAGCCGATCCCCAGACCCCAGGGATGATCCTGCGAGAGATTGGTGATCGAGCCTAGACCGTAGATGAACCGTCGAACCAGGACCGCGATACCCAGCAGGATGACTGGGATCGAGATTAGGTTGAACGGCGTCAGGAAAGGCGCCTTGGGCTTGAGCTCCGAAATGATGAATTGTCGGAGCGGCAGCCGCTGAGGAACGGGAGCGAGCGGCATGGTCGTCATGACTCTTTGGCCTCCAGGGCTTCGTCCTTCTTGTCGGACAGCAGATGAAGCCCGAGTTGCAGCGCGGGCAGGCCGAAGAGTACGAGCGGCACGCCATAGAGGAAGTTGCGGGAGTACTCCGGGTAGGTCGTGGTGCCGAGGTCGGTGCGGAAACCGATCTCCTCGAAAGGTACTGCCGAGAGGTAGAGCCAGCCGGTGCCGCCGACTTCCGACTCGCCGTAGATCTTGTGCACGTAGCGATCCGGATGATGGTAGATGCGCAGCCGGGCGACTTCCATGAGCTCGCGCTTGCTGCCGAAGGTGAGCGCGTCGGTCGGGCAGGAGCCCACACAGGCCGGTTCCAGGCCCTGCTGGAGACGCTCGTAACACATCGAGCACTTCTGGATCTTGGGATTCCAGGAGTGGAACTCGAACTTCGGGATATCGAAGGGGCACGACACCATGCAGAACCGGCAGCCCATGCACTTGTCGGGATGCCAGATCACCGGCCCTGTGCGTGTCTTCTCCATGGCATTGGTGAGGCAGGCGGCGCCGCAGGCGGGCTGCCAGCAGTGCATGCACTGCTTCTTGACGAAGACGTCGCCCTTCGAGGTCGCGAAACGATTCACCACGGTCCACTGTGTCTCGCTGGTCGTGCGCACGGCGGCAAGCGCGTTGTCGTTCTCGATGTCGGGCACCGGCAGGTCGTGCTCCACCGAGCAGGCGCGCTCGCAGGCGCGACAGCCGATGCAGCGCGTGGTGTCGACGAGAACGCCGACGAACTCCTCAGCGTTGCCGTTCTCCTTGGCGGAGGCGCTGCCGGCCACCAGCATCGAGCTCGCGGCGGTGCCGATCTTCAGGAAGGTGCGTCGATTCATGGCCGCCTCACTTGGTCGCCGCTTCGCCGGCCGGCGTGGCCCGCGATGGTTCCGGGCGTTGATGGCAGAACCCGCATTGTTTGCTGGCTTCGGAGCCGGTGCCACGGTCGTGACAGCCCCAGCAACTGCGATGGATCGCGACCTTGACGGTCGGCATTTCCAGATTGAGCCCGGCGACACGATCGGGATGGCAGTTGGAGCACTTGCCCTCGACCGCGGGCGTCGTGCTCCCGGTATGACAGGACTTGCAGTCGACCCAGAAGCCGTCGAAGTAGTCGGGGTGCGGCACCGCCAGGTTCGCCGCCACCGTGTCATGGTGGCAGGTGACGCACTCGGCGCCATACTCTTCCGCGTGCCGCTGATGGGCGAAGACGACCTCTCCGGCCGCGGACATCCAGCGCAGGGTCTCCGGAACCTCCACCGGCGCCGCCAGCGCCGCGGCTGCGATCAGGAGCGCGCCGAGAGCAAGAGCGGGGAGCTGGCGGCGTCTCATACCCGGACCGTCTGGCGGGTGACCTCAGGTTGCGGCGCCGGCGACAGGAAACAGTGGCTGAAGGCGCGGCAGGCGACGCGGCGCTCGACTTCAGCCGGGCGGGGTTCCGTCGTATGGACGGTGGGCTCTGCCGCGAGCTCATCGGCCAGGCGGCCGGTGTAGGTGCGCACGTCGGCCTGATAACGGCCGACGGCGTCGGCCCCGATCACGAGCTTGCCAAGGTCGGCAGTCAGGTCCTGCGGATCGATCGTGCAGACCCAGCCCTGTTCGTAGGGACGCAATCGCAGGAGGTCGAGCTGATAGTCGAGGTCGTGGTTGACGTGCACGACCTTGCCGGAGAGCGGAGCGGAAAAGTGGAGTTTCTGTCCACCCGCATGGATGCTGAAGAGGGGATCGCCGCGACGCACCGAACTGCCGGGCTCGGGCAGATCGATCCCGGCGACCGGTCCAATGGTCTTGTGAACGAAGTCATCGAGTCCGATGCGGCCCTCGCCGGTCATCTCGATCCTCACCCAGCTGTGTTCGGGCGAAACATAGACGCCGCCCGGAACATTGACGACCCGCGGCGATGCCATTCCCGAGGTCGTCGGCGTCACCAGACGGATCTCGGGCGGCGTCAACCGATCATGCCGATCCTGCCGGCGCAGAAGCAGTCGATTCACGAACTCCACCAGTTCGTCCTCGGTGAACGGCTTCTGCACGTAGTCGACGGCGCCGAAGCGCATGGCATCGACCGCCGATTCGACGGTGGCATAGCCGGTGATGATGGCGATGTCGATGTCCGGGCGCAGATGGTGTACGCCCTTGGCGACGTCGAGGCCGTCCATCCCCGGCATCTTGAGGTCGGTGAAGACGAAGTCGTAGTCGTTCTTGCGCACCAGGCTCAAGGCCTCCTGGCCCGATTCGACGGTGTCGACAGCGAAGCCGGCGAGGACCAGGATCTTGCGGAAGCTGTCGAGAATCACCGGCTCGTCGTCGACCGCGAGGATCCTTGCCCTGGGCGAGGCGACTTCGACGCGCTTCAGGCTGGTGGCCTCTTCGGCGAACTCGAGCTTGAGCCCGATGTCGAGGGCCTGCTGCCGCTCGCGGCGGGCGCGCGTTTCCTGCATCTTCTTCAGGGTCAGGCGGAGAGTGAAATCGACGAGGGCGAAGACCACCACCGTCAGGAGCACCATAAGAATAATCATCGCTTCTCCTTCTCCCCGCCGTTCCTTGCCGGGCACGTCGAGGCGCCGGCGCGGCGCGTGAGAGCGTCCAGCTCCGCCTCGAGGTTGGAGGGCGCGACGCGCGCCAGCCAGCCCGAGGTGAACGGGGCACGGTTCAATAGATCGGGGTCCTCGCGGACCGCCGGATTGGCTTCGACTACGGTGCCGCTGAGCGGCGCCCAGATGCGGTGGATCGACTCGTCCGCGGTGGAGAGCTCGGCACACGCCAGACCCTGGGTCAGGTTCGCCCCGGGTCTTGGCAGGTCGGCGGAGACGATGCCGGCGATCAGGCCGGGCCAGCTCTCGGCGAGACCGAAGGTCGCGATGCCGCCGTCCAGAGTGACCCAGGCGTGCTGGCCGAGAAAGCAGGGTTCGCCAGGAAGCGCCCCCGCCCCGGCGTGCCCGGAGACGAAAGGAAAGGCGTTCCACTTGCAGAGCTCGGCAGCCCGGATCGAGCGCCGCACGACGCCGAGCAGCTCGGCCACATCGAACGGCTTGGGGAGGAAGTCGAAGGCACCCTTCTTGAAAGCCGAGAGGGCGTTCTCGATCGTGGCATAGCCGGTGATCAGGATCACGGGAAGCTGTGGACGATCGCCGGTCACGCGCTCGAGGAGGTCGAAGCCGGAAAACCCGGGCAGCATGAGATCGCAGAGCACCACCCGATAGTCCGCCTTGCGCAGCCGCGCGAGCGCGCCGTCGACGTCCTCGACGCGATCGAGAGTGAGACCCTCGGGACGGAGGATTCTCGCCACCGCCTCGCGCACGACCGGCTCGTCCTCGACCAGGAGGACATCGAATCCGGTCCTCATGACGGACGCTCTTTGGCCGGTGCCAGAGCCGGTGCCGGCTCGAGCGGCAGGCGGACGGTAAAGGTGCTGCCGCGGCCGACCTTGCTGTCGACCTCGATCGTCCCTCCGTGCTCGGTGACGATTCCCCAGCAGACCGAAAGGCCGAGGCCGGTGCCGCGATTCTCCTTCGTGGTGAAGAAGGGTTCGAAAATCTTCCCCAGGTTCTTCTCGGGGATGCCGGTCCCGTTGTCGGCCACCTTGATCTCGGCCATCGCGCGGCCGGCGACGTCCTTGAGGCCGGTCGCCACGTACACCTGGCGGTCGCCGAGCTCGAAGGCATCGGCGGCATTGACGAGCAGGTTGAGCACCACCTGCTGCAGCTGGTTGGCGTCGGCGGGGAAGGCGGGAAGGTCCTTGGCGAGGCTCTTGGTGAGCTGGATGTTCTGTACCTTGAGCTGATTGTCGACGATGGCGAGCGCCCGATCGACGATGGCGTTCAGGTCGACCTGGGTCTTCTTCGGCGGGACCTGGCGCGAGAAGTCGAGGAGTCCCCTCACGATGTCGCGGCAGCGTTTGGTTTCGTGGACGATGGTCTCGAGGTCGCTCTTCGAGTCGGCGTCCGTGGCGCGCTTCAGCAGGAAGCTCGAATAGGTCAGGACGCCGGTGAGGGGGTTGTTGATCTCGTGCGCGATCCCGGCAGCCAGCCGTCCGACGGAGGCGAGTTTGTTGGACTGATAGACCATGCTGCGCGCCTCGGCGAGCCGTGCGGTCATCTGATTGAACGACTCGGCGAGCTGGCCGAGCTCGTCGGCGCGCGGCACTTTCAGCCGATGGTCGAGATCGCCGGCCGCGAGCCGCTGCGTCGCCCCCAGGAGGGCGCGCACGGGCCTCCCGACCCAGCGATGGAAGAGCGTCGAGAGCAGCACGCTGATCACGGCGATTCCGGCGAGCGCGAAGCCCATCGCCGACCGACGGCTGGCAGCGACGGTCCGGTCGACATCGGCGAGCGAGACGGTGACGTCGAGGACTCCCAGTACCTGCTGTTGGGGTGGATGGGCGTGGCAGCCCGCGTTGGCGCAGACGGGCTCGTTCGGAAGCGGGGTGATGACACCGAGCTGGCGGTCGCCGGTCTCGCCGCGGAAAATGCGGGTGCGGCTCCCCGCAGAGAGCTCCGCCACCGATCCGCCGTCGCTGTGGCATCCGTCGCAGGCCTCGTTCTGCTGGTCGACCGTCGTCCCGACGAGCGCGGAATCCGGCGAGTAGATGACCTCGCCCTCCTTGTTGTAGATGCGGATCTTCTCCAGTCCGCTCTGGCGGCCGATCTGCTCGATGATCCGGTGGACCATCTCGCGTTCATTGAGCAGCATCGCGTGCCGGGTGCTGTTGCGAATCGTGTCGGAGAGGATCAGCGCCTGGCGTTCGACCAGCGCGGCGAGCTCACGCTCATGGGCGCGGCTGGAGAGCCAGGCGGAGGTGCCGAAGACGGCCAGCGAGACCAGGCCGACTGCGACCATCACGCGCCGGGCGATTTGGGCCTTCATGAGTCAGCGACCCTCGGTGGGCAGCGGTAGGCGAAGGCTGGCGGCGCTGCGGGCATGGACTTCCCCGATCCGAAGGCGGCGAGGGGGCGACCGGTGAGCGCCCTGGAGGCGCGAAAGTCTCGTGGAGCTATATCAACGTCCGGTGGGCTGCGCCGGAACTGGAGTGCTGCCAGGGCCATTCGACCGGAGAACCCGTCCGGGTCTCGGAATTCGGGACCGCGTACTCGACGACCTCCGCTTGTCATGGTCTGCGCCGCGCTGCGGCGGAACAACACCCCGCAGGAGTGGTGCGGGGCCTGCCTCAGGGGGTAGCTACAGCGGGCTCCGCCAGCCATCGCGCAATCTGCTCGTAGACCTCAGGGCTGTCGAACAGGTCGAGGTGGCTCGTTCCATAGGCGATGAACTTTTGATCCTCGGGGATCGCGAGCGTCCGCGCCGGCTCGGCATCATCTCCGAGGGCGCTCGCGAGCGGGACGAGGCCGTCGCCGAGAACGGTTTTCACGGTCGTCAGCGCGCCGATCCCCGGAACTCCAGGAGTCACCGGATCGGGGCCCTTCGCGAGCGTTGCCGCGACCGCGTAGCAGGCGACGCCCTGGGGAAGCGGCACGACGTCCCGATGGCCGCTGTCGGGAGCAAGACGGTCAGCCGCGCGCAGTGGCGTGACCTGGCCGTAGCGCAAGTCGGTGATGCCGGCGCTGCGAACCCGCCCCAGGCGCGCGAAGGCGGCGGTGTAAGTCGACTTGTCGAGGGCGAGTGTCACCCAATGGCCACCGCGTTCGAGCGGCGCACCCTGATGCGGTGTGCCGAGGAAGACGATCTTGCGCAGCTTGTCGCGCCAGGCGAGGCCCTCGTTCTCCGCAACCTGGCAGGCGCTGCGCATCACCAGGCCGCCCATGCTGTGGGCGAGGACGACGATCTCGCGTACCGGCTCGCCCCAGCCGGCGAGGAGCGCCTCCAGGCGCATGGCCAGCTCGCGGCCGTTGGTCGCGACGGCGCGGCCGCTGTTGTAGTGCACATAGACCGGGGTGAGCCTGAGCTCGACGGCGAGCCTCGCGCCGTGATCGTGCCCCTTGCGCAGCCACTGCAGGTCGCTGCGACAGAGACCGTGAACCAGGAGGAGCATCCTGCCGCCGCGCTCCTGCGCCGGGTCGAGCTCCCGGCCCGCCCGCCGGAACTGCATCGGGATGGCGAGCGGATTGCGAGTGGCCTCGAGGTGGTCGCCGAGCACGCCGTTGAGCGCCGCGAGCACGGCGTCGCGATGCGGGGAGACCGGAACCGCCGCCGCCGGCGTCGCTGAGACCGCCGCCGGCGGGGAGAGGAGGAGCGGCTGCAACTGGGCGAGTCCGCCGTCGACGCTGTGGCCGACCCAGTGCGTGATCGTGCGGATGGTGCGGTAGACGAAGCCGGTGATGCCCCGCATCCGCTTCGGACGCGCGGGGTCGATGTTCCCCACCTCCGGCACCGTGGTCACGCTGCGGTGGACCTCCTCGACCAGGTCGGTCATGGCCACCGTCGCCTCGACCGCCAGGCGCGAGAGCCCCCGAAGATCCGACATCTGCCGCGCCCGCCTCACACCGGCTCCATGCCCGGAGACTACGACGTTCGAGCGCTGGTGCAGTGGTGTCGGCGGTGGCAGCGTCCCCGAAGCGTCTGTGCAAGACTCCACGGATTCCGATGGCGAGATCTTCCTTGGCGCGTGCTGTCGCGGTGCTGATGCTCCTGCCGGGGGCCCTGCGGTCGGCGGGCGCGCAGGCGGCGCCGAGCACCGATGCTCCGCCGGCGTGGGCCTACCCGGTGAAACCTCCGGGCCTCCAACCGGCGCCGGAGGATGGCACGCTGCGGCGGGTTCCGGGGAGCACCGCCGCATTCACGCTCACCCAGCTGCGCGACCTCTTCCTGGCTCCGGACTGGCACCCGGACGACCACGCACCCATGCCCGACGTCGTGGCTCGCGGCCGGAGGCCGGAGGTCTACGCCTGCGGTTTCTGTCATCGGGCGGAGGGCCCGGGCGGACCGGAGAACTCCCGCCTCGCGGGCTTGCCGGCGGCCTACATCGTCCAGCAGATGGCCGACTTCAAGAGCGGTGCGCGCGGTACTTCGGTGCCGAACCGGCTCCCGACGACGGCGATGATCGCGCTCGCCAAGGCGGCCACCGACGCCGAAGTCGCGGCCGCCGCGGCCTACTTCTCCGCGATTCCGCCGCGACCCACGATTCGGGTCGTCGAGACCGCGACCGTCCCGAAGACCCACGTCGCCGGCTGGATTCTGGCCGTGGACAGGGGCGGCGAGCGCGAGCCGATCGATGGCCGCATCATCGAGTTGCCGGAAGACCCGGAGCAGTTCGAGCATCGCGACTCACGGGCCCGATTCCTCGCGTATGCGCCGATCGGCAGTCTCCGGAGAGGCGAGGCTCTCGCGACGACGGGCGCCGCGGACCGAGGCGGGCCGCGGACGGTGCCCTGTGCCACCTGCCACGGTCCGGGGCTCAGGGGCCTCGGGCCGGTACCCGGCATCGCGGGCCGCTCGCCGAGCTATGTCGTGCGTCAGCTGTACGATTTTCAGCAGGGCGCTCGGGCGGGAGTCGGCGCCATTCTCATGCGGCCCACGGTCGAGAAGCTGACGCTCGCTGAGATGGTCGACCTCGCGGCCTACCTCGCCTCGTTGCCGCCCTGAGCCGCACCGCATGTCACCCTCGTCTCAGACGGCCCCGATGTCACCGATGACACCGACACCTTTCGCTCTGGGCGTGCAGGCTAGACTGCCGCGCGCTCTTCCCAAACCTGGACGAGTTGGATGACGGTTTCGACCGCCTTCTCCATGTCCTGGGCGGAGACCCATTCGAGGCGGGAGTGGAAGTTGTGCTCGCCGGCGAAGAGGTTCGGTGTGGGGAGGCCCATGAACGAGAGGCGCGAGCCGTCGGTGCCGCCGCGGATCGGGCGCTCGCGCAGCGCGAGCCCGGCGCGCCGGATCGCCTCGCGGGCGTTGTCCACGACCTGTGGATGCTGGTCGAGAATCACCCCCATGTTGCGATAGCTCTCTTCGATCTTGGTCTCGACCGAGGCGCCCGGCCACTCGGCAACCGTGGTGCGCGCCAACTCGGCGAGGAAGCTCTCCTTCTCTTCGAGGCCCGGCACCTTGAAGTCGCGGATCAGCAACTTGACGGCGGTGCGCTCGACGCTCGCTGTCACGACGTAGGGGTGGACGTAGCCCTCGTAGCCGGCGGTGGTCTCGGGCGAGAGACGGTCGTCCGGGAGGCGCGAGATGAAGTCGGCGGCGATCTTGATCGCGTTCACCATCCGACCTTTGGCGTAGCCCGGGTGGGTGTTGAAGCCCTGAAAGGTGAAGGTCATCGCGTCGGCGCAGAAGCTCTCCATCTCGAGCTCGCCAAGGGTCTCGCCGTCGAGGGTGTAGGCGCAGAAGGCGCCGAACTTCGCGACGTCGAAGTGTTCGGTGCCGCGGCCGACCTCCTCGTCGGGGGTGAAGCCGACCCGGATCGCGCCGTGCGGGATCTCCGGGTGCTGCATCAGGTACTCCGCCACAGTGACGACCTCCGCGACCCCAGCCTTGTTGTCGGCGCCGAGGAGCGTGGTGCCGGACGCGGTCACGATGTCGTTGCCGACCTGCTCGGCCAGCCACGGGTTGTCGGCGAAGCGCAGCACGGCCGTGGGGTCGTCCGGCAGAGCAAGATCCTGCCCGCGATAGTTGGTGTGGACGATTGGCTTGACGCCGGCGCCGGGCATCTCGGGGGAGGTGTCGACGTGGGCGAGAAGGCCGATCGTCGGCACGTTGGTCTTCGCGGTCGTCGCTGGGATCGTCGCCATGACGTAGCCCCACTCGTCGATCGCCGCGTCGGTGAGGCCGATGGCCTTCAATTCGACGACCAGCGGGCGCAGGAGATCGAACTGCTTCTCGGTCGAGGGGTAGGTGTCCGACTTTTCGTCGGACTGGGTGTCGATTCGCACGTAACGCAGGAATCGTTCGAGAACGCGTTCGCGGAGCTCGCTCATGATGCCCGCAAGCCTAGCGCAGGCATGGCGTGCGGCGCGACGGGCGCAGGCGATGGCGCCGCGGGTGCCGATCCGGATCGCCTCGGCGTCGCCGCTGGTAGAGTTCCTCGCCATGCCCGAGATCCCGGCCTCCACGACTTCGACGGCCCCCGCGGGGGCGCCTGTGGACGAGCTCCAGGCCGAGCACGTGCTCGCCATCGTCCGGCGGCATCTGCCTTCCTACTGGCAGGGTCGGCCGCTCACGGCCGAGCTGCGCCTCGACGACGCCGGCATCGGATTCGACTCGGTCGACCTGCTCGAGCTGCTCGTCGCCTGCGAGCGTGAGCTCGGGCGGGAGATGCCGCCGGACCTGCTGCTCGACGACGAGATGACCATAGGCGACCTGATCGGGAAGCTCCAGAGCGCCGCCCCGGCGCCCTGATCGTGCCCGAGGCCCTGCCGGAATCTCGCGAGGACGGTGCCCGCCGCCTGGCGAGCGCCTGGTTCAACCGGCTCGAGCTCGGGATCGCCACGTCGAGCCTCTCCGCGGCTTCGGCTCTAGCTGCAGTCGCTCTGGTGGGCAGGCTCCGTGCGGCCCTGTCGGGTCGGTGGCCCTCGGCGGGAGAGGTCGCGGCCCTCTATGGCACGGGTCGAGTCGAGAGCCGACGAATTGCACTTGGCATCGCAGCCAACGAGGCGCGCAATCGCCTGGTCCTGCGCCGTACCCGCGGAGAGTCGCTCGCGCCTTTTACGCGCCGGGTTCGCTTCGAGGAGGAGTCCGCAGTGGCCGAACTCAGCGCGCCCCTGGTGCTGATCACCGCCCATGTCGGCGCGCTCTATCTGCTGGCCGCCGGACTCGACCGGCTGAACACCCAGAGATTGACGCTCCGCTGGTCGGCGCTGCACCGGACGAGTCCCGTGGAAGACAGCGTCTTCACCTCCGGTCCTGTCGTGTCGCGAACGGAGGCGCTCCGGCGTGGGCTCGAGGGCCTGCGCCAGGGGAAGGTCGTGGTCACCGCACTCGAAGGTCCGCACGGCTCCGCGGAGCCCGGCCGTCTTCTCGGGCGTCGCCTGGATTTCGGTCGGGGTGGATTCGCCCTGGCCCGGTTGGCGGGCGTCCGAATCGCTCCGGTCGCTGCTCTTTGGGAGCGCGGCCGGGTGCGCATTGACCTCGGAAGGCCGGTCGAAGCGAACGCCGAAGCGCCGGTCGAGATGGCGCGCTGGTTCGAGGCGCTGCTCCGCCGCTCTCCCCGTCAGATGAGCCTCGGCCTGCTCCGCCAACTCCTACAGAGTCCAGCCCTCGAACCGCCCGGCGAGGACGCTTCCGGGGTTTAGCTCCGCCGCTGCGAGCGCGCGCGCGAGCTCGGCATGGCGAAGCTTGCCGCTATCGGTTCGCGGCAGTGTTCCAGGCCGGACGAGAATCACTTCGCCGGGCAGAATGCCGATCTCTCCCCGAACCGCCGAGGCCACCTCGCGAGCCAGCTCCTGCGGCGCTCGGCTGCCCAGGCTCGAGATCTCGGCGACGATCACGAGAACGCCGCCTTCGGCCCCTGGCAGCGCCAGTGAGATCGCCGCTGCAGCGGAGGTACCGGCAACGCGCTCCGCTGCCTCTTCGAGCTCGCGAGGCGCGAAGGTAGCGCCTCCGTGCTTCAGAAGATTCCGTCGCCGCCCGAGCACGAACAGTTCCCCTTCTGGGCCGAGATGGCCCCAGTCGCCGGTGGCGAGCCAACCACCAGCGAGGCAGCGGCTGTCGCCCGGCACCTCGTCGAAGTAGCCCGAAAAGAGGGCGGGGGTCCGGATGTGGATCTCTCCGAGCTGTCCGGTCGGGCTGGGGGCGCCGTGCTCGTCGACGATGCGGAGCTCGGCTCCGGGCAGGGGCCGGCCGCAGGAGACGTTGCCGGCGGCATCGACCGCGAGGGGCTCACCCGGACGGAGGCAGGTGACGGCGAGGGTCGCCTCCGTCAGACCGTAGGCCGGCCGGACGATACCGGGGAGGTCGAACTTCGTCTCGAACGCCTGGATCGTCGTCGCCCGAACCGGCTCACCCCCCGCAGCCACGTAGCGCAGGGCGCCGAGATCGAGCCTCCGGCGTCCGACGACGCGGACCGCCATGCGCAGCGCGAAGTCCGAGGCCGAGGTGAAGGTCGCGCGCACCCTGGCGGCGGTTTCCAGCCAGGTTCCCAGCGTGCGGACCGCTGGGGTGACGAGATGGACCTCGCCGCCGCAGACGACGGGTAGCCAGACGTAGCGGATGAGGCCCATCACATGCCAGGGAGGTACCCAGCCGGCAAGGACGTCGTCGGGACCCGGGAGCATGGGGCCAGCTGCCTGGCGCCGCCAGGCGGCAAGGGCGCGGTGGGAGAGGACGGCAAAGCGCGGCTCGCCGGTGGTTCCCGAGGTGAGTTGGAGGAACGCCGGATCCTCCGGCTCGACGCCGGGGGGAGAGGGCGGCGAGGCTGCGGGCCGTCGCATCGTTTCGATGGCGACAACCTCCAGGCCGTCGCCGGCGCGGGCGAGCCCGTCGCGCGCCTCAGCCGAGGTCAGGACCAGTCGGGGGCGTCCGCGCGCCGCTCGCGACATGACGACCGAGGGCGAAAGTCCGGGCGGGATCGCGAACGCTACGGCACCGGTAAGGGAGACGGCGGCGAAGCCGCGCACGAAGTCGAGTCCGGCCGGGAGGACGAGTGCGACGCGATCGCCGGGAGTCACCCCCTGTTCGGCAAGCCCGGCGGCGACCTGCGAGGCCTCGAACAGGAGCCGGCCGTTCGTCAGGCGTTCCTCGCCGCAGGCAAAGGCGAGCGCATCCGGCCTCTCCCGCGCCCGTGTCAGGAGAGCGCTCGCAAACTCGGAACAGGGCGGTCTCATTTCCAGCGAGCGTACTGCCTTTCCGGAGCAGAAGTCTGCACGTGCCTGGCACTTGACACCTGGCGTGAGCGCGGCTCGGGAGTTGTCGCGCAGGCGCTATTCTCGCGCTTCCCATGACCCTCGGGCCCCTTGCGATCCCCCGTCTCCGCCGGTACGGAACCCGGCTGGCCGTGGTGCTGGCGTCAGTGCTGCTGGCGCTCGGCCTGGGGGAGTGGGCCGTGCGGCGGCTGTTCCCGGCCTTCGATCCGTCGGGACAGGTCCGCCTGGTGCGGCAGGGAGAGCTCGTGCTCGGCGTGCCGGACAGCCGGGCGCGGCAGCGCAAGAACACCGGCGACTATGACGTCGGGGTGCGCTTTGGCCCGCGCGGCTTCCGCGACCCGCGTGACGTAGCGGAGGCGCAGCCGTCCGATCTTCTCGTGGTCGGCGACTCCTTCGCCTTCGGCTGGGGGGTCGAAGAGGACGAGCGCTGGTCGAATCGCCTCGAAGTGCTCAGTGGGCAGCGCAGTTTCAACATCGCGATGCCGGGCCAGAATCTGGATGGCTACGATCGGTTGCTCCGCCACGCGCGGGCGCTCGGCTCGCGCTCGGTTCACCTGATCGTCTCGCTGTGCATGGAGAACGACGTCGGAACCTATGGCGAAGCTGGCGCGATGCTCGCGGAGCCGCCGCCGGGATCGCTCTCCCCAGCCGGGAGCTGGATCCCGGTCGCCAAGCTCGGGCTCGGCGAACATTCGGCGCTTTACGGACTGATCACTGAAGCTGTCCACAGGACACCCCTTCTCGAGAGGTTGGCGGAGCGCCTTGGTCTCGTGCAGCCGAACCTCGGTGCGGTCGGCACCCGACTCGTGACCGAGCAGTCGGTTGCTGCCACTGCGGACCGCCTCGCGGTGCTCGCGCGGGGCTACGAGACCACCGTTCTGCTGGTGCCCTCGCGTGCCCTCTGGATCGAGCGCTCCGCTGTCGAGGCGGATCGCCTCCATCGCGCCATGGTGGCGGCGCTCGTCGGCCGCGGGCTGGCGGTGGTCGATCCGCGCGCCGCTTTCGAGGCCGGAGGTGAACCGCTGGCCGTGCATTTCGCCAACGACGGACACTGGAACGAGCACGGTCACCGCATCGCCGCGGAGTGCCTGGCGCACCGCTGACCGCAACGACCGAAAGCCGGCGCCGATCCCTGGATCGGTGCCGGCCGCCGGTGGTCTGCCTCCGCTCGAGTCGAAGAAATCCGTTACTGCGGGAACGCTTCGACGTCCCCGTCGCTGCCGAAGGTGCCGAGCGGATTCGAGTAGACCTTCTGCACTTCGTCCACGGTGTCGGTCACGGTGACGGTGTACTGAACGTTCGAGGCGGCGCCGTGGAACAGCCAGAAGGCGTTGTTCAGATGGCGGCCGTCGATCACCTTGATCAAGAGCTCGATGTTCTCCGGCGAGAAGAACCAGAACTGTCCGGTCTGCGATGTGGTGTGGAAGATCTTGGCCACTCCGGTGTGGCCGGCGAAGTCGGTGAAGGTGGCGTCGATGCGGAAGCGGTCCTCGTCTCCGAGGTAGAGCGTGCGGTCGATCGAACCGTCGGCAACGAGGCCTGAGGCGTAGGCGGTGTAGACGACGCCGTCGGCGAGGGCGAGACCCCGGAGTTGCAGCACTTCGGTCGTGGTGCCGGCCACGCGCACCTCGAGATCGTAGGTTCCGGCAGGAACCGTGATCGTCGCGTCGGCGCCGAACGGCGCGCCGGAAATGAGGACAGGTCCGTCGATCAGAGCGATGTCGACCGCGGGGGCGTCCGGCGAACCGTGGAAGAAGCGCACGCGCGACGACCCTGCTGACGGCGTGGAGTTGTCGTCGACCAGCACGGCGGGGTAGATCTCGCCGAGGACGCCGCTCGCGATGACCGTGTAGTCCGTGCCGGCAGTGAGCGCAACGTCGGCGTCGATGACGTACGGACCGGTGTCCGCGGCTCCAGCCGGGGACACCTTGACGTTGTAGGCGCCACCGGGGACCGACAGATAGCCGGAGATCGCACCGAACGGCACGTCGGCGAGCGCGACGCCGCCGTTGACGATCACGTCGACGTTCGGGGCGTCCGGCGAGTTGTGCACCACGCGCAGCCGCGCCACGCCTCCCGGATTGGCCGTGGCATTGTCGATGGAGAGCAGCGCATTGAGCGGCGTTGCGGCGTGCGAAGCCGCGGCGAGAGTCAGAGCGAGAAGCGAGAAGGCGAGAAGCGTGCGTGCGGACTTCATTTCAATCTCCCGGATGGAGCACGTTGCAGAAAAGAGGCGGCGTCGCGCCACGACCGCCTCGGTTCGCGGGGGACGTCGCCCGCGGTTTCCGTTCGGAGGGATTTCCTCCGATTGCTGAGGATTACGCCGAGCGGGGAATTCCGGATGAAGGCGCCGTCCCGGGCCACCGGGAGATCGGGTGCCGCCCCGGAAGGTAGACTTGGCGGCATGACCGAGAGAGTCCCCCACCTCGCCGAGCCCGGCGGTGACGAGCTTGCGCAGGAGCCCGACAGCCCGCTGCTCGCCAAGTTGCGCGCCGCGGCCGAGCTGCTGGAGGCGGTCGAAGCCAACCGCGGGCTGCTCGCCCAGGTACCCGAGGCGGATCGCCAGCGCCTGCTGCGGGCGACGCGCCAGGTTTCGCATCCCGATCCGCGCGCTCGCCGGCGCCTGGTCAAGGCGACGACGCGCGAGCGCCGCGCCCAGCAGGTGCGCAAGGACGAGAGTCTCTTTCAGGCCTCGGGCATTCGCGAGCTGCGGCGCAGGCCCCCGGTCACCTCGCCCAATGTCTTTCCGCCGCCCGGTTTCATCGCCCAGGATGTCGACCTCGACCTCGACCGTGATGCAGAAGCGAGCAGCCAGAATGGAGATGCCGGCCCCTCGCCCCGCGTCCTGCTCGAGGAGCGCCATTGCTACGCCTGCAAGGAGCACTACCAGACACTGCACGCTTTCTACGACCAGCTCTGCCCGGCCTGCGGGGATCTCAACTACGCCAAGCGCACAGAGTCGGCCGATCTCTCGGGCCGGGTCGCGCTGCTCACCGGCGGGCGGGTCAAGATCGGTTTTCAGGCCGGCCTGAAGCTGTTGCGCGCCGGCGCGCACCTGATCGTGACCACGCGCTTCCCGCGCGACTCGGCGATGCGCTACGCCCGCGAGGCCGATTTCGCGGCGTGGTCGGACCGGCTAGAGATCTTCGGCCTCGACCTGCGCCACACGCCGAGCGTCGAGGCCTTCTGTCACCTTCTGCTGACCCGGGACGACCAAAGTCAGCGGCTCGACTTCATCGTCAACAACGCCTGCCAGACAGTGCGCCGGCCACCCGAGTTCTATCGCCACATGATGGCGCTCGAGGTCGCCGCTTTCGACAGCCTCGACGAGCGCCATCGCCGGCTGCTGAAGAGCTACGAAGCGTTGCGCGATCCGCACCGGAGCCGAGTCACGGTCGGATCCGGGCGCAATGAAGCCTTCCGGCACGCCGGAGCGCGGCCTGTCTGCGGGCGCGGCGGGTGCCGCTGGCGCCGGAGACGTCGGGCTCACCTACGCGGCGGAGCTCTCGCAGGTGGCGCTGCTCCCCGACGAGCTCGCACCCGAACCCGGTCTCTTTCCGGCGGGCCTGCTGGATCAGGACCTGCAACAGGTCGATCTGCGCGGTCGCAACTCCTGGCGGCTGAACCTCGCCGAGGTTTCGACCGTCGAGCTCCTCGAGGTGCAGCTGGTGAACGCCGTGGCGCCGTTCGTGCTCAACGGGCGCTTGAAGCCATTGATGTTGCGCACGCCGGAGCGCGACAAGCACATCGTCAACGTCTCGGCGGTCGAGGGGCAGTTCTACCGCCATCTGAAGACCACCCGCCACCCGCACACCAACATGGCGAAGGCGGCGCTCAACATGATGACCCGCACTTCGGCCGCCGACTATCACCACGACGGCATCCACATGAACAGCGTCGACACCGGCTGGGTGACCGACGAAGACCCGGCCGAGATCGCGGCGCGCAAGCTCGCCGACCACCGCTTCCACCCGCCGCTCGACATCGTCGACGGCGCCGCCCGCATCGTCGACCCGATCGTCGCCGGCTTCAACACCGGTGAGCACGTCTGGGGAAAGTTCCTGAAGGACTACCAGCCCACCGACTGGTAGGCGCCTTGGCTAGTGGTGCGCGGCGGCCAGCGCTTCGGCTTTGGTGTGCTGGACCGTGCCGTCCGGATGCTGCGGTGGCGAGTAGATCGTGTAGAGCTTGAGCACCTTCGTCGACGAGGCGTTGACAACGTTGTGGAAGGTGCCGGCGGGGACGACGACGGCGTCACCGGCGCGCACGAGGTGCTCCTTCTCGGGACCGAAGACGAAGCGGGCAATCCCCTCTTCGACGCGGAAGAACTGATCGACCTCGGCATGGATTTCGCGACCGATGTCCTCGCCCGGGGCGAGCGCCATCACGACCAGCTGTTCACGCTTGCCGGTGAACAGGACGCGGCGGAAGTTCACGTTTTCCCGGGTGACGTTCTCGAGCGCTGCGACATACGGTTTCATTTGGGCGACCTCCTGGGAGCCTGCCGCGGCTCAAGCCATCCTAGATAGTAGGCCTCGGCGCGCCGCCGTCACCACCCGGGCGGGTGGGTCTGGCGGCATCAGTCGTGTTCTCCCTCCCGCCGCGGGCACTCCTCGAAGCGCAGCCTCGGGAAGCCGCTCGGCACGGCGCGCGGGACGAGCTGGCAGAGGCGCTGCCTGCGGGCGCGATCGTCGAGCAGCCCGTCTTGGACGAAGGCGACGAGAGCGTTGAACTCGCGCTGGGTGAGGTCGATCGGGGTCGCGAGCAGCGGATCGATGCGCTCCAGGACCGGCTCGATCGGGCCGAGACGACGTCGGAGGTCCCGGTCGACACCGGCGGCGGCGGGGTTGTAGCCCAACGCCGAAGCGGAGACGTCGAGGTGGTGCCGGATGGCGTCCTCGAGACGGGTGAAGGCGCCGTTGTGAAAGAAGGCCGGTTGCAGCGCGACGTTGCGCAGCGGCGAGGTGCGGAACATGTAACGATCCGCCGGATCGCCGGTGATCTGCTCGAGGCCGAAATCCTCGTCGCGGCCCGGCCCGTCGAAGATCATATTCCCCGTTCCGACGCCGAAGACCGGTGCGATCTGCGGCACGCCGACGACGTGCATCTCGAAGTCGCTGAACATCTCGTTGGATGCTCCCGCGACCGCATGACAAGAGGCGCACTGGCCCGATCCGAAGAAGACCAGAGCCCCTTCTTTCTGCTTGTTCGTCATCGCTCTCTGGTCGCCGCGGGCAAAGCGGTCGAGCGGCGCGTCGGCGAAGATCAGGGTGAACTCGAACTCGGCGATCGCGCGGCCGAACATCGTGAAGTCGATCGACGCTCCCGCTGCCACCTCCGGAAAGATGTCGCCAAAGAGTGCGCGGTAGGCCGGCGTGGCGTTCAGCCGCGCCAGTACCGCCTGGCGGATCGGCTCGTTGCGGAAGCCGCTCTCGTCCGGGGGAGGCACGATCCCTCCCAGCCCGTCGTCGAACAGATCGAATTCCGGACCGATCGTCCCGGCGGTTCCCGTGAATCCGGCGACCTCCACGAGCTCGGTCGGGGGGATATGCGCCTGCGCGATGAGCAGGTGGGTGACGAGCGGATCGTAAGGCGGGAACTGCGCCGAGCCTTCGGGTGCGGGGAAGAGATACCCGGCTGAATTGTCGAACGCATCGCCGGACGGGGCGGAGAATCTCCCGTTCCACATGAGTTTCGGATAGAAGGCAGTATTCGCCGCCGTCGGAGTTCGGCGCTGGTTGCGCGGGCCCCGGCGGTTGGGTCCGACGCGGTTGTTGTTCTGGACGCCAATGGCGATCGACTGGCTGTCGCCGAAGCCGTTCGCGGGGGAGTGGCAGCCGCCGCAGGTGTTGTCGTTGTGCAGTCCGCCCGAGGTATCGAACCAGAGGAGCCTGCCGAGATTGGCGAGCTCGTGGTCGATCGGGCGGCCGAGGCGCTGCTCGATCGAGGAGCCGACCGTGCCGGTGAAGCCCGCCTCCTGCAGAACTCTCCTCACCTCGAGGTCGAGGTTGGGGCGCGGGGAGTCGTCGGCGGCGAGCGCCGGGCCGGCGGCGATCACCAGTCCAGCGAGCGCAGTTCGCGCTAATCCAGACAGCAGATCGCGCCCTCGTCGTGGCCTCGTCCAGCACGTTTCGATCGCTCGCATGATCGCTCTCCTGCCGGGATCCCGGCGGTTGCGGCGTGCTGCACGGCTGCGGCAGACGCCCTGTCGCTCACTTGGACAGCGCCTGAGGTGCGGTGGAACGGCCCGCTCCAGGACTGTTCCCGCGTCGCCGGAAGCACGAGAGGCAGTGGCCACGCCTGGCGGCTCGCCCGCCCCATCCCGGCAATCGAGTGAAACTCGCTGAGCGAGAGGAAGTGACTGGCGGGTCAGCAGCCGCCGGTGTTCGACGACCACTGCGCGCAGGTGCCGGACTCGAAGTCGCCCACGAAGAGCGGCCTCCACTCGTCGGCGCCCAGATCATAGGGGCCGTAGGGCGAGTCGGGGATCGCGGTGATATCGAATCCGCGGAGCTCGCCGTCGATGTCGCTGTCGACCGGCGTGTAGTGGAAGGTGTCGCAGTAGTCGATCGCGGGAGAATCGCTGCGCAGGCGCGGACTGCCGGTCGCCGGCGAGACGAGGACTTCAGCTTCCGACGCCACGAGCTCGAAGCTTCCGAAGGGATCGGGCGGCGCCGGGAAGTTGGTGAGCGATCGCGTGACGATGCAGTCGCCGCCATAGGTCGCGCCGCCGCTCAGCGTGGTGAAGGTCTGGGTGTCGAGGGTGACCGACGAGTAGACCGCGATATTCGAGCCCGCCCCGGCGGCCGTGAAGGTGCCGGTCGATCCGACCGTGTTGCCCCAGGCGGTGACGAACGCCGCCGTCAGGTTCCCGCCCGCAGAGACATAGAAGGGGCGGCTGGGGTGCCCGAAGACGACGTTGCCTTCGAAGAGCACCGTCGAGCCCGCGCCCTGGACGGCGAGCGCCGCGCCGCTGCCTGGAGCGCTGTTGTTGCGGAACGTGGTTCTGCGGATACTCGCGTCGGCGCCACCGGTCACCCAGACGCCGCCGCCCGGAGAGGTCTCGCCGACCGCGGTGGCGGTGTAGTTGTCGACGACGCTCGAACAGCCGAAGGGCTGCGCGCAGTTGGCTTCCGAGGCGCGGATGGTGAGCTGCGCGCCGTTGTCGGCGGCGACCCCGCCGCCGCCGAGCAAGCCGGCGTTCTCGACGATCTCGGCATCCCGGAACTCGGCCTCGGAGGCGGCGCCGGTGAGAAAGAGGCCGCCGCCGTGCTCGGCACGGTTCAGAGTGAGCGAAGCGGGCGCGCTCGCGCTCCCCAGGAAGTTCACGACGGCGCCGTTGCTGGCGTAGACGCCGCCGCCCGAGCCGTCGCCGGGGCCTGAGCCGGCGACGTTACAGGTGATGCCGCGATTGGATGCCGAAGGGCAGCCGACGTTCGAGCCGCCGGAGAAGACGTTCATGTAGCAGCCGTCGAGGTAGGCGCCGCCGCCCGAGCCGTCAGCGTGGTTGTCGGAGATCGCGCCGTCGATGAGGCCGATCGTCCCACCGCCGCTGCAGTGCACGCCGCCGCCGTTGCCGGTCGCATCGCCGCTGTAGAGCGCCGCGCCGTTCGAGATCAACAGGGTGACGTTGGCTCCCGCCATGCGGATGTTGCCGCCGTCCGTCCCCTTGCCGTTGCTGAGGAGCGCGTCGTCGATGTTGACCAGCACCCGCCCCGAGACGTCGACCAGCCGTCCAGGGGTCGCGCCGCCGATCAGCGCAACCTGCTGCAGCGTGAAGGTCCGGTTCGATGCGCCCGCATTGAAGACCGTGAAGGCCGCCGACGAAGGCAACGCCACTGTCGTGCGCTGGCCCGCGATCGGCAGCGCGTCAGTGCAGGTGCCGAAGCCGCCGACGATCTCCACCGTACCGGCGACGTTGAGATCGATGGTGATCGGCGCCGCGATGGTCTGGCTCGGACTCGTCTTCACCATGATGAGATCACTCGTCGTGCCGTTGGCGGCCGCCGCGGTCACGGCGGCGGCGATGGTCGCGTAGGTGCAGCCGGTGCCGGTCCCGACCCGGAGCTCGGCCCCCGCCGCCGTGCCGGCGGTCAGGAGGCAGAGTCCCAGCGTCACTCCGAACGTCGTCCACTGGTGCGGCCTGCAACCCGCTGCTCGAGCCATGTTGGAGCCTCCCACCTCGTCCCACGACGAATGTCGCCAGGTCCTGCCAGACCGCCGCTGTCCCGAGGTCAGGGCTTTCCGCCCCAGCCTCCGGCCGCCGACGTCCGTCACGAATCCGGGGTGCTGCGATTGGAACCTGGGGGTCACCCTACAGGCAAAGGGTCGATCAGTCGACGCGGGCAGGGAGGTGCCAGCCGCTTGCGAGCGCAACTGTTGCAGGGGATGGATTTGAGGATTGGACTCGAGTCAGGGAGTCGTGCCGCTCCAGGCGCCGGCGCCGCCCGCGGCGAAGCCGTCGCAGAACAGGTCTTGAGGCGGCGGGAACTCGTGGGTCGAGGCGAGGATCTGCGGCGGCCCCTGGCCGAGATAGAACAGCCACTCCCAGGGCGCGGTGTGGAAACCGTCGCTCGGGCAGTTCCAGATGTAGGAGCGGTCGACCGTCAGCGTGCCGGTCAGATTGTTGCTGACGAAGAAAATCCCGCCGCCGCCCTCGTTGGCGTGGTTGTCGTGAATCCGCGAGCCGCAGACCGACAGGTGAAAGGTATTGCCGTCGTTGTAGATCGCGCCGCCGCTGCCGCCGCCGGGAGTTCCGGGCTGAGGCGGGTTGGCGCCGTCGCCGGTCACGGTGTTGAAGCTGATCTCGCTGTTGAGGACGCTCCAGGAGACGCCGATGGAGGACAGGGCGCCGCCGTTGGAGCATGTATTGCCGAGCCCAGGGGCGCCGCCGAAGGTGCTGCCGACGACGTAGACCGGCAGGCCCTGGGATTGGGAGAGGGCGCGGAGCGCGGCGCCGCCGACGTCCGGGCCGTCGAGCTCGCAGCGGTTGTTCTCGAAGCGGCTGTTCACCACCTTGATCCGCCCGCCACGCGCGAAGACCGCGCCGCCGCCGCCGCCGTCGAACGTCTGCCCGATCGAGTTGCCGTTGCGGAAGGCGAGGTTCTGCAAGGTGAGGCGCGGATGATCCTGGTCCTGGCAGTGGTTGGTCGTCCAGACGAGGGCGGGATCGCAGGTATTCATGTACAGGATGCGCCGGACCCCCCCGCCGTCGAGCGTCACCTTGCCGCCGCCGTCGATGACGATCACCGGGCCGGTGTTGTTGAAGATCTGGGCCGTGGCGGTGAGCACGATGGTGATTGGATTCGGCCCGCAGTTGAAAGTGATGATGCCCCCCTGGGCGATGGTCGAGACCACTGCCGCCGAGGTACAGCTGCCGGGAGTTCCGTTGCCGATGACGTGATCCGGGTTCGACGTGTCGACCGCTTGGGCCTCGGGCGGGACGGCGCAGACGCCGCAGGTGACGCCGACGCCGGCGGCGCTCTGCGCAGCGAGCAGTCCGATGACCAGGATTCCGAGCGCCGGCCGGAGTTCGGGCACGAGGGTCCTCCGCAAGCCCATAACTTCCCATCTCGGCCGGCGCGACGAAATGCAGCAGTTCACCGGCCGCCGGGCGAGAGCGGTGGCCGGAGAGCTCGCGGCGGGCTGCCGCGAAGGGGCGGAACATTCGTGAGACTTCCAGTGCGAGCCCGCCAAGGGTCCGGGCCGTGCCGCGTAAGCCCTTCGTTTGCAGTCATCTGGCATTTGGAACAAGAGTTGCTTTGCTCCCTCGGCAGCGGTCGAGGGCCGGCCTGGGAAACCTTCCGGCACCGCGATCCGAATGCACCGCGCATCCAAGGAGATGGTCCATGAAGCACCGCACATCCGCAGCTTTCCTCTTCACGCTGGCGATCGCCGCCGCAGCCGCAGCGCAGACCGACTCCGCCGCCAAGCCGGCGAACACGGGCGTCGGGGACTACTCGATGCAGGTCACCGGCTCCGTGGTCTCGTCCGAAGCCAATCGCCTGGTAGTCAAGGACGATAACGGCCACGAGATGGTCTTCCTCATCACCGACAAGCAGGTCGACGCCAGCCTCTTTCATGCCGGGGATCGCGTGACGGCCAGCTATGTCACGCTCGCCGGCACCGGTGTCGCCGTCACCAAGGTCGTCGCCGCCCCCGCTCTGGTGACGTCCACGGTGACGACCTATACCCCGCCGCCGACCGCCCCGACCGCCACCGTCGCACCGGTGACCTCCAGCACCTACCCTGCCAACGATCAGCAGGCGGTCAACACCCTTCCGTCGACCGCCGGCCCGCTGCCGCTGGTCGCGCTGATCGGACTCCTCGGCGCCGGTGGCGCCGCGACGATTCGACGGTTCCGCCGCTCATGAGCCGGCTGGTCGGCGCCGCACCGGCCGACCCGGAATTGCCGACTCTGCCGGAGCGTCCGTGCGCGGATGCTCCGGTTTTTCCGCTCCGATCCGGTCTGGCCGGGCAGTCGCGCCGGTCGGGTTGGAAGGGGCTCGAAGCTGCACTGTGGACGGTCGCCGCAGGCAGCGCCCTGCTCGTCTCCCTGGCGATGGCCGACCGGGCGATATTCAGTTCCCGCCAGGGCAGCCTGTTCGACGAGCGTCTCGCCGCCGCTGGGCGGAGTCGAGCCTCGGGGGAGGCGGATGCCGCGGGACCGTCACCCGGTGCCGCTCGGGTGAGCGTGGCCCTGGCGCCGCTCCTCCCGTTCGTCGGCAAGCTCGAGTTGCCGACGCTGGCGCTCACGGCGCTCGTCGTCGATGGCGTCGATGCGAAGACCCTGAGTCGCGCCGTCGGCAGGATCCCCTCGAGCTCGCGTCCGGGCGAGGCTGGAGACGTCGCGCTGGCGGGTCATCGCGACGCCGAATTCCGCTCCCTGGGAAAGCTCGAACGGGGCGACCCGGTGATCCTGCGGACGGCGTACGGCGAGTTTCACTACGAGGTCGAGTCGATTCGCATCGTCGCGCCGCTGCGGATCGACGTGCTGGCGCCGGCGGCCTATCCGACGCTCACCCTGGTGACCTGCTACCCGTTCCACTACGTCGGCCCGGCGCCGTTGCGTTACGTTGTGCGCGCCCGGGAAGTGGCGCGGCCGAGCCGCGCGACGATCTGATACTCGAGGTTCGTCACAGGTTGCACGGAGAGGCGGCTGCCCTTCTGCGTGACCATCATCCGCTCCAGGCCGGGCGTCGCCTTGAGCGTCGCCAGCGGAATCGTCGCCGCGAAGCGCTCGACGAAGGCGACCTCGACGCAGTACCAGACCGGCGCAGCCGGCGTCGACGCCGCATCGAAGTACTCGTGGCCTCTCTTCCAGGCGGTAGGGTCGGGGAACCCGGCGCGCTCGATCCGCGCGAGGCCGGCGACGCCAGACGGGTCGGCGTTCGAGGTATAGAAGAGCACGCCGTCGCCGACCTTCACGTCGTCGCGCAGGAGGTTCCGCGCCTGGTAATTGCGCACCCCCTCCCAGGGCGTGCGGCCGTCGCGCTCGAGGTCGCCGATCGTGTAGGCCTCGGGCTCGCATTTCAGCAACCAGTATCTCTTGGGCATGGCGATCTCCGGAGCTGCTTCCCCAGCTGATCTTAGGCCACAGCCATCAGCGCCGGGCGGTGCCGCGAGCCGGGTTGGACCGCGCGCGCGGGGCCGCCGCGCCTACCCGTGCGGGTATGGGGTGGCGGCACGGGGCTCGCTATCGTGGCGGCTGGCTGGATGGAAACGGAGGCTTCTGCATGCGACGTCGTCGAGTCTTGATCCTGGGCGCCGCTGGGCGCGATTTTCATAACTTCAACGTGCTTTTCCGCGATCGCGAGGAGTTCGAGGTGATCGGCTTCACCGCGGCGCAGATTCCCGATATTGCCGGCCGGACCTATCCGCCGGTGCTCGCCGGCACGCTCTATCCCAAGGGCATTCCGATCGTCGCCGAGCAGGAGCTCGAGAGCCTCGTGGCCGCCGAGAAGGTGGACGAGGCCTGGTTCTCGTACTCCGACCTGGCGCACGTCGACGTCATGCATCTGGCGTCGCGGACAATCGCAGCCGGCGCGCACTTCGTGCTCGCGGCGGCGCAGCGCACCATGCTCACCTCGGTCAAACCGGTGGTGGCCATCACCGCCGTGCGCACCGGCGTCGGCAAGTCGCAGACGACGCGCTACGTGTCGAAGATCCTCAAGGCGATGGGCAAGAAGGTGGTCGCCGTCCGCCATCCGATGCCCTACGGCGATCTCTCGGAGCAGATCTGTCAGCGTTTCGCGACCTATGCCGACCTCGACAAGCACAAGTGCACGATCGAGGAGCGCGAGGAGTACGAGCCGCACATCGACAACGGCTTCGTGGTCTACGCCGGCGTCGACTACGAGAAGATCCTGCGCGCGGCCGAAGAGGAGGCGGACGTCATCCTCTGGGACGGCGGCAACAACGACACCTCCTTCTACACCCCGGCGCTCCAGATCACCCTGGTCGATCCGCACCGGCCGGGGCACGAGGCGACCTACCACCCCGGCGAAGTGAACGTGCTGCTCGCCGATCTCATCCTGGTCAACAAGGTGAACACCGCCGATCCGGCGAAGGTCGCCGAGGTCGAGGCGACCTGCCGCAAGCTCAATCCGCGCGCCACGATCCTGCGCTGC
This sequence comes from Thermoanaerobaculia bacterium, assembly GCA_963788175.1. Taxonomy (GTDB): domain Bacteria; phylum Acidobacteriota; class Thermoanaerobaculia; order Multivoradales; family JAGPDF01; genus JAGPDF01. The sequence continues at coordinate 99,803 of CAWBFZ010000011.1, forward strand.
AACTCCGAGATCCGCGTCTCCGATCCGGCGGCGATCCGCGGCAAGCGGGTCCTGGTCGTCGAGGACGGTCCGACGCTCACCCACGGCGGCATGAGCTACGGCGCCGGCTGGTACGCCGCGCACGACGCCGGGGCGGCAGAGATCGTCGACCCGTCGCCCTACGCCGTCGGCTCCCTGGCGGCCACCTACGCCAAGTACCCGAATGCGAAGGGCATCCTGCCCGCGATGGGCTACGGCGACGAGCAGATCCGCGATCTCGAGGCGACGATCCGCGCCACACCGGCCGACGTCGTCGTCGAGGGGACGCCGATCGAGCTGGCGCGCGTCCTCAAGACCGACAAGCCGATCGTCAACGTGACCTACGAGCTCGTCGAGCGCGAACCCGGGACGATCGAGCGCGCCCTGCGGGCGGCGATCGGCTAGGCCAAACCCCTATTTCGGGGTGAACACCGGTACCGACGGGTGGGCGACGACGCGGTCGCGTCCTTCGGCTTTGGCACGGTAGAGCGCGGCGTCGGCGTGGGCGATGGTGACCTCGAGGCCGCGCTCGGGCCGGTGCTCGGCGAGCCCGAACGACAGCGTGACCGGGATCTCGAACTGGCCGACGACGAGCGGCAGAAGAGCGACCGAGCGGCGAATCGACTCGGCCACTTGGGTGGCGCCGTGGAGGTCGGTCTCGGGCAGGAGCAGGACGAACTCCTCGCCGCCCCAGCGCGCGACCAGATCCTGGGCGCGCAAGGAACCGCGCAGCAGGTCGCCGAGCAGTTGCAGCGCGACGTCGCCGGCGGCGTGGCCATGCAGGTCGTTGATGCGTTTGAAGTGGTCGGCGTCCGCCATCACGACGCAGAACGGCTTGCGCGAGCGGCGGCTGCGTTCGATCTCCTCCTCCCCCTTTTCCAGGAAGCCCCGGCGGTTCAGCAGGCCGGTGAGGGAGTCCGTTCGCGAAGCCTCCTCGAGCCGGGCGTTGGCGGCCTTGAGCTCGAGGGTCCGCTCCTCGATGCGCTCTTCGAGGTCTCTTCGCAGCTCGCCCAGCTCCCGAAAGTCGCGATCGAAGCGGTTGCTGAGCGACCTCGCCGAGGCGAGAAAGAGCACGACGAATCCGCCGAGCGCCAGAGCAGGGACGCGCGGCAGCCAGCCGACCGTCATCGCGAGGTCGGCGAGCAGGCAGAGGATGAGAACGAGAATGCCGCGCGCGACGAGGCGGGAGTCCGGGTCGCCATCCCGCCCGGTGCGAAAGGCGCGGACCAGGGCGCCCAGGAGCAGAAGGCCGCAGGGCAGGAGCGCGAGCAGAAGCGAAGCTCCGGCATAGTAGGGCAACGGCGAGACGGCGACGGTGAAGGCCTGCAGGGCGCGCATGTCCGTGCCGGTCGGCTTGCGGCCGAGCGAGACGACCAGCTCGTAGACGCAGATCGTGGCCGCGGCGACCGCGAACTGATTCAGCGAGGCGAGCAGCGGGTCGACCGCCGGAGCCTGGCGCCGCAGGAAGAAGCCGGTGGCGTCGACGGCCAGGGCGAAGGCGCTCGCGCCGGTGAGCCAGAGGTAGCCCTTGCGGTCCCGCCGGCGCAGCCAGAGGTCGAGATGCGCCGCGCCGAAGAGCAGGTAGAGACCGGCTCCGAAGGCGTCGATCAGCTCGGCAATGGAGGCCACGTGCCGCCATTATCCGGCTTCGCGACGCGCGATGGAAGTTGTGCGCCCGAGCCGAGCCTGAACTTCGGACGCCCGGGGACGTATCAGGGAGATCCGCAAGCGACACCCAACCGACCCTTGCCCGAGGAGAGAACATGATGCCGAAGCGCACCGCCGCCGCTGTCGCAGTCCTATCTCTCGCCGCGCTCGCCGTCGGGCGAGCCGCGCTCGCCCAGTCGCCGCCGCTCACCCTGCCGCAGCCTTCCCAGGCTGCACGCGTCTCGCAGACCGTCGGTCTCACCGAGATCGCCATCACGTACCACCGGCCACGGGTCCAGAGTCGTGAGATCTGGGGCAAGCTCGTGCCCTACGGCGAGGTCTGGCGCGCCGGCGCGAACGAGAACACGACCATCGAGTTTTCGACCCCGGTCGAGGTCGAAGGGCATGCTCTGCCGGCCGGGCGCTACGGCTTCCATACCCTGCCTTCGGCGGGCAGCTGGCAGTTGATCTTCTCGTCGGTCGACGCGAACTGGGGGAGCTTCGCCTACGACGCCAAGGAGGACGTGCTACGGGTGGAGGTGAAACCGGAGGCCGCTCCACACGAAGAGGCCCTCGCCTACACGTTCGACGACGCGACAGCGCGCGAAACCACCGTCGCCCTGCGCTGGGAGAAGCTGCGCATCCCGTTCAAGGTCGCCGTCGACACGCCGGAGATCGTCTACCAGAGCCTGAAGCGCGAGCTCCGCGGCCTGGGTCAGTTCTTCTGGCAGCCGTGGAATCAGGCGGCGACGACCCTCCTGACCAGCAAGATCCACCTGGACGACGCCATGATCTGGGTCGACAAGTCGATCGCGATCCAGAAGAACTTCGCCAACAGCTTCACCAAGTCGCGCCTGCTCGCCGCCCGGGGCGACGCCGCCGGCGCGAAGAAGCTCGTGGACGAGGCGCTCCCCGGGGCGAACGAGGCCGAGCTCAACGCCTACGGCTACCAGCTGCTCGCCGGCAATGCGGCCGACGCCGTGGTGATCTTTCGCGAGAACGTGAAGCGCAATCCGAAGTCGTGGAACGCGCACGACAGCCTCGGCGAGGGTCTCGTCGCGATCGGTAAGAAGGACGAGGCGACGGCGATGTACCAGAAGGCGTTGGCGATGGCCCCCGAGGCGCAGAAGGCGCGCATCCAGGGAGTGCTCGACGGACTGCAGAAGAGACCCTGAGCGCTGCCGGGCACGCCCGGTGCCGCGGGCTCTCGGCCGTGAAGGCTGCCGTCCCGTAGACTGAGCGCCATGGAGCCTGCCCGCCGGCCGTCGATCCTCTGGTACCGCTGGCTCGGACTGTTCGCGCTGGCGGCGGCGATCCTGTCCTTCTTCACCGCCGTGATCGCCGAGCTCGCAGCGCCCGGCGCACCGCAGAACCGGCCGTTCATCTGGGTCGCTGTCGGCTGCAACGTCGGCTGCTTCGTCATTCTGCCGCTGCTGCTCCTGCGCGCCATCCGCTTTCGCGGTCTGGCCCGCAAAGAGTGGCGGGCGGTGCTGATGCGAGCCGTCTGGGGCGGCCCGTTCGGCACGCTTGGCGCGCTGTGGGATCTTTCCGCCGACCGGCCGGAGCCCGGGGAGGCGTCGGAATGAGCGGAGTTCCCCGAAGTGGATTGTTCCACTCCCCCCTCGCGGCTGTCTCAGATAGGCGTGAGGCCACTTCCGCTATCCCCATCGAGCACCGCCTGCGGCGGCACTTCGACGGCGCCGATTTCCGGCCCGGTCGCGGGATCGGCTAGGCTGGCGCCGAGGCCTGCCGAAGGGCCTTCCCGGCTGCTTGTCTTTCCGGTCGCCGGGGGAAGCAGCCCTCGGGACCGCCGGCGGGAACCGAAACCTGGGAGACGATGGAGACCATCGCGGACTGGAGCGACGAGGAGATCGTACGGGGGGCGCGGGCCGTGCAGCACGACCCCGACCTCGTGGCACGCCACCTCGACGTGCTCTTCCGGCGCTACCAGACGCGGGTCGCTGCGTGGTGCCTGCGGATCAGCGGCCGGCGCGAAGAGGCCGCCGATCTCGCCCAGGAGGTTTTCGTCCGGGTCTACGAACGGCTCGAGACCTTCCGCTTCGAGAGCTCCTTCGCCACCTGGCTCTACCTGGTCACGCGCAGCGTCACGATCAACCGGTCGATCTCGAACCGGCGGCGCGACGCCGATTCGATCGATGACGAGAACTTCCTCGAACCGGCCGCTCCCGGACCGAGCGTCGAGGAGCAGGTCGGACAGGAGCTCCTCGTCCAGCAGTTGCGGACGGCGATCGCCGCCGAGCTCGAACCGCTCGAAGCCAGGATCCTGCATCTTCACTTCGTCGACGAGCTGACGCTCGCCGCCATCGACCAACTCCTCGATCTGCAGAACAAGTCTGGCGCCCGGGCCTATCTGGTGAGCGCCAAGCGCAAGCTGCAGCGCAGTTTCGCTGCCTCCATCCCCCAGAGAGGGCCGTCATGACGACGCTCGAATTCAATCGCAACCAGCTGCTGCGCCAGGCCCTCGAGCCCGGCAGTGAATGTCCGCCGCTCGCCGAGCTGCTCGACGCAGCGTTCGCCGGCGCCAACGGAGCCACCAGCGCCGAGGCCGAGGCGCTCCGGGCCCACGCCGCCGGCTGCTCCGCCTGCGCCGCCGAGCTGGCGCTCGCCGGTGCCTTCGACGCCGCGGCCAAGGGTCCCGCCGAGGCGCAGGAGATCGCCTGGGTGGCGGCGCAGCTCCAGCCCCCGGCGGCGACCTCGTCGCTGGCCTCGCCGGCGCCCCAGCTGGCGCGTGTCCTGCCGATGGCCCCGCACGCAGCGAAGCGCGCGCGGCGCTCGGGGACTGTGCGCGAGGCCACCGGGATGCCGCTCTGGAACCGCTGGGCGGCGGCAGCGCTGGTCGTGATCGGGCTCGGATTCGCCTTCGAATGGGCGCATCGCAGTCTCGCTCCGGCGCTGCCCGGCCGGCCGGACGCCCTGAGCTCGGACATCGTTCGCAGCGGCGAAGTGCGGCTGGATGCGCCGGTCGGCGTGCTGTCCGCGAGCGGCGCCGAACAGCTCCCGCCGTTCGCCTGGCGCGCCGTCGCCGGCGCCGCGAGCTATCGCATCGAGCTGCGCGATGTCGGCGGCGACCTCCTCTGGCAGGGTGAGTCGGCGACGACAACCCTCCTCGCGCCGGCGGAGCTGCGGGCGAAGGTCGAAACGTTCGTGACCTACCGCTGGAATGTCACCGCCCTCGACGCTTCGGCGAGCGCCCTGGCGCACTCCGCGGCGGCGAGCTTCCGCATCGAACCGCCCGCGAACTAGTTCAGGTCCTGCCCTGGGAGGCGCCGCCTCGTGTGCCCCAGAGCAGCAGCGCGCCGCCGGCGACCAGCACGAGCGCTCCGGCGAGCCACCCCCATCCCGCGAAGCCCGGCGTCACCGCCTCGGGGTCGCCCAGCAGCACGAAGCCGGCCCAACCCGGGGCCGCGGCCCAGCGCGGGTCGTGCGCCAGCCTGAGTTTGGCGCTGCGGAGAGCGATCGCCGGCCGGCTGCCGCGGGCGAGACCGAAGTAGAACTGCTCCATGAGCGCTGCGGTCGCCTGATCGCCGACCTCCCAGAGCGACGCCACGACGCCGCGCGCACCGGCGCCGAGAAGGGCACCGGAAAGGCTGGCGATGGCGCGTCCTCCGCCGGCGCCGTCGCTGCCGCTCAAGGTCGCCTCGGCGAGCGCGGTGCGGCAGCCGGAGAGGATCGCGAGGTCGGCGGCGAGCGGCAGATGGGCGAGCTCCTCAGCGGTCACGAGGCCGTCGTCCGCGGACGTTGAGGGCCCGCTGCCGCGGGCGAGGAAGAGCGCGACGCCGCCGGCGAGCGCTTCGTCGACGACCGTATGGGCGCCGATGTGCAGGACCCTGGCGCCTTCGGCCGCCCGCTGCCGGAGCTTCGCTTCGGTCGCCGCCCCTCCGACATCGACCACGCTCGGCTCCCCGAGGCGCGCCGCGGCGGCGCGCGCCTCGCGCGCCGCACCGGGGAGCGGCGGCAGTCCGAAGCGTTGCGCCAGAAGGTCTGCCAGAGAGCTCGCCCCGCCGGGCAGAGGTCGCGCGAGCGCGGGATCGGCCAGGGCGGCCACCCGCCAGAGCGCAGGCGCCGGCGCGCGGCGCAGATGCGCCGCCACCGCGAGGCTGGGGAGATAGCTGACAGCGGTGCGCTCGAGGAGGGTCGCGTCGGGGCGTTCCGGATCGGGCAGGAGCTCGAACGGCAGGTAGAACAGCCTTCCGTCGGGCACGATGCGGAGCTCATCTCCAGCTGGGATCGAAGCCGGAAGGAGCATCCTGGCAAGGCGCGCGAGATCCTCCGCGAGCGCCGGCTCGGCGCCGGCCAGAGCACGATGGATGCGCGTCGCGAGCTCGGTGATCTCGCCCGGCCGGCCGGCCCGGGCGACGCGCCAGCGGCCCCCGTCGAGCTCGAACCGCCAGAGCTGCTGCTCGCCGAAGAAGTAGGCGAGCGTCGGACCGAGCTGGAGGGAGAGCGCACTGAGCGCTTCTTCGTCGAGCGGCGCGCCGGAGGTATTGGAGCCAGCGGAGCCAGCGGAGCCAGCGGAGCGCGCGGAAAGCGCGTCGAGGAGCTCCCGCGCCTTGGCCTGCTCGGCGAGCGCGAGCGCGGCGCGGGCGGCCTGCTCGCCGGCTGTCGTCGCGGCATCGAGCCCCAGCGCGCGCTCGGCCAGCAGGTCGACGGCGGTGGCGTAGACCGCGCGCTGGTCGGAGAGCAGGTCGCCGCGCAGCGCGGCATCGCCGAGCCCCTCGCCGGTCGTTTCGATCTCGGCGATGGCGGCGCGCAGCTGGACCAGCGCGGCGCCGGAGTCGCCCGCGTCACGAGCGACTCGGCCCAGGCCGGCGCTGGGCCGTCCAGCGTCCGGCAGTGGCATCGGACTCGACGGCGGCTTGGAGGGCGCGCTCGAAGGCCTGCCGCGCGTCGTCCAGCCGGCCGCCGCTGCGCCGCAGCTCGCCCAGGGCGCAGAGCGTCCGGATCTCCTCGCCGCGGTCGCCGCTCGCCAGCGCGAGCTCGAGGGCATGAGCGAGCTCGACCTCCGCGCTCCCCGGCGCCCGCAGGTTGAGCTGGTAGACGAGGGCGCGATTCAGGTGCACGTTGGCGAGTGCCGAGCGGTCTCCCAGCCGTTCGTAAACGGTGCGGGCGCGCTCGAGAAGCGTGAGGGCGCGGCGCGGGTCGCCGAGGTTGCGATAGAGCACCGCCAGGTTGACTGCCAGCGCGGCGGCCTCGCGCTCGGCGCCGGCTTGCGGGCTCCGGGTCGAAAGCGGCCGGATCTCGGCGAGCGCCTCGGCGTAGGCGCCGAGCTGCTCGAGCGCGACGCTGCGGTTCATGCGCACGTACTCGAGCTCAGCGGGAGCCCAGGTCCGGTCGCCGGCCGCGAGGGCGCGGTTGGCGACCGCCTCTTCGTCGCCGAGCCAGGCGAGGGCGGCGCCGTAGTCGCCGCCGCCGATCGCCAGCGCCGCGAGATTGGATAGCACCAGTGCCTCCAGCTGTGACTGCCCGCCGGCGCGGTGGCGGGCGAGCGCCTCGCGATAGCTCGCCTCCGCCGCCCGGCGGTCGCCGGTCATCTCGAGCGCCAGGCCCAGGCTGGTGAGCGACCGCCCGAGGGCACCCCCGTCGTCCCCGCCTGCCGTGCCCTTCAGGGCGCGCAGGGTGTCGGCCGCCTGGCGACAGTGGGGCAGGGCCGCGGAGTAGCTGCCGGCGTCGTTCAGGCGCTCGCACTCGCGGCGTTCGGGAGCCTCCGGCTCCGCCGTAGGAGCTGGGACCCCGAGGGTTCCAGGAGCGTGCGAGAGCAGCAGCAGCGCGAACATCCAGGACGGGCGGTGCACCCGGGAATCCTATGGTGAAGAGGGCGGTGGTGCTGGAGCGGGGCGCACGGCGAAAAAGGCGACGGCCCCGGAGGACGTATCCGGGGCCGTCGCCAGGCAAGGGGTGAAGCGAGGGAAGTTACTGCGGGCAGGCCTGGAAGGTCGAAACGTCCTGGATCGGCTCGGCCGCGAGGCCGAGCGGATTGCGATACTGCTTCGCGACACCGGTCTGGGTGTCGGTCACGGTCAGCGTGAAGTCGACGTTGGTGGTCGCCGAGAAGAAGACCCAGTAGGCGTTCAGGCCCGGGACGTTGCAGCCGTCCACGACCTTGAGCAGCATCTCGACGTTCTCCTGGTTGAAGAACCAGAAGAGTCCGGTCTGATTGGAGTAGGTGACCGCATGCCCCGCCCCGGTGCCGACGTTCGGCGTCCGGTAGGTGATCTGGGCGGCGAACCGTCCGCCCAGAAGACACATGTTCGTCGCGCTCGGGACGCAGGCCGCCTGCGAGCCGTCGTTGTCGAGCAGGTTGAGCAGCGCCGAACCGCGGACCGAATCGATGCCGGCGCCGCCGGTCGCTCCGGAGAGGTCGAGGAGGATGGTCTCGCTGCCCTCGGAGAGCGTGTCGTCGACGATCGGCACCTGGAAGGTCCGGGTGCTGCCGTCGTTGGGACTCCAGGAGAGCGTCCCGGAGACCGCTTCGAAGTCGTCCCCGGCAGTGGCGCTGCCGGCGGCGGCCGAGTAGTCGACCGACACCGCTCCGGACTCACCCTGCGAGCGCTCGACGGTGATCACAGCGAAGGACTGTCCCTCGATCACCTGGTAGCTGGCTTCGCCGAACTTGAAGGTGCCCGGGCGATTGTGGTTGCCGCCTCCCGGAGGCACGCCGCCGGTCTCGGTGATGACGAGGACGGCCGTGCCGCGGTCGGCGTCGATGATCGCCCCGCCGGTCGGGTTGGAGAGGGTCAGATTCACCGTCTCGTTGCCTTCGGCGATGCCGTCGTCGACGAGCGCAACGTGAAGGTCTTGGTCGCGCCGTCGCCGGGGCCCCAGCTGATGGTGCCGGAGACTCCCGCGTAGTCCGAACCGTCGCTCGCCGTGCCGTCCGAGGTGGCGTAGTCGATCGAGGCCGAGCCGGCTTCACCATGCGAGCGCTCGACGGTGATGACCGCGACGCCGCCGCTCTCGAGACCGAGGAAGGTGTTCTCGTCGAACTTGATCACACCCGAGCCGTCACCGGTGCCGCCGCCACTGCCGCCGGACCCGCCGGAACCACCGCTGCCACCGGAACCACCGCTGCCGCCGGAGCCACCGCTGCCGCCCGAGCCACCGCTGCCACCCGAGCCACCGGAGCCGCCGGAGCCACCGCTGCCGCCGGAGCCACCGCTGCCGCCGGAGCCACCGCTGCCGCCGGAGCCACCGCTGCCGCCGGAGCCACCGCTGCCGCCGGAGCCACCGCTGCCGCCGGAGCCACCGCTGCCGCCGGAGCCGCCGCTGCCACCCGAGCCACCGCTACCGCCCGAGCCACCACTCCCACCGGCGCCGCCGCTGCCACCGGAGCCGCCGCTCCCGCCGTCACTGGCGAGGATGACGACACTGGCGGTGCTGCGGGTCGGGTCGATGCTGGCGCCGCCGGTCGCATTCGACAGCGCGAGCACCAGGCTCTCGCCCGGTTCGCTCGTGGCGTCGTCGAAGATCGGCACAGTGATCGTGCGGCTCGTACCGTCGCCGTCCGCCCAGGAGAGGGTGTTGGCAACGGCTTCATAGTCGACTCCGGCCGTCGCCGAGACGTCGGCCGAGGAGTAGTCGACGGTGATCGGCCCGGTATCGCCCTGGGAACGCTCGACGAGGACGAGGGCGACCCCGGCCTCCTCGAGCACCGAGATGGTGCTCAGGTCGAACTTGAGGGTGCCCGGGCCGGAGGCCATGGCGGGCGCGGCCGACACGGCGAGGGCGGTGAGCCCGAGTCCGAGAAGGCCGCCGATGAAGCGCGTGGAGGGAATCATGATCGTTGCTCCTCTCTGTAGCGGATCGTCTCGGGCCGAGTTGTTCGGGCGTCGCGACTTTCCTGTTCCCTTGCTTAGACAGGGCGGGTCGGCGGCTGGAACAGCGGCTTGGCGAAGGCAAAGCGCAGCAGGAGGAACAGCAGGGCGAGGAGGGTGGCGAGGGCCACCAGCGTGTACTGCTCGTCGCGCCAGGTGGGCATGCCGGCGAGCGGCGACAGGGAGACGAAGAGGCCGAACGCGCCCAGCAGAAGGAGCGCGATCCCGGCCTCGCGTCGTACCGTCCAGAGCAGCGCCGGAACGACGAGGTACGCGAAGTAGTAGGAGGTCAGCTCGACGGCGAAGGGGATGAAGGCTGCGCCGAGCGCCGCCCCGATCCAGAGCTCGCGCTGGCGGACGGCGCCCCGGGCGACGAGCGCGAGGGCCATCAGGGCGATCCCGGCGGCGACGCCGCGCGACCGATGCCAGGCAGCGAGGCGGGCCTCTTTCCAGCGCGCCCAGGGCTCCGCCGCGCTCTCGGAGTGCAGGCGCCGGCCGATCTCCGCCGGCCGGAAGCTCACCACCGTGCGCAACCCCATGTGATTGGTGAGCGGTGTGCCCTGGTGCTTGACCGTGTTGGCGAAGAACTGGCGGTAGGACTGCGGTCCGCCGTTGACGGCGAGGCTCAGCGGGACAAGGAGCGCCGCCGCGGCGAGGCCGCCAGCCACGAACCGGAGAGTCGGCCGCAGGGCGCTCGAGGTCAGGGCGACGCGGAGTCGGCTGGCGAACGACCTGCGGGCCTCCCGGGCCCCCCGGGTCTCCCGGACGGTGCGCATCTCGCGCACGAGGCCGGCAACGAGCAGCGCCGCCGGGCCCGCAGCGAGGAAGATCGGGAAGATCCGCAGCAGGGCGGCATAGGCCAGCGCGGCGCCGCCCAGGAACGGACGGCCGCGCCGCAGGCAGGCGACCGCGGCGACGGTGAAGAAGAGCCAGTCCCAGCGCAGGTAAGCACCGCCGGTCCAGAAGAATCGCGCCGGGAACTCGGTCGCGAGGACGAGCAGGCCGACCGCCGCGCCGGGGATCCCGAACGCCCAGACGAGCACCGCCGCCATCGCGGCGAAATAGAGCGGGTCGGCGAGCGCGAGCAGCCCGATCTGCCGGTCGCTCGCCGGGCTGAGATTCGCGAGCAGCGAGCCGGCGATGTTCCAGACCGGCGTCGCGTTGAAGCCGTGGTCGCCGAAGATCTCGTCCCAGCGCCCGGCGCTCTCGCGGTCGCGGAACCAGGCGACGTCGTGGCGGAAGGTCTGCCAGCGCTCCGGCGTGAAGAGCGCGGTGCAGCGCTCGGGGTGGGCCAGCAGGTCGGTCGTCGGCCCGAGCTCGTTGGTGCGGAGGTTGCGGACCTTGCGGCGTTCGGCGTGCGCCCGTCGCGCCGCAAAGCCGGCGTCGGTGTCGCTCGCTTCGCGGGTGGCGTCGGCGACCGTCGCGCAGTCATAGAGCCGGTCGTAGGAGAGCTCGCGGAAATACTTCGCGCCGAGGTAGTAGTGGAAAGTGTCCCAGCCGTGGATGAAGGATCCGAAGTGGAAAGCGCCGAAGTTGAAGTAGGTGAGCGCCGAGATCAGCCCCAGGGCGGCGAAGAGCCCGCGCCGCGCGGTGGGGCCACGACGGCCCGCACGGGTGTCCGGAGAACTCCGCAGCTGCGGTGCCGTCGGTTCCCGGTGCCGGTCGTAGATCAGCAGCCCGGCCCCCAGGAGCGCCAGGGCGAGCTCCCACCAGCGACTCGAGCTGTCGTTCCACCACCTGCCGTCGGGCTCCGGCGAGCGCGCTGCCGCGGCGTCGATCACCTGCAGGCGGGGCTCCCAGCCGCCGGGATCGCGGCAGAAGGCCTGGATCTCGGAGATCGAGGCCCGCCCGTCGCCGCTCGAGCTGCTCACGCGGAGAAAGTGCACGGTCGAGGGCGGAATCCGCAGGGCCCGGGAACGCAGCCCGTGTTGCCCTTCGAGCCGCGGAATCTCCCCGAGCCGGGTGAAGCCGATGCCGTCGCTCGAGCCTTCGACGAGATAGGTGTCGTTGGCGTCCGCCTGCACCAGCAGCGAGCGCAGCGTCCGTTCGCTGCCGAGGTCGAAGGTGACGACCGACGCCGCGGCGATCATTCTCACCGCCAGTGCGGAGTTCCATTTGCCGCCCTCGGGCGCCACCTGGTGGTCGGTCAGGCGGGCGGACTCCCCTTCGATCTGCTGCGCGCGGCTCGGCCGGAGACCGGCGAGGAGCGAGGTCGCCGGGCAGTCGGGTCCGGCGGTGATCCCAGGGGTCCCAGGGGTCCCAGGGGGCGCTGGGGACACGGGAGTCGCGGCCGAGCTGCCGAGCGCGGCGGGGAGGAGAACGCAGCCGACGACGGCCGCCTCGAGCATGGAGAAGCGCATGGTGTGGATTCCTCGGGCGATCCGCCGGTTCGCCTGCTTGGACAGCCGACGGAGGCCAACGGCACATTCTGTGCGAGTCCAGGGCAGAACTTCCGCCGGTTCTGTTCCCGCGCTCAGGTTCGACTGTCTCCAGTGACTGAGGCGACATCCGCCGCAGTTCCTTGCCGGGCGATGCCGGTTCTCCTAGAGTTGCGCGGTGGGCGCCTGCCCACGGGGAGTGATGACGATGCGGCAGAGATCCACCGACGAAATCCACCGAACGGCTGCTGGCAAAGACCGGCGCCGGGCCGGCCCTTGGACCCGGCTCTTGGCTGGGGGTCTCGTTCTCGCTGGCCTCGGTGGCGCCGCACCCGCGGCGGCGATTCCAGTCGAACCGCTGATGCTTCGGGTCCAGGACGCAGAAGGAGCGCCGGGCGAACGGACCGCAATTGTCTTTCGCACCTATGCCTCGCGTCCGATCCGGCGCGGCCGGCTGGCTTCCGGGCTCGCTCCTGCGCTCCAGGTGCCCGGAGCCGCAGTTCGGATCGTCGGCACGACCCAGCCGATCGCCAGCTGTGAGTCTGTCGTCATCTTCAGCGTCACCGGAGATGCCATCTCGCAGCCGTGCCTCTTCGACGTTGCGACGCAGGCGTTCGATGTGAACTTCGAGTCGCTCTCGGCGACGATCAACGCCATGGACGGCGTCTTCGGGGTGATCTACGTGTGGCTGGCAGCGGACGCCGTCCCCGGCGACCAGTACACGGTGGCCCTCGACCTGGGAATCTCCTTCCTCGACGACCCCGAAGACGATCCGGTGCTGCTCGAGACCCGGTCCGGGACCCTGACGATCCGCGCGCCGAGCGCTCCGGTGGGCTTCTCGGTCGATGGCGGGAAGGTGCATCCCGGCTCGGGAGCGGTGATCGAGCTCGGCACCGCGGAGCCGTTCGACCTCCAGGAGGGGCGGCTGGTGATCACCTACGACCCGGCGATCGCCACCGGGCTGCCCGAGGTGATCGCCGACCCCCGCCACGGCGATGTGAGCCTGGTCGTGACGCATCCCTCGCCGGGGGAGATCCAGATCGACTTCACCTCGGCCCTGGAAGACTTCAACAGCGTACCGGGGGATCTGCTGGTGATGCACTTCGGCACGCCGCCCGGAGTCCCGATCGGCACCCTGTCGCCGCTCGCGATCCTCACCGGCCTCGGCGAGAGCTCCCTGGTGGCGCCGAACTCGATGCCGCTCTCGGTCGCCTGGGACGCGCAGGGGATCGAGTTCGCCGTCGACCACGGCATCTTCAACGACGGTTTCGACGGCGGCGACAGCGGCTTCTGGTCCTACATCCCCTGAGTCTCTAGAACTGGTTCCAGAGGTACTGGTTGGTCACCTCGTGGTGGAACTGGATCTCGCTGCGCTTGACCCGGGTGCCCAGTGCCTTGGGGCAGCGCTCGGCCGAGGCGAGCTTCAGGTCCGCGTACTTGCCCTGGACCTCCTCGCCGACGAGCTCCATCGCCCAGCGGCTGGCCTTGAAGAGCCGGATGCCGTCGTAGATGTTGTCGGGCAGGAAGCGCGTCCGCTGGCGCTTGCCGTCACTCTCCTCGGCCGCCAGCGGGCCTTCGATGCCGGTGCGCAGGACCGAGTAGATGGCGAGATAGGGATTGGCGTCCGGGGCGATCGAGCGCACCTCGACGCGCGCCGACTTCTCGTTGCCGAGCGGGATTCGCACCATCGAACCGCGATCGATCGCCGAGGCCTTGATCTGGTTCGGGGCCTCGAAGTGCGGGTCGAGCCGGCGATAGGAGTTGACGCTCGGATTGAGGAAGAGGCAGATGTCGTTGGCGTTGGCGAGGATGCGTTCGATGAAGTTCCAGCCCAGCGGCGTCAGGCCGTCCTGCCCCTTCTTGTCGTGGAAGAGGTTCTTGCCCTTGCGAGCCAGCGAGACGTTGGTGTGCATGCCGTTGCCGTTGACGCCGGTCACCGGCTTCGGCAGGAAGCAGGCGGTCATCTCCATCCGCGCCGCGACCTGCCGTGACAGGAGCTTGTAGAGCTGCACCTGGTCGGCGGCGATCGTCGCCTCGGTGTAGCTGTAGTTCATCTCGAACTGCGAAGGCGCCACCTCCGGGTGGTCCTTCTCGTTGGCGAAACCCATCGCGCGCTGGACTTCGGCCGCGGTGTCGATGAACTGGCGAAGGGCGTCCCCGGGCAGCGAGTGGTAGTAGCCGCCGGTCGAGATGAACTCGAAGCTGCCGGTCTCGTGGTAGTGGCGCTCGGCGTCGCGGCCCTTGAACAGGAAGCCCTCGATCTCGTTCGAGGCGTAGGCGACCGTCTGGTCTTTCTTCCACAGCTGCTCGCCGAAGGCCTTCAGGCGGGCCCGCATGTCGCCGCGATAGGGGCTGCCGTCGCGCTCCTGGACCTCGCCGAAGACCAGAATCTTGCCGGCGCCGAAGATGTCGGAGGGCAGCCAGTAGAACGCCGTCCAGTCGATGGCGAGCCGCAGGTCCGACTCGGCCTGCTGCGAGAAGCCGCGGATCGAGGAGCCGTCGAAGGTCAGGTTGTCGGCCGATTTCAGGAGAAATTTCTTGTCGTAGTCGAGCATGTGCAGGCGGCCTTCGAGGTCGGTGAAGCAGACCGTCACCGCCTTGATCCGGCGCTCGTCGGTCAGGTACTTCAGGCGCGCCTCCTGGACTTTGGCCGGGTCCTTGCGCGCCAGGCGGTCGGCCTTGGCTGCGAGGTTCAACTCTTCGAGCTTGTCGTAGGGGATCTCGAGGAAGTCGCGGAGGGTGGTGGTCATGTCGATCTCCTTTATGTTTTTGTTTTTATCTTAAAATAGGTCATTCTTATATTAAAAACTAACATATTAAGAAAGAAAAGCAAAAACGAAGCTTCCAGTAAATGAAAAGACCCGACGGGCCGGGCGCCGGCGGGTCTGGGCTGGCTGGGGTGCCTGGGGTGGCTGAGGAGGCTGAGGAGGCTGAGGAGGCTTAGGTTGGCCGAGATGGGTTGGTCGGCATCTCGTCTCAGAGCTTCTGCTGCGCGAACCACTCGCGGGCGCCGGCGAGCTTGAAGGTGCGCTTCTCACCCTCGATCCGCACCCCCAGGGCGAGCTTGCGCCATTCGAGCAGGAGGAGGCCGCGCCTGCGGTCTTTGCCGAGCTCGAGATCGGCCTCGAAACCCCAATGCTCGAAACGCGCCTTCAGCGCCTCGATCCTGAGCTCGGGCTTGCGGTAGGAGAAGCGGCCGGTCGCGCGGACGTCGGGCTCCTCGAGCAGGCGTTCGACCCATCGCGGCAGGTCTTTGCGCGTGGCGTAGAGCGCCACGAGCGGGGCCGAGTCGCTCAGTTGGAGGGTGAATTGCCCCTCGGCGGTGGCGGGCTCCACGAGATGGAGTCGAGCGACCTGGGTTTCGATCGTGCCCCGCCAGCCAGGGCCGCCCGGGGCCCCGGAGTCTCGCGGTCCGGTGGCATTGGCCTCGCCGGGGCCGGTGAAACCGGTGAGCTCGACCCGGGTTCCCGCGAGATCGAAGCGCCTGCCCGCGAGGTCGCGGCTGGTGATCGGGATGTCGAGCGCGACGGCCCCGGTGAAGCGGGCGCCGTTGGAGATCAGGGCGGCCTGGGTGATCCGGGCGCTCAGTGAACCGCGTGCGGAACCGGCTTCGCCCGCTCCGAGCTCGGCCTCGAACTGGCCGTGGACCTCTCCCTTGCCGCCAGCGAGCTCCAGCGCGGCGGAGGGCGGCAGGAGGTCGGAGAAACCCGCGAGATCGAGCAGGCGGGCCTCGCCGAGGTCGATCCGGATCCTGGCGTCGTCCGGCAGGCCGCTGGCGCGCAGGTCGCGCGTCGTCGCGAGCAGGGTGAGTCCGCTGCCGCCGACGACCGGAAGTCCGGCAGCGCTCCGCCGGAGCTCGAAATCGTCGAAACCGACGGCGAGATCGGCGTGCCCGCCGGTCGCATCCCCGAGGACGTCGAAGTTCAGAAGCGCCGTGCCGCTGGCCTCGAAGCCGAAGAAACGGAGCGTGCGCGAGGCCTTCTCCGTGTGCAGATGGCTGCCGGGGACGAGCTCTCCCCGGCGCATCTCGAGCGCGGCGTCGAAGGCGGTCGCCGAGTCTTCGAACTCGAGCCAGGGCGCCCGGGCAAGATAGCTGCGCAGAAGCGGAGCCGCGAAGATCTCGCCGGAGAGGGTCGCGGAGGAATCGAGGAAGGGGAGCGCTGCAAGCCCGCGGTGCTCGCGATAGGCATAGGGAACGGTCGAGAAGGCGAGGGCGCCGTGGAGAGCCTGCGCGAGCGGCGCCCCGGCGAGCTCGAGCGTCCCCGTGGCGATCTCCAGCCGGCTGTGGCTCACCTCGGCCTCTGTGCGGCGCCGGATGGCGAATCCGCCCGTCGCCCGGAGGTCGCCGGTCAGGCGCAGCTGCTCGAGCCAGACGGAGCGGACCCGGGTCGCTGTCAACCGGGGAAACTCGAAGTTCCACGCCGGCCGCAAGGGGCGCGGCAGGGCCGGGGTCCCGGTGAGCGGAAAGGCCGCGATGGGGGGAGAAAGGCCTCGCGTGCCGCGGCCTCCTGCGGCGTGTCGGCGCGCAGGCGCAGGCCGAACTCTGCGTCGGAGAGGGTCGCCGATTCGACGCGGAGCCGGCGGGCGAGGAGTGGCGCCGGTGCGATCCAACCCGAGGCGCGCTCGCAGCGCAGCCGCCATTGCAGGCGGGGAGTCTGAACGGAGAGGTCGACTCCCGCGAGCGTGACCCGGAAGGGAAACCAGGAGTGCGCGCTGCGAAAGAGGAACTGCGCCTTGTCCGGCCGGCGGTTGATCCACCGTGCGAGCTGGCCGCTGCGCGCCACCCACTCGAACGCCCCGACATAGAAAAGCTCGCCGAGCGCGAGCCCGGCGAGCAGAACGAGCGCGGTGCGCCGGATGGTCACCCTGCCGGAGGGCTGGCCGGCGGGATGCGCAGGACCTGGCCGGGATAGATCTTGTCGGGATCCTTGAGCATCGGCTTGTTGGCCTCGAAGATGGCCATGTACTTGCCGGCGTTGCCGTAGAACTTCTTGGCGATCTTGGAGAGCGAATCGCCGGCGACGACGGTGTACATCTGCGACTCCGGCTCCTTCTTCTTGGTCTCGAGGCGGTCGTCGACGTGCGCGATGCCGATGACGTTGCCGAGCGCCAGCACGACCTTCTCGCGCTCGGCCTGGTCGTCGACCAGGCCGTGGACGACGGCGGTGTCGCCGGTGACGTCGATCTTGAGGTTCTCGACCTGGAGCGAGAACTCCCCGAGCAGCTTCTCGAGCGCCTTGCGGCGCTTCATCGCGTCGAGCTCGGCGGGGGAGACGTTGTGCGTCTGAGCCTGCGGCGCGGCGCCCTTGGCGGCGGGGCTATCGTCCTTGCCGAAGATCGAGGCTCCGGCGTTCTTCACGAAATCGAAAAGACCCATAAGGATCTCCTTTCCCGGGAAGTCTACGCCCGCACCCGGCCTGCCGGCTCCGTAGTTTCTCCGCTGTCGGAAGGGGCGGATCCGGCCGTATCCCGGCGCCTCCCGGCATATCCCGGCGGGGTCAGGCTTCGAGCCGAAAGAGCAGATGGGCGGCCGGGCTGACGCCGTACTCCTGCACCAGCGGGTCGGGGTACTTCGGCTCGCTCGCGACCAGCTGGTAGCCGTGCCGGCGCACGATCCGGCTGAAGTCGATTCCTTCGTTGGTCAACATGGTGATGCCATCGGCGCCCGTGGCGGTCGCTGCATTGGGAACAATCATCAGATGCCCGACCCGTTTGCGGGCCAGGAAGGCGAGCCAGGCGTCGATCGCGCCGGGGGAGCACTCGGAGAAGCTGTGGATGTTGAGCGCGATGTCGACCGCCCCCGGCTCGACCGCCGAATCGAGCTCGGGCAGCGGGAGGACCCTGGCCGGCGAGGATTCGTGGCCAGCGACTCCGCGGAAGCCGAGGTAGTACTCGCAAAGGAACGTGGAGGTCGCAATGGCGTCGGTGCAGAGGTAGCGGACGGTCTCCGGAAAGGCGGTCACCGCCCGGTAGGCGAGGCGGCCGTAGCCGGAGCCGATGTCGAGAATCGTCTGCACCGGTGGGCGCGAGATTCCGAGGTGGCGGTCGAGAAAGGCGAGCTCGAGCACCGAATCGAGCAGGTCGCGCGACACCCGGTAGCCGTTGATCATGAAGGTATGCACGCCGAAGAGCCCGTCTTCGTCGAGGCGTTCGAGCAGCCCCAGACGCTCGATCTGCGCGCTCTTCTGAATGCAGTAGAAGCTCAGCGCATAGCCGAGCTCGTTCATGTTGCGGCCGCGCAGCTGGTGGACATACGGGTTGTCCCCCCGGAAATGGCGGAGATCCGCGGTCGCGACGTGGGCCGGCGTCCAGCAGACCGGCGCCGGCGCCAGGGGCGAATCGAGCTCGTTGTACCGCCGGGCGAGCTCGGCGAGCCGGGGATGATCGGCGCGCAGCCAGGCCTCGGCGCCCTCCGGCAGTGGCGCGCCGCTGTGACTGGGCTGGTCGACCGCCGCGCGCTGCCAGGGATAGACCAGCCGGCTCGGAATGCGCTCGAACCCGCGCCGCGCGAGCGCCGCGTCGACGCTTCTCTTGATGAAGGCAGGAATTCGCATGCCGGAAGGCGGAAGCTTACGCCTTCCGGTGCGGCACCGTGGGGGGGCGGGGAAGAGTTCGTCGCCGGGTTGTCCCCCTCCGGCGCTGAAACCCGTTTCTTGAAGTGGTAGCCTGCTGTCATCGTTCCAGCCAGTCGGAGACGGGAGCCCGCACCTGCTCGCCCCAGGCCCCGGTCTCGCGCTCAATTCATGTGGCGAGTCGAAGGAGGATTCATGATCCGCATCGCTTCGCGTGTGTTCCTCTTTGCTTTTGTCCTCTCGGCGGTCGCCTACGGCGAGGCCGCGACGAGCTTCTACGGCTCGACCAAGGGGAATCCGACGTTCAACCACCCCGCCGACCTCACCACCCTGAGCGGCGACTTCACCCGCTATGACGTGCAGCCGTTTCGGGTGAACCAGAGCGTCCACTGTTTCATCCAGAGCGTCCAGGAGGGCGACGACTTCGACGGCATGCTCTTCCTCTACCGCGGCAGCTTCAACCCGGGGAGCCCGCTGACCAACCTCATCGCCCTCGACGACGATGACGACGATACCTATTTCGTCGGCACGACGCGGATCGACTCGATCCAGCTGTTTTCCACCAA
This sequence comes from Thermoanaerobaculia bacterium, assembly GCA_963788175.1. Classification (GTDB taxonomy): domain Bacteria; phylum Acidobacteriota; class Thermoanaerobaculia; order Multivoradales; family JAGPDF01; genus JAGPDF01. The sequence continues at coordinate 118,816 of CAWBFZ010000011.1, forward strand.
CGACTATTTTCTGGTGACCGCGGGCTACGACCCCTTCGACTTTGGCACCTTCACGAACACCATCACCTGCGACGAGCCGGCGTCCCGCGTGCTGGTGGGCTACGGTCAGTTTGGGGACGGCCTGCCTGCCGATTACGACGGACGGTACGCCCAGCTCCTCAACGGGCGCTTCGAGGTTTCGGTCACCGGCTTCGATTTTTTTGCGAATCCGTTCATCGGCCGGACAGTGCCGCTGGCCTCGAACGACTCGGCGGTCTTCTGGTTCTTCAAGCCCGCCAACTTCGAGCTCCTGGTGAAGATCGTGAACGGCTGCGGGCTCAACAACCGCTTCTGGGTCTACTACGCCGCGACGACCAACGTCGACTTCACCCTCAAGGTCACGGACACCTTCCTCCCCGCGCCCTTCAATTATGTGACGTACCACAACCCCCTCGGTACCCAGTTCTACACCTCGGTCGCCGACTCGGACGCTTTCGACACCTGCTTCTGACGCCAGCCGGAGACCATCCGGCCAACGTTCGGCGTCCGTTTCCGGGCCCGCCCTTCCTTCGGGGGAGGCGGGCCTTTTCCTTGCCCGGGCGCTGGTAGAATTCGGCCGATGAGCGACTTCGCCCCCTCTTCTCGCGCCGTATCCGAAATCCTCGACGACGCCCTGGCCGGACGCCGGATCTCGGCCGGCGATGCCCACCGCCTGCTCCTCGACGGCGAGCTGCTGACCCTGGGGGAGGCGGCGCAGGCGGTCCGCGACCGCCACAACGACGCTGCCGTCGCGACCTACAACGTCGACCGCAACATCAACTACACCAACATTTGCGTCTACAAGTGCCGGTTCTGCGCGTTCTACCGGGCGCCCGGCGACCCGGAGGGGTACCTGCTCCCGAAAGAGGAGATCGGGCAGAAGATCGAGGAGACCCTGGCCTTGAACGGCACCGGCGTCCTGATGCAGGGCGGGGTGAACCCCGACCTGCCGCTCTCCTACTACGTCGACCTGCTGCACTTCCTGCGCGACACCTATCCGGCGATCCACCGCCACTGCTTCTCGCCGCCGGAGATCAAGTTCATCGCCAAGAAGGAGCGCATGTCGTTCTACGACGTGATCGGCGTGCTCAAGGAGGCCGGCCTGATGTCGATTCCGGGCGGCGGCGCCGAGATCCTCTCCGACGCGATCCGCAAGGAGGTCCTCGCCTACCCGAAGGCCTCCCCCGAGGAGTGGATCGACATCATGCGCCAGGCGCACCGCCACGGCATGCGCACCACCGCGACGATGATGTACGGCATGGGTGAGGACCTGGCGGCGCGGGTCGAGCACCTGCAGCGCATCCGCGACCTGCAGGACGAGACCGGCGGCTTCACGGCGTTCATCTCGTGGACCTACCAGGACGAGCACACCGATCTGCAGGGAATCCCCGAGGTCTACGCCGACGAGTACCTCACGACCCTTGCAGTGTCGCGTCTCTTCATGGACAACGTCCAGCACCTGCAGTCGAGCTGGGTCACCCAGGGCAAGAAGATCGGCCAGGTCGGCCTCGCTTTCGGCGCCGACGATATGGGCTCGATCATGATCGAGGAGAACGTGGTCTCGGCGGCCGGCACCCACCACAAGATGACCCAGGACGAGATGGAGCACCTGATCCGCGCCGCCGGCTACGAACCGAAGCAGCGGACGAACCTCTACGAGCGCTTCGTCACCCGCGAGGAGACCGCGGCGCTCGCCCGGCAGTACCGCCACGCCCTCACTTCCGAGAACCGTCCGTCCGCCTCGCCGCTCGTCGTCGTCAGCTGAGCGCCGCAAGCTTTCGCTTTACCTACCGGGAGGATCGATGCGCAAGTTCCTGAAGTGGGTCGGTATCTCGCTCGCCACCGTCGTTGGCGCCATCCTCGTTCTGGTCGCCGTCCTGGTCTTCCTCGGCGGACGGAAACTCTCGGCGACCCGCACCGTCGCCGTCGAGCCGGTCGCCGTATCGGGAGATCCAGCGGCGGTCGAACGTGGCGCCCATCTCGTGCGGATGCGCTGCGTTTTCTGCCACGGCGAAGACCTGGGCGGCAAGAAGTTCATCGAGGACCCGGCGTTCATGCTGCTCAACGCGCCGAACCTCACGCGCGGCGCCGGTGGAGTCGGCGCCACTTACGCCGACGACGCGGCCTGGGTCCGGGCGATCCGGCACGGCGTGAACTCCCGCGGCCGGGCGCTCATCATCATGCCGGCGGAGGTCTACTACTTTCTGAGCGACGGCGATCTCGGCGATGTCATCTCCTACCTCAAGACGCTGCCGCCGGTCGATCGCAGCTGGCCGGCGGCCCAGCCCGGTCTCGTGGCCAAGGCCCTCCTCGGAGCCGGCAAGATCGACGACGTCCTGCCCTTCCTGACCATCGATCACCGGGCGCCGCGGCCGCCGAAGCCGGAGGTCGGAGCTACCGCCGAGTACGGCGAGTACCTGGTGCGTACCTTCGGTTGCCGCAACTGCCACGGCTCGAAGCTCTCGGGGCAGCTCGCCCCGGGCGGATCGGGCGTGGCCGCTCCGAACCTCACCCAGGCCGGCTCGATCAAGGACTGGAGCGAGGACGACTTCCGCACGATGATCCAGGAGCAGGACAGCAAGGAGATGCCCTGGAGCTCGCTGCGCGCCATGTCCGAAGACGAGCAGCGCGCGCTCTACCGCTATCTCACTACGCTGCCGGCGCTGCCCTCGACGACTCAGCTCACCAAGAGCTGACATTCGCCGGCGCTTCGGCCCACCGTCACCGCTTCGTCACGCCGCTTCCCGGCGCGATGTCATAGACTTCCCGCGCAGCGTGGGGAGTAGCCGACCGGCACGAGGGGTGTGAGCCCTTCGAAGACCGGGCGGGGGGATCGTCAATACGGGGCTTCTTGGCCCTCGGCCCTCCGGTCCATTCGGGATCGAGCGAGACCACTGCGACACGAGAGTGCCGCGGGGTCTCGCTTTTTGCGTTTCCCGGGGTCTCTCTTCGAAAGGAGAGACAGATGGAACCCACTTCGCTATGGCTCTGGGCCGGCTTCAACCTCTTCGTGCTGGGCATGCTCGCCGTCGACCTGGGGATCTTTCACCGCCAGGCGCACGCCGTTTCGATGCGCGAGGCCGGCATCTGGAGCGCCGTCTGGATCGCCCTCGCCCTGGCCTTCAATCTCGGTGTCTGGAAGTTCCTCGGACCGCAGCCGGGGGTCGAGTTCCTCACCGGCTACCTGATCGAGAAGTCGCTGTCGATCGACAACATCTTCGTCATCGCCCTGCTGTTCGCCTACTTCAAGGTCCCCGGCGAGTACCAGCACAGAGTGCTCTTCTGGGGCATCCTCGGCGCGCTGGTCATGCGCGCCGCCTTCATTCTGGCGGGCGCGGCTCTGCTCGACCGCTTCCACTGGATCATCTACCTCTTCGGCGGCTTCCTCGTCCTCACCGGCATCAAGATGGCCTTCGCGCCGGAGCACGGGGTGGAGCCGGAGAGGAATCCCGTGGTGCGACTGGTGCGGCGCCTCATGCCGGTGACTGCCGAATTCCGCGGGGCGAGCTTCTTCGTGCGCGCAGGAGGAAGGCGCGCGGCGACGCCGCTCTTTCTCGTCCTGGTGATGGTGGAGTTCACCGACCTCGTCTTTGCGGTCGACTCGATTCCGGCCATCTTCGCCGTGACCCGCGATCCGTTCCTGGTCTACACCTCCAACGTCTTCGCCATCCTCGGGCTGCGGTCGCTCTACTTCCTGCTCGCTGGCGTGATGCACAAGTTCGAGTACCTGAAGCTCGGGCTGGCGGCGATCCTGGTGTTCGTCGGTGCGAAGATGGCGCTGGTCGACTGGGTGAAGGTCCCGACCGTACTCTCGCTCGGCGTGATCGCGGCGATTCTCGCGCTTGCGGTCGCCGCTTCGCTCCTCAAGGCGCGGCGGGTGGCCGCGGCCTGAGAGTGCAGGAGGGGGGAATCAGAGCCGCTCGATGGCCGACAGTCTTCCGACGTCGATGCTGATGCCGCCGTCGGCGTCGGGCGAATTGTAGAGCGACTGGAAACGCGCGTTCCAGACGAGCTCCGAGGCCTCGTAGGAGGAGCGCGCGTGGACGACCTGATTGAACGTTTCGTCGTTGCCGGAGAGCAGGATGAGGAACTCGGCCCTGGTCGCCGCCAGGTCGTCCGCGGTCTGGCCGCGCAGCGGACTCGAATCGTCGATCGGGTGGACGATCGTCCAGGAGAGCGGGAAGAACAGGACGCTGTCGCGCTCGAGCTTGAGCGGCAGGAACTCGCGATCGCCGCTGGCCCTGCGCCGCGCCAGCAGCAGGCGGGCCGAGACATCGGTGAGCTCGTTCTTGCGCGCGTTGGCGATGCGGAACTCGAATGCGGACGTCGCACCGGACGGCGAACGATAGGGCGCGATGATCGCCCGCTCGCTGAAGAGAATCCGCGCCCGCGGTCGGGCGAAGCGCGCGAACGAGATGCCGGTTCCGATGGCGACGAGGAGCATGCCGGTGACCGCTTCGACGACGACCAGGACGTTGGCGGCGAGCTTCGCCGGCGCGATGCTGCCGTAGCCGATGGTGGCGAAGGTCTGGACGGAGAAGAAGAAGCAGCCGAGAAAGTGGCTGCCGGTCGTCGTCCAGTGGAGTCCCGACAGCGCGTCTGGGCCGGCGAGAAAATAGATGCAGGCGAAGACGAGGTTGACGCCGAGGAAGCCGCCGGTCAGAACGAGCAGGAAGCGCGGCCAGCTCATGTTGAGCAGCGAGTGGTAGAGCGACAGCGACTGGAAGAAGCCGAGCCCCTCGCGCCGGACGTTGAACGAGCCGTCGCGGTTGAGCAGCCGCTCGCGGCTCTGTCGCGCGACAACCGAGCCGAAGCCGAGGTCGTTGCGGTCGACCGACGGCGGCGCGGCGCCGGCCACTGCGCTGGCGCCCGGTTCGCGGGGCAGTTCGGGGCTCTTCAAGAGCGCGAGTCTAGCGGAGGCTTCCCCGGGACGGAGACATGCCCCCACCGGCATTCGCCGCCGGAGGTGCGGCCCGCCGCAGATAGACGAGCAGCGCGAGCGGCGAGAGCAGCGGCAGCAGCACGACGACCGCGCGCAGGCCAGCGGGCGCGGCGAATTCGACCCCGGCGCTGGCGCTGCCCTGGATGAGTGCGAGCCCGAGCGGCACCCCCCAGCGCTCGGCGAGAGTTCGCCACGACCTCCCGCCGCGCGCGGTGCGGCGCTCCCAATAGCGCCGCGCTGCGGCCACCTGGAGCGGCAGCACGAAGAGGAAGCCGTGCGCCCAGCCGACCGGCAGGGCGAGGAGCGCAACGACCGCTGCCGTGTGCACGCGGTCGAGCGTCGTCGACCGGGCGGCGCTGCGCTAGACACAGAGCGACGACGAGCACCGCGAGGGTGACGCCGCCGCTGCGGGCAGGTCGATCCCCGAAGCCGTCGAAGACGCGCCGGAAGGAGAGGTTGCGCGACGAGAAGACCGGCGGCTCCGCCATTCGCTCCAGCAAGGCCGGAAGCTCGCCGCCCACGGCACGAGGCAGAGCACCGTCACCGGCAGCCAGGCGAGCGCCTCGACCTTGCGCCGCGCGCCGCCTCGCGCCTCGATCAGCCAGCGGATCGCCAGGTAGATCGCCCCGGCCAACGCCAGGGGCTTGAAGGCCAGGCTGACGCCGACCAGCACCGCGCCGCCCGAACGGCTGGTGCCGGCCGAGCTGCCACCCGGCGAGCGCCAGGACAGCGGCGATCGGCGCCGGTTGCCGATCCAGAGGGTGTAGTGGACGATCGGCAGACAGCGCGACGAGGAGTGCGGCGAGCGGGAAACGCCGCCGCGCCGGAGAGGCCCGCGAAGCCGGCGGCGAAGACCGCGAGGGCCGCAACCGCCAGCACGTTGGCGCTGCGCACCAGGGCGAGGAAGAGACCCGGGCGCCCGCGCTCGATGGCGGCAGCACCGAGGGCAGCGAGCGGCGGCGGGTAGTTGTAGCGTCTCCTGCGAGTAGGGCGACGCGCCGGCGGCCATCCGTTCCGCGGCCTCGACGAAAACCGGCTCGTCCTGCTGCGGAAACGGCGCCAGCAGCGCCTCGTGATGCACGAGTGCGGCGACTGCGACGACGCCGACGAAGCCCAGCGCGACGAGAAAGCGATCGGGACGCGATCCGAGGGGAGACAATCGCGGCGACGCTAGCATGCACGGCCTGCGGTATCGTCGCCGACATGCGAAAGCGCCTTGCTGTCGTTCCTCTACTGGAAGCTTTTCTTCTGGCGGGAATCGCCTGCGCCGCGGGAGCTACCCGGACTCGAGACCAACGCCGCCGGCGACCCGCTCGTCTCGACCTTCTCGATCGTCGCGCTCGATCCGGCGACCGGCGACCTCGGCATCGCCGTGCAGTCGAAGTTCCCCAATGTGCGCGCGGTCGTGCCGTGGACGCGGGCCGGCGTCGGAGCGGTCGCGACGCAGAGCTTCGCCAAGCTCTCGTTCGGCAACGACGGCCTCGATCTCCTGGCGCGCGGCGCCACCGCGGAGGAGGCGCTCGCGATCCTGCTGCGCGACGATCCGCTGCGCGAGCAGCGCCAGGTCGGCATCGTCGATGCGCGCGGCCACGCCGCGACCTGGACCGGCAAGGAGTGCTTCGCCTGGGCCGGCGGGCGGGTCGGCCAGGACGGCGCGGCGACCCAGGCGGTCGGCCCCGGAGCCGGAGTCGGCACGGTCGTCGCCGGCCACGGCTTCACCATCCAGGGCAACATCCTGGTCTCGGAGGCGACCGTCGAGGCGATGGCGCGGGCCTACGAGTCGACTCCGGGCGAGCTCGCCGACCGGCTGATGGCGGCGCTCGTCGCCGGCGGCAAGGCCGGCGGCGACCAGCGCGGCGAGCAGAGCGCGGCGCTCCTCGTGACGCGCAAGGGCGCCGGCTACGACGGCTCCGACAACTTCATCGACATCTCGGTCTACGATCACCTGACGCCGATCGCCGAGCTCGAGCGTCTCTACGCGCTGAACCGGCTCTACTTCACGCGCTCCCGGCCGGAGAACATGATCCCGGTGACGCCGGAGATCGCGCGCGAGATCCAGACCATCTGGATGAAGCGCGGCTTCGACAAGGGGCCCGCCGACGGCGTCGTCGATGCGCGCTTCCAGAAGCTGCTGGTCGACTACATGGGCTGGGAGAACTACGACATCCGGGTCGAGAACGTGCAGAAGATCGATCTCGCGAAGGGCGAGAGGCTGATGATCGACCGCGAGGTCCTGGCCGACATCCGCGAGGTCTTCCGCACCGGCCGCTGGAAGCCGAGCCTTCATCGCTAGGTCGGCGTTAGAAATCGGCCGCTCGAACGTAGAGTCTGTGGAATGAGACTTTCACGCGACAGCTTCGTCCTGTCCGGCCTGCTCCTCGGTGCCGGCCTCGCCACGCCCGGGCCCCCTGTCCGCCGCGCCGGCGAAGCTCGTGCTCGCGCACCAGCGCCTCGAGCTGCCGGGGGTGCCGGTGCTGACGCTCGCCGTCGACCTCGACCGCGACGGGCGCCGCGAGCTCGCCGTGGTCGTCGCCTCGACCTCGTGGGGCGAGGTCGGCATCGAGGAGCCGATGCAGGTGGACGAGGAGGGGACTTTCGTCGACGTACTGACCGTCGTTCCGACGGTGCTCGACCGCCGTGAGCTGCTGGTCTTTCTCGGCGCTCCGGGGAGCGGCTGTCCCGCGGCGGAGCCGCTGCGCTTCGAGCTGCCGACGAGCGTGCACGCGGTCGCGGCGGGACCGTCCGCGGCGCCGCTCGTCGCCTGGACCGACGACGGCGTCGCCGAGATCGTGCTGGCGGAACGCCGCGGCGCCGGAGGACCAGGCCCCGCAGGAGCTCGCGCTCGTGCCCCGCATCGCTGCGCGCACGATCTTCGCCGGCAGTACTTCCTTCCTGGCCCGCAGCGGCCTGATCGACGACCTCGACGGCGACGGGGATCCCGACCTGCTTCGTGCCGGTGGCAGGCGGCCTCGAGGTCCATCTCTCGACCCGGAGGGGGTGTCGGCCTTGGCGGCGTCGCTCGTCACTCCGCCGGAGGACGAAAGGCCGGTCGCCGCCGCTGCCGGTGCCGCGGGTGTAGAAGCGCAGCAGCGGCGAGCGCGCCGGCAACGCGGAGATCGCGCGCCGAGATCCCGTTGCCGCAGGTCGTCGATCTCAACGGCGACCACCGGCCCGATCTGCTCTATCGCGATCCGAGAGCGCGGGCGACGGAGTCCGCGTCCGACTCGGTCTCGGGGAGGGACGCTTCGGCGCCGCTTTCGATCCGTTGCCCGGGTGGAGCGACATCGCGTCGCCCGGCCGATGCGGCCCCAGCCGGCGGCAAGGGACGACGCTCCGAGCCGCGAGGTCGTCTGGTTCGGCGATCTCGACGGCGACGGCCGGCGGAGGTGGTGACGTCGCAGGACATTCCCAACGCTCAAGGACTCGATGCGGGCGGAGCTCGCCGAGGCGAAGCGGCCGCACGCGCGGATCCGCGTGCACGCGCTCGGCGCGGACGGGCGCTGGACGCCGGCCTCCAAGTCGGAGTTCACGGTCGAGGGGTATCTGTTCGAAGGCGGCGGCAGCGACGGCGACGACGACGGCGAGGGGATGGGTTTTTCCTTCCCGTCGGGCGTGCGCGATCTCGACGGCGACGGCCAGCTCGACCTCGTCGCGCTGTCGCTCGACTTCAGCCTGTTCGAAGCGATGCGGGTCCTGACGACCAAGTCGATCAAGCTGGGCCTCGACTTCGGCGTCTATCGCCAGGGGACGGGGCTCTCGTTCCGCAAGGTGCCCGATCTCGACCTCGCCGGCGAGCTGCGCCTGCGGCTCGACAGCCTGGCGCTCGGGCAGCTGTCGTCGTTCGCCGGCGACTTCGACGGCGACGGCCGCGCCGACTTCGTGCAGCTCGGCCGCGGGCGGAAGGTGACAATCCACCGCGGGCAGCCGGGGGCGCGGTATGCGCCGGAGCCCGACCTGGTGATCACCCTGGAGCGCGAGCCGCTCGACGTCGCGCTGGTCACGGTCGCCGACCTCGATGGCGACGGCCGGAGCGACCTCAGCGTCACCCAGCCGATCGGCGGCAAGGCGATCGGCGCGCGCGCGGCGCTCGATCTCTATCTCTCGGGCGGCGCTCGGTGACGTCGTTGAGAGCGGTTCAGAAAAGCTTGCTGGTAAAGGGGTTGGCGGGGCGCGCGTGGGTCGCTGGCGCGCTCGTGGTCTGCGTCATGGTCTCGGGTCGAGCTCCTGTCGTGGCGATGCCGCACGGTGCGGTCTCGTCGGCGCCGGGGATCGCGATCGTGGCGGAGGGCGCGGCGGAGCGCTGGATCGTCGATCTCGGCGGCGTGCTGGTCGCGGCGCTTTCACCCGAGAGGGCGGCCGGCGGCGACGGGCTCCTGCTGCTGGTGCGCCCGCCGCGCAAGCCGGACGGGCCGCGCCGGCTCCTGCGGTTGCGGCTCGAACCGGAGCCGCGCCTCGAACTGCTGGCCGAGGGCCTCGACGGCGCGATCGCTTCGCTGGCGGCGATCGAGCCGGCGGCGGGACCGGGAGCAGAGGAGCTGGTTGTCGGTGGACCCGGACGGCTGGCCTCGCTGGGCCCGCTGTCCGCGCTCGCCGGGCCTGTCGTGGCGCGGACGCTGTTCGAGGACGCGGCCTTCGATCCGCAGTCGTTCGATACCGGGCGGTTGCACCGGGGGATCGAACGCCGATTCGCGGCGGTCGAGCCTGGACACCTGCGCTTCTGGGACTCTGCCGCCGGCTGGGCCCCGGAGGTCCCGTTGCCGCTCGCGGTCGTGCGCACGGCGACCGGTCTCCGGCTGTCGAGTCCGCCGGTGGCGGCGATGCGGTCGGCCGCCGGCAATCTCTACCTGGCCGGCCCCGAGACGCTCGGTACGACCCGCCTGCGCTGTTTCCAGATCGACGCTGCGCTCCCCGGCGCTGCCGGCGCCGATGGGCCTCCGCCGGTCGAGCTCTGGGCGGCGCTCCCCGGTCCGGAGAAGGTGAGCCAGAGCTGGCCGTTCGAGATCGACGGCGTGCCGGTGCTCGTGGTGCGCACGCAGGCCGCCGACGAGATCAACCTCTTCGAGCGCCAGCGCCTGCGGGTGTTGACGCTCTCCGCCGACCGGACGCGGGCCGGAGCGCTCCCCACCCTCGCGGTGGAGCTCGACAGCAAGCGCTGGCACGAGACGGCGATCGCCCTCGGCGATGTCGACGGCGACGGCCACGACGACCTCCTCGCCGCCTTTCCCGAAGGTCTCTCGGGGAGCGACCTGGTGGTGCAGTGGTGGCGGGGCGAGGGCAGCGGCCGATTCGAGAGCCGCGCCCACCGCAGCGACCTGAAGAAAGCCCCCGGCGGTTGGCAACTTCTGGCGACGCCCGGTCTGCCGGGTGGGGCGGGACTCTTCCTGGTCGGCAACGGCAGGATGGAGCTGCGGGCGTTCTCGGCTACCGGCAAGAGCGCCGTCGCGGAGCGCGCCGGTCTCGTCGTGTCGATTCCGGCGCTGCCGGTCCCCGTGGCACCGCAGGCCGAGAAAAAGGTGACCATCGCAGTCGGCGGCGACGGCGAGAGCACGAAGGTGACCAACGTCGATCCCGACGCCGCGGCGCTCGGCGCCGTCGAGCTCGACGGCCGGCCCGGCGCCGAGCTCCTCGCCGTCCAGGCGACCGGCAACGGCAACGAGCGCCTGATCCTCCTGCGCGCGCGTCCCGACTAGCCGCGAGTCAGGGGACGGTGAGCGACCAGGCCGAGGTGCCGTTGCTCTCGAAACCATCGGAGAAGATCCCTGGCAGCCTGCAGTTCGAGCAGACGAGCGCGAAATCCTGGTCGGTGGGAAATCCGTTGTAGGGCACGCCGTCGCCGCCGATCGAGGTGCCGGTGACGGTAACCGCCACCCCGCCCGCGACCGGCGCCGCAATGTAGACGTTCTCCAGATTGTTCAGACTGTCGCCGACACCCCCGGTGACCGACGTCCCGGCGCTGAAGACGTTCCCGAGGTAGGTCTGGGCGTCGTGGACGACTTGCAGATCGAGGTTGTTGACCAGCGCTGGATTGGCGCCGGCCGCGCCGGGAGCGTCCGACCAGGCGAGGGTGATGCGCAGCGGCTGGCCGGGGTCGTCGATCTCGAACTGTCGGGTCAGCTGCTGCCCGGTGCCGTTGAAGGTGAGCTGCTGGTCGAGGTGAACGCTCGCCACTCCCGGCTGGATCACCCGCGTGATGTCGACCCGTCCCCAGCCCTCGTTGTTGTTCGGGATGTCAGCGGTGCCCATGTCGACGGCCGCATTGACCAGCAGCGCTTTCGCCATCGCCATGCTCGGATCGGCCCCGGCGTGCCCGCTCCGCCACCACTGGGCGGCGAGGACGACGGCGCCGGCGACGTGCGGGCTCGCCATGCTGGTGCCGGAGCAGAAGGCGTAGAGGTTGCTGGTGCCGGCGATCGCCGTCGCGCAACTGCCACCGGTGTCGTTGCGGGTCGAGGCGATCGTCGAGCCCGGAGCGGTCACCGTCGGCAGGGTACGGCCGTCGATCGCCGGGCCGCGGCTGCTGGACGAGGCGAGGTTGTCGATGCTCCCGGCGCGCGCGTTGAGGCTGTTCGCGACGCTGAGGATGTTCTTCGCCTCTTTCGGCTCGGTAATGGTGGAGGCTCCGGGTCCCGAGTTTCCGGCCGAGAAGACCTGGATGAACGGTTCGGCGAAACCCGGCGTGTCGAGGTTGCCATCGCGCACCAGAATGTCTTCGAGGCGGGCGTCGGCGGTGTATCCCGCGCCCGCAACGTTCGTCGTTGTCCAGGAGTTGTTGGAGCCGATGGCACCGCCGAGAATGGCGACCTTGGTCGCGTCCTGGAGCGAGATGTCGCCGAAGACATTGAGCGCGAAAATGCCGGTTTCCGGCGCCATGCCGAGGCCGTAGAGGAAGCCGCTGCCATCGGTGAAGCCCGCCGTCGCGTCGCCGGCGGCAATTCCGGCGACATGCGTTCCGTGGCCGCCGTTCGCTCCCGGGCAGTCGCTGCCGGGTTGGCCGGGAATCGTGCAACTGGCACCGGTCGCCGGGGTGAATCCGCCGACGATGTGCGAGGCGAGGTCGGGATGATCCCAGTCGACGCCGGTGTCGGAGATCGCCCAGATCACCCCGGTGCCGTCGACGCCGAGGCTCGCGAGGTGCGCCGCGTAGCCGGTGACCGGCACGCCGCCGGGGTGGTTGCCGGCGACGATCTGGTCGGACATCTCGTCGTCGAGTACCGGCCGCGGGCTGCGGTAGCCGAGCCAGATGACGTTCGGCAGCTGCGCCAGCGCGGGGAGCGTGGCGGCATCGGTCGCGAGCTCGACGGTCTGGAATGCGCCGTCGGCGGAGGCCTTCGCGACCCGCACGGCCTTCCCGCCGATGGCGGTCAACGAGTCGACGACGGCCTGGCGCTCGCCGTCCACGTAGACGAACGCCACCAGGTTGGCGATCCTGCCGGAACGGCCGGCGAGCGTGCTGCCGAGCTTGTAGGCCGGATGGAAAGCTCCCTACCCAGCGCACGAAGGGGAGGCCGCGGGCGCGCTGGCCGCCGCCGGAGCCTCGGACCAGACGAGGTAGCTGTTGTGCGGGTAGTACTGCAGGACGCGCAGGCCCGCCGCCTCGAGCGCGCCGTACCAGTCGGCGCGCGGCGGGCCCCAGAGCTGCACGAGACGCAACCCGGCGTCGCCTTCGGGTCATCTGCCCGGCGGAACCGAGCACCGGCTCGCCGTCGCGCAGTGGATCGAACGCGAAACCGGGGACATGCACCTCGCCCGCCGTCGGGGACGACGAGGTCGGCGCGGCCGGCGGCCGCGAGCCGCGCAGCCTCCTCGTCTGCAACCACGAGCCCAGCGGAAGGCGCCGTAGTCGATCACTCGGGCCGGATGGACCGCGAGCTCGGCGAGGTCGGTTCTCGCCGGCGAGGCGCAGGAACGATTCGGCCTCCGCAGACGCGGCGGCAGAGAAGAAGAAAAGCTCCAGTAAAGAGGGCTGGCCAGTCGGCTCTTCTCAGGTCTCCCTAACGTCGGTGCAGGCCGCGCAGTCTAACCCAGGGCATGCGCTCGGTCGTCAGGGCGCTGATAATCTCTCGCCTGGACCGGCTTTCATCCTTCCAGGCGAGGAGTTTCACCATGCATCCAGGCGAAATTGCGCGGAGAACGGCATGAACCGACGGTCGAGCTGTGCACTCCAGCGATCCCTGTTCGTTTTCCTGTTCGCGGCCGGAGCTCTGGCGTCGGACTTGCGCGCCCAGGCCGCAGCTCCCACGGTGGCGCCGCCGGCCGGCGTGCGCACGCTCTATCTCGTCCGCCACGGTGCCTACGACATCGACGATCCGCGCGACGAGGCCGTGGGTCGCGGGCTGCTGCCGATCGGCGTGGCGCAGGCGCGGCTGGCCGGCGATCGCCTGCGCGGCCTGCCCTTCGGCTTCGATGCGATCCTCGCCAGCCCGCTCACCCGGGCGCGGGAGACCGCGCAAGTCATCGCCGCCGAGCTCGGGAACCGCGAGGTTGCCTTCGATCCCGATCTCGCCGAGTGCACGCCGCCGACCCGGCGCGCCGACATCATGGCGCGCGAGAAGCCGGAAGACCTCGCCGCCTGCAGCGGCGCAGCTCGAGCGCCTGGCGCCGCGGCTCTTCGCTCCCGCTGCCTGCCGGGAGCGGCGACCGCCATGAGCTCGTGGTCGCGCACGGCAACGTCATCCGCTGGCTGGTGACCCGCGCCCTCGGCGTCGATTCGACGGCGTGGCTGAGCATGTCGATCGGTCACGCCAGCATCACGGTGCTCGCGATCGACGGCAAGGGCAAGGTGCGCGTCATCGCCGTCGGCGACGTCGGCCATCTTGCACCCGGGCTGCAGACTGGCGCCTTCGGCAATCGCGAGAAGTGGGATCTCGAGGTCTCGACTGCTTCGGACGTCCCGTCCGGGCCGGCTGCGCCGGCCCCGGCGCCGCTCACGGCGCCGGTCCCTTCGCAGGCACCCACCGTCCTGATGATCTCGTTCGACGGCTTTCGCTGGGACTATCCCGAGCTGCACGGCGCTCCCACGCTCCGCGCCCTGGCGCGCGAGGGCGTGCGCGCCGCGTCGCTGGTGCCCTCCTTTCCGTCGAAGACCTATCCCAATCACTACACCCTGGTCACCGGCCTGCGCCCCGAGCATCACGGGATGATCGCCAACACGATGTGGGACCCCGAATGGCAGACGGCCTTCTCGCTCGCTGATCGCAGTGCCGTCGAAGACGGGCGCTGGTGGGAGGGCGAACCGATCTGGGTTGCCGCCGAGCGCCACGGCCTGGTGACGGCGTCGTCGTTCTGGCCGGGCTCGGAGGCGGCGATCGGCGGTATTCGCCCGACGTACTGGGGGCGCTACGACGAGACGGTGCCCGACGAAAAGCGCGTCGACGAGGTTCTCGGCTGGCTCGACCTGCCGGCGGAGAAACGCCCGCGACTCATCACCCTCTACTTCTCCGAGCCGGACCGCAGCGGCCACGCCTTCGGACCGGCCTCGCCGGAGGCCGGAGCCGCGGTGGCGCACGTCGACGCGATGCTCGCGCGCCTGCGCGCCGGCGTCACGGCGCGCAGCCTCGACGGCGCGGTCGACTGGGTCGTGGTCTCGGACCACGGCATGATGGCGACCGACCTCGGCGAACTCGATCGTGCTCGAGGACTCGATCGATCTCGCCGATCTCGAGCCGCCGTCGATCCAGGGCCTCTCGGTCTTCGGGCTGCTCCGCCCGCGGCCCGGCAAGGAGCGCGCGCTCCTCAGGAAACTGTCGCGGGCGCATCCGCACCTCCACGCCGCTCGCAAGGCGGAGGTGCCCGAGCGCCTGCACTTCCGCGCCCATCGCCGGATCTCGCCACTGGTCGTCTGGGTCGACGCCGGCTGGTCGCTCTTCGCCACCCGCGCCGAGCTCGCAGCGGCCCGCGCCCACCCGTCGCCGGGCGTGCACGGCTACGACCCGGCGGAGCGCACGATGCACGGCATCTTCGTCGCCGCCGGCCCGTCGTTCAAGAAGGGCATCACCACCCCGCCGCTCGACAACGTCGACGTCTACCCCCTCCTCGCCCGCCTCCTCGGCATCCCCCCCGCCCCCAACGACGGCAACCCGGCGACCACGGCGTCGATGCTGGTCGAGCGCATGCCGTAGATCAGCTCCATCGAGCCGCTTCCCCCGGGTCGGCGGGGCGCCCGCCGGTTTCGGCTGGAGTGCGGTGGCCCACCCGGTTTACCATGCCGCCATGGACACCCGGTCTTTCGATCTGCAGCGCGTGTTGAAGCTGACCCTGGCTCTTGTCCTTTCGGCTCTCGCCGTCGTGCTGCTGATGCGCAATCTCAAGCTCTTCACGCCCGACTGGACGCGCGGCAAGTCGACGCCGATCGCGCTCGGCGCGGAGCAGGCCGCGGCCGGCGCCGCTGGGGGGTCGGCGGCGAGTGGCGCCAGCCTGGCCGTCGGGCTCGAGCCGGTGGCCTCCGGCTTCGACCGGCCGCTGTTCGTCACCCATGCCGGCGACGGTAGTGGGCGCCTCTTCGTCGTCGAGCAGGGCGGGAAGATCCGCGTCGTGCGCGGCGGGAAGGTGCTCCCGGTGCCGTTCCTCGATCTCGGCGCGCGCCTCGACACCAGCTCCGGCGAGCGCGGTCTCCTCGGCCTCGCCTTCGCGCCGGACTTCGCGACCTCGCGGCGCTTCTACGTCGCGCACACGGCGCGGCCGGCCTCGGGTCCGGTGGTGCGCATCGTGCGCTACCTGCGTCCGCGATGCCGCCGACTCGAGGCCCGACTCCGACCGTGCCGACCCGGCGTCGGAGAGCGTCGTGCTGGAGATGGCCGATCCGGCCGGCAACCACAACGGCGGCATGCTCGCCTTCGGCCCCGACGGCAGGCTGTGGGCGGGCACCGGCGACGGCGGCAGCGGCGGCGATCCGTGGGACAACGCGCGCAATCCCAAGTCGCTGCTCGGCAAGATGCTGCGCCTCGACGTCGCTTCCGCGCCAAGTGGTGCGGCCACCCCGGTCGAAATCTGGGCGCTCGGTCTGCGCAACCCCTGGCGCTTCAGCTTCGACCGGTTGACCGGCGAGATCTGGATCGGCGACGTCGGACAGAACGCCTGGGAGGAGATCGACGTCGCGGACTCGAAGCGGCCGGCGCCGCTGCACTTCGGCTGGCGGACGATGGAGGGCTTCCACTGCTACGACCCGAAGAAGGGCTGCAAGGCGGACGGACTCGAGCTGCCGGTCCACGAGTACGGCCACGACACCGGCTGCTCGGTGACCGGCGGCTACGTCTACCGCGGCAAGGCGATTCCGGCACTCGCCGGCCGCTATCTCTTCTCCGACTACTGCACCGGCGTGGTCTGGTCGCTGTTGCGCGATGCCAACGGCAAGGCGACGGTGAGCACCCTCCTCCAGAGCAAGGTCGCGGTGAGCTCGTTCGGCGAGGACGAGGCGGGCGAGCTCTACCTCTGCGACCACGGCGGCGGCAAGGTGCTGCGTCTAGAGGCAAGAGCTCAGTAAAGGAAAAGGCTCAGTAAAGGAAAAGACTCAGTAAAGGAAAAGCCTGGACGGCCGCGGCCGCGGCGGTTCGACGAGGCGCGCGTGCTACCGTCGCGGGAACAGCGTCGGGCGCTCGGCGCCCGCCGCCAGGTGCCGAGCGGCCCGAAGCGTGCGGCGCGAGTTGCGGAGGCAGCGATGACCATTCGTCGGCCCTTGCTTTTTTCCCTTACTGGTCTTTGCTTTGTCTTGCTGTTCTCACCTCCGGTCCGGGCACTCGACTGGACGGTCGACATCACCGCCGACGAGAGCGATCCGTCGTGCGCTCCCGGCGACTGTTCGCTGCGCGAGGCGATCGCCGCCGCCGGGGACGGTGACACGATTCTCTTCGCCCTTCCCGATTCGCCGCCCTGGACGATCACCCTTACCGAGGCGTTGCAACAGCTCTCGCTGGCCCACGACATCACGGTGACTGGTCCCGGCGCGGCGTTGCTCGCGATCTCGGGGGCGAACCTCGTGCGAGTGATGACGGTCCAGGTCGGCGCCACAGTCACGGTCTCGGGCCTCACCCTGCGCAACGGGGAGGCAAAGTCGAGCCTCGACAAGCACGGGGGCTGCCTGAAGGTGCTCGGCGAGGCGATCGTCACGGCCAGCCGTTTCGAGAACTGTCAGGCCTGGAACGGTGGGCCGACCTCCAATACGGAAGGCGGCGACGGCGGCGGGGTCTATGTCGCGGCCGGAGGAGTCTTCGCCGGCTCGCTGCTCGTGTTCAGCGGCGATGTCGCCGGCGTAGGTGGCGGAGCAATCTCACCGCCGACCGTTTTCGCCGGTGGGCGTGGTGGTGCGCTCGCCAACGCCGGCAGTGCGACGCTCACGCAGTCGACGGTGAGCGGCTGCACTGCGGGTGCCGGCGGCTATCCCTACGGACCGGGAGGCGAGGGCGGCGGCGTCGCGAATCTCCTCGGGGGAACGCTGCTCCTCGAGGCGACGACGCTCGCCGGCAATCGCAGCGGCGATGGCGCGGACTTCGGCTTTGCCGGCGCTGACGGACGTGGCGGCGGTCTCTTCTGCGCAGGGCGACTGCACGCTCAACAACGTCACCCTCTCGGGCAACGCGGTCGGGACCTCGGCGGTCGGCCTCGTCGCGCAAGGCGGCGGGCTCATGGTCATCGCCGGGACGACCCGCCTTCGCAACGTCACCGTCGCCGGCAATACCGCCAACAGCACCGGTGGCGGCATCGCGCGCGCCACTGCCGGCACGATCCGCACCCGCAATTCGCTCTTCGCCGGCAACACCGGCGGCGCCAGCCCCGACTGCGCGAGCGCCGCGGCCGGCGTGGTGACCGAGGGCTACAACCTGATCCGGGTCAACAACGGCTGCGCGAATTCGTTCAGCGGCACCGACCAGGAGGGCACCAGCGCCGTGCCGCTCGAGCCGCTCCTCGCAGCGCTGGCGGCGAACGGTGGGCCGACCGAAACCCGCGCCCTCGGCGCCGGCAGCCCGGCGATCGACCACGGCGATCCGCTGGGCTGCGCGCGCTGGAATCCGCTGCTGGCGCAGGACGAGCCGATGGTCGCCGACCAGCGCGGCGAGCTGCGCCCGACCGACGGCGACGGCGACACCGTTGCCACCTGCGACGCCGGCGCATTCGAGGCGGCGGGGGCGCCGCCGATCCAGCACCTCCTCGTGGTCACCCTTGCGGGGGCGGGAGCGGGAACCGTGACGAGCCTGCCGGCTGGCATCGCTTGCCCCGGCGACTGCAGTGAGTCCTGGGACCTGACGCAGAGCGTCGAGCTCACGGCGACGCCAGATCCCGGCGCTTACTTCGCCGGTTGGAGCGGCGACTGCACGGGCAGCGGGGCCTGCACCTTCGTGATGTCGGTCGACCGCGCCGTGACCGCGACCTTCGGGCTGCTGCGTACGCTCGACGTGAGTCTCGCCGGTCCGGGGAGCGGCAGCGTCACCAGTGTGCCAGCCGGCATCGCCTGTCCGGGCGACTGCACGGAAGACTACGCCGACGGCACTCCTGTGGCGCTCTCGGCGACGCCCGCTCCGGGCTCCTTCTTCGTCGGCTGGAGCGGCGCCTGCACAGGTACGGCAGGATGCAATCTGACCATGTCCGTCGACCGTGCCGTGAGCGCAACTTTCGGGTTGTTGCGGACGCTCGATGTGAGTCTCGGCGGTCCGGGCAGCGGCAGCGTCACCAGCGTGCCGGCCGGCATCGACTGTCCGGGCGATTGCACCGAGGCCTACGCCGACGGAACGCCGGTGACCCTCACCGCGACGCCGTCGCCGGGTTCGTACTTCATCGACTGGAGCGGCTCCTGTTCGGGAAGCGCGGGCTGCAACTTCACGATGACGGTGGACCGCGCGGTCACGGCGACTTTCGGCAGTCTGACGATCTTCTTCGACGGCTTCGAATCGAACGACCCCTGCGCCTGGTCGGCCAACGTCGGGGGCACCCTTTGCCCGCCCTGATGGATGCACGAAGGCTGCGCGCCATGGCGCTAAGGTGAAATCAAGGGCCAGGTGGCCGGGTCGGCGAGGAGCAGTTGCGGGTCGACCTTCGCGCCGCGCCAGCGGGCGCCGAAGTGCAGGTGCGGGCCGGTGACCCGGCCGGTGGCGCCGACCTTGCCGATCGGCTGGCCTCGTTTCACCCGGTCGCCGTCCTTCACCAGGATCTCGGAGAGATGAAAGCTCATGGTGACCAGGCCGTCGCCGTGGTCGAGGTAGACCGCGTTGCCGGCGAAGTACTGACCGGCGGCGAGCGCGACGATGCCGTCGGCGGCGGCGAAGACGACCGTTCCGGGCGCCGCCTTGAAGTCGGTGCCGCCGTGCGGGCTGCGCGCCTCGCCATTGAAGATCCGGCGGGAGCCGAAGCGGCCGCCCTCGGGGAGACTGGCGAGCGGCGCGCCGAGCGGCAGCTGGAAGTTGCACAACGTGTCGCGGCGGAAGACTGCCGCGGTCTCCTGCCGCTCGCGCTCGATCCGGGCGAGCTCGGAGGCGGGCGGCGAGACGTACTTCTCCTCGACGCCGGTGAGCCTCTCGGTCGGGTAGGGGTAGCTCGCGATCGCGAGCGTGCGACGATCCACGCCCTTCGCCGTGCGGCGTTCGATCTCGATCTTCCCCGTCGCCAGCAGATCGACGGGGAAATAGCAGACGCCGGCGAGCGGCGCGAAGCGCTGCGCTTCCTGCCGGCAGTCGACGATGCCCTCGCCCGGCCAGCGGACGATCGAACCCGGGCGGACAGAAATCCCGGCGGCGGTAGCCGCGGAAGCACCGGAGGTCGTGGCGGCGAAGAGGAGGAGTGCGGCGAATGCGGTGAACACGACGCGACTCTATCGCCCCGGCCACCGCCCCGGCCCTCGGACACCGTCGGATAGAGTTCGCTCGTGTCCCCCGGCCGCCCAGCCTCTTCGCCGCAGCTTTCCGGATGGGGACGCCTGCCGGTGCCGGGGCGCGAGATCCGGTCGGAGGATCTGGCGAGCGTGGCGCGCGGGCGGCCGCTCACCCGCGGGCTCGGGCGGTCGTACGGCGACGCCTCGTTGCCGCCGGCCGGCGCGCCCGAGGTCGCCGGGTCGGCGCTCGCCGACCGCATCCTTGCCTTCGATTCCGCAACCGGCGTGCTGCGCGCCGAGGCCGGACTCGCGCTGCGCGAGATCCTGCGCCTCTTCCTGCCGCGCGGTTTCTGGCCGCCGGCGAGCCCGGGGACGGCGTTCGTGACCCTCGGCGGCATGGTCGCCGCCGACGTCCACGGCAAGAGCCACCATCGCGACGGCAGCTTCGGCCGGCACGTGCGCGCGCTGCGGATGCTCCTCGCCGACGGCCGCAGCCTCGACTGCGACCGGGAGACGCACCCCGGGCTCTTCCGCGCGACGCTCGGCGGCATGGGGCTCACTGGCCACATCCTCGAGGTCGAGCTCACCCTGCAGCGCGTCCCTTCGCCCTGGATCGTCGAGGAGCGCCGGCGCTACGACGGACTCGACTCCCTCCTCGCGGCGCTGCGCGCCGCGGCCGCCGATTGGCCCTACACCGTGGCCTGGATCGATACGCTGACCCCAGGCACGGCGCTCGGGCGCGGCATCCTCTTCGCGGGGCGCTGGGCGGAGGCCGGCGAGGCGCCGCTCTTTCCGCCGCCGGCGCGGCCACGCCGCCGTTTCCCGCTCGACCTGCCGGAGTGGTGCCTGTCGCCGTTCGTGGTGCGGCTGTTCAACGCCGTTCTCTTCGGCGCGGCGCCCGCGCAGGCGAAGCGCCGCCTGCTCTCGCCGGAGCAGTTCTTCTATCCGCTCGACGTCATCGAGGACTGGAACCGGATGTACGGCCGGCGCGGCTTCACGCAGTACCAGTGCGTGCTGCCCGAAGGCGAGCGCCCGGGGGCGACGCGGCGCCTGCTCGAGCTGATGATCGAGCTTGGCGGGGCGTCGTTCCTGTCGGTGCTCAAGGACCTGGGCGCCGAGGGCGAAGGGCTGCTGAGCTTCCCGCGCCCCGGGGTGACCGTCGCCGTCGACCTGCCGATCCGCCCCGGCACCGCCGCGCTGGTCGCCCGCCTGAACGCGTTGGTCGCCGCCGAGGGGGGACGGATTTACCTCGCCAAAGACGCGCTCTCCACCGCGGCCGACTTCGCCCGGCTCGAGCCGCGCCTGCCGGCATTCCTCGCCGAGCGCGCGCGCTGGGATCCGGAGGGCCGCCTCGGCAGTGCACTTTCCGCTCGCCTTTTCGCGCCCAGCGGGAGAGGATCGCGCCTGTCATGAGGACGCCGCAATGAAGATCGTTCTCCTGGGCGCGACGAAGGGCATGGGGCGGGCGCTGGCGCGCCGTTTGGCCGAGCGCGGCGACGCGCTCTTCCTTCTCGGCCGCGATCCGTCGGAGCTCGCCGCGGCGGCGCGCGATCTCACGACGCGCCGGGGCCCACAGCCCGGGTCGGTCCCGGAGGTCCGCCACGGTCGCTGCGATCTCGAAGCGCCGGACGGCTTTGGCGCGGCGCTCGACGGCGCGAGCGCGGCGCTCGGCGGGCTCGATGCCGTAATCGTCACCGCCGGGCTGTTCGCGACCCAGGACCGGCTCGAGGCCGACGCGGCGCTTCGCCGCCGCCTGCTCGAGGTCGATTTCGTGCGCACCGTCGAGTTCTGCGAGGCGGCCCGCGAGCGCCTCCTCGCCGGGGGCGGCGGCACGCTCTGTGTCTTCGGCTCGGTGGCCGGCGACCGCGGACGCAAACCCGTGGTGCTCTACGGTGCCGCCAAGGCCGGGCTGGCCGCCTACCTCGAGGGGCTCGACCACCGCTTCCACTCGCAGGGACTGCGGGTCGTCACGGTGAAGCCCGGCTTCGTGCGCACGAGCATGACCGCTGGGCTCCCCGAACCGCCGTTCGCCGGCGAGCCCGACGAGGTCGCCGCTCGCGTGGTGCGCGCCATCGACCGCGGCTGGCCAGTGGTCTACGCGCCGCCCATCTGGGCTATGGTGATGCTGGCGGTCCGCCACCTGCCGCGCGCGCTGATGCGCCGGCTGGGTTTCTAGCTGGCCGCGAACGACTGCCGCTGATCGCACTGCCACTCATGCGCGCCCGCACCCTCTGCTGCTTCCTCCTGCTGGCCTCCCCGGCTCTTCCCGGGGTGGCGGCGACGATCGTGCGCGGTCCCTACTTGCAGCGCACCTCGACGACCGCGGCAGCGCTGCGCTGGCGCACCGATGTCGCGACCGACACCTGGGCCGGCTGGGGTGGGGTGATGGGGGTCTACGACCAGACGACGAGCTCGAGTGGGCTGGTCACCGACCATGTCGTGCAGGTGTCCGGGCTCTCGGCAAAGACGTTCTACTTCTACGCTGTCGGAACGACGGCGTCTGTCCTGGCCGGCGGAGACAGTGCGCACCAGTTTCGCACCGCGCCGCTTGCCGGCGACCCCGACGCGCAGCACCTTTGGGTGATCGGCGACTGTGGTGCGACGAGCCTGCCACTCTGCGGCGGGTCGGCCACGACCAGCGCAGCCGAGGTGCGCGACGGCTACTTCGGCTGGACGAACGGCGCGACGCCCGATCTCTGGCTGATGCTCGGCGACAACGCCTACTGTTCGGGGACCGATGCCGAGTACCAGATGGCGGTCTTCGACGTCTATCCGCAGGAGCTGGCGACGGTCGCCCCTTGGCCGGTGATCGGCAATCACGACGCCATCTCGTCGGACTCGCCGACCCAGACCGGGCCGTTCTTCGACATGTTCTCGTTGCCGGCCGCCGGCGAAGCCGGCGGCGTCGGCAGCGGTACCGAGGCCTACTTCTCTTACAACAGCGGCGACC
Source organism: Thermoanaerobaculia bacterium (assembly GCA_963788175.1). GTDB lineage: Bacteria > Acidobacteriota > Thermoanaerobaculia > Multivoradales > JAGPDF01 > JAGPDF01. The sequence goes on from CAWBFZ010000011.1 coordinate 141,520, forward strand.
TGCACGTCGTGCAGCTCGACTCGGCCGACTCCAACCTCACCCCGGGCAGCCTGATGCTCACCTGGCTCGCCGCGGATCTCACGGCGAATACGCGGCCATGGACGATCGTCACCTTTCACCATCCGCCCTACACGAAGGGCACGCACGACAGCGACAACCCGCTGGACTCGGGCGGCATCATGCAGCGGATGCGCGAGAACGTCGTGCCGATGCTCGAGGCGCACGGCGTCGACCTGGTGCTCACCGGACACAGCCACGGCTACGAACGCAGCTTCCTGATCGACGGCCACTACGGCACGACCGACACCTTCGATCCGGCGACGATGCTGAAGCAGGGCGGCGACGGCGACCCGAACGGGGATGGCGCCTACAACAAGGCGCCCGGTCCGCATCGCGGGACGGTCTACGTCGTCTCGGGCACCGGCAGCCGCTTCGAGGGGACGATCACCCCTTGGCCGGCGCTCGCCGTCGGGCTCAACGAGCTCGGCTCACTCGCCATCGACGTTGCCGGCAGGGAGCTGGACGTGCGCATGATCCGCCCCGACGCGACGGTCGCCGACCACTTCCGCATCGTCCATCTCGCCGACCTCTTCGCCGACGGCTTCGAACGCGGCGACACTTCGGCCTGGTCGCCGTAGCCGCAACCGGTCTGCGGCGGGGACCCTAGACTTCGGGTTCCCGGTCGCGCTCCTCCTCGTCCTCGAATCGGCCCGGCGCGGCGGCGGGAACGCTGGCCTCCACCAGCGAGGGCGAACTGGCGTGCTCCTCGAGGCCGGTGAGCAGCGCCCGCGCTTCGGGCTCGGCGGCGCGTTCGACCTGAATGTGGACCGGTCCGGTGAGGATGCTGAAGCCGGTGCCGAGCCGGCCGAGACCGAACAGATCCTGCACTCCTTCGCCCTGAGTGAGGTAGGGGATCTCGGCCTCGTCGAGGATCGAGTGGGCCATCGCCAAGAGCCCCGGATCGCCGGTCTCGAAAACCGTCACCAGATCGCGATGCGACGGATCCCCCGCCTCCGGAGGCAAGACCGCGACCAGCGCCACATCGCACGCCGCGCAGCGGCTGAAGCCTTCACGGTACTCCGACCTGCACTGAGGACAGAACATGGAACCCCCTCTCCCGGGCCAACCGGTGTGGAAGGAGTCTAGCGCGGCGTCAATCGGGCTGGCTGCGGTAAGGGTTCGGGATCCGAATCGGTTCGCGACAGATCACCGGGTTCAGCTGCAGCAAGTACTCGATGCCGCGCCGATGCAACTCCTCGAAGACCCCGCGACCCGGGAAGGTCGGCTCATCGGAGCGCAGCAGCACGCCGAAATACCGGCTGAGTAGATCGTAGAGGCTCGCAGCGGAGAACTCGATCCGGTGGTGCTCCCAGCCGGGCTCGAGGATGTTGCGCCCAGCGCCGCAGGGGGTCGAGAAGAGCAGCCAACCGTCGCTGTGAAGGTGTTGCACCAGGCCCTCGAGGAGGAGCTCGCGGTGCTTGACATGCTCGATGACATCGAAGCAGGTGACGGCATCGTGGACGCGGTCCCCGATCGTCGACTCCCAGTCGGTCGGATCGCCGGGCGAGAAGGTCAAGTTGGAAAGGGAGTACCGCCGCGTGGCCTCGGCAACCGCTTTCGGGTCGTAGTCGATGCCCAGGACTGCGGTCTGCGGCAGCGCCTGCGCGAGGAGGAAGGTGCCGTAGCCGCTGCCGCAGCCCAGGTCGAGGAGGGAGCCGAGCTGCGGGTGCCCGCGCAGGATCTCCTGCGCCCACTGGTAGCGCACCAGATGGTGGATACCGGTGAGGTCGCCGGCCGCGATGTACGCCTCGATGTCGAGCTCCGCCCCCGGAGTGAAGTGTTCGTCGACGACTCGGACTCCGGAGAGCGCGGCGGTTGGCCGAGGTGGCGGAGGCGCGGGCGCCTGGGCCGGTCCGATTCCGAGCTTCCTCAGAATTCCCATGGTTGCCCTCGCGGCAAGGAGCTTGGTGCGCAGGATGTGCGACCGATTTTCCTCGTCCCGGCCTGCCACACCTCACGGACAATGTCATCATCCGGGCGAGACGTGCCGTGGATCCTTTCTTGATCTTCTCACAGCCATCACAGCCAACTCAGCCAGCTCGTCGGGCGCCGGTCACCGCGCTCGCCAAGCGCTGGGCGCTGCCGATCGCGCTGGCCATCGGACTGCGGATGCTTACTCTGACGCCGGGCCTGCCCTACATCGGGTATGTGGATGAAGGCCATGTCCTTCACCCGACCGCGGAGCTCCTGCGGAGCGGGAGCTGGGATCCGGGCTGGTACGGATATCCGCCACTCACTTTCTATCTCATTTCGTCCGCGGCGAAGGGTGTGGACTTTGTCGAGCGCGCGGTCACGCCGGGCAGGTCGCTGGTGCAGGAGATTCCTTCCCGCGACGAGGTTTATACCCCTGCCGGACGTCTCTACGACATCGTCGGGCCGACCGACCTGATTGTGACCGGACGATTCGTGATGCTCCTTCTGGGCGTTGGGACGGTCCTCGTCAGCGGCCTTCTCGGTAGCGCCCTCTTCGGCAGGCGGACCGGCTGGGTGGCGGCGTTGATGGTCGCTTGCTGTCCGTCGTTCGTCCACCGCGGCTCGCTGGTGATGGTCGACACGCCCGCGACGTTCTTCGTGACGCTGGCGCTCTATCTCGTCGCCCGGTTTCGCCGGCCGGATCGGGACATCAGGGACTTCCTGGCCCAACCTGCGCCCGTTCTCGCGTTCGGTGCAGGTCTCGCCGCCGCGCTCGCCGCGGCCTCCAAGTACTCGGCGGTCGTTGTCGTTCCCGTCGCTGTTGCCGCCGTGCTCGCGGTGGCACCGACCTTATCGCGAGCCACGCGCACGGTCCTGGCGCTCGGTGCCGGTCTGCTGACCGGCCTCACCCTGGGAGCACCGACTTTCGCGCTGCGCTGGCACGAAATCGTTGGCGCCCTGGGGATGCAGGCCTGGTTGTACGGGACTTACGAAGTCACGCCGTCCTACTGGCGGACGGCGGTTCAGCCGTATGAGCTCGGCGTTCCACTCGTTCTTTGCGCCGCCGCCGGCCTCTGGCAGATGCTCCGTCGCATCGACCTGCGCGCTACCGCCTGGACCTGGCTGGCCTTCGCGGCACTCCTCACCCTGCCCCTCCTCCGCTTTGCCTTTCAGCCTTTCCGGAACCTGCTTCCGCTCTGCCCGCTCGTGGCCGTCGCGGGGGCCCATTTTCTCGTCGGCTCGTTCGAGCGGCCGGAAGGAGACAGGGCCGCGGTCAGCGCTCGATGGATCGGGATCGTGGCCGGCGTCGCCGTGGCCCTCTCGTTCGGGGTCGGCATCCTGCGATTTCACCACAGCCTCGTACGGCGCGATTCGCGCGTCGAGGCGATCGATTGGCTCGCGCAGCGGGTTCAGCCGGGAGATCAGGTGCTGGTTCTGCGGGACCTCGCCATTCTCCCCTCGGAGATCCGGCGCTTGCCGGCGAGGACCAGTGTCGTGACCTGCAAGCGGCTCAAAAAGCTCGCCGCCTCCGCCCCGTCCGCCTATCTCGTCGTCGGCGGGCCCCAGGGAGGATCTTCCGCCAGGGATGGAATGGTTGCGGGCTGCGCGCCTCGCTCTGCGGCAAGCGAGATCGCCTCTTTCGGCTCCGTTCCCACGCCGCTGTACTCGGACTCCTGGCGCACGAATCTGGAGGCGATTCGCATTCTGAAGACCCTCGACCCGGCGATCGACGTCGACGACGCTACGACCCGCGAGAATCCGCGCTAGGCACCCGGAGGCTTCGCCCCGCCTGACCGGGTGGTGCCCGCTGTCGCGGCCGGCAGTACCTTGGGCACATGGTCGCCCGACCGCCGCGTCCGCCCCTGGTTCCGAGCGTAGCGCTGGCAACGCTTCCTGCGCTTGCGCCTTCGCTGCCGGCGCGGCCAGCGAACACGAACGGCGGGCGCAAGGCCGCCGCCGAGTGGCGGCGCTTCTACGCCCATCCGTCGGTCCGCCGCCGGCAGCTGGACTACCTGGGCGGGAGGAGCCTCGAATCCTCCTCCGCCGTCTACCTCACGTCGCCGACCCCGAGGCCCGATCCGCCGGCGCGCGTACGACCGGTGACCGACCTCGACGCGATCCTCGCCAACGAGCTCGAGGTCGCGCGGTCGCTCTGGGACCGCAACTCCCTGCTCGTGCATCTCGACATCGAGCACGTCCATTTCGATGCCCCCTGGGAGCCGTTCATCTATCCCAAGCGCAGCCTCTTCGTGCAGCGCAACGTCGTTGCGGCGATCGGCGCGCTGCTGGCGGAGTTCGGGCTGGATGCCCTGCACTTGCTCACCGGACGCGGCCACCACTACGTCTGGAAGATCGGGCGGCGGTCGGCGGCGTTCGCGGCGCTCACCCGCCTCGCGACCCTCTCCGCCGGCCTGCGCGCCGGCTACGCCGCGCCGCAGCCGCCGGCCGGGAAGGTGGTGGGCGACCTCGCCGGCGCGGCTTGGAGCGGGCTCGGCAAGGTGATGGAGTACCTCGGGCACAGAATCCTTGCGGCGAGCACCGACTCGCCCGTGCCGGTGCAGCTCACTGCAGTCGTCGTCGGCCCCGGAGCGCACGGCCGAGAGATCGTCGCCGTCGACCTCTCGGAGTATGCCGATCCGCTGCACAAGCGGGCGATCCGTTTGCCGTTCACCGCCTATCTCAAGGCGGAGCGCTATGGTTGGGTACCGCCGCCACCAGCAGTCCTGCCGCGCCTCATCGCGATCCCGGACCCCGGCGACGAAGAGGAGGGGATCCGCATCATGCGCGATCCCGATCTCGCCGCGGCATTCGCCCGTCACTGCCGGTCGACGATCCCCGACAGCTCGCGCGCCATGGCGGACCTCATCGCGGCCTACGAGAAGAGCGAGCTCGCCGACTTTCACCGCCGATTCGAGTCCCAGGAAGCCGATCCGCCGGAGCACTGGGGGGCGACCTACGATCGTATCGATCTCGGCTCGCTGCCGGCCTGCGCCGGCCGGATCCTCGAGCATCCCAACGACCTGTTGCTACAGCCTGGGGCGATCCAGCTGCTGGTGCGGGTGCTGCTCGCCCAGGGCTGGCATCCGCGGCACATCGCCGGGCTCATCCGCTCGCGCTACGAGCGCCCCTACGGCTGGCTCGCGGACTTCCACTTTCACGAGGCGACGATTCGGTCCGAGGTCTACACCCGGATCTTCGCCGGTCTGATCGCGGTCGGCACCGACCAGATGGTCGACTTCAACTGCACTTCGACGCAGGAGAAGTACCTCTGTCCGGGCACCGGCTGCCCGTGGAACCTCGAAGCGCTGCGCACGGCCGCGCAGAGCGGCGGCGGGCACGGCTGAGATGGCTGAGATGGCTGAGACGGCTGAGACGGCGGCACCAGCGCCGCCGCGCGAGTTGCCGCTCGGACTCTCCACCGGCGCCTTCTGGCGGGCCAACCTCCTCGACTGCCTGGCGCCGATCCACGCCGCCGGCTTCCGCAAAATCGAGGTGGCCTCCTCGCCTTCGCACCTCGACTTCCACGATCCGGCAGCCTGCGCCGCCGCGGCGGCGAGGGTCCGCGACCTGGGGCTCGAAGTGCATTCGTTCCACGCTCCGTTCGCCGAGCGCATCGACATCTCGGCGCTCGACCCCGGCGCCCGCGACGCCGCGGTGCGCGAGATCAGCCATGCCGCCGAAGCGGCGGCGACCCTTGGCGCGCGCTACTTCGTTCTCCATCCCGGGCCAGAGACGACAGGCGTGCCGCGCGAGCAGCGCTTCGACCGCATGGAATGTGCCGTCGAAGCGCTCGATCGCATCGCCTGGCGTGCCGGAGAGCTCGGCGTCGGTCTGGTGCTCGAGAACATGCTGCCGCATCTGTTCGCCGGCAAGGTGCGCGACCTGCTCTGGCTGCTCGGGGGGCTCGCCTCGACCAACGTCGGCATCTGCCTCGATACCGGGCACGCCTTTCTCTCCGGCGATCTGCGGCACGTGGCGCACAAGCTCGCCGGCCACCTCTGGATGGTGCATGCGAGCGATAATCGCGGCGACCGCGACGACCACCTGCCGCCCGGAGAGGGCTCGATCCTCTGGCCCGACCTGCTGCGCCAGCTCGCTACAGCGCATTTCGACGGCGCTTTCATCCTCGAGCTCGCAGCGCAGGAGAATGTCGCTGATCTCCTGCAGCGGGCGCGCAACTCCGCCGACTACCTGCGCCGACTGGCGGGCGCAGGGACGCAGGCCTGAGCGGAGCTCGACTCGCCTGCCTCAGGGCACTTCGTACGACCCCCACTTCGGGTCGATCTGGTCGAGCAGGCGCTGCGCCACGTCGATCGGGGCGCCGGCGCCTTTCAGGCGGCGACGCCGAACGCAAGGACAACCATGAGTCCGGCAAGAGCGCCAACTCTACGGATAGCGACCATCGACAGATCGATCATGAGCCACCCCCGGAGTCGTCCCGGTCCGCGGAGGTCACGCTGGCCGGACGCTCGCTGGGTCGATTCCGCGCGCCCGCACCGCAGCGCGCGACACCCGCAAAGGGGGGCGGGGACTCCTACCCCGGCGTACGGGTCCGAGTGCGGAGGGCATCGCAGCCGGGAACCAGGGGAATGTCCCCTGATACCCCGTTGGAAAATTAGGCATAGAGTCGAACTGTTCGCCGATACTCAGGCTCTTTCAAAGGTCCAGCCATGGCCCAGCGCAGGATTCTCATCGTTGCAGACGAGCCCCTCGTCGCCCGGGATCTGCATCAGCAACTGGCGAAAATGGGCTACGAGCCGCTGGCGCAGGCGCGACGGGGCGAAGAGGCCGTCGCTCTGGCGAAGCAACTGCGGCCCGATCTCGTGCTGGTCGAGCTCCCACTCCAGGGGGAGATCGACGGCCTGGCCGTCGCGCAGATCCTCCTCGAAAGCTGCGATATCCCCTCGGTTCTCCTGACGACCCCTGCCGGTGAAGAAACGCTGACCAGCGCCGGAAATCTCGACGCGTTCGCTGCCCTCTCCAGACCGTTCGCGGAGCGGGAACTGCGCCTGGTCATCGAGGTGGCCCTGTTGAAGCATCAGGCCGAAGCCCCAGAGCGGCAGAGTTATGGGGAACGGGCGGCGGCCGTTCACACTTCCTTGTATGGGTTCTGGCTGGTGGACGCGCAGGGACGCATTCTGGACGTGAATGAGGCCGCCTGTCGCATGCTCGGCTTCGTGCGCGATGAGATGCTGGGGAAGTCGGTCAGCGAAATCGAGGCCGACAGGTCCGCCAGCGAGATCGCGGCGAATATCGAACGGATCAGGCTGGCCGGCTCCGCGGGGTTCGAGCGCCGGCATCTCCGCAAGGACGGGCAGCTGATCGATGTGGCCCTGAGCATCGCGTTCCTTCCTGGCGCCAGCGGCAAGTTCTCGGTGCTGCTGAGCGACATTACCGAGCGCAAGCGAACGGAGGCGGCCCTGCGGGCGAGCGAGGAGCGCTACCGCGACCTGGTGGACAACAGCCGCGAAGTGATCGCGACCTACGATCTTGCGGGCAATTTCCTTTCCGTCAACGAAACGGCGGTCCAGAGCACCGGGTATTCGGCCGAGACCTTCCTCAAAATGAATCTGGCGGACCTGGTGGCAGCGGAGAATCGGCACCGCGTGCCGGAGTTCCTGAGCACCCTGCGGGAGGTCGGCTGGGCCAGCGGGATCATCCGGATCCAGACCGCCAACGGCGAGAGGCGAACTTGGGAACACACCACCACGCTGCGCACCGCGGGTGTGCCCGTGCCCGTCGTGCGTGGCATGGCGCTGGACATCACGGAACGCTTGCGCTCGGAGAGGGCGCTGCGAGCCAGTCACGAACGTTTCGAATTGGCCAACCGGGCGATGTTCAACGTCCTCTGGGACTGGAATCTCGCGACCGACGCCTTCTGGCGCAACGACAATTTTCGGACCCTCTTCGGGTATGAGCGGGAGGAGGTCGAGGCGAGCTCCGCGGCCGCCTATGGTCTCATCCATCCTGAAGACCTCCTGGGCGTGCAAGCTGGCCTGAAGGTGGCTCGTGAGTCGAGGAGTGAGTTCTGGTCCGACCAGTATCGCTTTCGGAGAAAAGACGGCTCGTACGCGACGGTCGAGGACCGGGCCGTCATCAGCCGGAACGCCGACGGTTGCGCGATCCGGATGCTCGGCGCGATGCAGGACATCTCCGAACGTGTGCAGGCAGAGGCGGCGCTGCGCGCGAGTGAAGAGCGCCATCGGCTGCTGGCCGACAACGCCTCGGATGTCATCTGGACCATGGATCTCGACGGTCGCTTCACGTACATCAGCCCTTCAGTCGAGAGATTGCGCGGCTACACCGTCAGCGAGATGATGCAGCAATCGATGGAAGAGGTCCTCGTGCCCGGGTCGGCGGCGATCGTGAGAGCGGAGTTCGGTCGCGCGCTGGCGGCGCTCGGCGCTGGCGAGCCATTCCCGGAGTTTCGCGCCGAGCTCGAGCAGTTCTGCAAGGACGGAGGGACGGTGTGGACGGAGGTCACGACCACCGGTATGCGCAATCCGGCCGGCGAGCTCATGGGCATCCTGGGAATCACCCGCAACATCTCCGAACGCAAGCGGGCCGAAGCCAGCCTGCGGTTGCAGGGCGGCGCGCTGCAGGCCGCCGCCAACACCATCGTCATCACCGACCGCCAGGGCCTGATCGAGTGGGCCAACCTGGCGTTCACGTCGGCCACCGGGTACGGCGTGGACGAAGCCATTGGCAAGCGACCGGGAGACCTGCTCAGGTCGGGGCATCAGGACACGGCGTTCTATGCCGCTCTATGGAAGGCCATCCTTGCCGGAGAGGTCTGGCACGGAGAGCTCGTCAACCGGCGCAAGGATGGGTCGTTGTATACCGAGGAGATGACGATCACGCCGCTGAAGGATCACAGTGGCGAGATCAGCCACTTCGTCGCCGTCAAGCAGGACGTGACCGAACGCAAGCTCCTGGAGCAGAAGTTCCTCCAGGCCCAGAAGCTCGAGGCCGTGGGTCGCCTGGCGGGCGGTGTCGCCCATGATTTCAACAACATGCTCGGCGTGATCCTCGGCTACGTCGACCTTGCACTGGGCGAGGTGAAGTCGTCCGAACCGCTCCACGCGGACCTCCTCGAGATCCAGCGTGCCGCCGGGCGCTCCGCCGATCTCACCCGGCAGCTGCTGGCCTTCGCCCGCCGGGAGACCATCACCCCCCGGGTCATGGACTTGAACGAGACCGTGGCGGGGATGCTCTCCATGCTCACGCGGTTGATCGGCGAGGATATCCGGGTCACGTGGATGCCGGGAGTGGCGCTCTGGCCGGTCCTTATGGACCCCTCGCAGGTCGACCAACTCCTCGCCAACCTGTGCGTCAATGCGCGTGACGCCATTGCCGGTGTCGGCGCGATCGTCATCGCGACGGCCAACTGCGCCGTCGACGCGGCCGACTGCGCCGGTCAACCGGATGCCGAGCCCGGGGAGTATGTACGGCTCTCCGTGAGCGACACCGGCGGCGGCATGGATCAGGAAACGCTGGCGCGGATCTTCGAGCCGTTCTTCACCACCAAGGCGGTCGGCGAGGGCACCGGCCTCGGGCTGGCGATGGTCTACGGAGTGGTGAAGCAGAACCGCGGGTTCCTCAGGGTGTCGAGCGCACCGAGGCAGGGCTCGGTGTTCGAGGTCTATCTGCCGCGGGAGCGGCGCCCGGCCGAGCGGGCGCGGAAATTGGCGCTCGCCGCTCCGGTGGTTCGCGGCCACGAGACCGTCCTGCTGGTCGAGGACGAGCCGGCGCTCCTGAAGCTGACCCGGCGGATGCTCGAGACGCAGGGCTACGCGGTGCTTGCAGCCGCCAGCCCGGGGGCGGCTCTTGCCCTGGCGCGAGAACACGGCGATGAGATCCACCTCCTCCTCACCGACGTGGTGATGCCCGAGATGAACGGCCGGGACCTCGCGAAGGCGCTGTTGGCGCTCTATCCGCGCCTCAAGTGCCTGTTCATGTCGGGGTATACCGCCGAAGTCATCGCCCATGGCGGCGTGCTCGCGGAAGGTACTCAGTTCCTCCAGAAGCCGTTCACCCTGGTCGACCTGGTCGCCAGGTTGCGGGCGGCGCTCGATCGCGAGTAGCGCCGGGATGAGCTCGTTGCTGCCCGCTACTTCTTTCGCGCGCGAATCTCCGCGATGCGGTCGGCGGCGCGCGGCCGATCGCCGCTCGCCAGGTGGCGCGGGTTGATCTCCTGCGAGCGCGAGAACGCCGCCAGCGCCTCCGGCAGTTGGCCGCTGCGGGCATAGACCAGGCCGAGGTTGTAGAACAGCACGTCGTTCTCCGGGGCGGCCGCGGCGGCGGCGCGAAACTCGCGCGCGGCCGCCTGCGGGTCGCGACTCTCCGCGGAGAGCCCGAGCATGTAGTGGAACTCGCCGATGAGGTTTTGCGTCAGGTAGTCCCTGGGTACCAGCGGGTCGCCCTCGCCTGCGAGCGTGCCGGGGAAGACGGCGATCCTCTCGGGCGCGACACCCCGGCGGACGACCCGGAAGGCGAGTCCCTCGACGACGATCGCGAGCTCGGGAAGGTTCCAGTTGGGGTGGTGGGTGAAGTAGAGGCGGCTGGTGTCGGGGTCGAAGTGCAGCGGCGCGAGCGCAGCATCACCGACGCCTTGCGCGATGAGATCGATGTCCGGACGCAGACCCTCGACATGACGCAGGTAGAGCAGCACGAAGAGGATGTTGTCGTCGCTCGCCACGAGGTGCGCGCCGGGCGGAAGTTGGGCGAGGAGGCGGCGGCTGTAGTCCTCGGCGACGCGATAGCGGCTGCGGTCGAACTCGCGCCAGTGCACGGCGAGGCCGAAGAGCGGCACGGCGAGGAGGAGCCAGGCGAGCCGCCGCGGGAGCCGCTCCGCGAGCGCCTGCGCGCCATGGCCCGCCAGCAGCGCGGCGCAGAGGTAGGCCGGGATGTAGTAGCGGTGCCAGATGAAAAGGTCGCTGCGCGAACCGTGCAGACCCATGGCGACGAGGTTGCCGCCCGCCGTGAAGAGGAGCAGCGCGAGCAGGAAGCGTCGGCGCGCGACGAGCAGCGCGAGCGCTCCGAGCACCGCCAGCGCCGCGCCGCCGGCGGTGAGCTCGACGGGCAGGCTGGCCAGGAAGTCGAAGGCGATCGTCAGCCAGTCGCTCGCGCCCGCGAGCCAGCGGCGCTCCCAGAAACCGCGCCGCAGGACGACGGCGAGGAATCGGTCGAGGGTCTCGGGATCTCCCCAGTCGAGCGCCGGATCGGTGCGCGAGGCGAGCGGCAAATAAACGTAGGGCAAGAGTCCGGCCGCGAAAGCGAGCGCTGCGGCCGCAAGATCGCGGGCCCGCAAGAGGAGCCGCGGCTCGACGAGCAGTGCGGCGCCGGCGAAGGCGGCGGTGAAGACGAGCATGAAGGTGTGGTTGGTGGCGCCGAGGGCGCAGAGGAAGGCGGCCAGGGCGAGGCGGGCCGGCGTCCGGTCGCGCTCCCAGGCGACGGCGGCGGAGAGCGCTGCCACCAGGCAGAGCGCGCCGAGCGCGTAGACGCGCTGGATGTTGGCCTCGCCCCAGAAGCTCGGCGCGACGGCGAGCAGCCCTGCAGCGAGCAGTGCCGCCGGCCGTCCGAGCCCGAGGCGCCGTGCCAGCGTGAAGAGGAGCGCCACCGCCCCTGCCGCGCAGGCAGCGGAGAACAGGCTCATGCGCCAGGCGATCGACCCGAGGGGGAGCGCGAGCGTCCAGAGCTTGCCCAGCAGGACGTAGAGCGGATAGCCGCTCGGATGCGGAATCCCGAGGAGAAAGACTGCGGTGGTGAGCTCGCCGCTGTCGCCGACATAGATCGTCCGGCAGGCGCCGGCGGCGTAGATCCCGCAAGCGAGAGCGCCGAGCGCGAGGGCCAGCCAGCGCTCCCGGTGAGCGCTGCGAGCGGTCGCCGGCTGGGGAGAGCCGGAATCGGCCGCCGGCCTCACGGTCCCGTCTGCAGGCGCTTCAGGTTCTGCTGGAAGAGCGCGTTGTCGGGCTCGAGAGCGAGGCAGCGCTCGAGCGCGCGCACGGAACGCGGCCGGTCGCCGGCGAGATAGGCGACGTTCGACTCGTACTGGCAGACGATCGTCAGGCGTGGCGCGATCTTCGCCGCCTCGGCGAGCCGCGCGAGCGCCTCCGGATAGGCGCCGCGACGGGCCGCGTCTGCCGCGGCTTCGGCGAGGGCCATCGCCCGCGCCTCACCGGCGCTCGCCGCCACCCGGTCGCCGGGCGTTCCGGTCAGCCGAAGCAGCGCCTGGCGCGCCGGCTCGTAGCCGTTCTGATAGCGCAGCGCCTGGCGATAGCTGGCGATCGCCTCGGCGGGCCGTGCGAGGCGTTCGAGCGCCAGGCCCTGGTTATAGTGCCCCTCGGGATTGAGCGGATCGAGCTTCAACGCCACTGCCAGCTCGGCGAGCGCCTCTTCGTATCTCCCCAGGGCGCCCAGGGCACCGGCGTAGCTGGTGCGCAGCGCCGCATCTTCAGGAGCGCGCTCGACGAGCACCTTGTACATCCGTGCCGCCTTGTCGTACTGCTTCTCCTGGAACGTGATCGCCGCGAGGTTGCGATCGCTCTCGGGAGAGCCCCCGCCCGCGAGATAGCCGAGGCTTTGGAGGTGCTCGACGAGGGCCTGGTCCACTTTGCCGTCGCGCGCCCCCGCCGGCGGCGCGGATGGCGCCGCGTCGGGTGCCACGCCGGTTTCGTAGGTGGCCACCCGGACCGGCTCGGGCAGATCGCGGAACGCCGCCCGCAGCACCTTCCCCGGCATGTCCATCGCCGGCGCAAGACCGCCCAGCGCGAGCACTGTCGGAGTGATGTCGAGGAGCGTCGCGCCGTCGATGCGCACCCCTGGCCGGACGCCGGCGCCGTAAAGAAAGAGCACGCCCTCCTCGCGGTGGAAGCGCTCCGAGACGCGCCGCATGTCGCGCAGCCGGCTCGGGTCGTCGGGCAGCTCGCCGAGCATGAAGCCGTGGTCGGAGGCCACGACGAGGGTGGTGCGCGAGTCGAGCACGGCGAGGAAGTCGCCGAGGATCCGGTCGGCGTACTCGTAGATCGCCTCGACGGCATGGCCGTATCGGCGCTGCTGTTCCGCAAGCTCGCCTTCGAGCCGCTGGGCGCGGAAGAGATGGCCGAAAAGGTGCGAGGTCGAGTCCGTGCCCTCGAAGTAGGCCAGCATGAGATCTGGACGTTCGCTCTTCCAGAGCTCGAGACCGACAGCCCGATACGAGCGCATCGTCGCCAGGACCCAGCGGAAATGCTGCAGGTCGTCGGAGAGCGAGAACGGGCGCGCCAGCTCCTCGGGCGTCACGTCGACGAACGGCGCGAGCTCCGGGAGGCCGATCTGCTGCGGGCGGACGAGCTGCGGCTCCAGCCGGGCCTCGAGCTCGGGCGGGAAGGTCGCGCCCGCTCCGCTCTGCTCTTCGAAGCCCTGCGCGAACAGGAAGTGCCAGGCGAGGTGGTCGCTGGCGATGAAGCCGTTCACCTTTTCCGGCGGCCAGGTCGCCCACCACCCGAGCGTGCCGACCCGCCTGCCGGCGTCGGAAAAGAGGTTCCACAGGGCCTTGACGCGCCGCATCTCGCTCGTCACCGGAGCCGTCCGCTCGCTGCCGGCCGCATGCACGACGAAATGCCCGATGCCGTGCTGGTCGGGGGTCTTGCCGGTGGCGATCGTCGTCCACAGGATCGGCGACAGCATCGGCTCGAAGCTCTTGAGCCGCCCGTAGGCGCCGCCGAGCCGGAGCTTCGCGAAGTTGGGGAGCTTGCCCTCGGCGAGCAGCAGGTCGATCGTGTCGGGGTCGAGACCGTCGAAGCCCAGGACCAGCACCCGCCGCTCGCTCCTGCCGCAGCCGGCGAGGGCGAGCAGGAAGGTCAGGGCGAGGAGCGATCCGGCTGCCCATCGAGAAACGCGGCCAGGAGAGCGCGGGCAAGAAAGTAGGGGATTCAAGTTGGCGCGATGCTAGCAGGCCGCGGCGGATGCCTCTGGTCCGCCGCGCTGCCGGGCGGGTCCGGGGGGCGGCAACCGGATGCCTTGCCGCCCCAGGGACCCCCGGCGATCCTCAATTGCAGTTGAACGCGCCCGAGTCGTTGGTCGCGGGAGATGCCGTGCCCAGGGTATTGAAATACTGCCTGGGCGCTGCAGTGCTTTGCGTGTCGCGCACCGTGACCACGTAGCCGACGTCCGTGGCGGCAGCGAAGTAGACCCAGTACTTGCCGTTCAGGGCGCAGCCGTCGATGATCTTGATCAGGAACTCCCAGTTCGCCGGCTGCCGGAAGTAGAACAACGCCGACTCCGCAGTTCCAGCCGAGGCCACCAGGGCGTCACGATGCACATGCTGGTAGTCCTCCCAGTTCACCGAGATCTCGAATCGGCCGCCGAGCAGACAGGCCTTGGTGGCGCTCGGAGCACATCCCCCGTCGGTGAAGGACCCGCCGGCGAGAAAGACGGCCGAGTCCAGAATGCCGTCGCTGACATCGGCGATCGCGAGCCGCATGGTGTTCTGGACGCCGGGATTCACCGGCGCGGTGAAGGTGAGCACGGTCGTCATGCCGTCCATCTGCGTGTTGAGCGCGCCGCTAGTATTGTCGATGAAGAAGCTGCAGTTCGTCGGCGGGAAGAACGGATCGATGGAGCTGCCGCAGTTCACGTTGTTGATGGCGACCGGGGTGGTGGTGCCCGGCAGAACGGCGTAGTTCGTGCCGCCGACGAAGAAAGCGAAGATGTCGTTGTACTCCGAACCGACGAATTCGTTGTATTCCTCCGAGGCGAAGACGTACGAGAACTGGACCTGGTTGCCGGTCGGCGTGAAGTGAATCGTCAACACCGAGGCGTCCTGGGTCGCACCTCCTGGTATCAGGCCGTCGAGTTGCCCGTCGCCCGGCCGGCTGTTGTCCGTGCCGGCGCCCGGGTTGTCGTTCGGGCCTGGAGCCGAGGCGACCGTGCCACTGGTGAGCAGGATCCCGCGGTCGATCCCGAGGATGTCGGTGCCGACCGCGAAAGTGCCCGATGCGCCGTTGGCGCCGGTGTAGCTCGCGCTGTTGATGACGATTCCAGAAGAGGCATCGAGCAGCGCGGCCGCCATCGCGTTGGCGTTGAGACTGCCGCCCATCGGAGTCACCGTCATGTCGCCCCAGGCGGCCTGGGTGAGGGTCATTGCAAGAATGGGTACGAGCGAGCGAAGCGAATCGGGAATGCGCATCGTGAGGACCCTCCGGGTCGATCGAGCGAAGAGGAGATCTCTTCTCTATGCAGCGTGCGCTTTCGCGGCGAATAGGCTCAATACAGCGTTGGAGGGTCCGGCAAAAAATATAGCGAAGTCCGGCCTAGCTGTCGAGCACCGCGCGGATCTTCCGCGCCAGGGTCGAGACGTCGAACGGTTTCTGCAGAAACTGGACGTCGCCAGCCACGACCCCGCGCTGGGAGAGGATGTCGGCGGGGTAGCCGGACATGAAAAGCACCCGCATTCGCGGATGTTGCGCTCGCAGGCGTTCGGCCAGCTCGCGGCCGTTCTGTTCCGGCATGATGACGTCGGTCAGGAGCAGGTCGATTCCGTCGGCCGCGCTCTCCGCGAGCTCCAACGCTGCAGACGCCGAGGACGTTGCCAGGATCCGGTAGCCCAGTTGCCCGAGCTGTTCGCCTGTGAGCTCGAGCAATTCAGGATTGTCCTCGACGACGAGGACCGTTTCGGTCTTTGCAGCCGAGGCGGCCGGGATCGCGCCCGGAGGTGCGACGGGGGCGGGCACGCAGCGCGGGAAATGGAGGCGGAAACAGGCGCCGTGGCCCGGCGTACTTTCGACCTCGATCCGGCCCTGGCTTTGCTGCACGATGCCGTAGACGGTGGCCAGCCCGAGGCCGGTCCCCTTGCCGACCGGCTTGGTGGTGAAGAACGGCTCGAAGAGGCGCTCCAGCGTGGCGTGATCCATTCCCGCCCCGTTGTCGGTGACGCTCAGCAGCACACTCTCGGCGGGACCGCCGCCAGACCGGGTGCGGTCCTCTTCGCTGGGCGCTGCGTTGCGGGTCGCCACCGTGATCCGCCCGCCGCCGGCGATGGCGTCGCGCGCGTTGACGATCAGGTTGGCCAGGATCTGGTCGATCTCGACTGGGGTCGGCGCGAACGCTCCAGAGGTCCGCGCCGAGGTCGAGGACGAGCTCGATCTCCTCGGTGAGCAGGCCGCGCAGCATCGTCCCCGTGCGGCCGAGAAGTTCGTTCAGGTCGAGCACCCGGGGCTCGATCGGTTGCCGGCGGGCAAAAGTCAGCAATTGGCGCACCAGGTCGCTCGAGCGCTCCGTGGCGAGCAGGATCTGATCCAGCGCCTGCTGCGCCGGATTGTCGGGCTCGATGCGCCGCTTCGCCAGCTCGGCGTAACCGAGCACGATGCCCAGCATGTTGTTGAAGTCGTGGGCGATGCCGCCCGCGAGCCGGCCGACGCTCTCCATCTTCCGCGCCTGGACGAGCTGGTCCTCGAGGTGCAACCGGGCACTGACGTCGCGTTTCACCGCGACATAGTTGGCGATCCGGCCCTGCTCGTCGAACACCGGTGAGATGCTCTCCTCTTCCGAATAGAACGTGCCGTCCTTGCGCCGGTTGACCAGGCTGCCGTGCCACGTCTGTCCCGAGAGCAGCGTGTCCCACAGCTCGCGGTAGAAGTCCGAACTCTGCTGGCCGCTGTTCAGAAGGCGGGTGCTCTTGCCGAGGGCCTCCTCGCGGCTATAGCCGGTGACGGTCTCGAATGCCGGGTTGGCGTAGCGGATGTTGGCCTCGGGATCGGTGATGAGGATGGCCTCCCCGGCTTGCTCGATGGCCTCCCGCAGCAGGCGGAGCTCCGCTTCGGCCCGCTTGCGCTCGGTGGTGTCCTGCGCCAGCGCGACGACGACGTTCTGGCCGCGGAAAGTGCTCGAGAAGAGGCGGACCTCCTTGGGAAAGATCTCGCCGTTGGCGCGCAGGCCCCAGAACTCGAACTGCTGCGGCACGCCGGCGAGCGCGCCGGCAATTGCCCGGCTGACCACGAGCAGATCGTTCTTTCCGGGCGCGGCGAGGAACGCCGGCGTGTTGCCGAGGAATCTCTCGCGCGGATGGCCGTACATCCTCACCGCACCGTCGTTGACGTCGAGAAAGAAGCCCTCGTGGTCCTGGATATAGATGGCATCGGATACGCCCTGGAAGAGGCTGGCGTAGCTGCTCTCGGTCTCGCGCAGCGCGCGCTCGGTGCGTTGGCGCTCCGTGAGGTCGAAGACCGCCACGGTCCGCGCCGGACGCCCGGTGAAGCGCACCTCGTGCGAGCGGATCTCGACCTCCAGAATGTCGCCGTTCTTCCTGCGGTGGCGCCATTCGCCCGTCGATCGAAAGGACTCGGGCGATTCCTCGAGAAGTGCCCGCAGGCGAGGCAGATCCTCTTCGGGGCGGATGCCGAGGATCGTCATGGCCAGAAACTCGTCGCGCGAGTAGCCGTAGAGCGCGACCGCGGCGTCGTTTACCGCGAGAAACTGCAGCGTCTCGACGTCGTAGACCCACATTGGTTGCGGGTTGGTTTCGAAGAGTTGCCGGTAGCGCCTCGTGCTCGCCGTCAGCTCGGCCTCGATCTGCTTGAGCCCGGAGATGTCGGTCCAGGTGCCGACGACGTCGGACTCCTCCGCACCGGAGATGGATCGGCGCTGATCCCGGATCCAGAAGTAGTGGCCGTCCCGATGGCGGAAGCGGTAGTCATCCGAAACGAGGTTGCCGCCGAGGAGCTCCGGCTGGCGCGCCAACAGGCGGAGGCGGTCGTCGGGGTGGAGGTTCTGCTCCCACCAGCCCGGCAGGAGCGCCTGCTCGGTCGGGTAGCCGGTCAGCTCGCGGACGTTGGCGGTGACGTAGACGGCTCGACATCCTTCGGCTCCGCGCAGCAGGTAAAGGACAATCCCGCTCTGGGTAAGCCAAACTTCCGGAATCAGCTTTTCGGAATCCATACCTCCCTCGCACCACGGTCCAGCTGCGAAGCTTCCGCCCTAGCTCGAAGGCTCAGGAACCGCCCTCGCTGCCGATCTGCCGGCCACATAGAGGAACCCGAGCACCGCCAGAATCACGGCCAGGGTCAGAAGCTCGCCGGGAACGCCGCCGACCTTCGGATCGGCGCTCTTCGGAATCCACTTGAGCGCTGCGGCGGCGGCGATCGCGATGCCGGCGAGTCCCTCTCCGGCGACCAGGCCCGAGGCCGCGAGAATCCCGGGGTCGCTCTCGCTCCGACCGGCCGCACCGGGCGCCCTCTCGAACCGCTTGCGCACCAGGCCGCCGACGTAGAGGCAGGCCATCGACGAGAGCGGCAGGTAGACGCCGATCGCGAAGGCGAGCCCGGAGACGCCGCACAGCATCGCCGAGATCGCGACCCCGGCGCCCGTCGCCACGAGGTCCCAGGGGAGGTTTCCCGACAGCACCCCTTCGATGATCGTCTTCATCAGGGTCGCCTGCGGCGCGGCGAGCTCCTTGGTCCCGAAGGTATAAGTGTTGCCGAGCAGGAGGACCGTGCCGGCGACCGCCCAGCAGGCGACGGCGGCGCCGATCAGCTGGCCGAGCTGCTGCTTGGCCGGAGTGGCGCCGACCAGGTAGCCGGTCTTCAGGTCCTGCGCGATGTCGCCGGCCTTCGACGCGGCGATGGCGACGATCGTGCCGACGGTGAGCACCGCGGCCCGGGCGCCGCCGTCGACCCAGCCGGCGGCGGCGAAGGCCGAGGCGACGCCGAGAAGGGTGACCAGCGCGATCCCCGACGTCGGCTGCGACGAGACGCCGACGATGCCGACGATGCGCGCCGCGACGGCGACGAAGAGCACGCCGAAGAGACCGACTCCGGCGGCGCAGACCGCCCGCTGGGTGAGGTCCATGCCGCCGGCGAAGATCCCGGGGACGAGCCAGGAGACGGTGACGACGACGGCGATGCCGCCGAAGACGAAGCCGCCGGGAAGATCGCGGTCGGTGGTGGCGGCGGCCAGCCGGCTCTCCGCCGAGAGGGCGGCGCCGCTGGCTGCCGCCTTCTTCTGCAGGCCCTTGGCGACCGCGGTGAAGGAGGCGACCATGGTGGGGAAGTTGCGCGCCACCGTGAGGATGCCCGCCGTCGCGACCGCGCCTGCGCCGATGTAGCGGACGTAGCGCGACCAGATGTCGCCGACGCCCATGTCGGCGACCAGGCGCACGGTCTCGGGGTAGAGCGGGGTACCGAGGTGCGCTCCCATCCAGGCAATGAGCGGAATGAGGACGAGCGACGAGACGATCGAGCCGGCGACGCAGACGGCGGCCTGGCGGTAGCCCAGGATGAAGCCGACCGCGAACAGCGCCGGCGAGAGCTCGAGGGCGAGCTCGGCCTTCGGCAGGACGGGCAGGAGATAGGAGATCTCGTTCGGCATCAGATAGGCGACCGAGATGAGGATCTTGACCGCTGCTCCCACCGCCATACCGCGGAAGATCCAGACCCCGGCGCTGGTGCCGCTCTCGGAAGCACGCAGCACCTCGGCGCAGGCGCGCCCCTCGGGATAGGGCAGCTCGGCGTGGGCGTCGACGATCAACAGCCGCCGCAGCGGGATCATCGCCGAGATGCCGAGCAGCCCGCCGAGGAAGCAGAGCGCTACGACCTGCATGTAGGGCGGCACCATTCCCCAGAGGAAGAGCGCCGGGATGGTGAAGATCGTGCCGGTCGCGAGCGCGGTCGAGGCCGAGCCGATGGTCTGGGCGAGGTTGGCTTCGAGGATCGTCGAGCGCAGCTTCAGGGCGCGAAAGACGACGACCGCCATGACCGCCGCCGGAATCGAGGCCGAGACCGTCATGCCGACCCGGAGGCCGAGATAGGCGTTGGCGGCACCGAACACCACGCCGAGGACGACTCCGGCGGCGACGGCCTTGAAGGTGAACTCGGCGACGCTCTCGGAGCGCAGGGCGAGGGGGTCCCGTGTCATGTCGATCTCCGCAGAGTGATCGCGATACTACATGAGCGAATTCGGTCTCGGCACGATAGTTTCCCTGCATGCCCCTGGGTATCTCGATCGAGAGCTGGCGCGAAGCCCGCCGATTGGCGCTGCTCGCGACGCCGGTGGCGTTGACGCAGCTCTCGTCGATGCTGCTCTGGACGATCGATCTCCTGATGGTCGGGCGGATCGACGTTCTCTCGCTGAACGCGGTCTCCCTCGGCCGCATCTGGGTGATGGGCACCTCGATCTGCGCCATGGGCCTGATCTTCGGACTCGACGCCATCGCCTCGCAGGCGCACGGGGCGCGCGACCGCGAGCGGCTGGGGGATGCGCTGCTGCATGCCGGCGTCCTGGCGCTCGCCGTCAGCGTGCCGCTCGGCGCCCTCTGGCTCGGCACCGGTCGGCTGCTGCTCGCCTTCGGCCAGGATCCGGCGACCGCCGCGCTGGCCCACGACTTCGTCGTCGTGCAGATTCCCGGACTGCCGTTCTTCCTGCTCTTCGTGGCGCTGAAGCAGTACCTGCAGGCGCGCGGCATCGTCCGGCCGGCGATGTGGGTGAGCTTCGCCGCCTGCGGCTTCAACGCCGGCCTCAACTGGCTGCTGATCTTCGGCCACTGGGGCCTGCCAAGGATGGGCGCGGTCGGCGCCGGGGTGGCGACCGCGGTCACCGAGGTCATGATGCTGGCCGGGCTGCTGGCGGCCATCCGCTGGTTCCGCCTGCAGCGCGGAGCGGCGACCTTCGTCGATCTCACCCGGCTGCGGGTGAAGGGCCTGTCGGAGATCTTTCGCCTGGGCCTGCCGGTGGCCCTGATGCTCGCCCTCGAATACTGGGCCTTCGCGATCTCGACGCTGTGGGCCGGTTGGCTGGGGGGGGCCGAGCTCGCCGCGCACTCCATCGCCCTCAACCTGGCGTCGATCACCTATATGGTGCCGCTCGGGATCGGCCTCGGCGCCTCGGCCCGGGTGGGCAATCTGATCGGCGCCGGCGAGCCGCGGGCGGCGCAGCGCGCGGCCTGGGTCGCCTTCACCCTCGGCGGCGGCGTGATGGCGCTGTTCGCCCTCCTGTTCATCGCCGGCCGGCAGGTGATTCCGTCCTGGTTCACCGCCGACCCGGCGGTGGTCGCCCTGGCGGCGACCGCTGCTGCCGATCGTCGCCGCCTTCGAGCTCTTCGACGGCCTGCAGGTGGTCGGCAGCGGCGTGCTGCGCGGCATGGGCCGGACCCGGCCGGCGGCGCTGTTCAATCTCGTCGGGTACTACGCGCTGGGATTGCCGCTCGCCGCCTGGCTCGGACGCCCGGAGCGCCTGGGCCTCATCGGCATCTGGTGGGGCCTCGCCCTGGGGCTCGCAGTGGTCGCCGGCCTGTCGGTCGTCTGGGTGGCGGTGCGCGGCCCGGCGCGGGCCGCGTCGATTCTCTGACCGCCCCGCCCCGGGGCGGACTGCCGGAACAACAAAAGGGACCGGCGATGGCTCGCCGGTCCCCGGTTCAACTGCCCGAATCCGAGCGCGGAATCAGAAGGTGTACTTCGCTCCGAAGCGGTAGGTGCGCGGCAGGTTGGTCGAGCGTCCGGTCTCGAACGAGCTTCCCGCCCGATCCTGCACGAGGGTGAAGCGCGCCTGATTGGTCACGTTGAAGATGTCGAGGAAGAGTCCGATGCGGCCCTCGCTCTTGCCGATATCCATGTACCACTCGGCCCGCAGGTCGAGCTCGCTCTTGTCGTCGAGCCGCCGGCTGCCGCGCGGCTCGCCGTGGAAGCGCACCGTGCCCTGGTTGAAGTCGTAGCAGTCGCCGTCCACCACCAGGCAGGTCGAACGCAGGTTGTAGGTATCCCCGGTGTTGAAGGTGTAGTTGCCCGAGAACAGCAGGTTCAGCTTCGGGAAGGCGTAGGAGCCCTGGAGCTTGACCGCATGGGTCGGGTCGTTGGTCAGCTTGCCCTCGGCGAAGACGAGCGAGTTCGGCGTGTTGAGGAAGCCGCTCGCGTTGTCGCCGCCGTACTGGCTGCTGGAGCTGAGGTTGTCGATGTTGCCCGTCGCCTCGGAATAGACATAGGACAGCAGCATCTGCCAGTTGTCGCGCAGTCGCCGGTTGAGGGTGAACATGTAGCCCTCGTACTTGCGATGCAGCTCCGGCGGATTGCGGTAGGCGAGGACGTCGGTCTCCGGATTGAGGTAGTCGTAGACCGTCGCCGGCCTGCCCGTCTCGTCGACCACGCCGTCGATGGGCACGAAGATCCCGTCGCGGCTGACCGTCTCGATGAAGTCCTTCTTCTCGCGATGGATGTAGGTGAACGAGGCCGTGATGCCGCCGCCCAACTCGCGATCGATGCCCAGCGTGTACTGGTCGAGATACGGTTGCTTCAGGTCCTTGTCGAGGACGACGGTGTCGGCCGTGGCCTGACCGAGGTCCTCGATGTAGCCGCTGGGATAGATGTTGCGGAACTCGAGCGGGGTGTAGGCCCCGGGCCTCGCGTAGTAGAACTCGGTGGCGACGAACTTCTCGTAGTAGCGGCCGTAGTGCCCCTTGAGGACGGTCTTGCCGTCCTGGGTGATGTCCCAGGCGAAGCCCAGGCGGGGTGCGACGGCGGTGTTGTCGAAGATCTTGTCCTGGCCGGGGACGCTGCCCTGATTGAACTCGGCGCGCACGCCGGCGTTGACCGTGAAGGTGGGTGTGATCCGCCAGCTGTCCTGTGCGAAGAGGGAGGCGCGCTCGACCGTACCCTTGAGGTCGTAGCTGTAGTTGTAGTAGCCCTGGGTGTAGGCGACGTAGTCATACTCTTCCGTGCCCGGATCGTCGGCGTAGCCGTAGTTGTCGTAGAACCAGGCGCCGGTCGGCGCGCCGTAGCGGCTGCGCACCGTCGAGCGTTCCAGCTCCATGCCGAACTTGAAATCGTGATCGCCCTTGATGAAGTCGTTGGCGAAGTGCGAGACCGACGCGACGACCTGATTGCGCTGCCGGTCGGCAAGGTAGAAGTAGGTGGAGTTGGTGTTGTAGCAGCCCGGTCGCGGCGTCGTAGCGTCCGGCAACGTCGTAGCCATTCTGCGGATCGAGGTAGTAGTAGCCGTCGTAGCCGCCGTACGAGACGTTGAGAATGGTGTTCTCGGAGAGGATCGACCGCCAGGAGAGGTTGCCGACGTACTCGGGAGCGTCCTCGGTGACCGTCGCCTCGAGCGGCGTGACGGAGTCGGCGCCGCGGCCGACGATGTCGTAGCGGTCCCACTCGATCCAACCTTCGATGTTGTTCTGTTCGTTCGCTTGAAAGGAGAGCTTGCCGAAGAGGCGCGGCGACTCCTCGGTGCGGATCGGGCCGCCGTTCGAGCTCTCCTCCTTGTAGTACTGGCCGGAGACGAAGAACCAGAGCTTGTCCTGGGAGATCGGGCCACCGATCTGGGCCGTGGTGTCGATGAACAGCTCATTGCTCGGGTTCAGGCCGACGAACTCTTCGCCGGAGAAGCTGTCCGAGAGGTCTTTGTTGGAGTAGTAGAGATCGACCAGGCCCTTGAACTGGTTGCCGCCCGACTTGGTGACGCTGTTGAATACCACGCCGGTGAAGCTGCCGTACTCGGCAGCGGCGCCGAGGCCGACCAGCTGGACCTCCTCGACGATGTTGAAGTTGACGAACGACCAGGCCGTGCCGCCTTCCGGATCCGAGGTGTCGACGCCGTCCAGCTGATAGGCGAGTCCTGAACCGGCCGAGCCGAAAGCGACGTCGTTGTTGATCCCGGGAGCGAGGTTCAACACGTCGGGCTGGAAGCGGCTGGTCGGCAGGTTCTGGAGATAATCGCTGTCGAGGTTGGTGTTGGTGGCCGAGCTCGCGGTATCGACCGTTGCGGCGTCTGCGGTCACCACCAGGGTCTCGGTGATGGCGGCGACGCCGAGCTTGACGGCGACATCCTGCGTCGCTCCGGTCACCAGCGTGATGCCCTCCAGGCGCACCGTCTGGAAGCCTTCGAGGGTGACCACCGCGGTGTAGATTCCGGGCGCCACTTCGGGAAACCGGAAGCGACCGCCTTCGTCAGTCGTCGCAAGCCGCGCGCCGCCGATCAGCGCCGGGCTCGTGACCTCGACGCTGGCGCCGGGAACCGCGGCTCCCGAGTCGTCGGTCACCGTTCCGGTCAGCGCGGCAGTCGTCTTGCTCTGCGCCCAGCCCGCGGACGCGAGAAGCGTGGCGCAGAGGGCCATTCCCAGTGTGCTCCGAAACCGTCCTGTCTTCATCCCTGCCTCCTTGGTCGCCTTCGGAATCCCGAAGAGAGTTCGCGGCATCGCGATCCAGCTGCGCATTGCGAGCGCAAGATCTCTGCCACGGTTCAACTTGCCGGTACTTGCGGCGCACAATAGCGCCGAAGGCTCGGTCCGACAAGGGTGGAGGCGCTGCACCAAGCGATTGCGTAGGATGTAGGCCATGCCCGCGCCGCGACGGCCCGATGGATGGACTCCGCCGATTTGGATTGCGCTCGGCCTGGTCTGCGGTGTCGGCGCCGCCCTCGGCAGCCTCGGTTGTGGCGGTTCCGGACCCTCCGATTCCGCCAGCCCCACCGGCGCCTCCGCCGGCACGGCGCCAGGCGTCAGGGCGCTCGGCGAACTGCCGCCCGGCGTCCGCCGCGACCAGCTCAACGTCCTGTTGGTGACCCTCGACACGACCCGCGCCGACCGGATCGGCGTCTATGGCCGTCCCCTCGGCGCTTCGGCGCCGGCGACCCCATTCCTCGACAGCCTGGCCGCTTCGGGAGCGACCTTCCTGCACGCCGCTTCGGTGACCCCGCTCACCTTGCCGGCGCACTCGACGCTCATGACCGGGCTCCTGCCGGCGGCCCACGGGGTGCGGGACAACGGCGGCTTTCGCCTTGCCGACGAGCACAAGACGCTCGCCGAGGCGTTCGCTGCAGCTGGATTCCGCACCGGCGGCTTCGTCTCCGCCTATGTGCTCGATCACAAGTGGGGCATCGCGCAGGGCTTCGAGCGCTACTTCGACGACTTCGACCTCGAGAAAGTGAAGACGCTCAGCCTGGGCGAAATCCAGCGGCCCGGCGACGAGACGATCGCGCAGGCGACGCAGTGGATCGACGGGCTGAAGGGAGGCGGCACCAACGGCGCCGGAGCGGGTGAACGATTCTTCGCCTGGATCCATCTCTACGATCCGCATACCCCGCATACGCCGCCCGAACCGTGGAAGAGCCGCTACCCGAAATCGCCCTACAACGCCGAGATCGCCTGGACCGACAGCCTGGTCGGCCGCATTCTCGATCACCTCGAAGCGCGCGGACTGCGCGAGCGCACCATCGTCGCGGTGATGGGGGACCACGGCGAAGGGCTCGGAGACCACGGCGAGGCCGACCACGGCTTCTTCATCTACCGCTCGACCTCATGGGTGCCGTTTCTGCTCGATGCGCCCTATGCCGGCGTGCACGGTCGGGTGGTCGCGACACCGGTGGGCCAGGCCGATGTTGCCCCGACCCTGCTCGAGCTGGCAGGAGTGACTGGGGGGCTCGATCCCGGGCAGGGGAGGAGCCTCGTGCCGCTGCTCGCCGGCGCGGCGGACCCGCCGGGTTCCCTGCCGCGCGGCTACAGCGAGATCTTCCTGCCGCGCCTCCACTACGGCTGGTCGGAACTGCGTTCCCTGCGGCGGGACCGCTGGCACTTCATCGAAGCGCCGCGCGCCGAGCTCTACGACATCGAGGCCGATCCGGGCGAGACCCGGAATCTGGCCGACGGCGAGCGTCCCGTGGTGCGCCAACTGCGGGCTGAGCTCGCGGCGCTCGACGCCACGGTGAAGCCAGCGGCGACCGGCTCGGCGCCGGTGGAGGAGGACGAGGAGACGATGCGGGCGCTGGCGGCGTTGGGCTATATCGGCGGGCAGGCCCCCGACACCGCGAAGTCGTTCCGCGAGCTCCCGGATCCGAAGGACCGCCTCGAGGCCTTCGCCAAAATGGGGCGTGCGCGCAGTCTGTCGCGCGGCGAGGATTCGGCGGAAGCCGCCCGCCTGCTCCGCGAGGTCCTCGCCGTGGACTCCGAAGTCGTCGACGCCTGGTTCACGCTCGCCAACGTCGAGTTCCGTCAGCGTCGCTGGGAGAAGGCGGCCGATTTCTACCGCGAGACGCTGAAGCGCCGCCCCGATCACGACTGGGCGATGATCGGGCTGGCGGACACCTACGTCGCGCGCGGCGAAATCGACGCCGCGGTCGCCGGCTATCGCAAGTACCTCGAGGGCGACCCGAAAAACGCCCAGATTCTCTACCGGCTGGCGCAGGTCGAGCTCGACGCAGGCCGGGACGACGACGCCGAGAAGGGACTGCGCAGGACCCTCGAGGTCGAGCCCAAGACGGCGCGGGCCGAAGTCGGTCTGGCGGTGGTCGCCTTCCGCCGCAAGGACCTTGCCGCCGCGCATGCGGCGCTCGACCGCGCCCAGGCCATCGACCCCAAGGCCAAACACGCGCGCTACAACCGCGCGCTCGTCTTCGAGACCGAGGGACGCCTGCCGGAAGCGGTCGCCGCCTATCGCGCCGAGATCGCCGACCATCCGCAGAGCTTCAAGGCCTATTTCAACCTCGGGCGGCTGCTCGAGGGGATGGGGGATTCTGCCGGCGCGCTCGCCGCTTTGCGCGGTGCCGTCGCCGCGAACGAGGAGTACGCGATGGGACGGCTCTTCCTGGCGCGGGCGCTGCTCGCGACAGGCGACCTCGCCGGCGCCGAGCGCGAGGCGTTGCGTGGCCTGGCGCTCGACGCCAAGGGGCCGTTCACGCCCCTGGGGCACTACGTGCTGGCGGATACCTACAGCCGGCAGGGCCGCAACAGCGAGGCGGCGCGCGAAGCCGGGCTCGGCAAGGAGGCCGAAGCGCGCGTGGCGCGCGCGGCCAGCGCGGCCCGCAAGCCGGTCGACGAACTCGATCCGGATTCCTAGCTGCTGCTTTTCAGGACCTGGCTTCGAGCTCGAGGGCGCGCCAGAGGTACCAGCTGGCAGCGGTGCGGAACGGCCGCCACTTCTCGCCGAGCGCGGCGAGCTCCTTGGGCTTGGGCAGGACGTCCCTCCCGTAGGTGCGCGCGAACCCCTTGCGCACGCCGTAGTCGTCGAGCGGCAGGACGTCGGGCCGGCCGAGGGTGAAGATCAGGAACATCTCGACCGTCCAGGTGCCGATGCCGCGGACGCTCGTCAGGCACTCGACGAGCGCGGCGTCCGAGAGCTTCTCGGCGGCGCGGCGGGTCGGGATCTCGCCGGCGATCGCCTTGCCCGCCAGATCCTTCACCGCGGCGACCTTGCTGCGCGACAGGCCGGCGGCCCGCAACATTTCGTCGGAGGCGCCGGCGACTTTCTCCGGCCCGGGGCAGCGGCTGGAACCGAAGCTCGCGCAGACCCGGGCGTAGATTGTCGCTGCCGCCTTGGCGGTGAGCTGCTGGTAGACCACCGACTCGAGGAGCGCCTGGTAGGGGCTCTGGCGCGGCGCGATCTCCAACCGGCACGGGCCGACCTCGCGAATCAGCCGGGCGAGGGTGCGGTCCTTGCGGGAGAGATGGGCGACAGCGGCGTCGACGTCGAACGGCGGTGGAGCCTGAGTGTTGCGAATGTGCGTGACCTCCGGTGAATCGGGGAAGCGGGAGTCTAGCGGATCAGGTCGAGAACGCCGAATCGCCCGGGGCGATGGAAGTCGGCCGGCGAGGTGAAGGTCGGCGACCAGCAGGAAAATTCGGGCTCCCCTGCGCGCGGGCGCTCGATGCGGTAGAAGTTGGCGCGCAGCGCCGCCGGCGCCGCCTGGAGGCCGAGTCCGCGCCATGGAATCGCCAGTTCGGCCCGCCAGTCCGCGTTCACTCCCGTCGGCGCAGCTCCCCATTCGATGCCGGGACAGTTCCACTCCGCGTCGACCGTCATGCCGATGCGGTCACCGTGGGGATTGGCGACGCGGGCGTCGAACAGCACGCCTCCCGGGCTGACCTCGAACTCGAAGTAGTGCGTCGGCTCCGCCTCGCCCGCGGCGAGGAAGAGCTCGACGACCTCCTGCTGCCAGAGCGGCGCGTCGCGCTCGGTGAGCGTCCCCCAGGCATCGTCGTCGCTGCAGTCGAACGACACGCGCAGCCGGCTCTCGTCCCAGGACGCCTCGACGCGGGTCGGCCAGCGCGGCGGCCGGCGGCCGTCGGCGAGCACGAACGCCTGCAGGGCGGTCGGCCCACCGCGGTGATGGGCGATTGCCGCCCGCGGCGGAGTCACTCCCATGGACTGGGCGGCATCGCCAGGCGTTCGATCGCCTCGCCGCCCACGGCGGTGCGATCGAGGATCTCGGCGACGTCGGCCGCGGTCACGCCGCCGTACCAGACGTTGCCCGGCCAGACCACGACCGTAACGCCCCGGCTGCAGTGCTTGAGGCAGCCGGTGCGCGTCACCAGAACCTCGTCGCGCAGTCCGCGCGCCTTCACCCGGTCCTTGAAGGCCTGGTAGACCGCGAGCCCGTCGCGCGCCGCGCAGCAGGGCTTCGCGGCATCGGGTCCGCGGTCGTTGACGCACACCAGCACCTGGCTTCGGGGTATGGGCATGGGGCGAGTCTAGCGAAGGCCGGTGCCACAGGCTGCCGCTGCTAGGATCCCGGCCGGGTCTCCCGCGATGAACGCACGCATGCTTCTCAACCCCACCGCGGGTCGCGGCCGCGGGCGCCGCGCGCTCGCCGCGGTCGTGGCTGCCGCACGCCGGCACGGCATCGAGGTGGAGGTTCCGGAGAGTCCGGCGGCGCTCAGCGCAGGCGCGCGGCGCGCGGCCAGCGAGGGGGTCGAGCGCCTCCTCGTCGGCGGCGGGGACGGCACCTGGCACCAGGCTGCCAAGGGGCTCGCCGGAAGCGGGTGCGCGCTCGCGCCGATCGCTCTCGGCACCGGCAACGACCTGGCGCGCGAGCTGGGCTTCGCGCTCGATCCGGTCGCGGCGATCGCGCAGGCGCTGGCGGGGCCGGTGACCCGGATCGATCTCGGGCGGGCCGGCGGCGGGATCTTCTGCGGCGTCGCCGGCTCGGGCTTCGACAGCCAGTGCGCGGAGTACGCCAAGAGCGTCCGGCGCCTGCGCGGGCCGCTGGTCTACACCTGGTCGGTGGTCCGGGTTCTCGCCCGCTTCGTGCCGCTGCGCGCGACGCTCGACCACGACGGCGGCAGATTCGCCGGCGAGGTCATGTTCATCTCGCTCGCCAACACGCGCTGGTTCGGGGGCGGAATGCACATCGCGCCGCAGGCCGATGCGGCCGACGGCCTGCTCGACGTGGTGATCGTGCATCGCCTCTCGCGGGCCCGCCTGCTGGCGGTCTTTCCACGCGTCTACTCGGGCAGCCATCTCTCCCACCCGGCGATCTCGATCTTGCGCACGCGCCGGGTGCGCCTCGCCTTCGACCGGCCGTCGATGCTCTACGGTGACGGCGAGGCGATCGCCGCGGTGCCGGGCGAAGCGGCAGGCGGACTGGAAGTGAGTCTCGATCCGCGGGCACTCGCCGTCGTGCGCCCGCGGAGCTCCGACACCCCGAAGTAAAGCCTAGAAGTGCAGCACGAACTCGAGACCGAAGGTCCGCGGATCGTTCGTCATGCCGGTGAGGTTGTCGAAGTCGATGCCGTTCTGGACGACCACTTCGTCGGTCAGGTTGCGGCCGAAAAGGGCGAGCTCGTAGCGCGCGTCGGAGAAGGCGTAGGCGACGCGCGCGCCGAACTCCAGCGAGTCGCTGTTGAACTCCTTCGACTCGTAGAGGAAGAAGCTCTTCTTGCTGCTGTAGGCCCAGTCGACACTGGCGGAGAAGAGACCCGAGCCTGCCGGGCGGCGGTAGTCGAAGATGCCGTTCAAGATCCACTCCGGCGCGTGCGGCAGCGGGTTGCCGTCGACGCGTGCCAGGCCGCCGACGATCGGGTCGACGACCGTGCAGCCGCCGCCACAGGGGCCGACACCGAGATTCGGGTCGTCGATCTCGGTGTGGTTGTAGCTGCCGCCGAGGGTGATCAGCCAGTTGGCGGTCGGCGCCCAGTCGACGTCGGCCTCGAAGCCGTAGCCCTTGCTCTGGTCGGCGTTGAGCAGCGTCGCCGTGTTGTACTGGCCGCCGACAGCGACGAGTTGCTGGCCATCGACCGTGAACTCGTAGAGGGCGAGGTTGAGGCGGAGCTTGCGCTCGAGCAGTTCGCTCTTCATGCCGACCTCGAACGACAGGACTTTCTCTTCGTCGGCGATCGAGACGCAGTTCGTGGCCGGGTTGGTGCCGCCCTGGAAGTCGGCGCAGAAAAGAATGCGGCCCTGGATCGACGGGGCGCGGAAGCCGGTGCCGGCGCGGCCATAGACATTCACCGCGTCGCTCGCCTTGTAGTTGGCCGAGAGATCCCAGGTCAGGAGATCGGCGTTGGTCGAGGCCAGAATCGGGCCGACCGTAGGTGTCTGGAAGGTTCCATCCGGGCGCTCGGCGGCGAAGTCCTTCTCGTCGGCGGTGTAGCGCAGGCCGCCCTTCAGGGTCCAGCGGTCGGTCGGCCGGAAGTCGATCGACGAGAAGAGCGCCCAGGAAGTGGCGTCCTGGGTCTGGAAGGCGTAGCCGTCCTGGCTGCCGCCGGCCAGCGTGTTGTAGCTGAAGCTCTCAGCCTTGAGACTCTCGTCGAAGTAGAAGAAGCCGACGAGCCAGTCCCAGGCGCCGCCGGTGTCGCTGGCGAGCCGGATCTCCTGGGTGAACTGGTCGAGCTCGGGAATGCCGTCGGCCGACTCGGAGGGGAACGGAATGAGTCCGGGTCCCGACGGCGGCGCGAACACCGCACCGTAGCCGCCGTCGATGTCGCCGCGGCTGTACATGTCGAGCGTCTCGTAGCCGGTGATGGCGGTGAGGGTCGCGAAGTCGAACTTGTAGTTGAGAGTGAAGGCGCCGCCCTGGGCGCTGATGGTCTGGTCGTTCTGGCCGTCCTGGTAGACCTTGTCCTGGGAGAAGCCGCTCGCGACCTCGTCGCTGCCGTGCTTGAGAATGTTGGCCCGGAAGACTCGCGCCGTGCCGTCGAGGTCCCAGCCGTGAAAGTTCAACAACGCGTTGAAGCGTTCGCTGGGCTCCCAGAGGAACTGCATCCGGAAGGCCCCTGTCCGATGCCCGCCGAGAGCGTTGTTCTCGCCGGTGAAGCCGTTGTCGATCCAGTCGGACTGCGACTGAAAGAGCAGCGAGACCCGGGCCGAGAGCGTGTCGGTGATCGCGCCGCCGAACGCCGCCTTGGCATCGATGGCGTTGAAGGTGCCGAAGGAGGCGCTGACGAAGCCGTCGCGCTCCTGCGAGGGCCGGACAGTGTCGAACTTGACGATGCCGGCCGGCGTGTTGCGGCCGAAAAGCGTACCCTGCGGACCGCGCAGGACTTCGGTGCGCTCCACGTCGAAGAGCGGCATGCCCTTGACCACCGGGTTCTCGAGGACGATGTCGTCGACCACCATCGAGACCGGCTGCGAGGCGTTCAGGTCGAAGTCGGTGTTGCCGAGGCCGCGGATATAGAAGCGTGGGAAGGCGCGGCCGAAGGAGGACTCGAGGAGCAGGCTCGGGACGCGTCCCGAGAGGGCCTTGACATCGCCGCCGCCCAGGGTCAGGAGGTTGAACTTCTCGCTGTCGAGGGTGGTGATCGAAAGCGGCACGAGCTGGACGTTCTCTGCGCGCTTCTGCGCCGTGACGGTGATCTCTTCGAGGACGACCGGAGCCTCCGCTTCGGTAGCCGCGGGGTCGGTGGCTGCGGCCGGGGGAGGCTGGGACTCGGATTGCTGGCCGAATCCGGCTCCGCTGACACTCAGGAGGAGGGCGAAGGCGACCCAGGCTGCGAAACTTCTCCGCGACGGCGCGATGAACATGTCTCTTTTCTCCAGTTGAAATTTTGCGCGAGTGTAACACCGGATCCGGGCCACGGAATCACGGTTTTCAGTCGGCCGGCGGGCGCCCGGAGGCATGGCCGGTGGGGCATTGGACCGCTCGGTCCGGGTCTCCCGGTCATCAGTTTGCACATTTCTTTGTGCGGCTGACAGGTCCTCTCCGGTCGGGTAGGATTCCGCACAAGAAGTCAGGGTACTGTTCCCGCGCTGTCGCCTTCGAAGAAGTGGTGCCCGGTAGATTTCTCGCGCGAGTCGCAGTCTGGATTCACGATCCACCGTTTCCCTTCCATGATTCAAGGAGATTGACTGATGAAGAGGTTGCAGAGGGTTCTCGCAGCGGGCCTCATGGCTGCGGCGTTCGCCGCGTCCGTCTGGGCCCAGACCGACGTCACCACCACGCGCGTTTCCGGCACGGTCACCGCCGAAGACGGCTCGGTCCTTCCGGGCGTCGCCATCACGGCGACGAACCTGGAGACCGGGCTGGTCGTCGCCGCCACCACCGATGCCCAGGGGTTCTACCGCCTTCTGAACCTGCCGACCGGCAGCTACAGCTTGACCGCGGCGCTCGAAGGCTTCGCGACCTCCAGCCGGGCCGACGTCCGTCTGGTCCTCGCTTCGACGCCGACGATCGACTTTGCGATGCAGGTCTCGTCGATCGTCGAGACCATCGACGTCACCGCCGAGATCCCGGTGATCGAGGTGACCAACACCTCCAACTCGACCACGATCCTCACCGAGCAGATCGAGAAGATGCCGCTCGCGGCGCGCGATTTCCGCAACCTCGTTCTGTTGACGCCGCAGACCCGGTTCGACAGCGAGCGCGGCAACCTCGCGATCTCCGGCCAGCGCGGCATCAACACCAACGTCACGATCGACGGCGTGGATTTCAACAACGCCTTCTTCGGCGGCACCGTGGGCGGCGCCGAAGGCCGCGCTCCGCTGTCGGTCTCGCAGGAGTCGATCAAGGAGTTCTCGGTCATCACCAACGGCGCCTCGGTCGAGTTCGGGCGCTCGGGCGGCGGCTTCGTCAACGTGGTCACCAAGAGCGGCGGCAACAACCTGCACGGCTCGGCCTTCTACTACAACCAGCCGCAGAGCATGATCTCCAACTTCGCCGACGGCACCGAGCCGCGCGACCAGAAGAAGGACCAGTACGGCGGCTCGATCGGCGGCCGGATCGTCACCGACAAGCTGTTCTACTTCCTCTCCTACGACGAGCAGAACAAGAGCGAGACGGTGCCGATCGATTCGCGAGTCCTGGATGCGGCCGTCTTCGCGCGCTATCCCGAGCTCGCCTCGGCCGACACCTACGTCTTCGGCCAGGACGGCGACGTGCTCTTCGGCCGCCTCGACTGGCAGCCGACGGGTTCGCAGCGCCTGATGCTGCGCGGCAACTTCACCAACTACACCGGCGTCAACGGCACCTCGAGCGCCACCACCCGCACCGACTCGTACAACGGCATCGAGGGTCTCGACACCGAAGCCTGGGTCGCCTCCTACAGCTCGCAGTGGGGCAACAACCTGCTCAACGATCTCAACCTCAACTACATCACCGAAGACACGCCGCGGCTCGACAAGGGCCTCGACCTGCCCGATTTCCAGGTCTCCGGCCTGGGCGCCTACGGCGAGGTCTCGTTCCTGCCGATCGTCTCGACCACCGAGCGCAAGGGCATCGCCGACACGGTGACCTGGCTCACCGGTGACCACATCCTCAAGTTCGGCGGCGAATACAACGACACCGTCGATCAACCAGATCTTCAAGGGCAACTGGCGCGGCGTCTTCCGCTTCAACAGCCGGGCCGACTTCCTGGCCGGCAAGTGGGCCTCCTACAACCAGTTCGGCGGTCTGGGCGGCCTGACGGCGGACGAGGCCGGCACGGCCGACTTCGGCCAGAAGGAGACCTCGCTTCTTCGTCCAGGACCAGTGGTTCTTCAAGTCCGAACCTGACGCTCTCTGCGGGCGTCCGGTTCGAGAGCCAGGACAACCCGAACGACCCGATCCTGAACCCGCTCGATCGCAATGCGAACGGCTCCTTCCGCACGACGGCCGAGGTCCCGGACGCCGACATCACCGACCAGATCTCGCCCCGTCTCGGCATCACCTGGTCGCCGGGAGACCAGAAGTCGGTGCTGCGCTTCTCCGCCGGCCGGTTCTGGGCGCGGACGCCGGCGATCCTCCTCGCGCAGCTCTACACCTCGAACGGCCTCCAGGGCACCCAGTACCAGATCAATGCCCCGACGATTCCAGGCTCGACGACTCCCCTGAAACCGACCGATCCGCTGGCGCCGGGCTGGGGGCCGAACTTCACCGTCGCCGGGACCGAGCGCATCGATTTCACCCGCGTCCCGACCCCGGCGCGGCCGGGCGTCTTCGCCATCGACCCGAACTTCGAAAATCCGTACACCGATCGTCTGACCCTCGGCTTCGAGCGTGAGGTCGCGCCGCAGACTGTGGTCGGTATCGACATCACCTACGCCGAGGCGAAGCAGCTGCAGCGCCTGACCGATATCAACCTGCAGTACAGCGGCGTCAACGGCGCCAACGGCCTGCCGCGCTACAGCAGCACGCGTCCGAACAGCTACTACGGCCGCATCACGACCAGCCTCTCGGACGCCGAGTCGCAGTTCACCGGCATCACCCTGCTGGCCAAGCGCCGGATGAGCGGTGGCTTCCAGTACTACACCGCGATCACCTGGTCGCAGGACAAGGATCACGACTCGAACGAGCGCAACTTCGCCGGCATCCAGGCCGAGGACGTCAAGAACCTCGACCTGAACTACGGCGTGTCGAATCGCGACCAGGCCTGGCGTGGCATCGCAAGCGGCCTGTGGGAGACCGGCTGGTGGGGCATCAACGTCGCCGGCTCGTTCCGCTACAGCACCGGCTCGCCGTGGACCATTACCGCCGGCTCGGACGTCAACGGCGACACCAACAATGTCGATCGTCCGACGATCCTCGGCGTGCATCAGGAGCGCAACGCCGAGCGCCAGCCGGACTCCTACTCGCTCGATCTGCGGGTCGGCAAGGACATCAACGTCGGTCCCGGCGTCATCGGCGTCTTCGCCGAATGCTTCAACTGCTCGGACGCAGAGAACCGCTTCGTGCCCGGCAACAACATGGTCTGGGGCAACGCCGCCGGCGCCACGCCGACGAACGCGAACTTCGGCAAGGAGACCGGTTTCGGAACGCCGCGCACCTTCCAGTTCGGCGTGCGCTTCGACTTCTGATCGTTCGGGAGACGAATCCGCAGGGAAAGGGAGGGGCTGCGACGCCCCTCTCTTTTTTTTGTCTAGAATGACCCCGACCATGGCCCGCGTCGTCGCCCTGCTTCCGCTTTCCGCTGCTGCTCTCCTTCTCGCCGGCTGTTCCGTGAACAGCTTCGTGGCCGGGAAGCTCGGCACCGCGCTGACCCAGGGCGGCTCTTCCTGGAGCACGGAGGACGATCCGGAACTGGTCCGCGACGCCTTGCCGTTCGCGCTCAAGACGATGGAGAGCCTGGCGCAGGAGGCGCCGCGGCACACCGGTCTCCAGCTTGGCCTCTGCCGCGGTTACTCGAGCTACGCCGGCGGTTTCCTCGAGCCCGAGGCCGAGGCGATCGAGACCCAGTCCTTCGAGCGCGCGAAGCAGATTCGTCTGCGGGCGGAGCGGCTCTACCTCCGGGCCTTCGGCTACTGCAAGCGGGCCCTCGATCTCGACTTCGACGGCGCCGGAGGGGCGCTCGAAGGTTCTCCCGCGGAGCTCGACGCGGCGCTCTCCAGGGTCTCGCGCCAGGGTGTCGAAACGCTCTACTGGACCGGCGTCGCCTGGGGCTCGGCGGTCTCGCTCGGCCTCGATCGTCCGGAGAGGGTGGCCCAGCTGCCCTCGGTACGCGCGATCTTCGAGCGCGCCTTGGCGCTCGAAGAGGCCTGGGATCGCGGCTCCCTGCACGAAGCTTTGTTGGTCTTCGACTCGATGCCAGCGATGATGGGCGGTTCCGCGGAGCGCGCGCGGGCGCACTATGATCGTGCCATCGCTCTCTCCGGCGGCCTGCGCGCGAGCCCCTACGTCACCTGGGCGCGCTCTTCGGCGGTGGCGCGCCAGGCGCGCCGCGAATATCGGGAGACGCTGGAGAAGGCACTGGCGATCGATCCCGACGCCTCGCCTCCCGATCGTCTGCTGAATCTCGTCTCGCAACGCCGTGCGCGGACGCTGCTCGAGCGCATCGATGATTTCTTCTTCACCGACGAGATCGACGAGGCCGACGAATCCGAAGGCAAGCTCCCGCCAGCGGCGGGGGAGGAGGCTCCTGATGGACAGAACTGAAAACTCTCGACGCCGGCCGGCGCGGCTCACGGTCGCCGCGGCGCTGCTGCTGGCGTTCCTCGCTTCGGCGACGTCCCTCCACGCACAAACGCTCAAGATGGCGACGCTCGCCCCGCAGGGCTCGATCTGGGACCAGGCCATCCGCGCGATGGGAGAGCGCTGGGCGAAGGAGACCGCCGGCAGGGTGCAACTGCGGATCTACGCCGGTGGCGTCGCCGGCGACGAGTCGGATGCGCTGCGCAAGACCCGGGCCGGACAGTTCCAGGGTCTGGCGATCACGGTGGCCGGGCTGACGGAGATCGACAGCGCGTTCAACGTCTTCCAGATTCCGATGTACTTCGAGAGTTTCGAGGAGCTCTACTTCGTGCTCGCCGAGCTGCGCCCGGCGCTCGAGGCGCGCCT
Organism: Thermoanaerobaculia bacterium; assembly: GCA_963788175.1. Lineage (GTDB taxonomy): Bacteria > Acidobacteriota > Thermoanaerobaculia > Multivoradales > JAGPDF01 > JAGPDF01. Next base: position 177,913 of record CAWBFZ010000011.1, read on the forward strand.
GGCGGCGAAGGGCTACGTCCTGCTGCACTGGGGGCACGGCGGCTGGATCCACCTCTTTTCGCGCCAGCCGATTCGCACCCTGGCCGATCTCAAACTGCAGAAGCTCTTCGTCTGGGCGGGGGACGACAGCGCGGTGCAGGCGTGGAAGAAGAACGGCTATCAACCGGTGCCCCTCGCTGCCACCGACATTCTGCTCGGGTTCCAGACCAAGATGATCGACGTCGTTCCGACGACGCCGATCGCCGCCCTCTCGCTGCAGTGGTACCGCCAGACGCCCTACATGCTCGGCATGGGCCTCGCCCCGCTGGTCGGCGGCGTCGTGCTCACCAAGAGCGCCTGGGACAAGGTCTCGCCCGCCGATCAGGCGTTGGTCCTCGCGGCGGCGAAGGCCACCGAGAAGGAGCTCGAGCGGGAAGTCCCGCGCCAGGACAAGAGCGCCATCGACCAGATGCGGCAGCGCGGGCTCTCGGTCGTCGAGATCGGCGCGGAGGAACAGAAGGGCTGGCGCGGAGAGGCGCAGCGCTTCGCCGTCGCGGCGCGCGACGGCCGGGTGCCGGCGGAGATCCTCGCCGCGGCCGAGGCCGCGATCGCCAAGTTCCGCTCGCGCCCCGCGGCGGCGGCCGGAGGGGCCGGCAACTGAGCTTCCTGCGCCGCGCTGAATCGACCCTCGCCATCCTGCCGCTCGCGGCGATGGCGCTGATCGTCGCGAGTGAGCTCGTGCTCCGGCAGCTCGGCGGCAGCGGGGTGCCCGGAGCGCTGCCGCTCGTCCAGCACCTGACGCTCTGGCTCGGCTTCCTCGGGGCAGCCTACGCGGCGCGCGAAGGCAAGCTCCTGGCGATCGCTTCTTCGGCCCTGTTTCCCGAAGGACGGTGGCGGAACGCGGCGGCGATCTTCGCCGGCGCGGTCGGCGCCGCGGTCTCGATCCTGCTGGCGCGGGCTTCGCTGGAGATGGTTCGACTGGACCGCGACGCCGGCGGCGAGGTGGCGCTCGGCATTCCGATCTGGGTGGCGCAGCTCGTGCTGCCGGTCGCTTTCCTCGTGCTCGCGCTGCGGCTCGCCTGGATGGCTTCGCCGCTGTGGAGCGGACGGGCTTTGGCGACCCTGGGTCTTCTGGCAGGCACGCTCCTCGGGCAGTTTCCGCTGTGGACGGAGGGTGCGCCGAAGCTGGCGGGTCTCGTCGTCCTGCTGCTCGGGGCGACGGCCGGAGCGCCGCTCTTCGTGTTGCTCGGTGGCGCCGCCGTCTGGCTTTTCCTGACCGACGGCGTGCCGATCGCGGTGGTGCCGATCGAGAGCTACCGCCTGGCGGTGCACCCGACCTTGCCGTCGATTCCGCTCTTCACCCTGACGGGGTTTCTGCTCGCCGAAGGCAAGGCCGCCCTGCGCCTGCTGGCGCTCTTCCGCGCCGCCGTCGGCTGGTTGCCCGGCGGCACCGCGGTGGTGACGGCGGTGCTCTGCGCCTTCTTCACCACCTTCACCGGTGGGTCCGGGGTGACGATCCTGGCGCTCGGCGCGCTGCTCTTCCAGACGCTGCAGGCGGAGACGCTACCGCGAGCGCTTCTCGCTCGGCCTGCTGACCTCCTCCGGCGCGCTCGGCCTGCTCTTTCCGCCGGCGCTGCCGCTGATCTTCTACGGCATCGTGGCCTCCGTGCCGATCCCGGACCTCTTCAAGGCCGGCATTCTTCCCGGCACTTTGATGGTCGGCGGCGGTCGCTGCCTGGGGACTGCGCGAAGGGCGACGGTCGGGGATCGGTGGCCGACCTTTCGCCTGGAAGGAGCTGGCGCGCGCGTCGTGGGAGGCGAAGTGGGAGATCCTCCTGCCCGTCCTGATCGTCGTGCTGATGCTCACCGGCCGCGCCACGGCGGTCGAAGCGGCGGGAGCGAGCGTCGTCTACGCCGTGGTGGTCGGGCTCTGCGGTGCACCGCGACATCTCGTGGCGGCGCCTGCCGCACGTTCTGCGCGAGTGCGTGCTGGTGGTCGGCGGCGTGCTGCTCATCCTCGGCGTGGCGCTCGGGCTGACGAGTTACCTGGTGGACGCGCAGGTGCCGATGCATCTGCTGGACTGGGCGCAGGCGCACATCGGCTCGAAGTGGGTCTTTCTCCTGGCGCTGAATCTGCTGCTGATCGTGGTCGGGTGCCTGATGGACATCTTCTCCGCCACCGCGGTCGTCGTGCCCCTGATCGTGCCGCTCGCTCTCGCCTACGGTGTCGATCCGATCCATCTCGGGATCATCTTCATCGCCAACCTGGAGCTGGGTTTCCTGACGCCGCCGGTCGGGGTGAATCTCTTCCTCGCGTCGTACCGGTTCGAGCGCCCGATGTCCGAGATCATCGTGGCGGTGCTGCCCTGGCTGGCGATTCGCGCCGTGGGAGTGCTGGCGATCACCTATCTCCCCTGGCTGACGCTGGTCTTCCTCGACCGGTGATGCGCAAGTGAAAGCTGCGAGAACAGGTCGAGACAAGACAGAAGCGAAAAGACCGGTAACGGAAAAGGAAAAGGTCTACGACCGCGACTACTTCGAGCGCTGGTACCGCGCAACGACGAGCCGCATCGAGGCGCCGGCCGCCCTTCGCCGCCGCGTCGCGCTGGCGGTGGCGATGGCCGAGCGCTTCCTCGAGCGCCCGATCCGCAGCGCGCTCGACGTCGGCTGCGGCGAAGGCTCGTTGGCGCGCCGAGCTCCTGCGCCTGCGCCCGAAACTCTTCTACCAGGGAGTGGAGCCTTCAGCCTATGCCGTGAAGAGATTCGGCAAGCGTCGCAACATCGTGCAGGGAGGCTTCACGGAGCTGAAGCAACTCGAACGTCGGCGGACCGTTCGATCTGGTGATCTGCGCCGACGTCCTGCACTACCTCGACGTCGATGACCTCGAAAGAGGGCTGCCGGCGCTCGTCACGCTGACCGGAGGCCTCGCTTACCTGGAGCTCCTGACGGACCAGGAAGAGGTGGAGGGCGACCAGCTGGCGCTGAAGCTGCGCCCGCCCTTCCTTTACCAGAAGCTTTTTTCTGCTGCCGGTCTCACCGGCGTCGGCTGTCACGGCTGGCTGGCGCCTGGCCTCGCCGAGGCGCCCTCCGCCCTGGAGCGCCAGTAACCCGGCGCGCGTCGGCGCCGCTTCCGCGGCGCACGAACCCGAGCCTCAGAAGTCGAAGGTGACGCCCTGGGCGAGCGGCAGGGTCTTGCCGTAGTTCAGGGTGCAGGTCTGGCGGCGCATGTAGAACTTCCAGGAGTCCGATCCGGCCTCGCGGCCGCCGCCGGTCTCCTTTTCGCCGCCGAACGCCCCGCCGATCTCGGCTCCGGAGGTGCCGATGTTGACGTTGGCGATGCCGCAGTCGCTGCCGTCGACCGAGAGGAACTTCTCGGCCGAGCGCATGTTCAGAGTGAAGATCGCCGACGAGAGCCCCTGCGGCACGCTGTTGTGGATCTCGATCGCCTCGTCGAGGTCGTCGAACTCGAAGAGGTAGAGAATCGGCGCGAAAGTCTCCTCGCAGGTGATCGGCATGTGCGCCGTCGCTTCGACCAGCGTCGGCTCGACGAAGAAGCCGGGACGATCGAGGACCTTGCCGCCGTAGAGGATCTTGCCGCCCTGTTCGACAGCGACTTCGAGCGCCTGGCGGTAGTCGGCGACCGCCTTGGCATGGACGAGGGGGCCCATCAGCGTCGACGGGTCGCTGGGATCGCCGATCCTCACCGAACCGTAGGCCTTGACCAGCTTGGCCTTCATCTCGGCGGCGATCGACTTGTGCAGGAAGAGCCGGCGCGTCGTCGTGCAGCGCTGGCCGGCGGTGCCGACGGCGGCGAAGAGCACCGCGCGCAGAGCGAGGTCGACATCGGCGTCGGCGGTGACGATGATGCCGTTGTTGCCGCCGAGTTCGAGGAGAGCCCGTCCCAGTCGGTCGGCGAGCACTTTGCCGATCGATTTGCCCATGCTGACCGAGCCGGTCGCCGAGATCATCGGGAATCGCCGGTCGGCGGCGAGCGGGGCGCCGACGGCGTGCCGGTCGCCGACCGCGAGATTCCAGATCGGTGGCGCGTCATTGGCCGCCAGGACACGCTGTGCGATCCGGGTCACGGCAATCGCCGAGAGCGGTGCCTGCTCGGAAGGCTTCCAGAGCGTCGAGTCGCCGCAGACGGCTGCGATCATCGCGTTCCAGGCCCACACCGCGACGGGGAAGTTGAACGCCGAGATCACGCCCACGGGCCCCAGCGGATGCCACTGCTCGTACATGCGGTGGAGAGGGCGCTCCGAGTGCATCGAGAGGCCGTAGAGCTGGCGCGAGAGGCCGACGCAGAAGTCGGCCATGTCGATCATCTCCTGCACTTCGCCGAGGCCTTCGGTGCGCACCTTCCCGACCTCCAGGGTGACCAGCTGGCCGAGGTCGTCCTTGTGCTGGCGCAGCGCCTCGCCGAGCTGGCGCACGACCTCGCCGCGGTGCGGCGCGGGCCACCGCTTCCACACGTGGAACGCCTCGGCCGAGCTCGCGGCGACGCGCTCGTAGTCCGCGGAGGTGGCGTCCCGGACGGCCGCGATCGCCCTGCCGGTGGCCGGGTTGATCGATTCGACCAGCGGTCCAGAGGTCTTGAGCCAGGCGCCGGCGAAGGCGCCGGAGTTCTCCTCGGCGAGGCCGAGTCGGGAAAGCAGGGACGAAACGTCGGCAGGGCTGGCGACAGTCATGAGGGATCTCCGCGCAGGTTGCAGGAAGGAACGCCGGAAGCGCCTGGCGTTCGAGACGGATTCTATCGCAGCTCGATTGCCTGGGACGTCGGCGGTTCCTGCCGATACAATGCGCCGAGCCGATGCCTCTGCTGCCGCCGCTTCTCCTTGCGTGCTTCGTCTTCTGGAGCGGGACCTTTCCTGGTGCCGCGGCTTTTCCGTCCGCTCCGGTCGGGCAGGCGCTCGTGCTCGCGGCAGCTCTCCTCGGCGCCGCGGCCTGGCGGGATCCGCTGCGCCTCGGCGGGGCAGGCCGCTGGCTCTTGGGGGCCCTGCTGGCCGCAGTCGCGCTGAGCCTCTGGGCTTCGCCCGTGGCGCGCGCCGGGCGCGTCGGGGTCGTGCTCCTGCCGGCCTTCCTGCTGCTCGCGCCGTTCGTCGCGCGCTGCTGGTCGACCGAGCGCCGGCGCGAGATCGGCCTCGCGGCGTGGAGCGCGGTGGTCGCCGCAACCGCGATCTGGGCGCTCGCGGAGCAGGTGCGCCAGGCCAGTTCGCGCGCCGCGATGCCCCTCGGGCATCACAATCTTCTCGCCGCCTTCCTGGTGTGCACCCTGCCGCTCGTCGTGCCGGCGCTCCGGCGCCGCGGAGCCGGCAGATGGCTGGCGCTGCTGGCGCTCGCGGCGGGGCTTGCTGCGCTGGTCGAGACACGCTCCTTTCTGGGTGGCGCGGTTCTCGCCCTCATGGCGCTCGCCGGGGCGGCGCGTTTCGAACGCGCCCGCCACCTGGTTCTCGGTCTGGCGCTTCTCGGTCTGGCGCTTCTCGTGCCGCGCGCGGCGGCGATCGTTCGCGGAGAGGATTCCTCGGCCTCGGCGCGGCAGGTCTATCTGCTCGCCGGCTGGCAGGGGGCGACCGAGCGCCCGATCTTCGGCTGGGGACCCGGATCGACGCCGTGGACGCTCGCCCTCCACCTGCGGCCGCTGCCGGGGGTCAACCCGTCGGGCGAAGTGGTCGGCGAGATGCACTCACTGCCGCTGGCACTGGCCTACGAGCTCGGTTTCGTCGGCCTGGCGCTCGCGGCCGGGATCGCCGGCCTCTTTTTCTGCGCCGGTGGCGCGGGCGCAGCGCAGCGGCCGACCGTGGGCTCCTCGAGGCGGGACTCGCCGGAGTGGCGGGCTTCCTGCTCACCGCGCTGGGCGGAGCCCAGCTCTCGGTCACCGCCCTGCCGCTGGCTGCGGCGCTGGCGGCGGGTGCGGCGCTGGCGGGGGAATGCGGAGCGGATGTCGCATGCCGCACAGCCGCTCCGGGGAGGGCGGCGTCGGCCGTTCGCGCCGGACAGACTTCATCGGCTGGATCTACGCCGGCGCGGCGGTCGTGGTCCTCCTGCCGCTCGCTCGTGCGCAGGCGCTGTACGAAGCAGCGGCGCGAGTCCGCATGCGCGCCCAGGCGGCGCCGCTGATGGCACAGGCGATGGCGCTCGATCCGCAGTTTGCCCTCTATCGCGCCCGGTGGGCGTGGTCGGCGGAGGTGCCGGTCGGCGAGCGGGCGACTGCGGCGATCACGGCGGCGCGCGCTGCGCCGGGGGTCGCTGCGCTGTGGCTGCGCGCCGGAGCTCTGGCACTCGAGGCCGGTCGGAAGGACCTGGCTCGCGAGGCCTCGGAACGCGCGCTGGCGCTCGACCCGCTCGGCGGATTTGCGGCGTTTCAGCTGGCGATGCTCGATGCCGACGGTCGCCGCCGCCGACATTGTCGATTGCCGGGCGCGGGCGCTGCTCGCGGAACCGCGCCTCGCTGCAGCGACCGCGTGGCGCGGGCACGAGAGGCTGCTCCGCCAGGCGCTCGAGCGCCTCGAGCACTGGCCGGGAATCGACGCCGGCTGGCGGGTCGAGATGGTGAAAAAGGCGGCGGGCGCGGCGCCGCAGCCCTTGCCGCCCGGCGCGTCTGCCGGTCGACGAAGTGGAGCTCGCGGCGCAGATCGATACCACGCCGGCGCTGGCGGTCTCGCTGCACCTCTTTAGGCGCTCTCCCTGGCCGGCAGATGTGGCGCGCATCCGCGTCGAGCGCGCCGGCGTGCGCCGGATGAAGCTCGCCTCCGCCGCCGCGATGCGCGAGTCCTCCGCCGAGGCCTTCCCGCGCGACCGCTGCGCGCCGGTCTTCTAGGCCTGAGGAGTCCGGGGCGCCCCGGAGCGCGGGACCGCGGTTCAGCCGAGAATCGTCGCCAGAGCGCGCTCGATGCGGCGCAGGCCTTCGTCGGCCTCGGAATGCGACAGCACGAGCGGCGGGCGCATCCGGATGGCGTGGTCGCCCGAGGCGAGGCCGAGGACGTCGCTGTCGTTGAGCGCGGTGAGCGTCCGGTTGCGGGTCTCGGTGTCCGGCAGATCGAAGGCGACGAAGAAGCCGCGCCCGCGGCCGTTCGTGACCTTGCCGGGGAAGAGGCGCTCGAACTCCCGGAAGCCGGCGACGACGTGGGCGCCGACTTCGGTGGCGTTCGCCAACAGGCCTTCCTCTTCGATGACCTCGATGATCCGCTGGCAGCGCACCATGTCCACGAGGTTGCCGCCCCAGGTCGAGTTGATGCGCGACGAGATCTTGAACACCGAGTCGACCTCGTCGATGCGCGGGCCGGCAGCAAGGCCGCAGACCTGCGTCTTCTTGGCGAACGAGAAGATATCGGGCTCGACGCCGAAGTGCTGGAACGACCACCACTTGCCGGTCGTGCCGAAGCCGGTCTGCACCTCGTCGAAAATGAGCAGGAACTCGTGCTCGTCAGCGAGCTCACGGAGCTTCTTCAGGAACTCGGCGCGGAAGTGGTTGTCGCCGCCTTCGCCCTGGATCGGTTCGATGATGAGCGCGGCGATGTCGTGCCCGTGTTTCGCCACCGCGCTCTCGATCTCGACGACCGCCTGGCGCTCGAGCGCCAGCGTCGCCTCGAGCCCCTCCGGCGTCGACGGGAAGCGCAGCATCGGGTTCACGATCCGCGGCCAGGGGAACTTGGGGAAGTACTGGGTCTTGCGCGGGTCGGCGGTGTTGGTGAGCGAAAGGGTGTAGCCGCTGCGGCCGTGAAAGGCCTGGCGAAAGTGCAGGATCTGCGAGCCGAGCTCGCCCCGGCCGGCGGCGAGGTTCTTGCGCACCTTCCAGTCGAAGGCCACCTTGAGCGTGTTCTCGACCGCCGCGGCGCCGCCTTCGATGAAGAAGAGGTGCTTGCGGAAGGCTTCGGGAACGGTGCGCGAGAAAGTCTCGACGAACTCGGCCATGAAAGTGGTGTAGATATCGGAGTTCGCCGGCTTGTTGAGCGCCGCGGGCAGAATCCGCTGGGCGAACTCCGGGGTGGCGAGCTTGGGGTGGTTGAACCCCAGGGGCGAAGTGGAGAAGTGGCCGAAGAAGTCGAGCACGTCGCGGCCGCGCACGGCGTCGTGGAGATAGACGCCGTGACTCTTCTCGATGTCCTGCACCATGTGGTAGCCGTCGACGAGAATGTGCCGGGAGAGAACCTCACGCACCTCTTGCGGGGTGAAACGAACGGAGTTGTGGACGGTGGTCGTCATCGGGGCCTCGCGTCGTTCTGAGTACTGGACATGGAAGTGCGGGAAGTCATTGATTCGAAAGGCCGGAGAGCCTTCGCAGGGAAGTCGCAGCAGGGCCAGACTATCAGGCCGGCCGGAGGCCGGTCAACGCGCCGCGGTGCGCGAAAGGCCGGAGTTCAGGTCGGCTGCGATATCGGCCAGCATCACACGGTTGCGGCCGGCCTCCTTGGCGCGGTACATCGCCGAGTCGGCGAGCCGCAGGAGTTGGCTCTTGGCGACAGCGAGGGTCTGCTCCTTCTCCACGTGGCGGGAGAGCGTCGCCACGCCGATCGAGCAGTACAGTCCCGTAAGGTGGAGGGCATCGGGCTGGATTTCGCCCGCCGCCTCGCAGAAGACGGCGCGCTCGACGTCGGCACGCAGGCGCTCGGCGATCGCCATGGCTTCGGTGGCCGGGGTGTCGGGGATCACGATCACGAACTCGTCGCCACCGTAGCGTGCGACCAGCGCCCGCGCCAGTCCGACGGAGCGCCGCAGGAGCTGTCCGGTCTCGCGCAGCACCTGGGAACCGGCGAGGTGCCCGTGGGTGTCGTTGACCAGCTTGAAGTAGTCGAGATCGAGAAAGAGCAGCGCCAGGTCGCGATCGGCGGCCCGGCATTGGGCGAGCGTCTGTTCGAGCGCTGAATGCAGGTAGCGATCGTTGAAGAGGCCGGTGAGGTTGTCGCGCTTCGCGGCCTCCTGCGCCAGCCTGCCGTCGAGCACGTTCTGGATGGCGATCGAGATGTAGTCGGCGAAGATCTCGAGCAGGTCGCGTTCGTGCTCGCTGTAGCAGGCGGCGCCCCGGCGATTGACCAGCTCGAGGACGCCGCAGACATCGGTACCGATCCGGATCGGGATGGCGACCAGCGACTGGGTGCGGTACTGGGTCTCGGCGTCGATCGAGGCATCGAAGAACCGGTCGGAAGCGACATTGGTCGACGAGTAGGCTTTGCCCGAGAGGTAGACATGGCCGGCGATGCCCTGGTCGGCAGGCAGCGTCTGACCGACGAGCAGCTCGGCCTTGTCGCCGAAGGCGGCGAGAAAGGTGAGGCGGTTGCGGCGGCGATCGACCTGTTTGACGCGCGGATTGTCGAGCAGGATCGACCCGGCTTCCGAGGGCACGAACTCGTCCGCCTTGCGCAGCACCTCGACGAGATTGTCCGCCAGGCTCATCTCGGGCTCGAAATGCGGCAGGGACGCACGTCGACGCTCGAGGAATTGCTCGAGTGCGTGGGGGTCGAGGCTGAAGACTTCGCTCATGACGAAGCACTCTGAACGCTGAAAGAAACCGCCGAGAAGATACCAGAAGTGCGGCCAGGGTCCCTGTGCAATCGGCGACCGGCCTAGCGCAGGGCGCGCGCGAGGCGCCGCGCCCGCGACAGGGCGTCGGCGCGGAGCTCCTCGGCTGCCGCCAGCTCGGGGGCGTAGCGCAGGTAGTGGAGCTCCCTGGTGAGCTCGGCGAGCTCGGTCGCCGCCGCCGGATCGACCTTGGCGCTGGTGAGCCGGAAATGCCACTGCGAGACCGGCGTACCGGGCGCGATCTCGAAGCGTGACTCGAGGTGGTGGCGCAGCGTCTCTTCGATCTCGGCCGCGGTTTCGCGCGGCGTCGCTTTCGCCGCCGCCGACTCGACCGCCCGCAGCGCGGCGGCGAGCGAGCGCCCGGCGCCGCGCGAGCGTGCCGAGCCGAAGCGCCGGCGAAGCGCCCCGGCGGTGAGCAGGCTGGCGGCGAGAAGGCCGCCGCCTGCCGCCCAGAGCCGCCACTGGCTAGCCCCGTCCGAGCTGGCGGCCGGCAGATCTTCGGCCGCGGCCGCCGCCGCTTGCGGATTCGCCGCCGGCTCCGCTGTCGCCGTACCGGCTGCGCTCCCTCCGGTCGCCGGGCTTGCGGCCGCCGCGGCATCGCCGGTCACCGTGAGCGCGAGCGGGCGCGTCGCCGCGCTGCGGTACTCCTTGACCGCCGGATCGAAATAGGGCAGCGCGAGCGCCGGCAGCTCGAAAGTCCCGGGACGCTGGGGGACGATCACGTAGCTCCACTCCTGCGACGAGACCAGACTGCCGTCGGTGAGCCTCTCGGCGCTCTCCTGATGCGGCGGAAAGAGTCGCAGGCCTTCCGGGAGCGCGAGCTCCGGCGGTCGCAGGCTCTGCAGATTGCCGCGCCCGGTGGAGCGGATCGTGAGCGTGGCGGCTTCGCCGACCGAGAGAGTCGAGCGGTCGAGCCGGGCCGAAACGGCGAGATCGCCCACCGCCCCAGTGAAGTCGGGCGGCGCGCTCGGGAGGGCCTGGACGTCGAGCGGGATCGGTTCGGTCTTGAGATGCAGGGTCTCCGACCTCCCGAAAGGCGTGCCGAACGGTCCGATTTCGGCCATCCGGGCGACGAGATCGACCTCTGTCGGCTCGATCGTGAACTTCCCCGCCTGCAGCGGAAAGAGGGCGCGGCGCAGCATGGCGACCCGCCCGAAGCGCTCGCCGCTCTGCTCCAGCCATTCCGGCTTGAGCTCGGCCGGCTGCGGGACCTCGCGCACCCAGAAGCCTTTGAATGCCGGCATGTGGGTGGGCTGGAAGGCACCGACATCGGTCTGGGTGTAGAGCCAGAGCGTGTAGGTCGTCTGCTGCCCGACATAGACGGCTGGCGGCTGCAGCTCGGCGCGCAGGAAGACTTTCGGGCGGTTGGTCTCCGCGGCGGGCGGCGGCCGGCGGCGGCCGACACCGGAGCGTCCGAACAGGTCCTCGAAGGGATCGAACGATCGCCCGGTGGGCGGCGCGGCAGCCTCCCGCCGGGGCGGCGCTTCCAGCTGGACCTGGACCTCCTTGTCCGAGAGTCGCAGCGCCTTGCCCTCGACGGTGAGCGCGATGGCGCGCACCCGCGCCGGTCCCACTCCCTTGGGACGCAACCGCCAGGTGAGCTGCAGGTTGCTCGAAGTCGTGCCGTTCACCCAGCGCTGGCTCTGGGACTGGAACGGACCCGCTGCGACCTCGAGGTTGTCGAGCTCGAAGGCGGGGTGGGCCTCGAGGCCGCCGAAACCCGCCGGAGCTCACCGTGATGGTGAAGCTCGCCAGCTCCTCGACGCCCGAGCAGGCCGGGCTCGAGCACCGCCGTCGCCTCGGTGCGCTGCTCCCCGGCCAGCGCGACGCGTGCCGAACAGCAAGGCCGCGGCGCAGACGGCGGTAGCCTGGCTCGCGAGCCCTCTCACCAGTCCTTCTCCACGCTGGTCTTGGCGCGGGCGAGAGCGCGCGCCTGCTCGCGGCGCTGCTGGCGCTCGAGGTTCTCGACCGCCTGGAGGATGGCGGCCGCCTGTTCGGCGGTCATGTCCTTCTGGTCCTGGAACTGCGGCAGCGGACGCTCCTGCGGCGGCTGCTGGCCTTGCTGCGGCTGGCCCTGCTGCGATGGGTCCGGCTGCGGCGGGCTCTGCTGCGGATCGGACTTCGGCTGCTTGCTGGCCAGCGGGATTCTGCGGCGTCTGCTGCTGCGGATCGTTGCCCTCGCCCTGGCCACCCTGCTGCTGATTCTTCTGCTGGTCTTGCTTCTGCTGGTCCTTCTGTTGCTGCTCCTGCTGACGCTGCTGCTCTTCGAGCAGACGCAGGGCGAGCTCGAGATTGCGCTTGGCGGAGGGCGAGTCAGGCTGCGCGCGCAGGGCGTTCTTGTACGCTTCGATGGCGCCGCGGGCGTCTTTGGTGTCGAGCCGCGCGTTGCCGAGGTTGTAAAAGGCGTCTGCGGCGAGGCCGGGCGGAGCATGCTTCGCGGCCTGTTCGAGCACTTGCGCCGCGTCCGCCTGCTGCGCGCCGAGGTGCGCCGTGCCCGCGTTGTACTCGACGAGCGGGTCACCCGGCTGCAGCCGAAGCGCGCTGTCAGCCGGACCGACCGCGTCCTCGGGCCGGCCCTTCTCCCAGGCGGCGAGGGCGCGCGCGGTGCGCTCGCGCGGGTTGAAACGGTAGGGCTCGAGCGCCGGAGCGCTCGCCGCGGCGGAGGGAGCAGGGGGGGCACCGGAGGCCGGCGGAGCGGTGGCCGGCTGCGCGCCGGCGACTCCAGGCAAGAGACCGCCGAGAATTCCCCCTGCGACGAGGACAAGAACAGTCGACGCGGCCAGGTTGGGCCGGCGTGAGCTGGCGGCGATTCCCGGGCGGCTCATCCCGCCTCCGCCTGCGCGGCGCGCCGTGGCCAGCGCACATAGGGGCTGACCACGAGCCAGAGCGCCAGCGCCGCGGCCGCCGCGGCGAGCGGCCACTGGAAGCGCTCTTCGAGAGTGGCGACGGTGGAGCTCGACAGTCCGCGTTTCTGCATCGCCGAAATGCGGTCGAGGATTCCGCGCGGGTCGGCGTTGGCGTTCGACGCTTCGAGGTAGGTCCCGCCGGTCGCCTTGGCGAGCTTCTCGAGCACGGCGGGGCGCAGCCGGCTGATCACGACTTCGCCGCCGGCAGCGCGCTTGAACTCGCCCTCCTTGCCCGCGAGCGGGACCGGCGCGCCCTGCGTCGTACCGACTCCGATCGTGTGCATGACGATGCCGGCCTCGACGAGCTGATCGATGACCGGCGCCAGATTTTCGTCGTGGTCCTCGCCATCGGAGAGCAGAACCATGACGCGCTGCTTGTCGTGGCCGGCGGGAAACAGAGCGATCGCGCGCGCGATCGCAGGCGCGAACTGCGTGCCCGGCAGCGGCAGCGAGCCGGGCTCGACGGCATCGAGCAGGAGATCGAGCACGGCGATGTCGACGGTGAGCGGCGCCATGACCACGCCCACTCCCTCCGCCTGTACGAGTGCCACCCGGTTTCCGGGCAGCTCCTGCGCCATGCGGCGGACCAGCGACTGGGCGAGCCAGATGCGCGACGGCAGGACGTCGTAGGTGCCCATCGACGCCGATGTGTCGAGCACGAAGACGATGTCGACTCCCCGCTGCTCGACCTTCTCGATCGACTCGCCCCAGCGCGGCCGGGCGAGCGCAAGCACGATGCCGAGCGTCGCGAGCCCGAGCAGGATCGCCGCCCACAGCGGTGGCCGGGAGCGGCTGCCGGAGCGCAGCCGCGGTTCGATGGCGCGCGAGGCCCAGGCGGCCTCGGCCGCTGCCCGGCGGCGGTGCAGCCAGTAGGCGGCGAGCGCCGCGAGCGGCGCCGCGAGCGCCAACCAGATCAGACGGGGCTCGGCGAAGTTCATGGCTCGGCGGTCAGCCGCAGGAGGCCGGCGGCGAACGGCAGGAAAAGGAAGGCGAGCGCGGCCCAGGCGAAGGGCTGAAAGCTCTCGCGGTAGCGGATGTAGCGCTTCACCTGGATCGGTGTTTTCTCGAGCAGGTCGATGCGGTCGAACACCGCGCGCAGCGCTCCCGGATCGGTGGCGGTGAAATAGCTCCCGCCGGTGCGGTCGGCGATCGCGCGCAGGAGCTTTTCGTCGACCTGGACCTCCATGGGGACGCGCCGGATCTCGACCCGTCCGGTGAGCGGATCCCGCACCTGCACCGGCACCGGCACGCGCCCTTCGCGGCCGACGCCGATCGTGTAGACGCGCAGCCCCAGGCCCTTGGCGACTGCAGCCGCCGACAGCGGATCGATCTCGCCGGCATTGTTGACGCCGTCGGTGACCAGCACGATGACCTTCGACTTGGCGGCGCTGTCCTTGAGCCGGCTCGCCGCGTTGGCGAGCGCGACGCCGATCGCCGTGCCGTCCTGAACGCTGTTGAGCTCGATCGAAGCGACCAGTTCGTCGAGCATGGCGCGGTCGGTGGTGAGCGGCGAGCGCGTCAGCGCCGTGCCGCCGAAGATGGTCACGCCGATGCGGTCTCCGGGACGCTTGGCGATGAAGTCGCGCACCACCTGTTTGGCGACCGTGAGGCGGTTCTTGGGCTGGAAGTCCTCCGCCCCCATGCTGCCCGAAGTGTCGACGACAATCTGGATGTCGATCCCCTCGGTCGTCGCCTCTTCCCAGGAGTACCCGAGGCGCGGCCGGCCGAGGGCGACGATGAGGGCGAGGAGGGCGGCGATCCGCAGGTAGAAGGCGAGATGCAGCCGCCAGGCGCCGCCGGTGGCACGCGGCAGCCGGCTGGCGAGCAGGGCGCCTCGCGAACCGCCACCTTCGCCACGATGGTGCCGCCAGACGAGGACCGGGATGGCGAGCGCGGCGAGCAGCCAGAGCGGGTCGGCGAACTGCGGCAGCGCGTTCACCCGGCGCCTCCGCGCCCTGCTGCCGGCCGGCTCGGCTGGCTCGACCGACTCGAAATGCTCGCGGACCCCCCGGATGCCACCACCGCCGCCGACGCCGCGGCCTCCTCGATGGGCGCCAGATGACGCTCGACCGCCGCCGCGATCTCACGGGTCTCGGCGATGCGCGCCGCGGCCTCGGAGCTCTCCGCCGGACGGCGCGCGAACTTGATCTGGTCGGAAAGGCGCAGCAGCCGGACCGAGCGCTGGACGAGCGCCGTGTCGAGGCGCAGCGCGGCGAGCCGGCGCTGCAATTCGGTGGTGGTGCTCTCCAGAGCGCGGAATCCGAGCCGGCGGCCGAGGTAGCGGCGGAGCGCCTGGCTGAGATGCGCGAACGCTCCGGCCGGGGCCTCGGCGGCGAGCAGCCCGAGCGCACGCTCGAGCTCGGCGAGTGGCGAGAGCTCCGGCGCGGCGAGCAGATCGACTCCCGGACGGCGCTTCCAGGCGAGCACCGCCGCGACGGCGGCGAGCGCGCTACCGACGGCGACCGTCCACCAGAAGCTCAGCGGCACGGCGAGCGCCCGCAGAGGCGAAGGTGGCGCCGGCTTGAGCTCCTTGTCGTCGGACGCGATCACCGAGCGCACTTCGAGCTCCAGGCCGGGCGGCGTCGTGACCCGGCGAGCGGGCTCGCCGGAGAGGCGGACCTCGACTTGCGGCAGCGCGGTCTTGCCGGGCCGGAAGACGGTCAGACGGAGCCGCTGCACGAGCACGACCCCGTCCGCGGCCGGCGTCTTCTCGACCGCGGAAGCGTTCAGCACTTCGGCTTCGCCCCAGCCCTTCGTCCAATCGGGGAAGGTCACTTCGCGTGCCGCGTCATCGGCGGCTAGCGGAAGCGTGAGCGTCGCGACGACCGGATCTCCAACGGCGGGAGAGGACGGCTCGAACTTTACGGCAATCGTGGTCTCGATGGGGGCCGGGGTCGGGAGCGGCACGCTGTCGATTGCTCCGGCGCCGCCGGCGACAGCGAGCGCAAGGCCGAACACGAGGGCGTTGGCGAAGGCGGGAAGGAAGGCGCGCGACAGCGGTCTCATCGCCGCAGCCTCTTGCGTCGCGATTCGAAGAACGCCACCAGTTCGGGCATGTAGGGGCGGTCGGTGGCCAGTGTCAGGTGATCGAGGCCGAGCCCGCGGATCGTGGCGTGCAGCGCGTCGCGCTCGCCGCGGGCGCGCGCGACCTCGGCGGCGGCGTTTCTGCGGCCGTCGTAGAAAGCGACTGCGCCGGTCTCGGCGTCGCGCAGCACGAGCGGCCCGGCGTCCGGCGGACGCAGGTCCTTCGGGTCGGCGAGCTCCACGACGATGACGTCATGGCGGGCCGCGGCGCGTTGCAGCGCCTGCACCGGCGGCGCGCCGACGAAGTCGGAGATCACGAACAGCACCGAGCGCTGGCGGAGGTTCGAGAGCACCGCGCCGAGGCCTTTCTCCAGATCGGTGCCGCCAGCGGCCGGATGCTGGAGGATGTCGTGCACCAGTCGCAGGACCTGGTTGCGCCGCCGCTGCGGCGGCAGGAAGAGCTCGAGCCGGTCGGAGAGCAGCGCTGCGCCGACGCGGTCGTGGTTGCGCAGGGCGGCGAAGGCGAGGAGGGCCGAGATTTCCGCAGCGAGCTCGCGCTTCAGGATGGCGCGCGAACCGAAACCGAGGCTGCCGGAGACGTCGATGGCGAGGAAGACCGTGAGGTCACGCTCTTCGACGAACTGCTTGACGAACGGCGTACCCATGCGGGCGGTGCGGTTCCAGTCGATGGTGCGGACGTCGTCGCCGGGCTGATAGGGGCGCACCTCGGCGAACTCCATGCCGCGGCCCTTGAAGACGGAATGATAGGTGCCGGCGACCCCCTGGTCGACCAGCCGTCGCGTCGAGATCTCGATCCGCCGGACTTTGGCCAGGAGGTCGGCGGGCACCCGCCGCACCTGGGTCTGAAGGGCACGGGGTGCCGCCGCGCCTCGGCGCCGCCAGCGCTCGCGCAGCGAAGAGAACATCCGGGCGCCTGAAAAACTAGGGGACCTCGACGCGGTCGAGGAGCCGTGCGACGAGGTCGTCGCTGGTCAGGTTCTGGGCTTCGGCTTCGTAGGTCGGAACGACGCGATGGCGCAGGACGTCGGGCGCGATCTCCTTGACGTCCTCCGGGATGACGTAGCCGCGCCCGGCCAGCAGGGCCATAGCCTTGGCGGCGCGGGCCAGGAAGAGCGTGGCGCGCGGCGAGGCGCCGAAGGCGATGAGCGGCGCGAGCTCCTTCATGCCGGCGGCCGCCGGCTGGCGCGTGGCGGTGACGAGATCGAGGAGATAGCTGCGCAGCTTGCCGTCGAGGTAGATGCCATCGCAGGCGCGCCGCAACTCGATGAGACGCGCCTGGTCGAGGATCGGGCGGATCTCGACCTCGTGCTCGACCATCATGCGCTCGAGGATCTCCTCCTCCTCGGCCCGGGTCGGGTAGCCGATCTTCAACTTCAGCATGAAGCGGTCGATCTGCGCCTCGGCCAGAGGGTAGGTGCCCTCCTGTTCGATCGGGTTCTGGGTCGCAAGCACGAGGAACGGCTCGGGGAGGCTGTAGGTGGTGTCCCCGAGGGTCACCTGGCGCTCTTCCATGGCCTCGAGGAGCGCCGACTGCACCTTCGCGGGCGCGCGGTTGATCTCGTCGGCGAGTAGCGCGTTGGTGAAGATCGGACCGCGCCGGGGTTCGAACTCGCCCTTGCGCGGATCGTAGATCAGCGTGCCGACGAGGTCGGCCGGCAGCAGGTCCGGCGTGAACTGCACGCGCCGGAAGTCGATTGCCAGGGTGCGCGCGAGGGTCTTCGCCGCGAGCGTCTTGGCGAGGCCGGGAACGCCCTCGATCAGTACGTGGCCGCGGGCCAGGAGGCCCACCAGCAGCCGCTCGACGAGATAGTCCTGGCCGACGATGACCCGGCGGATCTCGGCCTCGACCTGCTTCAGGGCGAGGGCTTCGCGCTCGATGGCCGGAATGACCGGAACGGTCGGAACGGTCGGCGCCGCGGAACCGGTACTGCCGATCGATTCTGGATTTGCGACGGTTTCCATGCACACACTCCCGCCGGTCGCGGCTGCAAGGGAAATGCCACCGGCTCTGTGCCAAGATGGCGGCGGAGCGGCAACCTGAAAACGGCACCCCAGTCCCCATCCCCGGAGCCCCCGTCCGCCCCCCGCCGCAAGAAAGCGCTGGGCCAGCATCACCTGCGCGAAGGCAGCCTCTGCCGGCCGCTGATCGAGTTTCTCTTCGCCGGCCTGCCACCGGCGGCGCCGGGCACCGGCGCCCGCCCGCCGGTGATCGAAATCGGGCCGGGGGGCGGCGTCCTGACGGCCGAACTGCTGGCGGCCGGCGCCGAGGTCCTCGCGCTGGAGCTCGATCCGGAGTGGGCCGAAGAGCTGGCGCTCCGCATCCCCAACGAAAGGCTTTCAGTAAAGGTGGGCGACGTTCTCGACTTTGACTGGAGCGTCGTGCCCCCTGGGACCCTGGTCTGCGGGAATCTTCCCTACCAGCTGGGCACGGCGATCGTGGACCGGGTGCTGCGCGCCTGGCCCCGGGTCGAGCGGGCGGCGTTCCTGCTGCAGAGGGAGGTCGTTGACCGGCTCATCGCGGGGCCCGGGAGTCCGGACTACGGCTCACTTTCGTTGTTGACCCAGGCGCGGGCGAGCGTGGCGCGGCTGGGAATCGTGCGGCCGGGCTCGTTCGTGCCGCCACCCAAGGTCGACAGCGCTTTCGTCGGCATGCGCCTCCACGCTCCGCCGCTGCCAGAGGCCGAGATGCCGGCCTTCGAGCACTTCCTCCGCGCCGCGTTCAGTCAACGCCGCAAGACGATCACGAACTCCTTTACCAGCAGCTTTTCGCGTCCGGACGTCGAGCAGGCCCTGACGACCCTCGGGCGCGACCTCAAGACGCGCGCCGAGGCGCTCGCCATGGCAGATCTTGTGGAACTCTTCCGCGCCCTGACCGGGCGCGGCAGGGAGGCGGCGGGCGCACCAACGGGTGGTATTCTTCCGGCATCGGAAACCTAAGAAAACCTTGAGCGAACCGCGTCGAGAGATGCCCCGGGTCGAGATCTCCCCCGACAAGGGGCGCGAGATCGTCGGCGTCCTGTCTGCCGCGCTGGCGGTGATCTGCGGCGCGAGCCTCGCGAGCTTCGACCCCGCCGACCCGAGCTTCCTGCGGCAGGTCTCCGGTGGCGCGCCTACCCACAACTGGATCGGCGGCTTCGGCGCCGAAATCGCCGCCGCCGGCTTCAATCTGCTCGGCGTGACCTGCCTGCTCATCCCGTTGCTGCTCGCCGTCGCCGCCTGGCGGCGGCTGCGGCCGAAGGTGCGGCCAACGGTCGTCGGGCGGGGCGCCGGTGCCGGCCTCATGCTGCTCTCCCTGCCGGCGCTGCTGCAGTTGCTCTTGCCGGCGCTGCCGTGGCGCGGCGAGTCGATCGATTCCGGGGGCGCGCTCGGCGTCGTGCTGTCGAGCGCCCTAGCCCAGCGGATGAACTTCGCCGGCGCGCTCGTTCTCCTGTTGGCGCTCTGTATCGTCGGCGTGGCGCTCCTCATACAGACGAGCCTGGGCGATCTGCTCACCCGCTGGCGGAGGCGCTTCGCCGGCGCGCTCGACCAGTGGCGGCTGGCGCGCGCCCGGCGCACCGAGCGCAAGGAGAAGGAGCGCTCGCGCAATCGGGTCGTCGTCAAGCACCTGCAGCGCGTCGCCGAGGAGAAACAGGAACGGCTCGACAAGCTTGCGGGAGTCGCTGCGGGCAGGCGTCCGGCCGCGGAGCCGCCTTCCGACGAGGTCGCGCTGCCGCCGCCCGGCGGCAGGCTGGACCTGCCGATGCGCGGCGCCGAGCGGCCGCCCGAGCGTCCGGGCGATCGCCCGGTGACCGTCCGCCGGGTCTCCGCGCCGTCGTCGTCGGGCGCCGGCGCGACGACTTCGGCCCCGGCATCGCCGGCCTTGCCGGCGGCGCTGCCGGCCGCCGGCGAGGCGCCGGCGCGCAAGGAGAAGCAGAAGGAGTTCGGCTTCGTCGAGACGCAGACCGAGTCCGAGCTTCCGCCGCTCAACCTGCTGCAGCTCGAGAACGAGAAGCCGCCGATCGACGAGGACGAGCTCGTGCGCCTCGGCGAGGCGATCCGCTCGCGCTGCCACGAGTTCGGAGTCGAGGGCACGATCGAGGGGATCGGCCCCGGACCGGTGATCACGGTGTTCGAATTCCAGCCCGCGCCGGGGGTGAAAGTCAGCCAGATCGTGAATCTGCAGGACGACCTCGCGCTCGCCCTCAAAGCCGAGTCGGTGCGCATCGACCGCATTCCGGGACGCTCGACGCTGGGTGTCGAGGTGCCCAATCCGCGCCGCGGCATGATCCGGCTGGGCGCCATGCTCGCCACCGACGCCTTCCGCAGGTCGCCTTCGCTGCTGTCGCTCGCCATCGGCATGACGATCCATGGCGAGCCCTACTATGCCGATCTCGCGACGATGCCGCATCTGCTCGTCGCCGGCGCCACCGGGTCGGGCAAGTCGATCGGACTGCAGAGCCTCATCACCTCGATTCTTTACAAGGCGACGCGCGACCAGGTGCAGTTCATCTTCATCGATCCGAAACGCATCGAGCTCGGGGTCTACGCCGACATCCCGCACTTGAAGACCGAGGTGGTGGTCGAACCCAAGAAAGCGGCGAACGCGCTGCGCTGGGCGGTGGCCGAGATGGAGCGCCGCTACAAGCTCCTGGCCGAGGTGCATGTGCGCTCGATCGACTTCTACAACCGGGCGATCCGCGATCCCGAAGTGCGCAAGCGCCTCGAGCTGACCGACACCGAGGGGCCGGTGCGCGAGTCCGATCTCAAGCCGCTGCCCTACTACGTGATCATCATCGACGAGCTCGCCGACCTGATGATGGTCGCGGCAGCGGAAGTCGAGAACCTCGATCGCGCGGCTCGCCCAGATGGCGCGCGCGGTCGGCATCCACCTGATCGTCGCGACGCAGCGGCCGTCGGTCGACGTTCTCACCGGCACGATCAAGGCCAACTTCCCCTGCCGGCTGTCGTTCGCGACCGCGAGCCGCCACGACTCGCGGACGATCCTCGACGGCGTCGGCGCCGAGAAGCTCCTCGGCAAGGGCGACATGCTCTTCCTGCCGCCGGGCAGCAGCCGGCCGATCCGCCTCCACGGTCCGTACATCTCGGAGCAGGAGACGGCCGCGCTGGTGCGCTGGCTGAAGAAACAGGGCAAGCCCATCCTCGACCCGGCGGTGCTCGCCGGGCCGGAGGAGAGCGGCAACGAGGGCGGTGCCGGCCCGATCGACGACGATCTTTTCGACCAGGCCGCGCGGCTCGTCGTGCAGGAGCGCCAGGCCTCGGCGAGCTTCCTGCAGCGCCGCATGCGGGTCGGCTTCTCGCGCGCCGCCCGCCTCATCGACATGATGGAGCGCGAAGGGCTCCTGGGTCCCGCCCAGGGCAGCAAGCCGCGCGAAGTCCTCGTTCCCCCGAACTACTTCACCGAAGTCGACGAGACCCTCGGCCGGTAGGCGTCTTCACGCCGGAGGCGGGCAGCGTCAGCAGTCCGTCGGCGGTGCGCGGCGCGGGAGTCACGCGGAGCGCGATCCGGTAGTCGGCGGTGGCGATCTTGGTCGTCGAGCGCGGCGCGGGAGTGGCGCCGAGGAGCTCGAACTGCAGCCCGCGCGACTCAGCGACCGGCGCCGTCGTCGCGAGCTCGAACGCGAGACGCGGCGCCTCGGTCTGCGGCGATTCGAGCGCGAACGCGACGCGGATCTCGCCCGCCCAGACGCAATTGACGTCGACCGGGCAGCGGCTGTCGGCCACCACCCGCTCGAGCGTGAGCACGAGGCCGGGGGCGACCTCGGCCTCGCCCGCGACCGCGAGCGTCACCCGGCCCTCTGCGTCGGGTTTCTCCAGCTTCTGCTCTGCAGACGTCGCGGGGCTAGAGGGGTCGGACGGGGCAGCGGTGGCGCTGCAGCCGAGAAGCAAAAGACCGGTAAATAGAAAAGAAAAAGAAATCGGCCGGGAGGATCTCATGCACCTATCCTGTAACAGACAGGGGTCGCAGAGGGCCTCACGGCCGAGAGAGTTCTTCTTGCGTTGCCCAGGGCGCTCCGGCGCTCGGGGATCTAGGGTCGGCGACCAAGCAGGACTAGGAGCCGGCCCTGGATCCCCGAGTGCCGGAGTGCCCCACCACGACGGCGGTCAGCGGTCGCGGCGGCGTCCGGGCGGGGTCTTGCCGTAGCGGTTGCCGCTCGGCACGGCGCCACGCGAGGCCGGCGCCGGGCCGCGTCCGAAGACGCTGCGGGGCGCGCCGCTCGGGATTCGCCGGCGCACCGCCGGTGTTGCCGTCCGCGACGCGCGGCCGCGCGGGACCGCCGGCGGCACGGGACGGCGCAGCGCTGGTCCGGCCGCCTGCGGTAGCTGGACGGCCGCCTCCGGCGGCGGGACGGGAGCCGCGGGCCGGAGCGGCGGCGCCGGGCCGGCCGCCGCCACGCCGTTCGGCGTTGGCCTTGGCACGGGCCCGCTCCTCGGACTTGCGCGCCCGGATCTCGGCGATGCGGTCCTGGAGCGGGATCTCGAGCTTCTCGACCGGCTTGTGGCTGTAGTCGAAGTCGGGCACGGTGACGCGCGGCAGGCGCTTGCCGATGGCGCGTTCGATCGCCCGCAATTCGTTCTCCTCGTCCGGCGAGACGAAGGTGATGGCGTCGCCGGTCATCTCGGCGCGCGCCGTGCGGCCGACGCGATGGATGTAGTCGTCCGGAATCTTCGGCACGTCGAAGTTGACCACGTGCGACAGCGCCTCGACGTCGATGCCACGCGCCGCGATGTCGGTCGCCACCAGGATCTTGTAGCGCCCGTTGCGGAAGCCGGTGAGCGCTTCGGTGCGCTGCGCCTGGCTGCGGTTGCCGTGGATGCGCGCCACGTTGACCTTGCGCTTCTCGAGCTGCTCGAAGAGGCGGTTGGCGCGGTGCTTGGTGCGCGTGAAGACGATCGCGTTGGTGATCTCGCCGCGCTCGAGGAGCGTTGCGAGGAGTGGCGTCTTGAGCTCCTGCGAAACCGGGAAGACCGACTGGGTGATGCCGGTCGCCGGCGCCGACTTGCGCTCGATCGAGATCAGCGCCGGATCCTTCAGCATCTCGCGCGAGAGCTCGACGATCGGGTAGGGCAGGGTGGCCGAGAAGAAGAGGGTCTGGCGCTTGGTCGGCAGATGCTTGAGCACGCGCCGGATGTCCGGCAGGAAGCCCATGTCGAGCATCCGGTCGGCCTCGTCGAGGACCAGCACTTCGAGCCCTTCGAGCTTGGCGTACTTGTACTGAAAATGGTCGAGGAGCCGGCCGGGCGTGGCGACGATGACGTCGACGCCGCTCCTGAAGGCGTGCTCCTGCGGGCCCATGCCGACGCCGCCGTAGATCGCCGCGCCGGAGAGGGGAGTGTGCACCGCGAGATCGCGCAGGTGCTCATCGATCTGCGCCGCGAGCTCGCGGGTCGGGGTGAGGATGAGGGCGCGCGTCGTGCCGCGCTTCTTACCCATGAGCCGGTTGAGGATCGGCAGCAGGAACGCCGCGCTCTTGCCGCTGCCGGTCATCGCGCAGGCGAGGACGTCGCGGCCCTCGAGGGCCGGCGGGATCGAGTCGTTCTGAATCGGGGTCGGGCGGGTGAAGCCCAGCGACTTCACGCCCTTGAGCAGATCGGGGTGAAGGTCGAACGTGGAAAAGGCCATGCAAACAACTCTTCTTTCTGTGCGGCGACGCGGTCCGCGTGCGGACGGCGGAGTGCCGCTCGTTTTGATTCCGGCGAGACTTGGAGGATTGAAAACGGGGACTGCCGGAGAGGCCGCCGTCCGGGCGTCGGGCGCCCGTAGAGAAGTCAGCTGCCTCGTGAGAGAAACCACTACAAGCGGCAACGAACTACGGCATTATGGCACAGATCCGGTTGCAGGCCGACGACCGGTCGCTTGCAGGCCTCGGCGGGCGACCGGCGGTGGAGCGCAGTCCTGCGAACTTCCGGGCAGCGTGTATCCTCTGGGTCGGATGATCGAGCGGACGGTCTTTTTTGGCACGCCGGAGTTTGCGGTTCCGGCGCTGCGCGCGCTGGCGGGGAGCGAGTTCCGGCCGGTGCTGGTGGTTTCGCAGCCTTCGCGGCCGGCGAAGCGGGGCCAGAAGCTCACCGAGCCGCCGGTGGTCGAGGCGGCACGGGAGTTGGGGATCCCCTTCGAGCAGGTGGAGAAGGTGCGCGATCCGGCTTTTCTCGCGCGGCTTGCAGAGCTTGCTCCCGGCGTCGCGGTCGTCGTCGCCTTCGGACAGCTCTTCCCGCGTGCGCTCCTCGAGCTGCCGCGCCTGGGCTGCGTCAATCTCCACGCTTCGCTCCTGCCGCGCTGGCGCGGCGCGGCGCCGATCCAGGCGGCGATCGCCGCCGGCGATCGGCTGACCGGGGTGACGACGATGCACATGGAAGAAGGGCTCGACAGCGGCCCGATGCTGCTCGCCGCCGAGCTCGCGATCGGCCCCCACGAGTCCGCCGGGGAGCTCTCGCGGCGCCTCGCCGACCTGGGGGCGCCACTCCTGGTAGACACTCTGCGCGGTCTCGCCTTGGGCGCTCTCGCGGCCCGGCCGCAGGATGAGTCGCGCGTCACCATTGCCCCCAAGATCAGAAAAGAAAAGGCTCGGACAAGGTGGGACCTGGAAGCCGCGACGCTCGTCGGTCTGGTGCGGGCTTTTCAGCCCTGGCCCGGGGCGGAGCTGCCGTTCGGGGAGGAGTGGGTCAAGGTGCTCCAGGCAAGCTCGGCTGCGGAACACTACGGGACCGCGCCGGGTATCGTCGTCGCGATCGAGAAGGATCGTGTTCTGGTCTCGACCGGCGGCGACTCGGTGCTCGCCATCGAGCGTGCGCAGCGCGCCGGACGCGGGCCGGTTTCCGGCGGCGACCTCGCCCGGGGCCTGCACCTCGGTCTCGGGGACCGACTGATTTGACCTTTACTGGAAAGCCTTTCGCTGCAGCGGGCAAGGTCGCTCCGCCAGGCGCGCAGGACAAGCCGGCACCGGCTGTCCGCGGTGTCCGGAGCCAGGCGGTGTCGATCGTCGAGCGCACGCTGGTGTCGCGTGCGCCGGTCGATGCCGAGCTCGCGGCGCTCTCTGCGTCGTTCGACGAACGCGACCAGGCGCTGCTGCGCGAGATCGTCTTCGGCACCCTGCGCTGGCTGAAGCGCCTCGACCAGGTGCTGGTCGCCGCGAGCGGGCGGACTTTCGAGCAGATCCAGCCGGCCCTCCTGCCGGTGCTGCGGGTGGCGGCCTACCAGCTTCTTTTCCTCGACCGCGTGCCGGCGCACGCCATCGTCAGCGAAGCGGTCGACGAGGCGCTGCGGCGCAGCCACAAGGGGGCCGCCGGTTTCGTCAACGCCGTCCTGCGACGGGTGGCCGCGCAACCCGAGCTCGCCGCCTGGCCGTTGACGGTCACGGATCCGGTCGAGCGCCTGGCGATCGAAACCAGCCATCCCGCTGGACTCGTCCGCCGCTGGCTGGCGCAGTACGGCGAGCCTCAAACAAGAGCGCTCCTCGAAGCCAACAACCGGCAGAAGCCGATGCATCTCCTGGCGTTCAAGGCGAAGGGCGGGCGCGAGCTCCTCGCAGCCCACCTCCTCACCGAGGGCGTCGAGACCGAGCCGAGCCGGCTTTCCGCGCAGGGACTGATCGTCCGCTCCGGCAACGCCCTGCGCTCGGCGGCCTTCGCGAGCGGCGAGTTCTACATCCAGGACGAAGTGGCGCAGCTCGTGGCCAACCTCCCCGAGCCGCGGCCGGGTGAACGCGTGTTGGACGTCGCCGCCGCCCCCGGCGGCAAGGGGCTGGCCCTCCTCGCCGCGGAGCCTTCGATCCGTCTCGTCGCCGCCGACCTTGCCCTGCCGCGGCTCGCGGCGCTCGCTGGGAATCATGCCCGGCTCCACACCAACGCTGGAATCGTCGCCGGCGATGCGGAGTGCACCCCCTTTACTGGAGCTTTTGACCGCGTCATCGTCGACTACCCCTGCACCGGCACCGGCACGCTGCGCAAGCATCCTGAGTTGAAGTGGCGCTGGAGCGAAAGCGAGCTCGAAAGACTGGCGGCCCAGGCGCAACGCCTGTTGGCGGGCGCAGCGGTAGCCGTCGCACCCGGCGGAATGCTGGTCGCGATCTCCTGCTCGCTCGAGCCGGAAGAGAACGAGGCGATCGGCGAGGCGTTCCTCCGGCTCGCCCCCCGCTTTCGCCGCACCGGCGCGGCGGGGCGCATTCCCGAATCGGCGAAGCCGGCGATGAGCGCCGAGGGGGTCTTTCGCTGGTTGCCGTCCGGCGACCACGACGGTTTCACCGTCCAGCTCTTCGAACGCCACTCCTGACTTCCGGCCGGGTGTCAAGAAAAACGTCGCGGAGCCCTGTATTGACAGCCTCCGGCAGTTGCCTTATCGTCGCCACCGTCATCGATTGCGATCGACAAAACCATTGAAACCGGGGAGGAAAGATGGCTGGAAAAGCCGACATCGTCGAGTATGTTGCGGGAAACGTGGACGGTCTGACCAAGAAGCAGGCTGGCGAGGCGTTCGACGCCGTGATCGAAGCGATCACCAAGGGCCTCAAGAAGGGTGATCGCGTTCAGATCCCCGGCTTCGGCAGCTTCAGCGTCGGCAAGCGTGCGGCGCGCAAGGGCCGCAACCCCGCGACCGGCGCCACCATCACCATCAAGGCGAGCAAGAATGCCCGCTTCAAGGCCGGCAAGGATCTCAAGGACGCGCTCAACAAGGGCAAGTAGGCCGCCCGGAAGATTCGGGCAGCCAGGTTCGACCTTGGTCGGACCGCCTGTAACGCACTGATCGCACTGCCTGACGCCAAAAGCCCTGCGGAGAGACTCGCCGCAGGGCTTTTGTGCGTCTACCGGATGTCGCGGTAACGCGCCGCCAGCCGCTCCGGCGGCACGCCGCGCACGAACTGCGTCCAGATCCACCAGTTGCCGAGAACGGTGCGCAGCGGCCCGCGGGCGGCGAAGCGCCGCGCCGAGGTGACGACCGGCGGGCGCAGAATCGCGACCCGGCCGGTGTCCCGCAGCCGCAGCATGAAATCGAGATCTTCGAGCAGCGGCCAGTCGCGGAAACCGCCGAGGCCGGCGAAACTTTCCCGGCGCACGAACTGCGCCTGGTCGCCGAGCGCCAGGCGACTCCAGCGTGAGCGCAGGCTCGCGACGCGTTCGCCGAGCCGATAGACCCAGCCGCGGCCGTCGAAGCGGATTTCAAAGGCGCCGCCGACGGCGCCCGCGGCGATCGCCTGCCGGACGAGCTCGACGCCGCCTTCGGGAAGCGTGGTGTCGGCGTGCAGGAAGAGCAGAATGTCCTCGGGCTCGCCGCCCGCCTCGTTCGCGACCGCCGCGCCGCGATTCAACTGCAGGCCGCGACCGCGGCCGCCGGAGACGACGCGGGCGCCCATCTCCCGGGCGATCTCGACGGTGCGGTCCCGGCTGCCGCCATCGGAGACGACGACGTCGTCGGCCTGCGCGAGCGCCGCGGCGAGGGCCGCGCCGATTGCGCGCTCTTCGTCGATGGCGGGGATGACGATCGAGACGCGCGCGCGAGGGCCGACCATGGGAGCGGCGGATGCTAGCATTCACCTGCGGCCCGGGAAGTCTCCTGCGCCTGCCCGCTCATGGCCACGAAACCTCCGGATTCTTCGTTCTCCCATCTCGACGAGCACGGCCGCGCCCGCATGGTCGACGTCTCGGAGAAGCCGGTCACGCGGCGGGTCGCCGAGGCCTCCTGCCGCCTGCTGTGCGCGCGGGAGACGGTGGCGCGACTCGACTCGCTGCCCAAGGGGGATGCGATCGCCGTCGCGCGCCTCGCCGGCATCCAGGCGGCCAAGCGCACCGACGAGTGGATTCCGCTCGCCCACACCCTGCCGCTCGACAGCGTCGAAGTGGACGATCGAGCGCCGCACGGATGGAGGTGCCGCCGAGGTGCGCATCGCGAGCCGGGTGATCGTGACGGCGCGCACCGGCGCCGAGATGGAGGCCCTTGTCGCCTGCGCCGCGGCGGCGCTGGCGATCTACGACATGGTCAAGGCGATCGACCGCACGGCGGTGATCACCGACCTGCGCCTCGAAGCGAAGAGCGGCGGCCGGAGCGGCGACTTCACGCGCCGAGCCGCCGCCCGAAGCTCCGAACCATGATCGCCACCGGACTCGATCGGCTGCTGCAGGACCCGGGCGAGCTCGCCGGCCGGCGCTACGGCCTGCTGGCGCATGGCGCCTCGGTCACCGCCGGGTGCGTTCCGGCGCATCTCGCGCTCGCCGCCGCCGGCGCGCCGCCGTCGCGGCTCTTCGGCCCGGAGCACGGCTACTACGGCGTCGAGCAGGACATGGTGCCCGAGCGCGAGCCAGCGCGATCCGTGGACCGGCGTCGAGATCGTCTCGCTCTACGGTAGCGACGAAGGGTCGCTCTTACCGCGCCCCGAAGCGTTCGCAGGTCTCGACCTGCTGGTCGTCGATCTGCAGGACATCGGCAGCCGCTACTACACCTACGCCGCGACGGCGGTCTGGGCCGCCGAGGCGGCGCGCGCCGCCGTCGTGCGAGGTCTGGATCCTCGACCGCCCGAATCCGCTCGGTGGCGAGATCGTCGAAGGCAACCTCCCGCACCCCGGCTTCGCTTCGTTCGTGGGCGCCTTCCGGATGCCGGTGCGTCACGGTCTGACGCTGGGCGAGATCGTCCGCCTCGAGGCGCACCGGCGGCAGTGGGGCCGTCTGCCGAGAGTCCTCGCCGTCGAGGGTTGGAACCGCGGCGACCTCTGGCCGGCGACCGGGCGGCCGTGGATCGCGCCGTCGCCCAACATGCCGACCTACGCGACGGCGCTCGTCTATCCCGGACTCTGCCTGCTCGAAGCGACCGAGCTCTCCGAAGGGCGCGGCACGACGCGGCCGTTCCTGCTCTTCGGCGCCCCGGAACTCCGCCCAACGGCGCTCGCCGAGGCGCTCGCGCCGCTCGCGGAGATGGGCGTCGCCGCCCTCCCGACCTACTTCCGCCCGCAGTTCCAGAAGCACAACGGCGAGATCTGCGGCGGCGTCGAGCTGGTGGTGAAAGACGCCAGGCGAAGGTCCGTGCCTATCGCCTCGGCCTCGAGATCCTGCTCGCCCTGAAGACGCGTCGCGCCGAAGCTCTTCCGCTGGCGCGAAGCGCCCTACGAGTTCGTCGCCGACCGTCCGGCGATCGACCTGCTCACCGGCAGCGACGTCTTCCGCCGCGCCCTCGACGGCGACCCGAGCGCCGACCTCGCAGCCTGGCTCGCCACGCTTCGAGCGCGGACGAACAGGAGTTCCGGCGAGGAACGAAAAGAGATCCTCTTGTATCCAGAAGAAGAAAAGCTCCAGTAAATGAAGACTCCCGTTCTTCTTGCCGTCGACGGACCTGCAGAGCAGTTCGCGCCGCTGTTTGCTGCCGCGAAGGCGGCCGGGCTACGTGTCGGCTGGCTGGCCATGAACGCTCCGGTCGACCCGCCGCCGCCCCTCCAGGCACCCCCTTTACTGGAAGCTTTTCGCGCCGTGGCCGTCGGCGACGGCCGGTCGATCGCGATGAAGCCGATGAAGGGCAAGGCGGTCCTGCGCGATCTCCTGCGCGAGCATTTTCTCGGCGCTGACGTTGTTCTGGTGGCCGGCCTGGAGCTGTTTCCGCGCCTGACGGCGCGGGGGGATGGTCCGTGGAACCTGGTGGAAAGCGCGACGGCCAGCCGCACCTACACCACCGACGAGCTCCTCGTCCGCCTGCGCAAGCCGGCCCTGCGCTGGAAGAAGAGATAGTCGGGAGCAGACGATGCCCGAGCAGATCAAGTACTTCGTCCCCGGCCCGGTCTACGTCCTCGAGGAGGTGCGGGCGGCGATGCTGGCGCCGGTCGTCGGGCCACCGCTCGCCGGAGTTCATGCCGGTCTACAGGCGGATCACCGAAGCCCTGAAGCCGGTCTTCCGCACGACGCGCGACGTCTACATGGCGACCTCGAGCGCGACCTTCCTCATGGAGGCGGCGCTCACCTCGCTGGTCGTCGCGCGACGTCCTTCATCTCACCAACGGCGCCTTCTCCGAGCGCTGGTTCGAGATCGGCAAGTCGCTCGGGCGCGCCGCCGACCAGATCGCGGCACCCGTGGGGCGAGATCGTCGACCCGGAGCTCGTCCGCCAGGCCCTGCGCCGCAAGCGCTACGAGGCGGTGACCGTGGCGCACAACGAGACCTCGACCGGCGTGGTCGAACCCGCTGGCCGAGATCAGTCGCGTGGTGCGCGAGGAGTCGGAGGCACTGCTGCTCGTCGACGCCGTGTCGTCGCTCGCCGGCGCGCCGGTCGAGACCGACGCCTGGGGGCTCGACCTCGTCTTCGCCGGCGTCGCAGAAGGGTCTCGCGACGCCGCCGGGACTGACCGTCTTCACCTTCTCGGAGCGCGCCGAGGCCAAGGCGGCGAGCGATCCCGCATCGCGGCTACTACGGCGACCTGCTGCGCTATCGCGACAAGCACCGCGAGGGCGGGCCGATCACGACGGCGGCGGTGTCGATCGCCTGGGCGCTCGACCTGCAGCTCGAGCGGATCGCCCGCGAGGGGATGGAGGCGCGCTGGGCGCGCCACGCCGCGATGCAGCGCCAGACGTCCGATTGGGCGGCGGCGCACGGCTTCGCTTTCGCCTCGGCGGCGAACGGCCGTTCGGCGACCGTGAGCTGCCTGCGGCCGCCGGCCGGACTCGAGGCGCGCGCCCTCGTCGCGGCACTCAAGAAGCGCGGGTTCACGCTCGGTGGCGGCTACGGCCGCTTCAAGGAGTCGACGTTTCGCATCGGCCACATGGGAGAAGTCCAAACCACAGATCTCGCGGCGCTGCTGGCCGCGATCGCAGAGGAGATCGCCTCATGACTCGAATTCTGATTGCGGATCCGCTGGAAGAGTCCGGCCTCGCCATCCTGCGCGCCACCGGCGCCGACGTGAAGGTGGTCGCCGCCGACGAGCGCGCGCGGCTGCCGGAGCTGGTCGCCGAAGTCGACGCGCTGGTCGTGCGCAGCGCCACGAAGGTCACCCGGGCGCTGCTCGAGGCGGCGGGTAAGCTCCGCGTCGTCGGACGTGCGGGTGTCGGGGTGGACAACGTCGACGTCGACGCGGCGACCGAGCGCGGCGTGCTGGTGGTGAACGCGCCGAACGCCAACCTGGTGTCGGCGACCGAGCACACCTTCGCGCTGCTGCTCGGCCTGGCGCGCAGCCTGCCGGCCGCCGACGCCTCGATGAAGCGCGGCGAATGGGATCGCAAGACCTTCGTCGGCGTCGAGCTCCAGGGCAAGACCCTGGGTATCGTCGGCCTCGGGCGCATCGGCCAGCGGGTCGCGTCGCGCGCCCGCGCCTTCGAGATGCGCGTCGTCGCCTTCGACCCGTTCCTCGAGTCCGAGCAGGCGAAGCGCATCGGCGTCGAGCTGCTGGAGCTCGACGACCTGATGGCCCAGAGCGACGTCGTCACGCTGCACACGCCGTTCAGCAAGGCGACGAAGAATCTGATCGACGCGCGCCGGCTCGGCCTGATGAAGCCGGAGGCGCTGTTCATCAACTGCGGCCGCGGCGGGCTGGTCGACGAGGACGCTCTTCTCGCGGCGCTCGAGGCGGGGAAGATCGCCGGCGCCGGGCTCGATGTCTACGAAGACGAGCCGACCCATCGCCACGCCCTCACCGGACACCCCAGGGTCGTCGCGACGCCGCACATCGGCGCGCAGACCAAGGAGGCGCAGGAGCGCATCGCGATCGAGACCGCCCACATGGTGCTGGCGGCGCTCGACGGCGAGGTGCCGGCGGCGGCGGTGAATCCCGCGGTCAGAAGGCCGGGGGCGTAGGCGTCGGCAGGGAAGCCCGCGATGACCAGCGCGGCGTAGCCCTGACGGGAGAGCTTGCGCGCCAGGGCGGCGGCCGCGTCGGGGTCGTCGAAGGCGCCGAGCTGCACCCGGTGCCAGACCTCGTCGGAGCGCAGGGCGACCTCCGGGTACTCGGGCCGCAGGCGGGAGACCAGCGCGTCGGCGAGCGCCTGCTCCTGGAACGCTCCGACCTGGACGACGTAGCGCCGGTCGCCGCCGCCGAGCACGATCGTCCGCAGCTCCACCCGCGCCGTGCCCGGCCCGACCATGCCGATGGCGCGGGCGGCGGTGAGCGAGAGGTCGACGATCCGGTCCTTCTTGAACGGCCCGCGGTCGTTGATCCGCACCTGCGTCGTCTGTCCGTTGTCGAGATTCCGCACCTCGAGCAGGGTGCCGAACGGCAGAGTGCGGTGCGCCGCGGTGAGGGCGTGCATGTCGTAGCGCTCGCCCGAGGCGGTCATCCGGCCGTCGAAGCCCGGGCCGTACCAGGAGGCGACGCCGCGTTCGAGGGTGGAGGGACCGCCGCCGGTGCGGTGAGTTCCCGAGCTCGCGCAGCCGGAGAGCAAGAGGAGGCCCAGTACGGAGAGGGGCGGCGGCGATGGAGCGAACGGGCGTCGTCATCGCTACGACCTTCGAATGCGCGCCCCGGGGCGCTGCGGTCCTAGATGCGGGGCGCTTCGACCGCGGCGGCGTCGAGGCCGGCCAGAGCCGGAGTCACGACGTCGTTCAGGAAATCGTCGACCTGCGCCGCCGATCGGCCGGTGAACGCCTGGGGGTCTACCCAGCGGGCGATCTCCTCGGCCGAGAGCCGGAAGTCGGCGTCAGAGGCAATTGTAGCAAGGAGCGGGATTTTCCTGCCCCCGGGCGACCGCCTCCTGGGCCGCGAACGAGTGCGTGCGGATGCGTTCGTGCAGCTGCTGGCGGTCGCCGCCGCGCAGCACCGCCTCCATGAGCAGCGTCTCGGTCGCCATGAACGGCAGCTCGCGGGCGACGCGCGCCGCGACCATGCCGCTGTTCACCCGCAGGCCGGCGGCGATATGCCCGGCGAGGCCGAGGATGGCGTCGCAGGCGAGGAAGGCGTCGGGCAGCACGAGCCGGCGGTTGGCGGAGTCGTCGAGGCTGCGCTCGAGCCACTGCGTCGCGGCGTTGACCGGACCGTTCAAGGCGTCGGTCATGATCCGGCGCGCCAGGCCGCACATGCGCTCGGCGCGCACCGGGTTGCGCTTGTAGGCCATCGCCGAAGAGCCGACCTGGTGCTCGTCGAACGGCTCCGCGAGCTCGCCCACCCCCTGCAGGAGGCGCAGGTCGGTGCCCATCTTGTGGCAGCTCTCGGCGACTCCGGAGAGGGCGGCGAGCACCTGGCTGTCGAGCTTGCGGGTGTAGGTCTGGCCGGAGACCGCGACCGAGCCGGCGAAACCGAGTCCGGCGGCGACCCGGGCGTCGAGCTCGCGGACCTTGGCATGGTCGCCGGCGAACAGGGTGAGAAAGCTCGCCTGCGTGCCGGTGGTCCCCTTGACTCCGCGGCAGCGCAGCGTCGCCAGCCGGTGCTCGATCTCGGCGAGGTCGAGGACGAGGTCGTGCGCCCACAGGCAGGCGCGCTTGCCGACGGTCGTCAGCTGCGCCGGCTGGAAGTGGGTGTAGGCGAGGCAGGGCAGGGCGCGGTGGCGCGTGGCGAAGGCGGCGAGGCCGGCGACCGCCGTCGCGATCCGGCGGCGCAGCAGCTCGAGCGCCTCGCGCATCAGCAGCTGGTCGGTGTTGTCGGTGATGAAGGCGCTGGTCGCGCCGAGGTGGAGGATGCCGCCGGCGCCCTTCTCGATCGCGTCGGCCTGCTCCGCGAAGTGCCGCAGGTGGGCGACGACGTCGTGCCGTCGTCTGCCGTTCGAGCTCGGCGACCCGGGCGAGGTCGAGTTGCGGCGCGGCCGCCTCGAGGGCGGCGATCTGTTCGCGGCGGATCGGCAGCCCCAGCGCGGCCTCGCTCTCGGCGAGCAGGATCCAGATCCGGCGCCAGGTCGCGAAGCGGTGGGAGCTCGAGAAGATCGCCGCCATCTCGCGCGACGCATAGCGTTCGTAGAGCGGGTTCTGGGGCTGCTCGGGTGTCGGCGTTCGAGCGCGGAGAGTCATCCTTGCGAGGATAACAAAGCGGTCGACGGGAGAGCTCGCGGACGACCGGGCGACGGACCGGGCGGAAGACCGCGCGGAAAGCCACGCGGAACGCCGGGCGGAGCGCTGGGCTAAGATCGATCCACGAGGTGATCCCGACGGTGCTCCGGTTGCGCTGGGCAGTTCAGGGCAGGGACGAGATTCTGCTGCTCGCCGCGGACGAGATGCGGATCGGACGCGGTACCGAGAACGAGATCGTGCTGGCGGATTTCTCGGTCTCGCGACGCCACGCGGTCATCCGGCGGGAGGGCGGCAGCTGGTTCGTCCAGGACCTGATGTCGACCAACGGCATTCAGGTCAACGGCGTGACCAGCAAGCGCGCCATGCTCAAGCCGGGGGACCGGGTCAAGGTCGGCATCTTCGAGCTCCAGGTCGAAGAGGTGCGGGAGCCCCCGATCACCTCGAGCGCCCGGCTCGCCACCGCCGGGTTGCCTCAGGTGCCGCAGGTCCCCGTCGGCACGGCGACCATCGTGCGTTCGCTCGCCGACTTCAGCGCCGCCTGGGGGCTCGACGGCAAGACCTCGGGCGAGGCGCGTTCGAGCAAGCGCAAGGACCTCGACGAGGCCTACTCGAGCAAGATCTTCGGCTTCATGACGCGGCTCGCGCGCCTCCTCATCCGCTCCGATTCGGTCGACGAGGTCCTGTCGCGGGTGATGGACATCGCCTTCGAGGCGCTGCCGGTCGACCGCGGCTTCATCCTGCTGCTCGACGAGGCCACGGGGAAGACGGTCTGCGAGCTGGCGCGCACCAAGGAGCGCCTCGAGTTCCGTCCGCAGAGCGAGGTTCCGGTCTCGCAGACGATGGTCGAGCAGGTGATGCGCGACCGGGTGGCGCTCCTGACCTACGACGCGCTCTCGGACCAGCGTCTCGCCGGCGGCGACTCGATTCGCATCCACCAGATCCGCGCCGCGATGTGCACGCCGCTGTGGTCGGGGGAGAAGATCATCGGGGTCTTCCAGGTCGACACGCCGTTCCATGCCGGGACGTTCAACGAGCAGGATCTCGATCTGCTCACCGCCCTCGCCAACTATGCGGCGGTCGCCGTCGAGCGTCTGCGCTACGCCAAGACGGTCGAGTTCGAACGTCTGGTGCGCAGCCGCCTGGAGCGCTACCACTCGCCGGCGGTGATCGAGAGCATCGTCAAGTTCACCCCGAGCGCCGCGGAACCGACGGTCGGCAAGATGAAGCTCGCCGAAGCGACGGTGATGTTCGCCGACCTCGCCGGCTTCACCCCGGTCTCCGAGAACGCGAGCCCGCAAGAGGTCGCCGAGATGCTCGAGTCGTATTTCACCCACGCCGTCGAGGCGATCTTCTCGGCCGGTGGCACGCTCGACAAGTTCATCGGCGACTGCGTGATGGCGTTCTTCGGCGCGCCGGTGCCGCAGAGCGATCATGCGCGGCGCGCGGTCCAGGCGGCGATCCAGATCCAGGAGGCGCAGGAGGCGCTGAACCGGGAGCGCTCCGCGCGTGGCCTCCCGACCCTCCTGGTGCGGATCGCGATCCAGAGCGGACCGGTCATGGTGGGCGACGTCGGCAGCCGGAAGCGCGTCGACTACACGGTGCTCGGCAACACGGTCAACGTCGCGGCGCGCCTCGAGTCGGGGGTCGCCGAGCCGGGGGAGATCACCCTCGGCGGGGAGACTCATCGCCTGCTCGCCGGCGCGTATCCGACCGAGCCGCTGGGCGAGTTCCAGCTCAAGGGCCTGCAGCAGAAGGTGCACGCCTTCCGCGTGCTGCGGGGCTGATCTGGACCCCCGCGCTCCCGTGCTCCCGGCAGCGCCGCCGGCGCTGCTCTTCGTCACCGGCAACCGCTCGAAGCTCGCCGAGGCGCGGCGCCTCGCCGGCGCCGCGGGGCAGGCGCTCGAGGCGGTGGAGGTCGACCTGCCGGAGATCCAGTCGCTCGACATGGAGGAGGTGCTGCGCGCCAAGGCCCGGCACGCCTGGGAAAGCGTGCGAGCGCCCGGTCGTCGTCGAGGAGACGGGCCTCGAGCTCGCGGCAATGAACGGCTTTCCCGGTCCGCTGGTGAAGTGGATGCTCGAAGCGGTCGGCGCCGCAGGGATCGCCCGCACGGCGCTGGCGTCGGGCGAGCCGCGCGCCAGCGCGGTCTGCCTCCTGATGTGGACCGACGGCCGCCGCACGGTCCTGGCGCGCGGCGAAACCTCCGGCGACCTCGTCCTGCCGCCGCGCGGCGCCAACGGCTTCGGCTGGGATCCGGTCTTTCGGCCCGCCGGCGACACCCGCACCTACGGCGAGCTCCCCGACGAAGAGAAAGACCGCATCGGCCACCGCGGCAGGGCTTGGCGGGCGTT
The DNA here is from genome assembly GCA_963788175.1 of Thermoanaerobaculia bacterium. Lineage (GTDB taxonomy): Bacteria > Acidobacteriota > Thermoanaerobaculia > Multivoradales > JAGPDF01 > JAGPDF01. The sequence goes on from CAWBFZ010000011.1 coordinate 213,602, forward strand.
CCTGAGCCGCTACCGCGATTCCGAGTCGAGATAGACCATCCTCTAGCGGGTCAGCTACCGGGCGAAGCCCCCTCGAGGTCCAGAGCCGTTCTTCTCCTTTACCAGAAAGCTCTTCCTTTTCCGCCGCCGCTCCCGCCATTCGAGCAGCAGGTCGTAGAGCACCGGCACGAGGATCAGGGTGAGGAAGGTGGCGAAGGCGAGGCCGAACATCACGGCGACGCCCATGGGGCGCCACCACGAGCTCGACTCGCCGGAGGCCTGGAAATGGAAGCCGCGGAAGTCGAAGCCCCAGCCGACGACCGTCGGCACCAGGCCGAGGATGGTCGTGATCGCCGTCAGCAGCACCGGGCGCAGGCGGCGCATGCCGGTGACCAGGATCGCCTCCCGGCGCGCCACGCCGCGCGCATGCAGCTGTTCGGCATAGTCGAGCAGCACGATGGCGTTGTTCACCACGACCCCGGCCAGCGAGATCACCCCGATGCCGGTCATGATGATCCCGAACGGCGTGCCGGTGAGAACCAGCCCCATCAGGACGCCGATCATCGACATCACCACCGAGGTCATGATGATGAACGGCACGGCGTACGAGTTGAACTGGCCGACGATCAGCAGCAGCACGAGGATCAGCGCGTAGAGGAACGCCTTCGACAGGAACGCCGTCGACTCCTCTTCGTCCTGGCTCTGGCCGGCGAAGCGCACGGCGTAGCCCGGCGGCAGCAGGCCCGGAATCGCCTGAATGCGCTTCTCGGCGGCGGCCCTCACCGGCTGCGCCTGCTCCGGAGTCGTCACCTTGCCGGCGATCGTCACCACCCGGCGGCGGTCCTTGTGCTGGATCGACTGCAGCGCGGCACCGGTCTCGACCTTGGCCACCGTCTCGAGCGGAATCTGCTCGCCGTCCTCGTTGACGACGACCAGCCGCTGCAGGTCGGCGAGGCTCGAACGCGCGCCCGGGGCGAAGCGCACGGTGATGTCCCACTCGTCCTCGCCCTCGCGGAACTGCGACGCCTCGGTGCCGTTGATCGCGGTGCGCAGGGTGCGGGCGATGAGCGCGGTCGAGAGCCCCAGCCGCGCGGCCTGGTCGCGGTCGACGCGCACGACCACCTCGGGGCGGGCGAGGTCGAAGTCGTTGTCGAGCGTCGCCAGGCCGGGGATGTCGGCGATCTCGCGCTGGATGCGCTCGGCGATCTCCCCCAGGCGCGCGAAGTCGTCGCCCGAGAGCTCGATCGACAGCGGGTCGCCGACCGGGGGGCCCTCGACCGGACGCTCGACGTTGATCGTCGCGCCCGGAATTCCCCGCGACCCGCCGCCGCGCCTCTTCCAGGGTGGCGAGCGAGCCCTGGCTGCGGTCTTCCATGTCGAGGAGGTCGAGCGTCACCCGGCCGCGGGTCGGGTCGCCGCCCTCCGACCGGCCGCCGGAGAACTCGTCGCCGGAGGCGCCGGCGCCGGACGCCGCCGAGCGCACGCGGATGTCGGGCAGGTCGCCCAGGCGGCGCTCGAGCTCGCGCACGATGGCATCCGTCTGCTCCAGGCGGGTTCCCGGCGGGGTTTCGACCGAGGCCCAGATTTGGCGCGGATCGGTCTCCGGGAAGAGCTCCGTGCCGTGGTTGAACCCGGCGTAGATCGCGATGACCGCGACGAACAGCGCCAGCGTTCCGCCGAGGACGAGACCGCGGTGGCCGAGTGCCCACTTCAGGGATTCACGGTAGCTCACCAGAATGCGGCCGCCCAGCCCGGAGTCGCCGACGAGGTCGGCCCGGTCGTCGATGACCAGGGCGCGCTCGGAGTTGCGCTGCATGTAGGCAGCGGCCAGCGTCGGGTTGGCCGTGAAGGCGATGACCAGCGAGGCGGCGAGGGCGATGCAGACGGCGATCGGCAGGATCGACATGAAGTCGCCGATGATGCCGGGCCAGAAGAACAGCGGCACGAAAGCGCCGATCGTCGTCAGGGTCGAGTTGAGGACCGCCCCGCCGACCTCCCGGGCGCCGATCTGGGCGGCCTCGAAGGCCGATTTGCCCTCCTGCATGTGGCGGTAGATGTTGTCGATCACGACGATCGAGTTGTCGACCAGCATGCCGACCGCCAGCACCAGCGAGAACAGCACCATCATGTTGAGCGTCATGCCGGCGAGCTGCACGATGATGAACGTCAGCAGCATCGAGAGCGGGATCGCCGTGCCGACGAAGAGGGCGTTGCGCAGCCCCATGGTGAAGAAGAGCACGATCACGACGAGCACGACGCCGGTGAGGACGTTGTTCTCGAGATCGGCCACCATGATGCGGATGTCCTTCGACTGGTCGGCGAGGAAGGTCGCTTCCACTCCCGGCGGCCAGGTTGCCTGGAGGCGCTCGACCTCCGACTTCAGCCGGTCGGTGAGCTCGATGATGTTCGAACCCGAGCGCTTCTGCACCGACAGCGACACCGATTCCCGGCCGTCGATGCGCGAGTAGGAGCTGCGCTCCTTGAAGCCGTAGCTCACCGTGGCGACGTCGCGCACCTGCACCGGGCGCTGGCCGACCACCTTGACCACGAACTGCTCGACGGCGAGCGGATCTTCGACCTCGCCGGGGACGCGCAGCGCGAGCGTCTGGCCCTTGAGCGTGAGCTCGCCGCCGGGGATCGAGACGTTCTCGTCGCGGATCGCGTCGAGCACGTCGTCGAGCGAGGCGCCGTAGAGGCGCAACCGCTCGGGGTCGACGTCGACCTGCACTTCGCGCTCCACGCCGCCGACGAGGGTCGCCCGCAGCACGCCGGGGATCGCCTCGACCTCGTCCTGCACGGCCTTGGCCAGGCGCCGGAGCTCGACCGGGCCGACGTCGCCGGAGAGGTGGACCTGCAGGATCGGCACATCGGAGAAATTGAGCTCGCGCAGGATCGGTTCCTCGGCGTCGGCCGGGAACTCGGCCTTGGCGAGATTGACCCGGTCGCGCACCTTCTGCAGCGCGAAGTCGAGGTCGACGCCGGAGACGAACTCGACGTTGACCACCGAGACGCTCTCGGTCGACGTCGAGGTGATCTGTTTGATCCCCTCGAGCCCCTGCAGCTCGCGTTCGAGCTCGTCGGTGAGCTGGCTCTCGACGTCGGTGGGCGAGGCTCCCGGCCACAGGGTGTAGACGAGGATGTTGGGAATCTCGATGTCGGGGAAACTCTCGCGCGGCAGGCTCACATATGCCGACGTGCCGGCGACGACGATCGCGAACAGCGCGAAGAAGACCGTGGCGCGGTTCCTGACCGCGAACTCGCCGAGCCTCACTTCAGACCTCCTCGACCGGCTGGTTCTCGCCCACCGCGTGCTGGCCCTCGACGATGACGCGTGTCCCGGCCGGCAGGCCGGTGACCACGATCTCCTCGCCGATGACCATCCCCGTCGTCACCTCGCGGCGCGACGCGCGACCGTCGGCGACCGTCCAGACGGCCTTGGTGCCGCCCAGGTCGACGAGCGCGGACATCGGCACGACGAAGGCGCCTTCGAGTTTCTGGCGCGGAATGTCGAGGCGGGCGAGCATCCCGGGCTTCAACCGGCCATCGGCGTTGGCGAGCTCCGCCTCGACCGCAAGAGTGCGTGACTGCGGGTCGAGCTCGGCGCCCAGGCGTTCGATCTTCGCCGGAAACGTCTCGCCCGGGTAGGCGTCGAAGCTGACTTCGACCTCGCGACCGACCGCGAGGAAACGCACGTCGGCGGAGCGCGCCTCGGCGCGGACCTTGACTCGCGAGGCATCGACGAGCTCGAAGAGCGGCGTGCCCGGGGCGACGAAGCTGCCGACCTCGACGTGGCGGGCGGCGATCCGCCCCGCCCAGGGCGCCGTGACGCGCGCCTTGTCGAGCGCCAGCTTCGCCGACGCGAGCCGCGCCACGGCGACGTCGCGATTGGTGACCGCGTCGAGCAGTTGCGCCTTGGTGACCGCCTTGCGCTCGAAGAGGTTCTGGGCGCGTTCGAACTGGAGGTTCGCCTGCCGCAGCCAGGCCTCGGCCTCGGCCACCTGCTGCGCCAGGGCGCGCTCGTCGATCGCCGCCAGCACCTGCCCTTTGCCGACGGCCTGCCCGAGCTCGGCCCGGACCGACTCGACGGCGCCGCCGACCTCGGCGGCCAGCACCGCGCGCTGGCGCGGCTCGAGGGCGGCCGGGAGACTCGTGCGGTCGACGACGGTGCGCGGCGCGAGCGTGACGGTGCGCACCTGGGCGATGCGCTCGGCGGGCGCCGCAGCCTTGGCGTCCTTCGGCGAGGCGCAGCCGACCAGGGTGGCGAGCGCGGCGCTGGCCAGGGTGAGGACGACGACGATGGAGAGTCGGGAGGAGTTCATGGCAATTCCTTGGACGCCAGGGTGGACCAGGGCGTGGTCGGCAGCAGGCCGACCGCGCGCGAAAGACGAGAGGCTTCGACGAGGGCTTCGTAGCGCGCTTCGATCGCGCTCACCTGGGCGAGCACGGCGTTGCGCTGCGCGTCGAGGAGGTCGGTCTGGGTGGCGACACCCTCCTCGTAGGTGGCGCGCGCCACCCGTTCGGCCTCGCGCGCAGCCTGGGCGAAGGTCTCGGCCGAAGCGGCCCGCGACAGCGCGGTGGCGTAGTTGGTCCACGCCTGGTCGGTCTCGAGCCGGACGGTCGCCTCGAGCTCGGCGCGGCGCAGGGCGACCTGCCGGCGCTGGCTCTCGAACTGTTCGATCTGACCGCGCCGGCGGCCGCCGTCGAAGAACGGCCAGGAGAGCTCGATCGCCGCCGCCCAGGAGCTGTAGAGCGGGTCGGCGAGGTTGGTCACCAGGCGCACCTCGCGTCCCCAGTAGCCGTTGAGGTCGATGCGCGGCAGGCCGTCGGCGTGGGTGATCTGCTGCTGGACCCTGTAGGCGCCCTCCTGGTGCAGGAGGTCTTCGATCTCGGGCCGTGCCGCCGCGGCTGCGACGAGCACGGTGATCGCCGGCGGCTCCGGCAGCGCGGCGGAAGAGGGTTCGAGCTCGAGCGGTTCGGTGGGCGGGAGGTCGAGGAGCTGCCGCAGGCGCATTTCGGCGACCGTCACCTGGCCCTGCCGGCGGGCGACTTCGGGGTCGACGGCGGCGAGCGCGGAGAAGGCGCGCAGCTGCTCGAGCTGGGTCGCCTCGCCGATCTCGAGCAGGTCCTCGATGCGCGCCAGATCGCGGCTGCGGAACTCGCGCTCGGCCTCGATCGTCGCCAGACCCTCGCGCGCCGCCTGCACGCGGTAGTAGGCCTCGGCGGTGGCGAACGCCGCATCGAGCTGGGCGGTGCGGATCTGCGCGTCGGCGGCTTCGCCGACGATCTTGGCGAGATCGATCGCGGCGCGGATCTTGCCGAAGGTCCAGACCGGCTGCTTGACTTCGATCACCGCGCGGCTGAGCTCCTGGGTCGAGGGCACGAAGGCGCCGCCGGGGAACTGGTCGATGATCTCGCCGAAGTCGGAACTGTTGAGGAACGAAGGGCTGCGCGACTGCCCCCACGACGAGCTGAGGCTGAGCTGCGGGAAGGCGTCGGCGCGCGCCTCGCGAATACCCCCCTTGACCTGGCTGCGAATCTCCTCGACCGACAGCAGCCCCGGGTTGGCGCGCAGCGTCGTCTCGACGGCGCGGGCGAGGTCGAGCTGGATGCCCGCCACCGGCGGGGTCGGGGCGGCGAGCGCGGCGAGGCCCGCCAGCGTGGCGGCAAAGATGGAGCGGCGACGAGTTCGGCGGGGCATCAGAACAGGACCTCCTGCGGAACGCGCCCGGAAAGGGCGCGGAATGGAGCCGCCGGATCTACGGCTAGCGACTCTCGACCGGCGTTCGGCAAGACTATCGTGAGCCGTCAGGTTGCGGCGCCCCCGGGGGAGACTTTCAGGTCGATTCGCTGCGCGGCCGGGGTCGCCGTTTCGCCGAGAGGAAATAGGCGGCGGCGCCGACGGCGAGCACTGCGCAGCCGGCTGTCGCCTGCAGAGGCGCGGCGACGAAGCTGTTGGCGACCACGCCGCCGGAGATGGCGACGAAGACCGCCGTCGTCCAGGGGTGCCCCGGGGCGCGGAAGTACGCCGCCGCGTCGGTGCCCGCGGGGGTCGCTGCCGCCGCGCGCCGCAGCATGAAGATCCCGGCGGCGGTCAGGCCGAAGAACAGCCAGTCGCAGAAGACGACGTAGGAGAGCAGCTGGTCGTAGGTCTGCGAGAACAGCAGGACGAGCGCGACACCGGCCTGCAGGCGCAGCGTGAAGCTCGGCGTGCCGAAGCGCGGGTGGAGCGTCGCCGCGCGGCGCAGGAACAGGCCGTCCTCCGCCATCGCGTAGTAGAGCCGCGGACCGGTCATGGTGATGACGGCGAGGAAGCCGAGGCAGGAAACGACGGTGAGCGCGGCAACGAAGCGCGCCCCGACTTCGCCGGCCAGCGCGCGCGCGACGTCGGCGGCGAGTGCCGTCGAGGCGGCGACCTCGGCCGGCGGCAGCACCCTCAAGTAGATCCAGTTGAGCCCGACGTAGACCACGACGACCAGCGCGACGCCTAGGATGTTGGCCTTGGCGAGAGTCTTCCCGGCGTCGCGGATCTCGGCCGCCAGGCTGCCGCAGTTCTGCCAGCCGCCGTAGGCGAAGAGGACCGGCACCAGGGCGGCGAAGAAGGCGGTGAGAGTGACGGCGGAGGTGGAGGGCAGGTGGTAGACCGTCGCGGCCGCCGGCTGCTTCACCAGCATCAGCAAACCGATCGCCGCGATGCCGCCGAGCTTGAGGATCATCAGGCCGTTGTTGGTGCGCTTTCCCGGCCGGACGCCGCGCACGTTGATCTCGGCGAGCAGGACGATAACCGCTGCGGCGAGCGCCAGCTTGCCGGCGCTCCCGAGTGCGAGGAAGGTGCCGTCGACATAGCCGGCGAGGGCCGAGGCGACCGCCGCGATGCCGCCGGTGTTGATGACGAAGAGCAGAGCGAAGCCGTAGAGGAAACCGGCGAACGGACCCCAGGCCCGCGACAGATAGACATACTGGCCGCCGACTACCGGCAGGCGCGAGCCGAGCTCGGCGTAGACGAAGCCGCCGATCATCGCCAGGGCGCCGCCGGCGAGCCAGACGAGCAGCATCCACTCGGGCGCCGGCAGGATGCGCGCGACGTTCGACGGATTGACGAAGATGCCGATGCCGATGATCGCGCCGGCGACGACCACCGTCGTGTCCCACAGCCCCAGCTCGCGGCGGAAGCCGGTGGCCGCCACCCGCGCCGGAGGCGCAATCACCCGACGACCTCCCGGATCTCGGCGATGAGGGCGTCGACCTGGGCGCGCAACTGTTCAGGCGAACCGTTGTTGTCAATGACCTTATGTGCCGCCTTGCGCCGCGCGCTCCCGTCGCCCTGCGCCGCGAGCCGTCGGATAGCTTCGTCGCGACTCAATCCGCGGGCGACAGCTCTCTCTAGGCGAACTTCAGGCGCGGCCTCTACCGTCACGATGAGATCGAAGTCCGGGCCGTAGCCGGCCTCTACGAGCCGGGTCGCTTCGAGCACGATCGGCCTTGACCTCGCGGGAGCGGGGTCGGTCGGGTGGGCCGCCGCGGTCCCGAGGCGCGAAAAAGAGGCTCGAACAAGGGGGTGGATCGCCGCCTCGAGCTTGGCCCGCGCCTGGTCATCGGCGAAGGCCAGACGGGCCAACCGCGGCTTGTCCACGGCACCCCCTTTATCGAGGTAGTTCGCGCCGAACATCTCGGCCACGGCCCGGGCGCCGGGCTGGCCCGGCGCGTAGAGCTCGGCCACGATCTCGTCCGCGTCCACGACCTGGAAGCCCGCATCAGCGAGGAGTTTTGCTACGGTCGACTTGCCGCTCGCGAGACCCCCTGTCAGCCCGACCCGGAACGGCGGCATGGGAGTGCGGTCAGCTCTTCGCTGGCGCTTCGAGCCCGAACCGCCGGCGGGCGGAGGTCAGGGTGTTGGCGAGCAGCATCGCCACGGTGAGCGGACCGACGCCGCCGGGGACCGGGGTGATCGCCGAGGTCTTCGGGGCGACCGCCGGGAAGTCGACGTCGCCGACCAGGGCGTAACCCTTCTCGGCCAGGGTGGCGAGGCGTTTTTCGTCGTCGCCGACCAGGCGCCTGGCGAGCTCCACGTCCTGCACCCGGTTGATGCCGACGTCGACTACCACCGCCCCCTCGCGGACGTGCGCGGCGGTGATCATGCCGGGGCGCCCGACGGCCGCCACCAGCAGGTCGGCCTCGCGGCAGATCGCGGCGAGATCGCGCGACTTCGAGTGCGCGATCGTCACCGTGCAGTTCTCGCGCAGCAGGAGGCCGGCCATCGGCTTGCCGACGATCGAGCTCCGGCCGACCACGACGGCATGCTTGCCCGCCAGGGCGATGCCGTGCCGGTGCAGCGATTCGATGATGCCGGCGGGGGTGCAGGGGACGAAGCCCGGCTGATCGAGCCAGAGCCGGCCGACGTTCACCGGGTGGAAGCCGTCGACGTCCTTCTCGGGGTCGACGCGGTCGAGGATGTCGCGCGCCGGCAGGCCGGCCGGCAGCGGCATCTGCACCAGGATCCCGTCGACTTGGGGATCGGCGTTCAGCTGGTCGAGGAGCGCCAGCAGCTCGGCCGCCGGGGTCGTGGCGGGAAGCAGGTGGCCGAAGCTCGCCAGGCCGGCCTCGGCGCAGGCGCGGGTCTTGGAGCCGACATAGACCCGCGAGGCTGGGTCGTCACCGACCAGGACGACGGCGAGGCCGGGCGGCCGTCCGGCGCGCGCCTCGACTTCCCGGGCGCCGGCGGCGACTTCGGCGCGGATCTGGGCGGCAACTGCCTTGGCTTCGAGGAGTTGGGTCATCGCATCTTCTTTCTTGCGCGGTAGAGCGCGAGGATGCCTCCCGACAGGCTCGTCGAGGTCGCCGAGTCGAAGCCGGCGGCCGCCATCCGGGCGGTGAAGGCTTCGCGCTGGGGAAAGTCGAGCACCGAGCTCGGGAGGTAGGTGTAGGCCGTCGGATCGTTCGAGAGCAGGCTCCCCACCTTGGGGAGAAGGTGCTGAAAATAAAAGAGATAGATCCCGCGCAGCGGCTGCCAGGCGGGGACGGTGAATTCGAGGACGCCGAGCTCGCCGCCGGGGTGCAGGACGCGCGCAAGCTCGCCCAGGGCGCGGTCGAGGTCGGCCACGTTGCGCAGCCCGAACGACACCGTCGCGGCGTGGAAGCTGCGGTCGGGAAAGGGCAGTGCGAGCGCGTCGGCGTTGAGGACCGACGGCCGAGGGGCGGCGCCGGGAGTGGCTTCCTGGAACTTGGGCGCCGCGAGCGCCAGCATCGGCAGGCAAAAGTCGGCGGCGACGATTTCGACCCCGGGGCGACGCAGCGCCAGGGCCTGGTCGCCGGTGCCGCAGCAGAGGTCGAGGACCCGCGAGCCCGGGGGGAGGACCAGCGCCCGGGCGAGCTTGCGCCGCCAGACCCGGTCGAGGGAGGCCGAGAGCAGGTGGTTCAGGAGGTCGTAGCGGCGGGCGACCCGGCCGAACATCGCCCGGATCCGGGCGGCGTCCTTTTGCTTCAACTGCTCGACTGCGATAGGTTGTGCAAGGACTTCCGACCCGGTTTCCGGCATGATGGTAGGGAAGTCTATCGTGGGGGCGAGCCGCGCTCGAAGCGTGGGCGGTTCGGGTCTGCGCGCCCTGTGCGCAGACTTGACAGCCTCCCGGGCGATCTTTATGATTTCAGGCTCTCTGCGCTGAAGTGCCGGATCCGATCCAGCCCAGCAGACCCGCAGAACCGATTCCTCCGCTAGTCGCTGGAGAAACCGTCTGGAGAAGATGAAATGAAGAGTACTGTGAGCCCCAAGCCGGCTGAGATCGAGCGCCAGTGGTTCGTCATCGACGGCGCCGGAGTGCCGGTCGGACGCCTCTCCTCGACCATCGCCAAGCTGTTGATGGGCAAGGGGAAGCCGTTCTATGCCCCGCATGTCGACTGCGGCGATTTCGTGATCGTCCTGAACGCCGAGAAGGTCCACCTCTCGGGCACCAAGGAAGAGACCAAGGTCTACTACCGTCATACGACGACGCAGCCCGGCAGCCTGAAGTCGCCGAAGGCCTTCGAAGTCCGCGCGAAGCATCCGACGCGAATCGTCGAGTCGGCGGTGTTCGGCATGCTTCCCAAGACCAAACTCGGGCGCAAGATCCGCAAGAAGCTGAAGGTCTATGCCGGGGCGGAGCATCCGCACCAGGCGCAGAAGCCGTCGGCGTTCGACCTTGCTTCGGTAAAGATGTAGGAGGAGTGAACAAGTGAACCAGGTGCAACCCACCCCATCCACCCAGCCGGTCCAGCCCACCCAGTTCTACGGCACCGGCCGCCGCAAGACTTCGACCGCCCGTGTCTTCATGCGCCCCGGCGCCGGCGGCATGGAAGTCAACGGACGCACGCTCGACGGCTATTTTCCCAATCCGGTGCTGCGGATGGTCGTGCAGCAGCCGCTCGTGCTGACCGAGACGGGGGAGAAGTTCGACATCTTCGTCACCGTCGAAGGCGGCGGCAACTCCGGCCAGGCCGGCGCGATCCGGCATGGCATCAGCCGCGCCCTCCTCGTGTTCGACATCGCGCTGCGCGACCGGCTGAAGAGCGCCGGCCTCCTGACCCGCGACCCACGGAAGAAGGAACGCAAGAAGTACGGCCAGAAGGGCGCTCGTGCGCGCTTCCAGTTCAGCAAGCGCTGATCGGCTGATCGCGGCATTGAAGCAGATGACCTTCAGCCTGGTTTTCAGACAGATCTAAGGAGAGAGATTCGTGGTCGAAATTTCGATGCAAGAGCTGCTCGAGGCGGGGGTCCACTTCGGCCACCAGACCCGGCGTTGGAACCCGAAGATGAAGCCTTACATCTTCGGCAAGCGCAACGGGATCTACATCATCGATCTGGCGAAGACCCTGAAGCAGTTCCGCGAGGCGGCCGAGTTCGTCTACCGGCTCGGGCAGGAGGGTCGCCGGCTGCTGTTCGTCGGCACCAAGCGCCAGGCCCAGGACGCGGTCGCCGAAGAAGCGCGCCGCTGCGGTCAGTACTTCGTGACCCACCGCTGGCTGGGTGGCACGTTGACCAACTTCGTCACCATCCGCCAGTCGGTCGATCGTCTGCTCGAGATCGAGGCGCGGCTGGCCGAGGAGGGCGGCGTCACCACCAAGAAGGAGCGCCTGCGGTTCGATCGTGAGCGTGAGCGGATGAATCGCAACCTCGAGGGCGTGCGCGAGCTCGAAGCCCTGCCGGACGCGATCTTCGTGGTCGACCCGAAGAAGGAAGCGATCGCGGTGGCAGAAGCCAACAAGCTCGGCATCCCGGTCATCGGTATCGTCGACACCAACTGCGACCCGGAGCTCATCGACTACGTCATCCCGGGCAACGACGACGCCATCCGCACCATCCGGCTCTTCCTGTCGCGCATCGCCGATTCGTACATGGCGGGGGCGAACGCCCTGCAGCAGGAGATGATGGTCGAGGCGAAGGACGCTCCTGAGGCCCCCGGTGTCGACATGTCCGCCAAGGACGGCGACATGGCAGCTCCGCTGGCCTGAAACCGGTCCTGATCGGATTGAACTCAAGGTAAGTCAACAACGGTCCGGCGGGCGAAAGGCGCATTGCCCGAACAGGGGTCAGTCGATGGCAGAGGAACCGCCGATCGCCTGACCCTTTTCCTTGCCCGCCGGCGAAGAAAGAGAGAATCGACATGCAGATTACGGCCCAGATGGTCAAAGAGCTCCGCGAGCGCACCGGCGCGGGGATGATGGACTGCAAGAACGCGCTGACGGAGACCGGCGGCAACTTCGAGCAGGCGGTGGACGCGCTGCGCAAGAAGGGCCTGGCGGCGGCGGCCAAGCGCTCCGGCCGCGTCGCCGCGGAGGGGCTCGTCTCCTCCTACATCCACGCCGGCGGCAAGATCGGCGTGCTGATCGAGGTCAACTGCGAGACCGACTTCGTGGCCCGCACCGACGAGTTCCAGGAGCTCGTCAAGGACATCGCGATGCACATCGCGGCGGCCGAGCCGCGCTACGTCGAGCGCGGTGAAGTGACCGCGGAGATCCTCGAGCGCGAGAAGGCGATCTACCGCGACCAGGCGCTGGCCTCGGGCAAGCCCGCGAACGTCGTCGACAAGATCGTCGACGGCAAGATGGAGAAGTTCTACGCCGAGGCGGTGCTCCTCGAGCAGCCGTTCGTCAAGGACACCGACACCACGATCGGCCAGATGATCACCGCCAGGGTGGCCAAGATCGGCGAGAACATCAAGGTTCGCCGCTTCGCCCGCTTCAAGCTCGGCGAAGGCATCGAGAAGGTGGCGAAGGACTTCGCCGCCGAAGTCGCCGGCATGACGCAGGGCTGACCCCGAGTCATGGCCGACTCTCCGGGATCACGTCCGGCGTACAAGAGGGTTCTGCTCAAGCTCTCCGGCGAGGCTCTGATGGGCACGCAGAGCTTCGGCATCGATGCCGGGGTGGTCTCGGGGATTGCCAACGAGATCGCCGAGGTTCACCGGCTCGGCGTGGAGCTCGCGATCGTGATCGGCGGCGGCAACATCATCCGCGGCGTGGCGGCCTCGCCAACAGGGAATCGACCGGGTGACCGGCGACAACATGGGGATGCTCGCCACGGTGATCAACGCCCTGGCGCTGCAGGACGCGCTCGAGAAGTGCGACGTCCCGACGCGGGTGCAGACCGCGATCGAGATCCGGGCGGTGGCCGAGCCGTTCATCCGGCGGCGGGCGATGCGCCACCTCGAGAAGGGGCGGGCGGTCATCTTCGCCGGCGGGACGGGGAATCCGTTCTTCACCACCGACTCGGCGGCGGCGTTGCGCGCCAACGAGATCCACGCCGATATCCTGCTCAAGGCGACCCGGGTCGACGGCGTCTACACCGCCGATCCGCGCCTGGATCCGACCGCGCGGCTGCTCTCCGAGGTGACCTATCAGCAGGTGCTGGAGCGGGACCTGCGGTTCATGGACGCCGCGGCGATCAGCCTCTGCCGCGACAACGGCGTGCCGATCGGCATCTTCAACCTCACGCAGGAAGGCAATATCCGCCGCGTCGTCTGCGGCGAGCGCGTCGGCTCGATCGTCCACAAGACGGTCGACCGGCGAGCGCGCGAATTGACACCACCCCGGATGCCGGGGATGATCGACCCGAAGCCGCGGCGCGCCTGAAGCCGGCGCGGTATCGCAGCAACAGCGCGAGCGCAGAGCCAGCGCAAGAGGAGGATCGGATGAAGGCGATTCACCAGGAAGCCGAAGGCAAGATGAAGGCAGCGATCGAGCATCTCCACGCCGAGCTCAAGCGGCTGCGCACCGGCCGCGCCACGCTCGGACTTCTCGACGGGGTGACCGTCGACTACTTCGGCACGCCGACGCCTTTGAAACAGGTCGCCACGCTGACCGTGGTCGACGCGACGATGCTGATGGCGCAGCCCTGGGACGCCAAGCAGATTCCGGCGATCGAGCGCGCGCTCCAGAAGTCGGACCTGGGGCTCAATCCGATGAGCGACGGCAAGACCGTGCGCATCCCGATTCCGCAGCCGACCGAAGAGCGCCGCAAGGAGCTGGTCAAGAAGGCGCACGACATCGCCGAGCATGCGCGCACCCAGATCCGCCTGGCGCGGCGCGAGGCCAACGACAAGCTCAAGAAGCTCGAGAAGGGCCACGAGCTCGGGCAGGACGACGAGCGCCGCGCCCTCGAAGAGATCCAGAAGCTCCACGACCGCGAGATCGACGAGGTCGCGAAGGTCCTCGAGCACAAGGAAAAAGACATCATGACGGTCTGAGGCGGACGGTCCGGGGCTCGATATGGACCGGTCCGCCAGCCTGCTGCACGCTCGTCTCGTCCCGCCCACCGCAGTGCACGCCGTGGTCCCCGCAGCGGGACGCGGCCTGCGCTTCGGTGGCACTCTCTCCAAACAGTTCGAATCGATCGCCGGCCGGCCGCTCCTCGCCTGGACGGTCGAGCGCCTGCTCGCGGCCGGCGTCGACTCGGTGACCGTCGCCCTGCCCGGCGACGTCGCCGCGGCGCCCCCCGATTGGCTGCAGGACAACCGGGTGCACACCGTCCCCGGCGGCGACAGCCGTCAGGAGTCGGTGACCGCGGCGCTCGCGGCTTCTCCGGCCGAGAAACAGGATCTCGTTCTGGTGCACGACGGTGCACGACCGGCGCTCGATTTCGCGGATCTCGTCGCCGTCTGTCAGGCGGCCTTGTCGGCGGATGGAGCGGTGCTCGGCCGGGGTGCTTCCGATACGCTCAAACTGCTCGAACAAGGGGTGATCGTGGGAACCGTGGATCGCACCAGGGTCTTTCGCGCCGAGACGCCGCAGGTTTTTCGCCGCGAACTGCTGGAGCGCGCCATCGAATCGGCCCTCGATGTCGGCTTCACAGGTACCGACGAAGCTTCGCTGGTCGAGCGGCTCTCCGGCGCGCGCGTCCTCGCCGTCGAGGCCGGGAAGCCCAATCCCAAGCTCACGACGCCTGCCGATCTGCCGCTGGTGCGCGCGCTGCTCGAGAGCTTCGGCGCCTTGCCGAACGCTTGGGGGGAACGGCGATGAAGCTGCGCATCGGGCAGGGCTACGACATCCATCGCCTGGTCGCCGGACGGAAGCTGGTGCTCGGCGGCGAGGAGATTCCGTACCCGCTCGGCCTCGACGGGCACAGCGACGCCGATGTGCTGCTGCACGCGCTCGGCGATGCGCTGCTCGGCGCCGCGAGCCTCGGCGATCTCGGGCGGCACTTCCCGCCCGGGGACGAGCGCTGGCGCGGCGCCTCGAGCGTCGATCTGCTGCAGCGCATCGTCGCGCTGGTGCGGGAAGAGGGTTACCGGGTCGTCAACTGCGACCTCACGCTGGTGGCCGAGGCGCCGAAGCTGGCGCCGTACCGCGACCGGATCATCGAACGTATCGCCCGTGTCCTGGGACCGGAGGAGAACGCCGTGGGTCTCAAGGCGACGACGAACGAAGGACTGGGCGCGATCGGGCGCGGCGAAGGGATGGCGGCCTTCGCGGTGGTGCTGCTGATGGCGGACGCCTGACGGTGGCAGCCACCACGCGCATCTTCGGCTTCCACCCGGTCCACGAGGCGCTGCTGCACCGCGCGCCGGAGGTGCGACGGGTGTGGATCCTCGCCGCCCGCCAGGGCGCCCGCCGGCGCGAGGTGGAGAAGCTCTGCACGCGCCGCCGGCGTGCGCTGCGAGAGCGCGGCGCCCTCCGATCCGATCTGGCTGGGCGGCGCGGTGCACAACGGCTTCGCCGCCGAGCTCGCGCATCTGCGCGCCGGCACCGGGCGAGACGGGCCGTCGGCGAGGCCGGCGAAGAGACGCGCGGCGACCAGGGCTTCGTCGTGCTCGCCGAGGACATCCAGGATCCGCGCAATCTCGGGCGCTCTGCTGCGAGTCTGCGAGGGCGCCGGCGTCGGCCGGGTGCTGGTGCGCGACCGCGGCTCGGCGCCGCTCTCGGCGACGGCGGTGAAGACCTCGGCCGGGGCCTCGGAGTGGCTGACCGTCGAGCGCATCGGCAGCTCCGCCCAGCGCCTCGAGCAGCTCAAGAAAGAGGGCTACTGGATCTACGGCCTGGCGGCCGGCGGCGAGCTACCGTGGAGCGTCGATCTCACCGGCCCGGTGGTCCTCTGCGTCGGCGGCGAAGAGGAGGGGCTGCGCCACCTGACCCAGGAGCGCTGCGACCGCCTGATCGGCCTGCCGATGCAGGGCCACGTCAGCTCGCTCAACCTCGCGACCGCCGCCGCCGCGGTGCTCTACGAGGCGGTCCGCCAGCGCACGACGGGAAAAAAAGGCCGCTGAATAGAGCGTCGGCTCGCGCCGCGGCTTGTCAGAAGGGCCCCGAAACCACTAGACTCCGCCAGCGGTCCGGCCAGAAAAGTGGATCGGTTCGGAGGATCCGCCGGGAGGGTCGCAATCCTTGCCGGCATAGCTCAGGGGTAGAGCAACCGCCTTGTAAGCGGTAGGTCCTCGGTTCAATTCCGAGTGCCGGCTCCAATCGCAGCACCAGGAAGCAGCATCGGAAAGCAGCACCTGCAGTCCCGTAAGTCTTTGAAAATTCATGGAGGTGTGGCCGAGCGGTCAATGGCAGCAGACTGTAAATCTGCCGGGCTAAGCCCTACGGAGGTTCAAATCCTCCCGCCTCCACCATTTTCGCAGCACGCACGCACGCGGCAGACTTCAAGCGGGAGTAACTCAGGGGTAGAGTCACAGCCTTCCAAGCTGTTGGTCGCGGGTTCGAATCCCGTCTCCCGCTCCATTCAAAACAAGCCTTCAGAGCACTTCGATGCCCCCGGTCCCAACCGGGGTCTGCCGCCGCTTTTAACCTCCCGCGCCACTCGGACAGGCGGCGGTTGAGCCACCGCGAATGCCTATACTCCTATTCGGAGGTTCCACCATGAAGCTCTGTCACGGTTGGCGCCTAGCTTGTCTCGCGGCGTTGTGGGTTCCTCTCGGACCCTGGGTGGAACCCGCGACGGCTCAGCTGCTGGGGCCTGAGATCCAGGTCAACAACTACACGACGGGTTACCAGGTCGATCCCGCTGTGGCAGTTGACGGCTCGGGCAACTTCGTCGTGGTCTGGTACAGCGACGGCCAGGACGGCTCGACCTACGGCGTGTTCGGGCAGCGGTTCAACTCCGTGGGCAGTCCGCTCGGGAGCGAGTTCCAGGTCAACAGCTACACGACGTCTCAGCAGTGGATTCCCGCAGTGGCAGCGGACGGCTTGGGCAACTTTCTCGTGGTCTGGGGCAGCCTGGGCCAGGACGGCTCCGATTTCGGCGTGTTTGGGCAGCGTTACAGCTCGACAGGAAATCCAGTGGGGGGCGAGTTCCAGGTCAACACCTACACGACGGGTTCCCAGGGGTTTCCTGCGGTGGCCGCGGACGGCGCGGGCAACTTCGTGGTGGCTTGGATGAGCGAGTTCCAGGACGGCTCCACCTGGGGCGTGTTCGGGCAGCGGTTCGACTCGGCGGGCAATCCGCTCGGAACCGAGTTCCAGGCCAACAGCTACACGACGAGTAGCCAGTGGGACCCGGCGGTGGCCGCGGACGGTTCGGGCAACTTCGTCGTGGTTTGGGAGAGCTACGGCCAGGACGGTTCGAGCGACGGCGTGTTTGGACAGCGTTTCAGCTCGACTGGAAGTCCGGCGGGGAGCGAGTTTGAGGCCAATACCCATACGACGAATCAGCAGGCGGCGCCCGCGGTGGCGGCGGACGCCTCCGGGAATGTCGTCGTGGTCTGGGCCAGCCACGGCGGCCAGGATGGCTCGAGCGCCGGCGTCTTCGGCCAGCGATTCGACTCGACGGGCAGTCCGGCAGGGAGCGAGTTCCAGGTCAACACCTACACGACGAACTACCAGTTGAATCCCGCGGTGGCAGCGGACGGCTCGGGCAACTTCGTCGTGGCCTGGGACAGTCTCTTTGAGGACGGCTCGGAAAGAGGCGTGTTTGGGACGCGATACAACTCGGCAGGCAGTCCGGTGGGGGGCGAGTTCCAGGTGAACACCTTCACGACCGGAGACCAGATAGGTCCCGCGGTAGCAGCAGACGGCGCGGGCAACTTCGTCGTGGCTTGGACCAGCAGATTCCAGGACGGCTCAACTTACGGAGTGTTCGGCCAGCGATTGTCGAACTGGATCTTGATCGATGGCTTAGAGGCGGGTGACGCCTGCGGCTGGAGCGCGGCGGTGGGCGGCGGTTGCCCATAGAGCCCGCCTGCGGCGCGCCGGCTGTGGGTAGCCGAGTTGCCGGCACCGATCGCGCCACTGGACGAGGAGAACTGAGATGTGGCGAGTCGTTTCGGTGAAGGCCTTGCCGGGCTGCCGGCTCGAGATCGAGTTCGCCGATGGTACGCGGGGAGTTCTGGACTAAAGCAAGAAGCTCTGGGGCCCGCTCTTCGAGCCGCTCGAGGCTCCGGCGAAGTTCGCCGAGGTCGCGCTCGATGAATTCGGAGCCGTTTGCTGGCCCAACCGCGCCGACCTTGCTCCGGATGCCACCTGCGAGCAGATCAAGGGCGGCAGCACGGCGGCGCGCTGATTGAAGCCCAAAGTGGCAACGGGCGGCGGCGGAGGCGCTCGAGGTTGGTGCGAAAGAGCGCGTTGCCGGGGTCGAGCTCGAGCGCGCGTTCGAGCGTCACCACCGTGGCTCGGACGATTCGAGTGAGTCGAGTGAGGTCAATGTGGCCTTCTGGTAAGGCCGGAATCTGCAGAATCTGGCCTTGACACAAGGCCAGATTGCAGGGCATCCTACGAGCATGGCCTCTCCACCCGGTGCTCGAAGAACGACTCAACGCCGCTCTCCAGGGGGGCGAGTCACCCGGGTTCACCCCGCGTGACGCGCGCCTCCCGGCCATTCGCGGCAAGGCGCACGCGGTGATTGGGATGCGCCGTGCCGGCAAGACGACGTTTCTGCGTCAGCTCCTGGCCGAGCGGCGTGCGGTCCTGCCGCCCGAACGGGCGCTGTACTTGAGCTTCGACGACGACCGGCTCGCCGGCATCGGTGTCGAGCAACTCGGGTTCCTGCTGGAGGAGTTCTATCCGGCGCTTCCCGGCGCTGCGGGGCCGCGAGACCGTGCACTGGCTGCTCGACGAGATCCAGCTCGTGCCGGGATGGGAGCGATTCGTGCGCCGGGTCATGGACTCGGAGAAGGTGGACTTCGTGGTCTCCGGTTCGTCCGCGCGAATGCTCTCGCGCGAAGTCCACACCTCGCTGCGCGGCCGCGGGATGGAGACGGTCATTCGCCCGTTCAGCTTCCGGGAGTTTCTGCGGCATCGCGGCGAAGAGCCGCCGAAGCCGCCGGGACGGTGGACCGCGGCCGAGCGCTCGCCGGTCGAAAAGCGGTTTCGCGAGTTTCTGACGGAGGGTGGCTTTCCCGAGGCCCAGGGGCTTTCGGCCGCACTCCGGATCGAGCTGCTGCAGGGCTACGTGGACACGGTGCTGTTTCGCGACGTGGTGGAGCGCTTCGCAGTCTCACAGGTTGCAGCGCTGCGCTGGCTCGTGCGTCACTGCCTGCGCAATCCCGCCGGCAGCTTCAGCGTCCATCGCCTGACCCAGGACCTGAAATCGCAGGGGCACGGGGTAGCGCGGGACGCCGTCCACGCCATGCTCGGGCATCTGGTGGACGCGTTCCTGTTGAGCGAGGTGCCGCTCGCCACGGATTCCGAGCGCCAGCGCAACAGCAATCCGCGCAAGATCTATCCCGCCGACCCCGGACTCATCGGCGCATTCGACGCCAGCGGCCGCGCGAACGTGGGGCACGCGCTCGAGACTGCCGTGCTGAACGAGCTGGAGCGCCGCCGCGCCGAGGTGGGCTATGTCAAGACCGCTGAGGGGCTCGAGGTGGATTTCCTCGCTCGCCATCTGGCTGGCGGCGAGGAGTTGATCCAGGTGTGCGCCGACCTGTCGTCCGCCGAGACCCGCACGCGCGAACTGGGGGCGCTCAACGCGGCGGCGAGCGAGCATCCGCGCGCGACGCGGCGGCTCCTGGTGCTCGACCGCGACGCGCGCGCAGGCATCGACACGCCGGGGATCGAGGTCCTGCCGGCATACGAATGGATGCTCGCCGAGCCGGCCGAGCGCTGAGCGGACCTACCCCTACCGAGTGGCAGTTGCGGTCTTTCCCGCAGCACCCGAGAGCGAACTTGACGGCGGGACCTTCCGCCCCTACGCTGGTCAGCAAGCGCGGCCAAGACCTTGGCTTTCGCGGAGCCCAAGAATGCCCCCCGGGAGTGGGACGTCAGCCGCGTCCAAGGGAGGGCACTGAAATGGCAATCCGGCGCTGCTCGTGGATACAGACTGTAGGAAGCCTCGTTCTTTGCTGCCTCGCGGCGCTGCCGCTCGCCGCAGCGGAAAAGAGCCCGAAGAAGGTCTTCGGCGAGATTCAGCCGGATCAGGCGCTGGTCTACCTGATCCGCGAAGGGCACATGCTGGGCGCGGCACTGACCGTCTTCGCCTATGCGGACCAGCAGTTCCTCGGCACCCTCAAGAGCAACAGCTACACGTTCACCTATCTGCCTCCGGGCCCCTACCTCCTGTGGGCTCACCCCCTCGGCTTCACGGTCTCCAACACCCAGGTCCAGCTCGAGGCGGGCAAGGTCTACTACTTCAATGTCTGGAACTCGTTCGATCCCCTGGACGAAGTGACGGGTCCGGCGTTCCTGAAAGGCATCAAGCAGTACCTCATTCCCGGGGACGATGACCGCGAAAAGGCGAAGGAGCAGATCGCGGAGGACTACGCCAAGGCCTTGAAGAAGGCGGTCAACAATCTCCAGGAGGCCCCGCAGGTGGACGATCCCGCGCGACGGCAGGCGCATGTCGCGGCCTGGCCGCAGATCGATCTCAAGCCCTACGCCATTCTCTGCATCGAGGAGTTCGTCATGGCGGACCCCGAGGCCGCCAGCCGCGACAAGGACTATCTCGTCGAATCGGTGCCTGCCCGCCTGGTCAAGTTCGTGGTCACCCATCTGGGGCCAGGTGTCTTCGACGAGGTGCGGCAGGGCGCGGCGTGCGAAGCTGCGCCGGGGGTGGCGGTGCTGCGGGCCCGCATCCTCGAGTACAAGCCCGGCAGCGAGACGGCGCGCGCGCTGGTCGCGGGCGCCGGGAGCGCGCAGCTCAAGGTCCACGTCACCCTGGCCAATGGGGAGACCGGCAGCAGCCTGGCGGAGTTCGACGCCAAGGGGCTGTGGGCCTGGGGCGGGCAGTTGGGCGCCAGCCGCGGGATCCAGGACCTGGAGAAGAACGTCGCCTACGAGATGGCGAGCTATCTGAAGTACAGCAAGGGAGTCGCGGAACCGCCGGAGGTGCGCAAGAAGTAGCCCGGCCCGGAGCAGTCCGAGCGGTCTCGCGGGCCAGCCGCGAAGCGCCCCTCGGCGGTCCTCGCGGCGCGCCCCTCACGGGAACCTGTCGAAATTCCATCGCGCCGTTCGATTTTTCTCGCGATCATCTGCCTTCAATCTCGGCGTGGCTGCGGCTGCGCCTCACTGCGGCACAGGTGTTGTCGCTGGGGTTCAGGGAAGGTGAAGTTCCCGGACTCCTGGCGCTCGCGGGGGCCGCGGAGTTCATGGAGGAGAACGGATGAAGCTCTCTCGCTGGTCGTGGGTGGTGTTCCTCGGAGTTCTGGTGGCCGGTGGCGCGTTCGCGGATGGGCGTCGCGACGTTCAGGCGCTGCGCGCGGATGCGGCGAAGGGCGATATCGCGGCGCAACTTTCGCTCGCTGGCGCCTACATGTTCGGGGATGGCGTCGCGCGGGACGAGAGCGAGGCGCTGAAGTGGTACCGCCTCGCCGCCGACCAGGGGAGCGCCGATGCGCAGATGAGCCTCGGAATGGTCTACGTCGGTGGGCAGGGTGTCCCGCAGGACGAGAAAGAGGCAGTGAAGTGGTTTCGCCTCGCGGGTGAGCAGGGGCTGGTCGAGGCGCAGGCGATGCTCGCCGGGATCTACGCCACCGGCAAGGGCGTGCCGCAGGACGAGACGGAGGCGGTGAAGTGGCTCCGTCTCGCCGCCGCCAAGGGAGACGCCGGATCGCAGAACAACCTCGGGTGGATGTGCGCCAACGGCCGCGGCACGGCGAAGGACCCGGTGGAGGCGGCAAAGTGGTACCGCCTCGCTGCCGACCAGGGATTCGCCGCCGCGCAGTTGACCGTCGGGCAGATGTACACCGCCGGCTTCACCGTGGCGCGGGACGACAAGGAAGCCCTCCGTTGGTATCGGCTCGCCGCCGATCAGGGATTGCCCGAGGCCCACCTGACCCTCGGGCAGGTGTACGAGAAGGGGATCGGCGTCCCGCAGGACCTCCTCGCGTCCTACATCGAGTTCTCGCTGGCCGCCGCCGACGGGGTGGAGGAAGCGGCGAAGGAGAAGGATCGCCTGGCCAGGAAGCTGCCGGCGCCCGAGCGCCAGGCAGCGGAGGCGGAAGCCAGCCGGAGGTTCGCCAGTCTCGGCGGCAGGTGAGCCGCAACCGTCCCGGCCACCCGGACGGGCGGGTGCCGGCTGTGCAGTCTGAGATAACCTCCGAAGAAAGTTGGACCCACCCGTCCCGGAGGATTCAGATGACCCATCGCAACGCCCGTCTTCTGCTCGTCGCCGTAGCTCTGCTCATCGCCCTGCCGTTCGCAGCCTTCGCCGAAACCAACGGCGCCCGTTCCGGAACTGCGCTCGGCGGCCCGCCGCCGGTGTCCCCGGGCGAGATTCCCGCCGCCTGCACCGGCGAGGGCTTCGAAGACATCACGACGCTCCCCGGCGCCGGTTGGTTCTCCCAGAACAACAGTTCACCGCTCGGGCTCAACGACTGGTTCCAGGGCAACGACACCGTCTTCCCGGCCCAGGCCGGCACGGCCACCTCTTACCTTGCCGCCAACTTCAACAGCACATCGGGCGCCGGCACGATCAGCACCTGGATGCTCACTCCGGAGATCGATCTCTCGGCGATCGACACTCTGACCTTCTACACCCGGACCGCGACGGGGAGCACTTGGCCCGACCGTCTCCAGGTGCGCTATTCGACCAACGGTGCCAGCACCAACGTCGGCACGCTGGCCACCGATGTCGGCGACTTCACCAACCTGGCGCTGGATATCAACCCGACCCTGGCGGTCGGCGGCTACCCGGAGACCTGGACGCAGTTCACCCTCACCGCGGCCGATATCACCGCCGCGGGCACCGGCCGCATCGCTTTCCGCTACTTCGTCACCGACGGCGGCCCGAGCGGAAACAACTCCAACTACATCGGCATCGACACCTACCAGTTCTGCACCCTGGACAGCGCCGACCTGGCGATCGCCAAGTCGGTCACGCCTGCGACGGTCGTTCCCGGCGCCAATGCGACCTTCACCCTTGACGTGACCAACAACGGTCCGGCCGCTGCCGCGGGCGTGACGGTGACCGACTCGCTGCCGGCGGGGCTGACGTACGTTTCCGACAGCTGCGGAGCGAGCTATGCGGCGCCGACCGTCACCTGGGCGATCGGTGCCCTCGCCAACGGGGCGTCGGTCAGTTGCGACATCGTGGTGACGGTCGACCAGGCCGGGAGTTTCCCCAACACCGCGACGGTGACCGCGACCGGCCTCGACCCGGTGTCGACCAACAACGACGGCAGCGCGACCCTTACCGGACAGCAGGCCCTGGCCGAGATCCCGACCCTTGGAACGGTTGGTCTGCTGGCCCTTGCACTCAGCCTGGTGGGCGTTTCCGTCGCGCTGTTGCGCCGGCGCCGCCTGAGCTAGGAACCGGCTCGCCAGCCGGACCCAGAAGGGGCACGCTGCGGCGTGCCCCTTTTCTTGCTTGCGGGCGCGAGGCGCCCCTTCCTGCGGCTCGTCCGGTAGACCGTCGCGCCGCGGATCTCTCCTCCCCGATCGGTGAGGCGCCGGGCCGCTTAATGGGGTGGCTTGGCCTTGGCATTCCAGTGCTACGTTGCCGGGCCAGTGAATCAACGCATGGCTGTCCTGGAGGCCTCGGTCGAACGGCTGACCGGCGAGCTCGGTGCGGTGGCTTCGCGCCTCGCGGCGCTCGAGGCCCGGGTCGCCGGGAGTGCGCCGCCGGCCGTCCTGTCGGCCCCGCCGGAGGCGCTGGCCGCGATTCCTTCCCAGCTTCCGCTGGCTTCCCTGGCCCCTTCGCCGGCGGCGCAGGAGATCGAACAGGACATCCCGGTGGAACTGGCGATTCCGGATCGCCATACGCTGCTGCGTTTCGTCACCCTCGGCGGCCGCTCCTTGATGGTGCTCGGTGGCGCCTACCTGCTGCGCGCCATGACGGATGCCGGCACCCTCACGCCCGCGGTCGGCGTCGGTCTGGGGCTGCTCTATGCCGCGGGCTGGCTGCTGTTCGCATCCCGCGCCGCCGCTGCCGGACTGCCGCGCAGCGCGGTCTTTCACGGCCTGGCCGCGACCGCAATCTCCTTCCCGCTGATCTGGGAGGCGACGGGACGGCTGGCGCTGCTCCCGGCCGCCCTGGCGGCGTTGCTCCTGGTCGCCTTCGCTCTTGCCGGCTTCGAGATCGCGGCCCGGCAGGGCGTCCGCCCCCTGGCATGGGCGACGACGGTGCTCGGTCTCGGCGTCGGAATCGGTCTCCTCTTCCGGACACACGGCCCGATCGCCTTCGGGGTGGCCCTGCTGGCGCTCGGAGGGCTGGTGCTCCGGGCGACCTATCGCCGGGAGTGGAAGCTCCTGCGCTGGGCCGGGACCCTGGCGGTCGACGGTACGCTGCTGCTCCTGTTCCTCCTCGCCGCGCGTAAGGGACCGCCGGAGTGGCTGTCGCACCCGGCAGCTCTCGCCCTGCTGCTCTCCTTTGCAGCTCTCTACGTCGCGCTGCTGGCGCGCCGCACCCTGGGAGCCGACCCGAAAGTCGGCGTCTTCGAGGTCTTCCAGATGGTGGTCGCGGTCGCCGTCGGGATCGGCGGCGCGGCGCGGCTCGCCACCGGGCCGTTCGCCTGGGCGCTGGGTGCGGTCGTCCTTGCCCTGGCCGTGGCGGCCTACGCCTGCGCCTTCCGCGCCCTTGCGCCGGAGCGCGACCCCCGCCCGGGGTTGCTCCTCTATTCATCGCTCGGTGCAGTGCTGACACTGGTCGCGCTGCGGCTCCTGCTGCCGCCTGCCGGCGCCCTGGCGGCCGTCGGTGCGCTGGCGCTGGTCGCGGCCGGACTGGGTATCGTGCTTCGCCGGCGGCTACTCGAGGCCCAAGCGGCCTTCTTTGCCTTCTTCCTGGCCGCGCAGTCCGGCCTGCTCCGCCAGGCAGCCGACGCGCTCTTCGCGCCGGGAGACCATCTCTGGACGAAGTTTTCGGCGCCGGGACTCGCTGCCCTCGCTGTCGTGGGGGTGGGGCGCGGCATCCTCCTCCGGCGGCCGGCCGACGACAGCGACCGGTGGGTGCGCTGGGCGTCGAACTTCGCCCGGCTGGTCCTGACCGCGCTGCTGCTGACCGCGCTCGGGGCGGTCGCGTGCGAGCTTCTGGCCGGGCCGCTGGCGGCGGCCCCCGGGGCAGAGGCCGACCGCGGAGCGCTCGCTGCCCTGCGGACCACGATCCTCGCCCTGGCGGCTGTTGTGCTGGCGCTGCTCGGGCGGCTGCCGCGCCTGCGGGAGGCCGGCTGGCTGGTCTATCCGACCCTCGCCGTCGGGGCGCTGAAGTTCGTCCTCGATGACCTGCCGAATGGCCGCGCGGGGACGCTATTCGTCTCCTTGCTGGTGCTCGGAGGAGCGTTGGCGCTGGTCTCCCGGCTGGGTGCGGGCGATCTCCGGGGTCCCCGGGGACCCCGGAGCCCCCGGAGAGCCGACCTGCCGTCGGCTTAGCCCGGACTTCAGCCGACCGAAACCCCTCCTCCGGGGTTTTTCTGCCCGGAACGGAGAAGAAAAGGCCCATCCGGCCCGATCGGGTCGAAAAATTGCTTACACGGGGACTAGACAAGAATTGCCCGAGGTGCCAGAATTCGCGGTCCACCCAGCTTCCGTCGCAAATGACGCGGCGGCATGGAGTTGGGGTGCAAAAGGCAGCAGATCAACAGGAGAGAGCCGCAAGATCCTCACCGGATCCGAAAGTCGCGCCGCTGACCGGCTGCCAGTGCAAGGCGCGGGTTCGGCGTTCGTCTGCGCCCACGTAGCTCAGCGGTAGAGCACTTCCTTGGTAAGGAAGAGGTCATCGGTTCAAGCCCGATCGTGGGCTCCATCGAATCTCCGGGGTTTATCAGAATCACTCGGGCGATTGGGGCTGCAAGCAGTCCTTGAGTTTTGACTACGAACCGCCCGTTCGCGGGCACGGCCAACTGAGGAGGCAATCGGGGCGCCATGGCGAAGGAAAAATTCGACCGCACCAAGCCGCACGTGAACGTAGGGACGATCGGTCACGTGGACCATGGGAAGACGACGCTGACCGCGGCGCTGACGAAGGTAGCCGCTGACAAGGGTTGGGCGAAGTTCGTGCCGTACGACGAGGTGGCGAAGGCCTCCGAGTCGCAGGGCCGCCGCGACCCGACGAAGATTCTGACGATTGCGACGTCGCACGTGGAGTATTCGACGGCGAACCGTCACTACGCGCACGTCGACTGCCCTGGTCACGCGGACTACGTGAAGAACATGATCACGGGAGCCGCGCAGATGGACGGCGCGATCCTGGTGGTTTCGGCGGTGGACGGTCCGATGCCGCAGACGCGGGAGCACATCCTGCTGGCGCGGCAGGTGGGCGTGCCGTACATCGTGGTGTACCTGAACAAGTGCGACATGGTGGACGATCCGGAGCTGCTGGATCTGGTGGAGATGGAAGTCCGCGACCTGCTGTCGTCGTACCAGTTTCCTGGCGACGACACGCCGGTGATCCGCGGCGCGGCGATCAAGGCGCTGACGGGGGAGAAGGGTCCTCTGGGGGACGAGTCGATCGTCAAGCTGTACGAGGCTCTCGACAGCTACATTCCGATGCCGGAGCGCGACGTGGACAAGGCGTTCCTGATGCCGATCGAGGACATCTTCTCGATTTCGGGTCGCGGCACGGTGGTGACGGGGCGGATCGAGCGCGGGATCGTGAAGGTGGGCGACGAGATCGAGATCGTGGGCATCCGGCCGACGCAGAAGTCGATCGTGACGGGCGTCGAGATGTTCAGGAAGCTGCTGGATCGCGGCGAAGCCGGCGACAACGTCGGCGTGCTGCTGCGCGGCACGAAGAAGGACGACGTGGAGCGCGGTCAGGTGCTGGCGAAGCCGGGTTCGATCACTCCGCACACGGTGTTCAAGGGTGAGGTGTACGTGCTGACGAAGGAGGAGGGCGGTCGTCATACGCCGTTCTTCAACGGCTACCGTCCGCAGTTCTACTTCCGCACGACGGACGTGACGGGCGTGGGGACGATGCCGGCCGGTGTCGAGATGGTGATGCCGGGCGACAACGTGAACCTGTCGATCGAGCTGATCGCTCCGATCGCGATGGAGAAGGGCGTGCGCTTCGCGATTCGCGAGGGCGGCCGCACCATCGGGGCAGGCACCGTCACCGAAGTGATCAAGTGATTCGACCGAACTCGACAGCTGTCGAGTTCGTTGAGTGCAAACTCGACAGCGGTCGAGTTTCGAAGAGCGCGATTTGACGTCAGGCGGACTTTCAGCTCGGACGTGGACGATTTCTAGGCCAGTAGCTCGAACTGGTAGAGCGCCGGTCTCCAAAACCGGATGTTGGGGGTTCGAATCCCTCCTGGCCTGCCAAGCACGGATTGTGGGAGCGAAATGAACTGGTTGGAAAAGGTCAAAAACTTCTTCTCTTCGATTCCTCAGTTCATCGGTGAGGTCAGGGCCGAGATGAAGAAGGTCTCGTTCCCATCTCGTGACGAGGTAGTCGGGACGACGATCGTCGTGCTGGTGACCAGCGTGGTCTTCGCCGTCTATCTGTGGCTGGCGGACATGGTCATCGTGCAGCTCTTCAAGATGGTGGGCTCGTGACCGCCGGCTCGTCCTTCTCCTTCATGGGGCCCGGCGAGTCGGGATTGGGCGGCACGCCGGCGGCCGCCAAGCCGGAGAACCGCCACTGGTACATCGTCCACACCTATTCCGGCTTCGAGGAGCGGGTGCGGCAGCATCTGCGCCAGCGCGCCGACGCTCTGGGCTATGGCGAGTCGATCGGCGAGATCCGCATCCCGATGGAGACCATCGTCGAGCTCAAGGGCGGCAAGAAGCGCGAGACCCAGCGCAAGTTCTTCCCAGGCTACATTCTCGTCGAGATGGAGATGAACGAGAACACCTGGCACGTGGTCAAGAACACGCCCAAGGTGACCGGTTTCGTCGGCATGGGCAAGACCCCGACGCCGCTCTCGGCGGAGGAAGTGACGCAGATTCTTGAGCAGGTGGTGACGGCGAAAGAGAAGCCGAAGCCCAAGCATGTTTTCGAGAAGGGCGAGCCGGTCAAGATCGTGGATGGCCCCTTCAACAACTTCACCGGCGTGGTCGACGACGTCAACCTGGACCGCAACACCCTCAAGGTCATGGTGACGATTTTCGGACGGCACACTCCGGTCGAGCTCGATTTCCTGCAGGTCCAGAAGCTCTAGTCGGGAAAGGTTGGAATCATCATGGCGAAGAAAGTAACCGGGTACGTCAAGTTGCAGATTCCGGCCGGCAAGGCGACGCCGGCTCCTCCCGTGGGTCCCGCGCTCGGACAGGCCGGGGTCAACATCATGGATTTCTGCAAGACGTTCAACGCCCGCACCCAGGCCCAGGAAGGTCTGATCATCCCGGTGGTGATCACGGTCTATTCCGACCGCAGCTACACCTTCATCACCAAGACGCCGCCCGCGGCGATCCTGCTCATGAAGGCGGCGGGCATCCCGAAGGGTTCCGGCGTGCCGAACCGCAACAAGGTGGGCAAGGTCTCGAAGCAGCAGGTGGAAGAGATCGCCAAGTCGAAGCTCCCGGATCTGAACGCCGGCAGCATCGAAGCCGCGGTGCGCATCATCGAGGGCACTGCCCGCTCCATGGGCATCGAAGTCCAGGGCTGATAGTCGAAGGCCTTTAGGGAACTCGACAGCCGTCGAGTTCCATGAAATCGGCTCCGCTCACCGACGGGCGAAGCCAGACGGATCTGGGAGGCCGCAAAAACGGCCGTTCGGACCAGAGGGAACCAGGAATGAGCAAGCACGGCAAGAAGTACCGCAGCTCGGCCGCCAAGGTGGAGCCCAGGCTCTATCTGCTGGTGGACGCCATCAAGCTGGCTGCCGAGACCGCCTACGCGAAGTTCGACGAGACCGTCGAGATCGCCATGCGGCTCGGCGTCGACCCGAAGCACGCGGACCAGATGGTGCGCGGCACGGTCCTCCTCCCGCACGGGCTCGGACGGACGGCGCGCGTGCTGGTCTTCGCCCAGGGCGAGAAGATCAAGGAAGCCGAGGACGCCGGCGCGGACTACGTCGGCGGCGAGGAGCTGGCGAAGAAGATCGAAGGCGGCTGGCTCGACTTCGACTCGGTCGTTGCGACGCCGGACATGATGCGCGTCGTCGGCCGGCTCGGCAAGGTGCTCGGCCCGCGCGGCCTGATGCCCAATCCGAAGACCGGCACCGTCACTCCCGACGTCAAGCGGGCGGTGGAGGAGATCAAGGCCGGCAAGGTGGAATTCCGCGTCGACAAGACGGGAATCATCCATGCGCCGTTCGGCAAGCGTTCTTTCGGAGCGGAAAAGCTCTCCGAGAACGCCAACGCGCTGGTCGCCGCCGTGCTCAAGGCCAAGCCCCCGGCCGCGAAGGGGAAGTACGTGAAGTCGGCGACGGTGTCGTCGACGATGGGTCCCGGGATCCGCGTCGACGAGAACGCCCTCGCGGGCGCTGAGGAGTAAGGGAGCTCGACATGTCACTGACGAGAAATACCAAGGAAGAGATCCTCGGCGGCTACGAAGAGGCCATGGCCTCGGCCGAGCATGCCTTCGTTATCGGTTTCAAGGGCATCACGGTGAACCAGGTCAACGACCTGCGCAGCCGCGTGCGCAAGACTGGCGGGCAGTACGTGGTCATCAAGAACACGCTCGCCAGACTCGCGGTCGCAGGCAAGCCGCTCGAACAGGTGAAGGAGCATTTCACCGGCCCGACCGCCGTCGCCTACAGCCTGGTGGATCCGGTCGCGCTGGCGAAGGTGCTGACCGAGTTCGCCAAGGACGCCCCCGCAGTTCTCGAGTTCAAGGGCGGTCTGGTCGAAGGGCGGCCGATCGCGGCCTCGCAGGTGAAGGAGATCGCTGCCCTGCCGAGCCGTCAGGAGCTGCTGGCAAAGCTGCTCTTCCTCATGCAGTCGCCGATTCAGCGTTTCGTGCGCGTCCTCGCGGCGTCCGGGCCCCAGCGCCTGGCGATCGTCCTGGACCAGGTTGCGAAGAAAAAAGAGTAAGCCGGGCCGGGGGGTGCTCCCCGCGCCGCAAGAATAATCAGGACTTCGGGCCCGAAAGCCCGAGACGACGGAGGAAGAGATGGCAATTCAGGTGGAAGAGTTCATCCAGAAGATCGACGGCATGTCTGTGCTCGAGCTGAACAACCTCGTCAAGGCGCTCGAAGAGCACTACGGCGTGTCGGCGGCAGCGGCGGCCGCGCCGGTGGCGGCGGCTGGCGGCGCGGCTGCGGCCGCTCCGGTCGAGGAGCAGACCGAGTTCGAAGTGATCCTGACCAGCGCGGGTGACAAGAAGATCAACGTCATCAAGGTCGTCCGCGAAGTCACCAGCCTCGGCCTGAAGGAAGCCAAGGACCTCGTCGAGGGCGCCCCCCAGAAGATCAAGGAAGGCATCTCGAAGACGGAAGCCGAATCGATCAAGAAGAAGTTCGAGGAGCAGGGGGCTCAGGTCCAGATCAAGTAAGGGGGTGCTCCGTACGCGCACCCTACTTCGCGAGGCCGGCCGCGGGCGACGATCGCCGCGACCGGTCGCAGAGCGCGCAACCCGTCCAAGCCGCAATTTCGCGGCTAGGGCGGGGTGTCGGCGCTTGTGGCCCTAAAAAACTGCACCAGTTAGCTCCTTGAATCACGGGGTGGACAAGATCGAACCCATGGAAAATCTAGCCAAGACCGTAGGCCGCTCCCGAAAGAACTTCTCGCGGATCCAGAGCACCCTCGCGATCCCCAACCTGATCGATGTGCAGAAGCGGTCTTACGATCGTTTCCTGCAGATGAACCTGCTCCCCGAGGAGCGGGCCAATCAGGGCTTGCAGTCGGTGTTCACCAGCATTTTCCCGTTCTCCGACTTCCGCGAAACGTGCTCGCTCGATTTCGTCAAGTACACGATCGGCGAATGGCAGTGCAAGTGCGGTGAGATGAAGGGGCTCGAGTTCCTTCGCACCACCTGCACCAACTGCGGCGCCCGGGTCATGACCGACCATCCCCACGAGGAGACGGTCACCTGCACGCAGTGCGGCTTCGTGAACAAGAACCGGGTCACGAAGTGCGACACCTGCGGCAATCCCGTCGACCTCCATCTCGACTATTCGATTGCCGACTGCCAGGAGCGGGGGATGACCTTCGCCGTTCCGTTGAAGGTCACCTTCCGGCTCTTCGTCTACGACAAGGACCCCGAGACCGGAGCGCGAATGATGCGCGACGCCAAGGAGGAAGAGGTCTACTTCGGCGAGATCCCCTTGATGAGCGATCACGGTACCTTCATCGTGAACGGCACCGAGCGCGTGATCGTGAGCCAGCTGCACCGCTCTCCCGGCGTCTTCTTCACCAAGGAAGGACCGCGCACCTATCTCTCCAAGATCATCCCGTACCGCGGCTCCTGGGTGGAGTTCGAGTACGACCAGAAGGAAGTTCTCTCCGTCCGGATCGACCGCAAGCGCAAGTTCCACGGTACCGTCTTCCTGCGCGCCCTGGGCCTGGAGACCGACGAGTCGATCTTGCGGCAGTTCTACGCGGCGGTCGGCGTCGACGTCTCGAACCCGGCCGAATTCACCCTGACCATCCCGCCGACGGTGCTGGAGCGGGAACGGCATCGTGACCGGCAGACGCGCGGCCGCCGCGAGTCCTATGCGGTCTTCGCCGGCATCACGCTCTCGAAGGCGATGGTCGCCGACCTCGACCAGGGCAAACCGGTCACCGCGAAGGTCAAGACCTCCGACCTCGAGAGCGCGCTGTTCGCTGCCGACGTCGTCGATCTCGAGACCGGTGAGGTCCTCTTCGAGGCCAACGACATGGTTCCGGCCGACATCTCGGAACGGCTGAAGGGCAAGAACCGCACCGGGGTGGAAGTGATCTTCCCCGAATGGGATCTCTGCGGAGCCGTGCTCTCGAACACGCTTGCCAAGGACAACACCCGCAACTCCAAGGAAGCGCTGCTCGAGATCTACCGCCGCATGCGTCCGGGCGATCCGCCGACCCTCGACTCGGCGCGGTCGCTGTTCTACGGCATGTTCTTCGACGCCAAGCGTTACGACTTCTCGCGCGTCGGCCGCTTCAAGTTCAACATCAAGCTCGACTCGGAGGTTCCGGTCGATCAGAAGACGCTGTCCGAGTCCGACTTCATCCGTGTCATCGAGTATCTCCTGCGGCTGCACAAGGACATCGGACGGGTCGACGACATCGACAACCTCGGCAACCGCCGCGTGCGCGCGGTGGGCGAGCTGCTCGAGAACCAGTTCCGGATCGGCCTCGTCCGCATGGAGCGCGCCATCAAGGAGAAGATGTCCGTCCATCAGGACATCGACTCGGCGATGCCGCACGACCTGATCAACTCGAAGCCGGTCATCGCGGCGATCAAGGAATTCTTCGGCTCGTCCCAGCTGTCGCAGTTCATGGACCAGACGAACCCGCTCTCCGAGGTCACTCACAAGCGCCGGCTGTCGGCCCTCGGACCGGGCGGACTCTCCAGAGAGCGCGCCGGATTCGAAGTCCGCGACGTGCACGCTTCCCACTACGGCCGGATCTGTCCGATCGAGACGCCGGAAGGCCCGAACATCGGCCTGATCTCGTCGCTCGCGACCTACGCCCGGATCAACGAGTACGGGTTCATCGAGAGCCCCTACAAGAAGGTCGAGAACGGCCGGGTACTCAACCATTACAAGGTGGTCAAGGTCGGTGACGGCAAGTTCAAGCTCGGGCAGCTCATCACGGAGGACGACCTCCGCGAGGAGAACGCCCGGCTGAAGAAGGCCGGCAAGCGCCTGATCGAACCCGAGCCCCAGGCCTTCTATCTCACTGCCTGGGAAGAGGAAAAGTACATCATCGCGCAGGCGAACCAGCGCACCGACGACCATGGCATTTTCAGGGACGACCGGGTGATCGCCCGTGCCGGTGGCGACTTCGTCACCGTCGAGCGGGATCGCGTCGACTACATGGACATCAGCCCGAAGCAGCTGGTGTCGGTCGCCGCGGCGCTCATTCCTTTCCTCGAGCACGACGACGCCAACCGCGCCCTGATGGGTTCCAACATGCAGCGCCAGGCGGTTCCTCTCCTCGTCGCCGATGCCCCGATCGTGGGCACCGGCCTCGAAGGCACGGTGGCCCGCGATTCGGGCGCCGTGGTGCTCTGCCAGCGTGGCGGCATCGTCGACCTGGTGGACGGCGAGCGCATCATCGTCCGCGTCGAGGGTGAGGACATCGAGACCGGCGAGCAGAAGGAGTTCGGCGCCGACATCTACCAGTTGACCAAGTTCCGGCGTTCGAACCAGAACACCTGCATCAACCAGCGACCGGTCGTCAAGCAGGGCACGCGCGTCCGCAAGGGCGACGTGCTGGCCGACGGCCCGTCGACGGACATGGGCGAACTGGCTCTCGGACGGAACGTTCTCGTGGCGTTCACGCCGTGGCGCGGTTACAACTTCGAAGACGCGATTCTGATCTCCGAGAAGATGGTGAAGGAGGACTACTTCACCTCCATCCACATCGAGGAGTTCGAGATCGAGTCGCGCGACACCAAGCTCGGACCGGAAGAGATCACGCGCGACATCCCGAACGTCTCGGAAGCCGCGCTCAAGGATCTCGACGAGGCGGGCATCATCCGCATCGGCGCGACCGTGAAGGCGGGCGACATCCTGGTCGGCAAGGTGACGCCGAAGGGCGAGACCCAGCTGACTCCGGAAGAGAAGCTCCTGCGGGCGATCTTCGGCGAGAAGGCCGGCGACGTTCGCGACGCTTCGCTGAAGGTGCCGCCCGGCATCGAAGGCACGATCGTCGATGTCAAGATCTTCTCCCGCAAGGGCGTCGAGAAGGACATTCGTGCCCAGGAGATCGAGAACCAGGAGATCGACCGCCTCGAGAAGAACGCCCGCGACGAAGTCCGGATCTTCTCCGAGGAGCGCAACAAGAAGATCAACGACCTCCTGCTCGGCCAGGTGGTGACCGCGGCGGTGAAGTCACGCACCGGCGACAAGGTCCTGGACAAGGGCGAGCGCATCACCCGCGAATCCCTGCAGGCGCTGTCGCGCCAGGAAGTACTCCGGCTGCCGCTCGCCGAGAAGAAGCTCGCCGACCGCGTCGAGCTGGTCTATCGCAAGACGGACTCGCACATCGAGATTCTGCATCGCGTGAACAAGCAGCGCATCGAGCTCCTGCAGAAGGGCGACGAGCTGCCGCCAGGCGTCATCAAACTGGTCAAGGTCTACGTCGCCATGAAGCGCAAGCTTCAGGTCGGAGACAAGATGGCCGGACGCCACGGCAACAAGGGCGTGATCTCGCGGATTCTGCCGGAGGAAGACCTGCCGTACCTTCCCGACGGCACTCCGGTGGAGATCGTCCTCAACCCGCTCGGCGTACCCAGCCGAATGAACGTCGGTCAGATCCTAGAAACCCACCTCGGTTGGGTGGGCAAGGTTCTGGGCCTCGAGTTCGCGACGCCGGTTTTCGACGGCTGTACCGAAGAGGACATGCGCGCGCTGTTCGACGAGGCCGGCTTGCCGCACTCGGGCAAGACCCTCCTCTTCGACGGCATGACCGGCGAACCTTTCGAGCAGCACGTGACGGTGGGCTATATCTACATGCTGAAGCTCTCCCACCTCGTCGACGACAAGATTCACGCCCGCTCGATCGGACCGTACTCGCTCATCACGCAGCAGCCGCTCGGCGGCAAGGCGCAGTTCGGCGGCCAGCGCTTCGGAGAGATGGAAGTCTGGGCTCTCGAGGCCTACGGCGCCGCCTACACGCTGCAGGAGTTGCTGACCGTGAAGTCGGACGACGTCGAAGGCCGCAGCCGCGTCTACGAAGCGATCGTCAAGGGAGAAGTTCCGGAGGAGCCCGGTCTGCCCGAGTCGTTCAATGTGCTGGTCCGTGAGCTGCAGAGTCTCTGTCTCGACATCGAGCTTCTGAAAATCTGATTTGGTTCCACTCGCGAGAGTTTGAGGAGGAACGAACTTGCAACCCCTACGCAGTTTTGACAAGCCGAGAACGTTGAAGGATTTCAACGCGATCAAGATTTCGATCGCTTCGCCGGAGAAGATCCGCGCCTGGAGCCGTGGTGAGGTCACCAAGGCCGAGACCATCAACTACCGGACTTTCAAACCGGAGCGTGACGGCCTCTTCTGCGCCAAGATCTTCGGTCCGATCACCGACTGGGAGTGCCTGTGCGGCAAGTACAAGCGCATGAAGCACCGCGGTGTGGTCTGCGACAAGTGCGGCGTCGAGGTCACCCGGTCCCGCGTGCGCCGCGAGCGCATGGGCCACATCGAGCTCGCGAGCCCGGTATCGCACGTCTGGTTCTTCAAGGGCCTGCCGAGCCGCATCGGCCATCTGCTCGACATCTCGCTCAGGGACCTCGAGCGCATCCTCTACTTCGAGAGCTACGTGGTGATCGATCCGATCGACACCGAGCTCAAGGAGAAGGAGCTGCTCTCGGAGGAGCGTTTCCGCGAGCTGCGAGACCAGTACGGCGATGGCGGCTTCATCGCCAAGATGGGCGCCGAGGCGATCAAGGAGCTCCTGCGACGGATCGAAGTGGACGACCTCTCGGAAGAGCTCCGCGTCGTGATGCGCACCGAGACCAGCCAGATTCGCCGGCTGAAGGCGGCCAAGCGTCTCAAGGTCGTCGATGCCTTCAGGCGCTCCGGCCACAAGCCGTCGTGGATGATCCTCGACGTCCTGCCGGTGATTCCTCCCGAGCTGCGTCCGCTCGTGCCGCTCGATGGCGGCCGGTTCGCGACCAGCGACCTGAACGACCTCTACCGCCGCGTCATCAACCGCAACAACCGGTTGAAGAAGCTGCTCGAGCTGCGCGCGCCGGAAGTCATCGTGCGCAACGAGAAGCGCATGCTGCAGGAGGCGGTCGACGCGCTGTTCGACAACGGCCGGCGCGGCCGGGTCCTCAAGGGCTCGAACAACCGCCCTTTGAAGTCGCTCTCGGACACCCTCAAGGGCAAACAGGGCCGCTTCCGCCAGAACCTGCTCGGCAAGCGCGTCGACTACTCGGGCCGTTCGGTCATCGTCGTCGGTCCGGAGCTGTCGCTCCGCGAATGCGGCCTGCCGAAGAAGATGGCGCTCGAGCTCTTCAAGCCGTTCATCTACAACAAGCTCGAGCTCAAGGGCTTCGTCGGCACGATCAAGGCGGCGAAGGAGATGGTCGAGCGCGAGGAGGACGAAGTCTGGGACGCGCTCGAGGAGGTCATTCGCGACCATCCCGTGATGCTCAACCGCGCCCCCACCCTGCATCGCCTCGGCATCCAGGCGTTTCAGCCGAAGCTGATCGAGGGCAAGGCCATCCAGATCCATCCGCTCGTCTGCGCGGCGTTCAACGCCGACTTCGACGGCGACCAGATGGCCGTTCACGTGCCGCTGTCGCCCAAGGCGCAGATCGAGTGCCACGTTCTGATGCTGGCGGCGAACAACATCCTGTCACCGGCGCATGGCCGGCCGCTCGCGGTGCCTTCGCAGGACCTCGTGCTCGGCGGCTACTACCTGACGATGTCGAAGAAGGGCGCCAAGGGCGAAGGAAAGTCGTTCGTCGACTTCGACTCCGTTTTGCTCGCCCTGCACGAGGGTGTCGTCGAGACGCATACGATCATCCGCGTCCGCTACTCGGGTCTCTATGCCAATCTCGAGACCCAGGTCGACAACCAGGACGTCGTCCACGCCGAAGTCGAGACGATGAACAAGGTGCTGATCGAGACCACCGTCGGCCGGGTCATTCTCAACATGAACCTGCCCGACGAGATTCCGTTCATCAACGGTCTGCTCAAGAAGCGCGGCCTGCAGGATCTCGTCGGCTACTGCTACATCAAGCACGGCAACGATCTGACGGTCAAGATGCTCGATGACCTGAAGAAGATCACCTTCCTGTACGCGACCAAGGCCGGCATTTCGATCGGCGTCGAGGACATGGTGATCCCGGCGGCCAAGCAGTCGATG
Source organism: Thermoanaerobaculia bacterium (assembly GCA_963788175.1). GTDB lineage: Bacteria > Acidobacteriota > Thermoanaerobaculia > Multivoradales > JAGPDF01 > JAGPDF01. The sequence goes on from CAWBFZ010000011.1 coordinate 250,253, forward strand.
CTCGACCAGGCGAAGGTCGAGGTTCTCGAGATCGAGAAGCAGCGGTCGGCTGGCGTCATCACCCAGGGCGAGCGTCACAACAAGATCATCGACATCTGGCATCGAGTCACGGAAAAGGTCTCGGAAGAGATGTTCCGCGAGATGAAGAAGGTCGAGAAGGACCGCAACGAGTTCAACCCGATCAACATGATGGCCGACTCCGGCGCGCGAGGTTCGCGAGAGCAGGTGCGGCAGCTGGCCGGCATGCGCGGTCTGATGTCGAAGCCTTCCGGCGAGGTCATCGAGACGCCGATCACGGCGAACTTCCGCGAAGGCCTGTCGGTCCTGCAGTACTTCATCTCGACGCACGGCGCCCGCAAGGGTCTGGCCGACACGGCGCTGAAGACGGCCGACTCCGGCTACCTGACGCGGCGTCTGGTCGACGTCGCGCAGGACGTGATCATCAACGAGCCGGATTGCGGCACCATCGACGGCATTCACGTCTCGGCGATCATGGAAGGCGGAGAGATCCTCGAAGCGCTGCGGGACCGGATCGTCGGTCGCGTCAGCCAGGAAGACATCTACGATCCGATGACCGGCGACGTCCTGATCGAAGTCGGCTCGGACATCACCGAGGAGCTCGCGAACGCGATTCAGGGGGCAGGTATCGAGCGGGTGAAGATCCGCTCCGTGCTGACCTGCGAGACCCGGCGCGGCGTCTGCATCGCCTGCTACGGACGTAACCTCGCGTCGGGCCGGCAGGTGGAGATCGGCGAGGCGGTGGGCGTCATCGCCGCGCAGTCGATCGGCGAGCCCGGGACCCAGCTCACGATGCGTACCTTCCACTACGGTGGTACGGCGTCACGGGTGTCGGAGCAGTCGAAGCACCAGGCCAAGAACCCCGGCACGGTGCGCTTCCTCAACGTTTCCACGGTCGACGCCAAGTCCGGCGATCTGATCGTCGTCAATCGTAACGGCAAGCTCCTGATCACCGACTCCAAGGGCCGCGAGAAGGAGCGTTACGCGCTGGCGTACGGTTCGCGCCTTCATGTGCAGGAGGGCCAGGAGGTCGAAACCGGCACGGAGTTGGTCGAATGGGATCCGTTCACGTCGTCGATCCTCTCCGAGATCGGCGGCACGATCGAGTTCCGCGACATCGCCGAGGGCGAGAACGTCCGCGAGGAGACCGACAAGGTCACCGGTCTTTCGCAGCGCATCATCGTCGAGGCCTCAGCGAGCGAGAAGCGGATCCCGGCAATCGTTGTGAAGGGTGCCGGCGGAACCGAGCGCCGTTACATTCTGCCCTCCGGTTCCCACCTCATGGTGAACGAAGGCCAGGTCGTCACCGCGGGTGACGTGCTGGTGAAGATTCCGCGCGCCGAGGCGGCCAAGACCAAGGACATCACCGGCGGTTTGCCGCGGGTGGTGGAGCTGTTCGAGGCCCGGAGCCCGAAGGAGCCCGCGATCATCACCGAAGTGGACGGAACCGTCCGGCTCGGCGAGATTCACAAGGGCATGCGCCGCGTCACCGTCGAAGGGGACACCCAGGAGAATCGCGAGTACCTGGTCCCGCGGTCGGTGCACGTGAACGTGCAGGACGGCGAGCGCGTGCACGCCGGCGACCCGCTGATCGACGGCCCGATCAACCCGCACGACGTGCTTCAGGTGCTGGGCGAGAAGGAGTTGCAGCGCTACATGACCGACAAGATCCAGGAGGTCTACCGGTCGCAGAGCGTGCAGATCAACGACAAGCACATCGAGGTCATCGTGCGTCAGATGATGCGTTCGGTGAAGATCGAGGAAGTCGGCGACACCGAGTTCCTCGTCGACGAGCAGGTCGACCGGTGGCGTTTCCAGGAAGAGAACGAGCGCGTCATCGCCGCCGGCGGGCGGGCCGCGATCGGACGGCCTCTCCTGCTGGGCATCACCAAGGCCAGCCTCTCGACCGACAGCTTCATCTCCGCTGCGAGCTTCCAGGAGACCACGCGGGTGCTGACCGAGGCGGCCATCTCCGGCCGGGTCGACTATCTGCGCGGCCTGAAGGAGAACGTGATCGTCGGCCGGCTCATCCCGGCAGGTACCGGCATGGCGCCGTACCACGACTTCCACATCGCGGAGGATCTGCCGGAGGTCACCCATCCGGCGGACGACGAGATGTACTTCGACTTCGGCGACGACGAGATCCGCGCCCTGCCGCAGGAGGTCGCGGAAACCGAGTAGCTTCACTTGCAGGGCAAGCAGGCTCGGGCGGCTCTTGGCTCGGGAATCGGGATCTCGTATCCCGGTCCCGATTCAGCAGCCGCCCGAACCTTTTAGAGCCAGCTCTCGACCTTGCTGCGCGCGGGAATGCCGCCCGCGTGGACGACTTGGCCGTCGAGCACGACGCCGGGTGTCGCGAGGACGTTATAGGTCATGATTTTCTGAATGTCCTCGACCTTCTCCAGGCGGATCTCGACGCCCTTGGCACGGGCGACCTCCTCGATGAGCCGGACCGTGTTCTTGCAGTTGGCGCAGCCGATGCCGAGCACTTTGATCTCTTTCATGGTGCGTCTCTCCCTCCAGGAAATGCGTTGCGCCTCACAGAACCGCGTTGAACAGGTAGCCGACGATCAGGATGCCGGCGGCGACGACGGCGACGAAGGTGGCGATCAGGCGCCACTGGAGGACTTTGCGCAGGATGACCAGCTCGGGCAGCGAGAGCGCGATCACGCTCATCATGAAGGCAAGGACGGTGCCGAGCGCCGCCCCCTTGGCGAGCAGCGCCTGGACGACCGGGATCACCCCGGCGGCGTTGGAGTACATCGGCACCCCGATCAGCACCGCGAGGGGCACAGACCACCAGGCCGACTTGCCCATGAAGCTGGCCATGAAGTTCTCCGGCACCCAGCCGTGGATGGCGGCGCCGATGGCGATGCCGGCCAGGATATAGGGCCAGACTCTGCCGACGATCTCGCGTAAGCTGACGAACCCAGCGTCGATCCGCTCGGCCAGGGTGAGGGTGCTCAGACTTGCGGAAGCCTGCACCCGCGGCATGTTGCGCACCCAGTCCTCCAGGTACGCCTCCATCTTCAGCCGGCCGATCACCCATCCGGCGAGAATCGCGACCGCCAGGCCGAGACCGAGGTAGAGCGCGGCGATCTTCCAGCCGAACATGCCGAAGAGCAGGACCAGCGCCACCTCGTTGACCATCGGCGCCGAGATCAGGAACGAGAACGTGACCCCGAGCGGCACACCCGCCTGGACGAAGCCGATGAACAGGGGCACGGCCGAGCAGGAGCAGAAGGGCGTGACGATGCCCAGCCCTGCGGCCATCGCGTTGGCGACCCCTTCGGTACGGCCGGCGAGTAGCGCGCGGGTCCGTTCCGGCGTGAACCAGGAATTGATCATCCCCATCACGAACACGACGCCGGTGAGGAGCAGGAGGACCTTGGGGGTGTCGTAGAAGAAGAACTGCAAAGCGCCGCCGAGGTGGCTGGCGCGATCTACGGGCAGTGCCGCCACCAGGGCCTCCGAGGCCGGAATCAGGGACCGATACAGCGCGAACCAGGCCGCGGCAGAGAGCAGCAGGAAGGTGCGTGGATACTGACGTGGGAGGCGAAGCGCGAGCGCAGTCACGGTGGGATCCCCTTCTGTCGCGCTCGGGACCCGAGCGCGACGACTTGCGGCTCCGGATTCGCGATCTCGGGTTGGAGCGTCACGTGCTCGATCTGATAGCGCTCCTCGAGCTGCGATCGAAGTCGCGGGAGCAACTCCGGCCAGCCAGCGAGATCAGGCACCACCACGTGTGCCGAGAGCGCCACGCGCTCGCCGGAGAGCGACCAGACGTGGAGGTCGTGTACCGACACGACCCCTTCGACCGCAGCCATCGCCTGGCCGATCTCGGGCAGCGACAGGTGCAGCGGCACTCCCTCCATGAGCCCGTGCAGCGCCTCGCGTAGCAGGCGCAGGCTGGAGACGACGAGCAGGGCACCGATGAGCAGCGAGAGCAGCGGATCGATGGGCGTCCAGCCGGTCCAGAGGATCACCAGACCGGCCACCAGCGCTGCGACTGATCCGAGCAGGTCGCCCATAACGTGCAGCAACGCGGCGCGGATATTCAAGTTCTTGCCGCCGCGGTTGAGCAGCCTGGCGACCAGGAGATTGACCGCCAGCCCGACGAGGGCGGTCGCCGACACGGCCTCGCCCAGGACCGCGTGAGGAACCCGCAGGCGCTCGATCGCCGAAAAGGCAAGCCAGACGACCAGCGCGAGCAGACCCAGGCTGTTGACCAGGGCGGCGAGGAGCTCCACGCGTCCGAAACCGTAGGAGTGGAGGCGGGAGGCAGCGCGCTGGGCCACCCACGCCGCTGCCGCGGCGACCGCCAGGGATCCGGCGTCGCTCGCCATGTGGCCCGCGTCGGCCACCAGGGCGAGCGAGCCCGCCCACCAGCCGACCCCCGCCTCGACGGCCGCGAAGCCGAGGGTGAGTGCCGTTGCCAGCCCGAGCACGCGGCCCGAGGGCAGTCCTTGCGTGGTGTGGGTGTGGGTGTGTGCGTCGCCGCTCATCGCAGTCCGACGAGCTGCCAGGCAGCAGCGGCAAGAAGCAACACGCCGCAGACGCGACGCAGCCCGACTCCGAAGCTAGATCGTTCGTTCCAGCGCAAGACGCGCCCGAGCCAACCGGTCAACGTGCCCGAGAGGATCATCACGGCGACGTGGCCGACGCCGAAGGCCAGAACCAGTGCAGCTCCGAAGGCCGGGTGACTGGCGCTCGCTGCCAGCGCCACGCCGACGACCGGCGCCAGGAAGGCGAACGTGCAGGGGCCGACCGCGAGACCGAAGGTGGCGCCGAGGCCGAGTGCGCCCCAGGCGCCGCGAAAGCGACCGGCGCGCGGGGCGAACGTCGACCAGAAGAACGGCAGGAGGTCGAGGAGAGCGAGGCCGCCCAGGGCCAGGACCGCGACGAGGATCAGGCTGCCGGCGATCCCTAGGTCGCCGAGCATTCGCCCGGCGCCGGCGGTTGCCGCCGCGACGAGTGCGATGGCGCCGAGGTTGCCGAGGCCGAACGCGCTCGACAGCCCGAGGGCACGCGCCGTCGTGCCCGGGCGGGCGCCCTCGACGAAGCCGACGAGGAGCGGCACGCTCGCGAGGTGGCACGGGCTCAGGAGCAGGCTCGCTAGACCCCAACCGACTGCGCCCGCGAGCGCCAGCGCCGGGTGGCCGCCCAGCGCCTCGCTGAGCACCGTGAGCAGGTCGCTCACCCGTCAGCCTTTCTTACCCTGCTCCGTCGAAGTCGCGGACTCGAGGTCGTAGCCGAGCCGCTTCCAGTTGGCCAGGATGTCGCGCTTGGAGATGAACCCCTGGTGGCGCCAGAGCTCGCGACCCGAGCCGTCGTAGAAGACCTGCGTCGGGATGATCTCGACGCCATACGGCTTGCCCGCCTCCGGGTTCTTCCAGACGTCGACGAAGATCACCTCGAGGCGCTGGACGTACTCGACACGCAGCTCTTCGAGAATCGGCGCCATCGCCCGGCAGGGAACGCAGCGGTCGGCACCGACGTCGACCAGGCGGAGTCGCCCGGCGGGGACGTTGCCCAGCGCGCTCGCGGTGGAGGCGGCGTTCGCAGCCGCGTCGTTCGCCGCCGCGGGGCGGTCGCCCGCGAGGGCCGCCCGGACCTCGCCCTCGGGCGCGCAACCGGGGAGCGGGAGGGCAGCGGCGGCGACGAGAAGCACCAGAATGGCGAAGCGCTCAGCGCGGCCGAATCGGGAAGAGAGAACCTGGAATCGAAGCTTCATGGAGAACCTCGCAGACTCGTATCAGGGGCGATGGAACATCACTCGGGGACTGCGACGGCCGAGGCTTCCGAAGACCCGGCGGTGACGCCGGCTCCCGCCAGGGCGGCCAGGCGCTCGGCGCCAACGGGCGCTTGCACCTGCCAGGGAACGACGGCGAACCGATGCGCGAGCTCCACGCGGACGCGCGCGATGTGCCGGAGCTCAGCTTCGGCGAGGCGGCTGAGCACCGGGTCGCGCACCGGCGCGGCGGCCAGGCTGCGGTTGAGCACCCAGGCCCAGGGCTCGATGCCGGCGCGGCGGAGGTCCGCCTGCAACCGTTCGGCCTCGGCGACCGGCGTCGACTGCGGCAGGGCGACGAGCATGACCTGGGTGTATTCCGGGTCGCGCAGGAGGTCGAGCGGCGTCTTGAGGCGAACCGTAGTGGCGGTGATCTTGCGTTTCACGTCGCGGTCGTAGGCACCGGTGGCGTCCAGGAGCAGCAGCGTGTGACCGGTCGGCGCGGTGTCGAGCACGACAAACTTCCTTCGCGCTTCGCGCAGTAGATGGGAGAAGGCGCTGAAGACAGCGATCTCCTCGGTGCAGGGTGAGCGCAGGTCTTCTTCGAGCAGCGCCCGCGCATCCAGATCGAGGCCGGCGCCGGTGGTCGCGAGCACGTGCTCGACGTAGCGGCGGACCTCTTCCCGCGGATCGATCCGGCCGACTTCGAGACCCTCGACGCCGCCGGCGAGGGTCGAGTCGAGATGCGCCGCCGGATCGGTCGTCGACAGCTTGACCGCGTGGCCGCGCCGAGCGAGCTCGACGGCAACCGCCGCCGCGAGCGTCGTCTTGCCGACCCCACCCTTGCCCATCACGAGGACCAGGCCCTTCCCCTTCGCGGCGAGCTCGTCGACCAGAGTGGAGAGCTCCGGGGCGTCGAGCGGTGGCCGCGGCACAGCGTTCGGCGCTGGCGCTGTGTTCTCGAGCGGATTCATGAAGGCGCGCAACGCGGCCACTCCCAAGGCCTCGAAGGGCCGCAGGGGCACGTGGTCAGTCGGCAGGGCGCGCAGGGCCGCCGGCATCGCGGCTAGCGCTTCGTGCCCGCGCGCCGAATAGGCCGCGGCGAGCGGATCGGCCGGATCGGGCGTCCTCAGCTCACCGTTGACGAGCAGGCGCAGGCCGGCGATGCCGAGGTCGGCGAGCTCGCCGCGGGTGCGTTCCGCCTCATCGATCGAGGAGCTTTCGGGGCGGGTCACCAGGACGAGGCTCGTCCGGGCGGCATCGCGCAGGGTCTCGACCGCCTGCGTGTAGAGGGCGCGCTTCTCGCCCAGCGCGGCGAGCGGCCCGAGGCAGGAGGCGCCGGTCGTATTGTCGCGCAGGAAGCCGTCCCAGGCCGCCGGCAGGGCGAGCAGGCGCAGCGTGTGTCCGGTGGGCGCGGTGTCGAAGATCACGTGGTCGTAGTCGTCGGCCTCGCTGCCGCTGACCAGCAGCCGGACGAACTCGTCGAAAGCGGCGACTTCGGTCGAGCAGGCGCCCGAGAGCTCCTCTTCCATCCGCCGGATGACGTCGTCGGGAAGCGTGCCGCGAAACGGGCCGACCGTGCGCTCGAGAACCGCGCGCGCGGCCGCCTCGGGATCGATGTCGATCGCCGAGAGGTTGGGGACGCCAGGGATGGGTGTCGGCTGGCCGGTGAGCGGAACGCCGAAAACGTCCTCGAGGTTCGACGCCGGATCGGTGCTCACCAGGAGCACCCGCCGGCCGCGGTCGGCGAGTGCCACGGCCGTCGCCGAAGAGAGCGAGGTCTTGCCGACGCCGCCCTTGCCGGTGAAGAAGAGGTAGCGCGTCGGCTGGTCGAGGATGCCGGGGGTCATGGTTCCCCTTACCCGCAGCAGCCGGAGCCGGGGACGCAGCCGGGATCGGCGGCGATCCGCAGTCGGCTCGCCGGGACCGCGTCGATCGACAGACCGAAGCGCGCCGCCAGCCCTGCGCGGTCCGGATACCCGCCCTCACTCACGATCTCGCCGCCGGCGAGCACGAGCGGCAGCGCTGCGAGCGAGCGCCTGCGGAAAGCGTCCGCCACCACCGGGCGGCCCGCGAACGCTTCCGGCTCCCGGCCGAGGTTGTAGCGCTCGACGAGCACTCCTTGGCGTTCGAGCCAGGCCAGATCCGCCGCGAAGCGCGCGAGCGCCGGGTCGGGATCCGGCCCACAGGAACCCGTTGGGCAACACATCGGTGGATCGAAAACCTGGAGAGTGGCGGAGCTCATCGAGGACCTCCTGGTGCAAGAGCGGCCGGTGCCGAAGGGAACCAGTGCCGCGTGCGGTTGCAGAACGAACAGACCGAAAGCATGACCGGGACCTCGACGAGCACTCCCACGACGGTGGCGAGCGCAGCGCCGGATTCCGGACCGAAGAGTGCGATCGCCGTAGCGACGGCGAGCTCGAAGAAGTTGCTGGCACCGATGAGCGCTCCCGGCGCCGCGATGTTGTGCGGTACTTTCAGCCACTTCATCAGGCCGTAGGTCAGCCCCGAATTGAAGTAGACCTGGATCAACAGCGGGATGGCGATGAGAACGACGTGGAAGAAGCGGCTGGTGAGGTTGTCGGCCTGGAAGGCGAAGATGAGGACGAGGGTCGCGAGCAGCGCCAGGACCGTGACCGGGTGGAAGGCGGGCAGGAACCGTCTTTCGAACCAGTCGACGCCCTTCAAACGCAGCAGCGCCGCCCGGCTCACCGCCCCGAGGACGAGGGGAATGACGATGAATACCACCACGCTCAGCAAGAGCACCTTGAACGGCACGGTGAGCGTGCTGGCGCCCGTCACCAGGATACCGACGATCGGCGCGAACAGCACCAACATGACGAGGTCATTGAGCGACACCTGCACCAGCGTGTACGCCGGATCGCCGTCGGTCAGGTACGACCAGACGAAGACCATCGCCGTGCACGGGGCGGCGGCGAGGATGATCGAGCCGGCAAGATACTGGTTGGCAAGCTCGGCGCCGATCCAGGGCTGGAACAGGACGCGGAAGAAGAGGTAGCCGATCGCCGCCATCGAGAACGGCTTGACCAGCCAGTTGACGAACAGTGTGACCAGGATCCCCCTGGGCCGCTCGCGCACTGCGACGATCGAGCCGAAGTCGATCTTCAGCATCATCGGGTAGACCATCAGCCAGATGAGGACCGCAATCGCGACGTTGATCTGCGACCCATCGCCGAACTCTAGGCTGCGGACCGAATCGGTGAAGCCGGGAAGCAACTTGCCCAGGGCGACGCCTGCGATCATGCAGAGCGCGACCCAGATCGTGAGATAGCGCTCGAAGACGTTCAGTCGCTTCTTGGAAGTGGCTTCGGTCACGTCCGTGCTCCCTGGCGGGGGACCACGCCCTCCTCAGCGAGCCAGTCCGTGAGGCGGCGGCGAAGCTCGTTGCGCACGGTACGGAACCGGTCGAGGCTCGCCTCTTTACCCTCGGAGTGTCCAACCGGGTCGGGTAGTGGCCAGTGCAAGCGCCTCGAAGAGCCGAGATAGACCGGGCAGACCTCTTCGGCGCAGAGGGTGATGACGGTGTCGACCTTCGCTCGATCGATTTCGTCGACCGACTTCGAACGTTGGGAGGTGGCGTCGATGCCGATTTCACCCAGGGCTACGATCGCCAGGGGGTTGACCCGCGAGGGTGCCGAGCCGGCGCTCTGGATCGACAGGCGGTCGCCGGCGAGCTGCTTGGCGATCCCCTCGGCCATCTGGCTGCGGGCCGAGTTGGCAACGCAGAGGAAGAGAACGCCGCGGGTCACGACGCGGCCGCCTTGCGGACGTCGATCGCCGCTATGCCGAGCTCGGCCGCGCAGATCGTCGCGATCGGGATTTGGCGTAGCCGGGCGACGACCATGCGATCCGCGCAGGCGACCGCGCCCTGCGCGAAAAGGTCGAGGAGTGGTGGCAGGAGCGTCGCGGCAGCTCCGTCCTCCCGCAACCGATAGAAGACCAGCTTGCTTTCCTTCCGGTCGGCCAGCAGCCCGCCTCGGGAGAGCACTGAGAGGTGCTGCGACACGGTTGAGGGCGCGAGCGCGAGGACTGCGGTCATCTGACAGACGCAGAGCTCACCGTCGGCCAGCATGGCGAGAATTCGCAGTCGGGTAGGGTGGGCGAGGCCCTTGGCGGTCTCCACGACCTCGTCGATCTGGGCAGATTCGTCGATTCGTCGATTCGTCATGTCACGAATTATAGTTGCTACCGACGATCTGGAACCCCCCGAATGGGTAGCGGCGGAATCCCGATCAGAAAAGAGTCAGCGTTTCCCGCTTGACGGACGGTTGCGGTAGATGGTACTTTTCCTCTCCCCCCGCTGTAGTCCCCAGGACCAGTCGGGCAGTGCGAGTCAGTGAGCAAGGCCGGGCTGTGTCCCGGCCGGAGGCGCGGCTCGGATTCGAGGATGGAAGACTTCAGGAGTCTGTTCGCATGCCGACGATTCATCAGCTGGTCCGCGAGGGTCGCCAGCGCGTCATCAGCAAGACCAAGAGTCCGGCTCTTCAGCAGGCGCCGCAGCGCCGGGGAGTCTGCGTTCGTGTCTACACCCAGACCCCCAAGAAGCCGAATTCGGCTTTGCGGAAGGTCGCGCGGGTGCGCCTCACCAACGGAATCGAAGTCACCACCTACATTCCGGGTGTCGGCCACAACCTGCAGGAGCACTCCATTGTGCTGATCCGTGGCGGTCGCGTGAAGGACCTCCCTGGTGTGCGCTATCACGTCATCCGCGGCACGCTGGACTCCGTGGGTGTACAGAACCGCCGGCAGGGGCGCTCGAAGTACGGCGCCAAGCGGCCGAAGTCGTAACGGAGTCGATCGATGCCCAGGAGACGGGAAGTACCGAAGCGTGACGTTCTGCCGGACCCGATCTACGGTTCGCAGCTGGTGACCAAGTTCGTCAATGTCGTGATGCGCCAGGGCAAGAAGACGGTCGCCGAGCGCATTCTGTACGATGCCCTCGAGACGGTGAAAGAGAAGACCTCCGACGATCCGGTCAAGGTCTTCAAGCGCGCGATCGAGAACGTCAAGCCGGCAGTGGAAGTGAAGTCGCGGCGCGTCGGCGGTTCGACCTATCAGGTGCCGGTCGAAGTCAACCCGAGCCGCAAGCTGGCCCTCTCGATTCGCTGGCTGATCCAGAGCGCGACCAAGCGGGGCGAGAAGACGATGAAGGCCAAGCTCGCAGGCGAGCTGCTGGACGCCGCCGAGAACCGTGGCGGAGCGATCAAGAAGAAGGAAGACACCCACCGGATGGCCGAGGCCAACAAGGCCTTCGCGCACTATCGCTGGTAGGCGGCTGGAAAGAGACTGGTTGCCGTCCCGCAAACGGGCGGCGGTAAGACGAAGCTGAAGCGGCGCGGAGCTCCCTCAAGCTCCATATATGCCGCTTACGATAGACGAGAGAGCGAGCGTTCCTTCGGGGCGCAAGGAATATGGCGAGACAAGCACCCCTGTCGATGACTCGCAATATCGGCATCATGGCTCACATTGATGCTGGTAAGACCACGACCACCGAGCGGATCCTGTTCTACACCGGGGTCAACTACAAGATCGGTGAAGTCCATGATGGCACCGCCACCATGGACTGGATGGTCCAGGAGCAGGAGCGCGGGATCACGATCACCGCGGCTGCGACGACCTGTTTCTGGAACAGCTATCGGATCAACATTATCGATACCCCCGGACACGTGGACTTCACGGCCGAGGTGGAGCGCTCGCTGCGTGTGCTCGACGGTGCCGTCGCGGTATTCGACGCCGTGGCCGGTGTCGAACCGCAGTCCGAGACCGTCTGGCGCCAGGCCGATCGCTACAAGGTGCCCCGCATCGCTTTCGTCAACAAGATGGACCGCATCGGTGCAGATTTCGACCGCTGCGTTTCGATGATGGTCACGCGCCTCGCCGCTTCGCCGGTCGTCATCCAGTTCCCCTGGGGCCGTGAAGACACGCTTCGGGGCATCATCGACCTCGTTCGCATGCAGGGCATCGCCTACAAGGACGAGACTCTCGGCGCCGCCTACGAGCTCGTCGACATTCCCGAGGAGTACCGGGAGCGGGCGAAGGAGTTGCGCGAGAAGATGGTCGAGGCGATCGCCGAGACCGACGACAGGTTGCTGGAGAAGTATCTTGCCGGCGAAGAGATCTCCAACGAGGAGCTCAAGGCGGCCCTGCGCGTCGCGACGATCACCAATCGCCTGCAGCCGGTGGTTTGCGGCAGCGCGTTCAAGAACAAGGGCGTCCAGCCGCTGCTCGACGCGGTCGTCGACTACCTGCCCTCGCCCGAGGATATCGCTCCGGTGAAGGGTCTCGAGCCGGGCACCGAGAAGACCATCGAGCGCTCGATCGAAGAAGGCCAGCCGTTCGCCGGTCTGGTGTTCAAGATCATGAGCGACCCGTTCGTCGGCCAGCTCGCCTTCTTCCGCGTCTATTCCGGGCATGTGGCCTCGGGTACCGGCGTTTCGAACGCCACCAAGGACACGAAGGAGCGCATCGGCCGGCTGCTGAAGATGCACGCCAACAAGCGCGAAGAGATCTCCGAGGTCTGGGCCGGCGATATCGCCGCCGCGGTGGGCTTGCGCAGCGTCACGACGGGCGACACGATCTGCGATCCGCAGCATCCGGTGATCCTCGAAGCGATGAACTTCCCGGAGCCCGTCATCTCGGTCTCGATCGAGCCCAAGACCAAGGTCGACCAGGAGAAGCTGGGCCTGGCGCTCGGCAAGCTCATGCAGGAAGACCCGACCTTCCACGTGCACACCGAACCCGACACCGGTCAGACGCTGATCTCCGGCATGGGCGAGCTGCACCTCGAGATCATCGTCGACCGCCTGGTGCGCGAGTTCAACGTCGGCGCCAACGTCGGCAAGCCGCAGGTGGCCTACAAGGAAACGATCACCCAGGAGGCCGAAGGCGAAGGCAAGTTCGTTCGCCAGACCGGCGGCCGCGGCCAGTATGGACATTGCAGGATCCGCCTCCGCCCGACGACCGAGGCCGAGTTCATCTTCAACAACGAGATCGTCGGCGGCGTCATCCCCAAGGAGTTCATCAAGCCGATCGAGCAGGGCATCCGCGAGCAGCTGGACAATGGTCCGCTCGCCGGATATCCGATCTCGGGCGTCGAAGTGGAGCTCTACGACGGCAGCTATCACGACGTCGACTCGTCGGAAATCGCCTTCAAGATCGCCGGCTCGATGGCCTTCCAGGACGCCTCGAAGAAGGCCAAGCCGGTCCTCCTCGAGCCGATCATGGCGGTCGAAGTGGTCACTCCCGACGAGTACATGGGCGAGATCATCGGCGACCTGACCTCCCGTCGCGGCCGGGTGCAGCACATGGAGCCGCGGGGCAACGTGCAGGTGATCGCCTGCAAGGTGCCGCTCTCGGAGATGTTCGGATACGCGACGGATGTGCGCTCGATGTCGCAGGGTCGCGCGAGCTACACGATGCAGTTTGCCTCTTACGAGCAGGCGCCGAAGAGCGTCAGCGAAGAGGTTATCGCGAAGGCTGCCGGCTGAGGCCGGCTCTTTCTCGGGACGATACGGAGACAAGTCATGGCGAAGGAAAAATTCGACCGCACCAAGCCGCACGTGAACGTAGGGACGATCGGTCACGTGGACCATGGGAAGACGACGCTGACCGCGGCGCTGACGAAGGTAGCCGCTGACAAGGGTTGGGCGAAGTTCGTGCCGTACGACGAGGTGGCGAAGGCCTCCGAGTCGCAGGGCCGCCGCGACCCGACGAAGATTCTGACGATTGCGACGTCGCACGTGGAGTATTCGACGGCGAACCGTCACTACGCGCACGTCGACTGCCCTGGTCACGCGGACTACGTGAAGAACATGATCACGGGAGCCGCGCAGATGGACGGCGCGATCCTGGTGGTTTCGGCGGTGGACGGTCCGATGCCGCAGACGCGGGAGCACATCCTGCTGGCGCGGCAGGTGGGCGTGCCGTACATCGTGGTGTACCTGAACAAGTGCGACATGGTGGACGATCCGGAGCTGCTGGATCTGGTGGAGATGGAAGTCCGCGACCTGCTGTCGTCGTACCAGTTTCCTGGCGACGACACGCCGGTGATCCGCGGCGCGGCGATCAAGGCGCTCATGGGGGAGAAGGGTCCTCTGGCGGACGAGTCGATCGTCAAGCTGTACGAGGCTCTCGACAGCTACATTCCGATGCCGGAGCGCGACGTGGACAAGGCGTTCCTGATGCCGATCGAGGACATCTTCTCGATTTCGGGTCGCGGCACGGTGGTGACGGGGCGGATCGAGCGCGGGATCGTGAAGGTGGGCGACGAGATCGAGATCGTGGGCATCCGGCCGACGCAGAAGTCGATCGTGACGGGCGTCGAGATGTTCAGGAAGCTGCTGGATCGCGGCGAAGCCGGCGACAACGTCGGCGTGCTGCTGCGCGGCACGAAGAAGGACGACGTGGAGCGCGGTCAGGTGCTGGCGAAGCCGGGTTCGATCACTCCGCACACGGTGTTCAAGGGTGAGGTGTACGTGCTGACGAAGGAGGAGGGCGGTCGTCATACGCCGTTCTTCAACGGCTACCGTCCGCAGTTCTACTTCCGCACGACGGACGTGACGGGCGTGGGGACGATGCCGGCCGGTGTCGAGATGGTGATGCCGGGCGACAACGTGAACCTGTCGATCGAGCTGATCGCTCCGATCGCGATGGAGAAGGGCGTGCGCTTCGCGATTCGCGAGGGCGGCCGCACCATCGGGGCAGGCACCGTCACCGAAGTGATCAAGTGATTCGACCGAACTCGACAGCTGTCGAGTTCTTGAAGAGAGACTTGAAAGAATCGAGGACTGGGAAATGTTGAACGAAAAGATCCGCATCCGCCTGAAGGCGTTCGATTACCGCATCCTCGACACCTCGACCTTCGAGATCGTCGATACGGCTCGTCGGACCGGAGCCCGGGTCGTTGGCCCGATTCCGCTGCCGACGCATATCTCGCGCTACACCGTGAACCGCTCGCCGCACGTCGACAAGAAGTCGCGGGAGCAGTTCGAGATCCGCACGCACAAGCGCCTGCTCGACATCTACGAGCCCACGAGCGGAACGGTGGATGCCCTGATGAAGCTCGAGCTGCCCGCCGGGGTGGACGTCGAAATCAAGGCGTTCGGCAAGTAACCGGCAAGCATCAGATAGACCGAACAGGGCGAGAGACGAGAGGGCCGGACAATGGAAGGAATGCTCGGAAAGAAGCTGGGGATGACCCAGATTTTCACTGCGGATGGAGACACGGTGCAGGTCACCGTGGTCGAGGTTGGTCCGTGTGTGGTGGTCGCGCGTCGCACCGCCAAGAAGGACGGCTACGATGCCGTCCAGCTCGGGCTGGTCGAGGCGAAGCCGCCGCGGCACGTCACGAAGCCGCAGCAGGGACACTTCAAGAAGGCCGGCGCGACTCCGACGCGGAAGCTCGCCGAGTTCGCGATCGCCGCCGACGAACCGCTGGCGGCCGGCGACCAGGTGAAGTGCTCGATGTTCCAGGAGAAGGACTTCGTGGATGTGGTCGGCACCAGCAAGGGCAAGGGTTTCCAGGGCGTGATGAAGCGCCACGGGTTCAAGGGCGGCCGGGCGACGCACGGCTCGATGTTCCATCGCGCCCCGGGCTCGATCGGCGGCTCGTCCTTCCCGTCGCGCGTCTACCCCGGCATGAAGGGCACCGGGCGGATGGGCGGCAAGCGGATCACGACCAAGAACCTTCTGGTGATCAAGGTTGACGAAGAGAAGAATCTGATCTACCTGCGCGGCTCGGTGCCGGGCGGTGAAAATGGCTACGTCGCGCTGAAGCGCGCGAAGCGCGGCTGAGCGGATTGACCTGGCTCGGCATGGCAACGCGAGAGGTTGGTGGGCGATGAAGATCGCGGTGAAGAACTTCGATAACAAGCAGGTGAAGGAGCTCGATCTCCCCGCGGAGATCTTCTCCTATCCCTACAAGGAGCACCTGATTCACCTCGTGGTGCTTGGGTACCTTGCGGGTCTGCGGTCCGGGACCCACAAGACCAAGACGCGCAGCGAGGTCTCGGGCGCCGGCAAGAAGCTCTGGAAGCAGAAGGGCACTGGACGGGCGCGAATCGGCAGCATCCGGAGCCCCCTCTGGCGCAAGGGCGGCACGGTCCACGGGCCGGTTCCGCGGGACTACGGCCAGGATCTTTCGACGGGAGAGAAGAAGAACGCCCTCAAGGCGGTGCTCTCGCGGAAGCTGAAAGAGGAGCGCATCATCGTCCTCGACAACCTCGCTGTCCCGAGCCACAAGACGCAGGCGCTGGAGGCGATCCTCACCAAGGTGGGCGCCGAAGGCAAGATCCTGCTGGTGGACGCGCGCGACAATCGGAATCTCGATCTCGCGTCGCGGAACCATCCCGGTTGGAAGACCGTGGATGCGCTGGCGGTCAACGTCTACGACGTCATCGACCGCCCCTATCTGGTGGTCAGCGAGCAGGCGCTCGCCCGCCTCGTGGAGGTTCTGGGAGCATGAGAATTCAGGAGATCATCCGGCGTCCCCTGATCACCGAGAAGTCGAGCCTGCAGCGGGAGAGCACGAACGTGCTCACCCTCGAAGTGGACACGCGCGCCAACAAGATCGAGATTCAGCGCGCCGTCGAAGCTCAGTTCAAGGTCAAGGTCGCCGAAGTTCGCGTCGCCAAAATGCACGGCAAGGTGCGCCGCCAGGGTCGCTTCGCCGGACGCCGCTCGGACTGGAAAAAGGCCTTCGTCCGGCTGGCTCCGGGTGAGAAGACCATCGACTTTTTCGAAGGCGCGTAAGAAAGAGAGCTCGGGAAGATGGGTATTCGTCAACTTAAGCCTACGAACGCATCGAGCCGGTTCCAGAGCTTTCCGGATTTCAACGAAATCACGGAGAGCCGGCCGCTCAAGGCGCTGACCAGCGGCAAGATGGGCTCCGGCGGCCGCAACAACCAGGGTCATCTGACCAACTGGTTCCGCGGCGGCGGGCACAAGCGGAACTATCGGACGATCGACTTCAAGCGCGACAAGCACGGGGTTCCCGGAACCGTCGCCTCGGTCGAGTACGATCCGAACCGCTCCGCTCGTATCGCGCTGGTCCACTACGCCGACGGCGAGAAGCGCTACATCCTCGCGCCCGAGGGTCTCACGGTCGGCATGATGGTGGTGTCCGGCGAGAAGGCCGAGATCAACCTCGGCAACGCGCTGCCGCTGCGACTGATCCCGCTCGGCACGGTGATCCACAACATCGAGCTCAAGCGCGGAAAGGGCGGCCAGATGGTCCGTTCCGCCGGCGCCGGGGCCCAGCTGATGGCGCGCGAGGCGACGCAGGCCCAGATCAAGCTCCCTTCGGGCGAAGTCCGCAGGGTGCACGTCGAGTGCTACGCGACGATCGGCCAGGTCGGCAACCTCGAGCACGAGAACGTCTCGTACGGCAAGGCGGGGCGTCGCCGATGGCTCGGTCGCAAGCCGCACAATCGCGCCGTGTCCATGAACCCGGTCGACCATCCGATGGGTGGCGGCGAGGGCAAGACCTCCGGCGGACGGAATCCCTGCACGCCTTGGGGCGTACCGACCAAGGGTTACAAGACGAGAAACAACAAGCGGACCGATCAGTTGATCGTTCGCCGTCGGGACAAGAAGTAGGAACGGAGAGGCGGCATGGCGCGTTCACTAAAGAAGGGCTACTTCATTGACAAGCATCTCCACGACAAGGTCGTGGCGATGAATTCGAGCGGCGAGAAGCGGGTCATCAAGACCTGGTCCCGGCGCTCCACGGTGATCCCGGAGATGGTCGGACACACTCTCGCGGTGCACAACGGGACGAAGTTCATCCCGGTGTACGTCAGCGAGAATATGGTCGGTCACAAGCTGGGGGAGTTCTCCATGACCCGGACGTTCCGCGGGCATAGCGGCAAGAAGGCGGCGGAGAAGTCCGTCGCCCCCAGGCCGAAGGCGTAAGGGGGGACGAACATGGAAGCCATTGCGCACCTGCGGTTCCACCAGGCCTCGCCCCAGAAAGTGCGGCTCGTCGTCGATCTCATCCGCGGCATGAACGTGGAAGAGGCGGCCGTCGTCCTGCGAACCACCAAGAAGGCAGCGGCGAAGCCGATCGAGAAGCTGCTCAAGTCGGCGGTGGCCAACGCCGAGAACCGCGACCAGAACGTCGACGTGGGCAAGCTCTACGTCAAGGAAGTCTTCGTCGATGGTGGGCCGACGCTCAAGCGGATCCAGGCCAACACCATGGGCCGCGCGTTCCGGATCCTCAAGCGGCAGAGCCACGTGACGATCAAGCTCGATACGCGCAAGGCCGGCGTCGCGGGTGCTCCGAGGAGCTCCGCCAAGCCCGCTGCGAAGGCGCCCGCGAAGTCACAGAAGACCGCCAAGCGCACCGCCAAGGGAGGGAAGTAGCCGTGGGTCAGAAAGTTCATCCGTACGGATTCCGCCTGGTCTACAACAAGACCTGGCACTCCCGCTGGTACGCAGAGGGCGACTACTCGAAGCTCCTCCACTCGGACCTCAAGCTCCGCGCCGATCTCAAGAAGCGCCTCGGCCATGCCGGCGTTTCCGAGATCGACATCGAGCGCGCCGCCGACAAGATGCGCGTCACGATCTACACCTCGCGTCCGGGCATCATCATCGGCCGCAAGGGCGCCGAGGTCGACAAGCTGCGCGACGACCTCGCCAAGATGACTGGCCGCGAGATCCACATCAACATCCAGGAGATCCAGCGTCCGGAGCTCGATGCCCAGCTGGTCTCGGAATCCATCGCCGGGCAGCTCGAGCGCCGCGTCTCTTTCCGGCGCGCGATGAAGAAGGCGATGGAGTCTGCCTTCCGGTTCGGCGCCAAGGGCGTGAAGATCATGGTCGCCGGGCGTCTCGGCGGCAGTGAGATCGCGCGCACCGAGTGGTACCAGGAGGGGCGTCTTCCCCTGCACACCCTGAAGGCAGACATTGATTACGGCTTTGCCGAAGCGCGGACGACCTACGGAGTCATCGGCTGCAAGGTTTGGGTCTACAAGGGCGATCTGCTCAAAGAGAAGAGCCGCCGGGCTACGGCGTAAGCGAGGAACTGATACATGTTGATGCCGAAGAAGGTCAAGTTCAGAAAACAGCATCGCGGACGTCGCGCGGGCATGTCCAAGGGCGGCGATTACATCGCTTTCGGAGACTTCGGGCTCCAGGCGCTCGAGCCTGCCTGGGTGACTGCCCGTCAGATCGAAGCTGGGCGTATCGCGATCAGCCGGCACGTGAAGCGCGGCGGCAAGATGTGGATCCGCGTGTTTCCCGACAAGCCGTACACGAAGAAGCCGCTCGAGACCCGAATGGGCAAGGGCAAGGGTCCGCCGGAGGGTTGGGTCGCCGTCGTCAAGCCGGGACGCATTCTGTTCGAGCTCGAGGGCGTGACCCAGGAAGTGGCGCAGGAAGCGATGAAGCTCGCGGCGCAGAAGCTTTGCATCTTGACGAAGTTCGTCTCGCGCCACAGCGAGCTCAGGTAGAGCCCCAAGGGAATCAAGGAGCGACGCATGAAGAAACAGAACTTGAGAGAGAAGACCGTCGATGACCTCCAGATCCGGGAGAAGGAGCTCGCTGAGCAGCTCTTCGCGCTCCGACTCCAGAAGGTCGTCGGTCAGCTCGAGAAGCCGGCCAAGATTCGAACCGCCAAGCGCGAGTTGGCACGGGTGCTGACGATCATCCGCGAGAAGCAGAGCGAGGCATAGATATGAGCACCGTGACCGAAACCGCAACGACGGCCCGTGGACGACGGCAGGAGAAGATCGGCGTCGTCGTCAGCAGCAAGATGGACAAGACGGTCGTCGTCGAAGTCGAAAAGACGATCACCCACCGGCTCTATCACCGGTACCAGAAGCGGACGTCGAAGTTCTACGCCCACGACGAGCAGAACGTCTGCACTGTCGGCGACAGGGTGAGGCTGGTTGCGACCCGTCCGCTCTCGAAGCTCAAGCGCTGGTCGGTGAGCGAAGTGCTGAAGAAGGCCGGGGAGGTCTAGAAATGATCCAGATGGGCACCATCCTCGAGGTGGCGGACAACTCCGGAGCCAAGAAGGTTTCATGCATTCACCTGCGTGGCGCCCTCGGCCAGTACGGGCATCTGGGAGACGTGATCACCGCATCGGTCAAGGAGGCGACTCCCGACGGTACGGTCAAGAAGGGCACAGTCGTCAAGGCTGTGATCGTTCGCACCGTTCACGCGCAGAAGCGACGCGACGGAAGCTATATCCGCTTCGACACGAACGCGGCGGTTTTGATCAACGACAACCGCGAGCCGATCGGAACCCGCGTATTCGGGCCGGTCGCACGTGAGCTCCGAGAGAAGAAGTTCATGAAGATCATCTCTCTGGCGCCGGAAGTCATCTGAGGGAGCCGCGCGAGCGGAGACAAGCGATGAAGAAGACGAAGATCAAGAAGAACGACCAGGTTTTGGTGATCTCTGGCAAGGATCGCGGCTCGAAGGGAAAGGTCCTGCGCGTCTTTCCGGCGCGCGAGCTCGCGATCGTCGAACGGGTGAACATGGTCAAGCGCCACACCCGCCAGAACGCGCAGAAGGGGATCCAGGGCGGAGTCCTCGAGAAGGAAGCGCCGATCCGCCTGTCGAATCTCATGCTGATCGATCCCAACAGCGGGAAGCCGACGCGTGTAGGGCGCCTTCGCCAGGCGGACGGGACCGGAGTCCGGGTCGCCAAAAAAAGCGGCGCTACTCTGAACTAGGAGTCGAGTGATCATGGCGAAAAGCAAGACGCAGGGTGAAGCGAAGGAAAACGCGCAGGACAAGGGCCCGAAGAGGGCAACCCCGTCCGGGTACGCACCCCGGCTGCGCAAGCAGTACCAGGACGACGTGGTCCCGAAGCTGAAGAAGGAATTCGGCATCGAGAACGGCATGGCCGTGCCCCGGCTCGAGAAGATCGTGATCAACATGGGACTGGGCGAGGCCATCCAGAACATCAAGATTCTCGATGACGGTGTGACAGAGCTCGCGGCAATCGCCGGACAGCGTCCTTCGGTCCGCCGTTCGCGCAAGTCGATCGCCCAGTTCAAACTGCGCGAGGGCATGCCGATCGGCTGCAGCGTGACGCTGCGCGGCATCCGGATGTGGGAGTTCATGGACCGCTTCGTCAGCATCGCTCTTCCTCGCGTCCGCGACTTCCAGGGCGCGCCGACCAAGAGCTTCGACGGGCGCGGCAATTACACGATGGGTATCCGCGATCACCTGATTTTCCAGGAGATCGATATGAACAAGGTCGAGCGGCCGAAGGGGATGAACATCACCTTCGTCACGACCGCTGAGAACGACGAGCAGGCGCTGCATCTGCTGCGCGGCCTCGGCGTTCCGTTCGCTAGGAACTAAGGGGGAACGCGTGGCGACTGACGCCAGAATTGCCAAGACCAAGATCACGCTGAAGTTCAACAAGCTTCGTCAGCGCAACCGTTGCAAGCGCTGCGGCAGGCCGCGCAGCTTCATGCGGAAGTTCGGGCTGTGCCGCATCTGTTTCCGAGATCTCGCTCGTCAGGGCTACCTCCCGGGCGTCATCAAGGCGAGTTGGTAAGGAGATTCTTATGAGCAACATGGATCCGGTTTCGGATCTTCTCGCGCGAATCCGAAACGCCCATCTGGCCAAGCACGACCGGGTCGATGTGCCGACTTCCCGACTCAAGACCGAGGTTTGCCGGATCTTGAAGGAAGAGGGCTTCATCCGGAACTTCAAGCTGGTGGAATCTCCGGAGAGCCAGCCGGTCTCGGTCCTGCGGGTTTTCCTCGAATACGACGACGAAGGTGCGCCGGCGATCAGTCACCTGCAGCGCATCAGCAAGCCGGGCCGTCGCGTCTATCGCGGCGCGGACGACATCAAACCGGTCCTGAACGGACGCGGCATCGGTGTCATCTCGACCAACCAGGGGCTGCTTTCGGACCGGCAGGCGCGCGATCGCCGGCTCGGTGGCGAAGTCCTCTGCGAGGTCTGGTGAGAAAGGGTCTTTAGTCATGTCGCGAGTGGGAAGAAGGCCGATCGAGGTCCCCAAGGGGGTCAAGGTCGTGGTGTCCGATGGGAAGTTCACCGCCGAAGGGCCAAAGGGCAAGGTTACCCAGGCTCTCCTGGACGGTTTCCCGGTCAACGTCGAGAACAACGTCGTGACCGTCTCCCGTTCGGGTGAGAGTGGGCCGGAGCGCGCCAAGCACGGACTCATGCGCGCCCTGCTCGCGAACGCCGTACTCGGCGTCTCGGAAGGCTTCAGCCAGGGTCTCGAGATCACCGGCGTCGGCTACAAGGCGGAGCTCCGCGGCAGTGAGGTTCACTTCGCGCTCGGCTACTCGCATCCGGTCGTGTTCTCGGTTCCGGAAGGAATCAAGATCGAGATCGACAAGGCGAACAAGATCATGGTCACCGGAGCGGATCGTCAGCTCCTCGGCCAGGTCTGCGCCGAGATCCGCCGGCTGCGACCACCAGATCCGTACAAGGGCAAGGGCATCAAGTTCACCGGCGAAGTGATTCGTCGCAAGGTCGGCAAGGCCGGCGCCAAGTAAGGCGCGAGCGAAGCAGGAAGGGGAGCACGATGTCGGATCTGGTACGCAAGAAGGTCATGGAAAAAGCGTCGCGGAAGAAGCGGGCTCATCAGCGGCTTCGTCAGAAGCTCGCCGGGACTCCGGAGCGTCCGCGACTGTCGGTCTTCAAGAGCTCGCGCTACGTTTACGCGCAGGTGATCAACGACGAGACCGGCCAGACGATGGTGTCGGCCACGTCGCTCGAGTCGGCGATCAAGGGGCTGATCGAAGGCGGCGCGGCGACGATGGCGGCCGCCAAGGCCGTCGGCGAGGCTGTTGCCGAGCGCGCACTCGCCAAGGGAATTCAGCAGGTTGTGTTCGATCGTGGCGGATACCTCTACCACGGCAAGGTCAAGGAGCTGGCCGAGGCGGCACGCGCCAAAGGTCTTCAGTTCTAAGCCGCCAACCGCCATCGACGAGGAGAAGAGCTTTGGCCAGGGATTTCGAGCAGGAAAGCGAATTTGTTGAGCAGGTCGTCCACATCAACCGGGTGACCAAGGTCGTCAAGGGCGGCAAGAACTTCTCCTTCTCCGCGCTGGTGGTGATCGGCGACGGCAATGGCCGCGTGGGTTACGGCGCCGGCAAGGCGAAGGAGGTTCCGATGGCGATCCGCAAGGGTATCGAAGTCGCCAAGAAGCGGCTGATCCAGGTCCCGATGAAGGGGAACACGATCCCGCACGAGGCGCTCGGCGAGTTCGGATCGGGACGCGTGTTGATCAAGCCGGCGTCGGCAGGTACCGGCGTCATCGCCGGCGGGCCGGTGCGCGCAGTGGTCGAGGCGGCGGGCATCGCGGACATCCTGACGAAGTCGCTGGGATCGGCGAATCCAGCCAACGTCGTCAAGGCCACTTTCGCCGCACTGCTGATGCTGCAGAGCAAGCCGCGCAAGGGCGCTCCGGCGGAAATCGCGGCGACGCCGGCGGCCTCCTGATCGACCGCTTCACCGACTCAACGCCTCACCGGTGTCCGCTGAACCGAAAGTAGTGCAGGTTCGAGAGAGGTAGCTCAAGCATGAAGAAGAAGACGATTCGTATCCGCCAGGTGAAGGGCACGATCGGCGCCCGCGAGACCCATCGCGAGGTGCTGCGTGGCCTCGGACTTCGGCGTATCCGTCACGAAGTCGTTCGCGAAGACACGCCGGCAGTGCGCGGCATGATCGCCAAGATCCCCTATCTCGTCGAGTTGGTCGAGGACGCAAAATGAAACTGCACGAGCTTCCCCCGCCCCAGGCAGCAAGCATTCGCGCAAGCGGGTCGGCCGCGGCCCCGGTTCCGGCCTTGGCAAGACCGCCGGAAAGGGCCACAAGGGCGGCCAGTCGCGCTCCGGATACAGCCATCGTCCCGGTTTCGAGGGCGGCCAGATGCCGCTCGTTCGTCGCGTCCCGAAGCGGGGATTCACCAACGAATTCCGGGTCGAGTACGCCGTGATCAACGTCGCCGCTCTCGCGGCGCTCGGCAAGGCCGTGACGCCGGCACTGATGGCGGAGGCCGGCCTCGTTCATCCCGGCAAGAAGGTCAAGGTCCTCGGCAATGGCGACCTGCAGGTGGCGGTCACCGTCACCGCCCACAAGTTCAGCAAGTCGGCGCGCACCAAGATCGAGGCGGCCGGCGGACGCTGTGAGGAGCTCGCTTCGTGATCGAAAGCCTGCGCAATATCTTCGCGATCCCTGATCTGCGCAAGCGCCTGATGTTCACTTTCGGGCTGCTCGCGGTCTATCGGATCGGCTGTCATATTCCGACGCCGGGGGTGGATCCGCAGGCCCTGCTCGAGTTCATGACGTCCATGCAGAGCACCTTCCTCGGCTTCGTGAACACGTTCACGGGAGGAAGTCTGCAGCGGGTCGCCGTGTTTGCGCTCGGCATCATGCCGTACATCACCTCGTCGATCATTCTGCAGCTGCTCACGGTGGTCTGGCCCTATCTCGAGAAGCTCTCGAAGGAGGGCGAGCTCGGCCGCAAGAAGATCACCCAGTACACCCGCTACGGCACTGTCCTGGTGTCGATCATCCAGTCGACCGGCATCGCGCTCTTTCTCGAGAAGACGACCACCCCTGGTGGCGCCGCCCTCGTGCCGAATCCGGGCTGGGCATTCCGGCTGCTGACGATCCTGACCCTGACCACCGGTTGCGCCTTCATCATGTGGCTCGGTGAGCAGATCAGCGAGCGCGGCATCGGCAACGGTATCTCGCTGATCATCTTCGCCGGTATCGTCGTGGGCTTGCCCGCGGCGGTCGCCGGAACGCTTTCCGGGATCCGGTCGAACGAGCTTTCGCTGATCGGCATCCTGGTGCTTGTCGTCTTCATGGTCCTGGTGGTCGCCTTCATCGTCTACATGGAGCGGGCACAGAGGCGGATCCCCGTTCAGTACGCGAAGCGCATGGTCGGGCGGAAGGTCTACGGCGGACAGAGCACCTACCTCCCGCTGCGGGTGAACACGGCGGGTGTCATCCCGGTCATCTTCGCCAGTTCCCTGATGGCCCTTCCGGCGACGGCGGCGCAGATGTTCCAGGCGCCGTGGCTGCAGAAGATCGCCGATCAGCTGGCGTGGGGGCAGCCGTTGCACTATCTCCTCTACGTGGTCGGCATCATCTTCTTCAGCTACTTCTACATCTCGATCATCTTCAATCCGAGCGATCTGGCCGAGAACATGCGGAAATACGGGAGCTTCATTCCCGGTATCCGCTCGGGCAAGAAGACGGCGGAGTACATCGACAGGATCCTCACCCGGATCTCGCTGGTGGGCGCGGCCTACCTCGCTCTGGTCGCGATCCTTCCGGACTTCCTGTTGAACGGCGTCAAGATGCAGAACCTTCCGTTCATCGGGCCTGCCATCGACCCGTACTTGCCGAAGTTCGTCACCGAAGGCATGGGCATCCAGTTCTACTTCGGCGGCACCTCGCTGTTGATCGTGGTGGGTGTTGCGATGGATTTCCTGCAGCAGGTCGAGAGCCAGCTGGTGATGCGCAACTACGACGGCTTCCTGAAGCGCGGAAGGATCAAGGGACGGCGTGGCTGAAGTGCCTGAGAACACCCGTCCTGGCGGCCTGCGCGCGGTCCTGCTGGGCGCGCCGGGATGCGGGAAGGGTACCCAGGCGGAGTTTCTCGCCTCGTCTCTCGGCGTACCGGCGATTTCCACCGGCGCGATGCTGCGGGATGCCGTCGCCCTGGGGTCGGCCCTGGGCAGCAAAGTCGAGGGAATCATGGCCTCCGGCGGCCTGGTCGACGACGGGCTGATGGCCGAGGTCGTCCGCGAGCGGCTGGGCCGTCCCGACGCCTCTGGCGGCTTCCTCCTCGATGGCTATCCGAGGACGACCGGGCAGGCGGCGACGCTCGACAGCATTCTCGAAGAGCGCCAGGAGAAGCTCGACGCGGTGGTGCTGCTCGAAGTGCCCGAGCCGGTTCTGGTCGAGCGGGCGGTCGCACGGCAGCGGGCCGACGATCAGGAAGAGGTGGTTCGCGAGCGTCTTCGGGTCTACCGGGAAAAGACCGAGCCGCTGGTGGCTCACTATGAGCTCCGCCACCTGCTGCGCCGCGTCGACGGTCATCGGGCCGTGAGTGCGGTCACCTCGGCGATCCTGAAAATGCTGGGAAGGCAGGCCTGAGCATGGTGCTCAAGACGGCTGGCGAGCTGGAGCTCATGAACGAGGCCAACCGGATCGTTCACATGGTCCTCGGGGCCTCGCCGAGAAGGTGGTTCCGGGAGTCACGACGCGAGAGCTCGACCGGTACGCGGAGAAGGCCATCAGGGAGGCGGGTGGGGTGCCGGCGTTCCTGCACTACAAGGGCTACCCGGCGACGCTCTGCACGTCGATCAACGAAGTGATCGTCCACGGAATCCCGGACGAGACCGCCCTCCGGGACGGCGACA
>CAWBFZ010000012.1:0-351933 GCA_963788175.1 Thermoanaerobaculia bacterium
GCGCCGCGGGCGCGGTGGCCTTCGGTATCGGCGCGCCGCTGCTGGCGCCCGACGAGGAAGCGACTTCCCGCAACATCCATCGCGCGCTCGCGCTGGCACGCGGCGGGCAATGAGAATCATGAACTCAAGGAAGGCCCAGACATGAGTGACGCGCGCGAAACGCGCTCGATGCAGGTCAGCTTCGACGCCACGCCGGAAATCTTCGCCACCGACTCGGCGGGGGCGTTCGCCTTCCAGATGACGGTCAACGGCCAGAAGATGCTCGACACCGCGGCCTACGACGAGATCCGTTTCGTCTTCTCCGCCTGGCACCCCTCCGGGCAGAAGGTCATCGACCTCGACCGCGCCTATCTCGAACTGCAGGGCTCGTTCGACCCCGAAGACGAGCACTGGATCAAGCTCGCCGAGATCGAGCCGGTCGTTGCGCCCTACGGTGCGGGGGACACTTTCGACGGCTGGATCGTGCTCCCGGTCATGGCCGGCAGGAGCGCCTACGCCCTGGTCGGCAACGGCTTCGAGCCGCGCTCCCGGCTGCAGATCCGGGCCATCGCCTACCTCGTCGCCTGACCCTTTCCACTTCCGGCGACTGCCTCCACCGCCCATGCGACACCTCGACCTGCTCTCCCGCCTGGCACAGGCCAACACGACCAAGATCGTCCTGCTGGTGCTCGACGGCGTCGGCGACCTCGCCACGCCCGCGCAGCCGCTGACCGCGCTGCAGAAGGCCCGGACGCCCCACCTCGACGCCCTGGCGGCGCGTTCGTCGCTCGGCCGGATCGTGCCCGTCGCCACCGGCATCACGCCCGGCAGCGGCCCCGGGCACCTGGCGCTGTTCGGCTACGACCCGCGCGAACCGCAGTTCGACATCGGGCGCGGCATCCTCGAGGCGCTGGGTCTCGGCCTCGACCTGCACCCGGGCGACGTCGCGGCGCGCGGCAACTTCGCCACCGCCAATGCCCAGGGCGAGCTCACCGACCGGCGCGCCGGCCGGATCCCGACCGCGGAATGCGTCCGCGTCTGCGAGCAGCTCAACTGCGCGCTGGAGGCCATCACCGACGCCAACGTGCGCGTCGTGCCGGGTGAGGCCCACCGGTTCGTGCTGCTGCTCTCCGGCGAGGGGCTCGCCGCGGCCATCGACGACACCGACCCGCAGCAGCTCGGTGTCGCGCCGCTCGCCGCCCGCGAGACCGCGCCGGCCGGAGCGCAGGCCGCGGCGCTCGTGCGCCGCGCGGTGGCGCTCATGGAGGGCGCGATCGCCGACGAGCCGAAGGCCAATCGGGTCCTGCTGCGCGGCTTCTCCCAGCTTCCGGATCTGCCGCAACTGCCGGAGCTCTACAAGTTGCGCTGTGGCGCTTTCGCCGGCTACCCGCTCTATCGCGGCGTCGCCTCGGCGTGCGGCATGGAGGTCGTCCCCTGCGGCAAGCGCCTCGGCGAGATTCTCGACCGGGTCGAGGAGCGCTGGCCGGATTTCGATCTCTTCTTCCTGCACGTCAAGCAGACCGACCAGGCCGGCGAGGACGGCAACATCGACGCCAAGGCGGCGGCGATCGAGGAGGTCGACGCTCTGCTGCCGCGCCTGCTGGCGCTCGGTCCCGACGTCGTCGCGGTGACCGGCGACCACTCGACCCCGGCGCCGATGGCAGCGCACAGCTTTCATCCCGTCCCGCTGCTGGTGGCCTCGGCGATGGCGTTCGTCGACGAAACGACCGCCTTCGACGAGCATCAGGCGATCCGCGGCCACCTCGGCACCTTTCCGTCGCGCGAACTGATGGGCCTGCTGCTCGCCCACGCCGGCAGGCTGGAAAAGTTCGGCGCCTGATGGCAGGGCCGGTCCGGTGTCCCTGACCAGCCTGCGCATCGAAGAGTCGATTCAGGTCGCAGCGGCGCCGGAGATCGTCTGGAGGTTCCTCGCCGATCCGCGCAGCTGGCAGCACTGGTGGCCCGGCTGCCGCGACGCCGAGACCGGGGACCGCAAGGTGCTCCACGACGGCTCGCTCCTCACCTTCGCCCTGCACCTCGGCTGGATGACGGTCAGGTTCTCTGCCCGGGTCGAGGTTGCGACGCCGGCGCGGACCCTGCTCTGGGTCGCCACCGGAGCCGGCGTCACCGGGCGCCACGCCTTCCATCTCGACGCCAAGCCGAACGGCACGTTCGTCCGCCAGCACGAGAGCTTCTCGGGGCCGGGCGTGCTCTTCTTCCGGTTGGCGCGCTTCGACGTCGCCAGCCGGCAGATGTTCCAGCAGAACCTGAAGGGCTTGAAGCGGATGGCCGAGCGCTCGGCCTAGAAATACGTCAGCGGAAGCCGCGCCGGAGCTCGCGCGCGAACAGCTTCCAGGTCGCCTCGTCGAACAGGCAGACGATGACCCGCTGCAGCTTCGTCCCGCCCTGCAGGTAGCGGTGGACCTCGGTCAGGAGGATCCGCGCGCAGCGCTCGACGGGGAAGCCGTAGTTGCCGGTGGAGATCGCCGGGATGGCGACCGATTTGAGTCCGTGCCGGTCGGCCAGCGCGAGCGACGAGCGCACGGCGGCGGAGAGCTTGCGGTCCTCGTCGCCCTCGCCCATCTTCGGTCCGACGGCGTGGATGACGTGCCGGAACTTCATCTTGCCGGCGCCGGTGATGACCGCCGTGCCGACGCCGGTCGAACCGATCCGGCGGCACTCTTCCTGGACCGAAGGCCCGCCCCGCCGCTTGATCGTCCCCGCAACGCCGCCGCCCAACACCAGGTTCTCGTTGGCGGCGTTGACGATCGCCTCCACGTCGAGATCCGTAATGTCTCCCTCCACCAGCTCGAGGGTGGTGTTGTTCATCGTAATGACGATGCGGTTGTCCGCCTTGGTTTCCGCCATGACTCGAGGGCCCGGGTCGATCGGTTTGCCGCCGCCCGAAGGGGGCGGCGTTTTGAGCTTGTGAGCATATCAACTCTGCCCGGTTCGCGCCTGCCGCGCCCGCCGGCCCCGCGCTCGCAGCCCACGTGGCCCCGCCGGCGACCTCCGGGCGGCCCCCAGCACCCGGCACCGGGAGACTCACTCAAGTAGACTGACTTCCCATGTTCCGGGCCATCAAACGTCAGCTCGCCCTCTCGCTCCAGGCCGAAATTTCCCGCCAGTTCGGTATCGACCACGACCCCATAGCCGAGATTCCGCCCCGGCGGGCGCTCGGCGACGTCGCCTTTCCGACCCCGCTCCACCTCGCCAAGTCGTTGAAAAGAAAGCCCCGCGAGATCGCCGAAGCGCTCGCCGCCGGATGGCGCCTGCCGGCCGGAGTGCGTGAGCTGCGGGTGGAGGGTGCGGGCTACCTGAATCTGTTCTTCGACCGCTCGGCCTTCGCAGCCGGACTCCTCGCCGGCCCGGTCTTCAGTCCTCCGGCGCCCGAGACTGCCGCCGCCGGCAAGGTCATCATCGAGCACACCAATATCAATCCGAACAAGGCGGCCCACATCGGACACCTGAGGAACGCCGTGCTCGGCGACCTGCTGGTCCGCGGGCTGCGCGCCCAGGGCGTCCCGGTCGAGGTCCAGAACTACATCGACGACACGGGCGTGCAGGTGGCCGACGTCGTGGTCGGGTTCGTCGACCTCGAGCATCTCTCGGTCGCCGAGGTCGCGGCGATCCGCGAGCCGTTCGACTACCGCTGCTGGGACGTCTACGCCAAGGTCGGGAAATGGTACGCGGAGGATCCCGAGCGCCAGAAGCTGCGCCGCGAGACCCTCCACGGTCTCGAGTCCGGGGTCGGCGAGCGCGCCGAGATGGGCCGCCTGGTGGCGCGCCGGATCGTCGTGCGCCATCTCGCGACGATGGCCCGGCTGGGGATCGGTTACGACCTGCTCACCCACGAGAGCGACATCCTCGGTCTCGATTTCTTCAGCGTCGCCTTCGAGCTCCTCAAGGCGACCGGCGCCGTCGCGCTCGAAGCCTCGGGCAAGAACGCCGGCTGCTGGGTGATGCCGCTCGAAGGGACGCCCGAGTTCGCCGGCCTCGAAGACCCGGACAAGGTCATCGTGCGCTCCGACGGCACGGTGACCTACGTCGGCAAGGACATCGCCTACCAGCTCTGGAAGTTCGGCCTGCTGGGCAAGGACTTCGCCTACCGCTACTGGAAGGAGGCGGGGCTCTGGGTCACCGCCAGAGAGGGCGCCGACGACCATCCGGCATTCGGCCATGGCGCCAACGTGATCAACGTCATCGACGCGCGGCAGAGCTACCTGCAGAAGATCGTCCGCGCCGGCCTCTCCGCCCTCGGCCACCACGAAGCCGCGGCGCGTTCGGTGCACTTCGCCTACGAGATGGTCACCCTGTCGCCGGCGACCGCCAAGGCGCTGGGCTACCTCGCCGAGGCCGGCGAGGAGGGGCGCTCGATGGAGATGTCCGGCCGCAAGGGGATCGGCGTCAAGGCCGACGACCTGCTCGACCGGCTCGAGGAGAAGGCGCGCGAGGAGATCGCCAGCCGCAACCGCGAGCTCGGCAAGGAAGAGCTCGAGCGGCTGGCGAAGGAGATCGCCGTCGCCGCGGTGCGCTTCTTCATGGTCAAGACCGGCACGACGCGGGTGATCGCCTTCGATCTCGACGAGGCGCTCAACTTCGAAGGCGAGTCCGGCCCCTACTTGCAGTACTCCCTGGTGCGAGCGCGCAACATCGAGCGCAAGCTCGCGGCGCTTGGAGCCAGCGACGCCGTTTCGCCGGAAGCAATCGCCGCGCTCCCCGCCGAGCTGTGGAGCGACGACCTCTGGGACCTGGTGCATGCCGCCGCGCAGGTCGAAGAGACGGTCGAGCGGGCGACCTCGTCGCTCGAGCTCTCGCTCGTCGCGCGCCAGGCCCTCGAGCTCGCCCAGCGCTTCAACACCGCCTACCACCACCACCCGGTGCTGCACGAGGAGGACGCCGACCTGCGCATGCTGCGCCGCGGCGCCTTCCGCAACTTCGCCAAGGCGGCCGGCGCGCTCTGCGAGCTGCTGGGGATCCCCGAACCGGAGAAGATGTAACGGAGTTCCGTCGTGCACAGGAGCGCCACCACCCCAGGGGGTTCTGAGCGCACCTAGAGAACCGCCCGGACGGCGTCGATCTGCGCGAGGGCTGCCTGATATCCGATCTCGACGATCTCGGCGTGTCGCCGGGTGTCGAAAGTGGTGAAGCGGGACAATCCGGGAGGCGAGAGCACAAGGTCGGCATGATGGAACTTGCGCTTCGAGGCGTGGTACATGCCGATCTCGAGCGCGCGCTGGCTGACCGCCAGGGTCGAGGTGAGGTCGGTCTCGGCGCGCACCGAGAGCGGCGTCGCGTGGATGCCGAGGATCGTGTCGCACAGCCCGAAGAGCGGCTCGACCGGAAAGTTGTTGATGATGCCGCCGTCGATGTAGAGCCGGTCGCCGACGCGCGTCGGCGAGATCACGAACGGCACGGCGGAGGAGGCGATCAGCGGCCGCACCAGGGCTCCCGAGCTCCAGACCTCGAGCCGGCCGGAGACCAGGTCGGTGCCGGTGACGAAGAGCGGTTTCCGGAGCGCCTCGAACGAATCGTCCGGAAACCACTGCTGGAACGAACCGACGAGCTTCTCCGAGTCGATGACGCCCGGCTTGTTGAGCGCCAGCCGCGAGAAGCGGAACGGGTGGACGTCGTCGAAGAACTTCAGGATCTCGGCGCTGTCGCGCCCGGAGGCGTGGAGCGCGCCGACCAGCGCCCCGGCGCTCGTGCCGGCGATGCAGTCGGGCTCGATGCCGTGCTCGGCCAATGCCTTGAGGACGCCGGCATGGGCGAGCCCGCGACTGCCGCCGCCCGAGAGCACGATGCCGAGTCTGTAGCGCATGGAATCGAGCTCTCCTCGGCGCCAGTTTGGAGGAAGTGCCCGCTACGCGCGCCACCCCATGGCAGGGGCGGAGAGGGGAATCTCGCTCAAGGCACCGAAGCCGACCAGGCGCTGCGCTCGCCGCTCTCGAAGCCGTCGGCGAACAGCGCGCCGTAGAGGCTGTAGACGACGCCGGCATCGACACCGGTCGATCCCGGCACGGTGATGCCGTTGACCCCGACCGCACCGATCGCAAGATCGGCGTGGCCGGTGCCGTCGAAGTCGCCCACCGCGAGCGCGAAGCCGTAGTACTGGCCGACGTTCAACTCGGCGGCCCCGGCGCTGCCACCGAAGCCCTGCGCCCAGAGCTGCGCCGAGGTCGGCACCAGCCCGAAGCCTCCGGGAATGATCGTCACTGCCCCCGCAGCCACCCAGTTGAACGCGGTTTGCGGGTCCTCCACACCCTCCTGCGGAATGCCGACCGCGAGGTCGAGGGCGCCGATGCCGTTCGCGTCGACGAAGTCGCCGATCGCCAGCGCGTGGCCGAAGCCGTCGAAAGCGCCCGGCGCCTCGCCGTCGAACAGGTCACTCTGGTCGTAGGTCTCCGAACCCGGCGTGCCCAAGCCCGTGCCCGGCTGACCCCAAAGGAGCGTGATCGCGCCGGCATCCTGGAGGCCCAGCGTATCCTCGCCGGGAGTGCCGACCACCAGATCGTCGACCCCTTCTCCCGTCACGTCGCCGGCCGCGAGCGCCTGCCCCCACTTGTCCGACAGCTCCACGGCGCCGCCGGCGTCGACATTGCCCTCGTTCCAGAACTGGTTGCCGGTGAGACGCAGTCCGACGTTGGTGAAGCCGTAGACGACCTGGACCGCGCCGGCGTCCGCCGTGGCGCCAAGATCCTCGCCGGGAACTCCGACCGCAAGATCGACGGCGAGATCCTGGTTGAAATCACCGGCCGCGAGCGAGCTGCCGAACTGGTCGCCGCTCTCGGAGGTATCCAGCATCGTGCCGTCGGCGCCGCTCGAATCCTGCGTGAAGATCCGGTGGTCGGCGGCGGCAAGACCCGCGGTCGTGCCGTACAGGACGAGGACGAGACCGGCGTTGCCCGCCGAGCTCACGTTACAGAGGGCGCAGCCGATCGCCAGGTCATCCTTGCCGTCGTTGTCGAAGTCGCCGGCGGTGAGCGCGCTGCCGAAGAGGTCGTCGAGTGTCGCGCTGCCGGAGATTCCGTTCGCCCCCAGCCGCCAGCGCCAGGCGCCGGGGTTTCCGGCCGGAAAAAGCCCGGCGGGTGAACCGTAGATGACCATCACCATACCGGCGTTGGCAGCCGCGCCGATGTCTTCGCCCGGAATGCCGATCGCCAGATCGTCGAAGCCGTCACCGTTGAAATCGCCGGCGGCGAGCGCCGCACCGAAGAGGTCCTCGAGCTCGCGATCGGTGAGCCCGCTCGCCGGATCGAAGTCCTTGAACAGCTCGTCGTTGCCGGTGATGCCGGTGCCGTCGGAGTAGAGCACGTGGACCGCGCCCTCGTGTTGATCGGTCAGCGATTCGTGGTCCGAGATCGCGAGGTCGTCGAAACCGTCGCCATTGAAGTCCCCGACCGCCAGGGCGCCGCCGAACCCGTCGTTGGTGAAGGCGAAGCCCTGGATCTCGCTGCCGAAGTCGTCCTGCAGGCGCTGCGAACGGTGGCCGAAGAGATCCGCACTCGCCCACTGTGGAACCACCAAGGCCAGCACGGCCAGCGCTTTGAAGATCCGGCAACCCCGTTCCTGTGTCGGTTTCTCGACTCGCATCTTCCCTCTCCCGCACCGGCAGTCCGGAGAATCCGGCGCTGTTTTCCCTACTGCGCGCAGAAACCGCGCAGGAGGGGACACGCAGGGTCGGAAGCAGGGAGAGCCGCCCGTCGCGGAGCGCTGCGAAGCCGGTCGCTAGCCGGAGGGGAAG
This sequence comes from Thermoanaerobaculia bacterium, assembly GCA_963788175.1. Lineage (GTDB taxonomy): Bacteria > Acidobacteriota > Thermoanaerobaculia > Multivoradales > JAGPDF01 > JAGPDF01. Next base: position 7,724 of record CAWBFZ010000012.1, read on the forward strand.
GATCCGATCGGGGCGGCGGAAGCGCGATCGAGAATCCGCCGGCAGTCGCGCACGACGTCGCCGCGTCCGATGCGCTCGGCGACCGGCAGGACCTCGCGGGCGATCGCGAGCGCCTCGGCGCGCTCGCCGGCGAGATCGAGGACGCGGGCGAGCTGGGCGCGCTGGGCGAGCAAGAGCCCGGCCTGGGCGAAGCCCTCGGCCATCTTCACGGTACGGCGGCGAATGTCGACGGCGCGCGCCAGCTCGCCCAGAATCTCCGCGACGCGCGCCTCGGCCACGAGGACGACGAACGCCGCCGATTCCGATCCGCCGTCCCCTGCCGCCGCCGTGAGGGCGGCGAGGCGGCGACGCGCGCTCGCCGCCTTGCCCTCCGACGCCTCGACGCACGCGAGCACCGCGCCGACCTCGAGGGCGGAGCGCTCGTCGCCGCCGCGCTGGTAGAGCGCGATCGCCTCCACAGCGGCAACGGCCGCGGCGGCGTTCTGCTCGTCGTTCAGCTCCAGCCAGGCGAGATCGGAGAGGTAGGTCGCCAGCACCGAATCGACCCCGGACTCGCGGCCGGCGGCCACCGCCGCGGTGTAGCTCGCCCGCGCCGACGCGAAGTCCCCGCGCGACTCCTCGAGATAACCGCGGGCGCGCAGGATGGAGCCGCGGTGCCGCGGACTGCCGAGAGCGCGGGCGATCGGCTCGGCTTCGGAGATCAGCGCGTCGGCCTCGCGGAACTCTCCGGCCTCGATCCTGGTGATGGCGAGATTCGCCAGCACCGTGAGCATCAGTTCGCGGTCGCCCGAGAGCCGCAGCCGCTGGATCGCCAGTCTGCCGGTGGCGAGCGCTCCGTCGGCGTCGCCGCGCCAGTTGAGCAGCGCCATCTTGAGGTGCAGCGCGTTCGCCTCGGCCGCGACATCGCCGCTCGCGATGGCGAGCGCCAGTGCGGCCTCAATCGTCTTCAGTCCCTGCTCGAGCTCTCCCGACTCGCCCTGAAGGCGCCCTTCGAGCGTCATCGCCTCGGCTTCCAGCCGCCGGTCGCCCAGCGCGCGGGCGCGCGGCAGCGCCTCGGCAAGCAGGCGCGTGGACTCCTCCGCCCGCGATCCTTTGCGGGCCGCGACGGCGCCCACCACCAGCGCCTCGACCGCCGCCGCCTCGTCGCCTGCCGCCTCGGCCTCGGCGACGAGCGCCGCGAGGCGCCGCTCGGCCTCCGCCGGTGGGCTGAGCCGCAGCAGCGCCCGCGCCTCGGCGATCCGCGCCTGGCGGGCGAGCGCCGGGTCGTGCCCACGTTCAGCCCCGGCTCGCGCCGCGCCCGCCGCCGCCGCCGCGCGCTGGTACTCGGAGACCGCGAGCGCCGCCCGCGCCTCGGCGAGATCGATGCGCGGGCCCCTGCCGAGCGGATCGGGGAGTTGGCGCAGCCGGACAACGGCGCCCATCGCATCGTCGCCACGCCCGGCGGCAAGCAGCGCCGCGATCAGCTCGAGACCGATCTCGGGCCGATCGGGATTCTCCGCGAAGCGCGCCGAGAGCTCGCCGATCGGCGCCAGCGTCGCCCGCGGCCGGGGCGGCGCGAGCCGTCCGCTGCGGGCCAGAGGTCCACTCCGCACGGCGAACAGAACGAGCAGCGTCGCCAGCAGTGCAGCTGCCGAGGCTACCGCCAGGGTGGCGCGGTGGCGCCGGGTGAATCTCTCCAGACGGTAGGAGAGCCCGCCCCGATGTGCCGCGACCGGCAGGCCGGCGAGAAAGCGACGCAGATCCTCTGTCAGCGCCGCCACCGAGTTGTAGCGCTCCTTTGGTCCCTTGCGCAGCGCCTTGAGGCAGATGGCGTCGAGATCCCGCCCGAGGCGAACCGGCGCGTCGGGCGCGGCGGCCGCACTATCTCCGGCGCGCTCCGCCGCCGCGGGAGTCGCTCGTCGAGCGGCGGTCGAGGGCGGCTCGGGATCCAGCTCGAGAACCGCACGCTCGAGCTCGCGCACGTCGCCCGCGGCCGAGCGGAAAGGGCGGACACCTGCGAGCAGTTCGTAGAGCACCACCCCCAGCGAGTAGACATCGGAAGCGACCGTCACCGGACCGCCGCGAATCTGTTCGGGGCTGGCGTAGGCCGGCGTCAGAGCGCGGAGCTCCGTGCGAGTCGTCGCGGCGTCCAGGGCTTCCGGATCGATCAGTTTCGAGATCCCGAAGTCGAGCAGCCTGGGGCGGCCGTCCGCGCCGACCAGTACGTTGCCGGGCTTGAGGTCCCGGTGCACGATATTGCGTGCGTGCGCGTACTCCACCGCCGCGAGCACTTCGAGGAAGAGACGCAGGCGCTCGTCGACCGTGAGCTGGCGCGCGCGGACGTAGGCGAGCAGATCGGAGCCCTCGACGTACTCGAGCGCCAGGTAGGCGCTGCCGTCCGCGGCCCTTCCGCCGTCGAGAAAGCGCGCGATTCCCGGATGCTCGAGCGCCGCGAGAAACCTCACTTCGTCGCGAAAGCGGCGCTCCGAGACCGGCGAGGCCTGCCGTCGGTCGAGGCGCTTGATGGCCACCAGGCGCTCGAAGCCCTCTCCCCGCTGCTCGGCGAGATAGACCCGCCCCATGCCGCCGCGGCCGATCTCCCGCAGGACGCGGTAGGGGCCGATCATTTCGGGTGGAGTCTCCACCTGGACTCGATCCTCCATTCCTTCGAGGCCGAAGGGCGAGCGCTCGAAGAGGGAACCGTCGCGCTCGTCGGCGCGCAGAAGCTCGCGCAGTTCCTCCGCCATCGCCGGTTCGCGCTGCTCGAGATCGGCGAGGAAGCGCTCGCGATCGGCACCGGTGAGCTGCTGCGCGCGCTCGAAGGCGTCGAGAATCGGCTCGTCGGTCAAGCGCCGCTCTCGAGCTCCCGCAGCAGCCAGGCGCGCGCGAACGCCCAGTCGCGCTTCACCGTGCGCTCGGAGATCGCCAGACACTCGGCGATCTCGGCCACTTCGAGGCCCGCGAAGTAGCGCATCTCGACCACCTGCGCGAGGCGCGGATGCGCCGTCGCCAGCCGCTCCAGCACGCGATCGAGATCGAGCAGCTCCTCGGGCGAGGACCGCGCTCCGAACGGCGCCCCGGTGAGCACGTAGCCCTCCGGATCGCGCTTCGCCGCGGCGCGGGCGCGGGCGCGATCGACCAGCACCCGGCGCATGCAGATCGACGCCAGGCCGAAGAAGTGCGCCCGGTCCCGCCAGTCGACCCGGGTCTGCGGCACGAGCCGGAGGAAGGCCTCGTGAACGAGCCCGGTCGCCTCGAGCGTCTGCCCGCGGCGCTCGCCGCGCAGATGCGCGCCGGCGATCTTCTTGAGCTCGGAGTAGACATGCTCGATGAGGCGCTCGCGCGCCTCCTCGCCGCCGCCGCGCCAGGCGCGCAGCAGCCGGGTCACCTCACCCGGTGGCGGTCCGGACTCCACTTCCTTCGCGGGCACGGCGAAAGTTTAGCGCTTCCCGGCAGCGCCAGCCGCGGGCTCCGCGGCCGGGCCGCGACGACCGCCGCGCTCAGTCGGCGGAGTAAAGGATCTCCAGGCGACGGGAACGGCGGGCCGCGAAGAAGAGCAGCACCGCGACGAGCGCCAGCAGGCCGGCGAGGGAGAGCACCGCGGGGGTCGGCTCGGCGGGGAGCGCAAACGGACCGTGCGGCACCGGCACCGGGCAGAGCGACTGCAGGTAGTGGATGACGGAGAGCTTCTTGAGCGCCGGCGGCAGGAGGAAGTTGAGCCACTCCCAACCGAGGATGAGCGCCGCCGGGATCATCGGATTCTTGACCAGCATTCCGAGCGCCAGGAAGACCGCGCCGTAACCGGCCACCGCCAGCAGGGTGATGCCGAGATAGGTCAGCGCATGCCCGGCGCCGGGTCCGCCGAGCAGGTAGGCCCGCCCGCCCTCGGTCATCCGCGGCAGGAAGCAGAGCGCCAACTGGATCACCACCGAGAGGCCGAAGAGGGCGAAGCCGGCCACAACGCCGGCGAGGTACTTGCCGACTACGAAGACGTCGCGCCGCAGCGGCGCGAGAAGGTAGAAGTGGAGGCTGCGCTCGAGCATCTCGCCGCGAACGAGGTAGGTGAAGATTCCGAAGCAGCCGAAGAAGACGACGAGGCGCAGGAAGAAGAGCTGGAAGATGACCCCGTAGGTCTGCGCGACATCGCCGACCGCCTGGGCGGGAATCGCCTGCAGCCGCGTCGCGAGCATGCGCAGCGCCAGCACGAGCACCGGCAGGAAGGCGACCAGCACCACCGGCAGCGCCCGCGGCCGCAGGAAGGTCTTGCGCAGCTCGAGTCCGAGCATCGCCCGGACCTGGCGCAGCCAGCGGGCGAATCCGATCGCTTGCAGTTCGCTCAAACCAGGACTCCCCTCAGCTCGCCGTCCCGGCGGGGGCGCCGATCAGGTACTGATAGACCGCCTGCACGTCCTCGTCGGCCGGCACCACCGCCTCGATATCGACCAGGCCCTCTCCCGCCAGCCGGTTGAGCAGGAGGTAGAACTGCTCGGAGCTCTTCGTCCGCACCAGCAGGCCCCGGCCATCCGGGTCGATGCGCGCTTCGACGACATGATCTTCGGCGAACACCCGCGCCGCGAGCGCTCCCGGCCGGTCGCAACGCACCAGGACGGCGAGCGGCCGCTCGGCGGCCATCTCGTCGCGCACACCGGCGATCGCGCCCTCGGCGACGATGTAGCCGCCGTGCACCAGCACCACGCGATCGGAGAGCTCGTCGACCTCGTGCAGGATATGGCTCGAGACGACTACCGTGCGGCCGGCGGCGGCGAAGCTCCGCAGCAGCTCGATCACCTCCGAGCGGGCGAGCGGGTCGAGGCCGTTCAGCGGCTCGTCGAGCAGCAGGACCTGCGGATCGTGGGCAATCGCCTGCGCCAGCTTGATGCGCTGCTTCATGCCCTTGCTGTAGCCGGCGATGCGCCGCGACGCGGCGGCGCCCATGCCGACGCGCTCGATGGCCAGCCGGGCGAGCTCGGCCGCCCGGCCTTTCCCCAGACCGTGGAGCTCGAGGTAGAGGTGCACGAAGTCCCAGCCGGTGATGCCGCGGGGATAGGTGTCGAACTGCGTGCAGTAGCCGACCCGGGCGAACAGACGCTCCGGGTCGGAGGGCGGAATGCCGAGCACCGAGACCGCGCCCTCGGTCGGCAGCAGCAGTCCGGTGGCGAGGTTCATCAGCGTCGTCTTGCCGGAGCCGTTCGGTCCGACGAGGCTGGTGATGCCGGGGCCGATCGCGAGATCGACCCGGTTGACGCCGAGGACTTCGCCGTAGAACTTGGAGACGTTCTCGAACAGCACCGCGGTGCTCGCGGTCGCGTCGGCGCCGGCAGCCGGCGCGGTAACCGGTGCGGTCATCGCGCTCATCGCGACACCTCGCAGGCGCGCACCTTGCGATGCAGCATCCACACCGCCGCGGCGAGAATGCCGGCGAGCATCAGCCAGCAGGAGGCGACCGGCAGCGGATTCTCCGGATACTCGTGGCCGAGGAAATCGATGCCGCCGAAGAGACTCGCCCAGATCGTCTGGACGACGTCGTCCATCGCCAGGAGCTTGCCCCAGCGGAAGCCGGCGATCCCTTCGATCGCTTTGCCGAACGCCTCGCCGACGATGAACAGCCCGAACAGCATGCCGGTCGCCACCGGCCGCCACTTGACCCAGGCCGAGATCGCGATGGCCAGTACCGCGAGCAGCAGGATCCAGATCCACGAGCCGACGACCACGGCCGGCACCAGCCGCCAGTGCTCGCCGAGCCAGCCGGGTCCGGCGAGCGAAGTCTGCAGACCGATGAGAAGCAGTCCCGGAATCCAGGTCACCGCCGAGAGCGGCACGAGCAGGACCAGGAGCTTGCCCAGGATGTAGTCGGCGCGCGACAGCGGGCGCGAGAGATAGAGCGGCAGCGCGTTGTGCGCGAGGTCCGGCGCCACGAGCGTCGGCCCGATGAACGCCGAGAGGAAAAAGGCGAAGCTCGACTGCCAGACCAGGAACCAGAAGAACGGCTCCTTGTCGATCGCCATCCAGCTCGCGTCGACGCCTTCGCCGGAGACCCGCATCCCGGCCGCCGTCAGCAGGTCGACGTTGTTGGCGAGGTAGATCATCCCGCCGAAGAACAGCGGCGGCAGCAGCGCCACGACGAAGAGCAGCAGCGCCAGGCGCGACTTCCAGAGGTCGCCGAGCGCGAAGCGCGCCACCGTCCAGATGCGGAAGCGACCGTTGCGGCGCTCGCCGCTCCAGCCGCGATAGCGGTGGTCATAGACCGGCAAGGGGAGCCTCCGATCCGGCTGCTGGAGCAACGCCGACGACGGCGGGGTCGGCGGAGTCGGGGGCCTCCATGGCGCGCAGGAAGAGGTGCTCGAGCGAGTTGCGGGAGGACGACAGGCGGCGCAGCTGCACGCCCTGCTCGGCCGCGACGCGGTAGAGCATGCGCACGTCGACCGTCGCCGGCAGCACGACCTTGAGCTTGCGGTTCGAGAGCTCGGCGACCTCGCAGCCGAGCGCCGCGAGGCGGGCGGGGTAATTGCCGTTCTCGCCGCCGCGGGTCTCGATCTCGAGGAAGCGGCGCTGGCTGGCGCGCTCCTCGGCGAGGTTGGCGATCGTCGCGACCTTCCCGTCCTTGAGCACGATGACCTCGTCGCAGCAGCTCTCGACGTCGCGCAGCAGGTGCGACGACAGGATGATGCGCACCCCCGACGCGGCGATCTCGCGCACCAGGCCGAGCATGCGCTGGCGCGCCGAGGGGTCGAGGCCGTTGGTCGGCTCGTCGAGCAGCAGCAGCTCCGGGCCGTGGGCGATCGCCTGCGCGAGCTTGGCGAGCTGCTTCATGCCGAGCGAGTAGGTCTCGAGCTTGCGATAGCGCGCCTCGCCCAGGCCGACGTAGAACAGCGCCTCGTGCGCCCGTTCGAGCGCGGCGCGGGGAGGAAGGCCCGAGAGCTCGGCCATCATGCGCACGAAGCGCACGGCGGAAAGCCCGAGCACGAACGACTCGCTCTCCGGCATGTAGCCGAGGCGCTCGCGGACGGCGCCGGCGTCGGTCGCGATGTCGCGTCCGAGGACGCGCGCCCGGCCCGCCGCCGGCGGGTAGAAACCGAGGATGGTGTTGAACAGGGTGGTCTTGCCGGCGCCGTTGGGCCCCAACAGACCGACCACCTGGCCGGAGAGCGATCCGGTGAGTCCTTTCAGGATCGCTCGCCCTGCCAGGTGGACTTCCAGCCCTTCGAGCTCGAGCAGCGGTGACGGCATCGGCACCCGGAACTCTACGCCTGGGGGCCGGCCGGGGTTTCAGCACTCGGTGCGAGGGGAGCGCCCATCGGGGTCTCCGGCGTCGCGTCGTGCCCGCCGAAGAGCCCCCCGACCGCGAGCAGGCTCTCGAACGAGAGCCCCATCGGGCCGCGGGCGCCGCGCGTCGAGAGCGTCAGGCCCTGAGTCTCGCCGTAGGCCACGGCCAGGCTCGCGCCGGCCTCGCCGGCGAGGGCGCTCAGGCTGTCGCGCTCGGCCTGCGGAATGCCGCCCTGGCGGCCGAGGAACTCGCCCAGCGCGCCGATCGCCCCGCCGAGGTTCTGGTAGACGACCGCCGAGTAGTTCGCCTGCCCGTCGTGCGGCAGCAGATCGAGGAAGCCCGCGGAGGCGACCAGCGTGATGCCCGCGGCGCGCTGCGCCACGGCTTCGACCAGCAGGGCCCGCGACGGCCCGACGACGACGTAGCCGTCGACGAACAGGAAGTGCGCGAGCTCCGTCCCGGTCGAGGTCTGGAGGTCATAGACCACCCGTCCGGCGATCGCCTCCTGCGACAGGGTCAGGGCCGGACGCGGTTCGCCCTCCGCCGCCGCCGCCGCGCGATTCCACTCCTCGACCAGCGATACCAGCGTCGACTGCAGCCGTCCGGCGTCGTTGACCTCGAGGATGAGCTTCCAGGAGGGGGTCGGCAGCCACGGTCCGTCGAAGGCGAAGGCGAAGTCCCCACCCAGGGTCGCGGCGAGGTCCTCGCGCAGCGAGAGCCCGTGCTCCGCCTCGAAGTCGGCGAGCTCGCGCAGCACCGAATGCTCGCTGCCGGAGCCACTGGCATCGTCGGCCTCGACCAGCGCCAGGAGATCGTCGAGCATCGCCGCCGGCTCCTTGAGGACGCCGCCGACCGCGAGATGGGCGGCGGGCGAGACGAAGTCGAGCGCTCCGACGGGGGCCGGCTCGGCGAGCCAGGAGGCCATTCCCCGGCGCTCCTGATGGAAGGCGAGGTGGGCGCGATTCTGCGTCTCCCCATCCGCACCCCGGCTGTCGAGGATCAGGAACTCGGCGTCGGCCAGACCGAGGCGCTCGAGCACCAGGCTCGGGTCGTGGCCGCCGGGTTCGCCTTCCTCGTGCTGCTCCGCGGTCCGGGCGACGATCGACGCCAGGTCGACGCCGACCAGCCACTCCGCGCCGCCGGCGTAGACCCCGGCGAGCCGCCCGTGGAAGGGCGTGCCGACGAAGGGGTTGGCGTTGGCCGCGAGCTCCACCTGAACGGCAGCCAGCGGCGCCACGGAGGGCGAGGCGAGCAGCAGGTCGCCGGTCAACCAGACGAGCAGCTCGTGCGGGCCCGCGGTCTCCGCCGACGGATCGCTGATGCGCCGAATGCGCGGCGCATCGCCAGGCTCGGCGCCCGACTCCGGCGGAGCCGGCGGGGCCGGCAGGGAGTTGAGCCGGGCGATCTCCTCGTCGAGCAGCGGCGAGAAACGCGCCGGATCCCGGACCTCGGAGAGCAGCAGCGGAGAGACTTCGTCGGGCTCCCCGGCCTGACCTGCCGCCGCCGCCAGATCGACCGCGACCACAATCTCCGCTCCGAGCTCGCTGCCGAAGCGCTCGAGCTCGGTGATCGCCTGCGAGATCTCGGCCTCGTCCGCCGGATCCGCGAAGTGCTCGCTCCACCACTCGCCGAGGACCGGGTTCTCTGCCACCCGCTGCTGGACGATCTGCCAGGCGCCGCCCAGCGACTGCGAGAGATTGGGCAGCGCGACGTAGACCCCGGTGCCGGCCGGCACGAGGTCGAGCAGGCGCGTCGAAGTGCGCGTCGACGCCGGCACCAGCGCGAGATCGAGCTCGCGGCCGAGGCTCTTGAGCGCCACCAGGCGCTCGCGATAGCGCGCCGCGTCACGGCTCCAGGAGATCTCGTCGGCCACCGAGACGGCGGCGAGACGATTGCCGGTGGCGAGCTGCTGCCCGGGCAGCAGGACCGCGAGAGCGGCGCCCTGCTGCACGTGCACCTCGCCCTCGATGACCGAGACCCGCGAGCCCTTGGCACCGTGGTTCACCGAGAAGATCGTGCCGACGACCGACACCCGGCAGTCGCCGGTGTCGACGTAGAGGTGGCCGCGCCGCTGCTTGGCGGCCTCGACGATGAGGCTGCCGCGCTCGAGCTCGAGGATCGTGCCGTCCCAGCGCCGGCCGAGGCCGAGCTCCGAGCGTTCGGCGAGCTCGATGCGCGAGCCGTCGGCAAGCTCGAGCACCGCGCCCGAAGCCTGCGCGGTGCGCACCAGCTGCGCCCCGGCGATGCGCTCGCCGGCGACCGCCGGACGTGCCTCGCCGCCGGCAACGACGGCGAGCTCGCCCGAGATCGAACGCACGGTCACCGACGGGGCCGCGCCCAGGTAGCCGACGCCGGCCTGACGGACCAGGAAACCGGAGAGCAGCGCGACCCCGGCGAGGCCGGCGGCAAGCGCCCAGCGACGCACTCCCGTACCAGTGCCGAAACCAGCGCCAGTGCCAGCGCCGACGCCGGCGCCGGCCCTCCGGCCAGCCTGCGCGGTGCCCGCCGCCGCCTTCGCCTGGCGTGCAGCGGCCAGCGCCCGCCGGCAGGGCAGGCACTCGCGGGTATGGTCTTCGAGCAGCACGCGCTTCGGCTCGGCGAGGGCGCCGAGGAGGTAGGCCGGCATCAGCTCGCGGAAGCCCTCGCAACCGAGGATGCGGTGCGACTCGGGGCTGCCGGAGTCGCCGGCATCGCCGGCTCCCGGGGACCCGGCGGCCTGGGTCTCGTGCGCGAGGCGCGCCCAGACGCGCTCGCCCGCCGTTTCGACGGTGCGCGCATCGATCGACTCGGAACGTACGGCGGTGACGGCCTGCTCGAATCGCTCTTCGGACTTCATGACGCTTCTCCCATGAGGCTGGTGATCTCTTTGCGCAGACGGTAGCGGGTGCGATGGAGGAGGACGGCGACGACGCCCTGCGAGCTGCCCAGGAGGCGGGCGATCTCCTGATTGCCGAGCCCCTCGAAGTAGCGCAGGGCGAAGACCTCGGCGGCGCGCGGCGACAGACGCGCCACCGCGAGCCGCAGGGTCTTCCTCAGCTGTTTCAGGCGGCGCTCGCGCTCGGGCTCGAATTCGGCGCCGACGAGGGCGGCCGCCGCGGCGCGCGGCAACTCGGTGTCGGCGATCTCGAGCGGCGCCCAGCCGGCGCGCTGCCGCGAGCGCACGACGTCGAGGGCGGCGTTCACCGCCGAGCGGTAGAAGTAGCCGGCGGCCTCCTCGCCCAGCGGCGAGCTCTCCTGGCGGCGGGCGAGGCGGAGGAAGACCGACTGCAGGACGTCCTCCGCGTCCATGGCGTTGCCGGTGATCCGGTAGGCGGCGCGGAACACCTTGTCGTAGTGCTCACGAAAGAGCTCCGCGAGCGCCTCGACCGGATCCGGCGGCGCGCTTTCCGGGGGTGCGCTCCCCCCGGCGGTGGGTCGGAATCTGCCTGCCTCGCTGTCCTGCGGCTGCGGTCGGCCTTGCACGGTCGGGTCTCCTTCCCTCTTCAACCGTACAACGCTCCGCGGGGGAGTTTCTTACAGGCCCCCCGGAGGGACGAACGGCCGCGGGTCGGAGACCGACCCACGGCCGCTCAAGCTCGGGATGCGGAACGCCGGAGCAGCATCAGCCGCCGAGCGACGCCGGCGGAACTTCGATCTCGACCTTGACGGTCAGGACTTTGTAGTAGCACCAGCCGGTCAGACCCCAGACGAAGGCGGTCGACGAGAGAAGGAAGACCCAACCCATGATCGTCATCTCGAGCTCTCCTGTTCAGTGCTTCGGGGCATGCTTGCCGTCAATGTCGAGGCCCGCGGCGCGCCAGCGCTTCTCGCCGATTCTCGTACACACGACGAGAATAAGCGCCGTGGCGGCGATGAGCGCGACCGCCCCCTGTCGCAACGGTTCGTCGGCGACCGACTTCACCCAAGCGCCGAGGTTCTGCCAGCAGAAGGCGACGAAGACCACCAGCAGGTAGGTCGGCGTGACGTACTTCATGATGAACTTGTAGAAGCCCGGGATGTGAATCTGCGCCCCGATGTGCGCCTCTTTCCACCCCTTGTCGAGCCCGAAGATCCAGCTGAAGGCGATGATCTGGATCATCGCCAGGACGAAGATCAGGAAGGTGCCGACCCAGTCGTCGATCGTCGACCAGAAGATGCCACCCTTGCTGTAGTACATGACCAGGAAGGAGCCGGCGAGGCAGATGCCGACCAAGAGCGTGGTCGACTGTTTGCGCCCCCAGCCGAGAGCCTCCTGGAAGAAGGCGAGCGACGGCTGGTACATCGAGATCGAGCTGGTGATGGCGGCGAGGAAGAGCATGAAGAACCAGATCGCGCCGACGAAGTTGCCGAACGCCCCCATGTGAGCGAAGACCACCGGCAGGGTCGTGAAGCCGAGACCGAAGGTGCCGCCCTGGACGGCGCCGATCATGTTGGCGGTGCCGAGGAAGACGAACGAGGCGGTGATCGTGATCAGGCCGCCGAAGCCGACCTCGAAGAGCTCATTGGTCGCCGAGGCGGTGAGCCCGGAGAGCACCACGTCGTCCTTCTTCTTCATGTAGGAGGCGTAATTGATGATCACGCCGAAACCGACCGAGAGCGAAAAGAAGATCTGCCCGGCCGCGGCGAGCCAGGTTTGCGGGTTCGACAGCGCCTCGAAGTTCGGGTTCCACATGTAGGCGAGGCCGTTGATCACGTTCTGGTCCGGATTCGCCGGATCCGGCGTGCCGAGGGTGAGGACGCGCGCCAGGACTATCAGGGCGCAGACCGCCATCGCTGGCATCGCCCAGCTGACGAACTTTTCGATCCCCTTCGAGATTCCGCGGAAGACCAGCCAGATATTGATCCCGAAAGTTATCGCCCAGAAGACGAAGGTCTCGAGCGAACCTCCGGTGAGAACGCCGTTCGCCTCGCGCCCTGTGAAGGTGGTGTAGAAGGCCCCGGCGGAGGCCGCCTGCTCGGCGACCGACGCCGTGGCGTCGACCCCGATGCCGCCGGTCAGGTAGTGCCAGAAGTAGCCCAGGCACCAGGCCTCGATGTAGGTGTAATAGAAGGAGACGGCGAGCGGGATCAGCACGCCGATGATGCCGAGGTAACGGAAGGTGCCGCCGCCTCCGAAGACGCCCAGGATGGTCGGCGCCGAGTGCATCCCTTTCCGGCCGCCGTATCGCCCCATGGTCCACTCCGCCCAGCCGATCGGGATGCCAACCAGCAGCAGCGCGCAGAAATACGGGATCATGAACGCGCCGCCGCCGTTCGCTGCCGCCTGACCGGGGAACCTCAGAAAGTTCCCCAGGCCGACTGCCGAGCCGGCGACGGCGAGGATCACCCCCACCCGGGTGCCCCATTCCTGCTTCGCTTCGTGCTTCGACATCGGCTTCCCTCCCTCAGCTTCCATGATGGCGCAATGCAGCGTGGCGACGCCCGGCCTCTCGACTCTCGCGGACTCCCATGCCGGAAAACTGGCGCAGTCTAACCCCATTCACCCCCAGGAGCCCGTCGGGTTCGGGCCAATTTCCGGCGGCTGGCGCTTTCGGCTAGAATTCCCGCGTTTGAAGCCCATGGACGGGCCCTTTCGAAGCCCCGGCTGCTCGACCAGCCAGGGCTGATTTCAGTGCGATCCCAAGGATTTTTTGAAACTGGCGCGGCTCGGTCCCGAGATCGCCCGGAAACTTCCGCTCCGCCCCCCGACCGGGGACGGGGCAGTCTCGAACGGAGGAGTCATGCATTCCTGGATGAGTCGGTTCCCGCGCGGAGGACGAGTCGTGCTCGCCCTTCTCGCCCTGGTCGCCGTCTGCGGCGCCACCCCTGTCCACGCCAGCGAAGCGGAGTTGAAGCTCCCCGACCTCGGGAGCGTCTCGTTCCTCGGCGTCGCGGGCTCGACCCTGCTGCTCTTCGGCCTCTTCGTCTGCCTCCTGGGCCTGCTCTTCGGCCTGGTGATGTACACCCAGCTGAAGAACATGCCGGTGCACAACTCGATGCGCGAGATCTCGGAGCTCATCTACGAGACGTGCAAGACCTACCTCCAGACCCAGGGCAAGTTCATCATGATCCTCTGGGCGTTCATCGCCACGATCATCGTCGCCTACTTCGGCTGGCTGCGGCACTTCCACTTCAACCAGGTGGCACTGATCATCGCCTTCAGCCTCATCGGTATCGCCGGCTCTTACGGCGTCGCCTGGTTCGGCATCCGGATCAACACCTTCGCCAACTCGCGTTCGGCCTTCGCCTCGCTGCGCGGCAAGCCGTTCCCGACCTACGCCATTCCGTTGAAGGCCGGCATGTCGATCGGCATGCTGCTGATCTCGACCGAGCTGGTGATCATGCTGGCGATCCTGCTCTTCGTCCCCGGTGATTTCGCCGGCCCGTGCTTCATCGGCTTCGCGATCGGCGAGTCGCTGGGCGCTGCGGCGCTGCGTATCGCCGGCGGCATCTTCACCAAGATCGCCGATATCGGCGCCGACCTGATGAAGATCGTCTTCAACATCAAGGAAGACGACGTCAGGAATCCTGGCGTCATCGCCGACTGCACCGGCGACAACGCCGGCGACTCGGTCGGCCCGACCGCCGACGGCTTCGAGACCTACGGCGTCACCGGCGTCGCTCTCATCACCTTCATCCTGCTGGCGGTGGCCAATCCGGTCGTCCAGGTGCAGCTCCTGGTCTGGATCTTCGTCATGCGCATCCTGATGGTCGGCACCTCCGCGGTCTCCTACTGGATCAACGAGGCGATCGCACGCGCCAAGTACCAGACCGTCGACAAGATGAACTTCGAGGCGCCTCTCACCTCGCTGGTCTGGCTGACCTCGCTGGTCTCGGTCGCCGTCACCTACGTGGCTTCGAAGGCGCTGGTTCCGGAGCTCGCCGGCGACACGACGCTGTGGTGGAAGCTTGCCACCATCATCACTTGCGGCACGCTCGCCGGGGCGATCATCCCGGAGCTCGTCAAGGTCTTCACCTCCACCGAGTCGTCGCACGTCAAGGAGATCGTCACCGCCTCGCGCGAAGGCGGCGCCTCGCTCAACATTCTCGCCGGTCTTGTCGCCGGCAACTTCTCGGCCTTCTGGATGGGCCTGACGATCGCTGCCCTGATGGGCGTCGCCGCCTGGATCGCCACCATGGGTCTCGGCATCCTGATGATCGCTCCGGCGATCTTCGCTTTCGGCCTGGTCGCCTTCGGCTTCCTCGGCATGGGTCCGGTGACCATCGCCGTCGACTCCTACGGCCCGGTCACCGACAACGCGCAGTCGGTCTACGAGCTGTCGCAGATCGAGGCGCTGCCGAACATCGAAGCGGAGATCCAGAAGGAGTTCGGCTTCAAGCCGCAGTTCGAGAAGGGCAAGGACTTCCTCGAGGCCAACGACGGCGCCGGCAACACTTTCAAGGCGACGGCAAAGCCGGTGCTCATCGGCACCGCGGTGGTCGGCGCGACGACGATGATCTTCTCGATCATCGTCATGCTGACCAAGGGCCTGACGATCGACACCGACAAGCTGTCGCTCCTTCACGCCCCGTTCCTGCTCGGCCTGGTGAGCGGCGGCGCGGTGATCTACTGGTTCACCGGCGCCTCGATTCAGGCGGTCTCGACCGGCGCCTATCGCGCGGTCGAATTCATCAAGAAGAACATCAATCTCGACGCCGGCGCCGGACGGGCTTCGGTCGCTGACTCGAAGAAGGTGGTCGAGATCTGCACCCAGTACGCGCAGAAGGGGATGTTCAATATCTTCCTGACGATCTTCTTCTGCACCCTGTCGTTCGCCTGCTTCGAGCCGTTCTTCTTCATCGGCTACCTGATCTCGATCGCCATCTTCGGCCTCTACCAGGCGATCTTCATGGCCAACGCCGGCGGTGCCTGGGACAATGCCAAGAAGATCGTCGAAGTGGAGCTCAAGGAGAAGGGTACGCCGCTCCATGCCGCGACGGTCGTCGGCGACACGGTCGGCGATCCGTTCAAGGACACCACCTCGGTGGCCATGAACCCGGTGATCAAGTTCACCACCCTCTTCGGCCTGCTCGCCGTGGAGATGGCCGTCGAGATGACTGCCGCCGGCCAGCAAACCTTGACCCAGATCCTCGCCGCGGGCTTTTTCGCCGTGGCGCTCTTCTTCGTCTACCGCAGCTTCTACGGCATGCGGATCCACAGCGGGTCCGAAGCCGCGAGCCACTGACGCGCGGCACAGCTGGCAGTAAGGCAGAGGCCAGGCCCCGGAGCGGTTCCGGGGCCTTTTTCTTTTTCAGCGGCGAAGGCGGCGGCGCCTATTCCGGCCAGATCGGGCCGCTGCCGCGCAGGTGCTCGAAGACGAGAGCCGTCTCGAGATGCCCAACCTCCGGCCGGGTGGTGAAGGCGTCGATCGCGAAATCGCGCAAGTGGTCGGCGTCACGCGCCCGGACATGCACCAGGAAGTCGTTGCCGCCCGCCATGTGGTAGGCCGCGACGACCTCGGGCAAGGTCTGGACGTAGAGCCGGAAGGCCTCGAATTGATCGCGCGAGTGCTGCTTCAGACGGACCGAGATCATCGCCTCGAGACCGAGACCGAAGGCGCGCGGATCGACGTCGGCGTGGAAGCCGCGCAGCCAGCCCTCCCGGACGAGGCGCCGATAGCGCTCGAGCGCCGAGGACGGGGCGAGACCCACCTTGGCCGCCAGTTCCTTGTTCGACAGCCGCGCATTGTTCGACAGCGCCACCAGAATCTCCCGATCGATTCGGTCGAGCCCGTCCGGATCGGCCCTTCTCCGCAGAACATTCGATGGACTCTGCAGGCTCCGCGCTTTACTCTGTTCTTTGGTCATGGAGGCGAATTCTATGCGGTTTTCGAGCGATTCGATCGATACTCTTGCCACCCACGCCGGGCGCGACGGCTTCGCCGCTCTGGGAGTCCATGCGCCGCCGATCGACCTGTCGTCGACCTACCCCTTCCCCGACCTCGACCAGGCGACCGGGGCGCTCGACGCCTTCGCCGCCGGGGCCGCCACCGCCGCCACGCCGATCTACGGCCGGCTGCACAACCCGACCGTGGCGCGCTTCGAGGAGGGTCTCGCGGCACTCGAAGGGGCCGAGGAGGCCGTCGCCTACGGCAGCGGCATGGCGGCGATCACCGCCGTCCTGCTCGCCGCCTGCGCCCACGGGCGCCATGTCATCGCGGTGCGACCGCTCTACGGCGGCACCGATCATCTGCTCGCTTCCGGCGTTCTCGGCATCGAGACGAGTTTCGTCGGCGCCCACGAAGTCGCTGCGGCGCTGCGTCCCGATACCGCGCTCGTGCTCATCGAGACCCCCGGCAATCCGACGCTCACGCTGATCGACATCCAGGCGGTCGTGCGACAGGCCGGCTCCGTGCCGGTCGCGGTCGACTCGACCTTCGCGACACCGGTGCTGCAGCGGCCGCTGGCGCACGGCGCCACCTACAGCATCCACAGCGCGACCAAGTTCCTCTCCGGGCACGGCGACGTGATCGCCGGCGTGGTGGCCTGCAGCGCGAGCGCCGCCGCGGGCCTGCGCCAGCTGCGCATCCTCACCGGCGCCCTGCTCCACCCCTGGGCGGCCTACCTGCTGCACCGGAGCCTCCCCACCCTGCCGCTCCGGGTGCGCCGCGCGCAGGAGAGTGCGGCTCTTCTCGCGACGCAGCTCGCCGCCCATCCCGGCGTCACGCGGGTGCTCTACCCGGGTCTTCCCGGCGCTGACCCGGACGGTCTCCTCGGCCGGCAGATGAGCGGCCCCGGGGCGATCCTCGCCTTCGAAGTGGCGGGCGGCGCCGCCGCGGCGCGCCTCGTGCTGCAAAGCGTGAAGCTCGCGACGCCGGCAGTCTCGCTCGGCTCGACCGACACCCTGATCGAGCACCCGGCGGGCCTCACCCACCGCCTGGTCGACCCGGCGGCGCTCGCCGCCGAGGGCATCACCCCGGGACTCCTGCGTCTCTCGGTCGGCATCGAAGACCCGGCCGACATCTGGCGCGACCTCGAGACCGCGCTCGTCCTCGCGGCGGCGGGCGTCCCGGCGACGACATCCTCGCTGGTCGACGTCGGATGAGCGGGCAACGGTATTGCCGCTGGACTCAATAGCGCAGCGCTGCAAGGCGCGACTGGGATAACGTTCCACTGTCGTCTTGAACCGAAAGGAACTGCCTTCGAAAAGGAGTGACGATCGATGGTCGACCACCGACACGAGTACCGTGCAATGGGTGCAGGCTTGGCGCTGGCATTGTCGCTGGGCATGCTGACCGGGTGCGCGTCGAAGGAGAAGCCGCAAGATGCCGACAAGCTGAGAGAGTTGGCGAACGGCTATACGGCTGCCTGGAGCGGCCAGGATGCGGCGAGCATCGCGTCGTTCTTCGCGCCCAACGGCTCCTTGAAAGTCAACGAAGAGGCACCGGTCGTCGGACGCGCCGCGATCGCCGCCGTGGCGCAGAGATTCATGACGGACCTTCCCGATATGGGCGTCAAGATGGAGGAGCTCAGCCTGTTCGGCGGCGAGATCGTCTATCACTTCACGCTGACCGGGAGGAACACCGGCCCTGGCGGGACCGGCAAGTTGATTCGGGTCAGCGGGTCCGAGGCGTGGACCGTCGGCGAGGACGGTCTGATCGCAAGCTCCCTGAGGAGCTTCGACGAAGCCGAGTATCAGCGTCAGCTGAAGGTCGGCGCGCCGCGCATTCCCTGATGCTGGCCGGCTGCCGCCGGGGACTGACTGCTCGCGCGCGCGGAGAAGTGGCTCTGAGCGCCGCGGCGTGACGGTCCCCACCCCGCACTCCGGTGAGCCCGCGAACGGCGCGGAGCTGCGCAGCCTCCCCCTGCTCTGGGGCCGGCGCAGCTTCTGGCAGATTCGCTTGCGTTGGGCGGTCGCGCCACTGATGATCGCGGGCGTGCTCGTCGGCCAGGCGATCGGCTTTGAGTTGCGCGCGACGCCGATTCTGCTCATCGCGCTCGCCAGCCTGGTCTACAACTCGATCTTCGCCTGGATTTACCGCGGTTGGGCGCGGCAGCTCGAGGCCGATTCCCGGCTCGAGCGGCGCGTGGTGATCCTCGAGGTATTGGCCGATTACGCGGCGATGCTCCTGCTCGTGCACCTGACCGGCGGCGCGTCGAGCCCGCTCGCCCTTTTCCTGCTCTTCCACGTCATCGTTGGCGCGATACAGTTCACGCCCGCCACGGCGCACCTCTTCGCGGCGCTCGCGGCGGCCGGACTCTGGGCGATCCATGGACTGAACGTCGCGGGTTGGCTGCCCAGCCAGGGGTTCGCCTTTCGCGGTCAGCCGCTCCACCAACTCGATCCGCCGGCGCAGGCGACGGTCTTCCTGCTCGTCCTTACCGCGACGCTCTTCCTGACGGCGACGATGGTCTCGCGCATCATGCGGCAGCTGCGCGGGCGCGTCGACGAGCTGGGCGCCGCCTCCGCCGAGCTCGCCGACCTCAATACCCGATTGAACGGCCTCTACACGATGGTGAGCGCCATCGGCGCCCAACGCCATCTCGCGCCCAAGCTCGAAGCCGTGGTCCGCGAGTTGGCCCACGTGACCGACGTCCCGGCAGCCGCGGTGAAACTCCTCTCCGAGGATGGCAAGACGCTGCGCTACGTGGCGGCGCACGGACTCCCCCGCGAGCTGGTCGAGAAGACCGTCATCCGGGTCGATCAGAGCCCGCTCAACCGGCGCATCCTCGACGGCGAGACCCTGGTTCACGGCCGCATCGGCGGCGATCCCACGCAGCAGCACAAGAGCGAGCTCGCCCCGCTCGGCTTCCGCTCGGCGGTGCTGGCGCCGCTCAAGGTCGAGTCGCGGGTGATCGGCACGCTTGGCGTCTACGCGCCGACCGCCGACCGATTCAGCGACCGCGACTCCGAGTTCCTGCGCCTCGCTGCCGACCTGGTCGCGCTCGCCATCGAGGACGCCAAGGCCAACGAGGCGATCGAACGCCTGATGACGGAACGGACGCAGTTCATGCTCAAGGTGGCCCACAATCTGCGGGCGCCGCTTGCGGCGGGCTTGTCGATGCTCGATCTCGTCTCCGGCGGGCTGCTCGGCCCGGTCAACGAGGCGCAGGCCGACCATCTCCGGCGGATCGAGGAGCGGCTGCGCGCCCTCGATCGCGCCATCGGCCAGCTGCTCACCATCGCCCGCACGCGCGACGTCAGCCGCGAGATTCCGGACGTCGCCGTCGACCTCGACGATCTCGCCCGTCAGACCGAGCGTACCTTCCGTGACGAAGCCCTTCACCGGGGGCTGCGCTTCTCGGTGACTGTCGAGCCTGGCCTCCCGGCGGTCGCGAGCGGCGTCGACCTGCTCAAGGAGTTGATGGAGAACCTGGTTTCGAACGCCATCAAGTACACCCTCGCCGGCGGCGAAGTCCGGGTGCGCTTCGAGCGCGGCGAGCCGGGAGAGGTACGTATCCGGGTGCGCGACACAGGTATCGGCATTCCGGAGAAGGAACAGGGCAAGTTGTTCCAGGAATTCTTCCGCGCCACCAACGCCAAGCGACACTCCCCAGCGGGCACGGGCCTCGGCCTTGCCCTGGTCAAGCAGACGGTCGAGCGGCACTACGGTCGCATCCGCGTCGACAGCTCGGAAGGACGAGGCACCAGCGTGACCATCGACCTGCCGGTGCGCCGCGCCCGCCTGGCGGCCCCGACGGTGCCCGAACTGCCGACCGGCTGAGCCCGTTCGCGGCGGCGCCAAGGCGGGGGTCAGGCGGGCCGCGCCCCGGCGAGCGCCGCCGCGAGGACCGAGAGCAGGTGCTCTCTCGCCAGCGGCTTCTGGAAAACGCCGGCGAGACCGAGCGGGGTGGTGTCGGTGAGCAGCGCGAGGCTGTCGCCGACGGAGCTCAGCATGAAGATCGGAGCCCGGTTGCCGAGCGCCAGCAAGTCCCTGACGAACGCGGTGCCGGAGTCGACCTCTTCCATCATCAGATCGACGATGACGGCGTCCGCCCCGGTCTCCCGGTAAGCGCGCAGTCCGGCCTCGGCGCTCTCCGCCCCGACGTAGACATAGCCGGCGGCCTCGAGCACGATGCGCAGGAACGACAGGATGTCGGGATCGTCGTCGATACAGAGAATCACGGGTTTCTTGTCGGACATGGTCATCCTCGCGTTGCCTGCTCAGTGTCGAAGACGGCGGCGCACACCGCTGGCCCGTCGCCCCCGACTTCGTCCTCTCCAAGGGCGTCGCGCGCGAAGCCGATGGCGAGAGCGAGGTTGGCCCGCGCGCCCGGCGAGAGGCCCTCGCCGAAGCGATCGAAGTCGTAGCCGCGGATGCCCATCAACCAGGCTTCCGGCTCGGCGCAGAAGAGATCCCGGCCGAGCGCCAGTAGCCGCCCCGGCGAGATGCTGTGACTGGTGAAGCCGATTCCGCCGGCCTCCGGTTCGACGCGGCGGACCCTGAAGGGCTCGTCGCCGCAGCGGTCCGCGTCGACGAAGAGCACCCGGCCGCAGTCGGCCAGGCGAGCCGCATCTTCGACCTGAAGCTGGTAGTTGGCTTCCACCGCGTATCCGGGCAAGGACAGCTCGCCGAGGGCTGTGGCGAAGGCCGGGCCGAGGCCGTCGTCGCGCCGGCCGGGATTGCCCCAAGCGAGGACGAGGGTCGCCGGTCGGCTCACGCCGGCCTCGCCATGCGGTCGATTTCGATCCCGTCGGAATCGACCAGCGTCACTTCGAGAGGCATCTGGCCGAGCGCATGCGTGGCGCACGATAGGCAGGGGTCGTAGGCACGGATTCCGACCTCGATGTTGTTGAGCAGCCCCTCGGTGATCACCGGCTGCCCGGAGAGCTTCTGCTCGGCGATTCGGCCCACCGCGCGGTTCATCGCCTCGTTGTTGCAGGTCGTCGAGACGATCAGGTTGGCCATTGTCACCTGGTCGTTGTCGTCGACCCGATAGTGGTGGGTGAGCGTGCCGCGCGGCGCCTCGAGCATCGCGACGCACTCGCCGCGGCGGGCGCCGGCGGGCGCCACCAGGTCGTCACCCTGCAGGTCCGGGTCGTCGAGCAGCCGCGCGATCACCTCCGCCGCGTGCAGGAGCTCGATCATGCGCGCCCAGTGATAGGCCATCGTCACGTTGCTCGGCTGACCGCCGCTCGCGGCGAGAAACTCGCGCCGCGCGAGCTCGGCCGCCGGCGTGTCGATGAAGCTGCAGACGTTCACCCGCGCCAGCGGCCCTACCCGGAACCAACCGTCGGCGGCGCCGATCTGCCGGAGATACGGGAACTTCATGTACGACCAGGGGCGCACCTCCTCGGCCAGGACGTCCAGGTAGGTTGCGGGATCCACCTGATCGAGGATCGTCGCGCCCTGGGCATCGACCGCGCGCAGTTTGCCGTCGTAGAGATCCATCGCGCCGTCGGCGCGGACGAGCGCGAGGTGATTCGAGTCGAAAGAGCCGAAGCCGGACATCTCTTCGAAGTTGCGCAGCGTGTAGTCGCGGGCGAGCGCGACCGCCTTGCGGCTCCAATCCAGCATCTGCTGCAGGTCGGCCAGCAGGGCGTCGCGCTCCGCCAGGGAGAGATTCTTGTTGATGCCTCCGGGAATCGCGCCAGTGCCGTGCACCTTCTTGCCAGCCGTCGCCTGGATGATCTCCTGCCCGAACTTGCGCATCTTCACGCCCTGGAGCGCGAGCTCCGGGTGCTCGGCGATGACCCCGACGATGTTGCGCTTCGCGACGGGCGCGTCGAAGCCGAACAGCAGGTCGGGCGCGGCGAGATAGAAGAAGTGCAGGGCGTGCGACTGGAAGATCTGACCGTAGTGCATCAGTCGGCGCATCTTCTCGCCGGTCGGCGTCAGCTGGTCGATGCCGAGGATTCCGTCGACCGCCTTGGCGGCGCACAGATGGTGGCTGACCGGGCAAATTCCGCACAGGCGCTGCACCAGCACCGGCACTTCCCAGAACGGGCGGCCCTGGATGAAGCGTTCGAAACCCCGGAACTCGACGATGTGCAGGCGGGCGCTCAGAACGTGGTGGTCGTCGTCGAGGAGGATGGTGACCTTGCCGTGCCCCTCCACCCGGGTGAGCGGTTCGATCACGATGCGCTTGCTGGCGAGGCTTGCCATGGGATCTCCTTGCCGCCTCAGTCGTACTTGAGCAGCTCGTAGGGCAGCTCGGGAGCCTGGCCCGCGAGCAAAGCGGTGAGTGCGGCCCAGAGCGCGTCGGCCGAGGGTGGACAGCCGGGCAGGTAGTGGTCGATCTTGACGACTTCGTGGGCGGGGCAGACCTTGTCGAGCAGCAGCGGGATCTCCTCGTCGCCCGGAATCCGACCGCCCGGATTGTCGACGCTCGGGCCGCTGACGTAGGCCTCCTGCAGACATTCCGCGAGGGGCACCATGTTGCGCAGTGCCGGAACGCCGCCGTTGATGGCGCAATCGCCGACCGAAACCAGCACGCGGCAATGCTGGCGAAACTGCCGCAGAACCCGGACGTTTTCTTCGTTGCAGCAGCCACCCTCGATGAGGCCGATGTCGACCGCGCCGTCGATCTCCTTGATGTCGTTCACCGGCGAGCGCGCGAAGTCGACTTTTTCGACCAACTCGAGAATCCGTTCGTCGATGTCGAGCAGCGACATGTGGCAACCGAAGCAGCCGCAGAGCGACACCGTCGCAATCGTGGGTTTCGCCATGAGGGTCTCCCTACTTCTCCGTCGCCGGCGACTCGATCTTCGAGCCGATCGGGGCCTGGTCGAAAAGCCGTTCGCCTACCGGTACGGCGAAGCCGATCCGCTTGACCATCAGCGATCCGGTCGGGCAGGCGGCGACGGCGTGATCAGAAGCCTCGGCATCGGTCCCGCCGAGCCCGTCCGCCGCGTTGACCGCGATCGACTTCCCCGGTCCGCGGCCTTCGAAGCCGAACACCGCCTTGCCGTCGAGCTCGCGCGAGGCCCGCACGCAGCGGGCACAGAGCACGCAGCGGTCGCGATCGATCAGGATCCCGGGGTGGGAGGCGTCGCGAGAGCGCTGAGGAAAAGCGAACGGGTATCTGGGCGCGGCGATGCCGAAGCGATAGGCGAGGGCCTGCAGCTCGCAATTGCCGCTCTTCGCGCAGAACATGCAGAAGTGGTTGCCCTCCACGAACAACATGTCGATGAGGTCACGACGCAGCTCGCGCAACTCCGCGGTGTCGTTCTCGATGACCATGCCCGGAGCGACTGGCTGCGTGCAGGCCGCCTGCGGGCGTCCGTTGACTCGCACCGTGCAGACCCGGCAGCTGCCGAACGGCAGCAGCTGTTTCATCCAGCAGAGCCTGGGGATGTAGACGCCGGCTTCGTCCGTGGCATCGAGGATGGTCTGGCCCGGCCGCGCTTCGATCCTGCGACCATCGACTGTCAGGGGGATCGTCGGACTGGTCATCGTGGTTCTCCTCCGGCCACGACGTCGACCGGCCGGCGGCCGGCAAGCCTGCCGGCTTCGGCGAGGCGCGCGGCGAAGTCGAAGCCGGCCTGGCGGCCTTCGGCCGGCGTCTTGAGGCGCGCTTCGTAGAGGGAACGGAAGCTCCTGAGGGTCGAGAGCACCGGGTTGGGCGAAGTCTGGCCCAGGCCGCAGCGGCTCGCGGTCTTGACCGTCCCGGCGAGCGAGCTCAGATACTCGAGGTCTGCCGCCTCGCCGCGGCCAGCCAGGATGCGGTCGAGCCGCTCCTTGAGCAGGACGTTGCCGACTCGGCAGGGCGTGCAGTAGCCGCAGCTTTCGTGAATGAAGAACGCCAGGTATTGCGCGGCGATGTCGAGCGGATCGCGCCCCGCACCGAAGACCACCAACGCGCCGCCGGTCGCCAGGTCGTCGAAACAGATCTCGCGCGCGAAGTCGGCCGCGCCCACCATCTGACCGCTGGGCCCACCGACCTGCACCGCCAGTGGATCCTCGGCGCCGCACATCTCGAGCACCGCCGCCAACCGGGTGCCGAGCGGCACCTCGTAGACACCGCGCCGTGTGCAGTCGCCCGATACGCTCAGGAGCTTCGTCCCCGTGCTCTTGGCCGAACCGATCGAAGCGAACCAGCCGGAGCCCATCTCGAGAATGCGCGGCACACAACAGAGAGTTTCTACATTGTTGACCGCAGTGGGCTTTCCCAGGTAACCGCGCTGGGCGGGAAACGGCGGCCGGTTCTTGGGGTCGCCGCGCAGGCCTTCGCACGACGAGATGAGCGCCGTCTCCTCGCCGCAGATGTAGGCGCCGGCGCCCAGCTGAATCCGGATATCGAAGTCGAACCCCGCCTTGCCTGAGATGCTCTCCCCGAGGAGCCCCGCGACGCGACGCCGGGCGAGGATGTCTTCCAGGTAGTCGCGCAGATAGGCGTACTCGCCGCGCAGGTAGAGTAGGCCCCGGCTCGCGCCGATGGCGTAGCCGGCAATCGTCATACCCTCGAACAGGAGCTCGGGGCGTTCGGTCAGGATGACGCGGTCCTTGAAAGTTCCCGGCTCGCCCTCGTCGGCGTTGCAGATCAGGTAACGCTGGTCGCTCGCGGCGGCGCGAGTGAACTCCCATTTCATGCCGGTCGGGAAGCCGGCACCGCCGCGGCCGCGCAAACGGGCGGTCTTCACCTGCCGGATCACCTCCGCCGGGCTCATGGCAAGCGCCTTGGCAAGGCCGGCGTTGGCCGCACGCTCGGCGAAGATGACCTCGCCCGCCCGGCGCAGGTTGTTCTTGACCGCCGAGCGCACCAGGTCGTGCGCGTTCTGGCCGTCGCCGTACTCGCGCACCAGCAGGCGCCGCAAGACAGGTGCGCCGGGCGCCGCGGACACCACCGCTTCCAGAGGAAGCTGGCGGATCTCCCTCACCAGGCGCCGCGCCGCGCCGGGGCCGAGATGGGGCACCACGACGTCGTTGAACAGCGCGGCCGGAGCCTGGTCCGACATGCCGATGCAAGAGGCATGCTCGAGCGTGAAGAGCCCGTCGGCGGTCGTCTCGCCGAACTGGATGCCGAGCTCCTCCACGAGGCCGCAGCCGACCTGGTCGGCGCCCAGCATGCGATCCGGTACATCGTCACAAAGCCGGATGACGATGTGGCCTCGCGGACTGGCGCTCAGAAAGGAGTAGAACGAGACGACGCCGGCGACGTCGACCCGCGGTATCCCGAGATCGGCCGCCAAGGCATCGACGGCGGCCTCTCCGACGTGGCCGAGTTGCCGTTGCACAGACTGGAGGATGTCCAGAAGGCGCGTCCGGTCGTGACCGAAGCCCTCACAGATCGCTGCAACCGTCACTTCCGGAGTCATCGACATACAGTCCCCTCGAGGAAGCCCCCGAGGCGGACCGTCTGAAAGGCAGGGCTGGCTGACCCGGGAGTGCTCCGTCGTAGTTCATTGTAGGAGCCTGCGCGCCAGAATCCCCGCCCTACGGGGTCGGGCGCAATCCGCTCCGGAGCATCAGACTGAAACATCCGTCTCCGGTTCAGTCGCCGCTGTTGTAGATCTCCTCGATCCGCGCCGCGAACTTCTGTCGCACGACCTTGCGTTTGAGCTTGAGGGTCGGGGTGAGCTCGCCGCCGTCGACCGAGAATTCGGTCGCCAGGACCTCGAACTTGCGCACCGTCTCGAAGCGCGCCAGTGCGTCGTTGACGCGTTCGATCTCACGCTTCAGAAAGGCGTGCACCAGCGGACAGCAGGCGGCGGCGGCGAGCGTCCGCGCGGGGCTGCCGAGCCGGCCGGCGAGGGTCGGAAGCGCCACCGGGTCGAGGGTGAGGAGCGCAGCGACGAAGTTCCTCTGCTCGCCGACCAGCACAGCATGCGCCACGCCCTCGATCTCGCGCAGGCGGTTCTCGATCGGCGCCGGGGCGATCTTCTTGCCGCCGGAGGTGACGAGGAGCTCCTTCTTGCGGTCGGTGATGCGCAGAAAGCCGTCGTCCGACAGCTCGCCGATGTCGCCGGTGTAGAACCAGCCGTCGGCGTCGATCGCCGCCGCAGTCGCCTCCGGGTCCTTGCGATAGCCGCGGAAGATGTTCGGGCCGCGCATCAGGATTTCGCCGTCGCCCGCCAGGCGGATCTCCACCCCGGGCATGAGCGGACCGACCGAGCCGGTACGGAACCGCCCCGGCGTCGAGATCGTCCCCGGACCCGAGGTCTCCGACAGGCCGTAGATCTCGAAGATCGGCACCCCAAGCGAGAGGAAGAACTCGAGAGTGCCGAGCGAAATCGGCGCCGCCGCAGAGGCCGCATGGCGCACGCGGTGGAGTCCGAGCTTCGCGCGCACCTTGCCCAGCACGAGGCGGTCCGCGAGCGCCGCACCGAGTCCGACCGCTTCGCCGCGCTGCGCGGCGTAGCCCGCGGCGAGCGCCTTGCCGCGCGCCCAGGCGAGCAGCCGGCGGCGCATCGGCGGCGCCTCCGCGATCGCTTTCACGACCGCCGACTGGAGCTTCTCCCAGACCCGCGGCACCGCGAAGAAGATCGTCGGCCGGATCTCGCGCAGCGCCTCCGGCAAGCGCTCGAGGGCGGAGACGTAATAGGTGCAGCCGCCGTGCTGCAGTGGCAGGTGCAGGGTCAGCATCTGCTCGGCGATGTGCGCCAGCGGCAGGTAGGAGAGCTGGCGGTCGTCGGAATGCGTCTCGATCGTCTGTTTCGCGCCGCACCAGGCCGTCCAGACGAGATTGCGCTGGGTGAGCTCGACGCCCTTCGGTGCGCCCGTGGTCCCGGAGGTGTAGATCAGCGTCGCCACGTCGTCTTCCCGCTGCGCCGCGACCCGTTCCAGGACCACCGCCTCCCCGGCCTCGGCACCGAGCTCGAGGAGCCGCCTCCACGAGACCAGCGCCGGCTGGTCGCGGGTGGCGGCCCGCTCGTCGGCTTCGCCGAGGTCGAAGACCACGATCGTCGCCAGGCGCGGCGCACCGCCACGGGCGGCCATGAGCTTCGCCACCGCCTCGGCGTTGTCGGCCACGGCCACCGTCGCCTCCGTGTGGTCGAGGACGTAGGCGCACTGCTCGGGGGTGTTGGTGACGAAGATGCCGGTGGGGATCGCCCCGGCAGCGATCGCGGCGAGGTCGGCGATCGCCCACTCCGGGCGGTTCGCCGAGAGGATGGCAAGTCCCGTCCCCGGCACCACGCCGAGCTCCACGAAACCGGCCGCAGCGCGGAAGATCTGATTGCGGTAGTCGCGCCACGAGGTCGTCACCCAGCCGTCCGCGGCGCGATGCGCCAGCGCCGGCAGTGCGCCGAATTCCTCTGCGGCGCGCTCGAGCGCCGCGACCACCGTTCCTTGCGGGGCTGTCGCCATGGCTGCGGAACGCTAGCATTTCGCGTCCAGCGAAGGGAGATCTGGCCCCGGATCGGCGGTCGCGGCAGCGACCGTCACCAGCTCTCGGCGCGCCGCGGAGCCTTAAGGAAGAGTGACAACAGCACGAGCGCCACTACCAGAACGATGACGCGCGATTCGGCGGCGCCCACGGCGAGGGTCGCCACCGAGACTCCCGCCCCCGGTGCCAGGCAGAACAGGGCGGCGAAGCGATAGCGCGTCCGGGCGGTGAACAACATCGCCGGAAGGAGAATCGCACCGGCGAGCCACAGGTCTGGCCGGTGCAGCCATTCGTTCGCCACCGTCAGGCTGGCACAGGAGAGCGCCAGGAGGAGAGGGAAGCCGGCGCGCAGCGCCGTCGAGACGACTCGCCGAACGAGCGGCCTCATCCCGGGAAACGCATTCGAGTCCGCAGCGACGAGCTTCTCGATCGCGAAAGTATCGGCTCCCGTCAGACTCCACCCACGCCGAGCGAAGGCCAGGACCGCGACCCAGGGACGCCGCAGGCCTGCACGCAGCGCCTGCCCGGTGAGGCGCCCTCGAGCGCTCGCGTCCTCGGATCGCCAGGCGCTCCCCAGCCGGATCATCGTCGGCTCGAGAGGCTTGCCTGAACGATCCTCCACCATCAACCTCAAATTGAACAGAAAGGTATCGTCGGGCAACCAGCGGCGAAAGCGGCGACCGTTGAAGACTGCGGCAAGAACAAGGCCTGCGAAGGCGAGGCCCAGGAGCGACAGGCGCGGGAACCAGCCGGCGCGAGGCGCCAGCAGCGTCACCGCGAATCCGAGAACCAGCGCGTCGATACGCACCAGTGTGGCGGCAGCCACGAGCCCGCCGAGAATCCAGAACATGACCGAGGAAATGCCGGCCGCGGCGCCCGCTTGAAGCCGTGCCGCCACCAGGAAGTAAAGCAGCAGACTGGCGTGCAGTGCCAACAGGGTGTCGGGCCAGAGACGTCGCGAAAGTACCCACCGATCGGGACAGAGCGCCAGCATCACGCCCGTGACTGCTGCGACGACGTCGCCGAACAGAAGGCCGCCCGCGGCAGCAGCGGTGGTGGTGGAGACGACAGCCACCAGGATCAGTGCCAGGTCGATCCCGCGCTCGCCCAACCGCCGGCCCACGAGCCAGAGAAACGCTGGATAGAGCGGAACCCGCAGGAACGGCTCGTGGACCAAAGGCGCCGAGCTCCTCGCCCGGAAAAGGTACTCGACCTCGTCGCCGATCGCCTGGCGCGGGCCGAGAAGCCGTCGAGCAAGAAACTCGACGGCAAGCGTCAGAGCGGCGACCTGGACCAGAATGCCTGCCAGGGCTTCAGATGCCATCGCCGCCCAGGCTGGCGAACAGATGCTCGGCGAGGCGGAGCGCGAGCGCGACGACAGTGAGCGTGGGATTCGTGGCGCCGGAGGTCGGAAAGGTCGCTGCGCCGGCGACGTAGAGATTCTCGAGGCCGAATACACGACCCCGGCGATCCACGACTGCGCCCTCCGGATCGTTGCCCATCCGACATCCTCCCGCGGGGTGGAACCAGGTGACGGAAGACGGCGCCGCTCGCTCGGCAGTTCCGAGCAGCAGCGGGCACAGCTCCGCATCCAGCGCCGCGATGCGCCTGGCCGTACGGCGGTCGACTGCGGAAGGGCTCGCCTCGAGAATCGCCAGCGGCCGACCCCAGCGGTCGGTGCGGGTCGGGTCGAACAGGACGCGGCTCTCCGCCGTCGGTTCGGCCTCCTGCGTCAGGTCGATTCCAGCCTCCGGCCCCAGAAGGTTGACATCCAGGCAGACGCTCCCCAACCCCTCGCGGCGGAGCGCATCGCAGAAGGCGTAGGAGCGGTAAGCGGCGCGAAGGTCGGCCCAGGGGCCTTGGCGCCGCACCCACGAACGGTGTCGCGGATGGGCGTGAACGAACCGACCCAGCTGATCATGGCGGTTGCCGAGACCGTTCGGCCAGGCCGCAGAAGTCGACTGCCGCAGGAGTCGAACTGTTTCGAGAACTCCGGCGGCGAGCACGAACGACCGGGCCGCAATCCGCTCCACTTCGCCGTCTGGCCGCACCACATCGACAGCCTCGATCGCGCCATCGCGTTCGCACAGGCGCACCGCGGCGCACTCTGCGCGCAGCGTCCCCGCGGGCAGCGCAGTGAATCGCGGCAGCTCGATCTCGTGCAGCCGGATGGGATCTCCGGCCCGGCCTGCGGGGTGCCGGCTGCTGAAGGCGAGCGGGAAGAAGGCGAGGTCCTGGTACGCGCCGGAACGACTGAAGGCGTCGTCCTCGACCGGCCACTCGATGCCATAGCGGCGATCCCGCGGCGGTTCGGCGCCGGGGCGTGGACTGGCGCCCTGGGTCGACAGGAGGGCTTCGGCCCCGTCGTAGTCGGCACGAAGATCGTCGAACCCGAGGGGCCAGTCGGCGAAGAGGCCGAAAGTGCTCGCGGTGCGGAAGTCGTTGGGCAGGAAGCGCGAGACGACACCGCTCCAGCGGTGGCTGGTGCCGCCGATTGCGATCGTCCGGTTCCAGTCGAAGGGAAAGACAGCCTCGCCCCTCGCGGCATAGGGAAAGCGGTCATCGCTGCCTTCGGATGCGACTGGCGGAGGAGTCCTCCCGCCGGCCTCGAGCAGGACCGTGTCGACGCCCTGCTCGGCGAGCCGGGTCGCGACCGCGACTCCGGCGAAGCCCGAACCGACGACGCAGACGTCGTGCTCGCTCCGGGCGCTCGGCTTGGGGATGGAAAAACTCATGCAGGGTCTCGCGCAACCGTCGGGTTCAGAGGCGTGTCGTGCGGAGCGCCGCCAGGCGCGTGCTCTCGAGTTGGTCGCGGTAGAAGAGGTTGTAGGTATCGAACGGGATCAGGCGTCCGTCGTCGGGATGCACGAAATGGATGCAGCTCTTCTTCACCGATCGCACGTCGAAGGCGTGGGCGTCGATGAACTGCACGATGAGGATGCGGAAGAGGTTGGCGTAGGAGAGCTCCGGCGGCACCGCCACCGACGGCAGGCAGCAGAGCAGGTCTTTGAGCGTGCCGGCGCTCGACTCCGGGGAGTGGTTGGTCGCGAAGAGCTTGAACAGGCCCTCGCGCACCGCCGGATCGCGCTCGTAGACGATCGAGTTCCGCCCGCCTTCGATGAGGATCTGCGGGTCGATCATGCCGGTGAGCGGCACGACCTCGCCGCCGATCTTGAGGGCGTAGGCCATGGCGAGCGCGTCCGGATGGCAGGGCACCGGGATCAGGTCCTCGGGGCGAAAGCGCGAGCTCTGCTCGAGAATGCGCCGCCGCACCTCGGTCAGGGTGAGGCGGTGCTTCGCCGGGTCGAAGCCCTCGAGCCGCCCGGCCGACTGCACCGGCTGGAAAGTCACCCCGCGCACGCAAGGCTGGGTCAATGCGAACTCGACGATCTCGCCGAGCTCGTCGTCGTTCACCCCCTTCTCGACCGTCACCACCAGGGTGGTCGAGATGTCGAGCCGGTTCAGACGCTCGAGCGCCTGTTCGCGGATACGCCGCAAGTCGGCGCCGCGCAGCACCTTGAGCGCTGCTGCGCGCAGCGAGTCGAACTGCAGGTAGATCTCGAACGCCGGCCGGTATTCCGCCAGCCGCCGGGCGAACGCCTCGTCCTCGGCGATGCGGATGCCGTTGGTGTTCACCATCAGGTGGCGAATCGGCCGGCGCCGCGCGGCGTCGAGTATGGCGAAGAACTCGGGATGGATCGTCGGCTCGCCGCCCGAGATCTGCACCACGTCGGGCTCGGTCTCGTTCGCGCACCACGGCGTCGAGCATGCTCTCGACCTGGGCCAGCGGGCGGAAGAGCGGCCGATGCGGCCCGCTCTCGGCGTAGCAGATCGGGCAAGCAAGGTTACAGGCGTCGCAGATCTCGATGAGCGAAAGACAGGAATGCTGCTCGTGGTCGGTGCACAGGCCGCAGTCGTAGGGGCAGCCCCACTTCACCGGCGTGTTGTAGCGCGCCGGCATCTCGGGCGGCTTCAGGAAGACCTCGCGGCAGCGCCGGTAGTATTCGATGTCGTCGGCCACCAGGACCTTCTCGGCGCCGTGCTCTGGGCACCGCTTGAGCAGGAAGACCGACCCCTCCTCGAAGATGATCTTGCCCTCGAGCCTGCGGTAGCAGACCGAACAGATCGTCACCGCGACGTCGTAGAAGAGGTACGGCCGGACCCGTACGCTCATCCCGGCCCGTCCGCTCCCGCGGCAGGCGGCGAGGGCGGCGCGGTCGTCCGGGACGGGCGGCCCTTCGTCGCGTTCTTGACCAGCCCGACGATGAACCAGATGAATCCCACCGGAATGGCGAGTGCGGAGAGGCCGAAGACGACGGCGATGAAGACGTTCGCTACCTCGCCGAGCTTCGACGAGCCGCTGTTCATATCGAGCGTGAGCAGGAATCCGAAGCAGCTCGTCGTGGCCAGCGCCGTGCCGGCGGCGACAATGACGCAGCCCTGCGCCCACGGACGATCGTTGCCGAGATTGCGGAACCACCCCATCTCAAGTCCCTCCCTGGACCGAATCTGCGCGCTGGAGCCAGCGGAGCATATCCGGCACCAGGGCGACGAGGGCCAGCAGGCAGACCCACTGGATGGCGGAGAGGCCGAGCCCGCGGCAGGGCGAGGGCTTCAGGAAGTCGACCGCCAACCGGAAGGCGAAATACCCGACCGCGAAGCCACGGAAGAGATCGCCGTTCACCGGACCACGACGACGCCAGGCGGCGAGAAGCAGGGCGAGACCGGCGAGGAAAAGTGCCTCGTAGAGCGCGGTCGGGTGGCGCGCCATGCCGTCCCCGAAATCGATCCCCCACGGCAGCGCGGTCGCGAGGCCGACCGTGTGGTCGCTCGGGCCGGTGAGGAAGCAGCCGACCCGGCCGACGGCGATCGCCACCGCGAGCGGCACGGCGAAGAGATCGCCGGTGCGCGACTCGACCTGCAGCAGGCGTTTCGCCCCCTCGACCGCCAGCCAGCCGCCGGCGAGGCCGCCGACGATCGTCTTGCCGGCGAGGAGATACCGCAGGTCGTCCAGGTGCCGGAGCGTTTCGGCCGGGCACTCGAACAGGTACAGCAGTCGCGCGCCGAGCGCCGCTCCGGTCGCCGCCGCGGCGACGATCCACCAGCGGCGCGGTTCGTCCACCGCGTCGCCCTGCCGCCGACGCGCGCGCAGATAGAGCCTGAAACCGAGGAAGTAAGCGAGCAGTTCGAAGACGAGGTGCGGGTGCAGTCGGAAGCCGCCGAGCTCGATCCAGACCGGGAAGCTCAGAACGGCAGACCTCAGCCGCCCGAGCGCGCCCGGTAGGCGAGGTAGAGAAAGAGGAGAACCCCGAGCGCGAGAACGACCCGCGCGGCGCCCATGAGTTGGGTGTGTGCCACGGGGCGCGTTCCCTTAGCCTTGATGCCGGTAAGGGCCGCGATCGCGGTGATGAAAACGGCGAGGCCGAGCCAGGTGAGCCAAGTCATGGCTCGGACCCTAGCAGAGACTCAGAACGCCAACACCTCGCGCGCCGCGGCGAGGAGCTTGTCGCGGTCGGGGAAGAGGGCGTGCTCGAGAATTCGCGAGTAGGGGCTCGGCCGATCGGGGTAGGCGACGCGCTTGACCGGCGCGTCGAGGTAGGCGAAGGCGCGGTCGGCGAGACGCGCTGCGATCTCGCCGCCGAAACCGCCGGTCAACTGCGCCTCGTGCACGACGACCGCGCGGTTGGTCTTCTTCACCGACGCGAGCACCGTCTCTTCATCGTAGGGAACGAGGGAGCGCAGGTCGACCACTTCGGCCTCGACGCCCTCTGCGGCCAGCACTTCGGCCGCTTCCATGGCGATCCAGGTCGAGGCACCGTAGGCGACGAAGGTGATGTCGGTGCCGACGCGCAGCACGTGCGCCTTGCCGATCGGCGTCAGGTGCTCGCCCGCCGGAAGGGTCGCCTTGACCCGGCGGTAGAGGAACTTGTTCTCGCAGAAGATCACCGGGTTCGCGCCCCGCAGGGCCGACTTCAGCAGCCCTTTGGCATCCACCGCGGTCGCCGGACAGAGCACCGTGAGGCCCGCGACGTGCGCGAACCAGGCCTCCGGGTTCTGCGAGTGGAAGGCCCCGGCTCCGACCCCGCCGCCTGCCGGCAGACGCACGATCACTGGACAGGGGCGCTCGAAGCGATAGAACAGCTTGGCGATGACGTTGACGATCTGATTGAAACCGCACGAGACGAAGTCGGCGAACTGCATCTCGACCACCGGGAGATACCCGAACAGTGCCGCCCCCGCAGCGAGACCCAGCGTGCCGCTCTCGGAGATCGGGGTGTCGAGCACGCGGTCCGGCCAGCGCGCATGCAGCCCTTTGGTGACCCTAAAGGCGCCCTCGAACTGCGCGATGTCCTGGCCGAGGAGGACGATCGACGAATCGTGCTCCATCTCCTCCTGCAGGGCCTGGTGAATCGCGTCGAGGTAGGTGACCTCGCCCGCCTTCGTCGGACCGACGGCGCCGCCGGTGAAGGCATCCATGGCGGTCGGGATGTCGGGGTCGGGCAAGGAGATCACCGCGGACGCGGCCTCTTCGTCCTCAGAACCCTCGTCCGCCGCCTCGCCGTGCGCAGGGTCGAAGGGCTTGCCGAGCAGGTCGGTCAGGTCTTCGACCAGGCTGTCGGTGGCGTCCTCGGCCCTGGTCTCCGGCGAAAGCACCGGAAACGTCGGGGAGACGCAGCGCGGGTAGAGCCGCACCCCGGGCTCCGCGAGAACCGGACGGAAGGCCTCCTCCGCGGCAGGCGTCGCCGCCGCCAGGGCGCGTTCGATGGCGGTCTCGACCAGCTCCTCGACGCGCGCGTCGAGCCGCTGTTCGGTCGCGAGGTCGAGCAGGCCTTCGCCCGAGAGCCTCCGGGCGTAAACCGGCACCGGGTCCTGGGAGAGATAGAGCTCGAGCTCTTCCGGTGGCACGACCTTCATCGATCCATCGCCCTCGGCATGACCGCGCAGCCGCCCGACGACCGCCTCGATCAGGGTCGGCCCGCCGCCGGCGCGCGCCCGCAACACCGCCTTGCCCAGGGTCTCGGCCATGTCGTCGGGGTCGTTGCCGTTCACCGTCAGCGCTGGGATCCCGTATCCCGGCCCGCGATCGGAGAGCTGCAGGCAGGCATACTGATGCCGCGCCGGGGTCGAGAACGCGTAGCGGTTGTTCTCGATTACCAGCACCAGTGGCAGCTTCCAGACCGCTGCGAGATTCATCGCTTCGTGGAAATCGCCCGTCGAAGTTCCGCCTTCGCCGATGAAGTTGATCGCTACGCGGTCGCCGCCGTTGCGCTTCATCGCGAAGGCGCAGCCGGCAGCGACCGGAATCATCGAACCGAGGTGGCTGATCATTCCGACGTGCGAGATCCCGGCGTCCTCGTCGAAATAGCCGTAGTGGTAGGAACGTTCGATCCCGCGCGAGAAGCCTTCCGCCTTGCCGAGCACCTGGCAGGCGAGGCGGTAGAAGAGCGCCTCGGGATCGGGCCGGCGGCCGTCCGGCGCACCGAAGCCGAAGCCAGGAAAGGCCCGGGCCGGATCGAGATAGAAGGCGAGGATCGCCCCGACGTCGCGGTGCAGGGAACAGAGCACGTCGCCGGCCTCGAGCGCCAGCCCGGCGGGGACCGTGATGCCCTCGTTGCCGATCGCGCTGTACCACTTCGAGACCCTGCCGGTCAGCAGCATGGCCTCGAAACGCGCATCGAACTCGCGCGCCAGCTTCATGAACGCGTAAGTGCGGAGCCGACCTTTCGGACTCTTCACGATCGGCGGAGTCTACGGCGCGAGAGCTCGGCCCGGCAAGAAACGCCTGCGTTTCAGCGCGGCAGGCTCTGGATCCGGTTCTCGAATTCGGCCCGGCGCGGGTAGTCGGGATCCATCTGCAGGACGATCTTGAAGGCCAGCTCGGCCTCGGCGCGCTTCTTCAGCCGGAGGTAGTTCTCGAGCTGCTGAACGCCCTGTTCGATCCCCTGCTGGCGGCGGTGGACCTCCTCCAACCGGCTGATCTCGTTGAACAGGAGGGTCGGGCGGGGGCTGTCGGGGATGGAGTGCTCGAAGTCCAGGACGATGTCGCGTGCCGCGTACCAGTCTCTGGCCTGGACCTTCTCTTTGTAGGCGCGCTCGAACTCTTGCGCCCTGGCGTCGCGCGCGGCGAGTGCCGCGATGTCGGCGATGCGCAGGCGATAGCTCTCGACAGAGACCTTCGCGAGGCCGGTGGCCGAGAGCCGGGCCAGCTCGCGTTCGGCCTCCTCCAGCCGGTGCGACTCGAGCAGCGACTCGAGATTGTCGCGCCGGCGGTCAACCGCGGCGACGCTCGCCGCTTGCTGCTCGGCGGTCTCGATCGAGTTGCGCAGCGCTTCAGCAAGCTGCATCGTCGGATCGGCCTTCTCGAGCTGTTCGAGCTTGCGGCGCGCCGCCACGAGGTCACTGTGAAGGAGTGCGTCCCGGCCCTCGGCGAGGATGGCGCCGGCGATCTCCATCTTGCCGCGCTCCTCCCCCATGATCCGGATCGCGCTCGCGAAGAGCTCGCGGCGCGGGTGATGGGAGTCGAGCTCGACCAGCGTCTCGAGCGCGAAGGCGGCGAGCGACTGCTTGTTCTCCTGCAGGTACTTGACCAGGAGCCGTTCGGCCTCCGCGACCTTGGCGGCGTGCTCGCGCTGCTCGGTCGTGGGCTCGGCCTGTACCGGGCGGGGCGCAGGGGCGCGAACCGCGGGCGCCGCAGATACCGCCGGCTCCGGCGCGGGTGGCGCCACTGCAGCGGCGGCGGCGGCCGGCCGCGGCGGCACATCGATCTCGGCAGTGCGGCTCGGCCGCGGCGGCGTCGGCGCGACGGGCAAGGCGGCCGGCGCCGGTGCCTTCCTCGACGGCTGCAGCGAGAGGCCCTTGCCGACCTCGGCGAGCTGCTCCTTGAGCTGCG
The DNA here is from genome assembly GCA_963788175.1 of Thermoanaerobaculia bacterium. Lineage (GTDB taxonomy): Bacteria > Acidobacteriota > Thermoanaerobaculia > Multivoradales > JAGPDF01 > JAGPDF01. Next base: position 44,023 of record CAWBFZ010000012.1, read on the forward strand.
CCACTGCAGGATTGCGCGGCGCGACCGACTCGAGCTGGGTCACCAGGGCGGCGGCGTCGTCGTAGCGCTGGGCAGCGAAGGCCTGAGTCGCCAGATCGGCGAGGCGGGACGATTCGCTGACCTTCTTCGCGGCGCGCTCGATCTGGGCAAGAAGATCGCTGCGCTCTTCGCGCGACAGCTCGGAGGCCGAGCCGCTCCGCGTCGTCGGGCGGGGCGAGCTCGTCGGCTGCGGCTTGGCGGGCCCCTTCGCGAGCCCGGGCAGCTCGATCTCCTGCGTAGCTACCTGGCGCAGTTGCTCGGCCATCCGAACCAGCGCCTGCAGGAAGGTCAGCGCGTCGGGGAAGCGCAGTTCGCGGTCCTTCTCGAGGCCCCGCAGCACGAGGTCGTTCAGTTCCTGCGGCACCCGCACCTGCGGGTTCCGGCCGATCAGCGGCTGCGGCGGCTCGGTCAGGCGCTTGAAGACGAAGCCGTGCTGATTCTCGGAATCGAACGGCGGCTTGCCGGTGATCATCTCGTACAGCACTGCGGCAAACGAGTAGAGGTCGCTCCGGTGGTCGAGAGGCGCATCCTTGATCGCGCCCGCCTGTTCGGGCGAGCAGTACATGAGCTTGCCCATGAAGATACCGGCCTGGGTAATCTCGAGGCCGGCCTGGACTTCGAGATTCTTCGCCAGGCCGAGGTCGATGAGCTTCATCTGATAGCGCCCGCGGCGATCGCGGGTGATCATCATGTTGTCGGGCGAGATGTCGCGATGGATGACGCCGGCGGCGTGGATCGCCTCGAGCCCGCGCAGAGCCTGGATCCCCAAGTCCACGGCCAGGGGCAGCGGAAAGACCCCGTGGGCCTTCAGCCATTCGTGGACGTTCTCGCCCTCGATGTGCTCCGAAACCATGTAGAAGCTGCCATCCGGCAGGCGCGAGAAGTCGTAGAGAATGGCTACGTTCGGATGCTTGATCTGGGTGGCGATGCGCGCTTCCTGGGCGAAGCGCTGCAGGGCGTGCGGGTCAGTCGCACGATCGGCGCGCAGGATCTTGATGACGCGCAACTCCTGCAGGTGGACGTGGCGCGCGCGCCAGATCTCACCCATCCCGCCCGCGGCCAGGCGATCGAGGATCTCGTACTTACCGTCGAGGATCGTCCCGCTGTTGCGCTCGGTCACCGCGGTTCCTGGCTCCTTGATCCTTCGGTTGGTCGAATTCTCCCCTATTCTAGCCCGCGCCGCCCCGTGGCAGAATCTCGCGCCGCCCGAGCCCGGGCGAGGCCCCCGAATGACTCCCGCTCCCGACCCCGTTTCCGGCCCCGACAGCGCGGGCGCGCTCCCCGCCGGCGCGCGCTCCGCCGCGTGCGCCACGGGGCTCGCCTGCGCCTGCCTGTTCGTCGCCATGCTCAACCTGACGCTGGTCGTCGCGGGCCTCAAGGAGTTGGTGGTCGACGACCTCGGCGGCTCGGTCGCCGACGCGGCGCTCTTCTTCACCGTCGAGATGGTGGCCTACCTGCTGTTCGCGCCGCTCTGGGGGGCGCTCTCCGACCGTTTGGGCCGGCGAAAACCGTTCATCGTCGCGGGTTTCGCGGCCAGCGGCCTGCTCTATCTCGCCTACCTGCGGATCGACTCGATTCCACTGCTCCTCGCGCTGCGCTTCCTGCAGGGCGGGGCGGCGATCGCCGGCTGGTCGACCACCATGGCGCTGCTGTTCGATGGCGCCGATACCGCCGATACCGCCGGAGCCGGCAGCCGCCCGCGCCTCGCCGGTTTCGCCGGCGCCTCGCTGATCCTCGGCGTGGGGCTGGGCGCGCCGATCGGCGGCCTGGTCACGCAGCACTGGGGCGGACGGGCACCGCTCGCGCTGGCAGGGGGCCTCTTCCTCCTGCTCGCGGCGGCGGCGCTGGCACTGCGCGACGCTCCGGCACTCCACAGCCGCCCACGCCTCGGCGAGATCGGCCGCGCGCTCGCTGCACGCCCGCGTCTGCTCCTGCCCTGGGCGCTCTACGCCATGGAGCGCTTCACCGTCGGCCTCTTCGTCATCGTCTTCCCGCTCTGGCTGCTGGCGCAGCACGGCGCCGACCCGGCGGCGCGCGGCCGCGCCCTCGCCGCCTTCCTGCTGCCGTTCGCCTTCCTGCAGCTCGGCACCTACCGCCTGGCGCGCCGCTTCGGCCCGTTCGCGCTGCTCGCCGTGGGCTGCGCCGGCTACGCCGCCGCCTTCGCCGCCCTCGGACGGGTCGGCTCCGGGCCCTACTACCCGCTGCTCGTCGCCCTGGGGGCGCTCGCGGCGATGATCTTTCCGCCCACTCTCGCCCTCACCGCCGAGTGGACCGCCCCCGAGAGCCGCGCCAGCGCCCTCGCCGGCTTCAACGTCGCGGGCTCCCTCGGCTTCGCTCTCGGCCCCATCGCCGGCGCCTGGGCCCACCAGAGCGTCGGCGGGGGCGGCGGCAGCTTCACCGCCGCCTTCGACCTCGCGGCGGCGGCGGCGCTCGCCGGCGCAATTGCTGCGGCGGTCGCGCTGCTGCGCCCGGCGCGAAGGCTCTGACGGCTCTGAAGGCGCGCTCGCCGGCGGCGCCAGCGCGCTGAGACGCTCAGTCCGGCGACGGGCCGATGCGCTGGAGCTTCTGGAATGTCCGGTCGGTCTTGTCGAGCGTCGCGAGCTCGCGTTCGGCCTCGGCGGTGCGGGGGTGGGTCGGGCCGTCGTGGGCGCGGAACCGGGCGAGCGCTTCGCTGAGGTCGCGGCGGGCGCTCGCGAGGTCGCCGCGCCGGCGGGCGACCCGGCCGCTCGCCAGCAGGAAGTCGTCGAGCCGCGGCGCCTCCGGATCGAGCTTGCGCACCACCGTGATCGCGGCGGCGAGCTCCTCGCCGGCCTCGGCCAGCGACTGCGGATCGGTGCGCTCCGCGAGGTCGAGGGCGATCTGGTAGTGCGACGAGGCGACCGCGAGGTGCTCGTCCTTGCCGTACGCCCGGCGTTCGATGGCGAGCGCCCGGCGGTGGTGCGCGAGCGCCGCTTCGGGCCGCCCGAGCTCGCGCTCGGCCTCGCCGAGGTACTTGAGCGCCGTGCGCAGCTGCAGGCTGTCGGGCCCGCCGGCCTTCTCGTTCTCGGCCGCCAGGCGTTCGAGGAGCGCCCGCGCTTCGGCGAAGCGCCCCGCCTTGAGGAGCGCCCAGCCCTGCGACATCCGCGCTGCCAGGGAGAGCGGGCCGTCGTCGCCGATCGTCTCGCGGAAGGTCCTCTCCGCGGCGACGAAGAGCTCGTAGCCCTGGTCGAAGCGCTCCCGGCCCATTTCGACGAATCCGAGGTAGCGCAGCGCCGAACCGGCGTCGTAGTGCCCGATCGCCTGCAACACCTTCGCAGCGTGGCGCAGGACCCGCTCGGCGTCGTCGTAGCGGCGCTGCTCGCTCCAGTGGTAGCCGAGCTTGATCTCCCACAACGCCACCTCCGGATGATCGGGACCGAGCGCCGCGCGGTCGAGGTCGAGGCCGGCAGCCAGCCAGTGCTCCGCCCCGGCCTCGTCGCCGAGGACGTCGAGCATCTCACCCGCCTGAAGCTGCGCCGTGGCGAGGCGCAGGGGGTTCCGGCCGGCGGTCTGCGCGAGCGTGGGCAGGGCGTCACGCAGCAACGGCTCGGCCTCGGCGACCCGGCTCGCGTCGACCAGCAGGCCGGCGAGGCCGAGCTGCCAGTGGGCCACCTCGAGCGGGTCCGGATCCGGCCGTGCGCGAGCCTCGGCCAGGGCGCGCCGCGCCAGTCCCTCGGCCGCCGGGACGTCGAGCTGCTGGCCGAGCACGGAGAAGCGCACATCCGCCCAGCGGCGCCCGAGCGGCGACGCCGCGGAGGCGATCGCGGGCGCGAGACGCAGCGCCTCGTCGAGCATCGCCCGCGCCGGTGCGAGCTCGCCCTGGTCGAACAGAATCTCGGCCCGCGTCACCAGACTCGCGGCGAGCTCCGCGGGAGCGCGCGCCGCCGCCTGGCGCAGGACGATGGCCGCATCGGCGTGGCGGCCCGCGGGCGCGAGGAGCCCGAGGTTGCGTTCGACCTGGGCGACCGCGTCGAGGAGCTCGGCGCGTACCGCCGGCTCTTCGACGAGCTCCGCCGCCAGCCGCGCCGCACCCTGCTCGAGAATCTCGCGCGCGGTGATCGTCTCGCCGAGGGTCTGGCTCGGGTCGGCCTCGCGGAAGAGATCGATCAGGAACGACTTCACGCGATCGGCGCGCCGCGCCTCGTCGCGGGCGACCCCCGACTGCCAGAGGACGATGCCGACGCCGGCGACGAGCGCGGCGCAGAAAACGATGCCCGCGGCGACCGCCAGGCTGTGGCGGCCGATGAACTTCGTCGCCCGGTAGCCGACGCTGTCGGGGCGCGCCTTCACCGGCCGGCCGTCGAGGAAGCGCCGCAGGTCGTCGCGGAAGGCCGCGGCCGACGGATAGCGCCGGGCCGGATCGCGGTTCAGCGCCTTGAGCGCGATCGAGTCGAGGTCGCCTTCGAGGCGCGGCGCGAAGCCGCGCACGATCTCGCGCTCCGGCTCGCGGTCGTCGGCGCCAGCGGCGACCACCGATGGACGCTCGAGGGTTTCCGAATCGACCGCGCGGACGAGCGCCGGCAGCGGCCGTCCCGCGCGGTCGAACGGCGGCCTGCCGGTGAGCAGCTCGAAGAGCAGGGCGCCCATGGAGTAGACGTCGGTGGCGGTCGTCACCGCCTCGCCGAGGATCTGTTCCGGGGCGGCATAAGCGGGAGTGAGCGGCTGACCCCCGACCTGGGTCTGGCGCTCGTCGAACGCTTCCGCGACCAGGAGCTTGGCGATTCCGAAGTCGAGGAGCTTCACCCGGCCGCTCGCGGTGACCAGAATGTTCGTCGGCTTGAGATCCCGGTGCACCACCAGCTGGCGATGCGCCGCATCGACCGCGTCCGCCACTTCGATCATCAGACGGATCCGGGCTTCGAGCGGCGCCGAGCGCTGCTCGCACCAGACGGTGATCGGAACGCCCTCGACGTGCTCGAGAACGAAATAGGGGTCGCCATCGTCGGTCGAGCCGCCGTCGAGCAGATGCGCGATACCGGGATGCTCGAGCCGGGCGAGTATCTGGCGCTCGCGCAGGAAGCGCTCGGCGATCGCCGAGGACTCGAGGCCGGCCCGGATCCGCTTCAGCGCGACCCGTTGCTCGAACTCGCCGTCGGAACGCTCGGCGAGGAAGACCTCGCCCATCCCGCCCTCGCCGAGGCAGCGCACGAGGCGGTAGGGGCCGATGGTCTCTTCGGCCTCGATGACCGACACCTCGGCCTCGGGGCCGGCACTCTCCGCCATCCGCGCCACGCCCGATTCGAGCGCCGAGGCGACGAACACCGGCGCCCGGGCGAGGAGTGGCGCTCCGATGAACTCCTCTTCGGTGCGATCGGCTGCAAGCAGCTCGGCCAGGAATCGCGCCAGCTCGGCATCGCCGGCGGCGATCTCGGCCAGGCGCGCCGCGCGCACGCCGGGAGTGTCCTCTACCAGCTCGTCGAAGATCGTCTCCCAGTGTTGCTTCATTGCCGGTCCGCAGGTCTCCATCGCTGGATGCGCAGGCGGGAGGAGTGCGGGGACAGGAGCCTTCTCCGTCCCTTCTTCATGAAGCTACGGAAGGGGCCACGCTTCCGCCCTCGAGAGCGGCGCGCAGGAAGGCCTGCGCCCGCCGCCAGTCGCGCTTGAGCGAGCGCTCGCTACGCTCGAGGATCGGTGCGATCTCTTCGAGCGAGAGACCGGCAAAGAAGCGCAGCTCGACCAGCCGCGCGAGCTCGGGGCTGGCGCGCTCGAGCTCGCCCAGGGCGCGGTCGAGCGCCAGCAGCTCGATCGACAGCGTCCCCCCGGATCCGCCAGACGATGCTCCGCCGCCTCGAGCTCGATTGGCACGACACCGCCGCCGCGCTTCTCGGCGTCCCGGCGGCGGGCGAAGTCGACAATGACATGGCGCATGACGCGCGCCGCGAGATTGAAGAAGTGGGCCCGGTCGGCAGGCTGGGCACCGGCCGGACCGGCGAGCCGGAGATAGGTCTCGTGGACCAGCGCGGTGGTGTCGAGGGTCCGCCCGGGCCGGCCATGCACCGAGAGCTGAACATGGGCGAGTCGCTTCAACTCCGAGTAGACGCGCTCGTAGAGCGCCGCGGAGGCGCCGTGCTCGCCGCCACGCGCCGCGGCGATCAGCGTCGTGACGTCGGCCGGCCCGATGTCGCCGGCCTCTTCTTCGGACATGAAAAGGGACTCTACTCCAGCTCCGGAGCAGAGCCCCCTCTTTCCCTCTGCTAGTTCTTCGCGCGCCGCAGGAGAACGTCGCCGTTGAAGGTCTTGAACAGGATCTCCGGGCCGCCGCCGTTGATCTCGCCGATCATCTCGCGCGAAACCTCGATGTGGAAGCGCCCGCTCTTGTCCTTCGTCTTCTCCGGCCCGCGGATATTCTCGGTCGAGACCGCGACGTCGAAGTCGGAGTAGATCTCGCCGTTGTCCGACTGCAGCCGGACAGTGGCCTTGAGGTCGCCGGGGAAGGTGACGTCGACGTCGCCGTTCAGGGTCGAGAAGGCCATCGGAGACGCCGCCATCGTGCCGCGGAAGACGACCGTGACGTCGCCGTTGACGGTGGTAGCGGAGACCGGGCCGCGGACGTTCTTCACCCGGATCTCGCCGTTCGTGTTGCTGATCTCGATCTCGCCGTCGATGTTCTCGACCTCGATGTCGCCGTCGTTGACCGTCGAGAGACGCACCGTGCTGCCCACCGGGACCTGGATCTCGAGGTCGACGGCGCGCGCCCAGGACTGGGCCGAGATGGAGACCTTGTTGTCCTCCTCCTCGGCTTCGAGGCCGATCGCGGTGTTGGGGATCCGGCGCATCCCGGCACGGTTTGCCGGCCGGTCCTTGTCCTTTTCCTTGTCGCCCTCGTCTTCGGCGCGGGAAACCGCCTCCACCACGACCTCCTTCGTCGCCCCGCCGGTGACCTTGATCCCCCCCATGACCAGCGAGACCTCGAGCTCCGCCGGCTTCGCCGGATCCGACAGCGGCACCACCAGGTGCTCGGCGTGGGCCGCGGTGGCCATCATCGTCCAGACGAAAGCGACCGCCAGGAGCGCGCCGCCGAGTGTGGGCTTGTGGAACTTCTGCTGGGTGTTCATTTCGTGTCTCCTCAAAGGAGCGTCAGGAACGCTCGCGAATCGTGATGTCGCCGTTCACCGTCTGACAGGCGAGGCCGATCCCGCCGCCGCCGAGGGTGGCCGCGGTCCTCCCGCCCACTTCGTGATGCTGCCGGCCGCCGGACTTCGAGCGCGTGCTCGTCGGCGGAAGTTTCGCCAATTCGAACGGAAAGTCGGTATAGACCTCGCCGTTGAGCGTCGCGAAGGAGAGCTCGGCGCCGAGCCCCTTCGGAAACGCCAGTTCGATGTCGCCGTTCACCGTGCCGAAGCTGCAGTCGCCGGCAGGCAGCGCGGCGAAGTCGACCGCGAGCTTGCCGTTGACGGTACTCGCGTCGACGATTCCGGCCACCCGCACCAGGGTGACGTCGTCGTTGACGTGACCGACTTCGAGATGCCCCGAGGTCCCGGTGATGCGGATGGCGCCCTCGTTGACGTCGCTCACCTCGAGATCGACCGCGCGCGGCACCCGGAGCTGCCAGTCGAAGCGCACTTCATATTGCCGGTCGTCGCTCCCGTCGTGGTCGCAGCAGCAGTTGCCGCGCCGCGCGTGCCCGCGGCCCTTGCAGCTCCAGGGTCCATCCTGGACGAGCTCGAGCCGCCCGGGCTGCTCGGTGACTTCGAGTTTGACCTCCTGGCGGGCGCGCGCCATCTCGGCGGCACTCTTCGCCACGAACGTCTGGGTGAGAGTGAGCTCGACCGTGTCGCCGCTCCCGGCTTCGATCTCGATCGCGCCGCTGAGATTGTCGACGACCAGGGTCCGATGTCCGTCGACGGCGGCGAGCGTGAAGCTCCGGGTGACGGTTTCGCGCTGCTCGAGAGCGGCGAGCGCTGCCGGAAGGGTCCCGGCCAGAGCGAGTCCGGCGAGTGCCGAGAGCAGCGGCGGCCAGATGCGGCGATGGCAATTCATCAGGCGCTCCTTCCGAGGCGGTCGCGGAGGTAGCCGCGCACCACCGGGTCGAGTTGGTCGTTGGCGAGGAGCTGCTCGAGATCGTGGCGCGCGCCGGCGCTGTCCGACGCGAGCAGCAGATCGATGAGCGACAGCGCGACGAGCGGCGACCTCTGGCGGGCGACCGCCGCCACGAAGTCGCCGCGGCGCTCGCCGCGCGCGGCGAGCGGTCGCAGCGCTTCGAGCGCGGCGAGACGGACGTTGACGTTGGGATCCTCCAGCAACCGCGTGAAGAGCGCCGCCACGACCTGCTCGTTGCGGGCTCCCGTCGCGCTCGCGCCGCTCCCGCCGCCGGCGCTCCCCGGGTCGCCCTTCACGCCTGCGATGCCGAAGTCGCGGTCGACCGCGACCTCGCGGCTGTAGGCGACTCCCTGGAGACGCTCGGAGACCGAGCCCTTCTCGAGCAGCGACAGCGCCACCATCGTGTGCAGGTCGCCCACTTCGCGCCGCAGGATGGCGACATCGTCGGCGCTGCGGCCGAAGACGAGATAGCCGAGGCCGAGGCCGACGACCAGCATCGCCGCGAGCGCCAGGAAGCGGCTGGCGAAGAGACCGCTGACGCGGGAAGCCGGCGAGGGGCCGGCAGCGGGTTCGCCCTGTGCCGCCGGACGCTCCGGGAAGGCGAGCGGTGCGGCCGCCGCCCCGTCCCGCCCCGCAGCCACTTCGGCGGCGAGCCGGGCGGCGAGCCGGGCGCGCATCGGCGCGGTCGGCACCGCCTCTCCGGGGTCAGCCAGTCCGCGCCAGAGCTCTTCCGTGCTTGCCGCCTCGGCGGCGCAATCGGCGCAGCCGGCGAGGTGCGCGGCGAGCTCCGCGAGCTCGGCCGGCGTGAGCTCTCCCTGGAGGCGGGCGGTGATTCGTTCCTGCATGGTTTCGCAAGTCGTCGTTGCGCGGTTCATTCAGACCTCCCCGGTTTCCGGAAGCGGCGCCGCCAGATCGGCGAGAAACGCCGCCTTGAGCTCCTTCATCGCCCGGTGGACCCTCACCTTCACCGCCCCCTCCGAGATGCCTACCTGCTCGGCGATGCGGTCGTACTTCAACTCCGAAAAGCGCGCCAGGAGCAGGATCTCGCGCTTCGCGGGATCGAGCCGGGCGAGCGCGCGCCGGAGCCTCGCCTCCTGCTCGGCGCGCTCGAGACCGGCAATCGGATGCGGCAGATCGGCCTCGGGCTCCGGCGCGTCCGGTTCCTGGGGGAGCTCCTTCGGCCGCGCGCGGTAGAGATCGGTCGCGGCGTTGCGCGCCAGGGTGAACATCCATGGCACGAACTCGGATTCGCTGCGGAAGGTGTGGCGGTACTTGAGCATGCGCACGAAGACCTCCTGCACCAGGTCTTCGGCCGCCTGCCGGCTGCGCGCGAGGCGCAGGAAGAAGTGGAACAGGCGTTGGTGATGGCGCTCGAAGAGCTCGCCCAGGAGAGCCACGTCGCCGTCCCGCACCCGGCCCATGAGCAGGCTGTCGGCGGCTCCGGGCGGGTTCCCGGGGTCGTTGGCGGGGGCGGTCACGGCAGCGGTTCCGGAGCTCATGCTGCCCGGAACTACCCCGGCAGCGGCAGAAGGTTACCGCGGCTGGTCGGGATGGCTCCCGAGTCCGGCCTTGGAGCAGTGGGCGCAGGGCAGGGTGTTCGATTTCGGGCGCCTGAGGAGGCGGCGCAGCACGAGCCCGAGCGCTACCGCGGCAGCGCCGGTGACGATCCAGAACTGCGGGTCGGCGACGGGCAGCGCCATGTCAGGAGATCCCCGCCAGCCGGAGGCCGTGGAAGGCAACGAAGGCGCCGACCCAGGCGAGACCGGTCATCCAGAAGAACTGCAGCAGCGGCCACTTCCAGTGCTTCGTCTCGCGGCGCACCGTAACGACCGTCGACAGGCACTGCATCGCCAGAACGAAAAAGACCAGCAGCGAGACCGCGGTCGCGGGAGTGAGAAGGGGGGAGCCGTCGTCGCGCTTGGCGGTGCGGATGCGCGCCAGGACGCCGGCGTTGCCCTCCTCCGGCGCCCCGACCAGCACGGCGAGCGTCGAAACGAAGACCTCGCGCGCCGCGAAGGCGGTGAGCACCCCCATGGTCAGCCGCCAGTCGTAGCCCAGGGGCGCGAAAACCGGCTGGACGACGCGGCCGAGGCGGCCGGAGAAGCTCATCTCCTGCTGATGCGAGAGGGTGAGCCGGTCCGCTTCGGAGGTGAGGCGCGCCGACTCGGCAGGAGCGGTCGCGGCGAGCTCCGCTGCCTGGGCGGCGAGCGCCGTGGCGGTGGCCGGCGGCTCGACCTTGGGATAGGCGGAGAGCCACCACATGACGAAACAGATGGCCAGGATCACCGTGCCGACCGTGCGCAGGAACGACCAGCCCTGCTCGAAGGCGTTGGCGAACGCCACCCGGAGCGACGGCCACTTGTAGGTCGGCAGCTCGAGCACCATCGGCCGCGACTTGCCCGGCAGGAGCGTGCGCCGGACGAGAAAGGCGCTCGCCATGGCGGCGATCGCCCCGAGCAGATAGCAGGCGGCAAAGGCGAGGCCGGCGAAGAGCGGCCGGTCGGCGAACAGGAAGTTGGTCAGCAGGACGTAGACCGGCAGGCGCGCCGAGCAGCTCATGAACGGCGCCACCAGGACGGTAGCGAAGCGGTCGTGGCGGTCGGGAATCAGGCGCGTGGCGAGGATGCCCGGGATGGCGCAGGCGTGCGAGGAGAGCAGCGGCACGAAGGCGTAGCCCGGCAGGCCGAAGCGGCAGAGCAGGCGGTCCATGACGAAGGCGGCGCGGGCGAGGTAGCCGGTGTCCTCGAGGATCGTGATCAGAAAGAAGAGCAGGCAGATCTGCGGCAGGAAGACGATCGTCCCGGAGACGCCGCCGATGAGTCCGCCGACGAGCAGGTCGCGGACCGCCCCGGCCGGCATCTGCGCCTCGAGGAAGCCGCCCAGGTGGGAGAAGATCGCCTCGATCAGGTCCATCGGCACGCTGGCGACGGCGAAGATCGCCCAGAACAGGCCCGCCATCACCAGGTGGAAGATGATCAGGCCGAGGATCGGATGGGTGAAGGTCTCGTCGATGCGATCGAGCAGCGTGTCGGTACCGCTCCCCACGGCGTGCGCGCCGCCGACGCTGTCGCTCGACCACGGCCTCGGCCCAGAGCTCGAGCTCGGCCGCGGAGACGATCGCGCGGCCGGGCTCTTTCGGGCGCTCTTCGCCCGCGGCGCAGACCGGCGCCAGCGCCGCCAGCAGCTGGTCGATCCCCTTGCCGCTGCGCGCCGCGATCGGCGATCACCGGCGCGCCGATGGCCTGCGACATCTTCTCGAGGTCGAAGGAGAGGCCGCGGCCGTGGGCGAGATCGATCATGTTGAGGGCGACGACGAACGGCACGCCCTCGCGCGCCAGCTCGCCCACCAGCATGAGGTGACGCGAGAGGTTCGTCGCATCGGCGACGACGATCGCGGCCGCCGGCAGGGGCCCGGCGGTGCCGGCGAGCGCCTGGGCGGCCACCTTCGATTCCGGCAGGTCGAGCTTCAGACTGTAGAGACCGGGCAGGTCGACGACGTCGAAGGCCTCGGTCGCGCCGTCGGCGAGCGGCATCTGCAGGCGGCCGACCCGCAGATCGGTCGTCGTACCGGGGAAGTTCGCCGTCTTGGCGCGCATCCCGCACAGCCGGTTGAACAGCGTCGTCTTGCCGGTGTTGGGATTGCCCAGCAGCAGCAGGCGCCGCAGCGGCGCGTTGCGGCTCGCCCCGGCGCGGGTCGGCGTCACCGGGTTCGCGACGCTCATCGCGGCTTGGGCAGAGTCTCGGCGGCGGCCGGGGTACCTGCGGTACCGCGGCATCGGCGGCATCGGCGGCATCGCTCGCGACCACCAGGCGCACCGCGACGCTGCGCGCGAGTCCGATGCGGGTCGAGCGCACCTCGACGATGCACGGGTCACCGCTGGTCCGCACCTTCAGTCGGCAGCCCTCCGTCATCCCCATCGCCGCCAGCAGACAGGCTTCGCCCTCCGAGAGCTCCTCGCAGGAGAGCCGGGCGGTGCTGCCGACCGGCAGGTCCGCGAGACGCTGCAGGACGGGCAGCCGCGCCGGGATCTTGCCGTTGAAGTCAGACATGGAGGTCCGTTCCGGCGGCCGCCTGTACAGCCGGCGCGCTCGCTTCGTGGTTTGCATCGGCGCAGGAGCGGCAGATGCCGAGAATCTGCAGCTGGTTCTGCCGGCCCTCGAAACCGTGCGCGCGACAGATCTCGCCGAGCAGGGCGGTGATCCCTGGGCTGACGAACTCGACCATCCGGCCGCAACAGCGGCACGCCATGTGGTCGTGGCGCTGGCCAGAGTGCAGGTGCTCGTAGAGATAGCTGCGGCCGGAGAGCCGCACTTTGTGGGCCAGGCCGGCCTGCACGAGGAGCTCGAGATTGCGGTAGACCGTGGCGCGGGAGATCGCGAGGCCCCGGCGGTGGACTGCCGCCAGAATGGAGTCGGCATCGATGTGCCCGTGCTGTGCGAAGATTTCGCGAATGAGGGCTCGCCGTTCGGCCGTTGCACGCAAGCCGCGGGAGCGCAAGAATCCGAGAAACTGTTCCTCTTCGGCATCGGTATCATGGAGTTGAGACTCTTTCTCAACAAGCAGGCTGAATTCTGGACGACTTCGGTCCTGTTTGTCAAACCGGACGGAGCATTCGAACGTAGACTGGACGAGCGATGAACGACTCCCGATCAGCGTCTGCCGCGCCACCATCGGTCGGCCTTCCAGCGCCTGCCGCTGCCGACCTGGCTGCGGATCTCCGTTCTGACGCTCGGCTGGCTGCTGATCCTGCTCGGCATCGTCGGGCTCTTCCTGCCGATCCTGCAGGGTGGTCTGATGCTGGCGCTCGGCTTCGCCCTGCTGTCGATCGGCAGCCAGACGATGCATCTCTGGTTTCGCAGCTACATGGGCCGCTGGCCGCGAATCTGGAAACGTCTCGAGAAGCTCCGCCGCAAGAGTTCACTTCCGGCTGCACCGGGCGAGCGGCGGCGCGCGGCGCGACTCCCGGGAGAGCGCGGAAACGGACGAACCCCTCCCGCCCGAAGCGCCCTGACGGGTCCGGGAGCGGGAGGAGGCTGCCGCGCGGCAACTACAAGTACAAGCGAGCGAGCGGCGACGGCTGGCGAAAGATCCGGACTAGCGCTTTTCGACCGGGACGTAGGCGCGCTCGGCGGCGCCGGTGTAGATCTGCCGCGGGCGGTTGATGCGCGCACCCTGGTCGCGCATCTCCTTCCAGTGGGCGATCCAGCCGGGGAGCCGGCCGAGGGCGAACATCACCGTGAACATGTCGGTCGGGATGCCCATCGCGCGGTAGATGATGCCGCTGTAGAAGTCGACGTTCGGGTAGAGCTTGCGCTCGACGAAGTAGTCGTCCTTGAGCGCGACCTCTTCGAGCTTCTTGGCGATCTCGAGCATCGGGTCGTTGATGCCCGAGCTCGGCGAGCACCGCGTCGGCGGCGTTCTTGAGGATCCGCGCGCGCGGGTCGAAGTTCTTGTAGACCCGGTGGCCGAAGCCCATGAGGCGGAAGTTCGAGTTCTTGTCCTTCGCCATGTCGACGTACTTCTTGTAGTCGCCGCCGTCCTTCTGGATGTGCTCGAGCATCTCGATGACCGCCTGGTTGGCGCCGCCGTGGAGCGGGCCCCAGAGGGCGCAGATGCCGGCCGACATCGAGGCGAAGAGGTTGGCGCCCGACGAGCCCACCATGCGCACCGTCGAGGTCGAGCAGTTCTGCTCGTGGTCGGCGTGCAGGATGAGCAGGAGGTTCAGCGCCTTGTCGAGCGTCGGCGAGACCACGAACGGCTCGGCCGGCACCGCGAACATCATGTGCAGGAAGTTCTCGGTGTAGGACAGCTCGTTGCGCGGGTAGATGAACGGCTGGCCGATCGACTTCTTGTACGAGAACGCGGCGATCGTCTTCGCCTTCGCCAGCAGGCGGACGATGTTCAGGTCGACGTCGTCGGCTTCGGAGTAGTAGGTCGAGAACGACGCCACCATCGCCGAGAGGATCGCCATCGGGTGGGCGTTCGGCGAGAAGCCCTCGAAGAACTTCTTCATGTCCTCGTGGATGAGGCTGTGGCGCGTGAGCTTCTCGCGCCAGGTCGGCGAGCTCCTGCTTGTTCGGCAGGTGGCCGTAGATCAGCAGGAAGGCGACCTCGGTGAAGCGCGCCTGCTCGAGCTCCTCGATCGGATAGCCGCGATAGCGCAGGATCCCCTTGTCGCCGTCGATGAAGGTGATCGCGCTCTTGCACGAACCGGTGTTGCCGTAGCCGTCGTCGATCGTGATCGCGCCGGTCTTGTCGCGCAGCTTCGAGATGTCGATGCCGACCTCGCCTTCGCTGCCCACGACCACCGGGAGCTCTTGCTCCTTGCCATCCAGAATCAGTTTCGCAGTGCTCATTTCGTACCGCCTCTCGTCACTCGGCCGCGGCTGCGAGAATGTGCCGCGCTGCGGCACATTCTATCCCCCGGGTTGCGCATTGAACAGTGCCCAAAGGGGCGTCGGAAGCCCGTTCCGGAGCCCATCCAGTGGGGTGGAGCGAACAGCTACCCGTTGTGCTGGGGGGGCGGAAATTCCGTCATGACGGTATCCAGCGCGGCCGAGAAGAAGATCGGCGTCCGCGATGGTGAAACAGAGCGGCGGGCGGATCTTGAGGACGTTGTGATGCGGCCCGTCGGTGCCCAGGAGCACGCCGCGGTCGCGCATCCGGTTGGCGATCTCTCCGGCCTCGGCTCCCGCCGGCTCGAGCGTCGCGCGGTCGCGCACCAGCTCCACACCGAGAAAGAGGCCGGCGCCGCGCACGTCCCCGATCAAGCGGGTGGCGCTCCGCGAGGCTCTGCAGTCCGCGCAGCAGGTGGCGGCCGACCGCCGCCGCGTTGGCCTGCAGACCCTCCTCTTCGGTGACCTCGAGCGTCGCCAGGGCGGCGGCGCAGGCGGCGGTCGAGCCGCCGAAGGTGCTGAAGAACTCCATGCCGTTGGCGAACGACCGCGCCACCTCGGGGGTCGTGACGACCGCCCCCATCGGATAGCCGTTGGCGATCGGCTTGCCGAGCACCACGATGTCCGGCGTCACGCCGTAGCGCTCGAACGCCCAGAAGGTCTCCCCGGTGCGGCCGAAGCCGGTCTGCACCTCGTCGGCGATGCACAGTCCGCCGGCGGCGCGCACCGCGGCGTAGACACCGGGGAGGAATCCCTCGGGGAGAACGATCTGACCACCGACGGAGGGCAGGGTCTCTGCGAGGTAGCCGGCGATCCGGCGCCCGCGGGCGCGCGCCGCCGCGATCACCTCAGCGACACGCGCGGCGTAGCGGGCGCCGGGGGCGCTGTTGCCGGAGGGGTCGGAGGGGTCCGAGGGGTGGGCGCGGAACTCGCCGCGATAGGTGTCGGGGACCGGCGAGACGTGCACCCAGTCGGGCGTTCCCTCGCCCCCGGGGCCCGCGTGCTTGTAGGGCGACAGGTCGATCAGCGCGGTCGTGTGGCCGTGGTAGGCCCCGGCCATCACGACCATGTCGCGGCGGCCGGTGTGGGCCCGCGCCAGGCGCAGAGCGAGCTCGTTCGCCTCGCTGCCGCTGGCGGTGAAGTAGCAGACCGAGAGCGGCTCGGGGAGCTTCGCGGTCAGACGGCGCGCGTAGCGCAGGATCTTCTCGTGCAGATAGCGCGTGTTGGTGTTGAGCAGGGCGAGCTGCTCGCTGACCGCGCGCACCACCTTCGGATGGCTATGCCCGACCTGCGGCACGTTGTTGTAGGCGTCGAGATAGCGCTGTCCGTCGGCGTCGAAGAGCCACTGTCCGAAGCCGCGCACCAGGTGCAGCGGCTGGCGATAGGCGAGGCTGAGATTGGCGCCGAGGAGCTCCTGGCGCTCGGCGAGCAGGCTCTCGACGGAGAGCGGCGGCGCAGGGAAGAGCTGCGCCGGAACCCGGGCGAGGAGATTCGGATCCGGACAGAGCTCGAGCCAGAGTCTGCCGCTCGGAGGGCAGGCACGAGCCGATGAAGTCGCCCTCTCGGCCGAGCATGTCGAGCACGATCTGCAGGTGCAGGTGCGGCGGCCAGTTGCCGTTGACCGGAAAGTCGCCCAGCGTCGCGAGACGCTCGCCCTCCGCTCACCGCCTGCCCGACCGCGAGACCGGTGAGCGACTCCGCGCTCAGGTGGCCGTAGAGCGTCTGAAAGCGCAGCTCGCCGGCCTCGTCGTCGACGCGATGCTCGAGCACGATACAGGGGCCGTAGTCGAATGGCGCGGCGTTGTTCGCGAAGCTGTGCACGACGCCGTCGAGAGGCGCATGCACGGCCGTTCCGGCGGGCATGAAGATGTCGAGGCCGAGGTGGACGGTCCGCCACTCGTCGCGCTCGTTGCCGCGCTGCCGGAAAGCCGTGCTCTCGTAGACCGGCCGGGCCTCGTCGTAGCCGCCGATGGCGGCGGAGGCTCCGGCGGCACGCATCCGCTCGAAGAGTCGCGCCGTCCACGCCGGAAGATCGGCGCGCTCCGCCGGGGAACCGAGCTCCGGGCTGGCGACGCTCCAGTCGGTGTAGAGCAGCCGGGCGGTGGCGAGATCGGGCTGCGACGAGCGGCGCGAGCCGCTCCCGGTGGGCCCGCAACCAGGCCACCACGCGCGGCGAGTCGGGATGCGCCGGAAAGCCGCAGGCGGCGCGGTAGCTGTAGAGCGCCAGGCGCGGCTCGACGGCCGAGAGCGCCTCGAGGAGCTCCCAGGCGCGCCGCTCGCTGATCGCGAGGTAGCTGTTTCCCGGCTCGACCGTCGCCTGATAGGCCGAGTTGGTCACGCTGACGCAGAGTCGCATGCAGACCAGCGCGTGCAGGACCTCGAGCTCGGCCTCCGCGAGCGGCCAGGCGGCGTGGTATCCGGCGAGGAGCCGGCAGATCCCGGCGACCGGGTCGGCAAGACCCATGGCCGCGTAGGCCGCCGCGATCGCCGGCTCGCAGACGACGTTCGTCCGGCAGAGGTCGCCGAAGTCGATCACACCGGCAACGACCGGCGCGAAGCGCTCGCCGGCGACGACGATGTTGTTGTCGTTGGCGTCGTTGAAGATCACGCTCTGGCGCAGCCGGTCGAGGGCAGGACGGACGCGCTGGTCGAAGTCGGTGAGCCAGCGCTCGACGAGCCGGCGCCGGGGCGCGTCCGCGAGATGAGGCAGGTAGTCGCGAATCCAGCCGGCCAGACGCAGATCCCATTTCAAGTCGGGGCGGTCGGCGGGCAGTCGGAAGTCGGCGAAGCCGCGATCGATCGCGCCCAAGGTCGCGCCCAGGCTCTCGAGCAGCGCCGCCCGGGGCGGGCGCCGGGCGTTCACCTCGGACCACAGGCGTCCCGGGAGGAAGGTGAGGAGGCGCACCCAATGCTTGCCCTCAGCCGCGCGCGCGGCGCCGGCGGGAGCCTCCTCTTCGACGAGGGTCGCGCCGTCCGGCGCGGCGACGACGCGCTGCAGGGCGAGACCCGTCTCGCGCCGCGCGAGGTGCGCGAGCGCCGCCTGCTGCAACTCGAGATTTTCGCGCGACTCCCCGGCGTGCGCGATCTTGAGCACGTAGCTCGCGCCGCCCGCGTCGATCCGGAAGTTGAGGTCGTGCTCGCCCGGCAGAGGCAGGACGGCGCCCTCGAGCCCGAACCGTTCACGGGCGATGCGGGCGGCGTCGGCCGGCGAGAACGCCGGCGGCGGGTTATGAATCCTCGGCATCGCTGCCCGATCTTAGCGTCAGAGCCGGGCGCGCCCGGGCCACCAGCCGGGACCCGGCGACACCAGACGCGCCGCGCCGGCTCAGTCCGGGTTGGTGTCGATGCGGATCTTCAGCTTCTTCGCCTTGTCGAGGCCGTACTTGAGCGTCGACAGCGTCACCGTCTGCTCCTCGTGGCGCTTCTCGCTATCGAGCCCTTCCTGCCCCTTGTAGCCGTCGATCGTATCGCCGGCCGCGTCCAGCCACTCGACGTCGAACTTGGCCTCCCAGTCGTTCGTCGAGTCGTTGGTGAACTCGAGCTGAATCTGGACGTCGGCCAGGTACTGGCTGTTGCCGGGGCGCATGAAGCTCGACTTGGTGACCCCACCCTCGCGCACCAGCCGGACGCGGTGCAGCGTCACCGGGCCGTCGGTCGAGGCGAGGTCGATCCACTGGTCGAGCTTGAACGGAACGTTCTTCTCCACCGTGCCGGCGAACGTGGCGAGCGGCAGGAGGATGGCGGCGGCGAGAGCGAGGCGGAGCGGGCGAGCGGTGCGCATGATGTCTCCTTGGGGAAGTAGCGGATTCTAACCGCGGGCGCGAATCTGGGGATGCCAAGACCTCAGGGGACGCTGGGGCTTGGGCTCGGGGTCCTGTCTGGCCCGCTTCCCATGGGTCCTCGGTCCAGCCACCCCTCGTCGGTACAGAGGAGAGAGAAGCTTCTTGCCTCGTGGGGGCGCTCTGGCGCTCGGGATCTAAAGTGGGCGACCACGCCTCAAGTAGGAGCCAACTTTAGATCCCGAGTGCCGGAGTGACCCGACCACGACTGTTGATCGCGCCAGGGATGGGGCTTATGCCTCGCGCAGCGCCGCCGTCACCGGCAGACGCGCCGCGCGGATCGCCGGCAAGAGGCCACCGACGAGGCCGAGGACGAGGGCCAGGATGGCGCCCTGCACCATCAGCGACGGCGTGACCGCGAAGGCGAAGGTCACCTGGCTGAAGCTGTCCCAGTTGAGCGTCGAGGTGCGGAAGCCGTCGAAGAAGACCCACGCTCCGACCGCCCCGAGCACGCCGCCGGCGAGCGCGAGGAGCACCGCCTCGGCGAGCACCGAGACCACCACCGCGCTGGCACCGAAGCCCAGGGCGCGCAGGGTCGCGATCTCGCGCGTCCGACTCGCCACGGCGTTGTACATCGTGTTGAGCGCCCCGAAGACCGCGCCGATGCCCATCAGAATCGAGATCGTGAAGCCGAGGCCGTTGATGATTCCGTTCAGTGTCCGGCCCTGGTTGGCGAAATACTCGGTCTCGCGCAGCACCTGGACGTCGAGGCGCGGATCGGTCGTGAGGGCGTCCTTGAAGCGGTCGAAGGCGGCCGGCGACTCGAGCTTCGCAATCACGGTTTGGAAGGAGTTGCCGCGGCGGTAGGCCGGCTGCAGCACCCGCGCGTCGGTCCACAGCTCCGACTCCCAGAGCGCTCCATTGGAGGAGAAGGTCCCCACCACGGTCCACTCGTTCTGGCCCCACTTCAACTTCGTCCCGACGTCCAGGCCGGCGAACTGCTTCAGGGCGCCCTCGCCGACCAGGATCTCGTTCTTCCCCCATTCGAACTTCCGGCCCGCGGTGAGCTTGAAGTCCGGCCGGGTGGCGAACGCCGCCGGCTGCACGCCGCGCAGCGGGACGTTGGCCGGCGAGCCGGTCGTGCGCTTCGGCATGTCGACGATCACGAAGAGCTCGCCCGAGGAGAGCGGCGCGTCGGTTCCCCCGCCGTCCACGGGTCCGCGGGCGATGCCCGGGGCCTGGGCGATGATCTCGATCGTGTCGCCGAAGAGAGCGCTCATCATCTCGCTGTCGCTGCCGGCGCGCAGAACGAGGGCGTTGTCCGGCGAGCCCGCCCCCCGCAGAGTCTTCCTGAAACCCTCGCCGATCGACAGCACGGCGACGAAGACCGCCACCACCAGCGCGATGCCGATCGTCGTCGAGAGCGACGCCCCCAGGCGCTGCGGAATCGTCCGCACGGCGGTCGAGGTAACGGCTCCGACCTGCAACATCCATCTGCCGAGACTCGTCACGGTCAACCCCTCCGCAAGGCATCGACGATGCGCAACCGCATCGCCTGGAACGCCGGTATCGCCCCGGCCACGAAACCGAGCAGGACGACGTAGAAGACTCCCAGCGCGAGGTCCTTGCCGGGGAAGTAGAAGATCGGCAGGAAGCCGCCGGTCGGGTCCCCGGCGCCGACCGCGAGGGAACCGAGGAGAAGCCCCACGCCGCCGCCGAGAATCGCGAACAGGCAGGACTCGGCGAGCACCAGGCCGAGGATCGCGCGGTGCGAGAAACCGACGCTCTTCAGCACCCCGAGCTCGTTGGTGCGCTCGCGCACCGACTGCATCATGGTGTTGCCGGCGACCAGCAGCAGGGTGGCGAAGACCGCCGCCAGCACCCAGCCGATGATCGCCCCGATGTCGGCGATCTGGTCGGCGAAGCTCTGCGCGAGCGCCTTCTCGGTCGACCGTCTTGGTCTCGTACTCCGAGTTCTCGAAGCCGGCGTCGATCCGTCTGCCGACCTCCGCCGCCTTCGACGGCTCGGCGATCCGCACCACGAACCAGCCGACGATGCCCTTGCCCCACTGCCGCGCCTCGTCGAAGTAGTCATAGCGGAAGAGGAACTGGGTGGTGTCGGTCCCCTTCTGGGCGCCGTCGTAGATCCCCACCAGAGTTGAACTCCCAGAGCGGCGAGTCGTTCTTCTTGCGGTAGATCGACGCCTGCAACGGGGATGCGGTCGCCGACCTTCCAGCCGTAGCGCTCGGCGGTCTTCCTGCCGACGATCGCCCCCTCGCGATCGGCGAGCCAGGCGGCCTTCTGGTCCGCCGGCAGGATGAACTCCGGGTACATCGCGAGATACGCCTCCGGATCGACCGGCGACTGAAAGACGCCCTGGAAGCCCTTGTTCGGATTCTGGTAGATGCCGCCGAACCAGTTGTTGTGGGTCACCGCGACGACCCCCGGGACGCGCGCGATCTCCTGCTGGTAGCGCTCCGGCAGCGGCAGAATGATCGCCGTCTTGTGGGTGGTGAAGAGGCGGTCGGCGCCCGCCACGTCGACGCCGGCCCGGAACGCCACCTTCACCGCCGCGAGGTAGGCGAACAGGATGAAGGCGATGACGATCGACAGCAGAGTGAAGAACGTCCGCGCCTTGCGGCGCGCGAGGTTCCCCCAGAGCAGCGGCCAGTACTTCATGCCGCCGCCACCAGCACGCCCTTGTCGAGGTGGAGCGTGCGCGTCGCGCGCTCCGCGGCGTGCGGATCGTGGGTCACCATGATGATGGTCTTGCCCTGCTCGCGGTTGAGCGTCTGCAGGAGGTCGAGCACCTCGTCGCCGGACTTGCGGTCGAGATCGCCGGTCGGCTCGTCGCAGAGCAGCAGGGTCGGGTCGGTGACGATGGCGCGCGCGATGCCGACGCGCTGCTCCTGGCCGCCCGAGAGCTGCCGCGGATAGTGCTTCATCCGGTCGGCGAGCCCGACGACGGCGAGCGCGGTGGCGACGTTCCTGCGGCGCTCGGCACCGGAGAGGGAAGTGAGCAGCAGCGGCAGCTCGACGTTGCGCTCGGCGGTGAGCGCCGGCAGCAGGTTGTACATCTGAAAGACGAAGCCGACGTGGCGGGCGCGCCAGGCGGCGAGCTTCGCCTCGGAGAGCTGGTCGATCCTCACTCCACCGACCTCGACGACGCCGGAGGTCGGCCGGTCGAGTCCGCCGATCAGGTTGAGCAGGGTCGACTTGCCCGAGCCCGAGGGTCCCATGAGGGCAAGGAACTCACCCTTGGCGATCCCGACCGAGAGTCCCTGCAGGACGTCGATTTTCTCGTCGCCGCGGGTGAAGGTCTTGTGCACTTCGCGGATGTTGACCAGCGTCTCCATGCGTCCCCCTGTCGCCTGCGGGCGCCCTCGGCGGGCGCCCCTTCATTTCAGTTCCCGGCTTCCCGCACCTGCGCGCCGGCCGCGAGGTCGGCGGGTCCTTCGATGACGACGCGCTCGCCCGCGGCGAGGCCGGCGATCACCGTCGCCGGATCGGAGGCGTCGGCACCCAGACGCACGGCGCGACGCTCGAGCTGCCCCTCGGCCGTGACGACCAGGACGTTCTCGCTGCCGGCGCTGCCGCGAATCGCCGCCCGCGGCACCTGTATCGTGCGCCGCGGCGCGCCCGCGGCGCCGCCCGCACTACCCTCGCCATCGCTTCCCTCGGCGGCGGGGTCACTCAGGAACGCGACCTTGACGCCCATGTCGGGGAGGATCCGCCCATCGAGCGCGTCGAAGCCGATCCGCACCTGCACGGTCGCCTTCTCGCGATCGGCCGACGGGATGATGGTGATGACGTGCGCGGCGTAACGGTTCGTCGGGATAGGCGTCGAGCGTCGCCCGCACCTTCTGCTGCGGTTCGACCCGCTGCAGATAGGCCTCGTTGACGTCGACCTCGATCTCGAGCGAGCTCATGTCGACGATGGTCGAGATGCCGGTGCGGGTGAAGCCGCCGCCCGCCGAGACCGGCGAGACCATCTCGCCCGGCTGGGCGTCCTTGGAGATCGCGACGCCGGCGAACGGTGCGCGGATGACCGTGTCGTCGAGCAGCTGACGAAGGATCGCCGCGCTCCTCCGCGCCACTTCGACGTCGCCCCGCTGGCGCGCGAGGCGCGCGTCGAGACTGGTGGCCTGCGCCTCGGCGGTGTCGAGCGCCGCCTGCGAGGCGACGCCGCCGGCGGTCAGCTGGCGGTTCCGTTCGAGGTCCTTCCGCGCCAGGTTGAGATTCGACTCGGTCTCGGCGAGCGACTTCTCGGCCGCGCCGAGCTGGGCGAGGGCGAGCTCGAGCTCGAGACGTCGCCTGACGATTGTCGAGCCGCGCCAGAACCTGTCCCTCCTCGACCTTCATCCCCTCTTCGACCAGCACCTCCGCCACCTTGCCGGTGATCTTCGACGACACCGTCGCCTGGCGCCGCGCCGTGACGTAACCGGAGGCGTTCAGAACCGCAGCCGGACCCGAGCTGGCCGCCGCCTCGACGGCGACCGCCGTGCGCACCGCAATGGCGCGCGGACGCAGGAAGAAGAACGCCAGGGCGCCGAGCACGACGAGGGCCACAACGACCCAGAGCCAGGTCTTGCCACGCCCGCCCGCGGACTCGTCCGAGCCGCTGCGGTCGATCTTGAGTGAGGCGAGCTGATCCTTCAGATCCTGCGCCATGCAAATCCTCCGTCTTGCTGGAACAACTTACGATAACTCACCCGATTCGTTGTCCCGCCACCGGTCAACACCGGTACCGGACCGGTAAGCCGCGCAGAGGGCTTGGGGACACCTTGCGGCCACTCGCTCCTCGCAAGGATCCGCGGGCGTTCCAGCCGCTATGTGTCCCCTGCCATGTCCGGCGGCGGTGGTGGGGGCACTCCGGCACTCGGGATCTAAAGTTGGCTCCT
The DNA here is from genome assembly GCA_963788175.1 of Thermoanaerobaculia bacterium. Classification (GTDB taxonomy): domain Bacteria; phylum Acidobacteriota; class Thermoanaerobaculia; order Multivoradales; family JAGPDF01; genus JAGPDF01. The sequence continues at coordinate 67,197 of CAWBFZ010000012.1, forward strand.
AGTGAAGCTGGTCGCCCACTTTAGATCCCGAGCGCCAGAGCGCCCCTGCGAGGCAAGAAGCTTCTCTCGGAACTGTACCGACGAGGGGTGGCTGGACCGAGGGCTCCCATGGGGCCCGGAGCGCGCTTCTTCAGCGCGAGGACCCCATGGGATACGGGCCAGACAGGACCCCGAGCCGACTCCGAGCGCCGATCGCTCGAATTGCCCATCGCCCCGCGTTAGTGTCCCCCCATGCGCCCGACCTCGCTCCTCCTCGCCCTCGCCCTCGCCGCTCCCGCCGTCGCCTCCGCCTCCGACGCCCCCTGCGACCTGCTGATCACCGGCGGCAAGATCGTCGACGGCACCGGCGCGCCCTGGTTCCGCGCCGACGTCTGCGTCGCCGAGGGCCGCATCGCCGCGATCCAGTCGGCCGGCAAACTCGCGGGCCGCTCTGCGAAGCGGACGATCGACGCCACGAATCTGGTGGTCGCGCCCGGCTTCATCGACCTCCTCGGCCAGTCGGAGTACGCCGTCCTGGTCGATCCGCGGGCCGCATCGAAGATTACGCAGGGAATCACCACCGAGATCACCGGCGAGGGCAGCTCGATCGCGCCGACCAACGAGCGCCAGATCGCCGAAGGGGAGGACGCCTGGAAACACTACGGCGTGCGCCCCGACTGGTCGGACCTCGCGGGCTACTTCCGCGCCTTCGAGAAAGCGCGGCCGGCGATCAACCTGGGGACGTTCGTCGGCGCCGGCGGCGTTCGCGATCTGGTCGTGGGCAAGGAGAATCGCCCGGCAACTCCGGAGGAGTTGGCTCCAGATGGAGGGGCTCGTCGACACCGCGATGCGCCAGGGGGCGTTCGGCCTCTCGACCTCGCTGCAGTACGTCCCCGGCCGCTTCGCCTCGACGCCCGAGCTCGTCGCCCTGGCGAAGGTCGCGGCGAAGTACGGCGGGGTCTACTTCACCCATCAGCGCTCGGAGCAGCGCGAGATCGACGCCTCGATGGACGAGGTGATGACGATCGCCCGCGAGGCGAAAATCCCCGCCAACATCTGGCACTTCAAGACCGCCTGCCGCGAGAACTGGGGCCGCATGCCCGAGATGCTGGCCAAGGTCGCCGCGGCGCGCGCCAGAGGACTGGACGTCGCAGCGAATCAGTACCCCTGGCCGGCGGCGGCGAACTCGCTGGTCGCGAACCTGCCGCCCTGGGCGCAGGCGGGCGGCACGGAGGCGACGATCGCGCGCCTCAAGGACCCGGCGACGCGGGCGAAGATCAAGGCGGCCATGCGCAGCGCCGATCCGACTTGGGAGAACCAGTTCCGCTGTGCCGGGGGCGCTACCGGGGTCCTGGTCGCCGGCGTCCTCGCGCCGGAGATGGCCGCAGCCTCGGGCAAGACGATCGCGCAGCTCGCCGCAGAGAAGGGGGTCGATCCGGAAGACGCGCTCTTCGACCTGCTGATCGCCGATCACCTCAACACCGGCAACATTCTCTTCATCATGGACGACAAGGACGTCGAGACGGCGCTCGCCGATCCGTTCGTCGCCTTCTGCACCGACTCGGGCGCCGGCGCGATGGACGGCATCCTCGCCGAGCCCGGCTCGCACCCGCGCGGCTGGGGATCGGCGGCACGCATCCTCGGCCTCTACGTGCGGGAGAAGAAGCTCTTGAGCCTGGAAGAGGCGATCCGCAAGATGACCTCGCTTCCCGCCGCCCGCGCCGGCCTGCAGGCCCGCGGGATCCTGCGCCCCGGCATGAAGGCCGACCTCGTCCTCTTCGATCCCGAGACCGTCGGCACCCGCGCCACCTACACCGACCCCAATCACTACGCCGACGGCATCCCCTACGTCGCGGTGAACGGCCAGCTCGTCGTCGACAACGGCAAGATCACCGACGCGCGGCCGGGCGTGGTGCTGCGGGGGCCCGGTTACCGGAACTGAAGTTCTCGCGCCCGGCGCGTCGGTGGTCGGGTCACTCCGGCACTCGGGATCCAAAGCGGGCTCCTACTTGAGGCGTGGTCGCCCCCTTTGGATCCCGAGCGCCAGAGCGCCCCTGGCGAGCAGCTTTGGGACCGCCTTTGGGGACACATTGCGGCCCAGCCAGTAGTTCAGCGACCAGCGCGCGCCGCAGCCGCTATGTGTCCCCTGCCCCGTCCGCCGAAGGGAAGCGCAGGGCGAACCTCAGACGCCCCGCGTGTCCTTCCCCCAAAGAATCTTGTGCTGCTGCAGCGTCAACCGCACCGGCAGCCGATCGGCGAGGATCCAGGCGGCCAACTCCGCCGGCGGACACGATCTCCCACACCGGCGAGAAGTGGATCGGGCAGACCCCCGCGAGCGCCCGCTCGGCGATCACGCCCTTGGCCCAGTCGTAATCGCCGCGGTCGGCGACGACGAACTTGATCTCGTCGGTCGCGCGCAGGTCGGCAAGGTTCTCCCACCGGTTGTTGGCCGACTCGCCGCTCCCCGGGCACTTGATGTCGAGGATCCGCCGCACCCGAGGGTCGACCGGCGCGATATCCAGCCCGCCCCCCGTCTCGAGCAACACCTCATACCCCGCATCGCAGAGCGCCGCGAGCAGCGGCAGACACCCCGGCTGCAACAGCGGCTCCCCGCCGGTCACCTCGACCAGCGGGCAGCCAAACGCCGCCACCTTCTCCATCACCTCGTCGAGCCCCATCCAGGCGCCGCCGTGAAACGCATACTCGGTATCGCACCAGCAGCAGCGCATCTGGCAGCCGGTGAGCCGCACGAGCACGCACGGCCGCCCGGCGAAGGTGGATTCGCCCTGGATGGAATAGAAGATCTCGTAGATCTTGAGGCGGACTGCGCTCATCAGGGGTGAGAGTAAATCAGAAGCGGGGGAAGCAGGCCCTACTCAACCGGCCTCATAGATCGCGCAGGAGCTGTCCGTCTCCCAGATCTCGACCCTCGTGAGCTCCCGCCCCGCCGGCAGGCGCTTGCCGATCTCCTCGAAGATGTACTGCGACAGGAGCTCCGCGGTGGTGTTCCGCTCGTTGAACGGCGGAATGTCGTTCAGATACTGATGGTCGAACGGATCGACGACCGCCGCGACGATCTTCTTGAGATCCGCGAAGTCGATGACCATCCCGAGCGCATCGAGCTCCCGCGCCCGCACGAACACCCGCACACGGTAGTTATGCCCGTGCAGGTTCTGACACCCGCCCTGGTGCCCCCGTATCTGGTGGGCGGCGGAGAAGGAGAAGTCTTTGAAGACGGTGAACATGGCTCAGAGGGAGCTGCGCAGCTCCTACAGGAGGATATCGCGGAATCCAGAGTCGCCAGACAATCTCGGTCGAGACCATGCGAGACTCGAGCTCGTGAACGCTCCCTCACGCGAGGCTTTCTTGCCGCTTCGTGCCCTCGGCCTGGCGCTGCTGACAGCTGTTTCGCTGGCGGGAGAGCTCGAGGGCGTCTGCAGCGCTTCGCGGTGCCGCGCGCCACGCAGCTGCTTCGCGCGACGCCCGGGGTGCTCATCGTCGCGCGCGAGGTGGCGTTCGCGGATTCGACACGGCCGTTCACCAAGCGCACGCCTACGGGGAAGTCCGAGACCGTCTATTCCGATCGGCCCGGAGAGTGGCAGAGCGCGGGCACCCAGCCCGAGCGGCGTTTCTTCCTCGGTTCGGCCGAGGCCACCTGCGAGGCGCTCTTGGGGGACGGGCGGATCGTCGTTCGCGAGGTCTTTCGCTGCTGCGACACCGGCCGCGGGCCCGAGCTCGGCTGCATCCTTCAGGTGAGCGAGCTCGTGCCGAGCCCGAAGGCGCCGCCGACGGACACGGAGCTTGCCGCAGCAGGCATCACGCCGACACCGTCTCCGGCCGCGCCCGCGCGGAAGCAGCGCGCGTCGATTCCCGCCCCATAGCCGAGCAGGATTTCGGCGATGGCGGCGCTCTTCGCTTCGTATAGGGCGCGATTCGGATCGCTCCCTGTCGTCTTTCGTCGCGCCATTCCGATCTCTAGAGCAGGACGCCCGCACCGTCGCGGTTCGTAGCCAGCGGCCGAGCCGAGTTGCCCTCGGTGGACCCCAAGGAGAGGACATGCACGCCGCCCACAGCCTTCCCCGCCGCTGCACCCGCGCCAGCGCCGTCGCGCTGCTCATCGCGGCGACGCTCTTCACGGCTGGGCTCGCCCACGGCCAGAACCTGACCCCGAACGCGGAGTTCGACACGGACGTCCCGCCGTGGAGCACGGTCCTCGGCGACTCTTCGGTTGTCTGGACGGGACTCGATCACGATGGCTGCGACGCGGCGATCTCGGGGGCTGCGCTGGCGACGAACAACGCCGCCAACGCGACGCAGGGTCGTGGCATCGCGGCCTGCATCACCGACTTCGTTCCCGGCGAGTCTTATGCCTTCGGCGCCGACCTCCGATTTCCGCCCGGGCAGGCGCGGACCGGTTCCGTGTTCATGAGGCTCGTCTTCCTGGCGAGCAACGATTGCACCGGCTCCAGCCGAACGAGTGTCGATTCGGCCGCGCTCGACACCTCGAACCTCGGAAACTGGGTTCGTCTTCAGTGGACCGGCGTCCCGACGGCGGACGACGGCAGCATCGCCCTGGTCGCGAGACTCGTCAAGAACGAAGCTGGCGGCTCCCTCCAACTCGACGTCGACGGCGCATTCTTCGTCCCGGGCGAGGGCTTCATCTTCGCCGACGGCTTCGAGCGCCAGTCGACCTGCCACTGGTCCACGACCAATCCCTGATCGCCCGCCGTCAGGTGAGCGAGCTCGTGCCGAGCCCGAAGAAGCCGCCGACGGCGGAAGAGATCTCCGAAGCCAGCGTAGCGGCGGCCCAGTCGAGGGCGGGGCAGGTTGTCTTCACCTGAAACAGTACTTGCGGCTTTACGGGCGCCGTCAACAAAGCGAGGCATCCAAGGACTCTCCTTGTGCCTACAGACCTGCTGTCGCCCTCTCCTCAGCGATAAACCTCACGCCGATGGCCGATCTTGACGACGACGATCCGGCGCTCGGCCTCGACGACTTCATAGAGGACGCGGTAGTCGCCATGGCGGATCCGGTAGGCGTTCTTGCTGCCGGCGAGTTTCAGGGCGCCGGGCGGGTGCGGCTCGCCAGCCAGGGCGCGGATGCGCTCGATGATCTTCAGGCGCCGATCTCGCGGTTCGATGCCCTCGAGCTCTCGCGCCGCCGAGCGCCGGATTTCGAGGCTATAGGCGGCCACGCCGCTCGAGATCGCGGACGACGCTCTCGAAGGCGAGCGCGGGCTCCTTGGCGCGCTTGCGCAGCGCCTCGAGATCGGCGGCATCTTCGGCGAGCGCCTGCCGTACGGCGTCGTTCACCATGGCCGAGATCGACTCGTCCGCTTCTGCCGCGCGCAGTCGCAGCGCCCGATGCAGGTCGGCGTCGAGATAGATCGTCGTGCGACGAGGTTCGCTCATGGGCTCCACGGTAGCGTTTTGACGTCATGACGTCAAGCGGCGCATTCCGCCCGCAAGGACTCCGAGCGCAGGTCTGCCGTCACGCTCTGAAAGGGAGCGGTGCTCGCCGGCTTCCGGGCCCGGAGCGCAGCAGACCGAGCTCGAGCTGCACTCGCCCTGGAGAGGCTCGCTTGACAGCCACCGGGCCCTGACGGACGCTTCCCAGATGCGACGATTCACGCGTCGGAGTTTCGTTGGCGGAGCGGCGCTCGCGCCGTTCGCGCTTTCCCCCGCTGCACGGGCTCTGGCGGATCTTTCGCGCCTGGGCGGCGGCGAGCACAAGCTGCGCCTGGTCTACACCAACGACTTTCACAGCGCCTTCGATCCGATCCCCGGCTACTGGCTGCCGGGGTCACCGAAGCTGGGCGGCGCGGCGCACTTAGCGACACTCGTCGAGCGCGAGCGGGCGACGGCCGCGACGTCGTTTCTGGTCGATTCGGGGGACATGTTCACCGGCACGCTGTCGCTGCTCACCAAGGGCGAGGCGCTGCTCGAGCTGATGATCGCCATGGGCTACGACGCCATGGGCGTCGGCAACCACGAGTTCGACTACGGCTGGCAGAACTTCGAGGAGCAGCAGAGCCGCGTGGCGTTTCCGATCCTGTGCGCCAACGTCCGCTATAGGCGAAAGGAAGGCGAACGTCCCATCCGTTTCTGCCGGCCGCACGCGATCCTCGAGAGGAACGGTGTGCGCCTCGGCGTGGTGAGCGTCATGGGGGCGCGGGCGGCGAAGTACACCATCATGCCGTCGAAGGTCGACGGGCTCGAGTTCGTCGATCCGCTCGCCGAGGCGGCGGCGCAGGTGGCGCTGCTCCGGCCGGCGGTGGACGTCGTCGTCGTCCTCGGGCATCAGGGCCTCCCCGGGCCGATGCAGACCGACGCCGAGAACGACCCCTCGGTGCAGCGGCCGCTCGACGAGGACCTCGACTTCTGCGGCGCGATTCCGGGCATCGACGTCTACGTCGCGGCGCACTCCCACCACGGCATCGAGACGCCGCTCGTGCATCCCAAGACCGGGACGATCCTCGTCCAGTCCTACGGTTACGGCACGCGGCTGGGCGTGCTCGACCTCGAAGTGCGCGACGGGCGCGTCGTGCAGCATCGCGGCGAGTTAAAGAAGGTGTGGAGCGACGAGCTGCCGCCGCACGCGGCGGTCGCCGAGCGCCTGGCGTTCTACCGGTTGAAGCTGAAGGACGAGATCGGCCCCGATCTCGGACGGGCCACCGCCCGGTTCCTCCGCAAGTACAACACCGAGTCGCCGCTCGGCTCGTTCGTCACCGACGTGATGCGCGCGCGGGCCTCGAGCGACGTGGCGATCACCAACGCCGGGGGGCTACGGGCCGACCTTCCCGAAGGCGGCCTCCATCGCGGCCATGTCCTCGACGCGCTGCCGTTCATCAACACCCTGGTCACCCTCGAAATGAACGGCACCGACCTCCGCCGTGCGATCGCCCACGGCCTCTCGCTCTTCGCCGGCTGCTGCCAGGTCTCCGGCGTCGTCGCGCGCTTCGACCCCAAGCGGCCCCCCGAAGAGCGGCTGATCGAGCTGAGAGTCGGCGGAAAGCCGCTCGAAGCCGAGCGGACGTATCGCGTCTCCACCAACAGCTTTCTCGCCGAAGGCGGCGACCGCTACGAGTCGTTCCCGCGCGGCCGGCGCGTGTCCGAAGACGCGCTGCTCTCCGATTGCGTCCTCGACCACCTGCGGCGCGTCGGGACGATCACCCCGCCGGTGCCTGGGCGACTCGTCGCGAGCTGAAGGGCAGTGCCTTGGGAGAGGAGGATCGGCCGCGGCGGCGGCGTCAGCTCGCCTTCGCGATCGTGATCTTCGCCGGGCGAGCGGCTACACGTTGAACTTGAACAGAATCACATCGCCGTCGGCGACGCGGTACTCCTTGCCCTCCTGGCGGACCTGGCCGCCCTCGCGGGCGCGGGCCCAGCCACCGACGCGGACGAATTCGTCCCAGCGAATCGTCTCGGCCTTGATGAAGCCGCGCGCGAGATCGCTGTGAATGACCGCAGCCGCTTCGGGAGCGGTGTCGCCGGCGTGAATGGTCCAGGCGCGGGCCTCCTTTTCGCCGGCGGTGAAGTAGGTGCGCAGACCGAGGAGGTGATAGATCGACCGGATCAAAGAGCCGACGCCGGACTCGGCGACGCCGTGCGACGCGAGGTACTCCTTCGCCTCTTCCTCCGGGAGCTCGGCGAGCTCGGACTCGATCTGCGCCGAGACGGTGACCGCCTCGGCGCCGTGGTGCGTCGCCACCCAGTGCCGGACCTCGGCCACAAGCGGATTCGAATCGGCGGTCGCCAAATCGTCCTCGGCGACATTGCAGGCGTAGAGCGTCGGCTTCATCGACAGCAGGAAGAACGGCTGCGCGACGGCGCGCTCGTCGGCCGTCATCTCGAGCGTGAGCGCGGGCTTCCCGGCCTCGAGATGGACGAGCAGGCGCCTGGCGATCTCGATCTGGGCCTTCGCGGTCTTGTCACCCCCCTTGGCGACGCGCTCGAGGCGCTCCACCTGGCGGGCGAGCGACTCCATGTCGGCGAGCATGAGCTCGGTCTGGATGGTCTCGATGTCGGCGATCGGATGGAGGTGATCCTCGACGTGGACGATGTTCGCGTCCTCGAAGCAGCGGACGACCTGGACGATCGCGTCCACCTGGCGGATGTGGGCGAGGAACTTGTTGCCCAGCCCCTCGCCGGAAGCCGCTCCTTTGACCAGACCTGCGATATCGACCAGCTCGATGGCGGCCGGTACGAGGGTGGGCGTTCCCGCGACCGTCGCGATCGGCTGCAACCGCTCGTCAGGGACCGAGACGATGCCGACGTTCGGTTCGATGGTGCAGAACGGATAGTTCGCCGACTCGGCCTTGCGAGTGCGGGTGAGGGCGTTGAACAGCGTCGACTTGCCGACGTTCGGCAGGCCGACAATGCCGGCACGGAGCATGATGGGAATCCTTGCTTGCGGAGTGAGCCCGGGTGCGACCGTCGCGCGCCGGGAGCGGCAGACTTTATCACCCCGTCGCGGTGCAGGATCGGCCCGCGATGGGAGCCGACGGAGCCGGAGCCGTCCCGCGCGCGACGATCTTCATGAAGTCCGACTCCGCGAGGCGCGACGGATGGACCTCGCCGCCCAGCCCGAAGAAGCGGCAGAAGCTCATGAGGAGCGGTTGCCAGCGCTCCGGGTCGATGTGGGGCTTCTCGCCCTCCGCGCGGCTTTCGACCAGCAGGGACTCGTCGACGTGCAGGCGCGTGATGTGGATCTCGAACGCGATGGCGTTGACGTTCTTGCCGAACGGCCGGTGGTCGTGGACGATCCCCTCCATCTGGACTGGGCACTCAGCCACGCGAGGCGCGGCGACGCTCTCCGACGCCACCGGCGTCAGCCCGGCCTCGCGGAACTTCTCCGACTCGTAGCGGTAGCCCCACGAGCGCTTGCGCTCCGGCACCGGGTTCTTCCCCGTGGTGAGCGCTAGGCGATCGACCGCCGAGACTTCGTCGATCGACGGCAGATTGATCACGCACTCGCGCGTGCGGATCAGGTTGTCCGGGGTCTGCCCCAGGCTGCCCAGGCCCAGCATGCAGGTCCAGCCAAGCCACCAGGCCGACGACATCGGCGCGAGATTCGCGCTGCCGTCTGCGTTGAGCGTCGAAATGAGGACGACAGGTGTTCCGAAATAGAGGATGGTCGGTTCGATCGTCTTGTGCATGCAGAGAGGCTAGCGGTGCCTCCCCGAACAAGTCTTCCGAGAAGTTGCGCTCAAATCGGCGGCGGCGACGTTCTCGCTACGGCTGCGCCGCCGACCACTGCCCAGTGCCGCCGCTCTCGAAGCCGTCGCGGAAGAGGCCGGCGCAAGGGTCTTCGAGGCGCTGCACGACCAGGTCCTCCTGGGTGGTTCCGGCGAGATTGAAGCCGTAGCCGACGAGCAGGGCGGCTTCGGTGGCGCCCCCCGGCACGCTGAGGGCGGCGTTGACGCGCGCTGGAATCAGCTCGCGCGGCGCGCCGCAGCTGCCGCCGTCGCGATCCCAGGCCGCGACCCAGAGCGGCGTCGGGCCGGGATTCGGATTCGGGAAGAGCGTGCTCGCGACGAGCGCCCCGCCGCCGATCGCGGCGACCTCGGCGCGGATGCCGGTGGTTGCGCCGGCGAAGACTCTCGCCCACTGGTGCGTGCCGCTCGCCGCGTCGAAGCTCACGGCGATCGAATCGAAGCTCGCGCCGACGGGTGTGACGTTGCCGACGCCGGCGGCGACAATCCGGTCGCCTTCGAGAGTGACCGCGTCGGGAGTGAAGCTGTTGCAGTTCGGCACGTCGTTCGGCGGCCAGGTGGCGTCCCAGAGCGGCGCGCCGGTCGCGGCATCGAGAGCCCAGAGGTAGAGCGAGAAGACACCGCAATGCGTCTCGTCGTCCGCCCAGAGACGCACCGGGTCGGCGGAGAGCAGGAAGGCGCCGGTGAAGATGCCGGCGACCGTCCCGCCGTCGTCGAAGTGTTTCCAGACTTCCGCGCCGGCGGCGTCGAGCGCCACCGTCCACCAGCCTGGCGGAGAGAGGCTGTCGGTGAGGCCGGCGACCAGGAGCCCGCCGCCTGCGCGCGGCAGGACGGAAGTCGCGCGACCGTCTGCGGTGGGCGGCGACCAGACGACGTCCGGAAGTGGATCGCCCGCGGCGGTGAACGAGAGGACGGCGAAATCGCCGGCGAGGCCGCACGGAATCCGCCAGGCTCCGGAGCCTCCGCCGGCGCTGACATCCCAGATCGGCGACGCATGAGGGCCGTTCAGCGCGACGTCGGCGGCCACGCCGCTGCGACTCCGCGACCAGGCGATCGTCCCCGCCGCGGTGAAAGTGGTCGCGCGGAAGCCGGTGCCCTCCCGGCCGAGGACGAGCGTCGTGCCGTCGTCGCGCAGCGCCAACGCCTGCGGCGCATGGAGATCCGGATCGCCCACCGTCCAGACGACCCCGCCATCGGGGGCGATGCGCAGCAGCACGGCCTGGGGCAACGGCTGCCCCTGGGCATAGGAAGAAGTGAGAATCCAGATGTCGCCGGCGGCGGCGCCACTCACGCCGTGGCGCGCCACCACCGGTTCATCCCCCCGCCCGTCGAAGTCCCAGACCAGCGGCCAGTCGGCAAGCGCGGCGGTACTGGCGCAGAAGAACGCCACCATCACGAGGGGGACGAGGGGGACGAGGGGGACTCGAGCGCCCGGCAGGACTGGCAAACAACGCAATCGTGGCACTGGATCTCCCTGCGGGACAGCGGCGGCGGTTGGCCCGCTCCCGCCCGATCGAATGCCGGCAACGATACCCGCTCGCGACCCGCGAAGACAGCGCCCCGAATCCGGCGGATCCGGCGGCGCGCGCCGCCGGTCCGGGCGAATCCAACCCCTCCGCACCAACCTCAGGTGCGGGAGCTGACGAATGGCAGGGGCGCGCGCCCCGGGGAGAGCCCTACGATCCCCTCCTGTTCCAGACAGCACCAGGAGGAATCACGATGCGAACGCTCCGACTCGCGACCGCTCTGCTGGCCCTCGCCGCCCCACTCGCCGCCGCGGACTTCGTCGTCACCCGCTACGACGACCCGTTTCCCGACGGCTGCGCTGCCGGCGACTGCTCCCTGCGCGAGGCCACGCTCGCGGCCAACGATTCCGCGGGCTCCGATCGCGTCCGGCTCTCGGCGGGAACCTACGAGCTCACCCGCTTCGGCCTCGACGACGTCGGCCTCATGGGAGATCTCGACCTCACCGACGAAATCGAGCTCATCGGGCCGGCGGCGACCATGACACGCATCGATGCGGCGGCGCTGGGCAGTGTCCAGAGCGACTCGGCCATCTCGGTGTTCGACACGGCCACGCTGCGCGGACTGACGATCGCCGGCAGCGTCGGAGATGGCGTCAGAGTCGTCGACGGAACTCTGGTCATGGAGCGCTGCGAGGTGCGCGAGAACGACTTCCAGGGCAACTCCGCCGGCGTTCGCTCGCTCGGCAATTCCATCCTGACGATTCGCGACAGCGCGATCATCAACAACGGCATCGGCCTGAACGGCGTCGGCGGGACCTTCGTCCTGGAGAACGTCACCTTCAACAGCAACCAAGCCAATCAGATCATCGTCCAGCAGGGCTCGTCGCTGACCTGCACCCACTGCACGATCGTCGACACGGTGGGCGGCAACGGCGAGGTCCGCGTCGGAGGCAGCACCGCGGAGTTCGCCAACTCGATCGTGCGCGGCAACTGCGCCCTCGATCCCGGCGGTTTGATCAGTTCGTCGGCCGGCAATGTCGAGTCCCCCGGCCACGGCTGCGGATTTACCCTCGCCGGGGACCGCGACGACGTCGCCGATCCCGGCCTCAGCGTGCTCGGCGACCACGGCGGCGCAACGCGCACCTTCGACCTCGCCATCGGCAGCCCCGCGTTGGCTCTGGTGGAGGCCTCCGAATGCCTGCTCCAGGATCAGCGGGGTGTCGCGCGCAGCTTTCACCTGCAGACTCCGTGTGACGCCGGCGCCGTCGAGCGCGTGACGTCGCGCGTGCCGACGCCGCTCTTCGTGGACGGTGTCGAACAGGGCCACCCCGGAGCCTGGAGCGCCGTCGTCGGCGACTGAAGGGGCGCTTCGTCGCACCCGCCTCTCAAGTCGGGCGCGCCGCCGCCTCCTGCCGGCGCAGGTAGTCGAGGGTGATTCCCAACCCCTCTTCGAGGCCGCGCGGGCTCCAGCCGAGCTCGGTGCGGGCGCGGGTGTCGGCGAAGTGCCAGTGCCGGTCGAGCGACTCGAGCTGCTCGAGGGGGATCGGCAGCGGCCGGCCGGCGAGCTTGAGGAGGGGTCCGGCGAGGCGGAAGACGAGGCGCGCGATGCCGACCGAGAATTCGCGCTTCGGCGGCTTCGTTCCCCCCAAGGCGGCGACGCGATGGGCGAGCTCGCGCACCGTCCAGGCCTCGCCGGCCATGAGGTAACCGCGGCCGGGCGGAGCCTGCTCGATCACCCGCACGATGCCGTCCACCAGGTCGTCGAGGAAGACCCAGCTGGTCTTCTTCTCCGGCGCGATGAGCGCCGGAAAGCGCCCGAGCATCAACGCTCGGAGAAGCGTGTTCGCCCCCTGCTTCTTCCCCGGCGGGCCGTAGACCAGACTTGGGAAGACGGTGTTGACCTTGAGACCCTGCTGCGCCCAGAGCTGCACGCGCGCCTCGCCCGCCGCCTTGGTGGCGCAGTAACGCGTCGGCAGGGGCAGCTGCGGGGCGGAATCCTCGGTCGCCGGCGTGCCGTCAGCGGGGCTACCGCCCCAGGCCGCCATCGACGAGATCGAGAGGAAGCGGCCGACGCCCAGCTTCAGGGCGAGGGATGCGACGTTTTCGGAGCCTTCGACGTTGGCCGCCGCCATGCGCTCCGCGGAGGCGGCGAGGTCGAGCTCGGCGGCGGCATGGATCACCCAATCCGCCCCCGACATCGCCTCGCGCATCGAGTAGCGTTCACGCAGGTCGCCGACGAACGTCGCGACGCCGATCTCGCGCAGTAACTCGATCGCGCCCTCCGGGCTCGTTGAGCGCACCAGCGCGCGCACCTCGTGGCCCTCGGCGCGCAGGCGCAGGCAGAGCGCCGTGCCGATGTAGCCGGTGGCGCCGGTCAGGAAGAGGCGCATCCCGTCTCTCTCACGGCGCCGGCGTCCGCCCGCTCAGCTCGCGAGCAGCTGCCGCAGGACGTACTGCAGGATGCCGCCGTGGCGGTAGTACTCGACCTCCTGCGGCGTGTCGAGACGGACGCGGGCCGAGAAATGCACCGCCCGGTGGTCGGCGTCGACCGCCTCCACCTCGACCTCGAGCCCGGGCGTGAAACTGCCGGCGAGCGCCGCGGCGAGACCGCGGATGGCGAAGGTCTCGAAGCCGGTGAGCCCGAGCGACGCGGCGTTCTGGCCGGCCGGGAACTCGAGCGGCACGATCCCCATGCCGATCAGATTCGAGCGATGGATGCGCTCGTAAGACTCGGCCACCACCGCCCGCACCCCCTGCAGCGCCGGACCCTTGGCCGCCCAGTCGCGCGACGAGCCGGAGCCGTACTCCTTGCCGGCGAGGACGACCAGCGGCACGCCTTCGGCGGCGTAGGCTTCGGCAGCGTCGTAGATCGACATCGGCGTCTTCCCCGGAAGATGCACGGTCGCGCCGCCTTCGATTTCCGGTGTCATCCGGTTGCGGATGCGCACGTTGGCGAAGGTGCCGCGCACCATCACCTCGTGGTTGCCGCGCCGCGAGCCGTAGGAGTTGAAGTCGGCCGGACCGCAGCCGTGCGCTTCGAGATACTTGCCGGCCGGACTCCCCTTCTTGATCGAGCCGGCCGGCGAAATGTGGTCGGTGGTGATCGAGTCGCCGAGGACGGCGAGGCAGCGCGCTCCCGCGATATCGGTGAGCGGCTTCGGGGTGAGCGTCATGCCTTCGAAGTAAGGGGGTTTCCTGACGTAGGTCGAATCCCCCTGCCAGGCGAAGGTCTCGCCCTCCGGCACGGCGAGCGAGCTCCAGGCCTCGTCGCCGGCGAAAACGTCGGCGTACTCCTTGTGGAACATCTCTGACTTCACCGCCGTCGCCACGGCGGTCTCGATCTCCGCCTGCGTCGGCCAGATGTCCTTGAGGAAGACCGGCGCGCCGTCCTTGCCGGTGCCGAGCGGCTCGGTCGCGAGGTCGAGATCGATCCGGCCGGCGAGGGCGTAGGCGACGACGAGCGGCGGCGAAGCGAGGTAGTTGGCGCGCACGTCGGGGCTGATCCGGCCCTCGAAGTTGCGGTTGCCGGAGAGCACCGAGACCGCCACGAGATCGTGCTCCTGGATCACTTCGACGATCGGCGGCGGCAGCGGGCCGCTGTTGCCGATGCAGGTCGTGCAACCGTAGCCGACGGTGTTGAACTTGAGCTGGTCGAGGTAGACGTCGAGGCCGGCCTCGCGCAGGTAGTCGGTCACCACCTTCGAACCCGGAGCGAGGCTCGACTTGACCCACGGCTTCGTGCGCAGCCCCTTCTCGACCGCCTTCTTCGCCACCAGCCCGGCGGCGAGCATCACCGACGGATTCGAGGTGTTGGTGCACGAGGTGATGGCGGCGATCACCACCGAGCCGTGGCGCAGGCGGCAGACTTCGCCGTTCCAGGTGGTCTCGATGGAATCGTCGACCTCGTCGGCGACGACGGCCGCGGACGGTCCGCCCCCTTCGCCCTCCCAGCGGTCCACGGTCGCGGCCTTCGGCGCCTTCGCCGCGGCCTTGCCGGAGACCAGCGACGGCAGCTCCTTGAGGAAGCTCGCCTTCACCGCGCCGAGGGCGACCCGGTCCTGCGGCCGGCGCGGCCCGGCAAGCGATGGCTCGACGGTCGCGAGGTCGAGCTCCAGGGTGTCCGAGTAGATCGCTTCCGGCGTCGCGGCGGTGTGGAAGAGACCCTGTTCCTTCATGTAGGCCTCGGCCAGCGCGACGCTCCTGGCCGAACGGCCGGTGAAGCGCAGGTAGTCGATCGCTACCGCGTCGACCGGGAAGAGACCGCAGGTTGCGCCGTACTCCGGCGCCATGTTGGCGATCGTCGCGCGGTCGGCGAGGCGGAGGTTCGCGAGCCCCGGGCCGAAGAACTCGACGAATTTGCCGACCACGCCCTTCTTGCGCAGCGTCTGGGTGACGGTGAGCACGAGGTCGGTCGCCGTCGCTCCTTCCGGGAGGCGCCCGGTCAGGCGGAAGCCGACGACCTGTGGAATGAGCATCGAGACCGGCTGGCCGAGCATCGCCGCCTCGGCTTCGATGCCGCCGACCCCCCAGCCGAGGACGCCCAGGCCGTTGATCATCGTGGTGTGCGAGTCGGTGCCGACGAGGGTGTCGGGATAGGCCCAGCCCTCCTCCTGCATCACCACCCGCGCCAGGTATTCGAGGTTGACCTGGTGCACGATGCCGGTCGCCGGCGGCACGACGCGGAAGTTGCGAAACGCCTTCTGTCCCCAGCGCAAGAAGAGGTAGCGCTCGTGGTTGCGCTCGAACTCCTTCTGGCTGTTGAGCAGCAGCGCCGCCTCCGAGCCGTACTCGTCGACCTGCACCGAATGGTCGATCACGAGCTCGACCGGCTGCAGCGGATTGATCCGGTTGGGATCGCCGCCCATCGCCGCCATCGCATCGCGCATCGCGGCGAGATCGACGACCGCCGGCACGCCGGTGAAGTCCTGCAGGAGCACCCGCGCCGGCATGAAGGCGATCTCGCGCGACGGCGCCGCCTGCGGATCCCAGCGGCAGAGGAAGTCGATCTCCTCGGAGGAGACGATCTTGCCATCCTCCCGGCGCAGGAGGTTTTCGAGCAGGATCTTGAGCGCGTAAGGGAGGCGGGTGAGGTCGTAGCCGCGCTTTTCGAGCGCGGCCAAGCGGGCGATCTTCAGGTTCTCCCCTCCGACCGCGAGGGTACCGTGGCTGCCGAAACTGTCTTGCATGAGGTGGGCTCCCTTGCCGAAGCGGCTGACCCCCGAACGATATCGTACGCTCGCGAGTAGACTCCTTCCGGGAGCTTTCATGTCCGATTCGCCCTCGACCCGCCCTCGTCGCCCGACCCGCCCACCCGGCCCGGCCCTCCCGTCGCCGCGCTATCGCCGACTGGTGCGCTGCGACTCCTGCCTCCGCCAGTTCGACGCCGGTGAGCTCGCGCCCGGCGAGCGCTTCCGCTGCCTTTGCGGAGCGGTGCTCGAGGTTCCGGCGAGCGCCGCGCAGGAGGCGCCGGTGGTGCGCTGCGCCTCCTGCGGCGCGCCGCGTGCCGCCGGCGCGGTCGATTGCACCTTCTGTTCGGCGCCGTTCGTCCTCGGCGAGAGCGAGCGCAACACCCTCTGCCCGGTCTGCGCCGCGCGCATCGGCGACCACCAGCGCTTCTGCCACAGCTGCGGCACCCGCATCGCGCCGGAGGCGGTCGCCGGCGGACGCACCGAGTTCTCCTGTCCCTCCTGCAGCCCCGCGCGCCGGCTCTCCAGCCGGCGGATCCCGGACGCGACCACAGCGCTCGCCATGCTCGAATGCAGCAGCTGCGCCGGTATCTGGTTGGGCCACCCGACCTTCGATGCCCTGCAGGAGCGCGCCCGGCGCGAGGTTGTCCCGGAGCCGCTGGCGGCCAACAGCCGGCCGCGGACGGGCCGCTCGCCGACTCCGGGCAAGGTGACCTACCGCCCCTGCCCGGTCTGCCGCAAGCTCATGGTCCGGCGCGCCTTCGCCGGCAGCTCGGGCGTGGTCCTCGACGTCTGCGGCAGCCACGGGCTCTGGTTCGACGCCGCCGAGCTCGAATCCACGCTGGCGTGGATCCGCGGCGGCGGTCTGTCGCGCGCTGAAGAGCGACTCGCCGCGGAGCGCAAGGAGGCCCTCCGCCGCGACGCGATCGCCAAGCAGGAGTTCCGCGAGGTCGTCGCCGAGAAGCCGGCCGACGCGCAGTGGCTCGATCTGCTCGGCGAGCTGGTCGATTCCGTTCTCGACGCGGTCGGCCGCCGGCGCTGAACTTGCGGCGAACGCGCTGCCGCCCTGCCGGAGCGGATAGAATCTCCGGGTGCCATCGCCGTCCGCCCTCGCTCCGCCGCTCCTGCTCCTCGCCATGCCTCAGGTGGCCGATCCGTACTTCCGCAAGAGCGTCATCCTGCTGCTCGCTCACGAGGAGGAGGGGAGCTTCGGCTTCATCGTCAATCGCCGGACCGAGCTCAAGGTTGCGGAGATTCTCACCGACCTCGCCCTGCCCTGGGGCGGGGACAAGGACGATCTGGCCCAGTTCGGCGGACCGGTCCAGCCCCAGGTCGGAACCGTCCTCTACTCCGGCGCGGGCGACGAGCTGCCGCCGCTCGACGGCGCGACCGAGGTTTATCCCGGCATCCACCTGACGCAACACATCGGCGAGCTTGCGGCCCTCGCGGGCCGGCCGCCGTATCGCTTCCGGCTCTTTCTGGGCTATGCCGGATGGGGCGGCGGCCAGCTGGTGAGCGAGATCCTGCGCAACGACTGGCTGATCGCCCCGGTCGATCCCGATCTGGTCTTCGGCGGCACGACGGAGGCGGTCTGGGCGGCGGCGGTCTCCTCTGTCGGGGTCGATCCCTCAACCCTCCCCGTCTGGACCGCGAACGAGCCCGAGAGCCCGGCGAACTGATGCCGCCGCCCCACGCCCCCGCCGCCGTTCCCGATCTGCTCGATCCCATCGCCGAGTTCCAGTCCCTGTTCGCGCGCCTCTCGCAGGATGCGCCAACCGATCCGACTGCGATGGCGCTCGCCACCGCCGACGCATCCGGAGCGCCGAGCGCGCGCATGGTGCTGCTCAAGGGTGTCGACGAGCGCGGCTTCCAGTTCTTCACCAACTACGACAGCCGCAAGGGCCGGGAGCTCGCCGAGAATCCGCGTGCCGCCCTGTGCTGGCACTGGGACTGGCTGGAGATGCAGGTCCGCGCCGAGGGGACGATCGAACGCCTCCCCGCGGCTGAGTCGGACGCCTACTTCGCCACCCGGCCGCGCGGCCATCAGCTCGGCGCCTGGGCCTCTTTCCAGAGTCAGCCGCTGGTCTCGCGATTCGCCCTGCTGCGCCGGGTTGTCGCGACCGAGATGCTCTACCTCGGCCGGGCGGTCCCGCGGCCGCCGCACTGGGGCGGCTACCTGCTCCGCCCGCACGCGATCGAGTTCTGGCAAGGCAAGAAGAGCCGTCTCCACGAGCGCCGCCACTTCCACCTCGAGGACGGCGTCTGGCAGTGCGATCGGTTGAGCCCGTGAGACCGCCGTCCAACTCGCCGGTCGTGAGCGAGCAGCACTCCGCGGGCGGACTGGTGGTGCGCGGCGACGAAGTGCTGCTGATCGCCACTGCCGGCGGACGCCGCTGGCAACTGCCGAAGGGTCACCTCGAGGCGGGCGAGCTGCCGGCGGAAGCTGCGCTGCGGGAGGTGCGTGAGGAGACCGGAGTGACCGGTTCGATCCTGGCGCCACTCTCCGGCGTGGACTACACCTTTCTCGAGCGCGGCAAACACCGGATCAGGAAGCACGTCGACTACTTCCTGCTCAGCTACGAGAGTGGCAGCGAGACCAACTTCGAGCCGCGCGAGGTGGTGGCCGCGCGCTGGTTCCCCTGGGCCGAGGCGATCGCCAGGCTCTCGCATGCCAACGACCGCAGGGTCGCCGAACAGGCCTGGCGCATCGTGCGCGAACGACAGGGCGAGAATCTCCCTGCAGGAGGCGAGAAATGAGCATGCTGGTCTTGCGGGCGCTTTTCGACAAGGAGTGATCCTGGCCACCCCGGCGCGCAAGAGGGTCGCACGAGCACCCGCGCGCGGGCGCGAGTCGATGGCGGCGCGCGCGACGCGCGCCGCAGAGATCCTCGCGCGGCTCAAGGCCGCTTACCCGGGGAGCCACTGCGCGCTCGCCCACGGGAACGCCCTCGAGCTCCTCGCCGCGACGGTGCTCTCGGCGCAATGCACCGACGTGCGCGTCAACCTGGTGACCCCCGCGCTGTTCGCGTCCTGTCCCACCGCCGCCCACTACGCGCAGATTCCGCTGGAGAATCTCGAGGCCCTGATCCAGTCCACCGGCTTCTTCCGCAACAAGGCCAAGGCGCTCCAGGGCCTCGGCCGGGTGCTCGTCGAGCGCCACAGCGGCGAGGTCCCGCGCAGCATGGCGGAGCTGGTGAAGCTCCCCGGCGTCGGCCGGAAGACCGCCAACGTGGTCCTCGGCAACGCCTTCGCCATGAACGAAGGTGTCGTCGTCGACACCCACGTCGGACGGCTCGCCGGGAGGCTCGGACTGACGAAGGCGACCGACCCGGTGAAAATCGAATCCGACCTCATGCCGCTCTTCCCGCGTGCGGATTGGACCCTCCTCTCGCACCTCCTGATCGACCACGGCCGCAAGGTCTGCAATGCCAGGAAGCCGCTCTGCGCGAGCTGCATGCTGGCCGATCTCTGCCCCTCGGCGCCGGTCCAGGGAGAGAGGAACTCCATCGTGCCCTCCCGATCCTTCGAGTAGACTCCGCGCCCGATGGTCATGGAAAAAGGCGCTCGGGTGGCGGTGGTGACGGGAGCGAGCTCCGGGTTCGGGGCGGCGACGGCGCGGGCCCTGGCGCACGAGGGCTTCTTCGTCGTGCTCGGAGCGCGGCGGGTGGACCGGCTGGCGGCGATCGCGGAGCCCCTGGGAGCGCGCTACGCCGCGCTGGACGTGACCGACGAGGCGAGTGTCGCAGCGTTCTGCGCCACCCTCGACCGGGTCGACGTGCTGGTCAACAACGCCGGCAACGCGTTCGGCGCGGAGAGTCTCGCCGCCTCGGTCGACGACAAGTGGCGCGCGATGTTCGAGCTCAACGTTCTCGGCGTGCTGCGCATGACCCGCGCCCTGCTGCCGAAACTGATCGCTTCCGGCGACGGCCTGATCGTCAATCTGGGCTCGATCGCCGGCGTCGAAACCTATCCCGGCGGCGGCGGCTACACCGCCTCGAAACATGCCGTGCACGCGTTGACCCGAACGCTCCGCCTCGAGCTCCTGGGCCAGCCGGTGCGGATCACCGAGATCCTGCCGGGACTCGCCGAGACCGAGTTCGCACTGGTGCGCTTCGCGGGCGATCGCGAGCGCGCGCAAAAGGTCTACGAGGGCATGACACCTCTGGTTGCCGAAGACATCGCCGAAGCGGTTCGCTGGGTGGCGAGCCTGCCGGCGCACGTCGACATCGATGAGATCGTCATCCGTCCGCGCGACCAGGCGACGACGATGCTGGTTCACCGGCGGCCCAGGGAGTGATCCGATGACGACGATCCGCGCGCTTCGCCCCGCCGCGATGTTCCTGGTGACGGGCCTCGCCCTCGCGCTCCCGGGCTGCGACCCGTTCGAAGCGAAGGACCCGGGCGAGCGTATCTATCGCCGTCTCTGCGCCTCGTGCCACGGCCTCGACGGACGCGGCAACACGGCGCGCTACATGAGCAACGAGTGGGCCGATCTGACGGACAACAGCTGGCGGAAGTACGGCGACGACGGCTCCATCGAGACGGTCATCCGCGAGGGGGTCTTCGGCAAGATGCCGGCCCGCGACGAGCTCACGCGCGAGGAGATGCGGGCGCTGCTGCGATACCTGCGCAAGCTCCGCGGGGAGACTGGCGAGTGAACCCCTGGCGCTCCGGGCGCCAGTGCGCAGTGCGAACCGCGGCACTGGCAGCGGCCGCGATCTCGTTCACCGTCGCCGGATGCGGAGCGCCGAACTCAGGCCGCAGCGCCGCCGAGCTCTACGGCGAGCACTGCGCCCGCTGTCACGGCGCCGACGGCCGTGGCGATCCACGAGCCCTGACGCTCTCGCCCAATACCGACCTGTCGCGCTCGGCGCTCGTCCGCCGGCGCGCGCGCGGTCCGATCTACCTGCGCATCACCCAGGGGTACGGTTCGATGCCGGCGTTTGCCCACAAGCTCGAGCGCGGCGACGTCGACCTTCTCGTCGACTACGTTCTCGAGCTCGAAGCGCCATAGGAGCGAGGTGAGGTATGGACCCGAAACGTCTCAAGGATGTGCACGACCGCCTGGAGTCGCTCGACGACCGGCTCTCCTACCGCCTGCGCGCCCGCAGCTCAGGTCCCGGGCGCGCCAGCCTGGAGCAGATCGAGGATCGGCTGCGCGACCTCACCGAGTACAGCCTCGAGCTGCGCACACTCGTGATGGACCTCCTGCTGGGGCTGGTGGCCAAGCCCGATCCGGAACCGCCGGCGCAGTAGCGCCACACCCGAAGGGCGCCCGCGGCACCCTCCTCAACTCCGGCCGGTCGAACCGAACCCGCCCTCGCCGCGCCCGCTCGGTGGGAGATCCTCGACCTCGACGAAGCGGACGCGCGGCGCCGGCGAGACGACCAGCTGCGCGATGCGCTCGCCCCGGCGTACGGTGAACGGCTCGGAACCGAGATTGATCAGGAGTACGCGCACCTCGCCGCGATAGTCGCTGTCGATGGTGCCGGGCGAGTTGAGCAGCGTCAGGCCGAACTGGACCGCGAGACCGCTGCGCGGACGCACCTGTCCCTCCCAGCCGGCGGGGATTTCGACGCTGAAGCCGGTGGGAACGAGGGCACGAGCTCCCGGAACGAGCAGCAGATCTTCATCGACTGCGGCGCGCAGATCGGCTCCAGCGCTGCCGCCGGTGGCCGGCTCCGGCAGAGGCAGACCCTCGGCGTGGTGCCAGCGGCGAACCCGGACGGTGGGCGGTCGGCCGGAGGTCAATTCTTCCCGCCCGGCTGCGGGTTGTCGGCGGGGGAGCGCGTCCTGGGCTTTCCAGGCGGCGGCGAGCCTGGCCCGCCGGGCGGGGAGAGCGGCGGCCGGAGGTCGCCGGGGTTCTGCAGGCCGCCGGCGTTCGCGTAGCGGAAGGGCCGGCCGATCGTGAGCGCCGACATGCGCGGAATGCCGTTTTCCGACGGCGCCGCGCGAAAGCGCGAGAAGATGTCGGAGCGGAACTCCCAACTGGCGTAGCTCGTCTGGTCGAGGAAGACGTGAAGGCTTCGCCGGTGGCCCGGCTGCGCACGCCCCGGATCGGCCCGACCGGCTGCGGCGGAGTCTCCCCGTTCGCGCCGCCCGACGGATCCTGCGGATCGGCTGTTCCCGGCGGCAGCGGCTCGCCGGTGACCGGGTCGATCCCCGGGTTCCCGGGCGTCCCCGGCGGCGCGCCTTCGAGGATCAGGATCCAGTCCGCCTTGCCGGTCATCGGATCCTCCCAGAGTCGCCGGATCGAGCGCGGCTCGACCTTGATGAGCTCGTCGAGCTGCACCGGCAGGCGCCCGAAACGGCGTTGAAAGACGCGGATCGCCTCGGCGTACTGCAGGCCGCGCGAGATCAGCTCCTCCTCCTTGTCGCGCTTGATCATGCCGCTCCACAGCGGGAGCGCGATCGCGACCACGATGTTCATGACGGTGATGAGCATCACCACCATGACCAGGCTGTAGCCGCTCGCCGGCGACTCCGCCGGGCCGGGCTCACCGGCAGGGCTACCAGCTCGACATACGGAGTGCCATCGAGCGCGATCAGCGGCGAACCGGAACGCACGTCGATGATCCCCGGCTCTCCGCCTTCGGGAAGGTCGGTCTCTGCCGGCTCGGTCAGCGGATCGGGCTCTTCGAAGACGAGCTTCCAGGTGGTCGAGCTCTTGGTCAGCGGATCGTAGGGCACCATGCCGCACGTAGCCCTTTTCGACCAGCACGTCGAGGCTCTCGGGATAGTGGCCCTGGTCGCCGTAGTACTGGTCGATGAGGTCGCGGATCGTGCGCAGGTTGGTCTTCAACACCGACTCGTTCGCCCGCCGCGGCATGTCCTTCAACGCCGGCATGGCGATCGTCGCCAGGATGCCGATGATCGCGATGACGATGATCAGCTCGAGCAGAGTGAAGCCGCGCTGGGCAGCTTTCCGCGCGCTCACCATTGCGAGTACGGGATCCCGTTCAGTCCCGTGCCGCCGGAGAGCGAGTAGACGTCGTAGACATTCTCGCCCCCCCAGCTCCCCGAGTCGGGCTCGTCCTGATAGCTGCGCAGTCCCCACTCGTCGTCACCGGTCATCGGGTCGACTCCGATCCGGCGCAGGAAGCGCGCCTTCTTGTCGATCTGCCCCACTACGTCGACGCCCTCGACCAGCACCTCGAGGTCCTTCGGATAGCCGTCGGTGCCGAAATCGATCGGCAGGAAGCCGGCGTCGCTGTAGCGTTTGAACTCATCGATCGCCGCCCTCATCTCGCGCAACTGGGCGTGCAATTCGATCTCCTTCATCCTCTTGCGCGTGTACTTGACGGACGGAAATGTCACCCCGGCGAGGATCGAGAGCACCGCGCAGACGACCAGAAGCTCGGTCAGGGTGAAGCCGCGACTGGATTTCATGAACCTCCGTCCGGCTCGGCCGCCGGCTCGATCGGCTCGACGGTTTCGAGCACCGTCAGTCCGGACTCCTCGGGCGCACGAATGTCCACTTCGCTCGCCGTGCCCGCGACGGACGCGAGCTCATAGCGCTCGGCGTCCTCGATGCGCGACGTGGCGACCGCGACGGTGGCAGCGCCGGTGCCCAGGGCGCGGAAACGGAGCCTCGCCAGCGTGCCGTGTCCGGCGACGCCGGAGGCTCCCGCGACGCGGTCGGCCTGGATCTCGAGCTCTCCCGGAATCGAGGTGTCGCTCGTGAACCCGGCATTCTTGGCGCTGCCGAGGAAATCTCCCGCAACGACCTTTTCCAGCTCCAGCAGCCCGGGGTCCCAGGAGAGCCGCATCGGCACATGCGCCACCGGCGAGGTGGTCGCAATCTCGACCTGCATCTCGAATCCCTGTCCGGACGAGACCGCGACCGAACTCGGCAGCACGCGAAGGCGGGCGCTCCCGAAGCCGGCCGCGCTCGCGCCCGAGGAGGCGAAGAGATCGAGCGGAGTGCCGGAGGGGGCGGGCGCCCGGAGGCTCGCCGACCCGTTGTCCGGAAGCTCTTCGTCCCCGGGCTCGACCTTCTTCGGCGGCGCCGCGAACGGATTCGAAGGCGCTCCTCCCGGCGCGAGGTTCACCCCGCCGAGCGGCTCGGCCGCGGCCGGTCCGGATCCCGTCACGCCCTCCGAGCGCAGCCCCCGCGGCAACCGCTGCACCTGCTCGCGGATCTTCTCCTCCGCCTCGGCGGACGACTGGCCGTCGTCGAACGGACCTTCCGCCTCGGACTCGACCCGCGGCGTACCGCCACGGAACGAGATGTTGGACTCGGTGCCGACCCAGATCGGCATCAGATCGCCCTCGGTGATCTCCGGGGTGCGGATGATGTGCGGCGTCAGCGTCAGCATGACGTCGCTGCGCTTGATGTTGCTCGACGTCTTGCCGAACAGCCGGCCGATGATCGGGATGTCGGATAGGCCGGGGATGCCGGTCTCGCCCTGGACCTCGTCGGTGCGGATCAGGCCGGCGAGGAAGTTGGTCTCGCCATCCTTCAACCGGATCGTCGACTCGATCGTCCGCGTGCCGATGATCGGCTGCTTCTGGCCGCCGCCGCCATCCTGGTAACCGGTGATCTGGCTGATCTCGATCTGGAGCTTGAGCGTGACCTCCTTGTTGTGGTGCACGCGCGGCTCGATATCGATCTTGATGCCGACGTCCTGGTACTGAAACGAAGTGATCGGGATGATGTTGCCGCCCGAGGTCTGCGCCGAGTTGAAGCTGGTGACCGGAATCGGCACCCGGTCGCCGATGTGAACCTTGCCTTTTTCGCCTTCGCTGATGCGGATCTGCGGCTTGGCGAGGAGCTGGGCATCGGAGTTGGTCTTGACGAAGTCGTAGATGATCGACGGAATCGTCAGGATCCAGCTGCTCTGGTTCAGGTACTTGAGGTCGGAGAGGTGGACCTTGGCATCTTCACCCATGTCCAGCGTCTGGGTGATCTGGTTCTCGGACAGGCTCACGCCGAGCTCGCGAATCCGGTTGGTGTCGACCTCGATCAGCTCGACGTCGACGATGACCTCCGAACGCGACTTGTCGATGCCCTCGATCATCCGCTGCGCCACCTTCACCTTGTCGGCGGTGTCGCGGATCGTCACCGCGTTCAACTCTTCGTTGGTGGCGATGTTCTTGGCGCCGATGAGGCTGCGCAGCAGCGTCAGGACGTCCTTCACCTCGGCGTTCGAGAGGAAGAACGTCTGGATCACCAGGTCCTCGTAGTTCTTGCGGTTCTGCGGATTGTCCGCCGCGATGATGATCGAGTGCTCGTCGACCACTTTGTAGAAGTGCCCGGCAGCCCGCATCAGCGTTTCGAGCGCGTTCTGCGCGGTGACGTCGCGCAGCTCGATGGCGAGATCCTGGTCCTTGAGCGCCGGATCGAAGAGAATGTTGATACCGAACGCCTTGCCGAGCGCGCGATAGATGTCGAAGATCGACACCGGTTTCGGGAAATCGAGCGAGATCGCCTCTTTCGAGCGCGGCGAGAGCACCGGCGGCTGCGCCGGCAGGTCGCGGGTCTTCTTCTTGAGCTCTTCGAGCGACATCGGGGCGCCGGCGCGGTCTGCCTTGGCCATCTCGGCACGCAATCGGTCGAGCTCGACCTGGGCGTACTGATTGGTCGAATCGAGTTGCACGGCTTCCTGAAACTCGATCAGGGCGCGCTCCTGGACTCCCGCCGCGCGGAAGCGCTGCCCTTTGCTGAAATGCTCCTGCGAGGCCTTCAGCCGGGCGCGCAGAAGGGCCGTCTTGAAGCGGACGTTCGAGGGTTGGCGATCGACGAGCTCGAGATAGTGCTCGACGGCGGCATCCCAGTCGGAGTTCTCCTCCGCCAGCGAGGCCTCGTGCGCGAGGCGATAGGTCGCGCATCCGGAGGTTCCTGCCAGGACCAGCACGAGGAGCAGCGCTCCGGCGACCCGATCTCTCCGACTCATGAAGTTTTTTCCGAACAAACCTAGCCCCCGATCGGCAAGCGCTTCGCCGGCTCGTCGGGAAACCCGACGAACTTGAGGTCGACCGATTCGTAGCCGATACGGTCGACGATGAATTTGCCTTCGACGACTTCGCCGACGCGTACATTGTAGAGATTCTCGCCCTTGTCGTCCGCAAACACCGCGATACGGCGCTCCGCCGTACCGAAGCTGCCGAGGTAGACCACGGACACCGGCGGCGGCCGGGGAATCGCCGCCTGTCTGGCGGCCTCCTCTGCCGCCAGCCGACGGGCCTCCTGCTGCCGCTTCATCTCCTCGAGTTCCGCCTTGGTCGGAGGAGGCGGAGGAGGCGGAGGAGGCGGCGGAGCAAACCGGAACGGATCGCGGCCGACCGAGAGCGCCCGCGGCGGAGTTTCGAGGTCGGCGAGCTGGAGCTCGACGATCTCCTTCGGCAGCTCTTGCGCGGCGCGGCGCGAGCTCTTGCCGAAGTTCGAACGCGTCGCGGCGGACCGCTTGGCGACCGCAGAGGCCGCGGCAGGCTCCGGCGTCAGCAGGGACGGCGCCATGAGCGACCAGAGCGCCCGCAGCCCGGCCAGGCCGCCCAGGGCGGCCAGCGCCAGGAGAAGTTTGCGCTCCCGCTGGGCGAGCTTCACGGGCGGCCCTGCGCCGGCGGTGCCCCGGCTGCATGCGCCGCGGCGGCCGCCGGCGGCGCAGCAAAGAAGGTGGAGAGTCGCAGGCTCACGCCCAGGCCCTTCGCGCCCGTCAGATCACGCACTTCGATCTGATCCACGGTGACGTACGAAGGCGAAAGCTCCAGGAGGTAGAGAAAGGCGCGCAGATTCAGATAGCTCCCCTCGACACTGAAGACGAACGAGCGCCGGACCAGGCCGAGCTCGGCGTAGGTCTCCTCGGGGTAGCCGAGCTCCCGCGGGTCGAGCCCCGCATGTTCGGCGAGCTGCTTGATCTCACGGATGAGGTTCGTGAACCGGCCGCTCTCGGTAGCGAACTTCTCCGCCATGAGGCGCTCCATCTCGTCGCGCGTCGACTGCGCGGCGGCATCGAGGCCTTCCAGCCGCGCGAGGTTCGTCTGGGCCTCCATGTGCTCGCGCTGGGCCGCGGACAGGCGGGCGTCGAGACTGGCGCCCTGCGCGCTGACGCCGCGCTCGAGCAGGACGAGATAGAGCGTGGCACCGAGCAGCGCCACGGCCGGGGGGAGCCAGATCCAGACCCGGCGGCGCCAGAGGGCATAGGCGCCGCTCATCGTCCACCACCCGATGTCGAAGCGTACGGCCGGAGCGGAGTCGGCATGACGTCGGCGGGGAACTTCGCCCCCGCGCCCGGCGGCACCGCGACTCCCGGCCCGGTGCCGCCGCCGATCCCGGAGGCCGGAGCGACGGGAACGCCGGCGAATCCGCCTTCTCCGGTTGCCCAAGGGCTGCGGTCGACCGCGGCCGCGGAGGGAGTGGCGGCGGGAGCCGGTGTCTCGGCGTCGCCGGACGGTGCAGCGAGGCTGCCAGAGGCGCGCTCGGCGGCGCGCCGGTCGGGCGGCGGCGCCGGCAGTCGGCGGCTCGCCACCGCCGCACCGCCGGGAGAGGGCACCGGCGCGGCGGCGCTCGCGCTGACGCCGGCGTCGGCTCCCGGCGCGGCGTCCGGAACGCCTGACAGACGGCCGGCCGGACCTCGAGCCGCAGCCCCCGACCCGGCGCGGGGCGCATCTCCCGGTGGCAGCGCTGCGGTCGCCGACGGCTCGCCGGCGGTCTGCGGCAGATAGCCGACCGTGAGCTCGAACTGGATCTTGAAGTCCTTCTTCTCGGTCTCCCGCGAAAGGTTGGGGCGGTCGAACGCAGGGTGCACGAAGAGCCGATCCACGAACTCGAGCAGCGCCTCGGTCTCCTCGGCCTCGCCGGTGATGCGCAGCGCAACGCGCGTCGTCGCCGCCGTCTGCTGCATTGCCTTGCTGGACTTCCCGCGCTCGCGGACGAAGCCCTCGGGCGACAGCCGCATCAGGCGAACGCCGCGCGGCATCGTCTGCGAGAGCTTCTCCAGGAGGCCGCTCCAGGAAAAGGAACGCTCGGCCAGGCGCCGGTTCAGGAACTCCGCGCGCTCGTTCTGCGCCGGCAGGTCGGCGGCGCGGAGCTCCTGCTCCAGCGTCACGGCGCGCCCGCGGGCATTCACCGATTCGGTGTTGAGCCGCACCAGGTCGGCAAGTCGCGTTCCGGTCTCCTGGCGCAGCGTCCGCGACATCCAGAAGCCGGTACCGCCGACGATTGCGAACAGCAGCCAGAGCGCGACAGCCAGGCGCCGCACCGGGCGCTCGTTGACGAACGGCGCCCGCGCGAGATTGGGCTCCTGCCAGCGCAGGCTGCTCAAGCAACCTCCCGCGAGGCTGCGCCGGCGAGCGGCGCGAGCTCGGAAAGGGCATCGCCGAAGCCTTCGGCGGCCAGCGCCAGGTGCTCGACCCGGAGACGCGTCGGCTGGACCTCGAAGCCCTGCGCCAGCACGTCGAGCCAGAACGGCTCGACTGCGCGCGGCGCGGCGAGATGAAGCGCAGTGAGCGCCTCGCCGGGAAAGCGCTCGCTGAGAAAGGTCCGGGTGAGCCGCAATTCGGCGGTCAGCAGGCGGGCGCGATCCGCGTCCGCGAGTCCCTCGGCGAAGCTCTTCTGCCGCCAGACCACCGGCACCCCGGCGCGCACGAGCGCGAGGTTGAAACCGTCGGCGTCGACCAGCGCGAGACCGAACAGGCCGCGTTCGAGCTCGCCCCGATTCAGCGCCTGCAGCGTCGAGAGTGTCGCTCCCGAGAGCTGGCCGACGCGTATGCCACAGCTCGAGAAGCCGTCCTCGATCAGCGCGCAGACCGCGGAGTTCGCCAGCGTGACGAGACACTGCGCCGTTTCGCCGGCAGCCGCGGACGACCCGCCGCCGGTGCTCCCCGCCCCGGCGTCGCCGCTGGCGCCGCTTGCGCCGTTGACTCCGATGGCTCCGATGGCTCCAGTGCCTCCGCCGCCTCCGGCGAGACCGATGGGCACGGCCTCGATGCGCAGGTCTTCGACGCGATAAGGCACCATCCGCTTGACGCGAAACCGCAGGACCTCGAGCCGCGCCGCAGGCTCCTCGGGCAGGTCGCCGAGCTCGAGCACCATGCTGCGTGCCCAGGCATCCGGGAGGACGACGCTCGCCTCCCGCACGGGCTTCGAGGAGCGTGCGATGAGCAGGCGCACGCTCGCAGCCAGCGCCTCGCTCTCGCCGGCGGGCACCCCCAGCGGGCCACTGCCGAAGATCCCCTCGGCGAGCGGCACGGAGTGAAACTCGGCGAGCTCGAGTCCGGAGTTGTCGCCAGGCTGCCGCGAGAACGCGGCGAAGCGCAGCTCACGCCGGCGGACCGCAAAAACGTGCGGCGGCACCGGCCTGGGCTGGCGGCCCAGGACGCGCTCAATCCACGAAGGTAAACCGATTGATCTCACGTAGCGTCGTCAATCCTTGCAGAGCCTTCTCCAGCGCGGACTCGCGCAGGAACCGCATTCCTTCTTCCTTGGCCGCGCGCTTGATCTCCGAACCCGGCCGCTTCTCCAGAATCAGCTCGCGGATACGATCCGAGAGGTCGAGCAACTCCGAGACTGCGAGGCGGCCGAGGAAGCCGGTGCCGTTGCATTCGAGACAGCCGGCACCTTCGAAGAACGGGTGATCGCCGTAGACCGCCGACGAAAGACCCGAATCCTCCAGCAGCTGCGCGCTGACCGTCGCCTCGCGCCGGCAATGCGGGCAGATCCTGCGCACCAGGCGCTGGGCGAGGACGCAGTTCAGGGCCGAAACGAAGTTGTAGAGATCCACCTTCATGTTCAGAAAGCGCCCCAGTACGTCGACCACGTTGTTCGCGTGCACGGTCGTGAACACGAGATGGCCGGTGAGCGCCGACTGGATGGCGATCGAGGCGGTGTCCTCGTCGCGGATCTCGCCGATCATCACCTTGTCGGGGTCGTGCCGGAGGATCGAGCGCAAGCCGCGCGCGAAGGTCAGTCCCTTCTTCTCGTTGACCGGAATCTGGGTGATCCCCTTGAGCTGGTATTCGACCGGGTCCTCGATGGTGATGATCTTGTCTTCCGGCGACTGGATCTCCGACAGGCAGGCATAGAGCGTCGTCGTCTTGCCGCTGCCCGTCGGCCCGGTCACCAGCACCATGCCGTAGGGCTCGCGGATCGACTTGCGCACCTTGCGCATGGTGTCGTCGTCGAATCCCAGGATGTCGAGCCGCAGGTTGTGGAACTCCGCCGACATCGACTCCTTGTCGAGGATGCGGATGACGCAGTCTTCGCCGTGTACCGAGGGCATGATCGAAACGCGGAAGTCGATCGTGCGTCCCTTGAGGCGCAGCTTGAAACGACCGTCCTGGGGAACGCGCTTCTCGGCGATGTCGAGCTCCGACATGACCTTGATTCGGCTGATGATCGTCTGGTGGTGGCGCTTGTCGATCGGCTCCATCGCCTGGTAGAGGACGCCGTCGATGCGGTACTTGATCACCACTTCGTTGTCACGTGACTCGATATGGATGTCGGAGGCGCGGCGCTGGATGGCGTTGAAGACGGTCGAATCGACCAGCTTGATCACCGGCGACGCGTCGGCGGTGATGCTGTCGATCGACAACACCTCTTCGCCCTGGTCGTCCTCCTGGACGAGCTGAATGCGAAAATCCTCCGTCGCCTCCTCCAGCACTCGCTGGGTCGACTCGGATTTCTGCAGGATCTCCTCGATCGCCGACGGCACTCCGACGCGCACTTCGACCGCCTGCCCGAGCAGCAGCTCGAGCTCGTCGAGGCGCGCGACGTCTTTCGGGTCCTTCATCACCAGGGCGATGCGGCCCGGGAGCTGCACCTGGGGAATGAAGCCGTAGCGCAGCATGAGCTCGAACGGAATCGTGTGGAAGAGCTCGTTGTCGATCCGGAAGTGTTCGAGGTCGACGAATTCGAGGCCGTGCAATGCGGCGATCCGCTCGACGGCGCGACGCTCGTCGGCCGAGCGCAACGCGCGATCGGTCGCCAGGAGTTCGGCGCCCGGCGGGAGAGGAGCTGGAGCCGTGCTCAAGTGATGCCTCCCATGGCGTTGAACATCGGCATGTAGACCGACACCAGCAACGCAGCGACCAGGCAGCCCATGATGACCAGCATCAGCGGTTCGACGAGCGAGAGGATGCGCTGCATCCTGAGCTCGACCTCCTCGTCGAAGAAGTCGGCGATATTGGTGAGCATCACATCGAGCGATCCGGTGGCCTCGCCGACCTTGACCATGTCGATCGCGAGGTCGGTGACGATTCCGGTGCCGTCGAGTGCTTCGTGGAGCGCCTTGCCTTCGCGCACCTGTTGCACCGTGGGTGAGATCTTGGCGCGCACGTGGAGGTTGGAGACCGCCCGGCCCGAGATCTCCATCGAAGGCACCAGCGGCATGCCACCGGAAAGCAGGGTCGATAGCGAGCGGCAGTACTCGGCGAGCGAGAACAGGTGCAACACCGGCCCGAGGAACGGAACGCGGAGCCGCCAGCGGTCGATCGTCACGGCGCCCGTGGGCGTGCGCGCCCAACGGCGCACCGCGACCACCGTGGCGGTGATGCCGGCGATGATGAAGATGAGATTGTCGCGCAGGAAAAGCGAGACCCCGAGCGTGATGCGGGTCAGCAGCGGCAGCTGCATGTCCATCGAGTCGTAGAACACGGTGAACCGCGGCATGACGAAGATCGCCATGACGAAGAGCATCGCGATCGAAAGGCCGACCAGGACGGCAGGGTAGACGAGCGCCGAGACCACGCGCTTGCGCGCCTCGATGACGAGCTTCAGATAGCGGATGAAACGGCGCAGCACCTGTTCGAGCTCACCGGTACGCTCGCCCGCCTTGAGCGTCGCGGCGTAAAGCGGCGGGAAGACCGAGCCGAACGATGCGAAGGCGTCGGAGAGCTCCTCGCCGCCGCGGACCCGGTCGCGCACCTGCGTCAGGATCTCCCTGAAGTTCGGCTCGCGGAGGCGCTCCAGCATCAGGTTCAGCGCCTGCAGCAGCGGCAGGCCCGCCTTGAGGAGCGCCGCGAGCTCCTGATTGAAGACCATCAGCGTCTTGTAGGGAATCTTGCGCTGCCCACGGATGCGGGCCCAGAGCTCCGCCGGCGAAGCCAGACCGAGGCGGCGTTCGATGGTGAAGATCCGCAACCCCTGCCGCTCGAGCTCGGCGCGCAGCACCGACTCGTTCGCGGCAGCGCGGGTCTCGCGCACCACGCGCCCCTCGGGCGTGCCGAGATGACAGACGAAGTCCATTCGCTATTGCCCTGCCGCGGAGACCGGCGGAGTCGATACGCTCTCGTAGCGCAGTACGAGCATCAGCGCGCGATCGGCGCCCTCGTCCCGGGTCAGTCCCAGGATCAGCGGCTGGTCGAGCCCCAGGTGCACTACGGTGCGGACGAGCTCATGCTCGGGCTGGCCCGGCAGATCGCGCACCATCCGGAACCCCGCGAGGCGGATCCGCTTGCCGTCGGCGACCGAGCCGAGCTCGAAGTTCAGCCGGTAGCCCTGGGCCATCTCGTAGACCACCGCCTCGCCTTCGCGGCTGGCGATCCGGCTGTGGGCCAGCAGGGAGAAGCTGTTGAAGCGCAGCAGCTGCTGCAGGCGGGCGAGCAGATCCGGCGAGATCCCGGTGTCGGTCCGCACCGGCGAGATCTTCGCGGTTTCGGCGAGGATCAGCGAGACGTCGATGTGGACCGGCTGGCTCTCGCGATCGAAGAACCGGATCGCGGTGGCGACGCGGCTCAGGGCGGCGAGGTTGTCGCGCACCGAAATCGTGTTGCGGCCCGGATCGAGCTCGACCGAACCCTGCACCGAAAGCAGCGGCCGAACCACGGTGAGCGCTTCGAAGACGCTCTGGCGCTCCAGGCTGAAAACCATCAGGCGAACCGCCGCGGAAGCTTCGCGAGAAGCGCTCGCTCCCGCCTGCGGGGAGCCGGCCGGTTGCGAGCGCAGGCGGGGCGCGGGGGGCGCCGGCTCCGCCGACCGGGCGGTCGCCGGCGCCGGTTGCGCCCCGGACGCGACCTCCTGAGCGGTGGCGACGCCCGCCAGCGCCAGACTGAGCACCAACAGGCCGGTCCACCCACGAGCCCGGGACGGCACGCAGCGGTACTCAGACATCCAGGCTCGCGTCGACGATCATCACGACCGCCATGTCGGACTGTGGCAGTTCGTAGATGCGGGCCCCCGGACGATCCAGTTCCTCGACGACCGAGCCCAACGGCGCGGCGTCCTCGGCTGATGTCCCCAGTTGCCCCAGGCCCGCCAGCCCGCTGCCGGAGGCCAGCGCGGCGAGAACCGGCGGACGCGGGCGGGGGGCGCCCGAGAGCGCCAGCAGGGAACAGACGCCGAGCACCGCGGCCACCCGGGCGATCGAGCGCGCGCCGGAACCGGCCGCGCCGGCACGCAGCGACTCCGGCAGCGGGTGACCACCGCGGCCAGCGCTGCCGACGCGACTGGCGCGCACCAGTGAAGAGACCGCGGTCTGCATGTCGGCGATATCGGCCGGCGTCACGGCGCGCTCGGGCAGACGCGCGAAGAGCAGCAGTGGGTCGGCAGCGAGCGCCGCTCGGCGGCAAAGGTCGCAGCCCGCGGCATGCCGGCGAGCCTCCGCCCAGGCCGGAAGCTCGACCGCAGGCCCGGCATCGCGCGCCGCAACGAGGGTGCGCCAGTCGGGACAGGTCACGTGGCAAGCTCCTTCGGTCGGATTTCGGCGCGGGCGTACTCGGGATAGCGCTCGACGAGCTTCCGGCGCAGGATCTTGCGCGCGTTGAAGAGATGGTTGCGCACCGTGGATTCCTCGCAGCCGACGATCTCCGCCACTTCACCGGAAGCCAGGCCTTCGGTCTCGCGCAACAGGAAGATCAGGCGCTGCTTTTCGGTCAACTCGGCCGCGAGCTCGATGAAGATGCGTTCGACCTCGGCCTCCTTGAGCTCGGCCAGGGCCCCGGTGGGGTGGCTCTCGGCCGCCCGCAGGAGGTGCATGCGGACCGGCTCGCCGGCCTGGTCGCGCGACCGGCGGGAGCGCCAGTGATCGATCGCCAGGTTGGTCGCAATGCGGTAGATCCAGGTGTTGGGGCTCCACCGCGGGTCGTACTTCGCCCGGCTCTCCCAGATCTTCAGGAAGGCGACCTGGACGACGTCCCGGGCCTCCTCCTCGTCGCGGACGATGCGGGCGGTGACCTGGATCAGGGCCCGGGTCTTCCGCGCCACGAGCTCGGCCAGCGCGAGCTCGTCGTCCGCCTTGAGCAGGCACAGCAGTTCACGATCGCTCCGCTCGGCGAGCTTCAGTCGTTCGCGGTTCTGGGAGTAGACCAACTCTGGCATGACCGGTTCCAACTCTTTTCTACGGACGGCCGGGCTGCTCCGTCCAAGCCTGTGCAAAAGCCTGCCGATTTCAGGCAAAACACTGCAGCGCTTGATTATACTGCCCCGGTCCCGATGTGGTGGATCTACCAAATCCTGGCCGTGCTGGCCCTCCTCACGGCCGGACCCTGGCTGCTTCTCCTGCGCCGCCGGCACTACCTGCCAACGCTCCGGGGACGGCTCGGCGGCAGCACGCCGGACGCCGGCGGTCCGGGTTCCGCCGCCCAGCGGCCGGGCGCGCTGTGGATCCACGCCGTTTCGGTCGGCGAAGCGGCCCTCGCCGGGACGCTCGCGGCGCGCCTTCCCGGCGACCTGGCGCTCGTCCTCACCACCATCACCCCGACCGGCCAGGCCCAGGCCAGGGCGGTCGCGGCGCGCCTGGGGGACCGCGTCGCCGTGGCCTACCTCCCGTTCGAGCTCGGCTGCGCGATCGCCCGTTTCTTCCGCCGCTTCGCCCCGTCCGCCCTGGTGCTGGTGGAGGGCGACTTCTGGCCCCTGCTGCTGCGCGCCGTCCACCGGCGCGGGCTCCCGACCGCAGTGGTCAATGGCCGGGTGAGCGACCGCAGCTTCCCGCGCCTCCTGCGCTTGCGGCGGCTGGCGCTGCCGCTCTTCCTGGCGCCGATCGACCGCTTCGGCGTGCAGACGGCGGTCGATTCCGAGCGCCTGGTGGCGCTCGGCGTGCCCGCCGAGCGCGTCACCGTCACCGGCAACCTCAAATTCGACTCGCCGGAGCCGCCGGCCCTTCCCGAGCTCGCCCAGAGGCTCGAACGGCTCGCCGCCGGACGGCCGATCCTGGTCGCCGGCTCGACCATGGCGGGCGAGGAGGAGAAGGTCCTCGCCGCGTTCTCGCGGCTCGCCACGGCCAGCGCTCCCGCCGGCGAACGGGCGCTGCTGGTCCTCGCGCCCCGGCATCCGGAGCGCTTCGCCGCGGTGGCCGAGCGCGTCGCCGCGGCGGACCCCGGCTTCGTCCGCAGAAGCGGCGCGGACCGCGCCCGTCCGGCGATCTTCCTGCTCGACTCGATCGGCGAGCTCGCGGCCACCTACCGGCTGGCGAGCGCCGCCTTCATCGGCGGCACGCTCCAGCCGACCGGTGGTCACAATCCGATCGAGGCGGCGCGGTTCGGCGTCCCGGTAGCGGTCGGCCCTTCGATGAGCAACTTCCGCGAGATCGCCGAGGGCTTCGACCGCGTCGGCGGCTGGGCACGCGTCACGACCGGCGAAGCCCTGGGCACGCTCTGGGCGGCCTGGCTCGCCGATCCGCCGGCGGCCCGGGCGATCGGCGAGCGCGGGCGCGCCCTCGTCGCCGCCAACGCCGGCGCTCTCGACCGCACCCTCGAGCTCCTCGCCCCGCTGGTCGCGGCGGCGCAAGCGCGGCAGCGGCAGGGTTAGGGGCACCGATGGCAACGATCGCAACGATGAGCGGAGCTCACCCCCCCTTCGCGCCCGCGCTCGCCCTGGCAGCTCCTCTACGGCGCGCTGCTCGTCCGCCGCCGGAGGCTGGCCGCGGCGCACGCCGAGCGCCTGCCGGTGCCGGTCGTGAGCCTCGGAAATCTCCACTGGGGCGGCGGCGGGAAGACGCCGTTCACCGCCGCGATCGCCGCCGACCTCGCGGCTCGAGGACTCATGGTGGCGATCGTCTCGCGCGGCTACCGGCGCACCAGCCGCGGACCGCTCGTGGTCTCTCTGGGAGGCGGTCCGCTGGTCCCGTGGAGCGCCGCCGGCGACGAGCCGTTTCTCCTCGCCCAGGCGCTCCCCGGCGTCGCGGTCGCGGTCGGCGAGCAGCGTGTCGCCGCCGCGCGACTCCTGCTGCGCGAGCTGCCGCAAACGCCCGATCTCTTCCTGCTCGACGACGGCTTCTCGCATGTCGCGCTGGCGCGCGACATCGAACTGCTGCTCTTTCCCGCCGCCGACCCGTTCGCCGGCGCACGGCTGGCGCCGGCCGGACGGCTCCGCGAGCCGCTCGCCGCCACCCGCCTCGCCGACGCCGTCGTCCTCAC
The DNA here is from genome assembly GCA_963788175.1 of Thermoanaerobaculia bacterium. GTDB lineage: Bacteria > Acidobacteriota > Thermoanaerobaculia > Multivoradales > JAGPDF01 > JAGPDF01. Next base: position 103,331 of record CAWBFZ010000012.1, read on the forward strand.
CGGCGTCGCGCCTGCGGAGATGGCGCCAGCCGGCGCACGCCTCGCGGCGGCGCTCGCGCCGCACGGTTTCGCCGGACCCGGCTTCGCGAGCGCGAGCGCCAGCGGCCCCCCCCGGTCGGCCGGCGGGGCGCTGCTCCCGCCCGGCATCCGCGTGGTCGCTTTCGCCGGCATCGCGCGGCCGGAGGGTTTCTTCCGCGACGCGGAGCGGCAGGGGCTCGAAATCGCGGCGCGGCTCGCTTTCCCCGACCACCACGCCTATCCCGACGAGAGCATCGCCCGCATCGAAGGGGCCTTCCGCCGGCATCGCGCCGCCGCCCTCCTCACCACCGCCAAGGACGCCCTCAAACTCGCCGGGCGACTTTCCCCGGCGCCGGCGGTCCTGCCGATCGTGGCGCGCCCCGAGGTCTCCTTCTGGGAGTGGTTCGACGCGCGCCTGGCCCGGGCCCGGAGATGAGACGTCGATGAACCGCCGCCGATGAAGAACGCCCCCGTCCGTCACGCCCTCGAGTTCGGCGCCTTCGCCCTCTTCCAGGGGGTCGTGCGCCTTCTGCCGCACCAGGCCAGCCGGACGCTCGGCGGCGCGCTCGGCGCCCTGGCGGGCCGGGTCGACCGCCGCAGGCGGCGAATTGCCGACGCGAACCTCGCTGCCGCCTTCCCCGGGCTCTCCGCCGACGAGCGCCTCAGGATCACGCGCGCCTGCTTCCGTCACTTCGGCGCCTCGTTCTGCGACGCGCTCTCCAGCCTGCGCTTCGACGGTCCGGAGCTGCTTTCGCGCCTCGAGCTCGTCGGCTGGGAGAACTTCGCGCGCGCCGCCGAGATCGGCAATCTCAAGGGCGGGGGCAAGGGCACGATCGTCCTCGGCTCGCACTTCGGAAACTGGGAGGTGCTGCCCGCCGCCATCGCGATCACCGTCGGCCCGATGAGCCTGGTCGGCCGGCGCGCCGACAATCCCCACTTCGACCGCGTCATCCGCCGCCTGCGCACGCGCTACGGCAACCTCGCGCTCGACAAGCGGGGCACCGTTCGCGAGATGTTCCGGCTGCTCGACAGGGGCGGTCGCCTGGGGCTGCTGATCGACCAGCGGGTGCGCGCCGAGGAGGGCGTCGACGTGCCGTTCTTCGGCCGGCCGGCGCTCACCAGTCCGATCGTCGCCCGGCTGTCGCAGCGCACCGGCGCCGCCGTGGTTCCGGTCTTCGGCGAGGAGCTCGCCGGCGGGCGCTATCGCGTCGAGGCGCTCGCGCCCATCCCGCCACCGCTGCCGGAGACGGTCGACGACGTCACCTTGACCCGGCGCTACCTCGCCATCCTCGAAGAGCGCACGCGGGAGCGGCCCGAGCTCTGGCTCTGGCTGCACGACCGCTGGAAGCGGCCCAGCGCATGAGTGCGCTCTCCGGCGCAGCGCGCACCCTGGTCGTCGCTCCCAACTGGGTCGGCGACTGCGTCATGGCCGAGCCGGTCTTCCGCGCCCTCGCCGCGAGTGGCCGCGAGCTCACGGTGCTGGCGCGCCAACCGCTGCACACGCTTCTGGCGCTCTTCCCCGGCCTCGACGCGCCGGGAGCGACGATCGCAAAGGGGAACGACGACGGCGCCACGCTGGCGTCCCTCGCCGCCGGCAACTTCGACGACGCGGTGATCCTGCCGAATTCGTTCCGCGCCGCCTGGTTGTTGTCGCGCGCCGGCATCGCCCGGCGCTACGGCTATCGCGCCGACCTCCGCGGCCCGCTGCTCGCTCCGGCGGTCCCCCGGCCGCGCGACGGCTTCAAAGTCATCCGGCCGCAGATCGAGGACTACCGCGAGCTCCTGGCGGCGATGGGAGTGGCCCTCCCCGCCGACTGGATCCCGCGCCTCGCGCTGCCGGAAGTCCTGCGGGCGCGCGGCCGTGAGCGACTGGAACGTGCCGGCATCGGCGACCGCAACGGGCAGGGCGGCGGCACCCCCCTGGTCGGCCTCTCGCCCGGTGCCGAGTGGGGCAACTCGAAGCGCTGGCCGATGCGCTACTGGTCCGACCTGGCGCGCGAGCTCCGCCGGCGGATTCCCGGCGTGCGCGAGGCGATCTTCGTCGGGCCCAAGGAGATCTGGCTGGGCGTCCGGGTGCACGAGGAGAGCGGCAAGATCCATCCGCTGCTGGGTCCCGACCTCGATCTGGCCGGCCTCGCGGCGGCGATGGCCGGACTCGATCTCCTGGTCACCAACGACTCCGGACCGATGCACCTCGCGGCCGCAGTGGGCGTGCCCTGTGTGGCGCTCTTCGGACCCACCGACCGCCGCCGCACGGCGCCGGCAGGTCCGGGCCATGTCGTCCTCGACCGCGATCTCTGGTGCTCGCCCTGCTTCAGGCGCCGCTGCCCGCTCCTCCATCACGGCTGCCTACGCGGCATCGGCGTCGACGAAGTGGCCAGCGCCGTCGAACGCGGACTCGCCGCCAAGCGACTCGGGTAGGAGCTACTGCGTCGGCGCGGGAGGCGCCGCGGCGGGGGCCGGCGCAGCCGTGGCCGGCATGACGATGACGACATCCTCCGGCCGCACCAGCCCGAGACTCTCGCGCGCCACGCGGTCGAGCATCACCGGATCGTTCTTCAGGCTTTCGATGCGCCGCTTGAGCTGCGCGATGCGCTCCTCGGTGCCGGCGATCTCGGAGAGCAGCAGATGCTCGCGTCCGCGCACCGCGGCGAGATCGCGATAGCTCTTCAGCCCGAAGGTGGCGAGGAGCAGCACGAGAAAGACCACCACCGCCACGAGAACCGAACGCAGCGGATGTGGCCGCGGCTCTTCCGTCGGAGGGAGTGGAGCGAGCGGAGGGACGTCCGTCAAGCGCGAAAACGCGGGAACGCGGCGGCGCCGGGATAGATCGCCACCTCGTCCAGCTCCTCCTCGATGCGCAGCAGTCGGTTGTACTTGGCCACCCGGTCGCTGCGGCACGGCGCGCCGGTCTTGATCTGTCCGGCGCGCGTCGCCACGGCGAGGTCGGCGATCGTCGTGTCTTCGGTCTCGCCCGAGCGATGGCTGATGATGTTGGCGTAGCCGCGCGACTTGGCGAGGTCGACCGCCGTCAGGGTCTCCGAGAGCGTGCCGATCTGGTTGACTTTGACCAGCAGGGCGTTGGCGACGCCTTCCTCGATGCCGCGGGCGAGGATCTCCGGGTTGGTGACGAAGATGTCGTCGCCGACCAGCTGCACCTTCGATCCGAGGGTGCGCGTGAGCTCCTTCCAGCCCTCCCAGTCCCCTTCGGCGAGGCCGTCCTCGATCGACACCAGCGGATAGGCGCCGACCCAGTCGCGGTAAAGAGCGATCAGATCCTGAGCGGTGAGGCCCTTCTTGCCTTCGCCGGCGAGCGCATAACGTCCCGGCGCGCCCGCTTCCGCAAGCTCCGAGGCGGCGACGTCGAGCGCCAAGGCGATGTCCTGACCCGGCTTGTAACCGGCCTTCTCGATGGCGATCATCAGCAGGTCGAGCGCCTCGCGATTGCTCGTCAGGTTCGGAGCGAAGCCGCCCTCGTCGCCGACCGCGGTGGCGAGTCCCTTCTCCTTCAGGACCTTCTTGAGCGTGTGGTAGACCTCGACTCCCGCCCGCAGCGCCTCGCTGTAGCGCGTGAAGCCGACCGGCACGATCATGAACTCCTGGATGTCGACCGAGTTGTCGGCGTGCGCACCGCCGTTCAAGACGTTCAGCATCGGCACCGGCAGCACCGTCGCTCCGGGACCGCCGAGGTAGCTGTAGAGGGGGAGCCCGGCCTCCGCCGCCGCCGCCTTGGCGACCGCGAGCGAGACCCCGAGGATGGCGTTGGCGCCGAGGCGCGCCTTGTTCGGCGTACCGTCGAGGTCGATCAGCGTGCGGTCGATGAGCGCCTGGTCGCGGCCGTCCATCTCCTCGAGCTCCGGCGCGATCTCGTCGTAGATGAAGTCGACCGCGGTCGAGACGCCCTTGCCGTGATAGCGCGTGCCGCCGTCGCGCAATTCGAGCGCCTCGCGGCTGCCGGTCGAGGCGCCCGAAGGCACCTGGGCCGTTCCGACCGCGCCCCCCTCGAGGAGGCAGTCGACTTCGACGGTCGGATTGCCCCGCGAGTCGAGCACCTCGCGCGCGACGATTTCTTGGATCAGAAACATGGGTGAGTCCCCCAGGGAATGCGAAATGGACGGGCCAAGGCCCGATCAGCTATCCGAGATTGCCGCCTTCAAGGGTAACCCGAAGAACCCGATCGAGCAAGCGATCGCGCCCGTCCGGTCTCGCGCTCGTCTCGGGTCAGTGGCCGCCGTGCGGCTGCCAGCCGAGGGTCACGAGCAGCAGGAAGAAGCCGAGAACGTAGGCGACGGTGACGTGCCAGCCGTTCTTGAGCCAGGACCCCACCGACCGCGCCTCCGGATACATGCTCGAGATCGCGACGCCGGCCGAGGAGCCAAACCAGATCATCGAGCCGCCGAAGCCGACCGCGTAGGCGAGCATCCCCCAGTCGTAGCCGCCCTGTGCCAGGGCCAGCGCCGTGAGCGGGATGTTGTCGAACACCGCCGACAGGAAGCCGAGACCGAACGCCGTCTGCCAGGCCGCCGCCGGGAGCTTCTCGACCGGCATCATGGTCGCGGCGAGGACCAGCGAGAGGAGGAAGATCGCCCCCTTGAAGGCGCCCGGGAGGAGCGACCACTCGGGTCTTGCGGATCGGCGCGCTCACGAGGATCGCCAGGCAGACCGCGACGCCGATGAACGGGAAGCTGTCCGCGTGCTCGGTGTACTTGACGTTGATGAAGATGTTGGTCGCGATCGCCGACAGCGAGGATGAAGGCGACGATCCCGACCCGCGTCCAGTCGATCTGCGCATCCGGGCGATGCGTCCTTCAGGATCGGCGAGTACTTGTGCTGCTGCAACGCGGCCGGGATGCCGAAGACGACGAGCGCCAGGCCGGCGGCGATGTAGGCGTGGAGAACGGCCGAGGGCGGCACGCCGTGGATCCACATCATCGTCGTGGTGGTGTCGCCGACGACGCTCCCGGAGCCGCCGGCGTTCGAGGCCGCGACGAGTGCCGCAATGTAGCCGATATGGACCTTCTTGTTGAACAGGGTGTGCGCCATGGCGCCGCCGATGAGCGCCGCCGCGATGTTGTCGAGGAACGAGGACAGGACGAAGACGATCGCCAACAGCGCGAAGGCCCCCTTCCAGTCGTCGGGGAGATAGCGCGGCAGGACCTTCGGGATCTCGCTCTCCTCGAAATGCCGCGCGAGGAGGGCGAAGCCGAGCAGCAGGCCGAGGAGATTGAAGATCACGACCCACTCGTGGCCGAGGTGGGCGACGAAGCCGGCGAGACCGGCGCCCTCCTTGAATCCCGCAAAGACGATCTTGTAGAGCGTGATCACCGTGACGCCGGTGAGCGCCACCTGGAGCGTCCGGTTGTGGAAGAGCGCGACCCCGAGGAGCGTCAGGGCGAAGAGAATGAACTCGAGCGGGATGCCGGCGACCTCGATCGGCTGCGGCACCGCCGCGGCGACGAACGCCCCCGCCAGGCGCGGCAGGACGAGCGCCAGCCGAGCATCCATAGCAAAGACCTACCCCAGCGCATCCCCGATGGCATCGCGAACCCCCGTGCCCGCAGGTCGCGCTCACGCGCCTCCGAGGACGCGCTACGGCCGTTGCAGCTTCGGCCCGAATCCTACGCGAGCTCTCACCGAGAGCCTGCCACCCGTTCGGGTCGGCGGCGGCAGCGGCTCGTGCGGGTCGCCGTCCGCCCGCCCCCCGCCCGGATCCATTCTCGACCCACGTCCCTCGGAGCGAGCCGAGCGCCAGACGCGCATGCCATCATCCGTTGCATGTTCCTGACGATTCCCGAGACCGCGGCCTTCCACATCGGCCTCGCCTTCCTTCTCGGCATGATCGGGCAGGTCGTGGCGCGCCACCTGCGCGTGCCGGGAATCGTCGTCCTGCTCGCGCTGGGCGTGGCTGTGGGCCCCGATGGCTTGGGCTGGCTGCTGCCCGCGACCTTGGGAACCGCCTTGCCGCAGTTGGTTTCGTTCGCCGTCGCGATCATTCTCTTCGAAGGGTCGCTGGCGCTCGATCTCCGGGCCGTCTGGCACCAGGCGCCGGCGATCCGGCGTCTGGTGACCGTGGGCGCGCTGGTGACGGCGACCGCGGGGGCGTTGGCGGCGCACTTCATCCTGTCGTGGGAATGGCCCGCCGCCGTGCTCTTCGGCGCGCTCGTCGTCGTCACCGGACCGACCGTCATCCAGCCGATTCTGCGGCGAATCCGCGTGCTGCCGCGGGTGGCGACGATCCTCGAAGGAGAGGCGATTCTCGGTGACGCGATCGGCGCGACCCTGGCGGTCGTCGCGCTCGAGCTCAGCGTCTCGCGCTCGCCGGAGTTTCTCGCGCGGAGCGGTTGGGCGCTCGCCGGCCGAGTCACCGTCGGCGTGCTGCTCGGCCTCCTCGCCGGCAGCCCTCGTCGCGCTCGCCGTCCGCTACGAGCGCCTCGTGCCCCCCGAGGTGCGCAACGCGCTCGCCTTCGCCATCGTCGTCGGCTTCTACCAGATCGGCGACGCGCTGAGCAACGAGAGCGGCATTCTGGTGGCCATCGCCGCCGGCTTGCTGGTCGGGAACCTCCCGGGAAAACGCGCCCGCCGTCTGCACGAGTTCAAGGAAGAGCTGACGATGCTGCTGCTCGGTCTCCTGTTCGTGCTCCTCGCCGCCGACGTCCGGCTGGCCGAGATCGCGGAGCTCGGCTGGAAGGGAGCCGCGGTCGTCGCGCTTCTGATGTTCGTCGTGCGACCCTTGAACGTCGCGATCTCCACTTCGGGCTGCGGCCTGGAGGGTCGCGAGCGCGCCTTCCTCGCCTGGCTCGCGCCGCGCGGCATCGTCGCGGCGGCGATCGCCTCCCACGCCGGCGACGTGCTGCGGCACGAGGGCATCGCCGGCGGGCCGCAACTGCGCGCGCTGGTCTTCCTGGTGATCGCCGTGACGGTGACGCTGCAGGGACTCTCGGCGGGTCCCGTTGCGCGAGCTCTCGGGGTGGCGAAACCGGCGCGCTCGGGCTGGGCCATTCTCGGCGCCAACGGCCTCGGCCTGGCGCTCGCCGAGCGCCTGGCGAAGGTGGAGCCCGTCGTGGTGATCGATGTCGCGCCCGAGCGCTGCCGACAGGCGCGCGATCTCGGCTTTCCGGTCGTCGAGGCCAACGCTCTGGAAGAGGCGACCTTCGGCATCGAGGAGATCGAGGCCCGCCTCCGATTCGTCGGCGCGACGCCGAACGAGGAAGTGAACTTCATGTTCGCCCGGCGCGCGCGCGAGCTGCTCAAGGCACGGGAGCTGTGGGTCGGCCTGCGCCGCGACCATTCGGCGATTCAACCGGAAATGGTGGCCGAAATCGGCGGGCGCATCCTCTTCGGACGCGAGCGCCAGCTGGGTCTCTGGGCCTCCCGTATCGAAACCGGCCTGGTCGAATTCGAGACGCGTGTCGCCGGCGAGGATGCGGAGCTGCCCGCGGCGGAATGCGGGCGAGGAGCGGCTCTCCTGCCGCTCGTGCACGGCCGGCAGGATGTCGTCGCTCCCTACTCCGACTCGCTCGTGCCGCGAGCCGGCGACGAGGTCCACTTCGCGATTCTCCGCTCGCGACGGGCTGAGCTCCGGGAAGCCTCGAATCGGCGGGCTGGCACGAGCCCGCCGAGCCCTTCGATCGCTCCGACCCTTCCGCCTGATCTTCGACAGCACGTAGTTGCGGACCCGGTGATGACCCTCGCGCCATGCGGCGCGCCGCCGAGATCTAACTCGGCGGCATCCGGCGGAACCGCGGGTCGCGGCCGAGCGCGTCCTCGGGAAGAGCGACCGCGGGGTTGAACCACTCGATGACCGCCGCGTAGCCGAGACTCTCCGGATCGTTGCGGAGGTAGGCGTGTACGACCGCGAGGACGTCGAACCTCTCGCGCAGCTGGAAGGAAAGCGTGGGATCCTGGATCTCGCCGCGGACGACGCCTTCCACGTAGTCCTCCGGAGAGCGCCGGTCGGCCCATCGATGGTAGCCGCGCAGACGCGCGCCGGCGCGGATGCGGCGCAGGCCGAGGCCCGCGACGAGCTCGCGGCGCGCCGCGTAGAGGAGTCTTGCCGATGCCACGCCGCTGCACCTCAGGGTCGACCATGACTTCGGCGCCGTAGAGCGTCCGGCCGTTGACGGCGTCGTGGTTGGAAAAAGTGCCGTGGTCGGTCCACTCCCGCCACTCGGCGTGGAAGTCATAGTCGTCCCAGCGGACGATCAGCGAAGAGGCCAGGCCGAGCAGCCGACCACTCGCTGCCTCTTCCGCCACGAGTTGTCCCTCGGGAAAGACCGCCAGGTGGCTGGCGAGCTGCTCTTCGGTCCACGGTCGCGACTCCGGATAGACCCTTTCGCACAGCGCGATGACGGCGGCGAAATCCGCCTGCAAGAGCGCCCGCACCCGCGTTCCGCTGCCGCGTGCCGCGGTCAAAGAACCACCTCATCAAGATCGGCGAGCACTTCGGCGGTCGTCTGGCTGTCGCGCAGCGGCAGGACCGTTCCGGTCTGGCGCGACTGGCGCAGGGTCTCCAGGTCGAGCACGCCAATGACCATCATCTCGGAGTTGACCTGACCCTCGGCCAGGATGCCGTCACGGGCGAAGCGGAAGTCCGAAGGGGTGAGGATCGAGGCCTGGCCGTAGTTGAGGGAGACCGCCGGGACCATCGGCAGCGATCCGACGGTGCAGGCGTGAACGACATACATCTGATTCTCGATCGCCCTCGCCTGCGCGCAGTAGCGCACGCGCAGAAATCCGTGGCGATCGTCCGTGCAGCTGGGCACCACGAGAATGTCGCAGCCCCGCCGCGCCGCCGCACGCGCGATCTCCGGGAACTCGACGTCGTAACAAATCGCGACCGCCATGCGCCCGAAGTCGGTTTCGAAGACCCGCAGTCGCCGGCGAGGGGCGACGAACCACTCTTCGGCCTCCCAGCGCGTCATGTGCAGCTTGCCCTGCACACCGCGCTCGCCGGAGCGATTGAAGACATGGCAGTCGTTGTGGAGTTGGCCGTCGTCGCCTCGCCCTGGAATGGAGCCGGAGACGATGTAGACGCCGTACTTTCGCGCCAGGCCGGACATGAGCTCCAGGAAGGCCGCGTCCTGCCCCGCCAGATCGCGGACCTGCTCGCGGATCGGTTTGCGCAGGTCTCCCAGCGTGAGCAGCTGAACCGTGAAGTATTCGGGAAAGACGACCAGCTCGGCCTTGTAGTCAGCCGCCGTCGCAACCAGACCGGAGACCTGATCGGCGAACTGCTGAAAGCTCGCCACCGGCCGGATGAAGTACTGCAGCGCTGCCACTCGCAAGTCGTTTCGCAATCTCGGCTCCTTCCGCACGTATTCCGACCGAGCGCTTGAATCTCCGACGAAACGAAAGACCGCCCGACCCGGGCGGGTCGGGCGTGCGGATCGCCAGAGCCTGCTGCGCAGATGGCGGCCCGACCATCCTGGCTTCCTCCGGCTGGCCTGGCCTGCCGGACCCTTGCGAGAAGCAGTATACCCGGCGGTTTCCGGCGAGCCGGCCGACGCCTGCCTCGCGCCCCCGGAAGCTAGTGCTGGAAGGCGTAAGAGAGCTTGAAGAAGGCCTGGCGGCCGAGGGGCTGGAAGTCGCCGTTCGGATCCTGGGTGCGCTCGTCGCCGACGCCGAGGAAGAAGACGGTCTGCCAGTTGAGCTTGTAGGCGAAGACCGCCGAGCCGGCGAAGTCGCCGCTGGTCGCCGCCACCTCGAAGTCGTAGAGCGCCGGATCGCGGTCGATGGTCTGCCATTCGCCGATCAGCCGCAGCCAGCTCTTGGCATTGAAAGTGTAGACCGCGCGCAGCCGGGCGAGGTCGGCGGTGAAGAGAGTGCCCGCGAGGCCGTGCGCCTCGACGTCGAGTGTCCGGCGGGCCGCCGACAGCCCCAGGGCGAGGTGGTTGGTCGGCTGCAGGTCGGCGGTGAGCGTTGCGCGCCAGCCGTCGGCAGGACGGTTGTTGGCGAAATCGACGTCGTCGCCGTAGACCGCCTGCAGGGTGACCTGCTGGACGACCTTGCCGGGGCGGATCTCGAAGCGCGGGCGGAACTGGAAGCGCTCGAACTTCACTCCCTCGTTGACCACCTCGTCGAAGCCCAGTTCGAAGCGCACGAAAGAATTCCAGGTCGCATCTATGCCGAAGCCCGGCACGATCTCTTGCGACAGGAGCTCGCCGCCCTGGGTCTCGGCGCGGTCGGCGATGGCGAAGAGACGGAGGCGCGAGACCTTCTTCTCGACCGGACGCCAGGTGCGCCCGCCCTCGGCGTACAGCATGCGGTAGCCGACCTGCGGCACGAAACCGTTGTCGGCGCGGAAGTCGTCCGAGAAGTCCTCGTACTGGCCAAAGAGGTCCCAGGTCTCGGTGGCGTGCTGGGCCCAGAGTTTCGCCGCGTGGCCGGCGAGCTTGCGCCCGTCCCACTCGGCGGCGAGCTCCGGCCGCTCGGGGGTCTCGGTCCAGGAGTAGAGGAACTGGCCGGTCACCGTGTCCTGCGGCGTCGGGCGCCATTCGAAGTCAGGCCCGGCGACCCGGTTCGAGCCGCCACCGTCGCGCCCTGCGATATCGCGGCCGGTGTAGAGGAAGCTCGCGAAGGCCTTCGAGAAGTCGTGGCGCACGCGCCCCACCGAGATCAACGATTCGAAGTCCTGATCGGCGAAAGCGGAGCCCTCGGGACCCGGCAGGATGACCGAGCCGCCACCGTCGTCCTGGCCGACCAGGGCGGTGTACTTGGTCGAGGCGCTTCCGCCGGTGGCGCGCAGGCCGAACGACGGCGCGGTGAAGGTCCGGGTGTAGACCGCCTGGATCGGCGTCGCGAGGAGGTTGACGCCTTCGAGGAAGAACGGCCGCTTCTCCTCGAAAAAGAGCGCGAAGCGTTCGTTGGCCGAGATCTGGCCGGCGTCCGATTCGATCTGCGAGAAGTCGGGATTCACCGTGGCGTCGATGGCGGTCGACGGATTCGGGATCCACTTGGCGTCGACGCCGCCGTCGAACTGGGCAGCCCCCCAGGCGAGGGGACTGCCGAGTCCACCGCGCGGCGCCGCCGCCTGGTTGGCCGAGACGTAGGGGGCGACGACGTAGTGCGCGCCGGCCGCGAGCCCGGCGAGACCGACCAGCGGGCGCGCGTTGCAGATGAAGCAGTTCGAGCCGCGCGGCAGGCGGGAGGTGAACATCTGGTAGCGGAAGTCGCGCGGCCGGTTGCGGTAGAGCAGGATCCCCCACTGCGCCGGATCGGGTTCCGTGTAGCGTAGCGAGGAGAAGGGGATGCGGATCTCGAGCACCCAGCCGGTGGAAGTGATCCTGGCCGCGCTGTCCCAGAAGTAGTCGGGCGAGTCGTCTTCGCCGGAAGCATCGTTGGTCAGCGCGTCGTACTGGATGCCGCGGGCATTGGCGAGGAACATCTGCGCCGTGTGGCCGTCGTTCTGCGAGTCGACGATGACGCCGCCGTAGTCGGTGTAGGAGCGCACGTTGTCGCGGTCGCCGAGCGGCGCCCGGATCGCCTTCGGGTCGGGCTCGTCGAACTCGAAGGCGGCGTAGAGGAAGTCGTTGTCGTAGGCGAGCCAGGCGACGCTGCGCACTTTCGGCGGAATGTTGTCGCCAGGATTGGTCTCCAGCCAGTCGGTGATCGGCTCCGCCGTCTTCCAGATCGGATCGGAGAGGTCGCCGTCCACGACCACCGGCGTCGCGGTGCGGGTGATGCGGATCTCCGGACCCATCGCGGCGAAGGCGCCGGAAACCGTCAGGCAGGAGGCGGCGAGCCCCAGGGCGATGACGCATGCGCGGCGACCGGCCAGAAGGTGCGAGGGGTCCATGTAGGCTTGATACGCGGAAGGTTCGATTCAAGTTACTGAAGACCGGTGCCGGCGCTCGACTGCGACCGGACACGCCGGCGAACGAAAGCCAGAGGAGACGAGCGATGCCGCCCCGCAGATCCCCCGTGCGCCGGCCGCACCGGCAGGCCGCCAAGCCGCCGCGCGCAGCGCCTGCATCCCTGCCGCCCGACCTGCCGTCGGCGCTCGCCGCCCTCGCGGCGCACGCCGATCCGCAGACCCTCGCCGGGATGGCGCGCTACGGCCTGCCTTCGGCCGGGGCGCTGGGAGTCGCGGTGGGCGACATTCAGCGCGTCGCGAAACTCCTCGGGCCTGGCCACGCCCTCGCCGCCGAGCTCTGGCAGAACGGCATCTTCGAAGCGCGGATGCTCGCTGCCTACGTCGACGAACCCGACAAGGTCACCGTCGCGCAAATGGATCGCTGGGCGCGCGACTTCGACAACTGGGGGATCTGCGACACCGTCTGCTTCGTCCTCTTCGACCGCACGCCGCACGCCTGGGCGCGGGTCGAGGCGTGGAGCGGCCGGAGCGAAGAGTACGTGCGGCGCGCCGCCTTCGCCCTCCTCTGGGGCCTGACGCGCCACGACCGCGAGGCCCCCGACGCCCGCTTCCTGCACGGCCTCGAGCTCATCGAGAACGCCGCCACCGACGAGCGTCCCTACGTCCAGAAGGCGGTGAACATGGCGCTGCGCGCCACCGGCAAGCGCAACCCCGTGCTGCGGCGCGCGGCCCTCGCCGTCGCCCTCCGCCTCGCCGACGCCGCCGACCCTGGCCCGCGCTGGGTGGGCAAGGACGCCCTCCGCGAGCTTCAGCCGACCGTGCGCAAGACCTCCAGCAAGAGAACGGACCGCTGATCGGCGGGAAACGGCGCTGCGAGTCCCCGCCGGCGAAACGGCGGTTTGGCCTCGCAGTTTGACCTCTATGCGGCCGGTGTGGCATCCTTGTCGACCCCGGCAGCCTGCTGCCGGGCATTGACGCGGGGTGGAGCAGCCAGGTAGCTCGTTGGGCTCATAACCCAAAGGTCGCAGGTTCAAATCCTGCCCCCGCAACCATCGAACTCTTCCAGAGGGTCGGGCTTCACGCCCGGCCTTTTGTCTTTTCGGGTCCGCCGAAGAGGGTACGACCGCCGCTGCTAGCGCTGCAAAGCGCGCCTTCCCGGGGCTCTCCTGCGCGGCTCAGGCGTCGCCATCGGCGGCGGCCTCGGGCTCGACCGCGTCGCTTGCCGGCGCCTTCGGCACCTCGGTACGCTCCGGACTGTCGGCGGTGAGTCCGCTGGCGAAAACGAGCGTCGCGAGCGCCAGACCCGAGGAAATCCAGAACGGCGCCCCGGGACCGAAGCGCTGGAACGTGTAGCCGGCCCAGATCGGGCCGACGAGCCGGGCGACGCCGCCGTAGGCCTGCTGCACGCCCATGGTCGCGCCGAGCTCGTGGCGCTGGGCGAAGCGCGAGACCAGCGACGACGACGCCGGAAAGAGCAGCGCGGTGCCGACCGGAATCAGCATGATCGCGGCACCGAAGGTGAGGATCGTTGGCGCGAGCGACTGCAGCGCATACCCGGCGGCCAGCGAGACCAACCCGATTCGCATCACGCTCTTCTCACCGAAACGGCGTACCGCCGGCCCGAGCAGGATGCTCCGCATCACCAGCGAGATCGCGCCGACGAACACATAGAAGAGCCCGAACGACTTTTCGGTGATTCCGAAGCGCTTCTGCAGGAAGAGCGCGAGGACGGCGTTCATCGCCATGAACGCCATCATGCCGACGGCGTAAATCCAGATCAGCCGGGCGACTGGGCGCCGGGGATGCTGGAAGACAGCCAGCATGCGCTTGGCGAGCGACTCGCGCCGCTCCTGCTTCGCCTCGGCGCGGGCCTCGGCGCTCGACGATTCGGGTAGCCAGCGTTTGACGAACAGGAGATTCAGCAGACAGAGGGCGGTCGCGATCAAGCCGGGGACGGCGGGCCCTCCGAACGCCGCGAGCGAACCCAACGCCGGCCCGATCATCACGCCAGCGTTGGTCGCGGCACTGATCCAACCGAGCGCCTTGGCGCGTTCCTCGGGCACGATGGCGTCGCCGACATAGGCCTGAACAACCCCGGTCGTGGCGCCTCCGGCGCCGGCGACGAAGCGCGAGATGAAGATGAGCGCGATCAGCCAGTGCGGTGAAATCCGCGCCATCGCCCATTCCGAACAGGCGAGCGCGAGCAGGAGAAACGCGACTGCCGCGACACTGATGCCGAACATCAGCGTCGGCCGCCGCCCGCGGCGGTCCGAGAGCTTCCCCAGATAGGGGGCCATGAGCAGCTGGGCGAGGGCGAACACCGAGACCATCAGGCCGATGAGAAGCGGCGACGCGCCGAGCCGGTCGGCATAGAACGGCAGCACCGGCATCACCATCAGGAAGCCCATCATGTCGACGAAGACCGTCGCCATGAGGGCCCAGAGGCGGGCGAGGGAAACCCGATCGGGAGCCATTCAGCGCGCTTCTCTCTCGCGGCCCCAGAGCAGGAACGCGGCGGCGGAGAGCGCCGTCAAGAGAACTCCGTAGACCGCGGCGACGCCGGTCTCCTGCAGCCGGAGGTTGGAGAGGATCTCGATCGAGATCGGGCGGGTTTCATAGGTGTAGAGGACGATCGAGACTACGAAGTCGCCGAAGGCGGCGAGAAACGCGAGACTCGCTCCGGCCGCAAGAGCCGGCCGCACTCTGGGGAGAGTTACGCGAACGAGCGTGCGAAGTTTACCCGCTCCGAGCGCCGCCGCGGCCTCTTCGAGCTGTGGATCCATCTGTTCGAGCGCCGCGATCGCCGCCTGCCCCGTCGCCGGTAGTGCTCGCACCAGATAGGCGAGCGGCAGGATCGCCACCGTGCCGACGAGGAGAAAGCGGCCCGTGGCCGGCGAGTCGACGCTCATGGTGGTGGCGAGGGCCACCGCGAAGGCGGTCGCCGGCACCGCCCAGGGGATGGCGATCAGCAGGCCGATCGCCCGCGCCCAGAACAGCCCGCCGGGGCGCCGGTCGACCGCCCGCCGCGCCGCGGCAAAGCCGAGGATGAGCGCCCCGGCGGTCGCGGCGAGCGCCATCCAGAGCGAGTTCGCGACCGGCCGGAAGGCCTCCATCGTGGCCCCCAGCGCACGATAGTTGGCGAGCGACAGGACCGGTGGGAAGAGCTCGGTCGTCCAGGAAGCGCGCGGCACGAACGAGATCAGGATCAGCGTCAGATGCGGCAGGAGCAGCAGGAGCGCGAAGAGCCAGCCGGCGACGGCGACCGCCAACCGCATCGCTGGTGAACGCACCGCGCGGCGCGCCGGTGGCGTGCCGCGCTGCGTCGCGCTCCGCCGGCCGCGCCCTTCGAGGCGCCGGGCGATGAGCAGGCCGCCGATCGCCACCGCGATGAGGAAGAAGGTCTCGACCTCGGCGATGTCGACGTCGCCGTTCTGCCGCGAGGCGAGGATCTGGGTGGTCATCACCCGGAACGAGCCGCCGAAGATGTACGGCGCCGAGAACGAGCCCAGCGCAGTCAGGAAGGTGAGGATCGCCGCCGCCGCGAGCGCCGGCGCGAGCCCCGGCAGGACGACGCGGACGAGCGTCCGCCACCGCCCTGCACCCAGCGACGCCGCGGCCTCGAGCTGCGCGCCGTCGAAGCGCGCCAGGGCGGCGCGGGTGAAGAGGTAGAAATAGACGTACATCGAATAGGTGTGGACGAGGAGGATCGCTCCCGGCCCGGTGAGCCGCCAGGGTGAACCAGCCGTCTGCAGGAGGTTGCCGACCAGCCGCGTCGCCATGCCGCTCTCGCCGTAGAGATAAAGGAAGGCGATCACACCGACCAGCGGCGGCAGCGCCACCGGCAGCGCCAGGAGCTCTCCCAGCACCTTCCGTCCGGGAAACTCGGCGCCCGCGAAGAGGAAGCCGAGCGGCACGCCGACGGCGCCGGCGAGCCCCACCGAGGCAAGCGAGATCCACAGGCTGCGAAACAGCGCCGTCCACTCGTCCGGCCGCTGCACGAACTCGGCGAACGGCGCGCTCGTACCGCCCCCGGCAGCGGCGCCGGCTTCGGGGACGAAAGCCGCGAAAGTGGTGATCAGGAGCGGATATCCGACCAGCCAGGCGAGGAGGACGAACACCCCCGCCCCGATCCACCATCGCCGCGCGGCGGGACTCACGTCGAAGGCCCCCCGGCAAGAGCTGAAGGAAACAGCTTCGGGCGCGCGTCGGCGCGCAAACGCAGCCCGACCTGCGCTCCGGCAGGAGGAATCTCACCCGCGACCATCACCTCGATCGCGGTGCCGTCCGGCAGGCGGATCGTCAGGTAGCTCACCGGACCACTGAAGCGAGCAGAAAGAAAAGCCCCAGTAAAGGAGGTGCCGGGCGCGGCGCTGTCGCAAATCTCCAGCATCTCCGGACGCAGCCACAGCTCTGCTTCTTTCCCTTTACCGGAACCACGCGACGCCAGCGACAACGTCGCCCCCGGCGCGAGCGCCGGGCCGCTGACGGTCGTGGGAGAAAAACCGCTCTCTGCTTGCGGCCCCACTTCCTGGATGGTGACCGGCAAGAAACTTCCGCGACCGATGAAGCCGGCGACGAACCGCGACGCCGGGTCGCGGTAGAGCTCGTGCGGCGTGCCGAGCTGCTCGAGGCGGCCGCCGTGGAGGAGGGCCACCCGGTCGCCGAGGTCGAACGCCTCCTCCTGCTCGTGGGTCACCAGCAGCGTCGTGATGCCGATCCGCTTGAGCGTCGCCGCGAGCTCACGCCGCGTGCGTTCGCGCAGCGTCGGGTCGAGGTTCGACAGCGGCTCGTCGAGGAGCAGGACGCGCGGCTCCGGCGCCAGGGCGCGGGCGAGCGCCACGCGCTGCTGCTGCCCGCCCGAGATCTCGGCGATCCGCCGGCGCTCGAAACCGGCGAGATCGACGCTGGCGAGCGCCGCGGCGACACGTTCCGCCACCTGGGCTTTCGGCAGCCGCCGCGCCTCGAGGCCGAAGGCCACGTTCTCGCCCACCGAGAGATGCGGAAAGAGGGCGTAGTGCTGAAAGACCATGCCGAAGTCGCGCTTCGCCGGCGGCAGGCGCTCGATCGGTTGCTCGCCGACGCGGATGGTGCCGCGGTCGGCGGTCTCGAAGCCGGCGACGATCCGCAGCAGCGTCGTCTTGCCGCTCCCCGACGGTCCGAGGAGGGCCAGCACCTCGCCGCGCGGCACGCTGAACGAGACGCCGTCGAGAACGAGCTTGTCGCCGAACCGTTTGCCGATGTCGGAGAGGACGAGGTCGGTTGAAGCCGGCGTCATCGCCCGCTCGCCGGCGCTGCCCCCGCGCCCTTGCCGCGCACGGTGCGGTCCCAGGTCGCCATCCACTCCTGGCCCTTCGCCGCCGCGAGATCTTCGTCATAGACCGCCGGCTGCATCGCGGTGAGCACCTCCTGTGCCCACAGCGGAAGCTTCTCGCGCGGGATATCGGTGCGCGCCGGAATGCGGAACGCTTTCTCGGCGGCCAGAGCCTGCGCCTCCACCGAACCCGCCCACTCGAGGAACTCGAGCGCCGCCGCGCGGTGCGGCGCGCGCGCCGCGAGAGCGATGGCGTCGTCGATGACCGGCGTGCCGCTCGCCGCGAAGCGGTAGCCGAATGGCACCCCCTTCTGACGTTCGAGGAGCGTGTCGGTGAGCTCCCACATGGTGACCTCGCCCTCGCCGCGCATCAGCTTTTCGTGCAGCAGGGCGGGATTGGCGACGTATTCCTTGGTCTGCGCGTCGAGGCGGGCGAGCCAGGCGAAGCCCCCGGCGGTGGAACCGGACGCCGCCTCCGACTTCGCCAGCACCATGCCGAAGATCGTGCGCATGACACCCGAAGCGATCGGATCGCGGATCAGCACCTTGCCGGCAAAGCGCGGGGCGAGCAGATCGTCCCAATCCTTCGGAGCGTCGGCCTCGGAGACCAGCTTCGAATTGAACACGATCACCGGCAGCGTCCGGAAGGCGCCGAAGTAGAGGTCGCCGGCGCCGCGCGAGCTCGCCGGCACGACATCGGCCCACGACGGCCGGTACGGGGCGAGCAGGCCGTCGGCGGCGGCGCGCGAGAAGATCGCGTCGGGCCCGCCGAACCAGACGTCGCACTGCGGATTGGCCTTCTCCGAGCGGACCCGGTCGTAGACCTCCTGCGACCCCATGTCGAGCCAGCGCACGTCGATCCCGGGGTGCTGCGCCTCGAAAGCCTGCTCGAAGAGCACCAGCAAGTCGCGCCCGTGCGGCGAATAGACCATCACCGGCGTCCGCCCGTCGGAGCAGGCGGCGGCGACACCCAGCACACCTGCGGCCAGGCTGGCGAGCAGAAGCACGGACCCTCTTTTCATCCTGCGGACTCTAGCCCAGCTGCCCGGGCTGCGAGCGAGAGCGCGCTCCCCGGGGAGCCTGCCGCCGCGCTCTACTTCGAGCGCTTGGCCGAATAGAGAGTGGCGCCGTGAGGCAGCGCGAGGAGATTCGCGAACAGGCGGTAGGCGCCCGGGACACCGGCCGGCAGTTGGCGAAAAAACGCCAGGCCGGTGTAGACGTAGGTGCCTTTGCCGAGGGCGGCGACGAGGAGGCCGCCCTGCTGCGGCGGCTGATCGGGGTCCTGGAATTCGAGGAGCGGGGTGTAGGCGGGATCCCACTTCCCCGGCATGTAGAGCGCGCGCTCCTGCACCCAGCCGTCCCAGTCGGCGGCGCCGATCCGGTTCGGGGTGGTGAAGACCGGGTGGTCGGCGATCAGGAGCTTCGCCGCCGCCGTCTCGTCGGTGATGCGGCCGTGCGGCCGCGCGATCTCCAGGGAGAAGGGCGCGAACTTGCCATCGATGAACGGGTACTGCTGGTACTGCACGATGACGAGACCGCCGGCGCGCGCGTAGTCGAGCAGGCGTGCGTTCGCTTTCTGCAGCGCGACGTCGATCTCGTAGGCCCGGCTGCCGACGACGATGGCGTCGAAGCGGGCGAGGTCGCCGTGGTCGAGCTCGGCGGTGGAGAGGAGCGCGATCGGCAGGCCAATTTCGGCGAGCAGGCCGGGCACCTTGTCGGAGGCGCCGAGCACGTAGCCGATGCGCGTGAGCTTCGGCAGCGCGATGTCGGCCCGCACCAGGTCGAAGCCATCGCCGCCGCGCAGCGGCATCGGCGGCACGTGCGGATAGTCGAGGAGCGGCGCGGCTGGGCGCGCCTGCTCGCCGTCGGCGGTGGCGGCGTCGAGCACCAGGTGGACGCGCGGCTTGCCGGACGCCGGGCAGTCGGGGGCCGGGATGCGCAGGCTCGCCGTACCGCGCGGCTCGGCAATGCGGAACGGCGTCGAGATCGTCGGGCGCTCACCGCAGTCCGCGGCGAACGAGAGCTCGCCGGCGAGCGGCCGGGCGAGATGCGAGGCGAGATCGATCGCGATCTCCGGCGCCGGCCCGCCGCGCGGCCAGACCACGACCTCGGGCGAGACGCGATACTCGATACGCGGCACGACGGCGAGCGGCCGGCGGATCTCGCCGCGCGCCTGGTCGGCGTAGCGATAGACCGCTTCGCGGTCGAAAGCGACCTGCCGGCCGGCGATTTCGAGCTCGAGGTGAGCGGAGAGTGCCGGCGCGCCGAACGGTTCGCCGCGCTCTTCGCTGCGGGCAGCGCTCCAGTCGTAGACGTCGCCAAGCCGCGGGCGCGCGAGGAAGTAGGGGCGCGTCGCGGGGGCGTCGCGGTTCACCGTCATCGTCTGCTCGAACTGCACCAGCTCGCCGGGAGCGATTGCCGGATGCGCGGCGAGCTGCTCGTCGACGTTCCCCGTGGCCGCTGCGCCCGGTACGGCGGCGCCGAGCGCCCCCGACCAGCCGAGACTCACCGGTTTCACTGGCGCGGCGCCGGCGTTCCACAACGCGACGGAGAGCTTCACCGGCTCGCCGGCGACGAGCTCGGCGCCGTCGGCCCAGGCGTCGACCGCGACGCCGCTGGCGATGAGCAGCGCCTGCTCGCCGATCGCGATCTTCTCGGCGACGAGATCGGCGACCGGGCTGGCCCCGGGGAGCGCGCTCTTCGAGCAGGCCGCGCGCGCCCGGTCGAGCGCCGCCAGGGCCCGGGCGAGCGGCGCCGCGGCGTCGGCCATCCGGTCGGGGCGCAGGGCGGCGCGCGCCGCCGCGACATCAGCGGCAGCACTCTCGAGCTCCCGCCGCACTTCGCCGGCGAGCGGCGTCGTGCCGAGGGTCGCGGCGAGACCGGCCAGCGAGGTGTCGATACCGGCGAAGAGATCGTTGCCGCTGGCTGCGCTCGCCCCGCCCGGACCCTCGACGAAGGTGTACTTGCCGTCGCGCGGCCCGAGGTCGAGGAGCCGGCCCATGTCCTGCGAGCGGTGCTGGCTGCGCGACTTCATCGCCACCTGCAGGATCGACAGTCCACTCCACGGATCGATGCCGCCGAGGGCACGCGAAACGGTTGCGGTCTCGGGCGAGAACCAGGCGGCGCGGTAGAGCGCGGCCGCCTTCCACGGCTCGCCCATCTCGGCGGCCGCCGTCGGCGGCAGCGGCTCGGCCGAGCGCGCGAAGGCGAGGAAGGCGGTGTGGCCGGCCGCCTGGTGCTGGCCGTGGCCGCCCGAGCCGTCGTCGCCGAAAACCGAGAGGATGACCTGCGGCTTGAACCGCCGAACGACGCGCACGGCGTCGGCGAGCAGGACCTCTTCCGGCCACTTGCCGAGGGTCTCCGCCAGCGACCGGGTGTAGCCGAAGTCGAAGGCGCGGGTGAAGTACTGGCGTGCGCCGTCGATGCCGCGCGCCGCCAGAAGCTCCTCGGTACGCAGGACGCCCAGCGCCTCGCCGAGGTCGGGCCCGATCAGATTCTGCCCGCCTTCGCCGCGCGACAGCGAGAGGTAGGCGGCCTCGCCGCCGAGCTCCCGCGAGACCAGCGCGAGCGCCGAGGTGTCCTCGTCGTCCGGATGGGCGCCGATGACCAGCAGCCGGCGGTGCGTCTGGAGCTTGGCGAGCGCCCGGTCGAGAGCAGCGTAGCCGCCGGTACCGGCCGGTTCGTAGACTGACGGCAGGACGTTGGCGCCGGTCGCCGCCGCCGGAGCCGCGGGCAGGGAGAGCAGGGCGGCCACCGCCAGCAGGGCGAGCGCGGCGAGAAGAGGCGAACGGGCGGCAGAGCGGAGCGGGCGCGAAGACATGATGCCCGATTCTAGCCATGTCGCGGTTGCGTCGCCGCGAGAGCGGGCAGAGGTAGGATCGCGCCCACGTTCCGATAAGTCTCCGCCAGTTGCCCTTCGAGAGGATCGCCATGGTCATCGCCGCACTCGCCTCACTTCTCCTGCTCGCCGGCTCTCCCGTTGCGGCCGCTGGCAGTTTCGGCCATGTCGACTTCGCCAACTCGGGGGCACAGGCGGCGCAGGCCGACTTTGCCGCCGGCATGGCGCTCCTGCACGATTTCGAGTATCCGGCCGCGGCGGAGGCGTTTCGCCGCGCGCAGACGGCCGACCCCGGTTTCGCCATGGCCTACTGGGGCGAGGCGATGACCTACAACCACCCGGTCTGGATGCAGCAGGACGCCGCGGCGGCGCGCGCCGCGCTCGCCCGGCTCGCGCCGACCGCGGCCGAGCGCCTGGCGAAGGCTCCGACTGCGCGCGAGAAGGCCTGGCTCGGGGCGGTCGAGATCCTCTACGCCGAGGACACCGCCGGCAGCGGGAGCGCCGAGGCGCAGAAGCGCGCGCGCGACCTGCGCTACGCCGCGGCGATGGCGAAGCTGCGCACGAGCTACCCGGACGACGTCGACGCCGTCGCCTTCGACGCTCTCGCCATCCTCGGCACGGCGCACGCCGGGCGCGACGTGCCGAGCTACATGCGCGCCGCCGGCCTCCTCGAGGAGGCCTGGATGCAGCATCGCGAGCATCCGGGGCTGCTGCACTACCTGATCCACTGCTACGACGACCCGACCCACGCCCCGCTCGGGCTGCGCGCCGCTCATCTCTATGCCCAGATCGCCCCCGACGCCGGGCACGCCATCCACATGACCTCGCACATCTTTCTCGCGCTCGGGCTTTGGCGAGAGACTGTCGACACCAACGTCGCCGCGATCGCCGCCGTGAACCGGATGCGCGCCGCGCAGGGCAAGGGCCCGGCGCGCTGCGGCCACTATCCAAACTGGCTCGGCTATGCCTATCGGCAGCTCGGGCAGTTCGAGCAGGCAAAGGAGGTCCTCGCCGCCTGCCGCGCGGCGGCCGAGGAGGAGAAGCCGGCGGTCGAAGCCGGGCATTCGATGGATCCCGACGACAGCCTCGGCGCGTCGTTCGCCAACATGCGCCTCGGCTATCTTCTCGAGAGCGGCGACACTCAGGGCGAGGTCGCGAAGTGGGCGCTGCCACCCGTCGCCGGCCCGTCGGCGCGGCTCGACTTCGCCTTCGCTCGCGCGCTCGCGGCGATTGGAGCCGGTGCCCGCGGCGACGCCGGCGAGACGGCGCTGGCGATGGCCGACCTCGAGACGGTCGGCCGTGAGGTGGCGGCGGTCGAGATCGCCAAGAACGAGCCGGATCCCTCCTACCGCACGCGCCCGGAGATCTTTCGCCTCGAAGCCGCCGGCCTGCTCGCCGAGTCGCGCCGCGATTTCGCCGGCGCCGAGAAGCTTCTGCGCCAGGCGGTGGCGCTCGAAGAGGGCCTCCCGGTCGCCTTCGGCCCGCCGACGATCGACCTGCCGACGCGCGAGCTGTTGGGCGAGTTCCTTCTCCGCCGCGGCCGCAAGGACGAGGCGCGCGCCGAGTTCGCGCTGGCGCTCGCTCTCGCCCCCGGCCGCCGCGCCGCGGCCCGCGGCCTCGCAGCGGCGACGGCAGTGCCCTAACTTCAACCGCTTGTCGAAAGGTCAGGGAGACATGTCCACCCACACCATCCGCCTGCATCGCGTGCTGAAGTCGACGCCCGACAAGATCTACCGCGCCTTCCTCGATCCCGACGCGATGGCGAAGTGGCTGCCGCCACACGGGTTCACCGGCAAGGTCCACCATCTCGACGCCCAGGTCGGCGGCACCTTTCGCATGTCGTTCACCAATTTCGGCAGCGGGAACGGCCACTCTTTCGGCGGCGAGTACCTCGAGCTGGTGCCCAACGAACGGATCCGTCACACCGACAAGTTCGACGACCCGAACCTCCCCGGGGAGATGCAGGTGACGATCACTCTCGAGCCGGTCTCCTGCGGCACCGAGCTCGCCATCGTGCAGGAGGGGGTGCCGGCGGTGATTCCGCCCGAGGCCTGCTACCTCGGCTGGCAGGAGTCGCTCACGCTCCTCGCGCTGCTCGTCGAACCGGTGATTCCAGGCTGAGCCGGCACGCTCGCCGGCCTGCCGGCGTTCGTCGCCGGCATGAACCGGTTCCAGATCGGTCCGGAGGAGCGGATCCTGTCCGCCAAGTTCGGCGCTCCCTACGCGAGCGACCTCCGCCAGGTCCGGCGTGGGTTCTGACCGTCCCGGCGGCGAGGTCCTGCCGGGCTTTGCACCGCGGCGCCGAGCGAACAGAATGCTGCCCGTGAGGTGATGTGATGGCTGACACGATGCACACCGCAGCTCCGCCGGACGCCTGCCCACCCGCCCTCGCCGCCTGGCACGAGCTCGTCCGCACCCGGAATCCGCAAGGCCTCGACGCGCTGCTCGCCGACGATGTCGTCTTTCATTCGCCGGTGGTGCACACCCCGCAGCGCGGCAAGGCGCTCGCGCTGCAGTACCTCCAGGCCGCTTTCCGGGTCTTTGGCAACGACTCCTTTCGCTATGTGCGGGAGCTCGCCGGCGAGCGCGACGCGGTGCTCGAGTTCGAAGTCGAGATCGACGGAATGCACGTCAACGGCGTCGACATGATCCGCTGGGACGACGACGGGAAGATCGTCGACTTCAAAGTCTTCCTGCGCCCGTTCAAGGCGCTGCTGGGCATTCAGCAGAGGATGGCCGCGCTCCTCCAGGCGCGCGCCTGATCTCCAAGCGGCGGCCGGATGCCACCGTCGCGCGACGATGACGTTCGCGCGGGGCCTGCTTTCGTCTCCTGCCGGCAGGAATGCGGAAATGGGCGTATTGTCCGGCGCAGCCAAAATATGCCAGGCGTGCCAGCGCTGTAGACCTCTCCCCGCGCTCCGTCCCGACCGACCGGGCCGGACCCTTTTCGGGAGTCCGCAGGGAATTTCGAACGGAACGACGGGGGATCATCCATGACTACGACGCCAGTGCTGAATCGCCGCGCCACGGATCGCCACCTCTACCTCTGGGGCGGCATCGCCGCAGCCGCGATCATCTTCGCTGGATTCGCGCGCACCTTCTACCTCAAGGGGTTCTTCGCCGCCCCCGCGCTCTCTGGGCTTCTGGTGCTCCACGGCACGATCATGAGCCTCTGGCTGGCGCTCTTCATCGTGCAGGTCCGGCTCGTCGGCACCGGCCGAACCGGCCTGCATCGGCGCCTGGGAGTCTTTGGCGCCGTGGTCTTCGCCCTCGTGCTGGGAGTGGGTTTCGCCACCGCGATTGCCGGGGCGAGACGCGGTGCATCCCCCGCGCCCGAGGTGCCGCCGCTCGCGTTCATGGCCATTCCGATGGTCGACCTCGTCGTCTTCGCAGTGCTCGTCGGCGCCGCCCTCTGGAACCGGCGCAAGCCCGCCACCCACAAGCGTCTGATGTTGCTCGGCACCCTCAGCATCCTGGCTCCGGGCATCGCCCGCATTCCCCTCGGCTTCATCCAGCAGGGCGGCCTGCCGGTCGTCTTTGGCCTGACCGTCCTCGCCGTCCTCGTCACCGTTGTGGTGGACACCGTGCGGCAGCGGCGACTCCACCCGGCTTGCGGCTGGGGCGGCGCACTCGTCGTCGTTTCGGTCCCCTTGCGCGTGATGCTCGCCGGGTCGCCCGTCTGGATCCGCTTCGCCACGTGGCTCGTCGGGTAGCCGCCCGCCGCCGCCACGCCGCAAACAACTGCAGGCGCGAGAGAAGCTAGAATCGCCGTCACACTTCCGCACGTCGCACTTCCGGCCGCCGCGCCGGCGAGAGAGGCCTGCTGATGATCGGGACGGAGCTCGCGCACTATCGCATCACCGCCAAGCTCGGCGAGGGCGGCATGGGCGAGGTCTGGCGCGCCACCGACAGCAAGCTCGGCCGCGACGTCGCGATCAAGGTGCTTCCCGACTCGTTCTCCCAGGATCCCGAACGGCTCGCCCGTTTCGAGCGCGAGGCCAAGGTGCTGGCGAGCCTCAATCACCCGCACATCGCGGCGATCTACGGCCTCGAGGTGGACGGCGGGCGGCGAGCGCTGGTGCTCGAGCTGGTCGAGGGTCCGACGCTCGGCGAGCGCCTGGCGCAGGGGCTGCTGCCGCTCGACGAGGCGCTCGCCATCGCCCGCCAGATCGCCGAGGCGCTCGAGGAGGCGCACGACAAGGGGATCGTCCACCGCGACCTCAAACCGGCGAACGTCAAGCTCACCGCCGGCGGCAAGGTCAAAGTGCTCGACTTCGGACTCGCCAAGGCGCTCGACCCGATGTCCGGCTCGGGCTCCTCAGCATCGCTGCTCGCGCACTCGCCGACGATGTCGCTCGGTGCGACGATGCAGGGCGTGATCCTCGGTACCGCCGCCTACATGAGCCCGGAGCAGGCGCGCGGCGCCAACGCCGACCGCCGCGCCGACGTCTGGGCGTTCGGGGTAGTGCTGTTCGAGATGCTCTCCGGCCGCACGCTGTTCGCCGGCCCGACGGTCTCCGACACGCTGGCCTCGGTGCTCAAGGTCGAGCCCGACCTCGCACAGCTTCCGCCGGCGACGCCGCCGCGCATCCGGCGTCTCCTCGAGCGTTGCCTGCGCAAGGACGCACAGCAGCGGCTGCACTCGATCGCCGACGCCCGGATCATGATCGAAGAGGTGCAGCGCGGGGAGGTCGACGAGCCCGGAGCGGGCTCGGGTCTCGCCGCCGCGGCGCCGCGGCCACGCTGGCAGGTGCCAGCGGCGTTGACGGCAGCGGCCCTCGCCGGCGGCGCCCTCTTCGCGCTCGTCGCCCGCCTGGGCACTCCGGCGCCGGCGCCGGTGCGCGTCGTGCGCTTCGATCTGCCGCAGCCCGAAGGCCTGGTGGTCGTCGGGGCGCCGAAGGTCTCGCCCGATGGCCGGCACATCGCTTTCGACGGCCGCGACAAGGCCGGCAAGGTGCAGCTCTGGCTGCGCTCGCTCGACGAGGCGACCGCCCGCCCGGTCGCCGGCACGGAGAACGCCAAGACCGCCGGCCGGCCGTTCTGGTCTCCGGACAGTCGCTACCTCGCCTTCTTCACCGCCGACAAGCTGATCAAGATTCCGATCGAAGGCGGCCCGGCGCAGAAGATCTGCGATGCCGACGGTGCCGACGGCAGCTGGAGCGATCAGGACCTCATCCTCTTCGACGGCACGGCGGCGGCGCCACTCATGGGTGTGCCGGCGTCGGGGGGGATCGCCAAGCCGGTCATCGCCTCCAGCGCGGACGACAAGGGCGCGACCTACGGCTGGCCGCAGTTCCTGCCCGGCGGAAAGCACTTCCTCTACGTCGTCGCCGGCGGTGGCGAAGAGCAGGACGGCATTTGGATGGCGAAGGCCGACGGCAACGACCGCCGCCGGGTGGTCCCGGGGCTCTCGCGCGCCGAGTACGTGCCGCCGGGCTGGCTCCTCTTCGTGCGCGAGTCGACGCTGGTCGCGCAACGCTTCGACCCTGCGGACGGCAAGATCTCCGGCGAACCGATCCCGGTGGCGGACGGGTTGACGGTGAGCAACGTCGGGCTCGCCGAATTCTCGACCTCGCGCGACGGTGTGCTCGCCTTCCGCACCTCGGGCGCCACCGCCGATCAGCTCGCCTACTTCGACCGCCGCGGCAACCGCGACGCGACGGCGGTCGAGAGCGGGCTCGTCGGTCACCCGGTCTTCTCGCCCGACGGCCGCTGGATCGCCTTCGACAAGCGCGTCGACGGGGGCAAGGCCGACATCTGGGTGCGCGACCTGCGGCGCGGCGTGAGCTCGCGTTTCACCACCGCGCCCGAGAACGACTTCGCGCCGCTCTTCTCGCCGGACGGCGAGCGCCTCGTCTTCGTGCGCGAGACCGAGGGCGGAAAATCCAGCCTCTTCGTCCGGCCGCTCGCCGTCGGCGGCGAGACCGAGCTGCACACGGCGGAAGGCCTGATGGCCCCGCTCGCGATCTCACCCGACGGCCGACGGCTCGTCTTCGCCAAGATCGTGGGCGGGACCTACGACCTCTTTGCGCTCGACTTCGACGGCGACCATCGCGCGGCTCCGAGCGCTCCGGTCTCTCCGATCACCCAGACGCCGGGCTTCAGCGAGTTTCGCGCCGACCTCTCGCCCGACGGCCGCTGGCTGGCGCTGCAGTCGGACGAATCCGGCCGCAGCGAAATCTACGTTCAGCCCTTTCCCGGCCCCGGGCGCCGCTGGCAGCTGTCGACCGCCGGCGGCTTCTTCCCGGTCTGGAGCCGCCGGGGAGACGAGATCTTCTTTCGCGACGCCGCGGGCGAGCTCTCCCGGGTCACCGTCACCGTCGGAGCGACCTTCGACGCCGGCGTCCCGGAGGTGCTCTTTCCGCTCGCCATCGGCCTCGGCAACTCGGTGCGCAAGATCGCCCTCACCCCGGATGGCCAGCGCTTCCTCGTCCAGGTCCCGACTTCCGAGATCGGCAAGCCGACCACAGTGATCGTCGGCTGGGACGCGACACTGCCGCACTGACGCCGAACCCTCGATCGACCGCAACCGGAGCTCCACCCATGAAGGACAAGGTCAACCTCGCAGCGAAGCTCGCCACCTTCACCGGCCACTGGCAGCCGCGCGTCGTCGCGCAGTACAACGGCAACGACCTCATGGTGGCCAAGCTCCAGGGCGAGTTCGTCTGGCACAGGCACGACGACACCGACGATTGCTTTCTGGTGCTCGAGGGGAACCTGACGATCCAGCTCCGCGACCGCGATATCCACCTGGGGCCGGGCGAGCTCTTCATCGTGCCGAAGGGGGTCGAGCACCGCCCAGTCGCCGCGCAGGAGGCCCACATCCTGCTCATCGAGCCGACCGGCACCCCCAACACCGGCGATCCGGCAACCGCGGCGCCGCGGCGGTTGATCTCGTGAGCCGCGCCCAGGTCATTGCCGCCGGGCTGCTCCTGGCGACCGCGCTCCTTGCGCTCCCCACTGCGGCCTCTGCCGACAAGCTCGTGCTGCGCGATGGCCAGACCATCGAGACGCGCGGTGCGGTGAAGCTCGACAGCCGCCGCGCCGTCTATACCGACCCTTCCGGGCGACTGGTTTCGCTGCGCATCGAGGAGGTCGATGTCGCGCGCACGATGGCTCCACCTGCGCCGGCCCAAGCCGCGGCGGCCGTACAGCCCAAGCCACCCGTGCTGCGGTTGACCGACGCCGACGTCGGGCATCCGACGGATGCCCCCGCCGACACCGACGCCGACGCCCCGACCTCCGCCGAAACCGCGACCGACGCCGCACCGGCGCCCGTCGTGACGCTCTACTCGACATCCTGGTGCGGCTGGTGCCGGAAGAGCCGTCAGCTGCTGCAGGCGCTCGGCATCACCTTCGTCGAGAAGAACGTCGAGAGCGACCCGCGCGCCGCCGCCGAGAAGGACCGCCTCGCCCCAGGTTTCGGCGTCCCTGTCCTGGTTCGCGGCGGCGAGGTCGTGCGGGGCTACAACGAGGAGACAATCCGCTCCTGGGCGCCGGCCGTGAAATCCAGAAAGAGCTAGGCCGGCCTGCGCGATATAATTCTCCGTCCATGACGACGGGAACTTCTCAGGGGGCGGCAGGGTCGCGAATACTGGATTCTTTCCGGCGCTGGGGGTATCTCGCGGCCGATCTCGATCCGCTCGGCAGGCTCCCGCCGGCGGGGCCGCCGGAGCTCGCGGTGGGCGGCGAGGAGGCGGAGGCGGCGCGGCGGATCTACTGCGGCACGCTCGCCGTCGAGTTCATGCACATCCCCGAGCCCGGCCGCCGGAGCTGGATCGCCGAGCGCATGGAGGCTCCCGCTCCGGCCCCCGATCAGCGGCGGATCCTCGATCAGCTGCTGCGCGCCGAGGTCTTCGAGGAGACGATTCAGACGCGCTACATCGGCTCGAAGCGATTCTCGATCGAGGGCGTCGCGGCGCTCATTCCGCTCCTCGTCACCGCGATCGAAGAGTGCGCCGAGGACGGCGCCGACCAGGCGATGATCGCCATGAGCCACCGCGGGCGGCTGAACGTCATGACCCAGGTCGTCGGCCGGACGCCGGTCGAGATCTTCGCCGGTTTCGAGGACGTCGATCCGCGCAGCGTCCTCGGCTCCGGCGACGTCAAGTACCACCTCGGCGCGACCGGCACCCTGACGACGCCCGCCGGCAAGAAGGTCCGCCTCCACCTCAACTCCAATCCGAGCCATCTCGAAGTGGTGAGCTCGGTCGCCATGGGGCGGATGCGCGCCAAGCTCACCCGCGAGGGCGATTTTTCCGGCCGCAAGATCGTGCCGCTCCTGTTGCACGGCGACTCGGCCTTCGCCGGCCAGGGGATCGCCGCCGAGACGCTCAACTTCGCCGCCCTCGACGGCTTCGAGGTCGGCGGCGCGCTGCAGATCGTGGTCAACAACCTGATCGGCTTCACGACCGAGCCCAAGGCCTACAGCTCGACGCGCTACGCCACCGACGTCGCCCGCCGCCTGCCGGTGCCGATCTTTCACGTCAACGCCGAGGACCCGGAGGCCGTGGTGCGCGCCGCCCGTATCGCCGTCGACTACCGGT
The DNA here is from genome assembly GCA_963788175.1 of Thermoanaerobaculia bacterium. Lineage (GTDB taxonomy): Bacteria > Acidobacteriota > Thermoanaerobaculia > Multivoradales > JAGPDF01 > JAGPDF01. The sequence continues at coordinate 132,856 of CAWBFZ010000012.1, forward strand.
TCGCCTTCGGCAGCGACGTGGTGATCGACCTCATCGGCTATCGCCGTTACGGCCACAGCGAAGTGGACGATCCGACCGTCACCCAGCCGCTGCTCTACCGCCGGATCAAAGCGCGACCGCAGCTGTGGAAGAGCTACGCCCAGCGTATCGGTGTGTCGCCGGAGGGGGCCCAGGCAGCGGCCGAGGGCTACAAGCAGACCCTGATCGCGGCGCAGAAGGAGGCGATGGGCCTCACCAAGGCGCCGGTGCTGCGCGAACTGCCCGGCTATTGGGCGGGTTTCCACGGCGGACCGTACTCGCCCGAGCTCGAGGTCGATACCGGACTGCCGGCCGCCGACATCGACCGCCTCGGTCTCGGCGTGACCGCGACGCCGCACGGCTTCCATCTCCACCCCAAGGTGGAGAAGCTCCTCGAGGAGCGCCGGCGCATGTCGGCCGGCGAGAAGCCGATCGACTACGGCATGGCCGAGGCGCTCGCCTTCGCTGCGCTCGTCGAGAACGGCATCCCGGTGCGCCTCTCGGGGCAGGACAGCCGCCGCGGCACCTTCAACCATCGCCACGCGGCCCTCATCGACGTCGAGAACGAAGCGGTGCACCTGCCGCTCGCCGCCATGGCGCACGCCGGAGCGTTCTTCGAGGTCTACGACTCGATGCTCTCCGAAGCCGCCGTGATGGGCTTCGAGTATGGCTTCTCGCGCGACTATCCGGAGGCGCTGGTGCTCTGGGAGGCGCAGTTCGGCGACTTCGCCAACGGCGCCCAGATCGTCATCGACCAGTTCCTCGCCGCCGCCGAGGACAAGTGGCAGTTGCTCTCCGGCCTGGTGCTGCTGCTGCCGCACGGCTATGAGGGCCAGGGACCCGAGCACTCCTCGGCGCGCATCGAGCGCTATCTGCAGCTCGCCGGCGAGGACAACCTGCAGGTCTGCCAGCCTTCGACCGCGGCGCAGTACTTCCACCTCCTGCGCCGGCAGGCGCTGCGCAAGTGGCGGAAACCCCTCGTCGTCTTCACGCCGAAGTCGATGTTGCGCAACGCCGATGCGGCGTCACCGGTGGAGGCGTTTGCGCGGCCGCGCTTCGAGACTCTGCTGCGCGACCGCGAGGTGACCGCGGCCCGCCGCCTGCTGCTCGCTTCGGGCAAGATCCTCCATGAGCTCCGGGCCGAGCGCAAACGCCGCCACATCACCGACATCGCGATCCTCGGCCTCGAGCAGATCTACCCCTTCCCGGAGGCGGAGCTCGAAGCCGAGCTGGCGCGCTACGCCACGGCGCGCGAAGTGCTCTGGGTGCAGGAGGAGCCGGCCAACATGGGCGCCTTCAGCTTCGTCGATCCCCTGATCGACCACGCCGCGAGAGGCCGCAACGTGCGCTCGGTCAAGCGTTCCGCCTCCGCCTCCCCCGCCACCGGCTCGGCCAAGGCGCACGCCCTCGAGCAGAAGACCCTGATCCAGCTCGCCTTCGCCTGAGAGCGAAACCGGCAAGCACTCATCGACTCTGCCTGGAGCCGGCGCGGGGATGGGCGCACACCCTCCGGGCGCCCGGCCTGAGGTGCAGCAGCTGCGGCCCGCCAGGGGCCGAAGCCTCAGGGCGCGACAAGCAGCCACGGGGGACCTGCAGGCTGTGAGCGCGGGGGCATGCGCCAAGCCCCGGTGACGACGACCGGAGGCGTGCCGACCAGCGACCGACAGTGCAGGCGGAGGTGGAGTCCTGGAAAGGCTCCATGTGCACGAGCACCCCGATCACCGTCGGCTCCACCCCGCGAATCGCCGACTTCACCCTGCCGGAGAGGATGTGCGCCTCGTGCAGCGACAGCGCCGGCGCGGCCTGGACATGGAGATCGACGTAGAGCGAAAGGCCGGCGCGCCGCGCCCGCAGCTTCTCGATCGCGAGCACCCCGGGAACCGCGGTCGCGGCGGTGGCGATGCGCTCGATCACCGCGAGCTCGGGGGCGCGATCCATCAACTCTTCGAGCGCCGGCCGCAGGATCAGGACTCCGTTGATGGCGATCACGGCCGCGGCCACCAGCGCCGCCCAGTCGTCCGCCTGCGGGATCTTCGTCCACAGCGCGACCGTGATGCCGACCGCCGCGGCGGCGGAGGTGATGGCGTCCGAGCGATGGTGCCAGGCGTCGGCGCGCACCGCACCGCTCTGCACCTGGGTGCCGACCGCGAGCACCGAGCGGAAGAGCGTCTCCTTGACCAACACCACGCCGAGCAGCACGATCAGGGTGAACGGCGCCGGCAGATGGTGCGGCGAGCGGATCTCCTGGATCGACTCGAAGGTGATGAGGCCCGCCGCCACGACCAGCATGAGCCCCACCGCCGCCGCGGCCATCGGTTCCGCCTTGCCGTAGCCGAACGGATAGCGATCGTCCGCCGAGCGCGCCGAGACCCGCAGGCCGCGCCAGACGAAGATCGACGAGAAGACGTCGCCCGAGGACTCGATGGCGTCGGCGATCAGGGCGTAGGAGTGGCCGAAAATGCCGGCCAGGAGCTTGATGATCGCCAGCAGGCCGTTGACGAGGAGGCCGAGCTTGGCCGTGCGGGTGCCGCGCTCGAGGCGCTGCGTGAGCCCGTCGGAAATCCCCGGAGGGCCTGGCGGCAGCTCTGTCATGCGCGGCTCAAGTCGTGATGAGTCAAGGGGTTACTTCCGGAAGGAAGATGGTTGGGACGCAGGGATTCGAACCCCGATTCTGCGGTTCAGAGCCGCATGTCCTACCGTTGAACGACGTCCCAAACGCCGGGAGAGATTAGCTTGCGGGGGCGCGTCGGGTCAAGCTGGAGGCGGATCTGGCAGGCTCCGGAGACTCCCGGACAGGTCCGTTGAGGCGACCCGTTGCTTTCCGCTCGGGGTCCTGTCTGGCCCGCTTCCCATGGGTCCTCGCGCTGAAGAAGCGCGCTCCGGGCCCATGGGAGCCCTCGGTCCAGCCACCCCTCGTCGGTACAGAGGTGAGAGAAGCCTCTTGCCTCGCAGGGGCGCTCTGGCGCTCGGGATCTAAAGTGGGCGACCACGCCTCAAGTAGGAGCCAACTTTAGATCCCGAGTGCCGGAGTGCCCAACCACCGACGCTGACTTCAAGTTCGCGAGTGCCGGAGACCGCCAACCACCGACGTCGCGAGTCTTTCAGAGCTGTCCTGAGGAAAACTCGCCGCGGGCGAGACGCGCCTGGTAGGCCGGGTCGGCGTAGCGGTCGAGGCGGAACTCGGCGGCGTACTCCGGCAGAGTGCCGCCGGAGAGGGTGGCGCCCAGCAGCTCGGCCGCGGCGGCGGCGGCCATGATGCCGTAGCCGGAGAGGCCGCAGAGGAGTTGGTACCCCGCGACCGGAGTGGGTCCGACCAGCAGCCGGTTCTCGGACGTCTTGCAGTAGTAGCCGCCGTCGACGAACGGCCGGCGCATCCTGTCGCCGAGGTAGACGGCCAAGCCGGGGACCATCTTCGCCACTGCTCGCAGCGCCACCTCCGGATACCAGGGATCGAACTTCGGCGGCCAGACCGGGGTGAGCGCGTCGAGGTGGTAGGTGAAGAGCAGCAGGAGCATCCGGCTGTTCACGCCGCCTTCGGGCCGGAAATGCACCCCGCCGGGCAGCGGCCGGGTGAGGTAGGCGAGGTCCGGGTCGGCGGCGAGCCCGGCGCGCTCCTCTTCGCCCCAGTCGAGGGTCACCGGATCGCACCAGATCATCAGCGGCAGCTCGCGCGGCACCACCTGCTCGGTGTCTTCCAGGTAGACCTTGCCGTGGAGCTCGTTGAACAGTGGGAGCTCGAGGCCGGCGAGCCGGCCGACCTCCGGCGCGAGCGGCCCGGCGGCGTTGACCAGCGTCGCCGTGGCGATGCGCTCGACCGCGCCGGTCGGCCCGGCGACCTCGACGCCGGTCACCTGGCCCGACTCGACGGCGACGGCAGTCAGCCGCCCGCAGACGAGCTCGACGCCGGCCTCGCGGGCCTGCTCGAGCATCCACATGCCGAGCTGCTGCGCCGCGAGCCAGCCGCAGCGCCGCGGCAGGAGCGCGGCGATCGTCGCCGGATTCAGGAACGGATAGCGGCAGCGGATCGTCTGCGGATCGAGGATCAGGTCGGCGCCACCGATGGACGGGTCGAGCTTGTCGTACGGCGCCTCGGGGAAGATCGGGTCGGACATCGCCCCGCGGTGGATGCGCAAGTCGCCCGCACCGAGCGCCGAGATCTCGGCCGCTGTGCGCTCGAGTTGGGCGGCGCGCTCCGGCTCGGCGGTGAAGTAGGCGTAGCCGTTGCGGTTCATGGCGAAGCGGTCGCCGCTCGCCGCGGCCATCTCCTCGAGGAGGTCGATGCTCCTGTCGATGAAGCGCACCATCGTCGTCCCCGGCCCCGGCCACCAGTTGCGGTAGCACTCGGTCGACTTGTCGCTGGTGAGGGTGAGCGGCGGCAGCGGGTCGACGAGGATGATCTTCTGCGATCGCCCGAGCCCGCGGCGCACCGCGAGCTCATACGCCGCCGCGACGCCGCCGATGCCGGCGCCGCAGATGACGATGTCGGCGGTGCGCGAGTGGCTCATGGCGATGAGGATCCTACGGCAGTGACTGCGGAAACGCCTCGATGTCGCCGCCGCTGGCGAAGGTGCCGGAAGGGTTCGATCGCGTCCAGATGTCGCCGGTTTCGGTGTCGATGACCGTCAAATCGAACTCGACGTTCGACAGTGAGCCGTAGAAGACCCACCAGGCGTTGTTGGTGCCGCGCCCGTCGATGACCTTCACCGCCAGCTCGTGGATCCCGGCGTCGAAGAACCAGAACGAACCGGTGTCCGGCGTCAGGACGAGCGGCGTGCCCACGCCGGTTCTTCCAGCGAAGTCGCGCCACGTGACGCTCGCCGCGAACCGTCCGCCCGCCAGACAGAGCGTCGTCGCGTTCGGCACGCAGGCGTTGACGGAGCGCTGCGGCGCCGCGCGCCGCCGCAACGGCGACTGTGTGGACGCCTCGCGGACCGCGGCGGTCACGGAACCGGCCTCCTGCGGAAACGACTCGATGTCGCCCTTGCTGGCAAACTGTGCCCTGCGATTGAAGTAGCCGTGCTGCGCCCCCGTCGCCGTGTCGGTCGCGAGCAGCGTGAACTCGACGTTCGACAGCGCGCCGTAGAAGGTCCAGAAGGCGTTGTTGTAGGAGACGCCGTCGATCTCCTTGGCGAACAGCTCGAGGTTGTCCGGATCGAAGAACCAGAAGGCCCCGGTGTCGGCAGCGAGCGGCACCGCGTGCCCGACGCCGGAGCGACCGGCGAAATCGCGCCAGAGGCTCTCGATCTTGAAGCGCCCGTCGGTGATGCAGAGCGCCGTCGCCGAGGGAACGCACGGCTCGGGGACCTGGACGTCGTACGCCAGGATGCCTCCACCGGCCGCCGAGACGTAGAGACGATTGGGCGTGACGGGGTCGATTCGCAGAGCGCTGAGGTTCCATCCGCGGAGGCCCGACGAGAGCAGGTCCCAGCTCACTCCGCCGTCGATGCTCCGCCCGACTTCGGAGCTTGCGGAGAGGACGTAGATATTCAATGGGTGAATGCGATCGACAACTAGATCTGAGATCAAGGGAAGCGGCTGAAAGCCCGCACTGACTGGACCCCATGTCGCGCCGCTATCTCGACTCACATAGAGTCCGGCTCCGAACTTCGCGGCGTAGGCGATCTCTGCCGTTGCCCATTCGACGTCCATGAATGGTGAAGTCAAGCCCGGTCCGATCGGATTCTCCTCCGCCAGCGTCCAGTCGTCGCCGGAGTTCGAGCTCCGGTAGATGCCACGGAATCCCAGGGCGAGGACTTCTCCGCCGCGGTGCGGGTTCGGGGCAAGCTGCCGGATCCTGTCAGCGAGTGGGGCGCCGATGCATTGCCAGCTCGTCCCCAGATCGTCCGAGCGGAACGTCACGCAGGATTCGCCGCACGAATACTGATCTGGGGTTCCCACAAGGTAGAGCCGCTCCGGAGCAAGCAGATCAGGTACGAGGTTCTGAAGATAAAGACAGGAGAACGGCGCAGGATGGGGCGTCCAGGTTGCGCCGGCATCCTCGCTGCGGAGAACCGCGTCGCCGTAGAAAGTCGTCGCGAAGAGGCGACGCGATCGATTGGGATCAACGGCAAGGTCCATCGGCATCGCGGACGAAAGCGGCTCAGGGGGAACCAGCGTCTGCCATGCGGCCCCACCGTCGAGAGATCGGAATACGCGAAAGGAGTGTAGGTAGTTCCTGCCGTCGAGGGCAAACATGGATTCCGGGTTCTGGCGGTCGAGTTCGACCTCGGCGAGTTCGGCTCCGAGCAAGCCGGCCTTCGACTCCTGCCAGGTGGCGCCGTCGTCGGTACTGCGAAAGATCCCTCCGCGGCTTGTTGCCAGAAGTGCATCCGGGTTCGCGACGAGGCCCGAGATCCCCAGAACCGGAAACATCGATGGGGTGCTGCTCAGCACCTGCCAGGTATCACCCTGGTCGCCTGATCCAAGTATCTGTTTGACCGCGGCGTCCAAGGTGTTCTTGAACGCGAACAGGGCAGAGTCCGACCGCACCGCAAGAAACGAGATCCCGTCCGCGGAACCATAGATGTTGGAGAGGACTTGCGACCAGAGGGCTCCGCCGTTCTGCGTACGGTAGATCCCGTTATGGGCCAGGAGGTAGATGACGGAGTGATCCGCCGGGTCGAACACGAGCTTCTTCGCATCCAGAAAGGGCGGAAGGCCCTGTCCGACCGGCGACCAATCGTCACCATAGTTCGTGCTGAGGAAGAGTCCCTGGTCAGTTGTGACTGCGAAGACGCGTCCGGCCCGCAGCGGATCCACCGCGACTTCGACCACGTTCGCGATTGTGGGTTCTCCGCCAGTTTGCCAGATCTGTTGCCACGTCTCCCCACGATCCCGACTCCGATGGAGCTGGCCGAGGCTGAGAATCAGCAGGAAGTTCGGATCGTTCGGATCGACGGCGACCGGCGACCTTGCGGCCAGGGCAGGAAGTCCGGCAGCACCCTGCTCCCACGTCGCACCACCGTCGAAGCTGCGCTGAAAGGTCGCCGTAAAATGAATGCTGTAGATGCGGAGCGGATCGGCAGAATCCACAGCGATGTCGCAGCCGAAGGAATCCACTGGCGCCGAGCGCGTCACCCACGTCTGACCGCCGTCCTCGCTGCGGAAGAATCCGGTCGTCTGCCCGGCCCCGTAGCCGACAGCATAGACGATCAAAGGATCGGAGGGCGCGACCGCGATACCGCACAAGGGTCCGCCCTCGGGTCCGATCTGCGTCCAGGCGTTCACGCCGGCGACAGCCACGGTTGACGACTGAGCTTCGCCAAGCGCCAGGAAAAGCGCTACGAAGACTGCCCGAGATCGAATCGACCGGAGCTTCTCGATGCGCATGGAAACCACCCACCTTCCTGCGGTTGAAAACTCGCTGCCCACCCAGCATACGCGCGAGAAACTCACCTCGTCGCGCGGGCCGCGAGGACGCACGCCGATTCACGGCCTGCCGTCTACTGCGGAAACGCCTCGATGTCGCCGTAGCTGGCGAAGGTGCCGGAAGGATTCTCGCGCGTCCAGGTCTCGCCGGTCTCGGTATCGACCACCGTGAGCTCGAACTCGACGTTCGACAGCGAGCCGTAGAAGACCCACCAGGCGTTGTTGGTGCCGCGCCCGTCGATCACCTTCACCGCCAGCTCGTGGATCCCGGCGTCGAAGAACCAGAACGAGCCGGTGTCCGGCGTCAGCACGATCGGCGTGCCCACTCCGCGTCCGCCCGGCGAAGTCGCGCCAGGTGACCGAAGCCGCGAAGCGCCCGCTCCGCGAGACAGAGCGTCGTCGCGTTCGGCACGCAGGCGTTGGCGGAGCGCGCGGCGCCGCGCGCCGGCGCAGCCGCACGGCGGCCGGATGTCGCCGCCGCGCTCGTCGGCGCGCGCCAGGCCCTCCTCCTGCGGGAACGACTCGATGTCGCCGTGGCTCGCGAAGCGCCGGATCGGATTGAAATAGCCGTGCTGCGCCCCGGTCACCGTGTCGGTCGCGAGCAGCGTGAACTCGACGTTCGACAGCGCGCCGTAGAACGTCCAGAAGGCGTTGTTGAACGAAACGCCGTCGATCTCTTTCACGAACAGCTCGAGGTTGTCCGGATCGAAGAACCAGAAGCTCCCGGTGTCGCTCGCGAGCGGCACCGCCTGGCCGACCCCGGAGTGCCCGGCGAAGTCGCGCCACAGGCTCTCGATCCGGAAGCGGCCGTCGGTGATGCACAGCGCCGTCGCCGACGGCACGCACGGCTCCGGCTCCTGAACGTCGTAGGCGAGCACGCCGCCGCCAGCGGCGGAGACATAGAGGCGATTGGGCGTCACGGGATCGAGCGTCAGGTCACTGAGCGGCCAGCCCAGGAGCCCTGCGGAGCGGCTGAACCAGGTGAGCCCGCCATCGGTCGACCGGACGACCTCGCGCGGGTAAGCGTCGGAGGACTCTTTCGACAGCGCGTAGACCGTGCCTGGACGGAAAGGGTCGACCGCCAGGCCGGTGAGCCAGGGGCGCTCGGGCACATCGTCCGGGAAAGGCAGCGGCTCGCTGCCAGGTCGCGCCGGCGTCGTGGCTGACGAAGAGTCCCGAGTTCTCCGGCGCTTCGTAGTCGGCGCTGGTCGCGTAGGCCGTGTCAGGACTCGCCCAGACCAATTCGGAGTCGTCCGGGGTGAACGCCGGCGGCGCGGCGACCAGCGTCCAATCGCCGCCCGAGTTCGTGCTGCGATAGAGCCCATTCGCCCCGACCGCGAGGACGAGGCCATCGACGAACGGGCTCGGAACCAGGTGTCGCGACCGGTCCTCCGGATCGGAGAGATCGAAGCAGCGCCAGCTTTCCCCGGCGTCGTCCGAGATGCCGTTGGGACAGGCGACACCACACAGGGGAGCGGGAAGGCCGGCCGAGAGCCAGACGCGGCCCGGCCGCAAGGGATCGAAGGCGATTTCGGCACCCATCAGGCACCTGCCGGGAAGCTCGCGATACGTCCAGCTTGCTCCACCGTCGGCGCTGCTGAGCACGCCGTTCGGACTGCTCGAGCGCCAGATGGCGCTCGTGGCAAGAAGGTGACGGGAGTCGTTGGGATCGACAGCCAGATCGGTGAGAAACGACCGGCCTGCAGAAGTCTGCACTGGAACCCGTCGCCATGCCGCGCCGCGGTCCGTGGAGCGCCAGAGGCCTTCGGCGTGCTGGGCCTGCACCTCGACGGCGTAGATCGTCTGGGGTACCTGTCGGTCGAGTTCCAGGGATCGCACAGTCGCCACCCGGAGTCCGCTGGTCGACAACGCCCAGGTGGAGCCGCCGTCGGTGCTTCGCCGAAGATCCAGCGAGCCGAAAGCGAAGAGCGCGAGCGGTGTCGCCTGGAATCCTGTTGCGCCGGGATTGGGTTGGAACGGGAACGGGCTCGGTCGGCTCTGCCAAGTGGCCCCGGCATCCTGAGACCGATAGAGAAGGGCGGAATCGCCAACGGACCAGAGAGCGTAGAGACTCGAATCGGCTCCCACCGCAACAAAGAAGCCGGGCTGTTGAATGGGTAACCAGTGCGCTCCCGCGTCGTCGCTGCGAAAAACCCCGACACCCGTGGAGAGGTAGAGCCGGGCGAAGTCGTTCGGATCAAACTCGAGATAGTAGAGAGGGCCGGTGTCGGGCAGATCCTCGCTCAACAGGGCCCAGTGATCGCCGAAGTCGGCGCTGGTGAAGATGCCGCCCTCGGTGCTCAACAGCCAGAGCCTGCCCGCAGCTGCGGGGTCGACGAAGATCGACCGAGCCGAAGGCGCCGACTGGCGAGGAGATCTCCTGCCAGGCATCGCCACGGTCCAGACTGCGGAAGATCCGCTCGCCGCTGACGAAGATCAGTACGTCTGCTGCGTGAGGATCGACCAACACCGATGGTCGAGATGCGAGCGGTCGGAAGCCCTTCGTTGCTCAGCGGTCCAGGTCGCTCCAGCGTCGAGGCTGCGCATGAAGCCGTTGGACTGAATGCTGTAGAGACGTCGCGGATCGTCTGCGTCGACGGACAGGCTGCACGCAGCGGGCTCGACCCGGGCACCGGTCGACTCCCAGCTCGCGCCGTTGTCGGTGCTGCGGAAATAGGTCGCACCGACCGTATAGAGGACTGCGGGGTCGGAAGGCGCGACCGCAAGACCGCAGTAGAGGGCGCCTCCATCCGGCCCGATCTGCGTCCACTCGTTCACGCCAGCGAGATCGGCCGCAGGCGCCGCGGCGCAGACTGCCGCAGCAAGCAGGGCCGCGACCGCCCTCCGTCGTGGAGCCAGAAATTCCTGGAACACGTCCATGTTCACCCCAGAGAGCCTACGTTCGCCGCGGAGGAACCGTCGCAGCGCGCCGCGCCGGACCGGCTTCTACCCCGCCTTCGGCTCGTTCTTCTGCACCTTGGCCCAGGTGTCGCGCAGGGTAGTGATGCGGTTGAAGACCGGGCGGCCGATGCCGTTCTCGCCGGGACATGTGGTCCTCGGCGTCGGTGGCGAAGTAGCCGGTGCGCTCGAACTGGACGCGGGTGGCGGGGGAGGGCGGCGAGCGACGGCTCGACCTTCACCGCCGCGAGGATTTCGAGCGACTTCGGGTTCACCATGGAGAGGAAGTCGGTGCCCTCCGGCACGTCGTCCGGGTCAGCCTGAGAGAAGAGGTGGTCGTAGATGCGCACCTCGGCATCCACCGCGTGCCGTGCCGAGACCCAGTGGATGGTGCCCTGGATCTTCCTGCCATCTGCCGCCGTGCCGCCTCGGGACGCCGCGTCGTGGGTGCACTTCAACTCGACGATCCTTCCCGTCGCGTCCTTCACCACCTCTTCGCAGCGGATGATGTAGGCCCAGCGCAGGCGTACTTCGCGGCCGGGGGCGAGGCGGAAGAACTTCTTCGGCGGATCTTCCAGGAAGTCGTCGCGGTCGATCCAGAGCTCGCGCGAAAACGGCACCAGCCGCGTTCCCGCTGCCGGGTCCTCCGGATTGTTCACCGCCTCGAGCTCGTCGACCTTCCCTTCGGGGTAGTCGATGAGCGTGATCTTGACCGGATCGAGCACCGCCATGCGGCGCTCGGCACTCTTGTTGAGCTCTTCGCGCACGCAGTGCTCGAGCAGTTGATAGTCGACGACCGACTCCTGCTTGGTCACGCCGATGCGCTCGCAGAAGTCGCGCAGCGCGGCGGGCGGAATGCCGCGGCGGCGGATGCCGGCGAGGGTGGGCATGCGCGGGTCGTCCCAGCCCGAGACCACCTTCTCTTGCACCAGGCGCAGGAGCTTGCGCTTCGACAGCACCGTGTGGGTGACGTTCAGGCGCGCGAACTCGATCTGGCGCGGCGCGTAGATGCCGAGCGCCTCGACGAACCAGTCGTAGAGCGGCCGGTGATCTTCGAACTCGAGGGTGCAGATCGAATGCGTGATCTTCTCGAGCGAGTCGGACTGGCCGTGCGCCCAGTCGTACATCGGATAGAGGCACCACTTGTCGCCGGTACGGTGATGCGCGGCGTGGAGGATGCGGTACATCACGGGGTCACGCAGGTTGATGTTGCCCGACGTCATGTCGATCTTCGCCCTGAGGACCCGGGCGCCGTCCGGGAACTCGCCGGCGCGCATGCGCCGGAAGAGGTCGAGGTTCTCCTCGATCGGACGGTTGCGGAAAGGGCTCTCCTCGCCGGGGGCAGTCCAGACGCCGCGGTGAGCGCTGATCTCCTCAGCGGAGGAGTCGTCGACGAACGCCTTGCCGGCGACGATCAACTGCTCTGCCCACGTGTAGAGCTGCGCGAAATAGTCCGAGGCGTAGAACTCGCGCTCGCCCCAGTCGAAGCCCAGCCAGCGCACGTCCTCGCGAATGGCGCGGACGTATTCGTCCTCCTCCGTCGTCGGGTTGGTGTCGTCGAAGCGCAGGTTGGTGAGCCCGCCGTGCTCGGCGGCGAGGCCGAAATTGAGGCAGATCGACTTGGCGTGCCCCAGATGCAGGTAGCCGTTGGGCTCCGGCGGGAAGCGCGTCTGGATGCTGGCGTGCTTGCCCGAGGCCAGGTCGGCCTCGACGATGTCGGCGATGAAATGCTTGCCCATGGGGATCAGCTCGCAGTCTCTGAAGTCGTTCCTGCCGTCGCGGTGGACTCGAGCACGCGGTCTATCCGCGCCAGCCGGGCGAGCACGCGCTCGCGTCCGAGCAGAGCGAGGATATCGAACAGCCCGAAGCCGACCGGCTTGCCGGCGACCGCGACGCGCACGGCGTGGACGATGGCGCCCAGCCCGAGGCTCCGTGCAGCGACAAAATCCGTCAGGAGCCTCTCGACCGCGGCGGCGTCGAAGGCGGCGTCCGCCGGCAGCGACCGCCATCGCGCTGCGGAGCTCGGCGAGCAGTGCCGGCGCCCCGGCAGCGGAGCGAATCCGCTTGTCGAACGCCTTCGGATCGTAGGCCAGCGCCTCGTCGGCGACGAAGAACTCGTCGTAGTCGAGGATGTCGCCGGCGACCTTGATGCGGTCGGCGGCCGCCGCGACGATGCCGCGCACCTTCTCGCGGTCGGCGACGGAGGCGGGCGAGACGATCCACCCCGCCTGCTCGACGTACGGCAGCGTCAACGCCAGGCGCTCGTCCACGGTGAGCGCCTGCATGTAGCGCTCCTGGAACGACAGGAGCTTCTTGGGATCGAAGCTCGCCGCCGCCTTGCCGACGCGCTCGAGCGAGAAGTTGGCGATCTGCTCGGGCAGCGCAAGCATCTCCGTCTTGTCGTCGAGCGACCAGCCGAGGAGCAGCAGGTAGTTGAGGATCGCCGCGGGCAGGAAGCCGGCGATGCGGTAGAAGTCGGTGATCACCGGGTTGAAGGTCTCGGGCGAGACTTCGAGCTTGAGCCGGTCGGCGATCCGCCGGCCGTGCTGGTAGAGCTCGGCGAACTCCGGGTTCTTCAGGTACTTGTCGAGCTTGCGCTTCGAGAGCTTGACGCGGCTTCCCGGCTCGGCCACGACCGGCAGATGGGCGAACTGCGGGAGGGGCGCGCCGAGCCCTGCGAAGATGAAGATCTGGCGCGGCGTGTTGGGCAGATGCTCCTCGGCGCGGATGACGTGGGTGATCTCCATCTCGACGTCGTCGACGACGCTCGCCAGGTGGTAGAGGCAGGTGCCGTCGGCACGCTGGATCACATGGTCGGCCTCGGCCGCCCACTCGCTCTCGACCGTGCCGCGCACCAGATCGTCGATCCGGCAGACGCCTTCGCGCGGCATCTTCAGCCGCACCGCCGAGGTCCGGCCTTCGGCTTCGAAGCGCGCCCGGTCGGCCTCGCTCCCGGCTGCCCAGCGGCGGCTCGCGACGTAGGGACGCTTCGCCGCCTCGGCTTCGGCACGCTCGGCTGCCGTCTCCTCGGGGCGCGCGTAGTCGCGATAGGCGACGCCCGCCACGAGAAGCTTCTCGACCGCCCGCTGGTAGAGCTCCAGGCGCTCGGATTGGTAGTACGGGGCGTGCGGACCGCCAACTTCGGCCCCTTCGTCCCAGTCGATCCCCAGCCAACGGAAGCCGTCGAGAATCGGCGCCAGGGCGTCGGCCAGGTTGCGCTGGGTGTCGGTGTCGTCGACCCGCAGGATGAACTGGCCGCCGTGACGGCGGGCATAGAGCCAGTTGAACAGCGCCGTGCGCACCCCGCCGATGTGCAGGTAGCCGGTGGGCGAGGGGGCGAAGCGGACGCGGGGGGCTGCCGAAGGCGGAGCGGAGAGGTTCACGGCCGGGCTCTTTTCAGTGCATGGAGCCCGCTCGACGTCCTCATCGGGATCGCGGCCGGGCGGAGCTCGGAGAATTGGCGGAGAGGGAGGGATTCGAACCCTCGATACAGGTTGACCCCGTATGACGGTTTAGCAAACCGTTGCCTTAAGCCACTCGGCCACCTCTCCGCGCACCAGACTAGGCCCGCGGATCTTATGGGGTGGCGGCAGGTCGAGTCAAAGCAGCATCGCAGCAGTCGCAGAACGCGCTCGGCTCTGCGCGTGTGCCGACTGCGGCAGTCCGCTCGGGGTCCTGTCTGGCCCGTCATCCCATGGGTCCTCGCGCTGAAGAAGCGCGCTCCGGGCCCCATGGGAGCCCTCGGTCCAGCCACCCCTCGTCGGGAGATCTGTGAGAGAAGCATCTTGCCCTGCCTCACCGCGACGCGAGGGCGCTCGGGATCCAAAGTGGGCGACCACGCTTCAAGTAGGAGCCCGCTTTGGATCCCGAGTGCCGGAGCACGCGACCACCAGAGCCCAAGCCGTACCCGCCCGAGCGCCGGAGTGCCCCGACCACCAAAACCGAACGACACCGGATCCACTGCCGGAGTGCCCCACCACCGAAGCATCGAATAGACTTCCGCCCTCATGACCGGCCCCGATCCGCGCGACGGCGACGTCGCCCAGCTCTCGATCAACACGCTCCGTTTCCTCGCCGTCGACATGGTCGAGAAGGCGAAATCCGGCCACCCGGGCGCGCCGCTCGGCCAGGCGCCGATGGCCTGGCTGCTGTGGACCCGATACCTCCGCCACGACCCGGCCGATCCGCTGTGGCCGAACCGCGACCGCTTCGTCCTGTCGTGCGGTCACGCCTCGGCTCTGCTCTATGGCCTGCTGCATCTCGCCGGCTACGATCTGCCGCTCGCCGAGCTCGAGCGCTTCCGCCAGCTCGATTCGAAGACCCCCGGGCATCCCGAGTTCGGCCACACCCCGGGCGTCGAAACCACCACCGGCCCGCTCGGCCAGGGCCTGGCCACGGCGGTCGGCATGGCGATCGCGCGCGAACAGCTCGCGGCCCGCTTCCGGGTCTCCGGAGCGGCCGGCGACACCGCCGGCGCCGGCGAGCCGCTCTTCGACTATCGCACCTGGGTGCTGGCCTCGGACGGCGACCTCATGGAGGGCGTCGCGAGTGAAGCGGCTTCGCTCGCCGGGCACCTTGGACTCGGCAGCCTCAAGGTCCTCTACGACTCGAACCACATCTCGATCGACGGCTCGACCGACCTCGCTTTCACCGAGCAGGTCGATCGCCGCTTCGCGGCCTACGGCTGGCGGATCTTCGAGGTCGCCGACGGCAACGATCTCGGCGCGCTCGGCGCGGCGATGGCCGCCGCCGAGACGGAGAGCGCCCGCCCCACCCTGATCGTCGTGCGCACCCACATCGGGTTCGGCAGCCCGCACAAGCAGGACAGCGCCGAGTCCCACGGTGCGCCGCTCGGCGCCGAGGAGACCCGGCTCACCAAGGCGGCGCTCGGCTGGCCGGCCGAACCGCCCTTCCTCGTCCCGCCGGCGGCGCGGGCGCCGTTCGCCGCCGCTGCCGCGCGCGGCGCAGCGGCAGCCCAGGCCTGGAACGAACGCCGGGCACGCTTCGCCACCGCCGCGCCGGAGCTCGCGCGCGAGCTCGACCGGCGCGCGGCGCGCACCCTGCCCGAGGGCTGGACGCAGGCGTTGCCGCGTTTCACCGTGGCGGACAAGCCGATCGCCACCCGCGCCGTATCGGGGAAGATCCTGCAGGCGATCGCGCCGGTCCTGCCCGAGCTCCTCGGCGGCTCCGCCGACCTCGCGGAGTCGAACAACACGCTGCTCGCCGGCGAGGCGAGCTTCTCGGCCTCCACCCCGAACGGCCGCAATCTGCGCTTCGGCGTGCGCGAGCACGCCATGGGGGCCATTCTCTCCGGCCTCTCGCTCAGCGGCCTCTTCCGGCCCTACGGCGGGACCTTCCTCATCTTCTCGGACTACATGCGGCCGTCGATCCGGCTGGCGGCGCTGATGCACCAACCGGTGGTGTACCTCTTCACCCACGATTCGATCTTCCTCGGCGAAGACGGCCCGACCCACCAGCCGATCGATCAGCTGGCTTCGCTGCGGGCGATTCCCGGCCTGGTCGTGCTGCGGCCTGCCGACGCCTGCGAGACCGTCGCCGCCTGGCAGGTGGCGATCGAACGCACCGCCGGGCCGACCGCGCTCGCCCTCAGCCGCCAGAAGCTCACCGTCCTCCCCGAGAGCGCCGAGCGCGCCGCCGCTGGCGTGCCGCGCGGCGGCTACGTCCTCTACGACAGCCCGGGTGGCGCGCCCGAGCTGCTGCTCATCGCTACCGGCTCCGAGGTCGAGCTGGCGCTGGCGGGCCTGAAGCTCCTCGAGCAGGAGGGCCGGCACGCCCGCCTGGTCTCGATGCCGTCCTGGGAGCTCTTCGCGGGGCAGAGCGCGAGCTACCGCGAGGCGGTACTTCCCGCCGGGATCGCGGCCCGGCTCGCCGTCGAAGCGGCCTCGCCTTTAGGCTGGGAACGGTTCGTCGGACTGGCCGGAGAGGTCCTCGGAATGGACACGTTCGGGGCTTCCGCCCCTGCCGAGGATCTCGCACGGCGGTTCGGGTTCACCCCCGGGAACGTCGCCGCCCGGGCGCGGGATCTGCTGACGCGAACCTCGAGGGCGGGGGCCTGAGGACGGCGCGAATGCCGCTTCTGTGCTATCCTTAGTCCGTCCGCGGTGTGCAGGGAGGTCGGTTCTCGGGGCCGGTCCGCTCGCCGCGCAAAGTTCGAACCGCCGGAAACCCACAGCAACATAAAACTTCAGCACCTGACTCAGGAGGGATTCAAGATCATGCGTAACACGAAACTGGCACTGTTGGGAGTCGCCGTATTCGCCATGACGTTGGCCACCGGCTGCGCGAAGCCGCCGCAGGTCGAGATCGACGCCGTCAAGGCCTCGCTCTCCGGCATCGAAGGCGATGCTTCGAAGTACGCCGCTGATGGCTGGAACAAGGCCCAGCAGGCTGTCAACGCGGTGAACGCCGAAAATGAAGCGCAGGCGAACAAGTTCGCGCTGTTCCGCTCCTACACCAAGGAGAAGGAGCTGATCGCGGCCGCCAACCAGGCGATCACCGAGGCCAAGGACGCCGCTGCCGCCGCCAAGGAAGCCGCCAAGAACGCGGCCAACGAGACGCTCGCCGCCGCCAAGACCGCGCTCGACGCCGCCAACACCGCGATGGCCGACCTTGGCAAGTGCCGCCGTCAGCCCAAGGACTTCAAGAAGGACATGGAGATGATGAAGGGCAACTACGACGGTCTCGCCGCGCAGGTTGCTGGCATCGAGAGCGCGATCGCTTCCGAGGACTACCTCGGCGCGAAGGCCCAGGCTGACTCGCTCAAGAGCTCGGCGGACACGCTGGTCACCGATCTCCAGGGCGCCAAAGTCAAGATTAAGTGCTGATCGCTTTTCGCCTCCGTTTCAAACGACCGGCTACGGGGTTCCGTCGCCGGTCGTTTCTTTTCGGGGCGACGGCCATCGCCGTCGCCTTCGTCGTACCCGCAGTTCTTCCGCAGGGCGCCTCCCGACCGTTCGACGCCACCTCCGCGCGCGCCTCCGCTTTCCGGGCGGTGAGCGTGCTGCGCGCCGCTATGCCCGCCGCCGCCCGCCAGGTCGACCGTCTGATCGCCCAGGCCGAAGTGGTGACCGCCGATGAGCGCACCGCCCCGGTCTGGGAGCAGACTCCCGGCCGGGTGGAGACCTCCTGGCTGCGGGTGCTCTCGACCGCGCGCTCGGCTGTCGCCGATCTCAAGGTCCGGGACCAGGTCAGCGAGAAACGCTGGCTCGATCTCGCACCGGGCCTCGAGACCGACGTGCGCCGCGCCATCGAAGAGTCGAACGAGGCCGGAGTCGGCAGGCGCGAGATTTCCGCCGCCAAGCAGGCCAGCATGAAATGGGCGCTCGCCCAGCACTACGCCCGCGAGGGCGCCTACGACCGGGCGCTCAAGGAGGCCGAGTCGGCGCGTTCCTTCAACAATGTGGTGCACACGAGCTTCGACTCGCTGCACTCGCGTTTCGCCGAGCCGAAGAACCTCCGGAAGTGGCAGCAGATGGTTGCCGAGACCATCACACGCTCGAAGGCCGAGGGCTCGACGGCCCTGATCGTCGACAAACTGAAGCGCAAGCTCCACGTCTATGCCGCCGGCAACCGGATCGCCACCTTCGACGCCGAACTGGGCGCCAAGGGGCTGATGCAGAAGCTGCACTCGGGCGACCAGGCGACGCCGGAGGGGCGCTACCGGGTGACGGAGGCGCGCGGGCCCGGGCGGACGAAGTACTACAAGGCGCTGCTCATCGACTACCCCAACGCCGAAGATCGCGCGCGCTACGCCTGGGGAAAGAAATCCGGGGCGGTCCCGCTGCGCGCCGGAATCGGCAACCTGATCGAGATCCACGGCGACGGCGGCCAGGGTCGGGATTGGACCAACGGCTGCGTGGCGCTCACCGACCGTGACATGGACAAGGTCTTTGCGCGCTCTCGCGTCGGTACGCCAGTGACGATCGTGGGCACGTTCTAGATAGGATCCGCCCCGTGATCTCGAATCCGACGCCTCCAGCGCCTTCCGACGCCCGCATCCCTCCCGGCCCGGAACCCCAGCCGGAAAAGCCTCCCGGCCGCGGCTGGCGCTGGCTGCGGATCCTCGGGGCGCTGATCCTCGCCTTGGCGATCGTCGGCACCGGCACGGCGTTGGGGCTGGCGCGCTACGGCGGTGCCTACGCTGCCCACGACTTCGCCACCCGCCTCGAGCTGCCCGATCCGGCGACGATCAAGGGCGATCCGGCGGCAAAGGCCGAGAAGCTCGTGACCCGCCTCGCGGCGCTCGCCCCGAAGGGCGTCTACGTCGTCGTCGACACCCACAACAACCACCTTCGGGTCTACCGCGGCGGCAAGCTCCTGCGCGACGCCGTCTGCTCGACCGGCTCCGGCATCAAGCTGCGCGATCCGCGCGACGGCAAGGAGTGGTTCTTCGACACTCCGCAAGGCGAGTTCAAGATCCTCCGCAAGCAGAAGAACCCGATGTGGATCAAGCCCGACTGGGCGTTCATCGAAGAGGGCTACCTGCCGCCCAAGAACGACCGCGACCGCTACGACGACTTTTCGCTCGGCGACTACGGGCTTTACATGCGCGACGGTTACATCATCCACGGCACGATTTTCAAGACGCTCCTGGGCAAGCGGGTGACGCACGGCTGCATCCGGCTCGGCGACGAGGACCTGAAGTTCGTTTTCGACACCGTACCGACGGACGCGCGTGTCTATCTCTTCTAGATTCATCGCCGCCGTCGCGCTCACGCTGGCTGCCGCGGGCGGAGCTCTGGCCGCAACGCCAGGCGCCACCCCCGAGCCCTCGGCGCTCCTGCGACTGCGCACCGCCGAGTTCGAAACTGCTTTGGCGCGCGAACCGAAGATCTACCTCGTCCTCGATCCGCGGGCCAGGCACCTCGACATCAAGTCGCGGGCGATGGTCCTCGAGCGGGTCGAGCTCGACGCTCTCCTCCTGCTCGAGTTCGAGCCGCTGTTCTCGCGGGCCGAGAGCCCCGAGTTGAGCGCACCGACGCTGTGGAAGGTCACCCAGGGACCCGGGGACACCGACCGCGAGACGATCGCTCCGGTCGAGCTCCGGCCCTATTCGGAAGAGGAAGAGAAGGTCGAGCCGGCGGCGCCGGCGCCCGCCGGCAACGCCGGAGCCATCGCCGCGCCGGCGAAGAAGAAGCCCGACGAGACTGCGATCCCGACGAGCTACCGCGCCACGCTCGACAACGGCTGGCAACTCTACGTCACCACCGAGCCGCCGCAGTCGACCTTCTTCCGGCGCTTTGCCGCTTCTGTCCGCGACGGCTGGCAGCGCCTGCGCGGCGCGGCGCCCCAACACCCGCCGCTCATCACGCTGGTGGCCCGCCCGGCCGCCGTCCAGCGCCTGCACCACCTCTTCCGCTCCGGCACCGAAATTCTCGTCCTGCCGTAGGCCTGCCTCCCCGGCGAGGTGCCTTTCCGCGCTGTCACTTCGAAGAGGTAGGATGCCCCGCCGAGCGACTGCCAAGGTCGTGCCGCTGGGCCATCGCGTCGACGGCCCAGCGGCGCTTCGTTTTCTGGCCGGTTCGCTCACCGGAGGAACTGCAATGATCCGCAAGATTCTGCTGTCGTGCGTCATCGGGGGTTTCGCCCTCGCCGCTGGGGCCTCCGCGCAGGCCACCCGCACCTGGGTCTCGGGCGTCGGGGACGACGTCAACCCGTGCAGCCGCACGGCGCCGTGCAAGACCTTCGCCGGCGCGATCTCGAAGACCGCGGCGCAAGGCGAGATCAGCGTGCTCGACCCCGGCGGTTTCGGCGCGGTCACGATCACCAAGTCGATCTCGATCGTCGCCGAGGGAGTCGAGGGCGGCATCCTCGCGGCCGGCGTCAACGGCGTCATCGTCAACGCGGCAGCGACCGACACCGTGACGCTGCGCGGCCTGACCATCGAGGGCGCGAATACCGGTGTCAACGGCATCCGCTTTCTCGCCGGCGGCGCACTGCATGTCGAGAACTGCAAAATCGAGCGCTTCACCGGCTTCGGCATCTCGTTCGAGCCCGGCGCGGCGAGCCAGCTCACCGTCAGCAACACCGTCGTGAGCAACAACCTCGGGGTCTCCGGCGGTGGCATTCTGCTGCGACCGGGAGCCGCCGGCGCCGCCAACGCCACCTTCGACGGCGTCGTCGCCTCGTTCAACCGCATCGGCTTCCGCATCGAGGACCGCGGCAAGGCGACGGCACGCAACAGCACGGTGTCGAACAGCACGACCTTTGGGGTTCACGTGAAGAGCGTCGCGGCGCTGGCCGAGCTCAACTTGTCGGCCAGTCAGCTGGCCAACAACGCCTCCGCCGGGGTGCGCTCCGAGGGCGCCTTGGCAATGGTGCGCCTGAGCGACACGAGCGTGTTCGACAACAGCTCCGGCCTGGTGTCGGTGAGTGGCGGCGCCGTGCTCTCGTTCGGCACCAACCGGATCGCGGGCAACGCGGTCAACGGCGCACCGACCGGAGCGCTCGTGCAGCAGTAGTCAGCGGGAGACGGTTCGCTGCCAGGCGCTGGCGGAGGGGGAGGGATTCGAACCCCCGGGATCCGTGAGGACCCAGCGGTTTTCAAGACCGCCGCAATCGACCACTCTGCCACCCCTCCGTCCGAGGCTGTCAGTCTGGCCTGTCTCGCGGCGTTGGGCTCGCTCGGCGACCGCTCAACGTACCGAAGTACGTCTCGCGGTCTCCTCGGTCGCCAGCCTTGCGATACAGGCCATCCGGACAGCCCTGTTGCCTTGGAGTCTAACCGTTCAATAGTCCGACTTGCGACCGTACCTGAGGCGGGACCTCCTTGAGCAGGAGTCTCAACCTTCCTTGACGATGCGCTCGAGGCCGGGGAGGTAGGGGCGGAGCTTCTCGGGGATGGCGACCGAGCCGTCGGCCTGCTGGTAGTTCTCCAGTATCGCCACGAGCGTCCGGCCGACGGCGAGGCCTGAGCCGTTCAGGGTGTGCAGGTGACGGGGCTTGCCGCCCTCGGTGCGGCAGCGCAGGTTGGCGCGCCGCGCCTGGAAATCGCCGCAGTTCGAACACGAGGAGATCTCGCGATAGGTCTTCTGCGACGGCAGCCAGACCTCGAGGTCGTAGGTCTTGGTGGCCGAGAAGCCCATATCGCCGGTCGACAGGCAGATCACGCGATACGGCAGCTCGAGCAGTTGAAGCACGCGCTCGGCGTGCCCGGTCATCTCCTCGAGCTGTGCGAAGCTGGTCTCCGGTGTCGCGAGCTGGACGAGCTCGACCTTGTTGAACTGGTGCTGGCGGATGAGGCCGCGCACATCCTTGCCGTAGGAGCCGGCCTCGCTGCGGAAGCAGGGGGTGTAGGCCGTGTAACGCAGCGGCAGGAGGCTCTCGTCGAGCACCTCTTCGCGATGCAGATTGGTGAGCGGGACCTCGGCCGTCGGCACGAGGTAGTAGTTCGTGCCTTCGAGGTGGAAGAGATCGGGCTCGAACTTCGGCAACTGGCCGGTGCCGATCAGGCTGTCGCGGTTGACGATGAACGGCGGCAGAACCTCGCGGTAGCCGTGCTTGCCGGTATGCAGGTCGAGCATGAAGGAGATCAGCGCGCGCTCGAGGCGCGCCGCGGCGCCATAGTAAACCGTGAAACGCGCGCCGGTGATCTTGGCGCCGCGCTCGAAGTCGAGAATGCCCAGGTCGGTGCCCAGGTCCCAGTGCGGCTTGGGTTCGAAGTCGAGCTCGCGGGGTGTGCCGACGACGCGCTCGACGCGGTTCGCGCTCTCGTCGGTGCCGACCGGCACCGAGGCATCGGGCAGATTCGGAAAGCGGTACTCGAGTGCAGCGAGCTGCTCGTCGAGTCCGGCAAGACCGCCTTCGAGACTCTCGAGCCGCGCCTTGATGAGCCCGACCTCGGCCATCAGCCCGGAGGCGTCGCCGCCCTGGCTCTTCCGCGCTCCGACCTCGCGGCTCGCCTCGTTGCGCCGCCGCTTGAGCTCGTCGATCTCGGTCACGGCCCCCCGGCGCTCCGCGTCGAGGACCTGCCACTGGTCGAGCGTCGCCGGACCCTGGCCGCGGTCGACGAACGCCCGACGGATTCTCTCTGGATCGCTGCGCAGGAGGTCGCGGGACAACATGATGCACGAAGCTTATCAACGGCCCGGGCGCGGCGCTCGTAGACTCCGCAAGATCACGTCGATCGCAGCCGCAGGGACAGCGAAAGGCTAGGATCGCGCGCAGATCGCCACCCTTCATGTCCGCCAACCGCGCCATCGACCGATCATGAGCCCGCTCTTCCAGCAGAACGGGAGCGGCGCGCGACCGGGTGGCCAGAATCTCGCGGAGCTGGCGCTCAGGGGCGCCCTGCCGGCCGCCATGGTGCTCGCGTCGGCCGTCACCCTGACGCTCTCCGGCGACCGGGCAGCAGCATCGGAGGCCATCTTCCTGATGCTCTGGTCCGCGGCGGTCTTCACTCCCCTGGCATTCCTCGAGACGGCGATCCGGCCGGTCCACGCCGCGCTGGGGCTCGCCGTGCCGGCGCTTCTCGTCACCCTGCCGCGCTCGGCCGGGCTGCGGCCGGTCGTCGTCGCCGCCCTCCTGGCGCTCTCCGTCCTGATCCTCGGGCGCCTCGCCCTGGCGCGGCGCCCGTCGCCCGACCTCCGCACGGTGGCGGCGCTCGCCCTGGCTACGGCCTTCGTGCTGCACGGACACCGGCTCTTTCTGCACGGCACCGCGCTCACTGCGCTCGTGCTGCTCGCGATCCTGCCGGGCGCGGCCGCGGCGGTCGGCGCGCGGCTGGCCGCCGGCGGCAGACCGGTTGCCGGCTTCGCCGCCGGTTTCGCCCTCCTCACCCTCCCGCAACTCGCCGCCGAACCCTGGTGGGCGCTGCTCGCCTTCGTCACGGCCGCCCTCTGCGCGAGCTTCGGGGCGGGCGCCGGGGCGAAGCTCGCGCAGCGCAGCCTCTGCTTCTGGGCAGCGGCGACGCTCCTTGCCGGCAGCTTTCCCTGGCTGCGGGCCGCGCCGGTCGCAACCCTGCTCGGCGCCGTGTCGAGGTTCGAGCGGCAAGTGACGGAGAGCCCCCTGGGCGAGCGCGTGGTGGTGCTGACGCAGACCTCGCCGCGCCTCGAGGTCGAGCTCTCCGGCGCCGCAGTGAGCTCGCTGGTCGTCGACTCCTATCTCACCCACGGAGTCGAGCTCGCCTGCGGCCAGGAGCTCGCCGCCATCGAGCTCGCGGACGCGCCGCCGGCCGAGTCCGGCAGGCGCGCGTCGGCGAAAGCCCCGTGGCACGCTGCGCTGGTCGCGGGACGGGACAGCGCTGAGTGGGCTGCCGGCCGGCCCGACGTCGCGGCGCGGCTCGCCTGCCCGGCGCCGCTGCCTTGGATCTCCTGGATCCCCGGCGCCGGCCGCTTCCTCGGCCAGACGACCCGCGCCCGCTTCGCCCTCCCGCTGGCGCGCCACGCACGACGGCTGACATTGGAACGCAATCCCGCCCTGCCGGCCGAGACCACCCTCGCCATCTTCTTCCTGGCCACCGAACGATGAACTCCGCAGACCGAAGCTCGATCCAGCGCACCGCCTGGCAGGTTCTCGCGGCCTCGGCGGCGAGCTTCGCGCTCGCCCGGATCCTGCCGGCCTTCCCCCTGGGGGGCGTGCGCGGCATGCTGGTCGTGCTGCCGGTTGTCGCCGCCCTGTTCGCCTCGGTCGGCCGCAGCGTCGGACGGAGCGGCGGCCCCAGCGGCGGACGGCGCGGCGGCGGCCACCGCCCGACGTCCCTCGAGCTCGGACTCTGGGCGGGCTGGATCGGGCTCGCGCTGCAGCACTTCACGCTCGGGATCCCCGGCTCGTCGGGAATCGTCGCCGGCGCTGGCATCGTGCTCGCTGGAGTCCGCGCGCTGACCCTTGCCGTGCGCCTGCGCCGTCGCATCGCACCGCCGGTCCTCTGGCCGTTCTTCGCCCTGCCGCTCGCGCTCTACCTTTTCGTCTGGCCCTGGACGACCACTGCGCGCGCCCCCGACGGCGACGAACCCTACTACCTGCTGCTCACCCACAGCCTCGCCGAGGACGGCGACATCGATCTCGCCGACGACTACCGCGACCAGGCCTGGCGGAGCTTCACGACCGTGCCGGTCGCACCGCAACCGGGCGACCCGGCCGGAGCGCGCGGCGAGATCTACTCGCGCCACAGCGCTCTCCTGCCGCTCGCCTTGGCGCCGCTCTACTTCCTCGCCGGCCCGTTCGGCGCCCAGCTCGGCATGCTCGTCCTGGCCGCCGCGGCCGCCGCGGCGGGGCTGGCGGCGGCGCGGGCGCGCTTTGCGGCACGGCCGCGCGGCGTTCTCGCGGCCTGGATGTTGCTCGCTCTTGCGCCGCCGTTGCTGCTCTACGCCGGCCAGTTCTGGGTCGAGGTCCCCGCCGCCCTCCTGGTGGCCCTCGTCTGCCGCGCGCTCGCCCGCCTTGGCGCCGGACGCGCCGGACCCGCCGGCCAACCGACGCGATGGGAGCTCCTGGCCCTCGCCCTGCCGCTCGTCGCCCTGCCCATGCTCAAGCTGCGCTTCCTTGCTCTCGCGCTGCCGCTCGGCGCGCTCGCCGCGCTGCGCCTGCGCTCCGCAGGGCGCCGGCGGCGCGAGCTCCTGCTGCTCGGCGCGGCAACGCTTCTCGCCCTCGGGTTGTGGAACTTCTGGCGCTACGGCAATCCGCTGCGCATGTATGGCGGCAGCGATCTGGCGATCTTCGCGGTGCCGGTGGGCGACCAGCTGCGGGGAGATTTCGGCCTCTTTTTCGACACCGCCTTCGGACTCTTCGCGCTCGCCCCGATCTGGCTCCTGCTTCTTCCGGCCCTGCTCGCCTCACTGCGGGAGCGCCGCGCCCGCCGGCAGCCGGACCTCGAGCGCGCACCCGCGGCGCCCTCCCCGCTGCCCGAGCTCGCTGCCGTGGTGCCGTACCTCCTGTTCATCGGCATGCGCCGCGAGTGGTACGGCGGCTGGTCGCCGCCTTTCCGTTACGGCGTGGTCCTGCTGCCGGTGTTCGCCCTCCTCCTGCCGGCGCTGTTCACGGCGCGGCGCCCGGGCTTCGGCTTGCGCTGGCTGTGCGCCGCGCTCACCGCGCTCTCCGCCGCGATCGCCCTGGTCTACCTGGTGCATCCGGCCTGGGCCTACAGCCTCGCGAACGGCTCCAGCCGGCTCCTCGACGAGTTCTCGCACGAGCTCGCGGTCGACCTGGTGCGGCTCTTCCCTTCGATGGTGCGCTGGCGCCCGGCGACCTGGATCGTGCCGCTCGCGCTCACCCTCGCGGTGCTGGCTCTGGCTGGAGGTACCGGCAGAACCGCCGGCCGGGCTCGCCGGCGCGGCACATTCAGCCTGCGGCTGGTCTGGCCGCTGGCGGCGCTCGCGCTGCTGCTCGCCTGGAGCGGCGTCCTCGTCGCCGCGCAACGGCTCCCGACCTCCCGCATCGAGTTCGAAGACGCCTGGGTGAGCCGCCGCGGCGGGGCGCTCTTTCCGGAACGCTGGACGGTCGATCGCACGCGCTTCGACGGCGGCTGGGCGCTGCGACCGGGCGCCGAAGTCTCGGCGCGACCGGTCACTGGCGGGAGTGTCTGCCGCCTGGTCCTCCGCCTCCTGCCGGTCGCCAGCCCGGAGGCCCCGCTGGCGCTCGAAGTACGCGCCGCCGACCGGCTCGTCGCGAGCCTGCCGCTGCCGGCGACCGCGGGCGGAGCGCCAGAGGATGCCGCCGGCGGCCTCCCCTGGAGGATGCTCGCAACGGGACCGTTCGCCCTCGCCGACGGCGAGCCGCTGCGTTTCCGCGTCGTCGGCCCGGCCACCCCGGGAGCGCGCAGCTTCGTCGTGCTCGATCGCGCCGAGGTCACCTGGAGATGAGCGCCACGAGCGTGGCACCCGCAGCCTCCACGATCTCCGTGATCGTGCCATCGCTCGGGCTTTCTCCCTGGCAGGCCGAGATGCTCGCCGCGCTCCGGCGCGAGCTCGCCGGCCGGGATGCGGAGCTCGTCTGGGTGCACCAGGGCAGCGCGCCGGTGCCGGAGCTCGCGGGCGCCCGCGAGCTTCTCGTGCGCCTGCCGCACGCGGCCGGCTTCGCCAGCGCCGCCAATCTCGGACTGGCGGCAGCCGACCCGGGCAGCGCCACCATCGCCATCGTCAACGACGACCTCGTCGTCGAACCGGGATGGTTGGCGGCGCTGCTCGCCGAGCTCGAACGCCGGCCGCGCGCGGCGGCCGTGCAGGGGGTCCACCTCGAGCTCGATCCACCGCTGCGGGTCGAGGGCTGCGGCCTGGGCTGGAACCGCTCCTGGCAGGCGGTGCAGGTCGGCGCCGGCGAGCTCCCCGCCGGCCACCGACGCTGCCGTATTCGAGCTCTTCGGGGTCTCGGCAACCGCGGCGGTCTACCGGCGAGCGGCGCTCGCCGCCGTCGCCCCGGTCGGTGCCGGATTCTTCGACGAGCGCCTCGGCAGCTACTACGAAGATGTCGAGCTCGCGGTGCGGCTGCGCGAAGCCGAATGGGAGAGCTGGTGCGTCCCCGCGGCGCGCGCCCGACACGCTGGCCAGGCGACGACCGGACGTCAGCCACTGCGCCGCTGGCGCGCGATCCATCGCAACCGCCTGCTGGTCCTCCGCCGACTCCTCGGCAGCGGCTTCGCAGGCACTCTGCCCAGCCTCGCCGCGCGCGACCTCCGCGACCTCCTGCGCGCCGGCTGGCGTTTCGACACCGCCCGCGCGCTGGGCATCGTCGCCGGCTGGGCGGCCGCCGTGGCGCAGCTGGCGGCCTTCGCTCCGCCCCCGGCGGCAGCGGGCGGGCGCGCCCTCGCTGCCGCCGAACGCTTCCGGATAGGCTCGAGCGCGTGACGCGACCAGAGCTCTCGACCATCGTCGTCGCCTGGCGCGCGGCCGACGATGTGGCCGAGCTCGTCGCTGCGTGGCCCCGCGACCACCGTTTCGAGCTCATCATCGTCGATCAGGATGGCCGCCTGCCGGCGCGCCGGGAGAGTTCGGCGAGCCTCCCCCCAAACGTCCGGCGACTCTCGCCCGGCAGCAACCTCGGTTTCGCCGGCGGCTCGAACTTCGGCGCGCGCGCGGCCGGCGCCGAGTGGCTGCTCTTCCTCAACCCCGACGCCCGGCCGGCCAAGGATGCCCTCGCCGCGCTCTGCAACGCCTTCGCAAGCTGGCCGCAGGCCGCGGGCCTGGTGCCCCGCCTGGTGGGCTTCGACGGCGCCGCGCAGGCCGGCTGGCAGCTGCGCCGCCTGCCGACGCCGCAGGCGCTCCTTGCCCACGCCCTGTTCTGGAATCCCGGCGCCGGGCCCGCCGTCGAGCCGGCGGCGGGCACGCCGATCGAGCAACCGGCGGCGGCGGCGCTCGCCCTGCGCCGCAGCATCTTCGAGGCGGCCGGCGGTTTCGACGAGAGCTTCTTTCCCGCCTGGTTCGAGGACGTCGATCTCGCGCGCCGCCTGGCCGACCGCGGCGAGCGCCTGCTCTACCTGCCGGCGGCGCTTTTCCGCCATCGCCAGGGCAGCTCGGTCGGGGCCTTGGGCTACGGTGCCTTTCTCGCCGCCTACAACCGCAACCTCTGCCGCTACCTCGACAAACACCATGGCCACGCCTGGTCGCTGGCCTTTCGCGCCCTCGCCGGCCCGGCGGCGCTCGCCCGTCTTCTCCTGCTGCCGTTGCGGCGGCCGGCGCGGGCAGCCACCCGCGGCCAGGCCGCCCGCGCCCTTCTCGAGGTCGCCCACGGCAGCCTTTCGGGATGGACCCGAGCTCGCAAGGAGTCGGAGGAATCGCGGGAGTCGCTGACATGAGGCCGCTGCCGGTGGCGCTCCTCGTGGTCACGCACGATTCTGCCGACGATCTGCCGGCGGGCCTCGCCGCCGTCGGCGCGCTCGCGCCACCTCCAGGCGAGCTCGTCGTCGTCGACTGCGCGAGCTCCGACGACAGCGTCGCCGTGGCCCGCCGATCGGTGCCGGCAACGATTCCGGCGCGCCTCGAAGCCCTGGCGGAGAATCTCGGCTTCGCCGGCGGCATGAACCGCGCGATCGCCCTCTCGACGGCGCCCTACCTGCTCACCCTGAACGCCGACGCCCGGCTCCAGCCCGGCTTCCTCGCGCCGCTCGTCGCTCGGCTCGAAGATCCGCGGCTGGCGCGCGTCGCCGCCGTGACCGGCCGGCTCGTCCGCGAGCGCCGCCTGGGTCGCCCCGAGTCGCCCGAGCCGTCGTCGCATCTCGACGCTTGCGGCATGCGGCTCTCCTGGACCTGGCGGCACTTCGATCGCGGCTCGGGCGAGCCCGACCACGGCCAGTACGGCGCCCCCGAGCGCGTCTTCGGCGCCACCGGCGCTGCGACCCTCTGGCGGCGCTCGGCGCTCGACGATGTCGCGATCGCCGGCCAGATCTTCGACGAGCGCTACCACTCCTTCCGCGAGGACGCCGAGCTCGCTTTCCGGCTGCGCGAACGTGGCTGGGAGATCCTCTACGAGCCGCAGGCCGTCGCGACCCACCGCCGGCGGGTCCTGCCCGAACGCCGCGCGGCGCTGCCGGCGGCAGTCAACCTGCACTCGCTCAAGAATCGCTATCTCCTGCGCATCGATCACCAGACGCCGGGCAATTTCCTCTGGACGCTGCCCGCCACCCTGGCGCGCGATCTCGCGGCGCTCGCCTGGGTCCTCCTGCGCGAACGCAGCTCCCTTCCTGCCTATACCTGGCTCTGGCAGAGGCGGCGCGAGCTCGCCGCCCACCGCCGCCTCGTCCAGGGTCGGAGGAGTGTGCCGACGCGCGCCATCGGCCGCTGGTTCCTGCGTTCGGCGGAGCCGCTGTGAGGCCGCTCCGGCGGCTGCGGATCGCGCTCGTCGGCTCGCGCGGCATCCCCGGGCGCTACGGTGGGTACGAGACCCTGTTCGCCGAGCTCGCGCCGCGGCTCGTGGCGCGTAACTTCGACGTCACGGTCTACTGCCGGTCGACTTCCAGCCGTTCGGCCGCTCGCCCCTCCGGTCGTCCGGCCAAGGACGTCCCGCCGCGTCGGGCGTACTACCGCGGCGCGCGCCTCGTCCATCTGCCGACGATCCGCACCAAGCATCTCGATACTCCGGTGCACACTTTTCTCTCCTGTCTGCACGCGGCCGGTGAGCGCTTCGACGCGGCGCTGGTGGTGAACTCCGCCAACGCGATCTTTCTGCCTCTCCTCTCCGCCGCCGGCACACCCTCGGTTCTGAACGTCGACGGCATCGAGAAGCGCCGCGCCAAGTGGGGGGTCTTCGGACGCGCGGTCTTCGCGCTCTCCGAACGCCTCGCCTGCTTCCTGCCGGACCTTCTGGTCACCGACGCCGAGGTGATCCGGGAGCACTATCTCGAACGCTACGCGGCGACCTCCGCGATCGTGACCTACGGCGTCGAGGCGCGGCCGCTCTGGCAGAGCGGCGTGCTCCGGCGGCTGGCGCTCGAGAAGCGCAACTACTTCCTCTACGTCTCGCGCTTCGAGCCCGAGAACAATCCGCACCGCGTCGTCGCGGCCTACGCCCGCGTCGATGGCGAGATCCCGCTCGTCATGGTCGGCGGCGCCCCCTACGCCAGTGCCTTCATCGCTTCGTTCAGCGCCGGCGCCGATCCGCGCATCCGTTTCCCCGGGCCGATCTACGGCCGTGGCTATCGCCAACTCCTGTCGCACGCCCTGGTCTACATCCACGCCACCGAGGTCGGCGGTACTCACCCGGCGCTGGTCGAGGCGATGGGCTACGGCAATTGCCTGGTCGTCAACGACACGCCCGAGAACCGCGAAGTGGCCGGCGACGTCGCGCTCTACTTTCGCGCCGACGATCCCGCGACGCTCGCCGCGCTGCTCGACAGGCTGCGCGCCGACCCGCAGGAGATCGTCCGCCGTGGCCGGGCCGCCGCTGCCCGCGCGGCGGAGCGCTACAACTGGGAGACGATCGCCGATCAGTACGCGGGTCTCCTGCGCGCTGCCGCCAGAGCCGTCCCCGCCGCGGGTCCTGAAGCCGGAAAAGGCGCCGGGATCGGCTAGACTTCCGTTCCGGCCCGACCGATGCTCAAGCAGCAAGCCCGCCTCATCGCCAGTCTCGTCTTTGTGCTCGACCTCGCCCTGATTTCGGCGGCGTTCTTCCTCGCCCATGCGCTGCGCAGTCACCTGCTCCCGGCACTCGGCGGGCGCTGGATCCCCGGCGCGCTCTATCCAGTCGAGCGCTACCTGCCGCTCCTGCCGCTCGCGCTCGTGCTCTGGTCGCTGCTGCTCTGGTCCTCGGGACGCTACCGCTCGCACCGCACGGTGCCGGTGCTCGACGAGGCGACCGCCATCGTGCGCATCACCGCGACCGCGTCGATCCTCTTCCTGCTCATCGTCTGGGGTTTCCGCCTCGACGAGCGCCTGCTCGACGACGACCGCCTGAGCCGGATCTGGATCGCCCTCTTCGCCTTTCTCACCGGCGCCCTCCTGCTGGCGGAGAAGCTCGCGCTGCGGGTCAGCTCGCGCTACGTCCGGGCGCACGGCTTCAACTACCGCACGGTGCTCGTCGTCGGCGCCAACGAGGCGGCGCGGTCGATCGCGGCGTCGATTCTCGGCCACCGCTTCTGGGGCTATCGCGTCGCCGGTTTCGTCGCCGACGAGGATGAGCCGATGCCGGAGACACTCGGCGGGCTGCCGGTCCTCGGACGGGTGAGCGAGATCGGGCGGATCGTCGAGGCCCAGGTGATCGACGAAGTGCTCTTCGCCATCGACCGGCGGGATTTCGACCGCTTCGAGGATCTCTTCCTCGCCCTGCAGGAGCAGGGGATCATCACCCGCTTCGCGCTCAACTTCTTCCCCCACGCCAAGGCCAGCCTGCAGCTCGAGGATCTCGACGGCGTGCCGCTGCTCACCTTCTCGACCGGTCCGACGAGCGTCGGCGGCCTGCTCTTCAAGCGCTCGTTCGACATCGTGCTCGCGGGCATCCTCCTGGTGCTCGCCCTGCCCGTCCTCGCGCTGCTCGCCCTGCTGATCCGCCTGTCGTCCTCCGGCGCGGTGTTCTTCCGGCAGACCCGCTGCGGCCGCGGCGGCCGCCTCTTCACGCTCTACAAATTCCGCACGATGGACGCCGACGCCGAGGAGCGCCGGCGGGAGATCGAGCACCTGAACGAGATGGACGGCCCGGTCTTCAAAGCGAAGAACGACCCCCGCGTCACCCGTTTCGGGAGGTTCCTGCGCAAGTTCAGTCTCGACGAGCTGCCGCAGCTCTGGAACGTCCTGCTCGGCGACATGAGCCTCGTCGGCCCGCGCCCGCCGATCCCCGACGAGGTCGCACGGTACGAGCGCTGGCAACGCCGGCGACTGGCGATGAAGCCCGGCCTGACCTGCCTCTGGCAGATCTCGGGCAGGAACGAGCTCGACTTCGACCAGTGGATGAAGCTCGACCTCGCCTACATCGACAACTGGTCGCCCTGGCTCGATCTCAAGATCCTCGTCCGGACCGTCCCGGTGGTGCTCTCCGGCAAGGGCGCCTCCTAGCCCGGGCCAGGAGCTAGGCCGGCAGCGAGGCGACGACGACGCGGTTGCGGCCGCCGGCCTTGGCGCGGTAGAGCGCGAGATCGGTCTCGTGCACCAGCGCCGAGGCCGTATCTGCCGCGCAGCGGGACGAGCGAACAGACGCCGAGGCTGGCGGTGACGACACCGGTGAGGGGAGCGGACGGGTGCGGCAGCGCGCGCTGTTCGATCGCCCGGCGCATCGCCTCGGCCAGGGCGGCAGCCCGTTCGTCATCGAGCCCGGGCAGGATCACCGCGAACTCTTCGCCGCCGTAGCGCGCCACCAGGTCTCCGGCACGGTGCGCCACGGTGGCAAGGGTCTGCGCCACCGTCTGCAGGCAGGCGTCTCCCGCCTGGTGCCCGCAGGCGTCGTTGTAGGCCTTGAAGTGGTCGACGTCGACGAACGCCAGCGCGAGCGGCGAGCGTGCGCGCCGGGCGCGCCGCCATTCGGCTTCGAGCACCTCGTCGAACTGGCGGCGGTTGGCGACGCCAGTGAGCGCGTCGCGCCGAGCGAGCGCGGCGAGCTCACGGTTGGCTTCCTGCAGCTTCTGATTGACCAGCGCGAGCTCGATTCGCCCGACGACCTGTTCGGCGATGGTGCGAAAGAGGGCCAGATTCTCCTCCCTCACCATGTCGCGGTCGTCACTCTCGACGTTGAACGCGCCGACGATTCGTCCTTGAAAGCGCAACGGGACGGTGTATTCGCAGACGATGTTGTCGTCGAGTCCGAAGAAGTCGGGGTCGCTCGCGACATCGAGGACGAGCTGCGGCTCGCCGGTGCGGATCGCCCGGCCGACGATGCCCGCCGAGACCGGCCAGCGCTTGCGCGGCGGCATCACCAGCCCGGGACGCAGGGCGATGGCGCGATGCTCCCACTCCGTCCCGGCCTCGTTCGCCACGACGATGGCGGCGAGGGTCAGCTCGAAGCGCGCCTGGACGAAGCGCGCCACACGCCCGAGAACCTCGCGCATCTCGCCCCCGGCGAGCGCAGTGCGCGACACTTCGCTCACCACCTCGAGGAAGAGCGCGCGACGCCGCGTCTCGTCGAACAGCCGCGCCGAGGCGATCGCCCCCGACACCTGCTCGGCGACCGCCGAGAAGAGCGGCAGCTGGCCACGAAAGGCGGCCGGGCGCGGACTCTCGAGATTGAGCAGCGCCACAACCTGGCCGTGGTGGGTGATCGGCAGACAGAGCTCGGAGGCGACTCCGCTGAGGGTCTGGACATAGCCCGGGAAGGCGTGGACATCGTCGAGCAACAGCGGCTGGCCACGCTCCGCGACCCAGCCGACGACACCGCTGCCGAACTCGCGGCTGTAGCCGACGTGGACCTCGGTCGGCAGCGAGCAGGTCAGCGCCTCGCAGACGAAAGAGCTCGATGCGCGATCGACGCGCACCAGCGAGACGAGCTCGATTCCGAGCCGGCTGGCGAGCGCGTCGGTGATGCGCTGCAGCATCGGGCGCAGGGCGAGGTCCTGAGTGGCGATGCGGGCGAGCTCGTTGAGCAGCGCCAGCGGATCGGCGGCCGCTCGCGCGCCACCGGCTCCGCTGCCGCCGGTGGTGTCGGCAGGACTCCCGGCGCCGCTCGCTTGCGATGCTCGCCGCAGGGCCGCGCTCATCGGCCGGCTCCGCTAGCGCTCCGCGCGCCGCCGCGGCAGCTCGCCGGAGAGGAGCCTCAGGGTGGTCTCGAGCACCGCGGTCATCGGCCGGGCATCGGCGCGCCCACTGCCGGCGATGGCGAAAGCCGTGCCGTGGTCGACCGAGGTGCGCAGGAACGGCAGGCCCAGGGTCCAGTTGGTGGCCAGCCCGAACGCCGCGCTCTTGACCGCGATCAGGCCTTGATCGTGGTAGAGCGCCAGCACCCAGTCGAATTCGTCGCGCGCCAGGCGCGCGAAGAGCGAGTCCGCGCTCTCCGGGCCGTGCACGTCGATTCCGCGGCGCCGTGCCTCGGCAACCGTCGGGACGAGGATCTCCGCCTCTTCGCTGCCGAGCAGGCCGCCCTCGCCGGCGTGGGGATTGATTCCCGCGAGAGCGATCCGCCCACCCGCATGGCGCTCGAGACAGTCGAGCGCCTCGAGGACGCTCTCCTGGCCGATCCTGTCGAGCGCCTGGCGCAGCGGCAAGTGGACGGTGAGCAGCGCCACCTGCATTTGCGGGGCGAGGAAGGCCATGAGGTAGTCGCGGCCGTAGCGCTCGAGGCCGCAGGCCGCTGCGAGGTAGTCCGTATGCCCGACGAAGTGCGCCAGGCAGTGGGTCGCGATCGACTCCTTGGAGACCGGCGCCGTGACAATGGCGTCCACGACGCCGCTGCGGGCGAGCGTGATGCCGGCATCGAGCGCCGCCATGGCGCCGCGCGCGTCGGCGGCACCCGACCGGCCGAGCTCGATCGTCCGCCGGCTGCCGACCGGATCGAGCAGGGCGATGCGCCCGGAAAGGCGCGACATTGCCGCACGGTCGGGGGATTCGACCGCCACCAGACGATCCCAGGGAAAACCGGGGGCGAGCTTCGCGACCGCCTCGAGAGCGGCCCGTTCGGCGATCAGCAGAACCGGCGGGCTGGAGGCCTCCCAGGATCGTCCGGCGAGCGCCTTCAGGAGGATTTCCGGGCCGATCCCCGCCGGGTCGCCCTGGGTGAGGGCGAGGATCGCGGACTCCACTACTCTGCGCTCTCCGGCTCGGTCTCCGGGAGCCCGGCCTCTTCCGGGATCGGCCCGCGCTGACCCGGCGGCGAGCCGGATTCCGAGGTCTCGGAGGTCCGGCGGCGGCTGCGCCGCAACTCCTCCTCCTTGAAGAGGTAACGGATGTTGTGCTTGGGGATGAGCAGATTCGGGCCGGCGGCGCGGTTGAGCTTGATGGCGCCCTTGTCGTACCACTCGATCCAACCGCGCAACTCTTCGTCGTTGGTCAGCACGACGACCATCGGCGTCCGTGCCGACATCTGCTTCAGGTAGTAGAACTCCTCGGCGTTGGTCTGCTCCGGCGGCGAGAGCTTGCGACGGGTCACGGCGCGCGGCTCCGTGCCGCGCTTGTCCGAAATGTCGGGGCGAATCAACTTGCGCTGGCTCATACGACTGCCGTCACCGATGGGGCGTCCTTCGGGCGCTTGGCGCCCTTGTACTGGTCGTCTTCGTAGGCGAGACAGCAGAGCAGCCGCCCGCACTGACCGGAGATCTTCGACGGATTGAGCGAGAGGTTCTGGCGCTTGGCCATCTGGATCGAAATCGGCCGGAAGTCCTTGAGCCAGGTCGAGCAGCACAGGGTCTGGCCACAGACGCCGACACCACCGAGCAGCGCCGCCTCATCGCGCGATCCGACCTGCACCATCTGGATCCGGGCGGCGAAGCGCTGCGAAAGGTCGCGCACGAGCTGGCGGAAATCGATCCGGTGTTCGGCGGTGAAATGCAGGGTCGCCTTCTTCCCCGACAGGGCGAATTCGACCTTCGAGATCTTCATTTCGAGCTTGAGCGCCCGCACGCGCTCCAGGCAGAAGAGCTTCGCCATCCGTTCGCGCTCCAGCTTGGCCTCGAAGGCCTGCGTGTCATCGGTCGTCGCGGGCCGCAGGATCGTCTTGGCCGAGGCCTTCTGACAGGGCTTGAAGATCGGCATCGGCGACTGCTCGACGCGCCCGTAGGAGGGCTCTCCTTCGACTTCGACAATGACCCCGGCGCCGCGGCCGAGCAGCTCGCCACCGGTCCCGCACAGGGTGAGATTCGTCTCCTCGCCGAAGCGCACGCCGACGTAGGCGGTCTCGACCGCCGTCGACATTCCCTTGTACGAGCAACCGCCGCAACCGGACATGGCTAGCCCACCTGATTTGCACGATCAATACCAAGGAAGCACGCCAGAAGCGGCGAGGAGAGCCGATGAAACGCCCCTCTGAGGCGTCCGGCGGGCAAACGAACACGAACCTGCAGCCATGATGGCACCCCCCCCGGGGGCTGTCAACGTGATCTGGGCCCCGTCCCGGGCGCCACGCGCCGGCGCAACGGCCACCTCTGCCGGCCGCGCTTCGGCTAGAGCGCCAGCCAGCGCCGACCGGGCGTCCAGCGAGCCAGCGCCCAGAGGAGGGCCAAGTGGAGCCCTCCGGCGAGTGCGAGTCGAAAGGGGTGGCCATGGAGGGCGAACGGCAGCCAGGGCGCCAGGGAGAGGAAGAAGCCGTAGGTGACGGTGTGGGCGAGAAAAAGGTAGAGGGCGCTGCGCCCGAACGGCAGCAGAAGCCAGCCCGCGGTGCGCCGTATCGGCACAAACCAGCGATCGACAAGCGCGAAGAAGAGCAGCGCGGCGCAGGCGAGGTCGAGGAGCCGTCCGGGGGCGAGTTGGTCGCGGCCAAACAGCTGCGCGACGAGGCTCACTGGCCAGCCCAGCCGGCCTGAGGAGTTGGCGACTCCGAGCCCAACGAAGAGCAGGAAGAGCGCGCCCGGCAGGACGACCGTGGTGCCGACGGAAAGTGTCCGCCAGATCCTGCCGACGCGGTCACGGTGGAATCCGAGTGCCATGCCACCGTAGAACAGCAACTGCCACGACAAAAGGAGGAAACCGCCGTTGGGTCCGTTCTCGAGGTACGGAATCGCCAGCGCGCCCCCCTGCGCCAGGACCAACGTCCACAGCCCGAGGGAGCCGGCGACCAGCAGCGCCGTGCGCCCGGTTCGGAGGCAGGCGAGAGCCAGTGGTGCGAGGGCGAGGTAGACCGCGTAGCGCGGCAACACCTGCAGGAAATAGGGCTGGTTCAAGTCGAAAAGCTCACCCGCCGAGAAGCCCGGATGACGAATCTGGGAGTACTGCAGGATGCGCGTCGTTTCCGCCGCAAAGAAGCAGAAGACGAGGCCGAGATTCAGCAGGTAGAGCTGCACTCCGCGACGCGCCAGCCCGCGACTCGCGAAAGCGAAGCCGGCGCGTTCTGCCCGCCGGCCGAAGACGATTCCTGTCGTCGCGCCCGAGATGAGAAAGAACCCCTCCGCCGCCGAGACGAAGCCGAAGGCGATCTGCAGGTCGACCGGCTGCGGCCAGAGGTGGGAAAGCACCATCTTGAGCAAGCAGAAACCGCGCAGGAGATCGAGTCTCTCGTCGCGCCCCTCGCCGGAGCCTGCGCTCGCGCAGTAGGCCCAGTTTGCCTTCGGCTGCAAGCGCTAGGCTCGGGAGGGTCCTAGGAGTCGGTGGGCAGCGGCAGACTGAAGATCCCGCTCTCGCCGGAGAGCGTCCCCTGTTCGAGGGCGCGACGGCCGATGTCCTTGCGCAGGATCTTCGACGGCCAGTGGATCTCGTAGGCGGCGGCGTAGGCGCTCTTGAGCGCCTCGGCGAGCGTCGCCCCGGTCGCACCAACCGAGAGGACTCGCCCGCCCACCGCCACCAATGCGCCATCGGCAAGCGCCGTTCCGGAGTGGAAGATCTCGACGTTGGGTAGCGCCGCAGCAGCCTCGAGACCGGTGATCGGCTCCCCCTGCGCCGGCCTCTCCGGATAACCCGCACTCGCCAGCACGATGACCGCGGAGACCTCCTTGCGGAAGTGCAGCCGGGCGACACCGAAGCTGCCCACAGCGCCGGCGGCGAGGATCGGCAGCAGGTCGTCCTCGAGACGGAGAAAGAGGGCCTGCGCCTCCGGATCGCCGAAGCGGGCGTTGAACTCGAGCACCTTCGGACCGTCGGCGGTCAGCATCAGGCCGGCATAGAGCACCCCGACGAACGGCCGCCCTTCGGAAGCGATGCCGCGAATCGAGCGCAGCATCACATCCTCGAGGACCTTCGCCGCCACCTCGGCCGACAGCAGCCCCGATGGACTGAAGGCCCCCATACCGCCGGTGTTGGGCCCGCGGTCGCCGTCGAGCAGCCGCTTGTGATCGCGCGCCGTCGCGAAGGGCAGGATGCGCTCACCGTCGGAGAGGCCGATGAACGAGACCTCCTCGCCGTGGAGAAACTCCTCGACCACGACTCGATCTGCGGCCGAGGCGAAACGCCGCTCGTCGAACAGCGTGACGAGGGCCGCCGCGAGCTCGGCGGCGTCGCCAGCCACGATCACACCCTTGCCCGCCGCGAGGCCGTCGGCCTTGAGGACGACCGGGAAACCGAACCTCGCGGCCGCAGCCGCGGCGTGGGCGCGATCGTGGGTGACCTCGAAGTCGGCCGTCGGAATGCCGTGGCGGCGGAGAAACTCCTTGGCGAAAACCTTCGACCCCTCGAGCTCGGCGGCGTGACGCTTGGGGCCGAAGATCCGCAGACCGCGGGCCTGGAACTCGTCGACGATGCCGAGCGTCAGGGGCAACTCGGGCCCGACGACGGTGAGATCGATGCCGGCCTCCTGGGCGAAGTCGGCGAGCGAGTGAATCTCCTCCGCGGCGATCGCGACACAGTCGGCCACCGCGGCGATGCCCGGATTCCCCGGCGCACAGTAGAGCTCCGTGAGCAGCGGACTCTGACGCAGTTTCCAGCACAGTGCATGCTCGCGGCCGCCGCCGCCCACCACGAGTACCTTCACTGGAAGCTCCTTTCGTGCCTCTCCGGGCGTCCCGTGCGCGGCGGGCTCTTCCCGCCGTGCGCTCCCCCTGGAACCGGGGCGGCCAGCGCTCCGGCGGCGGCAACGGTCATCACATCGACCACGTCCTCCACCGAGCAGCCGCGGGAGAGATCGTGCACCGGACGGGCAAGTCCTTGCAAGAGCGGCCCCAGGGCCCGTGCGCCGGCGAGCCGCTCGGTGAGCTTGTAGCCGATGTTGCCGGCGTCGAGATCGGGGAAGACGAGGACGTTGGCGCGCCCGCCGAGGCTTCTCGTGGCATCGCCCCCCGACTTTCTCGCCGCCACCTCAGGCACCAGCGCGGCGTCCGCCTGGAGCTCGCCCTCGAAGGCGAAATCGACCCCCCGGCGGCCGAGGATCGCCGCCGCCTCCCGGACCTTCTCGACCCGTGGGTGGCGCGCACTGCCGTGGGTCGAGAACGAGAGCAGGGCGAC
Organism: Thermoanaerobaculia bacterium; assembly: GCA_963788175.1. Lineage (GTDB taxonomy): Bacteria > Acidobacteriota > Thermoanaerobaculia > Multivoradales > JAGPDF01 > JAGPDF01. The sequence goes on from CAWBFZ010000012.1 coordinate 171,522, forward strand.
GCGAGGCTCCTCGGCGAGGAGCAGGCGGCAACTCGCCGCGGCGGCCACGGCGATGTCGGCGAGCTCTTCGGCTGAAGGGTCGGGCACCACGGCGCAGTCGGAGTAGACCAGCGACCGACCGTCGGGCAGGGTCATCAGGAAGCAGGAGGAGACGCGCCCGCCTCGGGACAGCGGACCGACGGCGGCGAGCGCGGCGCGCAGGGTCGCGGCGGTCGTGGCCGCGGCGCCCATGACCGCGCCGTCGGCGGCACCGCAGGCGACCAGCGCGCAGGACAGGTGAAGGGGATCGCCGAGCCGGCGTTCGAGCTCTTCGGCGGCGAGGCCGCGCGCCGCCAGCCGCTGCGCGAGATGGTCGCGCGCCGCGGCCATCACAGCGGGCGGCGCGCTGTCGAGCCAGAGCGGCACGCAGAGCCCGCGCCGGGTGCACTCCTCCGCCGCGCTCCCGATGCGCGGATCGAGGGCCTCGGGAAGAACGATGCGCGCGCCACGCCCGCGCACCGCTTCACGCAGCCGGGCGAGCGGGTCGCTCATCGGACCGGGCCGCTCACGCCGACGCGCTCGCCGGATCGCCCGTCGGGGCCAGGCGCCGGATGGCCGCCTCGACCTCCTCGACGACGTAGTCGGGAGTCGATGCGCCGGCGGTGATACCGACCGCCGTGACGCCTTCGAACCAGGCCGGATCGATGTCCTCGGCCCCCTGGATGAGCTGGGAGGGCTTCGATCGCGCGCAGATCTCCCAGAGATGACGGGTGTTGGCGCTCCTCTTGCCGCCGATCACCAGAATCAGCCCGATCTCCGGGTCGCGCCCGAGCTCGTGCGCCGCCTCCTGATTCTCCTTGGTGGCGTAGCAGATGGTATCGGCGCGCGTCGCCTCGACCTGGGCCTCGATGTAGCGCGCCAGATCCTCGAAGTCGTCGGCGTTCAACGTCGTCTGGTAGAAGATCTTGACCTTCGGATAGCGCGACCAGTCGATCCCGCGGGCCTCTTCAACGGCCATCAGGATGTGAAAGCGCCGGGGATCGAGGTCGCGGGTGTAGCCGGCCACCTCGCGATGATGGGGATCGCCGATGAAGACCAGATGGGCGCCTGCGGCCAGCGCGACGCTCGCCTCGTCGTGGATGTCGTAGACGAACGGACAGGTGGTGTCGAGGATCTTGAGGCCGCGGGCCTGCGCGCGGGCGTGGAACGACGGCGGCACACCGTGCGCCGAGAAGATGATCGCTCCCGCTTCGGCCTCTTCGAAGTGCTGCACGGTCCCGACACCGAGCTGGGCCATCTCCTCGACGACGCGCTCGTTGTGCACCACCTGTCCGAGGATCGACCCGCGGTTGCCTTCGCGGGCGAACTTCTTGACCTTCTTGTCGGCGATCCTGACGCCGGCACAGAAACCGTATTTCGCGGCGCGTCGAATCTTCATCGAGTCGAGCAGCTTACCAAAGGCCGCCGGGCCGTCCGGGCCCGTTCCGGGCGCGCCGAGCCTCGCCCCACTTCCGGCGGCGGGCTAGCCGAAGATCCGCTGCAGCCTGCCCCGCCAGCCGGCGAATTGCACCTTGCCGTCCAGCCGGAAGAGGGTCCAGCAAGGATCGCCGTCGAGCGTGTCGGGCCCATGCACCGATCCCGGCTCGTAGGACTGGTAGTCGCCGGCGACGAACTCGCCGCGCTCGTCGGCATAGCCGCCGGCGAGGACCGTGACCTGTTCGAAGCCGAGATGCTCGTGGCGCGGAAAGCGCCGCCCGCCGGGCATCTCGCCCAGGCAGAGGAGCGACTTCGTGACCGTATCCTCGAGCAGCACGCAGACCCGGCCGCCGTTGAGCAGGATCGACCACCAGCGCGGCTTGCGCTGTCCGGCGAGCTCCTGACGCAAGCAGAGCGGCAGCGGCAGGCCGGCGGCGAACGAATCGGCCGGAACCGGCGCGACAACCTGGCGCTCCAGCCGCTCCCAGAGCGCCGGGGACGGCGCCTCCGAGGGCATCTGCTCGAGCCACCAGCCACCCGGGGCTGCGAGCTCGCCAACCCGCTGCCGACAGACGGCGCACTGCTCGAGATGGGCCTCGAGAACCAGCTTGTGGGGCCGATCCAGCTGGCTGGCGGCAAGATCCAGCAGGGTCTCGTCCTGGGGATGGGTCATTTCTCGGCTCATGCTCGATGTCCTAGCGGCTCGACGAGCCGCTCTCCTGAAGCACGTCCCGCATCAGGGCGAGTCCGGCACGGATTCTCGACTTCAGCGTTCCCACCGGCAACTTCAGGCGCTCGGCGGTCTCTTCATAGGTCAGCCCGCCGAAGTAGGCGAGCTCGAGCGCCTGCCGCTGCTCGAGCTTGAGATCGGCCAGCGCCTTGCGCAAGGTGATCGAGACCACCTGGCTGTCGGCCTCCGGGCGCTCGGAGAGGCTGGCCAGCGACTCCTCGGTGCTCTGGTCGGAGCCCGTCGGGAGCTTCCGCCAGAGGTCCACGACCTTGTTCCGGGTCATGGTGTAGAGCCAGGCGGCGACCGCGCCGCGCTCCGGCCGGTAGGTTCCGGCCTTGCGCCAGACGGCGAGGAAGACCTCCTGGACCACGTCTTCCGAGGCGTCGCGGCTCCTGCCGAGGGAGCGCACGTAGGCGAGCACCTGGGGCGCGTGACGGTCGTAGAACAGCCGGAAGGCGTCGCGGTCGGCGGCCGCGACGCGCTGCAGGAGCTCGAGGTCGGAGGGCTGGAGGGTCATCCTGGATGGGCGTCGCTCGGCCCGCGGGCGCACCGTCGCAACGGGCTGCAGCAGGGCTGCTCTCGACCTCAGACTCATCCTCTCACGATCTCCCCAGGTCTCACTCTGGCTGGAACTACGCCCGGGGCCGGGAAAGCGGATGAATGAAGGGTGAGCGGCGGCCGATCAGGCCGGACCGGCCGCCTCCTCGTAGCGCTCGCCGACGACCTGCCAGTCGACGACGGTCAGGAAAGCCTGGACGTAGTCGGCGCGGCGGTTCTGGTACTTGAGGTAGTAGGCATGCTCCCAGACGTCGATCCCGAGGAGCGGGCGCTGGCTGGAGGAGAGCGGCGAGTCCTGGTTGGGCAGGGTTCCCACGCCGAGTTTCTTGCCGGCGTCGATCGTCAGCCAGGCCCAGCCGCTGCCGAAGACCCCGCCGGCTGCTTTCGTCAACTGCTCGCGCAGGCCGTCGAGTGAGCCGAACTGCGCTTGCACCGCGGCCGCGAACCGCCCTTGCGGCGGGACCAAAGCGCCCTTCGCGGGCTTCATGGAAGTCCAGAACAGGGTGTGGTTGGCATGTCCACCGCCGTGATTGCGCACCGCGGTGCGCACCGCCTCCGGTACCCGCGCGAGGTCGCGCAGGAGCTCCTCGACTCCCTTGCCGGCGAGCTCCGGCGCCGCCGCGACGGCCTCGTTGAGCTTGGCGACATAGGTGGCGTGGTGCTTGTCGTGGTGCAACCGCATCGTCTCGGCGTCGATCGCCGGTTCGAGCGCGTCATAGGCGTAAGGCAACGGCGGCAGCGTGAACGGCCCACTCGCCGGCGCCACCGCGGGCGCGGCGGTCGGCGCCGCCGGAGACGGAGTGTCGGCCGCCAGACGGGAGGACAGGGCGAGACCGGCGAGCGCCACGGTTGAGCCTTGCAGCACCTCTCTTCGATTCCACATGCGAGCCTCCTTGGGGGTCTCCGACGTTGCGACTACGGTTTCTGGACGAGCTCCAGGCGCAGCCGCGCCGGCGAGCGGGCGACCAGCATCTCGACCGGCGTCGATTGCGGATCGCGCGCGAACCAGAGGTCGAGCTCGCCCTTCCACACCCGGCGCTCGGGGCGAACCAGCGGCCGGATCGTGAAGTGGAGGGTCTCCACCGACTTTCCGCCGACCTTGCGCGTCTCGGGTCCGGCCGGCTTGACCAGGACGGGGTAGAGCTTGCCGTCGGACCAGATTTCCATCTCCTGCGAGGTCGTTGGCAGGGTCCGGCGCAGCAGGTGGATCGCCGAGGCGACATCGACCGTTCCTGATTCGAGAAGCGGGCTCGCCTTGTTCTTCTGCTTGCCCTGCCACAGCTGGCTCGAGCGCGCCGTGACCGTGCGTCCGGTGGCGGGCTCGATCTCGGCCTCGTAACTGAAGTAGCTCGCGTCTTTCACCTCGTCCGAGGTGATGAGCAGGGAGCTTTGCAGATTCCCGCTCGGCAGGGTGGACTGGCTGAGGCTGGCGTCGCCGTGGCTGGGAAAGAAGAGGCCGGCTAAAGCACCGAAGAAGCCTTCGATCCGCCAGCGGTACTGCAGCGTCTCGTCAGCCCGGGCGGCGGCCGGCAACAGCAGCAGCGCGCCGAGCAGCAGCGGAGCGAGCCGAATCCGTCCACCGGCCGGGAACCGCAGCGCGCGCGTCATCGACGTCATCATACGGTTTCGCCGTGCGAGAATCGCGCCACCTCAGGAGCGCTGCTCCATGGGCGCCTTCCACCTGCACTCGATCTCGGGCTCTATCGTGGATCGGCCCGGCCGCCTTGGTCCGCCGCGGGGACGCCGCGGGTCACCCGCAGCGCCGCCGCCGCGACCGCCGCACCGCCGGAAGCGGCTGCACCCTCGACATACTCGACCAGACGCTTGCGCTCGCTGGAGGTCAACTCTGCCGGTGCGAGGGCGATCCACGCGCAGTCGGAGGCTCGCCCGACCTGGAGCTCGACGGCCATCTCGAAGCCACCGGCGGCGCGGTCCGAGAGATCGACGACGATGGCGCTGAACTCTCCGCCCGCGGCCTGCGCCTGCCCGCGGCTCTGCGTCACCGGGCGTTGGGATGGAAAGCCGGCCGTGCCGAGCTCGGGCTCGAGCTCAGGCGGGGCGTTGCGCGGGCCGGCAGCGAGCCAGACCGCACGCCGGCCCGGGGTTCGGCTGCGCGCGGCGGGCAGGCGCAGGGTTTCCGCCGCCACGCGCTGGAGCGCCGCCACGAGCTCGCCTCCCGAAGCCGGAGCGTGCAGCATGCGTTCGAAGCTCGCCGCCACGCCGCGCTCGCTGCCGGCGGCGAAAGCGAACAGGACGAGCGGCGTCCCCGTCCGCGCGAGATCGTGCTCGAGGGCGAGCAGCATCGTCCAGGCCTCGAGGCGTCCGGGGTCGATGTCGACGGCCACCACCGCCGGCCGCAGTTCGCGCAGCATGCGGCGGCCCTCTTCGCTGTCGGGCGCCCGCACCGCGAGGAAACCCTGGCGTTCGAGGTTCCCGGCGACCGCGGTGAATCGTCCGCGGTCCGGCTCGAGAACGACCACCCGCGGGCGATCACCCGCGGCGGCTTCGCGCAGGAGCGCCGGTTCCCGGGCGCCCTGCGCGCGCGTCGTCGCATCGACCGGGAGAAGGATGCGAAATACGGCCCCTTCGCCGGCCGCCGACTCGACCTCGAGCGCGCCGCCCAGGAGAGCGATGAACTGGCGCGCGATGGCGAGGCCGAGCCCGGTCCCGGCGACCGTTTCGCCGCGCGCCGCCAACTGACGGAACGGCTCGAAGATGCGTTCCTGGTCGGCGGGATCGATCCCGGGCCCCTGGTCGGCGACCACGATCTCGTAGGAATCGTCGTGGAGGGCGGACTCCGCAGCCGGCAGGAAACGCGTGCGCAGCTCGACCTCGCTGCCTCTGCCCGAGAACTTGATCGCGTTGGAAAGCAGGTTGAGGAGCGCCTGGCGGAGCTTCGCGACATCGACCACGATCGCCGGCACCTCGCGCCCGAAGCTCGCCTTGAGATGCACGCCGCGCGTCGCGCCGTAACCCTCCATCATCGACAGAGCGCTCTCGGCGATCGCTCCGAGGCTCGTCGGTTCGAGCTGGAGATCCATTCTGCCGGCCTCGATCTTGGCCTGATCGAGAAGGTTGTTGATCAGGCGCAGGAGCTGATTGCCGCTCTCCCGGATGTTCTCGAGATAGCGCGCGTGGCGCGGTTCGAGCGCGCTGCCGAGACCGTCGGCGAGCAGCGCCGCGAAGCCGAGGACCGAGGTGAGCGGGGTTCTGAGCTCGTGGCTCATCTTGGCCAGGAACTCGCTGCGGTGGCGGTCAGCGAGCCGGATCCGCTCGTTGGCGCGATCGAGCGCGTGCGCATGCTCCTCGAGCGCCCGCGCATAGCGCGCCAAGTCGTCCGTGCGCTCGATGACATCCCGTTCGAGCGCGCGATTCAGCGTCCGGACACGCCGCGTGCGGAAGGTGGCCGCCGCGAAGACCGCCGCCAGCAGGCCCAGGCCGAGGAGCGCCCTGACCGGCCGCCGCTGGTACCAGGCCGGCGACACTTCGAGCGCGATCTCCACCGGCGCGCTCCAGGCGCCGTTGCCGAGCGCGGCCCGCGCCTGCAGGCGATACGGCCGCGGGTCGAGGTTGGTGTAGTCGCGAAACGCCTCGGACTGCGGTGCGGACCAGTCACTCTCGAAGCCGACGAGCTGGAACTGGTAGCGCACCTGCCGTTCGCCACGCAGCGTCAACGCGCGCACTTCGACGCGGAAGTTCGACTCCGCGAGCGGGAGAACGATCGGCGCCTTCCCCAGCTGCGGCTGGTCGGAATGGGCCCGCCCCGAGAACGGCGCGCGCAACTCGAAGCCGCTGCGCGTCGCCAGGCGTTCGATGATGACCGGCGGCGGAGCCGGTTCACGGGACGAATCGAGATCGGGCGGGAAGGAAGTCACTCCGCCCTTGAACCCGAACCAGCTGCGCCCCGACTCGTCGCGCGCGAAGGCGCTGCTGTGCGAGACCTCGCTCGCGATCGCGCCCGAGGCGTGGTCGAAGCGCGCCAGCACCGCGCCGACGCCGCCGCCCGCCGCCGGATCGAAGACCAGGATGCCGTGATTCGTTCCGAGGAGGAGCCGGCCCTGGCCCTGCCGGTCGTCGGCGATCGTCAGCACGAGAACTTCCGCGAGACCGCTCGCCTCGCCGAAGGCGACGAAACGCGGCGCGCCGGTCCCGGGCTCGGAGACCAGCCGCGCCAGGCGGGCATAGCCACCGGCCCAGAGGGTTCCGTTGGCGGTCCGGCCGAGCGACCGGACGCTCGCGGTGTCGAGCCCGGAGTCATTCCCGACCGCCTGGAAGCGCTCACCGTCGAAATAGGAGAGGCCCTCGCCGTGGGCGAGGAAGATGCGCCCGGCGGCGTCCTCTGCGATGGCGTAGGTGCGCTCCGTGACGAGGCCCTCGGCCTGGTGGAAGGCGCGAATCTCGCTGCGGCGTCCGGCGGCATCGAAGCGCAACCGCGACAGCCCGTCGATCGAGCCGACCCAGAGCGCCCCGTCGCGATCCTCGAACAGACTCACCACATAGCTGCCGCCGAGCCCGTCCACGGCGGTCACGGTCTCGAAGGCGCCGGAAGGCAGGAGGCGGGAAAGCCCCTCTTCGGTACCTACCCAGATCTCGCCCCGGCGGCTGCGCAGCACCGACCAGACCCAGTTCGCGGGCAGGCCGTCGGCGCGGCGCCAGATCTTCGCGCTGGGCTCGCCGTGGGCGCCGAAAGTCAGGTGACCCAGCCCCTCGACGGTGCCGGCCCAGATCCCGCCGCTGCCGTCCGCCGTGAGGGCGTAGACTTGGCGGTCGGGCAGTCCTTCCGCCTCGCCGTAGCTCCACAGGTCCTGGCGCACCAGGCGGCTCAGGCCACCCTCCGAACCGATCCAGAGCGAGCCCTCGCGATCCTCGAGCAGGCTGTGGACGTCGTCGTCCGCAAGGCCGTTGCCCTCGCGCAGCAGACGGCAGGGATGCGCCTCCGGCAGGGGGCAGACTCCGATGCCGGCGGAGCTGCCCACCAGGAGCTCGCGCCCGTCGCGGGTGACCAGCAGGGCGTAGAGATCGTCGTCAGGCAGTCCATCCGCTGCGGTGAGGCGCGCGAAGCCCTTGCCGTCGAAACGCGCCAGGCCGCCGCCGCGGGTGGCGAAGTAGAGCGCCCCGCCGGGAGCCTCGACGATCGCCCGCACCGAGTTGTGCCCCAGACCGTCGGCCGTGGTGAAGATGCGGCAGTTGCCGAGCCGCCCACCGGGCTCGAGGGTGCAACGGGTGACCCCGTGGCCGCGCGAGCCGAGCCAGATCGAACCGTCGCTCGCCGGCAGGATGGAATAGACATAGTCGTCGGCCAGCCCGTCGGCGCGCCCGAAGGTGCGGAACTCCTTGCCGTCCCAGGAGACCAGTCCGCGGTCGCTGCCCAACCAGAGGACGCCGTGGCGGTCGATCGCCCCGGACCAGATGGTGCCGGCGAGCGCGCCGCCCCGGTCGGCGTAGGAGACGATCCGCTCGCCGTCGTACGAGGCGACGCCGCCGTTGGTGCCGATCCAGAGGGTGCCGTCGGCGGTTTCGAGCGTCAGCCGGACGTTGGGGGAGGGCAGGCCCTCGGGGATCGAGAGGGTCTCGAAGGCGACGCCGTCGTAGCGGCAGAGACCCCAGGTCGTCGCCACCCAGAGGTAGCCCCGGCGATCCTGCAGGACATTCCAGACCTGCGACGCGGCAAGGCCTTCATCGGCGGAGTAGACGGTGAACGGAAGGCGTTGCGCGTGGGCCGGTTGCGCCTCCGCGAGGACGATCCAGCAGATCGCCGCCGACCAGAGGGCACCAGCGAGCAATCGAAGCCGATCGGCAGCGAACGATCGGATTTCCGGTCTCCTTCCCGCACGAGCGTGAGCGCAAAAGCACGCTACCACGCCCAACCGGCAACGGAATCCGGCGCCGCGACAGGAAACGAGCGGCCGGGAGCTACTCGGTGGAGACCTTGTCGCCGCCGGCGAGCGCAGCCAGCAGCGTATGCCAGGCCAGGGTGGCGCATTTCACCCGCATCGGAAAGTCCTTGACACCGCAGAGCACGGCGAGCTTCCCGAGCGGCTCGACGTCGGCCGCCGGATCGCCGGTGACCGCCTTGCGAAACTGGTCGAACAGCACCGCGATCTCGGCCTCCGTCCGTCCGGCGACCGCCTCGGTCATCAGCGAGGCGGAGGCGGTAGAGATGGCGCAGCCGGCACCATCGAAGGCCACCCCCTGCAGACGCTCTCCCTGAACATCGACCTCGACCGCGATGCGGTCGCCGCAGAGCGGATTGTGCCCTTCGGCGCGTCCCGTAGCGGCGGCCAGATGACCGCGGTTGCGGGGGCTGCGATAGTGGTCGAGGAGCACCTCCTGGTAAAGCGCCTGGAGCTCGTTCATCCTCCGCCCTTTCCGCTTCCGCTGCTGCCGCCGGTCCATCCGAAAATCGCCCGCGCTCCGGCGATCGCCGCGAGGAGGGCCGCGACCTCGCCGGCCGTGTTGTAGAGCGCGAACGAAGCGCGCACGGTCGCCGGAACACCGAAGCGGCGCATCAGTGGCTGCGCACAGTGGTGGCCAGCGCGCACGGCGACGCCGTAGTGGTCGAGCACCGTCCCGAGATCGTGCGCATGAATGCCCTCGAGCACGAACGAGACCACGCCGGCGCGCTCGCGCGGCCGGCCGATCAGGCGGAGACCGGGGATCGGCTCGAGGCCGGCGACCGCCGCCGCGACCAGCCCCGCCTCGTGGCGCTCGATCGCCGGCCAGCCCAGCCCCGCGACATAGTCGATCGCCGCCGCCAGGCCGATCGCCTCGGCCGCAGCCGGCGTGCCGGCCTCGAAACGGCGCGGCGGATCGTCGTAGGTCGTCGCCTCGAAAGTGACGCTGCGAATCATCCCGCCGCCGCCCTGCCAGGGCGGCATCGCGGCCAGGAGCTCTCTCCGGCCGTAGAGCGCGCCGATTCCCGTCGGGCCGTAGACCTTGTGGCCGGAGAAGGCGAAGAAGTCGCAGTCGAGCGCAACGACATCGACTGCGAGATGGGGCGCCGATTGCGCGCCGTCGACGAACACCGGCACGCCCGCGTGGTGCGCTCGACGGACCAGCTCGGCCACCGGCAGCACCGTGCCGAGCGCGTTGGAGACGTGCGCGAAGGCGGCAAGTTTCGTCCGCGGCCCGAGCCGCTTGGAGAACTCGTCGGGGTCGACCTCGCCGCGGTCGTCCACCGGCACGACGACGAGATGCGCGCCGCGCTCCTCGCAGACCATCTGCCAGGGGACGAGGTTCGAGTGGTGCTCGAGCTCGGTGACGAGAATCTCGTCGCCGGGAGAGAGCCGGGGGCGGGCGAAGCTCCACGCTACGAGATTCGCCGCTTCGGTCGTGCCACGCACGAAGACGATCTCGTCGGGCGAAGCGGCACCAAGGAAGGCGCCCACCCGCGTCCGCGCCCACTCGTACTGTCGCGTCGCCTCGGCCGAGAGCTGGTGGACTCCGCGCGCCACCGAGCCGTAGCTCTCCTCGTAGAAGCGCTGCATCGCAGCGAGCACCGGAAGAGGCTTCTGGGTCGTCGCCGCGTTGTCGAGGTAGGAGAGCGGCGCGTCCCCGATCCGGCGGGCGAGGATCGGGAAGTCCGCGCGCAGGCGCTCGACGTCGAGCGGAGCGGCCGCGATTCCAGAGTCGCTCCGGCCGGGCTCCACGCGGGAGACCGTCTCAGACGGCGTCACGGACGACATCACCCTGGGGGATCCAGTGGAAGAGGAACTCGCGCAGTTCGCGCGCCAGCGCCGGCACCTTGGCGCGCTCCACCAGGTCGCTGGCGAAGGCGTAGGTCAGCAGGCTCTTCGCCGCTTCGGCGCCGATGCCGCGCGAGCGCAGGTAGAAGATGGCGTCGTCGTCGAGTTGCCCGACGGTCGAGCCGTGGGTGCACTTGACGTCGTCGGCGAAGATCTCGAGCTGCGGATTGGTGTTGACCAGGGCGTCGTCCGAGAGCAGTAGATTGCGGTTGGTCTGCTTGGCGTCGGTCTTCTGCGCCCCCTTGTGGACGAAGATCCGGCCGTTGAACACCGCCCGCGATTTGCCGTCGAGGATCCCCTTGTAGAGCTCGTGGCTGGCGCAGTGCGGCGCCACGTGGTCGACCCGCATGTGGGTGTCGCAGACCTGCCGCCCGTCGACGAGGTAGAGACCGTTCAGGGTCGCCTCGCTCCCCTCGCCCGCGAGCCGCGCCTGGATGTCGTGCCGGACGAGCGCGCCACCGAGGGAGAACGAGTGCGTCGAAACGCTCGCGCCCCGGGCGGTCGCGAGCGCCAGGCCCGAGAGATGGTACGCGGCGCGGCTGTCGCGCTGGAACTTGTAGTGGTCGACGACGGCGGCCGGTTCGGCCACGATCTCGGTGACCGGACAGGTCAGGTAGACCGCATTGGGGTCGCCGGCGAAGCTCTCGACGATCGTCGCCTGGGACTGCTCCCCGGCGTGGATCAGGGTGCGCGGAAAGCTCGCGCCGGGGATCTCCTGCGCAGTCGAGTAGAAGAGCAGGTGCAGCGGGCTCTCGACGATCGCGCCGCGCTCCACCTCGACGAAGGCGAGCTCCTCGAAGAGGGCGGTCGAGAGGGCGGCAAAGGGCCGCGTGTCGATGCCGGCGACGCTGCCCAGGAAGGCATCAGCCCGACTCGAGTCACCGCCGCGCGTCACGGTGAGTCCCGCCGGCAGCTCGGTCGCCGAGAGGCCGGCGTCGAAACGCCCGTCGACGAAGACGAGCTCGATCGTGCCGGCGAGCCGGAAAGCGTCGACAGCGGCGGCGAGCTTCGTCCGGTCGACCGCAGTTGGCCGGCGGAACGCCGTCTTCGCGACCGGCGCGACGTTGGTGAAGCGCCACTCCTCCTGGCGCAGCGTCGGGAAACCCTGGCGCTCGTAGTGCTGCCAGGCGAGGTCGCGCAGAGCGCGCCGGCTTGGGGACTGCGCCGCACCCCGCGCGCGCGCGAAGTCGGCGGCGAAGAACTCCGCCGCAGCGGAAGGGGCCGGCGAGCCGGTCTCGCCGGCCTGGGACTTTTCGATCACCGGACTGGTAGAGCTCATGGCTGCCATCGCCTCAGGACCGCGCCCCGACCGCGACCTCGTCCTCGAGCCACGCGTAGCCCTTGGCTTCGAGCTCGAGCGCCAGCTCGCGACCGCCAGAACGGACGATGCGGCCGTCGAGCAGGACATGCACGAAGTCCGGCACGATGTAGTCGAGCAGGCGCTGGTAGTGGGTGATGACGACGAACGAGCGCTCCGGGGAACGCAGCGTGTTGACGCCCTCCGAGACGATGCGCAGCGCGTCGATGTCGAGCCCCGAGTCGGTCTCGTCGAGGATGCAGAGGCGCGGCTCGAGCACCGCCATGTGGAAGATCTCGTTCCTCTTCTTCTCGCCGCCCGAGAAGCCTTCGTTGACCGGGCGCTGCAGGAGCGAGTCGTCGAGGCCGACGAGCTTGACCTTCTGCTTGACCAGCTTCAGGAAGTCGATGGCGTCGTACTCGGTCTGGCCGCGGTGTTTGCGCACCGCGTTCACCGCCGCCTTGAGAAAGTAGGTGTTCGAGACGCCGGGAATCTCGACCGGATACTGAAAGGCGAGGAAGACGCCCTCGCGGGCGCGCTGCTCGGGCGCCATGTCGAGGAGATCCTTACCGTCGAGCAGGACCTTGCCCTCAGTGACGTCGTAGGCGTCGCGGCCGGCGAGGACCTGGGCGAGGGTCGACTTGCCGGAGCCGTTGGGGCCCATGATGGCGTGGACTTCGCCCGGATTGACCTGCAAGTCGATGCCGCGCAGGATCTCGCGGCCTTCGACGTTGGCGTGCAGATTCTGGATTTCTAGAAGCATGTCGTCCTCATTCCTCGTTCCAACGAAAAAGAACCTCCACTTCGGCCGCGCCGTCGTCGTAGCAGAGAATTCTGGAGCGCCGCTTCGCGTGCTGTGGCCGCTGACGCGTCGCTCCAGAATTCTCTGCTACAACGCCAGCGCTCCGGTGTCGCGTTCCTTGCTGCTATCCAATGCCGGTGAGCGTCGCCGGCGGTTCCGGGAATCCGGAATCGACGCGTCAGCGGCCACAGCACGCGAAGCGGCGATTCCGGATTCCCGGAACCGTCGGTGGCGCGTGCGCACATCTGTCAGCCCACGCTGCCCTCCAACGACACCGACAGCAGCTTCTGCGCTTCCACCGCGAACTCCATCGGCAGCTCCTTGAACACTTCCTTGCAGAACCCGTTGACGATCATCGAGACGGCGTCTTCGGTCTCGATGCCGCGGCTGTTGCAGTAGAAGATCTGGTCCTCGCCGATCTTGGAGGTCGAGGCTTCGTGCTCCATGCGGGCGGTCGGGTTCTGCACATCGATGTAGGGGAAGGTGTGCGCGCCGCACTTCTCGCCGATGAGCATCGAGTCGCACTGCGAGAAGTTCCTGGCGCCGTCGGCGCCGGCGAGGATCTTCACCTGGCCGCGGTAGGTGTTCTGGCCGTGGCCGGCGGAGATGCCCTTGGAGACGATCGTCGAGCGGGTGTTCTTGCCGATGTGGATCATCTTGGTGCCGGTGTCGGCCTGCTGGTAGTTGTTGGTCACCGCCACGGAGTAGAACTCGCCGATCGAGTGGTCGCCCTTGAGGATCACCGACGGGTACTTCCAGGTGATCGCCGAGCCGGTCTCGACCTGGGTCCAGGAGATCTTCGACCGCGCCCCCTCGCACTTGCCGCGCTTGGTGACGAAGTTGAAGATGCCGCCCTTGCCCTCCTTGTCGCCGGGATACCAGTTCTGCACCGTCGAGTACTTGATCGAGGCGGAGGCCAAGGCCACGAGCTCGACCACCGCGGCGTGGAGCTGATTCTCGTCGCGCATCGGCGCGGTGCAGCCCTCGAGGTAGGAGACCGCCGCCCCCTCCTCCGCCACGATCAGGGTGCGCTCGAACTGACCCGAGTTCCGGGCGTTGATCCGGAAGTAGGTCGAGAGCTCCATCGGGCACTTGACGCCCTTGGGAACGAAGACGAACGAGCCGTCCGAGAAGACGGCGCTGTTCAGGGTGGCGAAGAAGTTGTCGGAGTAGGGCACCACCGAGCCGAGATACTTCTGCACCAGCTCCGGATGCTCGCGCACCGCCTCGGAGAAGGAGCAGAAGATGATCCCCATCTCGTGGAGCTTGGCCTTGAAGGTCGTCGCCACCGATACCGAATCGAACACCGCGTCGACGGCGACGCCGGCGAGGGCCGCCCGCTCGTGCAGCGGAATGCCCAGCTTCTCGTAGGTCTTGAGCAGCTCGGGATCGACGTCGGCGAGGGTCTGCGGCCCGTCCTTCTGCGACTTCGGCGCCGCGTAGTAGATGATCGACTGGTAGTCGATCGGCGGATAGTGGACGTTCTGCCAGGCGGGTTCGGTCATGGTGAGCCAGTGGCGGTAGGCCTTGAGGCGCCATTCGAGGAGCCACTCCGGCTCCTGCTTGAAGGCGGAGATCTGGCGCACCGTCTCTTCCGAAAGGCCGGGCGGCAGAGTCTCCTGCTCGATGTCGGTGACGAACCCGAACTTGTATTCCTGGGTCGCCAGCTGTTCGATGGTCTGGGTATCGGTGGTGGTCATCTGCTCTCCAACTTCAGTGCGAATCGAGTCGGCCGGCGTGGCTGCCGCTGCTTGGGTCGAGGTGCGCGAGGTGGCCGGAGGCGCCGGCGAGCCCGGGGCCGAGCTGCACCAGCCGGGGCGCGCTCATGCCGGCGAGCTCGGCCAGGGTCACTCCGGCGAGCGCCTCGAAGACCGCTTTGTTGATGCGCTGCCACGGCCCGCGCACGGTACAGAACGGCTCGCGGTCGCACTCTCCGGGCGAGCCTTCGATGCAGACGGTGAGCGCCACGGACCCCTCCAGGGCGCGGAGAATCTCGGCGGCATGGATCTCTGCCGCTGGCCGGGCCAATGCATAGCCTCCCTTCACCCCCCGATGCGAGGCCAGCAAACCCTGTCTTACCAATAGCTTGAGAACCTTGCTCACCATCGGCAACGGCAGCTTGGTTTCGCCGGCGAGCTCGGGCGCATTCATTGCCGCTCCCGGCTCGGCGGCCAGCCGGGTGAGCAGGACGAACCCGTAGTCGGTTTGCTTGGTCATCCGGATCATCTATATGGGGGCCTCGGCGAATCAGGACTGGTGCAGTCCGGTTTCGAGGCAATGATACGGAGTTGTGGGCAAAAGTCAACGGCGAGGGGCGCCTAAGGTTGAACGGGGGGGACCGGGTCGACCACGGGACCGGCACGAAAGTTCTCCCCCGAGTCGAGCAGGATAGCGACCCATCCCCACGAGGCGCTGCGCTCGAGAAGGATCTTGATGGTCACCGTGAGCGGCACCGAGAGGAGCATCCCGACCGGCCCCCAGAGCCAGCCCCAGAAGATCAGGGAGAGAAAGACCACCAGGGTCGACATCCCGAGCCGCCTTCCCAGGAGAGCGGGCTCGGCGAGGTTTCCCAACAGCGTCCCGATCACCAGGTAGCCGAATCCCACCACGAGCGCCTGGATCAGGTCGAACTGGATGAAGGCGAAGAGCATGGCGGGCGCCGCCGCGAGGACCGCGCCGATGTTGGGGATGAAATGACAGGCGAAAGCAACCAGGCCGCAGAGCACCGGGAAATCCACTCCGAGCACCGCCACCCAGAGCCCGATCGCGATGGCGATCAGCGTCGACATGAACGTCTTGATGAGCAGGTAGCGCTGGAGCTCCTGCGAGACCGCCCCGAACCGCGACAGTGGTTCGCGCAACGCGAGGGGCAGGCGAGCGAGCTTGCGTGGCACCACCAGTGCTTCGAACAGGATGAAGACCAGCGTCAGGAGGACGATCATGGTCTGCGAGAGCAGGTGCAGCAGCCCCTTCACCGTCCCGCCGGCGAGATCGGCGAGCGTCTCCGGCTGGCGCCACCTCGCCGGCACCCAGTCGAGGATCGAGATCCCCTTCGCCTGCCACCACTCGACGGTATAGGAGATCCGGTCGCTCAACTGCTCGTAGTAGTGCGGCCCGACCTCGCGCAGCTCGCCGAGCGTGCCGAGCAGGAGCAGGCCGAAAAGAGCCGCCACGGTCGCAAACAGGAGCATGGTCACCAGCACGGCGAGAAACGCCGGCCAGCGCCTTGCGACCAGCCAGTGCAGCAGCGGCATGGCGAGCATGGCGAGGAAGAGGGCGAACGCCACCGGCACCAGGACCGGCGCGGCGAGCTTCAGTCCGGCCACCACGACGCAGCCGGCGGCGAGACCGATCACCGGCCCGAGATTCGGGCGCGCGCGAATCGCGGGACTCGTCATGGGGCGAGTGTATACCTGGCTCGGACGCTCAGCGGGCCGGCGGGATCGCCATGGTGAGCTCCGGTCCCCAGAGGGCGACTGCACCGAACGCCAGCGCCAGCAGCCCGAGGCCGATCGCCATTCGTCCGAGCGGCAGCGCGTCGGAAGACTCCCAGCGGAAGAGCAGCGAATTGAGCACCAACCCGATGGCACCGAACACCAGCAGCACGGCGATCGGGCCGGCGAGCTCCCACGTGGCCTGGCCGGAGATCATGACGCGCTGCAGTCCCTCGTTGAGATAGGTCGCCGGCAGGAGGCGCGCCGCATGCTGCACCCAGCCGGGCAGGAGGAAGAACGGCAGCGCGCTCCCCGAGAGGAACATCATCGGAAAGACGATCAGGTTGTTGAGCGCCGGCGCCGACCGGGTGTCCCGTCCGACGCAGCCGACGAAGAGGCCGAGCGGCACGAACGCCAGCTCGCCGGCGAGGAGCATCAACAGGAGGTTGCCCAGCGAACCGTGCAGCGGAAAGCGGAAGATCAACTTGGCGAGCGACAGCTGAAAGAGCAGCGAGACCGAGAGATTCACCATCGCGTGCAGCATGTGCGCGGCGACGACCGCACCGGCTGGAGTCGGCGTCACCCGCAAGCGGCGCAGGGCGCCGCGCTCACGTTCGGCCACCAGGCGCATCGAATAGCCGAAAAAGGCGGAGGTGATCGTGGTCAGCGTGAGCAACCCGGGCATGAGGTAGGCGACCCGCTGCGGCTCGCCGCCGGCGAAAACGAACGCGAACACGAAGAGGAAGAGCTGCGGAAACGCGAGCGTCCAGAAGAGCGCCGTCCGCGAGCGCGAATTCTCGATCAGGTAGGACTTGGCCAGGGCCAGGGAGCTGCGGACGACGCTCATGGGTTGGTCTCCTCGGTATTGCCCGGGGCTGCGCTCTCGCCCATCCACTCGAGATAGACATCTTCGAGGGTCGGCCGGCGCATTCGGAGATCGACCAGCTTCCCGCCGCCGGCGCGGAGAAGGTCGCCCAAGGCCACGATCACCGCGCCCGGATCGGCGACCGAGAAACGCAGGTGGCGGCCCTCCCGGCCCTGGGCCACGGCGCCCGCGGCCTCGAGCAGTCCAACGTCGAACGGTCCGTCGACTTCGATCCACAGGGTCGAGACGCCCGCGGCGCGGCCGATGAGCTCGAACGGCGAGCCGTCCGCGACGACCTCGCCCTGGCGCAGGAGGATCACCCGCTTGCAGAGCTTCTCGGCCTCCTCGATGTAGTGCGTGGTGAGGACGACGGTCTTGCCCGCCGCAGCGAGGCGCTCGACGATGGCGTGCACGCCGCGGCGCGCCACCGGATCGAGCGCCGCCGTCGGCTCGTCGAGAATCAGCAGCTCGGGGTCGTGAAGGAGCGCGAGAGCGAGCGCCAGGCGCTGGCGTTCGCCGCCGGAGAGGGTGCGCACCAGCGCGCGCTCCTTGCCGGTGAGCTCCACCTGCTCGAGGACGGCGCGCGGCGCGAGGGTGCGCGGATAGAGCGCCGCGTAGAGCCGCAGGACCTCGGAGACCCGCAGCTCCTGCGGCAATGCGGTCGCCTGGAGCTGCACGCCGATCTTGAGGCGTAGAGCCTTCGCGTCCCGGCGCGGATCGAGCCCAAAAACCGTCGCCCGCCCGGAGGTCGGCTCGCGCAGCCCCTCGAGAATCTCCACCAGCGTGGTCTTGCCGGCGCCGTTCGGCCCGAGCAGACCGACCGTGCCGCCGGCCGCGATCGCGAGATCGACGCCGGCGAGCGCGCGATGCCCGTCGTACTCCTTCACCAGCTTCTCGATCTCGATCAACACATTCTTCCCCTCGTCCTCATCCCAGGAGCTCCTTCAACCGCGCATGCCCGGTGCGCGACACCGGAATCCGCGTGCCGTCGGCGAGGATCGCGATCCAGCTGTCCTTGGCGTAAAGCTCGAGCCGGGCCAGCCGTTCGATGTTCAGGAGATAGGAGCGATGGACGCGCACGAAGCGCGAGCCGTCGAGCTGCGCCTCGAGCTCGCCCATCGTCTGCTGCTTCTGCAGGCGCTTGCCGGCCACGGCGAACGACAAGTAGTCGTCCTTCGCTTCGATGAAGTCGATCTTGCCGAGCGGCAGCACGTGCACCCGCCCCTCCTCGCGGATCAGCACGCGCTCGATCGGCCGCCCGGGCGGCTGCGCCGCCGCCGCGATCGCCGCGGCCGAGGGGCGTGTGGATACGCCCGAGGTCTGTGCCTGCTCCTGCGCGAGCCGCGCCGCCGCGCGCTCGATCGCTTCGCCGAGGCGGGCCGGCTCGACCGGCTTCAACAGGTAGTCGACCGCATGGACGTCGAACGCCTTGAGCGCGAACTCGTCGTACGCGGTGACGAAGATGACGGCGACCTTCTCGCCGAGGAGCTCCATCACTTCGAAACCGGAGAGCTTGGGCATCTGGATGTCGAGGAAGAGCAGGTCGGGTGCGAGCTCTTCGGCGAGCTTCACGGCGGCGAAGCCGTTGGCGGCCTCGCCCACGATCTCGACCTCCGGATGCGCGGCCAGCAGTTCCCGCAGCACTGCCCGGGCGAGGTCCTCGTCGTCGACGATCAGGACGCGCATTGGCTTCATCTTCTCATTCCCGCGCGCGCGTCCTCAGACTGCCGGGAGGGCAGGCAGGAGCAGGCGGACGCGGTAGCTCTCCGGCAGCGCTTCGACGTCGATCCGGGCACGATGTCCGAACAGCGCCTCGATGCGCGCCCGGACATTGGCGAGGCCGACACCGGCGCCGCGCGATGCCGGACGGTCGGGATCGCACGGATTCTCGATCACGAGCTCGAGGTGCTCGCCCACTCGCGCGGCGGCGATCGTCACCTCGCCCCCCTCCACGAGGTGCGCGATGCCGTGGTGCACGGCGTTCTCGATCAGCGGCTGCAGCACGAGCGGCGGCACGGCGAAAGTGAGCGTCGCCTCGGCGACGTGGAAACGGGCCTGCAGCCGCGCGCCGAAGCGCACCTCCTCGATCGCGAGATAGGTCTCGGCGAGGTAGATCTCCTCGGAGAGCGCAATCTGCTCTTTCTGGCCGAGCCCGAGGCTCTTCCTGAAGAAGCCGGCCATCAGATAACACATTCTCCTGGCTGCCGGCGGGTCGGAACCGATCAGCGCCGAGACCGAGTTCAGGCTGTTGAAGAGAAAGTGCGGGTCGAGCTGCGCCTTGAGCGACTTCAACTCGGCCTCGCGGGCGTGGACCTCGCGCTCGAGCCCGCGGCGCTCGGCTTGGCGCGAGCGCTCCACGACGACGAACAGGAAGTGCACCAGCGTCGCCAGGATGAAGAGGAAGACACCGAGCACGAAGAACAGCGGCAGCGCGATGGCGAAGCGCGCCGGGAGATCGGTGAAGCCCGCCGACGCGGCGAGAACCGCCGCCCAGAGATGGCCCGCCGCCGTCCAGATCGCCGCCGAGGCGAACGACGCCAGGGTCAGCAGGAGGACGAGCTGCGGGGCACCGGCGCGACTCGACGGCAGCTGGCGCACGGGATACCAGACCGACAGGCACTGGAAGCCGTAGACCAGCGCCAGCGGCAGGCAGAGCGCCAGGGCGCCGCGCAGGCTCCCCGGCGCGATCGCCTGCACGAGCAGGGCGAGCAGCACCCCGAACATTGCGGCGACGCCCAGATAGGCGACGAGGCGGACGGGGCGTTCGATCATCGGATGCATGATCGCGCGCTCAGTTCGAGACCTCGACCCCGCCCATGATGGCGAAGCCGCGGATGACCAGCGTGCCCTCGACCGCGCCCGCCTTCGGCCGCGTCTTGTCCTCGAAGCCGCCCATGAGCGGAATCACCTCGCCGCGCACCTGCCAGCTCTCGGGCACCTTGATCTCGATCCCGCCCCAGAAAGCGAAGGCGTCGACGACCGCCCCTTCGGGGGTCATCTTCGCCTGCCGCAGGTCGAGCGTCACGCCACCCATGAAGGCGGCGAGGTCGCCGCCGCGAAAGGTCGAGGCGATGCCGCGGCGCTCGTTGCCGCTCATCACGGCGAAGGCGCGGACGTAGCTCGCGGGATCCTCGGGTCCCGGGGCGGTCGTCTTCGGTAGCACGAAGGTGCGGTAGACGAGCGAGCCGCCGACGAGCAGCAGGACCGCGGGCAGGAAGAGCTGGAAGAAGTTGACCTCGATGTAGCCGAGCTTCTCCGCCAGTATCCAGCCCCCGCCGACGATCCAGACCCAGCCCCAGATGCTGCCCTGCACGAGAACCGACACGCCGACCGCCAGCAGGACCGTCGGAAAGAAGAAGCGGTAGAGCGGGTCGGCCTCGATGACGTTGAGGTTGTCGAGCAGCAGGAGACTCCCGAGCACGACGATCGCCAGACCGAGGATCAGGCGCGGCGAGAACCAGGCGACGGAACCCGAGCCGCCGCCGTCGATGCGACGGGCACGGTCGCGCAGCGACGAACGGAGCCCGAACTCATCCGACATGATCCACCTCCCGGGCGGTCGGCTGCTCGCCCCCGCGACGGTCGTGCCGCCCGCGCCGCGAAAGCGCGGGCCTCAACAGCACCGAGAGTCCGCCGGCGATGACGAAGATCGGCCAGGCGGTCCCCCAGTCGAGCCCCCAGACGTTCCAGATGCTGATCCAGCCGTAGAGCCCGCCGAGCACCAGCCAGAAACCGCCGCCACCGCCTCCGAGGTCGCCGCCGAAGAGCATCTTCGCGGCACCCATCGCGATCACCAGGAACGGCCAGTAGTTCCACACCCCGTGCGGCAGCTCCACCCCCAGATTCACCGCCAGCAGCAGCGCGCCGATCGCGATCAGAAAAAGACCCCAGATCAGTCGATTCGCCATCTCCATGCCGATTCTGCCCATCTCACCCTCCTCTGCGCCAGGACGCCTGGGCGCTGTGGGAGGAACCTATGTCGCGCCTGCTTCGATGTCAGCGCTCTGTCGGTGGACGGCGGCGGGCCACCGGTGAACTCCGTCGCTGTGTGCCGCGCCGTATCGGCTAGCATGAGGACTTCCGATGCCTTCGCCTCCCCCCACCGCATTGACCCCTGCCGGGCCCCCGAACGGCCTCCATCGGGACGAGCGGGACGACCGGAACGACCGGGACGACCGCAAACGCCTTCTGCTTCTTCGCCTGTCGGCGATCGGCGACATCGTGCACACCCTGCCGGTGGCGGCGGCGCTCGCCGCGGCGCGCTACGAGGTCATCTGGGCGGTCCAGCCGGGAGGCCGGCCGCTCGTCGCGGGCAACCCGGCGGTCCCCTCCTGCGTGGTGATCCCGGCAAGCACCCCCTTCCGCCCGGGAGCGATCTCCCGCGCGGTCGCGGCGCTGCGCGCCGCGCGTCCAGAGATCGCGCTCGACCTCCAGGGGCTCTGGAAATCGGGCTTCTGGGCGCGCGCCAGTGGCGCGACGCGGCGCGTCGGGTGGGGCGGCGCGGCGCGCCGCGAGCCGCTCTCGTCGCTGCTGCTCACCGAGCGCCACGACCTGCCCGCCGGAATCGTGCACGTCATCGACAAGAACCTGGCGCTGCTCGGTGCCCTCGGGCTCGACGCTGTCGGCCGGCGCGACTTCCCGCTGCCACCGTTCGAGCGCGAGGCGGCGCAGGTCGACCGCGAGCTCGCTGCGCTCGGCCTCGAACGCCCGGTGCTGTTCCACCCGGGAGGCGGCTGGTCCTCGAAGCTGTGGCCGGCGGAGCACTACGGCGAGCTCGCCTCGCGCCTGGCGCGGCGACGCATTCCGACGCTGGTCAGTTGGGGACCGGGGGAGGAGGACCTGGCGCAGCGCGTCGTCGCCGCTTCGGGGGGGACGGCGATCGCCTGCTTCCCGTGCAATCTGATGGAGCTCGCTGCGCTCGCCGGGCGGGCGCGCGCCATCGTCGCTGCCGACACCGGTCCACTCCACCTCGCCTGCGCGGTGGGGACGCCCGCCGTCGCGCTCTTCGGCCCGACCGATCCGGCCCGCAACGGCCCGTGGAATCCGGCCGACCGCGTAGTCGCACGACAACCGCCCTGTTTTCCCTGCCATCGCCGCGAATGCCCGACGCATCGCGGCATCCTCGCGGAGATTCCGGTCGCCGAAGTCGAGCAGGCGCTGCTCACGCGGATCGGCCTGGCGGACGCGAGATGAACCGCCCGCCGGCCGGCAACCGCAGTTGAGCGCAGCGGCGCGCAGCGTCCTCCTGCGGCTCTTCGGCTATCCCGAGTTCCGCGGCGACCAGGAGGCCATCGTCGACACCCTAGTCGACGGGGCAAACGCCGTCGTCCTCCTGCCCACCGGTGGCGGCAAGTCGCTGTGCTACCAGATCCCTGCGATCCTGCGTCCCGGCACCGGCATCGTCGTTTCGCCGCTGATCGCGCTGATGCAGGACCAGGTCGCGGCGCTCGCCGAGCTCGGCATCGCCGCCGAGTTCCTGAACTCGAGCCTCGACGGGCGCGACCAGGCGCGGGTCGAACGGCGCTTCCTCGCCGGCGAGCTCGATCTGCTCTACGTCGCGCCCGAACGGCTTCTCACCGAGCGCTTCCTGCAGCTTCTCGGCCGCGTGCCGCTGGCGCTCTTCGCGATCGACGAGGCGCATTGCGTGGCGCAATGGGGGCACGACTTTCGCCCCGAGTATCTGGGGCTCGCGGTCCTGGCCGGGCGCTTTCCCGGCGTGCCGCGGATAGCGCTCACCGCGACTGCCGACGCGCCGACGCGGCGCGAGATCGTCGAGCGCCTCGAGTTGCGTGACGCGCGCATCTTCGTCGCCAGCTTCGACCGACCCAATCTGCGCTATCGCGTGGTCGACAAGGACGACGGCGGCCGCCGGCAGTTGCTCGCCTTTCTCGCCGACGAGCATCGCGGCGACGCCGGCATCGTCTATCGGATCTCGCGCGCCAAGGTGGAGGCGACCGCCGCGCTCCTCGCCGAGAAGGGCGTGAAGGCGCTCGCCTATCACGCCGGTCTCGACGCCGACGTGCGCCGGCGGGTGCTCGGGCGCTTCCAGGAGGAGGAGGGTGTGGTGGTGGTCGCGACGGTCGCCTTCGGCATGGGGATCGACAAACCGGACGTCCGCTTCGTCGCCCATATGGATTCGCCCAAGAGCCTCGAGGCCTACCACCAGGAGACCGGGCGCGCCGGCCGCGACGGCCAGCCGGCCGACGCCTGGATGGCCTACGGCCTCGCCGACGTCGTGCAGCTGCGCGCCATGATCGAGCGCGGCGAAGCGTCGCCGGAGCGCAAGTCGGTCGAACGTCGGAAGCTCGACGCCCTCCTCGCCTACTGCGAGACGACAGCCTGCCGCCGGTCGGTACTGCTGCGCTATTTCGGTGAGGAGCTCGCGGCCGGCCCATCGGGCTGCGGCAACTGCGACACCTGCCTCGAACCGATCGCCACCTGGGACGCGACGATCGCGGCGCAGAAGGCCATGTCCGCGGTCGTCCGCACCGGCCAGCGCTTCGGCGCGCTGCACCTGGTCGACATCCTGACCGGCGAGAAGACCGAGAAAGTCGAGCGCTTCCGGCACGACCAACTGCCGACCTTCGGCGTCGGCACCGAGCTCGACTCGCGCCGCTGGCGCGGCGTCTTCCGGCAGTTGGTGGCGCGCGGCTTCCTGATCACCGACTCCGAAGGTCACAACACCCTCGCCCTCACCGAGCGCGCCACGCCGGTTCTCAAGGGCGCCCTGCGTGTCGAGTTCCGCTTCGAGCAGGAGCCGGCTAAGAAGGCGAAGAAGGTGCGCACGGCGAAGGGTCGCGCACCGGCGGCTCCCGGCACCGGCGGCGGTGCAGAGGGTGAGCTCTTCGAGCGCCTGCGCGCCTTGCGCATGGAGCTCGCCAAGGCCGCCGGCGTGCCGCCGTATGTCGTCTTCCACGACACGACCCTGCGCGAGATGGCGCTCCTCAAGCCCACGACCCTCGCCCAACTCGCCCAGCTCCCCGGCATCGGCGAGAAGAAACTCGAACGCTACGGCCCCCGCTTCCTCGAGCTGCTGCGCTCGACCCAGGCAGACGCCCAGCCCTGACCTGCGCCGGCAATGGCGCTCGCACCGGCGCTATCGCCGCGGGCCCTTTCAGAGTAGATTCTGCGCCGCTCACCCTTCGGAGGACGCATGATGAAGCGCCTCGCAGCCGCGCTTGCTGTCTCGATCCTTGCCGCCCCCGCAACCGCCGTCATGCTCATGGTCAACACCAACAGCTACCCCGACGTCTACGACGGCTCGCTCAGCCTCGAGGAGGCCGCGAACCTCGCCGCGAGCCAGGGGAGAATCTGCTACTCGGCTGCAGAGGCCGCGCAGACGGACGTGAACTGGTTCCTTTTCGCGCCCGATTGCTACCATCCGATTCTCCCCTTCGGCGACTCGACGGACGACACGATCGCGTTCGACGACAGCGTCGCCTCGGTTCAGATTACCCAAAGCAACCTCGGCCTGCGTTGCGGCGACGCGATCGAGGGTCTTCGCACCTCTCCGCTGCCGAACGTCCGCCTCGATTTCCAGGGCCACATCGGTCTCGACCTGCGCTGCAACGATCTCAGCCATCCCGACATCCAGGTGCGACACTTGACGCTCGACCATGCCGGCACCGCCGGCATCTTCGGCCCGGGAACGCGTGGACTGACGATCGACGGCGTCAAGGTCTCCGACAACCAGGGCGACGGCGTGGCGCTGGTCTTCTGGCCCACCGGACCGATCAACCCGCGCCGCATCCAGGTGAGGAACTCGGTCTTCGTGCGCAACACCGGCTACGGGATCCGGATCGAGGCGACGACCGGCGGCGACGATCCGGCCGACCACGAGGTCACCATCGTCAACAACCTCGTCGGCCTCGACTCGCTCACCGACGGCGCCGCCAACGGCAACAGCCTCGGCGGCATCCGGGTCGTGAACTCCCGCCGTGTCAAGGTCGGCGGGACGATCTCCAATCAGGGCAACGTCATCTCCGGCAACGGCGGCAACGGTCTCGAGCTCGTCGGCCCCGGGCTCGTCGAAGCCCAGGTGCTCAACAACTGGATCGGCGTCCGCGGCACCGCCGGCAACATCGCGCGCGGCAACAGTTTCACCGGCATTCGCGTCTCGGACGGAGCTTCGGCGAACAAGATCGGTCAGGACTCGACTTCCGGCAACCTCGTCTCGGGCAACGGCATCGACGGCGTCACCATCACGGGCGCGGGCACCGACGGCAATCTGGTCGTCGGCAATACCGTCGGTCTGAACGCCGCCAAGACGGGGGCGCTTCCCAACGGCGCGAGCGGGGTGGCGCTCCTGGCGGGGGCCAAGGCGAACATCCTCGGCGCACAGACGGCGAAGAACATCATCTCGGGCAACAGCGGCTGCGGCGTGTTTCTCGCCGACCCGAGCACCAACTTGAACGAGGTGCGCTTCAACTGGATCGGCGTCGCCGGCACCATCCTCGCGATCGGCAACTCCGGCTGCGGCGTCCTGGTTACCGCCGGCGCCAGCAACAATCGCGTCGGGCCGGGGAACGTCATCTCCGGCAACTCCGGCGTCGGCGTCGAGATCGCCGGCGCCAGCACCAATGCCATCCTGATCGACGGCAACACGATCGGCCTCAACCCGGCGGGCACTGTTCAGCTGCCCAACACCTCGCACGGCGTGCTGGTGCATACCGGCGCGGACAACGCAGAGGTCAGCGGCAATACGATTGCGCGCAACCTCGGCGACTGCATCCACCTCGCCGACAACGGCACGAACGCCAGCCAGGTGCTGGGAAACTGGCTGACCGATTGTCTCGGCGACGGGCTCGCCATCGAAGGTGCGAGCTTCACCACGGTCGGTGGTCTCACTGATGGTACCCAGCCGAACAACTTCTACAACAACGGCGGGGCGGCGGTGCGCGTCGGCTCGGGGGTCGGCAACCGGATCCGCGGCAACGGCATGGGCGGCAACGCCTTCGAGATCGCCCATGGCGCGGCGGTCCCCGCGCCCGGCATCGCCCCCAACGACGCGCTGGACGCCGACTCCGGCGGCAACCTGCAGCAGAACTCACCGGTCTTCCTGCGCGCCATCACCTCCCCCACCGCCTGGTTGGGCGTCGCCACTCTCCACAGCACGCCGAACACGCTCTTCCTGATCGACTACTACGGCGGATCCTGCGGCGCCGACGGCCGCGGCGAACCTGCGTACTACCTCGGCTCGGCGAACTTCACCACCAACGCCACCGGCTTCGCCGACGTGACCAACTTCAATACCGTCCACGTCACCCAGACCCATCTCATGGCGACGGCCACCGACCCGGCGGGAAACACTTCGCAGCTGTCCGCCTGCCGGGCGTTCGGTGAACCCGAGAATCTGATCTTCGACGACGGCTTCGAGAGCGGTTTCGTCGACGGCTGGAGCGGCTGGGCACGACCGCAGTTTCCGTGATGGGCAGGAGGAAATCGCGATCGAAACGACGACTGCGTCGCGACGAAATCCGTCACGCGTGAGAACGAATTGAAAAAAACTTTCACGAAACTCTTGCATCTCGCGCGAAAATGTTGACAATGAACAACAAATCAACGCTCTTCCGGAGCCTCTTTCCGTTTTCGTCTCTCATGCGAGAGCGGGAAGTACAGCTCGAGGACCGGAAGGGAGCGATCGCAAGATCGCCTAACCGAGGGAGGTAGCGAATGGCAGCGAAGAAGAAAGCCGCGAAGAAGGCCACCAAGAAGCCGGTAGCGAAGAAGAAGGTTGCGAAGAAGGCCACCAAGAAGCCGGTAGCCAAGAAGAAGCCGGCCAAGAAGGCGACCAAGAAGGCGACCAAGAAGGCCACCAAGAAGGCCGCCAAGAAGGCCACCAAGAAGCCCGTAGCGAAGAAGAAGGCCGCCAAGAAGGCGACCAAGAAGCCCGCCGCGAAGAAGGCCACCAAGAAGCCCGTAGCGAAGAAGAAGGCCGCTCCGAAGAAGAAGGTCGCGAAGATGGCAGCGCCGGCTCCGATGCCTGCGATGCCGTCGCCGATGATGTAAGCCGCCCTGGCGGCTGACCTGTTCGAGCGGCCCTGGCGGGCGAAGACAGTCTTCGAAGCCAGGGCCGTGCTGTCTCAGGAGAGTTCGGCACCCTACCAGCCGCCGCCGCCACCCCCGCCCGAGCTGCCACCGCCGCTGCTGCTACCGCCGCCGCTGCCGCTCGAGCTTGGCGCCGAAACGCCCGACGACATCGCCGTTGCCGCCATCGCCCAGGTCGCCGAGGCGCCGCCGCCACCGAACGCACCGCCGCCACCGCTCCAACCGCCCGACCCGCTGCTGCCGCTGCCTCCCGCCATCGACGTGTAGGTCCCGGCGCTCCCTTGCGCCACCGCACCGAAGCGGCGGAACCAGCGCTCCATCTTCGGCGCCAGGCCGAAGGCGAGCAGATAGGGGAACCAGCGGTCGTCCAGTTGCGGCTGCTGCTTCGCGAGCTCGGCTTCGAGGTGGTCGCGCGCCGCGGCAAGCTCGCGGCGGCGGACGAGACTCTCCGCGCTCTCGCGCGTCGCGAGAACGTTCGCCTGCGAACGCGTGAGGGCGAGCGCCAGGAGCAGCCGCCGCCGAGGAGGAGCCCGGCGCTGGCCGCGGGCAGTCCGGAGAAGATCCAGAACGTGCCCGCCATCGCGAGCTCGGAAAGCAGCAGGCCGAAGTACGGTCCCGCCAGGCCGCCGACGCGCCCCTGGCCGGCGAGCGCACCGACCCACCCGGGAATCGAAACCAGCAGGAGCGCGACCGGCAGACCGATACAGAGGGGTATCGCTCCCGGCGCCGCTCCGCGGAAAAGTCCGCTGGCGGAACCGAGCGCCACCAGGAGCAGCGTGCCGACGCCGGCGAGCAGCAGCAGCGCCGTCGGCTTCCACGCCGGCTTCGGGCTGCCTTCGGCGAAGCCGCGCACACGCTTCAGCCGCGCCTCGACGCCGGAGCGGATCTTCGCCGCCGGATCGAAGCCGGTGCTCTTGTAGCGCTTGCGGATCGACTCGGTGCTGGTGACGCGCGCGCCGCCGAACAGGCCATCGACGAGTTTCGCCTCGTAGTCGGTGAGGCTGGCGCGGTCGGCGAGCAGCTCGAGGTGGAGGTTTTCGCTCTTGAAGATGCGGCCCGAGACCGTCACCGCGGTCTTGAGCTTGCCCTCCTGCGTCAACCGGGCGAGCGTCGCCGCGACTTCGGCGCTGCCGACGGAGCGATCCCAGAGCGCGCCGACGACCTCCGGTGGCAGCGAGAAGACCTTCTCTTCGAGCCAGGCGGCGTCGATCCGGTCGCGGGTCGCCGGAGCAAAGCGGCCGAGCGCCCGGTCGCGGCGCCGCAGCGCAAAAAGAAAGAACTGCGCGCCGGCGACGAACGCCACTACCACCGCGAGACGCTGCCAGCAGGGGAAGCTGCGGCGGCGCTGCGTTCGCCGGCGTGCCCGCGCCCTCGTAGGTGAGGTCAGTGGTCACGACGAAGCCCTCTCCCGGCGCGAGCGGCCCCGCCTCCCAGGAGACCGGCAGCCCGATCGCCGCGCGCCACTCCGGCCCCAGCGTGAGCCGGACGACGAGCCGCTCGATGACTCCGTCCCGGTCGGTGAAGGCGAACTGGTGATCCAGTTGGTAGGAGCGCTCCCCGGTCTGCCGCAGGGCGCCGGTGATGCGGTAGTCGAGCCGGTAGCCGAGGTCGGTGCCGTCGAACTCCGGATCGGAGGGCAGGCGGCTCCGCCAGCGCACCGTGTCGGCGGCAGCCCAGGTCGTAGTGGTCGACCTCGTCGAGGCTGCCGCGGCGGAGCTCGGTGCCGGTGTCGCTTCCGGGTTCGAGCCGTACCATCCGGTCGAGGGTCAGACGTCTGCCCGGCGGCCGAGCCGGAACTTGCGCTCGCCGCCGTTCCAGTCGCCGGTGAAGACCATGCGCTGGACTTCGGAGATCGCGAGCGTGCCGTCGCTTTCGAGGCGCGCCTCGACCTCGAGCGCGCGCCAGCGGAGCTCCTTGGCGTTCGCCCCGGCGCCGGTCCAGAGCAGGGCGAGTGCGGCGGCGAGTCCAATTCGGGTGCGGCGGCTGGTCATCGGGTTGTCGCGCATCTTTCTGGCGGCCTCTTCGTCGACGGCGGTGTAGGAGCTCTTTTTATATACTACGCGTCGTCCGCTTTTCGAACCCTCCCGTCCGCAAGGAGATGCCCGTGAAACAAGCCACTTCCATCCTCGCCGCCGCTGCCCTGTTGCTCATCTCGAGCTCCTTCGCCTTCGCAGCCGACAAGCCGAAGGCGCCGTTCGAAGTCATCGTCACGACTCCCGAGGGTGCGCCCGTCGCTGACGCCGACGTCGCGATCTCGAGCGCCACAACGGTCCCGCCGTATTCGTTCACGGCGAAGACCGACGCCGACGGCAAGTGCACCGGCGAGTTCGTCGAATTCAAGGGCGTCTACACGATCAAGGTCGACCAAGTCGGGCTTCAAGGACTTCACCCAGGACCTCGACTTCACGACTACCAAGCTCAAGAAGGGCCAGCTCGCGTCGCTCAAGGTGAGCCTGCCGCAGATCACCGCCGTCGAGTACTACAACGACGGCGCCAAGGCGCTGCGGGCGAAGGACCTCGCCACGCGCCAGCGCCCAGTTCGAGCTCGCGATCGCCGCCGACCCGAAGTTCGCCAAGGCCTACAGCGTCCTGGCGCTGATCGAGCTCGAGCAGAGCCAGTGGGACAAGGCGCTCGCCCACGCCGATCAGGCGCTGGCGCTCGACCCGGCCGACCTGCAGGCGCTGCGCAGCCGCTACGAGGCCCTGACCGGACTCGGCGACAAGCCGGGCGCCGACGCCGCGCTGACCGTGCTCGCCGCCAAGGACCGCACGCCCGACGTCGCCCGGCTGCTCTACAACGCCGGCGCCCAGGCCGGCAACGCCAAGGAGGTCGAGGTCGCCCGCGCGCGCTTCCAGGAGGCGCTGGCGATCGACCCGACGCTGCATCAGGCACACAGCGCGCTCGCCGAGCTCGCGATCAAGGAGAAGAAGTACCCCGAAGCGATCGCCGAGCTCGATCTCGGCGATCGCCGTCGCGCCGCGCAACTTCAAGGCCTACGAGCGCAAGATCGAGGTCCAGAAGGCGATGGGCGACAAGGCCGGCGCCGAAGCCACCGAGAAGCAGCTCGCCGCGCTCAAGGCCGGCGGCTAAGCCGGCCGTTGCGTGATGCCGGCGCCTAAGCCGGCCGTAGAGTCAGGCCGGCGGCTGAGCCGGCCGTTGCGCAGAGCCGGCGGCTGAGCTAGTTGCCGCTCCACAGAACGGCGTCGGCGGGGAAGTTGAAGTAGAACCACCAGCCCCGAGACGCCGTTCAAGTGTCGCGGTCGTCGTGCGCGGCGCAGTTGCCGGCGCCGCCCGGCAGCAGCACCGTGATCGGCTGGCCGCCGACGATCGGCAGCGTGGCCGGCAGCAGCACGGTCGCCGCCTCGGCCTCCGAGAGGAAACCGCGCATCAGCCCGGTCGCGAACCCGGTCACCGGCGTCGCCGTCCAGTCGCCGGCGAGCTGCAGGTCGGTGAGCGGCAGCAGCTACACCGTTGAGATCGAAGACCACCCGCCGCGGCACCGAGACGAAGCAGGGACCGGCGACGCTCGCGATCTCCGGCGTGTACGGGCCGTAGGTCGTCCCGGCGAGCGCCGCGAGGCAGCTGCCGGCAGCCAGGCCGTCGTAGCCCGGCGGTCTGCGGCAGCGATGCCGGATCGGGCGCGCAGCTCGTGCCGGCCATCGGCGCCGTGCACAGGCCGCCGCCGATATCGAGCCTCAGGGCGGCGGCCGCCTCGTCGAACGGCCGGAACTCCAGCAGAAACGAGCTGTCGAGAAGACCGTCCGGTTCGCTGTCGCCGGTGATCGCCGCCTGGAGCTGGCCGTTGAAGGCCGTTCCGGTCGTCAGCGGAAGGTCCTGGTCGGTGAAGTCGAAGCAGCCGAAGCCGGGGTTCACGTAGAGATGCGGATCGCGCAGGTCGAGGTCGCTCAGGCGGAAGACCTCGGCCGGCAGCAGCGCCGGCTCGCCGGCGCTCGCCGACCAGGCGAGCGTGTTGCCGCTCTCGAAGCCGTCGGCGAAGAGCCCGACGTGAGCTGCGCCCGCAGCGGGCGCACCCAGAGCGCGGCCGCAGAGGACGGCGACTGACGACGCCGGAGACCAGGATTGGCCTGTGCATGGCGGCGGAGGGTAGCACGCCGCCGTCGGGTCAGGGCGCCGGCTTCTCCGCGGCCGGCGGCGCGCAGGGCCGGCCTCTCCACCGGATACTCCGCGACCGGTAGCCGCGACCACTCCTCGAACGAGCCGTCGTAGAGCCGCACCTCGCGGCCGAGGGTGCGCGCCGCGAAGAGCACCGCGGTCGCCTGCTGGCCGATGTGGCAGTAGGCGATGATCGTGTCGCCGGGCGCCACCCCGGCGGCGGCGAAGAGCGCGCCGCAGCTCCTTCTCCGGGCGCAGGTGGAGGTCGTCGGTCGTGGTGCTGTCGAAGGGCACGCTGCGGGCGCCCGCGATGTGGCCGGTGCGATGCGGATGCTCGGGGCTACCGCCGGTCTCGACGCCGCTGTAGTAGTCGGAGTCGCGGGCGTCGACCAGCGGCGAAGCCCGGGGTAACCGCGGTGCTCGCGGACGAACTTCGCGTCGACGATCGACGTCGCGCAGCCGGAGCGGCGCGAGCCTGCCCGCGGGCGGCGCCACGGCCTCGGCGGTCACCGCTCGACCGTCGCGCACCCAGGCGGGCTGGCCGCCGTCGAGCAGCGCAGCGTTCGCGCCGAGGCCGGCGTAGTCGAGGGTGAAGAGCAGGCGCGTCGCCGGCGACACCCAGTCCTTGCCGAAGTAGACGACGATACGCGAATCGTCTGCGATGCCGAGCGCCTCGAGGCGCTGGCGAAGCTCCTCCGGCAGGGAGCATCTCGAGCCGCAGCGCTGCGGTGGCGCCCGGCCCGCTGGCTCCGGCAGAGACGTCGCGCAGCGCCACGAATCGGGCGCCCGGCAGGTGGCCGGCGTCGTACTCGGCGCGTTCGCCGACATGCAGCAGCACGAGTCCGGGATCGGCAAGGTGCACCGCGAGCCACTCCGTCGAGACCAGCAGCCGGTCTCTTTCGGAGGCCGCGAGGGGGAAAGCGGTGAGCGTCAGGGCGAGGGCGACGAGGGCGACGGCATTTCTGGCCATGACAGAGGAACGGATGGCGCGACGGAAAGTTTGGCCGCGGGGACTTCAGGAAGAACCGTTCGCCGGGGTCGTGCACCTTTCCCCCCGGGTGCTGTAAGAATGCGGTCATCGAGGAGGGGCTCCCATGAACGTCTTCGTGACGGGTGCGACGGGTTACATCGGCGGTGCGGTCGCGGTGGCATTCCGGCGCGCCGGACACCGGGTCTTCGGTCTGGCCCGGAGCTCCGAGAAGGCGCGCCTGCTGGCGCGCGAGGAGATCGTTCCGGTGTTGGGTGACCTCTCGGCGCCGGAGAGCTTCGTCGCCGTCGCCAGGGGCTGCGACATTTTCGTCCATTGCGCGCGCGACCGTTCGGGCGACACGGTCGCGCGCGATCGCGCCGCGATCGAGTCCTTCCTCGCCGCATCGCGCGATGCCAATGCGCCGCGCGCCCTGCTCTATACCTCCGGAGTCTGGATCTACGGCGACACCGGCGGGCGCACGGTCGACGAGACGTCGCCCGTCACGCCGCTCGACCTCGTGCGCTGGCGGGTCGAGCACGAGCAGCTGGTTCTCGCGGCCACCAGCCGCAGCTGCGGACGCTCGTGCTGCGTCCCGGCTGCGTCTACGGAGACTCGGGCGGCCTCACCGCGCCCGTGGTTCGCCTCCGCCCTCGCCGGCGAGGTCGAGATGGTCGGCGACGGCACGAACTGCTGGTCGACCGTCCATGTCGACGACGTCGCGGAGGCCTACGTGCTCGCCGCCGAGCGCGCTCCCGGTGGCGAAGCGCTGAACATCAGCGACGGCACGAATCCGCAGGTGGGCGAGATGGTCGCCGCCGTCGCCGCAGCGGCCGGCATTCCCGGGCGCATCCGCCCGCTCGATCCGGACGACGCGGCCGAGCGCTTCGGACCGCTCGCCGAAGGACTCGGCGTCCACCAGAAGGTCGCGAATGCCCGCGCCAAGCGCCGCGCTCGGCTGGCACCCCCGCCACACCTCGTTCGTCTCCGAGGCCGATCTCTATTTCGCAGCCTATCGGGCGCATCAGGGCTGAGCGCGTCGAGGGGCTGGCGATCGTGAACAGCCGCCTGATCGAGTTCGCCGAGCACTACTGGGGCGAGTATCTGGGGAAGATCGAGCAGGCGGTGGCGCCGCTCTCCGACGAACAGCTCTGGTGGCGCGGCCCGGACTCGAATGCCGCCAGCAACAGCATCGCCAACCTCCTCGCGCACCTGCACGGCAACCTCTCGCAGTGGGTCCTCGCCGGCCTCGGCGGCCAGGTGTTCGAGCGCCACCGCGACGAGGAGTTCGCGGCCCGCCGCGGCCGGCCGAAGGCAGAGCTCCTCGCCGACCTGGCCGCGACCGTCACTCGCTGCCGCGAGACGATTCGCGGCCTTTCACCCGACGAGCTCGCGCGGGTGCGCAGAATCCAGAAGTACGAGCTCGACGGCTACCGCGCCCTCTTCCACACCGTCGAGCACATGAGCTACCACACCGGCCAGATCGTCCTGCTCGCCAAGCAGCTCAGGCGCCCGGGCTCGACTTCTACCCGCAACACAAGGGGGAGTAGGCGGGCGGCGGTCACCGCCGGTTGCCGACGCCGGGCTAGATCTTCGGCCCGACGGCGCAGACTGCGGGGGAGACGCCAGGAGGCGTACTGCTCGAAGTTCTTGACGAACATGCCGGCGAGCTTCGCCGCCTGGACGTCGTAGGCGGCGCGGTCCGGCCAGCTCTCCCAGGGACGCAGCACTTCGCCGGGCACGCCGTCGACCGCATCCGGAATGGCGAGACCGAAGACCGGATCGGGGGTGGTGGGTGCATTCCGCAGCTCGCCCGAGAGCGCCGCGTCGACGAGGCGGCGGGTGAGGCTGAGCTTCATCCGCGAGCCGATGCCGTACGGTCCGCCCGTCCAGCCGGTGTTGAGCAGCCAGACGCGGGCCCGGTGCTTGGCGAGCTTCTCGCCCAGGAGCGCCGCGTAGACGCCGGGGTGCCGCGGCAGGAAGGGGCTGCCGAAACAGGTCGAAAAGGTCGCCGACGGCTCGGTGATGCCGCGCTCCGTGCCGGCGACTTTGGCGGTGTAGCCGGAGAGGAAGTGGTACATCGCCTGCTCTTCGGTGAGCCGGGCGAGCGGCGGCAGCACGCCGAAGGCGTCGCAGGTCAGGAAGATGACGTCCTTCGGATGGCCGGCGACTGCCGGCCGGGTCGCAGTTGCGCAGGTGGGTGATCGGGTAGCTCGAGCGGGTGTTCTCGGTGAACCGCGTCGAGTCGAGATCGAGTTGCGCGCGTTTCGACGTCGAACTCGACGTTCTCGAGGATGGTGCCGAAGCGGTGCGAGGCCTCCCAGATGTCGGGCTCGCCATCGCGCGAGAGTCGCACCACTTTGGCGTAGCAGCCGCCCTCGATGTTGAACACCCCGTCGTCCGACCAGGCGTGCTCGTCGTCGCCGATGAGCGTGCGCCGCGGATCGGCGGAAAGCGTCGTCTTGCCGGTTCCCGACAGGCCGAAGAAGAGCGCGACGTCGTCGCGGTCGGCGCCGTAGTTGGCGCTGCAGTGCATCGGAAAGATCCCCTTGCCCGGCAGCACGTGGTTCATCACGGTGAAGATCGACTTCTTGATCTCGCCGGCGTACTCGGTGCCGCCGATCAGCACCATCTTCTCGGCGAAGTTCACCAGGATGAAGGTCGAAGTCCGGGTTCCGTCCACCGCCGGGTCGGCCTTGAAGCTCGCCGCGTCGAGCACGACGAAGCCGGGCTCGAACTGGGCGAGCTTCGCCGGGTCGGTCTCGCGCACGAACATGTTCGAGGCGAAGAGCGCCTGCCAGGCGGTCTCGGTGATGATCCGCACCGGCATCCGGTAGCGCGGGTCGGCTCCGGCATAGCCGTCGAAGACGAACAGGTCCTTGCCGCCGAGGTGATGGCGGACCTTGGCGAGCAGCAGATCGAAGGCGCGCGCTCGAGATCGGCTTGTTGACCTTGCCCCACCAGATCTCCGCCGATGTCGCCGGATCCTCGACCACGAACTTGTCGTTCGGCGACCGGCCGGTGAACTCACCCGTATGGCAGATGAGCGCTCCGTCGGCCGAGATCCGGGCTTCGCCGCGGCGGACTGCCTCTTCGTAGAGCCGCGCCGGCGGCAGGTTCCAGTAGACGTTTCTGGCGCCCGCAAGACCCTGCTCCTCGACTCCGTGACGGCTGTGGACCGGACCGTGATTCTGCATCGCTCACCTCGGGAAGGACGGGCCGGCAACGCCCGTCGAGGATCGGAAAAGCGCGCGCATTGTACTTGAAAGGGGGAGGTTTCTCCCCGTCCGCTGGTGCGGCTCGCGAGGCGGGTCGCCGCTACCGCCCACGCGGCTCTTGCGGCGCCCCGCGAAAGGTGGAAAGCTGCCTTCGTTTTGACTGTCTCACACCATTCCGGCCGGCACCATAGCGCCAGCGAGGGGATCCCAAAACCATGAGCGAAATCAGTTTCTTTGACCAGGTCAACGCCAATTTCGACAAGGCGGCCGCCTACACCAAGCACTCCAAGGGGCTGCTCGAGCAGATCAAGGTCTGCAACAGCGTCTACCACATGGCTTTTCCGGTGGAGAAGGATGACGGCTCGATCGAGGTCATCCACGCCTGGCGCGCCGAGCACTCCCAGCACAAGCTGCCGACCAAGGGCGGCATCCGCTACGACTACCGGGTGAACGAGGACGAGGTCATGGCGCTCTCCGCGCTGATGACCTACAAGTGCGCCATGGTCGACGTGCCGTTCGGCGGCGCCAAGGGCGGCATCCGCATCGATCGCCGCAACTACAGCGAGGCGGAGCTCGAGCGCATCACGCGGCGCTACACCTACGAGCTCTTCCGCAAGGGCTTCATCGGACCGGCGGTCGACGTGCCGGCGCCCGACTACGGCACCGGCCCGAAGGAGATGTCGTGGATCGCCGACACCTACCAGGCGCTCGCGGCGCAGGACGTCAACAGCCTCGGCTGCGTCACCGGCAAGCCGATCGCCCAGGGCGGCGTCCGCGGCCGCACGGCAGCCACCGGCAGCGGCGTCTTCTTCGCCATCCGCGAGGCCTGCAACGACGCCGCCGACATGAAGCTCGCTCGGCTTCACCCCCGGCCTCGCCGGCAAGACCGCGGTCGTCCAGGGACTCGGCAACGTCGGCTACTACGCCGCCAAGTTCCTCTGCGAAGCCGGCGTCAAGCTGGTCGGCGTCGCCGAGCGCGAGGGCTCGATCGCCTCGCCCGCCGGCATCGACCTCGAGAAGCTGATGGCCCATCGCGCCGCCACCGGCTCGATCCTCGGTTTCCCGGGCGCGACCGACCTCAAGGACCGGATGGCCGCGCTCGAGCTGCCGTGCGACATCCTCGTGCCCGCCGCCCTCGAGAACCAGATCACCGAGGAGAACTGCGATCGCATCCAGGCCAAGATCGTCGCCGAAGGCGCCAACGGCCCGACGACCGCCGGCGGCCGGCGACAAGCTGTACGCCCGGGGCGTGATGGTCATCCCCGACATGTACTGCAACGCCGGCGGCGTGACGGTCTCCTACTTCGAGTGGCTGAAGAACCTCTCGCACGTCCGCTTCGGCCGCATGGAGAAGCGTTTCGAGGAGCGCGCCTTCCGCAACCTCCTGCAGACGGTGCAGACGATGACCGGCAAAGTCGCTCTCCGAAGAGGAGCTCAAGGGTCTCGCGGCCGGCGCCTCGGAAGAGGATCTGGTCAACTCCGGCCTCGAGGAGACGATGGTCACCTCGTACCAGAAGATCCGCGACATGCGCCGCAAGCACAACGACAAGCCGGACCTGCGCACGGCGGCCTTCATCGTCGCGATCGACATGATCGCGGTGACCTACAGCGACCTCGGCATCTTCCCTAGGCGGGAGGAGCGGCCGGAGTCGGCCGGACAGGAATTCGGGGAGTCGGGAGGCATTGACAGCGGCGCTGTCGAGGTTCAGACTCCCGCAATTCGCTCCGCACCCCGACCCCGGGGCGGCGGCGGTCTCTTCGGAGTTCGGACGGCTCCGGAGACCGGGTGGGGTGGGTCCCACCGCTCGACCGTGACGTCCAGAAAAGGAGGTGATCCAGTGGGTAATGGTCAACGCGGCTCGATGGGGGCGGCGTCCTCCTAGGGGTACCTCCTGGGGCGAAACGCAGTGCGCCACGGGCAGAAGCGAAGGGCATCTCGCAAGGGATCCCGCTAGCAGGCTTCAACCCAGCGCCGTCCGCATCGAACCCCAAGGCCCCGGATCTCGTGAGAGGTCCGGGGCCTTTTTCGTTTCCGCCTCAGAGCGCCTGGTCGGCCTTGGCGGCGAAGACGAAGTCGCTCTCGGTGAGGCCTTCGATCTTGTGCGTCCAGACGGTGAGACGCACCTTCCCCCAGCCGAGGTAGATGTCGGGGTGGTGCCCCTGTTCCTCGGCGACGCTGCCGACCCGGTTGACGAAGGCGAGCGCCGAGGAAAAATCGGCGAAAGTGTAGGACTTCTCGAGATGATGGCCGGAGACCACCTGCCAGCCGTTGGGGCCCAACTGAGCGAGCAGCCGGTCCAGGGGATCCCCGACGAGCGGCGCCACGCCGCCTTTGCACGGCACACACTGCTTTGCGGCAAGCTCGGACATTTCGCGCCTCCGGTTCGGGGGCCTGACTCCGCGGCGCTTCGACTTGCTCTGCAAGCGCGCGACCAGAGCGCGCATCGCCCCCTGGGTCTCGGCGCCGAACCAGTCGTCGACGAAGCGTTCGTAGGTCGTGCCCTGCTGGCGGTCGAACGCCTCCACGAGGCCGGCCCGGCAGAGCGCCCGGGTCGTCGCCATGGCGCGTGGCGGCAGCTTCGAGGAAGTCGCGGCAACGTTCGAGCGCGCGCTCGACGACGCCTTCGACCGGGACCAGTTCGTCGACCAGCCCGATGCGCAGCGCCTCGCCCGGCCGGGACCAGCAGGCCGCCGACGCCGAGGCGCTCGGCCTGGCGCTCGCCGACGACGCGCACCAGCGCGGTGTGGATCACCTGCGGCAGCGACAGGCCGACCTGGACCTCGTTCAGGCCGATCTTGAAGTCACCCTCCGCCATCACCCGCGCATCGCAGAAGATCGACAGCACCGCGCCGCCGGCCGGGGCGTGTCCGGTGATCGCCGCCACGGTCGGAATCGGCGAGGCGGCGAGCGCGCGCATCAGGCGGAAGAAGTCGCGCAGCGTCTGCTCCATGCCGGCGCGGTCGAGGGTGAGCAGCGACGGCACGTCGAGCCCGCCGGAGAACATCCCCGGCCGCCCGGAGAGCACCAGGGCGCGCGCTCCCGTGGCCGGCGCCGCCTCGATCGCCTCGCCGAGCGCCGCGATCAGCGCCGCGTCGAGCGCGTTCGCCGGCGGCCGCGCCAGCCGCAGTTCGAGAATTTCACCATGTTCGGTTCGTTCGAGCATCGAAGGCCTCCGGCACCGATCCTACCCGCTTCGATCCCCTCGTCGGTACAGCTGCAAGAGGAGCTTCTCGTACCGCAGGGGCGCTCTGGCGCTCGGGATCCAAAGTGGGCGACCACGCCTCAAGTAGGAGCCCACTTTGGATCCCGAGTGCCGGGGTGCCCCACCACCGACGTCTCGGCGCGGCAGGGGACACATAGCGGCTGGAACGACCGCTGTTCGACGCGACCACCGAGCGGCCGCAATGTGTCCCCGACCCGAGGCGGGCCTACTTCGAAGCGTCGGCCGCAGTCGCGGGAGCGGCCGGAGTCGCGGGCACCGGGAAGCCGCGATCGCGCATCAGCGCGTCGATGCCGGCGTCGCGGCCGCGGAAGGCGCGGTAGCGCCTCGGCCGGGTCGACGGTGTTGCCGACCGAGAAGACGTGGTCGTGCAGCCGCTTCGCGACCGCCTTGTCGTAGGCGCCGCCGGCCTCGGTGAACGCCTCGCAGGCGTCGGCGGTCAGGGTGTCGGCCCAGAGGTAGCTGTAGTAGCCCGCCGAGTAGCCGTCGCCCGAGAAGATGTGCGAGAACTGCGGCGTGCGGTGGCGCATCACGATCTCCCGCGGCATGCCGAGCGCCGTGCAGCGTCTCGCGCTCGAACCTGTCCGGGTCGATCGGACGCCGCCGCCGCGCGCAGATGCAGCTTCATGTCCACCAGCGCGCTGGCCAGGTACTCGACGGTCGCGAAGCCCTGGTTGAAGGTCGCGGCGCTTCTCGATCTTGTGCGACCAGCTCCCGCGGCATGCGGCTTGCCCGTCTGGTGGTGCAGCGCGAAGCGGTCGAGGACCTCGGGCGTCGACAGCCAGTGCTCGAGGAGCTGCGACGGGAACTCGACGTAGTCGCGGGCCACCGCGGTGCCGGAGAGCGACGGGTAGGTCACGTTCGACGACAGGCCGTGCAGGGCGTGGCCGAACTCGTGAAACAGCGTCTCGGCGTCGGTCCAGCTGATCAGGACCGGCTCGCCCGGCTTGCCCTTCACGAAGTTCGAGTTGTTCGAGACGATCGTCGTGATCTCGCGCTCGAAGCGCTCCTGGCTGCGGTAGGCGTTCATCCAGGCGCCGGAGCGCTTGCCCGGCCGCGCGTAGGGGTCGAAGTACCAGAGCCCGACGAGCTCGGCCGGCCGTCGTTGGTCACCTTCCAGACGCGCACGTCGGGGTGGTAGACCGGCACGTCCGTGACCGGCGTGAAGTGGAGGCCGAAGAGCTCGCCCGCCACCCAGAACATCCCCTCGCGCAGCTTCTCGAGCTGCAGGTAAGGCTTGACCTCGTTCTCGTCGAGGTCGTAGCGCTCCTTGCGCACCTTCTCGGCGTAGTAGCGGTAGTCCCAGGGCTCGATGGTGATCGTCGGCCCTCGCGGTCGGCGATCTTCTGCATGTCGGCGACCTCTTCCTGGACGCGCGCCACCGCCGGCTTCCAGACCGCCTCCATGAGCTCGAGGGTGCGCTCCGGGGTCTTCGCCATCGAGTTCTCGAGCCGCCAGTGCGCGTGGGTCGGGTAGCCGAGCAGCCTGGCGCGCTCGCCGCGCAGCTTCAGGATCTCGGTGATGCCGGCGTTGTTGTCGTGCTGGTCGCCGTTGTCGCCCCGGCTGAAGTAGGTGCGCCAGACCTTCTCGCGCAGGTCGCGGCGGTCGGAGTAGGTCAGAAACGGCTCCATCGACGAGCGGGTGTTGAGGATCGCCCACTTGCCGGCGTGCCCGCGCGACTCGGCGGCGGCGCTCGCGGCGGCCCGCAGGGAGGGCGGCAGCCCAGCGAGGTCGGCTTCGGAGTCGAGGACCAGGACGTAGTCGGTCTCGTCGGCCAGCACGTTCTGGCTGAACTGCGTGAACAGGGTGGCGAGGCGCTGGTTGATCTCCGACAGCCGCTTCTTGGCCGGCGCGTCGAGCTTCGCGCCGGCGCGCACGAAGTTGGTGTAGTCGAGCCAGACGAGACGCTGTTGCTCGGGAGTGAGGCCGGAGCTCCGGCGCTCCTCGTAGACTGCCGCGATACGCGCAAAGAGCTTCTCGTTCTGGGTGATCTGGTCCGAGAACGCCGCCAGCTTCGGCGCCATCTCGCGCTCCACCGCCTGCACCTCGGGGGTGCTCATCGTGCCGGCGAAGACCTCGAAGATCGTGTTGGCGCGATCGAGGGTCCGGCCGGCGCCCTCGAGGGCGGCGATCGTGTTGGCGAACGTCGCCGGGTCGGGGTTGCCCGCGATCCGGTCGATCTCGGCGAGCTGCTCGGCCATCGCCGCCTGGAGCGCCGGCTGGAAGAGCTCGGCCTTGGCGAGGTCGAACGGCGGCACGCCGCCGTAGGGGCCGCTCCAGGGGGCGAGCAGCGGATTGGCAGCCATTCCGGGCGCCGCGACGGTGTCGGCCGCCACGGCAGAACCGGCGAGAAGGGTTGCCAGACCGAGTCCGGTCAGCAGGGGATTGGCCATGTCATCTGTCTCCATAGTCTTCGTTGGTTCCGTCGGAAGGCCGCCAGCGGCGGGAAGGTGGATTCTAGGCCAGCGGCGGGGTCCGATTCACCGTCCCGAAGGGCTGGACGGCCGCCGGCCCCGCTCGCCCTCAGGCGAGCTTCGCTTCGAGCTCGGCCCAGCGGGCGTAAAGCCGCTCGACTTCCGCCTGAGCCGCCGCCAGGGCGGCAAAGCGCTCGTGGAGCCGGGCAGCGTCAGACGCGATGGCGGGATCCTCGGCAGCCGACCGGCTCTGCTCGAGCGCCGCCTCGGCGGCGAAGATCGCCGCTTCCATCCCGTCCCACTCGCGCTGCTCCAGGTAGGAGAGGCGCTTGGTGGGGGATCGGGAGGCGTCCGGGCCGCTGGCTCGCCCGGCGGGTCCGCTGCCGGGTCGATTGCCGCCGGCGGCGGTCGCGGCCCGTGCCGCGCTCTCCCGGTT
Source organism: Thermoanaerobaculia bacterium (assembly GCA_963788175.1). Classification (GTDB taxonomy): domain Bacteria; phylum Acidobacteriota; class Thermoanaerobaculia; order Multivoradales; family JAGPDF01; genus JAGPDF01. Next base: position 212,825 of record CAWBFZ010000012.1, read on the forward strand.
GCGGATCGCCGGCGCGCCGCCGCCGAGCTCGGCGGCATGCTTCGCCCGGCGCGCCTCCTCCCACTGGCCGCTGTCGGTGTAGTGCTCTGCCCGGCCATCCTCGATCGCCAGGATCCCGGTCGAGACCCGGTCGAGGAGGTAGCGGTCGTGGGTGACCAGAACGAGCGCCCCGGGGAATTCGAGCAGGCTCTCCTCGAGCACTTCCAGGGTCGCGATGTCGAGGTCGTTGGTCGGCTCGTCGAGGATCAGCAGGTCGGCCGGCGCGAGCATCAGCCGCGCGACGAGAATCCGCGCCTGCTCGCCGCCGGAGAGGCTGCCCACCGGCGTGTCGAGCTGCTCGGTGCGGAAGAGGAAGCGCTTCGCCCAGGCGGCGACGTGCACGACCTCGCCCAGATGGATCACCGAATCGCTGTCGGGAGCGAGCGCGCGGCGCAGGGTGAGCTTGCGATCGAGCGTCTCCCGCCCCTGCTCGAAACGGAGGATCTTCAGGAACGGCGCGCGCTCGATCTCGCCGCTGTCGGGCAGGAGGCTGCCGTCGAGGAGCGAGAGGAGGGTCGTCTTGCCGCTGCCGTTCAAGCCGAGGAGGCCGAGCCGGGTGCCCGGGCCGAGCAGCAGGTCGACGCCGGAGAAGATGGTGCGGCCGTCGAACGCCTTGGCGATCCCCCTGGCCTCGAGAAGCCGCTTCGTGCCGCGGCCCGAGGCCTTGAAGTCGATGCCGGCGCGCGGGCCGGCGGCGCGGCCGCGGACGTCGGCGAGCTCGCCCAGGAGGTCGTTGGCGCGGTCGATCCGCGCCTTCGATTTCGTGGTCCGCGCCTTTGGACCGCGGCGCAACCAGTCGACCTCGATCCGCGCCCGGTTGGCGAGTGCCTCCTCGTAGTCCTTCTGGTTCTTGAGCACCTCGTCGCGCTTGACCAGCAGATCGCTGTAGGTGCCGTCGACGGAGAGGATTCCCTCCGGATAGACCCGGTCGAGCTCGAGCATCCGGCGGGCGACGTTCTCGAGGAAGTAGCGGTCATGGGAGACCACTACGAAAGCCTGCGCGGCCTCCACCAGGAGCTCCTCGAGCTCGAGGATGCCTTCGAGGTCGAGATGGTTGGTCGGCTCGTCAAGGAGCAGCAGGTCGGGCTCGCGGGCGACCTCGCAGGCGATCGCCAGGCGCTTCTTCCAGCCACCCGAGAGGGCGCCGACCGGGAGCTCGCGCTCGCTGCGGTCGCGGAACCCGAGCCTGCCGAGCGTCCGCGCGGCGCGCGCCTCCTTCTCGTACTCCTCGAGCGGCTCGCCGGCGAGCGCCTGGATCACCACCTCCTCGGCGGTCGACTCGGCCGGGAAGCGGGTGTCCTGCTCGACGTAGCCGACCCGGACCCCCTTCCGGAGCGAGAGCTGCCCATGGTCGGGCTCGAGGCGTCCGGCGAGGATGCGGAGCAGGGTCGACTTGCCGGAGCCGTTGGGGCCGATGAGCCCCACCCGGTCGCCCTGGAAGAGGCCGAACGAAAGGTCCTTGAACAGCGGGCGGGCGCCGAACTGGTGCGACACCCCCTCGCAGGAGAGCAGCAGCGGGCGGGAGCTGGAACCGACGGTCACAGACCATTCTCTCGCGAAACGGCCTCGAGCTGCGTTGGGCTAGCTGGCGCCAAGCCTCGCCGCCACCCGCCGGTAGGCCTCGCGGAACGGAATCCCCTCGTCGACGACCAGGCGGTTGGCCTCCTCGGCGGCGAAGAGCTCGGGGGGCAACTCACCTGCCTCAGGTAGGAAGCGCAGCCGCGGGCAGCGTCGCCGCGAGCAGCTCGGTCGTGGCGCGCGCCAGGTCGCAGGCCTTGAACAGCGGCGCCTTGAGGAGCTGCAGATCGCGGTGGTAGCCGGAGGGGAGCTTGGCGGGGATCAGCAGGGCCTCGATCAGCAGGCCCAGCGTCGTCGCGCCGCGGCCGCGCACGAGCTCGAAGAGGTCGGGGTTCCTCTTCTGCGGCATGATCGAGCTGCCGGTGGTCATCTCCTCGGGGAGCTCGACGAAGGCGAACTCGCGGGTGGCGAAGAGCACCAGGTCCGACGCCAGCCTGCCGCAGTCGCTCATCAGCAGGTGGATCTCGAACAGGAGCTGGGCCTCCGCTTTGCCGCGCGCGAGCTGCACGGCGGTGACCGGAGACTGCGTCTGCGCGAAGCCGAGCGCCTGGCGCGTGGCTTCGCGGTCGATTTCGAGACCCGGGCGTGCCGTAGCCGGCCGCCGAGCCGAGCGGGTTCTGGTCGATGCGGCGCAGACACCCTTCGATCCCCTGCGCGTCGTCCTCGAGCGCGGCCGCGAAGCCGCCGGCCCACAGCGCCACCGACGACGGCATCGCCGGCTGGAGATGGGTGTAGCCCGGGAGCGGCTGATCCGCATGTCCCGCCGCGACTTCGCCCAGCGCCGCGGCCACGGCGCGGGCACCGGAAGCCAGGGCAGCGACCTCGTCTTTCATCCACAGCCGCAGCGCCGCCAGCACCTGGTCGTTTCTCGAGCGCCCGAGGTGGACCCGGCCGCCGGCCGCACCGATGCGCGCGCTCAAACGGCGCTCGAGCGCGGTGTGCACGTCCTCGTCGGCGAGCTCGACCCGCCACAGGCCCTGCTCATGGTCGGCCGCGAGCGCGGTCGAGGCCGGCGGCGATGGCGACGAAATCGGCCGCGGCCAGGAGCTTGCGGTCGCGCAGCATGGCGGCGTGGGCGATCGACGCCCGGACGTCGTGCGCCACCAGGCGGTTGTCGAACAGTGCGTCCTCGCCGGCGGTGTAGGCGAGCACCTGCTCGTCGAGCGGCTTGCCCTTGTCCCAGAGTCGGCTCACGAGGTTCTCTCCATCTCGGCCCGCGCCAACTCGAGCAGCAGCCGTTCGTAGAACTGCGCGCCGGCGACGATCTCGTCCTCGTGGACGAACTCGTCGGGGCGATGCGAGCGCTCGCTCTCGCCCGGCCCGACCTTCAGCGCCGGAATGCCGCGGAAGAAGGTGAGGTCGGAGAGCGTCGCCGAGCCGTAGAGGCGCGCTTCGGGACGCGCGCGCAGCGCGGCAGCGACGAGCGCCGACGAGGCGTCGGTCGCCACCGGCACCAGGCGGTCCGAAAGAACGACCAGCTCGCTCTCGACGACAGCGCGCAGACGCGCGAGCAGCGCCTCCGGCGCTTCGGCCGGCACGGTGCGGCAGTCGAGCACCGCGCGCGCTTCGGCCGGCACGACGTTGCGCGCCGAGCCGCCGGAGACGACGGTCGGCTCGACGGTAGCGCGGCCGAGGTACGGATCGAGCGGGCCCCCGTCCTGAACGCTGAGCGCCGCGATCGCTGCGAGATCGCGCGCCAGCGCGACGATGGCGTTGCGGGCACCGAGCGTCCGGGCGTGCGCCGCGTGCGCCGCCTCGCCGCGCGCCACCAGCTCGAGGACCAGCAGCCCCTTCTGTGCCACCGCGAAGTCGAGACCGGTCGGTTCGCCGACCACCGCCATCGCCGGCACGAGACCCCGCCGGGCGAACTCGGCGACGACCTCCGCCGTGCCGACGCTCTTCGTCTCCTCGCCGCGCACCAGCATCAGCGCCAAGGCGAACGGCAGGTCGACCTCCGAGACCGCCAGGAACGCCCCGACCATCGCCGCTACGGAAGCCTTGGCATCGTTCGCACCCAAGCCGAAGACCTTGCCCGCTTCACTGACGGCCTGGAGAGGCTCGCGCGTCCAGCCCGGCGCCGGCGGCACGGTATCGACATGCGTGTTCAACACCACCAGCGCCACGCTCTCCACGTCTCCCTTTACCGGAGCCTTTCCCGTCCAGGCCACGAGGCTGCCGCCGACAAGCTCGACCGCTGCCCCGCGATCTTGAAGAAAAGAGAACAACCGCGAAACGATGGCGACCTCGTCGCCGGAGACCGACGGCGTCGCGACCAGGTCGCGATGCAGGGCGAGAAGCTGCTCGCGGCTCAACCGCACGCCGACCTCACGCGAGCGCCGCGACCGAGGGCACGACCAACGTGCCGATCCCCTCGTTGGTGAACAGCTCGACGAGCAGCGCGTCCGGGGTAGCGAACGGCACCAGGTGGACGCGCGGCACGCCGCCTTCGAGGGCGCGGACGATTGCCTTCGACTTCGGGAGCATGCCGCCGGTGAGCGCGCCGCGGCTCTCGAGTCCCGCGAGCCCCGCCAGATCGACCAGCGACACCAGCGAAGCGGGATCGTCCGCCCGTTCGAGGATGCCAGGCACCGCCACCGCAAACAGGAGCTTCTCCGCCCCGAGCGCGACCGCTAGCTCGGCGGCGATGGTGTCGGCGTTGACGTTCAAGAGCGCGCCGCTCGCGTCTGCGGCGAGCGGCGCCACGACCGGGACGTAGCCGTCGTCGAGGAGCTTCTGCACGACGCGCGGATTCACCGCCACGACATCGCCGACGAAGCCATAGTCGACCGCCGGAGATTCCGCCGCGCCGACCGGATGGGCAGCGGGCACTGGCGGGCGCTGGCGCGCCTCGACGAGGCCGGCGTCCACCCCGGAGAGGCCGACCGCCGCCACCCCGGCGCGGCGGCAGATGGCGAGCAGCGTCGTGTTGACCTTGCCGGCCATCGCCATGACCGCCGCCTCGAGGGTCGCGGCGTCGGTCACCCGGCGGCCGTCGATCTTCTGCGTCGCGAGACCGAGGCGGGAGGCGAGCTCCGTGGTCTGCGGTCCGCCGCCGTGCACCAGCACGACGCGGATGCCGAGCCGGTGCAGGACCTCGATCTGCTCGAGGAAGAGCACCAGGCGACCCTCCTCCTCGATCGCCTCGCCCGAGAGCTTGACCACGAAGGTCTTGCCCTGGAAGAGACGGAGATAGGGCAGGGCGTGCTTCAGGCCCGCCACTTCGGTCATCCGGTCGCTGCGCTGTCCGACGTCTTTCATCGCTTCTCCTTCAGGGAAACCTTCGCGCCTTCCGGGCGCACGGGGGCATTCACTCCGGCGAGCATCCGGTGCAGGACCGCCATCTGCGCCCAGAGCCGGTTGTGCGCCTGCTGTACGACGACGCTGCGCGGCGAGTCGAGCACCGCGTCGGCGACGACGACGTTCCGCCGCACCGGCAGGCAGTGCATGAAGCGCGCCTCGCGGGCGCTCTCGAACCAGCTCTCCTCGACGCACCATGAGGCGAGCCCGGCGCGCAGCGGCGCTCTCCGTCGCGCCGTCGCCGTAGTGCGCCGCGGAGGCCCACGACTTGGCGTAGACGATCGCGGCGCCCGCGAGCGCCGCCGCTGCGGTCGTCGGTCTCGACGACGCTGCCCCCGCTGCCGGCGGCGAGCGCGCGCGCCTCGGCGAGGAGCGGTTCCGGCAGGGCGTAAGCCTCGGGCGAGAGCACCGTCACCTCCATGCCGCGCAGTGCGGCCATCCGCAGGACCGCCGCCGGCACGGCGAGCGGCAGCGCCTTCGGATGGTTGGCCCAGGAGAGGACGAGCTTGCCGTGGCGCGCCACGCCGAGGTCGTCGAGCGTCTTCCAGTCGGCGAGCGCCTGGCAGGGATGGTCGATCGCCGACTCGAGATTGACCACCGGCTTCGGCGACAGCGCGGCGAGCTGGCGGAAGCTCGTATCGGCGAGATCGGCGGCGAGATCGGTTCCGGAGGCGAAGGCGCGCACGCCGAGCACGTCGGCGTAGCCGGCGAGGACCGGGATGGCCTCGCGCACATGCTCCGACGCTTCGCCGTCCATCACGACGCCCGTCCGGGTCTCGAGCTTCCAGCTCGAGCCCCCGGGGGTCACCACGAAGCTCGTGCCGCCGAGCTTCGCCATCGCCGCCTGCATCGAGGCGAGGGTGCGCAGCGACGGGTTGAAGAACAGCAGCCCGAGGATCTTTCCGGCCAGCGCCTGCGGGTCGCCCACGCTTCTCGAGGCGCGCCGCCAGCGCGAGGAGGTCGACGATCTCCTCGCGCGGCAGCCCGGCGAGACTCAGGAACTGCTTCATTCCGCGAGCCCGGCGAGGGCCGCGGCGAGCAGCGCGACATGCTCGAGCCCGAGGGTGAGGGGCGGCAGCAGGCGGACGACGAACGGATCGTCGCTGGTGCCGACGAGGATGTCCTCCGCCAGCAGCTCCGCCTGGATCTGCTTCGCCGGACGGCGCGTCCGCAGGCCGAGCAGCAGCCCCTCGCCCTGGACGGCGACGACCGGGCCCTTCCCGGCGAGTGCGAAGAGCGCCCGCGAGACGACCCGGACGCGCGGCATGAGCCCCTCCTCGACGATCGCGCCGAGGGTCGCCTCGATCGCCGCGCAGACCAGCGGCCCGCCGCCGAAGGTCGTGCCGAGGTCGCCGGCGGCGAGCGCCGGCAGCGCCTCGGGCCGGACGACCAGCGCGGCGGCCGGCAGGCCCCCGGCCAGTCCCTTGCCGACGGTCAGGATGTCGGGCGTCACGCCATGCAGCCGCGCCGAGAACGGCGCGCCGCTCCGCCCGAGGCCGCACTGGACCTCGTCGAAGATCAGCAGGGCGCCGGCCCGGTCGGTCGCCTCGCGCGCCGCGGCCAGGAAGTCGCGGCCGAGCGCATAGGCGCCGGCGAGACCCTGCACCGGCTCGAGGATGAGCGCGGCGGTGTCGCCGTCGATCGCCCTGTGCGAGCGTCCCGAAGTCGCCGCGCGGCACGAACTCGACGTCGAACGGCTTGGATGGGAAGCCGTACCAGCGCTCCGAGCGCCACGAGACTGCGGCGGCGGCCGCGGTGCGGCCGTGAAAGGCGCCCTCGATGGCAACGACTTTCCGGCGCCCGGTCTTGCGCAAGGCGAGGCGCAGCGCGTTCTCGTTCGCCTCGGCGCCGCTGTTGACGAAGAAGGCCTGCTCGAGCCCATCCGGGGCGAAGCCGACCAGCGCCTCGGCGGCCCGTCCGCGGACGAGATTGGGCACGGCGTTCGACTGGAACTGCAGCTGCCCGGCCTGGTGCGCAAGCGCTGCCAGCAGCCGGGGGTGGCCGTAGCCCAGGAGCGCCACGGCGTGACCACCGTAGAGATCGAGGATCCGCCGCCCGTCCGCAGTCTCGAGCCAGACGCCTTCGCCGCGCACCGGCTCGATGGCCAGGTGCTTGTAGACCGGCAGGAGGTAGCGCGCTTCGAGCTCCGCCGCCGAAGCCTCCGTTCCCTCGTGCAATCCCGCCAAAGGACTCGCGATCATCTCTTCTTCTCCCACGTCAGAACCATCCCAGGCTGGCGGCCCCGAGGCCGGTCGCCTCGTCGAAACCGTAGATCCGGTTGAGCCACTGCACGGCGCCGCCGGCCGCCCCCTTGACCAGGTTGTCGATCGCCACCGTGACGGCGAGCGACCCGCCGACGCAGGCGACTCCGAGGCGCGCCCGGTTCGTGCCGACGACGTCGGTGAGCGCCGGCGGCGTCCCGGCGACCGCGACGAACGGGCACCCGGCATAGAACTTCGCCAGCTCGCCGACGATCTCCGCGGCGCTCGCGCCGCGCCGCGGCGCCGCGAGTCGCCCGTGCACCGTGGCGTAGATGCCGCGCGCCTGCGGCCCGGAGAGCGGCACGAAGTCGATCTCGGGGCGGACGCCCGCGGCCTCGGCGGCGAGCGCCGCCATCTCCGGCGCGTGGCGGTGGGCGAGCGGCGAGTAGGCCGCGACATTGCTCCGCCGCGCCGGATGATGGGTCTTGTCGGAGAGTCCGCGGCCGCTGCCGGTCGAGCCGGTGATCGCGGTCACCGCGAAGCGCGGCTCGGCGACTCCGAGCGCGAGGAGCGGCACGACGGCGAGCAGCACCGCGGTCGTGAAGCAGCCCGGGTGCGCGATGCAAACGCTGGCGCTTTCTCCCGGCGCCCAGGACGAGTGCTCGGGCAGCGCGCGCACGAAGCGCGCCAGCAGACCGGGCGCAGGATGGGGATGGCCGTAGACCGCTTCGTACCGGGCGGCCTCGGCGAACCGGAAGTCCGCCGAGAGATCGACCACCGAGAGCGCCACTCCGGCGCTCTCGGCCAGCGCGATCGCCCGCGCCACCAGCGCCGCCGAAGCGCCGTGCGGCGCGGCGGAGACCAGGGCGAAGCGCCGCCGGTCTCCGGACGCGCTCGCGAAGAGCGCCGGGAGCGCTTCGAAGTCGCTGAAGGCCAGCCCGTCGATCGTTCCGGCGAGGTGCGGGAACGCCTCCGCGACGGTAGCGCCGGCGCGGCTCTCGGAGACGACGGCGGCAAGAGCGAAGCCGGGATGGCTGGCGAGCAGGCGCACCACCTCGCCGGCGACGTAGCCCGAGCCGCCGAGCACGACGACCGGGACAGGAGCGACGATCGGCTGGCTCAACGGGCGCCCTCGAGCGCGGGCACCTGACTTCCGGCCGCTGGCGCGGCCTGCGGATCGACGACTCCCGGCGCCGCTTCCGGATCGGCGGCCGTCGCCGGAAGCGCACCGGCGGCGATCCCGAGCCGCGCGAACACCATCGCCGCGAGCGCCTCGGGCGAGGTCCTGGCGTTGGCTGCCGGCACGCCCATGCGGTCCTCGATCAGGCGCACGCCGACGGCATTGTCGGTGGCCGGTCCGGTGACCGCGACCGGCTCGATGCCGTAGTCGCGCCGCAGGAGCTCGATGCCGCCCCAGGCCGCCACCGGATCGTTCGCTGCCAGGACGACAGCCGTGAAGGCGGAGCGCAACTCGGGATCGCCCAGAATGGCGTCGACACCGTAGGCCCCCAGCAGCCCGTCGCCGAGCTCGAGGACGATCATGTCGGCGCGGCTGGCGGGATCGGCCGTCTGCGCGGCCAGCCGGGTAAGGAGCATGCGCGTCGCCGCCGCCGCAGTTCTTCGCCGTGGTCGAGACCACGCCGAGGTCGGTGAAGATCGCCGTGGCGCGCGCGCCGGCGTCCTCGAGCGCCAGGATGTCGCGCCGCAGCGAGACGCCGGTCGCCTTGAGGCCGTCGATGCGCAGGCCCTGGTGGGCGAACTCGCGCACCAGGGCGCAGGCGGCGGCGGTCTTGCCGCAGTTCATGCAGCTGCCGACCATGGCAACGACCGGGATGCCCTTCAGGTCGAGCACCGGCTTCTCGGGCAGCGGCTCACCGCCGATCCGCGCCGGGCGGCCGATGCGCTCGCCGAGCACCGGGAAGGAGAGCACCGCGCCCAGCACCTCGCACTCGAACGGCCTGCCGAGATCGGGGTTCACCGAATCGCAGATCCCCAGCACACCACCGAGATTGAGCAGCTGGACGGTGTCCCCGGGGGCGAGGCGCTCGGGGATCTTCCCGGAGTAGCCGAACAGGGCGTGCCGATGGCCGAGACAGCCGGCCACGATGTCACCGCGCTTGATCTGCGCCATGCGCCCCGAGGGCAGCTCGAGCTGGTTGTAGACGCTCTTGTCGGTGAGGATCCGCACCGCGATGACGATCCCCTCTTCGCACGGGATCTCCCGGCTGAGCCGCACTTCGCGCTTCAGGCCGACGCTCTTGGTGACCGAGGCGATCTTGTCGAGCACGATCGTCTTCATGACTTTCCTCCCTGCGCTGCCGCGGTGTGCGGCTCCTGCATCGACTCTCCCTGCGGCCTGCCCGCGCGGGCGTGCAGCTCGCCGGGCAGGGCCACGAGACGCGAGAAGCCACGGGCGTCGGCGGCAGTCCATTCGCCGATGCTCTCGCCATAGGTCCCGTGCGAGACGGCGAGCAGCGAGTACGGCGACGACACCCCTTCGACGAAGAGCGCGCCGGGGCGCAGGAGGAGCTGCACATCGCCGCTCACCCGCGCCTGCGATGAGGCGAGGAACGCCTCGAGGTCGCGCGCCACCGGCTCGAGGTGCTGCCCCTCGTGGACGAGATCGCCGTACTGCGCGGCGATCCCCTCCTTGATGCGCAGCTGGCGGCCGGTGAGTACGAGCTTCTCGAGCTCGCGGTGGGCCGAAAGGATGACCTCCGCCGCCGGCGCCTCGAAGGCGACCCGACCCTTGCTGCCGAGGATGGTCTCGCCGAGATGGATGCCGCGCCCGATGCCGAACGGCGCCGCCAGGTTCTCGACGCGCTCGATCAGGGCGACCGGGGAGAGCGCGACGCCGTCGAGGGCGACCGGCACGCCCTGCTCGAAGGTCAGGCGGTGGCGCGCCGGCGCGCGCGGCGAGTCGAAGGCGCCGCGGGTCGCCACCCAGGCGGCTTCGGGCAGCGGCTGCGCGCTCGTCCTGGTCTCGCTGCCGCCGATCGTCGTCCCCCAGAGTCCGCGGTTGACCGAGTAAGCGGCGCCGTGCGCCGGCACCGGCAGCCCGCGCTCGCCGAGGAAGGCGACCTGCGCCGGCCGCGACACCAGGGAGTCGCGCACCGGCGCGAGAATTTCGAAGCCGGGCTCGAGCGTGCGCAGCGCAACCTCGAAGCGCACCTGGTCGTTGCCCGCCGCGGTCGAGCCGTGCGCCACCGTGGAGCTCCCGAGCTCGCGCGCCGCGATCGCCACGCCGCGCGCCTGGATGCTCCGCTCGGCGCCGACCGAGAGCGGATAGGTCCCGCCGCGCCGGACGTTGCCGAAGACCAGGAAGCGCAGCACGCGCTCGAAGTACTCGGCGCGCGCGTCGAGCATCCGGTGGTGGACGGCGCCCAGCGCCGCGGCGCGCGCCGCGAGCTCGGACCGGCCCGCGGCGTCGAAGCCACCGGTGTCGACGGTGACCGTGGCCACCGGCCGGCCGGTGGTCTCCGCCAGATAAGGGATCGCCCAGCTGGTGTCCAGGCCGCCGGAAAATGCCAACACAATGGGCTTCATCGTCACGTTTCTCCGCAGATTCAAAGGAGGTTCGAGGACGCGGCCTGGAATCAGGCCGTACGTCGTCCGGCTGGGCCGGAGGCTTCGGAAAGCAGATGCCGCAGGCGCTCGACGAAACGGCGCTGCGCCGCCGCCGAGGCGGTGGCGGCAAAGATCGTGTCGTCGCCGGCGACGGTGCCCGCGAGCTCCGGGAAGCCGGCATGGTCGAGGGCGATCGCCACCGTCTGCGCCGCGCCGACGGTGGTCGAGATCACCGTGAGGTAGGGGCCGGCCGGCCGCACGTCGCGCACGAAGTGCACCACCTCGCCGAGCGCGTCGCGGGTCTCCGGTCCGAGCTCGTCGGCGAGGACGTACCGTCCGCCGGCCTTGCCGACCCCCAGGTCGCGCAGGTCGCGCGACACCGAGGGCTGCGTCGCCTCGAAGCCGCGCGCGGCGAGCTTCTCGCGCAGCTCCTCCTGGCTCGCGATGCGCGAACGGCGCACCAGATCCACAATGGCGCGACGGCGGCGGTCTCTCTGTTCGATATCGGTCGGCATCGTCGTTTACCAGAAGATGCGCATATTCATGCATCGCTGTCCGAATGTCAACTGCTTTCTTCTCCCGCCGGGAACGGGCTCGGATCCGGGGACATATTGCGGCCGCTTGCATGTGGCGGCGAGCAGCGACCGCTGTAGCCGCAATGTGTCCCCTGCCGCGCGTAGACTGGCGCGAGCTCTACTGGAGGTGTGCCATGTCCGAAAGACGCTGCCGCGCCGCCGTCCGCCGCTCTGCACCTGCCCACCGTGATCGCCATAGCGCTCGTCGCCTATGCGCTGACCAACGTCGCCCACGAAGGCCTCGGGCACGGCGGCATGTGCCTCGCCCTGGGCGGAGAACCGCGCGTCCTGAACGCGGTCTATTTCGATTGCGGCCGCGGCAGCGTCACGGACGCCGGCAGCCGGTGGATCTCGGCCGGCGGGACGCTCACGAACCTGGCCTTCGCCGCCCTGACGGCGCTGCTTGCCCGAGCGCACCTCGTGCGGGCCGCCTCCGGCCGCTACTTTCTCTGGCTCTTCCTGACCCTGAACCTGCTGCAGGCGTTCGGCTACTGGATGTTTTCGGGAATCGGCGGCATCGGCGATTGGAACGCGGTCGTCGCGGGCTCGCCGCACTACTTTCTCTGGCGCATCACGCTCGCCGTCGCCGGCACCGCCGCCTACATGTTCGTCGCGGTGCCGATCGCGCTGCGCGGGCTCGTGCCGTTTCTCGGCGCCGGCAACCCGAACTCCGGACCGGGGCGGCTGGCACCCGCCGTAAAGCTCACGGTCGTGCCGTACATCGCCGGCGGAGTGCTCTACGTCGCGGCGGGACTGCTCAATCCCGAGAGCCCCATGCTGGTGCTCATCTCGGCCGCCGCCGCATCCTTCGGCGGCGCCTCAGCGCTCGCCTGGATGGCCCAGCTGCTGCGCAACCGCGAGCGCTACCCGCCCACCGGCGAGCCCGCGGCAGGCATCGCCCGGAGCTGGCCCTGGCTCGTCGCCGGTGCGCTCACGGCGTTCTTCTTCGTCGCCGTCCTGGGACCAGGAATCGGACTCGCTGCCGCGCCATGAGCGCGAGCGCAGAGCTACTGCGCGGCGCGCGTGAGGTTCATCTCGAAGAACTTCGTCCAGGTCGTGCCGTCGGTCGACATCTCGCCGATCTCGCTCCAGCGGTCGGCGACGGTCCAGTCGATGACGTAGCGGATCTGGCGGCCGGGAGGGGCCGGCGGCGCCCAGACGAACTTGCCGCTCTCCCAGTTGCCGCGCGCGTCGGCGGCGCGGCCGTCGGCGAGGAAGGTCGAGAAGCGGTAGCCGCCGGCCGGATCGGCCGAGTCGGCTGAGATGATGGCGAGCGCGTGATGCACGACCTTGCCGGCCGTGCCGTCCGCGAGCTTCGCATGGTGCAATCCCTCGACTACCAGGACGAGGCCGTCGAGGCGCATCTCGACCGTCTCTTCGCTCACCGCGCGCTGCGGCTCGCCGGGTCCCATCTGCATCCAGCCCTCGCCGCGCCAGTGGCCGACGGCCGGGAGAAAGGGCTTCATCGCCTCGCGGAGCTTCGCGGCGTCAGGGGCCGGCGGACGTCCGGACTGAGCGGCCGCGGCCGGAGCGGGTGGTGGCGCGCTGGCGGGAGCCTGCGCCAACAATGGGGCGCCTGTAGTGAGAACGACGAAGGCGACGAGAGCGGACAGGCGAGCCGCACGGGGGACGGACATGGCGTTTCTCCTTGAGTTGGGCTGACTCTATGGGGAGTTCGCCCTAGCGTCTTGAACGAATCGGCCAGATCTCGCAACAGCTGTGGAGAGGGCACTCCGGCACTCGGGATTCAAAGCTGGCTCCTAACGAAGCTGGTCGCCCACTTTGAATCCCGAGCGCCAGAGCGCCCCTACGGAACGAGAAAGAGAGGAAGCAAGCTTCTTTCTCCACCCTTCCGACGAGGGGTGGCCGGACCCGCAGCTGGGGACATGTAGCCGCCCCAAGAGAGCCGGCGGACGGACCCGGAACGCCCCAGGGCGGATACGTGTCCCCGGCGTACCCGGGCCGGCCGGTCAGGACCCCGAGCAGGTCCCTCGAAGGACACCGAGCACGGCGGAGCTAGGTGGGCTGTAGATCGTGGTGCGCGATGCGCGCGAACTGGCGGGCAAAAGCGGTCGGCGGCAGGCCCAACAGGTGGCGGAACTCGCGCACCAGGTGGGCCTGGTCGGCGAAGCCGTGCGCGGCGGCGAGCTCGGCCCACCGCGCGGCCTCGGGGCTCGACGCGTCGAGCGCGGCGAGGGCGCAGCGGCGCAGGCGCCAGATGCGCACCAGCTCCTTTGGCGAGAGCCCGACCGCGACGGTGAAGCGGCGGCGAAACTGCCGCGGCGAAAGTCCGCTTGCCGCCGCCAGAGCGGCGATCGGCACTTCGCCGCCGGTCGCCATCACCCGCCTCGCGGCGGTGACGGCGGCACTGTCGAGCGGGCGCGCGCCCGGCAGCAGCGCGAGAAGCGCCCGGGTGGCCGCACCCGCGTCGAGCGCGCCGTCGGGCCGAGCCCAGAGCTCGGCGGCGAGCGCCGCGCTCCAGCCGAGCCCCGGGATCTCCGCCGCAGCTACAACCCTGTCTTTGAGCTGCCCCGGAACGATCGGCAGCAGGGCGGCCGCCGCGCCGGGCCAGAAGCGGACGCCGAAGAACGCGTCGCCGGCGACCACCGGCGGAGTCAGCGGCACGGTCCACGGGCCGACCACGACCGCCATCGGGCTGCCGCGGCGGAAGGCGAGGCTCACGCAGCCGTCCGGCGGCACCCAGTGCTCGACCGGACCGGCCTCCCGGTCGACGGCGAACGACCAGAAGCTCGCCACGTAGGGCTCGAGCTCGCGCGCCGGCTCGAACTCGGCGTAGGTCATGGGAGAGGCTGGAGGAACGGAAGGGGAAATGGCTCCTGGGGAGGGACTTGAACCCCCGACCAATCGGTTAACAGCCGATCGCTCTACCACTGAGCTACCCAGGAATGTTGCGGTTCGCAGCCGGTTTCTGCATCGCTGCGAGCCCTCAATGCTAGGAAAACCGCGGGTTCAAGTCAAATTCGAAGCCGCGCAGGCGCTTCGGACCGCCGCCAGGGACACGATCTCGATCGTGTCCCCATAGTGCTCAGAGGCCGGTATCCAGGAACGGCTTGAGCTTGCCGGCGCGCGACGGGTGACGGAGCTTGCGCAGCGCCTTCGACTCGATCTGGCGGATGCGCTCGCGGGTGACGTTGTGGATCCGGCCGACCTCTTCGAGGGTGTGCTCGGTGCCGTCGGCGAGACCGAAGCGCTTGGCCAGCACCTCTTCCTCGCGCGGCGTCAGGGTCTTCATGACGCGCTGTACCTCTTCGCGGCGCGAGGTCGAGATCACCGAGTCGATCGGCGAGACCGCCGTCTTGTCCTCGATGAAATCGCCAAGATGCGAATCTTCCTCTTCGCCGATCGGCGTCTCGAGGGAGATCGGCTCCTGCGCGATCTTCATGATCTTCCTCACCTTGTAGGCCGGCAGATCCATGCGCTGGCCGATCTCTTCGGCCGAGGGCTCGCGGCCGAGCTCCTGCACCAGCGAGCGCGAGGTGCGGGTGAGCTTGTTGATGGTCTCGATCATGTGCACCGGGATGCGGATGGTGCGCGCCTGGTCGGCGATGGCGCGGGTGATCGCCTGGCGGATCCACCAGGTGGCGTAGGTCGAGAACTTGTAGCCGCGGCGGTACTCGAACTTCTCGACCGCCTTCATCAGGCCGATGTTGCCCTCCTGGATGAGGTCGAGAAACTGCAGGCCGCGGTTGGTGTACTTCTTGGCGATCGACACCACCAGGCGGAGGTTGGCGACGATGAGTTCTTCCTTCGCCCGCTCGCACATCGCCTCGCCTTCGCGGATCTTCTTGATCGTCGTCGCGACCATGAGGTGCGTCGTGCCGTAGCGCTCCTCGATCTCCACCGTGCGCAGCTTGTACTTCTCGATGCGCCGCTTCTGGAGGTCGCGGAGCTCCTTGTTCGACTCCTTCTCGTAGGCGGTCTTGGCGCGCCGGACGTCCTGCTCGAGCGCCGAGAATTGCCGGTCGAGGTTCTTCAGGTAGTCGACCAGGCGGTTCCGGGTCTGGAGCGAGAAGTCGATCGAGCGGATCTCCTGGGCGATCTTGCCGACCACCCGGTCGACCTCGCGCGCGAACTCCTGGTGGCGCGCCCCGCCCTCCTTGTACTTGGTCTGCTGGCGCCTGAGCTTCTGCACCTCGCGGTCGAGCTTGGCGATCTGATCGAAAATACGCAGATTCCGCTTGATTCGGTCGGCCGCCTTGGGATCGAGCGGCTCTTCCGGATCGTTGCCGGCGACGAGCTCGCGCAGCACCTTCTTGTCCTTCTGGGCGAGCTCGTTCAGGCGCAGGAGCTCGCGCAGCACCAGCGGGTTCTCGCACAGGGCTTCGTAGATCAGCCACTCACCCTGCTCGATGCGCTGGGCAATCTCGACTTCGCCTTCGCGATCGAGGAGAGGAACCGTGCCCATCTCGCGCAGGTACATGCGCACCGGGTCGTTGGTCTTCTCGTGCTCGTCGACCGCGTAGACCTCGTGCTCCTCGCTCTCCTTCTTGTCGAAGTCGATCGGCGCCGCTTCGATCTCCTCGCGGTTGGCGTAGCGCTCCGGCCGGTCGAGGACGAAGATCTTGAGCTCTTCGAACCGACGGTAGATGGCGTCGACTTCCGCCGGGAGTCCGATGACCTCGTCGGGCAGCACTTCGTAGATCTCGTCGTAGAGCAGATAGTGCTTCTGCTTGCCGAGCTCGATGAGCTGCTTGACCGAAGTGTATTTGTCTTCGATGTGAACGATTTTCAGTCGCGCCACGCGGGAACCCTCGAAACGCTCATCAAAACGAAAGTGCCGGACCTCTGGCTAGCGCTACCCGGCAGAAAAGGGCGCAGCGGAGTACCGCCTCCGCTTGAGCGCCTCCAACTCGTTGAGGATCTCTTCAATCCTGTGCTGGTCACCGGAGACTTCGATCTGCCGCAACTCGCGATTCAGATCGGCCCGCTGGCGGTCGAGCCAGCGTTCCCACAACCCCTTGAGGTGCATCTCGGGGGCGGGCTCGCCTACCGAATCGGCCGATTCTAGCAAAAGCATTGAAGCCCTGTCACTTATGCCGTCTCCGTCGGAAAGCCGCCGACGCAAGTCCGCCGTTCCGGGCAACCTGCCGGACTCACGGTAGAGAGCAAGAAACAGGGCGTAGATATTCCGCAACTGCGGGTCGTCGAAGGCGGCCTCCGGAGGGAGGATCCCGATGCCGGGCGCCGGGCGTCCGGCATCGCCGATCCACAGCAGGCAGCGCAGCAGGGCCTCTTCAGCCCCGCGCCCTGGCGACGGGCCGGCGCCCTCGGCCGGGGCGGCGAAGGCCTCGGCGAGCGGCTTCGGCCCCACGCCCAGCCGTTGCAGGAGGAGGTGGGCCGGGAGCCCCAGGCGATCGGCGGCGATGCGACCGTAGCTGTAGCGCAGCACCGTGTCCTTGACCGGCGAGAGCAGCGCCGTGACCTCCTTGGCGGCGCGCGCCCGGACGTGCGGGTTGCGATGGGCGTCGGGCGGCACCAGGCGGTCGAGCTCGAGCAGGATCAGGTCCTCGGCCGCGGCGACCGCTTCGGCGAGCGCCTCTGTCCCCTTGGCGAGCCGGAGCGAGTCCGGATCCTCGCCCTCGGCGAAGCGCGCCCGGCGCACCGCGAGGCCCTCCGCGAGCAGGATCGGCAGGGCGCGGCGGGCGGCCGCCTCTCCCGCCGTATCGCCGTCGTAGCCGATGACGACCTCCTCGACATGGCGCGCGATCAGCTTCGCCTGTTCCGGGGTGAGGGCCGTGCCCATGCTGGCCACGGCGGCCTCGATGCCGCAGGCGACGGCGGCCAGCTGGTCGAAATAGCCCTCGACGAGGAAGGCCCGGCCGGTCTCGCGCATCGCCCGCTTGGCGCTGTCGAGACCAAACAGGATCGATCCCTTGTGGAAGCGGTCGGTCTCGGCGGTGTTGACGTATTTCGCCTTGTCGTCGCCCAGCGTCCGGCCACCGAAGCCGACCAGGCGGCCGGTGCCGTTGCGGATCGGGAAGATCAGCCGGTTGCGGAAGCGGTCGTACGGTTCGCCACCCCCCTCGGGGCGCGCCACCAGCCCGGCGTCGAGGAGGTCGGCCATGGCGATTTTCGGATGCAGCGCCGCGGTGAGGTTCCGCCAGCCGTCGGGGGCGTAGCCGAGGCGGTAGCGCGCCGCGAGCTCGGCCGAGACCTGGCGCTCCCGCAGATAGCGCTGCACGGCCGGCGCGCTCGCCAGCGCCGCGCTGAAGAACTCCGCCGCCGCCTCGAGAACCGCCTCGAGATCGCGCGGCGCGTCGGACTTCGAGGCGCCGGGCCGGCGTGCCGCAGGGGCTGGAATCGGCACTCCGAAGCGCCGCGCGAGCGCCTCCATGGCGGTCGGGAAGTCGTCCCCGGTGAGCTCCATGTGGAGCTTGATCGCGTCGCCCCCCTTGCCGCAACCGAAGCAGTAGTAGAGCCCCTGCTCGGGATCGAGCTGGAACGAGGGTGTCTTCTCCTTGTGGAACGGGCAGAGGGCCTTCCACTTCCGGCCGACGCGCTGAAGCTTGGCGTGCGCCCCGGCGATCTCGAGGATGTCCACCGCCTCGCGCACGGCCTGCACGAACTGCGGAGTGAGCTGGAGGTTGGAGAGCGCCATCAGACCGGCAAACCGGACCTCTGACTCTACGACAGGCGCCGGCGCCTGGGGTGGGCTGGGGCGCGCCCGGGACGGCCGGGGTCAGTTGGCTCCGGCCGGGGTCAGCCGGAGACCCCCAGGCGCTCGGCAAGCTGGAGGGCCGCGGCGAGAGTTCCGGTGGCTTCGACCCCCTTGGCGCGCAGCAGCGGCAGGATGCGGAGCACCTCGGCCCGCGCTTCGGCCGTGCGGCCGACCGCCTCGAGGGCGCGCGTCCGGTTGAGCTCGATCGAGTAGTTGAGAATGTGGTCCGGCGGCAGCAGGGCGCGATGCTCGACCACGCACTGCTCGAAAAGGGCGAGCGCGGCAGCGGCCTGGCCCTGCTTGAGGAGGACGGAGCCCACCAGGGCGCGCGACTGCGCGGCGCCGAACCGGTCGCGCCCCTCGCTGATCGCCAGCGCTGCGCGCGCCGTCGCCTCGGCCTCCGGGAGCCGTCCGAGCTCGAGCAGAATCCGGGCGAGCTGCCCAAGTGTGGTCGCGGTTTCCGGGTGGCGCTCGCCCAGGGCCTTGCGTCGTGTGGCGAGCGCCTTGCGCGCCTCGATCTCGGCCTCGGGCAGCCGACCGGCCTCGCGCAGCAGGCCCGCGAGGTTGCTGTGCGGATAGGCGACCCGAGGGTCGCCCGCCGGCAGGCGCTGGTCGAGAATGGCGGCGCTCGCCCGATAGGCTTTCTCCGCCTCGTCGGTGCGTCCGAGCTCGTTCACCACGACGCCGAAATCGGAGAGCGAGAGCGCCGTTCGCACATCGCGCTCGCCGAGCACCGCACGATAGGTCGCGAGTCGGCGCTCGACGACCGGCAGCGCCCCCTGCGGCCCCTCGGCGCCGAACAGCAGCTCCATCAGGGGCTCGCGTGCGTCGGCAGCGGTGAGGCTCTGGGGACCCTCTTCGCGGTCGAGGACGGCGATCGCATGCTCCAGCCGCTCGCGCGCCGGCGCGAAGTCGCCCTGGCTCGCGAGCACCCAGCCGAGCGTCCACTCGCTGCGCGCCGTCTGGACCGACTCGTCGCCGAACAGCCGGCGATGCTCCGTGAAGGCGCGCTCGGCGAGGCTCTTCGCCTGCTCGAGCTCGCCCAGCTTGCGGTAGAGGCCGGCCAGGAGCTCGAGGAGCTCCGCGTGGAGCTCCGGCTCTCCGGCGAGCTCGGCGTCGATCCGCCGGGCGCCTTCGTCGAGGAGCGTCCGCGCCTCGACGGTCTCACCGCGGGCCCGCGCCGGGTCCGCGGCTTCGAAGATCGAAACCAGGAAGGCGCGCACCTGCTCGGCCCGCGACGCCTGAGCCTGCGCCAGTTTCGCCGCCTGCTCGGCGCGCCGGGCCTGCCAGAGGGCTATCGAAAGGCCAGCGACGAGCGCCGCCACGACGAGCGCCGCCGCGACGACCGCCAGGCGGTGGCGGGCGACGAACTTTCTCGTCCGATAAAGACCGCTGTCGGGCCGCGCCCGCACCGGCCGCCCTTCGAGGTAGCGGCGCAGGTCGTCGGCGAAGGCGGAGATCGAGCCGTAGCGGCGCTCCGGCTCGCGCGCCAGAGCCTTCACCACGATGGTGTCGAGATCGCCGGCCAGGGCGCGCCCCGCACGCGGGTCTCCGGCCTCGGCGACCACCCGGCTCGGGCGGGTCAGGGTCTCGCGCTCGACCTCCTGCGCCAGCCCGAGGTGCGAGGTCGTCGCCCGCGCGTGCGGCAGCCGGCCGGTGAGCAACTCGTAGAGCACGACGCCCAGCGAGTAGACGTCGGTCGAAGTCGTCGCCGGCCGGCCGAGGATCTGTTCCGGCGCAGCATAGGCCGGGGTCAGCGCGCGGTCTTCGAGGCGCGTCGAGTCGCCGGTCTCGTTGTCCGAAGCGAGGATCTTCGCGATCCCGAAGTCGAGCAGCTTCACCGTTCCCGAGGCGTCGACGAGCAGGTTCGAGGGCTTGAGATCGCGATGGACGACGAGGTTGCGATGGGCGAGATCGACCGCTTCGGCGACGGCGATCACGAGGCGCAGGCGCGTCGCGAGATCGGCGCGCTGGTCCCGGCACCACTCGACGATCGGTTCGCCGTCGACGCGCTCGAGCACGAGGTAGGGCCTGCCGTCCGGCGCCAGGCCGCCGTCGAGCAGCCGCGCGATGTTGGGATGCTCGAGCCGCGCCAGGATCTGGCGCTCGCGCAGGAACCGCCGCAGCACCTCTTCGGAGTCCATGCCGCGCTTGAGCAGCTTCAGGGCGACGAGCTGGTCGAACTGCCCGTCGGCGCGCTCGGCCTCCCAGACCTCGCCCATGCCACCGCGGCCGAGGAGCGCGCGCAGACGGTAGGGGCCGACGCGATCTCCGGCTGCCGCGCCGCGCGGCTCGGCAGCGGCGAGCGCTTCGCCGACCGCCACCGGATCGAGCCCCGCCGCGCCGCCGGCGAGGAACTCCTCGCCCGCCGAGGCGTCGGCCGCGAGCAGCTCCGTGACCGCTGCGGCGAGCGCCGGGTCGGCCGCCGCGAGGGCGGCGAGCGCCACCGTACGCGCCCCGGAGTCGAGCTCGGCAATCTCCTCGAAACGCGCGCGCGCCGCAGCGAACAGCGCCGGGTCGGGGCGCTTCACGTCGAGATGCCCTGGGCGGCGAGATCCTGGAAGAGAAAGGCCCGCGCCGTGCGCCAGCGGCGCTTCACGGTGCGGTCGGAGACGTCCAGGAGGCCGGCGATCTCTTCGATCGAGAGGCCGCCGAAAAAGCGCCACTCGACGAGCTGTGCGAGCTCGGGGTCGGCGCTCTCGAGGCGCGACAAGGCTTCATCGACCGCCAGGAGGTCGGCGGAGCGCTCGGGGGAAGCGATCTGTTGCTCGTCGAGCTCCACCGCGACGCGCGTGCCGCCGCGCTTCACCCGGCGGCGCCGGCGCGCGTGATCGATCACGACGCTGCGCATGGCGCGCGCCGCCAGGGCATAGAAGTGGCGGCGATTCTCCACCGACCACGAGGCCTGCTTCGAGAACTTGAGATACGCCTCGTGTACCAGCGCCGTGGTGCTCAGCGTGTCGGCCGGCGAAGCGCCGCGCAGCTGCCGGCGCGCAATGCTGCGCAGCTCCGTGTAGACCGCTTCGAAAAGGCGGTCGAAAGCGCCGCGATCCCCGTTCTCGACGGCGACCAGCAACGCCGTGATCTCGGGGCCGCCCGGTTCCTGCTCGGAAGGCATTGCGGGGGATTCTAGACCCTCTAGTCCCGCAGGGTGACGACGGTCGCGCCGTTGCCGCCTTCGTTGGGGGCGCCGGGCCGCGCCGCAACCACTGCCGGATGTTTGCGCAGCCGTTCGCGCACCGCGTCGCGCAGCCGGCCGGACCCGTGGCCGTGCACGATCCGCACTTCGCCGCGACCCGAGAGCATCGCCTGGTCGAGGAAGGCGTCCAACTCCTCGAGCGCCGGCTCGACGCGCTGGCCGATCAGGTGGAGCTCCTGCGGCGTCGGGGCGCGATCGACGTCGCCGCCGCCGACGCGGCGCGTCACGGGGAGTTTCCCGGCCGGGCGCGGAGCCGACATGACGACGACGTCTTCGGCAGCCAGGCGCAGCCGCTTGCCGTTCGACGACACTTCGACACGGCCGGCGGAGAGCTTCTCGACCACGCCGCGCCAGCCGAGCGTCGCATGGCGGACCTCGGCGCCGACCACCAGCGGCAGGTCGGACGGCTCCGCCTCGTCGGCTTCGACCCGCGGAGCGTCGGCGAAGAGCGACGCCACCGCCTGTTGCGCGACGCTCTTGCGGCGGCCGGCCGCGAGCTCGGCGCGGATCTTCTCGGCCGCTCCGGCGAGCTCGCGAGTCACCCGCTCGCGGAACTCGGCGAGCTCGCGTTTGACCCGCGCGCCGAGCGTGCGACGTTCGGCTTCGAGCGCCGCGCGTTCGCGTTCGAGGCGTTCGCCGGCGAGCTCGGCGCTGACGCGCTCGGCGCGTGCCGCCTCGGCCTCGCGCCCCAGCTCTTCGCGGGTCGCTTCAAGCTCGGCGAGCAGCCGGCGCAGGTCGCGGTGCTCCTCGCCGAGCAGCGCCTCGGCGCGCGCGATCCAGGCGCCCGGCAGGTCCATCCGGCGCGCCAGGGCGAGCGCCTCGCTTCCACCGGGCGAACCGGGCAGGAGACGGAAGGTCGGCCGTCCGGTCGAGGGCTCGAACTCCATCGCCGCGCAGGCCGCTCCCGGCAGCTCCATCGCCGCCGCCGCCAGGCCGGTGAGGTGGGTGGTGATGAGTGCCAGGCCGCCGCGCTCGACGAGGGTCTCGAGCAGCGCCACCGCGAGCGCCGTGCCCTCCTCGGGGTCGGTGCCGGAGCCGAGCTCGTCGAGGAGAGCCAGGCTATGCGGGCCCGCCGCGCCGTAAGCCTCGGCCAGGCGCGCCAGCCGGCCGGAGAAGGTGGAGCGGTCGGCCAGGAGATCCTGCTCGTCGCCGACCGTCGCCACCAGGCTGGCCAGGAACGGCACCTCGCTCGCTGCCGCCGCCGGGATAGGCAGGCCAGCCTGCGCCGCCAGCGCCAGCAGTCCCATCGTCTTCAACGCCACGGTCTTGCCGCCGGCGTTGGGGCCGGTGATGACCAGCGCACGGCGCTCCGGCGTGAGCTCGACGCCCAACGGCTCGACCGCGCCCTCGTGACCGCGGGCGCCGAGCACCCGCTCGCGGCGGCGGGCGAGCCGCGGATCGAGCAGCGGGTGGCGCGCCGCGATCAGGCGGAGCGTGCCCGGCGGCGCCAGCACCGGCAGGTGGGCGTCGATCTCGCGCGCCAGGCGGCGCGACGCCTCGAGCGCGTCGAGGTCGCCGACCAGGCCGGCGATCGAGCGCACCAGCGGGGCCTCGGCGGCGAGGTCGCGCAACAGCTCGTAGAGCAGGCGCTGGCGTTCACCTTCGAGCTCGTCGACGGCGCTCTGCAGAGTGTTGTTCTCCTCCACGACTTCGAGCGGCTCGAAGTAGAGGCTCTTGCCGGTCGCCGACCGGCCGTGGACGAGCCCGGCGAGCTTGCCGCGATTGCCGGCCTGCACCATCAGCATCAGGCGCCCGCCGCGCATCGGCACGGTCTCTTCGCCGAGGAGCTCGCGGTGAGCGCCGCCGATCTCCTCGAGGCGGCCGTAGATGCGCTCGCGCGCCCCCTGCACCTGGCGCCGCAGCGCCGCGAGCCGTGGGCTTGCGTCGTCGCGCACCTCGCCCTTGCGATCGAGGATGCTGCCGATCCGGCGCACCAGCGGCTGCGGATCGGCGAGCTCGGCCACCGCGCGGGCGAGCTCCGCGCACGGCGGCTCGATGCGCGCGATCCTCGCCGCCGCTTCGCCGCCGGCAGCGAGGAGTCCTGCGAGACGCAGGATCTCGCCGCCAGCAAGCGGCGGGTCGCCGCTTTCGAGGCGCGCAACGAGCTCGCCAAAGCCCTCGCCGAGCCCCGGTACCAGAGGCGCCTCGAGTGTCAGCCGTTCGAGCTCCTCGTAGCGCGCCCGCCGACGGCAGAGCTCCGCCTCGTCCGCAGCGGGTTCCAGAGCGCGGAGAACTGCTGCACCGAGGTCGGTCCGCGCTTCCGATGCGAAAAGCGCGAGCAGCGAGTCGAACTCGAGCGCGAGGCGGGTCGCGGGGGCGGCGACGGGAGCGGGAGCGGTGGGCGTGGTCTTCATCGCAGAAAAAACAGAAGCGGGGTCCGGGTCTCCCCGGCCCCGCTCGGTCGAGCGCAAGCTTGTTGCGTGCGGCTGGGAACGGCGGGTGAGGCCTAGAGGCCCATCCGGCGTTCTTCCTGGACCTTGCGCAGCATCTTCTTCTTGGCCTGAATGGCTTTCCGCTTGCGCTTCACGGAGGGCTTTTCGAAGTGCTGACGCTTCTTCAGCTCGGTCAACACACCGGCCTTTTCGCACTTGCGCTTGAAACGTCGCAGCGCGTTCTCGAAGCTCTCTTCTTCACGTACGTGCACGATCGGCACTGCTCGCTCACCTCACTTTGGCTGCCAACTTCACGGCCTAAGGACCGCAGGCAGAAGGACTTGTGATTTTAGACCCGGGCGCCGCCGCGGTCAAGAAGGCCGTCCGGCGGCGGCGAACGCCGCTGCCTAAACCCTTTCCGAAGTTCACTTTGCGGCGAGTATGCTGCTTGACGCGGGGGGCATCTGTCTCGATAATGTCAGTTTTCGAGCGGTTCTGACTCCTGGACTAAAGGTTGGAGGATTTCGGAATGGCCCTTCCTGATCAGCTGGCGGATCTCGAGCGCAAGGTTTCCGCGCGCTTCAGCGAGGCTCTCGCGGAAATCCGTCTCGAAATGCGCCGCGCGGTTCAAACCGAAGCCCAGCGGGCGAGCGCCGCGATGCTCTCGGGGCTGGAAACGATCACCCTGCCGGGAGCGCAGCCGCTGCTCGCCGAGGAGGACCTGCTGGCGTTGACCCGCGAAGCGGGCGGCGACGCGCGGCGCGCACTGGCGCGTGCGCTGCGCACCGCTTTCGTCGCCTTCGACCGCGCCCGCACCCAGAACAGTGTCCTCGACGCGCTCCTCGCGAGCTCCCTGCCGTTCGGCGACCGCGCCGCTCTCTGGCTGACGCGGCCGACGGAAATCGTTGGCTGGGGGAGCCGCGGCTTCGCCGGCGATCCGGTTGCCGGGCGCTCGCTTCCGCTCGATGCCGCGCGCGCCCTGACGCGTCTCGCGGCCGGCAAGAGTTGTGTCCTGCTCGCCGCGACGGAGGCCGCCGAGCTCGCGAGCGTCCTGGAGGTCGCCGCCCCGGCGCGCGCGTTCTTCGTCCCCCTGGTTCTGCGCGACCGCATCGCGGCGGCGCTCTATATCGACTCCGCGGCGGCTGGGGAGTTCGAAGTCGAAGCGCTGCAGATGCTCACCCTCGCCGCGGCGCAACGGCTCGAGCTCCAGGCGCTGGCAACGCGCGCCCACACCCCGACCCTCTTTCTCGACCAGGACGCCCCTGCCGGTGAGCCCGGCCTGGCGCTCTGGGATCCGGCGGCGGTCGTCGCGGGAGTTGCCGGTGGCGCGGCTGTCGTCGGTGACGTCGCCGCAGCGGCGGAAGCCGCGGCCCCGAGCGCCGCACCGGAGAGCGCCTGGACGGCGAGCCCGGAGGCGCCCGCTGGCGGCGCTGAGGTCGCCGTTTTCGAGGGGGTCGCCCCGGCAGAAGAGGAACCCGCCACGCTCGTCGAGTCCATGCCGACGCTGGCTGCCGTGGCGACAGTGGCTGCAGCCGAAACGATGGCCGCGGAATCCGATCTCGAGCTCCCGGCGAGCGCGCCGGAGGGCGCCGCGGCGGAGATCTCCTGGCAGCTCGAGGAGGCGGACGAAGCCGCCCTGCTCGGCTCGGCGCCGGTCGCCGAAGCGGCGATTCTTCCCGAGCTCCCGGCGCCCGAAGCGCCGGCCTGGCTGACGTCGACACCGACGCACGAGATTCCGCTCGTGCCGGCGGCGCCCGAGCCCGAGGCGGCAGAGAGTCTGCCGGCGGCGGACACCGAGTGGCGCGAAGTGGAAGAGACGACAGCGCCGCACGCGACGCTCTCGCCCGCCGCCACGCAGCGCTTCTCCGTGCCGGCCGTGACGCACGAGATTCCGCAGCCGGAGGCCGCCAGCACGATCGCCTTCGTTCCCGCGGCCGCAGCTGCGCAGATGGATGCCGATCTGGCAGAGGACGCCACCGTGCGCATCGAGCGCTCGAGCCTCCAGCCGCCGCTCGCTCAGCTCGCTCAGACCGCTCCGATCGCTCCGATCGCTCCACCCGCACCCGCCCCGCCCCCGCCGCCGGCCGCGGTCGTGCACGACGACGAACCGACGGTTTCGCGCGGCCCGCGCACCACCGAGGTCGCCCCGCCAGCCGACCTGCAGGGGCCGGGCTGGGCCTTCTCGAGCACGCGAGCGCCGCGCGGCAGTGGTGACAATGCGCTGCACGAAGAGGCGCGCCGGCTCGCCCGCCTGCTGGTCTCGGAGATCAAGCTCTACAACGAGGACCAGGTAGAGGAGGGGCGGCACAACCGCGACATCTACCATCGCTTGAAGGACGACATCGATCGCTCGCGCCAGATCTACGAAGAACGCGTGCACGAGAGCGTTCGCGGCACCACCGACTACTTCCAGCAGGAGCTCATCCGCAGTCTCGCGGGCGGCGATCCGCGCGCCCTCGGAATCTGAGGACGGTTTGAGTCCGACGCTCCTCCGCCGCACCGTCTTCACGCTGGCGCTCTTCGGGGCACTGGCCGCGGCGGTAGAGCTCGCGCACTCCCCGGCAGCGGAAGCGGCATCGATCCTCCCCGGGGCGACGTCGCCACCCACAGCGATCCCAGCCCTCTCAGCGGTCCCCGCCGTCCGGGCGATCAGCGCGTTCGAACCTGCCCAGCCGCTCGCCGCCGACTATGCCGCCGCCGCCGCCGCCCAGCGCAGCGGTGGCTATCCGGCCGCCGCGAGAGCGCTGGCGGCCCGGCTGGCGAGCGCCGAACCCGACGCCAGCCACGCCCGCGTCGTCCTCGGGCTGATGGCCTGGGAGGGTGGCCGCACCGACGAAGCGCAGCGTCTGCTGGCCAGGGGCCCCGGCCCGCTGGCGCTCGAGGATCTTCGCCTGTTCGTGCTCGCCGAGCAGAGCGCCGAGCGCGGCGCGAACCCGGCCGCCCGGGCGGCGCTCGAAGAGCTGCTGCGGGCGACCCCCGACTCGCCCCTGCGGCGGGCGAGCCTGCTGAAGCTCGCCGAGCTGGCGTTCGCGGAGTCGAGAATCGCCGACGCCCTCGCGTTCGTCCGACAAGGGCGCGAACAGGGGCGCGGCGAGCCGCTTTCGGCCGTGGAGCGCGAGTCGTTCGACAGCCTCGCCTGGACGATCGGGCGCGCCTCCGGCGACGAGGCCGTCCAGCGCGAGGCCGCGCGGCGCCTGCTGGTCGGCTCGCCGCTCGCCGCCGCCCGGCTCGACGTCGCGGGCACAATGGTCACCCGGCCGCAGGGTGACTGGCGGGAGTTTCTCTCTCCCGCCGAGCTCCTGGAGCGCGCTTCGGCCCTGCTGCAGGCGGAGGTACCCCAGGGTGCGCTCGTGACCCTCGACGCCGTACCGGAGGCGGCGCGCAGCTTCGAGTGGAGCCTGCTGCGCGCGCGCGCGCTGACCGCCGCCCAACGCGGCAACGAGGCGCTCAACGAGCTCTCGCTGGCAGGTGCGGTGCTCGCCAGCGGCAGGGCCGGCGCCACGAGCGGCGACCGGCAGGCGACGCTCGAGCTCGAGCGCGCGCACGCGCTCGCCGACGCCACCGCGGTCCGTCGCGGCCGGCCGGCGTTGCCGGCCGCCGAGCGCGCCAGGCTGCGCGCCGACGAGCTCGGAGCCTTGCGTCGCGCGGTCGCGCTCTCGACCTCCCCGGACCTCAAGGCGGCGGCGCTCCGCGAGCTCCTGGGCGAGCTCGAGGCCACCGGCGAGATCGATTCCACGATTGCCCTGCTGCACGAACTGGCGAAGGTCGCACCGGGAGATACGCTCGGGGCGCGGCCGCTCTGGGAGCGCGGCTGGCGCGAGTACCAGGCCGGCAACTGGAGCGGTGCCATCGGTTACTGGAGCGAGCTGCGCGACCTCTATCCGACGATCTCCTATGCCCGCAGCGCCTTCTACTGGTCGGGACGCGCCTTCGAGAAGCTCGGCGACCGCGAGCGCTCACGGGCCGCCTTCGTCGAGCTGACGCAGGCCGACACCGCCGATTTCTACTCCCGCCAGGCCGTCGTGCGTCTGGCGGGAACAGCCTCCACCGCCGGTCCCGAGCGCGACGCGCAGCGCGAGGAATGGCCGACCGCGCGCGAGATCGACCGGGCGCGCTGGCTCTCCGACCTGGCGCTCGACAAACTGGCCGAAGCCGAGCTCGATCGGGTCGCCGGATCGGCGGACGGCCGCGCCGTGGCCGCCCTCAGGGGCCTCATCTTCGCCCGCACGGGCGTCCGCCGCGAGAGCCTCCGCGAGCTGCGCAAGGCCTTCCCACAGCTCGCCACGGCGCACCAGGAGACCGTGCCGCGTGCCGCCCTGGAGCTCTACTATCCGCGGCCTTTCGCGGACCAGGTGGCGCGCTTCGCGGGCGAGAGATCGCTGCCGCGGTCGCTGGTCTTCGGCATCGTGCACCAGGAGAGCGGATTCGATCCGGCGGCCAGGAGCCGTTCCGGGGCGCGCGGCCTGATGCAGATCATGCCTTCGACCGGCAAGGAGCTGGCGCGCCGGCTCGGGATGCCCTTCTCGACCCAGCGGCTGTTCGAGCCCGAGTACAGTTTGCGCCTCGGTACGACATACTTCCGCCAGATGCTGGGGATCTTCGACAACCGCGTGGAGCTCGCGCTGGCCGGATACAACGGCGGGCCGGGGCGCATCGGGCGACTCTGGCGCGAACAGCAGGCTGCCGGCGAAGTCGACCGCTTCCTCGAAGGACTCTCGATCGTCGAGTCGCGCAACTACGTGAAACGCATTCTCGTCTTGGCAGAAAGTTACCGGAGCCTGTATTCCGATCTCAGCTGACCCGGGAAGGCCCCATCGTGGGGCTTCGCTATACTGGCTTCGCCGCCTGTTGGGCGGAGTTCCTCCCGGGTCCATAGCTCAGCGGTTAGAGCAACCGGCTCATAACCGGCAGGTCTCTGGTTCGAATCCAGGTGGACCCACTGCATAAACCATGACCGACAAGATCTCGAAACTCGTCCAACTCAGCCTCTCCATGCAGTCTTTGGCAGCGGCCAGCGCACTCCTCGCGGGAGTTCCCGACAGCATGCGCGCGCTGCACGAGGAGTTCACCGCCGCCAAGGCGGAGCTCGACGCCCTCGAAGCGAGCGCAACCCAGGCCGCCCTCGACCGCCGTCAGGCCGAGGCCGCCATTGCCGACGCGCAGGAAAAGCTCAAGCACTTCCAGCAGCAGGTCTCGAAGGTGCGCAACCAGCGCGAGTATGGCGCGCTCCTGACCGAGATCGACACCGTGAAGCAGCAGGCGAAGACCCTGGAGGACGCCGCGCTCGCGGCGTTGGCGCGCTCCGAGGAGATCGCCCAGGAGCTTGCCGACCGGCGCGCGGTCTTTGCCGACCTCGACGCCCGCTATCAGATCGAACTGGTGAACTGGGAGGCCGAGAAACCGGCGGTCGCCTTGCGTGCTGCCGCCCTCAAGGCCGAGGTCGAGGCGCTCGAAGTCGGGCTGCCGCGCCCGATTCTCGGGCACCTCCGGCGGATCTTCGAGCGCTACAAGGGCGACACGCTGGCCATGGTGCGGCGGGTCGAGCGTCCCGGCGCCCAGGCGATCTGGCACTGCTCGAGCTGCAACTACCAGATCCGCCCGCAAGTGTCGGTCGAGATCCGCACCCGCGGAACGATCGTCCAGTGCGAGGGCTGCAAACGGTTTCTGCGCGTCGAAGAGAACGCCTGATCCAGGGGCAGGCCGCGCGCGAGCTCCGCTGTGGACTTGGCCTCCCGCTTCAACGAGATCGAGCGCCGGATCCTGGCCGCCTGTGAGCGCGCCGGGCGGCGCCGCGAAAGCGTGCAGCTGGTCGGCGCCAGCAAGCGCCAGCCCCTCCCGGTCCTCGCCGCCGCCTACGAGCAGGGCCTGCGCTGCTTCGGCGAGAACCGCGTGCAGGAGGCGGTCGCCAAGGCAGCGCTCCTGCCGGCCGACATCGAGTGGCACCTCCTCGGGCCCCTGCAGTCGAACAAGGTCCGCAAGGCAGTGGCGCTCTTCCGCGTCGTGCATGCGGTCGACCGGCTCGCGGTCGCGGCCGAGCTCGCCCAGGAGGCCGCGCAGCAGGGTCGCCGGCTCCGCGGCTTCGTCGAGGTCAATCTCGGCGCGGAGGAGTCCAAGCACGGCTTCCCCGCCGCTGGCCTGGCCGAGACCGTGGCGCCGCTCGCCGCCCTCGAGCACCTGGAGATCCGCGGCCTGATGGCGATTCCTCCACCGGGCGCCGGGGCGGAGGCGTCGCGGCCCCACTTCCGGCGTCTCGCCGCCCTGCGGGACGAGCTCGCGGGGCGCCCGGAGTGGTCGCGCCGCGGCTTCGCCGGCGAGCTCTCGATGGGCATGAGCGACGACTTCGAGATCGCCATCGAGGAGGGCGCCACCCAGGTCCGCATCGGCAGCGCTCTGTTCGGCGAGCGCACGGCCTGAGAGCCCGGGACGGTCGTGCTACCCTCTGCCGTCCGGTGATGACTCGCTCCCGGCGCGCGGCAATGGAGACCAGGGAACGATGAACTTCGTGCAGGGTTTCGGCTTCAGTCTCCTGCAGCTCCTGTTCGGTGTGATGGACCTCTATACCTGGGTCCTGATCATCCGGGCGCTGCTCTCCTGGGTCTCGCCCGACCCCAGGAACCCCGTCGTCCAGCTCCTCGTCCGGCTGACGGAACCTGTCCAGAGGCCCTTGCGCAAGCTCGCGCCACCGGAGAAGCTCGGCGGGCTGGACCTGTCGCCGATGCTCGCGATCCTGCTCATCCAGTTCGTCAAGAACGGGATCGTCTACTCACTCGGCGGACAGCCGCGTATGCCGTTCTAGCGCACGGCAGTTTTCATCCGGAAAGGAGAGTCCCATGCCGATGCAGCCGCTCGACATCCAGAAGACCCGGTTCGCGCACAAGATGCGCGGCTACGATCCGGTCGAGGTGGAGAACTTCCTCGCCCTGGTCGCCGAGGATCTGACCCAGCGCCTCGGAGAGATCGAACGCCTCGAGCGCGACAACCGTTCGTTGCGCGAGCGCGTCGCGCACTCCGAGGATCGTGAGCGCCAGCTCCACGACGCCATCCTGCGCGGCAAGAAGGTCTCCGACGAGATGATCTCGACCTCGCAGCGCGAGGCCCAACTCCTGGTGCGCGAGGCGGAGATGACCGCGGAACGGATGGTCGGGCAGGCGGCTGAACGCGCCGCGGAGGTGGAGAGCCGCATCGCCGAGCTCCGGATGCGGCGCAAGGAGCTGCAGCTCAAGTTCAAGAGCACGCTCGAGCTCTTCGGCCAGATCCTCGACGCGGAAATGGAGGACGAGCGCACCGCGGCGACCGTCCACACCCTGCCCCGCCGGACGAAAACCGGCGCGTGATCGCGGCCGATCGCTCCGGTCGCTTCGATCGCTCCGCTCGCTCCGCCCGCCACCGCGCCGCAGCTGGTGATCGATGCGCAGAACCGCAACCTGGTGATCGCGCAGATACTCGAAGAGGGGAGTCGCGCCGAGCTCGCCCGGCTCGCGGCGACGGTCGGCCGGGAGGAAATCGCCGCCTTCGTGCGCGAACGCTCCGGCCGCAAGCTCTCCGCCCGCAACCGCCGCTTCTGGAGCCGCGCCCTCGGGGTGGCGGAGCCGGAGCGTCATCCGCTCGCGGAGCAGCTCTGGCCGCTCGCCTGATCCCCTCGCATCTCGAGGCGCTCGCCCCCGGAGAGCCGCGCGCTCCTGCCGCAACTCGGCAAGCGTGCCTGGAGCGCCGATTTCTATCTCGCCGGTTCTGCCGCACTGGCGCTCTATCTCGGCCACCGGCCGGTCGCCGGACCTCGACCTGATGTCGCTCGCCAATCGGCTCGCGCCCCAGGATCGGCGCGACCTGCTCGCCGATCTCCTGGCGATGGTCGCCCGAGGCCAGGGTCGAGACCGCCCGCGACGGCTACCTCTCCCTGGTTGCGCCCTGCCGAGGGCGGCGCTCGCGCTGCGTTTCTTCTACTACCCCTATCCGCTGGTCGCGCCGCTCGGCGGCGAGGATCTCGCGGTCGCATCGCCGCTCGACCTCGGTCTGATGAAGCTCGGGGCGATCATCAGCCGGGGCAGCCGGCGCGACTTCGTCGATCTCCATCTGCTCTGTCGCGAGCTGCCGCTGGCCGGAGCTCCTCCGAGCGCGCCGAGGAGAAGTTCGGGCACGTCGGCGATTTCGCCCTGCAGGCGATGAAGGGTCTGGCCGACACCGCTGCCGCTGCCGGCGAGCCGATGCCGCGCCTCGCTCTGGAGCTCACCTGGGACGAGGTCGAGAGCCTGGATCACAGCTGCGGTCGAAGCCGACCGGCCGGGAGCTGCTCGCGACGCCATGACCGATCTCCTGATCGAGAACCTCGCCGAAATCGCGACGCCGCTCGGCACGACGCCCCGCCGCGGCGCCGAGCAGGCCGCGGTCGCGCGTCTGCGCGCTGGCTCCGCTGGCTCCGATGCCTCCAATGCCTCCGATGCCTCCGGCGTCGAGATCCTCTGCCGCGACGGCCGCCTCGCCTTCGTCGGCAGCCGCAGCGAGCGCGAGCGGCTCTGGGGCGAGCTCCCCGGCGTGCCCCGTCTCGACGGCCGGCGCGGCGACGGCGGTGCCGGGTTTCGTCGATGGCCACACCCATCTGCCCTGGGCCGGTTCGCGCGAGGACGAGTTCGTCCAGCGGCTCGCCGGACGTTCGTACCAGGAGATCGCCGCCGCCGGCGGCGGCATCCTTCAGACGGTGCGCGCGACGCGCGCGGCGGACGCCCCGGCGCTCGCTCGAGCTCGCCCTCGGCCGCCTGCGGCTGGATGCTCTCCTGCGGCACGACGACCGCCGAGGCGAAGAGCGGCTACGGTCTCAGCCTGGGGGCGGAGCTGAAGCAGCTCGAGGCGATCCGCGCCGCTGCCGCCGCCCAGCCGGTCGAGCTCGTGCCGACGCTGCTCGCCGCGCACGAGGTGCCCGAGGAGTACCGCGATCGGCGCGACGCCTATCTCGACCTGGTCTGCGAGGAGATCGTCCCGGCGGCGGCCGAGCGAGGGCTCGCCCGCTTCTGCGACGTCTTCTGCGAGAAGGGCGTCTTCTCGGCCGCCGAGTCGCGGCGCGTGCTCGAGGCGGGGCGCCGTCACGGCCTGCTGCCCCGGCTGCACGCCGACGAGTTCGTCGATTCGGGCGGGGCGCTCCTCGCCGCCGAGCTCGGGGCACTCTCGGCCGACCACCTGATGGCGGTTTCGCCGGCCGGGATCGAGGCGCTCGCGGCCGCCGGCGTGACCGCGCTTCTGCTGCCCGGCACGAGCTTCTTCCTCGCCAAGCGGATCTACGCGCCGGCGCGCCGCCTGATCGCGGCCGGCGTCCCGGTGGCTCTGGGCACCGACTGCAATCCCGGCTCCTCGTATACCGAATCGCTGCCGACCATCGCCCAGCTCGCGGTCTTCGAGCTCGGCCTGTCGATCGAGGAGGCGCTCACCGCCGTGACCCTCAATCCGGCCTGTAGCGCTGGGGCTCGGCAGCGAGATCGGCTCGCTCGAGGTGGGCAAGCGCGCCGACGTCGTGCGTGCTCGATGCCCCGAATCTGCTCCATCTTGCCTATCATTACGGAGTCAACCCGGTCCGCAGCGTCATCAAGGCGGGGCGGGAGGTCTATCGCGCCGGCAATCTCGCCGCCGCGGGCCGGCCGGAAGCACCATCCAACCAGGGGATCCAGTCATGAGTCTGTCGCTAGCTGCACTTGCCGGTGTTGCCGGAATCGCCCTTCTCGCTCTGCCGCTCGCCGGTCTCGCCTTCGCCGCCGACTCGAAACCAGGCGCCGCGGAGCCGGAATGGAAGAAGAACCCTTCGGGTCTCGAATACCAGGAGATCCAGGTCGGCGGGGGCAGCCGAGGCCAAGGCCGGAATGACCGTCGACGTGCACTACACCGGCTGGCTTCTCGACGGCACCAAGTTCGACTCCAGCGTCGACCGCGGCAAACCGTTCTCCTTCCATCTCGGCGCCGGCGAAGTGATTCGCGGCTGGGACGAAGGGGTGGCCGGCATGAAGGTGGGCGGCAAGCGCAAGCTCCGTATTCCCGCCGAGCTCGGCTACGGCGCACGCGGCGCGGGCGGAGTTATTCCCGGCAACGCCACTCTGGTCTTCGACGTCGAACTGCTGGGCGTGCACTAGCACTCCGATGACCGCGCGGGAATGCCCGGAGGCCTTCGGACGGTTCTCAGGGGCGCAGATGAGTATCTCTCTGTTTGGCCGCGGCAGCCGGCAGCGCCTCGCCGGCAAGCACCACGCTGCGCGCACCGGCACAGCGGCGCAGCGCCAGAAGTTTTCCGGCAACGGCGACGATGCCCTGCGCCTGATGTCGCTCAACATCGCGCATGCGCGGCGCAAGGCCCAGCACCAGAGCCTGCTCAAGGACTCCACCATCCGGCGCAACCTCGAGCTCATCGCGGGCGTCCTCGAACGCGAACAGCCGCACATCGTCGCCCTGCAGGAGGCCGACGGCCCGTCGTTCTGGAGCGGCGGCTTCGACCACGTCGCGGCGCTCGCTGGCCTCGCGGGCTTCCCGCACGCCTTTCGCGGCGAGCACAACCGTGAGGTCCTCTCCCGGCTCGATCTCTCCTACGGCACGGCCCTGCTCTCCCAGCTGCCCGCTCGAGGCCACGCATTCGCAGGCCTTTCTGCAGAACTGGCGGGATACCAAGGGGTTCGTCGCCGCGACCGTGGCGCCCGAGATGCTCGCCGGCGAGTCGGTCGACGTGGTCTCGATCCACCTCGACTTCCTGGCCGAGCGCGTGCGGCGCGGTCAGGTGGAACAGCTCGTCGAGCGCTTCCGCGGGCACGATGGACACCTGGTGGTGATGGGCGACTTCAACTGCGCCTGGAGCGAACGCCGCCGCAGCCTCGACCTGCTGCTCCACGAGCTGAAGCTGCGGCCCTGCCGCGAGTCGGCCTCCGCGACCTATCCGGCCTGGCGGCCGCTGGTCCGGCTGGACTGGATTCTGGTCTCCGAGGGGCTCGAGTTCTCCGCCTACCAGACTCTCGACGACCGGGTCTCGGACCATCTCGGGGTCCTGGCGGAGGTGCACCGCCGCCAATCGGCCCTGCACCCGCGCCAGCGGGTGAGGACTCAGGCCAGGCGTTTGCCGAGCGTGTCGCTGGCGTAGAGCACCAGCGCGCAACCGACCGGGAAGAGCAGCTCGTTGACGCTCCGCGCCACGACCGTGGCGGCGGCGAGTTGCGGCATCGCCTGGAAGGTCAACGCGAGGAGCGGTCCACCGAACAGCAGACCGCAGGCAAAGCCCACGCCGGCGTGCGCCGCCACGCCGCCCCATGTCTGCTTGGCGATCCAGCCGAGCACCAGCCCGAGCACGGCGTACTGCAGACCCTTGATTCCGGCCACCATGAGCGGCGACGGACCGGGCGCCGCGGCGGCCACCAACCCGAGGGCCTGTGAGGCGCCCTTGTGCAGTCCGCGGGCGATGGCGAAGCCGGCCGGGGCGGCGAGCAGGCCGGCTACCCCCATGACGACGCCGGTCGACTTCGCGGCGGTGCGCGCCACGGCGAGCGCCACGCAGACGATGAACGACCACGAGACCTTCTGCACCAGGTCGGCGGTGAACGGCTTGGCCGCCAGCGTCCCGCCGGCGAGCGCCACCGAGGCCAGAATCAACCCTTCGATGGCAAAGCCGAGCGCGACGGCGAGCCAGGCGCCCTTCAGGATCGTCTGCTGCGGCGTCGCGATCGGGTTTCCGGTCGCAGCCGGTACCGCCGGCGTCACCGCCGTCAATGGCGCCACTGCGGGCCGGGCTGCGGAAACAGGAGAGAGATCGGCGGACATCGTTCGGCGGCGAACCTTATCGCATTCGCCGGTGGCTCCGTCAGGGGTGCTCAGTTCACCTTGCGGCCGGCGCTCGGGTCGGCCGCTTCGGGGATCGAACCGAACGCCTCTTCGTAGCGCGCCAGGTTCTGCGCCAGCGCCTGGACGATGCGCTTGAGGTGTCCCGGACTGGTCACGATACGCGCCGTGACCATGCCCTGCGGCGGCACGAGGTTGACGAAGTCGAGGATGAACTCCTCGCGCGTGTGGGTGATGCGCAGCAGGTTCGAGTAGCGCCCCTTCAGCTCCTCGTCGCCGATCTTGATGTTGAGATTCTGGGTTCCGGCGTCGGCTTCAGTCATGACGACTCCTTTGAAAGGTGAGCGCGCCGCCGGCGGTCGCGAACCGCCAGCGGTGTTCCGGCAGGTAGACGCCGGCGCCGCCGGCGACGCTGGTGACGGTGAAGGCGAGGAGCCTGCGGCGATAGTCGTACGGCGCCCCGTCCTGCGCGTGGGCGGCGACGTCGACCAGGTACTCCCCCGGCGCGAGACGGAGACAGGGGCATTCGAGGGCCACCTTCGCCCGCCCGGAAAAATGCGCGCTCGCGAAGCCATCGATGTCGGTGTTGGTTCCCCAGACCTCGACGCCCCGGGGCGAGAACAGGCCGACGCCGAAGACCACGTCGGCGAGCGGCTGGGTCGCCTGCACGTCGAGCTCGAAGGTGAGCGCCTCGCCGCTCTCGAAATGGTAGCGCTCGGACCCCGCGCCATCGAGCAGCCGGACGCCGAGGATCTCGGCGGCGCCCGAACCCCAGCGCAGCACCTCCCCGGACTCCTCCTCCGCGACCAGCGCGGCGTGCGCGCCGTCCTCGTCGCGCTCACGCTCCTCCTTGGCTTCGCGGTGCGCCCGGCTCTCGTCCTCGGCGACGTCCTGGCGATAGCCGTCGACCACCCGGCGCGGATCGCCGAGCAGGCGCACCCGGCCGTCGTTCAGCCAGAGAACGCGCGAACAGAGCTCTTCGACAAGGCCGAGCGCATGGCTGACGAAGATCACCGTCCGGCCCGACGCCAGGAGCTCCTCGATGCGGCGGAGACAGCGGTGCGCGAACGCCTCGTCGCCCACCGCCAGGACCTCGTCGACGAGCAGAATCTCGGGCTCGGTATGGATCGCCACCGCGAAGCCCAGGCGCACGTACATGCCGGAGGAGTAGTTCTTCACCGGCTCCTCGAGGAAGTCCGCGAGGCCGGAGAACTCGACGATGCGCTCGTAGCGCGCGGCGATCTCGCGCTTCGAGAGCCCGAGGACGGCGCCGTTGATGAAGATGTTCTCGCGCCCCGAGATCTCCGGGTGGAAACCGGCGCCCAGTTCGATGAGCGCCGCGACTCGGCCCGAGGTCTCGAGGCTGCCGGTGGTCGGCTTGAGGATACCGGCGATCATCTTGAGCAGGGTCGACTTGCCCGAGCCGTTGCCGCCGACGATGCCGAACGCCTCGCCGCGCGCGATCTCGAACGAGACGTCCTCGACCGCGGCGATGGTCTCGTCTCCGGCCAGGGCCTCGTCGCCGCGGCGGCCCAGGAGGGCACTCTTCAGGGTGCGCAGCTGGAAGCCGCGCGCCGTGCGGCGATAGCGCTTGCTGACGTGCGTCGCGCGCACTGCCCAGGTCACAGCGCCTCCACCAGCGTCTCGCGCAGGCGATTGAAGATCCAGCAGCCGACGAGCCAGCCGACGAGCGCGACGGCGCCCATCTCGAGCCAGAGCTCGAGCGGTGGGAAGCGCCCGGCGAAGAGTGCGTCCTGGTAGGCGAGGGTGAACGGCGTCGCGGGATTGAGCCGCACCAGCCGCCGGAGCGCCGGAATGCTGATCGCGGAGAGCGGGAAGAGCACCGGCGTCAGGAAAAACAGCAGCGTGAGCGCGCTGGTCAGCAGGTCCTTGACGTCCTTGAAGTGGGCGTGGAGCGCCGCGAGAGCGAGCGCCAGACCGGCGATGAGCGGCAGCTCG
The DNA here is from genome assembly GCA_963788175.1 of Thermoanaerobaculia bacterium. Taxonomy (GTDB): domain Bacteria; phylum Acidobacteriota; class Thermoanaerobaculia; order Multivoradales; family JAGPDF01; genus JAGPDF01. The sequence continues at coordinate 250,087 of CAWBFZ010000012.1, forward strand.
AGCGCCACGATCGCCGGCAGCGCCACGACCCCCCAACCGCCGACTTCGAAGCCCTGCCAGCGCCCGAGCGCGACCCCGACGGCGAGCACCGGCAGCGCCAACAGCAGGTGGACGAGGTTGGCGAGCACCGGCACGATCGGCAGGAGCTCGGCCGGGAAGACGGCGCGCCGGATGAGGCCGGCGGAGGCCACCAGCGAGGTCGTTCCCTCGACCAGCGCGGTCGACAGCCAGATCCAGGGAAAAAGGCCGCAGACCAGGAAGAGGGCGTAGGGCTCGGCTCCCGCGGCGCGCGGCTGGAAGACGATGCTGAAGACGAAAGTGTAGACGGCGAGCAGCAGGAGCGGCTGGACGAGCGACCAGAAGAAGCCGAGGATCGAACCGCGATAGCGCGCCTTGAGCTCGCGCAGGGTGAGCGCGGCGAGGAGTCCGCGATGGCGGAAAACCCGGTTGGCGATGTCGATCGATGAGGTCAAGTAGACTGTTCCCGTGTCCGTGACCCGCAAGCTTACCGTGCGCTGCCCCGAGTGCGCGGTCGAAATGGTGGTGGACGCCGCCACCGGGACGATCCTCGCGCACAAGAAGCCCAAAGAGCCGCTCGCCGGCGGCCACGACTTCGACTCGCTGCTCGCCGGCCTCGATGCCGGCAAAGCCCGCGCCGAAGAGCTCTTCGAGCGCGAGAAGGCCGCCCTCGGCGACCGCGAGCGCCTGCTCGGGGAGAAGTTCAACGAGGCCCTGAAGCGCGCCCAGGAAGACCCCGACACCGGCCCCCCGAAGCGCCCGTTCGACCTGGATTAACCGTCTGAAGGCTCCGCCGACGTTGCGGCTGCGTCTCAAGGCTCCGCCGACGTAGCGGCTCCGCCAGCAGCGCGAAGTGAACCAGCGCCCTCCGCTCTCGGCTTCAGGTTAAAGCGGAAAGCTCAAGTTGTAGGCGAAGCGGCCGCGCTGGACGACCAGCAGCAGGCCGCCGCGGTCGAAGCCGCGCAGCACTTCGCGGCCGAGCGCCTCGGCGTCGGCCACTTCGTTGCCGTTGGCCCCGAGCACGACGTCGCCGGGCTCGAGGCCGCGCTCGTCGGCCGCCGAGCCGCGCGCCACACTCGCCACCACCAGCCGGCCGCGCTGCACCTCGACCCTGAGGCCCACCGAGCTCTCGAGCAGGCGCAGCCCCATGCCCTGCGGCGGGCGGATCGCCGCCACGGCGAACTTGAGCGTCTCCTTGCCGCGGCGGAGCTCGAGCAGGAGGGGTGTCGCGGGCGGCACCGAGTAGTAGGCCGTCGACAGGTCCTCGCGCGCTGCGACCGGCCGGCCATCGACCGCGGTGACGAGATCGCCGGACAGAACGCCCGCCCGCGCCGCTGGCGAGCCGTCGTCGACGCGCTCGACCAGCACGCCGTGGGCCACGGCATAACCTTCGCGCGCCGCGAGCTCGGGGTCGATCGTCATCAGGCGCATGCCGAGCCAGAGCGGCTGCAGCTCGCCGAAGCGCAGCAGGTCGTCGACGACGCGCTGCGCCCGGTCGGCGGGGATGGCGAAGCCGATGCCCGAGGCGCCCTGGATGATCGCCGTGTTGATGCCGATCACCTGACCGTCGAGGTTGACCAGCGGGCCGCCGGAGTTGCCCGGGTTGATCGAGGCGTCGGTCTGCAGGAAGTCGGTGAAGAGCGCCCGCCGCCCGCCCCCGCCGCCCCCGCCGACGGTGCGCCCACGGGCCGACAAAACCCCGGTCGTGACCGTATGGCTGAGCCCGAACGGGTTGCCCACCGCCACCACGGTCTCGCCCATGAGGAGATTGGCGCTCTTGCCGAGCGGCGTCGCCGGGAGGCCCTTGGCCGCCACCTTGAGCACCGCGAGGTCGGCGTCGCGGTCGGAGCCGAGGACGGTCGCCTCGAGCTCGCGGCCGTCGAGCGTCGTCACCAGGATCCGTGACGCCCCTTCGATGACGTGCTCGTTGGTGACCACCAGCCCGGAGGCGTCGATGATGAGCCCCGAGCCCAGGGACTGGCTCTTCCTCTGCCGGCTGCCGCCGAAGAAGTTGCCGAAGAACGGATCGACCTCGCGCACGATCGACTCGGCCGAGATGTTGACCACCGAGGGCGAGACCCGTTCGACGACGGCGACCACCGGTGTGCGGCGCGGCGAAGCGGTCTGGGCAACGGCTGCGGTCGGCAGGCCGGCCGCGAGGAGCAGGAGAACGAAAAGGGGGAGGGCGCGTCCTTTTTTCATGGCGTGAACCCTTCTAGCACGGGCGATGCCCGGCCGATTCGACGCCCCGGCACCCCTCCCGCGACCCGCCCCGCACCCTTACCAAGGTGAGGCCGCCCTCCTCACCGTCGGCAATGTTTCCGCCGCCGCGGCGCCGCCAGACTTCCTCCAACCTGAAGAGGAGATCGCTCATGACCTGGTTCCAGAATCGCATCGCGACGCAGGAAGCGACCGTCGAAGCCCGCGACAGAATGGCGGATCCCGTCCGCGCCGAGCTCCTCCTGGTACGCGCCCAGGAGCGCCGCGCCCAGGGCGAGCTCGCCGAGGCTCAACTCCTCGCCAAGGAGGCCCTCGACCAGGGCGTCCGGGCGCACGGCGAACGCCATGCCGCCCTCGTGCCGTTCCTGCTGGTCTACGCCGGCCTCCTCAATCAGTGCCTCGGCTGGGCCGCCGGCAAGCCGTTCTACGACCGCGCCATGCGCCTGCGCGCGCTGGTCGCCGCGCCGCGCTAGCGGCATAGTCTCAAGAAGACGACCTGACAGTTTCTCATACCCATCAGGGCGCACTTCCGCGCGTGCTTGGCGCCTTGACACGCCGTGCTACGTTCGCGCCCGGTCGCAGAAACATGGGGCGCTGAGCGCGGACCACCCGATCGGCTCCAGTTTCGGGAAGTGCCTGTTCGACGGGCACGCAACCCACCGAACCTTCGAGCCGAGGCGACCCCAACTGCTTCGTGCGCACCTGGGGGTGTCGTGAAAGTCCAATCCGCCGCAGTCTTTGCCTTCGCGTTGTTCTTGTCCGTTTCCGCTTCCGCTGACGAAACACCGAGCATCGGCCGCGGCATCGCTGCCGACAAGCTCTATCAGGTCGGTGAGATCGACTCCGTCGACCTGCAATCCGGCGCGCTCTCGGTCGCGATTCCCCTGGGGATCACCTACCCGGTATCGGAACATCTGTCCTATAGCTTCACCCTCAATCATTCCTCTCGGTCCTGGGACTACCAGCCCGCGATGACCGACTACTGGGCCTATCCCAATCGGCTCTCCAACAGCGGAATCGGCTGGTCGCTCCACTTCGGCCGCCTGCTGCACCCGGACGACATCGCCAATCCCGGCACCCTGTGGAAGTACGTCTCGCCCGACGGCGGAGAGCACGATTTCTACTCGACTCTGCACTCGGGTGAGGTCAACACCGCTGACGGCGACACCGCTCAAAACCTCGTCGAGTACACCCGCGATTCGACCTACCTGCGCCTGAAGCACAGCGCCGATGGGGCGACCCAGGAGATCGAGTTTCCGGACGGAACGATCCGGAAGTTCCTGAGAGTCGGCTTCACGACCGAGTACCGTTTGAACGAGATCCGCGATCGCTATCCCGCACCGCCGTCGGCACCTCTCGAACTGGGTTCGCTTCGCCTACCCGGATGCGCTCACCTGGACGATCACCGACAGCCAGGGGCGGTCCCACACGGTCAAGTTCGTCAACCTTCAGTACGACGCGGCCCCCAAGCCGATGATCGACTATGTCGACCTGGAGGCCTTCGACGGCACCAAGGGGCTCTGGAACTTCACCTACTTGGGTGGCGGCTCCAGCACGATCTACCGCGACTGTCATCAGAACAACGGTACGACCCTCAGCGCCCCCGTGTTGGCCTCCCTGACCCGGCCCGACGGGACGACCTGGTCGTTCGAGAACTACAATTTGGATCCTGGGCCGGGGCGCTGGGAATGCAGGCAGTCGGTCCTGAGGCAGATCACCTACCCGAGCGGCGGAAAGATCCTCTACGACTACTCGACCTTCAGCATGCCGGTGAACGACCCTTGCGACGATCCGCTCGGGATGGAAGGGCAGATCTCCCTGCTCCGGGTCCAGACCCGGACGTTCCGTGACCCCGTGGTGACGAATCCCACCGTCGCCGACGCCGTCTGGGGCTATGACTACGTTCTCAATACGCCGCCCATGCAGGACCTCTGTCCGACACCAGGCCTGGAGGCGGCACCGCCCGAGGAGTTGACCGTCACGGTCACGACGCCCCTCCTCGACAAGACGCAGTATTTTTTCTCGGTCTGGACGGACTTCCAGCCGTCCTTGAGCGGCTTCGTCCACGGCGAGTATGGCCTGCCGTTCACGCGCTTCGACCCGGTGGCCGGCCGGTTCCTGTCGTCGATCGACCTCGAATGCGACGCCGCTGGACTCAACTGTGTCGAGACGCGCTATCACTACGTGCTCTACGATCAGGACGCCGGCGTGCGTGCCAATCGCCGCCCGATCGTCCAGCGCACCATCTATGACGACGACGGCGGGACCTGGGGAGAAACGGCGTTCGCGAATTTCGACGGCGTCGGTAACTTCCGCCAGACGACGACCAGCGGGACGTTCGCGACCGGAAACTCCCAGACGACCACGACGAACTTCAATCCGACGCGCGGCACCTTCCCGGGCTTCTTACGTCGTCGTCGACAAGAACGAGCCCTGGATTCTCGGCACCTACGATCAGGTCGACGTCACCGGCGGAACGGTCTCCGACACCACCCGCACCCGAAGTACGACTTCGACATGCTCCCCTGGTCGGGCGCGACGGGTTTTCTCAAGTCGGTGCGCACCTACAGGACCGGCACTGAGCGCTCGGGCGTGAACGACCTCTACACGCTCCTCTGCTCCGACTCGATGGGCAACGTCAGCAACGAGCTCTTCTACGGTGGCGACGGCAGCCGTCTGCAGCTGCCGGGGGTACTGCCCACCTGTGCTTCGGGCGCGCCGGGATCCGGCTTTCAGTACCGGATCGATCACACCTACAGCGGTGGCGTGCGCAAGACCTCCAAGTACAACGGCGCGACCTATCTTCTGTTGGACCTGACGATCAACAGCAGGACCGGCCTGCCTTCTTCGAGCCGGGACGTCGCCGGCGTCGAGACGCAGTTCACCTACGACGATCTCGGGCGCAGGACAAAGTCGCTTCCCATTTCCCTGGGTGGATTGGGGCGCGACGCTCAGACCGAGTACACCTACCCGGCGAGCAATGTCGTCGAGGTCGCACGGTGTCCAGCCGAAGCGAGGCGAGCTGCGCCGCCACCCGACTGACGTTCGAGAGGCAGGAGTTGACCGGGTTCGGCCAGACCTGGCACGTTCGCCGGGACATGCCGGTCACGACGAACAAGACCGTCCAGCTGACGCGCTACAACAAGATGGGTTGGAAGGAGCGGGAATCGACCTGGTTTCTGCACGCGGATGGAGCGATCTCCAACGAGACCGGCGCGTTCCGCGACGGTCTGGTCGGGCTACGACGCCTTCGGCCGGCCGGGGGTGGTGACTCAGCCCGACAATTCCATGACCACCTACCTCTACGAGGGTGTGCAGTGGGTCGGCACGGATCAGAACGTGGCGCAGAACATCTCGGGCACGGAAACCTGCGGCCGTCGTTGGGATCGTTTCGACCGGCAGGGGCGGCTGGACCGGGTGGAGGAGGGCTATGTCTGCAGTCCGGTGGTCCGGTCGGCCAGATTTCCGAGTATTCCTTCGACGAGGCGGGCCATCTGACGAAGGTCTGCCAGAACGGGTCGGGCGCCACCTGCGGTCAGCGCGGCTCTTCTCCTACGACAATCGCGGCTTTCTCACCTCGGAGCAGCACCCGGAGAAGGGGGCGCCGAGCGGTCAGGGGACGGTGACCTACTCCTGCTTCGACGCGCGCGGCCACAATCGGTATCGGGATGACGGGACGACGACGCGGCGCCTCGCCTACACGTTCGACGGCCTCGAGCGTCTGACCAAGGTCCGTGTCGCCCACGGGCTCGGAGACGCTGCAGCAATGCGACCGAGAGCGGGACGACCTGGAAGCAGTTCACCTATGCCACGGCGAACTCCGGTTCGAATGCACGCAAGGGGAAGCTCGAGACGGCGATGAGCCGCAACGAGCTCGGGGCCCCGGCCTTCGCTGCCGGCTCGGTGGCGAACGTCACGGAGACCTACACCTACCAGGACCGGGGGGGCCGGGTGTCGAATCGGGCCACCTCGGTCTCTGGGACCGGCGTGACGACGGAGTCCTGGCAGGTGGCGCAGTCGACGAATCCTCTCGGGCGGCTCGAAAACCAGAACTTCCCGACCTGCGTCTCGGGACCGGGGTGTACCGGCAGGCCCTCCGACGACCTACACGACGGCCGCCTATGAAGACGGGCTGCTGAAGTCGATCACCGTGAACGGCGGCGGCTTTCTCCTCGCGGGGATGACCTACCATCCGAGCGGGATGCCGGCGGTCATCACCCACAGCTCCGCCGGCTCGATGGTCGAGACGATCACCCAGGCGGCGAACGGCATGGCCCGCCCGAGCTCGATCACCATCACGGCGCCCAACGAGACCGTCCCCTTCACCACCGGGACCTTCGCCTATGATGCTGCCGGCAACATCAAGACGATGGGCTCGGACCACTTCCGCTACGACCGCTACTCACGCCTCGTCGAGGCGCAGATGGGATCGATCGTCGCCGGCTCGCACGCAGTCCTACGGCTTCGACGCCTACGGCAACATGACCTCGGTCGCCACGACCAGCGGACCGTCGGAGACCTTCCAGGTCATCGGCACCACGAACCGGATCACCCTCCCGGCGCCGGTGGCCCTGGCGCAGTACGATGCCGGCGGCAACCTCACCAGTTGGTCGGATCCGACCACGACGGCGACCTACTCCTGGGACCGCTTCAACCGTCTCACCCACTGGGGCAACGGCTCCGAGGGCTGGAGCTACGTCTACACCGCCGACGACGAGCGCCTCTGGGCGATCAAGGACGTCGCCGGCGCGACCTGGTCGAACTGGACGTTTCGGGGTTTGGGAAACCAGGTCCTGGTCCGCGACGAGCGCCGGCCGTCGCCCACCCCGCGCACGCTCACCCAGTACGCCTACCGCGAAGGCAAGCTACTCGCCTCGAAGGAGATCGGCGGCCCCTTCCGCGACACCGGTCTCGACCACCTGGGCTCGATCCGCGCCACGGCCGACAGTGCCGTCGGCACTCTCGGCGTTCGCCACACCTACTTCCCCTTCGGCAGAGAAGCCACCTCCACCGCCCAGGACGACGAAGTCATGAAGTTCACCGGCCACGAACGCGATCTACAGTCCACCACCACCAACACGCTCGACGATCTGGACTACATGCATGCGCGATTCAGGTCGCCGCTGACGGGGCGATTCCTGAGCACCGATCCCGTCTCGACACCCAGCGACACCGCAGAGCTGGAATCGGTACGCCTACGTAATAGGCAACCCGCTCAGTCGTAGACCCCGACGGGAAGAAGGAGAAGCCGATCGCCTGGATCGTGAAGATGGCAAAGGATCGGCTGATCAGGGTCAAGGCCCTATTCAGCGAAAAGCAGGTCGGTCAGGCCATGCGCCAGGGTGAGGACATTGAGTCCGTCCGAAAGGCAAAGGCCATGAGCGGCACACGTGCCGCAGCGCGAGGCAGCGGAAAGCCAATTATCGACCCGGCGCACCCCGACGAGTCTGGTAGCCTTGAAGGGCGCAACCCACACGCTCATGTACCGGGCCGGCCTTCACGAGAATCGGGAAGAAATCAGGGAGAAGGTTCGCACAATTTCTGGGAGCGCGGTGGTGAGATCGTTACGGGGTTCCTGCCCGGCATGTTTCTCGCCGACGTTGTCGACGCCGAAGTCGAGGTCGGCCTAGTGGGAGCTGAGAAACTCCAGGATGCAGCAACTGCTGGGAGCGGCGGGGAGCACAATCGTAAGACGGAGGAACTGATCGAGGCCATCGACGACTAGTCTTGTCGAGTCCCACACCCACCTATATGAAGAACTACTACGTACTCGTTCAAGGCACGAATTGTTGGATTCGACGGGCCAAGGGCACGTCAATGCGCTACGGCTTCTTCCAGAATCACTGGGTAACGTCAGGTGACATAGATGCGGCAAGGCAAGCCGCACTGACGCGAGCTCGCAGCGACCCTCGCTGGGCTGAGCTGGGCCTGGATTCCGAGCGCACAGAAATGTCGCTAAGCGTTCGAGAAATCAGGCTCGTCGATTCCATTGAGGATGTGGGTTCGAATCCGTCCGGATTGAACCTGTATAGGGCCCCTCGATGGTGGGAGGTCTGGTACCCATCGTGGTGGTCGAACCTTTGGCCGTGGTAGGGCGAAGGCCGTTGGACTTCGCGTAGAGCTCCCGGGAAGCGGTACCACCCGATTTTCGATGAGTTTCGGCTGGAGGCCTGGAGATGCCGCATTCGTCGACGGTGGCAGTTCGAGTTTCGCGCGGTTTCGAGAACTTTACTGCGTCTAAGAGGCAGGAAGAGCGAGGCAGTGGCGTTCCATGACGCCATCGCGTGTCGGCGCTCTTTGAAGCTGAGCGTGGAGGCGCCCTCAGATTGAGAGGCTTCAGATACGGAGACCGTTGGGTCCCCGGATTGTTGGATTGCGCCGAAGCTCCCGTCGCCTTTAGCCGGCTCGGGCGGCGGCTCGGACCGGGAGCGGCGGGGGGAACGCGCCTGCGGGGAATTCGAAGTCCGCTGCGCCCGCGCGAAGCCGGCGAGCCGCGTATCGGTAGGCTTCGCGGAAGGCGAAGTAGGCCTTGCGGAGGCCGCGACGCACTGCCGGAGCTACGGCATGCACCAGCGGGGCTGGGCTTCTCTTGATCCGGTTCGGCTCGTGATGAGGATCCTGCCGGCAGACGGCGTCACGTCCGAGCGGTGGCCTCCCGGTTTCCTCCTGCCGCAGTTGGGCGGCGGCCTCGATCTCCTCGATCAGCTCCTGGACTCGAGCTCGATAGACCTCCGGCGCGAGCGACTCCCAGCAGGGAAGCGGAGCGAGGCTGAGCTCTTCGCGCTCGACGAAGGCTTGCGGATCGAGAGGAAGACTCTTGCGCCGCGCCCTGGATTCAAGCGTCCGGTCGTGCCAATGACCGGAGACGGTCGTCCCTTCGGCCAGGGCGCGGGCGCAATGGACTCCGGGCCAGTCGAAGGGCGAGGCGACGAGCCCCTCCTTGACGCCCTGCGCCAGGACGTACGAAAGCCGACCCACCTGCGCCGCTTCCTCGTCGGAAACGAGGACCGCTTCGTAGCGCCGGCCCCAGAACTTTTCGCGCCAGCGCACGAGCCGACCCGCCTCCCGGGCGAGATTCGAGTTCAGGTAGTTCATGAAGTCGGCGAGCTGTTGGGCGTCGGCGACCGTCACGAGCAGGTGGTAGTGGTTGGAGAGAAAGGCGTAGGCGTGCACCAGGAGCGAAGCGAGGCGTGCGGCACGGGCCAGCACGCCCAGGGTGACGTCGTTCAGGCCCGTCGAGGGGCGCAGGAGCAGGCGGCCCTGGATCGTCCGACAGGTGATCTCGACGAGGGCTCCCCCGGGAGGTACGTAGCGTAGTCTTCGAGCCATAAAGATGAAAGACGGAAACGGGTCCGGCTATCTGGCGCCGAAGGCCGGAGGAGCCGGCTTGGGAAATCGGGTGGCACCTCAACCAGGCCAGCCCTCGACCAGGGCGTCCGGGCGCACGGCGAACGCCATGCCGCCCTCGTGCCGTTCCTGCTGGTCTACGCCGGCCTCCTCAATCAGTGCCTCGGCTGGGCCGCCGGCAAGCCGTTCTACGACCGCGCCATGCGCCTGCGCAGCCTGGTCACGCTGCGCTGAGCAACGTCCCCAGCAAACGGGGCGACGCAACCGCACCCCTGCGCTGGATCCGAGCGAACCTATGGCGCGGTCGCGCTCCACAGCGAGGCGCCACCGGTTTCGAATCCGTCGATGAAGATCCGATTCGACTGGTATCCCGGCTCGGCGAAGGCTACATATGTTGGGTGCGCGTCGCCTTGCGGGGCAGGAAAGTAGGTCACCGGTTCGAGCGCCGTCGTGGTGACTCCCCATCCCCCACCGGCGGGTTGCAATCCGATGGCGATTCGTCCGTCGCTGGAAAGGTCCAGGTCGAAAGCCATGACGAACGCTTCGTCATCGCTTCCTTCGACGGCACCGGTAGAGGAGAACCTGTAGAGAACAGATGGGGCTCCCGAGAGCCCGTAGATCCGACCGTCCCCTGCGGCTGCGATCGCGTCGACTGGCGTTTCCAATGAGACCGAACCGACGGGCTGCAAGGTCAGCGGGTCGTACCTGTCGACGGTCGTGCCGTCGCTGAATCGGAGTGCGTAGAGGAAGCCGTCCCAACCGGCAGCGATGTCCTTGTAGAACTGGACGCTCCCGAACCGGCGCCATGAGTCGTTGGTGGTGTCGTAGCGCAGGAGGGACTGCTCGGCATTGCTCGAAGTGTCGATCACGAAGACGAACGACTCCATCACCGCGAGACCGACCGGAGCGGAGCTGTTCGAGGCCTCCCAGTCAACCTCCGCTGCCGTGGACCACGATCCGCTGACCGGATCCCAGATCCGCAACCTGGGTGTGAACGTTCCGCTGACTCCGTAGACGATGCCCGAAGGACCTACTGCCAGATCGCGAAAGAAGTCGTAGCTGTCCGTCGGGTGGCCCACTTCGGCGGAGCTGCCCAAGATCGGATAGTCCCGCGAGTGTGCGCCTCCGAAGTTGTAGCCATGGATCAGGTAGCCGGAGCTCACAAGCAGGCTGTCGGGCTCGATCTCGACCGGGCCCATGCCGCCGAAGTCGAAGTCGAGCTGTCCATGGAGTGCCGGAGGAAGGCCGCTACAGTGTTGTTCGACCGCTACCGAGATCCGCCGCGGACGAGAGAAATAGTCCCGCGTCATGGAGTTCACGACGAAGGATCCGGTCAGAGACCCACAATAAGTTCCCATGCCTCGCCACGTCAGCCCTGGATGACCGGGGGGCTGCAGTGGGTAGCGCCAAACGTCCGTATAGGTTCCGGGAACCAGCAGGGCATCGTCGGCCGCTGCGAGGCCGACGTACCAATCGATCGCTGGATTCGTGGCATGTTCGAACTCGAAGTACACACTTCCGTTTCCGCCCATCGAAAGAACGCCAGATCCATCGAGTTCGGTGTAGCTCGCCGACATCCCCTGGCCGATGGGATCGCCTGGATCGCTCGTGTAGGAGAGCGTGAACGATTGCGCGACGCCAGCTCTTCCCGCAAGCAGCGCGCACATCCCCATGACACAGACCTGGCGCACGATGTTTCCGGACCGCAAGTCCATCAGCGCTCGCGCCCCAACCTGCCTCGTCGATACCCTGGGCCTCGTGACCATGATCTTGGTTCTACCACACTGGCCAGTTTGGCCAGACACGGGTCGCGATCTCGGCCGCCGACGCGGCTGGGAAAGAACCGGCCTTCAGTCTTTCGGCGGCGTCGGCTTCAGGCTCGCCGTGAGGAGGACGACCATCTCCGCGTAGCCTTTTTCGCTCGCGAGCTTCACCAGGGTCTCGCGGTCGCGGTCGAGGTCGGCGCCGGCGGCGATCAAGAGGCGGGCGTTCTCCAGCCGGTTCTCGAGGACGGCGTGCATCAGGGCGGTGAAGCCGCTCGCGGTGCGGAGCTTCGGATTGGCGCCGGCGGCGAGGAGTACTGCGACCGCCTGCGGGTTCTCGCGGCCGGCGGCGAGCATGAGCGCGGTCATCGCGGCGCGGTCGGCGCGCGCGTCGACCGGGGCGCCCGCTGCCAACAGGAGGTCGATCGCCACGGCGTTGCCGGCATCGGCGGCGATCGCCAACGCGCTGATCCCCGAGGTGCCGACCTGGGTGAGGTCGGGCTGGGCCGCGAGGGCGGCTTCGATCTCCTCGGCGACGCCGTCGCGCAGGACCTCCTCGAACGCGCGCGGCGGCGGGACGGTGCGCGCTTCGGCCTCGATCTCTGGCCAGGTCGCCGTCTCGCCGCGGACGATCGGGGCCGAGAACCAGACCTCGAACGGCGTGCCTTCGCCGGAGAACACCAGGCGCCCCTCGAGGCGCGCTGCCGTCTCTGTCTCGCGCACGAAATGCGCCAGGCCGCGCAGCGAAATGCCGCGCGGCAGGCGCGGATGGTGGAACCAGACCTCGATCTCACCCGCCGCTTCGGGAATCCGCGCCACGAGCGACCGCACTTCGTCCTTGGCGGCCAGCTCGTCGCGCAAGGCGGCGCCGGCGAGCGCCGCCTCCGGCAACGGCCGGTCCGCCAGGACGACCAGCAGCTCGCCGCTCGCGCCGTCGCCGGACTCCCCCAGCACCCAGGCGTAACGCAGCTCGGTGCGCTCGCGCGCCACCTCGAGCCAGCCCTCGGCGGTGCCGCCGCCGACGGTCGCTGCCGGCGCCTCCTGGGCGAAAGCCGCGCCGGCAGCGAACAGCGCGAGGAGCGTCAGGGAAGCGAGGACGCGGCGCACCTTACTCCTTCGCGCCGGCGGCCTTCAGCATGGCGACGACGTCGTCCTGATCGCCGTTCTTCGCCATCTTGAGCGGCGTGTCGCCATCCGGGGTCTTCTGATTGACGTTCGCCCCGAGCTCGATCAGCAGAGCCACCATGTCGGGCTTGCCGGCGGTGATCGCGCTGGTGAGCGCGCTCTGGCCGTACTCCTTGGTGGCGTAGTTGACGTCCGCGCCGTAGCGCACCAGCAGGCGGATGAGGTCGCCGTTGCCGGCGAAGGCGGCGAACATCATCGGCGTGAGGACCAGCCCCGGCAGCTCAGGCTTGGCTTTGGCCTTGAGCAGCAGCTCGGTGAGCTCGAGGTTGCCGGCGGCGGCGGCGTTCGACAGCGCCGACTGCATGTACTTGTTGACCGAGTTCGGATCGGCCTGGGCCTCGAGCAGCAACGCCACCATGGCGCGCTGATCGCGACCGATCGCCGCCTCGAGCGCGGTCGAGTTCTCGCCGTTCTTGGCGTTGACCTTCGCACCGCGGGCGAGGAGGAGCTTGGCGATCTCGACCGTCCCTTCGCGCGCCGCCTTCATGAGCGGCGTTTCGGCGTTCTCGCCGGAGTCGATCGGCGTGTCGGCGGCGAGCCCCGAGTCGAGGAGCGCCCGGACCTTGTCGAGGTCGTCGTCTTCGATCGCGACGGCGAACCTCGCCCCCGGCGAAAGTTCCGACTCGGGGATCACTTCGATCTGCGCCGCCGCCGGGGCGGAAACTCCCGCGACGGCGCCGACGAACAACGATGCCAAAATGAAACGAAGGCTTTTCATGGGCCGAAATCCTCCTTGACAGACTACAACGGAGAGCGCGGAGAAAGAGTGCCAACCGGCGCTCCGCGGGCGGGCTTCGACGCGCGCGGCGGCGGCGCGCCGTAGTGTCGGTATTAGCGCGGCGACGTAGCGCCGCAGTGTTGGTGCTAGCGCGGCGGCGTAGCGCCGCGCCGGAGGCTCACCGCGAGGAGGGCCGCCTGGGTGCGGTCCTGCACTCCCAATTTGTCGAGCAGGATCGAGACGTAACCCTTCACCGTGCCTTCGGTGAGCCCCAGGCGGTTGGCGATCTGGCGGTTGCTCTTGCCTTCGGCGACGAGGTCGAGGACGGAGCGCTCGCGCGGCGTCAGGTCGTCGAGCGGGCTCTTCTCGGGGCGGCGCATCAGGATGCGCTGCGCTTCGGGGTGGAGCGTCGGGCGGTCGCGGGCGGCGTCGCGCACGGCGCGCACCAGCTCGGCGCGCGACACGTCCTTCATCAGGTAGCCCATCGCCCCCGCCGCCACCGCCTCGCGGATCGCCGCCTCGTCGGCGAGGCTGGTGAGCATCAGGACGCGCGGCGGTGATGCCAGAGCCAGCAGGCGGCGCGTGGCCTCGATGCCGCCCATGCCGGGCATCATGACGTCCATCAGCACGACGTCCGGGTGGCGCTCGGCGGCCAGGCGCACGGCGGACTCGCCGTCCTCGGCCTCGCCCACCACCTCGAGGTCCTCCTCCTGCTCGAGGAGTGTCCGCAGGCCTTCCCGCACGATCTCGTGGTCGTCGACCAGCATCAGGCGCAGGGACGGGGTGGGAGGGTCGGAAATGGCGGACATTGGGGGGCTCCGGAGCAAACTCAACGCGGTAGCCGGGCTTCGACCGTGGTGCCGAGCCCGGGGGCGCTTTCGACGATCAACTGACCGAACTGACCGCGAATCCTGTCACGCATCGACGCCAGCCCCATGCCGCCGTCGACGCGCGGCCGCGCAGCGCCGGCGCGCACGGTGCTGCGGGCGTCGAAGCCGCGACCGTCGTCGCGGACGGCGAGCACGACCTCGCCCTCGAGCGACGCCAGCCGGACCGAGACCTCGCGCGCGGCGGCGTGCTTGACGGCGTTGGCGAGGGCCTCCTGCGCCACCCGTAGCAGCATCTCCTCGCGCTCGCGCGACTGGCGTTCGTAGGTCGACGCTTCGAGGTGGGTGCCGAGGCCCTGCGCGGCGACCGTGGCGAGCTCGGTGCGCAGCGCCTCGACGAGCCCGTGGCGATGCAGCATGACCGTCGCCGGCGCCGGCAGCTCGCGGCTCGAGAAGTCGGCTCCCGAGCCGCCGGGGGCGAGCTCGCGCAGCAACCCGCGCATCTCGCCCAGTGCCCGGCGGTTGAGCTCGATGAGGCGTTCGAGCTTGGGCGCCGCCTCGTCGATCCCTTTGCGCAGCAGTCCGGGAAGCGACTCGGCGAGGAGCGTCGAGCTGAACAGCAGCTGGGTGACCGAGTCGTGGAGATCGCGCGCCAGCCGCTGGCGCTCTTCGAGGATCGCGAGACGGCGCTCCTGGGCGAACAGGCGCGTGTTCTCGAGCGCCACCGCCAGGGCATCGGCGACGAGCTCGAGGAGCTGCACGTCGACGGCGGTGAACGGCCGGTCGCCTTCGACGTTGACCACCCCGAGCGGCCGGCCGGCGTGCAGGATCGGCACCGCGAGCTCCGCCTTCACCGCGATCCCGGACGGCGGCTGCACGTAGCGCGGGTCGGCGGCGACGTCGTTGACCACCTGGGTCTTGCGCTCGCGCACCGCCGCGCCCATGACGCCGCGCGCGATCGCGATGCGGTCCTCGTGGTGGATGCGTTCCTTGTAGGAGCCGCCGCGGATGCGCACCACCAGCGTCTCGGGATCGCGTTCGTCGAGCAGAGGCAGATCGACGTTGGGGTACCCGAGCAGCTCGTGGATGGCGTCGGCGGTCTTCTGCAACATGTCGAAGAGCTTCAGGTCGGAGGCGATGATCCGCCCCACCCGCATCAGCAGCAGGAGCTTCTCTCCGGCGCGGGCGTCGGGCGACGGGTCGGGCATGGGATTCACGGGCGCTCGACCCGGGACGGTACCGCGAACCGGCTTCACCGGTCCATCTTCCCCTCGCGGCGGCCGCGGCACGCCTCACTTTCGTCGGGTGCCGGCGCCGACAATGGTCGGTAGACGGCGCCGGGCTAGGGCGTGGCGGTGATGAAGTAGCGCGGGGCCGGCAGCAGGCGCTGCGATCCGGCCGTGAGCGGCAGCTCGCCGCCGTCGCGGTCGACCAAGCGCTGCGGTTCCCGGGGCGGCGTCCAGTCGAGGGCGCCGGCGGTCGACCAGGCGACGACGATCTCCTCGCTGCCCCGGCTGCCGCTGCGGGTGAAGCGGAAACCGCGCCCGCCAGCCGGCAGGGCGTCCGCCGGCAGGGCGCCGTGGCAGGTCGTGCCGGCGAGCTCGCGGATCAGGGTGGCCATCGCCCGGAACGCCGGTCGCTCGCGCAGGCTGCCGTCGGGCTGCGGATCGCACAGGCCGTAACCCTTGGCGACCAGCTGCCACCAGTCGATGCGCTCGACCCGTCCGGAGCCTCCGGCGAGCAGGAAATAGCGCACCAGAAAGTCGGCCTGCGCCTCCTCGTCGACCGCGACGCTCTTGCCGGCCGGGGAGTGCGGCCCCTCGCGCAGCGGCCAGTTGACCTCCGGGATCCACTGCCGGCCGGAGGCGAGCAGGCGCGCCGTACCGGCGATCGCCGCCAGCAGCCGGACCTTGCCCTCGGTGTCGAAGCCGAGCTGGCGGTTCTCCGGCGCGCCGCGGCGATCGACGTAGAGCAGGCTCGCGAGACCGTCGAAGTGGAGCTCCGGAAGCCCGGCGGGCGGCCGCAGGTTGACCACCGCCGCGGTGATGTGGGCTTCGAAGTCGATGACCGCCGGCCCGAAGAGCTCGACGCCGGCGCCCGCCGGACCGGCGCGCAGGATCCCGGCGGCGCGCGCCGCGAGGGCGAGGTATTCGTCGTAGTTCCAGATTCCCCACTTGCTGCGGTTGATCGCCTGGCCGATCTGAAAGCGCTTTCCGAGCGGCCGGAAGCGCCGGGCGAGCTCGGCGATCGCCGTCTCCCAGCGCGCCGGATCGTTCACCAGGTCGCGGTTCTGCGGCAGCGAGAAGGCGAGCTCGACGCCGCGCGCGGCGAGCGCCCGGGCGAGCTCCCACTCGTCGTCATGGCGCTCCTGCCAGGGATGCAGACGGATCATCGCCCGCCGTGCGCCGAGGCGGTCGAACGCCGCGAGCAGCACCGCCGGATTTTCCGGCCAGGGGCGCAGGGCGATCCCGGGCTCGGGCCAGGGAAAAGGAGCGCGCCCGGCGAGCTGCTCGGCGGCAAGCTGCCGATATCTCCGGCGGATGCGCGGCAGCGCGCCGACCAGGGCCGCGACAGCGCGCAGGTGCTGCGGCAGGTCGGCGAGCCGGATGCGGGCCCGGGCGAACCGGCCGGCGTGCTGGTGCGGTTGGTCGGAGAGCCGGTCCCAGACCGCCCGATCGCGAACCTCGGCCGCCTCGGGCGGCGGCGGAATGTGGGCGTGTGTGCCGCGGGGCACGAGCCACGACTTCGTCTTGACGAGCGCGCCGCGCAGGCCGGCCTTGAAGCGGATCTTGGCCAGGAAGCCCCGGCGCGCGAGGTCGTAGCTCTGCCGCGCGGTCTCCGGAACGGACTCCGGGGCGAAGTAGGCAGCGAGCAGGAGCTCGCGATCGTCCGCCCGCTCGAGCGGCAGACGGCAGAGGTCGCGCATGCGGTCGGTCGCGGCAACCCGGCGCTGCCTCCGGCAGCGGTTCAGGTCGAGCACCGCGACGTCGGCGACGGCGTCCGCGGTGGAACCTGCTTCGAGGAGGAGGTTGCCGATCGAGAAGTCGCGGTGGAAGAAGCCGGCGTCGTGCATCCGGCGGGCGTAGCGCGCGACTGCCGCGATCGCGGCCTCGGCCCCGACCCGCGGGAAGCTCTCGCGGTCGGTGCCGGCGTTTCGCGCGCGCAGCAGGAAGCGCAGCTCGAGGCGCCCGGCGAGGAGGCGGGTGACGAAGATCGCCGTCGGGGTGCCGGCCACCGCCTCGGCATAGAACAGCGGCTCGGGGGTCGAGAGCCCGGCGGCCGTGAAGGCCTCCGCCATGCGAAAGCTCTTCGCCGCCTTGGACTCGCCGCGGGCACGCAGGAGGCGGGCCCGCAGGCCGCGCTCGCGGAACTGCTTGACCGCCACCGCGGTCTCGCCGCGCGCCGTGGTGAGGCTGGCGCGGTAGATGTAGTTGCGCCCCCAATGGAGCGTCGCGGTCGCCGCGGCCGGATCGAGCAAGCGACGGGCAGCGGCCGGCAGGTCCTCTCCGGCGAGACGCGCCGCCGCCTCGCCGCGGAAGCCCGGCCAGGCGAAAGGGAATGCAGTCACACTTCGAGAATATCGAAGCTCGTGTGGTGGAGTTTGGCGTCGGCCTGCATGATGATGCCGACCGCGAGCTCGCGCTCGATCTCCTCGATGATGCCGCGCTCTTCACGTTGCAGCATGCGCGCGACCTCCGGATGGACACGGACCAGGAGCTCCTTGGAAATCAGCGTGCCGCGCAGGGCGAGCGCCGCGCGCCGGAGCGACAGGCAGATCGTGGCGATCGACTTGATGCGGCCGCTGCCCTCGCAGTAGGGGCAGGTCTGGGTGAGCAGGCGTTCGAGGTTGGCGCGGCTCCGCTTGCGGGTGATCTGCACCAGCCCGAACTCCGAGATCGAGAGCACCTTGTGCTTGCCGCGGTCCTTGCGCAGCTCGAGCTCGAGGGCGCTGAACACCTGTTCGCGGTGGGCGAGATCGGTCATGTCGATGAGATCGAGCACGATGATGCCGCCCAGGTCGCGCAGGCGGATCTGCCGCACCGCCTCTTCGACCGCCTCGAGGTTGGCGGCGAGCGCCGTCTCCTCGAGATTGTGCTGGCCGACGAAGCGTCCGGTGTTGACGTCGATCGCCACCAGCGCCTCGGTCGGATTGATCACCAGATAGCCGCCGGACTTCAGCCAGACCTTCGGCTTCAGCGCGGCTTCGATCTCCTTCTCGATGCCGAAGCGTTCGAAGAGGCCGCGCTCTTCGCGGTCGAGCTTGACGCGCGACACCAGCTGCGGCTGGACCTGGTCGAGGAACTCGACGATGCGTTCGTAGGTCGATTCGCCGTCGACCCAGAGGAGCGAAAAATCGGCCGAGAAGAGATCGCGCACCAGGCGCAGGGCGAGATCGAAATCCTGGTGCATCAGAGCCGGCGCCACCGCGGTCTCGGCGCGACTGCGCACCGACTCCCAGCGCGCCCGGAGGTAGACGAGATCGGCCGAGAAATCCTCGGCGCTCCGGCCTTCGCCGGCGGTGCGCACGATCACTCCGCCGGTCCCACCGCCCCCCCCGATACCGCCCGTGCCAGCGCGCGGCAGCGACTCGAGGAGCTCACGCAGGCGGAGGCGCTCGGTCTCGTCCTCGATCTTGCGCGACACACCGACGTGCGAGACCGTGGGCAAGAAGACCACGAAGCGCCCCGGGAACGTTACCTGCGTCGTGACCCGCGCCCCCTTGTTCGGCAGCGGATCCTTGGTCACCTGGACGAGCAGCTCCTGGCCGACCTTGAGCAGCGAGTCGATGGTCGGTCCCGAGCCGTAGTCGTGCCGGGGCGGCTCGCCGGAGAGCGTGTCGTCGTCGTGGAGGTTCGGACCGAGGTCGAGCTCGTCGTCGCCGGCAAGCGCCGCGGCGACCGGACCGGTGGGATCCGCGGCAGCGACCGCATCGGGGGCATCGGTCTCGCTCGGCAGGTAGACGTCGGCGACGTAGAGGAAGGCGTCGCGGTCGAGCCCGATGTCGACGAACGCCGCCTGCATCCCCGGCAGAACGCGCGACACCCGGCCCTTGTAGACGTTTCCGACGACGCCGCGATGGTAGCGGCGTTCGAGGTAGATCTCGGTCAGCAGATCCTCTTCGAGCACCGCCACGCGGGTCTCGTGCGGATCGCTCTCGACCAGCATCTTGTGGGCCACGGGGACCTCCGGGTCCGATCTTACCCGCAGCGGCATCAGGTGCCACCCTCTTTCCTCCGGCAGTCGTCGGCGCCTGCCATCTCAGGAGCGCTCCGAGGCAGTGCGGCTGGGCGAGTATGATGGCTGCGCATCCAAAGGGAGGAACCGAACATGAAGCGATGCGCGCTGCTCTTTGTCGGCCTGCTCGTCCTGGCCCTGCCTGTTCTCGCGGACACTCCGCTGGGAACCGCACGGGCAACCTGGGAAGCTGCGGGAAGCCCGCCTTCCTCGCCCGCACCACTCGCTCCCAGCACTCCAGGGACGCTTTGGGACAACGGTGCCGCCGACCTCGTCAACGGCGTTACGAGCGAGCGAGACACCACGATCACCGGCACCGGCGGGCCTGAGGGCGACCACGCCTCCACGATCGCAGACGACTTCGCGCTGCCGTCGGGCGGCACTCTGGCCGAAGTCCGGGCTTGCCTTTTCATCTCTGGCGGGCTCACCTTGGCTGAGATGTACGTTTACGCCGACGCTGGCGGAACCCCGGGAGCGGCGCCGATCGCCGGCGCGCCGACCACCGCCGACCTCGTGACGACGACCTATACCGATAACACCGTGCGCTGCCCGAACGCATTTGGCCTCATCGGACGCGAGTTCCAGTTCGTGCTCGGCGGAAGCGTTGTACTGCCTGCGGGAACCTACTGGCTCGCCGTGGTGGGCGACGGCCAGGGCGACGTCGCAAGTCGGGCGTTCCGGGCGACGTCGGGAGTCCCGTTCCAACTCAACAGCGCCGTCATTGGCTCCACCGTCTTTTCGTATCCTTACTGGACGACGACCCTGGCGACTCATTCCGTTCCCGAGTTCGCCTTCGACATCGACGGCCCAGGGGGTGCGCCGGCGGCCGAGGTGCCGGCGATCTCCGGCTTTGGCGTCGCCGCGCTCTGCCTGTTGATCGGCCTGGCCGCCCTCTTCAGTCTGCGGAAGAACCGAAAAGCCGCCGCCTGACATCGAGACTGCCGGCACCTTCACGATCTTCCTGCAGGCTGGTGCGCGATCGGGATTGGCCGCAGCGGCGCAGCAGTTGCCGCCTTACGTGCAAAGCTCGAGCTCGCCCTTACCGGTTGGCGAAGCGCCGGTAGTCGACGCCTAGTATCAGCCCGAGGCCGATGAAGTTGAGCAGGGTGAAGGAGCCGCCGTAGGAGAGGAAGGGCAGCGGGATGCCGGTCACCGGCACCAGGCCGATGACCATCGCCGAGTTGTAGAGCACATGGAAGGCGAAGATGCTGCCGAGTCCCACCACGAGGAGAATGCCGGCACGGTCCTGGGCGCGCATGGCGACCGCGGCGAGGTTGGCGAGGTAGGCGGCGTAGAGCAGCAGCACGGTGCCGACACCGACGAAGCCCCACTCCTCGGCGAGCACGGAGAGGATGAAGTCGGTGTGGCGCGCCGGCAGGAAGCGCAACTGGCTCTGCGTCCCCTGGCCGTAGCCGCGGCCGGCGAGCTCGCCCGAGCCGACGGCGATCTTCGACTGCCGCACCTGGTAGCCGGCGCCCAGCGGATCGGTGTCGGGCGCCAGGAAGGTGAGCACCCGCTGGCGCTGGTACGGCTTCATCCCCAGGCTCCAGATCAGCGCGCCGGCCACCAGGCAGATGGCGGACGTGGTGAGCAGGATCCGCATCCGGACGCCCGAGACGAGCAGCATTCCGGCCGCCATCGGCACGAACATCGCGGCGCCGCCCAGGTCGGGCTCGAAGGCGATCAGCACCATCGGCAGGCCGACGATCCCCAGGGCGGTGAAGATCTGCCGCAGCGGCAGCTGCCGGGTCGAGGGCGCCGCGAGATAGCGCGCCAGGTAGAGGGCCGTGACCAGCTTCGCGAACTCCGACGGCTGGATGCCGACCGAGCCGAGGCGGAACCAGCCCTGCGCGCCGCCCGCCTCGTAGCCCAGCACCAGCACGAGCGCCAACGTGACGAGAGCGAGGACGTAGAGCGGCAGCGAGAAGCCGAGCAGGGTGTGGTAGTTGAAGCTGAATGCCACCACCATCGCCGCCAGTCCGACTCCGACCCAGATCAGCTGGCGCGAGAAGAAGTCCGTGCCGAGCTCCGCCGAGGCGCTGTGCACGGTGGCGAGACCGATCGCAGTGAGCGCCAGCGCCGCCGCCAGGAGTCCCCAGCGGACGGTCGCCAGGTGCTCGAGCCGCGGCCGCGCGTCAGGAAGCGGGAGCGGTGCGGAGATCGGGCCGGAAGAGCTTTTCATAGAGAACCTTGGCCACCGGCGCGGCGGCGCGAGAGCCCTGGCCGCCGTGCTCGAGGAAGACCACGATGACGACGGTCGGATTGTTGAACGGCGCGAACGAGGCAAACCAGGCGTGGTTCCTCTCCGCGTAGGGGCGGAGGCTCGAGTCTTCGAAGGCGGTGTGCGCCACGACCTGCACGGTGCCGGTCTTGCCGGCGATCTCGACCCCCGCGACCCGCGACGAGGCGCCGGTGCCGCCGTCGTTGACGACCTTCCACATGCCGCGCCGGATCGGGTCGAAGACCCCCGGCGGCAGGTCGATGCGCCGCGGCGGATGGCTGCCGTCACCGCGCACCAGGTGCGGTGTCACGAGCTGGCCGCCGTTGGCGAACGCCGCCGCCATCACCGCCATCTGCAGCGGGGTCGCGAGCAGCGCCCCCTGCCCGATCGCCACCGAGATCGTCTCGCCGGGGTACCACGGATGCCGGCGCTGGCGCTCGCTCCAGGCGCCATCGGGCACCAGGCCGCGCTTCTCGCCGTCGAGGTCGATACCGGTCGGAGTGCCGAAGTCGAACAGCCGGGCGTAACGGGCGATGCGTTCGATGCCGAGCTTCTGGCCGAGGGTGTAGAAATAGACGTCGCAGGAGTTCTTGAGCGCCGCCTCGAGATTCATGAAGCCGTGCCCGCCCGCCTTCCAGCAATGAAAGGAGCGCTTGTAGAACATCTTTGAACCGTTACAGAAGACGCCATCCGCGGGCGTGATCACCCCTTCGGTGAGACCGGCGGCCGCCATCACCATCTTGAACACCGAACCCGGTGGATAGGCGCTTGCCAGGGCGCGATTCTGCAGCGGCAGGAGCGGGTCCTGGATGAGCTGCTGCCACTCGGCCACTTCGAGGCGATGGGTGAAGAGATTGGGATCGTAGCCGGGAGCCGAGACCAGGGCGAGAATCTCGCCGTTCCTGGGATCGAGCGCCACCACCGCTCCCGCCTTGCCCTCGAGCTGGCGCTCGGCCTCCTGCTGCAGCTCGGCGTCGATCGTCAGGGTGAGCGCGCCGCCCGGACGGCCGACCTCGCGGCCGAGCTCCTCGACGGACTGGCCATGGCTGTCGACGACCACGACGCGTTCGCCGTCCTCGCCGCGCAGGCGGGCGTCGTACTCGAGCTCGACCCCCCGGCGCCCGACCCAGTCGCCGTTCTTCAGCCCCTTGCCGGGATCGGCGAGCTCTTCGGGCCGGGCCTCGCCGAGGTAGCCGAGGACATGCGCCGCCTGGACACCGAGGCGGTAGAGGCGGCGGTGCGAGACGTCGACCACGAACTCGGGATGGGCCAGTTGCTCGACCTCGAAACGCGCCACCTGGTCGAGCGTCAGGCCCTCACCCAGGAGCACCGGCTGAAAGGAGGGTACCGCGCGGTAACGCTCGAGCAGCTCCTTGAGCTCCGGCAGCGGGCGCTCGAGGATCGGTGCCGCGAACTCGAGGCTGGCCGCGAAGTCGCGGGCGCGGCTGCGGTCGAGCAGGAGGTTGTAACTCGGGAGGTTCTCGACCATGACGCGGCCGTTCCTGTCGTAGATCGAGCCGCGCGGCGCCTTGATCGCCACCTTGCGCAGCCGGTTGTTCTCGGCGAGGTCGCGGTAGTAGCTGCCGCGCACCACCTGCACGAACCAGAACGCCCCGGCGATCACGGCGAGGCAGACCCCGACGACCCCCGAGAGAACCCGGACCCGCCCGACCAGCGCCTCCTTGTGCTCTCCGACCCGCATCGCGATCCGACTTTCTACGCCTCTGCCTGCAGTTTCACAAGGACCTCTGCTCTAGCCCGGGAGCTGGATTTTGGTGGCGCGGTTGGCGCGGCGGAACTTCAGGCGGCTGGCGACGGCGTTGGCGGAGGCGGTCCAGGCGACGCCCAAGAAGGCGGTGGTCGCGACCTTGACCAGCAGCCAGAGCGGATCGGGGAGCTCGGCGTGATCGCGGAAGACGAGCGCCAGCGCAGCGAGGATGGCCTGCTGCGCGGCGGCGCCGGCGGCGAAGACGCCGGCGAGACTCGAGGTGCGCTGCACGACGAGCTGCTGTGCGGCGCGCGCGATGCCGAAGCCGACCGCCGTGTCGGCGAAGCCGTAGAGCCCGAACGGCCCGCCCGAGAGGCCGTCGGCGAGGAGGCCCGCCGCGAGGCCAGCGAACATGCCGGCGACCGGGTTGCCGTGGCGCGCCTCGAGCGCCACCACCAGCAGGAAGAGGTCGACCGCCAGGGAGAAATTGGGCAGCAGCCGGGCGCCGGCGAAATGCAGCAGGGCGGCCGCGGCCAGCGCGGCGACGAACTTAAGGAACCGCACGTTCCCCCTCGCTGAGCAACTCGGGGGGTACGAGCTCCCCTTCGAGCAGGTAGACGAACGAAAGGCGCGAAAAGTCGACCGCCGGCTTGACTACGATGCGATGGAAAACCTCGCTCCCCGGCTCGACCGAAGCGACGACGCCGACCCGGATGCCGCGCGGATAGACGCCGTCGATGCCGGCGGTCAGCACCGTCTCGCCGACTTCGACGTCGGCCTGGCGGGGGATGAAGTCGAGCAGCAGCTCGCCGGGGGAGGAGCCGCGCACCACGCCCTGGCGGCGCGAGCGCTGCAGCTGGACCCCGGCAGAAGCGGCGCGATCGGTCAGCAGCTGGACCTTGGCGTAGGCGCCGGAGATCCGGATGACCCGGCCGACGAGCCCGTCGTCGGAGAGCACCGGCTGATTGCGGCGGGCCGCGCCGGTGCCGACGTAGAGCACGAGCGAGCGCAGCCACGAGCTGTAATCGGCGTACACCACCTCGGCGATGCGCAGTGCGGTCGAATGGCGCCGCTGAAAGGTGAGCGTCTTCGACAGGCCCTCGATCTCCTGCTCCAGACCCTCCATGCGGAGCTCCCGGCGGCGGAGCTCGAGCAGCTCCTGCCTCATCCGCCGGTTCTCTGCCGCGAGATCGTCCCGCCGCCGGAGGCCCTCGCGCGCCGACTGAAGCCCCTGCGAGCTCGCATCCACGGCGCGTGCGAACGGCCCGAGGCTGCGCAGCGCAGCGCCTTCGAGGAGGCTCCCCGCGCCGCCGCGGTCGGGTTCCTGCGCCGCGATCAGGAAGAGCTGACCGACGAGCAGCAGGATGAAGAGCAGGCGAACGCGGCCGGGGCTCAGCGGATCGACACCTTGCGCAGCAGGTGCATGTCTTCGAGGACGCGGCCGGTGCCGAGCACCACGCAGGCCAGCGGATCCTCGGCCTGGACCACGGGCAAACCGGTTTCCGCGCGGATGCGCTCGTCGAGAGCCCGGAGGAGGGCGCCGCCGCCCGACAGCACGATGCCCTTGTCCATGATGTCGGCCGAAAGCTCCGGCGGCGTGCGTTCGAGCGCCATGCGCACCGCGTCGACGATCACGTTCACGGTCTCGGCAAGCGCCTCGCGGATCTCTTCGTCGGAAATCGTGAGCTCCTTGGGGATGCCCTCGACGAGATCGCGCCCCTTGATGGTCATCGTCAGCCGGTCCTTGAGCGGAAACGCCGAGCCGAGCTGCCACTTGATGATCTCGGCGGTGCGCTCGCCGATCAGCAGGTTGTACTTGCGCTTGAGGTAGTTGATGATCGCTTCGTCCATCTCGTTGCCGGCGACGCGCACCGACCGGGAATAGACGATCCCCGACAACGAAATCACGGCGATGTCGGTCGTGCCGCCGCCGATGTCGACGATCATGTTGCCCGATGGCTCGGTGATCGGCAGCCCCGCCCCGATCGCCGCCATCATCGCCTGCTCGACCAGAAAGACCTCCGAGGCGCCGGCCTTCTGCGCCGAGTCGCGGACCGCGCGCTTCTCGACCTGGGTGATCTCCCCCGGCACTCCGATCACGATGCGCGGGTGGACGTACATCTTGCGCCCGTGCGCCTTCTTGATGAAGTAGCCGAGCATGCGCTCGGTAACCTCGAAGTCGGCGATCACGCCGTCCTTCATCGGCCGGATCGATTCGATGTTTCCGGGCGTACGGCCGAGCATCTCCTTGGCCTCGGCGCCGACCGCCTCGATCTGGTTGGTGAGCTTGTTGAGCACGACGATCGACGGCTCACGCACCACGATGCCGCGGTTGCGGGCATAGACGAGAGTGTTGGCGGTGCCGAGATCGATCGCGAGATCGTTCGAAAAATAGCGAAACATGGAACCGAAGGGCATGGCGTTCTTTCTGGGTCAGTGCGTCTTGAGGCGGAATGGCATCAGAGAGTTTCGACGAAAACGCGATGGCGAACCGTGACCTCGTTGCCGGAAGGGTCGATGGAGCGCAATTCGAGGAGACTCCAACCCTCCTGCGCCACGAGGACCGTCTTGGTGAACGTGCCGTTCGAAGCCACCGCCACCTGCTCGCCATTGACTTTCAAGCTCGCGCCGGCCTCCGTGCGGCCGGCGACGATGAAAATATTGCCATAGGCCTGAACCTGGTCGAGGACAAGCTCTGGCGGGGTCATGTCGCCCTTCTCGCCCGGGCGCTCTGCCGCCAGCACCCGGAAGGTGCGCGGCGGGCTCCACGGTCCCTGGAGACCGTCGCGGCCCAGAGCGGCGACGCGCCATTCGAAGGTCCCCTCGCCCTTCAGTCCGAGCGTGGCCTCGGACCTGGTCCGCGCGTTGACGTCGATGACGTTGTCGACGAACAGACGGCTGCGCGAGACCTGGAGGGCATAGCGCGACGCGCTGTCGACCGGCTTCCACGACAGGACGAGCGTCTTCACCGCCGCCAGCGAGAGCTCGATGTTGTCGTCCGGCCGCTCGGGCTCCGGTGCGGTCGGCAGCCGGCGGACCTCGGAGATCAGGTCGCCGGTCTGGATCACCTGCTCGAGCGCGCCGACGGTGCGCTTCAAGCCCGCCTCCGAAGCGACTTCGAGCGAACCGCGAAAGGCCGCGAAGCGCCCGGTCGACGACGCCTTGTCGTACGACACCACGACCTCGGACTCACGTCCGACGGTCGCCTCGGCGCGCGGCGTCGTCACGCGCCCGCCGCGCTGCGCGGTATTGAGGTTCACCCAGCCGTATTCCATCGCGATGGTCTGTTCGGCGGGCGCTCCGGCGGTGCTGGGCCGGCGGGTGACGAGAAAGAGCGTGTTCGGCCGCACGGTGTAGAGCGTGCCGTCGAGGAAGACGATCTCGGCCGAACCGTTGCCCGAAGTCTTGACGTAGTCCCCCGACTGCAGAACGACCCGCGTCCGCGCCTCTTCCCATTCGCCGCGTTCACCGTGCCGTACCTCGACGCTGCCCTGCACGGCGATGAACTGGGCTTCGCCGGTGGAGACTCGCGCCGCCGCGGAATCGAGAATGGCGAGCAGCAGCGCCCGGCTCCGGCGTCCCTCGCTGACCGCGGTCGCGAAGTCCGCGGCGGCGTAGGCCTCCGCGGAGGCAGCCTGGCCGCGGCGCGCCGATTCGAGCTCCTCGACGAACGAACCCGCGGGCTTCTCGGTGTCGGCGCGCGCCAGCAGGATCTCGATCTCGGTGAGAATCGCCGCCGCCTCCTGCTCGAGCGCCTTCTGCCCCCACTGGCGGTAGAGACCGTAGCCGCCGAGCGCCAGGGCGGCGAACGCAGCGATGATCACGGCGCCGCGCACCGTGTCCACCGAGACGGTGTACCAGCCCCGGGTTCTCTTGTTCATCGGGTTGGACGGCACCTGGCGCTCCCCTATCGCGGTCCTGCGATCGCCTTCGAGACGACCCATCTGCGCCATTTCGAAGGGCGAAGAGGCTGATTCTACTTGAAGTTACGGCTCCTGGCGTGACCCGTTCCGCAGCCTCGAAGAGTTGCGGCCGAGGGCCGGGAAGTCGCGGGGCGGGCGAGGGGCGGGCGCCGGCCTGGCAGCTGCCGGTTGCCGGCCCCGCAGCCGGCTTGCTATCGTGGAACGTTCTCGCCCGGGCTCTGCGCCCCGGCTTCTGGAGTCTTCCATGCTCAAAGTCTTGCGCGACAACCTGAAATACCTCTCCTGGATCCTCTGGGTCGTCATCCTCATTTTCATCGCCTTCGTCTTCGTCGACTTCGGCGGCGGTCTCTCCAGAGGGAGCGGGACGCGGGCTTCGGCAGCGACGGTCGGGACCGACAAGATCTCGTACGCCGACTTCGAGCGCCAGTACCGGCAGCTCGAGGCGCAGTACCGCCAGGCGTTCGGCGAGAACTTCACGCCGGAGATCGCCAAGCAGTTGCGGCTCCCGCTGCAGGCGCTCGACCGGCTGGTCGATCAGCGCCTGCTCCTCAACGAGGCCGCAGAGCGGGGCCTCGAGGCCTCCGATTCCGAGGTGCGCGAGGCCATTTTCGAGATTCCCGGCATGAAGGACGCCGGCGGCGGGTTCATCGGCGAGGAGACCTACAAGCGCTTCGTCCGCGCCAACGGCTACACGGTGCGGGATTTCGAGGAGTCGATGCGGCGCCAGATCGTCCTCACCAAACTGAATGCGATCTTCTCGTCGAGCCTCGTGGTCTCCGAGGCCGAAGTCGAACGCGCCTACCGCGACCAGGCCGACCGCGCCGCCGTGCGCTACCTCGTGCTGCCGACCGCCGGCTTCCAGTCGCAGGCGACGCTGTCGAGCGCGGAGGTCGCGAGCTACTTCGAGCGCCACTCCGACGACTTCCGCCTGCCGCCCCAGCGCGTCGTCAACTACCTGCTGGTCGACACCGT
This sequence comes from Thermoanaerobaculia bacterium, assembly GCA_963788175.1. Classification (GTDB taxonomy): domain Bacteria; phylum Acidobacteriota; class Thermoanaerobaculia; order Multivoradales; family JAGPDF01; genus JAGPDF01. Next base: position 278,224 of record CAWBFZ010000012.1, read on the forward strand.
GCGCACGCGGGCCAAGATGACCTTCGAGAAGGCCGAGCTCGAGAGCTTCTACAACGCGCATCTCGACGACTTCAAGCTGGAAGAGCAGGTCCACGCCCGCCACATCCTCCTCAAGGTCGACGACAACCGGACGGCCGCAGCGGCCGAGGCCAGCCTCGGCGCCGCGCGCCAGCGCGTCGAGGCCGGCGAGGACTTCGCCAAGCTCGCCACCGAGCTCTCCGACGATCCGGGCTCCAAGACGCGCGGCGGCGATCTCGGTTTCTTCGGCCGCGGCCGGATGATCAAGGAGTTCGAGGAGGCGGCGTTCGGCGCCGCGGCGGGAACGCTGGTCGGTCCGATCCGCACCAGCTTCGGATATCACCTGATCCAGGTGCTCGAGAAGCGGGCCGCCGGCCAGCGGCCGTTCGCCGAGGTCGAGGCGCAGGTGCGCTCCCGTCTCGCCGCCGAACGCGCCGAGACGCAGGCGGAGGCCAAGGCCACCGCGCTCGCGGCGAAGATCGCCGCCGAGAAGCTCGCCACCGAGGCCCAGCTCAAGGCGCTGGCCGACAACGACACGGTGATGTTCATCACCACGCCGCCGTTCGGCGTCGACGAGGTGGTGGCCGGCATCGGCCGCGGCACGCCGTTCTCCGCCGCCGCCTTCGCGCTCGAGGCCGGCAAGACCTCGACGCCGATCAAGATCGCGCGCGGCTTCGCCATCCTGTCGCTGGCCTCCGAGAGCGCGGCGCGGATGCCGGCGCTCGCCGAGGTCGAGGCCAAGGTCCGGCCGGCGGCGCTGCGTGCCAAGGCCGGGGAGCTCGCGCTCGCCCGCCTCGTCCAGGCGCGCGGCGCGCTGGCATCGGGAAAGAAGCTGGACGATGTCGCCAAGGAGCTCGCCGTGGAGGTCAAGGAGAGCGGCGAGTTCGGCCGCGACGGCAACATCGAGGGCCTCGCCGATTCCCGCGGACTGATCTCCGCCGCGCTCGCCGGCAAGGCCGGCGACGTCGGCACGCCGGTGCTCACCGAGCAGGGCGCGGTGCTCTTCGAGATCACGGCGCGCAAGGGCTTCGACGCCGCCGCCTTCGCCGCCGAGCGCACCCAGACCCGGCAGGCGCTCGAGCGCAACGAGGTCAATCGCCTCCTGGGCTCGATCATCGAACAGCGCAAGCGCGAGGCGAAGGTGCAGTACGACAAGCCGCTGCTCGAGCAGTTCGGCATGCTCGGCGACGAGGCGAAGGGCACCTAGGGCTTCCCGCACGCCGCGCAGCGCGCGGCCGGCCGGGGATAAACTCCCCGCCATGCGCTTCGAGACCGTCGCCGTGCACGCCGGCGGGGAGGCCGACCGGGAGACCGGCGCGGTCACCCCGCCGATCCACCTCTCCACCACCTTTCTCCACGGCCCGGAGTGCGAGCCGCTCCACGAGTGGGCTTACCAGCGCGAGGGCAATCCCACCCAGGACCGCCTCGAAGAGGCGCTGGCGGCGATCGAGGGCGGCGGCCCTGCGAGCGGCGCGCTCGCCTTCGCCTCCGGCATGGCGGCGGCGGCGGCGCTTCTCCAGTCGCTCCCGGCGGGCGTCCGCGTTCTCTTTCACACCGACATCTACTCGGGCGTCCGCCAGTTGGCGCTCGACTTCCTGCCGCGCTGGGGGATAGAGCCGGTCTTCGTCGATCTCGCGAACGCCGGCGCGACGGCGGCGGCCCTGGGCGCCCCGGGGCTTTCCCCCGCGCTGCTCTGGGCCGAGACACCGACCAATCCGCAGCTCGAGATCCTCGATCTCCGCCGCCTCGCCGAAGCGGCGCACGCTGCCGGCGCCCGCCTCCTGGTCGACGGCACCTTCGCCACCCCCGCACTGCAGCGGCCGCTCGCTGCCGGCGCCGACATCGTCCTGCACTCGACCACCAAGTACATGGGCGGCCACAGCGACGTGCTCGGCGGTGCCCTGGTTTTCGCCGGCGCGGGGGACGGGCTCGCCGAAGCCGTCGGCAAGACCCGCCGGCGCCTCGGCGGGACCGCCAGCCCGTTCAGCTCCTGGCTGATCCTGCGCGGCCTGCGCTCGCTCGCTTGCCGCATGGAACGCCACTCGGCGAACGCTTTCGCGCTCGCGAGAGCCCTTTCCGGCCACCCGGCCCTGGCTCAGGTGCTCTATCCTGGACTCGATTCCCACCCGGGGCACGAAATCGCCGCCCGGCAGATGACGGCTTTCGGCGGCATGCTGGCGCTCCGGGTCGGGGGCGGCCGGGCGGCCGCCGTGGCGGTCGCCGCGCGCCTCAAACTGTTCGCCAACGCCACCAGCCTGGGCGGCCCGGAGAGCCTGGTGGAGCACCGGGCCTCGAGCGACGGCCCGGGAACGACCACGCCGGACGACCTGCTGCGGCTGTCGATCGGCCTCGAGCACCCGGATGACCTGCTCGCCGACCTCCTGCAGGCGCTCGACGCGACCCTGCCGGGTTGATGCGGTCCCTGCTTCGGGCTGGCGCGCGCGGATAGGATCGGCCGATGATCGGTTGGCTCTCCGGCAAGGTCGTGCAGGCGGTGCCGGACCGTCTGATTCTCGACGTCGGCGGTGTCGGCTACCAGGTCGCCATCCCGCTCTCGACCTACTACGAGCTCCAGAAGGCCGACGCCGGCGCGACGCTCCGGCTGTTCATCCACACCCATGTGCGCGAGGACGCGCTCGCCCTCTACGGCTTCTGGACCGAGCGTGAAAGAGAGCTCTTCGAGCGCCTGATCGCGGTCTCCGGCATCGGCCCGCGTCTCGCACAGGTGGTGCTCTCGGGGATGGCACCGGACGAGCTCATCGCCGCGCTCGCCGCCGGGGACGTCGCACGGCTGGTGAGGATCCCCGGCGTCGGCAAGAAGACCGCCGAGCGCATGGTGGTCGAATTGCGCGACAAGCTGCAGGCGTTGGCCGCCCAGCTCCCCGCGGCGCGCGCGACGGCGGCGTCGGGTGGTAGCGACAACGATCTGGTAGCCGCCCTGGTCAACCTCGGCTACAAACCCTCGCTCGCCGAAGGTGCCGTCGGCGCGGCGCGCAAGGAGGCCCCCGAAGCCGCCTTCCACGAGCTCCTCCGCCTCGCGCTCCGCCGGCTATCGCGCGTCTAGCTTCGCCTCGCCGACGCGGCGCACGAGATCGGCGAAGCGCGGGTCGTCGCGCAGGTCGTCAAAGACCGGATCCCAGGCGTAGAACGGCGGGAAGAGCGAGCGCTCGGCAAAGTCCTTCTCCAGCCAGGCGAGCGCCTCGTCGGGCTCGCCCAGCGCGGCGTGGACGATCGCCAGGCCGACGTGCGGGACGTAGCGGCCGGCCGACTCGGCGACGAGCTTCTCGCGCTGCGCGAGGGCCTCGGCGCGCCGCCCCGCCTTGGCGAGAGAAAAGGCGAGCAGTGCCGTCACCCACGGGTCGTCGTTGCCTTCGAGGCAGGTCCGCTGCTCGGCGATCGCCGCCTCGTAGTCGCCCTGCGCGTGCAGCGTCAGCCCGAGATGGTAGCGCGCGACGTAGAACTTCGGATCGACCGCCAGCGTCCGCCGGAACTGCGTGATCGCCTCGTCGTAGCGCCGCGCGTAGAGCAGCGTCACGCCGGCGTCCGAGGCGATGGAGAGCGACAGCGGGTCGAGCTCGCCGGCGCGGCGCTCGGCGGCGAGCGACTCGTCCCAGCGGCCCATGGCGAGGAGCGCGATGTTGCCCAGCCAATGGTAGGCCGTCGCCGAGCTCGGCTGGAGCTCGATGGCGCGGCGCAGCTCGCGTTCGGAGGCGGCCTGATCCCAGGCATAGAACGAGAGATAGACCCCGAGCGCCGCATGCGCCTCCGCCACCGTGTCGTCGATCGCCAGCGCCTGCTCCGCCGCCGCCCGCGCCCTGGGCATGCTGTCGTGCGGCGGCGCGACCGAGAGCCAGGGAAAGAGGACATAGCACTCGGCGAGACCGGCGTAGGCGAGCGCGTAGCCCGGATCCTCGGCGATCGCGCGCTGGTAGTGCGCGACCGCCTGGCGGACGGAATCGGCCGTGCGCTGGTTCCACGAATGGCGGCCGCGCAGGTAGAGCTCGAAGGCGGCGGCGTTGTCCGTGCCGCGCTTGAGCGCCGCCGCCCGCTCGTCGCCGAACAGGCGGATCTTCAGGGCGTCGACGATGGCGAGGGTGATCTCGTCCTGGACGTCGAAGATGTCGCGCATCTCGCGGTCGTAGCGCTCGGACCAGAGGTGATAGCCGTCGGCCGCGTTGACCAGTTGCACCGCGATCCGCATCCGGTTGCCGGAGGTCCGGACGCTGCCTTCGAGGACCGTCGTGACGCCGAGCGCGCGCCCGATCTCGGAGACCGCCGCGGACTTGTCCCTGAATCCGAAGGCCGAGCTGCGCGCCGCCACCTTGAGTCCGTCGATCTTCGCCAGGGCGTTGAGCAGCTCCTCCGCCAGGCCGTCGCAGAAGTAGTCGTTCTCCGCCGCCGCCGAGAGGTTGCGGAACGGCAGCACGGCGATCGCCTGCCGCAGGCCCGCCGACGAGCCGCCGGACCGCGTGTACCGCGGTGCCGGCACCGCCGAGCCGCGGTCGGCGGACGACTGCCGTCCGAGCTCGGCCTCGAACTGCTGGCGCTTTTGCGCCGCCTTGAGATCCGCCAGGAGATCCCGGCTCGTGGCGTAGCGCTCGAACCTCTCCTTCGCCAGCGCCTTGCCGAGGATGGCACCGATCTCGGGCGCGAGCTCCTCCCTTTCGAGCGCGATGCGCGGCGGATCCCGGTGCAGGATGTTCGCCAGCACGTCGGTCGAAGACTCGCCGGTGAACGGCTGCCGGCCGGAGAGCATCTCGTAGAGCACGACGCCGAGGCTCCACAGGTCGGTGCGCGCGTCGACCGTCTTGCCGCGCGACTGCTCCGGCGACATGTAGGCGACCGTGCCGAGAACGACTCCGGGATGGGTGTGGGAGCGGTCGAGCGTCGGGCCGTACGGATCGACAGCCTGCGGTTCGCTCCATTTGGCCAGCCCGAAGTCGAGCACCTTGACCAGGCCGTCGGCGCGGATCATCACGTTCTCGGGCTTGACGTCACGATGGACGATGCCGGCCTCGTGGGCGGCGCCGAGGGCGGCAGCGACCTGGGCCGCGACCTCGAGGGCATCGGCGACCGGCAACGGGCCGCGGCCGATGCGCTCCCGCAGCGTCTCGCCGACGATGAGCTCGGTGGCGAGATAGCGCAGCCCATCACTCTCGCCGATCTCGTGGATGGTGAGGATGTTGGGGTGATTGAGCGCCGACGCCGACTTGGCTTCGCGGACGAATCGTCCCAGTCGTTCGGCGTCGGCGGCGAAGGCCCGCGGCAGGACCTTCAGCGCGACATTGCGCTCGAGCCGCGTGTCCTGGGCGAGAAAGACCTCGCCCATGCCACCGGCGCCGATCGGCGCGACGATGCGGTAGACCCCGAGGGCCGTACCCGGCGCGAGGGTCATCGCTGGAGTCCGCCGTTCATCGCGCCGCGGGCGCTCCCGCCTGCGGGCCGTCCCGCCGGGCCAGCCATCCGGCGCCCGCAGCGGCGTGGCCGCGGCCGGGCTCGGCTTTCTCCCACGCCTCGTAGAGCGCCACAAGCGCAGCGACACCTTCGGCGTGCCGTCCGACGGGCACGCCTTGCGCGGTCGCCAGAAGGCGCTCCGCGGCGAGAAGCTCCGGTTCGGCCTCAGCGAAACGATGGCGGGCGGCGAGCGTCCGGCCGAGCCCCATCCGGGCGTTTCCGGCCGGCCAGTAGCCCTTGCCCTGGGTGCGTTCGTAGAGCGCCGCGGCGTCGCGGTAGAGCGGTTCGGCCTGGGCGAGGTCGCCGCGGGCAAACATCAGGCGCGCCAGGTTGTGGAGGTCGGTCGCGATGCTCACGTGACCTTCGGGGTAGAGGCGCCGGCGCATCGCCAGGGATTCGCGGAAGAGCGCCTCCGGCGCCACCAGGTCGCCGCGCTCCTGCAGCACCAGCGCGAGGTTGTTGAGGCCGGTCGCGACGTAGGGGTGGTCGCCGGGGAAGAGCCGCCGCCGCATCTCCAGCGTCTCGCGCGCCAGCGGTTCCGCAGCCACCAGATCGCCGCTGTTCTTGAGCACCACCGACAGGTTGTTGAGCCCGCCCGCCACCCGGGGATGGTCGCCCGGATAGAGGCGCCGGCTCATCGCCAGCGCCTCGCGGAAGAGCGCCACGCCGGCCGCGACGTCGCCCTTGCCGCGCGGGCCGCCCAAGAGGTTCGCCAGATTGTTGAGGCTTTCCGCGACGTCTTCGTGGTCGCCCGGATAAAGGCGCCGGCGCATGGCGAGCGCCTCCCGGGCGAGCGGTTCGGCCGCCGCCAGGTCGCCTTTGTCGTCGAGCAGCTGCGACAGGTTGTTGAGGTCGGTGGCAACCCGCGCATCGTCGCCCGGGAAAAGGCGCTGGTCCATCGCCAGCGCCTCGCGATAGAGCGGCTCGGCGGCATCGAGATCGCCGCGGTCGTTCCACAGTTGTGCCAGGTTCCCGATGGCTTCGGCGGTCGCTTCGTCGTCGCCCGAGTGCCGCGAGCGCGCCAGCGGCACGGCCGGCGCGAGCATCTTCGCCGCCTCATCGTAGAGCGCCAGCTCGCGAAAGGCCGTGCCGATCGTGCCGCGCAACTGCAGCTCGGCCTCCGGGGCTCGGGCGAGCTCGCCGCGCTCGATGCGCGCCGCGGCCGCGGTCATCATCTCCTGCAGCATCGTCGTGTCGCGCCCCCGCGCGACGCTCGGCTCGACGCCGCGCAGCATCTCGGCCATGAACGCGGCGATGCGTTCGGCCCTGTCGCGCTGCGCGCGGGCCACTTTCGCCTGCCACGAGATTCCGACCACCGCCGCGACGAGCGCCGCCGCGACGAGGCTCGCCGCCGCCACCGCCGCCCGGTGGCGGCGGACGAACTTGCGGATCCGGTAGGCGGTGGACGGTGGCGCGGCGGAGACCGGCTCGCCGACGAGGTAGCGCTGGATGTCCATCGCCAGGCCGCTGGCGGTCTCGTAGCGGCGCTGGCGGTCCTTCTCGAGCGCCTTCATCACGATCCAGTCGAGCTCGCCGCGCAGCTGCGAAGAGAGTTTCTTGGGCTCTGTATGGCGGCGGGAGGCGACGGTCGACAGCGTCTCCACCGACTGGGAGAGGCGCGTGCTCGGGCGCGGCGGCTCGTCCTCGCGCAGGATGCGCTGGATCTCGCCGAACGCGGCGGAGCGCAGGCGGCGGGAGTCGAACGGCGTCGTCCCGGTGAGGAGCTCGTAGAGCAGCACGCCGAGCGCGTAGACGTCCGTCCGGGTGTCGATGTCGAGCGAGCCCTCGGCCTGCTCCGGGCTCATGTACTCGGGCGTGCCGATGAGCGGCCGGTGCTCGGTGAAGAGGGTCTTGTCGGTCAGATTGCCGGCGGTCGCCTTGGCGATGCCGAAGTCGATGACCTTGGCGCGCGGCTGCCCGTCCTGGGAGGTGACCAGGATGTTCGACGGCTTGAGGTCGCGGTGGATGATCCCCTTGGTGTGGGCGTGCTGCACCGCCGAGCAGATCTCGGCGAAGAGCCCGAGGCGCGCGGCGATCGTCAGATTGTGCTTGTCGCAGTACTCGGTGATCGGCTCGCCCTTGACCAGCTCCATGACGAAGTACGGCCGGCCGGTGTCGGTGGCGCCGGCGTCGAGCACCTGGGCGATCGCCGGAGTGGTCCATCATCGCGAGGGCCTGGCGCTCCTGCTCGAAGCGCGCGATCACCTGGCGCGTGTCCATGCCGAGCTTGACGACCTTGAGCGCGACCCGGCGCCGGATCGGCTCGCTCTGCTCGGCCATGTAGACCGAGCCGAAGCCGCCTTCGCCGAGGAGCTGCAGGATGCGGTACGGCCCGATCTTCGGGCCGAGGCCGTCGGCCAGCGGCAGATCGACCGTATTCGCGACGTGAAACAGCGCCGGCGAGTCGCTGGTCTCGTCGGGCGTCTCGTCGCGGCTCATGAACTGGTCCCCGGATCTCGGCGCATCGCCGGCAGTTTATGCTGCGGCGATCCTTCCGCGAGGCGCCGGAACCGGAGGCTGCGTAGCGCGCTCGCGCGCTTCGGGCTCAGCGGCGGCCGGCGACCTGCTCGAGGTGATGGGCGTTGTGGTAGACGGTGAAGAGGAGCATCTCGCGCACCGTGAGCTTGCCGAGCAGCGGATGCGGCAACTGATAGCGGTCGAGCGCCGCCTCGCTCCAGCCCGGGATCTTCGCCGCGAGCCCCGAGACCGCGCCTCGCCACTTGGCGAGGACCTCCCGCTGCCAGGCTGCGGGGTCGGTGGGCGACGACTGCGGCGAAGGTGCGAAGCGGCCCGCTGTCGCGCCGGTCTCCCGCAAAGTCGCCCGGTAAATCTCACGCATCTCCGGCAGGGAGCGCGAGCCCGACCGGCAGCGGCCGAAACGCAGACCGAGGACGATCTTCGGCAGCCCGAGCGCGCCGACCAGCGGATAGGTCGACTTGGCGAGATGCCGCACATGGTCGGCCGGCGACCACTTCTCCCCCTGCGGCGCGGCGAACTCGATCGCCGGGACAGTCTCGAGGTAGCGCTCCGACTCGGTGTGCAGCCGGGTCATCGCCGCGACGATCTCGGCTCCGGAGCGCGGCTCGCCGGTGGCGAACAGCTCGCTCACGGAGTCACCGGGGCCGTCGCCGGCGGCTCTTTGGTCGCCTGCCAGGTGATCGCCTGCCACCTGCCGTCGCGGCGCAGGAAGGTGCCGCTGTTGCGGTAGAACTGCTTCGTGCCGTCCGCCGCCTGCGCGACCAGCCGGAAGGTGAGCGCCGCCATGTCGCCGCTCTCGCCGTAGCAGCGCACTAGAACATCCTCGGCGGAGTAGACCGGCTCCGGCTCTGCCGTCTCTCCCTTCTCCGCCTTCGGCGGTTCGTCGAATGACTTCAGGATCTCCGCCTTGTTCGTCACCTTCCCCGCCGAGCTCGTGTAGACCAGGTCGTCCGCCCAGAAGCGCTCGTGCGCGGCGCGGGTCGGGTTCCGCTCGGGCGAGAGAAAATCCGTGAGCAGCGCGGTGATCTCGGCGCGCTTGCGCTCGGGGTCGGCTGCGGCCGAGCAGGTGGCGCCGGGCTTCAGCTCGAGAACCAGATTGTGGATCGGGCGCGCGCCGAGGTTCTCGACCACGTGTTGCGTGGCCTCGTTCCAGAAAGCGTCCCCTGCCTTGTGCTCGCTCATGCGCTGCGCGCCGTCGGCGAGCGTGATTCGGGCCTGGTACGTTTCGAAAACGTAGACCGCATAGCGTGGGTGCGAGTGCATCGGCGTCTTCTCGCCGACGGCGACGTCGTGAAACTGCATCCGGACGCAGTCGTTGTCCAGCAGCACACGCATGTCCGAGACGACCGCTGCGCGATCCTGCCCGACGACGCCGGAGACCGTTGCCAGCGCCAGGCCGAGCACCAGTCCCGTGACGTGACGCACTCTCGAAACATCCTCAATTCGCATCCTGTTCCCCCTTCGGTCCCTCGTTACCGTCGCGCAACGGCGCCAGGTAGTCCTCTACGGCCTGTCGAATCTTCTCGTCGCTGAGGTCGGGATCCGGCTCGTCGGGATCGCTCCCGCGATAGTTCGAGGCCGCTAGGAAAGCGGCGATCTCCGCCCGGTGCTCGGCGAGCGACAGCCCCTCTTTCTTCGCCAGCCCGCGCGCTTCGCCGACCACGTAGTGGCGCCCGCCCTCGGCACGGAGGAAGCCGGCAGCCGTGAGCCGCGCGAAGCCGCCGCGCAGCTCCTCGGCGGTGAACAGGGCATCGCCGATGCCGTCCCCGAGACCGATGACGTCGCGCAACTCGGCCCCCTCGGTCAGCCCGCCGGCGTACAACACCGACTGCAGCAGCCAGGCGTCCGATGAATCGAACGGGGCGAACGGAACTGGGCCGCTCACGACGGCAGCCTCCGGGCGAAACGCAGCACCGGCACGAGGGTGAAGAGCACCAGCGGCACCGGCGCGAGCGAGGCGATCAGGATCCCGGTGACGGTCGCCGGCGGCCAGAGCAGGACGAACCCGCCGACGATCGCCAGTATGCCTCCCGCCACCACCATCCAGCGCCCACCGAGGGCGTTGATGGCGTACCAGTTCTCTTCCGAGGCGAACGCCTTGGGAATCCGCACCCCGTACCACCGGTTCATCGCCACCTTGCGCCACATCAATGGCAGCGCGAGAGAGATGAACAGCACCCCAGTGAGGAGATCCGACAACCCGACGAAGAAAGCGCCTTCGGCCATGGAAGGCGCAGGATATCGCGAGGAGCCAGCCGCGAACGGACGGCGCCAGCTAGTGAACTCCGAGATCTTCCACGAATCGGGCGGAGAGCGGAAAGTCCTCCTTTCCGAGAACGCCGGCGATGATCCGTCGAACCTCCGCTTCGAGGCGCACTCGCGGCCACGCTGCGCCCGCCTCCGGCTTCGGTAAGGCGGCGGCGAGGTGCCAGATCAGCTGTCGGATCGTCCTGGGTCCGTCGCGCAGAAGACCGGGCCAGGGGACGGACTCCGGCCAGGTCGCGTCCCCGACGCTCGAATGAACCTCCCGCCAGACCCTTGGCCACTGGTCCCGATGAAGCGCCGTCGCGAGTGAAGTGTCGGGCTCGAAATTCCCCTCTGAGAACGGAAGCTGCAAACGCAGCCCCCTGCGCAGCCGATAGAAGAGCTGCTGAGTGAGACACTCCGGCGTCGCGACCGTCGGGATCACGGAGGCAAGGAAGGCGATGAGATCCGCCGGTGTCCGCATCTTCCCCGCCGCCTCATCGGGAATCGAGACGCCGAAAGTCTCCTCGGCCTCCATGATGATCTCTACAGCCTCAAGGCCCATGGCGGCCAGGTCGCTGTCGGTCCTGCTCTCGTTTCGTCAGTCGCTCCGGGTCGATTCCGAGGGCCTTCAAGTCCTCCCCCGCGAGCGCGATTTCGGCGGTGCGGGAACAGGCCCCGCTGGCGTAGTCCTCGCCCAGCGCCCGCGCGAAGATGAGATAGGTCTTGGCGACCTCGAACGGGTTGAAGTCACAGCTCCCGCAGCAGAAGTTGTCGGCGTAGAAATTCGTGGTCGAAGGTACTTCTCCTTTGACGTTGGTCACCGTCTCGATGGTGATCCGGATCTCGTCAAAGAACTCCTTCTCTTCGGCGACTTCGAGGCGGATGACCTTGCCGACGAAGACGGCATCCGCGGCAGCGAGTGCATCTTGCAGCGAAGGCGTGCTGCAAGCGCAGGGATGCGCCGCCGAGGCAGCCAGCATGCCCGAGAGAACCACCGCCGCGCATCGTCCGAAGCGGCGCCAAGACGTGATGTCGACGACTGCTCTGGCCAGCGGAGCCCTCATCGAGTCCGCACTAGCGATTCGACCTTCTGTTCGGCCCACGAGTTGGAGATCATTCGAAGCCACGAAACAGACGCTCACGCACCTCGGTCCACGGAACCGCAGCGACCGCAGCGGACTCGAGCCCGGCTACCCGGCGCTCGATCTCTCCCGACCAGGCGCCCTCGACATCGGCGGCGGCGTCAGCCGACACTTCGAGGCTCTCGATCAGAGCCCCCGCTAGGCAAGCACGATCCTGCTCATCCAGGGAAAGCGCCTGCTTCCGCACCTCAGAGGCCGTCGGGCTCATGGTCGAAAAAGTATACGCCTCAGCAGGATCAAGATTGCTCCGCCGCCGCCCGCTCCAGGTCGAGCGCCAGGAGCTTCTCGAGGATCTGCTCGTCGGTCAGATCGCTCGGCCAGCCGTAGGCGGCGAAGACCGCTTCGTCGATCCTCTGCACGCTTTCAGTCGAACAGCTTCGACAGCAATGCCTCGCGACTCAGCCGGTGGTGCCGGCCGACGTCGTTCAACAGTTCCGAGAGGGTACCCAACTTCAAGAAGGGATGGCGCGGAACGGTGACGTGATGCTCTCCCGCTTGCTGCGTCGTCAGGCGCATGTGCGACCCGCTTTGGCGGGTCATCTCGTAGCCGAGCGAACGGAGAGCGTATGCGAGCTTCTCCCCCGACAAGTCGCGGGGAAGCTTCAAATTGCCAGCACCTCATCGTGGACGAAGTGCAGCCGAACCAGGCCCGGGCGTAAGCCGACATCGTAGTGGCATTCGACCGCGTCGCGAATCTCCTGATCGAGGCTCGGCCTGTCCTCCGCCTCGACGAAGATCGACTCGCCGATCGCCCGCGCCGTGTACCCGCCCTCCGGCGCCTCTCGCACCTCGAAGATCAGCTCCCTGACGCTCTCCATGTTCACGATTCTACGCCCCACCCAGGACTCGAACCAGATCGAGCGCCAGCCAGAGAGGATGCACCCTGACCGTCAGCTCTTCTCCGCCGCAGCCCGCTCGAGATTGAGCGCCAGGAGCTTCTCGAGGATCTGCTCGTCGGTGAGATCGCTCGGCCAGCCGTAGGCGGCGAAGACCGCTTCGTCGAGCTTCTTGTGCGCAAGGTCGAGCCAGGCGGGGCGTTCGTTGTAGAGGTTGGTGAGTGTTCTCTTGGCGAGCTTCTTCGCCGCCTCCGCATCCCGCGCCACGATTCGCGGCCACCGCACCGTCCCGATCCCCCGCGCGTCGCCTCGAAGAGCTTCGAAGCGACCTCGTTGGGCAGAAGACCGATGTCCTCGGCAAAGAGCGCGAAGAGGATGCGGTCCAGGAACCGAGCCACCGGCAGCGGCTCGAAGCCTCGACCCCGTAGCCGCAGGGCCAACTCACCGAGCGCCTTCGCGGCATCGGCCGTGACCACCGGGTTGATCCGCCCCGGACGGAACTTCTCAGGGTCGAAGAAGACCCAGTGCAGGAGCTCCAGCTTCTCTGGCTGCACGAGCTCTTCGAGCGCGATGGGGTAGACGACGTGCTTGGCGTTCTGGAAGCTGGTGTGGATCTCGATCCGCGACGTGTCGCAGGTCAGGAGGAGCGGCGGGTTCTCGAGATCCGCCCGGTACTCATCCAGCTGCTTCCAGGCGGCTTCGAGGTCTTTGTGCTTGCCCTTGTACTCGAGGGAGAAGAAGCCACGCTTCCAGACGTCCGCGAAGCCGTCCGTACCGCCGCGCTTCTCGGCCCCCTTCTCGAAACAGAAGAACTCCCCCTGCGGATCGAGCGCCGCCGGCTTCCCATGCCCCACCAGCTCGCACAGGTCGAGAAAATGCTCCTGCGCCGCCGACCGTTCCTTGAGCGTCGCGGCCTTCCACTTGCGAACGAAGTCGCGGGGGGTCACTTGGGGGTCGACTCGACGATGATCTCGTCTCGCGTCACCGCGACACTCCGCGCCAGTGGCCGTGTTTCGACTGCTGTCGGCGACATGCGACGACAATAGCAAGGCGCCCGCCGTTGTCCGTCGCGTGCCTTTGGGGTCGGACGCGCCCCAATGGCTTCCGACCGCGTGGCCGCCTATCTTGGATTGTCCAGCAGCCAGATCTCGATCACTGTCGTGAGGTCATGGAACTCGAGGGCATCAGGCTCGACCTGCTTTGCGTCGCAGATCACCGGAAGATCGGAGGTGAACTTGCCGAACCGATTCCAGATGGCTCTTCCGCCCGGCACCGAGGGCTCGGGCCGCTCTGAAGTGAGCCAGTTACGGACGGACCGGATCGCATTTTCCTGCTTGCCGTCGTGCGCTTTCGGGTCATGGCCGCCGAGGTCGGAGCAAAACCGCTGGTACCTGTACCGCTCGCGATCGAGGACCAGAAAGCTCTTGGACCGGTGCTTCTTGGAGCCGAATTTCGTGGCGCCGAGGAAGATGCCCAGCTCGAGCGGCATGTTGAAACGGGGAAGGTGGTTCGCGGAGTCGAGCTCGGTAGCCGAGATGTCGTGAATTCCGTACCTGCACTGGCCGATGATGCGGTAGAGCTTCTCGATCCGCGTCTCGCCGGATTCGCTCTTCTCGAGAGCACTCCGCGGAACGAAGCCGCAGTCCAGGACGGCGAACACCAGCGCGCGCAGGAGATCGCGGTAGTCCTCGGTGAAAGGGCAATTGATGAAAACGGAGTCGTCGTAGCGCGGGACCCCGTGCATCGACTAGGCGGGGGCGACTTCCCTGAAGCTGAAGCTGCCGCTCGTCTTTACCGGCAGAGCGAGCGAGATCTTCTTCGGTTCGCGCTCGTGAACGAAGACCTTGACGTTGTCCTTCACGTGAAAGGCGTGCTTCAAGGCCAGCGTCTTGCCCTCGAATTCGCGCTTCTTGCCCTTGACGCCGAGCGTGCGAACCTCCCAGGCTCCTGTCGGCATCTCGAGAACATGCACCGCCTCGACGATTCCACGAACCTCGTCGCGTGAGAATCTACCGACCTGCGTGCGCTGGATGGACCGCTTCTTGAGAGCCACGGAAATAGGGTAACACAGCACCCGGATGAGCCTGCAACGGCTGCGCGGGCCCGGTCGCAATCCTCGCGTCAGGGGATCAGGGCCTCCACGGGTCTAGAATGCCCGCATGCCGCCGTCACCGTCCGACCGCATTCTGTCCGGGGAGCTCGAGGGCAGCCTCCTGGGAAGCGAGGCTTCGGTCGAGCAGACGCTCAGGCCGCGGCATCTCTCGGAGTACGTCGGGCAGGACCGCATCGTCGAGAACCTGAAGGTCTTCATCCGGGCGGCGCGGGAGCGCGGCGAGCCGCTCGACCATGTGCTGCTCTTCGGCCCGCCCGGGCTGGGGAAGACGACTCTGGCGCACATCCTGGCGAAGGAGATGGACGCCCCCCTGCGCACCACCGCCGGGCCGGTGCTCGAGCGCGCCGGCGACCTGGCGGCGATCCTCACCAACCTGCAGCCGGGGGACGTGCTGTTCGTGGACGAGATCCACCGCCTCGGGCCGGCGGTCGAGGAGATCCTCTACCCGGCCCTCGAGGACTTCAAGCTCGATCTCGTCATCGGCCAGGGTCCCGCCGCGCGCATCGTCCAGATCGACCTGCCGCGCTTCACCCTGGTCGGCGCGACGACCCGGGCCGGGCTCATCTCTTCACCGCTGCGGGCGCGCTTCGGCATCGTCCACCGCTTGGATTTTTATCCGCCCGAGCAGTTGGCGCGCATCGTCAAACGCTCGGCGGAGGTTCTGGGCATCGACTCCGACGCCGCCGGCCTCGACGAGCTCGCTCGCCGCAGCCGTGGCACGCCGCGCATCGCCAACCGGCTGCTCCGCCGGGTGCGCGACTTCGCCCAGGTCGACGCGCACGCCCCGGGGATCGACCTCGCGATGGCGAAGAAGGCGCTGGCGCTCCTCGAGGTGGACGACTTCGGCTTCGACGAGCTCGACCGGCGGATCCTCTCGGTGCTGATCGAGGTCTACGGCGGCGGCCCGGCGGGGATCTCGGCGATCGCCGCCGCGGTGGGAGAGGACCGCGGCACCATCGAGGATCTCTACGAGCCCTACCTGCTGCAGGAAGGCTTCCTGCAGCGCACCCCGCGCGGCCGCGTCGCCACCCAGCGCGCCTACCAGCACTTGGGCTACCCCCCGCCGGCGGCGCCGTTCACGCCGTCCACCCCTTCCGGTACCCTCTTCGATCCCGAGTAGTTCCCCTGCGACGGCGGCCTGCCGCCTCCGCGGGCGGGAGCTCCCGGGCGACCGCGCCGTAGAATCCCGCCATGCGCCGCGCGGTCCTGATCTGGAATCCCCGCGCCGGACAGCGCCGGGCGCGGCGCGCCCTGCCGGAGATTCGGCGCATCCTCGAGAGCGGCTTCGCGCTCGCCCTCGAGCCGACCTCGGGACCGGACCACTGCCGCGAAATCGCCCGCCGGGCTCTCGCCGACAGGATCGACGTCTTCTTCGTCCTCGGTGGCGACGGCACCCTGCGCGTCGCCGCGAGCGTCCTCGCCGGCAGCGACGTGGCGGTGGGTGCCCTGCCGGGCGGCACGACCAACGTCGTCGCCGGCGCGCTCGGGCTGCCCGCCGACCCGGTCGCGGCGGCGCGCGCCCTGCTCACCGCCGAGCCTACCTTCCTGGATCTCGGGCGGTCGAACGGCGAGCCGTTCCTGATGCAGCTCTCCGGCGGACTCGACGCGCAAGTCATGGCGCAGGTGGATCTCGGCACGAAGAAACTGCTCGGTAAAGGGGCAGTGGCGATCGCCGGCATCCGTGAGTGGTTCCGCTATCGCTTTCCGCGCTTCGCGCTCGAGATCGATGATGGCGCTTCGGGTATCGTCGAGGCGACCGGCTTCGTGGTCGCCAATCTGCCGCAATACGCGGGGCAGTTCACCATCGTCCCCGGCGCTTCCGGCTATGACCGCAAGCTCGAGCTCCTGCTGTTTCACGGTCGCCGGCGTCGCGATGCCGTCGGCTTCGTTCTCGCTCTCGCGCGCGGCCGCCACCTCGAGCGCCGCGATGTCGAAGTGCGCTCCTTCACCAGCCTGCGCATTGTCGCACCGGCTTCGTTGCAGCTCCAGGCCGACGGCGACGCTTTCGTCGCCGCCGCCCCTCTCACCGTCACGCTGGCGCCGGAGCGCCTGAAGATTCTCGCTCCGCGCGGCTGAGCCTCATCTTTCGGAGATTCCATGTCCGCTCTCGATCTCGTCTTCTCCCCCCGCACCGTCGCCGTCGTGGGCGCCTCGCGCTCCCGCGATTCGATCGGCTGGTCGATCGTCCACAACATGATCGAGGCGCAGTTCACGGGGGCGATCTATCCGGTCAATCCGAAAGCGCCGGCGATCCACTCGCTCAAGTGCTATCCGTCACTGGCTGCCATTCCGGACGCCATCGACCTCGCCGTGGTCACCGTGCCGCGGGCGCTCGTCCAGGGCATCGTCGAGGAGGCGATTGCCCTCGGCGTGCGCGCCTTCGTGGTCATCACCGCCGGCTACGGCGAGACCGGCGAGGAGGGTCGCGCGCTCGAGGCGAAGCTCCGCGCCACGATCCGTGCCGCCGGAGCGCGGATGGTCGGCCCCAACTGCATGGGAGTGATCAACACCGACGCCGCCGTGTCGTTGAACGCGACCTTCTCTCCGACGCCCGCCGTCGCCGGGTCGGTCGGCTTCGTCAGCCAGTCAGGGGCGTTGGGCGTGGCCATTCTCAATGTCGCTGCGCAGTTGGGGATCGGCCTCACCCAGTTCGTCTCGATGGGCAACAAGGCCGATGTCTCCGGCAACGATCTCGTCGAATACTGGGAGAACGACCCGGCGACGAAGGTGATGTGCATGTACCTCGAGTCGTTCGGCAACCCGCGCCGCTTCACCGAAATCGCCAAGCGGGTGACGAGGAAGAAGCCGATTCTGATCGTGAAGTCCGGCCGCACCGCCGAGGGGGCGCGCGCCGCCTCGAGCCACACCGGCGCGATGGCCGGCACCGACGTCACCGTTTCGGCCTTCCTCGACCAGTGCGGGGTGCTGCGCGCCGACACCATCGGCGAGCTCTTCGACGTCGCCCGCGCCCTCGACCGCTGCCCGTTGCCCGCCGGTCCGCGGGTCGCGATCGTCACCAACGCCGGCGGGCCGGGGATCATGGCAACTGACGCCTGCGTCAACCTGGCGCTCGAGATGGCCGAGCTCTCTCCGGCGACCCGCGCCCACCTCGCGAGCTTCCTGCCGTCCGCCGCCTCGCTGGGGAATCCGGTCGACATGATCGCCTCGGCGACCGCCGAGCAGTATGCGCGCACCGTCGCCGCGGTCCTCGCCGACCCGGGAGTCGACGCGGCGATCGTGGTCAACGTGACGCCGCTGCTCGGCGATCCGCGCGACGTGCTGGAGGCGGTCGGCCGGGCGGCGACCGACCTCGCCGGGACGGCGGTCTGCGACAAGCCGGTGCTGGCGGTGATGATGGCAGTCGAGTCGTTCTACGAAGGACTGAAGAACGCCAGCCACCTGCCGCCGGTCTACCGATTTCCCGAGTCGGCGGCGCTCGCGCTCGCCCAGCTCGTGCGCTACGGCAAGTGGCGCCGCCGCCCTGAGCACGAGACCGTACCCGACTTCGACTTCGACCGGGAGAAGATCGCCGCGGCACTCGCCGGCGCGGCAGACGACGGCTACCTCGCGGCCGACGACGCCTTCCGCCTGCTCGAGGCGCTGGGCATCCCGGTCGCCCGCTGGGCGGTGGCGGCCGACCGCGCCGAGGCCCTCGCTGCCGCGCGGCGGATCGGCTACCCGGTGGTGGTGAAGGCGATCTCCCCCGGCCTCGTCCACAAGAGCGAGGCGAAGGCCATCGAGCTCGACCTGGCGAACGAGACCGAGGTCGCCCGCGCGTGCGACGCTCTCTCCCATCGCTTCGCCGCGTCCGGGCTCGCGGTCGGCGGTTTCTTCGTCCAGGAAATGGCCCAGAGCGGGCACGAGACGATCTTCGGGGTTTCCACGGATCCCCGCTTTGGTCCGGTGCTGATGTTCGGCCTCGGCGGCAAGTACGTCGAGGTCTTCCGCGACGTCGTCTTCGGCGTCACTCCGCTCGCCCCTTCGGAGGCGCTCGAGATGGTGCGCGGCATCCGCGGCGTCAAGCTCCTCGACGGGGTCCGCGGCGACGCGCCGGCCGACATCGGCCTGCTCGAGACGGTGCTGCTCAAGCTCGCCTGGCTCGTCCAGCACTTCCCCGAGATCGTCGAGCTCGACATCAATCCTTTCCTCGCCGCGCCGGCCCCGCCCAGCGATCGGCCGGGAGAGCCGGCGGCCTCCAAAGCGGTCGACGTGCGGGTGCGGGTGAGCCAGGGCACCTAGTCCTCGCCGACGACGGCGACCTCGATCCTGCCTGGGGGGCGACGGAATCTGGTTCGCTTTCGGCAACAACCAAGTAGGGCTCGACGAAGTTCTGGTGAGGGCTGGCCGGGCGCGGGCGCCGCGGGGCCGGAAGTCGGGCCCGCGTATCGGGAAACCGGGCGAGCGGTTACAATCAGCCTTCGATCCGAACGGAGGCCCCTTGACCGCCCTCAACGATCCGAACCAACTCGGCGAGATCCCGCTGTTTCACGGCATCCCCTCCGATCGCCTGAAGCGCCTGAATGAAGTCATGCACAAGAAGACTGTGCCGGCCGGCACCAACATGATCACCGCCGAGCAGCCGGGCGAAGTGGTCTATGTCCTGCTCGAGGGGACGGTCAAGATCCTGATCGAGCAGATGGACGGCCGCGAGGTGATCCTCGCCTTCCTCGGCGCCGGCGATACGGTCGGCGAAATGAGCCTGGTCGACTCTTCCGGGCGCTCCGCCAACGTCATGACGATGGAGAAGTGCACCTTTCTCTGGATGGACCGCGCGACCTTCCAGGACTGCCTCAAGAACGTCTCCGAGTTCACCCAGAACCTCGTCCGTCTTCTCGCCGGGCGGCTGCGGATGGCCAACGAGCAGATCCAGTCGCTCTCCTCGCTCGATGTCGCCGGCCGGCTCGCGCGCCAGCTCCTCGCCTTCACCGAACGCTACGGCACGCCCGAGGAGGCGAACGGCGGCGTGAAGATCAACCTCCGTCTCACCCAGACCGATCTCGCCGAGCTCGTCGGCGCCTCGCGCGAGCGCGTCAACCAGGTGATGGTCGAGTTCCGCCAGAAGGGCTACCTCTCGGTCGATAGCTCGCACCACATCCAGGTTCATCAGCCCCCGGCCCTCGCGCGGCTCTGCCGCTGACATCGACCGCAGTGCCGGCTTTCCGCCTGTGAGGTAGAGGTTCCATGCGCCTGCTTTCTGCCCCCCGATTCGTTTTCACGCTGCTCTCTGCAGTTGCGGTGATCGCGCTCTCGCCGCGGGTCGAGGCCATGGGCCCCGCCAAGATCGATCCCTGGGTGCTCGATCAGCTCGTCCTCGAGCCCTCCGGCGAGAGCGAGTTCCTGATCGTGCTCGCCGAGCAGGCCGATCTCTCCGGCGCGCGGCGACCTGCCGACGAAGCCCGCCAAGGGGCGTTACGTCTTCGAGAAGTTGCGCGACACCGCCCGGCGTACCCAGGCGCCGCTCCTCGACGAGCTGGCTCGCGCCGGGGTCGTGCACCGCCCGTTCTGGATCGCGAACTTCGTCTGGGCGAAAGGCGACGCCACGGTCATCGCCTCGATCGCCGGTCGCCCCGACGTCGCCCGCATCGCGGCCAATCCGCGGGTCGCCGAGGCCGGCCCGGACCTGGCGCAAGCCCACGAGTGGAACTTCGCCCCCGAAGCCATCGAGTGGAACATCACCAAGGTCGACGCGCCGCAGGTCTGGGCGCTGGGTTACACCGGCCAGGGCGCGGTCGTCGCCGGGCAGGACACCGGATACCAGTGGGACCATCCGGCACTCCAGGCGAAGTACCGCGGCTGGAACGGTGCGACGGCCGACCACGCCTACAACTGGCACGACGCCATCCACTCCGGCGGCGGCGGCTGCGGGGCGAATGCAACCGCTCCCTGCGACGACAGCCAGCACGGCACCCACACCATGGGGACCATGGTGGGCGACGACGGCGCCGGCAACCAGATCGGCATGGCGCCGGGTGCCAAGTGGATCGGCTGCCGCAACATGGATCAGGGCAACGGCACGCCGGCAACCTACGCCGAGTGCTACCAGTGGTTCGTGGCGCCCACCGATCTCAACAACCTGAATCCAGATCCGGCGCGCGCTCCCGATGTGATCAACAACTCCTGGAGCTGCCCGACCAGCGAGGGCTGCACCGATCCCAACGTCCTGCTGACCTTCGTCGAGAACGTGCGCGCCGCCGGCATCGTCACGGTGCACTCTGCCGGCAACAGCGGCTCCTCCTGCTCGACGGTTTCCACCCCGGCGGCGATCTACGACGCCTCGTTCACCGTCGGCTCCACGACCTCGACCGACGCGGCCTCGGGCTTCTCCAGCCGGGGACCGGTCACCGTGGACGGCAGCAACCGCATGAAACCGGATATCGCGGCACCCGGTGACGGCATCCGCTCGAGCGTTCCGGGAGGGGGCTACGCGGGTGGCTGGTCCGGCACCTCGATGGCCGGCCCGCACGTCGCCGGCCTGGTCGCGCTGCTCATCTCCGCGGACCCTGCGCTCGCCGGCAACGTCGACCGGATCGAGCAGATCATCCGCGCCAGCGCCTTCCATCCGACGGCCGCCTCACAGGTCTGCGGCGGCGTGGACACCAACGTCTTCCCGAACAACACCTTCGGCGCCGGACGCATCGACGCCCTGACGATGATCCAGAGCTACATCCTGTTTCGCGACGGATTCGAGGGCGGTACGACCCTCAACTGGTCTCTCACCCTGCCTTAGCCGGCGCTCTGGTCAGCCCGGCGCTCGCCCCGCTCGGCGCCGCAGCGCGAGGAGACCGGCGAGGGCGAGCAGCGCCGCAGCGCTGGCGAGGCCGGCACCGGAGAGGGCTGGAATCTCGACGATTCCTTCGCCGGTCACCGCGAGCGTCGTCTCGTTGCGCGCCACCTCGATCTCGATCGGGTCGCCGTGGGTCGTCTCGGTCCAACCCTTGGTCACCGCGACTGCGCGCCAGGCGCGGCGGTAGAGGAGCACCGCGGTGACCTCGACCTGGCTGCCCGGAGCGGTGCCGGGCGGGAGCGCGAACTCGACCTCGGTGGTGTCGATCGTCCCCGAAGGAATCGTGGTCAGCGAATAGACGTTCTCGGCGTCGATGAACAACACCGGCCGCACCACCGGACCCTGGCCGTTGATGCGCCCCTCGAGAACTTTCGCGAAGCCTTTCCCCGGCTGCCCGGCGAGGTCGCCCGGCTGGTCGCCCGGCACGTCGTCGGAAGCCCAGAAAGGAATCGTCGGGCCGGCGACCTGGGTGAGCGGCTGGCCGTTCAACGTGGCGGTGATCCAGAGAATGGCGTTCCGGAGCGAGATGCCGGTCGGGAAGTCGTGGCCGGCGCCGAAGTTGTCGACCGCGCTCGTGACGCGAACCGTTCCCGCTCCGGATTCCGCGGCCGTGGTGGCGAGCGCAATATTTGCCGCGAGGGTCTCCGGCGTCGAACCGACGAAGGTGTGGGTATGGCGTTCCTCGGTCTGGCGGTCGGGACCGCCGAACTCGCAGTTCTGCCCGACCCCCGGAATCCGCGCCATGTGGCAGTCCGGGCAGGTGCGCTGGTTTGGTCCCGGCGCGCCGTAGGGCGACGCCTGCCACTCGCCGTAGGTGTTCTGCCCCGGCGCGTCGGTGAAGGGGTTGTGGTACTGATGGCAGGCGGCGCAGAGCTCGGAGCTGCCGTGCAGCGGCGAGTACGACGGCCGCATCAGACCGAAGGTCACATCGTCCATCGGCCCCCATTCGAACTGCGCGGTCGTCTCGCCCTGGCCGGCCTGCGGAAAGCGGAAGGTCGCCTTGCCGCGATGGTTGAGGGCGTTGATGTGGGTCGCGTCGATCGAGTCCATCTGGTGGCAGGCGACGCAGATGACCCCCTGCGAGCCGTTGAGCTCCGTCGCCTCGTCGAGCGGCACCCCCTCGGGGCGTGGATCCTGGAGGTCCTGCATCGGCGCATGGCAGGTGGCGCAGAAGCCGGTCTCCCCCGGATCGTGGAGATTCTCGAAGACGTAACCGGCGGCGCCGCCCGGCGTGCCGGTGCCGGAAAAAAGATCGAGCACCCACCTGTTCTGCGCGGTGTAGGCGTGGTGCGAGGTGGACCACTGGGTGTAGCGCTCGAAGTGGCAGGCGCCGCACTCCGAGACGTCCGCCGGGACGTAGTTCGGATCGTCGGCCGTCGGCAGAGGCGCCATGCGGATGTCGACGCCGGTCTCGCCGTCCACCGCCCCCTGGCCGCCAATGACGAAGTTCTCGGGCGCGCTGCGCAGGTAGGGGATCGACGCCGCGACGATGACCTGGCCGACCGGATTCGCCACGATCGTGAAGCTGCCGTCGGCGGCGGTGAAGTCGCCGGGCGTCGCGAGGTCGGCCTGGATGTGCACATAGGCGCCGGCGATCGGCGTCCCCGGATTGCCGCTCCCCTCGACCGTGACGAAACCGGAAATGTCGGCGGAAGCGGCGCCGGCCAGGAGCGCGGCGGCAGCGAACAGGCGGACGACTGCAGATCGGCAGGGCATCAGCGAATCCTCGGAAAGTGGATGGACGCGCTATTCTCCGCCAACCCCCCGCCGATGGCTAGCTCCTGCGCCAAGGGCCCGCGCTTGCCCCCGCAAGCAGCTGTGCCACACTGTTCTTCGGTCCATGCCCCAGCCAACGTCAACGACTCAGCTGTCGACGAATCCTGGTTAGTCAACCCGAGGAGGCATCGTGCCGTCTGTGCTGCAGAAGAAGATCTCGTCCTCTTGGCTGATCCCGCTGGCGCTCATTGGGCTGCCGTTTCTTCTCGCTGCCAGCGGACGCCTCTTCGGAGCTCTGGGCGCCGCCTCCCTGGGCGAAGCGCTTGTGGGCTGGGCGAGGATCTACGGCAACCTGCCGCTCTTCGCTCTCGGCTTGGGTTCGTCGGAGCTCGGGAGTTCGGTCCTGGGCTATCTCTTCGCGGGCCTCGTCTACTCCGGAGTTGCCTTCCTCTGCTTTGTCGTTGTTCGCCCCGACCGTCGGCAAGAGAAGCGCCAGTGAGGTTTCCAGAAGGGAGTCCACATGAGCCTGTTCAGCAAGGACCGCAACGTGCATCGCTTCACGGTGGCGGGCAAGCCGGTGACCTGCCCTCTGTGTGGCGGCACGGCGTTCGTCGCCTCGTCGGCGCAACTGCACACCCAGGGACTGACCTTCTTTCAGCTCGAGTGGCTGGGCAAGACCGCCTACGTCCTGGTCTGTGACGGCTGCAGCCAGATCCAGTGGTTCGGCAAGGAACCGGAGAAGGTCTCGGGCGCCTGACTCTTCTCGCCTGCGCTCTCCCCGCCGCTGTGGCCCGTTTCACTGCCGATGTCCTGCGGCCGCGCCAAGCTACGCGTAATCTCATGGTGAAGAGACTCTTCTGGGTGGCCCTTTCCTGGGGCGCGGTGGTGGGGGGGTTCGCGACCGCGCTCTCGGCCGACATCGGCCTCTCGCTCGCTTACGTCGACATGGGGGGGCCGGCCTACGTGCGCTTCAAGGCGTTCGTCGACCAGGCGGTGGCGGGGAACCCTGGCTACGCCTTCTCGGCGACCGACGCGGTCTACATGTACCGGCTCACCGGCCAGGCGCAGTACGCGACGCTGGCGATCGCCTGGGTCGAGGACCAGGTCACCGCGGCCGAGGCCGAGATTGCCCTCGGCAACCGGCCGGCGATCGCCGGCGACTCCTACCTCGACGTCGGCCCGATGCTGCGCGACGTCGCGCTGGTCTACGACTGGTGCTATCCGCTGCTTACGGTCGCCCAGCGCGGTCGCTGGGAGGCCTATGCCGACCAGGCGGTATGGAACGTCTGGAACTACAACAACGCGAGCTGGGGTGGAAACTCGTTCCCGTGGTCGGGCTGGTCGGTGGACAATCCGGGCAACAACTATCACTACAGCTTCCTGCAGGCGACGATGTACTGGGCCTTCGCCGCCGACCGCCAGAGCTGGATCGACTTCCTCGCCAATGTGAAGCTGCCGGCGGTGGTCGCCTACTACCAGGGGATCCCCGGTGGCGGGAGCAGGGAGGGCACCGGCTACGGCGTCGCGCTCGGGCGGCTGTTCGAGCTCTACCGGCTGTGGAAGGACTCGACGCCGGCCCACGTCGACCTCGGTGCGCAGTCGACCCATCTCGCCGACACCCTCGACTACTGGATCCACGCCACCGTCCCGACCCTCGACCGCTACGCCCCGGTGGGCGATCTGTCGCGCGAGTCGTACCCCTGGCTCTACGACTACCACCGCCACCTCGTCCTCGAGGCGCGCACCCTCGCGCCGCCCGCCTCGCCGGTCACCGCGCGCGCCAGCTGGTGGCTGCACCAGATCGCCGTCGACGAGATGATCTCGGGATTCAATTTCCGCGACGACCTGCTGCCGGCGGGAACCACCCAGACGCAGCCCGCGGCACTCTTCCATCATGCGACCGGCACCGGCGTCCTCTTCGCCCGCCGCAGCTGGACCCCCGACGCGCCCTGGCTGTCGTTCATGGCCGGCCCGTACGTCGAGTCGCACGCCCACCAGGACCAGGGAGCCTTCAACCTCTTCCGCGACGACTGGCTGGCGGTGACCGAGAACATCTTCACCCACAGCGGCATCCAGCAGGGGACCGACGTCCACAACACGCTGCGCTTCGAGAACGGCGCGACGACGATTCCGCAGAACGAGAGCACCTCCTCGATGACCGTGAACGACTCCGGCGGCATCCTGCACGTCGTCGCCAACCTGACGCCGGCGTACGCCAGCTCCGGGGTGGTGAACAGCTGGCAGCGGACGCTCGACTTCGACGCCCTGGGCCTCACCGTGAGCGACGTCTGGAGCGCCGCCGGCGGCGTCAGCGCCGTCTTCCAGATCAACGTTCCGGGTCTGCCTTCGATCTCCGGCGGGGTGGCGACCGCCGGCGCGCTGCGCATCCGCACCCTCGTCCCGGCGAACCCGGCGCTCTCGGTCGTCGATTGGCACAGCGTCGATGCGACCGAGTTCAACTCGGGCTACAAGGTCGAGATCCGCGGCGGTGCCGGGAGCTACGTCGTGCGCCTCGAGCTCATGGACGGGCTGTTCGCCGACGGCTTCGAGAGCGGCGGCACCGCCGCCTGGGTCGTGCAACCCTGACTCTCAAGTCCGCGGACTCTCCCGCCGGCCAAACAGCGCCGGCACCAGGGTGAAGTCGGCGACCACCGCGATCACGATCGCCACCGCCGAGAGCAGGCCGAAGCGCGCCGTCGGAGCGAAATCGGAGAGCGCGCAGACCCCGAAGCCGCAGGCCAGGATGACGCCGGTCAGCAGATAGGCCGGGGCGGTCTTCTCCATCCGGTCGGCGACCGCCGCGCGCGGTCCGAGCTCGGCGCGGAGCTCCCGGTAGTGCGCCAGGGTGTGGATGGTGTCGTCGACCACCAGCCCGAGGGTGATGGATGCGACCATCACCGTAGCGATGTCGAGCGGGACACCGAACCAGCCCATGCCACCCAGGATCAGGAGCACCGGCCAGAGGTTCGGCATCAGCGCATAGAACGTTCCTTTGGCGTCGCGCAGCAGGATGTAGAAGGTGATCGCCAGTACCGGCAGGGTGAGGAGCAGCGACAGGGCGAGCGTCGAGAGCAGATAGCGCTGCATCGCGAGCAGCAGCGGATACTGGCCGGTGAGCTCCACCGTCGCGCCCGGCAGCGCCTGGCGCGCGAGCGCGAGCGCGCGCTCCGCCACGGGGTCGGCGTGGGCGTAGCCTGCGGTCGGGAGGAACAACGTCAGACGCGTCTCGCTGCCGTCGGCGGCGAGAAAGCGCCCCAGGGCGCGCTTGCCCGCCTCGTCGGCACGGACCAGCGGCAGGAGCCTCGGACGGAGCTCGGTGGGCGTGAACGCCGCGGCGAGCGGGCTCGCGCGTGCCACGTCGTCGAGCAGATCGGTCGCGCCGACGACCGAGAGGACGCCCGGGATCCCGCGCAGCGCCGCAGCGAGACCGGCGAGCTGGTCGAGCCGGAGCGCCGAGAGAAAGTCAGCTTCGGCAGTCGGCGCGACGGTTACACCGTTCGGGATGCTCGCGACGAGCTCGAGCGCCGAGAGCCCGATGCCGAGCCGCTCGACCGACTCGATACCGGCCCGTACCGGGTGTTCCGGACCGAGATAGTGCAGGGCGTTGCTCGCCACCGACAGGCGCGGCAGGCCGGCGGCCGCGACGAGCGCCAGCCCGGCGTAGATCGCCAGCACCCAGGAGCGCTGGTCGGCGGCGAGCTCGGTCACGCGACGCCCGAGACCCTGCAGACGGAGCTCGAAGGCGCGCTCGGGAAGACTGGTGCGCCGGCCCATGGTGCGGGCGAGGAGACACGGGAGCAGGGTGAACGCGGCCACTCCCGAGAAGGCGAGACCGAGCCCCGCCCATAGGCCGAGCGTCCGGATCGGCGCGACCGGCGTCGCCGCGAGCGACGCGAAGCCGGCGAGCGTCGAGACCGTCGTCCAGAAGAGCGCCCGCCCCTTGTCACGAAAGGTGGCGAGCGTCGCGGCGATCGCACTCTCGCCATCCGGACCCTGGGAAGCCTCGATGTCGCGGCAGCGCAGCATCAGATGCACGGCGGAGGCGAGGGCGATGACGAAGAGGATCGGCGGCAGGATGGCGACGACCAGATTGAGCTTGACGCCGGCGTAGCCCATCGCGCCGAGCACTACGATCTCGACCGTCGCGACGAACGCGAGCGGCAGCACGACCGCCCCGGCCTCGCGAAAGGTGGCCGCGAGGAGGAGCGCCGCGAGCGCCAGCAGGAGCGGAAAGTAGACGCGTTCGACCTCCCGCCCCGAGGTGTTCAGGGCACGCTGGAACATCGCCTCGCCGACCATCGTTACAGCGACGCCGGGGGGCGGCGCGGCGATCCGGCGCTCGAGCTCGGTGAGCAGCCCCTCCTGCCGGACGCCCAGATTGCGCTCGAGCTCGAGCAGGATCGACACCTCCTCGCCGGTCGCGCTGACGAAGCCGGCCGCACGGTCCAGCGGGTTCCCGAGCAGCAGGTTGCGAAACATCTGCGGATCCGCGGGTGGAAACTCGGGCAGGCGCAGCCGATGGTGGCCGACCGGACCGCTGACGCTCCGCATGCCGTCGAGCCGCGCCGAGTCCTCTTCGAGGCGGGCGAGGAAGGCGAGCCCCTCGGCGGAGAAGAGCCCCTCGCCGGAAACCACGACGCGCAGGCCGGCATCGGACCCGAAACGCTCGACGAACGCGTCGTAGCGCGCCACCGCGCTCGAGCCGGCGAGAAAGAAGACCGCCGCCGAATTGTCGGTTTGGAGGCGCGCCAGACCCGGCAACATGGCGACGACGAGCACGAGGAAGAGCCCCTGCACCGCTCTGCGGCGGGCGAGGACAGCGGCAACGAAGGCGGTCATGCCGGCGTCGCCCGGCCTGGCGCGAGTCCTGTCGGCAGAGGCCGGGCGAGGCGACCACAAAGCCGCAACGCACGGCCGACAAGCAGCTCGCGCAGCGGGCGCCGGGCGCCCAGCAGGCCGAGGAAGTTCCCGAACAGGATCGGGTCGGCGGCAAGCGCCGCGACCAGGCGGCGGCGCAGCCACGGGCGCCGCGCGACCCCGAGGAGGAGGCGGGTGAGCCCGGAAGGCAGCGCGACGAGGCGGGGAAGGCGCCGCGCGTAACGCGCGAGATCGTCCGCCGCCAGCGCCTCGCCGAGGAGGAGCGCCGACTCGAAGCCGAGCGAGAGCCCTTCGCCGGTCAACGCATCGACATAGCCCGCAGCGTCGCCGACCAGCGCGATCCGGCCGCCGCCGGCGACCGCGCCGCGCGTCCGCTGGCGGAAGGGCCCGGCACCGTGATCCCGGCCGAGAGCGGTTCCTCCGGCGAGCCGCTCTGCGAGCTCGGGAGGGAAGCGCGTCGCCAGCAGCTCGTCGAAGCCACCCTTGCCGCCGCTCCAGAGGATCGCGACGCCGATCTCATCCGGGGCGAGCGGCGTGAGGTAAGCCTCGGCGGCGGCACCGAAGACGACCTCGACGTCCCGTTCCGATCCGAGCGGCGC
Organism: Thermoanaerobaculia bacterium; assembly: GCA_963788175.1. Taxonomy (GTDB): domain Bacteria; phylum Acidobacteriota; class Thermoanaerobaculia; order Multivoradales; family JAGPDF01; genus JAGPDF01. Next base: position 306,489 of record CAWBFZ010000012.1, read on the forward strand.
GAGGCGCAGGTGGCGCGTGACGCCGAAGCGCGCCTTGGGATCCCACGAGGCGGCGCCGGTCCCCGTCGGCGCGAGCTCGAGGCCCGCCGCGCGGCGGAGCCCCGAGCGCAGCCCGTCGGCACCGACCACGAAGCGGCAGGGCCAGATAGCCGTCGCGGTGCGCACCTCGCCGGCCCGCGCGGCCTCGACGCGGGTCCCCCAGACGAGCTCGACCCCGACCTCCGCGGCGCGCTCGACCATGGCGGCGTGGAGCTCCGTCCGCCGGATGCCGCGGCCGGCACCCACGCCGACGCCGCCGACACCGCCAGACGCCACACCGGGAAAATCGGCCTCGGCGATGAAGCCGTCGGAGAGGTAGCGGATCCCCCGGAACGGCATCGAGCGCTCCGGCATCCGCACGCCGAGCGCCGCAAGCGCCCGCACCCCGGCCGGCATCAGGCCCTCGCCGCAGGCCTTGTCGATCGGCGGCCGCTGGCGGTCGACCAGCCGCACCGAGAGTCCGCGGGCGCGCGCCGCGATCGCCGCCGCGAGCCCGACCGGTCCGCCGCCCACCACGACGACGTCGACCGGCGCGCTCAACGGCGCGCTCCCGTTGTGTCGTCCGGCGTGCTCGCGGCGCTCGACGCGCTCGACCGGCCAGCCGGCTGCGGAGGCGGCAGGAAGCGGGCGCGGAAAAGTCCGGCGCGGGCCAGGAAACCGGCGCCCGCGGCGCGCAGCACGCCGAAGCCGTAGCGCACCGAGGGCGCGAAGTGGATCGACGAGGCTTCGGCGAAGTACTTCGTCGGGCAGGAGAGCTCGCCGACGCGGAAGCGCGCCGCGAACGCCTGCACGAGGATCTCGTTGTCGAAGACGAAGTCGTCCGAGTTGCGCTCCAGCGGGAGCTCCTCCGAGGACTTCGCGCCGGAAGGCGCGCAGGCCGGTGTGGTACTCCGAGAGCTTCTGCCCGAGGAGGAGATTCTCGACCAGGGTGAGGACACGGTTGGCGGCGTACTTGTAGAGCGGCATGCCGCCGGCGAGCGCGCCGTTGCCGAGAATGCGCGAGCCGAGCACGAGGTCGTACTCGCCACAGGCGATCATCGCCGCCATCGCCGGCACCAGGGCCGGCGTGTACTGATAGTCGGGATGGAGCATGACGATGATCTCTTCCGGGCCGGCGAGCGCCGCGGCGTAGCAGCTCTTCTGGTTTCCGCCGTAGCCGCGATTGACCGCGTGCAGATGGGTCTCGATGCCGAGCCGCCGGGCGATCGCGACCGTTTCGTCGGCCGAGGCGTCGTCCACCAGCAGGACGCGATCGACCACCGTCCGGTCGAGCTCGCTCCAGGTGCGCTCCAGGGTCGCGGCGGCATTGTAGGCCGGCATCACGACGCAGATGCGTTTTCCGTGGATCATCCCGGGAGCATTCTAGAGGGGTTCCGGCAGGGTCGGGCGGAGTCGTCGCCCGGGACGCCGTGCTACGCTCGCGGCTCTTCTTACAGCCCGGGGGACGCCGCAAGGATGAAGTCGTCTTGACTGCGATCGATCCGCGATTGGGGAGCCTTCTCGACCGCCGCTACCGCGTTCTGGCGCGCGTCGGCGAGGGCGGTGCCGGCGTCGTCTACCGGGCGCTGCACGAGGAGATGGATCGTCCGGTGGCGATCAAGGTGCTGCATCCCGAGCTCTTTCCCTCGCCGGTCGCCTTCGCCCGCTTTCGGCGCGAGGCGCGCGCCGCGGGCGCCCTGGTGCATCCCCATACCGTCACCGTCTTCGACTTTGGCCGCACCGAAGAGGGCGAACCGTACCTCGCCATGGAGTACTGCGAAGGCGGCGCGCTGTCGGACCGCATCGCCGTCGACGGGGCGCTTCCCGCCGTCGAGGTCGTGAGCCTCCTGGCGGAATCACCGCGGCGGTCGATGCCGCCCACCGCCAGGGGATCGTGCACCGGGACCTCAAGCCGGGCAACATCCTGTTCGCCGGCGCGGTCGCCAAGGTCGCCGACTTTGGCCTCGCACGCATGCTCGAGAGCGACGACCCGGGCCTCACCGGCGGGCACGCGATCGGCTCCCCTTTCTACATGAGCCCCGAGCAGTGCCAGGGGAGGCCGGCTGGAACGGCGAGCGACATCTACAGCCTCGGAGTCATCGTCTACACCCTGCTCACCGGCGAGGTGCCGTTCCGCCGCGGCACGGCGCAGGAGGTCCTCCTCGCCCATCTCACCGAGGAGCCGCGGCCACCGCAGGCGATCGCCCCGCATCTCGGGAGCGCGCTGTCGCGCGCCGTGATGCGGGCGCTGGCCAAGAACCCGCAGGCGCGACCGGCGACCGCCGGCGAGCTGCACGCCGGACTCCTCCAGGCGCTTGCCGAGACCACTCTCGAGAGTCCGGTACCGAGCCTCGCTGCGGCGGCAGGCCGCCCGGGAACCCGGCGCGCCTGCGGCGGGCGATGCGCGAGCGCTCGACCGGCGCCGCCCCCGAACCGATCGGGCGGGGCGAGGAGCTGGCGCTGCTCACCGAGCTGCTGGAGGCGGCCGCCGCCGGCAGCGGACAGCTGGTCACCATCGCCGGCGAGCCGGGGGCCGGCAAGTCGACCCTGGCGCACGCCTTCCTGCGCCGGGCGCGGCTCGCCGCCCCGGGCGCCCGCCTCGCGCTCGGGCGTTCGCCCGAGCATTTCGGCTCGGCGGAGGCCTACTCGCCCTTCCTCGACGCTCTCGGCAACCTCCTCGCGAGCGGCGAGCGCGAGGCACTCGTGCCCCGCCTCATCGAGCTCGCGCCGACCTGGGCCGTCCACTTCCCGGGGGTGGCGAGCGAAGCCGAGGCGGCGGCGGGGGAGACGCTCGCCGGTATGCGGTCGCGCGACCGGATGCCGCGCGAGTTCGCGGCTTTCGTCGCGGCGATCACCGCGAGCGCTGCGACCGCCGGTGGAAGGCCGCTCGTGCTGCTGCTCGAGGATCTGCAGTGGGCCGACCCGGCGAGCGTCGATCTCCTCGCCTATCTCGCGCCGCGGCTCGACAATCTGCAAGCTCATGCTGGTCGCGACCTACCGCCCGGCCGACGTCGAAGCGCAGCGCCATCCGTTGCGCGCCGTCCTCGCCAGCTTCGCCCGCGGCAACCTGCCGTGGAGCGAGATCGCGCCGGCACCGTTCGCCGGCAGAGAGGTGGCGGCCTTCCTCGAGCGCGAGCTCGGCGCGCCGCCGCCGCCCGAGCTGGTCGACTTCGCGCTCCGCCGCACGGAAGGCAATCCGCTCTTCCTCCTGAACGTGCTCAATCACCTCCTGCAGTCGGGCGCGGTCTCCCGCGACGGCGACCGGGTAGTGCTCGCGCGCTCGCTCGACTCGATGGATCGCATCGTGCCCGAGGGCATGGTGGCGCTCATCCGCGACAAGGTCGACCGGCTCGACGAGGCCGACCGCCGGCTGCTCACCGCGGCGAGCGTCGAGGGGCTCGAGTTCACCGCTGCGGTGGTCGCGCAGCTCACCGAGCGCGACGAGATGGAGATCGAGGAGCGCCTGCGGGCGCTGCAGACGACCCATCGCCTGGTCGAGCCGATCGGCGACCTCGAGCTCGCCGGCGGCCACTCGAGCCAGCGCTACCGCTTCGTGCATTCGCTCTACCAGCACGCCTTCTACGACGCCATGGCGCCCAAGCGCCGGGCGGCGAAGCACCTGCTGGCGGCCGAGGCGCTCACCCGTCTCCACGCCGGGCGCCTGGAGACGATGCGCGTCGCCCTGGCGCTGCACTGCGAGATGGGCCGCGACTTCTCGCGGGCCATCGAGCACCATCTGGCCGCCGCCGAGCTCGCCGCGGCGCGCAACCCGCGCGACGCCCGGCCGCTGCTCGTCAAGGCGCTCGCGCTCGCCGAGAAGCTCCCCGCCGGCGACGCCGGCGCGCAGCGCGCGGCGCTCCTCATCCGGCTCGGCCGGCACGACGCCGAGACGGCGGAGTTCGCCGGCGACGTCGAGCTCTACGCGCGCGCCGAGCAGGCGGTCTCCGAAGCGCTGGCGCTCGAGCCGGGCTCGGTCGAGGCGCGCACCGTCCTCGGCCTCATCCACCTCGAGCGCGGCGAGAACGAGCGCGCCTTCCTCGACTTCGCGCGCGCTCTCGAACGCTCGCCGGCGCACGCCGCCGCCTGGGACGGCCTGTCGTACCTGTTCAAGAACACGGGACTCTGGGCGGCGTCGCTCGCCGCGCAGCAGCGCGCCGCGGCGGAGGACGAGCCGCTTCGCACACTCGATCCGCCGGCTCTCGGTGCTGATCTACGAAGGACGGCTCGACGAAGCGCGCGACGAGGCGACGGCGCTCGTCCAGCGGCGGCCGAAGTTCGCGCACTACAACTACTGGCGCGGCATCGCCGCCTGGTACGCCGGCGAGCACGCCGAGGCGCGACGCTGGATCGAGCAGGCCTACGCCCTCGACCCCGCCGACCCGATCGCCCAGGGGGTGCTCGCCTTCGTCCTCGCCGCCGAAGGGGGTGAGAACGGGCGGGCTCGCGTCCGCGAGCTCCTCGAAACCGCCGAGCCCGGTGCTGCCGCCGACGGCACGTTCACCTACTGGATCGCCAAGGTGCACGCCCTGCTCGGCGACAGCGCGGCGGCGCTCGACTGGATCCGCAAGGCCGCGAACCTCGGCTACTGGGATGCGCCGTGGATGCGCAAGGACGCCGCGCTCGCCAACCTGCACGGACTGTCCGCGTTCGTGGCCCTCACCGAGGAGATCGAGGTCCGTCAGCGGGCGTTCCGCGCCTTCGTGAACAAAGAGGCTCCGGCCGGCCTGGGCCTCGAACCGCTCTGAAGCTCACGCCGGCGTCACGCCGCCGCCCGCTGCCAGGCGCTGATCAACCTTTCCGGCGCACCATCTCGGCAATCCATATCGGGGCGAAGGGCGAGGTGCAGCCCTTGGAGACCGGAAAGTCGCGGAAGACTCCCAGGCGCTCGCCGATGGCGATGGCGCGCTCGCGATGCTCGGGAAAGTGGATGCCGATGCCGGCGAGACAGTTGTTCATCGTCCACTGCGTCTCGGGCGGCGCCGCCGGCATCTCGGCCGCGATGCGGTCGAGGAGCGCCGGCAGGTCGAGCCCCTCGGGACTGCCGTTGATGCGCCCTGAGGTCAGGCTCCATCCGGCCCGCGCCAGCCAGGAGCTCCCGGCGGCGTGCGCGGCGTGCTGAGCCATCCACTTCTGCCGCAGTGTCTCCTTCTCCGGATGCTCCTTGACGACATAGGCGTTCAACCAGTCCGCCAGCCACCCGAAGGTCGCCGCGCCGACCATCCCCTCGAGCTCGGCGCCCGAAAGCCGCTTCGGCTCCAGCACCAGAACCGCCAGCAGGCGCGCATCGAGGTTGCCGGTCTCCCAGAGTGCGAGCGCCAACGCATGGTCGCGCTTGATCTTCGCCGCCACCTTGCGGAGGTCGCCCATCTGGACACCGAACTGGTTGTCGCCCGGAACCCAGCTTCCGATTCCGCGCCCGCACCTTCTCGTTGCCGAGCGCCTCGAGCTGCTGCATCGTTTCTTTGAGGGTCATGATCGTCCCCCCGACACCTAGCCCACCAGGTGATTCAGCGTGAACGCCAGCTTCCAGGCAGCGCCATCCCTTGTGTAGACGGATGTCCCGTAGATCAGGGGGAACTTCTGACCACCGCAGGTACCTTCGAGGATGCCCTTGAAGGTCAGGACGGCCACGGTCGCCGAGAGGAATGTGCCTGTACCGTCGGCGACGCGAACGCTCTTCACGTCGCACTGATGCTCGGTCCAGAATCGGATGGTCTCTGCCTTGCCGGACGTGACGTTGCCGAAGATGTCGACGAAGGCAAGGTCACTTGCCGTCAGCTCTTCGAGGGCTTTGGCGTCGCGCGCCTTCCAGGCCTCCCAGACCGCGGTCTCGATCGCCACCATCGCTGCGGTCGCTGCGGTGTTCGGGTCGGCGGCCGGAGCTCCGGGACTCGCGTCCGGCGCACCCTCGGCGTCCTTGTTCGGCGCATCCTTCCTGGCCGCTGTCGCAGCGGGCGGCGCCGCTGTGGCCCGGGGATCGAAGATCGGGTTCTCGCCGTGGAATGCAGCCCGCCACTTCTCGCCGCTCCGGACCCAGACGGTCGCCGCCCGCACGGGACTCGGGACCTTCTCGGTCCTTCCGTCGCGCGTGCAAGCGCCATCGAATATGCCTCGGTAGCTGAGCACATAGGTGTCGGCATCGATCTTCGAAAGATGCGGCTCATCGAGCGTCCAGCCGTCCTTCACGTCGCACCTGACGCCGGCAACCATCCCGGTGGTCGCCGCCTTGTCCGAACGCTCTCCGTCCGGCCCAAGCATGACGAACGGGTCGCTCAACATGCCCGCGAAGAAAACCGCGTCACCCTTGAAGAAAGCCTCGTTCGCCTGCCTGTCGAGGGCGAGCAGTGCCTCCGCGGTCGGCGCCTGCGCGATCGGCTTGGCCGCTTCGGTGTTCGAACTTCTTAAAGTCGGTTTCTCCGCCGGCGCCCCGCAGGCCGCAAAGAAAACAGCCGCGATGGCAGCCCCCGAAAACAGTCCGTTGCTCTTCATGGCTCTTGTCTCCCCTGTATCCCTTCCAGTTCGATGCCCGGCTCGAGCCAGAATCTGCGACGGATCGGGCGCGAGGATCTCGAGATAGATGCCCGGGCCGAGGGGGCAGCGCGTTGTGCGTCGCCCAGATGAGGTGATCGACACGGGCAGGGCTCATCGCGTGCTTCGCGCTACCCGAGCTCGCGGCGCATGATGACGCGCAGGTGCATCGGAAAGCCGCCCAGCGCCTCGCGGCGCTGGAGCTGGACGAGGCCGGGGGTGAGCTCGTGGGGCTCGAGGATGCGGAAGCCGCGCTTGGCGTAGAACGGGGCGTTCCACGGCACGTCGGTGATCGTCGCCAGGGTGATCGCCGGGTAGCCGCTCACCCGGGCGATGGCGCAGACCGCTTCGAGGAGCTCACTGCCGACACCCTTGCCGGCGACATCCGGGTGGACGTCGATCTCCTCGAGGTGGGCCATGCCCATCGATCTCGCTGGTGAAGGCCATTCCCACCGGCGGCGAATCGTCGATCGTCACCACCCAGAGCGTGCGGTCGCGCACGTGCTGGGCGAAGAGCTCGGGCGCGAAGTCCTGCGCCCAGAACGACTCGAAGGCGGGATGGCCGCGGAAGCGTCCGGTCGCCGCGCGCTCGATCGGCTTCAGCCACGGGATGTCCGCCATCTCGCCGCGCCGGATCACGATCTCGGCGCTCTTCATCGCCCAGTCTTCTCCATCTTTCCCACTTTCCCCGCCTTCCCCACCTGCCAATGCGCGAGGCGCGAGCGCAGAAGCGCGCCGGCCAGGCGCAGCGGACCGATCGGCGCCGGCGGCGTGAGCGTGCCCGTCAGGTAGCGCTTCATCGCTTCGCCGCGCCGGATCTTGCCCGAAGAGGTGCGCGGCAGCGTGCCGGGCGCCAGCACCTCGACTGCGTCGACCGCCAGGCCGACGCGCGCCAGCACCGCTTCGCGCGCCCGCGAGCGCAGCGTCGGGAAGCGCTCCTGCGGGACGCCCTTGCGATGCTCGACGAAGAGGACGACGGCCTCGGTCTCGCGTCCCGGCGGCAGATGACTCGCCGCGGCGACGCAGCCCTGGCGCACATCGGGGAGGTTGGCGACCGCGAGCTCGAGGTCGGCCGGGGCGTAGTTGCGTCCGCGCACGAGCAGAATCTCCTTGGCGCGACCGGTGAGGTAGAGCTCGCCATCGTGCAGGAATCCGAGATCGCCGGTGTCGAGCCAGCCGCCTCTGAGGGCCTCGGCGGTCGCCGCCGGCTGATCGAGATAGCCGCGCATCAGCGACGGGCCGGCGACGAAGAGCCGCCCGACGCGGTTCTCGGGCACGACCTCGCCGCGCTCGTCCCGCAGCTCGAGGCGAAAGCCGGCGAGCGGCCGGCCGACCGAGACGATCTCGATGGGCTGCTGCGCGGTGTCGGACGGCGCCGGCGGGGGCGGGGGCGCTGGCACGACGACCGCCTCGCCGCGCCCGGCCAGGGCGCCGCGATCGAACGCGGCCACGACGTAGGGGCGCGCGAGGTCCGAAAAGGTCACCGCGAGCGCCGCCTCGGAGAGGCCGTAGACCGGCTTCAGCGCCTCGGGACGAAAGCCCCAGCGCGCGAAACGCGTCGCGAAGGCGCGCAGCACCTCCGGCACGACGGTCTCGGCGCCACAGAGCGCGAAGCGCCAGGCGGAGAGATCGATGCCGGCCATCTCCTCGTCGCGGATGCGCTCGGTGGCGAGCGCGTAGGCGAAGTTCGGCGCCGGCGAGACTGTTCCGGCGTGGCGCCCGAGGGCGCGCAGCCAGAGCGCCGGTCGCGCCACGAACGCCTCCGGTGGCACCAGGGTGAGCACCGACGGTCGTTCGAGCGCCGGGAAGACGCAGCCGATGAGTCCCATGTCGTGGTAGAGCGGCAGCCAGGAGACGCCGGTGACGGCGCCGGGGTCCTCGCCGCCGGCCGGCCAGAGCGCGTTCAGGACCCGCACCTGGGCGAGGACCGCCGCCTGCGTGAGCGCCACTGGCTTGGGCTCGACCGTCGTGCCGGAGGAGAACTGCACCAGCGCGAGGTCTCCGGGCGCGCCGTCGCTCGCCAGCTGGGCGTTACGCGGCAACTCGGCAAGGGTGCGGCCGCCCAGAGGGAGCTTCGCCGCCGCCAGGGTCTCGCCCAGCAGAGGGTGCACACGGCCGTCGGCGAGCAGCAGGCGCGCGCCGGCGGCGTTGAGCATCGCCGCCGTGCGTGGGTGGTATTCGGCCAGTCGCCCGAGGCGGACAGGAGGATAGAGCGGCACCGGCACGGCGCCGGCGAGCAGGGTGCCGAAGAAGGCATCGAAGAACTCCGCCGAGGTCGGATAGATCAGACCGACGCGCTCACCGGGCAGGATGCCGATCTCGGCCAGCGCTCCGGCGACGAAGGTGCTGCGCTCTTCGATTGCCGCCCAGGAGTGAAAGGTCTCGCGCTCGGCGCGGTCGACCAGGCGAAGCCCCGCCAGGGGAAAGTCCCGGGCGCGCTGGAGAAGGCGCTGCAGCGTGTCGAGGTGCATCGCGGGCCGGCCCTTCAGGCGGGAAACTTCGGGACAGAGAGCTGGTGTCGGATCGCCGGAGAGCTTTTCTTGGAGGATTGCCAACAGGTCGCCGAGGGTCGCGATCCCCGCCTCTTCGTCCGGTTCCAGCGTCACGCGGAAGCGGTTCTCGATCTCGGCGGCGAGGGTGAGGAGCTTGAGCGAGTCGAAGCCCAGGTCCTCCACCAGGCGCAGGCGGGGATCGAACTCGCCGGAGAAACCGAGATGCTCGCGCGCCACCGCGGCGATGCCGGCTTCGATCTCGGCGGCGGTCATGCGTCGCCCCACGGCAGGAGGCGGGCGCGGCCGGCGAGCGTCTTGCGGTACTCCCCCGCCGACTCGAGCGCCTGCTCCTCGTGGCGGATGCGCGCCGCGAGCAGCAGGGCGTTGGCCGCGGTGGCGACGAGCGCCGTCACCCAGGCGCAGTGCACCAACGGCAGGACAGCGACCTCGATCGCCACCGCGACGTAGTTCGGATGACGCACGAAGCGATAGGGGCCCGAAGCCACCGGCGGCAGGCCCGGAATCACGATCACCCGGGTGTTCCAGCGCTCGCCCAGGGTGAGGATCGCCCAGTAGCGCAGCGCCATCGTCAGCACCACGATCCAGGTGGCGACGATGGCGACCGGGGGAATGAACGGGCGGCCCGCCAGCACGACCTCGAGCGGGCCGGCGGCGAGGAAGGCGACGTGCGCCACGACCATGAGGAGGTAGAAGCTGCGCGACTCCGCTTCGATGCCGCCGCGCGCGAAGGCGCGCCGGGCGTTGCGCAGCGACAGCCCCATCTCGAGCGTCCGTTCGACGGCCACCGCGCCGACGAGGAGCAGGAAGAAGATCGTCCCGGGGGCGAGGTTCACGAGGCGAAACCTACCATCGCAGGAGGACCAGCTCGCTGCAGAAGCCGGGCCCGAGCGCGAGCAGCATGCCCAGGCTGCCGGCCGGCGGCCGCCGCCCGGCGAGGGTCGCTTCGAGCACCAGGAGCACCGAAGTCGAGGAGAGGTTGCCCACCTCGCGCAGGCTTCGCCAGGTGAGCTCGAGCGCGTCGTCCTGCGTTTCGAGCGCCTTCTCCATCGCTTCGAGGACTTTCGGACCGCCGGGGTGGCAGACCCAGGAGGCGATGTCGGCGCGCGTCAGGCCGCGAGCGCCGAGGAAGTCGTCGACGTCGGCGCGCAGATGCTCCTCGACCACCTTCGGCACGTCGGCGGAGAGCACGATCTGGAAGCCGCTCTCGGAGATGTCCCAGCCCATGACGCGCTCGGAGTGCGGATAGAAGATCGAACGCGTGGCGACGATCTCGGGGCCGAGTGGCGCCGCAGGCGCGGCATCTGCGGGGGGGGCGAGCGACGCGCCGAGCGCCTGCGCGAGCGCTGCGGCGCGCTCGGCTCCGACCACCACCGCCGCCGCCGCGCCGTCGCCGAACAGGCCCGAGGCGATGAGATTGGGGATCGAGAGGTCCTGGCGCTGCAGGGTCAGTGAACAGAGCTCGACCGAGAGCAGCACCGCGACCTGGTCGGGGAAGGCGCGCACGTAGTCGGCGGCGCGCGCGATGCCAGCCGCGCCGGCGACGCAGCCGAGACCGAAGATCGGGATCCGCTTGAGGTCGGTCCTCAAGCCAAGGCGGTTGATCAGCCGGGCGTCGATCGACGGCGTCGCGATGCCGGTGACGGTGACGAAGAAGAGCGCGTCGACGTCGGTCGGCGCCAGGCCGCACTTGGCGAGTGCCGCGAGCAGCGCCTCCCCGCCGATCTCCTCGGCGACGCGGATCCAGGCGCTGTTCGACTGGCCGAAGGTCGTGAGTCCGGGATACTCCTCGATGGGCAGCGCGAGGTGCCGTCCGCCGACCAGGACGTTCTTGTGCAGCTGCTCGATCCGGTCGAGGTTGAAGTAGCGCTGCTCCCAGTAGCCGCGCAGCGCCGCGAGCAACGTCTCCTGATCGTAGTAGTGGCGCGGAAAGGCCGAGCCGACCGCGGCGATCGTCGGCGCGGTCATCGTTCGTCGCCGAGCGTCGAGCGGGCCAGCAGCGCGAGCGCCAGCGCCGCGACGAGATCGATCACCAGGGCACCGCGGGCAAGCTGCCAGAACGGAGCGACCGGCAAGCGGGTGAGTCCGGCGACGGCAAGCACCAGGAGCGGCCCGCGAAAGGTCCAGGCGGAGGCGCCGGCGGCGAGGCCGTCGAGCCACCAGCGCCGCGTCCGTCCCCAGAGCAGGAGGAAGAGGGCGAGCAGAGCGACGGCCTCGAACGCCCAGGTGGCCAGGCGCAGCGTCGCGGGTAGCCCCTCCGGCCGGGCGATGCCGCGCGCGGCGAGCGGCGCGAGGTCGGGGGCGAGGCCGAGGAGCGCGAGCGCCGCTGAACCCAGGGCGAAGATGAGCAGGAGGAGTGGGGCGGCGAAGAAGAGAAAGCGCGGCAAGGGGTCTGATGATACCGCCCCGAAGGGGAGTTGACATCCAAGTAATCTTTCGATAGTTTTAAAAACATGGAAGCAATAGCCGCCCTCGAACGTCTCGCCGCCCTCGCCCAGGAGACCCGTCTCGCCCTCTTCCGCAAGCTCGTCCAGCAGGGGCCGGCGGGGCTCGCGGCCGGCGAGATTGCCGCGGCGCTGGCGGTTCCGGCGCCGACGCTGTCGTTCCACCTCGCCCAGCTCGAACGCGCCGGACTCGTTCTGTCGCGCCGCGAGGGCCGTTCGATCCGCTACACGACGAACTACGGCGCAATGGAAGAGCTGCTCGCCTACCTCTACGACAACTGCTGCCAGGGGGGCGCCTGCTGCCCGCCGAACAGCCCGCTCGCGGCGCTCCCGGGCGCCCGGAAAGGAAAGACTCAGAAATGACTTCCGCAAACCCGAACCACGAAGAGAAGGTCGGTGCAGTGCGCCAGCGCTACGGACAGATCGCCGCCGGCGAGATCTCCGGCTGCGGCTGCGGCGTCGGTGCCGGCTGCGAGACGGCAGTGGCAACCGGGATCGGCTACGACGCCGCGGAGCTCGCCCTCCTCCCCGACGAGGCCAACCTCGGACTCGGCTGCGGCGCGCCGATCGGCTATCTCGCGCCGCAGCCGGGCGAAACGGTGCTCGACCTGGGCTCCGGCGCCGGCATCGACGCCTTCCTGGCCGCCCGCCGCGTCGGGCCGGAAGGCCATGTCATCGGCGTCGACATGACCCCCGAAATGCTCGCCAAGGCCCGCGCCGGCGCCGTGCGCATGGGCTTCTCCCAGGTGGAGTTCCGCTCCGGGCGGCTGGAAGCGCTGCCGGTCGACGACGCCTCGGTCGACGCCGTGACCAGCAACTGCGTGATCAACCTGGTGCCCGACAAGCCGGCGGTCTTCCGCGAGATCGCCCGGGTGCTGAAGGCCGGCGGCCGCCTGGTGGTCTCCGACATCATTCTCGAGCGGCCGCTGCCCGCGGCGCTCGCCGCCGATCTCCTGGGCTATGTCGGCTGCATCTCCGGCGCCGAGCAGCGGGCCGCCTACTTCTCCGGCCTCGCCGAGGCCGGCCTGGGAGAGATCGAGGTGCTGCGCGACGTCGACTATCTGGAGAGCGTCCTCGCGACCGTGCCCGAAGAGGTCGAGGCGCTGCTCGCGCGCACCGGCACGACGCTCGCCGAGGTGCAGGGCATCGTCCGTTCGGTGACCTATCGCGCCCGGTCGGGCAAGGCTCCGGCGACGGCCGGCGCGGAGTCGAAGGCAGCGGCGAGTTGCTGCGGCAGCGAGTGCTGCGGCGGCGGCGCGAAATAGCCTCAACGGCGAACGCCGGAGGATGAAAAAAGGGCCGCCCACCCGGGCGGCCCTTGGTTTGTGCGGCGTCTCGCGGCCCGCCGTTTACGGAACCGCCGCACTCCAGTGCGCGAAGTCGCCGTGGCCGAAGCTCGACGAGAAGATGTAGTTGCTGGCGCACGAGGCGGGGAGCAGGAAGCTCTCCGTCACGACGCGGTCGTTCGACGACGCACCGGTCGAAGCTGCAGTGCCCAGCCCGCGCTCCGCGAACGCCGTCCACAGCGCGCACTCATGGTCGCCGTCGTAGTCGGCGACGTCGGCGGCGAGGATGGCGTCGCGCCCCGAGACGAAGCTGGGCGAGCAGGGCTGGAGCTTCATGCCGTCCATGACCAGCTGGTAGGCCACGTTGTTGCCGCCGGTGCCGAAGTAGACGTCCGGGTCGTAGCCGTCGAGGCCGACGATGTTCCAGTAGGCCTCCCAGACCATCGAGGCCCAGATCGTTCCGATGCCGTGCGGCTGGGAGTTCGCGGTGTCAGCCACGCCACCGTAGGTCAGCGGGTTGGCGACGTTGTCGGTGGTGTAGGGATACCGGCGGATGCCGATGAAGCCGGGGACGTTGGCCAGCTCGAAGCTGACATAGGCCCCGACGGTGCGCTGGGTGAGCGCGGTGTCGCTCGGCGAGGCGTGCAGGAAGAGGGTCTGCCAGTCGCTCCAGCCCTCGCCCATCTGTTCCACGTTGCCGAGACAGCTGGTGTTCGCTGGTCCGCCGGTGAGGCGGTTGGAGACGCCGTGGCCGTATTCGTGCGCAATGACGCCGGCGTCGAGGTCGCTGTCGCGGTCGGGACCGACCGTCGTCGCCGAGTTCATCGTCGCCACGACCCCCGGCAGCGCGCCGATGATGTTGTTGCCGTTGCTGAGACCGACAGAGACGGCGGGGAAGGTGAGCGGGACCGAAGCGCCGTTGACGCCGGCGCCCATGGCGATCACCCCTTCGCTGGCGTTGTTCACCAGGATCATGCCGACCGCGCCGGCGTTCGCCATGTTCTTCGCCTTGGTGCCGAACTCACAGATACCACGCCGGACGATGGCGATCTTGCCGGAGACCGCCACCCAACCCGGATCGCTGCACACCGTGTTGCCTGCGCCGCAGCAAGCGTCGTTCGGCGTCGCGCCGTCGGCGTCGACCGCCAACTCCACGTCGTCGGTCAGGTTGTACGTCGTCGCACCGAAGGCAGCGGAGCCCGCCGGGTAGTTGGCGGTCAGAGTGCCGGAGAGCACGAGCCCCACCGGCGCCTGCCAGCGGAACATCTGCATCCGCGGCGCCGAGCCTTCCGGCGGCGTCGCGAAGTTGGCGTTGTTCAAGGTCGGCGTCGGCAGCTCGGCGCCGTCCTGGGCGTCGGCGTTGACGGCGTCGTTGCCGGTGCCACCATTGCCGTAGTTGTTCACCTGGAAGTTGCCGCCCGGCGCGTCGAACCCGTACTGGTAGGTCACGTCGTGCATGATGTTGTTCCAGTAGAACAGGTTCACCACGGCGGCCGGCTTGTAGGCGGCGGGCTGCTGGGTCGCGAGATCGAGCGGTACCAGGGCGCCGGTGAAGTCGAGCGCCGCGGTGCCGTCCGGTTGGCTCAAGGCGTCGCAGACGTTGTTCGCATCAGCGTCGACGCAGGCGTTGACGTTGTTGCCGCGGGTGAAGGTGAACTCGGGGCCGGCGACGCCATTGGTGTCGTGCCAGCCGAAGGGCGACGCGGTCGGGTCGTTCGGATCGACCACATTGGTGCGCACCGGACCGTCGTCCGGCGACTCCTGCGGCAGCGGGAAGACGCTGTAGGTCGCGTCGGCGTTCCAGTTGGTGCGGCCGACGATCCGGCCGGTCGCGGCGTCGATCGCGAGATCCCACCAGTCGGAGCTCCCGGTGGCGGGCGGCATCTTGATCGACAGGTTCCAGACCAGGTGCAGGGTGTCGGTGTCCGGGAGGCGGTAGTAGCGCAGGCGGGCCGGAATCGGCAGCTCCGAGACCTCTGGGTTGGCCATCAGCACGGCGCGGTCGACGCCACCGGGGGAGGCGAGGAGGTCGAGGCGGTAGACCTCGGCCAGACCGAGGGCGGAGGCCGCCGACGCGATCGCCTCGTCCACCGAGAGCGCGGGCTCGCTGCCCGCCTCGGCAGCGCGCGACGCGACGTTCGCCGACGAAGCTGCCGACGCGGGTGAAGGTCTCGCCGTTGCGCTTGAAGCTCAAATTCATCTCCGCACCGACGATCTCGAGGCCGTTCACCCGCTGCCGGAGATAGACGTGGGTGAGGCCGTTGTGCCGGCTGGGAACGACATCGGTGACCGCGAAGTCGGCGACATCGGCGGCCGTGAGGCCGAGCGCGGACGCCTCCCCCGCGAGGTCAGCGGCGACGAGCTGGCGGGCGCGCTCGAGCTCGGCTGGCGCCTGGACTGCAGACACCGCCGTCGCGGCAGCGAAGAGGAAAATGGCGGCGGTGAAACCTTGGCGTAGAGCGGATCTTGAATCCATCGGGCCTCCCTGGAGGAACAGACTGGCGTGGAACCGGGACTCTACTCCCGCGCCGTCATGGCTGCAATGCAGGCTCGTTCGGGCGGACCGGGTCCGCAAGCCGGCCGAGCGGACCGAAGCGGCCGAGCCAGGCCGGAAGCTCACGGACGCTCGGCAGGACGGCAAGCGGGCGGTGCGGCGCGAGGTGCTCCAGGCGCTGGCCGCCTGAGAGCACACCGACTCCGGCGCAACCGGCGTTGCCGGCCATCTCGAGGTCGAACGAGGTGTCGCCGATCATCACCGCCTCGGTAGCGCGGACGCCGAGCTCGGCGAAGAGCCCCAGGAGCATGCCGGGCGCCGGCTTCGAGGGCGCCTCGTCGACGGTGCGCGTGGCGTGGAAGAACGGCCGGAGGCCGGTGGCATCGAGCTCGCGTTCGAGTCCGGCGCGCCCCTTCGCCGTCGCGACCCCGAGCAGATAGCCGGCGGCGTGCAGCCCCTCGACGACCGCGAACGAGCCTGGGAAGAGCGCTACCCGGTCCTTGTAGTCGGCGCGCCAGAGGCGGCGGTAATTGTCGACCAGGCGGGCCGAGAGCACGTCGTCCCAGTCCGGAAAGTGCCGCTGCATGGTCTCGACCAGACCGAGGCCGACGCACTCGCGGATCTGCCCGGCCGCGGGAGGGTCGCCCGCAGAGACGTCGTCGAGCGCCGCGAACGCCGCCAGTGTGCAGTCGACGATCGTGCCGATCGAATCCATCAGGGTGCCGTCCCAGTCGAAGACCAGCAGGCGGAAGGGGCGGGTGTCCATGCGAGCGGCGCATCGTATCAACTGCTCCGCCGGCCCGCTGCGGCCGGCTGCGGTGGCGAGGGGGCGCGCTACCCCCGCGCGGGACATTGAATAGACTCGCGCCATGTTCGCCAACCGCCGCCCCCTCCCCCGCTGGCTGCGCTGGACGCTTTACGGCCTCGCCGGCTTCGTCCTGCTGCTGGTCGGTGCTGGCCTCTTCCTGCGCTGGTACTTCTCGACCGACGATCTCGACTCGGGCGGACCGCTGCGCCCGCGGCAGGCGGCCTACGACGTGCGGCGCTATGACCTCGACGTGGTGGTCGACCCGGCGGCGAAGACGATCCGCGGCACCAACCGCGCCACGGTGGTCGCCCGCGCCGCTCTCGACCGCTTCGAAATTCAGCTCGACGGCCGGCTCAAAGTCGCCCGCGCCCAGGTGGATGGCGCCGCCGCCACTTTCGAGCATGCCGACGGCCTGGTGACGGTCGCGCTCGCCACCCCCTGGGCGGCCGGCGAGCGCCACGCGGTGACGCTCGACTACGGCGGCACGCCCAAAGTCTCGCGCCGCCCGCCGTGGAACGACGGCTTCGTCTGGAAGACGACCGGCGACGGCCGCCCCTGGGTGGGCGTCACCGGCCAGGGCGACGGCGGCGACGACTGGTGGCCGTGCAAGGACCACCCCTCCGACGAGCCCGACGAGGGGATGTCGATCGCCCTCACCGTGCCCTCGGACCTCGTCGGCCTCACCAACGGCAAGCGGATCTCCGAGGAAGAGAACGCCGACGGCACGACGACCAGCCGCTGGCAGGTCACCTATCCGATCAACAACTACCTGGTGACGGTGAACATTGCGCCGTACGTCCCGATCGAGGAGGGCTACCGGGGAATCGACGGTACGCTCGACGAGAAGATCATCTTCTGGGCGCTCCCCGAGCACGAAGAAAAGGCGCGGGTAATGTGGAAGAAGGCGCCGAAGATGCTCGAAGTGCTGGGCAAGCGCTTCGGCGAATACCCGTTCCTGCGCGACAAGTACTGGGTGGCCGAGGCGCCCTACCTCGGCATGGAGCATCAGACCATCGTCGCCTACGGCGCCGACTTCGAAGACAACAAGTACGGCTTCGACTCGCTGCTGCTCCACGAGACGGCGCACGAGTGGTGGGGCAACAAGATCACCGCCGCCGACTGGGGCGACTTCTGGATCCACGAGAGCTTCGGCACCTACGCTGAGGCGGTCTACGTCAACGACACGCTGGGGGTCGAGAAGTACCTCGAGTACATGCGCCGCCCGCGGAAGCACCTCGGCAACAGGAAGCCGATCGTGCAGGGGCACGACCTGACCGCCGGCGCGGCCTACATCGGCGACATCTACGGCAAGGGCGCGCTCGTGCTGCACACGTTGCGCTATCTCGCCGGCGACGAGACGTTCTTCCGCCTCGTCCACCGCTTCGCGACCGACGAGCGCTACGCCTACCGGCTGGTTTCGACCTCCCACTTCGAGGCGCTGGTCGCCGAAGAGCTTGGGGCTCCGATCCCCTGGTTCTGGAAGCAGTATCTCTACACCGCCGCCCTGCCCACCTATTCGATCGACCGCGTGGCCGCCGACAACGGCCGCGAGACGGTGACTCTCTCCTGGGACGATCCGGCGTTCGAGATGCCGCTGCCGGTGGTCGTCGCCGGCGAGAACCGCCGGCTCGAGATGCGCGCCGGCAAGGGGCAGCTCGAGGTGGCGACCGGCACTCCGATCGAGGTCGACCCCGACGGCTGGGTGCTGGCCGAAGGGCCTGCGAGATAGGTGTAATCATGGCGGCGCTTCTGCTATCATGATGTCGCCGTGATTCGAACCCAGATTCAGCTTTCCGAGGAGCAGGCCCGTGCGCTGCGCGAGTTGGCAACGCGCGACGGCAGGTCGATGGCCGACCTGGTGCGCGAGTCCGTGGATCTGTTCCTGCGCCGACGGCGAGTCCACTCGCCTTCCCGCGAGTTGTTGATGGAGCGCGCCCTCGCGGCGGCCGGTCGTTTCCGCTCCGAGAGCGGCGATGTCGGCCGCCGGCACGACGACCTGTTTGCGGACTCGGTGGCCGATTGGCCCTCTTCGTCGACACCTCCGCGCTGATCGCCCTGCTCGACGCGGCTGATCCGCAACAGGATTCGGTGCGCGCGCTCTGGGCGCGGGCGCTTACCGACCAGGAGCGGCTGGTGACCTCGAACTACATCCTCGTCGAGACGCTTGCCGTCGTTCAGCGCCGCTTCGGAACCAGCGCCGTGCGCGTTCTCCTCGACGATGTGGCGCCGGTTCTCGAGCTGCACTGGATCGACGAAGCGCTGCACGATGCCGCGGTGCGCGGCCTTCGTGCCGCGGGCCGGAGAACGCTCTCCCTCGTCGACTGCACGAGCTTCGAGCTCATGCGGGCGCTCGGGCTGCGTTCCGCCTTCACCCTCGACGCGCACTTTGCCGAGCAGGGCTTCACCATGCTCCCTCGGCAGGACGACTCGATTCATGAGCCCTGACCGACCGGAGGCGGCGTGACAGGCGAAGTTGACTAGTCGGCTGGCACCTGGTGCTGCCAGCCGTCTGGCACCAGGCGGGCGAGGCGGCCATTGGCCGGTGCAGCGTCTATTCCTGTTTCTCCGGGCGCTGGCGCGCCCGTGCCAGCAAGAGCGACCCACGCGACGAAAAGCGCAGTAAGGGGAAAAGGTGTTCCCGGCATCATCGAGTGATCCTCGTCGGCGTGGTTTCACCGTTTGCTGGATCGAAGCTGAAGAGGGTCGCTTCGGCCTGGGTGCCTGCTGCGACCGTCGCGCCGGGCCCGACAATGCTGTGGTTCAAGTTTGTTCCTTTACCGATCTTTGCGCCCGGCATCACCACACAGCTGCGCAGATCGGCTTCCGCATCGACTTGCGCTCCGGCCTCCACGATCGTACGGCGCAGGGTTGCCGAGGCTTCGACCTCGGCGCCTCTGACGACGCGCGACGCGCGGTTCGAGCCCCGAAAGGTCCAATCGAGGACACCGTCGAGGTAACGCCGCGGGGTGCCGAGGTCGTGCCAGAGCCGTTCGGTGACGACGGCGGCGAGCGGCGCGCGCTCGGCGAGCAGGGGTTCGTAGAGGACGGTCACGAGATCTCCCGGCCCCTCCGGAATGCGCGCCAGGAGCTCGGGAGCGAAGACCTGCGCGCCGGCGAAGACCAGGTGTCTTCGCGCCGACGCGTGCGCGAGGCTCCCCGGTCGAAAGGCGGTGATCGTGTCCTCTTCGAGCGCCACGCCGCCGCCGAAGTCGCGCGGGTCGGCCTTGCGGTGCACGAGGAGGGTCGCCGCCGGTTTGCGCCTGGCGTGTGCGGCGAGGAGCTGTTCCAACGGCCAGCGACAGAGACTGTCGCCGTTGACCACCAGCACGCAGTCGGCCTGCTCGAGGAAGGCGCGCAATGGCGGCAGGGCGCCGGCAGTGCCGAGCAGCTCGGGCTCCTCCGAGTACACGAGCGGCATGCCGCGGAAACGGTCGCCGAAGGTGTCGCGAATCCGCCTTCCCAGGTGATGCAGGTTGATCGCCACCGCCTCGCAGCCGGCGGCGCGCAGGCGCTCGAGCGTCCAGGCGAGGAGCGGCCGCCCGCCGACCGGCAGGAGCGGCTTGGGCAGCGTCGCGGTCAGCGGCCGCAGGCGCTCGCCGCGGCCGGCGGCGAGGACGAGCGCGCGCAGGCGGAGGCGGGGCACGATGCGATGGCGGCTGTCGCGGCGGGCGGGCGCGAGCGGTTGTCCACCGCCGGCGCCGGCGGCGCCTAGGGGTTGTCGCGGAAGATCATGTCGCGCGGCGCGTCCGGGTGCTCGGCGATGTAGTCCTCGTAGAGCATCAGGTAGCTCTTGCGCAGCGAGGTCTGAAGATCGAAGCCGCAGCGCTTGGCGACCGCTTCGGCCTTGGCACCTTCGAACTCGACGAAGTCGCCGATCGGGGTGTGATCGAGACAGATGGTCTCGGAGCCCAGCCGC
Organism: Thermoanaerobaculia bacterium; assembly: GCA_963788175.1. Lineage (GTDB taxonomy): Bacteria > Acidobacteriota > Thermoanaerobaculia > Multivoradales > JAGPDF01 > JAGPDF01. Next base: position 326,493 of record CAWBFZ010000012.1, read on the forward strand.
CACTCCTCGCGGATCTTCTGGTACCGCCGCACCACTTCGTAACCCAGCGCGGTGAACAGCGCCAGCGCGCTCTCGGAGTCCTGCACCTCGATCTCGAGCTCGCGGCGGAGCTTCGCCGGCCCCTCGAAGGAGGCCGGACCCTTGAAGGTGATGAGGGCGCCGCGACCGTCCTGGCGGACGCGCAGCACGCCGCCGGAAGCATGGAGCTCGCCCTTCCTGTCGAGCAGCCAGTTGTCCTCGTTCGACGGCGGCCCGAGCCGCTCGCACTCGAGCTCGAGCAGCCGCGAACGCAACTGGTCGAGATCGACGCCGGCGAACTTCAACTCGCGCTCGATCTGCGGCTTCTTGTGAACCCCGGTCATGGACTCATCCTCGCTGGCGCAGCCGTCGCCGCCGGTGCCGGCGGCATGGCGGCGAGTCGATCGAGGAAGCGCGCTACGGCGCGGATCCCGGAGTAAAAGTGGCTGATGTTGAACTTCTCGTTGGGCGAATGCAGGCGATCGTCCTCGAGTCCGAAGCCCATCAGCAGCACCGGCACGCCGAGGACACCGGAGAAGGTGCCGACGATCGGAATCGAGCCGCCGCTGCGGGTCCGCAGGGCGCGGTTTCCCCAGACCTCTTCGAGCGCCGCGAGCGCCTCCTGGGCGATCGGCCCGGTGGCGTCGACCGCCACCGGATCGGCGCCGTGGAGATACTCGACCTCCACCGTGACCCCGGGCGGCGCGACCTTCGCGACATGCGCTCGCACGAGCTCGGCGATCCGCGCCGGCTTCTGGTCGGCGACCAGGCGGAACGAAACCTTGCAGCCGGCCTTCGCCGGCAGCACCGTCTTTGCCCCCTTGCCCTGGTAGCCGCTCCACAGACCGTTGACGTCGCAGGTCGGGCGGGCCCAGGTGCGCTCGACGTAGGTGTAGGCCGGCTCTCCGGAGAGCGCGTCGACTGCCAGATCGGTCTTGACCTCGTTCTCGTCGAAGCCCAGGGCCGCGAATTCCTTGCGTTCCCAGTCGGCGAGCGGCCGGACGTCGTCGAAGAAGCCGTCGACCTTGATCTCGCCGGTGCGGCAATCGCGCAGGCTGGCGAGGATCTCGGCCAGGGCGTTCGCCGGGTTGGTGACTCCGCCACCGTAGACCCCGGAGTGCAGGTCGCGATTCGGCCCCTGGACGCGGATCTCGAAGTAGGCGAGCCCCTTGAGGCCGTAGGTGAGCGCCGGAATCCCGGGCGCCCAGAGAGAGGTGTCGGAAATCACTACGGTGTCGCAGGCGAGCTTCTTGCCGCCGTCGGCGCGGACGTACTTCTCGATCGCCTCGCCGCCCGCCTCCTCCTCGCCTTCGACGATGAACTTGACGTTCACCGGCAGCTTGCCGCGCACCGCGAGCATCGCCTCGACCGCCTTGACATGGGCGTAGGACTGCCCTTTGTCGTCGGTCGTGCCGCGGCCGACCAGGCAGTCGCCCTCTTCGGTCGGCTCGAACGGCGGATTCCGCCACTCCTCCAGCGGGTCCGGCGGCTGGACGTCGTAGTGGCCGTAGAAGAGCACCGTGGGCTTCTCCGGCCCGGCACCGAGCCACTCGGCGTAGACCAGCGGATGGCCGTCGGTCGAGATCTTCTCGGTCGCGAGACCGGCGGCCTGGAGCTTCCCGATCAGCCAGTCGGCGCAGCGGTCGACATCGCCCTTGTAGTCCGGGTCGGTCGAGATCGAGGGGATCCGGAGGTACTCCTTGAGCTCGGCGAGGTAGCGGCCCTGCTCGCGTTCGATCAGGGCGAAAACATCGTTGGAGTTGGCGGTCATGAGTCTCTCTCGAGTAGCCCCGGTAGATCCGGCCCAGCGGGTCACCGAGCTTACCAGAGGCCGCCGGCACCGGGACGAAGTCGCCGGGCTAGGGCCGGCGCACGCCGCGCAGCAGGCCGAAGAACGCCTCGCGTTCCTTGGCGAGCGTGGCCTCGGGTCCGGTAACCTTGAAAAAGAGGGGGCCACCCTCCCCTTCGACGACCGCGCCCAGGAGCCGGAAACCGGGCTGGGGCGTCGTCGGTCCGCTGCCCATATTCGAGGGCAGTAGGGTGCCGCGGGCATCGATCCAGGAGGCCTTGAAGCCGTTGACTGCGAAGTTGCCGCGCTCCGGTACGGCGCCCTTGGCCTGCTCGACCTGTCCGAGCCAGCGCTCGAAGTTCGACTCGACACCGCCGCCCTGGCCGGCCCCGAAGTGGAAAACCGCGAGCTCCCCGGGCCCGGATTCGCCCGGCACGACTGCCTGGGCGAGGCGCATCCCCGACGACGGCTGTTCCCGCCGCCAACCCGCGGGCAGCTCGAAGCGAAAGCTCGCCGTGGTGACGGTCGAGCCCTCCGCGGCGAGCGCCTTCTCGCCCCCGCCGCCGCCGTGCGGCGCGCCGGCCGCTGCCGCCGGCGCGGCAGGAGCCGCTGGCCCGGCTGGCGGTGACGCCGGCCGGTCACAGGCCAGCGCGACGAGGAGGAAACCGGCTGCGAGGCGCGAAACAGTCTGTCGTGGCAAGCGCGAGATTCGTCGAATCCGTGTCATGGCGTCGCTCCTGGTTGGAAATCTCCCCACGCCCGCGGGCTTCAGCTGCGCGGCTCGGTGCCGCCCTGCCCGGGGCCGCTCTGCAACTCGTCGAGGCGCGCCTTGGCGCGCAAGGTGTCGGGGTGGTTCGCGCCGCTGCGGCGGAAGAGGAGCTCGAAGGCCGCCCGAAACTCCACTTCGGCCGCCGCGCGATCGCCGAGGCGCAGCAGGGTCTCGCCCAGCAGCAGCCGCGCCTCGCCCGCCGCCGCGCTGCTCCCGCGTCCGGCCTGCTGCCAGAGGACCAGCGCCTCCGCGAAGCCCCGCCGCGCCTCGGCGAGGTTGCCTTCGGCGAGGTCGACGCGCGCCAGGACGAAGGCCGGGAGGACCTCGTGCGGGCTGCGCTCTTCGCCCGGCGCGAGCTCGGCATCCGCCACCGCGACCGCGGTCGCCAAGCGCCGCGCCTCGGCGAGACTCGGGCCGTCGCCGACCGCGACGAGCGCCTGGGCGAGCCGGAGGCGCGTGACGGCGAGCTCGTAACGCGGCGCCGAGCCGCCGAGCGCCAGCATGCGCTCGAGACGCTGCCGCAGGAGCGCGACCGCCTCGCCGGGGCGGCCGGTCGCGAGCAGCAGGTCGCCGAGATCGAGCATCGCGTTGCTCACCGCATGCTCGCCGGCGCGCTCCGCCGAGCTCTGCTCCAGCCGGATCGCTTCGCGCAGCTCGATCTCCGCCTCCGGGTAGCGCTTGCCCGTGCGCAGCACCGCGCCGAGCAGGGCACGCTGATTGCGGACCTCGGCGCTCTCCGCACCGACTCGGCGCGAGCTCGACTCCAGGACCTCCCGGCGCAGGGCGATCCCTTCGTCGATCCGGCCGCGGTGCTCGAGCACGAGAGCGAAATCGATCAGGACGCTGGTCAGCCGCGGATGATCCGGGTCGAGCGCTCGGAGAACCGCGATCGCGGCGTCGAGATCGGTCTGGGCACCGTTGAAGTCGCCGCCCTGCATGCGCGCCAAGGCCCTCGCCTGCAAGGCACTCGCCCGCGCCGCGCTGCCCGGTCCGAGCGTCTCGGCGAGGCTGGCGAGCGCCGTCTCGGCGGCGGCGAGCGCCGCGGTGGGGTGGCGCAGGTGGAGCTCGACATGGGCGCGCTCGACATCGAGCAGGGCGAGGGTGACCGGATGCACGCCCGGGGCGCGCTCGAGCAGCTCGCGGGCGCCCGCGATCCGCCCGGCGGCCTCGGCGGCGCGGTCGCTGAAGCGCAAAGCCTGGCTTGTGGCGAGGAGAGCGCGCACCGCTTCGCGGTCGCCGGGACCGAGCTCGCGCGCCAACACGGCGTAGGCCTCCTCCGAGAGCGCGAGCGCCTCGGCGTGGCGCCGCTGCGCATTCAGATTCCGCCCCAACGCCGCCGCGGCGCGGGCGGCGGCGAGCCCTTCGGGGCCGCCCGCGCCGCTCGCGAGCCGCGCGAGGGCGCCGCGCAGCTCGCGCTCCCCGGCCAACAGATCCTCGCGCGCGGTGGCGATCTCGCCCGTGAGCGCTTGGCTCGTCGCCGCCAGGATCGAGTCGGCTCCGGCGCTCGCCCGCGCCAGCTCCAGACTGCGCTTCGCCAGGAGCTCCGCCTCGTCGTAGCGATCGAGCGCCAGCCAGGCGCGGCCGAGGGCGGCGTAGAGCTCGCCGGCGATCCGCGGCTCGTCGCCGAGCTCGGTCTCGACCCGCGCTGCGCCGTCGGCGAGGAGGGTCGCCGCCGAGGCGTCGCGCCCGGGACCGAGGTCGGGATCGAGGCTGCCGAAGATCGAGGCGAGAAAATCGCGCACCCGCGCCGTGCGTTCGCTCTCGATCCGGGTGGCGTGCGCCTGCCAGAGCGCGGTGCCCCCTCCGACGACGAGCGACAACGTGACGAGCAGCGCCGCCGCCACCGCAACCCGATGCCGGCTGACGAACTTCCGCGTGCGGTAGCCGAGCGTGTCCGGACGCGCCGCCACCGGGCGTCCGGCGAGGAAGCGTTCGAGGTCGTCGGCGAGAGCGGCCGCGGTCGCATAGCGCCGCTCCGGTTCGCGCTTGAGCGCCACGAGGGCGATGGTGTCGAGATCGCCCTTGAGGCGGTGGGCGAGCCGGGCGCGACTCATGCCGGCGATCGCCGCATCTCCACCACTCGTCTCGCCGGCGCTCGTTGCGACGGTCAACCCGGAGGTGCGCCGCACGCGACTCGAGGGACGCTCGATCGTCTCGCGCGAGACCTCTTCGGCGAGGCCCTCCGAGGTCGGCGACCGTCGCGCGTGCGGCAGCGCGCCGGTGATGAGCTCGTAGAGCAGCACGCCGAGCGCGTAGACGTCGGTCGCCATCGTCACCGGCTCGCCGAGCACCTGTTCGGGCGCGGCGTAGGCGGGGGTCAGGGCGCGCATGTCGGTGCGGGTCAGGCGCGGATCGTCCTCCGGCTCGAGAAGTTTGGCGAGCCCGAAGTCGAGGAGCTTGGGCTCGCCCGTCGCCGTGACCAGGATGTTCGAGGGTTTGAGATCGCGATGCACCACGAGGTTGCGGTGCGCGGCGTCGACGGCGCGGGCGACTTCGACCATCAGGCGGATGCGCTCGGCGAGCGGCAGCGCGCGGTGGCGCGCGTAGTCCGTGATCGGCTCGCCGTCGACGCGCTCCATGGCGAACCAGGGACGTCCGTCCGGCGCCACGCCGCCGTCGAGGAGGCGCGCGATGGCGGTATGCGAGAGGCGCGCGAGTACCTGGCGCTCGCGACGGAAGCGCGCCGCGATCTCGAGGCTCGAGACGCCGGAGCGCACCAGCTTCACCGCCGCGCGCTGGGTGAAGCCGCCCTCGATCCTCTCCGCGGCCCACACCTCGCCCATGCCACCGACGCCGAGCTTCTCGCCCAGCTGCCAGGCTCCGAGCCGTTCCGGCGGCCGGTCGGCCGGCTCCGCACCCAGCAGGCGCCGGCCGGCCGCGTCCGCCACCTCGCCACGCAGCGCTTCGATCGGACCATCGGCCTCGGAGTCGAGCGCCAGCAGGCCGGCGACCTCGGCGGCAAGCTCGGGATCGCGGGCCGCGAGCGCCTCGAGGCCGGCCGCGCGGCCGGCGGCGTCGAGGTCGCAAAGGGCCTGAAAGTGGCGCGCGCGCAGCAGCGCTGGACTCTCGGCCTCACTCATGGGCGGCGGGACGATCCGCTGCGGAAACGGCGGGCGGTGTCGGGGGGGTGGGGGGCAGGGGAGCGCGGCGCGCCAGACGCACGAGGTTGACGCCGTTCACCAACAGATGGGCGACGATGGCGCCGCCCAACGGTCCGCGCAGGGCGACCAGCGCGCCGAGCGCCAGGCCACCGGCGAGCGCGAACAGGGTCCAGATGCGGAAACCCTTGCCGGGCCCGGCGTGCAGCAGGGCGAAGAGCACCGCCGCCGGCAAAAGGCCCATCGCGCCCTGCAGCGCGCCGCGGAAGAAGAGCTCCTCGGCGAGCGCGGAGATGAGCGCCAGCGAGAGCGCTTCGGCGACCGCGAGCGGGGCGAGGAGCGCTGCGAGCTCGTCCTCGAGACTGCGCGCCGCGGCGACGAAGCGGCGCAGCGCCCACCAGAGCAGAAGCAACGCGCCGCCGACTCCCAAGCCGGCGCCGAGGTCGATCCACCAGCTCCCCGGATCGACGAAGAGCTCGAGCCCCAGCCGGCCGCGCTGCGCGCCGGTCCAGAGCAGCCCGGCGATCGCGAGGACGAGGTAGAAGACCCAGGCCACGCGATAGAACTGCGTCGCCGGCCGCGGCGCCGCGGGGAGAGCCTTCATCGCCGCATGCCGAAAATGACTGCGCGGTGGACCAGCACCACCCTTCCCATCGCGCTCAACCCGGCGAATTTCATGCCGCGAATCCTGCCACGGAGCGGGCACCGCCGGGAGAGCCGGGTAGGCCATGCGCTGCTAGAGTCCGGGGCGATGTACGACAGGCTCGTTTCCCCCAACGATTTCGACCACGGGCGGGCGTCGCGGGTGGGGGTGCTGCTGTCGAACCTCGGCACACCCGACGCGGCGACGCCGGCGGCGTTGCGGATCTATTTGAAGGAGTTCCTCTCCGATCCGCGGGTGATCGAGCTGCCGCGCTGGAAGTGGCTGCCGATCCTGCACCTGTTCATCCTGACGACGCGGCCGAAGATCTCGGCCGGGCTGTACCGCAAAGTCTGGACGGCGGAGGGATCGCCGCTGCTCGTCACCGCCCAGCGGCAGCGCGCCGGCATCGAGAAGATTCTGCGCCAGCGTTTCGGTGATCGTGGCGATCGGATCGTGGTCACACTCGGCATGCGCTACGGCAATCCGTCCATCGCCAAGGCTCTCGCCGAGCTCGCAGCGTCGGGTTGCCACCGTGTCGTGGTCCTCCCGCTCTATCCGCAGTACGCCGCCGCCACGGCCGGCTCGACGTTCGACGCGGTGTTCGCCGAGCTCACCCGGACCCGATGGGTGCCGGGACTGCGCACCATCGAGACGTACCACGACGAGCCGGGCTACATCGCGGCGCTCGCCGCGAGCGTCGCCGAGCGCTGGCAGGCCGAGGGCGAACCAGAGAAGTTGTTGATGTCGTTCCACGGCATGCCGCAGCGCTACTTCGACGACGGCGATCCGTACTTCTGCTACTGCCAGAAGACGGCCCGCCTCCTCGCCGAAGCGCTCGGACTGGCGCGTGAGCGTTGGCAGGTGAGCTTCCAGTCGCTGTTCGGCAAGGAGGAGTGGCTGAAGCCGTACACCGACCGCACCGTCGCGGCGCTGGCGAAGCAGGGCGTCGCCGCGCTCGATGTCGTCTGTCCCGGCTTCTCCGCCGACTGCCTCGAGACGATCGAGGAGATCGACCAGCTGAATCGCGAGATCTTCCTGCATCACGGCGGCCAGCGTTTCCGCTTCCTCACCTGCCTCAACGATCGCGACGATCACCTCGACTTCCTCGCCGATCTCGTGGCGCGCCAGCTGGATGGCTGGATCGCCGGGACGACCGGCGAGGCCGCCGATGCCGACGCTGCGGCGGCAGAGACCGCCCGCCGGGCAGGGGCGATGCGGGCGCGGCCCGCCGGCTGAGCGGCGGCTCGCCCACCCCGCGGGGCAGTCTTTGAGTGCGCTGACAGTTCCATGACAATTCACCCGAAATGCACTGCTAGAAAGGCGACATGGACGCCATTGGACTCGTCGGTCTGACCTTCAGAAGCCAGGGCGCGGCCGCCGTCGCGCGCCTCACCGTCGCCCGCGAAGCGCGCGAGGCGGCAGTCGCCAATCTTGCCGCCGAGCTGGGCGTCGCCGAGCTCGTCTACTTGGCGACCTGCAACCGCGTCGAGATCCTCTACCGCGAGCGCGACGGTCGTCGCGCCGGAGATCGCCGGCGCGACGTCTTCCGCGTGCTGACCGGACAGGAGCCGCAGCCGGGCGAAGCCGAGCACCTGCTGCGCGGCTGGCACGGCGAAGGCGCGGTCGAGCATCTGTTCGTCGTCGCCGCCGGGCTCGATTCGGCGCAGGTCGGCGAGCGCGAGATCCAGGGCCAGCTGCGCGACGCGCTCGAGACGGCGCGCGCTGCGGGTGCCGCTGGCGCCGCGGCCGGCGGCCTGCTCGGGCGTTTGGTCGAAGAGGCGCTGCGCGTCGCTCATCTGGTGCACCGCAACTCGGCGCTCGGCGAAGGGCGGCTGTCGCTCGCCGAGATCGCCGCCGATCACCTGCTCGAGCGCGTGCGGCGCTCGCCCGGTCGAGTGGCGCTCATCGGCGTTTCGCCGATGACCAGGAAGTGCGGCGAGGCGCTGGCAAGAGAGAACGTGCCGCTGGTGGTCGTCAACCGCACCCTCGAACGCGCCGAGGAGCTCGCCTACGAGCTCGGCAACGCCGTCGCCATGAGCCTCGACGACTTCCGCGCCCGTCCGCCGCGTATCGAGGCCCTGGTCGCGGCGACCGGTGCCCCCGAATCCGTCCTTGACCGCGCCTGCCTCGAGCGCCTTGCCGCCCGCAGCGAGAGCGGCGAGCCGCTGCTCGCGGTCGACCTCGCGGTGCCGCCGGACATCGATCCGGCGGCGGCGCGCGTCGTCGGCATCCGGCGCCTGGGGATGGACGAGGTGAACCGTGAGGCGGACGAGCAGCGCTCGCGCCGCCAGGCCGAGACCGCCGCAGCGCGCGAGCTGGTCGACGCGGCACTCGACGAGCTCCGCCATCGTCTCGCCGAGCGCGTGCTGTCGCCGGTCCTGGCGCGCATTCATCAGCGCTACCGCCAGACCGCCGCCGAAGGCATCGAGCGCCTGCTCGCCAAGGAGGGCGCCGGCTTCGACGAGCGCCAGCGCGAGGCGCTCGGGCGCTGGGCCGAGATGCTCGCCAAGCGGCTCGCCCACCTGCCGACGGTCGGCCTGCGCGGGCTCGCGAGCGAGCTCGGAGTCGAGGCGGTCGGCAGCTTCCTCGCCGCCGGCGACGCCGAGCTCTTCCGCGAGTTCAACGACATCGCCGGCGCCCTCGATCCGCTGGCCGGCAATCCGGAGATGCGCGAGATGCCGCAGACGCCCGAGATGGAGATCCGCCGATGAGCGCCACCGTTCCGCAGCAGGTTTCGGCCGATTCGGCCGGCCCGACGTCGCGCGCCCTCTTCGAGCGCGCCAAGGCGGTGATCCCGGGTGGCGTCAACTCGCCCGTGCGCGCCTACCGCGCGGTCGGCGGCACACCGCTCTTTCTGGCGAAGGGCGAAGGCGCGCACTTCGAGGACGCCGACGGCCGGCGCTACCTCGATTTCGTCTGCTCCTGGGGCCCGCTGATCCTCGGCCATGCCCACCCGGAAGTCCTCGCGGCGGTCACCGCCGCCGCCGCCCGCGGCATGACCTTTGGCGCACCCTGCGCCGGCGAGATCGATCTCGCCGAAGCGGTGGTCGCGCGCTACCCCGGGCTCGAGCAGGTGCGTTTCGTCTCCTCCGGCACCGAGGCGACGATGAGCGCCATCCGCCTGGCGCGCGGCGCCACCGGGCGCGACCTGATCGTCAAGTTCGCCGGCTGCTACCACGGCCACGCCGACCATCTGCTGGTTTCGGCCGGTTCGGGGCTGGTCACTTTCGGCCGGCCGAGCTCGGCCGGCGTGCCGGCGGCGTTCGCCGGGCTCACCCTCGTTCTGCCGCTCGACGACGAGGCGGCGCTCGACGCGCTCTTCGCCGCCGAGGGGGAGCGCATCGCGGCGGTGATCGTCGAGCCGGTGCCGGCGAACAACGGGCTCCTGCTGCAGCGGCCCGGGTTCCTGCGCCATCTGCGCGCGGTGACCGAGCGCGCCGGCGCTCTGCTGATCTTCGACGAGGTGATCAGCGGCTTCCGGGTGGCGAGAGGAGGCGCGGCCGAGCTCTACGCGATCACCCCCGATCTCGCGACCTTCGGCAAGATTCTCGGTGGCGGCATGCCAGTGGGTGCGTTCGGCGGACGACGGGAGCTCATGCGCCACCTGGCGCCCGAGGGCGACGTCTACCAGGCCGGTACGCTCTCCGGGAATCCGGTGGCGATGGCGGCCGGCATCGCGACGCTCGCCATCCTCGAGCGCGAGCAAGCGTGGTCGCGGCTCGAGGAGCTCGGCGGGCATCTGGAAACCGCGCTCGCCCCCGCGCTCGCCAGCGCTCCTTTCCCGGTACAGCTGGTGCGGCAGGGCTCGCTGTTCTGGATGAGCCTCCAGGCTGGCGCACCGCCGCGGCGCGCCGACACCATCGACCCCGGCGCCGCACCGCTCTACAAGACGATCTTCCACGGCCTCCTGGCGCGCGGCATCGCGCTCGCGCCGTCGGCCTACGAGGTCGGCTTCCTGTCGCTCGCGCATCGTCCCGAACACCTCGACCAGCTGGCTTCGGCGCTGGCGGAGATCTTCGCGTCGCTCGCGGCGGAGCGCGACTGACCGATGAAGCTGCGTCTCGACCGCACCCGCGCCTTGCGCCTCGCGTTCCTCGCGATCCTGGTCTTCTCCGCCGGCGAAGTCGTCTGGTGGATGCTCGACCAGCGCCGCCTGGTGCGCTGGGAGTCGGAGCGCATCGCGGCGCTGCACGAGACCAATCGCCAGGCGGCCGAACGCCTGCTCGCCGACGGCGCGCCGCGCGAGATCGTCGCGCCGCTCTTTCCGGCGCTCGATTTCGCGCCCGCCAGGGGCGTCACGGTCGCGCCGCGCGCCTTCGAAGAGATCGAGCGTGAGCACGCGCGACGCCTGCGCCAATACCTCTGGGAGGGCAGCTTCTTCCTCGTCGTCCTCGGAGCCTGCATGGCGGTCATCAGCCGGACGCTGGCTGAAGAGGCCCAGCTGCGCCTCCGGCAGCAGAACTTCATCGCCGCCGTGACCCACGAGCTCAAGAGCCCGATCGCCAGTCTCCAGCTCGCCGCCGAGACGATCGCGCTGCGCCGCCCCGAACCGGCGAAGCTCGACGCGCTGGTCAAGCGAATGCGCGGCGACATCCGCCGCCTCGAAGAGATGGTCGGGCGCATTCTCGATACCGCGACGCTCGAGGCCGGGCGGCCGCACCTGCGCAAGGAGCGCCTGCCGCTCGACCGCTTGGTGGCGGGAGTCGCCGAGGAGTTCGCCGAGCGCGCCGCCGATCACGGCGTGCGGTTCGCGCAGCAGATTCCCGCCGGCCTCGAGATCGCCGCCGACCCGGCGGCGGCAAACACCGTCCTGCGCAACCTGATCGATAACGCGCTGCGCTCCTCCACCGCGGCGGGCAGCCATGAGATTCGCCTCGTCGGCCGGGCGCACGGCGGCTTCGTCGAGCTCGCGGTCGCCGACGACGGAGTCGGCTTCGATCCGGCGCTGGCCGAGAAGCTGTTCGAGAAGTTCTACCGCCCGGGAGACGAGCTGCGGCGCACCAGCAAGGGCACCGGTCTCGGCCTCTATGTCGTGCGCCGCTTCGTCGAGCTCGAGCGCGGCTGGGTGACCGCCGCCTCGCCCGGCCCCGGCCGCGGCGCGACTTTCACCGCCGCCTGGCCGGCGGCTGCCCCGGATGGCGCAGATGGGGCAGATGGCGCAGATGACGGCGAGGAGGCACTATGACCGAACCGCGCGCCATTCTGGTGGTCGAGGACGAAGAGCATCTCGCCCAGGGCATCGCCGAGAATCTCGAGGCCGAGGGCTACCGCGTCGCGATCGTCGGCGAGGGCAAGGCCGCGCTCGAGATGATCCGCCGCGGCGGCCACGACCTGATCCTCCTCGACGTCATGCTGCCCGGGCTCGACGGCTTCACGATCTGCGAAACGGCACGCGCCGAGGGCGTCCAGACGCCGGTGCTCTTCCTGACCGCGAAGTCGAGCGTCGACGACCGCGTGCAGGGGCTCGAGGCCGGCGGCGACGACTACCTGCCGAAGCCGTTCCACCTCCAGGAGCTGCTGGCGCGGGTCAAGACCATCCTGCGGCGCTGGAGCTGGTACGAGCGCGCCACCGCGAATGCCGCGCCGGTGCTGCGCTTCGGCGGCAACGAGTTCGACTTCGGGAGCCTGCAGGGGCGGTCGTGGGACGGCAACCCGCAGCCGCTGACGCAGAAAGAGGCGGTCATCCTCAAGGTGCTCGCCGAGCGCGCCGGCGAGGTCGTCTCGCGCGAAGAGCTGCTCGACAAGGCCTGGGGCTACGAGCTCTTTCCGTCGACCCGCACGGTCGACAATTTCATCGTCCGGCTGCGCAAGCGCTTCGAGCGCGACCCGCAGCAGCCGCAGCACTTCCACACCGTGCGCGGCGTCGGCTACCGTTTCACCGTCCAGGGGGAATCGTCGTGAACCGCACGCTCCGCATCGGCACCCGCGGCTCCGAGCTCGCGCTCTGGCAGGCCCATCATGTCGCCGGCCTGCTGTCGCGCCTCGAAGGCGCTCCCGGACACCTGCAGATCGAGATCCTCGAGATCCGCACCGAGGGCGACCACGTGCTCGACCGGCCGCTCTCCGAGGTCCCCGGCAAGGCCTTCTTCACCAAGGAGATCGAGGAGGCGCTCGCCGCGGGCCATGTGGACCTCGCGGTGCACAGCCTGAAGGACCTCCCGACCGAGCTGCCGCCGGGGCTGGCGCTCGCCGCGGTGCTCGAGCGCGAGGACCCGCGCGACGTCTGGATCGCCGCCGGCGGCGCTACCGGCGCCGGCTTCGCGGCGCTCCCGGCCGGCGGCAGGGTGGGCACCAGCAGCCTGCGGCGGCGGGCGCTCCTCGCCCGCCATCGTCCCGACCTCGAGCTCGTCGACCTGCGCGGCAACGTGCCGACGCGGGTGCGCCGGGTCGAGGAGGGCAAGTACGACGCCATCATCCTGGCTGCGGCCGGCGTCAAGCGGCTCGGCCTCGAGCGCCACATCACCGAGTATCTGGCGCTCGACCGCTTCCTGCCGGCGGTCGCCCAGGGGGCGGTCGCGGTCGAGATCCGCGCCCAGGACGACCTCACCCGCGACTGGGTGCGGCGGCTCAACCACCCGCCGACCTATCTCGCGACGGCGGCCGAGCGCGCCCTGCTGGCGAGGCTCGAAGGGGGCTGCCAGGTGCCGGTCGGCGCCCTCGCGACGCTCGCCGGCGAAGAGCTCCGCCTGACTGCCGAGGTCGTGGCGCTCGACGGCCGCCGCTTCGTCACCGCCCGGCGCAGCGGCCCGGCGAGCCGGCCGGAGGAGCTCGGTCGCGCGCTCGCCGAAGAGCTCATCGCCGGCGGCGCCGCCGCCATCCTCGCCGGCATCCGCAGCGCAGGCGCGAAGCCGTGAAGCCGGCGGCGCCACTCGCGGGACTCGGAGTCGTCGTGACCCGCGACGAACCGCCGGGCGGCGCGCTCTCCGGGCGGCTCACCGCCGCCGGCGCGCGCGTCCTCTGCTGGCCGGCGACGAAGATCGCGCCGCCCGCGGATCCGCAGCCGCTGGCGCGCGCGCTCGCGGCGCTCGAGAGCTTCGACTGGTTGGTGCTCACCAGCGGGCACGCCGTCGCGGCGGTGGCGGCGCACCGCGCCACCCTGCCGGCGGCGTTGCGCCTCGCGGTGGTCGGCGCGTCGACCGCCGCCGCCGCCGAAGCGTTCGGCTGGCGCGTCGACCTTCTGCCGTCGGAGTTTCACGCCGAGGCGCTGCTGGCGAGCTTCGCCGCCGCCGGCGACGATCAGCGCGTGGCCGGCCGCCGAATCCTCTTTCCGGCCAGCGATCGCGCCGCCGCGGCCTTACCCGACGGGCTCGCCGCGCTCGGCGCCGAGGTCGTGCGGGTCGAGGGGTATCGCACCATGACCTCCGGCAGCGCCGGCACCGCCACCCTGGACGGCGCGCGCTGCCGCGGCGAGGTGGCGCGCGGCGCGGTCGACGTCGTCACCTTTGCCTCGCCGTCGGCGGTCGACGGCCTGGCTGCGGCGCTCGGCGAGGCCGCGCTCGCCGACCTCTTGGCGCACGCCGCCGTCGCGGCGATCGGCCCGACCACTGCCGGGGCGCTGGTGCGAAGGGGTCGCGTCCCCGACGCCATCGCCTCTCCCGCGACGCTCGACGGCCTCGTCGCAGCCGCTCTCGCCGCTCATCTTCGCCACACCGAAAGGAAGCTGCCATGTCGTTCCTGACTCAACGTCCGCGCCGCTTGCGCCAGAGCGCCGCCTGGCGGGGGCTGGTCGCCGAGACCACTCTCTCGGCCCGCGACTTCGTCTATCCGCTGTTCGTCATCGACGGCGAGAACGTGGTGAATCCGATCGCCAGCATGCCGGGTGTGGCGCAGCTGTCGATCGACAAGCTGGTCGAGGAGTCGCGGCGCGCCCACGCGCTCGGCGTGCCGGCGGTCATCCTGTTCGGCATCCCCGACCACAAGGACCCCGAGGGCAGCCCGGGCTACGACCCCGAGGGCATCGTGCCGCGCGCCATCCGGGCGCTGAAGCAGGAGCTCCCGACGCTCCTCGTCTGGGCCGACGTCTGCCTCTGCGAGTACACCAGCCACGGCCACTGCGGCTTGTTGACCGAGAAGGGCGAGGTCGACAACGACACGACGCTGCCGCTTCTCGCGCGTGCCGCGGTCGCCTACGCCCGCGCTGGCGCCGATGCGGTCGCCCCCTCCGACATGATGGACGGCCGGGTGGCGGCGATCCGCGAGGCGCTCGACGACGCCGGCTTCGCCGCCCTGCCGATCGTTTCCTACGCCGCCAAGTACGCTTCCGGCTTCTACGGCCCGTTCCGCGACGCCGCGCAGTCGGCGCCAGCCTTCGGCGACCGGCGGGGCTACCAGATGGATCCGCCCAACGCCGACGAGGCGCTGCGCGAGGTGGCGCTCGACATCGAGGAAGGCGCCGACATCGTCATGGTGAAACCGGCGGGCGCCTATCTCGACATCGTCTGGCGGGTGAAGGAGACCTTCCGCATGCCGACCGCGGCCTATCAGGTGTCGGGCGAGTACAGTTGTATCAAGGCGGCCGCCGAGCGCGGCTGGATCGACGAGCGCCGCGTGGCGCTCGAGAGTCTGGTGGCGATCAAGCGCGCCGGCGCCGACATCATCCTCACCTACTACGCGGCGCAGGCGGCGAGCTGGCTCGCCGAGGAAAATTCATGAGAACGGGTGTGACTGTGCCGGCGAAGGAGAGTGGGCTGGCCCCTTTGCCGCCGTTCCTCGCCGCCTGCCGACGGCGTCCGGCAGCGCATACGCCGATCTGGATCATGCGCCAGGCCGGGCGCTATCTCCCGGAGTACCGGGCGCTCCGGGCCAAGCACGACTTCCTCACCATGGTGCGCACGCCCGAGCTCGCGGTCGAGGTGACGCTGCAGCCGGTGCGGCGCTTCGCGCTCGACGCCGCGATCCTGTTCAGCGACATCCTGACGCCGCTCGACGGGCTCGGACTCGGACTCGAGTTCCACCCGGCGCCGGTCTTCACCCAACCGTTGCGGACGCCGGCGGCGATCGACGCCCTGGTGCTGCCGCCGCCGGAGGAGAACGCGTCGCAGGTTTTCGCCGCGGTCGCCGGCCTGCGCGCCGCGCTACCGCCGGAGACCCCGCTCATCGGCTTCGCCGGCGCGCCGTTCACCCTCTTCTGCTATCTCGTCGAGGGCCACGGCTCCAAGGGCTTCTTCGTCGCCAAGAGCTTCCTCTTCTCGGAGCCCGCGGCGGCCGACCGGCTGCTCGACAAACTGGCGACCCAGACGATTCGCTATCTCACCGCCCAGGCCAAGGCTGGCGCCCAGGCGCTGATGATCTTCGACTCCTGGGCGGGGTTGCTCGGCCCCGACACCTACGCCCGCCATGCGCTGCCGGCGGTTCGCAAGGTGTTGCGCGGGCTCGCGCCTCTCGGGGTGCCGCTGCTCTACTTCCCCAACCAGGGGGCGACCCTTCTCGACCAGCTTCCCGGTCTGCCGCTCGACGTCGCCGGGATCGACTGGCGGCTTCCGCTGTCGCGCGCCCGCGCTATCCTCGGCCCCGACATCGCCGTGCAGGGGAACCTCGACCCGGCGGCGCTCATGGCGCCGCCCGCCGAGCTCCGCCGCCTCGCCGACCGGGTGCTGGCGGAGGCCGGGAGCGCGCCGGGGCATATCTTCAACCTCGGCCACGGCATCGAGCCGGCGACCGATCCCGATCAGGTCGCGCGGCTGGTCGACCATGTGCACGAGCGCACCGCGACCGGTGCGACCTTGAGTGGCTCCGGGGGGAGACCATGACCATGCGCATCACGATTCCAGACCCTGAAGTCGTGCAGCGGTTCGACCGCCCTGGGCCGCGCTACACCTCCTATCCGACCGCGGTCGAGTTCCACGACGGGATCGGCGAGAGTGTCTACCGCGAGCACCTGGCGCAAGCCAACCGCGAGCACGCCGGCGAACCGCTCAGTCTCTACGTCCACATTCCGTTCTGCGCCAAGCACTGCAGCTACTGCGGCTGCCACGTCATCGCGACGCCGAAGCGCGAGATCGCGGCGCAGTACCTCGACTACGTCGGGCGCGAGCTCGCGCTGGTCGCGGCTTTCCTGCCGCAGCGCCGCAAGCTCATTCAGATGCACTGGGGTGGCGGCACGCCGACCTACCTCGAGCCGGCGCAGCTCGAACAGCTGTTCGCGATGGTCACGCGGCACTTCGACCTCCTCCCCGACGCCGAGCGCGCCATCGAGGTCGATCCGCGAGTCACCACGACTGCCCACCTCGAGGCGTTGGCCAGGCTCGGCTTCAACCGCCTGAGCTTCGGCGTGCAGGACTTCACCCCCGCGGTCCAGGAGGCGATCGGGCGCGGCCAGACCTTCGCGCAGACGAAGACCCTGATGGAGGGCGCCCGCCGCGTCGGCTTCGCCGACGGCATCAACCTCGACCTGGTCTACGGCCTGCCGCTGCAGACCGAGGCGACCTTTCGCGAGAGCCTCGACCTGGTCACCGAGCTGCGCCCCGACCGCCTGGCGATCTACTCTTTCGCTTTCGTGCCGTGGATCCGCCCCAACCAGAAGAAGATCGACGAGGCGGCACTGCCGCATCGCGAGGCGAAGATGGCGCTCTATTTCGCGGCGCTCGAGAAGCTCCTCGACGCCGGCTACGAGCCGATCGGCATGGACCACTTCGCACTGCCGAGCGACGAGTTGGCGCGCGCCGCGCGCGCCGGCCGGCTGGATCGCAACTTCATGGGCTACACGGTGAAGCCGTCGAACGCGATGATCGCCTTCGGCGTCTCCGGCATCGGCGAGGTCGAGGGCGGCTTCTTCGCCAACGAGAAGAAGCTGTCGCGCTACTACGAGGCGATCGACGCTGGGCGGCTGCCGGTCGAGCGCGGCTACCGGCTCGACGACGACGACCGCATCCGGCAGTTCGTGATCCGCCAGCTGATGTGCAACTTCCGGGTGGTGAAGGCCGAGGTGGCGAAGCGCTTCGGCATCGACTTCGACGGCTATTTCGCGACCGCCCTCGATTCTCTCGCTGAGGTGAAGGCCGAGGGTTTCGTCACGGTCGACGCCGACGCGGTCACCGTGACGCCGGCGGGCCGCCTCTTCGTGCGCAACGTCTGCATGGCGTTCGACCGCTATCTCGAGGCGAAGCGCGAAGCCAACCGCCCGGTCTTCTCGCGTACGGTTTGAGCGGCGGCTGCCGGTGGAGAGCGTGAGCCCGCGATGAAGCGCATCGTCGTCGTCGGCGGGGGGATCGCCGGACTGGCCACCGCCTATGAGCTGCGTGAACGCGCGGAGCGCGTGCCCGGCGGACTGGAGGTCCGCCTGGTGGAGAGCGCGCCGCGCCTCGGCGGGAATCTCCGCACCGAGCGCGACGGCGGCTATCGCGTCGAGTGGGGGCCGAACGGCTTTCTCGACAACGTGCCGGAGACGCTGGACCTCGTGCGCCGGCTGGGGCTCGAGGGGGAGCTCTGCCCCTCCGACGCCGCGGCCGCGCGGCGTTTCCTCTTCCGCCACGGACGCCTGCATCTGCTTCCGGGAGGGCCTGGCAGTTTCCTGACCTGTCCCGTGCTCTCCCTCGGCGGGCGCCTCCGGGTCCTCGGCGAACCGTTCGCGGCACGGCACCCCGGCGGCGACGAGACGGTCTACGAGTTCGCCCGCCGACGGATCGGCGCCGAGGCGGCGCACGTCCTGGTCGGCGCGATGGTCTCCGGCGTCTTCGCCGGCGATGCGCGCCGGCTTTCGCTCGCCAGCTGTTTCCCGAAGATGGCCGAGATGGAGGCCGCGCACGGCGGGCTGGTGAAGGCGATGCTCGCCAAGCAGCGGGCCCGCAGCGCCGCGAAGCGCGAGCTGGCGGAGTGTCGCGCGCGCGGCGAGGACACACCTGAGATGGAGGAGCTGGAGCGCCCCGGCGGGCCGGTGGGCCCCGCCGGTCGCCTGACCTCGTTCCGCGGCGGCATCCAGACGTTCACCGACGCCCTCGCTGCGGCGTTGGGCCCGTCAGTCGAGAGCGGGCGCGCGCTCGAACGCCTCCAGCCGATCGATGGCCGGGATGGTTCGACCCGCCTCTGGCGGCTCGGCTTCGCCGGCGGCGACCTGCTCGAGGCCGACGAGGTCGTCCTCGCCGTGCCGGCGGCGCAGGCGGCACCTCTCCTCGCGCCGCTCGACGGAGAGCTCGCGGCGACGCTGGGGGCTATCCCGTCGGCGTCGCTCGCCGTGCTTGCGCTGGCCTACGACGAAAGGGCCTTCCACACCCGCGCGCTCGGATCCCTCGGAGCGACGCCCGGCGCCCCCAACGGATTCGGTTTTCTGGTGCCGCGGGGCGAGCGCCCGCGGATCCTCGGCGCGCTGTGGGATTCGAGCGTCTTTCCGGGCGAGCGCGCGCCGGCGGGCAAGGTCCTGCTGCGGGTGATGATCGGCGGCGCCCTCGACCCCGAGGCGGTGGCGCTGCCCGAGGAGGAGTTGCTGGCGATCGCGCGCACCGACCTGGCGGCGACCATGGGCTTGGACAGCACTCCCGAGCGCCACTGGCTCTTCCGCCACCGCGTCGGCATCAGCCAGTACACCGTCGGTCACGCGGCGCGCCTGGCGACGATCGCGGCGCGCCTGGCGACCCTTCCTGGTCTGCACGTCGCCGGCCAGTCGTACTTCGGCGTCAGCATGAACGGCTGCTGCGAACAGGCGGCGCGCTTCGCCGAGAAGAGGGTCACGGCGCTCGAACAGAGCCCCGGGTGAGCGTGCTTGTCGCCGGCTGCGGCGACCTCGGCTCCGCGCTGGGTGTCGAGTTGGCCGCTGCCGGGGAGGAGATCTTCGGCCTTCGCCGGCACCCTGAGGGTCTGCCCGCGGCGATTCGGCCGCTCACCGCCGACCTCGGCGACCCGGCGACGCTGGCGAAGCTACCCGCGGTGGACACCGTGGTCTACTGCGCCGCGGCCGACCGCTCGACCGACGAGGCCTACCGGGCGGCTTACGTCGACGGCGTGCGCAACCTCCTGGCGGCGCCACCGATCCGGCACCATCCCCCCCGGCGCTTCATCTTCGTCTCGAGCACCGCGGTTTACGCCCAGGATGACGGCGCGTGGATCGACGAGAGCTCGCCGGCGGAGGCGACGCACTTTCGCGCCCGGCGCCTGCGCGAGGGGGAGGCGCTGGTCTGCGCGGCAGCGTCGTGCGGAACGCTCACGGCGACCGTCCGCCTCGCCGGCATCTACGGCCCCGGCCGCACCCGCCTGGTCGATTCGGTGCGCTCCGGCCGCGCCACCTATCCGCCCGGACCACCGCGCTACGCCAACCGCATCCACCGCGACGACGCCGCGGGCTTCCTGGCGCACCTCCTGTGTCTGCCACAACCCGCGCCGCTCTACCTCGGCGTCGACGACGCCCCGGTCGACCTCCGTGAGGTTCTGGAATGGCTTGCCGACGAGCTCGGCGCAGCGCGGCCGCAACGGCAGGAAGCCCCCGCCGAGGCCGGCCCGGAGCGCAGCAGCAAGCGCTGCTCGAACGCCCTGCTGCGCGCCTCCGGCTACCGCTTCCGCTACCCGACCTACCGCGAAGGCTACGCGGCGCTCCTCGCAGTCGGCTGATTCACAGCGGGCGCGGGACGGCGACGCGCTCGTTCCGGCGGAACTTCACAACTTGTTCACGAGCGCTCTCTATCGTGTGCCCCCTCGTGCCCATCCGCTCCCGCCTGTGCTCGCGCGCGCTCTTGCTGTTGGCGATCTGCCTCGCGCTACCGTCCTGGCCGGCGGCGGCGCGCGACGTGGCCGCTCGGCCGCGTCTGGCTGCCGATTTCTCTCTGCCCACCACAAGCGGTCAGGTGGCGCTGCACGAGCTTCGCGGCAAGGTCGTGCTGGTCGACTTCTGGGCCTCGTGGTGCGCACCCTGCCGCCAGTCGTTCCCCTGGCTGAGCACGATTTCTGCCCGCTACGCTGCGCACGATTTCGTGGTGGTAGCGGTCAATCTCGACAAGCGCCGCGACCTCGCCGAGAAGTTCCTGCGCGAGTTCACGCCGCGTTTCGCGGTGGCCTTCGATCCCGCTGGCAAGTCGGCGGAGGCCTACGCGGTCGCCGCCATGCCTTCGAGCTTTCTCGTCGGGCGCGAAGGACAGTTGCTCTACTCCCACGCCGGGTTCGACCTCGCCGACGCGGAGTCGATCGAAAAGAAGATCCAGGAGGCCATAGCCCGATGACGCGTTCACGCGGTTCGTTGAGCGTCGTGCTGCGTCTGTGTCTCGCGCTCGCGCTTCCGGGGTTCCTGGCCGGCTGCGCGACGGTCCAGCCGTGGGACCGCGACCTGCTGGCGGAGAAGTGGATGCGGCTCAATCCCTGTCCCCAGCTGCGCGCTATCGACGACCACATCTACTTCAGCAAGGAGGCCTCGATGGGCGGCCAGGACGTCGGCGGCGGCGGTTGCGGGTGCAACTAGATCGTCCAGCCGTGCCGCCCGCAGGTTCTCTGGGACTGCCCTCCATCCGCGAGCGCCTGAACCGGGCGGCGCTCGGGCTGCTGCTGCTTCCCGCGGCGGCAACCGCCCAGGACCCGGCGACGAACCAGCTCGATGTCACAGCGCTGCTCTACGGCGAGCAGGGGCGGGCCCAGGTCTGGGAGCCGGTGGTGCGCGCCAGCCGCCTCTTCGGCAACGGGCAGTCGCTCGCCGGGCAGCTCACGGTCGACGTCATCACCGGCGCCTCGCCGAGCGGTGCGCTGCCTTCGGGCGAGGTCCAGACCAGCACCAGCCCGTCGGGAAACGTCACGACGATCCCCGCCGGCGCCATTCCGTTGACCGATTTCTCGGACCGCCGGGTGGCGCTCGACGGCGAGTGGGTCCTCCCCTTCGGTCGTTTCACCACCACGACGCTCGGCGCCCACGCCTCGCACGAGAAGGACTACGATTCGGCCGGCGTCAACGGCCGGTTCTCCTTCGAGCTGATGCAGAAACTGCTCACGCTCACCGTCGGGGGTGGCGTCAACGAGGACAGCGTCTCGCCGATCGGCGGCACGCCAGACGGGCTCTCCGACGGGACGGTCACCTATGACCGGTCGAACTCCAAGCGCTCGACGAGTCTGCTGCTCGGAATGTCGCGTGTGCTCACCCGGCGCTGGGTGGTGGGTCTCGACGGCACCCGCACCGACGAGAGCGGCTATCTCACCGAGCCGTACAAGCTCCTCAGCGAGATGGATCCAGCGACCGGTATGCCGGTCGGACAGTTGACCGACAAGCGTCCGTCCTCCCGCGCCCGGAACTCGCTGCTCGCCAGCTCCGCCTACCATTTCTCGCGCGACATCCTCTACAGCTCCTACCGCTACTACTGGGACTCGTGGGATGTGCAGTCGCACACGCTCGACCTCAAATACCGTCACGACCTCGAAGACGACTGGTACGTCGAGCCCCACCTGCGTCTCTACCAGCAGAGTGCGGCAACGTTCTATGTCGGCGGCCTGGTCGACGGCGCGCCGCTGCCGAATTTCGCCACCGCCGACTATCGTCTGGGCGACCTCACGACGATCACCGTCGGCACCACGTTCGCGTTTCACATCCTGGACAGCCCGTCGCAGTGGACCGTCCGTGCCGAGTACATTCGGCAGGCCGGGGACAGCTCCCCGCCCGGAGTGGTCGGCGTGCAGCGCGGCTTCGACCTGGCGCCGCCGATCGACACGATCTCGGTGGTGTTCGGGTACTCGCTGCCGTTCTGAAGTGAGGCCCCCTCCGCCCCGCACGCGGCCCCTCGACGACGGTCGGCCGACGACGACCGAGCCCGATCCTGAGCCCACGACCGAGCGGGTCGAGGACTATTTCGTCGGCCGCTTCTCCGCCATGGGGGGCCCGTGCACGGTCCTCGTCGACGGCGACGACCGCGCCGAGGCCGAGGCGCTGGTCGAAATCGCGGCGCAGGAGGCCTGGCGCATCGAACGCAAGTTCAGCCGCTACCGGACCGACAATCCGATTCACCAGATCAACCACGCGGCGGGCGAAGCCATCGCGGTGGACGACGAAACCGCCCACCTCATCGACTACGCGGTGACCTGCTGGGAGCTCTCCGAAGGACGGTTCGACATCACCTCCGGCGTCCTGCGGCGGCTCTGGCGCTTCGACGGTGGCAACGCGGTGCCGACCCGCACGGCGGTTGTGGAGTGCCTGCGGTCGGTCGGTTGGGGGAAGGTCTTCTGGCGGGAGAGCACGATCTCCATGCCCGCCGGGATGGAGATCGACCTCGGCGGCCTCGGCAAGGAGTACGCGGTCGATCGCGCCGCCGGGTTGATCGCCGCGCAGACATCCTCTTCCTATCTGGTGAACTTCGGCGGCGACCTCTACTCCGGCGGCCGGCGGCGCAGCGGCCGAACCTGGCTGGTCGGCATCGACGACCCGGACCGCACCGGCAAAGCCGCGCTCTACAAGCTCGAGATTGCCGGCGCCGGCCTCGCGACCAGCGGTGACGCCCGCCGCTTCGTACGCTGGCGCGGCAAGCGCCTCGGCCACATTCTCGATCCGCGGACGGGCTGGCCGGTCGCGGCTGCGCCGCGTTCGGTCACCGTCGTCGCCGGCACCTGTCTCGAAGCCGGCACCCTCTCGACCCTCGCCTACCTGCAGGGAGCCGGAGCCCGTTCCTTCCTCGAGATCCAGGGGGTGGAGTTCTGGATCCTCTAGCCCGGGCGCAAGCCGCTACTCGAGCGTCCCCTGCGGTTCGTCCTCTTCGGGCGGCAGCTCGGCGAGGCCTTCGGGATCGTCGTCGCGCTCGAGGACTTTGGCGATCGCCACCAGGCGATCGTCGCCTTCGAGGTTGATGAGCCGCACGCCCTGGGTCGAGCGGCCGATCTCGCGGATGCCGTCGACGGCGGTGCGGATGATCATCCCCTCCTGGGTGATGAGGATCAGCTGGTCGCCCGGCAGCACCTGGGCGATGCCGATGACCTTGCCGGTCTTGGTGCTCACTTTGAGATTGATGATCCCGAGGCCACCACGGCCCTGTTCGCGGTACTCGGCGATCGGGGTGCGTTTGCCGACGCCGCGCTCGGCGGCGGTCAGGATGGCGCCCTCCTTCTCGAGCGCCTCCATACCGATCACCCGGTCGCCCTTGCGCAGCGAGATGCCGCGCACGCCGCCGGTCGCCCGGCCCATCGAGCGGCAGTCGGCCTCCGGAAAGCGGATCGATTTGCCGTCGGCGGTGGCGAGGAAGAGGTGCTTGCTACCGTCGGTGTTCTTGACCGACAAGAGGCGGTCGCCCTCGTCGAGATTGATCGCGATGATGCCGCCGGCGCGGGGATTGCCGTACTCGGAGAGCGGCGTCTTCTTGATCTGCCCCTTCTCGGTCGCGAACACCAGATAGCGGTCGGCGGCGAAGTCGCGCACCGCGATGGTGGTGGCGATCTCGTCGCTGCCTTCGAGGTTCAGGAGGTTGACGATCGCCTTGCCCTTGGCTGCCGGGCCGGCCTGCGGAATCTCGTGCACCTTGATCCAGAAGACCCGGCCGGACTGGGTGAAGACCAGGACGTAGCTGTGCGCCGAGGCGACGAACAGGTGCTCGACGAAGTCGCCGTCCTTGGTCGTCATGCCGGTGCGGCCCTTGCCGCCCCGCCCTTGTGCGCGGTAGAGCGACAGCGGCGAGCGCTTGACGTAGCCGGAGGAGGTAACGGTGATCACCATGTCCTCGTCGGCGATCATGTCCTCGATCGAGATCTCGTGGGTCTCCGGGATGATCTCGGTGCGGCGCTTGTCGCCGAAGCGCTCGCGGATCTCGATGAGCTCCTTGCGGATCTCTTCGAGCAGGAGCTTGTCGGAGGCGAGGATGGCGCGCAGCTTTTCGATCAGCTGCATGAGCTCCTTGTACTCGTCGACGATCTTCTGGCGCTCGAGGCCGGTGAGGCGCTGCAGGCGCATGTCGAGGATCGCCTCGGCCTGCGGCTGGGTGAAGCCGAAGTTCGCCATCAGGCGTTCCTTGGCCTCGGGCGGATTGGCGCTCTGGCGGATGGTGGTGATGACTTCGTCGAGGTGATCGAGGGCCTTGAGCAGCCCTTCCAGGATGTGGGCGCGCTCCTCGGCCTTGCGCAGGTCGTAGCGGCTGCGCCGGATGATCACGGTCTTCCGGTGGTTGAGGAAGTGGCGGAGCATCTCGCCGAGGGTCAGGACCTTCGGCTGGTTGTCGACGATGGCGAGGAAGATGATGCCGAAGGTCGACTGCATCTGGGTCAGCTTGTAGAGCTGGTTGAGGATGACCTCGGGCACCTCGCCGCGCTTGACCTCGATGACGATGCGGATACCGTCGCGGTCGGACTCGTCGCGCAGGTCGCGAGATGCCCTCGATGCGCTTCTCGCGCACCAGTTCGGCGATCTTCTCGATCAGCCGCGCCTTGTTCACCTGGTACGGAATCTCGCTGACGATGATCGCCTGGCGCTCGCCGCCGCGCTTGGTGGTCTCGATGCCGGCGCGGGCGCGCATCTGGATGATGCCGCGGCCGGTCTCGTAGGCGGTGCGGATGCCGGTGAGGCCGTGGATGAAGCCGGCGGTCGGGAAGTCGGGCCCCGGGATCACCTTCATCAGCTTGTCGAGCGAAGTCTCCGGGTCGTCGATGAGCAGCATCAACCCGTCGCAGATCTCGCTGAGGTTGTGCGGCGGGATGTTGGTCGCCATGCCGACGGCGATGCCGCCGCTGCCATTGATCAGCAGGTTCGGGACCTTGGCGGGCAGAACCAGCGGCTCTTTCTCGGTGCCGTCGTAGTTGGGCCCCCACTCGACGGTCTCCTTGTCGATGTCGTCCTTCAACATCTCCTCGGCGAGCTTGGTCAGCCGGACCTCGGTGTATCGCATGGCGGCGGCGTTGTCGCCGTCGATCGAGCCGAAGTTGCCCTGGCCGTCGACCAGCAGGTAGCGCAGCGAAAAGTCCTGCGCCATGCGGACGACGGTGTCGTAGATCGCCGAGTCGCCGTGCGGGTGGTACTTGCCCATCACATCACCGACGATGCGGGCCGACTTCTTGTACGGCTTCCCCGAGGTGTTCCCCGCCTCGAACATGCCGTAGAGCACCCGCCGGTGCACCGGCTTCAACCCGTCGCGCACGTCCGGCAGGGCGCGCCCGATGATCACGCTCATCGCGTAATCGAGGTAACTCCTCTTCATCTCCTCTTCGATATCGACCTGCACCGGCCGCTCGAAAGGAAGCATCGTGTTCTCGGTCAT
>CAWBFZ010000013.1:0-27724 GCA_963788175.1 Thermoanaerobaculia bacterium
GAACGTTCTGAACTCCTGCATCATTGCCATTGAAGCCTCCTCTTCAGAGTTGCACTTCGCACTCGTCGCCTACTGCGGGTGAAGCTGCTTTCGCTGCGCTCCAGGACAGGCCGCATCAGCCTAATTCCGCACCCACCGCCTCGGCAAGGATCGCACCCAGTTCGGCGACCAGGGCGCGGCCCTCCGCCGCCGACGCCGCCGCCGGATCGCCGCAGTAGGCGAGGTCCAGGCCGGCGGCGGCGAACGTCTCCTGGCCCTTGCGCGCCGCCTCCACGAGCGAGACCGGAAGGGGCGGAAGGCTCCGCCGCACCGGCTCGTCGACCAGTTCCGGCCGCTCCGCGAGCAGAATCGACGATTCGTAGCGCCCCGCATGGCAGGCGCCGGAGCGGAACTCCTCGCCCAGCCGCTCCGCGAGGCGACGGCGGGTCAGGTCCGGGTAGACCACGCGCACACCAGCCGACAGCCGCGATTGCTGGACGGCAGCGGCGAGCGCCTGGATCTGGGCCGGGTCGAAGTGCGCGTTGGCGAGCACCAGGATCTTGATTCCACGCGCTGTTGCGGCAGCGGCGATGTCGACGACCAGGGCGGTCAACGTTTCGGGGCGAATGGCCAAAGTTCCCGCGTGCCGGTCGGCAAACGGCGCCGGCGCATAGGCCAGCGCAGGCAAGACCACCGCAGAAAAGCCCTCTTTACCGAGCTTTTCTGCGCCGACTCGCGCCATCGCCTCGGCAATCCAGATATCGGTTCCGACGGGCAGATGCGGGCCGTGCGCCTCGATGGCTCCGAGCGGCAGGATGGCAACCACCGGCCCCAGAGCGAACGCACCCTCGATCTGCGTGAAGCTCAGATCCTGCCAGTTCATGATCTCGGCGATGCTACCAGCCGGGCTGTCATTACAGCTGCCGTTCAGGGAATTCCGAGCCGCTTGCGCTTCTCCCAGAGTCCCTTGCGACTGATGCCGAGCAGGGCCGCGGCCTGGCCCTGGTGGCCACGGCTCGCGGCGAGGGCGGCGAGGATGGCGGCGCGCTCCGCGGCGCTCAGGGTGAGCGGCGCCGGCGCCCCCGATCCCGCTGGCGGCGGCGGGTCGAGCAGGCCGCCGTCGGCGAGCAGCATGGCGCGCTCGAGGACGTTGCGGAGCTGGCGGAGATTCCCCGGCCAGAAGTAGTGCGGCATCCAGTTGGCGGCCCGGGTCGAGAGCTCGAGGCCTGGCCGGGAAAAGCGCTCTCCGAGGTCGGCGAGCATCGCCGCGACGAGCGCGGGGAGCTCGGGCACACGCTCGCGCAGCGGCGGCAGCACAAAGGTCAGGACCTCGAGGCGGAAGTAGAGGTCGGACCGGAACGCTCCGCGTTCCACCCGCCCCGGCAGATCCTGCGCGCCGATCGCCACGAACCGGACGTCGGCCGCGGTCTCGGTCCCCCCGAGCGGCGCATAGCGATGCTCGGCGAGAAGCCGCAGCAGCTTCGGCTGGCTGGCGAGCGGCAGCTCCTCCACATGGTCGAGCACCAGCGTGCCGCCCTCGGCGCGCGCCACCCGCCCGGCCTGGCTGCGCTCGGCGCCGGTAAAGGCGCCGGCGCGATAGCCGAAGAGCTCGCTTTCGAGCAGCGACGACGGGATCGCCGCCGGATCGAGCTCGACGAGCGGCGCTGCGGCACGCGGGCCGGAGGCGTGCACCAGGCGCGCGAAGACCGAGCGCCCGGTCCCGGGCTCGCCCAGAATGAGAACAGGAGAGGAAGAGGCTGCGACTTGCTGCAGGGACGACGGGCCCCCGGTGGCACCTGGCAGGCTGGCGAAGAACGACGCCATCGCCGGCTGCCCCGGGCTCACGGGGTCATTGCCGGA
Source organism: Thermoanaerobaculia bacterium (assembly GCA_963788175.1). Lineage (GTDB taxonomy): Bacteria > Acidobacteriota > Thermoanaerobaculia > Multivoradales > JAGPDF01 > JAGPDF01. The sequence continues at coordinate 1,840 of CAWBFZ010000013.1, forward strand.
GTGTCCGGAGTGTCCGGAGTCTCCGGAGTGTCCGGTGGTTCCGGGGTGTCCAGGGAATGCGGCTGATCCGCCGGCGTGAAGTCCGGCGTCACATCGGGCGCGTCTCGCCACAGCCGTTCGAGGCCGTAGTAGGCCCGACGCTCTTCGAGCAGCGAATGCACGAGGAAATCGCCGTAGTCGACCAGGACCCACTGCGCCGAGGCGTAGCCTTCGACGTGCAGCGGACGCACGCCGATCTCGAGCAGGCGCTCCTCGACGGCGTTGGCGATCGCCTGGACCTGGCGCTCGTTGGAGGCGCTCGCGATCACGAAATAGTCGGTGAACGAGGTCACCGGCTCGAGATGGCGTACCCGGACATTCTCCGCCTTGGTGTCGAGCGCCGCGATCACGGCCTCGCGGACGCGCGTCCGGATGTCTTCGGGAGAGGCGAGGGCTGAGCGTTTGGGCAGGGTCATTGATAGAGGCGATACTTCGCGGCGTATCCTACCACCCGCGGCGAGAGCCATCCGTCGGGGATCGAGTCGCCGGCGGCGAGGCAGCGACGCACCTCGGTCGAGGAGACCGCGAGGGGCGTGTTCTCCACGAAGTGAACCAGGCCCGCATCCACGGCTGCCTGGAGCTCGGGCGCGAGCGCCGCTTGCGACGCGTCGGGCATGAAGCCTGGACGGGTGAGCACGACGAGCCGGGCGAGGTCCAGAATCTCGCGCCAGCGCACCCAGCTCGAGAATTCGAGGAAGGAATCGGCGCCGATGATGAGGAAGAGGTCCGACTCCGGCTCGGCCGCGCGAAAGTGCGCCAGCGTCTCGACGGTGTAGGCGGGCCGGTCCAGGGTGAGCTCATGGCTGGAGACCCACAGGTCGGCGTGGTCGAGCAGCGCCAGCTCGACCATGGCGAAACGCGCCAGCGCCGGCGCGAAGCTGCGCGCGCGCTTGTGCGGCGGGAAGGCCGTCGGCAGGTAGACGACGCGGTCGAGCGCGAGCTGCCGCTGCGCCTCGAGAACCGGTTCGACATGTCCCTGGTGGATCGGATCGAAGCTGCCGCCGAACAGGCCGACCCTCACCGCGGCGCCTCGACCCGCGAGGTCTCGAGCCGCGGCGCATCGAGGCGCTGCGCTTCGAGGCGCTGGGCTTCGAGGCGGTGCGCCAGCATGGCGACGAGCGGCTTCAGTCCCTGACCGGTCGCCGCGCTGATGAGCAGCAGCGGAAGTTTGCGCTCGGCCGCGGCCGCGGCGAGCTCGTCGCGGCGCTCCTCGCGCATCGCGTCGAGCTTGCTGCCGACGAGGATTCGTTCGCGGGTCAGCAGATCGGGGCTGAACTCGCCGAGCTCGTGCTCGATCGTGGTCAGGTCGAGGAGCGCCGAGCCTTCGGCGGAGAGATCGACCAGATGGAGCAGAATCCGGCAGCGTTCGACATGCCGCAGGAACTGGATTCCGAGGCCGGCGCCCTGCGCCGCGCCCGCGATCAGGCCCGGCAGGTCGGCGATCACGAACGGCCGCGTCAGCGGCCCCTCGGCGACTACACCGAGATTGGGGATCAGGGTCGTGAACGGATAGTCGGCGATCTTCGGCCGCGCTGCCGAGACCACGCTGATGAGCGTCGACTTGCCGGCGTTGGGCAGTCCGACGAGGCCGACGTCAGCGAGCAGCTTGAGCTCGAGGCGGAGCCGCCGCTCCACGCCCTCTTCGCCCGGGTCGGCGCGGCGCGGCGCGCGATTCGTCGGGGTGGCGAAATTCTGGTTGCCCCTGCCACCCTTGCCGCCACGGGCGACCTCGAGCCGCTGCCCATCGAGGAGCATCTCACCCAGGACCTCACCGGAGTCGTCGTCCATGACCACGGTGCCCATCGGCACCTGGATGATCAGGTCCTCGCCCGACTTGCCGGTGCGGTTGCTGCCCAGCCCGTGCTGGCCGCGCTCGGCGGCGTAGATCGACTGGAAGCGGAGGTGATAGAGGGTGTTGATGCCTTCGTTGGCGACCAGCCAGACCGAGCCGCCGTGCCCGCCATCGCCACCCGAGGGGCCGCCGTGGGGGATGTACTTCTCGCGCCGGAACGCGACACACCCGTTCCCACCGCGGCCAGCGCGTACCGGTATGACCGATTCGTCGAGAAAAACCACGGAGGAAGGGGGTGCCGGCGAGCCGGCGGGAGATTATTCGGCTGGAAGGATGTGCACGAACATGCCACGCTGCCCGCGGTTCTGGAACTGGACCGTTCCATCACTCGTCGCGAACAGGGTGTCGTCCTTGCCCAACCCTACATTGTTGCCCGGGTTGTATCGGGTCCCGCGCTGACGAACCAGGATCGACCCGCTCGTCACCTTCTCGCCGCCGTACTTCTTCACGCCCAGCCGCTGGGCATTCGAATCGCGGCCGTTCCGCGTGGATCCTTGACCTTTCTTATGTGCCATTGACGGAAGCTCCTGAAAGGGTTGAGCTCAGATGACGATGTTCTGGACGCGAACCTTGAGATAGTCCTGGCGATGTCCGCCCTGGCGCTTGTAGCCCTTGCGCCGGACCTTCTTGAAGATTCGCACCTTGGGACCGCGGGTGTCGTGGAGCAGCTCCGCCTCGACCCGCGCCCCTGGGATCACCGGATTGCCGACGCGGGTACCGCCCTCGCCATAGACCAGCAGGACACGATCGAAGACGATCGTCTCGCGCTCGCCCTTCTTCGCGGGCTCGACGGGCAAGAGCTCGACATCGAGCACATCCCCTGCCTGCACACGGTACTGCTTTCCACCTGTTTCGATTACAGCAAACATGACGACACACCTCTTTCGCCGCACTGGTTGCGGGCCGCAAAGCTTATCCGTCCGGACCGGGCGGCGTCAACCGACCCTTCTGCCCCACCCGCCCCACCCGGAAGAACCGGCATCCGGCAGGAAAACCGGCTGCTAGGCTGGTTCGGTGTTCACCCGCGCGTTCGAGCTCGCCACCGCCACGGCCTTGGCCGCCCGAGGGCTCAGGGCCGCCACGATCCGCACCGGCGAGGGCTGGAACGTCAAGTGCTGGCGGGGCGGGAACCCGGACGGAGAACCGTGGCTGCTGCTGCACGGGCTCGGCGCGACCGCTGCGACCTATCTTCCTTTGTTGCCGCAGTTGCAGCCCGACTGCCGCCTCCTCCTGCCGGAGCTCTCGAGGCTCGGCGGCACGCACGGCCCGGAGGAGGCGATCGCTATCCCCCAGGCGACCCGCGCCCTGGCGGAGCTCATCGAGCAGCACTCTCCCGGCCGGCCGGTGACGGTCTGCGGCATCAGTCTGGGCGGCTGGATCGCGGTGCGGCTGGCGCTCGCTCGCCCGGACCTCGTCGCCCGGCTGCTGCTGGTCGTCCCGGGGGGCTACCGGGAGCAGGACTGGGAGCGCATCGGGCGGATGGTGCGGGTCGAGACCTACCGTGACAGCGCGGCGATCTGGCAGGCGCTCTTCGCCCGCCCGCCGCTGCTGCTGCGACTTGGCCGCCCGTTCCTCTATCTGGCCTACCGCTCCTCCGCGGTGAAGGCGGCGCTCGCCTCCCTGCGCGAGGACGACGCTTTCAGCGACGCCGAGCTCGCCACTCTCGGAATGCCAGTCGGCCTCCTCTGGGGAGCTGAAGACCGGCTCTTCCTCGCGGCTGCCGGCGCGCAGATGGCCAAAGCGATCCCGAACTCCCGCTTTTATTCGATCGCCCGCGCCGGCCACGGTGTGCAGTGGGAGCGCCCAAGGGCGTTCTTCGAGGCAGTCCGGACCTTCCGCCGCGACCTCCCCTTGTCCTGACGGAGCCAACAGGGGGAAGATCCGGGCTCGGAGCCACCGGGAGAACCCGAACATGTCCCAACCCGAATTCCTGATCTGCCTCAACTGCGAATCGCCCTGCTACGTCTTCGAATGGGGAGACCAGGGCTGCGAAGAGGCGCTCTGCCAGATCTGCGGCAACGACGAGCCCGACCAGTTCGCCACCGAAGACGACTTCGACGCCATCGTCATCGACCACGGCGGCGACAAGCACTAGGGCGGATTCAGCAGCCGGAACGGGCTGTCGAATGTCCAAGAGACAGCCTCTCTAAACTACTGAAAACAGACAATCTAGCCGATTGTTGGGCTTTGAATGTCCCGGCGCTTGTCCTTCGTCATCTGCAAAGAGCGGCGCTACTTCGACCGACCAGCCTTCCAGTCCTCGGGTAGTTTGCATGCCTTCAGGACGGAGAGTACGTAGCGCTGCCCTATGCGGACCGTTCCGGTTTCGGCAGAACTGACGAGGGACTGCGAACGGCGCAGCTTCTTCGCGAGCTCGGCCTGAGTGAGGCCAGCCTCTTCACGGGCAAGTCGGAGAGACCGGCCAAGCGACTGCATGCCGAAGCCGACTGCGTCGACACCGTCGGCGGGAACACCACGCAATCGGTCGTACTCAATCCGCGGCAGGAGCACGAACTCCTCCCCGTGAATTTCGAGTGTCGCGACGCCTGCTGCCTTCAAGCCCTCAGTCTTCATAGACGTCCTTTCGATGCCGGATCCGGACCACGAGCACATCCGGCCTGACTACGCGGAAGATCACTCGCCAGTCGCCAGTTCGAATCCGCGAACACCCGGCCCATTCACCGCGCAAAGACTTCGCGCCCGAGACGGACGGCCAGGCCTCCAGCCGGCGAAAAACCTCCACCACCCGCGCCTGCACCGTCACCGGCAGCGCCGCGAAATCCGCCCGCCCTTCGGCGGTCAGCAACACCTTCGTCATGCGAATATTAGCCTAATATCAGGTTGAGGTCTCACCGCGAGCTGAACCCTCGTCGCCGAAGCCGACGCCGACGGCGCGGGCGGTGGCGACGAGCTCGCCCAGGGGGTCGACGAGCTTCTGGCCGGCGGTCGCTTCGTCGAGCGAGACCTCTTCGACCCGGCCGCCGCGCAGGCAGACCATGGTGCCGAAGCGGCCGGCGGCGGCCGCCTCGGCGGCGCGGCGGCCGAGGCGGGTGGCGAGGATGCGGTCGAACGGCACCGGCGAACCGCCGCGCTGCAGGTGGCCGAGAACGGTGACGCGGATCTCGTGCTCGATATGCGGCGCGAGCTCGTGGGCCAGGCGGTCGCCGGCGCCTCCCAGGCGCGGATGGCCGTCGCCGGCGTCCGCCTGGCGCCAGGAGGGCTGCCCGCCGAAGGCGACGGCGCCCTCGGCAACCACCACCAGCGAGTAGGACTGGCCGCGCGCAGCGCGCTCCTCGATCTTCGCTTCCACCGCGTGAATTCGGTACGGGATCTCGGGAATCAGGATGACGTCGGCCGCCCCCGCGAGGCCTGCGTGCAGGGCGATCCAGCCGGCGTCGCGCCCCATCACCTCGAGGATCATCACCCGGTGATGGCTCTCCGCCGTGTCGCGCAGCCGGTCGAGAGCGTAGGTCGCGACTTCGATCGCGGTCCAGAAGCCGAAGGTGTAGTCGGTCGCGGCGAGGTCGTTGTCGATCGTCTTGGGAACGCCGACGATCGCCATGCCGAGCGCGGCGAACTGGCGCGCGATGCGAAGGCTCCCGTCGCCGCCGATGACGATCAGGGCATCGAGCTCCGCCTCGCGGGCGTGGCGCATGACCTCGGCCGAGCGATCGACCCGCGCTCCGCCGACGACCGGCGGATCAGGCAGCATCGCGAACGGATTGCAGCGGTTCGTGGTGCCGAGGACGGTGCCACCCTTGTCGACCAGGTCGCGCACCTGGGAGCTCTTGAACTTGCGATAGCGGCGTTCGAGGAGACCCTCGAAGCCGTCCAGGACGCCGAGCGTCTCGATACCGCCGAGCCGTTCGGCCGTGCGCACGACGGCGCGGATGACTGCGTTCAGTCCGGGCGCGTCGCCGCCACCCGTGAGCACGCCGATCCTGCGGATGCGGTTCATGGCCGGGATTCTACCGGGCGTTTCAGGCGGCGGTTCCGGGCTGCGCCACGGCGAGCGGCAGGGCCACCCTGAAGATCGAGCCCTCGCCGAGCTCGCTCTCGAACGAGAGCTCGCCGCCGTGCGCGCGGACGACGCGCTCGGCGATCGCCAGCCCCAGGCCCGAGCCACCCTTGCGGGTCGAGAAGAAGAGCTCGAAGATGCGCTCGCGGATCTCCTCGGGAATCCCGGCGCCGTTGTCCTCGACTTCGAGCAGGACCCGCGGTCCCTCGCGCCGGGAGCGCAGGACTACCCGGGGAGGCCGGCCGGTGCCCTCGCTCGCCGCCAGAGCGTTCTGAAGCAGGTTGATGAGCAGCTGCTGCAGCTGCTCGTCGTCGACCCGTACCGCGGCGCCCGGCGACTCGTCGGTGACCTCGAAGATCGCGCCGCGGAGCGCGAACTCCTGCGCCACGACGTCGCGAGCGCGCTCCAGGAGCTCCGCGGCCGGTACGGTCTTCAAGTCGCAAAGGGCGCGGGCGCGCATAGGAGAGGAAGTCGCTCACCAGACGCTCGAGCCGGGTGATCTCCGAGCGCGTGATGGAGAGGAGCTTCTTCTGCCCCGATGCCGCATGCGGGGTCGCGAGGTCCTCCTCGAGCATCTGCATGTTGAGGCTGAGCGAGTTGAGCGGGTTGCGGATCTCGTGCGCCAGGCCGGCCGCGAGAGTTCCGAGGTAGGCCAGCCGTTCGGCCTCCGCGGCCTGGGCCTCCAGCCGCTGCCCGCGACGAAACAGAGCCGAGATCAGGAGAAAAGCCATGACGACGATCGCCACCGTGAGGCCGCCGATCCAGGTCGTCTGGCGAATGAGCTCGCCCCGGAGCTCGCCGATACGGCGGTCCATCTCGAGCGGGCTGATGCCGATGCGAAGCGAACCGAACTCGCCGATCGGCACCGTGACGTCGAGCGAATTGACCGCGTTCGTGGGCAGCCTCACCGGACGGGTCTCCTGGCGCTCCAGGGTGCGGTTCTCCACCCGCGGTGTCCCCGGGGGCAGCTCACGTTCGGGGCGGGCGGCTGCCGACGGGGCGGCGATCTCGGTCTCGCGCCGTTCCTTCATCACCAGCACGCCGTCCCGATCGGTGATCTCGACGGTCTGCACGATCTGGCGCTGGCGCAGGACCGAGTCGATGTAGGTCTGCGTTTCGCGCTCGAGCGCCACCGCGGTGAACAGGTCGCCGCCGGTGCTCTCGGCGCTGCCGGCGATCCTGCCGGCCAGGTCCTGCGCTTCGCGCCGGGTTTCGAACAGAACGCGGTCGAGCTCGCGGCGCGACAGCGTCTGAAAGATCAGCCAGGAGAACAGAGCAAAGTCGCTGACGATGAAGAGCCCGAGGAGGGCGAAGATGATCCAGTTGCGCCTCGAAGGGGGCCTTCTGGGCCTCGCGAACACCCAAAAAGCATACCACCGGGTGCCCCCCCTCAAGCTAACTCAATGAAAAGGCAGCATTTGGGGGATTTCCGATATGTTAGTCTTAAGCAATCAGATTTTTATCCGTTGGGGAATATCTGGACGAATCTCAGCGTTACACAGTGCGAATATGCCCCCTCGGCCCGAACGGGTCGGGGACCCACCCAACGAAAGGAGAACAACCATGACGACTGGACTGATTCGCTTCAACCCCGAGGCCGACCTCTTTCGCGGACGTATGGATCGGCTCTTCAATCAGATGGTGAACGCTCCCTGGAACCCGGCGATGACCGAGGACGTGGCCAACCGCGGCTTCCTCCCGGCGGTCGACATCCGTGAGACACCCGAGCAGCTGATGATCGTCGCCGAGCTCCCGGGGCTCGACAAGAAGGACGTGAGCATCACGATCGAGAACCAGGTGCTGACGTTGGCCGGCGAGCGCAACTTCGAGAAGGAGACCAAGGACGAAACCTGCCATCGGGTCGAGCGCAGCTATGGCACCTTCTCCCGCTCCTTCACCCTGCCGACGAACCTCAAGACCGACAAGGTCGAGGCGAAGTTCGACAAGGGCGTCCTCACGATCGTCGTCCCCAAGGCGGAGGAGACCAAGCCGCGCAAGGTGACCATCCTCTGACGCGACCCTCCAGGGAGCGAGCACCGAGCGGGAGCCCCCAGGGCTCCCGCTTTTCTTTTGCGGACGACTTCTCTAGCATCGTGTGTCCATGGCCCCAGGTTGCGCTTCGCACGGTCCGCTCGACGCGGCAGCGCCGCCGGCTCGCGCACAGCCCGCACGCCTGGCCCACCTCGCCATCTTCCTGATGTTCGGGATGATCGGCTTTGGCTGCCTCGCGATGGGCTGCAGCGGCGACCGGCCGCGGGCGTCTGCAAAGCCTGCGCGCCCATCCATCGCCGTCGGCGCCACGATCGCCGACCTCTCCGGCGTGAACGAGCTGCTGGCGAGCGACATCCAGTTCACCACCGACATCCTCGACCAGCTCTTTCTGCAACTGCTCTCCGAGCAGGCCGACTTCGCCGAGCATCCGCCGACCTTTGCCCCCGAGCTCGCGACGAGCTACGACTGGTCGGACGACCATCGTGCCCTCACCTTCCACCTGCGCGAAGACGCCGTCTGGAGCGACGGTGTGCCGATCACCGCCGAGGATGTGCGCTGGACCTGGCAGGCGCAGGTCTCCCCCGAGATCGCCTGGAGCTACGCCGACCTCAAGGACGCCATCACCGATGTCGAGGTGATCGATCCGCACACCGTGCGCTACCACTTCCGGGAGGCCTACGCCTCCCAGCTCCTCGACGCGGTCGAAGGCAAGATCCTGCCGAAGCACGTCTGGAGCCGGATTCCGTTCGCCGAGTGGCGGCAGAAGGCCGACTGGTTTCGCGACAACCTGGTCACCAGCGGACCCTTCCGCCTCGCGACCTGGCGGCCCGCAGAAGAGGTGGTGCTGGAGCGCAACGAGCGCTATTTCGATCCGGCGCTGCCGAGGCTCCACAAGGTGATTTTCCGCGTCGCTCCCGACGCTGCGACCCACGTCGAGCAGCTGCTCGCCGGGGCTCTCGACTTCGCCTGCGGCGTGACCCCCGGTGATGGGGCGCGGATCGCTACCCGGAGCGATCTCCGCATCGTGGCGTTCGACAACCGCCAGTACGACTACATCTCCTGGAACGAGCTGCGGGCACCGTTCGACGACCGGGAGATCCGCCGCGCGCTGACCCTCGCCATCGACCGGCAAGCGTTGGTCGACACGCTCTTCAAGGGCTATGCCCGCGTCGCCTCGTCGCCGATTCCGTCCAACATCTGGGCCCACGACCCGGAGCTCGAGCCCTTGCCCTACGATCCCGCCGCGGCGCGCCGGATCCTCGCGCAGAAGGGCTTCAGCGATGGCGACGGCGACGGCACCGTCGAGCGCGACGGCCGCCCGTTCGCCTTCGAGCTGACGACGAACTCCTCGAACCGGATTCGCACCGCCGCGCTGGTGATGATCCAGGAGCAGCTGCGCAAGGTCGGCATCGCGGCGACGCCGCGCACGATCGAGATCCATGCCCTGACCGAAGCCAACACGGCGCACGACTTCGACGCCACGGTCTCGGGCTGGTCGATCGACACCACCCTCGATCTCAAACCGTACTTCCACTCGAGCGCGAGCGCCGGCGGCTACAACTTCGGCAGCTACCGCAACGCCGAAGTCGACCGGCTGCTCGAGGCCGCGCGGCGCGCGCCCACTCCGGAGGCGGCGCTACCGGACCTTCTCCGGACGCAACAGATCCTCCACGCGGAGCAGCCCTACACCTTCCTCTGGGAGCCGCAGCGCCTCTGCGCAGTACGCGCCGACTTGATGGACGTGCGCCCCAACTCGATCTCCGCCTACTTCAACCTGCCCGAGTGGCAGCGTCGCGCGACGACCGACTGATCGTGATCCGCGCGCTCCTCGCCAGGCTCACGTCGGCGCTGCTCGCCAGCTGGATCGTCCTCACCGCCGTCTTCTTCCTGCTTCGCCTCCTGCCGGGCGAGCCCGGGACGATCTTCGAGGATCCGCGCGTGCCGCAGGAACAGCGTCAACGCCTGCGCACGATCTACGGCCTCGACCGGCCGCTGCCGGAGCAGTACGTGCGCTGGCTCGGCGGCGTGGCGCGCGGCGAATGGGGCTACTCGCTCAGCCAGCACCGGCCGGTCGGCCAGATCCTGCGCGAGACGGCGCCCAATACCCTCCTGCTCTCCGGTGCGGCGCTCCTCCTCGAGCTCGGCCTCGGGCTCGCGCTCGGCGTCGCCGCGGCAGCGCGCGCGGACTCTGTCGCCGACCGGGGGATGCGCATCCTGTCGATCACCCTCTGGTCGTTGCCCACCTTCTGGCTCGGCCTGATGCTGATGGCGGCGTTCGCGGTGGCGCTACCGCTCTTCCCGCCCGGGGCCATGCGCTCGGTCGATGCCGACGAGCTCGGACTCGGCAGGCGCGTCCTCGATCTCCTCTGGCACCTGGCGCTGCCCGCGGCCGCGATCGGAGTGCCCGCGGCCGCGGCCACGGCGCGCTTCGTGAGGTCGACGGTGCTCGAGCGGCTGGGTGAGCCGTTCGTGCAGTCGGCGCGCGCCCGCGGACTCTCCGCAGGCCGGGTGCTCTGGACGCACGCCCTGCGCGCCGGCCTGGCGCCGATCGCCCAGCTCGCCGGACTCTCGCTCGCCGCACTGCTCTCCGGCACGATCGCGGTCGAGGTCGTCTTCGGCTGGCCCGGCATCGGTCGCGCCACCTACGACGCCCTGGTGGCGCGCGACTATCCGCTGCTCCTCGCCGGGACGGCGCTTTCCGCCGCCTTCGTCCTCGCCGGGAGCTTTCTCGCCGAAGTCCTGCAGACCTGGCTCGATCCCCGGCTGCGCGATGCCTGACACACCGCCAACGACCGGGCGCCGGCGCACGCGCGCCCTGCGCGCCGGGCTCGCGCTCCTCGCGATCATCGTCGCGGCGGTCGCGCTGCTGCCGGCGATCTGGACGCGCTCTCCCGATCGCCAGCTCGACCCGGCCGTCGCCGGCCTCGCCCGGCCCGGAAGCCGGTTCGACGTCGTCCACCGCGCCGACGGCAGCACGCTCGCCGCCGTCGCGATCGAGGTCACCGCGAGCGAGGTCGTGCTGCAGGGGCAGCCGCGACCGACGCGGATCGCGATCGGGGATCTCGCGGGCGGCGGGCTCGGCCCGCAGGCGCTCGACTCGCAGCTTTTTCCGCTCGGCAGCGACGAATTCGGACGCGATGTCGCGGCGCGCCTGCTGGCTGGCGGCCGCGTGTCGCTCGCCGTCGCCGGCTGGACCGTGCTGCTCATCGCGCTGGTCGCGCTGCCGCTCGGCGCGGCGACCGGCAGCGCGCCGCCGGCGGTCGACCGCTTCGTCCTCCGGGCCCTCGAGGGCCTGCAGGCCTTTCCCCGGCTCTTCCTGCTCCTCGGGCTGGCGGCGATCGTGCGGCCCGGTGTGCTCTCGGTCGTCCTCATTCTCGGCCTCACCGGCTGGATACCGATGGCGCGCCTGGTGCGCGCCGAAGTGCGCGGCCTGCGGGATCGCGAGTTCGTGCTCGCAGCGCGCGCCGCCGGCGCCGGCCGCGCGCGCATCGTCCTCCGCCACCTGCTGCCCAACGCGTTGGCGCCGGCGCTCATCGAAGCCTCGCTCGCCGCCGCCTCGGCCATCGTCAGCGAGGCGGCACTCTCCTTCCTCGGTTTCGGCCTGCAGCCGCCGGCCGCGAGCTGGGGCAACATGATCGCCGACGGCCGCACCACGCTCACCGGTGGATGGTGGGTCGCGTTCTTTCCCGGCGCCGCGCTCGCGCTGACCGCGATCGCCTTCAATCTGGTCGGCGAAGGGCTGCGGGACAGACTCGACCCGCGCTCGACGGCACAGCCGCCCGCCGCGCGCCGGTGACCTTCCGCTTGATGCTGGTCAGCGACTTCGACTTCGATCTCCCCGCGAGCGCGATCGCCCAGGAGGCCGCGCCGCGCGGCACGAGCCGTCTGCTGCGGCTCGACTCCACGGCTCCCGCGTCGCCACGCGAACATCGGCGACCTGCCCGGGATCCTGCGGCCGGGCGACCTGCTGATTCTCAACGACACCCGGGTGATTCCGGCGCGACTCTTCGCCCGCCGGATTCCCGGCGACGATCGGAACGCCGCGGGCGGCGGGCGGACGCCGGCGGCGGCGGCCGAGTCGAGCTTCTGCTGGTCGAGAAGCTCGCCCCGCGGCGCTGGCACTGCCTCGCGAAACCCGGGCGCAAGGCCAGGGTCGGGACGCGCCTGCAGCTCGGCCCGGAGGTCGAGGCGCTCGTCGTCGCCAAGGAGGAAGACGGCCGCCACACTCTCGACTTCTCGGTCGAGATCGAGCCGCACCTCGAGGCGCTCGGCCATGTGCCGCTGCCGCCCTATATCGCCCGCGCCGACCGGCCGGAGGACCGCGCGCGCTACCAGACGGTCTGGGCGCGTGAGCCCGGGGCGATCGCCGCGCCCACCGCCGGTCTCCACTTCTCGCAGGAGCTCCTGCAGCGCCTCGACGCGCGCGGCGTCGAGCGCGCCTTCGTGACGCTGCACGTCGGCATCGGGACCTTCAAGCCGGTGACCGCCGAGCTCGTGCACGAGCACCGCATGGAACGCGAGCGCTACGAGATCCCGCCGGCGACCGCGGCGGCGATCGTCCGCGCCCGACGCGAGGGCCGGCGGATCGTCGCCGTCGGCACGACCGTCGTGCGGACGCTGGAAAGCGCCGCGCTCACCCCGGAAGGGATGGCTGCCGGCGCCGGCACGACCGCGATCTTCATCACGCCCGGGTTTCCGCTTCCAGGTCGTCGACGTCCTGCTCACCAACTTCCACCTGCCGCGCTCGACCCTGCTCATGCTGGTCTCGGCCTTCGCCGGCCGCGAGCGGGTGCTGGCCGCCTACGCCGACGCGATCGCCCACGGCTACCGCTTCTACTCCTACGGCGACGCCATGCTCGTCGAGCGCCAGCGCAATTTCTAGGGTGGGGAAGACTCCGTGCGCGCCGCTTCCGCCGCCTTGGCGATCCGGCTCGCCACCACCGCGGCGCCGAAGCCGTTGTCGATGTTGACCACGGCGACACCCGGCGCGCACGAGTTGAGCATCGTGAGGAGCGGCGCTAGACCGGCGAAGGCGGCGCCGTAGCCGACGCTGGTCGGCACGGCGACCACCGGGGCGGCGACCAGGCCGGCGGCGAGCGCCGCCAGGGCGCCGTCCATGCCGGCCACCGCGATGACGACCTGCGCCCGGCGCAGATCCGGCAGGCGGTCCAGCAGGCGGTGCAGGCCGGCGACGCCGACATCGGTATAGCGCGCCACCCGGTGACCGAAGTGCTCCAGGCAAACTGCGGCCTCCTCCGCCACCGGCAGGTCCGAGGTCCCGGCCGCCAGCAGAGCGATCTCGCCCTCCTGCCGCGCGGTTTCGCTCCCCAGCGTGACGATCCGGGCGCGCTCGTGGTGGACCGCCCCCGGGAACTCCGCGACCAGCCGCTGGCCGACGTCGGCCGCCAACCGGGTGACCAGGAACCGGCCGTGCGCTTCGGCGAAGCGGCGGCAGATCGGCACCAGATCTTCCCAGCGCTTGCCGGCGCCGTAGACCACCTCCGGGTGCCCGGTGCGCAGCTCGCGGTGCAGATCGAGCTTGGCGAAGTCGAGATCCGCAAACGGCAGGTCGGCGAGACCGGCCAGCGCCGCCGCCGGAGTGATGGTGCCCGCCGCAACCTCTTCGAGCAGGCGCTTCAGACGCTCAGGATTCATGCGCCGGAGGGCCGGTCGGCTCCGCCCCGGCGGTAGCCTGCGGGATCGAGAGTAGCGCCGCGAAATCCGATCGCCAGCAGTTCCGGCAGAAGCTCCGCCCAGAGCGACTCGAGCCGACGCACCTCGTCAGGGCCGACCTCGACGCGCGCCCTGGCTTCGTCATGGCGGACCCGAACGACGCGAAAACCACGACCGAGCAGCAGACTCTCGGCGCGCTCCACGCGCCGGAGCTTGCCCAGCGTCACCGGCTGGCCGTGCGGAATCCGCGACGAGAGACAGGCGTTCGCGGGCCGGTCCCAGGCCGAGAGTCCGAGCCCGCGGGCGATCTCGCGCACCGCATCCTTGGTGACACCGTGGGCGAGCAGCGGGCTCTCGACCCCCTGTTCGCGCACCGCGCGCAATCCCGGCCGGTCGGGGCCCGGATCCGAAGCGTTGGTGCCGTCGCAGACCCGCGAGTAGCCGCGCACCGCTGCCAGACTCACCAACGTCCCCATGCGCATCCCCTGGCAGACGTAGCAGCGCCATGCAGGATTCGCGACGTACTCGGGATCGTCGAGCTCGGAATAGGTCACGACCTCGTGCGCGATACCGATCTCGGCGGCGAGCGCCCGCGCCTGGTCGAGCTCGGCTCCGGCGAGGGTCTCCGCCGCCGCGGTGACCGCGAGCGCCCGCTCTCCGAGCGCGCGCCACGCCAGCGCCGCGACGACTGCGGAATCGACGCCGCCGGAGAAAGCCACGAGGACGGGGCCGCGCGCCGCGAGGTCCTGTTCGATCCCGCGGCGGAGAGCGAGCACGCGTTCGGTCATCGGCGCGAGTGTAACAAGGCCATCCACTGCCGCGGCCCGATTCAGAGCAAGCTCTCGCCTGCCGGTCCCGGAGGCTGCGGCGGAGATGGAGCCAGCTCGGCGCTCGCCAGCTTCGACAGCAGCACGGCGGGATCGCTCGCCACCTTGAGCAGGGCGCGATGGCTGGAGGCGACGAACCCCTGCTCGGAGATCCGGTCGAGAAACTCGAGCAGCGGATCGAAGAAGGTGCCGACCGCGAGCAGCCCGCACGGCTTGTGCTGCAATCCGAGCTGCGATCCAGGTCCAGGCCTCGAACAGCTCCTCGAGCGTCCCCAGCCCGCCCGGCAGGGCGACGAAAGCGTCGGAGAGCTCCGCCATCTTCGCCTTGCGCTCGTGCATCGAGTCGACGAGATGCAGTTCGGAGAGCGCGGCGTGTCCGACCTCGCGTTCCATCATGAAACGCGGCAGGACGCCGACGACCCGCCCGCCGGCAGCCAGTGCTGCGTCCGCGACCACGCCCATCAGACCGACGTTGCCGCCGCCGTAGACGATCGTGATACCGCGGCGCGCCACCTCGCGCGCGAACTGCGCCGCCGCCGCGCGATAGGTCTCCCCCCGACCGGCGTGCGACCCGCAGAAGACTCCGAGGCTCTTCATTCAGCGACTGGCGTACTCCTCGACGGGAGGACAGAGGCAGACGAGATTGCGATCGCCGTAGACGTTGTCGATCCGACCGACGGCCGGGAAGAACTTGCCGTCCCGCACCCAGTCGCGCGGGAAGATCGCCTGGTGGCGCGAATACGGCCGGTCCCAGCTGTCGTCGGCGATCGACCGCCGCGGTGTGCGGAGCGTTCTTGAGCGGATTGTTCTTGCGGTCGATCCGCCCCTCTTCGACCGTCACGGATCTCTTCGCGGATGGCGATCATCGCCTCGCAGAAGCGGTCGAGCTCGCGCTTCGACTCGCTCTCGGTCGGTTCGATCATCAGCGTGCCGGGCACCGGGAACGACATCGTCGGCGAGTGGAAGCCGAAGTCCATCAGGCGCTTGGCGACGTCCTCGGCCTCGATGCCGGCGCTCGCCTTGAACGGCCGCAGGTCGAGGATGAACTCGTGCGCGACGCGCCCGTTGGCGCCGCGATAGAGCACCGGGTAGAACTCGCCGAGCCGCGCCGCCATGTAGTTGGCGTTGAGGATCGCCACCTGCCGTCGCGCGTTCGAGACCATCGCCGCCCATCATCGCGATGTACATCCACGGAATCGCCAGAATGAGGGCGCTCCCCCAGGGTGCGGCCGCGACCGGTCCGATCGCCAGCTCGCCGCCGCAGCGCACCAGCGGATGACCGGGCAGGAAGGGCGCCAGGTGCCGGGCGACGCCGATCGGGCCCATGCCCGGGCCGCCGCCACCGTGCGGAATGCAGAAGGTCTTGTGCAGGTTCAGGTGGCAGACATCGGCGCCGTAGTCGCCGGGCCGGCAGAGTCCGACCTGCGCGTTCATGTTGGCGCCGTCGAGGTAGACCTGGCCGCCGTGGGCGTGGACGATCTCGCAGAGCCGCCCGATCGACTCCTCGAAGACACCGTGCGTCGAGGGATAGGTCACCATGATGGCCGCGAGGTGCGCTGCGTGTTCGGTGGCTCGCGCCTCGAGGTCGGCGATGTCGATGTTGCCGTGCTCGTCACAGGCGACCGGTACGACCTTCATCCCGGCCATCACCGCCGACGCCGGATTCGTGCCGTGCGCCGAAACCGGGATCAGGCAGACGTTGCGATGACCTTCGCCGCGCATCTCGTGGAAGGCGCGGATGACGAGGAGGCCGGTGTACTCCCCCTGGCTGCCGGCGTTCGGCTGCAGGGAAACCGCCGCGAAACCGGTGACTTCGCACAGCCAGCGCTCGAGGTCGGAGAGGATCTGGGCGTAGCCTTCGGCCTGCTCGACCGGCACGAACGGATGCAGGTCCGCGAGATCGGGCCACGACAGCGGCAGCATTTCCGAAGTGGCGTTGAGCTTCATCGTGCACGAGCCGAGGGCGATCATCGAGTGGGTGAGCGACAGGTCGCGGGCCTCGAGTCGCCGCAGGTAGCGCAGCATCTCGTGCTCGGTGTGGTAGCGATGAAAGACCGGGTGGACGAGGATCTCGGAGCTCCGCGCATGCGGCGCCGGGATCGCGGAGCGCGCGGCGACCGCCGCCAGCGCGGCCAGCGCCTGCGGATCGGTGCCGAAAAGATCGAGCAGGTCGGCGATGTCGTCCGGGCCGACGGTCTCGTCGAGCGAGATCCCGACGCGGCGGTCGCCGAGCTTGCGCAGGTTGATGCCGCGCCGGGCAGCGTCGGCGAGCAGCCCGTCAGCGTCCCCGCCGCCCTCGGTGGCGAGCTCCACCGCAAGGGTGTCGAAGAAAGGCTCCTCCGGCAGCCTGTGACCGGCGCGGCGCAGGCCTTCGGCGAGCGCCACGGCCATCTGATGAATGCGCATGGCGATGGCGCGCAATCCCTCCGGCCCGTGGTAGACGGCGTACATCGAAGCGAGAATCGCCGGCAGCACCTGCGCGGTGCAGATGTTGGAGGTCGCCTTCTCGCGCCGGATGTGCTGCTCGCGGGTCTGCAGAGCCATGCGAATGGCGGGGTGCCCGGCGCTGTCCTTCGACATGCCGATGATCCGCCCGGGCATCTGGCGCTTGAACTCGTCGCGCACCGACATGAAAGCGGCGTGCGGCCCGCCATAGCCCATCGGCAGGCCGAAGCGCTGCGTCGAGCCGACGGCGATGTCGGCGCCGAACTCGCCCGGCGCGCGCAGCAGCGTGAGCGAGAGCAGGTCGGCCGCGACGACGAGCAGGGCGTCGCCGGCGTGGGCGAGCTCCGCGAGCGGCGCGTAGTCGCGGACCTTGCCTTCGGTAGTCGGATACTGCACCAGGACGCCGAAGATCCGGCCGCCGGCGAAATCGCACTCGAACGGGTCGCCGGTCTCGATCTCGATCCCCACTGCGCCGGCGCGCGTCCGGACGACGGCGATGGTCTGCGGATGGCAGGCGCTGTCGACGAAGAAGACCGGCCACTCGATCTTCTCGAGATGCGGATGGATCGCGGCGCACATGTGCATCGCTTCGGCCGCCGCGGTCGCTTCGTCGAGCAGGGAGGCGTTCGCGATCGGCAGCGCCGTCAGGTCGGCGATCATGGTCTGGAAGTTGAGCAGCGCCTCCAGCCGTCCCTGCGCGATCTCGGCCTGGTAGGGGGTGTACTGGGTGTACCAGCCCGGATTCTCGAGAATGTTGCGCTGGATGACTCCGGGCATGCGGGTGGCGTTGTAGCCGAGCCCCAGATAGGAGCGCGAGCGCCGGTTGCGTGCGGCGATCGACTGCAGCCGGTCGAGCATCTCCTGCTCGCCGGGCGCCCGGTTCTCCCCGGAGGCATCGATCGCGAGCGACCGCGCGGCGCGAATCGACGCCGGGACGGTCTCCTGGACGAGCGCATCGATCGAGCCCAGGCCGAGGGCCTGGAGCATCTCGCCGATCTCCGCGTCGTTCGATCCGATATGGCGGCGGACGAAGGTGTCGAGCGGCTCGAACAACTCAGTGCTTCCCCTGCTGCACGAACTCGCCGTAGGCCTCGGCGTCCATCAGGCTGTCGAGGTCCGAGGAGGCGGAATAGCGGACCTTGACCAGCCAGCCGTCGACGTGCGGATCCTCGTTGATCAGCTCGGGGTCGTCGGCCAGCGCCTCGTTGACCTCGACGATCTCGCCGGCGATCGGGGTGAAGACTTCGGCGACCGCCTTGACCGACTCGATCGTGCCGATCTCGTCGCCGGCGTCGTAGACATGACCGACCTGCGGCAGCTCCACGAAGACGACCTCGCCCAACTCCTTCTGGGCGAAGTCCGTGACTCCGAGAACCGCGATGTCGTCCTCGACCCGCACCCATTCGTGTTCCGTCGTGTAGCGATAGATCTTCCGGGTACATTTCAGTCTCCCTTCTGGAGCTGGTTGCGCCGCGCCCTTCCGTGCTCGGGGTGCGCTAGCGTGATCGCTTGTAGAACGGCAAGGCGGTGACGCGGGCCTGCAGGAGCTTGCCGCGCACGTCGATCTCGATCGGTGTTCCCACCGCGGCCATGGCGACCGGCACGTAGCCCATGCCGAGTGCCTTCTCGAAGGTGGGGCTCCAGGTTCCGCTGGTGACGACGCCCACCTGCTGCCCATCCTTGATGATCGCGCAGCCCTGGCGCGCGATGCCGCGCCCTTCGACCTCGTAGCCCACCAGGTGGCGGCTCTCGCCGCGCGCCCGCGCGGCGACCAGCGCGGCGCGGCCGATGAAGTCGCCCTTCTCGAGCTTGACCGTCCAGTCGAGCCGGGCGTCCCAGGGCGTCGTCGCGCGGTCGATCTCGTGGCCGTAGAGCGCCATGCCGGCCTCGAGGCGCAGCGTGTCTCGGGCTCCGAGACCCGCCGGCACGAGCCCGGCCGATTCGCCGGCGGCGAACAGCGCCCGCCAGAGATCCATCGCATCCTGCGGCGCGACGAAGATCTCGAAGCCGTCCTCGCCGGTGTAGCCGGTGCGCGAGAGGATCGCCTTCCGGCCGGCGACTTCACCGTGCGCGAAGCCGTAGTACTTGATCGGCGCGAGCGGCGTCGCGGTGAGCGGCTGCAGGATCGCGACCGAGCGCGGCCCCTGCAGGGCGAGCAGGGCGAACTCGTCGGAGCGGTTCTCGAGAGTCACGCTCGCGGGCCGCGGAAGCGATGCGATCCAGGCGAAGTCGCCCTCGATGTTCGAGGCGTTCACGACCAGCATGAACTCCTCGTCTCCCATGCGATAGACCAGCAGGTCGTCGATGAAGGTACCTTCGGGGGTGAGCAGTGCGCTGTAGTGGATACGCCCCAGGGCGAGCTTCGAGACATCGTTCGGCGTGAAGCTCTGGACGAACTCCAGGGCGCCCGGCCCGGCGATCGCGAACTCGCCCATGTGCGAGCAGTCGAAAAGCCCGGCCGCCGTGCGCACGGCGCGGTGTTCGTCGATCAGCCCCTTGTACTGGACGGGCATCTCCCAGCCGGCGAAATCGACGATCTTCCCACCGGCGGCAACATGAGCTTCGTAGAGCGGCGTACGGCGCAGAATCGGATCGGCGGACATATCGCAGAAACTATATCGCGGCGGGAATCCACCGGTGGACTGTGACATCGCTCACTTCGCCGCCTCCCTACCCCAAAGTAGGGTTCGCGGTCTCATGAACGTACATCCGAGCCGAGAGCGTCATCGTCGGCCCGCGCCAGCGGCTCCGGCCGGCCGGCCGCGGCGCAGCCTTCTCGTTCCGCGCTCCGGCAGAGGCCTATCGGCCGGCCCGCGAGATGCGCCGCCACGAAGCCGCCGCACCGGCTGCGGAAGCGCCCCTGACGCCGCCGGCCATGGCGGTCCTGGCTCTCTCCCGGCTCGCCTTCGGACCGACCTCGGCCGACATCGCAGCGTTCAACGCCCTCGGCGGCACCGACCTGCAGCGCCTCACCGCCTGGGTCGACCAGCAATTGAACCCGGCGGCGCTCCCCGACGCCGCCTGCGACGCCCGCCTGGCGGCGAGCGGCTTCAGCACTCTCGGCAAGAGCCTGACGCAGCTCTTCGTCGATCATCACGTCGCCGACCCCGAGTGGTACGAGCGCATCCGGCCCGCCATCGAGACCGAGCTCGCGACCTGGACCCGGGCGGTCTACTCGCAGCGCCAGCTCTTCGAGGTTCTGGTCGATTTCTGGCACAACCACTTCAACGTCTACGCCTGGGAGTTCATCGAAGCGCCGGTCTGGGTGCACCACGACCGCGACGTCATCCGCGCCAACGCCCTGGGCAATTTTCGCCAGATGCTCGAAGCGGTCGTGAAGTCTCCGGCGATGCAGGTCTATCTCGACAACTACATCAACTTCGCCGCCGAGGCGGACGGCAATCCCGTCGGCTCGAACGAGAACTTCGCGCGCGAGATGATCGAGCTGCACTGCCTCGGCGCCGAGAACTCCTACGGCAACCTCCCGCGCGAGCAGGTGCCCGGCTATCCGAATCCGACCGGCTACTGCCAGCAGGACGTCGTCGACGTGGCGCGCGCCCTCACCGGCTGGACGTTCGCGATCGACTGGGTGCAGTGGGACTGCCCCGAGGGGCTCGACAACGACGGTCATTTCTTCTACTGCGAGGAAGCCCACGACACCCTGCCGAAGCAGGTCCTGGGCACACCGATCCCGGGTGGCGGCACCGCCGCGAGCGACGGCCACGCGGTGCTCGACCGCCTCTGCTCCCACCCCGCCGCCGGGCGCTTCATCGCCCGCAAGCTCTGCCGCCGCCTGGTCGGCGACTTCCCGCCGCAGGCGCTGGTCGACTCGGCGGGCGCGCTGTTCACCGCCCAGTGGCAGGCCCCCGACCAGATCCGCCAGGTCGTCCGTCACATCGTGCTGTCGAACGAGTTCCAGGCGACCTGGGGCGAGAAGATCAAGCGGCCGTTCGAGATCGCCGCGTCGGCGTTGCGCGCCGGAGGCGCCGACTTTCCGTTCACCACTTTTCTCGCCGACGAAGACGCCGTCAACTCCTTCCACTGGTATTTCGAGGCCGGCGGCCAGGCTCTCTTCTCCTGGCATCCGCCCGAACGGCTACCCGGACGTGCGCGCCGCGTGGCAGAGCGCCAATCCCCGCGTCGCGCTCTGGCGGCTGGTGAACTGGCTCGTCGAGGAGGACAGTGCCGGCAACGACCGCTTCCTCGACATCGTGAACGCCACTCTCGCCTCTCCGGCGCGCTCCGCAAACGAGATCGTCGACTTCTGGATGCCGCGCATCTTCGGACGCGTGCTCGGCGCCGCCGATCGCGACGAGCTCGTCGACTTCATGGCCGCCGGCCACAACCCCACGTTCGCACTGCCGATCGCCACCAACGAGTGGCCCGACTACACCCAGGACCGGCTGCGCACCCTCGTCGGGTTGATGTTCATGTCACCCGAGTTCCTCTGGCGCTGAACCGGCTACGGCAAGGAGATTCCGCAATGTTCCAGCCCACGCGCCGCGGCTTTCTGGTCGGTTGCTCCACGGCCATCGCCAGCCTCGCCGGATCGCGCTTCAATTCCTTCGCCTTCGCCCAAGCCGGCGCTGGCGGTGCCGGCGGCACGAACGACGAGATCCTCGTCGTGCTCTTCCTGCGCGGCGGCCAGGACGGCCTGAACCTGATCGTCCCGACCGGCGGCGCCTCGAACGACCGCCAGTTCTACGAGCTCGCGCGGCCCAACCTGCGCGTGCCGCTCTCCGGACCCGGCGCCGCGCTGCCGCTCGGCACCCTCGGCGGGACGAGCTTCGGCATCCACCCTTCCGCGGCGCCGCTGCACGAGCTCTTCCAGGACGGCAAGCTCTCGGTGGTCACCGCCTGCGGCATGGCGGCGAACGAGCGCAGCCACTTCGACTCGATGAACTGGATGGAGTTGGGCACCCCCGGAGTCAGCAACATCACCAACGGCTGGTTGACGAGGCATTTCCAGTCGGCGACGAACCTGCCGCCCGAGATCATCATGCCGTCGCTCGCGGTGGGCGGCACCCAGACCATCTCCCTGCTGGCGAGCTACGACACGATCAACCTGTCGAGCGTCGATTCGTTCTCCCTTTCCACCGGACCGTGGGCCTGGCGGAGCCCGCAGCGTACGGCGCTGCGCCACCTCTATGAAGGCTCCGCGAGCTGGCTGCACCAGACGGGCCTCCAGGCGCTCGACGCGGTCGACATCATCGAGCTCTATGCGAGCGGCGCCTATACCCCCGCCAACGGCGCCGTCTACCCGCAGACCTGGTTCGGCGAGAACCTGCAGACGATCGCCCAGATGACCAAGCTCGACCTCGGCCTGCGCGTGGCGACTCTCGACCTCGGCGGCTGGGACACGCACGAGAACCAGGGCAACGCCGGCGGTGGAATGTACGCCGGCCTGGTGGAGGAGCTGGCGCAGGGCCTGGCTGCCCTCTACACCGACCTCGACGGCGCCGGCGCGGCCAACTACACGCAGCGCCTGACCGTAGTGGTGATGAGCGAGTTCGGACGCCGCTTCTTCGAGAACGCCGACAGCGGCACCGACCACGGCCACGGCAACAACATGCTCGTGCTCTCGGGGAATGCCATCGGCGGACTTCACGGCAGCTGGCCGGGGCTCGCCGACGGCCAGCTGAACGACGGCGACGTCGAGGTCACTACCGATTTCCGGCGCGTGCTCTCCGAGATTCTCATCCGCCGGCTGGGCAACCCCCATCTCGGCACCGTCTTCCCCGGCTACCAGGCCTACAGCCCGATCGGCGTCGTGTCCGGAATCGATCTCCCGCCGATCGGCGCCGACCTGTTCACCGACGACTTCGAGAGCGGTGACCCCGGCCAGTGGAGCGCCGTCGTGGGTTGAAGCCCGGCCACGGCGTTCGAACCCAACCGCACGATTCGCCCCAGGAGAGCCCCGATGCCGGAAGCTGCCGCCATCCCCCGCTACCGACCCCGGCCCTCGCGCCGCGAGCTGCTCGCGCCGCTCGCTCCAGCGTCCGCGCGGACGCTCCAGGAACGCACCCCGCTCGACTCTCCCGGCATCGCCCTCGTCGCTCTCAACCGGATGGGCTTCGGGCCGCGCCCGGGGGATGTCGCGGCGTTCAACGCGCTGGGTTCCGACGACGACGCGCGTCTCGCCGCCTACGTCCTGCAGCAGCTGAATCCCGACCCGAACCAGGCCAACGACCCGGAGTACCACCAGCGCCGCCTCGGCCTCAACGGCTATCCGGATCCCGGCTTCACCACGCTCGCGAAGTCGCTCACCCAGCTCTGGCAGGACCACCGGGTCGGCGGCACCCAGCCGAGCCGCCCGGTCGAGGAGACCCGGCTCAACACCTACCTGCGGATGGTCTACAGCAAGTGGCAGCTGCGCGAAGTGCTTGCCGACTTCTGGCTCAACCACTTCAACGTCTACGGGTTCGAGACCTACACCCAGGAGACCTTCGTCCACTACGACCGCGACGTCATCCGCGCCAACCTCTTCGGCAACTTCCGCACGCTGCTCGAGGCCGTCGCGCGCAGCACGTCGATGCTCTACTTCCTCGACAACTACACCAACACCCGGAATGGCCCGAACGAGAACTGGGCGCGGGAGCTCTTCGAGCTCCACACCCTGGGCGCCGAGAACTACTACGGCGTCGGCGCGCAGGCGGGCGTACCCGAGTGGGGGGCCGGCGTGGTCTGGCCCGCCGGCACGCCGAGCGCCGGACAGCCGATTCCCGCGGGATACGTCGACAACGACGTCTACGAGACGGCGCGCGCCTTCACCGGCTGGGGCGTGTCGAGCACGCTCGGCACCTTCCTCTACACCGCCAGCAACCACGACAACTTCCAGAAAGCCGTGCTCTCTCTGGGCCAGGTCAACATTCCGCCCAACCAGGCTGACGAGAAGGACGGCGAGGACGTCCTCGACATGCTCGCCGCGCACCCGGGGACCGGCCGGCACCTGGCGCGCAAGCTCTGCCGCCGCCTGATCTCCGACGATCCGCCGCCCGCCCTCGTCGAGACGATCGGCGATCTCTTCACCGCACAGTGGCAGGCTCCCGACCAGCTGAAGCAGGTCTACGAGGCGATTCTGCTCTCGACCGAGTTCAAGACCACCTGGGGTGCGAAGATCAAGCGCCCGGTCGAGTTCTCGGTCAGCGCGCTGCGCGCCACGAACGCCAACTGGAACTTCGGCTATTCGAGTCAGAATCCGCTCACCGTCGAGCCGGACACGTCGAGCTTCCTCTCGCGCCAGAGCAAGACCGGACAGAACCTCTTCGCGCGGATCCCCCCCGACGGCTTCGGCGACCGCGAGGCGATCTGGTCGGGGACCAACACGCGCCTGCAGTGCTGGCGGCTCGGCAGCTGGCTGATCGACCAGGACATCGACGGCAACAGTGCGACCGACGACTTTCGTCTCGACGTCCTCGGCCAGACCTATGCCGCTTTCCCCGGCCTGCCCCACTCGGCGACATCGGAGCAGCTGGTCGACCTCTGGATGGACAAGGTCTTCCGGCGCGCGATCGAGCCCGCGCAGCGCGACGAGCTCATCGACTTCATGGCGCAGGGCAACAGTCCGACTCTGGCGTTGAACCTGGACGCCTCGTCCACCGTCCGTTCGCGCGTGCGCGCCCTCGTCGGCCTCATTTTCATGCTTCCCGAATTCCTCTTGAAGTAGGAGCGCCCGGAAATGTACCGACCTTCACGCCGCGGTTTCATGATGGGCTGTTCGGCGGCGATCGCCAATCTCGCCTCCGCCCGTTTCACCAATCTCGTCTTCGCCGATCCGCTCTCGATCCCGAACCACGACACCCTGATCGTCCTCTTCCTGCGCGGCGGCATGGACGGGCTGTCGTTCGTCATGCCGACCGGCGGGCCCGATCGCGCCTTCTACGAGACCGCGCGCCCGGTGCTGAAGATTCCGGCGAGCGGCGCCAACGGCGCTCTCGCCCTGGGCAGCATGGCAGGGAACCAGTTCGGGCTTCACCCGGCGGCGACCGGTCTGCACGGCCTCTACCAGGACGGCAAGGTCGCCTTCGTGCACGCCGCCGGCCTCGACACCTCCAGTCGCAGCCATTTCGACAACCAGGCCCAGATCGAGCTCGGCACACCGGGCGACGGCGGCACCACCGACGGCTGGCTGACCCGGCACTTCCTGACCGCGCCGGACCTGCCAGCGAGCACCCCGATGGTGCAGCGGATCGCGGTCTCGTCGACCATCCAGACCTCGTGGCTCGCCGACACCAACGTCGTCGCTTTCGCCAACCGCGACGACTTTCTCTTCAACACCGGCCCCTCCACCTGGCGCGACGCGCAGAAGACGCTCGCTGCGCAACATCCTCGATCTGCACAGTGGCGTCGATCCACGCTACGCGCAAGGCCTGGTCTCGCTCGACGCCTCGGGCTTCATCGAGCAGAACGTGCCCACCCTCTCCTCTTATGTGCCGGCGAACGGCGCCGTCTATCCGGCCGGTTCGTTCGGCGACTCGCTGAAGCTCACCGCGCAGCTCATCAAGCTCGACATGGGGTTGCGCGCGGCGACGCTCGACCTCGGCGGCTGGGATACCCACAACGGCCAGGGCACCGCTGCCGACGGGCAGTTCTTCTGGGAGAAGATCCAGGAGCTTTCGGCGGCGCTCACCGCGTTCCATACCGATCTCGACGGCGTCGGCCCGAACGCCTTCGCGGGGCGCACGACGGTCGCGGTGATGTCGGAGTTCGGCCGCCGCTTCCGCGAGAACAACGACGCCGGCACCGACCATGGCCACGGCGGCGTGATCACGGTGATGGGCGGACCGGTCGTGGGCGGCCTCTACGGCAGCTGGCCAGGCCTCGCCAACGACCAGCTCTACGACGCCGCCGACCTCGACATCACCACCGACTTCCGGCGCGTGCTCTCCGAGATCGTCGTCGGCCGGCTGGGCAACCCGAACTGGCAGCAGGTCTTCCCCGGCTACACCGGCTATACGCCTCTCGGCCTGGTGCGGCCGACGATCTTCACCGACGGCTTCGAGAGCGGCGACACCGCGAACTGGAGTGCCGCGGTACCCT
>CAWBFZ010000014.1:0-85952 GCA_963788175.1 Thermoanaerobaculia bacterium
CGACGTCGACTTCAGCCCGACCTGTTCGGTCGTCGTGATCACGCCGCGCGGCGGCTGGCCGACGGATGCCGACATCCAACTCCACCTCGAGCCGGGCCGACGATCGCCGATCTGTCCGGGAACACTTGGGACAGCACCCTGCAGCTCGACTTCCGCGCCCGCGCGAGTCAGGTGGTGGGGGAGCTACCCCTTCGAGCACGTCTACGACGTCGCGCGGCTGGGCAATCTCCTCTTCGTCGCTTCCGGGCGGCAGGGCTCGCGGTTCTCGACGCGTCCGATCCCTCCGGCGCTCGCCAACGTGATGCCGGGGGGGCTCACTTTCCCTCTGCCGTACTCGGACGTCGTTCGCGCGGTCGCAATCGATCCGCACGGCCGGGTGCTGGTGGCGGGCGGCGGAGTCGCGAACTTCGGCGTGCTGCGCATTTTCGATCCGCTGATCCTGCCCGAGATCCTCGCCGCGCCCGACCCCGCCGCCGCGCGCGGTCTCGCCTGGCGCGGCACGACGATCGTCTCGGACCGGCTCGGCGGGCACCGGGACACAGCTCCCCGCCGGCACGCCGCGCAAGATCGCCCTTTACTCCGGACGATCTCGCCTCGGCCTGGCGAGCGGGCGAGGCGGCGCCGGACAGGTCTCGTGGCCACCTTCACCCCCGGGACCGACGGTGCGCCGGGCACGCTCGCGGTGACTGGCAACGGCGCGGCATCGGGCGCCCCGGTGTCGCTGCGGAATCTAACGCCGGAGCCTTCGAGCGGACGGACGCCGACGCGGGTGGGGCATTTGCGATCTCGATCGCGGCGGCGCCCGGCGACCGTATTCAGCTGCTGCGCAACCGTGCGACGATCGCCTATCTCGCGACGCTGGGCGCGGGGGTCGAGGCGGTCGACGTCAACGCCTTCTACCACGGCCCCAACGAGCCCTCGCCGGCGGCGAGCCGGGTGGTCGGCATCTACTCCGGATCCGGCGACCCGAACCTCGAGCTCTGCAACGAGGCGGTGGCGGATCTGGCGAGCGCGCTGATCGATCTCGATCTGCTGGTCGAGGCGACGGCGTCGCCGCCGATCGATGTCGCGGCGCTGGTGGGCTTCCGCGGCATCGCCGAGATCGAGAGCCCGCCGTCCGCTGTGGGGAATCTCTCCTTCCTCGCCGACGCCTGCGCCGAGGTCGAGGGCTCGCGGGCGGTGCGCGCGCTCGCGGCAGAGGTGGACTTTCCCTGGGACGCCAATGCCGACGCCCGCGTCGACGACAGCGAGAGCGACCGCGACTACGCTTTCGTCACCCATGCCACCGGCGGCCTCTTGGTCTTCGATCTCACGCGGCGCGCCGAGCCGCAGCTGGTCTCCCGCATCCGTCTGCCGTTGGTCCCGCTTGGCGTGGCGATCGACCGCACGCGGATGCGCGCCTACGTCTCGGGCGCCTCAGGGGGCCTCGCGATCGTCGACCTCGCGGCCCTCGGCACGACGACGCTGGTCGACGCCGACGTCAACGGCGTCGACGACCGGGTGCTCGAGGTCGTGCGGATTCCGGCGATCCAGCCGGGTTCGCCGGCGGTCGCCGTCCCGGACCTCGGCCTGGTCTTCGTCGGCGGCGACGGCGGCGCGGCAAGCATCGCGGTCGGTGCGCCCGTGATCGTTTTCGTCAGCGCCGACGGGTCGGTTCTCGAGCTCTAGGAGCTCCTCCGCTCGGCGTCCCCAACCCGAGCGTGGGGACTGCGGAGCTGCCGCGCGAGCCGCCAGCAACTTCCGGATTCGGGTGGTACTGCCCGGGGCGTTGGGCCCCGAGGTGAGGTTGGCCGTTGTGGGAATCGGTCCCGGCGGCGAGCCGATCGACGATGCCGGCGCTCTCTCTGGTGAGCATCGCCGCCTCGGCTTCCGGACTCGTCCTTGAGATGCTCTGCGACTACTTCATCTCGCTCACCCGAATCGGAAGTGCACGAACCGCGGCCGCACGGTCTCGCGCGAGGAAAGGTCGGGGCCCGGCGAAGGCGGCCGACATCGTCGGCGCTCCGCCATGAGTCGGCAGGCAGAGTGGCCGCCTCTCACCTGAGGCGCGCGAAATCCTCTCGCGCCTCAGCCGGTGCGGCCCACGCTTCCCTTCCACACCAGAGCTCGCGTGCGAAATCCGCCCAGGACGAGGTGCTGAACTGCTCTCGCACGAGCTCATGGCCGCGGGCGGTGAGCTCCGCTGCCAAGGACGGTTCCGTCAGCACGCGGTGCAGAGCCAGGCACCAGTCGGAGTCGGAGGTTGCCGGGAGGGCCGCGCCGGCGCGGACGATCTCCGCCTGGGTTCCCACCGGCGAGGCTACGGCGGGGACTCCTGCGGCGAGATACTGCAGGAGGCGCAGGCCGCATTTCCCGCGTGTCCAGGCGTCATCGGGCAGCGGCGCCACTCCGGCGCGCAGGCGTTGGAGCTCCCGCACCTCCGTCTCCTCCGCCCAGGGGACCAGCTCGACGCGCGTCCTGCCCAGGTCAGGCGCCTGATCGGCAATCACCCGCAGGGTCAGCCCGGCGACCTCCGCGCTCAGCTTCTCCAGCGGACGCCGCAGCTGCGCGAGATAGGGCAACGTCCAGCGCCCGCCGATCCAACCGACGACGGGCGCGGACTCCGGTCGGGCCGGCTCACGATCGTAGCGTTGCAACTCCACGGTGGTCGGCAAGACGCCGACGCGTCCGCGCGGCGCCTCGCGTTGCGCGAGCTCCGCGAGGTAGGAGTTGCCGGCGCTGACCGCGTCGCAGCAGCGCATCATGGCGCGGAACCGCCACCACCGCGGCAGCAACAGGTGTGGCCTGCCGCGCGTGGATTCCGAATAGAGGATGGCGTCGTCGAAGTCATAGACCAACCGCTTGGCGCGGGCGCGGATTCGCCGCAGCCATCGCCGGCTCGGGAGATAGCGCTGAATCAGAACGGCGTCGGCCGTCGCCGCCGACTCCAGCAGGGTCGCTTCTCCCGATTTCCCTCCGCCCCTCCCAATGCCCGTCGCGGCCAGGGTAGCGTCTCTACATGGATGTGGTGGGGGTGCAGATACGGTTCGAACTGGGTGACGCGATACCGCGTGGATGCAGCACAGCCCGGATCGGTGATCGCCAGCAAGCGAAATGGGGACAGGCACACGTTTCGGCGGCGGAGCACCCGGCGGTACGACAGCTGGGAAATGTGTGCCTGTCCCTTCGCTATTCGCCGGTCAACCACGCCAGGACGCGGCGGGCGTGCTCGGCAAAGTCCAGCTGCGGTCGCAGGGCGATGGCGGCGGCGCGCATGGCGTCCAGCTTCTCCCGATCCTGCAGGCGCAGGAGCGCCGCCGCCAACGCTTCGACGTCGCGCGGATCTTCGAGGAGGAAGCCCTGCCGGCCGGACTCCATCCGTTCGGCGGCGCCGTTACGCCGCGTGGTGATGACGGGCAGACCGCTCGCCAGGGCCTCCAGCACCACCAACGAACAGTGGTCGGCGAAGCGTGGGATGAATGAGCGCATCGCTGCCGCGGTAGAGCTCGCCAAGCTCTCCAGCGGGGCCGGCGGAAACGGGGCCGCGGAAGTGGACCTGACTCGCCAGGCCCAGGCTCGCGGCCAGTGCCTTGAAATCGCCGTGCGCTCCGCCGCCGGCGACCGTCAACTCCGCCTGCAGTCCGCTTCGCCCAGCGCAACTGAGGGCCCGCAACAGACAGTGCAGACCTTTCAGGCGAAAATTGTGTCCCACGAAAAGCAACCGGAGTCTCTCCGCACGTGGGGTTCGAACCGGGTCGGGGCGAAACTCCATCAGATCCACGCCACACGGAATCGTCACCACGTTCTCTGGCGGGAGAGGAAAGCAGATTCAGCATCTGGATTCGCGCCGCGGCGGACAGGGTGAGGACTTTGAGCGGAGTTGGGCGGGTCAACAACTCTTCCTGTCCCGCCAGCCACTGCTGGCGGTGGAGGTTGAGGCGATTGCCCACGCGGTAGAACCGCCGGCGAAGCCCGGGATCGAACGAATCACGCTCCGTCTCGAAGCCGCTGCGAACCAGGCCCCCCGGAGAAAAGTAGTGGGTCACTTGCGGGAGGTTGACGGGCAGCGTCGAAAAGACAATGCCGCTCGCCCCCACAAGGCGGCGCTTGAGGGTACGCGAGAAATACCACTCGCGGAGCGGCCCCCAACCGATCCAGGTCGGCACGACCTCGACATCGACAGAAGAGGGACACCCGCCGGGACGGCGAAGAAGCGCGCGAACCGGGTGCCCCGCTCGCGTGAAGGACTGCACCAGATCCGCCAGGTGATTCTCCGCCCCGCCGCGGCGGCGATCCAGAGAGTCGGTGATCAGGCAGATCGGACGGTTCATGGTCGGATGCCGGCGCCGATGATCCGCGGCGGCACGAGCACCGAGCGGATCACGACATTCTCTGCTCCTGCGAAGAAAACCTCTCGAACGGCTTGCTCGCTGAACCGGTAGTAGTCGCCGGGAAAGTTGTGCACGCCGAGGGTCAACGTGGAGTGCTGGATGGCCCAGCCATCCGGTCGGCGCGACGAGCGGGGGAGTCTTGCCAGCCAACTGCGGACGGTCTTCTCGAAAGGCAATTGCCGGTAGCCGGGCACGCCGATGGCGACGAGGCCGCCGGATCTGGTCACGCGGCGGATCTCGGCGAGAGTCTTCCAGAAAAACGGATCATGCTCGAGCACGGCGTTGCACAGAACGGCGTCGAAGCTTTGCTCCGGAAAGCAGGTCATCGCATTCGCGTCGGCTTCGAGAATCGAGAAATCATTGTGTCGCGAGGCGCCGACCTTGTTGATACCGATCTTCTTCCGGGCGGCGGCCAACGCGGGCAGGTTGAGCAGCGTCGAATCATCCGGCGTGGCCCCGATTTCCAGTACGTCGCCGTGAACGGCGTACGACCGGAGGATTTCCTCGAACGTTTGAAAGACCGCTGGATGCATCAGTCGCCCCAGCTCGTCCATTGCCGACTCAGTCGCTGATAGATGGTCTTCCCAACGGCTTGCAGACGGCTGGTGGGCGACAGCAAGTCGTAGTCGTAGTTCCCGGCGATGCGCGTCGCTGCCGCGGAACATCGAATCACCGGTACCTCGCGAGTCGCCGGACGGGTCTGCCGCGTCGCGGCTTTCAGCGTGCTTGGGTCGGCTGGCAGTTCGAGAAACTGAAACACCCGCAACAGTTCGCCCCGGGTGTGTTCGCAGAGGTCCTCATAGCGCAGGCTATGGACGCGATCGGGCAGGCGCTCGCGAAGCGCTAGAACCTGTTGCTCGTGGAAAGCCCATCGTTCGACCTTCTCCTCGAGCGAAAGCCCCAGCCAGAAATCCCCATCGCGGGTTTCATTGAAGCGGGTCGAACTCATCGCCACCGCAAACGGGTGACGGACGATGTGCAGGAAATGGGCATCCGGAAAGTGCTCGAGAATGAAAGCCACCAGTTGCGGGTCGGTGTGTTGAAACGGCTTCTTGTCTCCGATCCAGAGGAGTTCGGCTTTCTTCTGGGGCGGCAGGAAAGGCGTGCCGGTTTCCATCAGCCGCTGCTGGATGGCCAGGAAATTGTCCCGCGGGCTTTGCTCAATATGAAACAGGTCCCTACAGACTTCCAGGGTGTGACGAAGTCCCCGGTCGGAGTCCCACGGATGAGCCTGAAATGGCTGGTTCCGGGAGAACGTGTAGAGGGCCCAGACGATGTCCGACTCATGGGAAACGAAGGCCTGCGGGTGAAGGTTCAACACCCGAACCAGTTGTGAAGTGCCGGAGCGTTTGTTCCCGACGATGAATACTGGCCGAATCACAGGAATCACTCTGCGCGGTTGGCTGCGCACGGCCGGTGGGAATGCACGGCGCAACCGGTCTCCCCGGGCGCAAGCCCGCCGGCCTTGACAGGCCGAAGCCGGGCAACGCCGGCTCTCTCTTGGCGCCTGACGATCATGCGAAGGAAAACTCTATCTCCCGCGGAGCGTCGGAGGTAGAGCGTGCGACCCTGTGCGCCATCCTCCATGGCCTCGCCCTCTAGCTCACTACGCTCTTGCACTCTGAGAGAAAGGTGGCCGAGAGGAAGGTGCCAGGCGTCTCGGCGGGCGTTTCTCAGCGGGCAGGCACCCCCCCAGGCTGGCATCTCACCAGCAGGGGTTGGGCTGCGGTGAACTCAGCCGGCCTCAGGGCGTGTGCGCAGACCAACGGCTGGAGTTGCCGCGTTCGAAGCCGTCCGAGAAGAGGTGCCCGGCGAGGTCCGTCCAGTCGTAGACGTAGACGGCGCCGGCGGCGGCCTTCCCGCTGACCTCGGTGTAGGGCGAGCCGACCGCGAACGAGCCGTTGTAGATCGAGACGGAGTTGCCGTATTCGTCGTGCGGCCAGCCATCGCCGGCGTTGCGCTTGCCGACCTCGGTGTACCCGCCGGCCAGGCGCCGGAAGCCGTAGACCGCCCCCGCGTCCTCGCCGTTGTCGTCGTCGCCGGGGGCGCCGACCACCAGGTAGGGGTCCCAGGAGGCGACCGAGATTCCCAGGCTGTCCGCGGCCTCCGCGTCGCCGGCCGCGAGATCCGAGGCGGTCAGCTTCTGTTCGAAGTTCTGCCCGAGAGCGGTGCCAGGCGAATTTCTGGTAGGCACCCCACCCCACCTGAGTCCTGGCCCCACCGCGCGGCGCGATTGCGTACCTCCATGAGTAGGTCCTCGCGAACATGGAGGGGCGATGCTCCGAAGCCGTCGACTTGGCGCCCTGGCGCGACTTGCCGCCCTGGCGGTCGCTCCTGGTTCTCTGGTGCGCCGCGCCGGCGAGCGCGGCGAAGCGCCGGGCCTTCGCGACCTCGGTCGCGGGCTCGGGCGATCTTGCGACCTGGCCGGACGCCACCGGGGCGACGGCTTTCGCGCGGGCCGACGCGGTCTGCCGGGCGCGCGCCGCCGCGGCGACGCCGACGCCGCTGCCGAACGCGGGGACCTATCGGGCCTGGCTCTCGACCTCGGCGACCGATGCCTATTGCCACGTGCAGGGGCTCGCCGGGAAGAAGGCGACCGGCTGCAACGGCGCCAGCCTGCCCGGCGCCGGCCCCTGGTTTCTCTCCAACGGCGCAACGAATTTCGCCGGGACCCTGGATCAACTGGTGGATGGCGGCGAGCTCTACCGGCCGATCTCGCGCGACGAGAACTTCGCTGCGCTGCCCACCGTCGATCGCTTTCATTGGACCGGGACCGATTCCGCAGGCGTCTGGACCGGCGTCGATTGCGGCGGCTGGGCGGACGCGACGCCCGGCGGGCCCCTGGGCACGGTGGGGGATGGCTACGGGACCGCCGGAATCTGGAGCCTGACCGACGAGATGGCGTGCGCCGGGGACCATCGCCTGCTGTGCGTCGAGCCCGGCGTGGGGGAGGTCTCCCGGCTGGGCTGGAGCCCCGCGGCGATCGCGTTCTTGAGCTCGGCCGATGGCCAGGGCGCTCTCGCCGCCTGGCCGCAGGCAGCGGGCGCGAGCGGGCTCGCCGCCGGCGACGCGATCTGCCGGACGCTCGCCGCCGAGGCGTTCCTGCCCGCTCCCGAGAGCTTCGTCGCCTGGCTGTCGACCGCGAGCCCCGTCGTCAACGCCGGCGACCGGCTCGGGATCGTCGGGAGCCAGGGCCCATGGAAGCGCCTCGACGCCTACACGATCGCCAACAACCTGGCCGACCTCGTGGACTCGACCCTCGATACCAGCCTGCACCAGTTCGAGACCGGCGCCTACCTGCAGGCCGACTGCACGACATCGTTCTCGTGCCGCGCCTGGACCGGGACCGATGCCGACGGCACCGCGGCCGCGGAGACCTGCGACGACTGGACGGACGGCGCCGGGATCTTCGGCGGAGCCAAGGGCAGCGCCTCCGACGGTCCGCTGCCGGTGCTCTGGTCCGAGCTCGGCTGGACCTCGTGCAACGCCAGCTACCACCTCTACTGCTTCTCGACCGTCATCACGATCTTCTGGGACGGCTTCGAGCTCACCGGCGACGACAGCCGGTGGAGCGCCGCGCTTCCCTGAGCGAGAAAAGGGGGACAGGCACGCATTTCCGGCGACGCAGGGCTCTCCGGTGCGTCCGTCGCGGAAATGCGTGCCTGTCCCCCTTTTCTCGTGCGACCTCCAGCGCGGTCTAGGCCAGATCCGGCGTCTCCGGGCTTGCCGGGCGGTCCATCCGCGCCTTGATGAAGAGGTAGGCACCGAAGAGGATCACGGCGACCGGCCACCACTCTTTCAGCCAGGAGAGCGACATGCCGAAGGCGGTGTGGGCGAGGAGGAGGGCGCCCACCAGGGCGACCACGGTGCCGCCGAGCATCGAGCCGCCGAGGCCGGGGAGCATGAGGTCGGCCGGCAGCTCGATGCCCGTGCGGCCGGCGAGGACCTCGTTGTAGAGCGCCGCGCGGCGCCCGGCGTCGATGATGTTGTAGAGCCAGAAGAAGACCATGAACATCGCCGCCATCGGCGTCAGCTCTTCGACTTCGCTCGAGAGAACGGTGATCAGCGCCGCGACCACAGCGGCGTGGACGAAGCCGCGCTGGTAGTAGCCGACATAGACCTGGCCGAGGCCGGGCATGACGGAGAGGAAGCAGGCGAGGCCCGGCGACTTGCGGCGGGAGTCGAGGATCGAGAGGTACTGGGATGCCGGCGGCGAAGCTGCTGGTGCAACAGACGCTGGAGCCGCGGGCGGCCGGGGTGCGGCGGTCTGCGGCGGAAGGGTCTCGGTAATCTCGCTCATGACGTCTCCTTGGAGGTTCAGGGTGCGGAAGAGGGCGCATCGTCCCTCGTCTCCAGCAGGGACGCAGCGTCGTCCCAAAAGGTTCCCATGCGGGTGCGGACTTCGATCATCAGCTGGACGGCGTCGTCCGCCGTCGCGCGCAGCTCGGCGCTCCAGTCGGCCGCGACCTCTGCACCCTGCGAAGCGCGCAGCGCGCGCTTCGCCGCCGCGAGCCGCGGGGTGAGGGCGACCGCGGGGAGCTCGAGGCGCGGCAGGGGAGGCACCTGTGCGATCGCCAGTGCCCCCGACGGCACGGCCGCGAGCGGCGAACCCGGGGTCGCGAAGACCAGCACCAGGGCGACGACGCCGACATAGGCGGCCTCCGAAGCGAAGCGCGGCCGGCGCCAGAGCTCGGGCCAGAGGGCGTCCCACCAGCGACGGATCTGCACATCGAAGGGCAGCGTGCGGCGCAGCACCTCCCCGACGAAGCCCGGATCCGGCTGCACCTCGGCAAGGCGCGGCAGGTCGCGGGTGAGCGCGAGAAGCACACCGCGGAGCGCCCGGCAGTCGCCGCAGTTCGCGAGGTGCCCGTGCAGGAGGTGGCGATCGGTCTCCGCGAGCGGGTCGTCCACGCCGGCCGCGAGGAGCTCGTGCGCGCGGCCGCAGGCGCCGGTGCTACCTCCCCCTCCAATACCGCTGTGCGCCAGCACCGCCGGTGCGAGGTCGGGCACAGCTCCGCCCTCGCCGGCCGCCGCGGCGTCGCTCAGGCGCGCGAGCTCGAGGAGATCCCGGCAGAGGCCGCAGGTCGCGAGGTGCTCTGCGCAGAGGCTCGCTTCGGCGACAGGAAGGATCCCCGCCAGCAGGCGTTCGAGCCGGAGCTCCAGGTCCTGACAGTTCATGCGCATCATGGAGACGTCCCGTACGACGGGTCGAGCGTCCGGATCGCCAGGGCGAGCTCGATGCGCGCGCGGTGGGCGCGGGACTTGACGGTGCCCAGCGGCAGCGAGAGGAGCTCGGCGATCTCCTCGAGCTTGAGCTCCTGGGTGTCCTTGAGGAGGATCATCTCGCGGTTCTTCTCGCTCAGCTCGCCGAGGGCGCGATAGAGCAGGACCTGGCGCGCATTGCCCAGCGCGGCCTCCTCCGGCGACGGCTCCAGCGAGGGGATCTCGGGGGCCTCGTCGAGCGCGACGGCGATGGCGGGGGTGCGGACCTCGCGGCGGCGCAGGCGATCGATACAGGCGTTGCGCCCCAGGCGCAGCAACCAGGGAAGGAAGGCCTCTCCCTCCCGCAAGCTGTCGAGCCGGATGTAGACGCGGAGGAAGATCTCCTGGGCGGCGTCGCGGGCCTCCTCGCGGTCGCGCAGGAAATGCAGCGCGAGGCCGAAGATCCGTCCCTGATACTGGCGCACGAGCGCCTCCCAGGCGAGGTCATCGCCCTGGCGACAGCGTTCGAGCAGGGTGTCGAGATCCAGCAAGCGCCCCTCCGTCCAGCGGCCAGCGTGGGCTCACGCCCGCCTGTAGATCTAGACGCAGCCGCGGACGGAAGGGTTGCATCGGTGGCGAACGCCCGCCGCGCCCTTCTCCCGGCAGGACCCGCCCGACCGTCGAGGCGCCAGCCGAATTCCCCGGGTATAGAGTCCAGGAAAAGTCCCCGAGGAAGAAACGCCATGCGCAAGTTCCTGTGGATCGTCCTGATCGTCGTGCTTTCCTCCGCCCCTCTTCTGGCGGAGGGGCTTGTCGCCGAGCTCGAGCTCGGCTCGCAGTGGCTCGGCGCGGGCGACGATCTAGTCGCGTCAGTGACGCTCGTCAATCGCTCGACGCAGACCGTTCTCGTGCCGCGCTGGCTGGTGCCCGGTGCGCGGCTGGAGGCCAACCTCTTCGCGGTGACGCGCGACGGTGAGCCGGTGGCCTATCGCGGCCGCCTGGTCAAGCGCGCCGCCCCCAGCGGCGCCGATTTCGTTTCGCTCGCGCCGGGCGCCACGCTGCGCGGGGAGACCGAGCTCACGAAGCACTACGACCTGCGCGACGGCGGCGAATACGTCGTTGTCTACCGCGTCGACCTGCTGGACGGGGTCGGCGCTGGAGGGAGAGCGTCGGTCGCCCCGGAGCTTTCCGAAGTCGTCGAGTCGAACTCCATGGCGGTCTGGCGCGAGGCTCCGACCTCCGCTCCCGGCCCGAACTGGACCGTTCCGGACGCCGCGCCAGTGGGCGGAGGTTCGCTCACCACCCCCAACTGCTCGACCAGCCAGGCGACCACCGCCGCGACCGCGGTGGCGAACGCCCTCAGCTACTCGGCCGGGGCCAAGAGTTACCTCGACGGCCGGACCTGGTCGACGGTCGGAGCGCGCTACACCACCTGGTTCGGCGCTGCCGCGAGCGCGCGCTTCAATACCGTCTCGAATCACTTCGCGGCGATCCGCAGCGCCTTCCAGTCGGCGCCGGTCGCCATCGACTGCAGCTGCGACGAGCCTTACTACGCCTACGTCTATCCAACCGAGCCGTATGTCATCTACGTTTGCAACGCCTTCTGGAATGCGCCGGTGACCGGCACCGACTCGAAGGCCGGGACGCTGGTCCACGAGATGTCGCATTTCAACGTCGTCGCCGGCACCGACGATCATGCCTACGGTCAAAACGCCTGCAGGGACCTCGCGACCTCGCAGCCGGGCATGGCGGTCGGCAACGCCGACAGCCACGAGTATTTCGCCGAGAACACGCCGCCGCTCGAAGGGGGCGGCGGCGGAGCCGGGACGATCCGTTTCGCTGCCGGCTCCATCCCGGTCGATGAAGGCGCCGGGACGGTGAGTCTCACCGTCCGCAGAGTGAGCGGGTCGACCGGCGCCGTCACGGTCCACTGGGCCACCGCCAACGGCACGGCAAGCGCGCCGGCCGACTATGCGGGCGCGAGCGGCACGCTCTCCTGGGCGAGCGGCGACAGCTCCGACAAGAGCGTCGCCGTGACCCTGGTCGACGATGCGGCCACCGAGGCGGACGAGACCTTCACCGTGGCGCTGTCGTCGCCGACCGGGAATGCCGCGCTCGGCAGCCCGTCGACGGCGACGGTGACGATCGTCGACGGCGACTGCACACCGTCCGCCTGCGTGGCCGACGCTCACACGCTCTGCCTGGCGGGCGGCTCGGGAACGCCGAACCGCTTCCGCGTCCGGGTCGGCTGGACCGATTTCCAGTCCAACAGCGGGTCGGGCGTGGCGCTCTCCTACACGCCGGACTCCGGCTTCTTCTACTTCTTCAACCCGCAGATCCTCGAGCTGCTGGTGAAGATCGTCAACGGCTGCAGCCTGAACGGCGCCTACTGGTTCTTCTACGGCTCGACATCGAACGTGGCGCTCGACTACACCGTGGAGGACCTGCAGGCCTGCGAGACGAAGACGGTGACCGTGCCGCTCGGCCAGTTCGCCTCCAACGGCGACGTCGAGTTCTTCGGGCAGTCCTGTCCCTGAGGCGCCGCCAGGGTACATTGTGTGCACAGACGGCACACAGGGTGATAACCTGTGCAGGTGGCGAAGAGCTTCGAGTGGAGCACCGAGAAGAATCTCCAGCTCCAGAAGGAGCGCGGGATCACCTTCGAGGAGATCCTCTTCCACATCGAGCGCGGCGACCTGCTCGATGTCCTCGAACATCCCCACCCGGAGCGTTTCGCGCACCAGCGGATCTTCGTCGTGAGAGTCGTCGACTATGTCTATCTGGTGCCGTTCGTCGAATCGGAAACCGAGATCTTCCTCAAGACCATCATTCCGAGCCGGAAGGCGACCCGCGACTACCTGAAGGAGGAGGGGGAGAGGCCATGAAGAAGCCCGATGCCGAAGAACGCGCACTGCTCGAGTCGATCGAGAAGGGCGAGTGGCGCTCGACCGGCCTCAAGGCGCGCGAGCGGGCGCGCTACGAGCGCGCCGCGGCGGCCACCCTGCGCAAGGACCGGCGCGTCAACCTGCGTCTCTCCTCGCGCGACCTCGACTCAATCAAGAAGCGCGCCCTCCTCGAAGGCCTGCCGTACCAGACCCTCATCTCGAGCGTCATCCACCGCTACGCCGCAGGGACGCTGAAAGAGTCCGACCGCTGAGCCCGCCCGCGGTAACCTTTTCCGGGAAGTACACTCTTATCTGGGCATGAAGATGAACTGGATTCATCTCATCGCCGCGAGTCTGCTGCTGATCGTCTGCGGCCCCAGCGTCCACGCCGCCGAGCCGGTGGTCATCGGCCAGACGGAGCGCCTGCACTCCGCCGTCCTCGACGAGGACAGGACGTATCACGTCGCTCTGCCCGCGAGCTACAAGTGGGCCAAGGACCGGCGCTATCCGGTGCTCTACTTGCTCGACGGAGCCTCGCACTTCCAGCACACCGCCGCCGCGGTCGACTACCTCGCCGCGCACGGGGAGATCCCGGAGATGATCGTGGTGGCGATCGACAGCACGAAGCGCGTCCGGGATTTCACGCAATCGGACTGGCCGACCGCCTGGATCGGTGGCGGCGGCGCGGCGAACTTCAAGCGCTTCCTCTCGACCGAGCTCATGCCGGCCGTCGAGTGGGCGTACCGCAGCGATGGCTTTCGCGTTCTTTCCGGCCATTCCGCCGGGGGGCAGTTCGCGCTGTACTGCCTCACCGACGACCCATCCCTGTTCCGAGGGTACATCGCGCTGAGTCCGAGCCTGGACTGGGACGGAAACCTGCCGCAACGTTCGCTGGAGAAGTCCTTCGAAGCGACACCCGAGCTCCAGTCCTTCCTCTATGTCGCCCGCTCGGACGACAGCGGTCGGGCCCTGGCCGACTATGAACGGCTGGTGGAGACGCTCGAGAAGAGATCCCCACGGGGATTCCGCTGGCACAGTCAGGCCTACCCGGATGAGACGCACGTCAGCCTGCCGCTGCTCGCCGAGATCGACGGGCTGCGCCACCTCTACGCGGGGTACCGCCTGCACGACGATCTGCTCGAGAAGGGCTTCGCCTTCGCCCAGGCGCATTTTCAGCAGGTGTCGAAGACGGTCGGGTGGACGCTCCCGGTTCCGGAAGAGGTCGTCAACAACCTCGCCTATACCGCGCTGGAGCAAGGGCGGGTGGAGGAGGCCCTGGCGTTGTTCCAGCGCAACGTCGACAGCAACCCGAGCTCCGCCAATGCCTATGACGGCCTGGCGGACGGTTACGCGAAGGCGGCAAAGTGGCAGGAAGCCGCAACGGCCGCCGCACGTTCGGAGCAACTGGCCGTGGAGCAGGATCACCCCAACCGCGCCTACTTCGCGCAGCAGGCGAGGAAGATGGGGGATCGGCTGCAAGAAGAGGCGGCGAAGCCGAACTGAGGTTGGCGTTCGGTCGCTCTTCCGCTGGAAGAGAGATGCCGGCGCCGGCGCTACTTCCCCTTGGCGTAAAGATCGATCACGCGGTCGATGCCGCGGCGGCAGACCGGGCAGAACGGCACGCGGTCGCGGGTGAACATGATGCAGTCGGCGGCGGGCCGGTAGTAGCCCTTGGCTTCGTAGTTCGCCCCCTCGAAAGCACCGGCCTTGCCGGCGAACGGTTCGGCGCCGAGGCGTTTTTCCTCCTCGTCGCGCTGCCGGGTGAAGAGCGCGTCCATCTCCGACTCCGGGCGCTTCTCGGCGCGGATCTTCCGGCGTTCGGTCTGGATCTCGCGCGAGCGGGCCTCGAAGGCCTCCTTGCCCCACGGCGTCGGCAGCGGCGTGCCGGGGGCGACCAGCTCCTTCCACTTGAGCTCTGCCGGATCGAGGAGGGCGGTGACGTTCGGCTCCCACGGCTCGACGCGATCGGCCGCGGGGGCGTAGGCGACGTCGGAGGTGTAGTACTCGTCGGCGAGCGCCGCGAGGTGGTGCCCGAACTCGTGCACGAAGACGTACGGCGCCCAGAGCGAGTCGGCGGCGACCGTGCTGAACTGGCCGAAGATGCCGCCGCCACCGTAGGTCTGGCCGTTGGCCAGGATCTCGACCACCTCGTACGGCGCCTGCGAGGCGAGGTCGCGGAAGGCGCGGTTGTCGAAGGTGAGAACGTAACGTTCGGAGCGGAAAGCATCGTAGGTCGAACCGACCGGCGAACGGCGGTGAATGCCCAGTGACGGCCGCGAGATGCCGGACTCGGCGGCGGCGGGGCAGAGGCCCCAGACGTTCAGGTCGGAGCGCCGGCTCGCGAACGGTTCGGTAGCGAAGAGAATCCCCATCAGCCGGCGGGCGTCCTGCTCGCACTTGCCGCGCTCGGCCGTAGTGTAGCCGTCGCCGAGGATCA
The DNA here is from genome assembly GCA_963788175.1 of Thermoanaerobaculia bacterium. Taxonomy (GTDB): domain Bacteria; phylum Acidobacteriota; class Thermoanaerobaculia; order Multivoradales; family JAGPDF01; genus JAGPDF01. The sequence continues at coordinate 14,895 of CAWBFZ010000014.1, forward strand.
GGAAATCGAGCTTCTCGGCCGGATCGCCCGCGCGCTGCAGGGCGAGGAGCTCGCCCGCGGACGGCGGCCGCGAGGCGTCGACCAGCATGTCGGCGGGATCGACGACCAGCGACCAGATCTCGCGGAAGTCGTTCGCTTTGTCGCGCTTCTTGAGGACGATCTGCACCGGCCCGTGGCGGCGGGGCCGCGGGAAGCGCAGCGACTCGGAGAAGGTGCGGTCGATCTCCGCTGCCTCGCCGGTCGTCTCCCACTCGCCGTAGATCGAGGCGAAGCCGCGCGAGTAGAGGACGCGGCGCGAGCTCCGGTCGATCACTTCGAAGAGGTACTTGCCGAGGTTGGTGTCATCAAGGGTCTTCGCGAGGTCCCCCGGCCAGGGGAGCGGCTCGAGTACGACCCGCTCGAGCGCGAAACCCTCCTCACGGGCGTTGCCGGTGTGGAAGTAGTCGACGCGCAGCGTCTGCGGCGGGGCCGCGGCCCCGAGCGCGGCGGTGCCGGCGAGGGCGGCGGAGGCAAGCAGGTACAGATGCGGGCGGCGAAGAGGCATGGCAATCTCCTGACCCCGGAAGCTTGCCACGTCGGCCAAGGCGAGGCCAGGAGATCGGCTTTTGTGAGTCGGTCCTCAGTTCTTCGGCGCGAACGCCTCGTCGACCTGCTGCTGGATGTCCTTGAGGTTCTTGCCGACGAACTTCTCCTCGTCCTTGGTCAGGATGCGGAAGGGGACGCGGATGAGGCTGTTCTGGAACTTCACGTTGAGCCAGTGCTGGCCGTAGGTGATGCCGCCCGGTATGTTGAAGTAGAGCCGCCCCAGGCAGCCGCGGACGGACGAGAGCTCGACCTCGTCGAAAGGCATCGCCTTCGAATCCAGCTCGGCGAAGAAGCCGATGCGGCACGCCTGGGTCGCGGGGCGCGGAAAGTAGTTGATCGAATCGCGCTGCATGTTCGCCCGCTTCTGCGCGGCCTGAGTTCCGCCGGCCCGCTGCTCGCTGACGGTCGCGAGAGCGATCGTCTTGCCGTCCGGCGTATCGATCGAGATCGCGGCGCGGGTCAGGGTGTAGTTGGGGGTCTTGCCGAGCACCGTCATGCCGACATCGAGCAGCATCCACTCGCCGCCGATCGAGCGGTTGGCCGGCTGGTAGCCGAGGATGACGTAGCCCTCGTTGTTGTAGGCGGCGCGGACGAACTTGCCCTCGATGGTGAAGGCTTCCGGCACGCCGGGCTGCGGCAGCTTGACGGTTGGCGGCTCCTGCGCCTGCGCAGACGAGGGGGCGAGCGGAGCCCAGAGGCAGAGCGCGCCGGCGAGGACAAAGGTCACTGCGTTCTTTTTTCGCATGGAATCTCCTCAGATGGTCTCGGAGGCCGGGGAGTCCGGTCGTGAGAACGCTACCAGTTTACCGATTTCGGCTTTCGGCCGCCCATGCCTGCCCGGCCGGGGAAGGTCTGCCTCAGCGCGCGTCCTGCTCGAGGCCCGACTCGATCGCGACGCGCACCTTGGCGATGAGCTCCGCCGTGTCGGGGACGTCGCTCGGCACGATCGCCGGGTGGAAGCGGATGCGCACGGTCCCCGGTCTGGGGAAGAGGCAGGCCTTGGGCAGGATCCTGTTCGAACCGGTGATCGACACCGGGAGAATCGGCAGGTCGAGCTGACGGGCGATATTGAAGCCGCCCTTCTTGAACGGCAGCAGGCGGCCGTCGTCGCTGCGCGTGCCTTCGGGGAAGAGGAGGACCGAGACGCCGCCGGTGAGGTGGCTCTTGGCGGCGTCGAGGCTGGCGATGGCGCGGGCGGAGTTGCGCGCGGTCGACGAAGATGTGGCCGATCGCCGCGCAGCCCCAGCCGAGGAACGGGACCTTGCGCAGCTCCTCTTTCATCACCCAGCGGAACTCGCGGCCGAGGAAGCCGTAGAGCGCCAGGATGTCGTAGGCGCCCTGGTGGTTGCTGAGAATGACGTACGACTGCTCCGGCGCAAGATGCTCGCGCCCCGCGACCCGCACCCGCACCCAGGTTCCCCAGGTGAGGCTCCGGGCCCAGAACACGCCGGCGTAGAAGCCGAGGTGCTTGCTGATCAGCGAGAGCGTGACCGCGAGCGTGCCGAAGAGCGTCGTGCTCACCAGAATCAGTGGATAGGTGACGGCGAGCGTCCACGGCAGCATCAGCCAGCGCAGCGGATCGCTCCAGGCGCGCACCGGCCGCTTCGCGGAGCGCTCCGGGCGTGCGGCGGGAGTCACTGCCACCGGTCGCGCTCCTCGTCGATCCAGGCGGCCGGGTCGATCTTCGGACGAGCGGCTGCGGACACCGTCGAGGCAGCGTCCGGCTCCGGCGTCGCCTCCTCCCCCAGCTCCAGGTTCGCCGTGACTTCGCAGCCGACGAGGATCAGCCACCAGGCGATCTGGACGGCGAGCATCAAGAAGAAGGCGATGGCGAAAGAGCCGTAGACGACGCGCGAGGCGGCGGAGAAGAGGCCGACGTAGGCGCGGAAGCCGATCTGCAGGCCGTGGAGCGCGATCGCCGCGACGGCGGCGCCGGCGAGGGCGTTGCGCATCCTGACCTTGCGGTTCGGCACCCACCAGAAGAGCAGCGTGAGGCCGAGCAGGGTGATGAGCGGCGGCAGCCAGAGGGCGAGCGTCGACCGGCGCAGGTAGCCCGAGAACGTCGGGTTCTGCGCCAGGTGAAGCAGCAGCGCCACCAGCCCGGCGATCGCCAGCGGCCCCCAGACCACCACCAGCGAGAACGAGAACAGGCGGTGGAGGATCCGGCCCTTGCGGCGCTCGACGCGGAAGATCTTGTCGATCGCCCCTTCGACGGTGAGGAAGGTCGAGGCGCAGGTCACCAGGAAGCCGATCATCGCCAGGCCCGAGAGCGCCTCGGCCTGCGCGACGAACGAGTCGAGCGCGGTGACCAGCGTCGTCTCCGAGTAGGGGAGGAGCTGCGCCAGCACCGTCGAGGGTGCGGCCGTCGTCCTGCTTCACGGCGCGCGCCACGAAGCGCGAGATCAGCGCCAGCAGCGGCACCAGCGAGAGCACGCTCGAGAAGGCGAGCGCCGAGGCGACGAGGCCGAGACGGTCGTTGTGCGCCTTGCGCACGGCGCGCCGCAGGAAGGCGACCGCGCGCTGCGCCCGGCTCGCGCCCTGCTGCACGGCGTCCGCGATCGGAGCGAGCGGCGCCAGCGACGAGCGCGGGCGGCGGCTTCACCAGTTGGCCTTGGGTGCCGGCGAGCGGCAGCTCGGGGCGCGGCCAGCCCAGCTCGGCGATCGCCGCGGCGAGGGCCTTGCGCGCCGGGTCCTCGCCGTGGTTGAGGAAGATGCGCCGCGGCTTGCCGGGCAGCGCCTGGCACCAGCGCAGCAGCTCGTCGCAGTCGGCGTGCGCCGAGAGGCCCTGCATCTGGACGATCTCCGCCGCCACCGGGACCCGCCGGCCGTGGATCGAGATCGACTGTGGCGCCGTCGAGCGAGCGCCCGGCCGCGGGTGCCGGCGGCCTGGTAGCCGACGAAGACGACCGTGTTCCTGCGGGTCGGGCAGCCGGTTGGCGAGGTGGTGGACGATGCGGCCGCCGGTCGCCATGCCGCTCGCGGCGACGATCACCGCCGGCTCGCGGCGCTCGTTGAGCGCCTTCGACTCTTCGACCGTGCGGCAGCGCCGGAAGCGGTCGGCGGCGAGCGGGTTGGCGTCGGCCCGGAGCAGCGCCAGGGTCTCGTCGTCGAACTCCGGCGTCCGCCTGGCGGTAGATCTCGGTGGCGCTCGATCGCCATCGGGCTGTCGAGGAAGACGGCGTCGGGATCGACGCCGCCGGCGAGCGCGAGCTCGAGAGATGGAAGAGGAGGTCCTGCGTGCGGCCGAGCGCGAAGGCCGGGATCAGCACGCAGCCGCCGCGATCGAAGGTCCGCCGGATGATCTCGGCGAGCTGCCGCGGTCGGATCCTCGTCGGGATGGTCGCGGTCGCCGTAGGTCGACTCGAGCAGCAGCGCGTCGGGCGCCGCGGCCGGCGGCTCCGGGTCGTGCAGGATCGGCACGTCGTAGCGGCCGACGTCGCCGGAGAAGCAGCCAGTGCTGGCGCCCGCCGAGCGCGCTCTTCGCGCGCGATCTCGATCGAGGCGGCGCCCAGCAGGTGACCGGCGCGGACGTAGCGGACGGTCGACGCCGGGCGCGATCTCGTGCTCGTCGCCGAACTTGGAGCGGCTCGAGCAGGCCGCAGCGCCTGCTGGGCGTCGCGGCGGGTGAAGAGCGGACGCGGATCGGCGTGGCGGCTGTAGCCCTTCTTCTTCGCGAAGCGGGCCTCTTCCTCCTGCAGCTCGCCGGCGTCCTCGAGCACCAGCCCGGCGAGCGGGCGGGTCGGCCGGGTGCAGTAGACCGGCCCGCCGTAGCCCTGCGCCGACGAGCCGCGGCAGGAGGCCGGTGTGGTCGAGGTGGGCGTGGGTGAGCACGACCGCGTCGATCGTCCTGCGGCCGGAAGGGGAAGGGGTTCCAGTTGCGCTGCTCGAGCTCCTCGTCGCCCTGGAAGAGGCCGCAGTCGACGAGCAGCGCGGGTGCCGCCGAGCTCGAGCAGCGTGCAGCTGCCGGTGACCGTGCCGCACGCTCCGACGAATGTGACCTGGCCCATGGCTCCTCCTGCGAGGCGGCGAGTCTAGCAGCGGGGAAACTGCGGATTGGCCGCAGTCGCGGGACCGGTTACTCGACTGCGAAGCGGATTCCGGAGCCACGGGGCCGGAACGGTTCCGGCGGAGCGTTGCCGCGGGCAGGCGAGGAGGACGGAGATGGCCGACAACAAAGTGGTGGATCGTGCGCGACAGGTGCTCTCCGATGCCGTCGACGGCACGCGGGACGTGATCGACGACGGCCTCGACGAGGCGCGCGAGCGCTTCGAGGGCGCGGCCGAGGATCTCGAGCGCAACGCCCGCCGGGCGCAGCGCGAGGTGCGGCGCCGCGCGCAGCGGTTGGGCTCGGCGGCGCGCGAGAAGTACGACGCGGCGGCCGAGAGGCGTGCGCGCCGGCTACCAGCGCGTGCGCCACGACGCCGCGCAGGTGACCGACAACGTCAACGAGTACGTGCGCGAGAATCCGGGCAAGTCGATCCTCATCGCGGCCGGCGTCGGCTTCGTGATCGGCCTGCTGGTGCGCGGCGGTCGCCGCCGCGACGACTAGGGAAGCCGATGGCGCACGAACTCGGCACGCGCCGACCGGGCCTCGCGGTTCCACTCGTCGGGCAGCGAGCGCGGCCATGCGGTCCCGCGCTCCGCGCCGTGGACTACGCCGCCTACGATGACGACGACGATTTCGACGATCTTCGAGACCTCCGACCGCGATCCCTGCGCCATCGGCGGTCTTCGCGACGACGACGGCCCCGACGGCCTCTCGTCGCTCGCCGACGACCTGATCGACGACCTCGTTCCTCCCGAGGTCGACTGGCGGCAAGGTCGTCCGGCGCCACCCCTGGCCGGCGCTCCTGCTCGCCGGCCTCGGCGGCTACCTCCTCGGCCGCAGCCAGGGCAAGCACGCTGGTCGCGCGCCCTCTCCGCCCTCGCCGTCGCCCGCGTCGAGGCGGAGGTCCTCACCCGGATCGAAGACGACCTCGGCTGATGTCCGTCGCACAGCTCGAGACCGGCTTCACACTCGACCGGCTCTATCGCTGGATGGAGGGGCTCATGGACGGCTCCAAGCGGCCGACGCTCGCCCTCCTGGCGCGGATCCTCGCGGACGAGAAGGTGGCTTACGCGGTGATCGGCGGCGTCGCGCTTGCAGGTGCACCGCCACGAGCCGCGCACGACGATCGACATCGATCTCGCGCTCGTCGACCGCGCGGCCTGGCCGGCGACTCGCGCTCGAGGCCGCCGGATTCCGTCGCACCGGTACGTTCGAACATTCCGAGAACTGGCTCTCCACCGACGGCACGCCGGTGCAGATCACCGACGATCCGGTGCTCGCGGCCTGCGTCGCACGCGCCGGAGTCATCGAGATCGACGGCCTGCCGCTGCCGATTCTCGCGCCGCTCGACCTGCTGCGCGCCAAGCTGCGCGCCGCCGCGGATCCCGCGCGCCGCCGCTCGAAGCGCCTGCTCGATCTCGCCGACGCCCAGGGGCTGGTCGAAGATCACCCCGAGCTGCTCGCCGGCCTCGAGCCGGACGAGCGCACGACCCTCGAGAATCTGCGACCGTAGATTCGACGGCCGAGGGGTCGCGCGCGGTCGAAGAAGCGGCAGTAGCGAAGGGTGTGCCAACCGTAGGTGTTCCACTTCCTGCTTGCGACTGTCTCTCTCTCTCGTGAGCGAGAGAGCGATGGGTCCGGTGCCGCGGGTGCTTCTGGCGGAGGTCGATGTGCAGCTGCGGGCGGGGCTCGCGGCGGCGCTCAGGGCGGCGCGGCTGGAGGTGGTCGAGGTGGCGAACGGCTTCGCGGCGTTTCGCAGCTACATGCGGCTGCAGGGCGAGGTCGATCTGGTCGTCGCACCGCTCCATATGGACGAGTACGACGGCCTCGCCCTGGCGCGCGGGCTCGCGACGCTCGCGCCCGCGACTGCCGGTCCTGCTGCTCGGCGGCGAGTCGGTCGGGCAGCGGCCTGCCGCCGGCAACGTCCGTTTCCTGGGTGGCCAGGTTCAGGGGCAGGAGCTGCTGATGGAAGCCCGCCTCGCGCTCGCCAGCTGAGCGCCGGCACCGATGGCCACGCCTCCGTAGTGGACCGATCCTTTCCTTTTCCTCCACTGAAAGCTTTTGCTTTTTCCTTCTGTTCCGGCCGCGAGCGCTCCGTAGGCTAGAGTCCGCTGCTGGAGTCTCCGCTGCGCAACGTCCTGCACATTTCCGACATCCATTTCGGACCCAAGCACCTGCCGGCGGTTTCGGCGGGGGTGCTGGAGCTCGCAGCGGTGCGCCGGCCGGATCTGGTGGTGATCTCGGGCGACCTGACGCTGCGCGCCAAGCCGCATCAGTTCCGCGCGGCGCGGGCGTTCGCCGACGAGCTCGCCCGGATCGCGCCGGTCGTCGCGGTGCCGGGTAACCATGACGTGCCGCTCTACCGCGTCTGGGAGCGCCTGCTGGCGCCGTTCGGCGCCTGGCGGCGGCACTTCGACCGCGAGCTCGAGCCGGTCTTCCGCGACGCCGAGCTCCTGGTGGTCGGGGTCAACACGGCGCAGCCGTTCGCGCTCAAGGGTGGGCGGATCCGCCGCCGGCGTCTCGCCGAGGTCGATGCGCCTGCTGGCGGAGGCACCGCCGGCGCTCTTCCGCATCGTCGTCGCGCACCACCATCTGGTCCGTCCGCCCGGGCGTCGACTGCGAGCATCCGGCCTGGCGGGCGGGGGAGGCGATCGCGCGCTGGGGCCAGGACAGGGTCGATCTGGTCCTCTCCGGGCACCTCCACCAGACGCTCGAGCTCCGTCCTCGCGGCGACGACGGCTTCCTCGCCCTGCACACCGGAACGACCTCTTCCAGCCGCGGCCGCGGGCCGGAGACCGGCCGCAACAGCCTGCACTGGATCGAGATCGGGCACGGCAGCTTCCGCGTCGAGCGCCACTTCTGGGAGGGCGAGGCCGGCCGCTTCGAGGTGGCGCTCGACCAGCGCTTCCGCCGGCGCCCGCCGCGCTGAATCCGGCTTCGGCTCAGGCGCCGTCCGCGGGCGAAAACCGCGCAGCGCGCCGGCAGGGGCGGTATCATGGAGGCCTGAAGAGGAGGCGGCCGAAGCCGGGCCGAATGCCATGGAAAACTGGGAAATCGTCGAGACCGTAGGTACCGAAGAGGAAGCGTCGCTGGTCGCCGGCTTTCTCGAGGCCGAAGGGATCGCATCGCAGGTCGAGTCGCTGCTCTTCCACCAGGAGCCGGCGACCTTCGGCAAGCTCGGCGAGGTGCGCATTCTGGTGCACGCCGAGGACCTCGAGCGCGCCCGCCGGTTGATCGAGGAGCGCGAGAGCGGCTGCAGTGTCGGGAGACGGCGCGGGAGACGTCCAGGCGTTGAGTCCGATCACCGAAGGCGGACGGCTGGGGCGGTACCAGATCCTGCGCATGCTCGGCGCGGGGGCGATGGGAGAAGTCTTTCTCGCCGAGGACCCACAGATCGGCCGGCGCGTCGCCATCAAGACGGTGAAGATCGAGGATGGCCGTCCGAACGAGATGGCCGAGCGCAAGCGCCGGCTGGAGCGCGAGTCGCGCGCCGCCGGCAAGCTCCTGCATCCGAACGTGGTGGCGCTGTTCGACGTCGGTGAAGACCAGGGCGTCCTCTATCTCGCCTTCGAATGCGTCGAGGGCTGCGACCTCGCGCAACGACTGGAGGTCGATCCGCCGCTCACCCTGCGCGAGGCGATCCACTTCGTCCGCCAGGCGGCGGAGGGTCTCGACTACGCTCATCGCCAGGGCGTCGTGCACCGCGACATCAAGCCCTCGAATCTCCTCATCTCCGCTGCTACCGGCACGATCAAGGTCAGCGACTTCGGAATCGCCAAGCTCAAGGACCAGACCTCCGATCTGACGATGACGGGTTCGGTCGTCGGCTCGCCGCACTACCTCTCGCCCGAACAGATCCGCGGCGACGAGCTCGACGGCCGGAGCGACATCTTTTCGCTCGGCGTCCTGTTCTATGAAGTGCTGTCGCGCCGGCGACCGTTCCAGGGCGAGACACTGACGACGCTGGTCTATCAGATCCTGCATCGCGATCCGCCGTCGATCGTGGTCGATCGCCCGGAGCTCGGCACGCGCCTCGAGGGCGTCCTGCAACGCATGCTGCAGAAGGACCGCGACGAGCGCTACAAGACCGCCGCCGAAGTGGCGCGCGACCTTGCGATCTGCGAACAGGAGATCCCGGCCTCGATTCTCGACGGCCCGGCGGCGAAGGACGCCGCGGCGCCGACCGAGTCGACCCGGCGCATGTCGACCTCGGAGCGCGCCGTGCAGGTCACCTCTGGAGCGCTCGCTCCAGCACCTCCGCCGCCTCCGCCGCAGCCGCTCTCGTTCACCCAGGCGCCGACCGAGATGCTCACCTCGCCGGTGCCGCCGCGGCCCCTGGTCTCGGCGGCCGGCCCCGCTGCTGCCGCTGCCGCCGCGGGCGCCTCCCGAGGCGCTTCGCGCACCGGGCTCTGGCTCGCCGGCGGAGCCGTAGCGCTGTTGATTCTCGCGCTCGTGGTGGGCGGTCTCGCGACCCGCCGCTGGGTCGCCGCGAAGCAGACCGCGAAAGAGGCGCAGCAGGTCGCGTCCACCCCCGGAACCGAAGTTGTGAAACCCGCCGCCGCGAAGCCCGCCGCCGCGGACTCCGTGACGCCGGCGGATTCCAGGCCGGCGACGATGACCACGCCCGGCGATGCGGCAACGCAGTCGGATCCGGGCGAGCGCTTCCACCAGCCGACTCCGCCGCCGCCGGTCGCCGAGCCGAAGCCGGCTGCGCCAGCCAACCAGCCGGTGCCTACGCCGCCCATCCGGCCGGCGACGGTGGCGAAAGCGGAGCCCGCGGTGGCCGAGCCCGAAGCCGGCGCCGGCCGACGCGACCGAGGAGGTGTCGGAACCGGTCGTCGACCGCCCCGGTATCGCTCCGCGGATCGACCGCATGATGGTCACCGGCATGGCGCTCTCCTTCGTCGTCGATCCGCCCGAGGCGATCGTCAAGATCGACGGCCGGGTGATCGGCCAGGCCGGCACCTGGAACGCCAAGAAGCGCGACGGCCGTGCCTACGATCTGCCGGAGAGCGGCGATCACATCGTGCGCATCAGCCACGAGGGGCGGCTGTGGACGATCCGGGTCTCGGCGTCGAGCGATGCGCCGTCGCCGACCCTGGTCTCGGCCGATCTGCGCGCACCGTCCGCCAAGGGCAAGAAGCGCCGCCTGGGCGAGCGCCCCTGACTGCCCGCGTGCCGCCGCACCCCGCCGAAGCTGCCCTGTGGCGCGCTTCGCCGCTCTCGCACGCCGTGCGCGGGCTCGCCAGCGCCGGCAACGTCCAACGCCAGCGCCTCGCGAGCGGGCTCGAAGTCTGCCTGATCACCAACCGCCAGGCGCCGATCGTGACCACGGTCCTGCTTTACCGGGTCGGCGGGCGCGACGAGACCGCCGGGCGGAGCGGCGCGGCGCACTTTCTCGAGCACATGATGTTCAAGGGTTCGGCGAACTATGGTCCGGGAGAGATCGACCGCCGGACCCAAGCCCAGGGCGGAAGCAACAACGCCTTCACCAGCCACGATCTGACCGCCTACTACTTCTCTTTCGCTGCCGATCGCTGGCAGGAGGCGCTCGCCATCGAGCGCGACCGGATGACGGCGCTGACTCTCGACCCGGCCGAAGTGACGAGCGAGCGCCAGGTCATCCTCGAGGAGCTGGCGATGTATCGCGACGAACCCTGGGATGCGCTCGAACTGGCGGTCCAGGCCGAGCTCTTCCCGGGCCATCCCTACGGCGTGCCGGTGCTCGGCACCGAGCCCGACCTCGCGAAGCTCGACCGTGAGAGCCTGGCGGAGTTCCACCAGCGCTTCTATCGGCCGGCGAACGCCCTGCTCGTCGTCGCCGGGGATATCGGCCCGGAGACCGCGCAGCGCATCGAGGCGGAGTTTGCCGGCCTCCCGTCGGCGGCGATCGCGCGCGCCACGGTCGCCGGCGCTCCCGCGCTCGACGGCGCGCGCCGTATCGAACGCCGGCACGGCGAGGTCGCGCGCATCGTGCTCGCGCTGCCGGCGCCGCCTCCGGAACATCCCGATCACCCCGGGCTGCGCCTCCTCGCGACCCTGCTGGGCGGCGGCCGGACCAGCCGGTTGCATCGGGCCTTCGTGGATGTCGGTCAGCTCTGCCTCGCCGCGTCGTGCGGGCTCGCCGAGGCCGAGCTCGCCGCGCATCTCGCCTGCTCGTTCGAGGTCCTCCCGGGCGGCGACGAGGCAGAGGTCGAGCGCCGGCTGGAGGACGAGCTGGCCGCCCTGCGCGATCAGCCTGTCGGCGATGAAGAGCTCGAGCGCGGCAAGCAGATTCTGGTGGCCGACTGGGTCTTCCAACAGGAGCGCATCCATCAGCAGGCGATCACCGCGGCGCTGGCGCTCGCCCACGGCGATCTCGAGCAGCCGGAGAAGATCGTCCGCCGGGCGCTCGAGGTCGACGCCAACGCGCTCCGGGATCTCGCGCGGCGCTACCTCGATCCGCGCGCCGGCTCGGTCTTCGGCGTCTCCCTGCCGGAGGACGAATGAGGCCGCGGCTCAAGCGCATCGAGGGCGCCCCGGTGGTGGCGGCGCGTCTGCTCCTCGCGGGCGGCTCGCGTTGCGAGGCGATTCCCGGACAGGCGCTCCTGACCGGGCGCCTGCTCACCGAGGGGACGCGACGGCGATCCTGGGAGGCGATCGCGGCCGAGGCCGAGGGCCGCGGCATGATTCTCTCGAGCTTCGGTGGCTACGAGACCCATGGCCTGGCGATCGACGCCCTGGCGGCCGACTGGCAGCTGGCGCTCGAATGGCTGGCCGAGCTCGCCTTCGGATCGGTCTTTCCCGAAGACCGCCTGCGCTGGCTGGCGCGCCAGGCGGCAGCCGAGCTCGAGGCGCAGGCCGACCAGGCCGACCTGATGACTGCCCGCGCCTTCGCCGAACAGATGTATGCGCCGCATCCCCGCGGCCGGCCGCTGCAGGGCGACCCGGCGAGCCTGGCGTCGCTCGACCCGGAGCGCTGCCGCGAGTTCCATTCCGCAGCGCTGGGCTGGGGCGCTTATCTCTCGGTGGCAGGAGAGATCGACGAAGCGCAGGTCGAGGCGCTGGCCGGCGAGCTCTTCGGCGGATTGCCCGCGGCGGCCGGGCGCGGCGGCGACGCTCGACCGGTGCCGGCCTCGCCCTCCACAACGCCGGTCGCGCGGCGCGACATTTTCACCCAGGCCGAGGATCAGGCGCACCTTTTCATGGGTTCGCGGACGGTGGCGCGGGCGCATCCCGACTTTCCGGCGCTCGAGCTCGCGGCGGTGCTTCTCGGCACCGGCGCGGGGCTCACCGGGCGAATTCCGCAGCGCATCCGCGAGCGTGAGGGGCTGGCCTACACCGCGACGGCGGACACGGTGGGTGGCGCCGGCATCGATGAGGGGCGGCTGCTCTGTTACGTCGGCACGGCGCCCGAGACCCTCGACCAGGCCGAGGCCGTCGGTGCGCGACGAGCTGGCGCGATTCCTTGCCGAGCCCATCGCGACGCAGGAGCTCGAAAGCGCTCGTTCATTCCTGCTGGGAAGAGAGCCCTTCCGCCGCGAGACTGCGCGGCAATGGGCCGACCTGATGGCGATGTCGGAGCTCCTCGACCTGCCGCTCGACGATCCGGACTGGACCAGCGATCAGATCCGGCAGCTGACGGCAGGCGAGGTGGAGGCGGCGGCGCGCCGCTGGATCGATCCCGAGCGCCTGCTGGTTACGCGTGGCCTGCCGACATCTCGGGAGTCCGCTCGCCCGACATGATGCGCCAGCCGATGACCTTCTCGTCGATCTCGCGCAGGCGCTTGGCGACCAGCCGGCAGAGCAGTTTCAGGAAGTCGAGCGAGGCCTGGGGATCGAGGACGAGCATCTCCTGGATCGTCGCCTGATCGAGCGCCAGGACGGTCAGCGGGCCGCCGTGGGCGCGCGCGTCGGCCGAACGCGGCTCGCCGTCGATGAGCGACATCTCGCCGAAGAAGTCGCCGCGCTCGAGGATGGCGAGCGCTTCGTCGCCGGCTCCCGGGATGTACTTGCTGATCAGCACCTTGCCCTCGAGCACGACGTACATTTCGTGCCCGTCGTCGCCCTCCGAGAAGAGCGCGCCGCCGGACTCGAAACGCAGCTCCTTCGAGAACGTGGCGAGCGTCGTCAACTCCTTGCTCGACAGGCCCTGTTCCTGGAAGAGCCGCACCTTGTCGTCCGGAGGGACTTCGACCGCTCCCATGCCGCCGATACCGCCGCTGGCGTCACGCCCGCGCCGCAGGCGGAGGAAGTTCTCGGGCTGCTTGTCAGCAGAGAAGAAGGTCTTGAGCTGTTCGTTCGTCGAGCGGAGCTTCCCGGCGAGCGAGTGCCAGAGGCCCCAGTAGAGCTGGACGCCGAACTCGGACCAGCCGCGGGAGAGCTCCTCGAGCGCCGCGCCGTCGAACACCAGCAGACGGCACGGCTTCAGCGCCAGGGCGTCACCCGTGCGCACACCGCGGGTGAGGAAGTTCACCTCGCCGAACATCGATCCCGCCTGGAGCAGGGCGAGCGGGTAGGTGCCGTAGGGCGTCGGCCGCTGGATGCTGATCTCGCCCTCTTCGAGGAGGCAAAGGTCGACGCCCTCGCTGTTGTTGGCGAAGATCAGTGCACCGGCGTCGTAGCTCTTCTCTTCCACCGCGGCGGAGAGCTTGAAGATCTGCTCGTCCGTGAAGTGCGCCCAGGCCGCCATTTTGCGCAGACGTCCCGCGATCTTCAGCCGGCCTCCGTCGTCGGGCGGGGCGACCAGCGCAGCCAGCGCCAGGCTCTCCCAGGTCTCCTCGCTGCGGAAGCGCTCGCGCCGCCACTCCAGTCGGTCGAAGGCGGTGTGCAACTGCTCCTCGCGTTCGCGGAAGAGGGCGACGACCTGCTTGCTTTGCCAGGAAAGCAGATGCTTCAGGGTCCGGATCCTGCGCCGCAGGCGGATCGCCCGCTCCTCGTCGATGGACGGCAGAAGGAGGAAGGCGTCGATCGTCGCGGCGAGCGCCTCGGCGAACTGTTTGCGTTCGTACTCGATCTGGCCCAGGAGCTCGGCGGCTTCGCGGTCGAATGGGTTGTAGCGCAGCGCGCGCTGGAGGAGCTCGGCGGCGCTGTCGTAGTCCTGGAGCCGGAAGTGGATGCGCGCCGCGAGCTTGAAGTTCGCCGGGCTGAGAGGATCCTTCAGCCGGGCGATGTGCAGGCACTCGAGCGCCCGGAACTCCTCCCCCTTCTCGGCGTAGAGCCAGGCGAGGCCGACGAAATGCGAGGCGTCGATGCCGTTGCGGCGCATCTCGGAGCGCGCGTTCTCGATCGGGTCCTTGGTGGCGGTGCGGCCCTGCGACTTCTGCAGGCGGCGGATGCGGGCGAGGGCGAGGCGGGTGCCGAGGTTGCGCGGCTCGAGGCGCAGAGCGACGCCGAAGAGCTCGGCGGCCTCATCGTAGAGCTTGCGCTCCGCGAATCGGCGCGCCAGCGCCACGAGTTCCTTGACATCGGGCGGTTCAGAGACGGACATCGCTTGTCACCGGCCGCTAGAAGCGCGACAATGGGAAAAGTGTAACACGGGCCTGAAGGCGCTGCCGCACGGAAAGGACAAGAGAACCGGATGGCGAGTCGCATCGAGAACCCGACCGACGGTTCAGGAGGCGCCGAGAGTCCGCGTGCTGCCGCCGAGGCCGCGATCGAGATCTGCCGGCGCGGCGACTGGAGCCGGGGGCTGACGATCCTCGCCGATCTGGTCAAGGAGCGCGGGCTCTCCGAGCACATTCCGGGCGTGGCCTATTCGTTCCTCGGCTACGGCATCGCGCGCTATCAGAAGCAGGTCAAGGAGGGCTTGCGCCTCTGCGAACACGCCGTGCGCGCGCAGTTCTATCATCCCGACTGCCATCTGAACCTCGCCCGCGTGCACGTACTGGCCAAGAACCGCAAGGGGGCGGTGAACGCGATCGCCCAGGGATTGGCTCTCGACCCGCGCAATTCCGCGTTGCGCGCGCTGCAGAGCGAGATCGGCGTGCGCAAGCGGCCGGTGCTCGGCTTCCTGTCGCGCAACAACCCCGTCAACCGCACGCTCGGCAAGCTGCGCCGGCAGATGAAGTCGAGCGATTCCTAGAGTCGGGCGCCCCGGATCGGGGTGCCGGACGTTGTATCCTCGCTCTTGATGCCGCCGGATCTCGCGCGCTCCCCCGATCGTCCAGTCGATCGTCCGCTCCGGATCGCCATTGTCGGCGCCGGCCCGGCCGGCTTCTACACCGCTGCAGCTCTCCTGGCGCAGACTGCAGGCGGAGCCGGGCCCGACCTGCGGGTCGACATTCTCGATCGCCTGCCGACCCCTTACGGCCTGGTGCGATTCGGGGTCGCACCCGATCATCCGAAAATCAAGGAGGTCGTGCGGATCTTCGAGCGCGTCGCACTCGACCCGCGGGTCCGCTTCCTCGGCAACGTCGAGATGGGGCGCGACCTTGCGCTCGCCGATCTCGAGGCGCACTACGACCAGGTCGTCTTCGCCGTCGGCGGCCCGAGCGACCGGCGGCTCGGTGTTCCGGGCGAAGAGCTCGCAGGCAGCCATTCGTCGACGGCGGTCGTAGCCTGGTACAGCGCCCACCCCGATTTCCTCGATCTGCCGGTCGACCTGTCGTGCTCTGCGGCTGCGGTCGTCGGCGCTGGAAACGTCGCCGTCGATGTAGCGCGGATTCTGGGGCGGAATCCGGAGGATCTGGCGTCGACCGACATCTCCGACGAGGCGCTTGCGCAGTTGCGGGCGAGCCGCATCCGCGATGTCCATTTCATCGTGCGCCGGGGCCCGGTTCAGGCCAAGTGGTCGCCCGCGGAGCTCAAGGAGCTCGCCCATCTGGAAGGAGTCGACCTGATCGTCGACCCGCGCGAGCTCGAGCTCGACTCCGGCAGCA
This sequence comes from Thermoanaerobaculia bacterium, assembly GCA_963788175.1. Classification (GTDB taxonomy): domain Bacteria; phylum Acidobacteriota; class Thermoanaerobaculia; order Multivoradales; family JAGPDF01; genus JAGPDF01. The sequence continues at coordinate 30,387 of CAWBFZ010000014.1, forward strand.
AACAGGAGCTCCGAGACGATCCCCAGGCGCAAAAGAACATGGAGATTCTGCGCACCCTCGCCGGGCGCGCTCCGACGGGCGCACCGCGCCGGATTCACCTGTGCTTCAGGGTCTCGCCGGTGGCGATCCTGGGCGATGGCGAAGGGGGGAGCGGGCATGTCGCGGGCCTCGAGCTCGAGCGCAACCGGCTGGTGGGCGAGGCCGGAAGCCTCCGCGCCGAAGGCACCGGCGAACGCTGGACCCTCCCGGTAGGCCTGGTCGTCCGCGCGGTGGGCTACCGCTCGTTGCCGCTCGCCGGGCTGCCGTTCGATGCGAAGGCGGCGATCATCCCGAATCTGCGCGGCCGGGTGATCGACCCTGCGACGGGTGAGCTCCGGCAGGGCCTCTATGTCTCGGGCTGGGTCAAGCGTGGTCCGACCGGACTCATCGGCAGCAACAAGCCCGACGGCACGGAGACCGCCACGGCGATGCTCGAGGATCTGGCGGCTCTCGTCCCGGCGCCGCTGACCCCGCTGGCTCCGCTGGCTCCGATCGACGAACTGATCGCCGCGCGGGGCCTTCGCCCGGTCGATTTCTCCGGCTGGAAGCGTCTCGACCAGATCGAAGTGGAGCGCGGCCGCGCTGCGGGGCGCCCACGGATCAAGTTCGGCCGCATCGCGGAGATGCTCGCCGCGCTCGACGCTCCGGTCGCCGCCGGCGAAGGGGCGACCGGAACGGACTGAGTTCGCGCAGGAGTAGCCGGCCCCGCCGTGCAGAGGAAGCCAGCGAGACGCTCGAAGCGCTGCACGGAACCACATCCCAGACCGAAGCGCTCGAAGCGCTGGTGCATCTCGCCGGCGATGTGGGGCGGGAACAGCACCAGATGCGGCCGGCCCTCACGCAGGATGGCCGGCAGAGCAGCCTCGACCTTCGGCGGCGGCTCGAAGAGCGGGTAGGGATTGTCTCCCGAGCGCACCCAGTGAAAGTCGCTCACCCCGTAGAAGAGGAGACCATTGGCCTGCGCGCCGACGACGATCACGCCGGTCTCCGCGAGGTCGATGCGCTGCTCGACCTCCCGCGCCAGCTCGCGGCTGTCGCGCGCGCCAGTCGGGAAGTAGGCCGCATAGGCCTTGAGGGTGAGCAGCGCCCCGACCCAGACCAGCAGCCAGGCAGGCCACCTTCGCGATCCGGGTGAGCGCGCGCCGAGCGTCCGCCCGGCGACGAGGGCGACCGGCGTCAGCACCGGCAGGAGATAGAGCGGCAGTTTCGAGCTCGCGACGGCGAAGACCGAGAGCGGAACAAGGATGCCGGCGCTGACCAGAATGGCGGCAGGGCTGCGGACGAGGTTGCCGGCGAAGGCGCGTCTGCCCGCCAGGCGCCCTCGTCGCACGACGGCAGCGAGGGCAGCGGGCCACCAGGGTAGAGCGCCGACGACGAAGGTCGGGAGATAGACCACCAGCGCGCCGAGAAGGCCCGGATGACGTTCGTAGCGCGCCGTGTAGAGCCGCCCGGAGACCTGGTTGTCGAGGAGGTACTGCCCGGCTCCGGGGACGGTCGCGAGGATCGGCACGTACCAGATCGCGGCCACTGCCAGGGCGGCCAATCCGGCGAAAGCGATGCCCCGGACGGCGCCCGGAGTCCGGATCCGCCGGTCGGCAATCAGGAATGCGAGCAGCGCGGGCAGCTGGACCAGCAGCGCAGGGCCCTTGGTGAGCAGGCCGAGGCCCGCGGCGACGCCGGCGAGAATCCAGGCCCACCGCCGGGAGCGGTCGGTCACAGCGCGCGAAGCGCGCACGACGCCGAGCCAGGCCCACGCCGAGAAGCAGGCCAGCGGGAGATCCGGAGTGGCCGAGTTGCTGGCGACGAACGGCAGGAGCGAAGTTCCCCAGGCGAGCGCCGCGAAGTCGCCGGTGTCGCGATCCCAGAGCGCGCGGCCGAGTCCCGCGACGGCGACAGCGGTCGCCAGGAAGAAGAGCGAGAGGCAGATCCTCGCGCCCCATTCGTTCTGACCCAGGAGAGCGATGCCGCCGGCCATGCTCCAGAACAGGAGCGGCGGCTTGTCGAGGAAATCGAGCCCGGCGAGGTGCGGCAGCATCCAGTCGCCCGAGGCGAGCATCGACACCGCGATGCTCGCGTGGCGGCCTTCATCGGGTTCCCAGAGGCCGCGCGAGCCCTGGAAGGAGAGGGTGAGCAGCAGCAGAAGCAGAACGGCGGCGGTGCGCGCGGAGATGCGGGAGGCGGTCGGGAATTCGTTCATCGCGGGTGCCGGCGCACGACTGCTTCCGCCGGCCTGCCGGGAGCGAGGAGCCGCCTGGGCAAGCTTAGCCGAAGCGGCCGGTGACTGACCGGCCCCGTTCGCCAACGGGGCCTAGTGAGGCCGCTTTAACGGTGCTGCCCGTCGCGGAGCCGGACTATCCGCGCAGCACGGTGCTCGATGCCCGCGACGCCACGCCGCCGCCGCGCTTCGAAGTCAAGGCACCCGCGGGAGCGCCCAACGTGCTCATTGTTTTGGTGGACGACATGGGCTTCGGCATGCCCAGCGCCTTCGGCGGACCGGTGCGCATGCCCGCAGCCGACCGCCTCGCCAGTCAGGGACTGCGCTACAACCAGTTCCATACGACGGCGGTCTGCTCGCCGACACGGACGGCTCTGCTCTCCGGCCGCAACCACCACATGAACAACATGGGCAGCATCACGGAGACGTCCACGGGTTTTCCAGGTAACACGGGGCAGCGACCCAACAGCGTCGCACCGCTCGCCGAGATGGTACGTCTGAATGGTTACAGCACCGCCTTCTTCGGCAAGAACCATGAAACGGCTCCCTGGGAGGTCAGCGTCTCCGGACCGACCGACCGCTGGCCGACACGCTCGGGCTTCGACAAGTTCTATGGCTTCTTCGGGGGCGAGACCGACCAGTGGAATCCCACGCTCTATGACGGGATGACTCGAATCCCCACCCCGCACAGCCCGGGCTACAATTTCATGACCGACATGACCGATCAAGCGATCTCCTGGATGAAATTCCAGAAGGCGCTCACGCCGGAGAAGCCGTTCTTCATCTATTTCGCGCCGGGCGCCACTCACGCGCCGCATCATGTGCCGCAAGAATGGATCGCCAAGAACAAGGGCCGCTTCGACGGCGGCTGGGACAAGCTGCGCGACGCGACGCTGGCACGTCAGATCGAACTCGGTGTAGTGCCCAAGGGCACCAAGCTCGCCAACAAACCCGAGGCGATCCAGGATTGGGACAAGCTGACCGCCGAGGAGCAGAAGCTCTTCGCCCGCCAGATGGAGGTGTATGCCGGCTTTGGCGAGTACGCCGACCACGAGATCGGCCGCCTGTTCGATGCCATCGGTGACACTGGCCAGCTCGACAACACCCTGATCTTCTACATCCTCGGCGACAACGGGACCAGCGCCGAGGGCGGCATGAGCGGGATGTTCAGCGAGATGACCTATTTCAACGGTGTCCAAGAGACCGTGCAGGACATGCTCAAGCACTACGACGAGTGGGGCGGGCCTTCGACCTATCCGCACATGGCCGCGGGCTGGGCCGTCGCGGGAGATACGCCGTTCATGTGGACCAAGCAGATGCGCCAACAATTACGGCGGATCCCGCAACGGCATGATCGTCTCATGGCCCAAGCGGATCCAGGCCGCCAACCAGGTGCGCTCGCAGTGGCACCATGTCATCGACGTCGCCCCCACCGTCCTCGAAGCCGCGAACCTGCCCGAACCCAAGAGCGTCAATGGCACCGTCCAGTCGCCCATCGAAGGCGTGAGCATGGTTTACTCCTTCGACAAGCCCGACGCGAAGAGCACGCACACGACCCAGTATTTCGAGATCTTCGGCAATCGCGCCATCTATCACGACGGCTGGTTCGCCGGCACCGTCCACCGGGCAGCATGGGAGAAAGTGCCCCGGCAAAAGTTGCAGGATGACCCGTGGGAGCTCTACGACACGAGCAAGGACTTCAGCCTGGCGAACGATCTGGCGAAGACCCATCCCGCGAAGCTCAAGGAGTTGCAGGAAATCTTCATGCAGGACGCGAGCGAGTATCGCGTGCTGCCCATCGATGACCGGCTGATGGAACGCATGGTTGCGTCCTCGGCGGGGCGACCTGACCTGATGGGCGATCGCACTTCGCTCACGCTGTCGGCGGGCATGGACTCGATGAGCGAAAACGTCTTCATCAACATCAAGAACCGGTCGCTCTCGATCACGGCGGATGTGGAGATTCCTGAGGGCGGCGCGAACGGCGTGATCCTCGTCCAAGGGGGCCGATTCGGCGGCTGGAGCCTGTATCTCAAGGACGGCAAGCCGGCCTATTGCTACAACTTCGTCGGGCTTGCGGGAATACAAAGTCGTTGCCCGAAGCGCGCTGGCGGCGGGCAAGGCCACCATCCGCATGAACTTCGACTACGACGGCGGCGGAATCGGCAAGGGCGGAACCGCCACCCTCCTCGTCAACGGCGAGAAGGTCGCCAGTGGCCGGATCGAAAGCACGCAATTCGGAATCTTCTCGGCTGATGAGACAGCGGCGGTGGGCGTGGATGACGCCACGCCGGTCACGTCGGACTACAAGGAACGCGACAACGCCTTCACGGGCAAGATTCTCAAGGTCACCGTGGACGTGAAGCCTGTCGGAGCTGCCGTCAAGGCGGAGGCGGATGCAGCCAAGCGCGAGACCGAAGTGAAGAAGGCCTTGTCCAACTAGCGTTTTTGAATCCCGCGGGCCGCCTCGAGATGGGTGGCTCGCGAGTTCACCGGCAAGCCAAGCTTCTCACCGCCTTGGTCAAGGCGGCCGTCATCCCAAGGCCGCGTTTGTGAATGCGGCCGTTCCTCGTTCTCCGCTTCAGCCAAAGCGGCCAGTGATGTAGTCCTCGGTCTGCTTCTTCATCGGGTTGAGGAAGAGCTTGCGGGTCAGGCCGTACTCGATGAGCTCGCCCATGTAGAGGAAGGCGGTGTAGTCGGAAACCCGCGACGCCTGCTGCATGTTGTGGGTGACGATGACCAGCGTGTAGTCCTTCTTCAAATCTTCCATCAGCTCTTCGATCTTCGCGGTGGCGATCGGGTCGAGCGCCGAGCAGGGCTCGTCGAGCAGGATGACCTCCGGTTCGACGGCGATCGCGCGGGCGATGCACAGGCGCTGCTGCTGGCCGCCCGACATGCCGAGGGCGCTCTCGTCGAGCCGGTCCTTGACCTCGTCCCAGATCGCCGCGCCGCGCAGGCTCCGTTCGACGATCTCGTCGAGCAGGCCGCGCTTGTGGATGCCCTGGATGCGGCAGCCGTAGGCGACGTTCTCGTAGATCGACTTCGGGAACGGGTTCGACTTCTGGAAGACCATGCCGATCCGCTTGCGCAGGGCGTTGATCTCGACGCTCGGATCGTGGATGTCGCCCTTCTCGTAGAGGATCCGGCCATCGATGGTGACATCGTCGATGAGATCGTTGAGCCGGTTGATGCAGCGCAGGAGCGTCGACTTGCCGCAGCCCGAGGGGCCGATGAAGGCGGTGATCTGCTTCTCGGGAATCTGCAGCGAGATCTCCTTGAGCGCCTGTTTCTTGCCGTACCAGAGGCTCAGGCGCTCGATCTCCAGGATCGGCGTGGCGATCGCCGGGCACAGCGCCGGGTCGCCCGCCGCGGAGGCCTCGGGCACCGGCACATAGCCGGCCTGGCCGGTCTGGAATGCTGCCGGCGCCCCCCAGGGACTGCGCTCGACGTCGGCCATCGGATGCTCCTCGACTTTCGTGGCTACGGCCATGAGTTTACTTCCTCAGACGGCGCTGCCGGCGTACTTGCGCCGCAGGCGGTTGCGGATCGCGATCGCCACCAGGTTCATCGCCGTGACCACCAGGATGAGCAGCAGCGCGGTGGCGAAGACCAGCGGTTTGGTGGCGTCGACGTTCGGGCTCTGGAAGCCGACGTCGTAGATGTGGAACCCGAGATGCATGAACTTGCGTTCGAAGTGGACGAAAGGGAAGTTGCCGTCGATCGGCAGGGTCGGCGCCAGCTTGACCATGCCGACGATCATCAGCGGTGCCACTTCGCCCGCCGCCCGCGCCATGGCGAGGATGACGCCGGTGAGGATTCCCGGGGCGGCCGCGGGCAGCACCACCTTCCAGGTCGTCTCCCATTTCGTCGCGCCGAGCGCCAGCGAGCCGGCGCGCACGATCTGGGGCACCGCAGCCAGGCCCTCTTCGGTCGCCACGATGACCACCGGCACGGTGAGCAGCGCCAGCGTCAGGGCGCCCCAGAGGATGCCGCCGGTGCCGAAGGTCGGCGTCGGCAGCGCCTCGGGGAAGAAGAGGCGATCGATGTTGCCGCCCACCGTATAGACGAAGAATCCGAGGCCGAAGACGCCGAAGACGATCGACGGCACTCCGGCGAGATTGTTCACCGCGATCCGCACCGTGCGCACCAGCAGGCCCTGCCTGGCGTATTCGCGCAGGTAGAGTGCCGCGAGGACGCCCAGCGGCACGACGGCGAACGACATGAGGAAGACCATCATGACGGTGCCGAAGATGGCGGGAAAGATGCCGCCCTCGGTGTTCGACTCGCGCGGCTCGTCGGCGACGAACTCACGCACCCGCGAAGCGTAAAGGCCGAGCCTGGCGAGCGTCCCCATCTCGTTCGGCCGGATGGCCCGCACGACGCCGCCGACCGGAATCTCCTTGCGGGTGCCGTCGGCGGCCTCCATGACCAGCGTCTCGGCGTTGAGGCTCTCGCGCCGGGCGAAGAGCGCGCTTTCCAGCTGGTCGTACCGGACCTGGCGCTCGGCGAGCGCCAGGTCGATCTCGGTTTGCCGGCGCGCGCGGACGTCGGCGGGAGGGGCGGCGCGCGCCAGACGCTTCGCTGCGAGGCGGAGCTTCTCGATCTCGAGATTGATGTCGCCGATCTCGCCCTTCTCGAGCTCGCGGAGGGCGCGGCGCTCGGCCAGTTTGGCCGCGTGCAGGGCGGGGAAAGCGTTCCAGACCGCCGCGCTCCCCCGGGCCAGAATCTCCGAGCCACGGCGGAGCTCGACCATGCGACCGTAGAAATTGCCCCACTCGAGGCGCTCGAGAACGACGGCGTCGGCCGGCAGCTCGCGCTGCGCGATCGCCGACGCGTCGACCCAGCGGAAGTCGCCGCCGGTGAGATCACGGTTGCCCAGGCGAATCTGGAGGCGCTCGCCGCCGGCGCCAATGGTGGCGGCAGGGATCGTCTGCCGGGAGTGGACCTCGCCCAGCAGCCTGGTGCCGTCGGTGAGCGTGAACTCCGGCAGGTCCTTCTGCCAGAAGAAGCGGCCCCCCTGGTAGCCGATCACGGCCAGCAGGCCGAGAATGAGCACCAGGTTCAGCGCCAGCGCGCCGCCGCAGAGAGCGGTCATCGACACCGCGAAGAACTCGCGCCGCAACCGGCCGGATCGATTCTTGTCGGTCAACGTCGCGTCTCCCCGGGCTCTAGAGCTGCGCATATTTCCTGCGCAGGCGCTGGCGAACGAGCTCGGCAGCGGTATTGATGATGAAGGTGAGCGTGAACAGCAACAGCGCGGCCAGGAAGAGTGTGCGGTAGAGCGTGCCGCGATGCGGCGCCTCGGGAATCTCCACCGCGATGTTCGCCGACAGCGTCCGGAAGCCGTTGAAGGCGCTCATGTCCATGATCGGCGTGTTGCCGGTGGCCATGAGCACGATCATGGTCTCGCCGATGGCACGGCCGAAGCCGATCATGATCGCCGAGAAGATGCCCGGCGAGGCGGTCGGGAGGACGACGCGGGTGACCGTCTGCCAGCGGTTGGCGCCGAGCGCCAGGGAGCCGGAGACGAGGTTGCGCGGCACGTTCGAGAAGGCGTCCTCGGAGATCGCGAAGATGATCGGAATGACCGCGAAGCCCATCGCCAGCCCGACCACGACGGCGTTGCGCTGGTCGTACTGCATCCCGGTGACGCCCAGCAACCAGCTCTGGAAGTTGCCGCCGAAGGCGAAGCGTTCGAAGAGCCCCGAGCATTCGAAGGCGACCCACAGGCCGGCGACGACCGCGATGAGGTAGAGAACGATCTCGGAGCCCCCGGGAAACCGCCCGCGCACCCGCAGCGGCACCGTGTTCCAGGCGATGCCCGACAGCCAGACGAAGAGCGGCAGCAGCAGGAAGAGCAGGATGAGCGCCGGAAAGTATCTCTCGAGCGCCGGAGCGAGCCAGAGGCCGGCGAGGAATCCCAGCACCACGGAGGGCAGCGCCGCCATGATCTCGACCGTCGGCTTGATCCAGGCGAGAAGCCGCGGGTGCAGGAACTGCGAGGCGAACATCGCGCCGAGGATGCCCAGCGGAATGGCGAGCAGGAGCGAGTAGAAGGTCCCCTTGAGGGTGCCGACGACGAGCGGCGTCAGGGAGAGCTTGGGCTCGAAGTCGTCGGTACCGCCGGTCGACTGCCAGGCGTACTCCGGCTGCTCGTAACCCTCGTAGAAGACCTTGCCGAAGAGCGCCTTCCACGAGATCTCGGGGTGCGGATTCTCGATGCTGACGAAGGCCAGTTGTCTCGGGCCGGCGACGAAGGCGCCGTCGCCCTTGGGCGAGAGGGTCATGGCAGTCGCTCCGGCGACCGGCGAACGCCCCTTCCAGAGCTCCCGCTCCGAGGTCGAGAAGTAGATGCCGAGCTCGTCGGCGGCGTCCTTCGCGAGGAAGGTGCGGTTGCGTTGCGACGGCGCGATCAGGGTGATCGCCGCCGAGTGCCGCGGCAGGTCGTGAATCCGGGTGAGGACGAACTCCTCTTCGCCCTTCGGCCGCACCGGAAACCAGACGCTCAGATTGCCGTTGGACTGCCCGACGACCAGCGAGCGGTCGCCGATCAGGAAGCTCATGGCGGTGATCTCGTAGGCGCCGGCGGAAGCGGTCTGGGGAGGGAAGTCGTCGCCCTGGTCGAGCTTCCACCAGTAGATGTCACCGCTGGCGGTCGCGCCGTAGAGGTTCGCCTGGTCGCGGTCGATCAGCATCTGCGTGAGCGTGGGCACGGCGGTGAAGAGCAGGCGATCCTCGGAGCGCGTGACCTCGCCCGAAAAGGCGTTCTCGACCGCCTCCCGCTTGACCACCGCGACCGTGCCTTCGGCGAGCTGGGCGGCAGCCGCTGCGCGCTCCGGCCCGTCGAGCTGGGCGGCGAAGATTCCCAGGGGACGGTGGTCCGGGTCGAGCTCGAGGGTGATCGGCTCCGGGAACTCGGGGTGGACGCTCCGTGTACCGTCGCTGGCGAATTCGGTCCGCCAATCGATCGTCTGCGCGATGACCCGGCCGTCGCTGGTCGAAGCCGTTACGGCGGTGCCGCCGGGCGGGACCCTGGCCGCCAGGAGGCCATCGCCGACGAGCTGCTTTTCGGCGACGACCACGCCATCGGCGAGGCGGACAATCTGGATGACTCCGCCGGGCTCGAGGAGCGCGGCGTGGGTCTGGTATTCGTCGACGGTGAGCGCCTGGACATCCTGGTGCACGGGGATCGTGGCGCCGACTTCGATCCGCGCCGGGCGCGTGAGCGGCAGGACTTCGAGCAGGATGAAGAACAGAATTCCGAGAATGCTGGCGATGATCGCCATGCCCCCCCCGGTGACGACCCAGCGCGCGGCGCGATCGACGAAGATCCGGCGGGCCGCGGTGCGGGCCGCCCCCCGGGTCGTCTCACGGGACGCCCCACGGGAGGCGGAGCTGCGAGGCAATGGCGGCCGCCCGCCTGCGGAGGCAGGAGTGGTGGGCAGGGACGGGAGAGGGTCGCCAGGGGTCGTCATGAGATCTGGGGCGCAGCGAGGCTGGAAACGGAAGACCCGGCGACGGATCGGATCAGACCATCGGCCGCCGGGCCCCGGAGTCTCCAACCGGCTTACTGGAGCTTGGCGAGCTCCTCGGCGGCGACCTTGCCGGGGATCGGCAGGTAACCGTCCTTGACCACGATCTCCTGGCCCTCGCGCGCTTCGACGAAGCGCAGGAACTCGCGGACCAGCGGGTCGAGCGACTTGCCGGGCGCCGCGTTGTAGTAGACGTAGAGGTAGCGCGAGATCGGATACTTGCCCGAGAGGACGTCGTCGGCGTGGGTGGTGAAGTAGGCGTCGCCTTTCTCGGCCAGCGCGAGCGGCTTCACGCCGGAGGTGCGGTAGCCGATGCCGCTGTAGCCGATGCCGAAGCGATCCTCGGTGACACCCTGCACGACCGAAGCCGAACCCGGCTGCTCCTTGACGGTGTCCTTGTAGTCCCCCTTGGCGAGCGCGACCTCCTTGAAGTAGCCGTAGGTGCCCGACGCCGAGTTGCGGCCGTAGAGCGAGATCGGCTTGGCGGCCCAGTCGCCGGTGAGTCCGAGGTCGCCCCAGGTCTTGGCGTCCTTGCCGGCCCGCTTGCGGGTCTTGGAGAAGATGCTGTCGACCTGCTGCAGGGTGAGCTTCTCGATCGGGTTGTCCTTGTTGACGTAGACCGCGAGTCCGTCGACCGCGACGCGGACCACCGAAGGCTTGTAGCCGTACTTCTTCTCGAATTCGTCGATCTCTTCGGCCTTCATCGGCCGGCTCATCGGGCCGAGCTGGGCGGTGCCCGCGATCAGCGCCGGCGGAGCGGTGGAGGAACCCTTGCCCTCGATCTGGATGCGGACGTTCGGGTACTGCTTCTGGAAGCCCTCGGCCCAGAAGGTCATCAGGTTGTTGAGCGTGTCGGAGCCGATCGAGCTCAGGTTGCCCGAGACGCCGCTCGCCTTGGCGTAGGGGGCAATCGCGGCATCGACCTGCGCCGGCTGCGCGGCGAGGGGGGCGGCGGCGAGAATCAGGGTCGGCAAGGCCGTTGCGGCGAGAGCGAGGAGCGACGAACGCTTCATGGGTGATTCCTCCGTGTAGGTGATCCCGCGGGCGGCGCCGAAAGGCGCTGCACTCGGGTGGCAGGAGGACTCTGTCAACCGGGTTTGTCAGGCGCGGCACCGCGATGTGACAGCGGTGTGACAACCGGGCGCGGAGGGGAGGAAGAGGGACTCGGCCTGGCGGCGACCGCGGCGAGGGTCTTCGCGGCCGCCCGTGCTACGGTCACTCGACCCCAGTGGCTCCGAGGAGACTTGATGCAGCCGCGGCACCGACGATTCCGACCGAGCCGAAACCGGCTCGCACTCGCTCTCGCCCTGCTGGTGGCGGCGATTCCCACCGTCGCCCACGCCGGGGCGGGCGTCTGGACGAGCCATGGGCCCTACGGCGCGACAGGTCAACGCCCTGGCGATCGATCCGGCGACTCCCTCCACTCTCTACGCCGGCACATGGCGCGGACTCTTCAAGTCCACCGACTCCGGCGGCAGCTGGACCGTTGCCGACACCGGACTCGAAGGCTTGGGCTCGTCACGGCCCTGGCGATCGACCCTGCGAGCTCCCACTACACTCTACGCGGCGACCTCCTACGGCGGGATCTTCAAGTCCGTGGACTCCGGCGGCAGCGTGGGCCGAGGCCAACATCGGACTGACGAATCTCGGATGTCAGGGCTCTGGCGATCGATCCCGCGACCCCGGCGACGCTCTACGCCGGGACGAGGCGGCGGGGCTTTCAAGTCCACCAACTCCGGCGGCAGCTGGGTCGACGGCTTCGACGGGCCTGCACGAACCTCGCGGGTCCTGACGCTGGCGATCGATCCTGCGACTCCTGGCACGATCTACGCCGGGACGACGAGCGGGGTCTTCAAGTCCGTCAACTCCGGCGGCAACTGGGCACCGTCAACGCGGCATTGACGAACCTGCAACGTCCGTGCGCTGGCGATCGATCCCTCGACCCCGGCCACGCTCTACGCCGGGACGGCCGGCGGCTGGGGTCTTCAAGTCGCTCAACTCCGGCGGCGACCTGGGCCGCCGCCAACGTCGGCCTGTCGAGCCCGATCGTCAATGGCCTCTGGCGATCGATCCTGCGACCCCCACGACGCTCTACGCCGGCACCTACGATGGCGGGGTCTTCAAGTCCACGGACGCAGGAGGCAACTGGGCCGCCACCAGACGCGGAACCGAGAGACCTGCGGGTTCAAGCGTTGGCGATCGATCCTGCGACTCCGGCTACGCTCTACGCGGGGACGGCGAGCGGGGTCTCCAAGTCCACCGACTCCGGCGCCGACTGGGCTGGAGCGAACTCGGGACTGACCCGTCTGAATGTCAGCCGATCTGGCGATCGATCCCGCGACTCCCACGACACTCTTCGCGGCGACCTACTTCGGCGGGATCTTCAAGTCGATCGACTCCGGCGGCACCTGGGCCGAGGCCAACACCGGACTAACGAACCTGGAGGTGCGGACGCTCTGGCGATCGATCCCGCTGACGCCGGCGAGGCTCTACGCCGGGACGAGGCGGCGGCGGGTCTTCAAGTCCACCGACTCCGGCGGCATCTGGGCCGCGGCCAACGCAGGGGCTGCGGCGGACTGTCCGGCGATGTGCTGGCGATCGATCCGGCGACCCCGTCGACGCTCTACGTCGGGACGCTCATCGAGGTGTCTGGAAGTCCATCGACTCCGGCGGCATCTGGGTCGAAGCCAGTGCGGGCCTGCCGGATGCTCGGTCCTGTCGTCGCGCTGGCGATCGATCCCGCGACCCCCGCGACGCTCTACGCCGGCACGAGCTGGCGGCGGGGTCTTCAAGTCGGACCGACGCGGGCAGGAATCTGGGCCGAGGTCGACGACGGGCCCGACGGTCTAGCTCGTCGTCGCTCTGGCGATCGATCCCTTGACCCCGGCCGCGCTTTACGCCGCGACGGACGACGGCGTCTACAAGTCGCATCGACGCCGGCGGCAGCTGGGCCAAGGCCAGCGTTGGCCGGGGGACCGACGCGACGTTTTTGCGCTGGCGATCGATCCCGAGGCGCCCGCGATTCTCCACGCCGGGACAGTCGAAGAGCGGGGGGTCTTCACACTCCACCGACTCCGGCGATGGCTGGACGGCAGCTCAACGAACGGCTTGTCCAATCTGGGCTTGGCTAGTCTGGGCGTCGTCGCCCTGGCGATCTCTCCTGCGCTAGGACGCCGGCGGCGCTGCGGTGCGGCCGGTCTCGGCGAGGAAGCGCGCGTAGAGCGCCTCGGCTTCCCGCCGGCGCCCCTCGTTCGCCGCCAGCCGGTAGCCGGGAGCCTGCGCGACGCTGCGGAAGAGGCGCTCGGCGGCGACGTTGTCGCCGGAACGGTGCTCGACGAGAGCCAGCCCTGCGGTCGCCTGCCAGGCGGTGGCGTGGTCGAGGCCGAGCGTGGCGGCGAACAGGCGCCGTGCTTCGGTGAACGCTTCCCGGGCCTCGGGGAGGCGCGCGAGCTCGAGCAGCGACCTGTCCGCGCCGGCTCTGGATCCGGGCGAGGTCGGTGGCGACGCCCGCGCCGGCTGCGAGCGCCACTTTGAGCGCGCGATCGAGGTAGCGCAGTGCGGTCGCCGGGTCGTTCTGCGACAGGGCCAGAGCGCCGAGATTGGAGAGCGCCGCCTCGTGGCCGCTGTCGCGCGGAGCCACCCGGCGGTAGATGTCGGCGGCGCGAAGAAGTGCGCCCTGACGCGCCGCGGGATCGCCCTGGAGCTCGAAGAGGTCGGCGCTGGCGAGATGCCACTCGGCGCGCTGGCGCGAGAGCTCGAGATCGGCGTCGCGGATCTGGCGATCGAGCTCCTCGAGGCGGCGCCCGGCGTCCGCGCCATCGCCGGCCTGCAGCGCGATCCAGGTTTCGAACAGGAGAGCGTCGAGGCGCCGGGGATCGCCGGGCGCGAGCCGGTTGGCCAGATCCTCGCTGTTGCGCCGCGCCAGGCGGCGGGCGGGTTCCAGCTCGTCGAGGTAGGTGTAGATCGTCGCCGTGAGGTCGCGCAGCGTCGAACGCGTGTCGGGATCCTCGGCGAGCTCCCCTTCGATGCGGTCGGCCGCGATATCGACGAGCTCGCGGGCGGTGATCTCGCCGCGCGGGCGTGCGCTGGCCACCCGCGGGTCGCTCGCCTGGAAGACGCCGACCAGGAAGTCCTTCGTCGCGTTGGCGCGCCGCGCCTCGCTCGCCGTGCGTGCCGACTGCCAGAGGACGCCGCCGAGCCCGAGCGCCGAGGCCAGGGCGAGCGCCGCGGCGAGTCCGACGCTCAGCCGGTGCCGACGGACGAACTTCACGGTGCGGGTCAGATGGCCGCTGCGTCGCGCCTGGATCGGCTCGAGGCGCAGATAGCGCTCGAGGTCGGCGGCGAACGCCTCGGCCGACGAGTAGCGGTCGGCGGGATCGGTCGCGAGCGCTTTGGCGAGGATGGCGTCGAGGTCACCGGCGAGGGTCCGGGAGAGCTCGTGCGGCGTCATTCCGCCGACCGTGGCGGCGTGCGTGGGGTCGACGCGGGAGGAGGCTCGCGGCGCTTCGGTCCCGGGTGCGAGGATCTGCAGCAGCCGCGCCGGTCCCGAGGCGGAGTCGAAGGGCCGCCGGCCGGTGAGGAGCTCGTAGAGCAGCACGGCGAGCGAGTAGACGTCGGTGGCGACGGTCACCGGCGCGCCGGTCAGCTGCTCGGGGGCGGCGTAGTCGGGCGTCGCGACGCGCGCCCCCTCGACGGTCAGCTGGGTGAGCGCGGCGGCGCGCTCAGGCCGCCGGTGTCGTCGCGCTTCGAGGAGCTTGGCGATGCCGAAGTCGAGGAGCTTGACGGTGCCGTCGCGGAGTCACCAGCACGTTCGACGGTTTGATGTCGCGGTGCACGACCAGACGGGCATGAGCGCTGTGGAGCGCCGCGGCGACGTCGCGGATCAGCGCGATGCGGAGCTTCAGCGGATGCCGGCCGGCGCGGCAGGCCTCGGTGATCGGTGCGCCGGAGACGAGCTCCAGGGCGAGATAGGGATGCCCCTCCGGGGTCACGCCGGCGTCGAGGAACTGCGCGATATTCGGGTGGCTGAGGGTCGCCAGGATGTCGCGCTCGCGGCGGAAGCGCCGCAGGGCCGAGCCCCCGGTCAGGTGGGCGTGCGGGAGCTTGAGGGCGACCTGGCGTTCGTAGGCGCCGTCGCTGCGCGCGGCGAGCCAGACCACGCCCATGCCCCCCCGCCCGAGCTCCCGTTCGAGGGCGTAGGGGCCGACCTGTTCGCCGACGATGGGCGCGAAGTCAACGTCGTCGCCGTGCGCGTCGCCGGTTCCGTCCCCGGTCTCGGGGGTGAGCCCCGCGAGCGCATCGCGGTCGAGAGCCGGGTCGTCGGCGGTGCCGGCAAGCACCGAACGCAGGCCGGGCAGGAGGTCGCGGTGCTCCGCTGGCAAGGCGTCGAGCCAGGCCCGGCGCTCCTCCTCCGGCTGGTCGAGCGCGAGGTCGAGCAGGCGCGAGAACTCCGGCCAGAGCTCCGGCGGGCAGGGCAGCCGGCTCATGCCTGCAGCATCGCGTGCAGCAGGAGCCTGGCCTTCTGCCAGTCGCGCCGCACGGTGCGGTCGGTGACGTCGAGGGCGGTGGCGATCTCGATCTCGGACAGGCCGGCGAAGTAGCGCATCTCGACGACCCGCGCGAGTCGCGGCTCGACCTTCTCGAGCTCGGCGAGCGCGGCGTCCACCCGCAGGGGCTCGGCGGCGAGCACGGCACGGTGGCTGTCGATGGCGGCCGTGTCCAGGGTGACCGGCGCGACACCGCCGCCGCGGCGCTCCGCCTGGCGCTCCCGCACCAGGTCGACGATCACCGAGCGCATGACGCGCGAAGCGTAGGCGAAGAACTTGCCGCGGCTCTCGACTCTGAGGCGCCCGAGCCGGGCGAGCTTCAGGTACGACTCGTTCACCAGCGCCGTGGTGTCGAGGACGGTATTCCGCCGGCTGCCGCGCAGCCGGGCGCGCGCGACCTTCTTGAGCTCGGCGTAGGCGGCCTGCCAGAGGGCGTCCACCGGCACACCGGGGCCGTCCTTGAAGGACTCGATCAAGCCGGTCAGGTCGCCCGCCGCGCCCGGTTCTTCTGAAGGGTGCACCGGTGGAGTTTACCGTGGGAAGGAGATCCCCTGGGCCCGATGTCCGGTCGCAGAGCAGGAGTCCGTTCGCTCCAGAGAAGCTTCTCCAGGAGACGCCATGCCCAACTCCCGAACTTTCCTCTCCGCCGCTGTTCCCTGTCTGCTCGCCTGCCTGACGGCGTTCGACCCCGCGGTCCTTTCCGCCACCTCGGCGGTCGTTGGCACCGGGACGCCGGCGAGTTGCACGGAAGCCGCGTTCGACGCCGGCATCACCGCCGTCAACAGCGGCGGCGGCACGCTGTCGTTCAACTGCGGCCCGGCGCCGCACCTGATCCTGGTGACCGCCCAGCGGTCGCTGACCGGACCGATCGTCATCGACGGTGGCGGCCGGATCACCCTCTCCGGCGGGCTCGCCACGCGGATCTTCTGGGTCCAGGACCATGCCGACGTCGAGCTTCGCGACATCGTCCTCACCCACGGCAACTCGAGCGCCGGCCAAGGCGGCGCAGTGATCGTCACCGGCGCCGGCCTGCCGGGGGAGACCCAGCTGACGCTCTACCGGGCGGCGATTCGCAACAGCACGACCAGTTGGTGGGGAGGCGGCATCGCGGCGACCAACGCCGAAGTGCACCTGCTCTGGAGCTCGGTCACCGGCAACGAGGCGACCGGCGGCGGCGGCGGGGTCAACCTGAACGTCGGGGTCCTCCACCTCTTCGAAGCCGAGATCGCCGACAACCGCTCCGGTAGCAACGGTGGCGGGGTCGAGTTCTGGACCGGCGAGCTCTACATGGACCGCAGTGTCATCGATCGCAATACCGCCGAGAACCCCGGCACGCCGCCGGCCGGCGGCGGCATGTCGATCCGCGACCTTTCCGTTGCCAGCATCCAGTCGAGCCGCTTCGCCGGCAACTGGTCGCGCTCGAGCGGTGGCGGCCTGCACGTCTGGGGGACGACGGAGCTCTTCCTCCTGCAGTCCACCTTCTCCTCGAACATGGTCTTCGAAGACGTTGGCGGCGGGCTCGCGATCCTCGCGCCGGCGCTCGTCCAGGCGCGCAACATCACGGTCGAGGGCAATCGCGCCGGCGCCGGCGGAGGGATCGAGGTGACCGGGGCGCTCAACCTCGCGAACGCCACGATCTCGAACAACCTGAGCGTCGCCGAGGGCGGCGGCGCGCTGCGCAACAGCGGCGTGGTCACCCTCAACCATGTGACGATCGCCGGGAATCTCGCGGCGAACAGCGGTGGCGGCGTCCACCAGTTCGCCAGCGGCGGCATCGAGCTCACCAATGTCCTCTTCGCCGGTAATATGGACCTGCTCGGAAACCCCAGCGACTGCTTCTTTCAGCAGGCTCCGTCGCAGTTTCAGTTCAGCCTCTGGCCGCAGGCAACCTGCGGCAGCAGCACCGCGAACGGCAACCATCCGAACACCGTCGTCGACCTGCCGCGGCTGGCGCTCTCCTGCGCCGGAACCGCCGGGCAGGAACAGACGGCGACCCACGACCTGCCCGCAGGTGCCGCCGTCGACAACGGCACCTGCATCCTTCCCGGGCTCGCTGCCGACCAGCGCGGTGTGGCCCGGCCGCAGGGGCTGTCGTGCGACATCGGGGCGGTGGAGAGGCTGGCGCCGTCGTGCGACGCCCTCCTGCTGGACGGCTTCGAGCGCGGCACGACCCTCGCCTGGAGCGATTCGACGCCCTAGAGAGGGCCTACTTGCGGTCGGCGATGTCGATCGCGGCGAGGTGGCGGATGTCGCGGCCTTCGACGTAGAAGACGACGTCCTCGCCGATGTTGGTGGCGTGGTCGGCGATGCGCTCGTAGTTCCTGGCGATGAGCAGAAGGTGCAGCGCCCGCGCCACCGTCCGCGGGTCCTCCATCATGTAGGTGAGGAGCTCGCGGAAGAGCTGGCGGTAGAGCGCGTCGACCTCGTCGTCGCGGCGGCAGACTTCGAAAGCAGCGCGGGCGTCGCGGCGGACGAAGCTGTCGAGGGCGTCGCGCACCATCTCCTGGGTGATGACGGCGAGCCGCGGCAGATCGATGTACGGCTTGAGCGGTGGTTCCTGGTTCAGGATTTCGACCGCCTGGGCGACGTTGACCGCCGAGTCGCCCATGCGCTCGAGGTCGGTGGAGATCTTCATCACCGCGACGAGGAAGCGCAGGTCGACCGCGGTCGGCTGCTGCAGCGCCAGCACGGCGTAGCAGGCGTTGTCGAGCTCTTTCTCGAGCTGATCGACTTCGGCGTCGGTGCGGATGACCGCCTGGGCGCGGGAGGAATCCCGTTCGACGAGCGCCGCCATCGCCTCGCTGATCATCCTTTCGACGAGTCCCCCCATGCGCAGGAGCGACTGGCGAATCTGTTCGAAGTCCTGGTCCCGGTGACGTTCCATTGTTCCCGTCGCTTTCTCCTGCCGTACCTGCAACCTACTACGGATAGAAAAAGAGGGGAGACCCCGAGGCAGTCGGGGTCTCCCCAACCCGAGGGAGGCTGAGGCGTAGAAGATGACCTGGAGCTGGACCCGGAACGCGCTGGTCGAGCCCGCGGCCAGTCACCTTGTCTTCGTAGCTGAACCAGTCGGCCTGGATCTTGTGGACGTGCTTGTTGAGGTAGTAGCTGACTGCCCAGGCCGGTGCCTCTCGAAGTCCTTGAGGGCGCTGCCGAGGCTGGTGACGCTGAATGCCTGGTCGCGTTCGATGCTCTCGTAGCGCCCGGCGACCTCGAACTTGTTGCCCGGGAAGAGGTAGCCCGCCTGGAGGTAGTAGCCCAGGTTGTCGCTCTTGACGTTGCTCTGGTTCTCGGCGTTCTCGCTGAAGTACTCGCCCTGGGTGTTGAAGCCGCCCCACTTGAAGGCCACTTCGTAGCCGACGCGCTCGACGTCGATCGCGGCGGCGCCGAAACCGATGGTGTTGGTCAGACCGGCGAGGGCAAGGACGAGCTTCGGGCCGCTCGGGCGGTCGAGGGAGCTCTCCTCGAACTTGTACTCGCCGAAGGGCATCCAGCCGACGCGGCCGGAGTAGAGGTAGCTGTCGTTGTCGTTGATGTTGATGTTGCGCGCGATGCCGTTGTAGGCGCCGATCGCGTACTCGAAGGTCTTCGAGTTGTTCATGCCTTCGAGCCGGATACCCTGGTCCCGACCGGGGGCGTAGAGCGCGTTGCCGATCCAGCGGTCGACGAACTGCTGCTTGCCGGAGGAGGTGAACTCCTGGCGGCTGAAGGGCACCTTGCCCTGACCGACCCAGATGGTCGCCATCGGGTACTTGGCCCACCAGATTTCAGCGTCCTCGAGCTCGGGTCCGCGGCGAACCGTGGTCCGCAGGTTGTTCGAGACGATCGACGCCGCGGTGACGTAGCCGCCACCGACCCAGTTGGCCTGCAGCTTGAACTTCCAATCGCCGGCCTTGCCCTCGATCGCCGTCTTGGCGCGGCGGATGTTGAAGGTGCCGATGTCCTTCGACCGCCGGATCGTCGGCGTTGAACATCGAGTAGCGTGCCTGCAGGCGGTTCGAGATCGCGATCTCGGCGGTCTTGGTCTTGAAGATCGTCTTGCCGTCCTTCCAGGAGACGTCGAAGCCCGGGTTGTAGGGCTGCCGGCGTCGGCCGCTCGTAGCCGGGGAGGTCGTGCTTGAACATGTAGAGGTCGACCGCGGTCTCGTTCTCGGCGACCAGGGTCTTGCCGTCGACGGCGCGGCCGACGAGGGTCACGGACTTGCCCATCTCGCCGCCGGCGCTCCAGGCCTTGAAGGTCTCGGGGGTGTTGAACACGTAGACCCGGCCGTCCTTCTCGACTTCGTTGTAGTAGAGGCCCATGAGCGGCTGCTGGGCGACGGCACTCGCGGCGAGGCCGAGGACGAGCAGACAGAGGCCTGCGGCGATGACGAGGGACTTGCGCATGGTGAGACTCCTCCTTGAGGTTGACGGATCGATGATTGCTGGCCGCGCCCGGGCAGTCGGGTTCGAATGGGCGCCGCGAGTCCCAGGCAAGATATCGGCGGGAGCCTGCGAAGCTGCGACGCCGGTGTGACAGGCCTGCGACAGGCGCCGCGGAGCAGGAGGCGGGCGCCTCCCGCCGCAATTCGGACCGCGGTGCGGACCGACTAGGAGCGCTCTGCGGGCAGCAGGACGCGGAAGGTGGAGCCCTTGCCGAGCTCGCTTTCGACCTCGACCCGGCCCTGGTGTGCCTGGGCGACGTGCTTGACGATGGCGAGGCCCAGGCCGGTACCGCCCTCTTCGCGCGCGCGGCCCTTGTCGACGCGGTAGAAGCGCTCGAAGATGCGCGGCAGCGCCGAGCCCGGGATGCCGATACCGGTGTCGCGGACCTCGATCGTCGCCTGGTCTCCGCGAAGTCCGAGAGCGATCTCTACCCGCCCGCCCGGCTGGTTGTACTTCACGGCGTTCTCGAGCAGGTTCGAAAGCAGGCGGAAGAGCCCTTCGGGATCTCCGCGCACGACCGGTGACGGTCCCGGCACGAGCTCGACCGTGACCGGCTTCGCCGCCGCCTGTCCCGCCACGA
The DNA here is from genome assembly GCA_963788175.1 of Thermoanaerobaculia bacterium. Lineage (GTDB taxonomy): Bacteria > Acidobacteriota > Thermoanaerobaculia > Multivoradales > JAGPDF01 > JAGPDF01. Next base: position 50,724 of record CAWBFZ010000014.1, read on the forward strand.
GCTCGATCGCCTCGTTCGCGGTCGCCCGGAGATCGACCGGCTCGAGGCTCTCGAGCGCTTCTTTGCCCTCGAGCCGGGAGAGCGTCAGGAGGTCGGCGAGCAGCGCCGCCAGGCGCCGGCACTGGTCGACGATGCGCTGGCTGAAGCGCAGCGCGGTCTCGTGCTCGTCGATGGCGCCGTCCGAGAGCGTCTCGGCGTAGCCCTGGATCGCGGCGAGCGGTGTGCGCAGCTCGTGCGAGACGTTGGCGACGAAATCGCGCCGCATGCGGTTGAGTTGCTCCGACTCGGTGATGTCGCGCACCACGACGACGGCGCCGTCGTGGGTGCCGAGCGCCGATCCGGCGAGCGCCAGCGTGCGGCGAACCGGTTCCATGCGCTCGAGGTGCAGGCTGCGCCCGGCGCCGTCGGCGAGCACCTGCTGGATGAGATCGACCAGCCGGGGTTCGCGGGCGAGGTCGAGGACGTCGGTGGGAGCGGCGTTCGCCGGCACGCCGAAGATTCCGCAGAAGGCCGGATTCAGCAGACGGACCTTGCCGCGGGCGTCGGTCACCAGCACGCCCTCGGTCATGCCGGCCACCGTGGCCTGGAGGTGATCGCGCTCCGCTTCGACCGCGCGGATCTGCTCGCCGGCGTGGCGTGCCATGCGTTGGAGCGCGGTGCCGAGACGCGCCAGCTCGCGCTGCTCCGGAATGCGGAAGGAAGCGCCGTAGTCGCCGCGGCCCATGCGGTCGGCGGCCGCGAGGAGCTCGCCCAGGGGCTGGAAGAGGGCGCGCGTGAGCCACCACGAGACCAGCGCTACCAGCGCCAGCGCGGCGGCCACGGCAAGCATCAGGATGCGGGAGAGATGGCGATTCAGGGCGGAGATCGTCGACAGCGGCTGCCCGAGGCGCAGGATCCAGGAGCGGCCGGTGCCGTCGCGGACCAGGCGCGCGGCGTAGAGCGTGTCGTAGCCGGTGGTGTCGCTGTGGCGGACGGCGCTGCCCTCGCCGCGGGCGAGGGCCTGGACGATCTCCGGCCGGGTGCGGTGGTTGTCCATCGCCGCGAGCTCGTCGTCCCGGCGGTTGCTGTCGGCGAGCACCGTGCCGTCGAGGGCGATGATCGTGATGCGGAAATCGGTGCCGGCGACGAGCTGCCGCAGCCGCCCTTCGAGGGCGAGGTCGGGTCCCGAGAAGACGGTCGGCGCCGGCACGGCCGCCATGAGCAGGCGGGTCTCCTGGGCGAGCTCGGCAGTGGTCGCCTCGGCGAGCGTGCGCGGCAGGAGGATCGACGCCAGAACCGCCGCCAGAGCGAGGGCGGCGAGCGCCGGCCAGAGCGGCGCCAGGCGGAGTCTGGGAGCGAAGGAGTAGGCCATGGACGGGGTGGGGCGGGAGTGTACACCGGCGCCGGAGCGCCTCCCGGTGGGGATATCCATAGTTCTCCGCAACGGAGGTGGAAAAGGCTGTGGAAAAGGGCCCTTCGCTCGGGGCCAAAGCGCGCCCGCGCGGCGCCTGTCAGCGTTCTGCACTGTTTCTTGTGCAACCTGGTTAAATGCTGAAAACAAAGGGATTGAAGAATGCCAGTGCCGGCGGTCCGGAGCTTTTCGCGGGGCGACGGCAGGGAATTTCCGCAGCGCTTTCCGGACTCGCTCTCGAGCCGGTTGTTAACTCCTTGTGACAGTGCGGATTAGCGCCGGCGCGAGGGTCTCTTGAGGCCCTGGCGGAAAGTCAGGCGCCGGCCGAAAACCCGTTCGAAGAGCCGCGCCCGTTGGCGCGCCGCCTGGAGCTCCAGGTCGACCTCGAATGGCGAGAGGACCTCGACCAGCACTTCGCGCCGTCCCTTGAGTGAGGCGTGGAGCTCGACCACGCGGGTGGCGTGGGTGCAGTCGAGCGCATTGGCGACGCGCAGCAGGGCGGTGAGCTTCTCGACCGTGTGCTGTTGCCAGGTGCGCAGCGCCGCGAACGAGGCATGGCGGTCGCGCGGCGGCGCGCCGCGATGGTAGCGCGCCACTTCAGCGATGACCTCGATCTCGCGCGGGTCGAAGCCGTCGAGGTCGGCGGTGGTGATCAGGTAGTGGCTGTGCTTGTGATGGCGCTCGAAGTGGATCGAGTGACCGATGTCGTGCAGCAGGGCCGCGAACTCGAGCCATTCGCGCTCGCGCTCGCCGAGGTTGTGCACCGGGGCGGTGAGGTCGAACAGGCGGACCGAGAGGTGCGCCACCTGCTGCGCATGAACAAGCATTCCCGGAGCCCGGCTCGCGAGGTCGAGAATCTGGCGGCGCCGGACTTCGCCGGCCACGGGGTCCTTGGGCGCCGGCGCACCGAGCGCCTCGAGCACCAAGCCTTCCCGCAACGCGCGGTCACAGAGGAAGAGGCGGTCGACCCCGGCCGCAGCCGCCAGCTCCTGCAGCAGGACGGCACCGGCGAGGATCGATCCGGCGCGCGGCGCGCCGACCGGCGGCAGCGCGGCGATCTCCTTGACGGAGAGCGTCTGCAGGCCGGCGACCACGGAGTTGAGCTCGCGCAGGCGGAGCTCGCGCAGGCCGCCGATCATCGCGCTGTGCTCGCGGCCGGCGAGCAGGTCGGCGAGGTCGCCGCAGCAAGCGGCGGTGCCTGACGTGGCGATCAGGCGGTCCACCTTCTTGGGTGTCTTGAGCTTGGCGAGCCCGTCGCGCACGCTGCGCCGGAGCCGTTCGGTCGACCGCGCTGCGGGAGGGTCGCCGGCGAGCATCGCGGCGCACCGCAGCGAGCCCAGGGGGACGCTCTGCACGGAGCGCAGGTCGCCGCGCCGCGCCACGCACCATTCGGTCGATCCGCCGCCGACGTCCGCCAGCACGACGGTACCCTGGGAGAGATCGACTGCGTGCTGCACGGCGCGGAAGATCAGCGTGCCCTCCTCCTCGCCGGAGAGGATGCGGACGTCGAGCCCGGTGAGGGCGCGGACCTGGGCGAGGAAGTCGCGCCCGTTCGCCGCCTCGCGCACCGCGCTGGTAGCGACGCCGACGATCTCGCCCGCCCCCTTGAGGCGCGCGAGGGTGGTCATCTTGAGCAGCGCTTCGAGCCCCTTGCGCATCGCCTTGCTCGAGAGCGCACCGTCGGCGAGCGCCGACTTGCCGAGCCGGACCATGTCGCGCTCGCGCGCCAGGACGCGATAATTGCCGGGGGCGCCTGCGCCGCCGCGCTCCACGACCACCATGTGAATCGAGTTCGAACCGATGTCGATCGCCGCCAGGCGGCCGCTCGGCGGCGCCGCCGGGAGCGCGCTCCCGGCGTGGCGCGGCCGGCCGGGCGGAGCGCTGGCTTTGCGGCCCTTGCGGCCCTTTCTGGTTACCGGGCTCATCGTGCCCGGAATTGGATCAGAGAAAGGGCGCCGGCGGAAATCGCCGCCGGCGGGATCAGGCGCCGAGGAAGCGGGAGACCGCGAGATAGCAGAGCGCTGCGACCGCGGCGGAGATCGGGATGGTGAGCACCCAGGCCCAGACGATACGCCCGGCGACGCCCCACTTCACGGCGGAGAGCCGCTTGGTCGCGCCGACCCCCATGATCGCGCCGGTGATGGTGTGGGTGGTCGACACCGGAATGCCGGCGAGGGTCGCACCGACCAGGGTCAGGGCGCCCGCGGTCTCGGCGCAGAAGCCGCCGGTGGGCTGCAGCTTGGTGATTCTCGAGCCCATCGTCTTGACGATGCGCCAGCCGCCGAACAGCGTTCCCAGGGCGATGGCTGCGTGACTGACGAGGATGACCCAGAGGGGAACCTCGAACTTTGCCAGGGTGCCCGAGGCGACGAGCAGACCGGTGATGATGCCCATCGTCTTCTGGGCGTCGTTGCCGCCGTGTCCGAGGCTGTAGAGCGCTGCCGAGACCAACTGGGCGCGGCGGAAGTAGCGATCCACGCGATGGTGCCTGGCATTGCGGAAGATCCAGCTCACCGCAACCATGAGCAGGAATCCCACGAGCAGGCCGATGGTCGGCGCGAGGACAATGAAGATCAGGGTCTTGGTCCAGCCGGACCAGAGGATCGAGCTCCAGCCGGCCTTGGCGATGGCAGCGCCGGCGTAGCCGCCGACCAGGGCGTGCGACGAGGAGACCGGGATGGCGTAGTACCAGGTCACCAGGTTCCAGAAGATCGCCCCCATGAGGCCCGCAAGAATCACCGGCGCGGTGACGATCGAGATGTCGATCATCCCCTTGCCGATGGTCTTCGCGACGTGCGTGCCGAGCACGAAGGCGGCGACGAAGTTGAAGAACGCCGCCCAGGCGACCGCCTGTTGGGGCGACAGCACGCGCGTCGAGACGACGGTGGCGATCGAGTTCGCGGCGTCGTGGAACCCGTTCAGGAAGTCGAAGACCAGGGCGACGACGATGATGGCGATGAGGACGGTCATGGCGGGGCGAAAGGGGGCCGGCTCAGGCGTTCTTGATCACCACGTTGCCGATGATGTGGGTGAAGTCCTTGCAGGAGTCGCAGGCGTCCTCGAGGTTCTGGTAGATCTCTTTCCACTTCATGGTGTCCATGGCGTTCCTGCCGCTGTCGGCGCGGAAGAGGTCGGCGATCACCGTCAGGAAGAGGTCGTCGCCCTGGTTCTCGAGCTCGGAGATGCGCACCAGCTTGTCGCGCACCTGGGCCTCGTTGCCCAGGTCCCAGATCAGGCGGGTCACCGAGTCGATCTGGCCGACCATCTCGAGCAGGATCTCGGCGAAGCGGGTGAGCGGCTCCGGCGCTTCGTCGATCTGGAAGATGACGAGATAGCGGGCAATGCCCTCGAGGTAGTCGAGGATGTCGTCGAGATCGACGGCGATCGAGCGGATGTCCTCGCGGTCGAGCGGCGTGATGAACGACCGGTTGAGCGCCTCGAAGACCTGGCGGGTGATTTCGTCGCCTTCGTGCTCCAGCGCCTTGAGCTCGACCAGCTTGATCCGGCGATCCTCGAGCCTGGTGCTCCTGGCGATGGCGAGGAAGAGCTCCGCCGAGCGGGTCAGATTCTGCGTGTCCTTGAGGAGCAACTCCTGGAAGCGCTCCTCGCGCGGCAGGAACCTCTTGATGATCGAGTCGAGTTTCATGCGGCCCTCGGGCGGAACGGGAGGTGTCGGTCGCGAACAGTTGCAGCTGGCGAGACCGAAGCCTACCATCCGCTGTCACACGATTGTCACTCCGAGGGAAGCGGCCGGTTCAACTCGCGGCAGCGATGGCCTCCTCGCGCTCGGCCTCGCCCGCTTCGGGGAGGATCCGGGCCGGCTCCGCTGCCGGGACGCCAGGGAAGAGCACGCCGAGCAGGCGGTCCCAACTGCAGGTGGCCGCGTGGGAGCGTGCTGCGGCGCCCAGCCGATGCCTGAGGCCGTCGTGGGCGAGAAGCGCCTGCAGGGCGTCGGACAGGGCTTCGGGCCGGTCGAGGTCGACGACGAGGCCGGTCTCACCGTGCCGAACCTGCTCGGCTGGACCGCCTTCGCGGGCGACGACGGGCGGGAGCCGCGAAGCCATCGCTTCGAGAACCGCGTTGCCGAAGGTGTCGGTGCGGCTCGGGAAGACGAAGAGGTCGGCGGATGCGTACGCCGCGGCGAGCTCCTCGCCCGCGAGGTAGCCGGTGAAGGCGACGTCGGGGGCGGCCCAGCGCATCTCGAGCGCCCGCCGCGCCAAACTGTCATCCGGCGTCACCGCGGAGTCGCGCCGCGGGAGACTCGGAGGCGGTCCTTCGCGGGAGAGGCGCGACGGCGCGGGAGTCGGTGTGGAGACGGCGCAGGGAACGCGAGGAGCTTCGCGCGGCGAGCGCTGCGAGCAGCGACGGAGGCGGGACGCGCGGGTGCCCTGGCACGAGACAAACATGACGGAGACGATCATCCGCAGCGAGCCCAGCCAGGCCGGCCAATCCGGACAGGGGACGCGGCGCGGACGGAGGCGGGACGCGCGGGTGCCTGGAACGAGACGACCGTGACGGAGACGATCATCCGCAGCGAGCCTAGCCAGGCCAGCCAATCCGGACAGGCGGGGTATCCGAGCCAGGCGATCGACGGCGGGGAACGAGCCAGCCGCGCCAGTCGAGCCAGCCGGACCGGCCGGTGCTCGAGGGCGCCGCCACGGAGCTCTCGCCGTTCCTCAACCGAGAGCTCTCCTGGCTCGAGTTCAACGGGCGCGTCCTGGCCGAGGCCGAGGATCGCGAGCGTGCCGCTGCTCGAGCGTCTCAAGTTCATCGCCATCTTCGGCGGCAACCTCGACGAGTTCTTCATGAAGCGGGTCGGGGGACTGAAGCTGCAGCAGCAGAGCCGCTCGCAGAGTCTGTCTCCCGACGGCCGCACGCCGGCGCAGCAGCTCGCCGAGATCGGCGCCTGGGTCCGGCCTGCGGCAGCGGCAGCAGCGCTCCCTGCTGCTCGAGACGATCCTGCCGGAGCTCGCCCGGCACGGCGTCGAGCTGGTCGGCTTCCGCGATCTCCAGCCCGCGGAGCGCACTTACCTCGAGCGGTTCTTCTCCCACACCGTTTTCCCGATCCTCACGCCGCTCGGGCTCGACACCTCGCATCCGTTCCCGTTCATCTCCAATCTCTCGCTGTCGCTGGCGGTCGCCCTGCGTTCGCCGACCAGCGCCGAGGTGCGCTTCGCGCGCCTCAAGGTGCCGCCCAGCCTGCCGCGCTGGATCCAGCTCCCGGACTCGCTGCGCTTCGTGGCGCTCGAGGTGGTGATCGCCGAGTTCCTCGAGCGCCTCTTCCCCGGGATGGAGATCCTCGAGTCGTATCCGTTCCGGGTCACCCGGGCGGCCGACGTCGCCAAGCACGAGGAGGAGGCCGAGGACCTGCTGGAGTCGGTGCAGGAGGATCTGCGGGCCCGGCGCTTCGCCGCCGTGGTGCGGCTCGAGGTCGTGCCGGAGATGCCCGAGTGGATGCGTTCGCTGCTCGCCGACGAGCTGGCCGTCGGGCCGGAGGACGTCTACGAGGTGCGCCCGCCGCTCGCGGCGCGCGACCTTTCCCAGTTCTGCGCGCTGCCGCTGCCGGCCCTGCAGGTTCCGAAGTGGCGTCCGCAGGTCCATCCGCGCCTCGAACCCGCCGCCGACGGGCGCGAGGTGGACATCTTCCGCGTCATCCGCGGTGGCGACCTGCTCGTCCATCACCCCTACGACGCCTTCTCGAGCTCGGTCGAACGCTTCCTGCGCATCGCGGCGGAGGACCCCGCGGTGCTGGCGATCAAGCAGACGCTCTACCGGACTTCGCGCAACTCGCCGGTGGTGCAGTCGCTCATCGAGGCCGCCGAGCGCGGCAAGCAGGTGGCGGTGCTGGTGGAGCTCAAGGCGAGCTTCGACGAGGCCCGGAACATCGAATGGGCGGAGGCGCTCGAAGGCGCCGGCGCGCACGTTGCCTACGGCGTCGTGGGCTACAAGACGCACGCCAAAGTTTCGCTGGTGGTGCGCCAGGAGCCCGAGGGCGTCCGCACCTACGTCCACCTCGCGACCGGCAACTACAACACCGACACCGCCGACCTCTACACCGATCTCGGCCTGTTCAGCTGCGACTCCGCCCTCGGTGCCGACACCGCCCAGCTGTTCAATCTTCTGACCTCGGGGCATATCGGCGACCAGCGGTTCGAGAAGCTGGTGGTCGCGCCGATGACCATGCGCAGCCGCGTCCTGGCGCTGATCGCGCGCGAGACGGAGCACTGCCGCTCCGGCGGGCAGGGCCGCATTGTCGCCAAGATGAACTCGCTCGAGGATCCGGCGATCGTGCGCGCCCTCTACGACGCCTCGCGCGCCGGAGTGGAGATCGACCTGATCGTGCGCGGCGTCTGCCGCCTGCGGCCGGGAGTCCCCGGCATGAGCGAGTCGATTCGCGTGCGCTCGATCGTCGGCAGGTTCCTCGAGCACGGGCGGATCTTCTGCTTCGCCAACGCCGGCGCGGCCGAGTACTACATCGCGTCCGCCGACTGGATGTCGCGCAATCTCGACTACCGGGTGGAGACGATGGTGCCGGTCGAGTCGCTCGGCCTGCAGGCCGAGCTGGAGGGGATCCTCGACGTCCAGCTCACCGACAACCGCAAGGCCTGGATGCTTGCGCCTGACGGCAGCTGGCAGAAGCTCCGTCCGGCGGCGGGCGAGCCGGAGCGCGACAGTCAGGCGATCTTCATGCAGAACGCGCTCGGCCGGCGGGCGCGCTAGCGCGACGTTGCCCGGGTCGCCGTGCCCGACCGGGTCCGGCGCCGCGGCGGGGAGGCGAGCGCCCGGTCGAGCTCGGCGAGCGCCGCAGTGAGCTGCTGGCGCCGGGGTGCCGCCTCGCCCAGCCAGGCGAGTGCGAGCTCGCGGAAGAGCTCGCTCCTGCGGGCTCCGAGCCTTCTCGCCACGGCGAGGAGTCCGGCGCGCTCGCGGCGTCGCTGCGGACCTCCCGGCTGCGGCGGCGCATCCGGACCGTCGAGGGTGGCCTCGACCAGCCGCTGGGCGCGCTTCGACTCGATCTCCGCCAGCGACCGTCCGACGTGGGCTGCCAACACCTGCCCGTCGTGCAGCTCGCCGAGGAGATCCTGTAGCCCCTTGAGCAGGTCGACCGGACGGTGGGCGGCGTCGATCCACGGCGCGACCGGTTCGGCGAGGTAGCGCAGTCGTTTGGCGGCGATGCGCGCGGCGTGGCAGGCGGTGTCGTCGGCCACGGTCTCGATCTGCGCCAGACGGTCCTGCAGTTCTTCGGCACTGCGCGCGAGGGCTTCACGGGTGGCGGCGGCGAAGCCCGGCAGGCGGAGGGGACGGTCGAGATTGACGGCGACCTGGTAGGCGACGAGCCGTGTGCCCAGGCCGTCGGCGATGCCGGCGAAGTCGCGCACGATCTCACGCTCCACCTTGCGATAGCTCTCGTCGCGAAGCTCGGCGAGCTCGCCGGCGAGCTCCCGGTGGCCGGCGCGCTCGGCCGGCTTCAGCTCGCCGGCGAAGGTGGCGAGCCAGGCGAGCTGCACCTCGGCGTCGCGCCCGGGGTTGGTGGCGCGCGCCAGCGCGGCGAGGCGGCGGAGGTCCTTCTTCGGGAACTCGACGGAGAACGCCGAACGGTGCGAGCGCAACAGGCTCCGCAGGCGGCGCAGCGCGACACGAAAGTCGTGGAGAGCCTCTTCGCGATCGCCCTCGACGAGCCGCTGGCGCGCTTCCGCCGCGCGTTCGAGCTGCACCAGAGCCAGACGACGGACCGCCTCCTCCGCCGGGTGCTGCAGGAGGTCGGCCGGAATTCTCGTCAAGGCGACCTCAAGGCACGCAGCTGGGACGGCGTCAGGTGCCAGAGCAGGGTGGCGTTCCCCGGCGCGAGGCGACCGGTGAAATCGAGCAAGCAGGCGCCGCCCTTGCGCAACTCGAGAAACGACTGCTCGGCGCCGGTGAGCAGCCAGCCGGCGAACTGCGAGAGGTTGGGCTCGTGGCCGACGCAGGCGACGAGCGGCAGCGCCTTCTGCGCCTGCAGGAACTTCAGCAGCGTCGCCGACGAACCGTCGGGCGCGAGCTCGGTGAGCTCGGAGAGCACTGGCTGCTCGGGGCAGGCGCGGGCGAGGATCTCCGCCGACGCGCGCGCCCGGACACAGGGGCTGGTGGCGATCAGGGCGAGGTCGGGCAGGAGCCGGACGAGCGCGTCGGCGATGCGGCGCATCTTCTTCCGCCCGTCTTCGGTGAGCGGGCGCAACCGGTCCTCTTTGCCGGTCGCGGCGAACGCCGCGCGGTCTTCGGCGATGGCATGACGCAGCAGGAGGAGCTTCATCGGCGGAATCTCAGGTTTCACTCGGCATCAGCCGCGCATCCGGTAGCCCACACCGATGACCGTCTCGATGCGGTCCGATTCCGGCCCGAGCTTGTGCCGCAGGCGGCGCACATGGGTGTCGACGGTGCGGCTGTCGACGTCCTCGGCATAGCCCCAGACGTCGGTCAGGAGCCGGGCTCGGGTCTGCACCCGTCCCGGGCGCTCCATCAGCAACCGGAGAAGGCGGAACTCCGTGGCGGTGAGCGCGATGTCGGCGCCACGCACCTCGGCGCGATGCGCCGCGGCGTCGAGGCGGATCTTGCCGATCTCGATCAGAGCCTTCGGCTCGTCGTCGCCGGCATGACGGCGCAACACCGCCTTGATGCGCAGCACCACCTCGCGCGGGCTGAACGGCTTCGGGATGTAGTCGTCGGCGCCGAGCTCGAGGCCGACGATGCGATCGAGCTCCTCGCCCTTGGCGGTGAGCATCACGAGCGGCAGACCGGCGGTGGCGGGATCGCGCTTGAGCAGGCGGGCGAGCTCGAGACCGTCGAGGCCGGGCAACATGAGATCGAGGACGACGAGATCGGGGAGCCGGCGTCGAATCGCCTCGAGCGCGCTGTCTCCCCGTCGCTCGACGGCCACGGTGAAGCCGGCGCGTTCGAGGTTGAACTGCAGGACCTCGGCGATGTCGGGCTCGTCTTCGACGATCAGAACCCGGGTCGCGACCATGCCAGCGAGGCTAGCATGCGCTCCTCCGCAGCCAACGCGGAAAAGCCTGTGGAAAAGTGTCCTCTGGGGAGCTCAAGGCCGCGCTGTTTTGGGGCTTCCGAGCGTTTTGAACAGGAATCTGTGCATAGTGAGTAAGTCTATTATTGTGAGCATTTACGAGACTGCTCTGGGCACGCTTGCGGGCCGGGGCCGGGGCGCCAGCGGTTCATTTTCCACAGCCGGGGCGTGACGGGAGGGTTACGGCGGCCATAAATAGCTGTGACAGTAGGGTTTAGCTCGTTTGGCGCCGCTGCCTTGACAGTCCATGAGGCGCCGGGTACGGTGCGCAGGCATCCGGGAGAGCGCGCCAATGAACCCGCCGACCAGCATCCGGCCCTACATCATCTTCACCGGCACCGGGCCGATCCTCGTGCTCTCGACCTATGGCGAGCTCTCGGATCCGCGCCTCGTGGAGAAGCTGCGCTACAAGGGGATCGTCAAGTTCATCGCCTACGAGGTGGCGCTCGACGCCGTGAAGGAGCGCTACGCGCGCTCCTACGAGAATGTCGCCGCCGATCTCGCAACGGTCCAGGATCTGCGCGTGCTCGATTTCAACGGCCACCAGATCATGACCAACTTCTCGCTCTCCGAGCTCGGCGAGCCGATCAAGTTCGAGAGTTAGCCGGCCGGGCCCCGCCGGAACCGGTCGAGCTCGAAGCCGAGCTCGCGGAAACAGGCCTCGATCGCCGGAATCGGCAGCCCGACGACATTGGTGTAGTTGCCCGTGATCGCTTCGACGTAGATCGCGCCCCAACCCTGGATCGCGTAGGCGCCCGCTTTGTCCATCGGCTCGCCACCCGCGACATAGGCGGAGATCTCGGCGCTGCTCATCGGCCGGATGCGCACCTGGGTGCGTTCGACCCGGCTCACCAGACGGAGCTCGCGCTCGGTGCCGTCCGCCAGGGCGACTCCGGTGTAGACCTCGTGGTCGCGCCCGGCGAGCCGCGTCAGCATCGCGCGCGCGTCGGCCTCGTCGGCGGGTTTGCCCAGGATCTCGTTGTCGATGACCACGATGGTATCCGCCGCGAGCACGAGCTCTCCCGGGTCGACGCGGGCCTGCGCCTTCTCCCGCGCCAGGCGCGCAACCAGGTCCGGCGGGCGTTCGAAAGGCAGCGCGCTCTCGTCGGTATGCGGCGGCCGCACCGTGAAGGCGAGGTCGAGGTCGGCGAGCAGAGCGCTGCGCCGCGGCGAAGCGGAGGCGAGGACCAGACGCGGCGTCATGGGTAGTAACCCGAGATCGTGCGTACCGCGAGACCCGGGCGCTCGACTTCGAGCGTGACCTCGCGGAAGGCCGTCGAGCCGTCCAGCCGCGACGACTGGTAGGCGATCAGATACTGCGCGCGCAACTCCTGGCGGATCGTCTCGTAGACGCTGGCAAGCTCGTTGGCGCGGCGGATGCGGAACGAGCGGCCGCCGGTCTCGCGCGCCAGCTGGTCGAGGTGCACACCGGCATCGACCGGCTGGCTCGGCACGTTGATCCCGATCGCATAGATGGTGACGCCGGTGCGGCGCGCGTACTCGAGGACCTCCTCGAAGCGGAAGTGGCTCTCGGAATCGTCCCCGTCGGTGAGCAGGATGAGCGCCCGCTTGCCGCGCACACCGGAGAAGTAGTGCAGAGCGAAGGCGAGGCTGTCGTAGAACCGGGTCTCGCCCTCCGCCTGGAGGCCGGCGAGCCCGCCGGCCAGCAGCTCGAGATTGCCGGTGAAGCGCGTCGCCAGGCGCGGTGCGTCGGCGAAGGTGATCACGGCGGCGCGGTCGGCCGGAGTCAGAACCTCGCGGAAGAAGCGATGCGCGGCGGCCTCGGCGTCGGTCAGCTCTTCGACCATCGACGCCGAGGTGTCGATCATCACGCCGGCATGGATCGGCAGCGAATCGACGTTCTCGAACCGCAGGATCGTCTGCTTCTCGCCGTCCTCCCGCACCCGGAACTCGCCGGCGGTGAGATCGGTGACTGGCCGGCCGCGCTTGTCGAGCACCGCAGCGAAGAGCTCGACCAGATCGACCTCGACCGCTTCGGCGCTGCCTTCGGCGCCGAGCAGCCGTACGTCTTCCGCGGCGCCGCCGCCGGCGAGGTAGGCGACTGCCCGGAGGAAGGTGAGCCCGTCGCTGGCGGGTGCGATGAGCGAGACCGCGAAAGGCGGCTGGTAGAGCGTCGCGAGCCGCGTGTCGTTGAGGAAGAACTCGACGCGGTCGAGCTCTTCGCCCTCGGGCAGGTCGACCTCGGCCCGCGCGTCGAGGGGCTGCCCGGCGCCGGGCGTGCGTTGCGGTTCGGTCAGGCGGAGCGCGAAGCGGTGTGGGCCGCCGTTGAGCAGGACTTCGGCGGCGGCGACGATCTCGCCCGCGTCGTCGAAGGCGGTCGCCGAGACGCGCCGCAGGCGCGGCGAGCGCCCGAGGTCGATCTCGACCGAGAACGGTGGCCGGCGCTTGGAGAACAGCGGCTTGCCGTCGAGCTCGAAGTCGACCCTTGCCGGGACGACGCCGCGCACGTCGGCCTCGATCCGCACCCGGCCGAGGGTCAGCTCTGCGGTCGGCGCCAGCAGGCGCAGGTTCGGCTCGCGTGTCGCGGCTCCCGCCGCCGCTGCCCTTGCCGCCATCGCCTGGCCCGCCGCGGCCGGCGGTGGCACGGGCGGCGCGGGCGCGGACGGCGTCGCCGCGGTGGCGCCCGGCGCCACGGCGCTGGCGGAGAGAGAGCCCGGCGCCGGCACCTCGAGCGCCAGCTCACGCCGGAAAGCGCGTCCGGTCGCCGGGTCCTGCAGCCGGAGGATCAGCGTGTAGCTTCCCGGGCGGAGGAAGCGCCGCGCGGAGAAGGGCAGCGTCGCCGCCGTCCGCAGACGCTCGGCGGTGAGCTCGAAACGATAGCGAAAATGATCGAAGAGCTCGTCGCCGCGCAGCACCTCGCCGTCGAGCAGCAGGGCAATCGGAGCGGGCGCCGGGGGCGCCGGGGCCGCCTGCGGGTCGCCGGCGCCGGCGCGCAAGGCGGCGGCCTCGACGATCACGCTGGCGTCGACGATCGTCCGGCTCTGGTTGCGGCCGGGGAAGTGGATCTCGACCTCGGCGGCGAGGGGCAGCGCGTCGCCGGGCAGGTCGGTGGAGTAGGAGAGAAAGGTGCGCACCCATTCGACATTGGGGTGCGGAATGACGTCGTACTTTTCCACCAGGTCGTTCCAGTCGGAGGCCGCGACGAGCGCGCCCAGGATCTCGTCGCCGCGCGGGCAGTCGCGCGGCAGCCGCTCGGCCAGCTCGGCGGCGAGGTCGGCGGTCGGCGGGAACGACCAGGCCATGAGCTCCCGATAGCCGGACCGCGGCGACCAGAGGCGGTGCGGCGCGGTCGTGCTGACGCCGGCGGAGACGAAGACGAGCGCGAAACCCTGGGGAATCTGGTCGCTGGGGCCGAAGTACCAGATCTCGCCGGGCTGCAGGAGCTCGGCGCAGCGCATGGGGATCCGGCGGGACGGCTCGCCGTTCAAGAGCGTCATGCGGAAGCGCTGGTCGTCCGCCGAGGGGTAGCGCTCACGGGCGAGGCGCAGGCGCTCGCCAAAGCGCTCCTCGAGCTCGTTGCGCGGCGTCTCGGGATAGGGATCCCGCAGCTCCCAGAAGCGGCGTTCGAAGGCGCGGCGCTGGTAGGGCCGGGTGAGCGCGAGATAGGCCTCGCGCTCCTGGCTGGAGATGAGCGGCTCGACGTCGGCGAGGAAGTTCTCCGTTGCGCCCGCCGCGGCCGGGGGCGCCTCTGCGGAGGCCGGCGTCGCGGAAGCCGGCGGCGCGGTGACCGGAGGCGCCTGGCCGGCAGCCGAGGCTGCGCCGGCCAGCAGGACGAGGAGAAAGTGAGCGAGCGCGCGCAGGGGCATCGGCAGAGAGCAGATCCTAGCTCGCGGTCCGCCCGGCTCCTACGGGTAGTAGCCGCGGATCGTCTTCGCCTCGAGGCCGGACCGTCCGACTTTGAGGTCGACGATCCGGAAACGCAGCTCCCGGTTGGGGTTCGTGGACTGGTAGGCGAGCAGGTAGCGCGACCGCAGCTCGACCTGGATCGCGTCGTAGATCGCCTGGAGCTCGGAGGTGTCCTTGATGAAGAAGTTGCGCCCGCCGGTCTCTTCCGCGAGCTTCTTCAGAACCTTGCGCACTTCGGACTCGGAGCGCGGAATGTTCAGTCCGATGGGGTAGATCGCGACCCCGGCGCGGCGCGCGAAGTCCAGGGTCTCCTCGAAATTGAACCGGCTGCCTTCGTCCTTGCCGTCGGAGAGCAGCACGATGGCGCGCTGGCCCTTGACGCCGTTGAAGTAGAACAGCGAGAAGACCACCGAGTCGTAGAGCGAAGTGCCGCGTTCCGCCTTGAGCCCGGCGAGACCGCCGGCCAGGGCCTGGAGCCGGTTGGTGAGCTTGACCGCGAGCAGGGGGTGGTCGTTGAAGACGATCAACGCGCCGCGGTCCTTCGGCGTGATCACCTTCTCGAAGAACTCGAGCGCCGCCGCCTTGGTCTGCGCCAGGTTCGGCTCCATCGACGCCGAGACGTCGAGCATGATCGCGACATGGATGGGGAGATTCTCCAGGCGCTCGAAGCGCGCGATCTCCTGCGGCACGTCGTCCTCGAAGACCTGGAAGTCGCTCTGTTCGAGATCCCTGACGGGACGGTTCGCGCCGTCGAGGACGGTGGTGTAGAGCTCGACGAACTGAACGTCGAGCTCCTCGAGATTGTCGGGCGCGTTGACGAAGACCAGATCCTCGGTCTGGTTGCCGTCGACCTGGTAGGCGACGGCACGGACGTAAGCAATGGTTCCGTCCGGAGGCAGCACGATCGCCTGCGTGAACGGCTCCTGATAGAGGGTGGCGACCAGGGTCTCGTTGAGGAAGAACTCGACGCGCTCGAGCGCCCCGTCCTCCGGGATCTCCACTTCGGCCTCGGCGCGCAGGCTCTTGTCGTAGTGCGCTCCGCGGCGCGGCTCGATGAGGCGCACGCGGAAGCGGTGGGGGCTGGAGTTGACCTGGATCTCGTCCCAGGCGACCTCCTTGCCGGCGTCGTCGAGCGCGCTGGCGCGCAGCGTCCGGGTGCGCGGCACCTGGCCGAGGTCGAGCTCCACCGAGTAGGGCGGCCGGTTCTTGCGCAGGATCGGCCGGCCGTCGAGGGTGAACAGGACCTCGGAGATCGCGGTTCCGGTCGTCAGGCTGTCGAAGCGCACCAGGCCGGCCTGCAGCTCACCGCGCGGCGGCACCAGCCGGATGGTGTTGTCGAGCGTCGAGAGGGACGCGTTCGCCTCGGCGAAGATGGCGGCCGAGAGCTCGTCGGGCGCGGGCGGTACCGGCCCCTCGACGGCCGGCACCTCGATCTCGACCAGCTTGCGGAAGTAGCCGCCGCCGTTCAAGTCCTCGAGCTTGAGGATGAGGGTGTACCTGCCGGGGCGCAGAAAACGCTCGAAGACGAGCGGAATCGTCGCCGGAATCGCGTTGCCGGAGCTCGCGGCGGCCTGGGCGGCGGCGTCCACCGCCGCGGCCAGCGCGGCAGTGTCGGCTGGCTGGTGGCTCCGGTGGCTCCGGTGACGCCGGCGGGGGCGGTCTCGGCCGGCGGCAGCGGAATGCCGAACTTGTAGCGAAAGGCGTCGAAGAGCTTCTTGCCGATCAGGATCTCGCCGTTCAACTGGAAGTCGAACGAGCGCGCCCCGGCGTGCTCCGCCGGCTCGAGGCCGGCGGTCGCGACGGCGAGCGTGCCCTGGAGGACCGATCGGCTCTGGCGACGGCCGGGATAGCTGATGGAGAGCTCGGCGGTGAGGTTCGTGGCGTTGGCGGGGAGGTCGGTGGAGTAGGAGTTGAAGGTCGCCACCCACTCGCGCGAGATCGGCGCGATCGGCGCCAGTACCTCCTCGATGAGGCGCGAGAAATCAAACCGGCTGCGGCGCAGAATCGTCGCCAGCGCCGCGGCGATGTCGTCGCGCTGCAGACAGCTCTTCGAGAGCTCCTCGAGAATCGCCGAGTCGGTCGCTCCGATCGGCGCGAACTGCATCAGCAGCGCGAGGCCTTCGTCCGGATACCAGAGCCGGAAAGGGCCCTGCGCGAAGCGGCGATAGAAGACCAGCATGATGAACTCTTCGTGGACGCGCTCGCTGCGTTCGTAGACCCAGATTTCGAGCGGCCAGGTCGACCCGGCGCACTGCCCCTCCAGGCGCGCCGCGGGCGGGCCGTTGAGGAGGAAGAAACGGGCCCGCTCCTCCTTGAGGCTGCCGAAGTAGGCCCGTGCCTGATCGACGCGCGCCGTCCAGGTTTCGCGCAGCTCGTTGCGGACGGTGTCGGGAAACGGATCGCGCGCCTGCCAGAAGCGCTCGATGAAAGCGTCGCGCTGATAGTCCTTGTCGAGATTCAGGAAGGCCGCGCGCTCCTCCTTGGTGAGGATCGAGTCGACTTCGTCGAGCCAGGCCTGGTAGTCCGCGGGGAGGTCCTGCTGGGCAGTCGCGGGCGGGTCGACCGCAGCCAGGGGGAAGGACAGGGCGAGCAGGGCGAGGACGAGGAGCAGGCCGCCGCCCGGGAGGAGCCTGCGGAACGGGCCGGTGCGACAGGGTGGGGTCGGCATCGCAGCGGATTGTTGCAGATCCGATGCCGGGCCCGCAGCGATAGAATCTCCGTCCGATGCGCGGCTCGTACTTCGACCACAACGCGACGACTCCCCTCGACCCGGAGGTCCGCGAGGCGATGCTCCCCTGGCTCGGGGGAGAGGGCGGAAGCTCCGGCCGGTGGGGGAATCCCTCGTCGGTGCATCGCTTCGGCCAGGCGGCGCGTGAAGCGGTGGAGGCCGCCCGCGAGCAGGTGGCGCGGCTGATCGATTGCCGGACGCCGGAGGAGATCGTCTTCGTGGCCTCGGGAACGGAAGCCAACAACGCCGTCGTTGCGAGCCTGCTGGAGGAGAGCGCGCCGGGCGACCGGATCGTGGTTTCGGCGCTCGAGCACCCCTCGATCCTCGGTGCCGCCCAGGCATGGGCGCCGCACGCCGGGGTCGCGGTCGCCGTCGTTGCGCCGGAGGGCGACGGGGTGGTCGACGTGGGCCGCATGGCCGGCGCGGCCGCTCCGGGGACGCGGCTCGCCGCCCTGATGCTGGCCAACAACGAGCTCGGGACGCTCCAGCCGGTGGCGGAGCTGGCGCGAGCGCTCGGCGAGCGCGGCGTGCCGCTGCTCTGCGATGCGGTTCAGGCGGTTGGAAAGGTCCCGGTTTCGGTTCAGGAGCTTGGAGTCGACTACCTGACCCTGGCGGCGCACAAGTTTCATGGACCGCTCGGCGCCGCGGCGCTCTGGATCCGTGGCGGCGCCGGTTTTTCGCCGCTGCTGGTGGGCGGCGCCCAGGAGCGCCGCCGCCGGGCGTCGACGGTCAACGTCCCGGCGGTGGTCGGCTTCGGCAAGGCCTGCGCCGTCGCCGGGCGCGATCTCGCGGCCCGGCATGCGCTCCTGCGGCGGCTGCGCGACCGTTTCGAGGCCGGTTTGGCGGAGATCCCGGGAGCCCGCGTGCACTGCGCCGCCGCTCCTCGCCTGCCGCACACCTCGCACGTCGCCTTCCCGGGCCTCGTCGGTCAGGAGTTGATGATCCGCCTCGACCTCGCCGGATTTGCACTGTCGACCGGTGCCGCCTGCAGCTCCGGCGCGGTGCAGGCCAGCCCGGCCCTGACCGCGATGGGCATGTCCGATGACGAGGCGATCGCCTCGCTGCGGGTTTCGTTTGGCCTGCCGAACACGGTGGAAGAGGTCGACGCTTTCCTGCCGGTGCTCGCCGGGGTGGTGGCGGCGCTCCGTGCGACCCCGTCGGCGCGGGTGGTCGCGGCGCGATGAACGCTCCGCGCCCGACCGCCGGAGGGCCGGCTCCGGTCGTGCCGCCGCTGGTCGCGGTGGCGATGTCCGGTGGCCTCGACTCCTCGGTCGTCGCCTGGCTGCTCGCCGAGCGCGGCGAGGCGGTGGTCGGCCTGTCGATGCTGCTCTGGGATCACTCCGGGGAGCGCGTCCACGGCCGCTGCTGCTCGTCGCTCGATCTCGGCGACGCCAAGCGGGTGGCGGCGCAGGCGGGAATTCCGCACTACACGCTGAAGATGGACGAGGAGTTCCGCGAGCACGTCGTCGATCCGTTCGTGCGCGACTACCTCGGTGGCCGGACGCCGTCGCCCTGCGTGCGCTGCAACACCTTCGTCAAGTTCGATCTCCTGCAGGAACGCGCCGCGCGGCTGGGGGCGGCGCGGATCGCCACCGGGCACTATGCGCGCATCCTGGAAGGGCCCGAGGGCCCGGAGCTCCATACCGCGCTCGACCTCGACAAGGACCAGAGTTACTACCTCTTCGAGCTCACCCGCGAGCAACTCGCCGCCGCCTCCTTCCCGCTCGGCGAGATGACCAAAACGGAGGTGCGCGAGATCGCGCGCCGCGCCGGCCTCGTCGTCGCCGAGAAGGGCGAGTCGATGGAGGTCTGCTTCGTCGCTGGCGGCGTGCGCGACTTCGTCGAAGGCCAGATCGCGGAGCATCCCGGACGGTACGGAGAGACCCCTTCGAGTTCCCCAGCCGAGGTTCGGACTTCGGAAGGCGAAAAGCTCGGTAAAGGAGATCCTTACTACCGGTACACCGTTGGCCAGCGCCGGGGGCTGGGAGTCGCTTCGTCGAAGCGGCTCTACGTCCTCGAAGTGCTCCCTGCGGAGAACGCGGTCGTCGTCGGCGACGAGGCGGACCTCATGGCCCCCGGCCTCGCCGGCGAGCGACTGCACTGGATCGGCGAGCCGCCTGCAGATCCGGTGGAGGTCATGGTGAAGATTCGATCGCGGCATTCCGGCGTCACGGCGCGTGTTCGCCCGCAGGGCGGCGGCGCGGAGCGCCGCGTCGAGATCGACTTCGCCGAGCCGCAACGCGGCGTCACGCCCGGGCAGGCGGCGGTCTTCTACCAGGGCACGAAAGTGCTCGGCGGCTGCTGGATCACCGGCCGCCTCTGACCCTCGACAAGCGGCGAGAGCGACCGAAGGGTGCGCCGCAATGCGCTCTTTTCATTGTGTGAGCTTTTCGCGCCGCGGTCTTGCAGCAGAAAGCCAAAGCAAAAGCTCCAGTAAAGGGAGAGTCGGGCGCTCGTCAGCCTTCGGTGGCCGACTCGACTTCGTCGCCGTCGCCATCGGCGCTCTCGCTGGCCGTCTCTCCTGCGGCTGCGCCTGCGCCGTCGCCGCCCACGCCGCTGCCGATCACCAGGACGAATTCGCCGAGGATACGGTCGCGCTGGGCGAAGTTGTTGCGGATCTCAGTCAGCGTTCCGCGGACGACCTCTTCATTCATCTTGGTCAGTTCTCTCGCCAGTGCCGCTCTGCGGTCGCCGAGCTCGGCTCTGGCGTCTTCGAGGCTGGCGAGGATGCGGTGCGGCGACTCGAAGAGGATCAGCGTGTGGCCGAGGTCGGCAAACCGGCGGAAAAAGGCTTTGCGCTTGCCGCTCTTCGGTGGCGGGAAGCCGGCGAAGGTGAACGGATGCGGCGGCAGACCGGAGACCAGGAGGGCGACGAGCGGCGCCGAGGCGCCGGGGATCGCTTCGACGCGATGGCCGGCGGCGATCGCCGCGCGGGTCAGGACGTAGCCGGGGTCGGAGAGCAGCGGTGTGCCGGCGTCGGAAGCGACGGCGACGGACCTCCCTTCGTCCAGCGCCGCAAGGATCGAGCTCGTTCGGGCGCGCTCGTTGTGCTCGTGCAGCGAGACCAGCGGCTTCTTGATCCCCAGGTTGTGCAGCAGCAGACCGGTGCGGCGGGTGTCCTCGCAGGCGATGAGGTCGGCCGAAGCGAACGCGGCGACCGCCCGTGGCGCGAGGTCATCGAGATTGCCGATCGGCGTCGCGACGAGGAGGAGGCGGCCGGTCAATCGCGTCAGTCGCGCGGAATTTCGCGGTCGAGGTTGATGGCGCTGTTGGAGAGGCGGGCGATGAGCATCAGCCGGCGCTTGAACCGGTTGGTGCGCTCGAGCTGGACGATGCGCGCTACCACCGCCTCGGGGTAGCCGCGGTCGACCACCTCGTCGGCGGTAAGGCCCTGGTCGAACATCAGATAGAGCACCTCGTCGGCCATCGCGTACTCGAATCCGAGCTCGCCTTCCGAGGTCTGGCCCGGCCAGAGGTCGGCCGAGGGCGGCTTGGCGACGATCTGCTCGGGCACGCCCAGGAAGCGCGACAGTTGCCAGACCTGCTGCTTGTAGAGGTCGCCGATCGGGTTGAGCGAGCTCGCGTTGTCGCCGAAGACCGTCGAGTAACCGAGCAGGATCTCGCTCTTGTTCGAGGTCCCGGTGACCAGCGCGCCGTGCCTCTTCGACTGGTCGAAGAGGATCGACATGCGTTCGCGCGCCATCTTGTTGCCGCGCCGCACGCGGTCGGCCCCGGGATCGACGCGATCGAAATAGGCGTCCACCTGCGGCGTGATGTCGAGCGTCGTCAAGGCGAGGCCGAGCTTCGCCGCGATCGCCGCGGCGTCGACCGCCGACTGCGGATCCGAGGCGCGGTAGGGGAGGTAGAAGGCGTGCACGCGTTCGGTGCCGAGGGCGCGGACGGCGAGCGCCGCGGCGAGGGCCGAGTCGACGCCGCCCGACAGCCCGAGAACGAGCCCCGTGCTGTCGGCGTTCTCGACGCCGTCGCGCAGGAAGTCGGCGAGCGCGGCGACGGCGAGCGCTTCGTTCAGCTTCAATCGTCCGGCGACCTCGTCCTTGCGGATCATCAGCGCGTCCGGATCATGCGGAGCATGCGGAAGATGCCGATCACTCGACCCACTCGATGTCGCTGCGCTCGTCCGCCAGAATCGGCAGCCGCCAGCGCAGCCGGTCGGCCTCGCGCAGGTCGATCTCGGCGGTCAACAGGTGCTCTTCGAGGTAGGGCGCACGCGCCAGGAGCTCGCCGCCCGGCCGGACGATGTGGCTGCCACCGGTGTAGAACGTCCCCTCTTCCCATCCGACGCGCCCGCAGTAGACGATCCAGGAGGTGTTGAGAAGGGCCGAGGCGCGGGTCAGCGACTCCCAGGCCTCCTGCGACGGCGGCATGGCGTCGGGGCCGATCCGGCCGGGCGAGGCCGAGACGATGCCGATCAGCTTCGCGCCATGGCGGGCGAGCTTCTCGGCCGGGTCGGAGTGCCAGAAGTCCTCGCAGATCAGCACACCGAACGGATTGCCGAAGAGCTTCGCCATGCGGAGCTTGCGCCCCTCGCTGAAGAAGCGCCCCTCCTGGAAGATGCCGTAGGTCGGCAGGTAGAGCTTGCGGTGGACGTGGGTGATCTCGCCACCGGCGAGCAGCAGGGCGCTGTTGTAGAGCGCGCCGTTGTCGTCCTCTTCGACGCAGCCGACGACGACCGCCATGCCGGGCGCCGCTTCGCGCAGGCGCTGAACGATCGGCGAGGTGGCGGGGTGAATGGCGACCCGCGGTGTCAGATGGAGGAGACGGTAGCCGGTGAGCGAGAGCTCGGGGAAGAGGAGCAGCTCCACCCCCTCCGCCCGCGCTTGCCCGATCCACTCCAGGTGGTGGGCGAGGTTGAATTCGAGGTCGCCCAACCGGGCGTCGATCTGCGCCAGGCCGACCTTGATCTTCGAGCGCCTCTCGGTCATCCGAAGCCGAATGCTAGCATCCGGGGGAGGCCTCCTGCTTGCATCCGCGCACCGTCCTGCCGTTGCTTCTCGCCCTTGCCGCCGGCGCGTGGGCCGGCTTGCCGGCGGCTGGCGCGGCCGAATCTCCACAGCTGGTCGATCGCGTCGTGGCGGTTATCGACGAGGATCCGATCCTGGACTCGGATATCGATCGCGTCGTCGGACTGGGACTCCTGCCGGCGCTCGCCGGCGAGGGCGCCGCCGACCAGCGCCGCCGGGCGCTCGACCTGCTGATCGAGCAGCGCCTGCGCCTGCACGAGGTCGACCGCTTCGGATTCGAGGAGACGCCGCTCGCCACCCTCGACCTCCAGCTGGAGCAGGCGCGCTCGCGATTCCCCTCGGAAGAGGCGTTCCGCGCCGAGCTCGTCCGGCTGGGTCTGGACGAGACCGCGCTCCGCCAGCTGCTCGCCCGCCAGCTCTCGGTCTTCGCCTACGTCGAGGAGCGGCTGGGACCGCGCGTTTTCGTGAGCGTCGATGACATTGCGCGCTACTACAACGAGGAGCTGGTGCCGGAGCTCCAGAAGAACGGTGCCAAGGCGGGCGATCTGCCCACCCTGGAGTCGGTACGCGAGAGTATCCGCGCGGTGCTGCGCGAACGCCGCCTGAACGAGGAGATCGACCGCTGGACCGCCGACTTGCGCAGCAAGGCCGACGTCGTCGACTACCTCGAGAGGGAGCCGCGTCCGCTGCCGCCGCTGGTCGAAGAGAAGCAGCCCTCTCCTCTCTAACCCCTACGTACGCCGGGCGCCAGTCGGCGAGACCGCCCGATGGCCCCTCCCGGGACCGGTTTGCGCGCAATGAGTGAACCGGATCTCCCAAGGAGGCCTCATGCATCGATCCCTTCACTGGAGCTTTTCGCGCATGGTCAGCGCACTCGGCCTCGTCTTCGCGAGCCTCCAGCCAGTGGCCGCGACCGACTACGCCATCGCCACGCCGGACGACGACCTGGCCGGCAACGGCAACTGCACTCTTCGCGAGGCGCTCGCGGCGGCGGTTTCCAACGCCGCGGTCGACGCCTGCCCGGCCGGGTCGGCGATCGTGCAGGACACGATCTCGCTGGCTGCCGGAACCTACCTGCTGCCGCTCGGCGTGCTCGACGTCAGCGGTTGCGCCGATCTACTGGTCCGCGGTCCGGCAGCGGCTCTGCCGACGGCGGTGCTCTCGGGCGGCACCACGCATCGAGTCTTCGATCTGCTGGGGGGCGGGAACCTGACCCTCGAGGACCTCGAGATCAGGGACGGGCGAGATCTCGGCGCGGCCACGCCGATCGGCGCGGCGGTGCGGGCGATCGAGGCTTCGCTTACCGTGCGGCGGGTCCGCTTTTTCTCCAACATCGCGCGGCGCGGCGGCGCGATCGGCTGGGCCGCGACCGGCGATGCGCGCAGCTTGGTCATCGAGGCCTCCGTTTTTGAACAGAACCGCGCCCAGCACCCGGACGCTGCCGATGCAACCATGGGCGGAGCGCTGTGGACGAACGGCGTCTCCGGGGCCGGGGCCAGGATCTCCGACACGCTCTTCGTGGACAATCGCGCCGAGTCGGCCCTCGCCTCCGATTTCATCCGCTCCGGCGCCGCCGAGCTCGGCACCGAAGGCTCGGGCTCGACGGTCACGGTGGAGCGGACCCGGTTCATCGGCAACTCCGTGGAGGCCACCGGCTCCGGCAGCTTCGTGACTGCGGGCGCCCTGAACGGCTTCTTTCAGGGAAGCACCGTGCGCTTCGAGGACGTGGAGGTTCAGGGCAGCTTGCTCCTGGCCGGAACTCCTTTCGGCGCGTCGGGGCGGTGCTCGCTTTCTTCAACTCGGCGCAGGGCCACATCGATCGCCTGCGCGTGGTCGACAACGCGGCGACGGTGCCGGTGGAGCAGGTGCTGCTCTCGGCGCAGAGCGCTTCGTTCGTCCTGCTGCGCGACACGCTCGTCGCCCAGGGGGGGATCGGCATGGTCGTGGCGAGCGCGACCGATGCGCTGGTGCTGCTCTCGCAGGTGACGGCCACCGGCCACACCGGGATCGGACTGGAGCTCGACGAGACCGGCACGGGCGGGATCAGCCTCTCCAACTCGATCGTCTACGGCAACGGCGCGGACATCGGGACCATCGGCTCGCCGGTGATCTTCCCGGAAAACCTGGTCGGCATCGATCCGTTGTTCACCAACGCCGCGGGCGGCGACTACACAATCGCCGCCGGCTCGCCGGCGGAGGACGCCGGCGACACCGCCTTCTCCGGCATGGGTCCCTACGACCTCGGCCACGGCGCCCGGCTCGTCGGCCCCGAAACCGACCTCGGCGCCTTCGAGCGCGGCGCCCTCTTCAACGACGGCTTCGAGTCCGGAAACACCGGAGTCTGGACCTGGTAGCGCGCCGCCGCGGCGGCGGCTAGCTCTTCTTCGGTCCCCCGAGCAGTGATCCCAGGATGCCGCCACCCTGCTTCATCAGGTCGTCCATGACGCTGCCGTCGTGATTGGCGTCGAGGACCGAGGAGAGGAGGTCGCCGATGCCGCCGGCACCGGCGGCGCCGGAGCCCTGCGTGACGCTCGGCGGGGCTTTGGCGGCCGACTGCTGGAAAGCGCCGCCGAGGATGTCGGCGAGGCCGCCCTGGTCGAGGCCGCCGCTCTGCTTGTTCTGCTTGCCGAGCACCGCCATGACGATCGGCGCGAGCATGGCGAGCAATTGCAGGATCTGACCCGACTGCAGGCCGGTCGACTTGCCGAGCGTGCTCGCGACGTTTCCCTGCTTGCCGCCGAAGACATGGCCGAGGATCGCGCCGCCCATGTCCATCATCCCGCCGCCAGGCTGCGCGCCCGCGGGGGCGCCGCCGCTGAGCAGTCCACCGAGCATCCCGCCAATCTCGCCGAGCCCGCCGCTGCCGCCGGCTCCGCCCAGCAGACCGCCGAGGCTGTCGAGGAGGCTGCCGTCGTGGTCGCGCTCGAGCGCGCCGAGGATGCCGGCCGCTCCCTGCGGCGTGGCGCTGTTCCTGGCGAGGGCGCCGAGCAGCATCGGCATCGCTGCCTGAACCGCGGTCTTCGTCTGGGCCGGCGTGGCGCCGATCTGGCTGGCGATCTGGCCGACGGTGTCGGCGTTGACGTGTTGCGAGAGCTGATCGAAGAGGCTGGACACGGGAGTCTCCCTAGTTTTCAGCCAATACGATAACCGAATCGCGCTCGGTAAAACGGATACGGCGGGACTTCGGCGGATTGGTAACCACGCCATGACCGCTGGCACCGCCGGTGGGCGGCTGGCGGAAGCCGATCGCGATCTCGCCCCGGCGCCGAGCCGCTTCGACCAGCGTGGCGAAAGTGACCTCACGATCGAGCTGGACGTAGGTCCTCGCCGGCTTGAGGTAGATCTCCGAGCCTTCCGGGTCGAAGAGATCGGTGAACACCGCGTTGAGCGCCTTGCACTCCGAGATCTGCGTGAGCAGGAGGCTCACCAACTGGTCGCCGATGATGAAGTCGTCGGCCCGGGTGACTTCGGCGAGCGCCCGGTTGCGGACATCCTGCATCTCCGAGACGATCGAGAAGCGGCTTCCGCTCTGCTCGCGGATGGCGCGCAGATGGAGCAGCGTGACCAGGCTCCGGGCGTCGGTCCGCTCGTCGTCGTCGGGGTGCTCGGAGAGCAGCACGATGTGGTCGAAAGCCGGGATCTCCAGCCGGTCGAGGGTCGCCCGATCGGTCGGATCGCCCTCGAACAGGGTGATGCGGAGATTTTCGGTCGGCGGGCAGGCGGCGCGAGCGGCCTCGATGCTCTCGGGGTAACTGCCGACCACCCGCGCCTGCGACCCCGCCGCGACGTAGACCTCGAGCTCCCGCAGGAGGAGCGGCGCCATGCTGTTCCAGCCCAGGATCAGGGTGTGCTCGGCCTGCGGCGCCTTCGGCTCGCCGAAGACGATCGCTGATTCGTCGACCGGCGCGGCACCGGACCGTGCCAGACGGATGGTGTCGTCGTCCTGCGAAACCGCGATCACCCGATCGCCGGCACCGACCGCGCTGTCCATCGGCGGGTTGAGCTGGATGGTGCCGTCCGCCCGGGCGAGCCCGAGAATCGAGGAGTCTTCGTAGAGCCCGAGGATCTCGCCGAAGCGCTTGCCAGCGAGAGCCGGCTCCTCCTTGAAGTAGATCTCGTCGCCGCCGAAGTCGAGCAGCTCCTGGTAGACCACCGACAGTCCGGCCTGGCGGGAGGTCTGAACGGTGACCCGGGCGAGGAGGTCGGGTACCAGCACGAGCTCCGCCTCGTTGCGCGCCGCGAGGGCAGCCACGGCCAGGTTCTTCGGCTCGCGGATCTCGGCGACGATGTGGTACGGCTCGGGGCGGCGGTCCGGGCTGTTGGTGATCGCGAGCAGCGCCTTGATGGTCTGGATGTCGGACTCCGGGCCCACCGGCGGCTGGAGGATGATGCTCTTCGATCCCGGCAAGTTCACGATGGCGAGGTCGTCCATGTCCGCCGGGTTGCCGGAGCGGCAGATGACGCGCGTGCTCCCGGTGTCGCCGACGCGCTCGCGGAGTTCGTCTTCCATTTCGACCTTGTCGCGGTCGCCGAGGATCACGATCGCCGCCCGCCGCTGGTTCTCGTTGGCGATCACCAGCTCCGAGACGATCGAGAAGACCCGCGGCGACCAGCCGAGGATGACGGTGTGTCCGCTCTCGAGCACCCGGGAGCGCCCCTTGCGCAGCGCGTCCAGCTTGGCCTCGATCGCGGTCGTCAGGGTACCGATGAAGGTGCTGATGACGAAGATGCCGCCGAAGGTCACCGCCAGCATGGCGAGGAGGAACGACCAATCGCCGGTGTCACCCCCCATCGTGCCGGAGTCGAGGGTGCGCATCAGCGCCATCCAGGCGATGGCGACGAAGCCGGGTTTGTCCCCGCCCTCGGCCGCCGGCGCGACGCCGGTTGCCCAGACCAGCGTCGCCAGCACGATGATCAGCCCGATCGAGAGCAGCGCCAGGTAAGCGATGATCACCACCGGCCCGCGCGCCAGCGAGTTGTCGAACGAATAGGCGAGGCGCTCGCGCAGACTGGGTTTGCTCATGGCCGGCTCCTGGGGATCCAGATCGTGGAGCGCGGATCATAAACGACCGGCGCTTTCCCGGTCTTCGACCTCTGTGTTGGGGCACTCCGGCACTCGAGAATCCAGAGTTGGCTCCTAGTGAGGCTGGTCGCCCACTCTGGATTCTCGAGCGCCAGAGCGCCCCTGGCAGGCAGCTTCTTCTCTCTCCGCCGTACCGACGAGGGGTGGCTGCACCCGCAGCTGGGGACATGTAGCCGCCCCTAGCGAGAGTGCCGACGGACCTGGAAACGCCCCAGGGCGGATACGTGTCCCCGGCGTACCCGAGCGGACCGGACAGGACCCCAAGCAAAGCGCCCCAGATACCAGGAAGGGGCCCGAGCCACCCGCTCGTCAGGCTGCTGACAAACCCATCTGAAGCGCGGCACTCTCAGGAGAGAGCATCTGTAAGTCCTTTGTTTCCGACCGGCGCGCTGGCTCAAAACGGAGCACCAAGACGTTTTTCAGCAGCCTGCTAAACGATGAGAGGGGGGTGCACTGAAGGCTCAAGGGTGCATACTTGTTCATCGGAAGCAGCCTGTTCGCCCTCCGCCGAAAGGAGTCGTAGACGATGACGCGTCATCGAGGATGGTTCATCCTGCCCCTCGCCCTCCTGGGGGGCCTGCTGGGCGCTGTATCTGGCGAGGCGCAGGAGGTATTTGTGTCGAACCAGACCAACAACTCCATCACCGTCTTCAGCCGCACAGCAACCGGCGATAGCACCCCCACCAGGACGATCATCGGCGCGGCGACCGGGATGAATGGCCCCTGGCACCTTGCCCTCGACCTCACGAACAATGAGCTGTTCGTGGCGAACATAGGCAACAACTCCATCACCGTCTACGGTCGCACCGCCAGCGGCAATGTCGCTCCCACAAGGACGATCATCGGCGCGGCGACCGGGATGAATGGCCCCAGAGCCCTCGCCCTCGACCTCACAAACAATGAGCTGTTCGTGGGGAACTACTTGAACAACTCCATCACCGTCTTCAGCCGCACCGCAACCGGCGATAGCACCCCTATAAGGACGATCGTCGGTGGATTGACCGGGTTGAGTGAACCCGCTGGTCTCGCCCTCGACCTCACGAATAATGAGCTGTTTGTGTCGAACCCTGGCTCTGGCCAATCCATCACCGTCTACAGCCGCACCGCAACCGGCGATAGCACCCCCACAAGGACGATCGTCGGTGGATTGACCGGGTTAAGTAACCCTCTTGGCCTCGCCCTAGACCTCACGAACAATGAGCTGTTTGTGGGGAACTACTTGAACCAGTCCATCACCGTCTACAGCCGCACCGCAACCGGCGATAGCACCCCCACAAGGACGATCGTCGGTGGATTGACCGGGTTGAATGGCCCCACTGGTCTCGCCCTCGACCTCACGAATAATGAGCTGTTCGTGGCGAACATTAACGTCAACTCCATCACCGTCTACGGCCGCACCGCAGACGGCGATGTCCTCCCCACGAGGACCATCAGTGGAGGGAACACCGGGTTGAATGCCCCCATTGGCCTCGTCCTCAGCGGGTGGGTGACCCTGTTCGCGGACGGCTTCGAAACCGGCGACCTGACGGGCTGGTCGAGCTCGGTGCCGTAACCGCGCCGCCATCCACGCCCAGGGCACGATCGCCTCGCAACGCGAGCTGGCAACCACCTCGAGGTCGTCGCCCCGGGCCCCGGAGAACAAGGGAGCGGGTGCGATATTGGATCCTGCGAGTGGGCGCCCCTGTTCGCACTTGCCAACGGCTTCGAGACTGTCGACCTGCCGCCGCTGGCCGAGCCGCGGAAAGCCGCCTCCTGGATTCGAGGTCGAGCTCCGGATTCCCCCGCTCAGCCCTTCTTCGGTCCGCCGAGGAGCGAGCCCAGCAAGCCACCGCTCTGACCGGCGAGGTCGTCGAGCATGCAGCCTCCGTGGTCGCGTACGGGCGCGGAGCTCAAGAGCTCGCCGATTCCGCCGCGGCCGCCGCCGCTCAGGGTACCGCGGCACTCCAGTTCGCGGTGTCGCCGCTCTCGAAGCCGTCGGTGAAGATCGTCGGCCGCACCAGGCCGAGAGGCGTATACCCGGTGTAGCCGGGGAAGACCTGCTGCCAGTTCGGGTTGCCCAGCCGGCCGACGACGATCTCGGAGAGCACGCGCCGGAAGTCGGTGGTGATGTCGAGGTCGGCGGCGTCGTAGAGCTGGTCGTTGGCGAGGCCTGGCCAGCTGCCGTAGAGGCCGCCCACGACCGGTCCGCCCATCACCGTGATCACGCCGCCGTGGCCATGGTCGGTGCCGGCGTCGTTGTTCTCGCGGAAGCGGCGGCCGAACTCCGACATCACCGCGACCGTCGTGCGCCCCGCGAAGGCGTTCGGGCCAACGCCGTCGAGATCGGTATGGAACGCGGTGAGCGCCGCCGAAAGCTCCTGGATCTTCTCCCAGAAGAACTGCCCGTCGGCAGCGGTGCCCTGGCCGTTGTGGGTATCCCAGCCGCCGAGGTCGAGCGTCGCCGCGCGCAACCCCATGTCGAGCTTGATGAGCTGCGCGGTGAGCTTCAGCGAGTCGCCGAACGAACCGGCCGGATAGACGGCGCCGTTCGCCGGCACATAAGAGGAGAGGGTGGGCACGTTCTGCTCGATGAAGCCCGAGGCGTCGAGCGAGACCAGGCCTTGCGCGTAGCGTGGATCGACGCCACTGTGCAGATCGAGGATGTTGCGCAGCGAGCTCTTCTGCGCGTCGCGCCAGGTGGAGGGGCCGGTGTTGAAGAGGAAGTCGTCGCGGTTGGCGAAAGCGACGACGTTGGTGTCGGCGAGCCACGAGGTCTGGATGGTCGACGAGACCGCGATCCGCTGCACCATCGGGGTGCTCGCTGGCAGGTCCGGCGCGGTCAGGAAGTGCCGGGTCAGCCAGCCGTCGGTGGTGCCGCCGTCGCCCGGTGTGCCGAGCTCGATCTGGGCCTGGTTGTCGAAATGGCTGCGACTGGAGGTGTCGAGGCCGGCGGCGTGCACGAAGGCGACCTTGCCGTCCTGGTAGAGGCCGTGCAGACCGGTCGCCGCCGGGTGAAGCCCGAACTGGTTCCCTGCCATGCTGCCCAGGGCGAGAGCGCCGTTGGCGCCGCTCGCCGGAATCTTCAGCACCGGGCGCGCGGTCTCGTAGAAGGCGCGATCGGGCCCGCCGGTCGGCATGACGAACGACAGCCCGTCCATGCCGCCGCGCAGGAAGAGGACGATCAGGGTGTCGTGGTTCGGGATCGAGAGCGGATCGGCGAAGACGAGATTGGTGAAACGGGCGGAGGCGAGATTGGCGATCGCCGCCGAACAGCCCATCATGAAACCGCGGCGTGAAGGTCGGTACATTTCCGGGCGCTCCTACTTCAAGAGGAATTCGGGAAGCATGAAAATGAGCCCGACGAGGGCGCGCACGCGCGAACGGACGGTGGACGAGGCGTCCAGGTTCAACGCCAGATTCGGACTGTTGCCCTGCGCCATGAAGTCGATGAGCTCGTCGCGCTGCGCGGGCTCGATCGCGCGCCGGAAGACCTTGTCCACCCAGAGGTCTACCAGCTGCACCGATGTCGCCGAGTGGGGCAGGCCGGGGAAAGCGGCATAGGTCTGGCCGAGGACGTCGAGACGAAAGTCGTCGGTCGCACTGTTGCCGTCGATGTCCTGGTCGATCAGCCAGCTGCCGAGCCGCCAGCACTGCAGGCGCGTGTTGGTCCCCGACCAGATCGCCTCGCGGTCGCCGAAGCCGTCGGGGGGGATCCGCGCGAAGAGGTTCTGTCCGGTCTTGCTCTGGCGCGAGAGGAAGCTCGACGTGTCCGGCTCGACGGTGAGCGGATTCTGACTCGAATAGCCGAAGTTCCAGTTGGCGTTCGTGGCGCGCAGCGCGCTGACCGAGAACTCGACCGGGCGCTTGATCTTCGCACCCCAGGTGGTCCTGAATTCGGTCGAGAGCAGAATGGCCTCGTAGACCTGCTTCAGCTGGTCGGGAGCCAGCCACTGTGCGGTGAAGAGATCGCCGATCGTCTCGACGAGGGCGGGCGGCGGATCGTCGGAGATCAGGCGGCGGCAGAGCTTGCGCGCCAGGTGCCGGCCGGTCCCCGGGTGCGCGGCGAGCATGTCGAGGACGTCCTCGCCGTCCTTCTCGTCAGCCTGGTTGGGCGGAATGTTGACCTGGCCCAGAGAGAGCACGGCTTTCTGGATTTCTATCGCTAATATCTTGAATTAGCAAAACGATGCGGATTTTTTTCGGGTTTTGTCCGGGTAAAACGAAAGAGATATCAGTACCGGAATTCGCTTGTTCACTTTGGTGATGAGTTCACTTTCAAAGCTTTTACCAGAAATGTCATCGCTTAACCTCGCGAGGGTGGTCTGCCATTTTTCGGGAGTACAGATAATATCAAACGGTTTATCGTTGAGTTCACTTTCACCATAGCCTAAAAAAGAAACCGCTGCAGGATTGATCTTTTTTATGCAAGGAATACTATTCGCTGTATCACTGGAACGATCTGATTCAATGATAACAATATTGAAATCGAGGTCATCTATTAATTGATACATAACTATTTATTTGCCTGCAAAATATATCGCAAATATTACCCTTTACGGTAAAGTAATTTTTAGGCGGAGAGGATTTATTGCTTATATAAAGCCAAAACCTGTTTTCACATAATTTTGTGTTTCAGGGTACGGTGGAATAGAGTTGTTATAGCGTATGACTGCATTTTCACCGGCATTATAGGCGGCAACAGCAAGATCTAGATTAGGATTGAACATATTGATTAAATGTTTTAAATAGCGTGTACCGCCCTCAATATTCTGATCGGGATCATTCCTGTCGGTAACACCAAACCGTCTTGCTGTGTCCGGCATCAGTTGCATCAAACCTACGGCACCTGCTGGGGATTGCGCTGTTGAATTGTAAGCTGATTCCGTTTGAATAACGGCGTGTACCAATTTGGCATCGACCTGATGCCTATAGGCAGCCTGTTCAATAAGATCTGTAAATCTTTTTTTGTTAGCCCCCGAAAAAGTGCGTACTTTACCTGTGTAATTACTCGTGAAATTGTTCGGATAATGAAATATTTTTGTTTTCATAATACGCTTATACAATCCATTTCGAGGTACATTGACATTGGTATAGAAGACATGACCCTCAGCATCGGTAAACTTATAGATATCAGCTTCCACCTCATTTGAGAGGAACAAAGTCAATAAAATAATTGCTATTTTCATCGTTTCTTACCTATAGAACAGGTTTGATTACCACTAAACTTGCGGCTTTAACCGCTTTATGCCTAGCCTCGTCGACGCTTTCAGCGTTTGCCAAAGCAACGCCCATACGCCTGTTTACAAATGCTTCGGGTTTGCCGAATAATCTGACTTCACTGTCCGGTACGCCTAGTGCTTTATCCAGTCCTTCATAGACAACACCTTTGGCGTTAACACCACCCAAAATAACCGCACTGGCCCCCACGCTTTGCAGGCCAGTGTTCACAGGCAAGCCTAAAATGGCTCTTGCGTGCAACTCGAACTCATTTTGTTTCTGGGTGACCATGGTCACCATGCCGGTATCGTGAGGTCTGGGGCTCACCTCGCTAAACCATACCTCATCCCCCTTGATAAATAATTCAACACCAAACAAACCCAGCCCACCAATTTCATTAGTTACTTTAAAAGCAATGTCCTGAGATAATTCCAGGGAGGCCGCAGTCATGACTTGTGGTTGCCAGCTTTCCCGATAATCGCCATGTTCCTGTACATGTCCGATCGGTGCGCAAAAATACGTCTGAACTGCACCACTTTCATTCAATGCGCGGACAGTGAGTAATGTAATTTCGAAATCAAAATCGATTTTCCCTTCAACAATGACTTTACCGGTATCAACCCGTCCGCTGGATTTGGCATAATCCCATGCCTGTTTAAGCTGGTCAGGACTTTGGACCATAGACTGGCCTTTGCCTGATGATGACATGGTCGGTTTAATAAAGCATGGATAACCAATCCCGCCATCAACAGCGGCCTGCAATTCCTCAAAACTTTGTGCGAAAGCATAGTTCGAAGTTGGTATTTTAAGCTGTTCAGCGACCAGGGTTCTGATCCCTTCCCTATTCATGGTCAATTGAATAGCTCTGGCATTGGGTACGACTGTACAATGCCCCTCCGCCTCAATATCAGCAAGCGCAGAAGTCGCAATGGCTTCAATTTCAGGGATAATAAAATGGGGCTGTTCCAGTGCAATCAGCTTTTTCACCGCCTCGGTATCGGTCATATCAATGACATAACTACGATGGGCGACATGGTGTGCAGGTGCATTTGGATAACGGTCAACAGCAACCACTTCGACGCCGTAGCGTTGCAGCGAAATAGTCAATTCCTTGCCCAACTCACCACTGCCTAGCAGCAAAGCTCGTGTTGCATTGCCCGTTAATGCTGTACCTATTTTCATTTTGTATCCGCCAGATAGTTGTCTATGTCTTCTTTTGAAAAACCGATTTTTTTAGCCACGCGGTCAGCATGACTTACGCGAGAAATGCCTGCGATCAATTTATAGGTAGGTGCATCATTGGCAAATTCAACTTGTCTGGGCAAACCTATTCCCCTATGAACAAAATTATCGACCAATTGATGGTTGTGGGTAATTAAAATGGTGCTGTTGCCTTTGCGATAAAAGCCATCCAGTACATTAGACGAGGATTCCATTTTTTCTTCGAAGGTTGTGCCTTCGGACAATTCATCCAAAATCACCAGACTCTTGGCGGTTGTTGCTAAAAATATGTCTTTGGTTCTTTTTAATTCCGTACCAAAACGTCCTTCGCCGTCATCAAGGTGACTTATTTCAGGTGCCTGATAAAAAATCCTGTCGGCTACGGTGAGCGTTGCCGATTGTGCGGGCACATAACAACCGATTTGCGCCAGCAGTTGAATTTGGGTGATGGTTTTACAAAAAGCCGTTTTGCCGCCACTATTGGGACCCGTTACCAGCACCAGCTTGTCATCCTCCAGAACGAAATCGTTGCCGATATAGTCGTAATTTTCTTTGCCTAATACGGGATTTTTGGCATCAGTCAAAGTAATTCGATGATGCTCGCCATCAATCAGGGTCGGTAACACAACACTACTACCAAATGCGTCGGCAAATTTAATAAATGACAGCAATTCGTCCAGCTGGCCTAAGGCATCTAATGTTTCTGCAACATCAGGCGAATTTTTAAATTCATTTCTTAACGGGATGATGCAACTGTCACGATCAAAGCTCCCAATCACCGGATAATAGACCAGCAATAACGGGACAAAGAAAATGGTCGCCGTGGGGATTGCTTCAACAGAAACGTTAAACATATCCGTTGGAAAAAAATGCGCCAATGCCCAGATTATTCCGAAACCCATTGCAATCAACAATGGCTTGAACAATCGTGGCCTGAAAATAATAGCGGGCGAAAATGAACCCTTTCTCTCCTGTTTGGATTGAATGCCGCTTTCAGCGATATAGGCAGGGCCTTCCATTAAAGAATAGACTCGCGTATCCGCGAAGGCTTTTATTTTGTCAAACAATGTTTTTAGATAAGCACTTTGTGGTGTCTTGGCAGCTTGAATTCGGTCTACCAGTTCAAGCATAAACTGAATGCCTCTTTTGTACTGCAAATAACCATAACCCTCAATTTCATGCTCTTCTCTGGCTGTACCAAAGGTACCCAGAAATTCACCAAACAAGAGCAAATAAAAGTTTTTTTCATGACTGGCGGCGTTTTCCAGGATGTTTTCGAGAACTTCTTTTAGAGCGGGATTACTCCGTAATTCCTCAACAGCTTCCTGCTTAGCCTTAATTTCATCAAGTGCATTCAGCGGTTGCGTTAATGAGCGATATAACACCGCTTGTCCTATCCTCGTTGATGTATGATTAACAGCTTCAAACACTTTATCGACTTCAATGGTACTGAAGGCGCTTTCGTCTATGACACCTAAACCCGTGGTCAACGGTTTACTGGATTTACCAGTGGGCCAGGAACCTTGCCAACCTTGCAATATTGTTTCTTTCATTGTTGCTTTAACTCTTATGTTTATCGGGCACGACAAAAACCGCACCTTTAATAACTATAGCCTCTTAACTTTTTTGTTCAAGCAAATTAACGATAGCGTTAACATGGGCTGCTGAATCATTTAGAGCCGGGATATACCGGTAGTTTGTTCCACC
>CAWBFZ010000015.1:0-117308 GCA_963788175.1 Thermoanaerobaculia bacterium
CGCAGCGCTTCGACGTTGTCGTCGAACTTGAGCTGCGGCGCCAGAACGAGGGCCATCGCCGTCAGGAGCCCGGCCACCGCCAGCGTCGCCCGCGGTTTCCGGGTCGCCAGACGAGACAGGCGTTCGATGCCGAAGGCGAAGATGTGCAGGCGTGGTTCGCTCTCGCGCCGGCTGTGGTGGGCCTCGCTCCAGCCGATCATTGCCGGCACCAGGAAGAGGACGGCGACGAGGCAGAAGAGGACGCCCGTGCCGACGATCAGCCCCATCTGGTAGAGGCCGGTGAAGTCGGTGATCAGGAAGGCGTAGAAGGTCGCCGCGGTGGTAACGGCTCCGAGGACGACGCCGCGGGCCGTCGCGCCGCCCATGGAGCGCATCGACTCGACGACCGAGCAACCGCGCTGGCGCTGCTCGACATAGCGGCCGTAGAGCACGATGACGAAATCGTCCCCCAGGCCGACCAGCAGCGCCGCGACTCCGGCGGTCGCCGAGGAGAGGACGCCAACGGCCAGCGCAGCGAACCCGAATGTGATCGCGAGACCGCAGGCGAGCGGCCAGAAGACCAGCAGCAGGAGCGAAGTACGGCGATAGGCGATGTAGAACAGGATGAGGACGCCGACCAGCGACGAGAGCGCGTTGACGATCACGTCGCGGCGGATGAGGCCGGTGTCGTCGAGGGCGATCATGTAACGGCCGCCGAAGAAGACCTCCGGCACGGGCGCGTCGCTGCCCTCGGCGAGCTCGCTCCAGCCGGCGCTTGTGGTCGCGACGATCTTCTGCATCGACTCGAAGAGCCGGCGGTTGAAGTCGATGTCCTGCGGACTGCTGGTCGGCTTGCCGAGGATGAGCAACAGGCGGTGATCGCGCGACAGGTAGCGCCCGCTGGTCCAGTCGACCGCCAGCGGACCCCGCTGGCCGCCGAGCCGGTCGAGGAAGATGCCCGAGATGCCGAGCGGGTCGAGCTTCAACAGATCCTTGAGCGCCACCGCCTGCGGCATCTCGAGCGTCCGCCGCAGCTCTTTGGCGCGATTCCGGATCTCCGGGCCGGTCAGTTGTCCGGCGAGCCGCTCGCGCGTCGGGGCATCGAGGAAGAGGATCGCCTTGGGCAGGAACTCCCGCAGCAGCTCCTCGGGCTCACCGAGCTTGGCCTCGACGGTGCGGAAGAACGCCGTGGACTCGGCCATCCGCGCCGCGACCTCGTCCGTGAGCGCTTCGTAGGGGTCGAGCGGAGCGTCCTCGGGGACGCGGATGCCGACCACGAAGTAGTCGACGTTGCCGAACTGCTCCAGCGTCTCGCGGAAGGTGATGACGCCCGGGTCCTTCGTCGGCAGGAGGTGCAGCACGTCCGGATCGAAGCGCAGGCGGAAGGCAAGCGCCGCGCTCACCGCGACGACCAGGAAGAAAGTGACGAAAACCAGCCTGTAGCGCCGGCCGGCGAAGAGAATCAGGCGTTCGAGCAGTCCGCGGGAGCTCAAGCGACCACGGGCGGCTGCGGAGAAGCGGGCGGAGCGGGCGGAGCCGGCGCCACCGGCGCCAGCGGAACGCCGCCCAATCGCCGCCAGTAGCGCACGAAGTACTCGAAACCCGAATACAACGTGACGATCACGGCAACCCAGAGCGAAATCGGCGCGAGGTGGGAGAACTCACCCAGCTGGTTGTAGATGATGAGCAGCGAGATGGCGACGATCTGGGTGCCGGTCTTGATCTTCCCCGACAACCCCGCCGGGATCACCACCTGCTCCGCGGCGGCGTGACTGCGCAGCGCGTTGACGGCGAACTCGCGCGCCAGGATGACGACCACCATCCAGGATGGGGTGACCCTGGGGTCGAGCTCGACGAGGGAGACGAAGGCGGCGGCGACCAGGATCTTGTCGGCGGCCGGGTCGAGCAGCTGCCCGAAGCGGCTCACGAGGTTCCAGCGCCGGGCGAAGTAGCCGTCGAGGAAATCGGTCAGGGCCGCGATCAGGAAAAGCGCCAGTCCGACGAACTCCTTGCCGTCGAACTTGGTCAGCAGCACGACGACCAGGATCGGGACGAGCAGAATCCGGATGGACGTCAGTATGTTGGGAAGATTCGACATCCGGAGGGCGCGTTCGGTCGGGCGAGGGTCGCCGCTAGGGCCGGGCGACGCTGGAGGTGGTCAGTCTCACCCGGTTGTTGGCGTCGCGCACGATGAAGACCCGGCTGCCGTCGAGCGCGCCGTCGCCGCCGCTGCCGTCGAAAAGGTGCAGGATCCGCCGCACGTAGTTGCGGGTCTCCTCGTAGGGCGGGATCCCGCCGAATTTCGCTACCGCCTCCGGGCCGGCGTTGTAGGCGGCGAGAGCGAGCTCGAGGTCCCCGAAGCGGTCGATCATCTGGCGGAGGTAGCTGGTGCCGCCGCGCAGGTTCTGGTCGGCATCCCAGGGGTCGGCGACCGCGAGGTCGCTCGCCGTCCCCGGCATGAGCTGCATCAGGCCGATGGCGCCCTTGTTCGAACGCGCACGCTGGTTGTAGCCCGACTCGACCTGCACCACCGCCTGAACCAGCCGCGGCTCGAGGTCGCGCGCGCGCGCATGGCGGTCGATCGCCTCGGCCAGCAGCGGGTCCGGTGTCGCGAGCAGCCGATCTGAAAGGCGCCGCGAGCGGGCCTCGGACGGCTCGTTCATGATCACCTTCATGCCGTCTTCGCGCACCTGGATCGAGGTCGTCCCGGCAAAAGCCGCAGGCGTGCCCACGATCAAGAAAGCGATTCCCAGAGCTCGGCGCATGGTGTCCCTTTGATCTTACTCCCCAACCGGCCCGGCGTAAAAATGAGAATAAAAGCTCAGCCCGCCCCTCCGGCCAGCTCCGCGACCGCCCGGGCGACCCCGGCGAGCGCCTCCGGCAGCCTCTCGGGCTCTTTGCCCCCCGCCTGGGCAAAGTCGTCCTTGCCACCCCCCGCACCGCCCACCAGGCCGGCGAGCGCTTTGAGGAGCTTGCCGGCCGGGACGCGCGCCTTGAGGTCGTCGGTCACCGCGGCAATCAGCGTCACCTTGCCCTCCTGCCGGACGCCGAGGACGACGACGCCGGAGCCGAGCCGGGAGCGCAACAGATCGGCCATGTTGCGCAGCTCCGCCGGCGGAGCGGCAGGCACCTCGCGCGCCAGGACCTTGATGCCGGCGACCACCTGCTCCTCGCCTGCAGAAGCCGTTCCCGAGACCATCTGCACCCGCATCTTCGCGAGCTCGGCGTCGCGCTCGCGAAGCTCGCGCTTGAGCTTCGCGAGCTCCGCCTCGGCATGGCCGGGCGCCGCACCGAGCGCCGTCTCGACCGCCGCGAGCGCGCCGTCGCGCTGGCGCAGGAAGGCGAGCGCGCCTTCGCCGGTGAGCGCCTCGATCCGCCGGACGCCCGAGGCCACGCCGCGCTCGGAGCGCAGGACGAACGGTCCGATCTCGCCGGTGTTCGCCACGTGGCAGCCGCCGCAGAGCTCGAGCGAGAAACCCGGAACCTCGACGGTGCGCACCCGGTCGCCGTACTTCTCGCCGAACAGAGCCATCGCTCCGGCCGCGATCGCCTCCTTCGGATCGCGGTCCGCAGTGATCCTCGTCGGCACCGCGCGCAGCACCCACTCGTCCACCAGCTGTTCGACGCGCTCGCGCTCGGCATCGGTCAACGGCTTGCCGTAGGTGAAGTCGAAGCGCAGATGCTCCGGCGCCACCAGCGATCCCGCCTGCCGTACCCCCTCGCCCAACACGCTGCGAAGGGCCGCGTGCAGGAGGTGCGTCGCGGTGTGGTTCCGCTGGATGGAACGGCGCAGGCCTTCAGAAACAAAAAGCTCCAGTAAAGGAAAAGGTCTCCGGATCGCCCCCTCGACGACATGCACCCAATGCAGCACCCTCCCGGCATTGTCCTTGGTGGAGTCTTCGACCAGCGCCCTGCCGCCCGGCCAGCGGATCTCGCCGCGATCGCCGACCTCGCCGCCGCTTTCGGCATAGAACACCGTGCGCTCGAGGACGAGCACGCCGGATTCACCTTCGCCGATCTCCTCGGCGCGCATCGCCGAGCTCGGCGCCTCGCTCGGGACAACTGGCGGCTCCGTACCGCCCACCGCCGCAACGATCTTGACTCCCTTTACTGAAAGCTTTTCATAGCCTTCGAACGTCGTCGGCGTCTGGGCCTCGGGGATCTTCGCCAGGGCGAGATCGACGACCTGCTTGGAGCGCAGGGCAGAGCCCGTCGCGGCGCGGGAGCGCTCGCGCTGGCCGGCGATCGCCTGTTCGAAGCCGGCCTCGTCGACCGCGAACTTCTCCTCTTCGGCAATCTCGCGCAGCAACTGGATCGGCAGACCGTAGGTGTCGTAGAGGCGGAAGACCTG
Organism: Thermoanaerobaculia bacterium; assembly: GCA_963788175.1. Lineage (GTDB taxonomy): Bacteria > Acidobacteriota > Thermoanaerobaculia > Multivoradales > JAGPDF01 > JAGPDF01. Next base: position 4,331 of record CAWBFZ010000015.1, read on the forward strand.
GTCCCCGGAGAGCTCGCGTCGGCCGGCACGCTTGGCCTCCTCGATGCCCTCCTGGACCATCCGCGAACCGATCGCGACGGTGTCGAAGAACTTTTCCTCTTCCGCCCGGATGGTCGCTTCGGAGGCCGATTGGGTGGCCTTGAGCTCGCCGTAGGCTCCGGCCATCGCCTCGTCGACGATCGGCAGGAGGCGGCAGAGGAACGGCTCCTCGAAACCGAGCCGCATGCCGTGACGCACTGCCCGCCGGAGCAGTCGGCGCAGCACGTAGCCGCGCCCGTCGTTCGTGGGAATGACGCCATCGGCGAGCAGAAAAGCGGTGGCGCGCAGGTGGTCGGCGATCACCCGCAGGGAGGTGTCGTGCTCGGCATTGCGCCCGTAGACCTTGCCGGCGAGCGTCGCGGCGCCGGCGAGAATCGGCTGAAAGAGATCGGTGTCGTAGTTCGAATCGACTCCGGCGACCACCGCAGCCACCCGTTCGAGGCCGGCGCCGGTGTCGATCGAAGGCTTCGGCAGCGGCGTGAGCGACCCGCCCGCGGCGCGCTCGTACTGCATGAAGACGAGATTCCAGATCTCGAGGTAGCGCCCGCTGTCGGTGCCATCGTCCCAGCCCACCTGGGGCAGATCGGGCCGGCGATCGACGTAGATCTCGCTGCAGGGACCGCACGGGCCGGTCTCCCCCATCGCCCAGAAGTTGTCCTTTTCGCCGCAGCGCACGATCCGTTCGGCCGGCAGCCCGGAGATCTTCCGCCACAGCGCCGCAGCTTCGTCGTCCTGCTCGAAGACGGAAGCGAAGAGGTGGGCAGGCGGGAGGCCCCAGACCCGGGTGACCAGCTCCCAGGCGAATTCGATGGCCTCCGGCTTGAAGTAGTCGCCGAAGGAGAAGTTGCCGAGCATCTCGAAGAAGGTGTGGTGGCGCGGCGACGGGCCGACATTCTCGAGGTCGTTGTGCTTGCCGGACACCCGCAGGCACTTCTGCACCGTGACGGCGCGGGGGTACTCCGGCCTGGCGGCGCCGGTGAAGTAGTCCTTGAACTGGACCATGCCGGCGTTGGTGAACAGCAGCGTCGCGTCGCCGTGCGGAACCAGCGGCGAGCTCGCCACGGGCCGGTGGCCGCGGGCGTGGAAATAGTCGACGAAACTCTGGCGGATCTCGGAGCTGCGCATCGATTTCACTCGGGACTCTCTCGCAGGAAAGCGGAAGGTGGAGCGGCCTTCCAGATCAGTCTTCGGGCGCCGCGTCGCCGCCCTCGTCGCCAGCTTCGGAGGGATGGCCGGCCTGCGACGCCATCTCTTTTAGAACCTTGAAGATAGCACTACTCGCAAAGCCCCGGCGAGAGAGGTGCCGGGCGAGCGCATCGACGCTCCCGACGCCCTTGCGCCGCCACCGCCGGGCCGCTTCGCGCGCCCCCTCGAGGTCGGCGTCGGGGGACAAACCGGCGAGCGCGGCAGCGGCGGCTTCGTCTGGCGCGCCGCGGCGGGCCAGCTCCTGCGCCACCCGCATGCGGCCCCAGCCCTTGCGCCGGGCGACCGTCTCGACGAAGGCGCGCGCCAGGTCACCGTCGTCGAGGAGGCGCAGTCGTACCAGCTTGTCGAGCGCCTCGCCGACCTCCGAGGGTTCGTAACCCGCCCGCTGCAGCTTCACCTCGAGCTCGCGCCGAAAGTGCGGCCGCAGCGCCAGGAGCTCTGCCGCCTTCTCGCCGGCCGCCGGACGATCGGGAGCCTCGGGCGTCTCCTCCCCGTCGCTCGCCGTCGACCTCTTCCAGGCGCTCAAGGGCGGGCTCGCTCTCAGCCTTTCAGCCGGCGCACGATGCGCTTCAGGGGGGAGTCGCCTTCGAGGCGGCGCTCGACCTCCTCGAGGCTGGCGGGGAGCAGCAGGACGTTGCGCTTCTTGAGCTCCACCAGCAGGAGCTCGATCTGGTCGGCGCGATCCTCGGCGCTCGAGGAGAGCAGGCGGCGCAACGTCGCCCGGCCGTCGATGCCGTCGAGAAAGGCGCGCTCGCGCAATGGCGTCGCTTCGAGCTCCCGCGTCGTGGGCTTGCGGATCCACACCGGCACCAGCGATTCGATCGCCTCGAGCGGGAAGATCGCGCTGGAGCTGCCGACCACGACCTCGTCCTCGGCCTGAAGGCTGAGCAGGAGCTCGCGCAGGTTGATCTCGCGCGAGATGGCCGGGTTCTCGCCGGGATTGCGCACGAGATCGAGCATCCCTCGCCCGATCAGCCTCGAGCAGGCCGAGAGGAAGGGGAAATGCACGCCACCCGTGCGCGCGTAGAGGTCGGAGAGCGCCGCCTCCGGCGCCGCTCCGCCGACGATCCGCCGCTCATAGGGCGACAGCTCCCGGTCGTCCGCGCTGCCCTGCGCCCCGGGACGGACGACGACGCTGTCGCTGGTGAGCACACGGCGGATCCGGGCCTGCTCGTCGATCCACTGGGTGCCCTCGAGCAGCAGCTCCGTCGTCTCGAGCTCGACCTCGACGCGCGAGGCCGCAGGGTTGCCCTCCTGGAAGTAGAACAGCCCCTGGTTCCAGAAGAAGAGATCCTGGACCGACTCCTGGATCGACTGCGCGAGCGTCACGCCCACCGTCGCCTCGTCGAGGAGCGCGAGCTCGACGAGCGCCTCGCCGAGCGGCATCCGCTTCAGCCGGCAGTGCGCCAGCGCTCGCCCGAGCTCTTCGCCGCCAAGATGGCCGTGGGCGATCAGATGCTGGCCATAGTGCTCCGCCACCTGGTTCGAACGGCAGTCGAGGATCTTGCCGGTACGAAAGCCGATCCGCTTCTCGCGCTGGCTGCGGCGCACGACGAGTGTGCCGGTCACGCGCTCGGTCAGAGCCCATTGCAGGAGGTTCGAGGCAGGGAATGCGGACAGCCGGCCGGTGAACTCCATGCCCGGATCCTAGCCCGAACTTCCCGTCAGCGGGCAGTCGCGCGCGCAGTGCGGAAGCGAACCGGCGTCAGCGCTTGGGGCCCTCGATGCGCTCGATCTCGAAAGCCGACTCTTCGGTCGGATTGAACGAGCCCGGCGCGTCGAGGGAGGACTCCATCTGCTCGCGCGAGGCGTCGGCGGTGAACTGGACGCCCTGGATCTTGAGCTTGAACTCGTCCGGATTCGAGGCGCGCCGGATCGCCTCCTCGAGCGTGATGAGGCCGGCCTTGTACAGCTGGTAGAGCGACTGATCGAAAGTCTGCATGCCGTACTGGCTGGTGCCCAGCGCGATCTGCTCGCGGATGTACTTGGTCTTTTCCTTGTTCTCGATGCAATCGCGGATGTACGGCGTGACGATCATGACCTCCGCCGCCGGCACCCGGCCGCTGCCGTCGGCGCGCGGCAGGAGGCGCAGCGAGATCACCGCCTTGAGCACCTGGCCGAGCTGGATGCGGATCTGCTTCTGATGGTGCGGCGGGAAGACCGCGATGATGCGGTTGATGGTCTCGGTCGCGTCCAGCGTGTGGAGCGTCGAGAAGACGAGGTGGCCGGTCTCGGCCGCGAGCAGCGCGGTCTCGATCGTCTCGTAGTCGCGCATCTCGCCGACCAGGATGACGTCCGGATCCTGGCGCATCGCCGAGCGCAGCGCGCCGGAGAAGGTCCGGGTGTCGACGTCGATCTCGCGCTGGTTGACGATCGACTTCTTGTCGCGGTGCAGGAACTCGACCGGATCCTCGATGGTCACGATGTGCTCGCTGCGCCCGGAATTGATGAAGTCGATCATCGAGGCGAGCGAGGTCGACTTGCCCGACCCGGTGGTACCGGTGCAGAGCACGAGCCCGCGGCTCTCTTCGCAGATGCGCTCGAGCACCGGCGGAAGGGTGAGCTCGCGGATCGTGAGAATGCGACCCGGAATGACCCGCAGCACGAGCCCGACCGTGCCGCGCTGCTGGAAGATGTTGCAGCGAAAGCGCCCCAGCCCCGGCACGGAGTAGGCAATGTCGATCTCGAACTCGTCCTTGAAGCGCTGCTTCTGGCGCGCGTTCATCATCGAGAAAGCCATCGCGATCGTGTCTTCCTGCATCAGCCGCTTGACTTCGGGCAGCGGCAGGAGCGAGCCATCGACGCGCAGGACCGGATGGCTGCCGACTTTGAGATGCAGGTCGGAGGCCTTGCGTTCCACCGCGATCTTGAGCAGATCGTTGACGTTCATTTGCTTCCTCCGTCCGCTCCGCCGTTCATGAGACCCGCGCGACCGCGGCCGGCACGGGGGTGAGCCAGCCGAACCGGTCGGCGACCTCTCCGCGCGTGATACCGAGGTATTCCTGCATGAGCCGGCGCGTGATCGGGCCCGGCTTGCCGTCGCCCACCGGAATCCGGTCCACGCTCCGGATCGGCGTGACCTCCACCGCGGTGCCGGTGAAAAAGGCCTCTTCGCAGGTATAGAGGACGCCGCGCGGAATGCTCTCGCGGCGCGTCGGGATGCCCATCTCGTCGGCCAGCTTCAAGATCGAGTTGCGGGTGATCCCGGGCAGGATCGAGGACGAAACCGACGGCGTCAGAAGTTGTCCGTCGAGCACCAGGAAGACGTTCTCGCCCGAGCCCTCGGATACGTAGCCCTGGTCGTCGAGTGCGATGCCCTCCGCGAAGCCGTTGGTGACGGCCTCCATCTTCACCAGCTGGGAGTTGAGGTAGTTGGCGGTCGCCTTGGCAATCGCCGGGGAGCTCCCTGCCCCCACCCGGCGCCAGGTCGAGACGCAGGCATCCACCCCCTCCTCGAGAGCGTCGGTGCCGAGATACCTGCCCCAGGACCACACGGCGATGGCGACGTCGACCGGCGACTTCAGGGGGTTGATGCCGGCGGTGCCGAAGCCGCGATAGACGAGCGGCCGGATGTAGCACTCCTCGAGTCCGTTGCTGCGAATGGCGTCGAAGACCGCCTGGGTCATCTCCTCGCGGGTGAACGGAATCTGCATGCGATAGACCTTGCACGAGTTCTCGAGCCGCTTGAGGTGCTCCTGCAGCCGGAAGACCGCCGGACCGGTGGGCGTCCTGTAGCAGCGGATGCCCTCGAAGAGCCCGGAGCCGTAGTGCATGGCATGCGCCATGACGTGCACCGTGGCCTTCTCGAACTCGACCAGCTTGCCGTTCATCCAGACGTAGCGGATTCCCGCGAATGGGCTTGCCGACAAATCGACCTCCTCGATGAAATCGTCGCCATGGTAACCCCCGGTCCGGGGGGTGTCAACGCGAGAAGCCACCGCCGCAGAGGGCCAGACCGGCCGCGACGACTGCCGCGGTCTCGACCCGGAGCACCGTCGGGCCGAGAGACCCGGCCGGAACCTCCATGCTGCGGAACAGGTCCTGCTCCCCCGGGCTCCATCCGCCCTCGGGACCGACGAAGAGGCCCAGGCGCCCGGTCCCGCCAGCGTCCGGACCCAGGGCCGGGCCCGCCCCGGCAGCCGCGGAGTCGAGGACCACGGTCGCCAGGCCCGCCGCGCGCGCGCCGGCGATCGCCTCACGCAATCCCGCCTCGGTGGTCAGCAGCGGCACGACCGATCGTCCTGACTGCTCGACCGCGGAGATCGCGATGCGGCGCAAACGGGCGAGTTGGGAGCTCTCGACCGGACGCGCCTCGCGCTCGGTCGGAATGAAGTGGATCGCAACGACGCCGATCTCGGTCGCCTTCTCGACCAGCCAGGCAATTCGATCCGGCTTCGCCGCCGCGACGAAGATCTCGACCGCTCGCTCCGGCTCGTTGGCCGGCGCCGGCGCGCCGAGCGCCAGGCGCGCGGCGCGCTTGTCGATGCCGGTGATCTCCGCCCAACGTGCGTGCCCCTCGCCGTCGATCACCCGCAGACGCTCGCCGGTCTGGAGGCGTTTCACCTTGAACAGGTGGTGATGGGCTTCACCCTCGATGAGGGCGGTTGCGGCGGAGAAAAAGACCGGTAAATGGAGGGTAGTGGTCATCGGCGCACCGCGGCGAGTGCGGTTTCAGGAAAGAAAAAGACCGGTAGAAGGGGGCTCGTGGTCATTCGGCTGCCGTGGCGAGTTCCCGGCGTTGGGTGAACCGCAGACCGGTCCATTCGCCAGCCTGGATCTCGCCGGCGGCGGCGCAGCCCAGGCGCTCGATCGCCCTCGTCACCGCCGCGGCTTCGGTCTGGAGGACGCCGGATACCAGCAGGTCGCCGCCGGGGGCGAGCTGGGCGATCACCTGCTCGAGCTCGTCGGCGATCTCGTGCGGCAACACGTTGAGGACGACGACCTCAAACCTCTCCTTGTCCGTCGCGGGTGCCGCGAGGGCGGCGACTGTACCGGTGAAGAACGCCGGCGCCAGGCGGTTGTGGCGGGCGTACTGGCCGGCGAGGAGTCCGGCTGCCGGGTCGAAGTCGAAGCCGACCGCGGCGCGCGCGCCGAGGAGAAGCGCCGCCAGGGCGAGGATTCCGGAGCCGCAGCCCACGTCCAGCACCCGCTTGCCGGCGAGCGGCGTGGCCTCGAGCAGCTCGTAGGCCAGACGGGTCGACTCGTGGCTCCCGACGCCGAACGCTGTGCGCGCCGGGATGGCGAGAACGAACCGCCCGCCGCTGGCGCCTTCGGCGCGGGAACCGCTGCGCGACGCTGGCGGCAAGTCCGTGACGCCGAGGTCCCACTCCCGCGGATCGACGAGCAGGCGATCGCCCAGCGGAATCGGCAAAGCCGCATCGCGCCAGGCAGCAAGCCAGTCCTTGTCCTCCACGGGGCCGAAGTCGACGACGTCGACTCCCCGGCACCAGCGCCGCGAGATCTCTCAAATCTCCCTTTACCGGAAGCTTTTCCGCTTCGAAGGTCGCAACAAGAATGGACTCGCCGCTCCCGTCCGATTGAAACTCGATCCCCGCCGTTCCGTGTTCCCAGAGCCCAGGCGGCGACGATCTCCTCGGACTCTTCCGGATGGCGCGGGACGCGGATGCGCAGCCGGTGGTACCGGCTGCCGCATCGGGCCGCTCATCCGCCGAACAGGTCGCGAACCCGATGGAGGACGCCGCGCTCCTCCTTCACCGGACGACCCTCGAGCTCCGCGAGCTTGCGCAGGAGGTCGCGCTGCTCGTCGTCCAGGTCGCCCGGTAGCGGCACCCGGATCGCCGCGAGCGCGATGTGGTCGCCGCGGCCGGAGCCGCCCAGCCGGTCGATCCCCTTGCCCTTGATGCGGAACTGCTCGCCGTGGTGCGTTCCCGGCGGGAATCACGAGCTCCTCCTTGCCGTGCAGCGTCTCGACCTCGACCTCGGCGCCGAGCACCGCCTGCGCGTAGCCGATCTCGACTTCGGAGAGGACGTTGTTGCCGTCACGCTCGAAGCGCTCGTGCGGCGCGACCGAGAGCACGACGTAGAGGTCGCCGCGCGGACCGCCGCGGCGGCCGTGCTCGCCCTCGCCGACCAGGCGCAGACGCGCGCCGTTGTCGACACCGCGCGGGATCTTCACTTCGAGGGTGCGCAACATCTCGACCCGTCCTTCGCCGCGGCACTCCTTGCAGGGGTCGGTGATCGTGACCCCTTCGCCGCCGCACCGCGGGCAGGTGCGCGCCAGGGTGAAGAAGCCCTGCGAGTAGTGGACCTGCCCCCGCCCGCCGCACCCCGAGCAGCGCACCGGAGCGGATCCGCCGGCAGCGCCGCTGCCGCCGCAGGTCTCGCAGCTCTCGAGCCGCGGCACCTTGAGACTCCTGGTGACACCGAAGGCCGCCTCCTCGAATCCGATCTCGAGGTCGTAACGCAGATCGGCGCCAGGAGTGGCACGGCTCCTGCCGCCGCGCCCGCCGCCGGCGAATCCGAACAGATCGCCGAGGATGTCGGAGAAGTCCGAGAACGTCGAAGGATCGAATCCGCCCTCGAAGCACGGCGCGCCCTGGCGCCCGAAGCGGTCGTAGCGCTGGCGCTTCTCGGGATCCGAGAGCACGGCGTAGGCCTCGGCCGCCTGCTTGAAGAGCTCTTCCGCTCCCTTGTCCCCGGGGTTCTTGTCCGGATGGTGGAGCAGGGCGAGCTTGCGGTAGGCGGCCTTGATCTCCTTGTCGGAGGCGGTCCGCTCGACGCCGAGAATCTCGTAGTAGTCGCGCTGGGCGCGTTCGGCCTTCGCCATCCGTCAGCTCTTCGACCCGGCGCCGCCGGCGCTCGAAACCCGGCGGCATGCCGCTCTCGCCGACCTGGCTCATCATCAACTCGGAGAGCGCGCGCGAGGTCGAGTTGAGATCGAAGAGCGCAGTTTCGAGATCCGCACGGGCGTCGCTGGTCGAGCGCCATGCGGGCGCGGATCAGGGTCTCGGCGGTCCGCTTGCGGTCCTTCTCGGGCAGGCTGTCGCTGAACTGGGAGAGCACCTTTTCGTTGGTGTAGATGAGTCCCTCGATCCGATTCTTGAGACGGCGAATCTCGCGCTTCTGGGCATCCGCCTGCGCGAACTGGTCGGCCTCGGTCACCAGCCGGTCGATCTCGTCCTTGGAGAGCCCGCCGGCCGGGTTGATCTGGATCGTCTGCGACTGGTTGGTCGCCACGTCGCGCGCCGAGACGCTCACGATGCCGTTCGAATCGATCGCGAAGGTGACTTCGATCTGCGGCACGCCGCGCGGTGCCGGCGGGATTCCGACCAGCTCGAAGCGCCCGAGGGAACGGTTCTCGGTGGCGATCTCGCGCTCGCCCTGGAGAACGTGCACTTCGACCGTGTCCTGGTTGTCGACCACGGTGGTGAAGATCTGCGCGTTCTTCGTGGGGATGGTGGCGTTGCGCTCGATGAGCCGGACGAACAGGCCGCCGTGGGTCTCGATGCCGAGCGACAGCGGGGTGACGTCGAGCAGGACCAGGTCCTTGATGTCGCCGCGGATGATGCCGCCCTGGATGGCGGCGCCGATCGCCACCACCTCGTCGGGGTTGATGTCGCGGTTCGGCGGGCGCCGGAAGATGCGCTCGACCGTCTGCCCGACCAGCGGCGTGCGGGTCTGCCCGCCCACCAGCAGGACCTCGTCGATGTCCTCGGCGGCGAGCCCGGCCTGCTCGATCGCGTCGCGGCAGGGACCTTCCGTGCGCGCCACCAGCTCGGCCACGAGGGTCTTCGAAGGCGGAGCGCGTGAGGACCCGCGAGAGATGCCGCGGGCCGTTCTCGTCGGCCGAGATGAACGGCAGGTTGATCGTCGCCTCGGTCACCGTCGAGAGCTCGCACTTGGCGCGCTCCGCGGCCTCCTTGAGCCGCTGCAGCGCCATGCGGTCGCCGCGCAGGTCGATCCCGGTCTCGCCGCGGAACTCCTGGATCAGCCAGTCGATGATGCGCTGGTCGAAGTCCTCGCCGCCGAGATAGGTGTCGCCGGAAGTGGACCGCACCTCGAAGATGCCCTCGGAGAGCTCGAGGATCGAGATGTCGAAGGTGCCGCCGCCGAGGTCGTAGACGGCGATCTTGCGGTTGGTGGTGCCGCGGTCGAGGCCGTAGGCCAGCGCCGCGGCGGTCGGCTCGTTCAGGATGCGCAGCACCTCGAGCCCGGCGATGCGCCCGGCGTCCTTGGTCGCCTGACGCTGCGAATCGTCGAAGTAGGCCGGGACCGTGATGATCGCCTCGCGCACCGGTTCGCCGAGCGCCTCTTCGGCGAACGCCTTGAGCTCGCGCAGCACGAAGGCGGAGATCTCCTCGGGACTGTGCTGGCGATCGCGGATCTGGATCTTCACGTCGCCGTTGGCCGCCTCGACCAGGGCGTAGGGCAGCAGATCGCGCGCGCGCTGGACGTTCGCATCGCTGTACTTCCTGCCGATCAGGCGCTTGACCGCGAACACCGTCTGCTGCGGGTTGGTGATCGCCTGGCGCTTGGCGATCTGCCCCACGAGCCGGTCGCCGTCCGGCGTGAAGGCGACGATCGACGGCGTCGTGCGGCTGCCGTCGCGGTTCGCCAGCACCCGCGGAGAGAAGGCCTCGACCACCGCGACGCAGCTGTTCGTGGTGCCGAGATCGATGCCGATGATCTTCCCCACGTTGTCCCCTTTTGCCTTTCGACCGCGCGCTACTGCGACGAATCCGACGATGGAGCCGTCGTCCGTCGTCTCTCTCGGCACGGCGACCTTGACCATCGACGGCCGCAGGAGCCGGTCGTTCAGCCGGTATCCGCGCTGCAACTCGAGCGCCACGGTCGGAGCCGCGACGCTGTCGGACTCTTCCTGGAAGACGGCTTCGTGGATCGACGGGTCGAAGCGCTCGCCGAGCGCCGGAATCGGCGGCAGTCCGTAGCGCTTCAGAACCTCCTGGAACTGCCGGACGATCATCTCGACACCCTTGCGCAGATCGTCGGCCGGCACCTGCGCTGGCCAGTGAGCTCTGGGCGCGCCAGGGCGCGCTCGAGATTGTCGACCACCGGCAGGAGCTCGCGCAGCACGTCCGCCAGGGCGTAGCGCTCGATCTCGGCGCGCTCGCGCTCGGTCCGCTTGCGGATAGTTGTCGAAGTCGGCCCGCAGCCGCAGCATCCGCTCGCGCTCCGCTGCGAGCTGCGAGTCGAGCGCGGCGCAAGTCGACGCGTCCCGGAGCGGCGGAGTCGGCCGCGGTCGCGGCATCCGCGGCCTCGTCCTCGTCGCCGAGGCTCAGGATCTCGACCACGGTGTCCTCGTAGCCCTCCGGCGAGGAATCCGTCTCCGGGCCGGTTGGACTCGGAATCGTCGAGCTCGCTCATGACAGCTCCAGTTGCCCTATCGGTTCGCGCTCGACTCGAGCGCCAGCGACAGGGATTCTCCCAGATAGTCGACCAAAGGGATGATGCGCTCGTAGGCCATGCGCGAAGGACCGAAGATGCCCAGCGTTCCCTGGGCGCCTCTCGCCGGCGCCGAACGGCCGCGCGACGAGACTGAATCCGAGGTCCGAGGTCACCGAGCTGTCCTCGCCGATGACCACCCGGACGCCGCTGCCGTCCATGCACTGGCTGAGGAGGCCCACCAGGCGCTGGCGATCGGCGAAGGTGTCGAGCAGCAGGCGGACGCGGGAGAGGTTCTCGAGCTCCGGCCGTGCGCCAGCAGCTGCGCCGTGCCCTCGACCAGCACCTCCGGCCCCTGGGTCGATTCGAGCGAGCGCTGGGCGAGGGAGATCGCGCGTCCGAGGAGCTCGTCCATCTGCGTCCGCTCGTCGGTCATCGCGGCGAGCAGGCGCTCGCGGATGTTGCGCAGCGTCCTGCCGCGGAAGTTCTCGGTCAGGTAGTTCGAGATCCGGATCAGCTCTTCGCGCGACAGCTCCTCCTCGACTCTCGAGCAGCTTGTTCTCCACGAATCCGGCCTCGGAAACGACGACGCAGAGGACCCTGCGCCCGGAGAGCGGAACGAAGTCGACGGTCCGCAGGACCGTGTCGCCGATCGCCGGGGTCACCAGGATGCCGATCTGCCCGGAGAGCCGGGAGAGCAGCTGCGAAGTCAGGGCGACCAGCCGTCCGGGCGCGGCCTCGCCGCCGTGGAGGTCGCCGTCGATGCGCCGGCGATCGTCGTCCGAGAGGCTCCCCTTCTCCATCAGGGACTCGATGTAGAGATGGTAGCCGGCGCTGCTCGGCACGCGGCCCGCCGAGGTGTGCGGCTGCTCGAGATAGCCCCATTCCTCGAGGTCGGCCATCACGTTGCGGATCGTCGCCGCCGAGACCCCGTGCTGGACGTGCTTCGCCACCGAGCGCGAGCTGACGGGCTCGCCCACGAGGATGAAGGTCTGCACGACGTCGCGCAGGATCTCGCGATCGCGCGCAGTGAGTTCGACGGCTGGACGGATGGGACGCATGTCGTTTTTTGGACAGTTGTACCGGAGCCCTGCATGCTGCTTCGCGTTGCGTAAGCTCCCGGACCCGCGTATTTTACCCCAGTGAGCCCCTCGCCTCCGATCCTCGTCGGCCTGCGCTTCAGCCTGATCGGCCCCGGCGCGGTCGGCGAGAGCCTCGCGGCATGGATCGTGGCCTGCGGCGGGACGCTCTGCCAGGCGGCGGGACGGCCGGGCTCCACCCGTCTCGCGGCCTTCGCCCGGCGCCTCCAGGCGCCGGCCGTCGACGCCCGCGAGCTCTCGACCCGCGGCGAAGACGCTGCTGCTCGATCGCGGTGCCCGATGGCGAGCTCGCCGGTGTCGCCGCCATGCTGGCGAATCGCCCGCAGGCCGGCGTGGCGCTGCACGTCTCTGGCGTCGCCTCCGCGGCGGTGCTCGAGCCGCTCGGTCCGCCGGATCGGCGATCGGCGGCTTCCATCCCCTGCGCGCCTTCCCGGCGCCCGAGCGCTCCGTCGAGAAGGCTGCGGGGGTCTTTTTCGCCCTCGACGGAGATCCGCCGGCGATCGCCCTCGGGCAGCGCCTGGCGACGGCGTTCGGCGGCACGGCCGCGTCGATCTCGGCGGAGCAGCGCCCGCTCTACCACCTCGTGGCGACCCTGATGGCCGGAGCCGTGACGACCGTCGCGGCGCTGGCAATGGAGATCGCCGCACGCTCCGGCCTGCCGGACGAGGTGCGCCCCGGCTTCGCCAGGCTCGCGACCGATGCGCTGGCGAAGGCGCTGGCGCTGACCGAGCCCGCCGGGGGAATCACCGGCCCGGCGGCGCGCGGCGACGACGGCACCTTTCTCTTCGAGCTCGCCCACCTCGACCGGATGGCGCCTCAAGCGGTGCCGATCGTCGTCGCCCTGGCACGCGAGAGCCTGCGGCAGCGCTCCCGCTGCGCCGCACCCGATCCGCCCCAGGCGGCCCTGGCGGAACTCCTTTCCCGCGCGGATCTCCTTGACCTGACGAAAGATCGGGTGCTAACTTCGACGCCCAAGCCGCCAGGCTGAGCCCATGGTCTTCTTCAACTACAGCACGATGCAGATGGCAGCCAAGGTCGTGTACTACGGCCCGGGTCTGTGCGGCAAGACGACCAACCTGCAGTTCATCTACGGGCACACCTCGCAGGACAGCCGGGGTGAGATGGTGTCGCTCGAGACCGAGACCGACCGCACGCTCTTCTTCGACCTCCTGCCCATCGACGTCGGTTCGATCGCCGGCTTCAATACCCGTATCCAGCTCTACACCGTGCCCGGACAGGTGTTCTACAACACGACGCGCAAGCTCGTGCTGAAGGGCGTCGACGGCGTGGTGTTCGTCGCCGACTCCCAGCGCCCCATGCTGCAAGCGAATCTCGAATCGCTGAAGAACCTCCAGATCAACCTGGAGGAGATGAACCTCACGGTCGACACCATGCCGATCGTCCTGCAGTACAACAAGCGCGACCTGCCCGACGTCTGCTCGATCGAAGAGATGGAAGAGATTCTGAATCCGCACGGCTGGCCGAGCTTCGGCGCCTCCGCGGTGACCGGCCAGGGAGTCTTCGAGACCCTCAAGGGGATCTCGAAGCTGACGTTGCTGAACCTGAAGAAGCGGCTCAGCAAGCCCGAGACCGGGCCCGCAGGGCAGCAAGATCATCGCCATGCCGGCACCGGCGCGTCCGGCCCTTGCCCCGGCGAACCCGGCGCCGGCCGCCAGGACGCAGCCGCTCGGGACCGCAGGCCTTGCCCGGTCCGGCGGCCCCGCAAGCGGTCCGGCCAGGAACGAATGCCGCCGGCGAGAGTCCCGGTCCGACGACGCTGACCGCTCCGACCGCTCCGATGGCTCCGATCGCTCCGATCGCTCGCGCGATCGTCCGCGAAAGCCGCGCCGCTCTCGCCGGCAGCCCGATCCAGGTCGAGCCAGGTCGATGTCCTCGCCGAGCTCGAGAAGATCCGGCGCCAGGCCATGCACGCGCCGGCCGCGGGCGCGCCGCCGCCGCGCGGCACCGCGGCGCCCGCTGCGACGCGTCGCCGCGGCGCCGCCGGCGCTGCCGCCTCCCCGTCCGCCGGCCGTTCGCTGACCGCCGCGCCCGCCCAGCCCGGCGGATCGAGCGCCCACGCCGAAGTATCCGGTGCTGAACGGCAAGGGCGAGATCCACCGCTCCGTCGAGCTGACGCTCAAGCGCGGCGAGTTCAGCCGGGCGCGCCGCTTCCTGCTCAATCTCCGGATCGAGGACGAGGATCGCCAGGTCGTCGATGCGATCCGCGATCTGCCGATCGAGATTCAGGACGCGAAGAGCCTCGAGCGCGTCCTGCTGCAGCTGAACGTCGCCCTCAAGTCCAAGGACTGACCCTCCACCGGCGCGGCAGCCCGGCCCGAGGCATCGCCGTGCCGATCGCCGGCCCGGCCTGCGTTAGAGTGGTCGCATGCGTTGCCCCTTCTGCGGAACGAGCCAGGACCGGGTCGTCGACTCGCGCGAAAGCCGCGAAGGCGTGACGATCCGGCGCCGCCGTGAATGCCTGGCCTGCCATCGCCGCTTCACGACCTACGAGAAAGTCGAAGAGATCGCCTATCGGGTGGTCAAGAACGACGGCTCGCGCGAAGACTTCGATCGCAGCAAGCTCCTCAAGGGTCTCGAGAAGGCCTGTGAAAAGCGTCCGGTCTCGCTGCGTCAGCTGGAGGAGATCGTGGACGCCGCGGAGAGTCTGCTGACGGAGCAGGAGGATCGCGAGCTCTCGACCAGCGAGATCGGCGCCTTCGCGATGGAGCGCCTGCGCGAGCTGGATCAGGTGGCCTACGTCCGGTTCGCCTCGGTCTACCGCCGCTTCGAGGACGTCGGCGAGTTCATGGACGAGTTGAAGACGTTGCTCAAGAAGAAGGGCCCGGCATGAAGTCGCGGGAGACCCCGCAGGACGACGCCATCCGGCTGCCCGACATTCTGCCGGTCCTGCCGCTCAAGGACGCCGTTCTCTATCCGTTCATCATCGTTCCACTCTCCCTCGGCCGGGAGAGCTCGATCCGCGCTGTCGACCAGTCGCTCGCCGAGAACAGGATGGTCCTGCTGGTGGCGCAGCGCGACGCCAAGATCGAAGAGCCGGAGCAGTCCGACCTCTACCAGATCGGCACCGCCGCCTCGATCATGCGCATGCTCAAGCTGCCCGACGGCCGGATCCGCCTGCTCGTCCAGGGGGTCGCCAGGGTGCGCCTGGAGCATCTCTCGCGCCCCGACGACTTTCCCCAGGCCCGCATCCAGCCGATCCCCGAGCTGCCGCCCGACACCGGCTCGCTCGCCACCCAGGCGCTGGTGCGCTCGGCCAAGGAGAGCATGGATCGCATCGTCGGGCTCGGCAAAGGGGTCTCGCCCGAGGTCCTCGTCCTGGTCGCCAACCTCGAGGATCCCGGCCGGCTCGCCGATCTCATCGCGAGCAACCTCGAGCTCGCCATTCCCGACGCGCAGCGCGTGCTCGAGACGATCGACGGCACCGAGCGGCTCAAGATGGTCACCGAGTTCATGCTGCGGGAGATCCAGCTGCTGACCATGCAGCAGGAGATCTCCTCCCAGGCCCGCGGCGAGATCGACCGCAATCAGCGCGAGTACTTCCTGCGCCAGCAGCTGCGCGCCATCCAGCTCGAGCTCGGCGAAGAGAACGAGCTCGCCGAAGAGGTGGAGCGCTACCGCAAGCTGGCCGAAGAGAAGAGCCTTCCGGACGAGGCGAAGGAGGAGCTCGAGCGCCAGATCCGCCGCCTCGAGCGCGGCCATCCCGACAGCGCCGAGGCCGCCGTGCAACGCACCTATCTCGACTGGCTCACGGGGCTCCCCTGGCAGTCGATGAGCACCGACAACCTCGACCTCGCGCACGCGCGGAAGATCCTCGACGAGGACCACTGGGACCTGGAGAAGATCAAGGAGCGGATGCTCGAGTTCCTCGCCGTGCGCAAGCTCAAGGCGAACGCCCGCGGGCCGATCCTCTGCTTCGTCGGACCGCCCGGCGTCGGCAAGACCTCGCTCGGGCGCTCGATCGCGCGCGCCATGGGGAGGAAGTTCGTGCGCCTGTCGTTGGGCGGCGTCCGCGACGAAGCGGAGATCCGCGGCCATCGACGCACGTACGTCGGCGCCCTGCCGGGGCGCATTCTCCAGGGCCTGCATCAGGCCGGCACCTCGAATCCGGTCTTCATGCTCGACGAGATCGACAAGATCGGCGCCGACTTCCGCGGCGACCCGTCCTCGGCGCTGCTCGAGGTCCTCGATCCCGAACAGAACTCGAACTTCCGCGACCACTATCTGGGCGTCGCCTACGACCTGTCGCGCGTCCTGTTCGTCACCACGGCGAACCTCCTCGAGACGATTCAGCCGGCGTTCCTCGACCGCATGGAGGTCCTGCGCCTGTCGGGCTACACCGTCGAGGAGAAGCTGGCGATCGCCAGGCGCCACCTGCTGCCCAAGACGCTCGCCGACAACGGCTTGACCGACGCCAACCTCGCCTGGAGCGACGGCGCCCTGCGCCGCACGATCTCCGGCTACACCCGGGAAGCCGGCCTGCGCGGCCTCGAACGCGAGATGGCCAGCGTCTGCCGCAAGGTGGCGATCACCGTCGCCGGCGGCAAGGCGCGGCGGGTGACGATCGGCCCGCGCATCCTCGAGAAGTACCTCGGGCAGCCGAAGCACACCAGCGAAGACCTGCTGGCGCGCGATCGGGTCGGCGTCGCCACCGGCCTCGCCTGGACGGCGGCCGGCGGCGAGCTGATGTTCATCGAGGTGCTGGCGACACCCGGCAAGGGGCAGCTCGTCCTCACCGGCCAGCTGGGGGATGTCATGAAGGAGTCCGCCCAGGCGGCACTTTCGTTCACTCGCGACTGGGCGGCCCGAAACGGCCACCCGGCCGAGTACTTCACCCGGAACGACCTGCATGTGCACGTCCCGGCGGGCGCCATACCCAAGGACGGTCCGTCGGCCGGCATCACCATCGCCTCGGCGCTGGTTTCGACCCTCACCGGGCGGAAGATCGACCGGCGGCTGGCGATGACCGGCGAGATCACCCTGCGCGGCGAAGTGATGGCCATCGGCGGTCTCAAGGAGAAGCTGCTCGCCGCGCAGTCGGCCGGCATCCGCTCGGTCGTGCTGCCCAAGCTCAACCGGCGTGACCTGATCGAGATTCCGGCGACCGCCCACAAGGGGTTGACCCTCCATCTGGTCGAATCGATGGACGACGTCCTCGATCGCGTCCTCCTGCCTGTCGGGCCGGAAAGCGCCCGGCCCGCGAAGGCCGCGGCGCGGCGCGCCACGCGCTCCCGGGCGCAGAACCGGGGCGCGCCCGCGGTGAGCCCGGCGCCGTCCGAGGAGGGCCTGGTCGCCTGGCTTCGGACGCTCACCGCGCGGCCCGGGAGCCGCCGCTCCAGATCCCCGCGCGGCACGCTCATCGGTGACGACGCCGCGACGCTGCCCTCCGGCGCCGTCGTCACGGTCGACCAGCAGATCGAAGGCGTGCACTTCCCCGCCGGCCTCGCTCCGGCGGTCGTCGCGCGCCGCCTGCTGGCGGTCAACCTCTCCGACATCGCCGCCTCCGGGGCGCGCCCGCGCCACGCCTTCCTCGCCCTCGCCGCGCCGCCCGGATTCGATCACCGCGGCTTCTTCCGCGCGCTGGTCCGCGCCTGCGACGACTCCGGCGTCGAGCTCGCCGGCGGCGATCTCGCGGTGGCGCCGCAACTCCACCTCGCCCTGACCCTGATCGGCGAGCGCCGCCCGAGCGATGCGACGCTGGCGCGCGATCGCGCCCGCCCCGGACAGCGTCTCTGGCTCGGCGGCACGCTCGGCGAGTCCGCCCTGGGGTGCGAGCTTCTCCGCCGCGGCGCGCGTCCGCGCGGCAGCAGCGTCGTCCTGCCGTCATCTTTTTCGGTAAAGGGAGGATTGCGGACTGCCGCCGTCCGTGCCGTGCGCCGGCACCTGCTGCCGACGCCGCAGCTCGAGCTCGGGCGCTGGCTCGCGGGCCGCGGCCGCGCGGCCTCGCGATCGCCGCGATCGACGTCTCGGACGGACTGGCGAAGGATCTTCACCGCCTGTGCGCCGCGAGCGGCGTCGGCGCCCGCCTCGACGGGCCGGCCCTGCGGGCGGCGATGCCGCCGCGCTTCGCGGAGCTTGCGGGTCGCCTCGGCCTCGAACCGGAGCGGCTGGTCGAGAGCGGCGGGGAAGACTACGTTCTGCTTTTTACTTTACCGAAAACAACGACTCCGCCGAGGAGATTCGGCGCACTCGCGATCGGCCGAATCATGCGGGCGAAAGGCATCTTCGTGAATGATCCGGACGCCGCCCCCGCGAGCCGCCGGCGGCGGCTCGCCAACGCCGGCTGGGATCACCTCGATCTCAGCGGTCGTTGAGCGTCCGGCGCCGCGGATCGAGGCGGTCGACCAGGGCGTCACCGAGAAAGTTGAGCGCCACGACGGCGCAGACGATCGCCAGGCCAGGGAAGAGGGTGAGATGCGGGGCGTCGAGCAGGTGGCTCCGCCCGGCGTTGATCATCGCCCCCCAGGAGGGCGTCGGCGGCTGAATCCCCAGCCCGAGGAAGGAGAGACTGGCTTCGGCGAGGATCGCCCCGGCGAGGCCGAGACTCGCCTGCACCACGACGAGCGGCAGCACGTTCGGGAGCAGGTGGACGAGGATCAGGCGCGGCAGCGAAGCGCCGCCGGCGCGCGCCGCCAGCACGAACTCCTGCTCCTTGAGCTGGAGGATCTGCCCGCGCACCAGCCGCGCAGTCCCCACCCAGCCGATCGCCACCAGCGCCAGGACGACATGCGAAAGCGCCGGGCCGAGCACGGCCACCAGGGCGATCGCGAGCAGAATGCCGGGGAAGGCGAGAAAGACATCGAGCAGACGCATGAGCAGCGCGTCCACCCTCCCGCCAAGGGTGCCGGCGATCGAACCGATCAGCAGGCCGATCAGGGTCGCCGAGCCGACGACCGTGAAGCCGACCAGCATCGACACGCGGGCGCCCCAGAGCAGCCGCGAGAGGATGTCCCTGCCGAGCTCGTCGAGTCCGAAGAGGTGCGCGCGCGACGGACCCTCGAGCCGGCGCTCGAGATCCTGGTCCACCGGCCCGTGCCCGGCCAGGAACGGGCCGAGGAGCGCCACCAGGAGCAGGATCCCGACCGCCGCGGCGGCGAGGCGCAGCCGCTGCGTCACGCTCGCCCCCGGCCGCTTGGTACGATCACGCGATGAACGAAGCGCTCTCCCGTTCGGGACTCTACGACCGCCTGATCTCCGATCTCGAGGCGACGCTCGCGGGCATCGACGATGCGGTCGCCGCGATGGCGACGGTGGCCTGCCTGGTTTTCGAGCGCGTCCCCGGAACGAGCTTCGCCGGCTTCTACCGCCGCGTCGCTCCCGGGCTGCTGCGCATCGGTCCGTACCAGGGGCCGCTCGGCTGCCTCGAAATCCCGTTCGCGCGCGGCGTCTGCGGCGCCGCGGCCCGCGAGCGCGCCACCCAACTGGTGCCGGACGTCCATGCCTTCCCCGGTCACATCGCCTGCGACGAGGGGGCGCGCTCGGAGATCGTTGTGCCGGTCTTCGACGAACGCGGCGAGATCGCGGCGGTGCTCGACCTCGACTCCCGCCTGCCGGCGAACTTCGACGACGCGGATCGCGACGGACTCGAGCGGCTCGTCCGGGCGCTGGCTCGCCGGCTGACTCACCGACCGGACTCCGCGCTGCCGTCCTGAAGCCGGATGCGGGGATCGAGCCAGGCGTAGAGCAGATCGGTCGCCAGGTTGACCACGACGTAGGTCACCGCGATCAGCAGCACGCAACCCTGCACCAGCGGATAGTCGCGCAGGCGGATCGCCTGGATCAGGAGCCTCCCCAGGCCGGGCCAGGAGAAGATCGTCTCGGTGAGGATCGCGCCGGTGAGCAGCGCTCCGAACTGCAGGCCGACCACCGTGACGACCGGGATCAGCGCGTTCTTGAGGGCGTGCAGCAGCGCCACGCGGGTGCGGGAGATCCCCTTGGCACGGGCCGTGACGAGGTAGGGGCGGCCGAGCTCGCCGCCCACCGCCGAGCGCACCATGCGCGTCAGCAGCGCCGAGAGCGCGAGACCCAGCGTCGCCGCGGGCAGGATCAGGCTGCGCCAGCCGGAGCGTCCCGAGACCGGCAGCAGGTCGAGATGGATCGAAAACAGCAGCATCACCATCGGGCCCAGCCAGAAGTTCGGAATCGACACTCCGGCGAGCGAGAAGAGCCGCGCCAGGCGATCGATCCAGCCGTCGCGGAAGTAGGCCGCGAGCATGCCGAGCGGCAGAGCGATGGCGAGCGCCGCGGCGAGCGCCGCGAACGCCAGCAGAGCGGTCGCCGGATAGTGCCGGGCGATCAGCGCCGCGACCGGCTCGTCGAAGTGCAGGGAGGTTCCGAGGTCGCCGCGGGCCAGGCCGGCGATGAATCCCGCGTACTGCTCGAGCAGCGGCCGGTCGAGGCCGAGCTCGGCCCGCAGCGCCTCGACGTCCGCCGGCTGCGCCCCCTCGCCGAGCATCATCTCGACCGGATCGCCGGGGATGAGGTGGATGAGCGCGAAGACCAGCGTCGCGACCGCGAGCGTCACCGGCACCGCCTGCGCGAGGCGGCGCAAGAGGTAGCCGATCACTCCTCTCCACCCGATCCCGCCGCGCCCGCTCCGCCATACGGCCCGCCGGCGTCGAGTCCGAGGTGGAGCACGAGGTAAGAGAGCGCCTGGCGCGACAGGCCGAGCCGGCGCGCGGCCTCGGCCCGGTTGCCGCCCGCGGCGCGCAGTGCCGTGCGCAGAAGCCGGCGGCGGACGTCGTCGATCTCCTGGTGATAGGCGCTCGCCTCGGTCGCCGACTCCGCGAGCGCCGGCGCGCCGAGATCCAGCATCGACGCGCGAATCGGCCCGTTGCCGGCGAGGGCGGCGGCCGCCTGCAGCGCGTTCGCCAACTCGCGCACGTTCCCCGGCCAGCGGTGAGCCTCGATTCTGCGCCGTGCATCCGCGGCGAGATGGAGCTGAGGCACCGGCCGGCGCCGGCGCTCGGCGGCGAGAAAATGCTCGGCGAGCAGCAGCAGATCTTCGCCGCGCTCGCGCAGCGGTGGCAGCGTGACCGTGCAGACCTTGAGCCGGTAGTAGAGGTCCTGGCGGAACTTCCCGTCGCGCACCATCGCGGCGAGGTCGCGATGGGTCGCGGCCACCAGCCGCACGTCCACGCGGCGCGCCGTCGCTTCTCCGAGCCGGCGCACCTCGCCCTCCTGGAGAACGCGCAGGAGATTCCCCTGCGCCACCGGCGGCAGGTCGCCGATCTCGTCGAGGAAGACCGTGCCACCGTTCGCCGTCTCGAAGACGCCGGCCCGTGCCCGGTCGGCGCCGGTGAACGCCCCGCGCGCATGGCCGAACAGATCCGAGAGCAGCAGCGTCTCGGAGAGTGCCGCGCAGTTCACCGGCACCCACGGCGCGCCGGCGCGTGCGCTGGCGCGCCGGATCTCGCGCGCCGCGAGCTCCTTGCCCGACCCGCTCTCACCCAGCAGGAGGACCGGCATGTCGCTCGGCGCGAACTGCCGCAGGCGGGCGAGCGCGGCGGCGAGCAGCGGGCTCTCTCCGACCAGCCCCGACCCGAAACCGGCGCCGGAGAGGTCGTCGCCGGCGCCCGGAGAAGAGAGGCGCCGGAGCTCCGGCCGGAGCTCGGGGAGCTCGCGCAGGAGGAGCGCGAAGACCGCCCGCAGGACTTCGTCGATGCGGGCGGCCCGCAGGCGCAGGACGCCGCCCGCGCCCTCGGCGAGCAGCTCTTCGGTCAAGGCGCCGGGCGCCGCGCCCCCTTCGACCCAGCGATGGTCGCCCGAGGGCCCGCTCCAGACGAGCTCGGCCTCGGGTGCACCGATGGCGCGCAGGAGATCGGCGAGCGCCGCGCGGTCTCCCGGCAAGCACTGCAAGTAGTCGCGCAGCGCCGTCCACTGCCCGGACTCACCCCGCGCCAGGACCGCGGCGTAGCGCGGCGCGCCGAGACGCCGGAAGAGCTCGGCCGCCGCCTCCCGGTGGGCTCGCGGAACCGCCCCCGGCAGCGTCAGCTCGAGATCGAGCACCAGGCGCGCCCGGCGAAACGCCGGCAACATCGCCAGCGGCGCGAGCGGCGCGAAGGCCCCGGCGGGCGGCGGCTCGCCGGCGAGCACCGGCAGCCAGAGCGCCGCGAACGCTCCCGAGCGCGCCCGCTGGCGGGCCTCGTCGAGCTTCCCGGCGAGCGCGAAGAGCGCCGGGAGCTCTTCCGCCTCGAGCTCGCCGAGCCCGGCGGCATCGACCGATTCGAGCCACAGGGCGGCCTCGCCGGGGCGCTCCAGCCAGCCGCAAGCCCGCGCCGCAAGCACCGCGACCTGCGGCCGGTGGTAGTCGAGACCGAGCCGCGACTGCTCGGCGAGCCATTGGGTACAGCGTTCCACGGCCGCCTCCGGACGCCCGCGCACGAGCTCGAGCCGGATCCAGAGGGCCTCGTCGACAGCGAGCCCGCGCCGGTTTCCGCTGCGGCGATTGTGCGCCATCGAGGCGCGCAGAATCGGCTCCACTTCGAGCAGCTTGCCCGAGCGCAGCCGCACCTCGGCGAGATTCCACTGCGCGAGCGTGATGGCGAGCGGGCCGTCGCAGCGCCGCAGGAGCCGCGCCGAATGCTGAAAGGCGCGCTCGGCGCGCGCGAAATCGCCGACCGTGAGGTAGCCGAGTCCGAGGTTGTTCCAGGCTCTGCCGGCCTCGAACCGCCGCAACTTGCGCCGCGCCGCGAACAACGCCCGCGAATGCGCGATGACCGCCGCGCCGTCGGAGTCGCCGAGCGCCTGCCAGACGAGCGCTTCGTGCCACTGGCGCGCCACGCGCGGGTTCGCCGCCTCGCTGCTGGCGCTGGCGAGATGCCGGGCGGCCCCGGCGCGGTCGCCGCGGTCGAGCGCCGCCGTGGCGGCGAGCAGATGGGCGAGCGCCCTGGCCGCTGGGGAACGCGCCCGGGCGAGCGCCGCCGCCGCCCAGTCGGCGGCGGCCTCCGGCTCCCCGGAGAGCGCCAGGACGCGCAACGCCATGTCGCCCGCGTCGAGCCGTTCGGCCGCGGAGAGCGCGCGGGCGGCAAGCTGGTGGACGACCTCCCGCGCCGCCGGAAGCTCTCCGAGCAGCAGACAGCAGGCGCCACGAATCGTCAGCGCCGCGGTGTCCTCGCGGCCGGCGAGCAGCGACCTGGCCTGCTCGAAGCGCCCCTGCGCGAAGTGCGTCTCGGCCTGCGCCAGCGCGTCGGCGCCGGAGTCCGGCAGATCGACGCGCGGCAGCGCGCCGCAGAGCCGCTGGCGAACCGCCGCCGGACCGGCGAGCCGCGGCTGCGGGGCGCCGGCGCGCACCACGACACCGCCGAGCGCCTCGCGGGCGAATGCGAACTCGGACTGCCAGAGAAATCCGGCCGCGGCGAAGATCTTTCCGATCGCCTCGTCGGCGGACATCGGAGCGAGCGCTCCCTCCCAGGCAGTCAGGAGCTCCCGCGCGGCCCGGCGCCCCTCGCCGCGGCCGGCGACTCGGGCTTTCGCCCGAAAGAGCCGCAGGAGAAGCTCCCGGAGCTGCTCCTGGGCCGGCCGCGGGTCGCGTCCCGGCCGCGAACGGAGGCCCGAGAGCCTGCCGCCGGCGTCGATCGCGGCGCTCTCCCAGCCGCACTCGAGCGACCAGCCGGCGGCTTCGCAGAGCGCGAGCACCGCCGCGCCCTGCAGCAGCACCGCGAGCTTCGCGCGGTCGGTGCAGCCGGCGGCATCGACCTCCCGCCCCGCCGCCGGCGCGAAGGCCGGATGATCGAGGCGCTCGGCGGCGTCGTTCAAGCCGTCACTCCGACAAGGCGCGCGAGATCGCGCCAGAACTCCGGGTACGACTTGCCGACGCAGGCCGGGTCGGCAATCTGCAGTTGGGGCCGGCGCAGGCCGACGAGCGCCATCGCCATGGCGATACGGTGATCGCCGTGCGGGTCGATCCGCACCGCAGAGGCCGGCGGCTCGTGCTCCGCCCAGAGGCCCTCGATCACCAGGCCGTCGGGCAACTCCTCGACCCGGGCTCCCGCCTTGCGCAACTCGGACGTCATTGCCGCAAGGCGGTCGCTCTCTTTGATGCGCAGATGCGCGACGTTGCGGAGGTGCGTGGTGCCGCGCGCGAACGGCGCGAGCGCGGCGAGCGTCGGCACCTGGTCGGGAATATCCCCGAGGTCGGCGTCGATCGCGACCAGCCGGGAGCCACCGCTGCCGGCACCGCCGCCCGTGACCGTCGCTCCATCGTCGCCCCAGGCGATGCCCCGCGCCCATCTCCGCCAGCAAGTCGAAGAGGCGGCGGTCGCCCTGGCGCGAGGTCTGCGCAATCCCGTCGATCCGCACGCGGCCGCCGGTGAGCGCCGCCGCGGCCGCCGGATAGGCGGCGGCGGAGAAATCGGCTTCGATCTCGACCTCGGTGGCGGCAAGCGCGCTCGGACAGGAACGCCAGACCGACGCGCCTGCGGCCTCGACTCGACCGCCGAAGCGCTCGATCATGTCGAGAGTCAGGCCAACGTAGGGCGCCGAGGTGAGCACCGGCACCTCGATCTCGAGGGCGGCCTCGGCGCGCTGACCGGCGAGGAGCAGAGCCGAGAGGTACTGACTCGACGCCGAAGCATCGAGCTGGACCTTGCCGCCGCGCAAGCGGCCACCGTGCACGACGAGCGGTGCATGACCCTCCTGCTCCTCGAAGTCGATGACCACGCCGAGCCGCTGCAGAGCATCGGTGAGCGGACGGATGGGGCGCTCGCGCAGGCGCGCGACGCCGTCGATCCGGAAGCGTCCGGGCAAGCGTGGCGGCGATCGCCACCAGAAAGCGGAACATCGTGCCGGCATTGCCGCAGTGCAGGGTTGCCGCAGATGGCAGGGTCGGCGGCGGCGAGAGGACCAGGTCGGAACCGTCGTGCTCGCGGCGAAAGCCGAGGGTGGCCAGCGCGGCGAGAAAAAGCTCCGTGTCCTCGGCCTGCAGCGGCCGGTGGATGACCGTGCGCTGGCGCGCGAGCAGCGCGAGCGCGAGGGCGCGATGGGTCAGGCTCTTCGACGACGGCGGGCGCAGGCGGCCGGCGACCGGACGGCCGGCCGGAACGGCGACGGCGCCGGCCAGACCGGCCGATCCGGCCGCGCCCGCCTCGACCTCAGTCGAGGGTGGCCACCAGACCGTCATAGCCGAGCTCGATACCGGGGGGAAGGTCCAGCAGCAGCCGGCCGTGGTCGATGTCGTGGGCGACATGGGTCAGGAGCGTGCGGCGGGCACCGATCCGCTGCGCCACGACGATCGACTCCGCGAGGCTGAAGTGGGTCGGATGCGGGCGGTAGCGCAACGCCGAGAGCACCAGGAGCTCGACCCCGGCGAGCAGCCCGAAGCTCTCCTCGGAGATGAAGTTGACGTCCGTCACGCAGGCGAAGCCGCCGATCCGGAAACCGAAGACCTCCATGCCACCGTGCGCGACCGGAACCGGCACGACCGGCGTGCCGAGCAGCTCGAACGGTGCGCGCACCGGCACGAGCTCGAGCCGCGGCTTGCCGCCGCCCTCCTGCCCGTCCTCGAAGACGTAGGTGAAGATCTGGCGCATGCGGCGCATGGTCTCGGCGGAGCCGAAGCAGGGGATCGACCCGCGCTGGCGGAAGTTGAAGATCCGCAGGTCGTCGAGACCGAAGACGTGGTCGGCATGCGAATGGGTGTAGAGGACCGCGTCGACGCGGTCGATCCCGAAACGCAGCGCCTGCTCGCGGAAGTCGGGCGAGGTGTCGACGACGACCGACCCGCCGCCGAACTCGAGGCGCAGGCCCGGGCGCATCCGACGGTTGCGCGGATCGGCCGAGCGGCAGACCGCACAGTCGCAGCCGACGACCGGCACCCCGGTGGAGGTGCCGCTGCCGAGCATGGTCAGGCGCAGCGGCGTCGGAGCCCTTGAATCCATGGGAGGCATGGGAGCCAGCGGAGGCATGGCAAAAGTCTATCCGAGCCATTCGACCCGACGGCTCCGGAACCAGGCATCGAGCAGGCGGATCTCCCCGCCCGGAACCCGCAGGGTGCGCGGCTCGTGAAAGTGGCCGAGCAGCAGCACGTCGTGGCCCTCGGCCAGGCGGCGCGTGCCGAAGCGGCGGATCGCCACCTCCGGAATCTCCGCCTTGTGCTTGAAGTTGGTGTGCGATAGCCGGCGCTCGGCGGCGTCCACGAACCGGCCGACGATCCGGCGCGGCACGCCGCGAATCACCATCTTCACCGGTCCGCTCTTCGACAGCCAGCGCCAGGCGAGATACTGGCGGTCGCGGTCATTGAGGCCGTCGCCATGCACGGCGAGATAGCGCACCCCGCCGGCCGCGAAGGCACATTCGCTGCCGACCGAGTCGAAACCGTCGCGATACGGTCCTTCGGCGAGGAAGAAGTCGCGGTTGCCCTCGACGTAGTCGACTCTCAGCCCGCCCGCCCGGAGAGTGGCGATGGCATCGAGAAACTGGCGGATGCCCGGGGTCTCGTACTGGTGGAAGCCCACCCAGGCCTGGAACAGATCGCCGAGCAGCACCAGCCGCTGCGCGCCCTCTCCCGGCAGGCGCAGGAGCTGGTCGACGAGCGGCTGCGCCTCGCCCCCAGGTCCGCCCAGGTGTGCATCCGCCACCACAGCGACTCGCATCTCCACCTCTTCTCTGCCCGGCCGCCACCCGACTTCGGGCCGACTTCGGGGCGCCTCGGCCCTAGGATAGCGCCCCGCCCACCGGGGCGGGGCACGCCCCGCGCCCGGGGGGTTCCGGCGCCTCCCGTGCGGGCCTACACTGAACTGAGGCTCGACGACACTCGTCCGGCTGTTTCCTGCCTGGAGCCGAGGAGGAAGCGATGACCCAGCCACTCCGCCGTATCGTCGTAGGCAGCTCGCTGGCCCCGCAGAGCGATGGCGTCGTAGCGAGCGCGCTCGCCTTTTCCCGCCTGATCGGAGCGCAGCTCCAGGTCGTCCACGCGTATGTCCCGCCGATGCCCTACATCGGAGATCCGTTTCCGGTCGCCTGGGCGAGCGACGAGCTCTTGGCCGACCACGAAGCGGCGCTCGAGCGCGCCCTCGCCGCCCAGGCCGAGAGGATCGGCGCACGGCCCGAGGAGCTCGCCGGCTTCCGGCTGTCGCCTTCGCCGCCGGCGCTCGCTCTCGAGGAGGCGGCGAAGAAGTTCGACGCCGGCCTGATCGTCGTCGGGCCGGCGGAGAGCGGGTCGCGGATCGCGCGCCGTCTCCTCGGTTCGACTTCGGACCGCCTGCTGCGCCACTCCGGCAGACCGATCCTGCTGGTGCGCAACGCCTTCCTCGAGCCGCCCCACCAGGTCCTCCTGCCGGTCGACTTTTCGCGCCCGTCGATGGAGGCGCTGGCCTGGGCCGGCGAGCTCCTGCGGACCCTGGGCGAGGCGCACTGGCCGGCGGTCGAGGCGCTCTTCGTCCTGTCGCCTTTCCCGGATCAGACCGAGTTGCAGTTCACCAGCGCGCAGGTCGAACGGCTTGCCCTCGACGAGCTCGAGCGCTCGCTGTGCAAGCTGAAGAGCGCCGGCACCACTGGAGCCATCGGCCGGCGCATCCGTATCGGCCGGCCGAGCGAGGAGATCCTCGCTGAGATCCACGAACGCGAGGTCGACCTCGTGATCCTCGGCACCCACGGCCGCTCGGGCCTCGAACGCTTCATGCTCGGCAGCGTCGCGAGCGACATCACCCGCGACGCCCGCTGCAGCGTGATCATCGTCCCCCCCGCCGCCGGCTGAGGGCACTCGCGCGAGCTACGAGATCGCGACGACCCGGTCGCCCAGTTTCGCGACCCAGGGCTTGCGGATGCTTTCGGCCGTTAGAAGTGCGAGTTCGCTGCCGAGCGTGAGGCTGATGTAAACCGCGTCGTAGGCCGTTACGCCAAATTCGAACGCTACCCCGAGAATTTGCTGCGGATCGGGCTCGACAATCTCCAGTGGAGCATCGAGATGGAGCCCGTAGATTTCGAGCGCGCTGGACTCGCTCAAGGCTCCGCTGCGCACCCGGGTGCGCAAGACATTGGCGAACTCCCAGAAGTGCAGGGTCGGCACGACACAGCGAGTGCCCCTGGCCGCGATTCGGTCCCAATATCTGCGAGCTTCGGGTGAAAAAACTTCCGGTAGATAGACCGCGATCGCCACGCTGGTGTCGAGGACGAACCCCTTCATCCGCGGTCGCGGTCCTGGCGGACAAGATCGGTAGCGCTGTCCTCGAAACTCAGGCCGGCGGTTTTCGCCTGGACCCGCTTCAGCCGCTCGCGGTAGCTCTCGAGATCCCGGTCGGCGTTCTTCCTCTCGACGAAGAAGCGCAACGCCTGATCGAGCATCGCCCGCTTGGTCTTCGCCCCGGCGAGCCGCATGGCAGCCTGCAGGAGCTCCTCATCGAGGTGCACGTTGGTCCGCATACACCACACATTACACAAAATACACCATGTAGTACACCACCGGGCGACTTAGGCTGGTTCGGCCCGCCCTCGTTCTCTCGACTTGAGCTCATGGGAAGCCCTCGAGAGTCCACAACAAGGACATGAACCGTGAAAAGTCGGTGCTTGACCTTGTCCTGCAAGCTCTCGGGTGTTTGCAGGTCCCGGCGACGAGGATGCAGCAGCTGTATTCTCGGGCGCTATTCCGCGGTGGCGCCGGGTTGGGCCGGGTCGGTCGACCACTGGAAGTTGTCGAGCAGCACGACCGAGTCGTAAATTCCGTCAAAGACGTCCCAGATCGCGATGCGCAGGGTGAGGTTCTCGCCCGGGACGACGTTGCCGCGGATGGCCAGCCAGTCCGTGCCGCCACCGGTAAAAGTGAGCTCGCTGTCGCACCAGGGCGGCGGGGGAGGAATACCAATGGGGGGCGGTGAGTCCATGCCGGTGCCGGCGAGTCCCGCGGTTGAAGTGCAGTTGGCCATCTGCGCCGCGCCGACGCCTCCGCCTAGCCCTGCTGCGGGAATGCGGCACCGAACACGCTGCGGATCGAGCGCGAGGCTGGAGCCGGAGTGCCCTTGCCGGAGGCGAGCGAAAAACTGCTGGTGACGATCCCCCAATCGTGGCCGGTCTCGACGGTGGTCTGGCAGAGGTTCATCGCGGCGGCGTACTGCAGGGGATCGCCGGAGTTGGACGGCAAGCCACTGTCGCAGATCGCAGGAGCCTCGTCGGTCGCGCCGTCGCAGTCGTCGTCGAGACCGTTGCCGGCGACCTCGAATCCCGTCGGGGGGAAGCTCCACGGGCAGAAAGTCCCAGCCTCGAAGCCGTCCAGGAAGATGTTTTCCGCAGCCGCCGGGACGCAGGCGATGCAGAGCAAGAGAATCGCGAACCGAAGGCCAGCCCGAAGCAGTGGCGGCATGACGGTACCCTCCCGACTGGGGGGATCATGCAGGAGGCCGCGGCCGGCCGCAAGGCCGGCAGCGGGCAACGTAACTCAGACAGACTGGCGTCGGCGGCCCAGAGCGGGTTGGGCGGGCCGGGCTGAGTCTGGGGGCGCTAGTTCCGGCCGGGCCGATTTACGATCGCCGTCGCGACCGCGGCGGCGATGCGCGCGAAGGCGGCGGCGTGGGGGCCTTGGGGTTGGGCGATGACGATCGGGGTGCCGGCGTCGCCGCCTTCGGCGATGGCGGCGTCGAGGGGGACCGAGCCGAGGAACGGGGTGTCGAGATCCTTCGCGGTGCGCTCGCCGCCACCGCTCCTGAAGACGTGGGTTTCGTGGCCGCAGTTCGGGCAGACGAAGGTCGACATGTTCTCGACGATGCCGAGCACCGGAACGTCCATCTTGCGGAACATCGCGAGTCCCTTGCGGGCGTCGAAGAGGGCGACGTCCTGGGGCGTCGTGACGATCACCGCCCCGGCCACCCGGACTTTCTGGATCACCGAGAGCTGGGCATCGCCGGTGCCGGGCGGCATGTCGAGAATCAGGAAGTCGAGCGCCCCCCAGTCGACGTCGCCGAGCATCTGCTCGATCGCTTTCATCACCATCGGCCCGCGCCAGATGACCGGTGTGTCGGTGTCGAGGATGAAACCCAGGGACATGAGCTTGATGCCGTACTTCTCGAACGGCCGGATGCGATTGCCTACGACCACCGGGCGCTCGTCGATGCCGAACATCGTCGGCAGCGACGGACCGTAGATGTCGACGTCGAGGAGGCCGACGCGGTGCCCGGCCTGCCCGAGCGCGATCGCGAGGTTGCTCGCCACCGTCGACTTGCCCACACCGCCCTTGCCGCTCGCCACCGCCACCACCGAGCGGACCTCCGGAATGAGGTCCGGATTGGGCGCGATCGCCCGCGCCGCGGACTCCTCGCGGGTCGGCGGAGCCGCGACCTCGATCTCGACGGTGACCCCGACGACACCCGGCAGCGCGGCGACCGCGCGCTCGACGTCGCGCTGGACCTCCTCCGCCGCAGAGCGATTCTGCGTCGTGATCGCCAGCCGCACGCGCACAGTGCCACCGTCGATCGCCAGCTGCTTCACGAAACCGAACGAGACGATGTCCCGGCTCATGCCCGGGAACCGGACACCCTTCAGTGCTTCCCAAATCGTTTCCTCGTTCGGCGCACTCATCGAATCGTCACCCTTTCCATTTCACTGTGGAACGTCTTCCTCCGCGCACTCGGTCGCGGCGAGCGCCGCCACCCGCGCGCGTACCTCCGCCGTCAGGGCCGGGAGCTCGCGGATCGAACGCCCGGCGAGCGGCATCGCCTCGCCGAAATGTACGGTCACGGTCTGCGGCCGGATCAGGAAACTGCGCCGCGACTGCACGGCCAGCGTCCCGTGGAGACCGACCGGGATGACCGGCAAGCCGCTTTTCAAGGCCATCAGGAATCCGCCCCGCCGGAACGGCAGCACCTTGCCGCCGAGCGACCGGATCTCCTCGGGAAAAACCACGATCGACGCCCCACGCGCGAGCTTGTCGAGCGCCGCCGTGAAGCTGTCCCTGGCCGTCGAGCGATCGTTGCGGTCCACCGGGATGAAACCGCCGAGCGCCATCGCCCAGCCGAAAACCGGAATCCTGAAGAGGCTTCGCTTGGCGACGAACCGGGTTTGCCCGGGAATCGCCGCCAGCAGCGCCGGAATGTCGAACAGGCTCTGATGGTTCGCCATGATGACGAAGCGATCGTCGCGCCCTCCCGGGGCTCCCGGCGCGCCGACGACGGCCGCATGGCGGACTTCCAGGCGGATCCAGCTCGCCCAGAGCAGACCCTGCGCCCACATCCGCGCGGCCCGGTTCGTCCAGTTGCCGCGCGGCGGAATCGGCGCCACGAGGATCGACACGAGGGAAAAGAAGAGCGTGCCGACGACCAGGTAGAGATTGCCGGTGAAGGTCGCCAGCAGGGTCCGCAGAGGCGACCCGCGGTCGTCCGGTCGGCGGGTGGAACGGTCTCGAATTGGGGGGGTAACGCCGCTCACGGAGGCCACCGGTCTCTCTCGCAACTGCCTGTTAGACTTGCGTATGCCCTCGCGAAGTGACTCGCCAACGGCGCTGTCCTGGTCCCTGCGGGCCGGCGCTGCCTACGATGCGCTGTTCGCCTTCCTCTTCGTCGTCGTCCCGGGCTGGATCGGCTCCACCTTCCGGCTTCCGCTGCCCGGCGAACGATTCTATCTCTGGCTCATCGCCGTCTTCCTGCTGAGTCTGGCTGGGCTCTACATCCTGATCGCCCGCGATCCTGTCAGATACCGCGACTTCGTCCGCCTGGCGATTGCGATCCGCCTGCTGGGAGCCGTGGTCATCGCCGCCGCCGCCGTCGGCCGTCCCGACCTCGGGAGCCTCTACCTCATCGCCGCCGGCGACCTGGCCTTCGGTCTCGCTCATCTCGCCCTCTCCCGCCCGCTGCCGCCGACCACTTCCAGACGGTGACGGGATGAGTACCCTGTCGGCCAACCTCGAGTCGCTCGGCCGCCGCACCGCCGATCGGGGCGGCCGGATCGCCGAAGAGGCCGGGGAGCTCGCCCTGCTCGGCGCACGCGCGGTGCGTTCTCTCGCCACGGCCCCCTGGGAGACCTCGGCCTGGCTGGCGCAGATGGAGCAGATCGGCGTGCGTTCGTTCGGGGTCGCCGCCATCACCACCGTCTTCACCGGCATGGTGTTGGCGCTGCAGACCGCCCTCGCCCTGCCCGGCCTCGGGGTCAAGTACTACATCGGCACCGTGGTCTCGAAGTCGACGGTGCGCGAGTTGGTCCCGGTGCTGGTGGCGCTCATCGTCGGCGGCCGCATCGGTTCCGGGATGACCGCCGAGATCGGCACGATGAAGGTCACCGAACAGGTCGATGCGATGCGCGCCATGGCGGCCGATCCGGTTCGCAAGCTCGTGGTGCCGAAGCTCGCCGCGGCGCTCGTCATGCTGCCGGCTTTGACCCTGATCGGCGATGCCCTCGGCATCCTCGGCGGACTCGTCATCGCGGTGCTCCAGCTGCAGCTGACCGCCGCGTTCTACTGGAACGACGTCGTCACGGCGCTGACCCTGGAAGACTTCGGCAGCGGCCTGGGCAAGTCGGTCTTCTTCGCTTTCTTCATCACCATCGTCGCCTGCCACAACGGCCTGACCGCCCGGGGCGGCGCCGACGGCGTCGGCCGGGCGACCACGAACACCGTCGTCCTGGCTTCGATCCTGATTCTGGTCTCGGACTTCTTCCTCACCAAGCTCTTCTCACTCTTCTGAACGCCGACCCATGCCCAATTCCGCGCCGCTTTTCGAGATTCGCGACCTGCGCAAGAGCTACGGCGCGCGCGCGGTCCTCGAGGGCCTCGACTTCGAGGTCGAGCGCGGCGAGTGTCTGGTCATTCTCGGCCGCTCCGGCTCCGGCAAGAGCGTCACCCTTCGCCTGCTCATCGGCCTGGATCCGCCCGATTCCGGCTCGATCCGCTTCGACGGCCGCGAGCTCGTCGGCCTGTCGGAGCGCGAGTTGCTGCCGGTCCGCCGGCAGATCGCGATGCTCTTCCAGAGCGGGGCCCTGTTCGACTCGATGAACGTCTTCGACAACCTCGCCTTCCCGCTCCGGGAGCACCAGGCCATCGACGAGGCCGGACTTCCCTCGCGTGTCGCGAATCTGCTCGAGCTCGTCCATCTGCCGGGAATCGAGAGCAAGCTCCCTTCGGACCTCTCGGGCGGCATGAAGAAGCGGGTGGCGCTCGCGCGGGCGCTGGCACTCGAGCCGGAAACGTTGCTGTTCGACGAACCGACGACCGGACTCGACCCGATGACGGCGGCGTCGATCGCACGACTCATCCGCGAGACCCGCGAGCGCCTGCAGACGACCGTGGTGGTCGTGACTCACGATCTGGCGCTTGCCCGCGGCGTCGCCGACCGCGTCGCTTTTCTCGATCAAGGCCGTCTCCGATTCGTCGGCACGCTCGCCGAAGCAGAAGCCTCCACCGACCCACTACTGGCAGCTTTTCTGGCCGGAAGAGAGGAAGATGCCGATGTCGCCCAATCCGTCCGCCGCCCGTAAGGTCGGCATTCTCCTGCTCGTCGCCCTCGCCGTCGGCATGGCGGCGATCTTCCTCGTCGGCGAGCGGCGCAATCTGTTCTCGCGCAAGCACGACTACTACATCCGAGTCGACTCGGTATCGGGGCTGCAGCCCGGGAGCAACGTGCAGCTCGACGGCGTCGGTGTCGGCTCGATCGCCGCGATCGACCTCTCCGAGGACATGCAGCAGAACCTGATCGGAATCCGTGTCCGCATCGAAGCCCGCTACGCGGCGCGCATTCGCGAAGACTCGATGGCTCGTATCCGCACGCTCGGCCTCCTGGGCGACAAGTACATCGAGATCTCCTCCGGTTCGCCGAAGTTTCCCGAGATCCAGGAAGGTGGGGACATCGGCACCGCCCCGACCACGGACGTCGACCGTCTGCGGGCTTCCGGCGAGGACCTGGTGAACAACGTGACCAGGATCACCGAACAGCTGACGACCATCCTCGGGCGCATGGAGCGTGGAGAGGGGATCCTCGGCGAGCTCACCAAGGACGTCGAGCCGAATCGCAAGGTTACGACCGAGTTCATCGCCACGCTGGACTCGATCCGCAACATGTTCGACGAGTTTCGCGAAGGCGAGGGCCCGCTCCCCCGCATGCTCGGCGACCGCGCCCTTGGCGAGAAGCTCGAGAGCACCGTGACCCGGCTCGACTCCCTGCTCGGCAAGGCCGAGTCCGGAGAGGGCGCCCTCTCGATGCTGCTCACCGACAGCTCGCAGAAGGAGCGCCTCGAGCGTTCGCTCGCCAGCATCGAGCGCACCGCGGCGAATCTCGAGTCGGCGTCCGAGTCGCTCCGCGAGGAGCGCGCGCTGCTGCCCAAACTCCTCGGCGACGAGGCCTACGGCGACAAGCTTTCCGGCGAGCTTCAGTCGCTGGTGGAGAATCTGAACCGCGTGGCCGAGAAGCTCGACCGCGGAACGGGTTCCGCCGCCCAGATCATCAACGATCCACAGCTCTACCAGGCGATGAAGGACATCGTCACCGGCATCGACGAGTCGGCGATCCTCAGGCGCCTGATCCGCAACCGCCAGAAGAAGGGCGTCGAAGTGCGGCTCGAGAAGGAGCTCGACGCGGCGGATCCGGCGCCGCCGTCGAAGCAGCCGTGACGAGACCGGTGATCGAACTGTCCGGACCTGCTATAGGCTCGCAGGGGGCACGCATGCGTCAGCACATACTCGTCACTGGCGGCGCCGGGTTCATCGGCAGTCACGTCACCCGCAGGCTCCTGGGGCGCGGCGACCGGGTCACCGTCCTCGACGATTTCAACGACTTCTACGACCCCTCCCTGAAGCGCGCCAACGCCTCAGAGTTCGCGGGGCGCGACGACTGGCGGCTGGTCGAAGGCGACATCCGGAACGCGGCGCTGGTCGATCGCCTGTTCGAGGACAGCCGCTTCGACGGCGTTATCCACCTCGCGGCCAGGGCCGGCGTGCGTCCGAGCCTCGCCGAGCCTATCCTCTACGAAGAGGTCAACTGCATCGGGACTCTGCGCCTGCTCGAGGCAGCGCGCCGGCACGGTCCGGCGAACTTCGTCTTCGCCTCCTCGTCCTCGGTCTACGGGATCAACAAGAAGGTCCCCTTCTCCGAGGACGACGCCGTCGACCAGCCGATCTCGCCCTACGCGACGACGAAGCGGGCCGGCGAGCTCCTTTGTTTCAACTATCACCACCTCTACGGCCTGCGCACCTCCTGCCTGCGCTTCTTCACCGTCTACGGCCCGGCGCAGCGCCCCGAGATGGCGATCGCCAAGTTCACCGACCTGCTGGCAAGGGGAAAGACCGTGCCGCTCTTCGGCACCGGGCAGACTCGGCGCGACTACACCTACATCGACGACATCGTGGACGGGGTGCTCGCGGCGCTCGACCTCGCGCCCGGCTTCGAGATCTTCAACCTCGGCGGCTCGCAGACGACGACGCTCATCGACCTCGTGCACGGGATCGCCGAGGCACTCGGAGTCGAAGCCCGGGTAGAGCTGCTCCCCGAGCAGCCGGGCGACGTGCCGATCACCTTCGCGGACGTCAGCAAGGCCAGCCGCATGCTGGGCTACACCCCGAAGGTCCCGATCCGCGAGGGCCTCCGTCGGGTCGCCGCCTGGTACCGCGGTCGCCACACGGGCTAGGCCTGCTCCCCGACTTCCCCATCCGGAGCCCGCGCCCCGGAGCAGCGTACGGGCGCCGCGCGGGGTGACCCCGAGGAGACGCCGCGGCTTTCGGGGCGAGCCTCGGGCGCGATAGACTCTTCGCGCAGCAATCGGGGCCTCTCGCCCTGCCCGGCCGCCGTAGGCCGGATCCCAGCCTCTCATTCGCTCTCCTGACGGAACTCGAGAAGGGAGAATCATGAAGATCTGTGTTGTCGGCAGTGGATACGTCGGCCTGGTGACGGGAGCCTGCCTGGCCGACTTCGGCATGACGGTCACCGGCGTGGACAAGGACGCGAGCAAGATCGAGGCGCTGGAGCGCGGCGAGATCCCGATCTACGAGCCCGGGCTCGAGGAGATCGTCGAGAAGAACGTCCGCGCCGGACGACTCAGATTCACCACCGACCTGGCGCCCGCGATCCGCGAAGCGCGCGCGGTCTTCATCGCGGTGGGCACGCCACCGCTGCCCGACGGCAAGGCCGACCTCTCCTTCGTCCGCCAGGTCGCCGAGTCGATCGGCGACAACCTGAACGGCTACAAGGTCATCGTCACGAAGTCGACCGTTCCGGTCGGTACCGGGCAGATGGTCGAGCGCGCACTGCGCGAGCATTCGGGCGGCAAACAGGAGTTCGCGGTGGTCTCGAACCCCGAGTTCCTGCGCGAAGGCTCGGCGATCGAGGACTTCCTGCGCCCCGACCGAGTGGTCATCGGGGCGCGCACCCAGCGCGCCATCGACGTCATGCTCGACATCTACGCCCCGCTCAAGGCAGCCGGCGTGCCGTTCGTGGTCGCCAACGTCGAGTCGGCTGAGATGATCAAGTACGCATCGAACGGATTTCTCGCCACCAAGATCACCTTCATCAACGAGGTCGCGGAGATCTGCGAAGCGGTCGGCGCCGAGGTCGACGTGGTGGCGCGCGGCATGGGCCTCGACAACCGGATCGGCCCCAAGTTCCTCCACCCCGGGCCCGGCTACGGCGGCTCCTGCTTCCCCAAGGACACCCGCGCGGTCGCCCAGATCGCCGAAGAGCACGGCCTGCGCTTCGAGATCATCGAAGGCGTGCTGTCGGCGAACGAGCGCGTCAAGAGCCGCATGATCGGCAAGATCGAGACCGCCTTCGGATCGCTCGCCGGCAAGACCGTCGCGGTGCTCGGCCTGGCTTTCAAGGGCGACACCGACGACATGCGCGAGTCGCCGGCCATTCCGGTCATCGAAGGGCTGGTCGCACGCGGCGCCAAGGTCCGCGCCTTCGACCCGGCGGCGATGACCGCCGCGAAGCCGCTCCTGCCGCCGATCGCCTACTGCGCGGACGCCTACGAAGCCGCCCAGGGCGCCGACGGCGTGGTCATCGCAACCGAGTGGAACCAGTTCCGCGCGCTCGACTTCGCGGAACTGAAGGCGCGGCTGGCAGCCCCGTTGATGGTCGACCTGCGCAACCTCTACCAGCCCGACAGGGTCGCCGCCGAGGGTTTCACCTACCACTCCGTCGGCCGCCCCCCCGCGGGCACCGGCACCGGGACCGGCGCATGAAGAGGGCTGTCGTCACCGGCGGTGCCGGCTTCCTTGGATCCCATCTCTGCGAGCGCCTCATCGCGGAGGGGATGTCGGTGGTCGCGGTCGACAACCTGATCACCGGGAAGCGCGAGAACGTCGCCCATCTTCTCGGACGCAGCGACTTCGAGCTCGTCCTGCAGGACGTCTCGAATCCGTTCGAGATCGCCGGACCGATCGACTACGTCCTGCACTTTGCCTCGCCGGCCTCGCCGATCGACTACCTCGAGCTGCCGATCCAGACGCTCAAGGTGGGTTCGCTGGGAACGCACAACTCGCTCGGTCTCGCCAAAGCGAAGGGGGCGCGCTACCTGCTCGCCTCCACGTCCGAGACCTACGGCGATCCGCTCGTCCACCCGCAGCCCGAGACCTACTGGGGAAACGTCAATCCGGTCGGTCCGCGCGGGGTCTACGACGAAGCCAAGCGCTTCGCCGAAGCGATGACCATGGCCTACCACCGGTACCACGGCCTGGAGACCCGCATCGTCCGGATCTTCAACACCTATGGCCCGCGCATGCGGCCGCGCGACGGCCGGGTCGTGCCGGCATTCATCCAGCAGTCGCTGCTCGGCGAGCCGCTCACGGTCTTTGGCGACGGCAGCCAGACGCGTTCGTTCTGCTTCGTCGACGACCTGGTCGAGGGCATCTTCCGGCTCCTCATGTCGGACGAGGTCTTGCCGACCAATATCGGCAATCCACACGAGATGACGATCCTGCAGTTCGCCGAGCGCATCCGCAGCCTGGTCGGCTCCGCGTCGCCGATCGACTACCGCCCGCTCCCCGAGGACGATCCCAAGACCCGCCAGCCCGACATCGCCAAAGCCCGGCGGGTATTGGGCTGGGAGCCGAAAGTCGATCTCGACCTCGGCCTCGGACGCACGATCGACTACTTCCGGTCGATCCTGCCGGTCGCGCCGTAAGCCCGCAATCGGAGATCCTGATGGACACCAGCTCTACGCCGACCCTCCCGCAGCTGTGCCCGCGCTGCGCCACACGACCTGCCGGACTTGCGCGGCCGCCCTTCCGCGGAGCCCTGGGTGAGGAGCTGCAACGTCGAGTCTGCGCGCCGTGCTGGGAGGAGTGGAGGCGCGCCGAGGTGATGGTCATCAACGAGCTCAAACTGAGCTTCATGGAGCCGAGCTCCCAGGAGATCCTGACGGCGCACATGCGCGAGTTCCTCGGACTCGACGGGATTCCCGCCAGGTGAAGGTTCTCCCCGAGCAGCCGCGCTCCTTGCGCGGACCGGCGGTCAAGTTCGCCCTGCTCCTGCTGCTCGTCGTCGGCGGCTTTCTCGCCGCCCGCTACACCCCGCTCGCCGACTACCTGAAATTCGACCGGATCCAGGGCTATCTCGACCATGTGCGCGGCCTGTGGTGGGCGCCGGCGGCCCTGGTCGGAGCGATCGTCGTCCTCGGCTCCGCCGGAATTCCGGCGACACCGTTCATCGTCGCCGGAGCGGCGATCTTCGGCGCACTCTGGGGCACGCTCTGGAACTGGGTGGGAATCTTCCTCTGTTCGCTCACCGGCTTCCTGCTCGCCCGGCTCCTGGGACGCGAGTTCGTCGAGAGGATCGGCGGCGCGAAGATCCAGCGCGCCGAAAAGCTCCTCCATCGCCGCGGCTTCATGCCGCTCATCGCCATCCGCTTCCTGCCGGTGCCGTTCACCCTGGTGAACGCCGCCGCCGCGGTCGTCGGCGTCAAGCTGCCGAAGTTCCTCCTCGCCTCGGCGATCGGCCTCCTGCCGCCGATCGCCATCCTCACCTACTTCTCCGCCGCTCTCCTCGGCGCCGCCACCGGCGACCGCGCCGCCATCCTCCGCCAGGCGCTCATCGTCTCGGTGACCGCCGCCCTCTGCGTCTTCTTCCCCATCGGCCTCCGCCGCAGACTGAGAAAGCGCAGAGCCAAACGCCTGCGCGCCGAACGCGCCGCAAGACCCGTCCGCCGCGGCCCCGTCGCCCGCTGAGCGCGGCTGGCCGCCCTGCCGGGCGCGGCTAATCGCCGAGCGCGGCGGCGACTTGGGGTTGGTCGATGAGCAAGACGCCGCCGCCGGCGTGTTTTTCGGGGGCGAACTCGAAGTCGCGGATGACGCGGCGGAAGACTTCCTTGAGGGCGCGGGCGCCGAGGCGCGGCTGCTTTCGCGCCGCCTGGGCGATGGCGCGGGCGGCGTTCGGGGAGATGGCGAGCTTGACGCCGCGGCTCTCGAAGAAGGCGCGGGTCTGGATGAAGCCCGAGTCGGGCCCTTCGAGGAAGATCTTGAGCAGTTCCTCTTCGCCGAGGTTCTCGAGCATCACCACAGCGTCGAAGCGGGACAGGAACTGCGGGCTCATGCCGTAGTCGAAGAGGTCCTCGTTGCGCAGCCAGTCGCGGAGCTCGAAGCGCAGCTCCTCGCGCACTTTGCCGCCCTCGACGACCGTCACCGGCTGCAGCGCACCCTTGTCGGCGCCGATCGTCACCCGGTCGTAGACCGCGTCGTAGAGGCCCTCGAAGGCACCGGCGCAGACGAACAGCAGACCCGAAGAGTCGACCGTCGTCGCGCCGCCGCCCAGCCAATCCGGCAGCACCACCGGCACCGCTTCGTTCTCGATCAGCGTCAGCAGCGCCTCCTGGGCGCGGATTCCGGGGACGTTCACCGCGCCGCCGACGTGGCTGCGGATCTTGTCCACCTCGTCGACGAAGACCAGTCCCTGCGCGGCGCGCGCCAGGATCGCCGGCACTCCGGCGCCGTCGCCCAGCTGCTCGCGGGCGCGCTCCAGAAGGCGGCGCATCACCGCTTCGCCGGGCCGCCCGGCCTGCGCCTCCTCACCGAGGACGTTGGCGTGGATCCGGACCACCGCCGAGCGCGCGGCGAGTACCGGATCGGCGGCGAGGAATTTCTCCACCGCCCGCATCAAGGTCGTCTTGCCGGTCCCGGATGAGCCGATCATGAGGATATTGCCGACTCCGAGGCCCGCGAGCTTCTTGGAGAGAGCGATCGCCATCTCCTTCACCGCTCCTGACTGGCCGATGACGCGCTTGCCGAGGGCTTCGGCGATCTCGTTCGGCGGCGGAGCCTGGAGTACTGGGGACATGACCGCATTCTAGCCGCCATTGCGCTGACTCCAATGCCACCCTGCTTTGGCCTCGCCGGCCGGGTCGGATAGATTGAGCGCATGGCTTTTCGCCGATGTTTCCTCCCGCTCCTTGCCGCCGTCCTCGTCCCCGCAGCGTCGGCGCCGATGCCCGCACTGGCTCAGCCGGCAACGACTGCGGCCGCGTCCGCCGCCGATCCGCTCGCCGCCGCACAGCGGGCGGTGGACGCCGGCGACAGCGAGCGCGCCCTGGATCTCCTCGCTCCGGTCCTCAAGCGCGAGCCGAAGAATGCCCGCGCTCTCCTCCTGCGCTCCACCGCGCGGTGCATCGGCGGCGAGCTCGACGACTGCAGGAAGGACCTCGACCAGGCGCTGGCGCTCGACCCAACCCTCCGCCAGGGCTGGCTCAACCGTGCCGGCCTGGCGATCGCGGAGAAGCGCTACGACGACGCCATCACCGCGCTGGCGCAGGCCGAGAAGCTCGACCCTTCCGCCGCCGACAACGCCATCAACCTCGGCGCGGTCTACCTCCTGCAGGGCAAGCTCGAGGCGGCGAGCCACGAGTTCGAACGCTTCCTGGTGGCCAACTCGCGCTCCGCCGGGGCCTACTATCTGGTCGCCTCGAACTTCGCTCTCGCGGGCTATTCGGCTCTCGCGGTGC
The DNA here is from genome assembly GCA_963788175.1 of Thermoanaerobaculia bacterium. Classification (GTDB taxonomy): domain Bacteria; phylum Acidobacteriota; class Thermoanaerobaculia; order Multivoradales; family JAGPDF01; genus JAGPDF01. The sequence continues at coordinate 44,887 of CAWBFZ010000015.1, forward strand.
AGCACCTCGGGCGCGCCATCGAGCTCGACGAGCGCTCCCGCGTGCGCGCCCGGAGCGACGCCAACTTCGCCGAGCTCGGCTCGAACCGCCCCTTCCAGCTCCTGCTGACCACGGATTCTTTCGTGCCGCCCGCCGGTAGCGTGACCGCGAGCCGGACTTATCGCAGCCCCTACAAGGGTTCCGGGAGCGCACTGCTGGTGGCGGTGCTGAATGCGCTGCAGATCGCCGGCACGCCCATGGACGCCAGCGTCGAAGTGACCGACGACTGGGCCCTGCTGTGGAGCGCTGCGCGGATCAAGATCGTCCGGCGCTCCGACCTCGAGACCGCGGTCGAGCTCTCGGCGCCGCCCGGGGTTTTCACCCCCGAGGCCTGGGACCGGCGCAGCCGAGAGATCTACGACGGCATCGACAAGGAACTGCTCAAGCTCGAGCGCACCGGCCTCGGCCGGCCCTGAGGCCGCCGCGCACCCGGCGATCGTCGGTCAGAGTCGCAGCAGCACGGCGCCCCAGTGGAGGCCGGCGCCCAGAGCGGCGAACTCGACCAGCGCGCCTTCAGGGACCTTGCCGAGAAGCCGCGCCTCGTGGAAACACAGCGGCAGGGTGGCCGAAGTGGTATTGCCGTACTTCTGGATGTTGTTGTGCACCTTGGCGTCGGGGAGGCCGAGGGCCTTCTGCGCGGCTTCGTTGATGCGCAGGTTGGCCTGATGCATCACCAACAGGTCGAGATCGGCGATCGTGAAGCCGTGCTCGGCGAGCAGGCCGGATGCGGCCTGCGGCATGAGCGTCACCGCGAGCTTGAAGACTTTGCGGCCGTCCATCACCGGGACGGTCTCGCCGGCGGCAATCTGCTCCGCGGTCACGAACGGCCGGCGCGCGGAACCGAGGCCCGGTACGGTCAGGATGTCCTGGTGGTTGCCGTCGCCGAAGAGTCGTGCGCCGAGGATCCCCCGGCCGTCATTCTCCTCCGAGGCCCGGAAGACCATCGCCCCGGCGCCGTCGCCGAAGAGCACGAGCAGGTGGCGGAATCGCGAGTTCCAGGCGTACTCCTCCGGCGAGATCGGCCCCTCTTCGCGACCCTCGATGACCGCCCAGGTGCGCTCCGAGAACGGCATCAGCGAGGTGTGGACATCCGTGCCGACGAGCAGGACGTTGCGGGCGATGCCCGAGCGGATGAGCGCGTCGACCATCTGCAGGCCGTAGGCGAAGCCGGCGCACTGCTGGCGGATGTCGAGCGCCGGAATCGGCCGCATTCCCAGCTTCTGCTGCAGGAGCGTCCCGCAGCCGGGGAAGAAGTGATCGGGAGTCATCGTGGCGCAGACGATGTAATCGATCTCGTCCGACGCCATCCGGGCGTCGGCGAGCGCCGCCCGCGCGGCCTCGGCGCCCAGGTCCGAAGAGGCGACGCCGGCCTCGACATAGCGCCGCTCGACGACGCCGCTGCGTTCGCGCACCCATACGTCGTCGGTCTCCATGACACGTGCGAGGGTGGAGTTGTCGATCACCCGGGAGGGGACGGCCATCCCGCTGCCGGCGAAGCGGGCACGTATCCGACTCATGACTCTCTCCTCGTGCGCATGCGGGATGGGGGCGGATCGCGGAGCCGGACCGGCGATCAGTGCCGGAGCAGGTCGAGGAACTCTTCCCGGACCGGCTTCTGATAGAAGGTGCCGCGGATCGCCGAGGTCACGGTCATCGCGCCCGGCTTCTTGACGCCGCGCATTTCGACGCAGAGGTGGCGAGCCTCGATGACCACCATGACGCCCTGGGGCTTGAGGCGGGTCTCGAGATAGTTGGCCACCTGCTCGGTGAGGCGCTCCTGGAGCTGCGGACGCTTGGCGTAGAACTCCAGAATGCGGGCGAACTTGGAGAGTCCGAGAATGGTGTCGTTCGGGATGTAGGCGAGATGGGCATGGCCGTAGAACGGCACCAGGTGGTGGGCACACATGGAGTAGAAGGGGATCTGCTTCTCCATCACCATCGCGCTGTAGCGCTCGTCGTTCGGGAAGGTCGTGACCTTCGGCTCGGCCCCTTCTTCCAGACCCTGGAACATCTCGAGGTACATCTTGGCGACCCGGCGGTCGGTGTCACGCAGGTTGGCGTCGGTGAGATCGAGCCCCAGCTCGGTCAACATCCCGCGCACATGGCCGGCGATGCGGCTGATTCGCAGGTCTTCGGCAGGGGAGGCGGGCACAGCGCTCGCCGCGGCGGCGCCCTCGTGCGGATTCTTCGCAGTCATCGGTTCGATCCTAGCGCAGCGCGGCGTCCGGAATCGATCCAGCGGGCGCAGGCTACAATATGGGCGATGCTGGTCCCTTTTCTGCCACCGCCGCGCAACGCCGCGGTGGACGAGCTGCTGGGCGAGATCCCGCGCGAGCTCTTCTCCGAGCGCCTCTACCAGGCCTGCGAGTTGGTGGAGCGCTACGTTTCGGACTGGACGGTCACCATCGCCCAGCGGCTGGGGCTCGAGCCGGACCTCGCGCAAGGGACGTCGGTCGCGGCGATTCTGCGCTCCCGGAGCCTCCCGGACCAAAGGAGCCCGGCGCTTTCCTGGCTCCTCGCCCGGCTGGCTGCCGCCGGCCATGTCGCACGGTCGGATCGCCCGAACAGCCCGGACGGACAAGCGGGCACGGTCTACCGTCTGACGCGAGCCCTTCCCTTCCCCGAGCTCGACGAGCTGCGGGCCCTGGGCCTGGTGATCGATCCGGCCCTCGCGTCGACGCTGGCGATTCTCGACACCGCGGGCGAGGCCTTCCCCAGGGTCCTGGCGGGCGCCCTGACCGGCGAGCAGGCGCTCTTCACCGGCGCCAGCATGCAGCTCTGGATCCAGTACTTCCACAACGCCAATCCGATCTACGCCCTGAACAATCGCTTTGCAGCGATTGCTGCGGCGAATCGGCTACCAGCGGGCGCTGCCGGCCTGCGCATCCTCGAGGTCGGTGCCGGTGCAGGCAGTGCTGCCGAGGCGCTCCTCGACGAGCTCGCGCGGCGCGGCCGCCTGAGTGAGGTTGCCGAGTACCGCCTCACCGAGCCCAATCCGATGCTCCGCCGCCGGGCGAGCCGCACGCTGGCCGCGCGCTATCCCGGGCTCGCGCTCGCCGACCAGGCCTACGACATCGATCTGGACCCTGCGGGACAGGGGCTCCCGGCGGCAGGATTCGATCTCGTCTTCGCGGTGAACGTCCTGCACATCGCCCGCGACCTGCGCGGCAGCCTTTCGTGGCTGCGGTCCCTCCTCGCGCCCGGCGGATGGCTCGTGGGCGGCGAGTGCCAGCGGCTCTTCCCCGGGCAGACGATTCCGATCGAGCTCATCTTCGAGCAGCTGGCGAGCTTCACCGATGTCGCGCTCGACCCCGAGGTCCGCAGCTCGCACGGATTCCTCACCCCGGAGCAGTGGAAGCGGGCCTTCGCCGCCACCGGTTTCACCGAGCTCGCCGAGGTGCCCGACCTGGAGCGGATACGCGACCACTACCCGCGCTTCTTCTCCGGTGCGATCTGCGCCCGTCGGCCCACGACCGAAGGCAGTTCCTCTCCCCAAGGAGCGTGAATGTCCCGGATCACCATCGAATACTGCGTGGTTTGAAACTACGGTCCCCGAGCCGCCGGTCTGGCGGCTGAAATCGAAGAGAGGTTCGGCGAGGCGGCGACCTTGATCAAGAGCCGGGGAGGGGTCTTCGAAGTGACGCTCGATGGCGGGCTGCTGTTCTCGAAGAAGGAGGCTGGGCGCTTCCCCGCCGCCGGCGAGGTCGCCGACCTGCTCGCCGCCCGCCTGCCCGCCGCCGGTTGAGCATCGAGGCCCACTGGGGGACACTCCTCGGCGCGGCGCTGGGGTCCGCCTGGATCGCCCTCGCGCTGCGCGTGGCGCGCGACCGCCGGCGGGCTCCGCCCCTGCCGCCGCCGGTCGCGGTTCCGCCGCCAACGACCGTGCTCCTGCCGGTGCGCGACGAGGAGGAGAACCTCGGCGACTGCGCGGCTTCCCTGCTCGGCCAGCTCGGCGGCCCCGCCCTCCTCGTCATCGACGACGGCTCGAGCGATCGCACACCGCAGATCCTCGCCCGCCTCGCCGCCGGCCAGCCGCGGGTGACGGCGCTCACGGCGCGCGGCCGCTCGCCGCCGGCTGGGGCGGCAAGGTCAATGCCCTGGCGACCGGATTCGACAGCGTCGCCACCCCCTGGATCCTGCTCACCGACGCCGACACTCGCCACCAGCCCGAGCTTCTCGCCCGGGCGCACGCCGCCGCGGCCGAACATCGCCTCGACGCCCTCTCGCTCTCCGGAAGACAGGTGACCGACGGCTTCGGCGAGTCCCTGCTCACCCCGGCGGCCTACGCCCTGCTCGACCGGATGCTCGGCGACTGGCGCCCCTACGCCCGGGGCGAAGGTGCGACGCCGATCGCCAACGGCCAGTACTTCCTGCTCAAGACGGAAGCCCTGCGGACGATCGGCGGCTTCGCGGCGATCGCCGGCGACGCGCTCGACGATGTGGCGCTCGCCAACAAACTGCACGCCGGAGGTTTCAAGGTCGGCTTCCGCCGCGCCGGAGACGCCCTGACTGTCCGAATGTACCGAGGTGCCAGGGCGACCTTTCGCGGCTGGCGAAGGAACTTCGCCCTCTTCGTGGCCGCGCGGCCGGCCGCGGCGCTCGCCGCCATCGCCCTGCCGCTCGCCACGGCCCTGACCATGATTCTCGCGCTCGCCTTCCGCGGCGCCTGCTGCTTTCGCAATCTGCTGGCTGGGGGGAGCCGTCGCTTCCGCAACGACCCGCAGAAGCTCCGGACACAATCCCTTTACTGGAGCCTTTTTTCCTCTCGACGTTCTTGCTGCTCGCGGCGACCCTGGGGCTGGCGATGGTCGATCGCGGTCGCGGAAAAGCGGCTTCGTGGCGGGGTCGGGAGATTCGGATCCAGAAATAGGAAGAATCTAGCCGCGCGGCGCGCGCGGTGCCGAGCCTGCGGCTCGGCGGGGGGCCGCGAGCGCAGCGCGGTAGCGGCAGAGCTGTCCCGGCGTCTCCTCGATCTCGACCGTCAGGCTGCTGCACCGCGCCGCCGCGCGCGACTCTGGCGATGCGCTCCCAGGCCCAGCGCGCCAGGAGCTCCATCGTCACGTTGGCGAGCGGCAGGAAGAGCACCTCGGCCGCCGGGAAGCGGTACTCACGCTCGGCGAAGCGCACCGCGACCGTGCCGCCGCCGCTTGCCCGCCTGTCTCGCCGCCCGACCTGCCGATCGCCAGATGCGGGCTCGCCTCGGGGAGAAGCAACCGGTCGTCGAGCGCCGCGCAGGCGGCGCGTGCGGCGCGCTTCAGCCGGGCACAGTCGGCCAGGAGGCCGAGCTCGTCGACGAGTCTCGCCTTCGACCTCGACGGCGAGGCGGTAGTTGTGGCCGTGCAGCGGCTCGGCGCTCTTCGGTCCGAAGATCGTGAAGTGGGCGACGGAGAACTTGAAGTCCTCCTTGGCGAGGCGGATCGAGAACGTCGGGGTCATCGCGCCGCCATTCTACGGGAGCCGAGGAGCGTCTCCTCGATGACGTCGAAGACGCGGTGGCACTCGTCGTCGGTGATCGCATAGGGCGGCAGGAAATAGACCACGTTACCGAGCGGGCGCAGCAGCACTCCGCGATCGAGGAACTCCTGCGCCAGCCGCGGTCCACGGGCATCGAGATAGCCGGCGCCGCGCTCGCCCGCGGCGCTTCGAGCTCGACGACCGCCAGAGCGCCGAGGCCGCGCACGCGCGCCACACCCGGGAGCGCCGAGATGACCGCCAGCCGGCCGGCGAAACAGCCGCTGCAGCTCGGCGATACGGCCGAGGCAGTGGGTCTCGGCGAAGAGCGCCAGGCTCTCCCGCGCCACCGCACAGGCGAGGGCGTTGGCGGTGTAGGAGTGGCCGTGGAAGAAGGCGCGCCCGCGCTCCTCGGAGAGGAAAGCGGCGTAGATCTCCTCGGTGGCGAGCGTCGCCGCGAGCGGCAGGACGCCGCCCGTGAGCCCCTTCGAGAGACAGAGCAGGTCCGGCGCGATGCCGGCGTGCTCGCAGGCGAACATCCTGCCCGTGCGGCCGAAACCGGTGAAGGCCTCGTCGGCGATGAGCGGCAGGCCGCGCGCCCGCGTCGCCTCGCGCACGCCGCGCAGGAACGACGGCGGATGAATGCGCATGCCGCCGGCGCCCTGCACGATCGGCTCGACGATGACCGCGGCGACTTCGTCGCCCGCCCGGTCGAGCAGCTGTTCGAGCGCCGCGAGCGGCACCGCCGACCTGCGCTTCGCAGGCCGGCACCGGCGCCCGCAGCACCTCGCACAGCAGGTCCGGCGAAGGCACCGTGGAAGACCGCATCGCCGCCGGCCGCCATCGCGCCGAAGGTGTCACCGTGGTAGGCGTGGTCGAGCGCCACGAAGATTCGCCGGCGCTCGCTCGCCGCGCTGCCGCCACTGCTGGACGGCCATCTTCATCGCGACCTCGACCGCGGTCGAGCCGTCATCGGAGTAGAAGACCCGCGAGAGACCGGCCGGAGCGAGCGCGACGAGCTCGGCGGCGAGCCGCGCGGCGGGTTCGTGGGTGAAGCCGGCGAAGATCACCTGCTCGAGCTCGGCGGCCTGGGCGGCCAGTGCCGCGTTCAGGCGCGGATGGTTGTGGCCGAAGAGATTCACCCACCAGGACGAGATGCCGTCGAGGATCCGCCGGCCGTCCGCGAGCTCCAGCCAGACTCCTTCGGCGCGCACCACCGGCAGCGGCGGCGGAGCGGTCTGCATCTGGGTATAGCGGATGCCAGACGTGCGCCCGGTCGAGCGCGAGCCAGTCGGGGCCTGCGCGCAGTCCGCTCACCGGCTCAGACTGCGGTTCGCAGGCGGCAATCGGCGACCAGGACGGTGACGTTGTCCGTCCCGCCTTCGTCGAGCGCGGCCGCGACCAGCGCCGCAGCGGCCGCGGAGGGGTCGGACTCCCGGCGCAGCAGCTCCGCGATTGCCTCGTCGGAAACCATCTCCGTGAGTCCGTCGCTCGCCACCAGAACCCGGTCGCCAGCGCAAAGATCGTAGCGTCCGAGCTCGACTCGCGGCGCTCCCGACCTGGCGCCGAGCGCTCCGGTCAGGATGTGGCGGTGGCGATGCGACTTGACGTCTCCCGCCGCGATCACGCCGGCGTCGGCGAGCGCCTGCGCCATCGTCTGGTCCTGGGTGAGACGCGAAAGGACGCCGTCCCGGTAGCGATAGGCCCGCGAGTCGCCGACATGCGCGACGAGCAGGTCGTGATCGAGCAGGTAGACCATGGTCATCGTCGTGCCCATGCCGGCGAGCGCCGGATCCGCAGCAGCCTCGGCCTCGAGGATCGCATCCACCTTCCCGAAGTAGGACTCGGCGCGCTGCATGAGCTCGCTGGCGAGCACGTCGTCGAGCTTCAGCGTCCAGTCCGGAATCCGCGACGCGATCTCAATCAGCGCGCCGATCGCCCGCCGGCTCGCATGCTCGCCCCCGGAACGCCCGCCGATTCCGTCGGCGACCACCAGAACATAACCCTGTTGATCGGTGCGCGCCGGCAGGTCGCCGTCCGGCAGGTTCGTGGCCAGGGTCTCGCGCGAGCGGTAGAGGCGCAGCGCGAGGTAGTGGTCCTCGTTGCGCGCGCGGACCTTCCCCGGATGCGAGAGCGCGCCGAGGTCGACCCGGAGCAGCGCACGCAGGGATTCCTCCTCGCGCCGGAGGAGCTCCGCCACCGGCAGTCGCGGCGTTTTCTCGTGATCGGAATCGGCCATCGGATCTGGCGCGGATCCTACTGCAATCGGCGAGCAATCCCGCCGATGGCCACGGCGACCCGCCGGTAGCCACCGCGGGCATGAGACCGGAGGAGACCGGTCTCAGCGGCGGGTGAGCTGCACCACGGCCTCCATGTGCCCGGTCTGCGGAAAGAGGTCGAGCAGGACCAGCGACTCGATCTCCATCGCCTGGGCGAGCTCGCGCAGGTCCCGACCCAACACCGCGGGGTGGCAGGAGACGTAGGTCAGACGCCGCGGGGGCCGCTCGACCAGAAGCCGCCGGACGGCGGCGGACAGGCCGTCCCTCGGCGGATCGACGACGATCCGGTCGAAGCTCTCGACGAGACCCGCGATCGCCCAGGTCTCGACCGCCTGGCCGACGATCTCCAGGCCCTTGCCGCCGGCTGCCGGCTCCGCGAAATCCGGCAGGTTGGCCCGCGCGTTCTTGCGCGCGAAGCGCGTTGCAATCCGGTCGCCTTCGACCATCACGACTCTCCCGTAGCGCCGCGCGAGCGGCAGGGCGAACAGGCCGACGCCACCGTAGAGATCCGCCGCGGCACCTCCGGTCGACGGTCCGACGACGACCTCGACCAGCTCCTCGAGCAGGCCGGCATGGCCCTGAAAGAAACACCGGGCGTCGAAACGGTATTCGAACGATCCGATCCGTCGCTTGAGCTCGCCGTGCGGCAGCCCTTCGACAAGCGGGGCGTAGGAGGACTGCGCGCCATCTCCGCAGGCGAGATCGATCCGCGAGGGCGCCCGTTCCGGCAGCCGCCGGGCGAGGGTCGCGAGCTCCTTCTCGAGCTGCGGTACGAGCACCGGACAGGTCGAGACGGCAACCAGGTCGCGGCTGCGGCGGGCGAAATAGCCGACCTCGAAGCCGCCGTGCACGGCGCGCGTGTGGAGCTGGGTGCGCAGCCGGTAGCCCCAGGCCTGGGCGGCGACGACGGCGCTCGGGGCGGGCACCGGGATGCCGGAGATCCGCCGCAGAGTCTCGAGCAGCGCCTCTCCCTTGAGCCGGGTCTGTGTGGCGTCGTCGAGATGCTGGAGATCGCAGCCGCCACAGCGGCTGAAATAGGGACAGGGCGGCTCGCGCCGTCCCGGTCCGGAGGCGAGAAGCTCGAGGATCTCGGCGCGCCCGTAGTCCGGCCGGCGTTCGAAGAGTCGTACCCGTACCCGGTCGCCCGGCGCGGAGCGCGGGACGAATATCGGAATTCCCTCGAAACGGCCGAGGCCGTCGCCGCCAGCGACGAGTTTCTCGATGGTGAGCTCGAGCTCTTCGAGCTCCGAGAGACGCAGGCCCGCGGTCGGGCGATCGTAGGTCATGAATCTCCTCTGACCGAGCTCATCGGTCGCGTCCGTTGCCGCAATCCTGCGCCGTCACTCGCCCGCCTCTCCGAGGAGGTGCACTCGCGACGCGAGTCGCGGAATTCTCGCCTCCACCTCGCGCCTGAGCTCGCCGATCGAGTGGCGGCGGCTCAGGTGGTGCAGGACGATCGCCTCGTGCCGTTCCAGATCCGCCTCGTGCTCCACCAGATCGTCGAAATGAAGGTGCTTGTAGGCGCTGCCGTGCTGGAGAACCTGGTCGCCGAGGAAGGTGCACTCGATCATCAGCAAGCGGCTCTCCGCAATCCTCGGCGCGAGCCGCCATACGTCCGGCCCGGTGTCGCCGCAGTAGGAGAGCCAGATCTCCTCGCTCTCGTCGTCGATCTCGACTCTTCCGGAGCGCAGCGCCGCGAGCTCGGATCCGGAGCGCGCCCGGAACTCCTCCTTGAGCTTCCGGCGCCGCCGCAGGAGGTGAAAGCCGAGGCTCGGCACGACATGGTCGGTCGCGAAGGCCTGGATCGCGAGGTCGCGGCCGACCTCGACCCGGTCCCCGGGAGCGAGGCCGACGATCTGATATTGGTACTCGACGCCCTCCAGGCGCTCCCCCGCCGCGACGAATTCGGCCAGGACGCCGGCCACCGGGCCCGGGCAGAAGACCCGGGTGGGCGCCTGGTGATGCAGCGTCCTCTGCGACAGGACATACGGCACTCCGAGCGCATGATCGAGGTGTCCGTGGCTGACGAAGAGATCCCTTGAACCGGCCTGCGCGGGCGCTCCCCGACCGACATCGAACGCAAGTCCGGGCGGGTGAATGCGAAACCAGGTTTCCTCTCCCGCGACCGAGTGCCCTTCGATCGACATCTCTCCCAGCTGCATCCGGAAGGGCGCGCCGGGATTCGAGTCGGAGCGTCCCGTCGTCAGATCTCCTGATACATGAAGCGCCGCAGCGGGTCGAGACGCTTGCTCAGGCTCTCCTGGTCCGGTTCGATCAGCCAGAGCGCGGCGGCGACCGAGGAGAGCAGGGAGTTGCCGTCCTGGGGCGTGAAGCAGAATCCGTAGAGCTCCCGCTTCCTGCGCACCGCGAGCGTCGGCAGCACGACGACGGTCTGCGACAGGATGCGCCCGTAATAGCCGTGGTCGCGCCCGAAGCTGAAGATCTCGTTGCAGTTGCGCTTGTCCGTGACCGCCACCCGGAGGTTCCCCTTCAGGCGCTCGATCATCTCGTCCTTGGTGATGTCGCGGTTGAAGGCGAGATTGAACCAGATCGAGTGCATGTACTGGGTGTTCAGTTTGACCGCGCTCGAGAACAGGTCGAACTTCTGGTTCAGGGTCTCGAAAACATGGAACGCGTCGTGCGCATGATGCGTCCCGAACTCGGCGTCGTCGTGCTTGCCGACCTGCGGAGCAGGGGCGAAGTCCTTGGTCTGCGAGATGTCGTTCGCGCGGCGCATGCAGACGAACGTCCCGCGCTCGAGGCTGTACTTTCCCTCGCCTTCGTCGCACAGCGTCTTGATCAGCGTCGTGATGTTGTGGGTATTGCAGGAGACGATCTGGATGAAGCGATCGCGGCCAGGCACCAGGACTTCGTCGTTGATGCCGCGCGCATAGGGCACGCCGAAACCGAACTCGCTGCCCTGGGCGAGGAAACCCTTCGGGCCGGAGAGCTGGTTATAGTGTTTCTCCTTCATCTCGTTGCCGGCGGGCGTGCAGTCGACAACGACGGTCGCCCGCGCGAGGGCCTCTTCGGTTTCGTAGGAGACCGCATGGCCGATCTTTTCGAAAGCGTCTCGCTGATCGGAATCCGCGGCCAGCTTCGCGCCGCGAGCCATCAGATGGTTGAGCTTGGAGCGATCCCCGGCGAGCGGCGAACGTTTGTGGAACGTGACCTCGTCGATTCCCATCTTCTCCCGGAAATCGGTGAAAAGGCCGATCAAGGGCTCGCCGATGGTTCCGGTGCCGACGACGTGAACGACCGTCTTCTTCATGACTCCCTCCGCCAGGCTCGGGTTGGGTTGGAAATCCTTCTCAAAACCGCTGCGGAAAGCGTAACATACAGGCAAGAACCCGCCTGTCGCTTCGAACCGGCACGGAGCTTGCTCACTCGACAGGTGAGCCGCTGCCGACCTCGCCGTGTTTCCCGCCTCCACGCCAGTTCGGGTCGCGGCGGGCGAAGTCGTCGATCTCGCGGGGAACCTCCACCAGCGTGCGCGTCACGGCCGGATCGCACCGTCCGTGGTCGCATTCGAAGGTGTAGATGTTCCACTCCTCCCGGCGGGCGAAGCCGGTGAGGGTCTGATAGGAGTCGCAATTGCCGCACTTGATGGAGATGTCTCGGATGTTCATGGTCGGTTCACCTCCAACCGAGGCTAGCAGAGCCCGCCGGCGGCGGATTGGCCGGGTCTGCTCCGGCCTCGCCGTTTTGGCGCTCTTCGCCGGCTCCCAGGCGCGCCTTGCTGGCGAGACGCCTGCGGAGCAGTCCACACCGACCTTCTCCGACGAGCTCCAGGTCTCCTGGATCCTCGTGCCGGTCATCGTCAAGGGACCGAGCGGCTACCTGAACAGCCTCGACCGGGAGGAGTTCGACCTCAAGGTCGACGGCCACTCCGTCCGCTTCCCCGACTTCGAGCCCCGCGGCGAAGCGCCCTGGAGCCTGGTGTTCCTCCAGGACCTCTCCGGCAGCATGGGCGTCGGCGGCAGGCTCGCGGCGAGCCACGAGGCGATCGACTACTTTCTCGACGCTGCGCGCCCGGGCGACGAGTTCGCCCTGGCGACCTTCGCCGGCGAGGACACCAACATCGACGTGCCCTTCACCGAGGATCTCGAGGCGCTGCGCGAGTCCGTGGCCTCCTGGGAGGGCTACGGCAAGACCGCGCTCCATGACGCCGTGGCTCTCCTGCCGCGCATCTCCGGCGACAGCCGCAACGTCAAGCGCGCCACCGTGCTGATCACCGACGGCGTGGACAACGCGAGCACGATCTCCGCCGCCGAGGCGCGCGATATCGTGCGCCAGGCGCAGCTCCCGGTCTACGTCTTCGGTCTCGAATCCGGTGATCCCTACGCCGTGGACGAAGCCCGGCGACGGAGATCTACCGCTATGCCGACATGCTCAACCTGCTCGCCCACCTGACCGGCGGCCGGTACTTCGCCATCGCGAGCCCGGACGACATGAAGGAGGCCTGCGCCTCCGTGGCGGACGACCTGCGCTACCAGTACGTGCTCGGCTTCGAGACCCAGGCCACGGGCAAGAACGCCTTTCGGGCGATCCAGGTCGAGGTGCGCAACAAGAAGGCGAAGCAGGTGCTTTCGAGGAAGGGATATCAGGGCCTCCCCCCCGCTGTCGAAGTGAGGCAGCTCTGCGGAGAAAGGCGGCTTTCCGATGGCAGTAGCGATCTATCAACCAAGGATGGAGGACATGCGATGAAAAGAGTGAATCTGGCAGTGACGGCGGTGATGCTCACGGCGATGGCGGGCTGGGGCTGCGCCACCAAGAAGTACGTGGCTGGCGAAGTCGGCCAGGTCGGCGACGCGCGTCGACGGCGTCCAGACCCAGGTCGAGGACGCCCAGACCAAGATCAAGGTCCACGAAGGCCGCATCACCAAGAACGAGCAGGACACGGCCACGGCGTCGAAGACCGCGCAAGGAGGCGCTCGACCGCGCCGTGGCGGCGGGCCGGCTCGCCGAAGGGCAAGCTCCTCTACGAGACGGTGCTCTCCGACGACAAGGTGAAGTTCGGCTTCGACAAGGCGGAGCTCTCGGCCGAGGCCAAGGCGGCGCTCGACGCCTTCGCGGCGCAGCTCAAGACCGAGAACAAGAACGTCTACGTCGAGGTCCAGGGCCACACCGACAACGTCGGCGGCGAGCTCTACAACGAGAAGCTCGGCAAGCAGCGCGCCGAGGCCGTCGAGGAGTACCTCGCGAAGCAGGGCATTCCGCTCTTCCGCATCGAGTCGATCTCGTACGGCGAGTCCGAGCCGGTCGCCGACAACAAGACGCGCGAAGGCCGCGCCCAGAACCGCCGCGTGGTCCTGGTCGTTCTGCAGTAGTCGTCTCCCAGCAGGCGCAGAACCGAAAGGCGGCTCTCCGGAGCCGCCTTTTCTCCTTTCCACCGCCACGCCCTGCAGGCGGCCCGCCTCAGGTTGCTGCATCCGGTTCGGCACATGACCTGAAGCCGCCCGCCACAGTCGGCGCAGCGATAGCGGCGTGCCCCGCGATGGTGGCGCACGTACCCCTCGCCGCAGGACTTGCAGCGCCAGAGCCAGATCCGCCGCCGCCGCGCGACGTGCGAGGTGTCGAGGCGGTGGCAAACCGTCGGCGGGGCACCGCAGGCCGCCATCATCGCCCGCCATTTCGGGCCGTGCCCGGCGCGCGGCCCCGCCGCCAGGTGACAGAGCTCGTGCACCAGGGTCGGAACGAGCTCCTGCCGGATTCCGGTCGAGCAGGTGCGGATTGAGCTCCACGGTGACATTCGTGAAGTCGGCCCTGCCCAGCGTACTGCGCAGCCGCGAGTTGAAGACCACCTTGACCCGCCGCGGGCAGAGCCAGCGGCGCTTACGCAGCGGCCGCAGGTACGCGGCAGCGAGGCGTTCGAGCGCCGCCGTCGATCGGGTGGACGGAATCTTCTTCCGGCGCTCCGGGCGCGCGATCGGACGCGGCTGGGCGAAGAGCTCGAGGAGGGAGAGCTGCTCCAAGGCGGGTCAGCCTCCGGTGGCCGCCGCGCGCAGGGCGGCGTCGATCGATTCGGCGTCGGCGACGCCGGTGTGGCGGTAGGCGATCCGGCCCTGGGCGTCCATCACCACCAGGGTGGGCAGCGCCAGGATCTCCAGCGGACCGCCGAGAACCTCCTCGGGATCGACCAGCACGGCGTAGGGGAACGGCCTCCGGACGACGAAGTCGCGCACCGTGGCGGCGTCCTCCCCGGTCGAGACTGCGACGAATTCGATGCCGCGCTTCGCGGCGCCGGGGTACATCTCCTTGAGGATGTCGGCCTGCAGATGGCACGGCCCGCACCATGTCGCCCAGAAATCGAACAGCACCACCTTGCCCGCGAAGTCCGCCTTGCCGAAGCTCTCCCCGCCCAGAGAAACGAGATTGAACTCCGGCATCGGCTCGAGACTCCCCGCCGTGGCATCGCCGGCCGAGGGCCCGCCTGATCGCCCGCACGAGACAGTCGACAACATCCAGGCCGCGGCGATGAGGGCGAGCAGCGGCCGGACGACGCGCCGGCGGATGCTCGAAACAGGAGAAATCGTCATGTCACGAACGATACCCGGTCCGGACCCATACCGGGATAGGGGGAAGAACAAAAAAAAGAGCCGAGGCCTCACGGCCAGGCTCAGTGGGTACGAACCAGAATCAGAAGCCAGGCGACGGAGCGCCCGGAAACGTAGGCCGGCGCCAGAGCGCCGACGAGGTTACTTCTTCTTCTTGGTGGCCTTCTTTGCAGCCTTCTTGGCAGGCTTCTTCGCCGCCTTCTTGGTGGCCATGTTGATAGCCTCCTCTATGGCATCGGGCTTAATTGCCCGTTGCATGCGTGGGAAAACTCCAACTTCAGCTGCACCCGCTCGTCGAGCCGCAATTCGTGCACTTGTAGCAGGAACCGTTGCGCACCATGATCGACCCGCACTCATGGCAGCTCGGGGCGTCGGTCGAGTTGACGAAGGTCAGCAGAGAACCACCCTCGGCCTCCCTGGCCGCCGGCTTGGCGGGCGTCGAGCCGGCGTCCGCCGACGCCAGCGCGGGCATCGGAGAGAGCGCCGAGGCCGGCGCCGGCTCGCGCAGGATCACGCCGGCCGCCTGCTTCTCCTCCTGGCTGAGGAACTTCGAGGCCAGCCAGCGGAAGATGTAGTCGGTGATCGACTTGGCGATCGGGATCTCCGGGTTCTTGGTGAAGCCGGAGGGCTCGAAGCGCGTGTGCGAGAACTTGTCCACCAGCGCCTTGAGCGGCACGCCGTACTGCAGGGAGAGCGACACCATCGTGGCGAAGGCGTCCATCAGGCCCGAAATGGTCGAGCCTTCCTTCGCCATCACCAGGAAGATCTCTCCCGGCTGACCGTCGTCGTAGACGCCGACCGTGATGTAGCCCTTCGTGGCCGTTGATCGAGAACTTGTGGGTGATCGAACGGCGCTCGTCCGGGAGCTTGCGGCGGCCGGGCATCGGCACGGTCGAGGCCGTCGTGCCGCCGAGCGCGAGGTTGCCGGCGTTCGTCGCCGCTGCAGCCGCGTCGTCCTTGCGCGTCGACAGCGGCTGGCTGCGCTTGCAGCCGTCGCGATAGATCGCCACCGCCTTGAGGCCGAGCTTCCAGCCCTCGATGTAGGCCTGCTCGATCTCCTCGGGCGTCGAGTCCTCCGGCATGTTGATCGTCTTCGAGATCGCGCCGGAGATGAACGGCTGCGCCGCGGCGAGCATCTTCAGGTGGCCGGCATAGTGGATCGAACGGCTGCCCTGCGCCGGCTTGAAGGCGCAGTCGAAGACCGAGAGATGCTCGGGCTTGAGGAACGGCGCACCCTCGATGGTGTCGTGCTCGTCGATGAACTCGACGATGGCGCGAATCTCGTCCTTTTCGTAACCCAGACGCTTGAGGCCGACCGGGACCGTCTGGTTGACGATCTTGATCATCCCGCCGCCGACCAGCTTCTTGTACTTGACGAGGGCGATGTCCGGCTCGACGCCGGTGGTGTCGCAGTCCATCATGAAGGCGATCGTGCCGGTCGGAGCGAGCACCGAGATCTGGCTGTTCTTGAGACCGTGCAGCTCGCCCAGGGAGACGACCTCGTCCCACGACTGCTTGGCGGCCTGGAGCAGCTCCAGCGGCACGTGTGCCGCGTCGATCTTCTTCACCGCGTCGCGATGCTTGCGCATGACGCGCAGCATCGGCTCGCGGTTCTTGGCGTAGCCCGCGAACGGGCCCTTCTTCTCCGCGATGCGCGCCGACTGGGCATAGGAGGCACCGGACATCAGCGCCGTGATCGCCGCCGCGTAGCCGCGTCCGCTGTCCGAGTCGTAGGCCATGCCGCGCGCCATGAGCAGCGCGCCGAGATTGGCGAAGCCGATGCCCAGCGGGCGGTAGTCGTGCGAGTTCTTCTCGATCGCCTTGGTCGGGTAGCTGGCGTAGTCGACGACGATCTCCTGCGCCGTGATCACGACCTCGCAGGCGTGGCGGAAACTCTCGACGTCGAATCCGCGATCGGCGTCATGGAACTTGAGCAGGTTGAGCGACGCCAGGTTGCACGCCGTGTCGTCCAGGAACATGTACTCGGAGCACGGATTCGAAGCGTTGATGCGCGCCGAGTTGGGGCAGGTGTGCCAGTCGTTGATCGTCGTGTCGTACTGCATCCCGGGGTCGCCGCAGACCCATGTCGACTCGGCGATCGAGTGCATCAGATCGCGGGCCGGATAGGTGTCCATCGGCCGGCCGTCGCGCACCGCGCGGGTCGTCCAGTCGCGGTCCTCGACGACCGCCTTCATGAACTCGTCGGTGACCCGCACCGAGTGGTTGGCATTCTGGTAGGCGATCGAGTCGTAGGCGCCGCCCGAGACGTTGAAGCCGCCCGGATAGCCGGCGTCGATCAGCGTCCAGGCCTTGCGCTCCTCGATCTCCTTGCAGCGGATGAAATCGAGGATGTCCGGGTGTTCGGCGTTCAGGATCACCATCTTCGCCGCGCGGCGGGTCTTGCCGCCGCTCTTGATCACGCCGGCGAAGGCGTCGAAGCCCTTCATGAACGAGACCGGCCCGGAGGCCGTTCCGCCGCCGGCGAGGCTCTCGCGCGACGAACGCAGGGAAGAGAGGTTCGAGCCGGTGCCCGAGCCGTACTTGAAGAGCATGCCTTCGGTCTTGGCGAGGCCGAGGATCGACTGCATCGTGTCCTCGACCGAGTTGATGAAGCAGGCCGAGCACTGAGGCTGCTCTTCGATCCCGACGTTGAACCATACCGGCGAGTTGAAGCAGGCATACTGGTTGAGCAGGATGTGCGCCAGCTCGGCGCGGAAGATCGCCGCGCTGTCTTCCGAAGCGAAATAGCCGCCGTCCCTGCCCCAGCGGGTCATCGAGTCCACGACCCGGCCGATCAGCTGGCGCACCGAGGTCTCGCGCTGCGCCGTTCCGAGCTCGCCGCGGAAGTACTTCGAGACCACGACATTGGTGGCCGTCTGGGACCAGAACTTCGGCACCTCGACGCCCTTCTGTTCGAACACCTTCTCGCCCTTCTCGTTGCCGATCAGGGCGTCGCGCGTCTCCCACTCCACCGCTTCGAACGGATCGAGGCCCGGAGTCGAGAAATAGCGCTCGAACTCGAGTCCCGCACGATCTGCGCCCGGCGCCGACGCGGCATCGGGTCCGACAACGCCTCCCGGGATTCCGGGAAGACGGGAGAGGGTGGGGGGAATTTCAGGATTCAACTTCGTTTCCGTTGCCATGCATCCTCCGTCACGACCTGTTTCCCTGCGCCTCTGCACCTGCAAGCCTGCCGAACCGCCCAACCTGCATCCCCACCGAAATCGTCAGCGCAACACCCACCCAGTCACCCCGACCGACCTGCCCAAAGGCTTGTGCATTTTCTGAGGTCCAGAGTGTGCGGCAGAGCGCAGGATCTGTCAAGGGGTTTCCGCAAGATATTGTGGCTGTCCGAAACCGAGCCCCTAGCCATTGTCTCCCAGATGGCCTCCGGAAAGCGACCCCTGGGGCCCCAGGAGACGCGCCGGCAGCGCTACAATCGGGACCCGTGAGCGACCCCGAGAAGAACCCATCGCCAGCTGCGCCAGCCCCCGGTGCGCCCAGTCCGGAGACCGATTTCGCGACCGTCTACACCGCGGCGGACATCGCGACGCTCGACCTTCCTGCGGCGGTCGGCGATCCCGGCGGATTCCCCTTCACCCGCGGCATCTACCGCGAGATGTACCAGCGGCGCCTGTGGACGATGCGTCAATACGCCGGATTCTCGGACGCCGCGGAATCGAATCAGCGCTACCGCTACCTCCTCGCCCAGGGTACGAGCGGGCTCTCGGTCGCTTTCGACCTGCCGACCCAGATCGGCTACGACAGCGATCACCCCATGGCGCGCGGCG
The DNA here is from genome assembly GCA_963788175.1 of Thermoanaerobaculia bacterium. Lineage (GTDB taxonomy): Bacteria > Acidobacteriota > Thermoanaerobaculia > Multivoradales > JAGPDF01 > JAGPDF01. The sequence goes on from CAWBFZ010000015.1 coordinate 63,004, forward strand.
AAGTCGGACGGGTCGGAGTGCCGATCGACTCGATCGCCGACATGCGGCGCCTGTTCGAGGGCATTCCCCTCGACCGCGTCACGACCTCGATGACGATCAACGCCACGGCGCCGATCCTCCTCGCGCTCTACCTCGTGCTCGCCGAGGAGCAGAACGTCTCCTGGGAGCGCCTCGGCGGCACCGTGCAGAACGACATCCTCAAGGAGTACGCCGCGCGCGGCACCTACATCTACCCCCCGGAGCCGTCGCTCCGCCTGGCGACCGACGTCATCGCCTTCTGCGCCGAGCGCGTGCCGAAGTGGAATCCGATCTCGATCTCCGGCTACCACATGCGCGAGGCCGGGTCGACCGCCGTGCAGGAGATCGCCTTCACGCTCGCGCACGCCCTCGCCTACGTCGACGCGGCGCTCGCCCGCGGCCTGGCGATCGACGAGTTCGCTCCGCGCCTGTCCTTCTTCTTCAACGCCCACAACCACTTCCTCGAGGAGGTCGCGAAGTTTCGCGCCGCCCGCCGGCTCTGGGCCGAGCTCCTGCGCGAGCGCTACGCGCCGAAGGACGAACGCTCGCTCTGGCTGCGCTTCCACACCCAGACCGCAGGCTCGACGCTCACCGCGCAGCAGCCGGACAACAACATCGTCCGGGTGGCGATTCAGGCCCTCGCCGCGGTGATGGGCGGCACGCAGTCGCTGCACACCAACGCCCGCGACGAGGCCCTCGGCCTCCCCACCGAGGATTCGGCGCGTCTCGCCCTGCGCACCCAGCAGGTCATCGCCTGCGAGAGCGGCGCCGCCGACGTCACCGACCCGCTCGGCGGCAGCTGGGCGATCGAAGCCCTGACCGACGACCTCGCGCGCCGCGCGCGCCAGTACATCGTGCGCATCGACGAGATGGGCGGCGCGCTGGCCGCGCTCGAGCGCGGCTTCCAGCAGGACGAGATCGCCGACGCCGCCTACGCCTTCCAGCGCCGCGTCGAAGAGGGCAAGTCCAAGGTCGTCGGGGTCAACTGCCACGAGGCCGAGGGCGAGACCGTTCCCGAGCCGCTCTTGCTCGACCCGGCGGGCGAGACCCGGCAGGTCGAGCGCCTGCACGAGCTCAGGCTGAAGCGCGACGCGCGCCGCGTCCTCGCGGTCCGCGACACCCTCCGCCGCAGCGCCGCCACCGCCGAGAACCTGCTGCCGCCGATCCTCGACTGCGTCCGCGCCGAGACCACGCTGGGCGAGATCGCCGACACTCTTCGCGGCGTCTTCGGCGAGCACACCGACCAAGGCCGCGGTTAGCGGCCGTTCGAACCGCCGCGGTTAGCGGCCGTTTCAGACACCGCCGCGGCTAGCGGCCGTTTCAGCGACCTCCGCGGCTAGGGCTTCGGGGCTGCAGGCTCGGGCGCCATGGGGGGGCTCGCGACCGGTTCGGCGGCGCGCACGGCGGCGATCTTTGCTTCGAGCCCGTCCACCAGGTCGCGCGGCAGCAGAAGCGTCACCTCGCGGCCGCGAGTTCGCGCCGGAACCACCGCCGCGGCCGCGTCGCCGCCCGCGAGCAGGGTGAGGACCTCCTCGTTGCCGTCGGCGTCGGAGAGCGTGACGGTGAGCCTCGGCGGTGTCGGAGCCAGCGGAGCCAGCGGCGATGCTGCTTCTGCGGGTGTCGCAGGCAGCTCCGCGAGTCGCTCCGCCCGGGCCGCTGTCAGCGCTGCGAGCAGGTCGCTCGCTGCCGTGAACGGGATCTTCTTGCCGTCGCGGAGCCACTCACCGTCGCTGCGCACCAGCTCAAAGGCGCCGAGAGCCTCCTCGACACGCGCCTTCTCGATCCGCCAGTTCTCGAAGCGGGTCCAGCTGCGGCTGCGCCAGTCGGCGACCGGCCGAGCGACGACCGCGGCGAGCGCCGAGGCGCTCGCGAACACCTGATCGCCGACGCGCCAGGCGCGCTTGCCGTCGGCCGCTTCCGCGCCGACGACGATCCGCAGCGCTTCCGGTTCTCCGGCGATCTTCAACTCGATGGCGCCGGCAGGCGCGGCGAGAGCCTGTTCCACCGCTGGCGGCAGCGGCGGGTCGAGGAAGCTCTCCATGCGCAGGGCGGCCAGGTCGGAAAGCAGGCGGTCGGCGAGATCGCGGTCCACCCGATCGGCGACCGGGCTCTCGAGCTGCAGCGTCTCGCCGCTCCGCGCGAGGACGGTCGCCGCCCCCGCCGCGGACGGTCCAGAGATCGCCACCCGTTCGATTTTCTCGCGCGTCACCGTCACGACCTCACGGCTGCGCCACTCACCAGCCGGGCGGGCGAGCTCGGTCAGGAAGCCGTCGGCGGTCACCGCCACCGCGGCCCGCCCGCTCGCCGCGACGATCACGTCGTGCGTCGCCGGCACGGCGCCGCCGATCTCGACCCGGCCCTCCGCCGTCGCGGTCTTCCAGGTCACCGAGCCCCGCGGCGGCTCGAGCCCGACATCCTTCCGCGCCACACCTTCGAGATCGCGCGCCGCCTCGAGGCCGGCAATCTCGGAGAGCAGGCGATCGACGGCGGCCTCGTCGGCGCGGCTCGCGATCGGCGCCACGATGCGCCAAGGCCGCGGAACCGGAGCCGCTTGCGACTCCTCGGCCGGCGTCTCCGAATTCCTGACATCCGGGGCGAGCGGGGCCAGTGGGGCCAGCGGCGCCGGCGCGGCGCGTTCGAAGCGCACCCGGCTGCCCTGCCATTCGATCTCGAGCGCCACGATCTCGTCCGCCTTCGCATCCACCAGCCGCTTGGCCGCCGCCGCGCGCTCGTCGGTCGAAGCCACGCGGTCTTCGGCGAAGTAGATGAGCCCCAGCAGCGCGCCGACCACGGCGGCGAGGATGAGCAGAGTCCTGGGGCGCACCTCGCTTACCTCCGTCGCCGGTAGTACACGGCGACGCCGGCGGCGATGGCGAGCGCCGGGAGCCCCGCCAGCACCAGCCAGGTGATGCCCGAGAGTTGGCCCGGAGTGAGCGTCATCCGGACCTGTTCCGGCTTCTTCGGGCCGATGCCGAGGAGCTTCTGGCGATCGAGCAGCCAGTTGAAGGTGTTGGCCAGCATCGTCGGGTTGCCCGAGAGCGAGAGCAGGCTGTTGGTCGCGAAGTCGGAGTCGCCGATGACGACCAGCCGCCAGGCCGGAGCGTTGGCGCCGGCGGAGTCGGCGGCCGGCTTCGGCGCCGGCGGAGTCATTTCCTCGTCCTCCAGATCCGCCGCAGCGGCGTCCTTCGCCTGCGCGCTGACCGCGACCGCGAGCGGCACCGGCCCGGCGAGGTCCTTGCTGTCCTTCGCGACCGCCCGCAGGTTGGCGAGATCGGATTCACCCCAGCCTTCGGCCGTGGTCTCGAGCAGCACCTGCGCCGCGGTGCCATCGGGAGCCCGGCCGGCAGCGACCGAGCGCGCCAGCGCCACGATGACGCCGACCTTGGCCTGTTCCAGGCTGCGCACGATCGGGTGGCCGCCGGAGGCGCCGGCAAAGAGCGTCTCGGCGCCGTACAGCGGCACGGTCGCGCCCGGATCGACGACGATGTTCGCGCCAACCTGGACGCCGTAGGCGTCGAGCCAGCTCTCGAGACCGGTGGCGACGAGACCGCCGGCCGGCGCGAGCTCCGGATCGAGCAGCACGAGCATCCGTCCGCCGCGATCGAGATAACGTCCGAAGGCGGCGAGCTCGGGCTCGACGAAGCGCGCCTTGGCGCCCGCGATCACCAGCAGATCGGTACCCGGCGGCACTTCCGCCTGTCCGAGCGAGGCCCAGCTCGTAAGCTCGACGTTCTCCTTGCCTACCAGTCCGGCGACACCGGAGAGACCGCCGGCGCCGGGCTCGTCGAGCGCCAGCTCGCCGTGCCCCGAAGTCAGCAGGACCTTGGGCTTGCGGCTCTCGACCAGCTCGAGGATCGCGCCACTGAACGCCTCCTCGCCCTTGAAGCCGGTGAGCTCTGGGCTGCCGCCGTACTGCAGCGCCGAATAGTCGTAGTCGGCGAGAGCACTCTCTTCCACTACGCGCCGGTCGTTGCCGCTCTCGAAGACCACGACGTTCAGGTTCGAGAGCTGGAACTTGTCGACCAGGCGCTGCGCCTCGATCAGGTTCTTGTCCGCCGAGATGGCCCGGAAATGGATGCGCGGCGACTTCGCGGCGTAGCGCTCCAGCAGCTCCTTCGAGGAGTCGTGCAGCGGCGAAGCCATCGGGCAGGAAGAGGGTGACGTCGATGTCGCGGTCGAGACCGGCGAGGATCGCCCCTGTCTTCTCCGACAGGGAGTAGATCTGCGACGAGGTCCAGTCGAAGCGGTGGTAGTAGCGCATCCCGAGGTAGTTGACGATGCCGACGAGCGCCGCAACCAGCAGCACCCCCGCCGACAGCATCGAGCCCTGGGCGACCCAGTTGCGTCCGTTCACGCTCATCGCCTTACCTCCACTTCTTCGCCGCCAGGGCGCGGCTGGTGAGGAAGAGGAAAAACCCGACGCCGCTCGCGTAGTAGACGAGCCGCCGAGTGTCGACGATGCCTTTGCTGAAGTCGTCCATGTGCTGCCAGAGGTTCATCTGTCCGAGCACTTTCTTGGCGGTCTCGCCGTTCACCAGGTTCTCCAGCAGACCGCAACTGAAGAGCACCAGCAGGCAGAAGAAGGTCACGACAGCGGCGACCATCTGATTCTTCGAGGTCGCAGAGGCGAACAGGCCAACCGCGAGAAAAAGTGCGCCGATGCCGCCGATTCCCAGGTAGGAGGCGGCGATCGGCCCCCAGTCGACCGGCGTGAACCAGCGCACGATCGCGACATAGACCAGCGTCGGAGCCCAAAGGAAGAGATAGAAGGTCAGGGATGCGAGGTACTTGCCGGCGACCACCTGGGTCTCCGAGATCGGCGAGGTCAACAGGGTCTCGATCGTGCCCGAGCGCAACTCCTCCGAAATCAGGCGCATGGTGAGGAAAGTGCCGGCGAAGATGAGCACCAGCCAGGTGAAGATCGTCTGGCCGAAGAAGAGCTCGAGCGGCCGCCCCGCCGCCGCCCGCGGGTCGGCGAGAAAGGCGACGATCATCGCGAAATACCAGCCCTGCACGAGGACGAAGAAGGTCAGAATGACGTAGGCGAGCGGCGAGAAGAAGTAGGCCCGGAGCTCGCGGCCGAAGACGGCGAGAGCCCCGCTCATGCTGCCTCCCCGGCGAGCTCGTGCTCGCTGTCCAGCTGTTCCGCATCGCGGCCATCGCTGGTCGTCAGGCGCACGAAAACATCCTCGAGCGAGACGCGCGCCGAGGCGAGCTCGACGAGCGTCCAGGAACGCTCGACCGCCAGGCGGAAGATCGCCGCGCGTGGGTCGGCGCCGGGGGCGGCCTCGACGACGAATCGTCCGGGACGATCGGGGCGATCGGGGCGATCGGCATCCGGCCGGACCCCGCGCACCCCATCGATCTGCGCCAGCGCCTCGGCCATGCCGTCGCCCGCGCTCTCGAACTCGACCGTCACGGCGACCTGCCCCTGAAGGCGTTCGCGCAGCTGGTCGGGGCTGCCTTCGGCGACGATCCGCCCGCGATCGAAGATCAGCACCCGGCCGCAGAGGAGCTCGACCTCGGGCAGGATGTGAGTGGAGAGCAGCAGGGTGTGCTTGCGTCCGAGCTCGCGGATCAGCTCGCGGATGGCGACGATCTGCTTCGGATCGAGCCCGACGGTGGGCTCGTCGAGGACCAGCACCTTGGGGTCGTGGAGGATCGCCCCGGCGAGGCCGACCCGCTGCCGGTATCCCTTGGAGAGCGTGCCGATGACCTGACGGCGAACGTCGGAGAGCAGGCAGCGTTCGAGCGCCTCGCCGAGCCGGCGCCGGAGCGCCGTGCGGTCCATCCCCTCGAGCCGGGCGCGATAGGAAAGGTATTCCTCGACGCGCATCTCGGGGTAGAGGGCGACGCTCTCGGGCAGGTAGCCCAGATCCCGCCGCACGGCAACCGCGTCGGGCGTACCGCTGAAGAGATCGCGGCCACCGAGAGTGACGCGCCCCGAGGAGGGTGGCAGGAAACCGGTGAGCATGCGGATGGTGGTGGTCTTGCCGGCGCCGTTGGGGCCGAGGATGCCGACGATTTCGCCCTCCTGGAGAGAGAACGAGACGCCGGCGACGGCCGTGAAGTCGCCGAACTTGCGGGTCAGGTCGTGCGCTTCGATCATGGCGACCACGCTAGCAAAAGCGATGCCTCGAAAACCGCCGCCGTCCGACGGCCCGCGCGCCACCTTGGCGCGAAGGGCGGACGTTCGCCGCCGCCCGGAGGGCGGCCGACCGATTACAATGGACCCACCATGGCCTCCAACGACAAGGCAAAAGGAATGAAGTCGGCCTACGAGCTGGCACTCGAACGGATGGAGTCCCAGGGCATCGACCGCCCCAGCGCGACCACCCTCTCCGACGCCACCAAACAGGCGATCGCCGACGCCCGCGCCCTCACCCAGGCGAAGATCGCCGAGCTCGAGATCCTCCACCGCGACCAGATGGCCAAGCTCACCGACCCGCTGAAGCGCGAGGAACAGGAGGAGTTCTACCTCCGCGAGCACGAGACCCTCACCCGCGACGGCGAGACCAAGGTCGACCGCATCAAGGCGGCCGCCGAGAAGGACTGAAGCGCCCTCAGAACGGCAGGTCTTCCTCTTCCATGCCGAAGTAGTGGCCGAGCTCGTGTTGGACGGTCTCGCGCACCTCCTTCATCACTTCGCGGCGGCTCCCGCACTCGCGCAGGATCGGGCCGCGGTAGATCATCACGCGGTCCGGCAGGGCCGAGTAGAAGCTGTCGCGCTCGGTCAGCGGGGTGCCGTGGTAGAGGCCGAAGAGCTCGTCGCGCTCGGGATCGTCGGGGTCGATACCGACCTCCTCCAGGTCCTCGTCCGAGGGCTCCTCGGCGATCATCACCGCGACATTGTCGAGCGCCGCCTTGAACTCCTCCGGCAGATTGGCGAGCGCCTGCTCGACCAGGGCTTCGAACTCTTCTGGGGGGACTCTCATTGCTTGTCTCAGTGCTGGTCCGGGTTGGGAACCTGCCAAACCAGACGATACGCCCCTTCGGGGCGCAAAAGCTCCAGTAAAGGGTCGGCTACATCGGTGGATCCGGGGGGCGTCGTCGACTCCTTCGTCACCGGTCCCTCGACGAACCGGCTGATGTCCATCTCGCCGTCGGGGTTGGTGCGCAGTTGGTCGAGCATGGCGCGCGCGGGACCGGCCACCAGCCAGCGGGCTTCGAGGACGTCGAGGGCAGTAATCAGGCTGCGCTCGGGGAAGGCGTAGGCGAAATCGTCTTCGCCCGCCTGCTCCTCGGTGCTCGGCGCGTCGAAGCCCACGACTTCCGTCGCCGCGGCCGGCAGGGTGACGAGTAGCTGCGCCGAAAGCGGATGGAAGACCTTGCGCACCCGCTCGTCGAGGGAGAAGCCTTCGCGGCCATCGATCTCGAACGCACCCAGCAGCTCGGCGATACTGTCGCCCACCGCCTTGGCGAGCGCCTCCTCCGCGGGGGAGAGCTCCGCGCCGCCCTCGGCCGCGACCTCGCCATCGCCGCCCCCCTTCACCCCGAACACCCTTTGCCAGCAGCTTTTTCTTCTCTCCGGATTGGCCTCGAGGTAGCGCTCGAGCTCGAAGACACGGTCCACGTAGCTTGAGAAGGCGGCGCTCCATTCGCCGACCTCCGCCTGCACGCGCTCGCGCTCCTTGCGCGTCGCGCGGCTGGCGCCGCTGGGGGAGATCTCGAGACTCGCCCGGTCGCCGTTCTGCGAGTACTGGAAGTCGACCGGGTCGGCGGCGAAGAGCTGCGAGAAGGCCGCCGGGTCGTTGAGCTCGGCCCAGCGCCGGAACTCGCGCAGGGAGCCGCGCGAGCGTTGGAAGCTGGTGCCATCGGTGCCCTGGATCAGGCTTTCGAAGCGTGCCAGCCAGGGGTCGGTGCCCGTCGTCAGCTCGCGCTCCGCGGTCGCGATTCGCTTGCGCACGGCCGGCGACTCGAAGTCCTCGGCGCGTCCGAGATCGATCATCAGGGTCGCCCGCGCCGCGCCGTCGGAGAGGAACTCGAGCAGCATCCGCTCCGCCACCGGCGGCTCGAAGCAGCCGCCGAGGAGAGCGGCGAGGAGAAATGGCGAGAGCATCGCGGTCCGGCGGCGTGGCAGGCGCATGTGGCCTAGAATCTTGACGATGTCCACGCGTCTCGACAAGTGGCTGACGATCGCCCGGGTCTACAAGACCCGCACCCTCTCCGCCCACGCCTGCGACCTGTCGCGGGTGCGGGTCAACGGCGTCGCGGTCAAGCCGCACCGCAATCTCGTCGTCGGCGACCGCATCGAGGCCGAGATCTCCTCCGACTGGACGCGCGTGCTCGTGGTCCAGGAGATCGCCGACAAACCGCTGCCCAAGGCGGAGGTCGGCCGGCTGTACGAAGATCTCTCGCCCCCGCGCCCGACCGCCGATCCCCTTCTTCGCCTGATGCGCCGGCCGCCGGTAGCGCGCGAAAAGGGCGCCGGCCGGCCGACCAAGAAGGAGCGCCGGCTCATGGACGACTGGGAGAGCTCCGGCTCCGACTAACCACAGGCCGTGGGGTGCATGCTAGCCTTCGCCCAATGTCCGAAATCGACTTCTTCTACTCGCGCCCGAGCTGAAAGAGCTGCGAAAGCACCCGGGAGGTGCTGCGCAGCCGCAAGGTGGCCGTCCGTGAGGAGCGCAGCGCGCGCCACGCCCTGTCGGAAGCAGAAGTGAAGGCGCTGATCGGCAGCGTCGACGAGGTCTGGATCGCGCGCGGCAAGAAGATCGAGAAGCTGGCAGCAAAGGCGGCAGAGCCGGACGATCTGCGCGGACCCACGGGCAACTTCCGCGCACCGATGCTGCGCCGGGGCCGGCGGCTGCTGGTCGGATTTCACGCCGCGAGCGTCGAAGAGCTCACGGACTAGATCTCTACTCCTGAAGGGAGAACTCATGCAGCGTTCGACACGGCTGGGAAGGATTGTCGCAGGAGCTGTTGTGGCCGTCGTGGCCGGCCTCGTCTGCGCGCCGTCGAGCCTCCAGGCGCAGAGCCAGGGGCGGATCGAAGGCTTCGTCGGCTACTACTTCGCCGAGGAGCTCGACGCGAACGTCTCGTACGGCGTGCGCGGCACGTGGATGCCGGCGAAGGGCTGGGGCATCATGGCGAGCTACGAGCGTTACGAGATGAACGACGGCAAGGGCTATGGGCGGTCCGGCAACGTCGACGCCCAGATCGACTCGCTCGAGGCCTCCTACGTCGCCTTGCCGTGGGGCGAAGGCTTCGAGATCTTCACTGGCCTGGGAGTGACCGACCTCGACGTCGATGCCCATGTCAACAACCCGGACGTCGACCTGACGAAGTCGACGCTTTCGCTGCATGTCGGAGTGGGCTACCGCGCGATGCTCGGCTCGAACCTCTACGTCCGCCCCGAGGCGCGCGCCCGGGTCTACGAGGCCGGCGATACCACCATGGACGTCACCGCCTCGATCGCCCTCGGCTGGAGCTGGGACAACGACTGAGGGCAGAGCCTGAGGCGAGGCGCCAGCGAATCCGCCGGCGCCTCGATCGAAGCAAGCGCTACTCGACGCTGAAGCCCATCAACTCGACGGGCGTCGTGACCCCGGAGAGCGAGAACAACTGGTCGGGTGCCGTCGGGTCGATGGCGCAGGTCGCGGCTCGCGGAGCGAATCCCAAGCATGCGGGGAGCGCGAACCCACCGCCCGGGTTCCGCCATGCCGCGGCGTCGTTGGAGGTGACCGTGCGATCCGTCCAGCCCCACTGACCACCGACAGCGAAGTCCATGTTCGCGACTACCGAAACCCAGTAGGTCCCTGGCGCCAAAGTGCAGGCGGGAGCCAGGGTGAGGCTGGGGCTCGGCGCGCCGACCGGGACGACCGCCGGGTAGTCGCAGCCGGCGACCGCCGCACCGGGCAACGCCCCCGAGCTGGCGTAGAAGGCGACGTGATAGGTCGCTGCCGGGCCGCTGCCACCGAAGTAGACGCCCACGGCCGAGACATTGTCGATCGCCCAGCCGCCGGCAGGGACGACGAAGTCGTCCGCCAGTTCGTTGTCGTAGGAATTGTACGCGGCTTCGAAGTTCTGGCTGTTCGCGCTGTTGGTGGCCGGATTGTCGAGCTGGCTGTAGAGGAGGACCTCGGGCAGATAGGACGGAATCTCGCCGCGCCGGCTTGCCGAAGTCTGCGGCTGCGGGGGCGCTGCCGCCTCCGCCGCAGCTCCAAGCACGACCATTCCAGCCAGGACCGCACACGCATACAATCTGGACTCTTGCATCGACCGCCCTCCCAGTGTAAGTGAAATTATAGGTTGATTGTACCCGGATCGAAGCACGTCTGGCGAGCGCCTCCTGGCGGTCGGCGGCGCCTCATCGCGCCGGCGAACCGCCGGAGGCCACTTCACCGCGCCGGCTAACCGCCGGCAGTTCCTCGACTGCGCCGGCTAACCGCCGGAGGTTCCTCGACTGCGCCGGCTAGCCGCCGGAGGTCACCTCATCGCGCCGGCTAGCCGCCGGCGCTTGCCCCCTCGATGATGCCGCCTTCGGTCTGGGCGTAGGGGTCGAGGATGGCGGCGAGCTCGGCGGGGGGCAGGATCTGCTTCTCGACGCAGAGCTCGCGCACGGTCTTGCCGGTCGCCACCGACTCCTTGGCGATCGCCGCCGCGGCGTCGTAGCCGATCCGCGGCGCGAGAGCGGTCACCATCGCGAGCGACCTCTCCACCAGCTCGAGGCAGCGCTCGCGGTTGGCGGTGATGCCGGCGACGCAGCGCTCGACGAGGAGGTTTGCCGCCGAGGTCAGGAGCTGGATCGACTGCAGCAGGTTGTAGGCGATCACCGGCATCATGACGTTGAGCTCGAAGTTGCCGGTCATGCCGCCGAGGGTGATCGTCGCGTCGTTGCCGACCACCTGCGCCGCGACCATCGTCGTCATCTCGGGGATCACCGGATTCACCTTGCCCGGCATGATCGAGCTCCCCGGCTGGAGCGACGGCAGCGAGATCTCGCCGATGCCGCAGCGCGGACCCGAGGCCAGCCAGCGCAGGTCGTTGGCGATCTTGTTGAGCGAGGCGGCGATCGTCTTCAGCGCCCCGCTCGCCTCGACCGCGGCGTCCTTGGCGGCCATCGCCTCGAAGCGGTTGCGCGCCGGCACGAACGGATGCCCGGAGCGCTTGGCCATGCGGGCGATGACGGCGTCGGCGAAGCCGGGAGGGGCGTTCAACCCGGTGCCCTACGGCGGTGCCACCGAGCGCCAGCTCGGCGAGCCGCGGCGACGCCGCGTGCAGGCGCTCGATGCCGTTCTCGATCTGCTGCGCGAAGCCCGAGAAGTCCTGGCCCAGGCGCACCGGGACGGCGTCCTGCAGGTGCGTGCGGCCGATCTTGACGACATCGTCGAACTCGACCGCCTTGGCGGCGAGCGCCTCCTGCAAGCGGGCGAGCGCCGGCGCTAAATCCTCGTGAATGGCGGCGTAGGCCGAGACGTGGATCGCCGTCGGGATGACGTCGTTCGACGACTGACCGGCGTTGACATGGTCGTTCGGGTGCACCGGCTTCTTCGAGCCCACCACGCCGCCCAGCATTTCGATGGCGCGGTTCGAGATCACCTCGTTGGCGTTCATGTTGGTCGAGGTGCCCGACCCGGTCTGGAAGATGTCGAGCGGAAAGTGCGCATCGTGCTTGCCGTCGTAGACCTCGAGGGCGGCGGCCTGGATCTGCTCGGCGAGGGCGCGGTCGACGATGCCCATCTCGGCGTTGACTGCCGCGCACTCACCCTTGATCAGTCCGAGCGCCGCGATGAATCGGCGCTGAAACACCAGGCCGGAGACCGGGAAGTTGCGGCGGGCGCGCTCGGTCTGCGCTCCCCAATAGGCATCGCCAGCGACTTCGATCTCGCCCAGGCTGTCCTTCTCCATCCGACTTGCTTTCATGGAAGCCTCCATCCGCCTACTTGCCGGCTTCGTAGACGCGATCGATCGCGAGCTCGGGTCCGCGCAGGGCGGTAACTGCGAGCTGGTCGGCGCGCTCGTTCTCGGGGTGTCCGTCGTGTCCGCGAAGCCAGAGGAACTTGACTTGATGCATATCGAGCAATGCCAGCAACTCCTGCCAAAGATCCGGGTTCAACGCCGGCTTCTTGTCGGCTTTCCGCCAGCCGTTGTCGCGCCACTTTCTCGCCCAACCTTTTTCGATCGCCTCGACGACGTACTTCGAGTCGCTCCAGATCTCCACCCGGCGGCGGGTCTTCAGCGACTTCAGGCCTTCGATGACGGCGAGGAGCTCCATCCGGTTGTTGGTCGTCTTGCGAAACCCCTTCGCGAGCTCCTTGCGATGGATGCCGGAGACCAGCACCGCACCGTAGCCGCCGGGCCCGGGATTGCCGCTGCAGGCGCCGTCGGTGAAGATCCGGATCTCCGGAGCGCTGGCGGTCACTCGGCGCGCACCGGCACGGGAGAGGCCTCCGGAGAGGCGAAGAGCACGGCCTGGGGGAGGCGCGCGCCCAGCTCCTGGAGCGAGCGTACGGCGAGGCCCCCCTGCTTCAGCGCGGCGATGCCTTCGACCGCCGCCAGGGCGCCCGAGAGCCTCGTGATGCACGGCACCTGATAGCGCACTGCGGTGCGCCGGATGTAGGCGTCATCGATGGCGGAGTCCCGCCCCACCGGAGTATTGACGACCAGCTGAATGCCGCGATTGATCATGGCGTCGACGACATGCGGCCGCCCCTCGTGAACCTTGTTGATCCGGCGCACGGTGAATCCGCGGCCAGCCAGAAATCGTGCCGTGCCGTCGGTGGAGACGACCTCGAAACCCAGGCCTGATGAGGCGCTCGGCGATCGGGACGAGGCCGGGCTTTTCGCGGTCGTGGACCGACAGGAAGGCGCAACCCGAGAGCGGCAGCTGGTTGCCCGCCGCGATCCATGCCTTGGCGAAGGCCCACCCGAACTCCTCGTCGACGCCCATGACCTCGCCGGTCGACTTCATCTCCGGCCCGAGGAGCGGATCGACTCCCGGGAAGCGCTTGAACGGGAAGACCGGCGCCTTGACGAAGATCGCCGGCGCCAGGGGCTCGCGGACGAACCCGATTTCGGCGAGTCGCTCTCCCGCCATCACCCGGCAGGCGATGCCGACCAGGGGCATGCCGACCGCCTTGGCGATGAACGGCACGGTGCGCGAGGCACGCGGATTCACCTCGAGCACGTAGAGATCGCCGCGGTGGCGGGCGAACTGGACGTTCATCAAGCCCCGCACGTCGAGACGCAACGCCAGGCGGATGGCCACCTGCCGGAGCTCGTCGAGCTCCGCCGCCGAAGCGTGATGGGGCGGCAGAACGGCGGCCGAATCTCCCGAGTGGACCCCGGCCTCTTCGATGTGCTCGAGGATGCCGCAGACCACGGCGGTCTCGCCGTCCGCGATCAGGTCGAGGTCGAACTCGGTGGCGTCCTCGAGGTAGCGATCGAGGAGCACGGGATGGCCGTCCGAAACCTCCGCCGCCTGGGCCATGAAGTGGGCCAGCGTCTCCTCGTCGTAGCAGATCGCCATCGCCCGGCCGCCGAGGACGTAGGACGGGCGCACGAGCACCGGGAAGCCGAGCTGGCGCGCCACGACCAGCGCCTCGGGAAGCGTCCGCGCCGTGCCGTTTTCGGGCTGGCGGATACCCTCCTCCGAGAGCAGCGCGCCGAAGAGCTTGCGGTCCTCGGCGAGGTCGATCGCGGCCGGCGACGTGCCCCAGATCGGAATGCCCGCCGCCTCGAGCCCCTTGGCCAGCTTGAGCGGCGTCTGGCCGCCGAGCTGCACGATGACGCCGTCGGGCTTCTCGGTGTCACAGACCGCGAGCACGTGTTCGAGGGTCAGGGGCTCGAAATAGAGGCGGTCCGAGGTGTCGTAGTCGGTCGAGACGGTCTCGGGATTGCAGTTGACCATGATGGTCTCGATGCCAAGCTTGGCGAGCGCCAGGGCGGCGTGCACACAGCAGTAGTCGAACTCGATTCCCTGCCCGATCCGGTTCGGGCCCGAGCCCAGGATCATGACCTTGCGCCGGTCGGAGGGCTCCGCTTCACTCTCGCTGCCGAAGGTCGAATAGAGATAGGGCGTCTCGGCGGGGAACTCCGCCGCGCAGGTGTCCACCCGCTTGAAGACCCGGTGGACTCCGGCGCGCTTGCGGCGCGCCGACACCTCGGCTTCGGTGGCGCCGACGAGCTGCGCCGAGGCGGGCGTCGGTGACTCCCATCACCTTGGCGCGCCGCAGGAGCTCGACCGGCAGCGAGTCGAGCACCCAGCAGGCGACCTCCGCTTCGAGGTCGACGATCTCGCTCATCTCGCGCAGGAACCAGGGGTCGATGTGGGTGATGCCGGCGACCTCGTCCACCGTCCAGCCCTGGCGCAGAGCCGCGAAGACGGCGTAGAGGCGCTCCCAGTTCGGCGTCGCCATGCGCTGCTTCAGCCGCACCGGATCGGCGGCGCGCTCCTCGCGGGCGCCGCCGCCGTCGAGCTCGAGCGAGGCGATTCCCTTGAGCAGCGCCTCCTTGAAGGTGGAGCCGATCGCCATGACCTCGCCGACCGACTTCATCGCCGTGCCGAGCGTCGTCGAGGCCCCCGGGAACTTCTCGAAGGCCCAGCGCGGAATCTTCACCACGGTGTAGTCGAGAGTCGGCTCGAAGGCTGCGAACGTCTTGCCGGTGATGTCGTTCGGAATCTCGTCGAGCGTGAAACCGACCGCGAGGAGCGCCGCGATCTTCGCGATCGGGAAGCCGGTCGCCTTCGAGGCGAGCGCCGAGCTGCGCGACACCCGCGGATTCATCTCGATGACGATGCGCTCGCCGGTCAGGGGTGAGACCGCGAACTGGATGTTCGAGCCACCGGTCGCGACACCGACCCGCCGGATGACCTTGAAGGCGTCGTCGCGCATCGCCTGGTACTCGTTGTCCGAGAGCGTCTGCTGCGGGGCGACGGTGATCGAGTCGCCGGTGTGGACGCCCATGGCGTCGAAGTTCTCCACCGAGCAGACCACGATCGCGTTGTCCATCCGGTCGCGGATGACCTCGAGCTCGAACTCCTTCCAGCCGAGAACCGACTCTTCGATCAGGACCTTGTGCGAGGGACTGGCCTCGAGCGCAGTGGCGGCGATCTCGTCGAGCTCGTCGCGGTTGTAGCAGGTGCCGCCGCCCTCGCCGCCGAGCGTGAAGCTCGGCCGCACTATGACCGGATAGCCGATCTCCGCGGCGATGTCGCGCGACTCCGCAACCGAGGCGGCATGGCCCGAGCGGCAGACCCGGAGACCGATCTCCACCATCGCGCGTTTGAAAAGCTCGCGATCTTCGCCGACCGAGAGCGCCTCGATGCCGGCACCGAGGAGCTCGACGCCATACTTCTCGAGCGCACCGCGCTCGTGGAGAGCCATCGCCAGGTTGATGCCTGTCTGCCCGCCGACGGTGGGGAGAATGGCGTCCGGGCGCTCCTTCTCGAGAATCTTCTCGACCACCTCGGGAGTGAGCGGCTCGACGTAGGTGGCGTCGGCCATCTCCGGGTCGGTCATGATCGTCGCCGGGTTCGAGTTCACCAGTACGACCCGGTAGCCTTCGCGCCGCAGGACACGGCAGGCCTGGGTCCCCGAATAGTCGAATTCGCAGGCCTGGCCGATGACGATCGGACCGGAGCCAAGTACCAGAATGGAGGAGATGTCCGTTCGTTTGGGCATGCGAGTCCGGATCTTATCAGCCGCGACCCGGACTCTCCCGACGCTTTCCGGCGCTCCGGCGCGCGCCCGCTACTCCTTGTAGCCGGTCACCGTGTCGCGGTTGCGCTGCTGCGAGTTGACGCGGTTCTTGAGCCAGCAGGTGCGGTCGATGGTGTCGAAGGTATAGGCCTGGCAGCGGTTGTCGCGGCGGCAGGAGTCCTGGCAGTCGACCAGATCCCGGGCGCGAAAGTCGACGTAGTCGTTGCCCCGCCGGTCGAAGCCGCGCTCCTCGGTCAGTCCTGCCGGAGCCGGCGGCGGTGCCGGCGGCGGCGGCGGCGAGATCGGCGCCGGGGAGCAGCGCGCAGAGACCTGCGACCGCCAGCATGGGGGCCGCATGTCGAACGGATCGTCGAATCGTGGGGAGCGCTTTTCGAAGCGGTGGCAAACCTCGGGTTCAGTCTACTCGCCCGCCGCGCGCTTCCCACCAGGCGGCGATCCGCTGGGCTGCGACCTCGGCACCCCGAAGTGAATCGCCCGCCGCGCCAGCTGCGCCCTCGGGCCGCGGGCGGGCGAGAACTCCCGGCAGGCGCTCGACCCAGGCCGCACTCTCGAGCTCGGCCAGGGTCATCGCCGCCGCCGGCAGCCGGCGGAGGACGTACTCCTCGAGGACGGCCGACTCCCGGAATCCCGGGCGCGGAACGAACATCATCCGGCTGCGGGCAGCCATCGCCTCGGCCACCGTCGAGTAGCCGAGCTTGCCGACCACGACGTCCGCCGCAGCGACCAGATCCGGATGGTGCACCGGAGAGTGATGCGGCAGCAGCCGGAGGTTGCCCTCCCAGCGCTCCTCCGGGCTCCCGCCGGGGATGACGAAGGTCGCGCCGGCGTGCCGGGCCAAGGGAGCCAGGTTTGCCAGTCGGTGCTCGACGCCGCCGAAGCTGACCAGGACGACGGCGTCTCCGGGTGGAACGGCGAGGCGGGCGCGGATCTCCGCCCGGCTGCGGCGGGGAGCGCGCGCGACCGGCGGCACCGGCACCGCCCCGGCCTCCGGACGACAGCACGGTTCGAGCTGGAGGTGCAGGTCGGGGTCGGCGCTCAGGCTGCGCAGCCGTGCCGCCCAGGGGGCGAAACGCGGCTCTGCCGCCGCCAGCGCCTCGTAGATCCAGTCCCAGGTGAAGTTCTCGACCAGGACGCCGGGGAGCCCGGCGGCGCGCGCCACTGCGAGGCCGAACGGCGCGATGTCAGCGACCACGCAGGCGGCGCCCGAGGCGGCGACCGCCGCCGCGACCTCGGTGATCCGTCCGCCGTCGGCAGCGCTCCAGAAGCGCGCCAGCGCGGCCAGCGAGGCGGGCAGGTCCTCCGCCACCGGACTGCGCTGGATCAGGCCGACGTCGCAGACCAGCTCGCGGCGGCGAAAAGCGACGGTGAGCGACTCGTCGAAGAACCACGCCGGCACCGACGTCCAGAGCTCGACCTCGACCTGCGGCAGCCGGCGGCCGAGGACCTCGACGATCGCCGACGTGCGCGCGGCATGCCCGAAGCCGTGCGGCGTGACGAACCAGGCGAATCGGGTCGGTTCGGGCACGCCGTTGAGTGTAGCCCCCACCGCCCCGTTTCCGCCCCTCCGCCGCCTCTTCCGAGCCCCGCTTCGCTCCTCGCGCTTCTTGCGGTATTCTCCGGGCAAGCCGCGCCTCCCCGGAGGCCTTCGCCGGAACCGCCCCGAAACTTGCATGACGGAGTCCCGCATGTCCGAGCTCGAGAACAGCCAAGTCACGCCTGAAACGTCCGACGCCCCGGAGGCCCGAGCCGACGCGGCTCCGTCCATGCCGGCGGCCGCCCCTGAGGCAGCCCCGGAGGCCGCCGCAGCCGAGCCGCAGCCACTCGCGGCCGAGGCAGTCGAAGCGACCGGGGCGAGCGAAACCGCGGCAGCCAGCACTCCGGAGGCCCCGGCGGAGACTGACGCCAGCGAGAAGCCGGTGAGGGCGGCCGCCGCGCCGCGCGTCAAGAAGGACGGCGCCCGCGCCAAGGGGGAGAAGGGCGACCGCAAGCCGCGCGAGAAGCGCCACCGGCCCGCCGGCAAGTCGGTCGACGAGTTCGTCGCCCCGACTCCCGAGGAGCTCGCTCTCGTGCCGAGCGAGATCGTGCAGGCGGCGATCGCCAACCAGGCCTATGTCGAGGGCAAGGTCATCGGCTGGAACCAGGGTGGATTCCATGTCGTCGTCGACGGCATCACCTCTTTCTGCCCGCGCTCTTCGATGGAGCTCGGCGCTCCCAAGGAGCCGGCGCAGTACATCGACCAGAGCTTTCTCTTCCGCGTCCTCCGGGTCGAGGAGAAGGGGCACCGGCTCGTGGTTTCGCACGCCGCCGTGCTGCGCGACGAGCGCGCCCACAAGACCGCCGAGACCCGCGCCGCCCTGACCCTCGGCTCGACGGTCACCGGCAAAGTGATCTCGCTCACCGATTTCGGCGCCTTCGTCGATCTCGGCGGGATCGAAGGCCTCATCCACGTCTCCGAGCTCAAGCGCACCCGGGTGACCCACCCGAACGAGGTGCTCAAGGTCGGCGACGATGTGACCGCGAAGATCATCAAGCTGCCGAAGGGCGGCGACCGGGTCTCGCTGTCGATGAAGGCGCTCGAGCCCGACCCGTGGGAAAGCGTCGCGACGCAGCTCGCCAACGGCGGCAAGTTCACCGGCAAGGTGATGCGCAAGTCCGAGTTCGGCTGGTTCGTCGAGCTCGCGCCGGGCGTCGAAGGGCTGCTGCACGTCTCGCAGCTCGCGCCGGGCATGAAGGCGGAAGACCCGAAGCTCGCGCCCGGCGAGATGCTCGAGGGCTGGGTACGTGAACTCGACCTGCCGCGCCGGCGGATCTCGCTGGCGCTGCGCGAAACCCCGCAGGGCAACCCTTGGGACGGCGTCGAGACCAAGTACCCCGAGGGCGCCAAGGTCACCGGCACGGTCGAGAAGGTCGAGAAGTTCGGCGCCTTCATCCTGCTCGAGCCCGGTCTCACCGGGCTCTTGCCGGCCTCCGAGATGGGCCTGCCCAAGGGGGCGAATGTCGGCCGGACCTACGGCGTCGGCAAGAAGGTCACGCTCCAGGTGGCCCAGGTCGACGGGCGCAAGAAGCGCATCTCCCTGACCATCGAAGGCAAGACGCTCGAAGGCTCGAAGTCGGACTACCAGACCTTCCTCAAGCAGTCGAAGAAGACGACCGGTATGGGCGCCTTGGCCGCCGCCCTGCAGCGAATCCAGAATAGCGCCGACTGACCGCACGGCGCGGCGCCGGTAGCCAGGGCCGCTCGAGCGCGCCGGCGCCGAGCCTGCGCGCTCGCGTGGCGGCGACTCCGTGGTGCTAGCATTTTCGGCGCTGTGACCGTCTCCTCGGGATCTCCGGGCCCTCCTGCTCCCGCTGGCGGACGCGGGATCGATCCGCGGCTCAAGCGGCGTCTGCTGGCGGGCGCGGTGGAAGAAAACGTCCGCGTCCTCCACAACCTGCCGCGGCGCAAGCTCTATCGCCGGGCGCCCGCCCGCCGGTGGCTCGTGGCCGGTATGGCCGGGCTCGCGGCGCTCGCCGCCGCCTCCTGGGCGATCTGGTTCCGCCCGCCGACGGCTGCGCCGTCGCCCCCCGTGCTGCTGGCCGACGCGGCTCCCCTGGCGCCCTACGCTGCCCTCCACGGACCGGCCTCGTCGGATTCCGCCCTCGATCCAGCGCCGCTGGCGGCGGATTCCGGCCTGCAGGACGGTGTCCCACTCCCCGACTTCGGCGCCGACGCCGTGCCGACCCGGCTGGCGGCGCGCCTCTTTCCGGTCGCGGTCCGCCGGATCGTCCTCGACCCCGGCCACGGCGGCACGGACGACGGCACGCGGACGCCGGTCGGCCTGACCGAGAAAATGCTGACCCTCGACATCGCCCAGCGGCTGGCGCTGCTGCTCATGGGCGCCGGCTTCGAGGTCCGGATGACGCGCGACGACGACGGCAAGCTCTTTCTGCGCGACCGCGTCCGCTTCGCCAACCAGGCGCACGCCGATCTCTTCGTCTCGATCCACCTCAACTGGCTGAAGGACGGGCGGGCCAACCGCGGCATCGAGACCTACTATCTCGGGCCCTCGGACGACCCGTTCGTCATCGAGTTGGCGAGCGCCGAGAACCGCGAGTCGGGCTATTCGCTGGCCGACGTGCGGCAGCTCCTCGACGGCATCTACAGCGACCTGCGCCAGCAGGAATCCCGCCGCCTGGCGGCAGCGGTGCAGCGCCGGCTGGTCGGAGCGGTGAGCGAGGTCAGCCACGACGTCCGCGACCGGGGGGTGCGCTCGGCGCCGTTTCTGGTCCTGGTGGAGACCGAGATGCCGGCGATCCTGGCCGAGGTTGCCTCACTGTCGAGCCCGGAAGAGGCGCGCCTTCTCGCCCAGGCCGACTACCGCGACCGGTTGGCGCGCGCGCTTTTCGACGGAATTCGGGCATACTCTCTGGCCACGGAGCAACTGGCAGGAAGATAGGGGAATCGATGAGCGCCAAAGAAAAGTACCTGTCCGTCGGAATCGACCTCGGGACCTCGCAGAGCGCGATCTCCACTTCGAACGGCGGCCATTTCGTGGTCGACAGCTACGTCGGCTGGCCGGTCGACATGGTAGCCAGGAAGGTGGTCAAGAAGTCGGTCCTGATCGGCGCCGAAGCGATCGACAACCGCAGCCTTCTCGACCTCCACCGCCCGCTCGAGCAGGGCTTGATCAAGGAGGGCTCCGAAAAAGACATCGCCGCAGTCAAGGAGATCCTCGGCCACCTCATTGGCCTGGCGACCTCGGAAGGCGCCAGCGGCGCAGAGGAGAAGGGCGCGCGAGTGCGCGCCGTCGTCGGCGTGCCGGCGGAGACGCTGCGGGTCAACAAGCAGCAGCTGCGCCAGGTCATGAAGGGGATGGTCGACGGCCTGATCATCGTCTCGGAGCCGTTCGCGGTGGCCTACGGCCTCGAGGCACTGCTCCACACCCTGATCATCGACATCGGCGCCGGCACGACCGACTTCTGCGTCATGAAGGGGCATTATCCGACCGAGGAGGACCAGCGCACGCTGACCAAGGCGGGCGACTCGGTCGACGATCTGCTCGCCAAGCTGATTGCCGAGCGCCATCCGGGGATCCAGTTCTCGCAGCACATGGTGCGCAGCTGGAAGGAGGAGTCCGGTTTCGTCGGCGAGCAGAAGGAGAAGGTCGTGGTCTCCGCTCCCTCCGCGGGCAAGGCGCAGAAGGTCGACATCACCGAGGAGATGCGTCTCGCCTGCGAGAGTCTGGTGGCGCCGTTCTCCGAGACCATGCTCGATCTGCTCGCCGCCGTCGAACCCGAGTACCAGGAGCGGGTGCGCAAGAACGTCATCCTCTCCGGGCGCGGCTCGCGCATTCGCGGGCTCGCCGCAGCGCTCGAGAAGACGCTGGCCGAAGTCGGGGGCGGCAAGGTGATCATCGTCGAGGATCCGGTCTTCGCCGGATCGAACGGCGGCCTGGCGATCGCCCTCGACGCCGACGAGTCGGACTGGGAAAAGCTTTCGGCATAAACTAGGCCGTGCCCATGGAGTCCGACGACAACGTTTCCGGTGAGTTCCAACGCTCGACCCGCATGCCGCTCGATGCGGTCGTGCGCCTGCATTTTCAGGGTACGGTGGCCTATCAGAACGGCTTCGCCGCCAACGTCTCGGCCACCGGCATGTTCGTCAAGCACCCGGCGCCGCCGCCGCTCGGCACCCAGCTGGTGTTCGAGTTCAATCTCGGCGCGGAGAGGAAACCGGTCCAGGGCGCCGGCGAGGTCGTCTGGGTGCGCGACAAGTATCTCGGTCCCGGGCAGCCGGCCGGGGTCGGCATCCGTTTTCTCCAGCTCGACAGCCAGAGCCGCGATCACATCGCGGAGGCGCTTTTTGAATTCCTCGAGCAATCGCTGACCGAAGACTCTCTGCTCGACTCGAGTGGCTACTCCTTCGGCGAAGCGTCGGCGATGGCGCCCGCCCGCGAGACCCGCGAAACCCGCGAGTCGGAAGACGCCGGCGGTCCGGCCCCGGCAGCGGCGGCACCGCCTGTCCGCGACGCCTTCGCCGACGCCGGGGACATCTACGGCGAGCCGGCCGAAGTCCGGTCGGAGCAGGTCCGCCCCGCCGCCGAGCCGTTCGCCTTCCCGCCCCTGGAGCGCCTGTCGCCGCCGTCCGCGGCAGATTCGGCGGCATCTGCGGCCTTGGCGGGGTCCGACGGCAAGCGCACCTTCTCCGTTTTCTCGCCGCTCGACGAGGCCGATCCCCAGACCGCCAACATCGTGCGCGAAGCGCTGCGCGAGGAGACGCCGCTGCCGATGATGGCGGCCGCGGCCGCAGCTTCGACCGAGCGCCAGGGCTCACGCACCTGGTTGGTGGTGCTGCTGCTGGCGATGGTCGCCGGCGGTGGCTGGCTGGCCTGGAAGCAGTGGGGCGCGAGTTGGCTGGCCCAGCGCGCGGCGCAAACGTCGGCGGAAGCCGACGCCGCGTCCACTCCAGCACCGATCCGGAGACCCGAGCCGCTGACCGCGGCGCCAGCGCCGGGGACGACTCTGGCCGAGACGGTCGGCATCGATCCGAACGCAGTCTCGCCTGCGACAGCACCGCCGCATTCGGCGGTTTCGCCGGCGCCGCCCGCCGACGCGAGCGACGCCGCAGCCGGCACTGCAGCCGAATCCCCAGCCCCTGCAGTGTCCGGTTTTGCCGCCGACGCAGCGGCCGCTCTCGCCGCCGCTGGCCCCGCCCCCGCCGCGCCGACGCCGGAACCGGCAGACGATCTGCCTCGCCCGCCGGCGGTGACCATCGAGGCGGTGCCGACGCCCGCCGCCGCGCGTGCGCAACGCCTCACGAGTCTCGAGTGGCGTGAGTCGACCGAAGTCGCCGGAGAGACCGTCCTCGTCCTCGTGGGCGATGGCGCGTTCACGACCGGATCCTTCAGCTACTCGGAAATCGGCGGCGAGAGCCCGCGGGTCCTGATCAAGCTCAAAGGGATGCAGGACCCCTACCGCGGCGCCGTCCCGCATGCCCCGACGGTCGGCGGCACGCTGGTGCGCGGAGTGCGCACGGGATTCCACGTCACCCCGGCAGGCAACGAGATCCACGTCGTGGTCGACCTCGCGCGCGGCGGAGTGAAAGTCCGCACTCTCGAGCCTGCGGCGTCCGGCCTGAACCTCACCCTGGCGCCCTAGCCAGGAGATCCAGACGCGCGGCGTCAGTCGCCGATGCCGAAGACCGGCAGCGCTACCCCGGTGACCGCGCGCGCCAGCGGCGAGGCGAGAAAGAGCATCGCGTCGGCGAGCGCCTGGGGATCGATCCATACGCGCCAATCGGCCTCTGGCATGGCGTGGCGATTTCCCGGCGTGTCGATCGTTCCGGGTAGCACCGCGTTCACCCGGACGCCGTCCCGCTTCACTTCGGCCGCCAGGCTCTCGGTGAGCCGCACGACCGCGGTCTTCGCGATGCTGTAGGGCGCGGCGCCGGCATCGCCGGCGAGCGACGCCTTCGAGCCGACGTTGACGATCGATCCGCTGCCGCGCTGGCGCATCCCCGGCACCACCGCGCGGCACAAGTGGAGCGCGGAGAGGAAGTTCGCCTCCCAAAGCATCGTCCAGGTCGCGTCCGGCGCTTCCTCGATCGTCTCGCCACCGCGATAGGCGCCGGCAATGTTGAATAGATGATCGATGCGACCGAAATGGGCGGAGATCGCCGTGACCGTGCGCTCCACTGCCAGCGCCTCCGCGAGATCGCAGGTGAAGAAAGCCAGCCGGGCGTCGGCCGCAGCGTCGCCCTCGGCCTCGGGCCAGAGGGCGGGCAACCGCCCGATGTCGCGGTCGACGAGCGCGAGACTCGCGCCGGCGTCGAACAGCCGGCGCGCGACGACTCCGCCGAGCGCGCCGGAGGCTCCGGTCACTACCGCCACCCTGTCCGAGAAATCGAACATCCCACCGCTCCAGTCTGCCCGCAAGGTGCCGGGCGCAAGGCCGACGGTCGCCCGTTCGCGCGGCTACTTGACGGCGGCGACCGGCAGCCGGACTTCGGTGCGGATCCAGCGCAGGACCATGTCGGCCCCGGTCGCGGTCTTTTCGAACTCGAACGTCAGCTGGTCGACCTCACTCGCCGCGGCGAGCAGGGTCGGCTTGGCCTCGACCACCAGCACGTCGTTCTTCGGCAGGTCGGCCGGGGTGAACTTCTCCGCCACCGGGTCGTAGTGGCCGGTGCCGTCGAGGCCCAGGAGCGAGTTGAAGTGGAACTTCCAGCTCTCGGCACCGGGCGTCGTGAAGAGGGAGTAGGTGCCGGCAGGGAGCTTCTTGCCGGCGATCATCACGTCCTTCGTGACCGTGATCTCCGTCGCCTCGTTGGCGCCGGTGCGCCAGATCTCGCCGTACGGCACGACCGCGCCGCTCTCCTTGGTGCCGAAGATGTTGTCGCGGTCGCGCTTGTACGGCTGACCGTAGGTGACCTTGACATAGGCGTCGCCGACCATCGTCCGCGACATGCCCAGCGGGCTCTTGCGGCGCGACGGGTGAAGATCCTGCGCGGCGAGGAAGCTCGGTGCGAGCACGGCGACGGCGGCTACGGCGGCGGCAACGGCGAACAGCGTGCGGTGTCGTCGGATCATGTTCGGTCTCCCTTTGGACTGGATCGTCTTCCGGCAGCGGCGGAGCCGCTTGGCCTGCGGACTCTATCAACGCTCCCCGGCTTGCAGGAGCCTCGGACCTCTCCCGGACCGGTCGGGCTCCGGTCGCGGGCGGCGATTTGGGTGGCGCGCTAACCGCGCCTTGAGAATCGAAGAATCGCCTGAACGAGCTCGCCGTCGAGCGGCGGTGGATCGGCTTCGAGCTCCCAGCGCATCGTCTCGCGGCCGAGCTTCACGGTCTGCTCGTAGGTCGCGACGTAGGCGGCGCAGGACGGGCAGACCGCGAGGTGGCGCTCGAACTCCCGCCGCTCCGCGCCGCTGAGCTCCTGCGAGAGATAGTCGAGCAGGAAGGTGATCACCTCCTCGCAGGTGATGAACTCTTCGCCGCGGTGGCGCGCGATCTTGCCGATGCGGGATTTCATGCCTCCCCCTGTTGGAGATGCGGGTCCAGCAGCTCGCGCAGCGCCTGGCGCGCCCGGTGCAGACGGATCTTCACCGCGTTCGCCGAAACGCCGAGCAGCTGCGCGACTTCGCCCGTCTCCAGCTCCTCGATGTCGCGCAGCAGCAGGACGGTGCGGTAGGTCGGCGGCAGGCGGTCGATCGCCGTCCTCACCAGGCTGCGGACTTCGCAGCGCTCGAGGAGCTGCTCAGCGCTTTCTGGCCAATCGACATAGGACCGGATCGCGTGTCCATCCTCGAGGAAGGTCGGCAGCAGCGGCTCGATCGACTCCTCGGGGCGCGCGCGCCGGCTGCGCAGCTTCATGAGCGCGGCGTTCACGGTGATCCGGTGCAGCCAGGTTGTGAGGCGGCTCTGGCCCGCGAACCGCGGCAGACCGCGAAAGGCAGAGAGAAAGGCCTCCTGCACCGCGTCCCGGGCCTCCTCGTCGTTGCGCAGCACGCGCCGCGCAACGGCGAGCATGCGCCCACCGTGACCGGCCACGAGCCGCTCGAAGGCGCGGCCGTCGCCTCCACGAAGGGCGGCGAGCAACGCCTGTTCGTCGGCATCCCCCGCTTCGATCGCGGCCCCCGCCTCTCCAACCTCCTCCAGGTGCCCTCCTAGTCGCCGGCCAGCAGTTTCGGCCAGTTCACGTCCCCCTTGGTGATGTTGCCGGGGATGTCGGCCGCCCACTTCCTCTGCACGTCGAGACTGTAGTTCAGAAACAGCCGCCCGTCCGCGATCTTCCACGCCTCCGGGTCGATGTCGGCGGAATAGCCCTGCGAGACCGCCCAGGCGCAGTAACCGCCGTACTGCGGGGCGTACTTCTCCGGCGCCTGGACGAAGAGCTCGCGGTGGGCGGCGGAAGCGAAGCGCCAGGTGGCGCCGTTCCAGTCGAAGGCGAACTCCCTGCTGCCCTCGACTGGTTTGCCGTCGGTGAAATAGGCGACCGGATCGTAGCCGTCGATCGCGACCCCGCCGAACGTCGTCTTGTTGACCGGGGACAGGGCGGACGCCGCGGGGGCGAGGGCGAGCAACAGGACGGCGAGGCAGCCAAGGGTTCTCATGGTTCGGGCTCCTGGATGCGACTTGGATGCCTTCGGACCAGGATCGGTTTCATCGTCCCCTGCGCTGGCCGGAGCCGGCGTCCCTTTCAGTCGCCGAGCAGTTTCCGCGTGGCGACGACCTCGGGCCGGGTCGAGCCCGGAACGGCGAGCGCGTCGAGCAGATTGGCGAACGTGCGCGCCCGGCGCGTCTCGCCCAGCAGATCCGCTGCGCGCGCTGCGCCGGCGAGCGCGTGCAACCGGTTCGGCGCCACCGCGAGACTCGCCTCGTACTCGCGCAGCGCTTCGTCCGGCCGGCCGAGGTCGAGCAGAAGGTCGGCGAGCAGCTCGCGCTGCGGCAGGACGGTGCTCGGGGTCACCGGATGCTTGCCTGCCTTGTCCGCGAGTTCGGCGCCCTCGCGAAGGAGGGCCAGCGCCGCGGCGGCGTCGCCGCGCGCCTGCGCCAGACACCCGGCGGCCGTCAGCCTCAGCGCTTCGACATTCGTCGACCAGATGTACGGCCCCGGCGGCGGCGCCTGCACGAGGCGCTTCTGAAGCTCGCCCAATCGTGTGACCGCGGCTTCGGCTGCCGGGAGATCGCCGGTGCGGGCGGCGCCGACTGCCTGCGCGTAGGCGTGGATCGCGACAATGTGCGGGAACGCCTCCCAGTCCACGCCGAGCTTCGCCGGCAACACGAGCGCAGCCGCTTCTGCCCACTGCCGGCGTTCGAGCGCGAACCGCGCCGGGATCGCGACCAGGCCGTAGGCGGCCTGGATCGCCGCCTCGTTCACCGCTTTGACGTCGGCGGCGCGCTGCAGGACGCCGCGCGCCCGCTCGTCGTCGCCGATCTGCAGGTAGGCGTACTCGAGGTAGTCGAGCGCATGCACCTCTTCGATCGTCGCCCGGCCGGAGCCCGCGCGCGCGGCGATGGCGTGCTCCGCGGCGGCGGCATCGAGGTTCGACGCGATCGCCTCCGGCCAGAGCCCGAGCCGGACGAAGATGTGCGACGGCATGTGCAGCGCATGCCCCGACGCCGGGGCGATGCGGGCGTACCGCCGGGCGGCATCGAGGCCGAGGTAGGCGAGCTCGGGCGAATCGAACGCATGGATCGAGTAGTGCGTGATTCCCGGGTGATTCGGCAACCGCGCGAGCCAGGCGCCGAGGATCCCGGCGGCCTGCTTCTGCTGCAAGTGCTCGGGATCGGTCGGCGAGGCCGTCCCGAGGATCGCCAGGGCATAGAAGATCGCCGCCTCGGGGTCGTCCGGAAACCGCCGCGAGAGCTCGCCCATGGCGTCGCGGTAGCGCGCCGAGCGCGTCTTGTGATCGGCGGTGCCGGCATCGTTCCAGAAGCTCGCCATCGCGGCGATGAAACCGCGCTCGCGCGCGCTCACCCCGGCGGCGGCGCCGAGCGCGGTGGCGCGCTCGCTGGCGCGCAGGCCCTGCTGCAGCTCGTCGGCGGTCGGCGCCGCCCACAGTGGATGGTAGAGGGACATGGCGATCCCCCACTGCGCCATGGCGCAAGCCGGATCGTCCGCGGCCACGCGCTCGAAGCCCTGGCGCGCGGCGGCGAACTCGAAGGAGTGCTGCAGCGCGACGGCGCGTTCGAACGCCGGCAGCAGCTCGGGGCGGCAGCTGACCGGAAACGACACGGCGCCCAACTCCTCACCGGCATGGCCGGTATCGGCAGCCAGCCCTCCGGCCAGGCCAGGGACGAGCAACATCGCGACGACCAGGTGCCGATGGGACATGGGACCTCCAGGCAAGGCGGCGGTAGAGGACTACCGCGAAGATAGTCCCGACCGGCCAGGGAGCGCAATCGACTCTCGCAGGGCCGAGCATCGGACGGCTCAGCTGTCATAGCCTTCGGAGATGCCCATCCCGACCGGCCGCCGCTCCGCCCTCCTTTTTTCCCTTACTGGTCTTTTCGCGTTCCAGCTCGCGAGCGCGCTTCCCGCACGCGCGGCGGGCGCCAACCCGCTCGCCGCCGAGATCGACCGCCGCGCGGCGGCGGTCGAAGCGAAAATGATCGAATGGCGCCGCCACTTCCACCAGAACCCCGAGCTCTCCGGCCGCGAGGTCGAAACCGCCAAGTTCGTCGCTGCGCGGCTGCGCGAGTTCGGCCTCGAGCCGCGTACGATCGCCGGCACCGGCGTCACCGCCGTCATCGCAGGCAAGCTCCCCGGGGCGACGATCGCCCTGCGCGCCGACATGGACGCCCTGCCGGTCGCCGAACAGGTCGACCTGCCCTTCAAGAGCGTGGCTACCGGCACCTACGAGGGCAAGAGCGTGCCGGTGATGCACGCCTGCGGCCACGACACCCACACCGCGATGCTGCTCGCCGCCGCCGAAGTGCTCGCCAGCCTGCGCGACCGCCTGCCGGGCAAAATCGTGCTGCTCTTCCAGCCGGCGGAGGAAGGCGTCCCGGTCGCCGACGGGATCGCCGGCGCCGAACGCATGATCGCCGAAGGAGCCCTCGACGCGCCGAAGGTCGACGCCGTCTTCGGCATCCACGCCTTCGCCGGTCTCGAGAGCGGTGTCCTCGGCTATCGCCACGGCTCGATGCTCGCGGCGGGCGACCGCTTCGAGATCCACGTGCAGGGCAAACAGGCGCACGGCTCCAAACCGTGGGCCGGCGTCGACCCGATCGTCGCCGGCAGCGCCATCGTCACCGCCCTGCAGACCCTGGTCTCGCGCGAGTCCGATCTCACGCACGAGCCGGTCGTCGTCACCGTCGGCCAGTTCGACGCCGGGGTGCGCAACAACATCATCCCCGACCGGGCGCGGCTGGTCGGCACGATGCGCACCTTCGACGAGGCGATGCGCGCCGACCTCGAGAAGCGCATGCAGCGGATGGTGGAGAGCGTCGCGGCGGGGTACGGCGCCACCGCGAAGGTGACCTTCGATCCCGGCTATCCGGTGACCGCAAACGATGCCGCCTTCGTCGACGCGCTCCTGCCGACGCTCGAGCGCGTGGCGCCCGGCCGGGTCCGCGAGGTGCCCAAGATCACCGGCTCGGAGGACTTCTCGCTGTTCGCCAACAAGGTCCCCGGAGTCTTCCTCTTCCTCGGCGTCACCCCGAAGGCCGACGTCGCGACGGCGGCGAGCAACCACTCGCCACTGTTCTATGTCGACGAACCGGCGCTCGCCACCGGAGTGCGCGCCTATGCGCAGGTCGCCGCCGACTATCTCTTCGCGCATGCGAAGGCCAGAGGAAACTGAATGAGAACCCGCCTCTTCGCCCTCCTGCCGCTCGCCGGCGCTACCCTCCTCGGCGCGGTCGAGCCGGCGGTGCCGCTGTCGCCTGCGGCAACGGCCGCCGTCCTTCAGCCGGCCGAGAGGACCGCCATCCTGAAGAAGACGGCGACCCTCCGGCTGGCCCCTGACCTCGCGCGCCTCACGCCGGGCGAGCGCGCGGCGGTCGAACACCTGCTCCAGGTCGGCGGCATCTTCCAGCGGCTGTACGAGGATGCCCGCCACCCGGAGGCGGAGAGCGCACGCAACCGGCTGCTCGACGAGGCGCGCTCCCCCGGCACCGGAAAGCGCTCCGAGTCGGACGCCGCGCGCCTCTTCCGCCTCTTCCAGGGTCCGATCGCCACCACGCTCGACAACCGGCGCGTACCATTTCTGCCGGTCGCAGCGGAGACGCCGGGCAAGAACGTCTATCCGGCCGGCATCACCGCCGCCGAGGTCGAAAGTTTTCTCGCCGCTCACCCCGAGGAGCGCGCCGCGATCCTCGGCGACCGCACGGTCGTGCGCCGCGCCACCGCTGAAGCACTGGCGGCCGATCTCGACACACTGCAGCGCGTGCCGCTCATCGCCGGCCTGCAGCCGTTCCTGGCGGCGAAGCTCGCCGACCTGGCCGAACATCCCGATCCGCAGCGGCTCTACGCCGTGCCGCAATCGGTCGCCTGGGCGCGGCCGATCGCGACCGCCTATCTCGCGCTCCAGCACGCCGCCGAGGCGGTCGAGGCGGACGACGCCGAGTTCGCCGGCTACCTGCGCAATCGCGGCCGCGACCTGCTGGCGAACGACTACGAGAGCGGCGACGCCGCCTGGGTGACCGGCCGCTTCGGCCGCCTGAACGCCCAGATCGGCTCGTACGAGACCTACGACGATGCGCTCTTCGGGGTGAAGGCATTTCCGGGGATGAGCCTCCTGCTGCGCGACGAGGCGGCGACCGCCGAGCTCACGAAGTCGCTCGCCAGCCTGCAGGAGATCGAGGATGCCCTCCCCTATGCGCCGCACAAGCGGGTGCGCAGCGAGATCCCGATCGGCGTCTACGAGGTGATCGCCGACTTCGGCCAGGCGCGCGGCACGAACACGGCCACCAACCTTCCCAACGACCCGCTGTTCTCGCGCCGCTACGGCCGCATCATCCTGATGCGCGAGAACATCATGAAGAACCCGGATCTGTTCGCCAACGCAACGCGACGCTGGAACGCGGCGATCGCACTCGACTCGCGCTCCGGGCTCGCCGCCGACGGCGGTGCGGGCGGCTTCCAGCGCACCCTCTGGCACGAGATCGGGCACTATCTCGGGCCCGAGCAGAGCGCGCGACGGCCGCGGCCTCGATCAGGCCCTGAAAGGATGGGCCGATACGCTCGAGGAAATGAAATCCGACCTGGTCTCGCTGTTCGCGATGCAGAAGCTCGCCGACGCGAAGATCGCGGCGCCGGAGCGCCTCGCGGCGGTGCGCGCCAGCGGCATCCTGCGCACTCTCAACGACAACCGGCCGCGTCAGGACCAGCCCTACCAGCTGATGCAGCTGGTGCAGTTCAACTGGTTCCTCGACCGGGGGCTGCTGACGATCGACGCCAGCGGTCAGTTGGAGATCCACAACGAGAAGTACGCCGCCACGGTGGCGGCGCTCCTGCAGGAGACCCTCGCTCTGCAGCTCGCCGGCGATCCCGCTGCGACCGAGGCTTTCTTCGCCCGTTGGACCGCGTGGAAGCTCGATCTCCACGAGGCGATCGGAAAACGGATGCGCGACGCCCAGACGACGCGCTACGCGGTCGTCCACTACGCGGCATTGGGCGAGTAGCGGAGCGCAGGGGAGAGCCGGCGGAGGACCGCCGGCCAGGACTCAGGCTTTCGGCTTGGTCTCGGCGAAGACGTTCATCGCGGTGGCGATCATGGCGGCGACATCGCCGACCGGCGCCGGGACGATGACGGTGTTCGTGGCCTTTGCCAGGTTCCCGAACTGGGCGACCCACTGCTCGGCGACGCGCAGCTGGACCGCCTCGCGGCCGCCCGGGTTCTGGATCGTCTCGGCGACCCGGCGCAGCCCCTCGGCGGTAGCGCTCGCGACCGCCAGGATCGCCTGCGCCTGGCCTTCGGCCTCGTTGATCTGGCGCTGGCGGGTGGCTTCCGAGGCCTTGATCACCTGCTGCTTCTCACCCTCGGCCTCGTTGATGCGGGCGTCGCGCTCGCCTTCGGAGGTCAGGATGACGGCGCGCTTCTCGCGCTCGGCGCGCATCTGCTTCTCCATCGCCGAGAGCACGTCCTTGGGCGGCACGATGTTCTTGATCTCGTAGCGCAGGACCTTGACGCCCCAGGGCTCCGACGCCTTGTCGAGCTCGGAGACCACCTGGCCGTTGATGTGCGAGCGCTCCTCGAAAGTGCGGTCGAGGTCGATCTTGCCGACCTCACTGCGGAGCGTCGTCTGGGCGAGCTGCGAGATGGCGAAGAAGTAGTCCTGGACGCCGTACGAGGCGCGCTCGGGGTTCATCACCTTGAGGTAGATCACGCCGTCGACGCCGACCTGGACGTTGTCGCGGGTGATGCAGACCTGCTCCGGGATGTCGAGCGCCTGCTCCTTGAGCGACAGGCGGTAGCGCAGGACGTCGATGAACGGGAAGAGGAAGTGGAAGCCGGCGCCGAGCGTGCCGGCGTAGCGGCCCAGGCGCTCGACGACGTAGGCCGACTGCTGCGGCACGACGACCGCGGTCTTGGCGATGATGATCAGGACAAGGAGCGCCAGGGCGACCGGCACGATCACCGACATGGTCATGAGAGAGGCGAGCGGATTCCCCTCGGGCGCGGCTGCGAGAGCGAGGAAGAGCGGGACGATGTTCATGGGTTTTCGGGCTCCAGGAGAATTTGCAGACCGTCCATGCCGACGACGCGGCAGCGCTCGCCGGCGGCGAGCGGGCGGGATGTGGCATTGCGGGCGTTCCAGCTCGTGCCACGCAGCTCGGCCTTGCCGACCGCGCCGGGGAGGATCGCCTCGACCGGCATGGCGATCTCCCCCTGGAGCTCCTCGCCGCGCTGCTCTGGCATCCTTTTCTGCAGCCGCTCGAGCAGCGGCTTGCGGAAAATAAGCGTTGCTCCGAGCGACAGCGCCGAGAACATCAGCCATTGCCCCCAGGCCGGCAGGACGACGCCGAAAAGACCGAGGAGCCCCACGGCGATACCGCCGAGGCCGAAGAAGAGGAGGTAGAACCCGCCGGGAGTCAGCAGCTCGGCGGCGACCAGCAGAAACCCGACCAGCAGCCACGCCCACCAGAGCATCTTCACGCCTCCGCAGCAAAGGGAAGAACCGGCTTCATCCTACCGCTTTCGCTCTCAGCCTCCCGCCGCAGCTCGAAGGGCGAACCAGAGCGCTTCGACATGGCGCCGTTCGGTGGTTTCGGCGCCGATGCTGAGGCGGAGCATCTGGCGGCCTTTGAGGTCGCTGGGGGTGAGGTAGGCGGCGCCGCTGTCGTTGATGCGGCGGGCGATTTCGCGATTGTGTGCGGTGAGGGCCGGCTCGTCGCCGGCCATCACTTCCGGCACGTGGCGGACGCAGACGGTCTGCAGCGGCACCGGCGCGAGGCGCTCCCAGTCGGGGGCGGCGTCGACCTGGTTCTTCAGCCACTGGGCGTTCGCCAGATCGCGGCGCAGGCGCGCCTGAAGACCCTCGACCCCGACGTCGAGGAGGAAGAACCAGAGCTTGAGAGCGCGGAACCTTCGCCCGAGCGGAATCTGCCAGTCGCGGTAGTTGGTCACCGCGCCGTCCTCGGCGGTGCGCAGGTAGGTCGGATTGGTGCTCATCACCCGGATCAGATGCTCCGGGTCGCGCACGTAGTAGGCCGAGAGGTCGAAGCCGGCCCCCATCCACTTGTGCGGATTGAACACCAGGCTGTCGGCGCGCTCGACGCCGGTCCACAGCGGGCGGCACTCGGGGAGCACCATCGCCGTGCCGGCGAGTGCCGCGTCGACATGCAGCCAGATCGTGTCCGGTCCGGCCAGATCGACGATCCTAGCGATCGACTCGAGAGGATCGATCGCCGTGGTTCCGGTCGTGCCGATCGTCGCGACGATGGCGCACGGCCGGCAGCCGGCGACGAGGTCGGCGGCGATCGCCTGTTCGAGGAGATCGGCGCGCAGCGCGTGCACCTCGTCGGTGTCGATGAAGCGCAGGTTCTCGCGCCCGAAGCCGGCGAGGAGCGCCGCCTTCTCCACCGAGCTGTGCGCCTGGCTCGAGAGGTAGACGGTGAGCGGCGCGTCCAACCCCTGAAGCCCGGCGCGGTTCTGGCTGAAACCCGTGGCGCGCTCGCGCGCGCACAGCAATGCGCAGAGCGTTGCTGTGCTGGCGGTGTCGTGCACGACACCTTTCCACTCAGGGCTCAGGCCGACCATCTGTCGCAGCCAGTCCATGACGACCTCTTCGATCTCGGTCGCGGCGGGGCTGGTCTGCCAGCTCATCCCCTGCGCCCCGAGCCCCGCGGCGACGAGGTCGCCGAGGATCGAGGCGTAGCTCGTGTTCGACGGGAAGTAGGCGAAGAACGACGGATGGTTCCAATGCGTGATCCCCGGCAGCACGAGCTCGTCGAGCCCCGCCAGCGCCGCCGGCAGCCCCCCACCGCCGCGCGGCGGCTCGCTGGCGAACTTCGCCCGGATCTCCCCCGGCCGCACCGAGCTCCGCACCGGCAGGCGCTCCATCCCCTCCCGGTACGCCGCCACCCACTCCACCATCTCGTGTCCCAACCTGCGAAACGTCGCGGCGTCCATGTGCATGCTCCTCGAATCGGATGCCTGGAGCGATCGAGTTCTTCCTTTTCTCGAGTCCAGGAAGTCCCTGGGAACCGGCAGGAAAAGACCGGTAGAGGATTCCGTCCCCGGCGGGAGTGGGTCTATTTGCCGCCGATGGCGAAGGTACGCTCGAGCGCGCTCGGGACTTCGATCGCGGCGAAGAACCGCGACGGGAACAGATAGTCCTCGCCCGACTCGTCGATGACGCGCACGAATCCGTCCGCTTCGGCCCTCGGGTCGGAGAGCCGCTGGTAGATCTTGCGCAGCTCCAGCGCGGCTGGGTAGCCGGTGTTCTCGATGCAGACAACGTAGGACTGCTCGGTCGCGATCGTCATCTCAGTCCAGATAGCGCTTGATCTTCATCTCGACGCTCCCAATTCCGTGCGCCTCGTACCAGTGCAACTCGACCCGACGGATGGCGCCGCTTGCCGTTTCCACTTCTGCGACTCCCTTTCGCTTGCGCCAGCGGCCGAATCCGTGAACCTTGACCAGCCGCGCGAGCTCCCGAATCGCGTTGGATTCGGCCAGGGTCTCGAGCTCCAGAATCTCCCCGAGGATCCGGAAGTCGGCCACCGACGAATTGTACTCCTGCGAGCTATGTCTGCCTGCGCGCTTCGGGGGCTACCTCTGCCGCAAACGAGTCGAGCGTCAAGAAACTGAAGGATCGGTTCTCGAGGAGCGTGAGAGCGGGAGACCCTTGGCCAACGGGCCGCAAAGACCAGTAAAGGGGTCGCGTACCCATTCCTTTACTGGTCCTTTTCTTCCACCCCGAAGACCGCGCGCCAGTGGGCGACGTCCTGGGCGTTGGGGGCCGGTTTATCGGCGGCGGCGCGGGCGCTGCGGGCGGCTTTGGACTTCCCCTTCGGCTGCGCGGTGCGCCGGGCGAAGGTGGAAGCCGGCTCGACCTTGGCACCGTGGTCGCGGCAGTGGCGGGCGAGGGTCTGGTCGTTGGTGACGACGGTCCAGGCCTTGGCGCCCTTTCCCGCAGTGGCGACCCGTTTGGTGATGACCTCGTCGGCGGATCTGTTGCCGCTCCAGACGATCGCGACGCCGCCCAGGTGGGTGGCCATCCCGGGGGGCTCGGGCCCGTCGAAGACCACCACCACCTGTTTGCGCTCGCGCGCCCAGGGGAGGAGGGCGGCGAGGATCCCCTCCGTGTTGCGCGCCCCCGCCGCCCCGCCCAGAACTCCGCCCAGATTCGCGGCGTCGATCAGCCAGGGCATTCGGCGGCCTCGCTTCCTTTCGTTTACATCCCGTCCGCTACCAGATCTTGCAGACGTTGGCGCGCACCATCGGCTGTCCGGCCTTGCACGAAAATGCCTGGGCGAACTCCGGCATGTTGGCGACCACGCCATTGATCCGCCAGACGCCGGGGCTGTGCGGATTCGTCGCCGCCTGAACCCGGAGCTCCTCCGGGCGCTGGTTCTCGCACACCCACTGGGCGTAGCCGACGAAGAAGCGCTGCTCCGGCGACAGGCCGTCGCGTGGCTCGAGCTCCTTGCCGGCGACCGCCTTCTTCCAGGCTTCCCAGGCGAGAATCGTCCCGCCGAGGTCGGCGACATCCTCGCCCAACGTCAGCTTGCTGTTGATCTTGATGTCATCGACGATCGGGTACTGCGCGTACTGGTCGACCACGCACTGCGCGCGCTGGACGAACTTCGCGGCATCCTCCTTGCTCCACCAGTCCCTGAGGTTGCCGGCGGCGTCGAACTGTCGCCCCTCGTCGTCGAAGCCGTGGGTCAGCTCGTGGCCGATCGTGCCGCCGGTGTTGCCGTAGTTCGGGGCGTCGTCCATCTTCGGATCGAAGAGCGGCGGCAGGAGGACGCCGGCCGGAAAGTTCATGTCGTTCATCGAGGCGTTGTAGTAGGCGTTGACGGTCGGCGGCGTCATCTCCCACTCGCCGCGGTCGATCGGCATGCCGATCTGCGCGATGCGGCGCCGGCTCTCGAACTCGCTCGCCCGCAGGACGTTGCCGTAGTAGTCGGCGCGGTCGACGGTGAGAGCAGCATAGTCGCGCCATTTCTCCGGGTAACCGATCTTGTCGCGCATGGCGGCGAGCTTCTCGAGCGCTCTCGCCTTCGTCGGTTCGCTCATCCAGTCGAGCGCCTTCACCCGCTCGCCCATCGCATCCTGGATGCCGCGCACCATCGCCTCGGCGGCGGCGCGCGTCTCCGGCCTGAACTGGCGCTCGACGAAGACCTTGCCCAGCGCCTCGCCGAGGTCGCGGTCGACCGCGTCGACGCAGACCTGCCACCGGGCCGGTGGCTCCGGCACCCCGCGCAGCGTCTTCGAATAAAAATCGAAATCGGCGTCGCGATAGGGCGCCGAGAGGTCCTCCGCCGCACTGCGCAACAGCGCCCAGTGGAGATAGGTCCGGAGGTCGGAGATCGGGCGCTTGGCGAGGACGATCTGCACCGCCTTGAGGAACTCGGGCTCGTTGACGTCGACGGCGAAGGCCGCGCCCTCGGCCGCGACGCCGCTCGCGGCGAAGTACTCCTTCCAGGAGAAGCCGGGAGTCAGCTTCTGCAGCGCGGCGAGATTCATCCGATGGTAGACCTTGTGGGGATCGCGCCGGTCGACGCGTGACAACGAGGCCTTCGCGAGGTCGGTCTCGATCGCGAGGACGATCGCCGCGCTCCCGGCGGCCCACTCCGGCTCCTCGCCCATCAGCCGGAAGTTGCGCGCCGTATGCTCGACGTACTGGGCACGCAGGGCAACCGAGGCGGCGTCGGTCCTGAGGTAGTAGTCGCGATCCGGCAGGCCCAGGCCTCCGGCGTGAACGACGGCGATCCGCTGCGTGGCGTCGCCCGGGTCCTGCTCGGTGCCGAAGCCGAAGAGCAGGCCGCGACCCCTGCTCTGGAGATGGAGCCGGCCGAGGAGGGGCGCGAGCGCTTGCGGCTCTTTGAGCTTGCTGATCGCCGACATATCGGCGCGGATCGGATTGAGCGCGGCCTCGTCGATCGCCCCAAGATCCATGCAGGCGCCAAAGTAGTCGCCGAGCTTGCGCAGCTCTGGATCGTCGGACTGCGGATTCCGCGCCGCCTCCTCGAGCAGGCCCCAGAGGTACTGCTGATTCTCGTTGTAGAGCTTGCCGTAGACGCTCCAGCGCGACTTGTCGGAGGGAATCGGGTTCTGGCTCCTCCAGCCATTGCAGGAGTAGGCGTAGAAATCGACGCAGGGGTCGATTGACCGGTCCAGGAAGCCGGGCTCGAGGCTCGGCGTGTAGGGCAGTGCGGCCAACGGACGTACTCCGCCTTCCGCGATGGGTTCGGCCATCGCCGGCGCCGAAGAAGCCGGGGCGCCCAGCGCGGTCGGAGCCAGCGAGGCCGCTGGCGTCTGAGCGACCGCCGGGGAGGCCACAACGAGGGCACCGAGCGCCAGCGCCACGAGGAGCTTCGATCGTTCCCCGGAGTCGAGCATCAGCGCGTCGCCTTGACCGAGAATCCGACCGCGACGGTGTCCCAGCGCATCTCGACGCGGTCGCCGTCGACGACGTACTCGAGAGTCTCCACCATCGCGTGCGCCGCAGGCTTGACGGTGACACGCACCGCGTCGCTCGCCGGGTCGTGCTTGAAGGCGCCCCACTGGTCGGCCACCTTGTTGAAGACCACCGTCCAGACTTCCGCAGTTGGGATCAGGAAGAGGGCGTAGCGCCCGGCGGCGAGCGGCTGGCCATCGATCGTCACGTTCTTGTCGAAAGAGATCGTCGTCGCCTCGTCGGCGCCGGCGCGCCAGACCTGGCCGTAGGGCACGAGTTCGCCGAAGATCTTCCGCCCGGCGACGTTCGGCCGACCGTACTCGAGAACGACCTGGGCACCGCCTGCGGATCCTTCAGCCTTGCCGTTCTTGCTCTTGCGCTCCTTGTCGTCGCCGCGCACCGCCCAACTCGCCCCTGCCAGGGCGAACAGGCCGAGCAGCATCCAGCAGGCCATCACTTTGGTTCGCATCGTCCGCATCGTGGGATCCTCCGTCTCGAGCGCACCCGGAACGGGTGCGGTCCGGGGCGCCCGTCGCGGACCCCCGAAAGCAGAAGCTTACCGAAAGCCCGCAGAAGGTGGTGGAAACCGACTTCGCCGGCCGGGTCGCGGCCGACCGGTGGTAGGGTCCCGCGAACGCACCGGCCGGCCACCCCGGGCGCCGCTGTCCCGAAGTTTTCCCGGCCTGCGTATCGGTAGACATATGACCTCTCCCGACTTCAACGCCACTGTCGCCGCGCCGCGCCCCACACTGACTTCGCCTGCAGTTCCCGGAGCGCCTCTCCAGGTCGCCTCCTGGCCGACCGAGAAGGCGCTCTTCGTCGTCGTCCTCCTGGTCTCGCTGGGACTCTGGGCGCTGCTCGCGATCTCGATTCTCGGGCTGGCCTACGTCGCCCTGATCGGCCTCTTCCTCTTCTTTGTCCACCTCGGCTTCGTGACCCACCTGCGCGGCAGCGCGGTGCGTCTCGGGCCGGCGCAGTTTCCCGAGCTCTACGCGCGCGTCCAGGAGCTGGCGCGCACGGCCGGGCTCGGGACGGAACCCGAGGCCTATCTCCTCGAATCGGGCGGCAGCCTGAATGCGTTGGCGACGAAATTCTTCCGCGGCCGGATGATCGTGCTGTTCTCCGACCTCCTCGACGCCTGTGGCGACGATCTCGCGGCGCGCGACATGGTCATCGGTCACGAGATCGGCCACCTGAAAGCCGGCCATCTCGACCACCTCCTGCTCACCGGCCCCGGTCGCCTCATGCCGTTTCTCGGCGCCGCCTATTCGCGCGCCTGCGAGCGCACCTGCGACCGGTGGGGCGCGGCGCTGTGCGGCGATCCCGCGGGTGCCGTGCGCGGGCTCGCCATCCTGGCCGCTGGCGGCACGCACGCCAAGCGCATGAACCTGCAGGCCTACGTCGCCCAGCGCCGCGATCTCGACACCGGATGGATGACCCTTGGCAGCTGGCTGTCGGCCTATCCGCCGCTTTCCGAACGCGTCGAGCTGCTCGCGCCGGCGCTCGCCTCCGGCCTGCCGGTGAACGCCCGCGGCCCGCAGCGCGCCGCCGGGATTCTCGCTGTGCTCATCGTGGTGCCGACCCTCGCATTCGCCGCCGCCGGCGCCCTCTGGGTGATGGCGGTCGCGAAATTCGCCGGCGCGACCGATCTCGCGCGGCGCGAGAGCTCCCTCTCCCCGGCGGCGACACCGTTGGTGACCGACCCCGCCGCGGTCAACGCCGCCCGCCTGCAGGTCGCGGCCGACCTCGAAGCGATTGCCGCGGTGCTGCGCGAGCACCACGCCGCCACCGGCAAGCTCCCGGAGTACGAGTCGGAGATCGGCACCCTCTGGGCGCGCTATCGCGGCGAGCGCGCTCTCCCCACCGATCCGTTCTCCGGTGGAACCTACAACTGGGTCCTGACCGACGGGCCGTCGGGCCTCATCTACTCCGCCGGCCCCGACGGCGAGACCGCGACCGACGACGACATCGACTACGAGCTCGCGCTCGGCGCAGAGGGGGAGTCCTGATTCACCGTCTCCGCGCTGGCGGCTTCGCGCACGGCGCCCGCACGGCCGGCCGAAGGACTCTCCTGGGGTTCGCCTTGACGATTGCGGGCGGGTGCGCCGCGCTCCGGCCGGCGACGGTGCCGCTGCGTACGGTCGATCTGGCGCGCAGTGCGGACGGCCTGGACCGCGGCACGGAACACCGCACTGAACACGGTGCGGGCCGCTGCCTCGCGGTGTTGCTTCCCGGGCGCCTGGACGACCCGGAGCAGTTCGCCAAGGTCGGTTTCGCTCGCGCCGTGGCGAGCCGCGGGCTGGCCGTCGATCTCGTAGCGGTCGACGCCCATCTGGGCTACTTCCGGGCGCGGTCGGTAGTCGAACGGCTGCGGACGGATGTCGTCGCGCCCGCGCGGGCAGCCGGCTACGACACGATCTGGATCGTCGGGACCTCGCTCGGAGGGCTCGGCGGCCTGCTCTATCTGCGCGATCACCCCGAGGACCTCGCGGGCGTCCTCGCCCTCGCCCCCTATCTCGGCGAGACCGCGGTCATTGAAGAGATCGAGCGCGCCGGTGGACCGGGGAAATGGCAAGCCCCGCCGACGCTTGCTGAATCGGACGTCGGGCGCGAGCTCTGGAGCTGGCTCGGTCCCTGGACGAGCGGCGAGCCGACGGTGCCGCTCCATCTCGGATGGGGCACGGCGGATGCCTTCGACCGTTCGAACCGGCTGCTCGCCGGACTCCTCCCGCCCGGGCAGGTTTACACCGTCGCTGGCGGCCACGACTGGGGCGTGTGGGAGCGCCTCT
Organism: Thermoanaerobaculia bacterium; assembly: GCA_963788175.1. Taxonomy (GTDB): domain Bacteria; phylum Acidobacteriota; class Thermoanaerobaculia; order Multivoradales; family JAGPDF01; genus JAGPDF01. The sequence goes on from CAWBFZ010000015.1 coordinate 103,031, forward strand.
GGGAGGAGTTCCTCGACCGCACCCGCCTCTGCGCCGAGACCCCTTGAAAGACAGAGCCGCAACGACGCTCGTCCTGCTCTCCTACGACGAGCGTGAGGCGCTCGAGGAGCTGCTGCCGCTCCTGCCCCTGGAGCTCTTCGAGGAGGTCGTGGCGATCGATCCCGGTTCGACCGACGGCACCCTCGAGCTCTACGCGGTCCACGGCATTCCGGTGAAGCTCCAGAAGGAGCGCGGCCGCGGCAGCGCCTTCCAGCTGGCCACGCAGATCATCACCACGCCGCGCGTCGTCTTCCTGAGCACCGACGGCAACGAAGACCCGCGCGACCTGCCGCGATTGATGGCCGGTCTCGACGCGGGCTACGACATGATCGTGGCCGGTCGATTCGTCCGCGCCGGCTCGGCGAGCGACAACAGCGACGATCCACTGCGCATCCGGAAATCGGCGACGATCGCCGGCAGCGCCCTCATCCGCCTGATCTGGCGCTCGGGCGTCTGGGACGCGATCAACGGTTTCCGCGCTTTCCAGACCGACTCGCTGCGCCGGTTGAATCTCGATGCCACGATGCACGACATCGAGCTCCAGAGCACCATCCGCGCGGCCCGCATGCGCATGCGCATCCTTGAGGTTGCCACCCGCGAGCGGCGCCGCATGGGCGGACTCCGCAAGTCCACGGCCGGAACCTGGACGCTGCTCGTCAGCCTCGGCAGCTCCTTCGCCCGCGAGCTCTTCTCCGCCGGCCCGCGCGCCGACTCCTGACCGGTCAGCTCCGGCCGGCGCCCGCCCGCAGTCCGTCGACGAATTTCGACTCGGCGCGCGCAGCGAGCTCCCGCGTCCGCGCCCAGGCACCGTCGGCGCGCTTCAGGAGCGCTGCGGCCACTCCCCGGTCGGCCAGACCCGGACAGGTTGATGCAGACGTTCTGGAAGGCGCCCGACGCCGCCGCGCGCGCCATCGCGGCGCCGGTGCCGGCGTCGGAGAGCGAGGCCTGGAGACCGATCTCGCCAATTTCGAGGCAGAGCTCGACGATCTCCGGACAGGCCTCGAGCGTCCGCAACGGCACCTCGATCGTCGCGATCGTGGCGACGATCATCGCCGCGTCGCGGAGCGGCGCGCTCCTCGGCGGTCTCCTTCGGCATCCGCATCGCCGCGAGGTACTGGTCGAAGGCGGCGGTGTCGGCGTCGACCGCGGCGAGCAGACGGTCCTTGAGCTCCTGGCCGCGCACCGCGATGCGCTCGAGCGCCGCCTGCTTCGACTCGAAGCCGCGCTTCGGAGTGCGAGAGGTTGGCCACCATCGCCGCTAGTCCGGCGGCGAGCGCCCCGGCGTAGGCCGCCACCGAGCCGCCGCCCGGCGCCGGCGAGTCGGAGGAGAGCTCGTCGGCGAAGCCGGCGAGCGTCATGCCGACGAGCGGCGCCGGCGGCGCGAGGCGCGATTCGATGATCGCCGCCCTGGCGTCGAACGGCTTGACCTCCGAGAGACCGAGGGTGCGAACCGCGACATGGATGAGCGCGCTTTCCGGCACGCCGGTCGAACGGCCCATGCGCGCGAGGTAGTGCCGCCCGGCGGCGAGCAGCGCCGCCCGCGGCACCAGTCCGACCAGCTCCGAGCCGGTGACCCGCAGGCCGTGCGCCCGAGCGCGCTCGTCGCAGGTGTCGAAGACGACGTGCAGAGGGGTCGCCTCGAGGTCGGTGACGTTGATCGAGATCTGGGCACAGCCGAACTCCGGAATCGTCCAACCGACCGCCTTGATGCCGGCGAGGAGCCCCGGATCCCAGATCTCGGCACCGGCGGCGTCCTGCACCGGCCTGCCCGCGGCGTCGAGGCGCTTCCTGCCCTTCTCTCGGACATCGAAGGCGATCCGGGTCGCGAGCCGCTTGTCGACCGTGTTCAGGTTGACGTTGAAGGCGACCAGGAACGAGCGCGCGCCGATGACCGAGGCGCCAGCGCGCGGCACCAGCGTCGCCGGGCCGAAATCGGGCTTCCAGGCCGGATCGGCGAGCTTCGCCGCCAGCCCCTCGTACTCGCCGGCGCGGATGTCGGCGAGGTTGCGCCGCGCGGCAGAAGCGGCGGCGTTCTCGTAGAGGTACACCGGAATTCCGAGCTCGCGCCCGACGCGCTCGCCGAGGCGGCGCGCGAGCTCGACACACTCGGCCATCGTCACCCCCGAGACCGGCACGAAAGGCACCACGTCGACCGCGCCGATGCGCGAGTGCGCCCCCTGGTGGGCGCTCATGTCGATGCGCGCGAGCGCCGCGACCATCAGCTGGAAGGCCCCCTCGAGCACCGCCTCCGGCTCGCCGACGAACGTGATCACCGTCCGGTTGGTCTCGGCCCCGGGATCGACGTCCAGGACCGTCACCCCGGGCACCGCCCCCGCCGCCCTCGCCACCGCCCCGTAGACCTCCGGCCGCCGCCCGTCGGAGATGTTCGGCACACATTCGACAACCCGCATGACTCCCCCTCTCGCTGCCCATCGGCAGACGCTGAATCGTAGCCCGGAATACAGGGGTCAGCGCAGGACCCCTCCCGCCGGGAGCCGTCGGGCCGCGACAACCGATTCATTTCGATACGCTTCACCTTCGCGGGAGCTTTCGCCCGCGCCTTGGAGGCCTGTCCATGCAACGAGTCCTACCCGGCGTCCTTCTCTCCGCAGGCCTGCTCCTCTCAGCCCCGGGCACCGCAGAGCAACCGTCCGCGACCCGCATGCCAGGCGGCCTCGAGCCCGACCTCTCGCAGCCGATCGACGCCGACGCCACGGCGCGCATCCGCAAGTACACCACCGCCCCCGACTTCAACTCGCCGCTCACCGACTATCTGCCGGCGTCGAAGAGCGTGCCGGCGCCGCAGGCCGTCCTCGGCGACGTCGCCGGGGCGCCCGGAATCCTCCCCTACAGCGCCGACGTCCATCGCTACTTCCGCCTGCTGGCGGAGGCCACGCCGCGGGTGCGCGTCTTCACCATCGGCACCAGCGAGGAGGGGCGCGAGCGGATCGCCGTGGCGATTTCCTCGGAGGAGAACCTCGCGAAGTCGGAGGAAAACCGGGCGCGCCTCGCCCAGCTCGCCGACCCGCGCACGATCGGCTTCGACGACGCCCGCGCCGCCGGGCTCGCCGCGGCGAGCGTCCCGGTCTACTACATCACCGGCGCCATTCACTCGCCGGAGACCGGCTCTCCGACCGCGCTCATGGAGCTCGCCTACCGCCTGGCGGTCGACGAGAGCTCCTACGTGCGGAAGATCCGCGACAACCTGATCACCCTGATCACGCCGGTGGTCGAGGTCGATGGCCGCGACCGCATGGTGGACGTCTACCGCTGGCATCTCGCCCACCCGGCCGCCGGCTGGCCGCGCCTCGCCTACTGGGGCCACTACGTCGCGCACGACAACAACCGCGATGCCATGGGAATGACCCTTTCGCTGACCCGCAACGTCCTCGACACCCATCTCGCCTGGCACGCCCAGGTCTTGCACGACCTTCACGAGTCGGTGCCGTTCCTCTACGACAACACGGTCGGCGACGGCCCTTACAACGCCTGGGTCGATCCGCTGCTGACCAACGAGTGGCAGCTCTTCGGCTGGTCGAACGTCGCCGAGATGACGAAGTTCGGCATGCCCGGCGTCTTCACCCACGGCGAGTTCGACACCTGGAGCCCCGGCTACCTGATGTTCCTGGCGGCGATGCACAACAGCGTCAGCCGCCTCTACGAAACTTTCGGCAACGGCGGCGCCGACACGGAAATGCGCGAGCTCTCTCCCGACCAGTACTCGCGCACCTGGTATCGCCAGGACCCGCCCTGGCCGCGCGTCGAGTGGTCGCAGCGCAACAACAACAACTACCAGCAGACGGGGCTGCTCGTTTCACTCGCCTTCGCCGCCGAGAATCGCGCCCAGCTGCTCACCAACTTCTACGCCAAGAGCCGGCGGGCGATCGAGAAGCCGCAGCGCGAGGGCCCGGCCGCCTGGGTGCTGCCGGCCGACGACCGCCGGCCCGAGGCGCAGGCGGAGCTCCTGCGCGTGCTCGCCCGGCAGCATGTCGAGATCCAGCGCCTCGCCGCGCCTTACTCGGTGACGCCGGCGGCAAAGAAGAAGGAGGCGGAGGCTGCGCGCGACGAGCGCCAGCGCGACGGCGAGCGCGCCGACTCCGGTTCCGTCGCCGCGCCTCCTGCCGGTGGGAAGCTATGTCGTACGCATGGACCAGCCCTACAGCCGGATCGCCGACGCGCTGCTCGACCGCCAGTACTGGAGCCCCGACGATCCGCAGCGCCACCCCTACGACGACACCGGCTGGAGCTTCGGCGAGCTCTTCGACGTCGAGGCGCTGCGGGTGGTCGACGAGAAGATCCTCGCCGCGCCGATGAGCCTGGTCGCCGGGCCGGTGAGCGCGCCTGCGGGCGTCACCGGCAGCGGCCCGGTCTTTCTCGTCTCCCACCACGGAGCCGACGCCATGTTGCCGCTGCGCTATGCGCTCGAAGCCTCCGGCAGCAGCGGCGAGCTCCGGGTCGAAGCGGCGACCGCGCCGTTCCACGCCGTGGCGCGCGACTTCGCACGCGGCAGCTGGATCGTCACCGGCATCGACCGCGAGATTCTCGCCGACCTCGCAACGCGGCTCGGCCTCGCCGTCGTCGCCACGGCCGAGCGTCCGTCGGTGGCCACGCGCACCGTCCCCGCTCCCCGCCTCGCCCTCCTCCACAGCTGGCTCAACACCCAGACTGAGGGCTGGTGGCGGCAGCGCCTCGACCTCCTGGGCGTGCCCTACGACTACATCAGCACCCAGGATGTGGCGGCGACTCCCGACCTGGCCGCGCAGTACGACGTCATCCTGTTCCCGCCGGTCGGCGTCGGCGAGCCGCAGCGCATCGTCACCGGTCTGCCGATGTGGGGCGAGGCCCTGCCCTGGAAGACGACCGCCGAAACGCCGAACCTGGGCACGATCGACGCCACGGAGGATCAGCGTCCCGGGCTCGGCTTTGCCGGCCTCGAACACCTGCGCCGGTTCGTCGAGAGCGGCGGTCTGCTGGTGGCGGTGGAGGACACCGCGAGTCTGCTCGTGGCCAACGGCTTCACCCCCGGAGTGCGGGTGACCGAGATCGGCGACGTCAAAGTCGTCGGGAGCATTCTCGACGCCCGCTTCCCGCCGGGGGTCACAACCGGCGCGGCGGCATCCCCGATCACCGCGGGCTTCGCCGACCGCCTCTCGGTCTACAGCGCAGAGGGGATGAGCTTCGAGCTCTCCCGGCTCGCCTCGGGCGGCTTCGCCAAGGACGACCCGGCCGGCCGGCCGACCGGACGGGGCTCGAAAGACGACACCGACACCCCGCAGGGCCGCAACTTCCCGGCGGCGCCGACCGCGCCGACCGTCGAGCGCTGGGAGAGCCCGCCGCTCACCAGCGAACAGCTGCGGCGCAATCCGAACGTCATCCCGCAGACGTTGCTGCCGCGCGCGCTGCTGCACTTCGGCGATGCCAAAGAGCTCCTCGTCTCCGGCCTTCTCGGCCACGGCGGCGATCTCGCCAAGCGCGCCGCGGTCGTCGATGCACCGCTCGGCAAGGGACACGTCCTGCTCTTCGCGATCAATCCGATCTGGCGCGGCTCGACGATCGGCAGTCACCCGCTGGTCTGGAACGCCATCCTCGGCTACGACCGGCTGTCGCCCTGAGCGCGCGGCAGATCAAGGAAGCGACAGCCGACCACGCCCCCGTGCCGCCGCTCTCGAAGCCGTCGGCGAAGAAGCTCGTGGGTACGAAGAGCACCGCGATGCCGCGCGACAGGCAGCTCATCCAGAGCTCGTAGCCGCCGGGGACGACGCGCACTTCGAGATCGGCGATCTGGGCGTGCGGCAGTCCGCCCCACTGCGGGCCGCCGTCGCGCGGCGCGGAGTAGATGCCGGCGGAATGGCCGTCGAACCAGGCCAGGCCGTGCGGGCCCGTGCCGTTCGGATCGAAGAGGTTGAACCAGAGCCTGCCGTCCGGAGTGACGGCCAACGGGATCGCGCCGATCGCCGAAAGGCCGCCGAGCGCGGCGAAGTACTGGTAGGTGCCGGCGTTGGCGTCGAGGCGGAAGAGGCCCTGGGTCGAACCGAGCCAGGCGATCCCGTCGGCCGCCGGCGCCACCGTCGAGAACAGATCGCTCTGCGGGTTGAGCTCGGGAAACTGCGTGTAGTCGCGGGAGTAGCGGTAGGTGCCGTCGGTGCGCGTGATCTCGGCAACGTTTGCTGCCCACACCGTCGCCGGTCGCGTCGGATCGCGCCGCAGGTTGTTCCCGCCGGCGCCGTTGCTCGCGACTTCGGTCCAGCTCGCGCCGTCGAGATAGGCGAGCTGGTAGGCGAGACCCAGCGACCACAGGCGCCCCGCCGAGTCCTCGACCAGACCGCGGCTTTCGTTCATCCCCGCGAGATCGCTCCAGCCGACACCGTTCCATTGGTGGATGCCGTTGTACATCGGATTCAGCGCCACCGCCGCCGCTCGCGGCCCGCACGGCGATCGCCTCGCAGTTGTCGGTCGGAAAAGGCCAGCTGACACCCAAGCCGTATTCGGCAGCGTTCCATCCGGTCCAGCGGCTGCCGTCGAACCGGGTCACTGCCGCCGGCGCCGGGACCGGCGTTGGCGCAGGCATAGAGCGTCGCCGGTCGCCGGGTCGAGGGCGAGGTCCTGGTTGAACAGGTCGTACTGACTGGTGTTGGTGACGCGATAGCGCTGCCAGAGGCCGGTCACGGCGTCGCGCTTTGCCGCGCCGCCGGTACCGGTCGCCCAGACGTTGCCGGTACTGTCGATGGCGAGGTCGTCGCTGGCGGTCCCGGCGCCCCAGACGCCGAAGTCTTCCCAGACGGCGCCGTCGAAGTGCCACACCCGGCTAAGGCCGTCGGCGAGCAGCGCCTCGCCGTCGCCGTAGGCGCGAAAGGCCCAGATCGGCGGGTCGAAAGCCGGCAGGGGCGGCTGGGCCGGAACGATCCAGTCGCCGGCGGGCGTCCGGTAGTCGAGCGAGTAGATCGGCGTCGAGCCCGAGAAGCCGACGAAACGCCGCGCCCAGAAGTTCCCGGCGGCGTCGACGCAGTCCTTGCCGGGCATGTCGAGCAGGGCACCGGGCGTAAAGGAGAATTCGTGGTGCGTCCAGAGCTCGGTCGTGCTGTCGAAGGAGACCAACGCCGAGCTGTTCTCGCTGTCCGCCCAGACGATGTAGCCGCCACCCGGCTGCGGCTGGATCGACAGCCGGCGCACCAACCAGACGAGCTGCGGCCAGTTGTTCCCCCCTTGCGAGACCACCCCGCCGCTCCAGTAGTGCCAGTCGGAGGTCGCCGGCGTATGCCGGATCACTCCGCCGAGGTTGCCGCCGAATCCGATCAGCGCGAACCAGACCGTCCCGTCGGGAGCCACGGCGACGTTGCGCGCGCCGCCGTTCGCGAGCTCGGGGCTCGCTGCCGCGAAGTTGACCAGCGAGGCCGCACCGATGTCGGGGTCCATCTTCCAGGCGCCCCGCCAGGTAGCCAGCCAGAGATCGCCCTGGGCGTCGGCGGCGATGTCGGTGACCCGCGTCGTGCCGGTCAGGTCGGGGTGGCCGATCACCGGATAGTCCACGTTCGAGATGTTGATCCAGCGGTTCTCGGCCTGCACGAACTTGGCGACGCCGCCCTCCTCGGCACCCGGGTCGTAGCCGCCGATCCACGGATCGTCGTCCGGGCCGATGTGGATCGCCTCGTTGAAATCGCCCTGGATGCCGGTGTTCGAGGGCCGGTAGTAGCGCCAGACCGAGCCCGGGATCGCCTGGGCGCCGGCTTCGATGGAGCACAGAAGGAGGAGGGGCAGAGCTGCAACAAGTCGAGCACGCATCCAGGGCGTCCTTTCCGGTCCGACCGGGCTTCACCGCGAGCGCGACAGGGCGCTTCCACCGCAGTGAGACAGATGGCGGCGGCGGCCGGAACAGATTGAGGCCGCTGGGCGAACCCGCAGCCACCGGCCGCCCTCGTCGCGACGCCATCCTGGAGGAAAGAGGCGCGGAGGTCGCCGCCCTTCCGGGCGGCAATCCTGATGAACACGCGCCGGAACCGCCTCGCTCAGGGAGCGGCCGCGCTCCAGCGACGATCGTCGCCGGTCTCGAAGTCGTCGGTGAAGAGCGCGCCGCGCAGCACGAGGAGGGCGCCGGCGTTGTCGACTCCGCTGGCGGTCCTGCCGGGCGCGGCGATCGCAACCTCGCGAAAGCCGTCGGCGTCGAAGTCGCCGACCGCCATGGCGACTCCGAAGTTGTCGTCGGTTTCCGCGGGCGAAATCAGGAGGCCCGGGTCGGCGGAGGAGAGGGCCATCGCCTGGGAGAGGATCAGCCCGCCGGAGGAGCCCGGCACCACGGCGACCGTGCCGGCGAAGTTGCTGCCGCCCTCGATCCGCTGCACGAGGAGATCCATCGACGCCCCAGGGACGGGTCGCCCCATCGCGAGGCTGCGTCCGAAGTAGCCGCCGACGCTCAAGTCCTCCCCCGGAATGTCGCCGCGGTCGAAGCGCGCCGAGAACGTCGCGTTGAGACCGGAGACGGATCCGGCGACGATGTAGACCCTGCCGGCGTCGGCCTCACCGTCGACATCCGCGAACGGCTCGCCGATGGCGAGGTCGTCGTGAATCCGCCCGAGCGCGACATCCCGGTTGACGTTCCCCGCCGCGAGACTGGTTCCGAAGCGCGCGTTCGCCTCGCGCTCGCCGGGCAGCGTCCCGCCGTTCATCGCGACGCCAGGCCAAAGGCAGAAGGCCGTCGCGGAGTTGACGCCGCCGGTCCCCGCTCCCGGCAGGACGATCGCCATCCCGGCATTGTCGATGGTGACATTGCCCGGAAAGTGACTCTCGTCCGGGACGCCCAGCGCCAGATCGTCGGCGCCGTCGGCGTCGAAATCGCCCGCGGCCAGCACCCTGCCGAAACCCTCCTGCGCATCGACCGACGCGCAGGCGATGTTCCCGGAGGTCAAGAAATCGATTCCCGTCGTCACCAGTCCCGCTGGCGAGCCGTAGAGCACGGTCACCGAACCGGCATTCGTACCCGCCTCGTCGTCGTTCGGGGCGCTGATCGCCAGGTCGTCAGCACCGTCGCCATCGAAGTCGCCGGCGACGAGGTCGCTGCCGAAGAAGTCGTTGTTCGCCGGCGACCCGGAGACGCCGGAGGTGGCCTGCGTCCACCACTGCGCACCGCCGAGGTCGTTCAGCCCGCCCACCGCGCCGTAGAGCACGGTCACCGAGCCCGCCTGGACCACGCCGCCGACGGCGTCCCAGGCGCCGATCGCCAGGTCGTCGATACTGTCGCCGTCGAAGTCGCCGGCGGCCAGACTCAGGCCGAACTGGTCGGCCACCGCGAGCTCGTCCGGCACCTGCCCGCTCCCCTGGGTGAAGCCGTCGATTCTCGTGCCAAGGCCGCCCGGACCGCCATAGTGGACGGAGACGGCGCCGCTGTTCAGCACGTCAATGAAGTCCTCCTGCGGGGCTCCGATCGCAAGGTCGGGGTAGCCGTCGTCGTCGAAATCGCCGACGGCGAGGGTGAGGCCGAACTGGTCGTCTTCCTCCGGTCCACTGATGCCCGCCTGGACGATCAGTTGCTGTCCGAACCGCGAAACCACCGCTCCCGACCCCGCGGGTAACGCCAGAACTGCGACGGCGACGATCCACTGCGACGGCTTGCGCACGAGGTTCCCTCCCGATCCGTTCCTGACTTGGTTACCGTCAAGGCCGAAAGGAAAGGGACACGGAGAGCTAGAGCCAGCCGCTCTTCTTGAACTGACGGTAGAGCACGAGGCAGACGAGCGCCATGCTGCCGACGACCAGCGGATAGCCGAACCGCCAGCCGAGCTCCGGCATGAACTGGAAGTTCATGCCATAGATGCCGGCCACCATGGTGGGAACCGCGATGATCGCCGCCCAGGCAGCGAGGCGCTTGGTCTCGTCACTCTGCGCCACCGAGAGCAGGGAAAGGTGGGCCGCGAGCGCAGACCGGTTCATCTCGGAGAGTCCCTCGAGCATCTCCTGGATGCGCAGCAGGTGATCGTGCACGTCGCGAAAGTAGACCTGCATGCTCTCCGGCAGCGGCGGACCCTCGAATCTCTCCAGGCGCTGCACCACGTCGAGCAGCGGCGAGACCGCCCGGCGCAGCGACTGGAGCTTGCGGCTGAAGTTGTAGAGCTCCGCGGTCGTCTCGCGGCTGCTGTCGCCGTCGAAGACGTCGGTCTCAATGAGGTCGAACTGCTCCTCGAGCGCCTCGACGATGGGAAAGTACTGGTCGACCACGAAGTCGAGCAGAGCGTAGAGCACGTAGCCCGGGCCGAGCGCCAGGAGATCGCTCTCGGCTTCGCAGCGGCCGCGCAGACCGACGTGTGACTTCAGCGAGCCGTGGCGCACCGTGACGACATAGCGCGGGCCGACGAACAGGTGGGTCTCGCCGAGCTCGAGATCCTCCGCTGCTCCGGCGAACTGGGCGGTGCGCAGGACGATGAACAGGGATTCGCCGTAGCGGTCGAGCTTTGGGCGCTGATGGGCGCGGTGGGCGTCCTCGACCGCCAGGTCGTGGAAGTGGAAAGCGGTCTGCACCTGCTCGAGCAACGCTTCGTCCGGTTCGAAGAGCCCCAGCCAGACGAAGAGCGTCGGATCGGCAAGAGCGGCCGGGATCTCGCCGACGGTCAGGGTCGCGATGCGGACGCCGGCGCGATAGGCGCCGCAGTCGATGACCGCTTTCTTCGCCGGCTCACTCATCGTCGATCTTCGTCTCGCCGGCGGCGAGCGCGCGCAGCGCCTCGAGCGCGTGCTCGTTCCCGGGATCGACCTCGACCGACTTGCGGTAGTAGATCCCGGCAATCTCCTCCTTGCCGGCCTTGGCGAAGGCCTCGGCGAGACTGTCCCAGGCGTTGCCCGACTTCGGGAACTGCTCGGCGTTCAACTGCAGCACCGCGATCGCCGCCTCCAGGTCCTCCGCCGCCGCCGACTCGAGGAGCTCGTAGCCCAGGTTGTTGAGGCTGTGCTCGCCGAAGTCGAGTCCACCGCCACCGAAGTAGCGCTCGCGCAGCTCGGCGTAGCGCGCAACGATCGCCTTGCGGCCCTCCTTGCGGTAGGCGGCGAGAAGCTCCTCCTCGAGCGTCGTCGGACGGGCGCGTCCCTGGTGGCACGTCCGGCAGCGCACGCCGACGCGCTCCGCCCCGCTCGGTTCGATCTTCTGCAGGTGGCCCGCGATCGAACCCAGCAGGCGCATCATCTCGCGCGCCCGGTCTTTGTTCGGATTCTCATCGGAGACGAAGTCGAAGGTCGAGAGGGGCTTGCCCTCCTCGCCGACGTGGCAGTAGTTGCAGCGCACGCCGAGCGCGCCGGTGAAGCCGCGCATCGCCGCGCGCAAGGCGTCCGGGGAGGTGTCCGCCGGCAGCACCTTCAGGTTCTTCGACTTCTCCGGCCAGTCCCATCGGGCGCCCTGGGCCAGGAGCGTGCTGGACGATGCCAACACAAGCGCAGCGACGAGGAGCGCAGGACAGCGGAAAGTGGTGGTCATCGAAATCTCCCGGTTGAGTGCGCATGCTAACCCAGCGCGGCGCCCGCCCCTCCCCCGCAAAACCGGCGTGCGGGCTGTCGCGGGAGGAGCAAGTGCTAATCTCCCGGTCCATTCCAGAGGTAGATGCCCCGGAGCCCTGATCCGATGATCGGCAAGAAGCTCGGCCCCTATGAGATCACCGCCAAGCTCGGCGAAGGCGGCATGGGCGAGGTCTACCGCGCCACCGACAGCCGCCTCAAGCGCGAGGTGGCGATCAAGGTCCTGCCGGCGGCGTTCACCGAGGACAAGGAGCGCCTCGCCAGGTTCGAGCGCGAAGCGCAGCTCCTGGCGCAGCTCCATCACCCCAACATCGCCTCGATCTTCGGCCTCGAGGAGAGCGGCGGCACGAGAGCCCTCGTCATGGAGCTCGTGGAGGGCCCGACGCTCTCCGACCGCCTCGAATCCGGGCCTCTTTCCCTTACTGAAAGCCTTTCTTTCGCCTTGCAGATCGCACAAGCGCTCGAAGAGGCCCACGACAAGGGAATCGTCCATCGCGATCTCAAGCCTCAAAACATAAAGGCTTCCAGTGAAGGAAAGGCCAAAGTCCTCGATTTCGGTTTGGCCAAGGCGATGGATCCTCGCCGGCGCCGCCTCATCCGCCGCCGATCTCGCGCGCTCGCCGACGCTGGTGAACTCACCCACTCTGACGGCGGCACACGGAACCCAGCTCGGCGTCATCCTCGGCACCGCCGCCTACATGGCGCCCGAGCAGGCGGCCGGCGGAGCGGTCGACCGCCGCGCCGACATCTGGTCGTTCGGCGTCGTGCTCTACGAGATGCTCACCGGCCGGCGCCTCTTCGACGGCGAGACGGTGTCGCACGTCCTCGCCGGCGTGCTCAAGGACACCCCCGACTTCTCGGCTCTGCCTCCCGGCGACACCGCCGCGCATCGTCGAGCTCGTGCAGCGCTGCCTGCGCAAGAAGCCGCGCGAGCGCCTGCAGTCGATCGGCGACGCCCGACTGGCGCTCGAGGAGGCGCTCGCCGATCCGCACCTCGGGGAGGTCGCTGCGTCCATTCCGGCGGCGGGCGCGCCGGCAGGGCGCCGTTCGCCCCTCCCCTGGATCCTCGCCGCGGCGGGCATCGTCGCCGCAGCGCTTTTCGGGGCGCTCTGGCTAGGCTCGGCGAAACGCGGTCCCGGGGAGCGCATCTTCCATGCCTCCCTCGTCGCCCCGGTGGGGACCGGCTTCACGGACTACTTCGCCCTGTCGCCCGACGGCCGCCGGGTGGTCTTCGAATCCCTCGACAGGGAGACCGGCGCACGCGGTCTCTGGCTGCGCGAGCTCGACCGCGGCGAGGCCACGAAGCTCGAGTCGACGTCTGGCGGAGACACTCCGTTCTGGTCTCCCGACGGCAGCCAGATCGCCTTCTTCGCCGACGGCAAGCTGAAGCGCCTCGACCTGCGGGGCGGACCGGCGCAGACGATCTGCGACGCACCGACGCCGCGTGGCGGCGCCTGGGGACCGGACGGCCGGATCGTCTTCTCGCCCGCCTTCCGGGCCGGCCTCTCGATCGTGCCCGCGACCGGCGGCGCGCCGCAGCCCTTGACGACGCTCGACGTTGCCCGCGAAGAGAAGAGCCATCGCTTTCCGGTCTTCCTTCCCGGCGGCGAGCGGATCCTCTTCCTCGTCCAGACGGCGGAGGGCGGCGCGCGCAACGACGCGAGCGCCATCGAGGTGCTGGAGCTCGCGAGCGGCGAGCGCACCCGCCTCATCGCCGCAAATGCATCGCCGCTCTACTCCTCTGCCGGGCAGCTCCTCTTCTGGCGCGAAGGTACGCTGTTCGCCCAGCGTTTCGACGCTTCGGGTCCCAGGCTGCTGGGAGAGCCGGCGGCGATCGCCTCGCCGGTCGCCTTCACCCAGAACGAGCAGGTCCTCGCCTCGGTCTCGAACGAAGGAACGCTGCTCTACCGGGCCGGAAGCCGCGGCAGCTTTTCCTCTCTGGTCTGGCTCGATCGCGCCGGACTCGGCGTCAAGCCGCTGCGCGAGAAGGAGCTTTTCGCGGACTTCGCCCTCTCCCCCGACGCCCGACGACTCGCCTTCGCGGTCAACAGCGCCGGACAAGGAGCGACTGACCTCTGGGTCTACGATCTCTCGCGCGACGCGGCGAGCCGGCTCACCTTCGAAGAAGGCGGCGAGGACTGGCCGGTCTGGTCGTCGGACGGCCGTTTCCTCTACTACGCGAGCGACCGGCGCAACGACGGCACGATCTTCCGGCGGGCGTCCGACGGCACCGGGGCGCCGGAAGAGATCGCCACGACGCCGCAGGGAATCTGGCCGCTCGCCGCTTCGCACGACGACCGCTGGTTGGCAATCGGCTCCGTGGGCGGCTCGACAAGCACGGACATTCAGCGTTTCGACCTCGCCACGAGAGCGATCACGCCGCTCGTCGAAACTCCGTTCCTCGACCAGGATCCGGCGATCTCGCCGGACGATCGCTGGATCGCCTACGCCTCCGAACAGTCCGGGCGCTGGGAGATCTACGTCCAGGCGCTCGGCGGCGAGCGCGGCCGCTGGCAGGTCTCGAACGAAGGCGGGCAGCGCCCGCGTTGGCGCGCCGACGGCCGCGAGCTCTACTTCTTCACCCGCCCCGACCGTCTGATGGCGGTCGACGTCGAACCCGGCGCGGTGCCGCGCTTCTCCACGCCCCGCGAGCTCTTCCGCGAGCCGATCGAGAGCTTCGACGCCGCGCCCGACGGCCAGCACTTCGTCGCCCTGCGCTCCGCCGACACCGCCGTCAACCGCCCGCTGA
>CAWBFZ010000016.1:0-83344 GCA_963788175.1 Thermoanaerobaculia bacterium
GGAGCGAACGGTCGCTAGGGTTCCCTATCCCTCTCCCGGCGGTATTCTCCTCGAGGAGTTCCTCAAGCCGATGGGCATCACGCAATACCGCCTCGCCGAGGAGATCGGTGTTTCGCAGCGCCGCATCGGCGAGATCGTTGCTGGCGCCCGCGCGATTACGCCCGACACCGGACTTCGCCTGTCGCGCTTCTTCGCGATGTCCGACGGATTCTGGATCGGCCTCCAGGCCGACTTCGACCGCGAGAAGGTCCGCGCGACGCTGGCCAAGACTCTCGCCCGCATCAAACCCTGGCCGGAGGCGGTGCGCGCCCGAAGGAGCGCCTGACCCGACCTGGCTCGCTTGCTTGCAAGTCGGCGCTCGCGACGGATCGAGCCGGGCAAAGTGCCAGTCGGCCGCTTCGAGCGGCACAGGCTGAGGTTCGAGCTCTCCGAGTGAAGGAGCAACGGCTACGCCGGAAGTGACTGCGGTGGAGTCAGAAAACTGCTGAAACGAAGACGTTCGTGTCGAGGACGATCCTCACCGAGAGGCGCGGGCCTTCGCGACGGCCCGCTTCACGTCTGCCGGCTTCATGCCCGCCTTGCGTGCTGCACGACGAGCCGTGCGCACGAGCTCGTCGAACTCCGCCATCGCCGGCGGCGCGATCGTCTTGAGAATCACGACGTCGCGATCTCCGACAACCACGAACTGTGTCCCTTCTTTGAGCCCGAGACGCAGACGGATCTCCTCCGGGATGACGACTTGTCCCTTGGAGGAGAGCTTGGTTGTTGCGAGTGACTCCATCGCGCCTCCGATCTTACGGGTAAGACTCTAGGCAGGCGCAAGGAGTGGGTCAAGCGGTGAAGGCCCGGGGTCGAGAGAGCAGAGGAGATCCGAACTCTCTCAACCCGTTGAAGCTCCGAGAGCTACCTCGGCAGGCAGCACCGCCGGATCCAGAGTTCGGAGCACAAGTCTTTGCTGCAGAGTGAGGTCGGAAATGGTGGACCCAATCACTCTGAGTTCGAACACCCCAGGAAGTTCTAACACCCTGATTTTCTGGCTCCGGGAAGTCGCGGCAATGAGGCAGGCGGCATGAAATCCATGCCGGTGAAGGGCCTGTCTCTTGGTTCCGTGCGCTGTCTCCGAGAGCGCCCTGCGGGCGCATTCTAGGCGACGGCGTCCCTATCTGGTATCCGCTGCCCGGCAGCGGAGCGGAGGGGGAGTATGGCAAGAATCAGAAACCGACCAGACTCTCGTGGGTGTAGCAGATCGTCTCGAGCTCGCCGCAGATGGTGCCGGGCGGTGGGGGAAGCGCGGCCGAGGCGGCGTTGATCGCGAAGGCACCCCAGCGAACCGTCAGTCCCTCTTCGTCGAGGCGATAGGCGGCGCGCTGGTAGACCGGTGGATTGCCGGCCGTCCAGTCGAGATCGCGCCACTCGACCAGAAAGCTGTTGTCGTTGAGCTCGCGGAGCTCGCCGCCCGGGTGGGTTGCAGCGAGGAGAGACGAATCCGGCATCGTCCACGAGAACGGCGCAACGAACTGTCGTTGCCGCAACAGAAGAAGCTCCGTCGCCGGATCGATACCGGCAGTCGGAAAGACCGGACTCGAGAAATCGATGCGCGTGAACGAGAGAACCTCATCCGCGACGGTGCCGGCGTTCGAGCGTTCGTACCAGCCGCCGAGGTGGGTCAGCAGCGATCGATAGTCGGCCGGGAGGCCGGTGGGTGCTGTGCAGAGTGTCGCCTCCGTGGCCCATTTCCAGCGCGGTTGGATGCTCCGGTTGCGATAGCGCAGCGAAGCCGGGTCGAGCATGTCGCGCTCCATCACTCCGCGGAGCTCGGCGCGGCGGGCATCGGAATAGAGCAGGTAGGGGCAGGCTTCCGCTTTGAGCTCGTTGGGCACGTGGCTTCTGAACTCGATCTGCGCCCAGGGGAACTCGAGGAATGTGCCGCCTCCGACGTAGTAGCCGGGATAGCCCGCCACTGCAGTTGCGAATACCTGGGGTTGGGCGAGGGTGCTGCCGGCGCTGACCAGGATCGGCGGCAGGCCCGAGAGGAGGTCATCGCCCGGGCTGAGTCCGCAGGAGATCCAGTTGCGCGGGTCGCAGCCGGTCGCTACCGCGACGGCGTCGGCGAGTCCGGCCGAAAAACCGCCAACGTGATCGAGCGCGGACTCGACATTCGCCGGAGAGCGCATGGAGATGAGCCACTGCGGAGGGTTGTCGAAGTAGACCCCGGTGGGAGCGGAGTGGAAAACGATCGACTCGATTTTGGCGTCATGCGAGGCAACGAAGGTCGGCACGCGGCCGCGCACCAGGGAGCCATCGAGCCCGCCCCAGTAGGCACAGGCCTCGCCGGTCTCGCAGATTCCATCGTCGTCGCCGCTGCCGTCGCCGATGAGCTCCGCGAGCTCGCTCTCCCCCGCGATGAGAAATCCCGCCAGGTTCGGTTTGCCGTCGCCGTAAACGTGACCAGTCAGCGGCGAGAAGTGGCTCCCGTACGGCCCGAGCGAGACGTAAACGGTGCCTCCCGGCGTGCTCACATGCAAAGTCGTGTCGGCCGGGCCCACCGGCTGGGTGAGCAGCGGCAGGTCGAACGCCGTCTGGTGATCGCCGCCGAGGCGCCAACCGGACGGCGTGAGATCGGCGACGGAGAGGGGATTGTCGTGGATGTCATCGAAGGGATTGCGCGCCGGGTCGAGATAGAGCACGCGCGCTCCGCCTCCGATCGGCACGCCCGAGCGGGACTCTTCGGCCTCGATTCCGTGCGGGCGGAAGAGGATCGGGGGCACGCCGGAAAGAGCGAGCGTCGAGATCCTCCGGACGCGCGAAAGACGGACTTCGATGTTGTCCCAGGCGGCGATTTCGGCGTTGAGCGCCGCGAGTGTCGCCGCGAGGTTGCGCCCCTCATGGAAGAAGTTGTCAGCAAACGATGGATGCGGCGCGGCGAAGGGGGACCCGGCTTGCAACTGGTCGGCGACGCCGGCAACCGCGGCGAGCACTTCGGCGGCGTCGTCGGAACGCGTCGCGGTGGAGGGACCGCCGAGGATCGGTCCCGACACCGTGCCTGCGCAGTCGGTGAACGTGGTCGAACCCAGCCAGAGTCCCGTTTCCGGATGCACGCTGGCGGAGCTCAGGGTGGCGGTGGAGCCCGCCGAGCAGCCGCCTTCGGTCTCGAGCCCGAAGGTGACGGCCGGGCCGGCCTGCGAGAATGAGCTGATTCCGCCGTCACAGTCCCAGAGGCATCCGGCCATCTCGGCGGCGGCGTAGCCACCGGTCACGAACTCGCCGTTGGCTCGCAGCACGACCGCCAGATGCGCTGTCGTGATGGTGCCGAATCCGGGCGGAAAGTCGAGGTCGGCGACGATCCAGCGGCGCTCTTCGAGAGGTTCGGGCCAACGGAACATGGACAGGGCTTGGCTGCCGAGATCGCCCGTGACCGTGCCCGTGGCGTGATCGCCCGCGACCGTCGCCACCAGGTGCAGCGCGCGATCGCCGGTCGGTCGCTCGAAAAGCAGGTCGAGGGTCAGCGTGCCCGAGCTGTAGGTGCCGCCGGTGACCAGCCGCTTGGGCGTGCCGCCCAGCATGTAGCCGACGAGATCGCCGGCGGCACGCTGGTGCAGCAGCACCACCAGTTCCCTTGGCTGACCGGAAAAATCCAGCGTGAAACGCCACGGACCGTCGACCGTTGCCGGCGGCGGGCAGGCGCCGCCCCACGCGCAGAGCGTTCCGCTCTCGAATCCGTTGAAGAAGATGAGGTCTGCCGCGAATGCTGGAGAGCAGGTGACCGCGCCGAGCCCGAACAGCGCGGGTATCGCCACCGAAGCGATCACCACCACCCGCTGGCACGCCGACCGCAAGCGCCCGGTCCCGACCATCGATGCTCGCCTCTTCATGTTTCCACCCTTCCGGCTCGGTGGCTCGCGAGCCCTCCGTTCCTGCGACCGCTTCGAAAATCGCATTCCGGCGGTGCAACGCGGTGAGGCGCCCGAGGCGGAGTCTCGGCACAGTATGGCGGAAAAGAACCGATCTCGCCGTTCCGGCCGTTTCGCGTCGCCGCCAATCTCGAGATCCGTTCCAAAGTCGTTGAGGTGACCGCCGGACCGGCAACGCGCGACGGTCACTTCGACTTGGATTTCGAACGCGACGCAATTCGTTGAGCCACAGCAGGTTGCGACCTCGTCTCGCCAGCGACGTGTCGCCTGGTACCTAGCGTAGATGCCTGCGGCAGAGTGGCTTGGAAATGGTGGACCAAATCACTCTGAGTTCGAACACCCCAGGAAGTTCGAACACCCTGATTTTCTGGCTTCGGGAGGTCGCGGCAATGAGGCAGGCGGCATGAGCGTCGATGCCGTTGAAAGGCCTGTCTCCGGGTTCCGTACGCCGTCTCCGGAGGAGCCCGGTTGGGCGCCTCGCCGGGACCG
Organism: Thermoanaerobaculia bacterium; assembly: GCA_963788175.1. GTDB lineage: Bacteria > Acidobacteriota > Thermoanaerobaculia > Multivoradales > JAGPDF01 > JAGPDF01. Next base: position 4,401 of record CAWBFZ010000016.1, read on the forward strand.
GCGTCCCTCTCTGGTATCCGCTGCAAGGCAGCGGAGCGGAGGGGCCGTATGGCTGGAAAGACCGCTTGGAAGTCCGCGACCCCGCAGCTCTCGTTGGTCCTCCCTGGCGCCCCGGCGTCACAGTTTCATTCTACAGATGTTGAGATCGGATCCCGCAAGTCCAGGCGCTCCGGCAGCCTGATCCGGCAGGCGCTCTACCTCGACCAGGAGGACGCCTACGCCGCCGGCGAGGTCGGTTTCCTGGCCCGGGCGCTGGTGCAGGCGACCCTTCCGCACAGCGACCCGAAGGCCAACGAGTTCGTCCGGCGGAACGGACACTTCACCCTGTCCATCCTTGCCCCGAAGGACGTCGGGCTGCCGTACGGCCGGTATCCACGCCTGGTCCTCGCCTACCTCACGACCGAGGCGGTGCGCCGCAAGAGCCCGGACATCGAGCTCGGCAGCCACTTCTCGCACTTCTGTGCCGCCCTCGGGATCCCGCCGACCACGGGACCGCGTGGGTCCTTGCCGCAGCTCCGCGACCAGCTCCAGCGTCTCTTCGCCTCGACCTTCCAGTGCATCTTCCACGACGAGAGCCAGGGGAGACACGCTGGCGACGGCTTCCTGATCGCCGAGAAGCGGGAGCTCTGGTGGGACCCGCGGCCGAGGAAGGGCGAGGCAGCGTGGGGGTCTCATGTCGTTCTCTCGGATCGCTTCTATCGGGAGGCGACTGAAGCGCCGGTCCCGCTCGACTTGCGGGTCCTTCGCGCCCTCCGGTCGCCGTTCGAGATCGACATCTACGTCTGGCTGACCTGGCGCTTCTTCCGCCTGCGGAAGCCGGTCACCATCCCATGGGCCTCGCTGGCGCTCCAGTTCGGGTGCGGCTACGCCAACCCCCGGCACTTCAAGAAGCGGTTCCTCGGCTACCTGCGGAGCGTCTTCGACTACTACCCGGAGGTGAGGCTGGAGAGCTCGCCGGCAGGACTCGAGCTGAGGCCGTCGCCAAGTCATGTCGAGAGCCGACCGGCTCGTGCGTCGCGGTACGCGAAGGTCTGACGGACTTTGCTGGCAGGACCTCTGAGCGGAGGGCACCAGTCGGGCAAAGGTCAGGTTCTCGGTACGCGTGCGAGGTGCCGTACCAGCCCGAGTGCGGTCGCCGCCCAAGCGGCGCAAGCGATCGGCAGAAACAAACGTGCAATCCACTCGAGGGGCTCGAACGGCAACGCCTCGGAGAGCCGGAACGTCGCCGCCGTGTACATGCCGAGCGGGAAGACCATCGCCCAGTACTGCGGGTCGTAGGCGATCGGGTGCCGACGCACCAGGTGGCGCCAGACGCCGAGCAGGACGAGCAGCGGGATCCACCAGGTGCCCGCGGCCCAGAAGAAGAGCGTGAATCCCTTGAGGAACGGGGCGAGCTCGACCAGCAGCGGCGAGCGGCTGCGCGCGAGCACCAATGTCGAGCCGGCGAGCGTGGTGATTGCCACCGCTCCCATGCTGATCCAATAGGGCGGCGTGAGCGTGGCCACTTCGAGGGGCAGGAAGGTGAAACGGTAGAAGATCAGCGTGATGATCGCCAGATAGAGCATGCAGCCGATCAGGAAGAAGACGAGCGCGCCGAAGGCGACCGCTTCGGCCGGCCAGCCGAACGGCTCGCCGAGCGCGAGCGCGAGGACTGCGACCGACTGCGTGGCGACGGTGGCGATCAGCCAGGCGCCGTTGATCCCCTGCTCGAGCGTCGGCTTGGCGCCGCGCACGATGACCGCGGTGAAGAACGCGTACATCACGAGGAACCAGAGCGCGAGGCCGGCGGCGAAGAGCGCTTCGGCCGCACCCCGCCAGCCCGCGATCAGCAGGCACTGGCTGCCCAGCACGCAGGTGCCGGCGACGATCGTGAAGTAGCCCGAGCCGCGGGCGTGGTCGGCGAGGTCGGCGGCGAGGCGGCGCGGGTAGAGGACGAGCCGGGCAGCCGTCAGCGCCACCAGCACGGCGTAGGCCGGCAATGTTCACCGCGAGCAGCGCGCGGGCGAGGCGGGGCCAGCCGAGCCAGTGGCCGGCGATCGACACGATGCCGGTCGCCATCACCAGGGCGAAGTAGCCGGGGAAGAGCCCGGCGACGGCGCCGCCGAGGCGGCCGGCCGGCGGCGGGGGGGCTGCGGCCGGCACTGCTCCGTTCGCGTCGCTCAGCGCTCGATCCGGTAGACGTAGCGCAGCAGGCCGAGGATGAGCAGGAAGCAGATGAGGCTCGCGCCGGCCGCCGGCAGAGCGACGCCGTGGTCGCCGCCGAGATAGGCGTTCATCGTCGCGGTCAGCAGCCAGAGCTGGAGGGTCACGATCAGGACGACGATCGGGATCATGCCGGAGAGGATCATCAGGCGCTGCGCACGCGAGAAGCGCCGGCGGCCGTTCACGACGTCCGCTCCGAGACGCCGACCGCCCAGATCACGCCGTCGCGCAACTCGAGGTCGACTCGCGGCAGCGGCCGGCGCGGTGGACCCGAGAGCGGCCGACCGGTGGCGAGGTCGAAGTTCCCATTGTGGCAAGGGCAGTGGAAGCGCCCGTGGTCGACCTGCGGCAACACCGGACAGGACAGATGCGTGCAGCGCTGGTCGTAGGCGACGACTTCGAGCTCGCTGAGCCGAACCAGCAGCTTCGGCTCGCCCGCGGCCGGGTAGTCGAACTGCGAGAAAGCCGCCGATCGGCAGCTCGGAGAGACGAGCCACCGGTGCCTCGGGAAAGCCCGGGCGAGCGCCCAGAATGCTCTTGGCCAGGATCCACGCCTGCCCGGCGACGAAGGCGAAGCTGGTCAAGGTCAGAAACTTGGTGAACTCTCGGCGGGCGACGTACTGGTCCTGCGGCACGTCGATCGGGAAATCGCGCCGCCACTTCGGCTGCTCGGCCGCCGGTCGGCCGTCGGGCGGAATCGTCATCTCGTCCGGGTCGCGCACGGTCACGTTTCGGTCTCCTGGTAGAGATTGGCCATCAGGGGGTCGGGCGCCTCGGCGGCGGAGCCGCCTTCGAGCGGCGCGGTGACCGCGAGCAGCGGCGCCGCGAAGCTCTTCGGCACGAGCATCCGGACGCGCGTCGAGACCACCTGCGCGCCGAAGCGGAAGGTGTCGACCGGGCGCGACGCGGGCCGCAGCGCCTCGATCTCCTCGCGGGTGCCGAAGAAGAGCGCCTGGCTCGGGCAGACCGAGGCGCACATCGGCTTGAGCCCCCGCGAGGTGCGGTCGTAGCACATGTCGCACTTCATCATCAGGTTGGCTTCGTCGTGCATCTTGGGCACGCCGAACGGGCAGGCCAGCACGCAGTTGTTGCAGGCGATGCAGCGCGGCTTGCGCGCGGTCTGCACGACGCCGTCGTCGGTGCGCTTGATGGCGTCGGCCGGGCAGACCTCGGCGCAGGTCGGCTAGTCGCAGTGCATGCAGACCACCGGCACGGTCTGCGGTCGAGCGCGCGCGATCGACGAAGTCGAGCTGGATCATCGACACGCCCCTTGTGGGTGTCGCACTCGCGAGCAGGCCTGGACGCAGGCGTTGCAGCCGATGCAGCGGCCGGGTCGATGAAGAAGTGACGGTCGGCGGGGACGGGCATCGCGGTCCGCTCCTCAGGCGCCGAGCGTCGAGAGCGGCGTCGAGGTCGGCGGCGCGACGGTCGAGACTCGGCGGCGTCGCGCGCCTCCTCGGCGGTCGCCGGCCGCAGGCGCACGGCGCAGACCTTGTACTCGGGGATCTTCGAAATCGGATCCTGGGCCGCGATCGTCAGCCGGTTGACGCTGCGCCGGCCCGGCCAGTGGTAGGGGACGAAGATCGTGTCGGGCCGGATGGTCGCGACCACCCTGCGCGCGCAGGGTCAGACTGCCGCGCCGGGTCTCGGCGGTCGCCCAGTCGCCGGTCGGCGATGCCCAAGCTGCTCGGCCAGGTGCGGGTGGAGCTCGATGAACGGCTCCGGGTACATGTCGAGCAGCGGCCCGATCCGCCGCGTCTGGGTGCCCGAGAGGAACTGGCTGACGACGCGGCCGGTGGTCAGGATGAGCGGGTACTCCGCGTCGACGATCCTCGGCCGGCGGCGCGTAGGCCGCGACGTTGAAGCGCGCCTTGCCGTCGGGGAAGTAGAAGGGCCCGGCGCCCTTCGCCACCGACGTTCCACGAGCCGGGCTCGAACAGGCGCGGCGTGCCGGGGTGGTCCTCCGCCGGGCAGGGCCAGAAGACGCCCTGCTGGCGCTCGATCTTCTCGTAGGTGATGCCGGAGTAGTCGGCGACGCCGCCCTTCGAGGCGACGCGCAGCTCCTCGAAGATCTCGCGCGGGCCGGCGAAGGTGAAGCCGCGCTCGCGGCCGAGCGCCCGCGCCATGTCCTGGATGATGCGCCAGTCCTGGCGCGCCTCGCCGGGGCAGTCGACCGCCTTGTTGATCTTGATCACGCGCCCTTCGGCGGTGGTGACGGTCCCCTCGTCCTCCTCGTGGAGCGAGCCGGGCAGCACGATGTCGGCGTGGCGCGCGGTCTCGTTGAGGAAGAAGTCGATCGCGACGTAGAACTCGAGCTGCTCGAGCATGCGCGCGCACGAAGTCGTTGTCGGGCAGCGAGACCAGCGGGTTGAAGCAGATCGAGAGCAGCCCCTTGATCTCGCCGCGCTCGATCGGCGGAAGATCTCGTAGGCGTCGACGCCCGGCTGCGGCAGCTCGTCCGGGCGACATGCCCCAGACGCCGGCGACGTAGGCGCGTGCCTCCGGGTCGGCGAGCTTGCGGCCGCCCGGGCAGCTGGTCGCACTTCTGGCCGTGCTCGCGCCCGCCCTGGCCGTTGCCCTGGCCGGTGATCGTGGCGTAGCCGCAGAACTCGCGGCCGATGCGGCCCGACGCCAGCACCATGTTGATCGCGCCGAGCACGTTCTGGACGCCGTGGCTGTGAGTGCTCGATGCCGCGGGCGTGCATCAGGAAGCTGGTCTTGCGCCGTGCCCCACCACTCGGCGGCCTGGCGGATCGCCGCCTCGGCGATGCCGGTGACCTGCGCGCGGTGCGCGCCGGCGTCCACTCGGCGACGTGGCCGGCCACCTCGTCGAAGCCGACCGTCGAGCGCTCGACGAAGTCGTGGTCGAGCCAGTCGTTCTCGATCATCAGGTGCAGGACGCCGTTGAAGAGCGCGATGTCGTGCCCGGGCGGATCGGCAGGAAGAGGTCGCAGGTGCGGGCGATCGGCGTGAGGCGCGGATCGACGACGATCACCTTCGCGCCGTGCTCGCGCGCCTGCCAGACGTAGTCGGTGGTGATCGGTGCGCACTCGGCGACGTTGGCCCCGGAGATCCAGATCACCTCGGCGCCGAGGATGTCGCTCCACGGGTTGGCGGCGCGGTCGATGCCGAACGCCTTCTTGTTGCCGGCGCCGGCCGCGACCATGCAGAGGCGGCCGTTGTAGTCGATGTTCGAGGTCGCGAGCGCCATGTGGGCGAACTTGCCCATCAGGTAGGCCTTCTCGGTGGTCAGGCTCGCGCCCGAGAGGACGGCCATGGCGTCGCGACCGTGCGCGTCCTGGATGCGGTCGAATCTCGGCCGCGGCGCGCTCGATCGCCTGCTCGTAGCCGATCGGGCGGAAGCCGCCGGGCGCCGACTCGTCGCGCTCGAGCGCCGAGAGCAGGCGATCGGGGTGCGCCCCCTGCAGGTAGCGCTTGATCCCCTTCGGGCAGAGCATGCCGCGGTTGAACGGGAAGTCGTAGCGCGGCTCGAAGCCGACGACCTGCTCGTCCTTGACCTTGAGCCGGATGCCGCACTGCTGGCCGCAGAAGCAGCAGTGGGTCTCGACGATGCGGTCGGGCTCGACGCCGGTGTCGAGGCGCGCTCCCGCCGACCAGGCCGGGTGCGGTCCGAAGGGATCGCCCGGAGCCGGATCGAGCGGCGTGTGGCGCGCACGGACGCTCGCTGTGCGAGATGGCGGGATCGGATCAGCCATGGAAGTTCTCCGCGTCGGCGCGCCCGAGCGGCCCCTCGCCGAGGCCCGGGTTGACGTGCGCCGGCGCCATCGCCCGGCGCGACCAGCGCGCCGCCGCGCACGCCGCGCCAGGCGGCGCCCTGCGCGGCGGCGACGAGCGCGCGCCGGCAGGGCGGGCAGATCCGCTGGTAGTGGTCGGACCGCTGCTACTCCCGCGCTCGATCCGTAGTCGAAGCCGAGCCGTCGCTCGACGTCGATCAGGTCCTCGACGTGCATCCGCGAGGTGAAGCCGTGGCCGCAGCGCGCGCAGCGCTCGGGCTCGGCTCGTCGCGGCCGACCTCCTTGTAGAAGCGCACGGCGATCTGCGCCGGGCGCTGGAAGATGTGGAAGAACTTGCCGAACGGCAGCCAGAGGAAGGTGAAGATCACCGTGACGGCGTGGAGGATCGCGAGGAAGTCGTAGGCGTAGCCGTGCATCCAGGTGTAGCTCGCGGTCAGCATCAGGCCGGTCAGGCTGACCGCGAAGAGCAGGATCAGCGGCAGGAAGTCCTCGACGAAGCTCTGGAGCGCGGCCGCTCCCTCCTCGCGCATGCGCCGGCGCATCGCCAGCATCACGCCGGCGATCACCAGGAACGACGCCCAGACCAGGCCGTGGAAGAGGAAGAAGGCGACGATCGAGTCGCTCGGAAACGCGAACGCCGGGAAGCCGAAGACGATCACCCGGTAGAGTCCCGGATCGCCCGGGTTCGGATTCGAAGGCCAGCCAGCCGAAGACCAGCGGAAAGGTGATCGCGACCGCGAGCACGCAGCCCCAGAGGATCAGCAGGTGCGTGAGGCCGCGCAGCTGGCCGCGCGCCCAGATGAAGCGGTTGAGCGCGATGTCGGAGACGCGCGTGGACGCACCAGCCCGCCGCAGATTGCGGACTCGGCGCGCCGCGCCGGAAGAAGACCTGCCAGCCGCGCCGCCAGTAGACAGTCGGTCGGCGGCCGCTTCAGCCACATCGCGTAGCGATAGGTGAGGCCGAAGGTCGCGAACAGCACCGAGAAGGTATAGGCGACCAGCGCGGCGTCGAAGTGCGCCAGGTTGCGCGAGCCGGCGACGATCAACGCGCCGAGCGCTGCGGTCGCGCCGATGCCCCAGGCAATGGGTCCGGCAGTATCACCCCTCGTCGCGTCGCGGATCACGGTGTCGAACCGACCTCCTCTCGCCGGGTCGATGCTATCCCGTCGAGGCCGGGAAGGACACCTGTGCGACCGTCTTCCTCGCTCAGGCGGCGTTCGTCTCGTGTATCCTGCGCAGGCGGCGATCGAAGCTGCGGCCGAAGACACGCTTCATGACGGCGAGCTTCGCGCTCTGCCAGCGATAGCGTTTCGGCGAGAGGGATCGGCACTCTTCGGGCAACATGACGAGCGAGACATGGATGTTCGGTGCGCAGCCGATCGGCAGACCCGCCTCCATCGTCGCCTCGTAGAGACGCCGAAAGACGGGCACGAGCTCTTCGGTCTTCGGTGGATCGGCATCCTCGAGGTCGGTGCCCACGAGCGGCCGGAAGACGCAGACGGTCGGGATCGCTCCCACCGAGGTGATCCAGTCGATCGCCGCGATGGAGGACTCCGGCGGCTCGAGCCCGGCGATGATCTCGCCGTTGGTGACCCATGGCTCGCCCTTCGGGCCGCGGCGGGCGAGCGTCGCGCAGTAGCGCGTCGCCTCGAGGTAGTAGTCGAGACCGTACTCGGCATGTTTGCCTGGACAGATCTCCTCGAACAGTTTGCGATCAAAGATCTCGAAGCAGAACGAGACGCGGTTGACGCCGATTTCGCGGAGGCGGTCGTAACGCTTGAGGTCACGGTGTGGCGGTGTCTGGACGCCGACCAGCAGGCCGAGCTCCTTTTTGATGCGCAGGATGTATGGTTCGAGGATGTCGAGGTAGGTGTCGCCGTCGTAGTGGCCCGTGTTGAAGTCGACGTAGGTGATGCCGCTCTCCCGTCGCGCGGCACGGATCACCGCCATCACCTCGTCGACCGATTTCTCGTCGGCATCGTCGACACCCAGGTTGAGGCCGACCGAACAGAACTTGCAGTTCACCTTGGTCGGCTTCTGGGTCCAGTACTCGCAGACTTTCGCCTGGTAGATGCCGAGGTAGGTACCCTGCAGCGTTCCGATGCGGGTCATCGGCTTGCCGTTCGCGAGCGCGGCATCGTACCAACCGGGCCGTGGCGAGAGCGTGACGTCGGCGACCGATGCACCGCCGTGCCGAAGCCGGTAGCGACCGCTCTCACGATGGAGCGTGTAGGGAGAACGCTGCGCGAAGCTTTCGGAGACCGGCACATTGGTCCACAACCCGCCCGGCAGGATGAGCTCGAGGCCGCTTCCGAGCCCGGCTCGCGTGCGCAGGATCTGCCGTCCGCCGTCCTCCTCGATGAAGCAGGAGTCGTCCATGCGCAGGCCCTTGCAGTAGAGATCGAGCTTGAGCAGGGCGGGGTTCGTGCGGAGCTCGGCGACGTTAACGAGTTCGGAAGACATCGAAGCCTCCAGGGTCGGTGATCGAAAGCGCTGTCGGCAGATGCGGGTCAGGCGGGTGGGAAAGGTTCCGTCACCCGTCGCGGCGATCTCAGGCCGAGGCGCGCGCGAAGAGGATGTTGTTCTCCAGATGAATGTGCTGGTGCAGGTCGGCTTCGAGCGCTTCGAGGCCGTGCCAGAGCGCGTTCCAGGTGTTGCACGCTCCGGCCGGCGCGTGGAAGTCGTCGGTCAGCTCGCGAATGCGGCCGAGCTCGACGCCGACGCGCGAATGATCGTCGATGAACGGAGCCATGGGCGCCACGGAATCCGGGTCAGAGGCGCCGCGGGCGAGGATCGCCGGGAACAGTTCCTCTTCTTCCCCTCGCATGTGCTCGTCGAGCTCTCCCTTGAGCCTGCAGAAGCTCTCGAGCAGGGCGCCGAGGCGCTCCGGGTCCTTGTCGCCGTGCACGCGGACGACCTTGCGCGCCATCGACTCGAGCCGCGGCAGCTCCTCACGCAACGACCCGTGGAAGCGGTCGACGATGTGGCGCACGAGGTCGTCGAGAGGTCGCGCGTCCCACCGTGTATCGGGTTCGTCGGCTCCTGGTGCCGCGATCGTGCGCTCGATCTCCTCGAGTACGTCGGCCGTGTCGAGTCGGCGTTTGGCGCACGCGTCGGCGAGCGCAATGCCGCCGCCGCAGCAGAAGTCGATGCCGTGACGGGCGAAGACGCGCGTCGCGAGGGGATAGCGGGTGGCGATCTCGCCAACCCGGGATTCGGGGGTCGGATTCATGAGGCGGCTCTCCTGCGCTGTGCAGTCAAGGTGATGAGCGGCTGTTTCTGCGGGCCGACCGCGTAGGTGCAAGATGGCGCGCCATCCGGGATGAAGCTCTCGCGTTGGAGCGTGTCGCCGAGCAACTCGCCGACCAGTTCCATCTCCGCGCGGCAGGGGAGGCGCGAGACTTCGACCAGTTCGCGCAGCGGGCAGTGGCAGAGGCGCAGGTGGCGTCCGGAATCGTCAGTAACCACCTCGGCGAGGAAGCCGTCCTCGCAGAGGAGCTTCGCGACCGCGTCGAGGCGCTCTTTGGCGGGGACGTCGGCGAGCCGGGCCTCGGCCGCGGCACGCTTGCGGCGCAAGCGCGCGGCGAAGAAACCTTCGAGCAGCGCGCCATGGCCGGAATCGAGGAGGAAGCTCGCGAGCTCGCGCAGCAGCTCGCGGTCGCGCCGCGGAAAGAGCGCCTCACCGGCCTCCGTGAGGCGGTAGCGGACGCGCGGCCGCCCCGGCCCGGAGCGCAGCAAGCCGCAGCGCTCGGCGAGCCCCTGCGCGACCAGCGCCTGCAGATGACTGCGTACGGTCTCTGAGGCGAGCTCGAGCGAGCCTTCGAGCTCGGCGAGCGTCGATTCGCCACGCCGCTTGAGCGCCTCGAGCAGCGCGCGCTGGCTCGCGCCGATCCCCGGGGAGGCGATCGTTCCTTCGGAGCTCATCGCGAGTCCCGGCAGGCGTCGAAGATCTTCACGGCGGTGATTCTGCCGTTGACTTTCACAATTGTCAAGGTTAACGTCATGGCAATAGCTAAAACAAATGACGGTGCCCACGCTGATAGGACGTTGAGCTGCGCCGGACGCTATGGAGGCAACGACGATGTACGGAGCGATCCTCTTCCTTCACATTCTGGCTGCGACGGTGTGGACCGGCGGCCATCTGGTCCTGGCGATTGCAATCCTTCCGCGCGTGCTGCGCGAGCGCTCGCCGGCCAAGCTGCTCGAGTTCGAGTCGGCCTACGAGCGCGTCGGCATCCCGGCGTTGGTCGTGCAGGTCGCGACCGGCCTCTGGCTCGCGCACCGGATGGTCCCCGAGCTCGGCCGCTGGCTCGCTTTCGACGATCCGGTCGCGTCGCTGGTCGGCGTCAAGCTCCTGCTGCTCGCCACCACGATCGGCTTCGCCCTCGACGCGCGGCTGCGCTTGATCCCCCGCCTCTCGGAGCGGACTCTGGGCGCGCTCGCCTGGCACATCGTCCCGGTGACCCTGGTCTCGGTCCTCTTCGTCGTCGTCGGTGTCGCCTTTCGGACCGGGTGGTTCTACGGTTGAGCGACGTACCGGACCTGACCGTGGTCATGGTCCGCGGGCGCGCGTTCGGCGAGAGTCGGCGGCCATGGCACGTTCTATCGAGGCCTTGGTGAGCGACCGCCGCGCCGTCGCGCGGTGGCTAATGATCTGCTGCGGGCTGCTCGCGCTACTGATCGGCGTGGGAGGGATCACCCGGCTGACGCGGTCGGGGCTGTCGATCCCCGAGTGGCGGCCGGTGACCGGGATCCTGCCGCCGATCGCCGAGCGGGCCTGGGAGGAAGCCTTCGCCGGGTACCGCGAGACGCCGGAGTACCGGATCGTTCATCACGGTATGACGCTCTCCGAGTACAAGCGCATCTTCGCGTGGGAGTACCTCCACCGGCTACTGGCTCGGCTGCTCGGCCTCGCCTTCGTGGTGCCGCTCGCGCTCTTCGTTTGGCGACGCCGTCTGCCGCGCGGGTTCGGTCGCCGGCTCGTCGGCATCCTCGCCCTCGGCGCGCTCCAGGGCGTGGCCGGCTGGTGGATGGTCGCGAGCGGGCTGGTCGACGAGCCGCGGGTCAGCCATCTGCGCCTGACCGTGCACCTCGGGCTCGCGCTGCTGCTGTTCGCGGCACTGCTCTCCGCCGCGCTCGAGCTCGCCTGGCCTCGGCCCGCAGCGGCCCGTCGCGGCGCGGCGGCGGCGCTAGCCGGCGCGCTGGTTATTGCGGTCTTTCTGCAGGCGCTCGCCGGGGCGCTGATGGCGGGGTCGCGCGCAGGTTATCTCTATCCGACCTTTCCGAAGATGGCGGGCGAGCTCGTTCCGTCGAGACTCTTCGCGGTCGATCCCTGGCCGGCAAGTCTCTGGCGCGACCTGGCGACGATCCACTTCGTCCACCGCTGGTCGGGAATCGCGATCGCCCTGATGGCCCTTGCCGGTCTCGCGGCGGCCGTCCTCCGCCCGGCGCCGAGTGCGCTGCGCGGGGCAGCGTCACTGGTCGCGGCGCTCGCCGCGACGACTGCCGCGCTCGGCGTCTTCACCGTGACCTCAGGCGTCGCGATCGTCCCGGCGGTCGTCCACCAGTTGCTCGCCGTGGCGCTGCTCGGCGCCGCAATCCTGGCGCAACACCGGGCGGTGAACGTCGAAAGATCGGCGCTCGATCCGCGCGCCGGGCGCTATGGCGAGACGCCCGACCAGGCGGTCGGGTAGCCCGACTCGAAGCCGTCGGCGAAGATCCCGGTGACGGCGAGCGGCAGCGACCGCGCCGCCATCTCGATCGGCTCGCCGCGACCGGTCTCGACCCACAGGTCGTGAAGGATCTCCCCCCAGTCGTCGGTGACGTTGCCGTCGCGCAGTTCCTCGATGTAGTAGCGCGGCAGGCTCTGGTAGAAGAGGGCGACCTCGGCACGCAGGGCGCCGGCCGGAATCTGGAAGCGGACGTCGCTCCAGTACTGGCCGTCGGCGTAAGTCGCGCCGACCGCGGGCGCTCCGCCGGCCTCGAACGCGGCGTTGGTGAAGCCGCGCGGCGGGATCCGGTTGTCCTTCTCGATGGTGTCGGCGAGTGCCATGTGGCCGGTCAGGCCGGTGGGGAGGCCGGTCGCCGCAGCGGCGTCCTCGGAAAGGCCTACCCGCATCTCGTACACGGTGGTCGTCGCTTCGTCGAGCTCGGCCGCGGCCGCGTCGTAGTGGCCGTGCTCGCCGACCATCGCCCCGGCAGCGTCGAAGAATCGGACGTTCAGCCAGATGCGCCGCCCCTCGATGTGGCCGGTCGGGATCTTGTGCCCGGTCTGGTTGACCACGCGGGCGACCAGCTCGGCGCCCTCGCGGGCGAGCTCGAGCGTCGCCGTGCGTCGCAGCATCGAGACGGCGCGCGCGCGCGCCGCAGCGACCTGAGCCGGATCGACTCGCGGGTCGTCCGGGGAATGCGCCAAGATCAGGTCGAGCGACTGCGCAGCGGCGCCAGCGAACTCGTGGCGGGCGAGGTCGTCGCGAACTCGTCCGTAGAAGCAGCCGCGCGCGGTCGTGGTCGGCATGTGGCAGTCCTGGCAGGTCGAGACCACCGGCCCGCGCGCGCCGCCGAAGCGCCCGCCAAGGTCGATGCCGCCGGCGGCGAACGCCGAGAGCTTCCACTCCGTGTAGGTGCGCTCGAGCGGGAACTGGGCCCAGAGGTTCTCGTCGGCCACCGGTTGGTCGACCGCGTTGTAGCGCCAGGAGCCGTCGGGCCGGCGCCAGGTCGCGACGTTGCCGACATCGTGACAGGTGCCGCACATCGCGGAGCTCTTGACGAAGGGCGAAGCGATCGTCACGTGAGGGGCGTCGGTCTCCTCGTAGGGCCCTCGCCTCCTCCCCTGCGGATCGAGCACGAACATTGCGTTTCCGTAGTGCTCCGGCACGGCGTCGAGGCCGGCGAGGACCTCCTCGTCCTCGGGCGGACTCTGCCCCGGCACGTAGACCGGGTCGACCAGGCTGTGGCAGAAGTGGCAGGTGACGCCGTCACGGTCGGCGTCGTCGAGCGTCTGGCCGGAGGGGTCGGCGGCGTGGCCGGTGACGAACGACATCGGCACGTGGCAGCGCAGGCAGAACGTCCCGACATTGGCAACGTCCTGGTTGGCGTTGGTCATCTGGGCAAGAAAGAGCGGATCGCGCCCGGCGAGCCCCATCAGGCTTCCGGCCCAGGTCGAATAGGGCTCGTCCTCCGGGTCGAAGTCGCCGTGGCAGGCGCGGCAGTTGTCCGAGGTCTCGAGGGCACCAACCGGGACGTCGCCGATCTGCGTCCCGGAGAGCCGGAAGTCCTCCTGCGTGAGCGGGATCAGCGCCGCAAGCGCGGCGGTCGCGACGAGCGCCAGGACGGCGCCGCCGGTCCGGCGGAGAAGGCGCGACTTCGAGGCCATCGGCCCCCCCTTTCGGAAATAGGGCTGCAAGCTAGCAGCGCGCCGCGCGCCCGCGTATGACGGCCGTCATGGGACGCAGCGGCCAGACGGGTCGAAGATCCACGCACTGGCTCCCAGGACGATCCCTTCCGCCGCCGATCCGCATCGGTTCGCGCGCCGCCGCGCCGCCGTCCTGCTCGGCGTCCACCTGCTGATCGGCTTGCACGTCGCGCACTGGAAGCTCGCCGGGCGGACGCTGGCGCCGCTCGAGCTCAACGAGGTGATGCATACCCTCGAGCTCGGCGTGGTGACGGCCGGCTTCCTGCTGATGGCGAGCGCGGTGGTCTCGGTCCTCTTTGTCGGCCGCGTTTTTTGCTCGTGGGGGTGCCACCTGCTCGCGCTCCAGGACGGCGCTGCCTGGCTACTCGCGCGGCTTGGGATGCGGCCGGCGCCGTTCCGCTCGCGAGCGCTGCGCTGGATCGCGGGCGGCGCCGCGTTTTACATGTTCGCCTGGCCACAGGTGGCGCGCTTCGTGGCGCGGCGCTGGCCGGCGGCGGAGGAGGTGGTCGGTATGCGCCCCGAGTTCCGGCTGCGCGTCCTCGCCGACGGCGAGGGCTGGGCCTCGTTCCTGACCGACGACTTCGCGCGCAACTTGCCCGGTCCGGGGATGGCGATCCTGACCTTGGCGGTCTGCGGCTTCGTCGCGGTCTGGCTGCTCGGCACCCGCGCCTTCTGCCGCAACGTCTGCCCCTACGGTGCGGTCTTCTCCTTCGCCGACCGTTTCGCGCGCCGGCGCGTCGTGCTCACTGGCGACTGCACAGCTTGCGGCAAGTGTACGGCGGTCTGCGACTCCGGAATTTCGGTATTCCGGGAGGTCTCGCTGCGGGGTGCGGTAACGAGCGGCGATTGCCTCAAGGATCTCGACTGCGTCGCGGTCTGCCCGACGCGTGGGCTCGAGGTCGCGGTCCATCGCCCTCCGTGGTTCGGTCGCCGGGGCGTCGCTCGAGCCTGGCATCTTACGGGGCCGGAGGAGCTCGCCGCTCTGGCTCTCTTCGTAGCGGCGCTCGCGGCGCTGCGCGGCGTCTACCGGCTCGTTCCGTTCCTGCTCGCTCTCACACTCGCGGCGTCGGTCGCGTTCACGACGGTGCTCTCGGCGCGGATGCTGCGGCGCCGGGAGGTGCGGTTCCAGCGCTGGCGGCTGCGCGGTACCGCCCGGGTCACCGCGCGCGGCTGGCTGTTCGCCGGCGCCGCCGTCGCGGCCCTCGCGGCGACGGCGCACGCCGGCGTCGTGCGTTGGCACGAGTGGCGCGGCGACCGCGCCTGGGAGGAGTGGCGACAGGCGGCAGGGGGCACGAGCGGCGACACGCTCGCGCGGCGAGTGCTTGCTCACCTCGACGCGCGCGAGCGCTGGGGGTGGATGCGTCCGGACGACCTCGTCGTGCGCCGGGCGGCGCTGGCCGAGGCGCTGGGTCGGAGTGATCTGCTTGAGGATTCGCTGCGTGAAATGGCGGCGACAAGCATCGCCGCGCGGCTCGATCTCGCCGAGCGGCTCGCCTCGCGGGGACGCTTGGCGGAGGCCGAAGGCGAGCTGCGCTCGGCTCTCGCCGAGCAGCCGACCCTCGCGGCCGCTCACTACGGGCTCGGCGTCGTCCTCGCCGCCGGCGGCCGGTCGTACGAGGCGATCGCCGCGCTCCGCCGCGCGCGCGAGCTGGCGCCGGCAGACGCCGAGATCCTCAACAACCTCGGCTATCTCGTCGGCGAGCTCGGCGATGTCGTCGAGGCCGAGGCGCTGCTCGGAGAGGCCCGGCGGCGGTCGCCGGCGTGGGCCCTGCCCTGCTTCAATCTCGCGGCGCTGTTCGATCGCACCGGGCGCGGCGCCGAGGCGGAGCTCCTGGCGGCGAGCTGTCCCGCCGCGCCAGCGGCATCCGGCGGGACCGTCACTCAGCGGTAGACTGGCAGGGCGAAGCCGATGTGGGCGAAGAGGTTGATCGGAAGCGGGATCATCAGAATCTTCGTCATTTCGAGGTCCTGAGATTGCTCCACCCGGCAGGCTTCGCAGCCACACGAGAGTCCTCGCCGGACTCCTGTCGGCACTACCCTCTAGCTTGCGATCTTCGCCGCGTGGTCCTGGCCGGTCCCCAGGGCAGGTGTTCTTCGCACTTTCCGGTTAGGGGACCGCCAAGCTCCAACAGTCAGTATCCTCGGTTTCGTACGAGTCCTCGAAGAGGTCGCCGCAATAGCCGGTCGGCGCGAAGTAGAGGTCGTCGAAGAGCGCGCCGAAGGTGGGAGCACCCGGCGCGGTCTGGATCATGAGGAGGCCAAATCCGACGCTCACGGCTCCCGCCGGTGGCGAGACCGCGGTCACGCTGAACTGCACCCACACGTTATTGGGCGGAGGGACCGTGCCTAACGACGAGGTGCCGAGATTGGCACCCGTACAGCCGATCGCGTCGAACCAATCGAGCCGGATGCCCGCGAGGCCGCCGGGCGGCTCGCCGAGCGCCACGAGCACCTGGCCGCCGGCGTCGTAGAGCGCCGAATCGACGATCCCGCTCACGCACTGTCCGCCCAAGGTGCTGAGCGGCACAGCCGTCGACAGCGTCGCCCCGAGGGAACCCGAGCAGGCATTGTTGTCGGAGTCGAACCCGCTGTTCCAGCCGAAATCGAGCGCGGGAGAGAGAGACGCCCAGACGGAGTCGTCGGCGTCGAGGTCGCCGTTGCCGAGATAGTTCGTGGCGCAGGCCGGGGGTTGCGCAGCGCCCGGGAGGCTCCACAGGACCAGTACCGAGAAAACAGCGAGCGCCGTTCGTCTCATGATTGCCCTCCTGGAACGCTAAGCAACAAAGTGTCTCGCGGTGCAAAGCTGCTTGCGCCGACCCTCTGCCTGCCTCTCGACAAACGAATGGAAGGCAGTATAGCACCGCCTACCCGTCGACCGCCGCGATGCAGTCGGACCTTCGCGCGATCTCCCCGCGCGAGCTCGTGGCGACGTTGCTGAACACGCTGGTAGCACTCGCACTCTGAAGGGTGGTCGAGGCCGTCGCCCGGCGCGTTCAGGGCTGGAGGACGGGCGAAATCAGGAATCTGCCACCCGTCTTCCCGCTTCAGCTAGGGTGCAGTCAGCGACCACCGCAGGGTGTCGCTCGACTCGAAGCCGTCGATGAAGATGCCGCTGCGGTAGCGCCGGGCGATGAGGAACGGATCCGACCCTCCGAGATTCTGCGCCGGGTCACTCCTCCAGGCGACGACGAATCTGCCCGCGCCGTCGGTTGCTATCCCGGGCACATTTTGTGTACCGGTCGTCGAGCTGTTCACCTGGAACTGGTCGGCAACCGGTACCCCCGCGTTGTCGAAAGGTCGCCCCTGGACGCTCCACGAGAGCGCGTCGGAGCCGGGGGAGCCGAGGCTCGACCAGGCGACGACGAAGCCGCCGCTCGCATCGAGCGCGACGGCCGGGCTCGTCTGGTAGCTCGTGGTGTAGCTGTTGACCTGGAACTCCGGACCGAGCGCGGCGCCGGTGTCGTCGTAGCGGCGGGCCTGAACGCTGAAGCTCGCGCTGTCGGACCCGAGCGAGCCCTCGCTCTCCCAGACGACGAGGAAGCTGCCGTCGGTCCGCACGGCCAGCGATGCGGAGGACTGAATCCCCGTCGTGAAGCTGTTCACCTGCTGTTCGCCCGCGATCGGGAGACCGTCGCTGCCGAAGCGGCGAGCGAGAACCGAGTAGCCCTGCGCGCCGGGAGTCGAGGTACCGGCGCTCTCCCAGGCGACGACGAAGGCGCCTGTGCCGTCGACGCCGACCTGGGGCCACTGCTGCCGCCCGGTGGTGTAGGCGTTCACCTGGAAATCAGCGGCGAGCGGAGCGCCTCCGGCGTCGAACCGCCGCGCCTGGATGCTCTCGAGCGACGTATCCCCTCCCGCCGAACCCGAGCTGATCCAGGAGACCACGAACTCCCCGGTCGGTGCGAACGCGGCAGTTGGACCCAGCTGGTTGCCGGTGGTGTAGCTGTTGACCTGGAACTGGCCCGCGATCGGGCTGCCGTTCTCGTCGTAACGCTGCCCCTGGATGCTCAAGGTACCGGTGTCGTTGCCGGTGGTGCTCGGGCTGTTCCAGACGATGAGGAAGCCGCCGCCGGGGTCGGGAGCGACCGCCGGATTGGTCTGCGCTCCGGTGGTGGCACTGTTCACCTGAAACTGCGCGCCGAGGGCGACTCCGGCGGGGTCGTAGCGGCGCGCCTGAATGCTGGCGCCATCGGCGTCCGTTCCGGTGGAGACGTCTCCTCGCCAGACGACGACGAACGAACCGTCGGTCGCCATGGACACGGCGCCGCTGAACGCCTGGCCGGTCGCGAGCTCGTTGACCTGAAACTCCCCGCCCAGCGGCGCTTGCGCGCGCACCCCTGCCGCGCCCGCGAGCGCGGCCAGCAGAACGACTCCCAGGATCGGCTTCCGGCGCATCGACCATTCCTCCGACATCGAGAGAAAGCCCACCAGGCGGATGAATGCTTCCGCCCACTCTCCTGCGCACATCGCGTGAGAGGTGGATCGTGCAGGAGATCGCCTTTCAGCGCAAGCTCGCACCGGAGCGGTTCCGCTGCGACCCTCGCACTTCTTCTGGCTGGCGACCCGACGACTCGTATCGCCCAGGGGATCTTGCAAGAGATTCCGTGCAGCTCTCTTTCGGGATTCTCGCTGGCACAGTGGTGGTGCCGGTCGCGTTCGGAGTCCTCGTCCGCTCGGGTGGGGGGTGGGTGTCCGCGACGCCTTCGGCAGTCGACGACCTGCGACCATCGGGCGAGGCCGACGTGCTCGAAGTCGCTCCGATTCTCGGAATAACGCTCATGAACGGATGACCGATGAGAATAGGTGGCGGAGCCGTCTCATTGCGGCGAACGCCCAGACGCCGCCGCCGGCGAGCGCGAGAGTTCCGCCGAGCGCCATCACCAGCAACCCGAGCTGCTGGCCATCGCGGTCGAGCAGCTGATCGACGCCGTAGGTCTTGCGGCCCAGGCCGTAGCTCCCGGCCCACATCAGGCCGCTGGCGAAGATCAGCTGGCCGCTGCCGTAGAGCGCGGCGATCCGCCGTACCCGACGCCCGCGCTCGGCGAGCGCAGCGGCCGAAGGCGGCGCGCCAGCTTCGAGCCCAGGCAGTAGCAACGACAGGGCCATGTAAGCGAGGGTGACGGCTCCGATGCAGGCGTGGTAGTGCCCCGGAATGCGCAGATCCGAACCGCGAATCGCGGCCCCGAACGCAAAGCCGACGAGCGTCAGCAGGGTGCTCGCGACGAGCGCCGCTGCGGCGCTGCGATCGCTCCGCGACGGCGTGCGCGAGCGGGCGGCAACTCCGAGGCCGAACGCCAGCGTGACCACCACCGCCGGGAAGAGACCCCAGCGCATCAAGGCCGTAAAACCCTGGCGGTAGAGCCACGACGACGGATCGCGCCAGACCAGGATGAAGGTCGCGGCCGCCAGCGGCAGTGCCAGTGAGGTCGCGACCCCGATCCACATCCAGCGGGCGCCGACCGGCCGCGCCCACGCGAGGACGGCGAGCCACGCCCAGGCGAGGATCGCGAACGCGACATTGGCGATCTGGAGCAGATGGCCGGGTCCCCACATCACGGTCTCGAGAAGAGTTCCTGTCTCTAGAATGTGGGAGCTGCGGGCCGCGGCGATGGCGGCCGCGACCAAGGCCACTAGAACAGCTGCGCTGCCGACGCGCACCAGCGGCGTCGCTCGTTGCAGGGTGAGGAGGGACCCGGGAGCAAGGTCTCCTGCCTCAACGCACGGGAGCCCGGCGCCGGATCCGGGCCGCCACAGATTCGGGTCGAGATGACCCACGGCGACGGCGCCGAAGAAGAGAACCAGACCGGTCGCGTACCACCCGTGGGCGACCATCGGCGCGTAGTTGACCGTGTACGGCGTGCCGACTCCGGGAACGAGACCGCCCAGGAGCATGGCGGCTCCGACGCTCGCCACCCACGGGGCGAAGCGGACCAGCCCCGTGGGCGCGTCCCGTCCGGTCGCCGCCGCCCACGACCGCAGCAGAACCATCGGGAAGGAGCAGAACCAGACCAACACGGCGAGATCGACGTGGACCACCAGGACGCGATGGGCGAGCTCGGTGTGGGTCCAATATTGTGCGAGCGCCGGGATTCGGGCCGCCACCACACCCAGGGAGAGCACGCCACTGCAAGCCAACGCACCGACTGAGAGCGCCAGCCACGCGCGGGCGAGGCGAGCATGAACGCCGGCTGCGTTCGAATGACGGCTCAGGGGCGGGACGTCGGGGAGGGTTGACGCGAAACTCAACGACGGATACCTCGCTCGAGTAGGAGAGCGGAGCCTGGTCAGAATCTCGAACGGCAACACGCCGAATCGGTCGAGGAGAACACGCTCGACACGGTGGCCGTATGACGGCCATCATGCCCACCCAGGCTTCGGCACGCCCCAGCCGAACCGGCCAGAGTCGATCCGCCTGCGGCTCCGTCCGGGCGCGCGCCGCGATCAGGGAATCGTCGCCGGACCAGGCCGTCGTGCCGCCTGACTCGAAGCCGTCGACGAAGATCTGGCCCGTCGGGTCGTCGTCTGTGATCGTCAACGTCGCAAAGGATGGCGCGCCGAGCGTTCCGCCGCCTCCGGGGCTCGTGAGTTTCAACACCACCGTCTCGTTGGGCTCGTCGGTCGGGTCGTTGGTGATCGGGACCTGGAAGGTTTGGCTCGCCTCGGTGGCGGCGAAAGTCAGCGTTCCGGCGACCGCCGTGTAGTCCTGGCCCGCGGTCGCGGTGCCGCCGCCGGCCTCCCAGGTCTCGTAGTGAACGGTGACCGCCGAGGCGGCGCCGCCCGTGCGCGTCACGGTGATCGTCGCCGCGCCACCGGCCTCCGCGATCGAAGAGGTCGGCCGCGCCGAACTGCAGCGTACCGGCGACGTCGTCGTCGGCGATCGTCACGGTGAAGGTCGCGGGGCTGCCGATCGCGGTGCCGGCGGTCGGGTTCGCGAGCGCGAAGACGATCGTCTCGTTCGGCTCGTCGAGGGTGTCCTGGGTGATCGAGAAGGAGTAGGTCTCGAAGCCGTCGTCGCCGACACTCCAGGTCTCGGATCCCGCGGTGTAGGAGAAGTCGGTGCCCGGGGTCGCCGTGCCGCCCGATCGCGAGTGATCGACCGTGGCGGCGACGACCGCGCTCCCCGAGCGGAGCAGGATGACCGCGGTGGCGCCGTCGCTCTCGTCGTAGCTCGCGGCGCTCGACGCGAACTGCACGGTGCCGAAGGCGCCGAGGTCGCCGTCGAGGCCGTAGACCACCTGCACCGTCCCGGCCTGGGAGATTCCGCCCTGCGTGTCGTTGGGCACGCCGATCGCGAGGTCGGCGCTGCCGTTGCCGTCGAAGTCGCCGGCGGCGAGCGCGAAACCGAGCTGGTCGTTGGTGATCGGAGTGCCCAGCATGCCGACGGGATAGCTTTGGTGAAAGGTCTGCTTGCCAGATGTCGACAGCCCGACACCGGCGCCGCCGTAGAGCACGTTGACCTCCCCGGCCGCCGAGCGGCTCGAACCGGAGACCACCACGCCCTCGAGCGGCACGCCGATCG
The DNA here is from genome assembly GCA_963788175.1 of Thermoanaerobaculia bacterium. GTDB lineage: Bacteria > Acidobacteriota > Thermoanaerobaculia > Multivoradales > JAGPDF01 > JAGPDF01. The sequence continues at coordinate 25,291 of CAWBFZ010000016.1, forward strand.
CGAGGTCGGCGGCGCCATCGCCGTCGAAGTCGCCGACCGCGAGCGGATCGCCGAACCAGTCCCCCGTCTCGGCGCTGGAGTTGGGCGCGAAGTCGTCCTGGTCGAACATCTGGTCGAGGTTGCTGGTCAGGACGGAGCCGTTGTTGTAGAGGACCTGGACGACGCCTTCGTAGCCGCCCGCAAGGGTCTCTCCCGGGGCGCCGATCGCGAGATCCGAGTCGCCGTCGTCGTCGAAGTCCCCGGCCGCGAGGGCCGAAGAGAAGAAGTCGTCCACCCCGGCGGTGCCGAGAACGCCCGACGAGTTCTGGTCCCAGCATTGCCTGGTCGCACTGGAGTGGTAGTCCACTCCGAGGCGCCCGTTCGAGGGCGAGGTGAGCGACTCCCCCGGCGCACCGACCAGCCAATCGAAGCTCGGGAAGTCCCCGGCAGCGTCGCTCCACCGAGAGTCCCCGGCGAGCGCGGCGCCGAAGAAGTCGCTCGTCTCGCCGAGCTCGCCACAGGCCGAGTAGTAGTCACTCTGGAGATACCGATACGCGACGTTCAGCGTGCCACCGCCGTACTGACCGACCCAGAAGATGGCTCCTTCGTCGGCCCAGAGCCCGTCCTCGCGCGGCGTTCCGATCAGCAGCGCGTCGTGGACGTCGCCGCGGAACGACGGCGCGGTGGCGAGGACCTCGCCGAAGCGATCCCCAGTCTCGATGCTGTCGTCGGGGATCGGCGACGTCTCCTGGTCGAAGTAGCGGCTGCCGGAGCCGGTGAGCCCCGACGCCGAGCCAAAGAGCACCCAGACGGCGCCGGCATCGACGATATTGGCTGCCGATCCGCCAGGTCCTCGAACGGACCGCCGATCGCGAGGTCGTCGTAGGCGTCGAGGTTGAAGCGACCCGCGGTGAGCGACCAACCCCAGCGATCGTTCGCTTCGGGGCCGCCGGCCACGCCGGAGGTGCTCTGGGTGAGGAACTGGTCGCCGGTCGTCCGCAACCCGCCGGGCGAGCCGTAGAAGACGTGGACCGCGCCGGCGGAAGCGTATCCGGAGACGTCTTCGCCGGGCACGCCGACCGCCAGATCGATGAATCCGTCGCCGTCGAAGTCGCCGGCGGCGACCGCGCTGCCCAGCTGGTCGCCGCTCTCGCACGGGTCGGGGGTGCCGTCGCACTGGTCCAGCAGGACGTTGCCCAGGTCGGTGAGCTGGGCGCCGACCGGGATCGGTGTGCCCAGAAGAAGGGCGACGGCGAGCCAGGCGGCCGGCATCGAGACGTCGAACCGAAAATGTGCCAAGAGCTCATCGTTCCTCCTCGGCCGGGAGGGAATGTGCTCCTGGCCTGACAGTTCCCGCGCAAGCGGACGAAGAAACGGCTCAGCGTGGGCGAGGCGCCCGAGGACCAGAGGGCCCTCCGTCGGCAGCCGAGCGCTCTCCGGGCGGCGAGCTCAGGGAGACCGTCGCGCTCCAGGCGCTCGTGCCGCCGGACTCGAAGCCGTCGAGGAAGAGCAGCGTCGGATCCCCCGTCAGCCGCTGGCCGAAGATCTCGGACTCGTCGTCCACGAGCCCGTCGACGTCGTCGTCGCCTTTCCAGACGACCAGGAGCTCGTCCGGATGGCTGCCATAGGCCACGGCGGGCGAGGTGGCGCCGAAGGGATTGTCCCCGGTGCCGCCCATGTCGCTCAGGCGAACGTCGCTCGGCCCGATCGTGGCGCCATCCGCGCCGAGGAGCTCGCCGAAGATCTCGAGCTCATTGTCGGAGAGCCCGCCGCCATCGTGGTCGCCCGTCCAGACGACGACAAAGCCGTTGTGGGCGGCGTTGTAGGCCACCGCGGGATCGTAGGCGTCGTAGGTCGTGTTGCCGGTGCCCCCCATCGTCGCTGATGCGGAAGTCGTTGCTGCCCACCTCGGCGCCGGTGGCGGCGTCGAGCCGCTGGCCGAAGATCTCGTACTCGTTGTCCACGAGCCCGCCGACGTTGTCGTCGCCCATCCAGACCACCAGGTACTCGTTGTCGGCAGCGTTGTAGGCCACGGCCGGGATCGCCGGCGCGGTAGCCCGTGTCGCCGGTGCCGCCCCATGTCGCTGATGCGGAAGTCGTCGCTGCCGAGGGCCGTGCCGGTGGCCGCGTTGAGCCGCTGGCCGTAGATCTCGTACTCGTTGTCCACGAGCCCGCCGACGTTGTCGTCGCCCTTCCAGACCACCAGGTATTCGTTGTCGATCGCGTTGTAGGCCACCGCGGCATCTTCGGCCTCGTAGTTCGACGTCGCCGGTGCCGCCCATGTCGCTGATGCGGAAGTCGTTGCCGCCCACCTCGGCGCCGGTGGCGGCGTCGAGCCGCTGGCCGAAGATCTCGTACTCGTTGTCCACGAGCCCGCCGACGTTGTCGTCGCCCCTCCAGACCACCAGGTACTCGTTGTCGGCGGCGTTGTAGGCCACGTCGACGGAGTAGATGTCGTAGTTCGCGTCGCCGGTGCCGCCCATGTCGCTGATGCGGAAGTCGTTGCTGCCGACCTCGGCACCCGTGGCGCCGTCGAGCCGCTGGCCGAAGACCTCGGTCTCGTCGTCCACGAGCCCGCCGACGTTGTCGTCGCCCCTCCAGACCACCAGGTATTCGTTGTCGGTGGTGTTGTAGGCCACGGCGGTCAAGAGGGCTCCGTAGGTCACGTCGCCGGTGCCCCCCATGTCGCTGATGCGGAAGTCGTTGCTGCCCACCTCGGCGCCGGTGGCGGCGTCGAGCCGCTGGCCGAAGATCTCGTACTCGTCGTCCACCAGCCCGCCGATGTCGTCGTCGCCGTGCCACACCACCAGGTATTCGTTGTCGGTGGCGTTGTAGGCCACCGCCGGCTCAAAGGCGTCGTAGCCCGTGTCACCGGTACCCCCCATGTCGCTGATCCGGAAGTCGTTGGCGCCGATCTCGGGGTCGACGGTCACCGGGTAGCGCGCCGCGGCGAGGGCCGCGCCGTCGAGGACGATGCGCGTGCCCGTCGCCGTGACCTCGAGCGTGGCCGGCAGCGCCGCCCCCGTCGCGTCGTAGGCGAAGACCTCCCCCAGCCGCACGGCGCCGCGGTCGTTCCGCCAACGCCATCCTCGGGCGAGGGTCTCGAAGCTGCCCGTCGAGGCGACCTCGCCGACCAGCACGAGCGCGCCGGCCGCCGCGGGCGGCGCGCCGAGCACGAAGCGCTGCTCGATGCCCTCGGCGTGGGCCACGTACTCTTCGACCAACGCGCCCCGCTCGTAGCGCGCCGTGAGCCCGTCGGCCCGGGGACCGACGCCGGCGAGGCGCACTCCGGGGAGCGCCGTCCCTCCGACCTCGACCGAGCGCAGCGACCAGCTCCACGCCGGCCCGCGCCGGGGCTCGAAGCGCACCCCCTCGGCGGCGAACTCGACCCTGTCGTGCGGCTGCCGCAGCACGAGTCGATCGCCGTCCGGGCGCAGCGTGTTGACCGCCCGCACCGCCGCCTCCTCGGCGCCGATGCGCTGCGTTGCTCCCGCGACCGCGGGCGAGAGCGCCTCCGGCGAGGGCTGCCGCCGCCACGCTGGCCGTCTGTGAATGCCCCGTGGCCCGGCTCCATTCACTCCCCCGAGTGCCCAGATCGGTGACGGTGTGGGGAAGGTGCTCGCGACGGGCACGTGCCTTCGGTTCGCTCGCCGAGCCACTCGCCGGAGCGACAAGCGTGGCGAGGAGCACGATCAGGAGCAAGTGCCGCCTCGGTCCCGAGGAGCCTGCCGAGAGACCCAAACCATGGCGCGACCTCGGCTCACGAAACGTGCGATCGGCCAAGGAAGCCCGATGCGCGGCGAAGCGGGTGGACAGGGTGGGCTGGACGTTGCCGAGCCGTGGAGTGCGGGAAGCGTCCATCGTTCCTCCTCGGCCGGGAGGGAATGTGCTCCTGGCCTGACAGTTCCCGCGCAAGCGGGCGAAAAAACGGCTCAGCGACCGGTCGACAGCGCGGCGGCGGCCGATCGGCTCCTCGAGCTGGTCTGTCTCCTAGCGCCGGTGCAGCACGCGGATCCGGGTGGCGCCAAGACCGGCGAGTAGCAGCGCCAGGAAGAGCAGCGCCCACCCCGAGAGGGTTGGGATCGGTGCCGACCTCCATCCGCATCGTCGTTGGTGATCGTCCCGATGCCCTGCGGGCGGCGATCGTCGCGTTGGTCGGATTCGAGAGGTCGACGAAGAATGTCTCGGCGGCCTCGACCGCCGTGTCCCCGAGAACGGAAACGGCCACCGGCTGTGTCACGACGCCAGGTGCGAACGTGAGGGTGCCGTTGACCGCGGTGTAGTCGCTTCCCGCGGTGGCGGTCCCATCGGCGGTGGCGAAATCGACCGTGACCGTCGCAGCGCTCGCGGCGGACAGCGTCACCGTGAACGTGAACGCCGTCGTGCCGCCGTTGCCTTCGTCGGCGGTCACGCTGTCGATGGACAGCGTCGGGGTCGGCCCGCCGTCAACCGTGCCCTCGAAGGCGCCGATGTCGAAGCCGGTGCCGACCGGCCGCGCCACGCCGCGCTGGTCCGTGGCGGGAGCCCCGGTCGCGTTGGCCGCGTCGATCGCCGGACTGCCCACCTGCAGGCCGTGGGTCTGCGTCGGCCCGCCGTTCGCGGCGAGCGGTCCGAGCAGCGGGTTCGTGTTCTGGAGGTCCCCGGCCGCGCCGAGCGCGCAGCTCGCGTCGCTCGCCAGGTTGTGGCCCAGCGAGAGCAAGCGTTCCGCTGCAGTTCGAGCCGCTCGCCGGGTTGGCGACGATGGTGTTGCTCAGCGAGAACACGCCGGGTCCGCCGCGCCCGTTCTCGGCGGCAGGCTGCGACCGCCGGCGGTCGAATCGTTGCCGGTGAGCGTGACGAAGTCGAGCACTGATGCCGCCGGAAGAGTCGTATTGTAGATTCCGCCGCCTACGCACCGCCGCCGCCTTCGCCGCCGAGGCCCTCGCCTGCCGTCGTCGGTTGCCGGAGATCGTGCAGTTGGTGACCGCGACCGTGCCGCTGAAGTTGTTGTTGATGCCGCCGCCGTACGCCGCCGGCGCAAGCGTTGTCGTCGACCGTCGTCGCGGCGATGGTGACCGCTGCCTCCCCGTTGTTGAGGATGCCACCGCCGCCGAGTGGTGTCGGTGGCGCTGTTGCCCGAGATCGTGCTGCGGTGACCGTGACCGTCCGGCTTCGTTGTTGTTGATGCCGCCGCCGTTCTCGGCGCTGTTGCCGCTGATCGTCGCGAGCGTGATCGTCGCGGCCCCGTCGTCGTTGTTGTTGATGCCGCCGCCCCAGCCGGTCGCAGCGTTGCCGGACACGTCGGAGTTCGCGATGCTGATGCTGCCGGTCCAGTTGTTGTTGATGCCGCCGCCCCAGCCGGCCGGCGATGTTGTCCGACACGACGGAGTCCGCGATGCTGATGCTGCCGGTCCAGTTGTTGTTGATGCCGCCGCCGAAGGACGATCCCTGCGTGGTGTTGCGCGAGATCGTCGAGGTCCCGGATGCTGATGCGCCGGAGGAGTTGTTGTTGATGGCGCCGCCGAAGCCGCCGGCATCGTTGTCCGTGACGGAAGGTTGGAGAGCGTGACGGCGCCCGCTCCGGCGTGATGGATCGCCGCGCCGAAGCCGCTCGTGCTGGCGTTGCGGATCGCCAGGTCGCGGATCGACACCGGCGTGTTGGTCAGCAGCTGGAAGGCCCGGGTCGCGTTGTTGCCGTCGACGAAAGTCGTCGCGGTGCCCAGGCCGTTGAGCGCCAGCTCGTCCCGGATGTCGAGGTCGCCGTTCGACGGCGAAATCCTCGTCGGTGTCGGGGATGGTCAGCAGAAAGGTGCCGGCCGGCAGAACAATCGTATCCGCGCCTGCGGCGGCGTTTGCCGCGATGACCGCCTCGCGCAGCGAGCAGTCCGCGTTGCAGGTGCCGTCGTTGGTGTCAGCCGTCTTGCTGACCAGGAATGTAGCCGCGTTCGCGGCGCTGGAAAACGCGATCACGCCAGCGATCAGGCGTCAGCAAGGCACCGTACAGCAAGAGTCTCTCTCCTCTGCGCGGCGACCGCCGGCAGCCAGGAGCGTGGTCCTCACCGTCTGTCAGTCGGACCGCGTAGCCGGCGGCCTTGGCGCTTCACCTCGTTGACGCGGATTCTGTCGTGGCGACCTTCGTGCCTGGCTCATCTAGGTGTTCCTTCCTCGGCGGGCCGGCCGGTTTCTGGCGTCCATCGTTCCTCCTCGGGCAGGGGAGAGTGCGCTCCTGCCCTGAGAACTCCCGCGCAATCGGGCGACAAAACGGCTCACCGTCGGGTTGACAGGCCTGGAGGAGGCCTCTACGCTTCGCGGCGGAACCCTGACGAGATGACCGAGGCGGGGCAGGACGGCGCGGCGAGCCCGGCGCGCGGCGAGGTCACCGCGATGCTCGGAGCGTGGCGGCACGGTGAGCGGGCGGCGGCGGAGCGGCTCTTCGAGCTCGTCTATCTCGAGCTCCGGGCGATCGCCGGCAGCTACTTTCGGCGCGAGCGCGCCGGCCAGACGCTGCAGCCGACCGCGCTGGTCCACGAGGCCTACCTGAGGCTGGTCGATCAGACGCGCGTCGAGTGGAAGAATCGCGGCCATTTCTTCGCCGTGGCTTCGCAGGCGATGCGCCGGGCGCTGGTCGACCACGCGCGGTCGCGGGCCGCGGCCAAGCGTGGTGGTGGCCTGGAGCCGGAGATGCTCGGGGTCGAGGTGGCGACGCCGACTCCGATGCCGCCGATCGAGGTTCTGGCGCTCGACCAGGCGCTCGACCGCCTCGCCGCGGTCGACCCCGACCTCGCCCGCGTCGTCGAGCTGCGATTCTTCGGCGGCCTGACCCTCGAGGAGACGGCCGAGGTCGCCGAGCCGCTCGCTCGCCTCGATCAAGCGCGACTGGCGCGCGGCGCGCGCCTTTCTTCACCGCGAGCTCGGCCTGCTCGCCGAGCGGCCGTGACCGCTTCGCCCGCCGAGTGGCCCGAGCTGCGCGCCCTGCTCGAGCGGGCGCTCGACGCGACCGCCGAGGAGCGCGCCCGGCTGCTCGCCGACCTCGCGGGCACCGACCCGGCGCGCGGGCGCGAGCTCGCGGAGCTGCTGCGTGCCGATGGCCTCGAGTCGTCGGTGCTCGACGCCGGGGTGTCGAACTGGCTCGAAGAGCTCGCCGACGCCGATTCGCCGGGCGACGGCGAGCCCCCGGGCGCCCCGTTCGTGGGCTACCGGCTCCGCAAGGCCCTCGGTCAGGCTGACCAGACGCTCTCGCACTATCGGATCGGGAAGCGGCTCGGCGCGGGCGGCATGGGCGAGGTTTTTCTCGCCCACGATCTCGCGCTCGGCCGAGACGCGGCGGTCAAGGTGCTCTTTTTCTCGCTCGCTGCCGAGGCCCGGGAGAGGCTCGTGCGCGAAGGAGAGGCGAGCGCCCGGTTGCAGCATCCCGGGATCGCGACCTTCTACGAGGCGGGGGAGGCCTCGGGCGTCGTCTACCTCGCCATGGAGCTCGTTGCCGGGGAGACCCTGCGCGAGCGGCTGCGGCGCGGACCGCTCCCCCTGGCGGAGGCGCTGGTCCTCGTCGGCTGCCTGCTCGAGGCGCTGGTCCACGCCCACGCCGCGGGCGTGCTGCATCGCGACATCAAGCCGGAAAACGTCATGGTCACCGGCGACGGCCTGGCGAAGCTCCTCGACTTCGGGATCGCCCGCCTCATCGGCAAGGAGGAGATCGACCCTGGCGCGCTCACGGCGGTCGCCTTGACCGGGGCGAGCGGAGTCGTGGGGACACTCGGTTACATGTCCCCGGAGCAGCTCAAGGGGCAGGTCCTGGACGAGCGGTCGGACCTCTTCTCGCTCGGCGCGGTCCTCTACGAAGCCCTTTCCGGCCGGCCGGCGTTTCCCGGCGACACCGCCGCCGAGCGCATCGCGGGCATCCTCCATGACGAGCCGCAGCTCACCGGCGGACCCGGCTTCACGCTCGAGGTGCGCGCGGTGCTGGCGCGCGCCCTCGCCAAGGACTGCGCCAAGCGCTACCCGTCGGCCGCCGCGATGCTCGCGGACCTGCGCGCGATCTCCTCGGGCGAGCTCGTGGCGACGCTGCCGGACACCCTGGCGGTGATCGACTTCCAGAACCTCTCGCGGAATCCCGAAGACGACTGGATCGGAAGCGGCATCGCCGAGAGCCTCACCTGCGATCTCCTGCGGCTTCCCGGTGTGTCGGTCGTGGCGCGCGAGAGACTCCTGGAGCTGCGGTCGCTACGCAAGCGAGCCGAGGGCGGAGCCGAGGAGCTCGAGCTCGGGCGTCTTCTCGGCTGCCGGTGGATCGTTTCCGGTGGCTACCAACGCGTCGGCCCGCGGCTACGGGTGACGTCGCGACTGACCGAAGTGGCGACCGGCGAACCGGTGGCGAGCGAGAAGTTCGACGGCGGGCTCGATGACATCTTCCGCCTGCAGGATCAGCTCGCCGCGGCGACCGCGCAAAAGCTGAGGCTGGGCGGCGAGCCACTCGCTCCGCGGCAATCCCCGAAGCTCGACGCCTACGAGCGGCATGCGCGCGGCCGTCGCTTCTTCCTGCAGCTCGAGAAGGGCTCGTTCGATCAGGCGCGACAGTTCTACGAGCAGGCGATCAGCGCCGATTCCGGTTACGCGCCTGCCCTGGCGGGCCTCGCCGCGGTGCACGCGATGCGCTTCACCTTCACGACCGACCCGCAAGAGCTCGATGCCGCGGCGGGTTACGCGCGGCGCGCGATCGCGGCCGATCCGGATCTCGCCGAGCCGCGTGTCTGGCTGGGGTACGCGCTGCTGCGCCAGGGCAGGTTCGACGAGGGGCTCGAGCAGGAACGCAAGGCGATGGAGCTCGATCCGTCCGCCGTGTTTGCCCCTTACTTCGGCGCCTGCTGCGCAGCCCTGCCGGGAAAGTACGCCGAGGGCCGCCCTCTCTTCCAGCGCGCGCTCGAGATCGATCCGCGCCACGGCTGGGCCTGGCTCGGCCTCGGCTGGGCACACCTCGAGCTCGGCTCCGGCCCCGAGGCCCGCTGGTGCCTGGAGAGAGCCGTCGAGCTCGAGCGGCTGGTCTCACCGCATCCCACGGCAGGAGTGAGCGGATACCTGGGCGAGTGCCTCCGCCGCCTGAACGATCTGGACGGCGCGCGGCGGAGCTGCCTCGCGGGCCTCGAGGCGGTGGAGAGGTCGGACAGCATGTACCGCGATACCTTCCGGGGCGTCTGCCTCTGCGCGCTCGGACGCACGGCGCTCTCGCAGAGAGACGCGGTCGCCGCGCACGCCGCCTTCTTCCAGGCCGTCTCCCATCTGCGCGGCCGGCCGCGCGGCCTCGGCGGCGGTTATCTCCTCGTCCAGGCGCTTTCGGGTCTCGCCCGTGCGGGGGCCGGCGAGGAGCCGTTCGAGGAGGCGCTCGAGCTCTACCGCTCTCGGCGCGGGCACGATTTTTCGTTGATGTGGACCTGCACGGACGACGTGACCCTGCTCGACCTCGCGCGCGCGGCCGCGGCGCTGGGTCGCGAGCAGGAGAGCGCGGCGCTCTTTTCCGAGGCCCGCAGCGCCGGCTCGAGGGAAGCCCTGGCCCTTGACGGTCCGTAGGGCTCATTCTCACGACCCGGCTGGCGAAGAGAAAGCTCCGCGAAGCCACCCCTGCGGCCGCGGCCTTTCGCCCCGGACCGCCGCGTGCTCGGTCAGCGCATCCGCTGCGAATCAGTCCTCGCAACCGAAGGCCTGGGTCCGTCCCTCGCTCTGCGGCAGGGTGCCCGCCGGAACGGTCCATACGTCGATCTCTCCGTGCCGAGCTGCCGCACCTCGAGCCGGGCGTCGGCGTTCGTGAGCCCGCGATAGAACGCCAGCAGGCGCGCAGCGGACTCCCCGGCGGCAGGGTGCAGGCGTCGACCATCTTCACCCCCAGCTCGAAATTCCCGGGAGTGAACGACTCGAAGAAGCTGCCTGCTCCGACACCGCTCTGCCCTCTGGAAACTGCATCACCCGGACCGGGAATTGCGCCGGAGGAGTCGTGAAATCGAGCATGCTCCCGCTGACCCGGAAGCGACCGCCCAGCAGACAGGCCGCTTCCTCTCGGCGGTCCGGGAACATCGGTTCGGGTTCATTGTCGGTGGACACACCGCTGGAACGAACGGGAACATCGTTCGAGCGCCGCTGCCCGGAGGATGGACCTTGGCCTTCACCTCTCTCCTCGTGGAGAACCCGGATGGCTCGCTCTTCGCCGGAGTGACCCCGGACCTGGCCGTCGCCCCGACTCGTGAAGGGTCGCGCACGGCTGGGACGAAGTGCTTGCCGCCGCGCTGGGGCACCTCGACAGCGTCCGGCGCCGGATGCAGTGATTCGCGCGCTGGAGCCGCCTTCGCCCGCGAGTGCCTCGGGCCGTATCGGCCGCGCCCCCGGGCGATCTCCCGGCTCTTCGGACGCCGGGGCGATAGGTTTCCGGCTTCGCCGAAGAATCTCCCGATGCGACAATGAGGCTACGCGATGAGGATCTCCACCGCCGTTGCGACTGGGCTCGCGCTGTTCGGATCTCTCGCTCCGCCGGCGGGCGCCGCGCCGACGCCGGCGCCCGCGCCGTTGGTTCTGGTCTTCGACGTTTCGGGCTCGATGTGGGGCAGATCGGCGGCGAGGCCAAGATCGTCGGCGCGCGGCGGGTGCTCGGCGAGCTCGGCGACCGCTTGGCCGACGGCACGCCGACGGCCCTCGTCGCTTACGGCCACCGGAACGAGAGCGACTGCACCGACATCGAGACCGTGCTGCCGCTCGCGGCGCTCGATCGCGCCGCCCTGCGGCGCACGGTCGACCGGCTGACGCCGAAGGGCAAGACGCCGCTCACTGCCGCGGTGGAAAAGGCGTTTGCCGCGGCGCCGGCGGGCGCCACCGTGGTCCTCGTCACCGACGGGCTCGAGACCTGCGGTGGCGACCCGTGCGGTGTCGTGCGGGCCGCACGCGCGCAGGGCGGGAGTTTCGTCTTCCACGTTGTCGGTTTCGACGTCGCGAAAGAGGACGTCTCCTCGCTCGAGTGCGCGGCGCAGGCGGGCGGTGGGCTCTACCTGCCGGCGGCCGACGCCGGCGAGCTCGCGCGCGCTCTCGAGGCGGCGGTCGCCCGCTCCGCAGCGGCGCCCGCGGGCGCTGGTCGTCCGCGCGACGCGCAACGGCGCCCTCCAGGACGTCGCGATCGTCGTGACTCCCGAGGGCGGCGGTCTCGACCTCGCGGCGCGGACCTACGCCCGGGCCGAGACCGACCCGTGCGCCATCCCGCTCGCCGACGGCCGGTATCGCGTACGCGTGCGTCCGGTCGGCATCGAGGGCGCGGCCGAGCTGGAGGAGAAGGTCGAGATCGTCGATGGCGGGAGGGTGGAGCGCGCTTTCGACTACTCGACGGGGCGAGTCGCGATCGGCGCGACGCGAAATGGCGCGCTCTCCGACGTCACGTACCAGATCTTCGCCGCGGGGGATTGCGCGCAGCGTGCCGTCGCGACCGGGCGGACCTACCGCACGGCGAGCTCGAATCCGGCGCGCGTCACGCTTTCGGCAGGAGAGTACGAAGTGGTCCTTACCGCGATCGAAATCGCCGGCAAGACCGCACGTCGAGCTCCCTCCCGTCGCCGTCGCGCCCGACAGCGAAGTCGCCGTGGCGCACGATTTCTCCTCGGGAAACCTCGCTGTCCGGGTAGTTCGCGGCGAGACGCTGGTCGACGCGGTCGTCGCCGTGCGCGCGGCGGGCAAGACGGTCGACCAGGGGCGAACCTACATTGCCGCGACGTCGAACCCGGTTCGCTTCACGCTTCAGCCGGGCGAGTACGCGATCGAGGTGAGCGAGATCCGCGGGGCGAAGCGTAGCTTCGCGGTCACGATCGTCGCCGGCGCCGATACCGAGCGCCAGATCGACCTGGCGTCGAGCGACTGATTCCGCCGCGAAGCCCGGTCGGCGGGCGTAGCAGCCCGTGGCGAAAGTCGCCATTGAATGGCAGGGCAACCGCTTCTGAATTTGGCCATATCCGACTGGTCGAATTCGGGGTCGTCAGCGCGGGATCTGGATGGAGACGGCGGGCTTGGCGCGCAGCCCAGGCCGTACGCTTTCACCATGCCTTGAACCGGCTGCTTCGCGCGTTCAGCGGCAGCGTCCGGCTTCGTCGGTTCGGCATGGTGCCGCGCCGCTCGACTCGCGATCCGGAAGGTGGCACCGGCGCCGTTTCGCGCCACGAGTAGAATGCGGCTGTGCAGTACGTTTGGGACACGGAGAAGGCGGTGGCGAATCTCGCGAAGCACGGGGTGAGCTTCGAGGAGGCCACGACCGTGTTCCTCGATTCGCTTGCCGTTACCTATGCCGACCCTGATCATCCGTCCGCGAGAGCCGGTTCATCACGATCGGGTTCTAGCCATGGCGAGGCCGCTGTTCGTGTCGCACACGGAGATCGAGCCGCAGTCGTTGCGAATCATCAGTGCCAGGGTAACGACAAGAAAGGAGCGTCGTGAGCACGAAAAAGGCAGGTAAGTCTCCCGAGGACGAGCTTCGACCGGAGTACGATCTGGCAAAGCTGGGTCCTGGCGTTCGCGGCAAGTATCTTAAGAAGGCCTTGGCCGCGAGCAACGTTGTTGTCCTCGAGCCCGACGTGGCTCGCCTGTTTCCCAATGCGGTCGCCGTCAACGAAGCGCTTCGACTTCTAGGCCAGGTGGCGTCGAAGACTGCGCGGTAGAGCCGCACGTTCTTGCGCCTGTGGGCCCGGCCCGGACCATGTATGAACGCGCGCGAAGAGACGCGGTCTGGTGGTCGGTGTCAGGGCGCGGCTGATTTTTTGGAGGCCTTCGGATGCGAGGGGGCATCCAGGGTGGCTCTTGTGCAGCGCGCGTCAAGCACAGGCACAGCTGGTGGAAAATTGCGAAGGCGGCGGCGGTGGGCAGGACGCGGAACTGATTGGCAGGAAGCGCGTGCAGCTCGGGCGACCCATGGCGAGATCGTGCTCGAGCTCCTTGATCTGAATCTCGGAATCGCCGCGCTCGCGGTAGATCTGGTGCGCCTCTTCCGCCGGTGGCGGAGGTTGGTGACGACGAAGCGCGCGTTGTCGCACGGCGAGCGACCTTCCAGACGTTCGGACACTCGTCGGCCAGCGAGCCATCGTTCGCGGGGCACGGGAGGAAATCAGCAAACTGTCACCGGTTCTAAGGTTCGACCGACTACGGCGCCAACTGGCAGTTGATCGAGGACTTCGCGACCTCGGCCGGCACCTTTCGCGGCGTCGGCGGCGTGCGGCGGATCATCTCCCTTGCCGACTTCCTGAACAGCCCGATACCCGGCAGTCCGGCTGCGTTGGCGCTACGCGAACGGGAACGGCGCGGCGAGCGACATGTACGTCCAGATCGACAACATCGCGCTCACCTGCGGCGGCGGCATCTTCTTCGATGGCTTCGAATTCGTCGACACGCACGCCTGGTCGAGCGCGGTCCCCTGACTCCCGCTGGTCGCGCTGCGGAGTTTTTCTCCGACGGATTCAAGAGCTGCGACACCAGCGCCCGGAGCGTTAGCGCTGCGTAGGCGTCGGGCGCAGAGTCAATTTCGGCGCCCGATCCTCTCCCCGCATCGGCGAAGGTCGGTTCTTCTTTCTCCGTCTCAGCGGCAGAGGCCGGCGTCGAAGAAGTAGCTCAGCCGGTAGGGAGTGCACGAAAATCCGGTGCCGGAGAAGCCGGAGACCCGCACGAAAGTCGAGTAGCTGTCGGTGGTGCCGGGACCGCAGGCGCCGTCGAGCTGGTAGGTGAGGGTCCGCGACGTGCCGGCGGCGACGGTGACGCAGTTCTGTCCGACATTGGGACACTGGTTCGCGCCCGCGATCGTCGGGACGCACATTCGGTAAGAACCGGCGCCGGCCGGCACGGTGAGGGTGATCGAAAGGTCGTAGTCTTCGTCGAAGGAGAACTCGCCACAACCGCAGCTCAAGTCGTCCTCGACGGCGTCGATGCGGAAATAGTCGACGTCTCCGAGTGGATAGATGCTCAGCGTGGTGTAGGTCGAAGTGTCGTCGCTGCCCACCGGCGCGAGCGTCGTCGCCTCGACACAGCTGCCGTTGGGCTCGAGGCTGTCAGCGAACGTCGGGCTGTTGTCCGGCGTGCCGTCGCAGTCGTCGTCCAGGCCGTTGCAGGTCTCCGCGGTCGCGGCGCCCCAGTCAGGGACGCAGAGGATCGGCTCGCCGTCCGCGCACTGATCGACGGTGACCTGGCAGACGCCCTCGCCGCAGGTCTGGCTTCCCGGGTTGATGTTCAGGCAGGCTCCAGGCGTTGTCCCGCTGCAGGTGCCTGCCTGCGGGCTCTGGCAGATCGGGTGGCAGGAGATCGCGGCCGGTCCCTGGCCGGAGGCCGAGCACTCCGTGGCGACCGATTGGCAGGCGCTCGCTCCATCGCAGGCGGCGGTCGCAGCGGCGACATCGGCGCGGCGATAGCAGGTGGATGCGCCCCAACCCCAGAAATAGGAGGAGCAGCTCACCCCGGGGCATTCGGCGTCCGGATCGGTGCCGGCCGGAATCGGTGCGCAGGCGCCCGCGCTTCCGGCGAGATCGCATGCCTGACAGATTCCGGAGCAAGCGGACTGGCAGCAGTTCGCATCTACGCAGTAGTCGGAGGAGCAGTCGCTCGCTTCGTCGCATGCGGCGCCCGGGGCGTGATCGTCGACGCACGTCCCGTCGCAGTGCGCGGCGGCGACGCAGTCGGAGTCGAACAGGCAGCTCGTGGGGCAGGAGGGCGGCTTCTGGATCGGCGCTCCGGTGCAGACGACGGGGAGATAGAGGCCGCACGCTAGCGCCTGGGTCGCAGCCGTGCAGCCCGAGTCGTCGTCGACGACCGTGCTGGCGCAGATCGACTGGATGCCGCAGAGCGGATCCGTGCGAGTGCCCTGGCATGCAGGCGCATCGAAACAGAAGGGGTCCTCGGCGTAGCCCGTGCAGTTACCCGCCACCGAGCAGCAGTCGCCGCTCGGACAGCAGAAGCCGTTCTGGCAGTGACCGGTCAGACAGTCGCCCGGAAAGAGGCAGGGCAGCGAGTCGCCGCCGTTCGTCCACGGACCGTAGCTGCCGGTCTCGAAGTCGTTGGAGAAGATCGGGACGCCGCCCGCGCCGGCAGGGGAGACGCCGGCCCAGGGAGCGGCGAGCAGGCAGGCCGAGCACGCAGCGCCACCCTGGGGTTCGAAGCGCGCGCAATCGTCTTCATGGCACCTCCGCCCGAGGCGGCGAGAAACGACCCGGAGATTGCGCGGATGCTAGCCGATTTTTTCGAGAATCGGGGGCCTCTTCCGCGGCGCCGATTCCGGCCTCCTTCCCGGCTCGATACCATCCCGCCCTCGACTTCTGGCCTTGAGGGAGAAGAAATGATGACGAGTCTGCGGTTGCCCCTTTGCACGGCGATGCTGATGTGAGCCGGAGTTCGCCGGCGGTTCGCCGCGCTTCCCGTTTCATGGTCACGCGCCCAGTCGAGCACACTCGACACGGCCTTGACGTCGACCGCCTTGCCGAGGATCCCGTCGAGGAGTGTGCTCGCAGACGCGGCCGCGTTTCCGGAAGACTTCTGATGCTGCACCAGACTGGCCAGCGCTGGGTGCGCTTCGAGGCGGGTACGAATTGCCGGGAGAAACTGGTGACGGTCTACTGATTTCCCCGGCGCGAACGGTGCACAACGCCCCGCCGGGCGCAGGGCTGAAATTTTTGGGGCTCATCAGGGAAACGTGGCCTATCTCAAGGGAGACTCGCAGGCCGCGGTGGCGGCCCTCGAGAGCGCGCTCGCGCTCGACCCCAGTAACGCGCTCTTCCGCACCAACCTCGAACGCCTCCGCCGCCGGCTTCCGGCCTCGCTATGAGCCGCCGTCCCCTGCCGAAGTTCGACCGCTGGCCGATGCCACCGACGCCCGCTTGCCAGATCGGACCCGGCTGGACCGAGCTGCCGTGGACGACGCGCTGGCGGCGCGACGCGCGGGCGCTGCTGGTGGTGGCAATGGCCAAGCTAATGCGTCTGCTGCCCTACGGCGTCGCGTGCGCGCTGGGGCGCTGCATGGGAAGCGTTGCCTGCCGCCTCAACGGCGCGCTGCGGCGCACGGCGCTGGAGAACCTGGGGCGGGCTTTCCGCTGCTCGACGACGCGCGGCGTCGCGACCTCGAGCGCGACTCGCTCCGCCACTTCGGGCAACTCGTGGCCGAGATGACGCAGGACCGCTACTCCGACTGGCACATCGAGGAGCTGGTCGATTACTCGCCGGAATGCCAGCGCGTCGTCGAGGAGGCGCTGGCGCAGAAGCGCGGCGTCGTCATGGTGACGGGACACATCGGCAACTGGGAGATCATCGGTCGGCCCATCGCCCGCGCCGGGCAGCCGCTGTTCGTCGTGGCACGCGAACAGAACGCGCCCCCCTCGCGCTGGATCGAGCGCTCGCGCCGGCTCGCCGGCATCGGGCTGGTGTGGCGCCGGCCCCACCAGCGCGTCGGCGAAGAGCTGCAGCGACTGCTACAACAGAACAGCATCGTGGCGCTGCTGTGCGACCAGGACTCCGGAGTTCGCAGCGTGTTCGGCCGGTTCTTCGGGCACCTCGCGTCGACGCCGCGCGGACCCGGGGAGCTCGCCCTGCACTCGGGCGCACCGCTCGTGATCGCGTGGAGCGTGCGCCTGCCGGGCAACCGCCACCGGCTGCTCGTGGAGCGGCTGGAGCGGCCTCCGTGCACAGGCGATCACAAATGCGATCTGCAGGCGATCGTGGCCGCAGCAACCCAGAGACTGGAGGCGGCCATCCGCGACGCGCCGGCCGGATGGACCAGGTTCCATCGCCGCTGGAAGACCCGCCCGGCCCCCGACGGCGTCCCGCAGAGCGCGGGATCCGCCGCCGCAATCGACTGACGACGGCCCGGAAAGCAGGCCGCACAGCGGGAGGTACTGCATCCCCGGCGCGAACGCCAGCTCTCCCAGGTTCATCAGATCGACCTGGCGTCGAGCGACTAAGCTCGCCGCGGAGCCCGGCCGTCGGGCTCATGGCGGCCCGAGGATCGCCATCATCGCCGCCATGTCTTTCTGCGCGTCGCCGGTGAGCTTGCGCACCTGGCTGTCGTGCGGGAAGACGACGGCGATCGCGCTGTCGTAGCGCCAGACGAGCTTTCGCGGGCCGTTGCGATCGGCGCCGACGATCGACTCGAGGCGGAGCGACTCCTCCTCGAAGTAGGCGCTGTTCGGCACGCCGTCGTCGCGGAAGTCGAGGCGATGGCAGAGAACGCCGGCGAACTGCGCGCCGCCGCAGGTCTCGAGCCCGTAGTAGTCGACCGCGTCTGGGTCGAGCGCGGCGGTGAGCGAGCCGGGGCCGAAATCGGCGAACGAGCCGCTCTTCTTCTTTTTCGGCGTCGTCCCGGGGCGCTGGACGAGCGGCGAGATCGCCGGCGCTGAGGGCGGTGCGGGCACGAAGCCTCCCGGGGCGGCTCCGGTCCAGGCTCGGGGCGGATCTCGAGATAGACGCTCGCCGCACCTCGCCGTGCGACCATTGGTCTTCGTCGTGACGAACGCCTCGGTCAGCGTCTCGCCCGCGACGCCCGCCGACATCCAGCTCACCCCCGGCACGTGGCGCGCGGCGACCGTGCTCGGCAGACCCTTCCGCGTCGTGAGGTACCCTTCGCCTGCCAGGGTCGATCGATCGCGTTCGCCTGCTGAATGCGCTCGACGAACCATTGCGTCTCCTCAGGCGCTTTGGGAGGGCCAGGCGGGTCGCGGCGCTCGTCCTCCGGCAGCTTCGGCTTCTTAGGCGGTGGCGGGGGAGGCGGATTTTGGATTCGGCAGTGGCGCCCCCGTGGGCGGCCAGGGGTCTTCCTCGGCGCGGCACCAGCGGAAGCGGAGTTCGATGGTGTCCGCCGAGGAAAAGCTGCCGCAGTAGCGAGGTCGCGTGCAGCATGCCGCAGACGACAGCCTCGTCGCAGGCCGGTGGACCAGCCGCGGCGCGCAGCTCGCAGGCGCCGTGCAGGGGCGGAACCTGCCGTCGGCGGGCGCCTTCCAGACGAGCGTGAGCGTGCGCCCGTCGCGGGTGAGGTCGAGCGTGAAGCCGCGCGCCGCGTCGCCCACCTGGACGACGATCTCTTCCCAGGTCGGGCCGGAGCGGGTCGAGACGACGGCGCAATCGCCCGGCCGGTTGCGGCAGGTGGCGGCGGCGTTCACCGCGGCGGAGCCTGCTACCGCCAGCAGGCCGGCCGCGATAGCGACACGCGCGCGCCGCGGGTTCGCGAGAACGACGGATCGAAGCATGGGCGACCTCCGCGAGAGATTCTTGGGAGTCTAGCGGAGTCGAGGCTCGAGCGCGCTCGCTCGAGAGGCTCCGCGTGCGGGGACACGAGCCCGTGTGGCGCAGGAGAGTCAGGGCGTCGTCCACGACCACTCGCTGGTGTCGCTCGACTCGAAACCGTCGGCAAAGAGGGCAGTACTGACTCGTAGGGCCCGAGGTCGACCAACCCGTTGTGGACGCGGGGTTGCCCGTCCATGTCGGTGGCCGGCAGGCCGACGGCGGCGGGGTCGCCGGCGTCGATACACGGCGACGTCGCGAGCAGGTGGTAGTCGGCGGGCGAGTTGACGAACCCCGGCGACAGGTCGAAGTTCCCGACCCCGGGCCAGCCACCTTGGACGTCGCAATAGTGGAATCCGCGACTCCACGATCTGGGTGCCGCTGTTGCCGTAAACGATGGAGTTGTAGGCGCTGAGCACGCCTGCCTCGCGAGGATCGCGCCGTTCTCCAGGTTGTCCACCAGGTCGGAGTTGAAGAGCCCGATGGCACCGCCCTGCAGATACAGGCCACCGCCACGCTCCTGGCTGGGATAGCCGTTCGAACCCCCGACCCCCTCGACGGTGTTCGAGCCGACGATGCTGTTGGTCAGCAGGACGGAGCCCGCGACCAGGTACACACCGCCGCCGTAGGCGATCGAGTGACCCCCAAGAAGTTGCCGCATGGGAACGCGCGGAATTCCAAGAAACGACGCAGCTCGAGAGATCGAGGTCGCCAGCTGCCACGTAGATCCCTCCCCTTTGCCGTACGTAGTGCATTCCAGGCTATCGCAGAGGGAGAAAGTGTCGTTCCCGCTGATCACGCAGCCCGCTTCGCCCCTCGTCATCGCCAGCGCCGCCAGTCGCCGACTCGAGGTAGATGCCGCCGCCAAAGGAGTCGCGGGCCGCGCTCGCGGCGTTCGTGGTGTTGTTGGTCACGATGCAGCCCTCGAGGAGCAGCGAGCCGGCGGAGACGTTGACGTAGATCCCGCCGCCGTGCCCGGTCGCGTTGTTGCCGCTGATGACGCACTCGGTGAGCACGAGCTGCCCGGTCGCGGTGCTGAGGTCGACCTTGAGCCCGCCGCCGTTGCCGCCCTGGTTGTTCGAGAAGCTGCAGTGGTCGACCGTCAGAATCGTGTTGACGATCGTCACGCCGGTGTTGGTCGCGTTCTCGACGGTGCAGTGCGCCAGCCGGCTCGCGCTGTTGGCGTGGTCGAAGACCATGCCCTTCCAGGCAGACAGGTCGAGGAGTCCTTGCGGAAGAGGATCGGCTGCGCGGCGGTCCCGACCGCCGTCAGGGTCCCGGTCACATGCAGCTCGTACTCCCCGAGGAACTGGACCAGCACGCCCGGCTCGACGGTCAGGCTGTCGACGAGGATGTCACGCCCGATGCAGTAGGGCGACCCGGCGATACTCCAGGTCGCCCGGACATGGTCCCCGCGGGGACCGTGGTGGTGCAGGACCCGCACGTGACGCGGGGAACCGCGACCACCAGCGCGACGACTGCGGCGAGCAACGACGTCCTTTCTCGCGTTGCCCCCTTCCTATCGAGCGGAACTCATCAGTGAAGTTGTTGTCGCTGCAAGCCGCGGGCCCATGGTCAGCGACGGGTCGGCTCACCTGCGGATCTCGTGCGAGTTGCCTCAGCCAAAGAGGCCAGCGTTTGTGGAATCTCGCCGAGCCGGAACTCGGCTCGGCATCGGATTCGATGTCTCGACGCGCGGCGCGCGGTCAGGGAACGGTCGCGCTCCAGGCGGCGGTGTTGGCGCTTTCGAAACCGTCGCGGAAGAGGAAGTTGCCGGCGAAGAGACGGGCGCGGATGCCGAAGCCGCTGCCGTCCTGGCCGTCGCTCTCCCACGCCACGACGAAGTCGGCGTCTCCCGCGACCGCGATCGAGGGGTGGCCACGGTCGAGCGGCGACGGCTCGCTGATCCGGAAATCGCCGCCGAAGGTGGAGCCGTCGGCCGCGAAGGCGCGGCCCAGAACGCCGCGCGCGACATCGCGGAAGGCGACCACCGCGGTGCCATCGGCCGCCAGGCCGACCGACGGCTCGAGCTGGCTATCCACGGTGCCCAGGTTGACGCGAAACTCCGGCCCCGAGGCCGCGCCGAGGGCCGTGAATCGCTGCCCGTACACGCCGGTCTGGTCGCCGTCCTGGCCGAAGCTCTCCCAGACGACGAGGAACTCGCCGGTACCCTGGCGGGCGACGTCCGGCGCCTTTTGCGCCCCGGCCACCGTCGCATTGACCCGGAATTCGCCGGTGAGCGGCGCGCCGTCGGCGTCGAAGAGACGAGCATAGATGTTGTGCAACTCCCCGACGAGCTCGGCCTCCCAGGCCACGACCAGATTCCCGAGCGCGTCCATCGCCACCGCGGGTCGGGCGCGAAAGAACCCCTCCGACTGGTTCACCGCGATCTCCGCGGAAGTCGGATCGCCATTGGCGTCGAAGGTCCGCAGAAAGATGTCCTGGGCCGCCTGCTGACCGTCGTCCTGCCAGACGACGACGAAGCTGCCGTCGGCCGCGACGGCGATGTCGGCGTTGTGCTGGAAGCCGGCCGTGACGACGTTGACCCCGAACTGAACGGCCTGCGACGTGCCGTCCGCGGCGAACGGCCGGGCGGCGACGCCGAAGTCGTTCTGCACGACCTCGGTCTGCCAGGCGATCCGGAAGTTGCCATCGCCGTCCGTGCCGATCGCGGGAAGCCGTTGCGTGAAGGCGGTGACATCGTTGACGGCGGCTTCGTTGCCGACGCCGGCGCCGGCATTGGTGAAGCGGCGGACGCGGACTCCGAACTCGTCGCCGTCGGCACCGTCGCTCTCCCAGGTGACGACGAACCCACCGTCGGTCCGCAGCGCGACAGCCGGTTCGAACTGGTTGCCGGTGGTGAGTGTGTTGACCGCGAGCTCGCCGGTGAGCGCCAACTGAGCCGCTGCCGGCCCGGCGAGGGCCAGCGCCATCGTGCCGAGCATGCAAGAAACGGGAGCTTCGCATCGCCGTCCCCTCCCTGCGCGACAAACCGCCGCCGTCAGGACGGCGCCCGCAGATCCTAGCCGAAGTTCAAGGACTCGTCGTCGAGGTCGTTCGGGATGCGAGAAACCGGTCTCTCCGACCGGAGAGCGAGCGCGCCGCGCGTGTCCACGGAGCTGAAATCCGTTCCGGAGATCGATCGTCGCCGACCCCGGCGCTACGGCACCGCCGCTGACCAGGCCAGGGTGCCAGAGCTCTCGAAGCCGTCGGCGAACAGCCGGCAGGGGGGGCCGCCCGTCGCCGTGTGGCGCACGTCCACGTCGGGCCCGGCGGCGACCTCGGCGCCCGCCACGAGCCGCGAGCGCCCGCGGCCAGCAACCGGCGACTCCCGCCCCCGGTCGTGTCCACGCGCAGGCCCGCAGAGCGTGACGTCGCTGGTCGCGCCGCTCACCAGCAGGCGGCCGGCGACGACGCTCGCCGCCGAGCCGGCGCCGGCGATCACCAGGTCGCGCGCGACCTCGACCGACTCGGCAAAGGTGCCGGCGGCGAGCTGCACCGTCGTGCACACCGGATCGCGCACCGCCGCGCCGATCGTCGGATGGCCCACGCTCGGCACCGGGCAGACCGCGCCCACGCCGCGCGCGCGGGGACGAGAAGCAGACCGATCGCACAGGCCGCGGCCAGCGCCGGCGATCGCCGCCGGACTCTTCGCGTCACCGCCTCCGTTGCCTTCATGGCTGCTCCTCCGGCACCCGGAGTCGAGGACGGCCCGGGCGCTCTCGCGCTCGCGGAAGTCGACCCCCTCCTCCGACGGCCGGCCCAGGCCTCCGGATGGAGGAAGAACCCGCGCTCGGCCGCGGGCTTCTCCTGCTCGACCGGGATCCGGTTCGCCTCGGCGAAGGGATCCTTGCGGATGCCGGTCACCTGCCAAGAGACCTCAGTCGCGGGGATCTCGGTCTGGATCACGAAGCGGTTGCCCTCGACGCCGCGCACGACCCGGACGCGCGACCAGGCGCCGTCGCCGATCACGGTGAGCTGGTAGCGGAAGTCGCGGTTGAGCGCCTCGAACCAGTCCGGCAGCTCGACCGTGGCGTAGCCCGCTCGCGTCGGTGGTGACGTTGCCGTTGTAGACGTTCATCATGTCGGGCGACTCGACGAAGGAGTGGTAGAGGTACTTGTTCTCGGGGTCGAGCGGGTGGTCGATCTTGAACGAGCCGCCGCCCTTCGAGAGCGTGCCGGTGACGGTGACGTTGCCGGCGAAGTAGTCCAGCCAGGCCTGGGGCTGGGGCGGAGCCGTAGACGCCGCGCCCGCCCGTCGAAGCGCTCAATCCCCGGACTCCGTAGGTGGTGCCGGTGGTCGACGTGGTCTCCCCTTCGACGCCCCGGCCGGCCGTCGAGGCGGCCCTGCCGTAGACGCCCCAGTTGATACCGGTGGTCGCGTAGACCTCGCCGCTGACGCCCACGCCTGCCGACGAGATGGATTGTCCCAAGACGCCACGGGCGTCGCCGCTGTTCGCAGTGGCGAGGCCGAAGAGCGCTCGGCCACTGGTCGAGCTGCTCCTGCCCTCGACGCCAGTGCTCTCGCCACCGGTCGCCGTCGCGTGGCCACTGAGCGCGCGGCCGCCGTTGAGCTGGTTCTGCACGAACAGGCCGTCCGGAGTACTTCCCGATCCAGGTTTGCCCGAAGTGGTTGTGGTCGCTGCGTGAGACCGTCGCCGCCGCTCCGCTGCCGCCGAAGCTGGCCGCGAGGGTGACGGCACCGGAACTGCCGCCGCCGGAAAGGCCGCTGCCGGCACTGACGCCGGTGATGTCGCCGCCGCTGTCGTCGTCGATGCCGTCGGCGAAGCCCGGCGGGACGCTGGCCAACCGCGTCCAGTCGATCGCCGTGGTGGCCGTGTCGACCGCGACGCCGTCGACCCGGAGCGTCATCGCCCCGGCGTCGGAGTTCTGGACGTCGAAGGTCTGCGGCGAGCCCGACGGGCGGTCGATCCCCGCCTGAGTGAACAGCGTATCCGCCTCGCCCTGCGCCGCGCCGTCGAGGACGAGATCCGCCCCCGCCGTTTCGTTGCGCCCGACGAGGCCCGCACCCTGCGCCGAGTGGCTGACGCCGAAGACGCCGAAGGCCGCGCCGCTGGTGTCGGGCATCTCGCCATGGATCGCCGAAGCGCCGCTGACCAGCGGCGCGCGCGGACTCCCGCCGGCCGCCTTCGCCGGTCCGCGGGCTCCGGCCGGCCCGGCCGCGGCCCGACCGCCGGTGCCGCTCCCGTTGGCGTCGGATCGCCTGGCTCGCGCGCCAGCGCTGGAGCAGGGCGAGCGCGGCAGCGACCTCCTCGGCGCTCGGCGCGCTCGCCACTCGGAAGTAGAGCTGGCGAGGACCACTCTCCCCGGCCCTCTCGTCGATGTCGACGGCGCGCACGAGCCAGGCGTAGTCGCGTTCGGGGGCGAGGCAGTCGGTTCCTCCCGGTGTCCACGAGCTCGCGCCTGCCGCCACCTGTCGGCGCAGCGCCACCTGGGCGCTCTCGAGGTCGCCCTCTTCCCCGATCTCGAGCACCGCGAGCTCGCTCGCCGTGGTGCTCCCGGCCGGGCTCCAGCTGAAAGTCGGGCAGCCGCCCGCCACCGCGCTCGAAGCGGCGCCGGCCGCGCCCCGGCGACACCGCCACGGCTCCCGCGGCGGCGTTCGCGCGCGCCGCGACGAGCAGCCCGGCCCAGATCCACACCACCATCCAGCCTGCTCTCGGTTCGATCATCGCTTTCCCCCCAGCGGCCCGGAATGTCCCTCAGTGATAGTCGGCCTTGTTGGTTCCCGCGCAAGCCGCCGGGAAAACGGCTCATGCCGGTCGGGTATGGCGCCGAAGAGGCTGCGCGGCAGGACGCGCGCGCAAGGTTGGAATTCCTCTGGCCAGCGGCTGGCGTCGAGGAGCGAGGAGCTCGCCGTGACCCGGTTCCGGCCCGGCGTGCTACCCTAGAAGCAGATTCCACATCGATTCGGTTTCGCATGAGGAGGTCTCATGCCCAGGTTCTCGCAGTATTTCCGGAACTCTCGCGCCGGCCGTTCTGCGCTGGCGGCGCTGCCCGCGATGCTCTGCGTCCTGCTGATGGCCGACCCATCGTGCGGCGGCGCCGTCACGTTCACCGTCACGCGGACGGACGACCAACTCGACAGCTCGCCCGGTGACGGCCTGTGCAGCGCCCTGAACGGTGGCGGGTGTTCGCTGCGCGCCGCCGTTCAGGAGGCCAACGCGCTCTCCGGTGCGGACGGCATCTACCTCCCTCCGGGGACCTACTCGCTCACTCTGGCCGGGGCGGGCGAGGATTTCGCGGCGAGCGGCGACCTCGACATCACCAGCGCGATCACGCTGCTCGGAACCGGCTGGGCCGTCACGTCGATCGAGATGCAGTCCTTCGGCGACCGCATCTTCGACATTCAGGGACTTCTCGGGCCTGGATCTCGGCGACGTGACGCTTTCCGGCGGGTTGGTCGCGGGCGTCGGCGGCGGGATCTACGTTCGCACCGGTGGAGGCCTGGCGATCCGCCGCTCTCGCATCCAATGGTGCGCCGCGCACCACGGGGGCGCCATTGGAACGGTCGGTGGCAGCGTGATGATCGAGGACACCGAGCTCGCTCACGACTATGCGTTCGCGAATCCACCGACCTGGTTCGCGCGTGGTCCGGCGATCGCCGCCGATGAGCAAGCGACCGTCACCGTGCGGCGCTCGAGCGTGCACGACAACCAGTACACCGACTCCGGCTCGGCGGGCGGAATCGACGTCTGGAGCAGCGCGCTGTCGATCGAGAGCTCGTCGGTCG
Source organism: Thermoanaerobaculia bacterium (assembly GCA_963788175.1). Lineage (GTDB taxonomy): Bacteria > Acidobacteriota > Thermoanaerobaculia > Multivoradales > JAGPDF01 > JAGPDF01. The sequence goes on from CAWBFZ010000016.1 coordinate 50,255, forward strand.
TCGACAACGGGGCACCCACGACCTCCATCAATGGAGCGAGCAGCGATCTGACCGTCGTCTCCTCGACGATCGGCCGAATGACGGTCGACGGCTCCGCGCTCCCGGGAGCGAGCCTGTCGCTCGGCTGTTCCGTCGTCGGGTACTGCACGTTGACGGGGGGGAACGTCACCTACTCGAGCAACGGGATGAACGTCTTCTTCGATGGCACCGCATGCGTCGGGATCAATGACGTCGACGGCGACTGGAGCCTCTACCCGCTGTGGGCACCTCCAGACAAGTTCCCCGCCCGCGTCCCGAACAGCTATTCCGCCGCCCTCGAGGGTGGCCACCCGTTCGTCTGCGCTCCGGCGGATCAATGGAGCCAGGCGCTGCGGCCGTTCGACAGTGATGGTGACGGCACCCCCGTGCTCGAGGTCGGTGCCGTCGAGGCGATCATCGTGATCTTCCTCGACGGCTTCGAGATCGGCAGCACCGCGTTCTGGTCGGCGACGGCGCCCTGAGGCGCCCCAGGGTCGGCGTGCCTCTGGGCCTCGGGGACTCGGGGTGCCGGGGCCGGAGTGGCGTGGGCCCTCGGATTCCGCCCTGGTGGGCGGGCGGTTCTCGTCGACGGGCTCGAGTCTGGCGACCGGCTCGGTGGAGTGGCAGCCGGGGCGGAAAGTGAGAGCCTGCCCGCGAGCGCCTCTCCACCCTCTTCGGGCTCCGTATGACGCGGGTCATACGAGTCTCTTCCGGGCTCGCATCAGGATGCCGCTGCTTCCACGCTGCAGTCGAGAGAATTGGGACCCAAAGTGCCATCGTGCGTCGCGTCTCCGCGACCGGTCTCGTTCCTCGTGTGGGCGGAGGGTGGGGAGGGAGATGCGGGGAGGAGAGCAGCGTCCCTCCGGGGACCTGGTCGAGGGGATCTATGCCGCGGCGCTCGAACCGCAACGCTGGCCGGCGGTGCTGCGCGACCTCGCATGCTCGGTCGGCGCCCCGGGGGCGGTCCTTCAGGTGCAGGCGACCGGCTCGGGGGAGGTCCTCTTCGCCGCCACCGGCGGCCTCGACGAGTCGGCGCTCACCGAGTACGCGCGGCACTGGGTGCGGTTCGACCCGCGGGTCGGCGTCGGCCTGAGCCGGCCGGTCGGCGAGATCCTGATCCCCGAGGAGCACCTGGGCGTCGCGGCCTTCCGCCGCACCGCGATCTACAACGACTTTCTGCGCCCGCTCGAGCTCGGCGCCACCCTCGGCGGCATCGTCCACGCCGACCGCGAGATCTTCGTCGCCGCTTCGGCGCAGCGCTCGCTGCGGCCGCCCGGCTTCCGCGAGCGCGACCGGCGACGCTTCGTCGCCTTGGCGCCGCATCTTGCCCGCGCGGCGCGCATCGGCCACGAGCTCGGCGCCGCGGCGGCGGCCCGGCAAGCGCTCACCGACGCCCTCGATCGGCTGCCGCGGGGCGTGCTGCTCCTCGACACCCGGTTGGCGGTGAAGTTCGCCAACACCTACGCCGAGGAGGTGCTCGCGGCGGGCGACGGCCTCCGTCTCGATCGCGACGGGCTCCAGGCGGCGCGCCCCGCCGACTCCGCCACGCTGCGCGCGCTGGTCGCCGGCGCGGCGCACCCGGCCGCGGGCGGTCCGCGAGCCGCGGGCGGCTACCTCGCGGTCCGCCGTCCGTCGCTGCGGCGACCGCTCGAGCTCCTGGTGACGCCGCTGACGCCCGAGCTCGCCACGGTCGCGCCCGGCCGCGCCGTGGCCGCGGTCTTCCTGGTCGACCCGGAGCGCCGCCTCGAGCTGCCGCACGAAGCGCTCCGCCAGCTCTACGGCCTCACCCCGGCCGAGGCGCGGCTGGCGAGCCTGCTCGCCGAAGGCATCGGCCTCCCCGAGGCCGCCGAGCAGCTCGGCATCACCCGCGAGACGGCCAAGTCGACGCTGCACACCATCTTCGCCAAGACCGACACCCGCCGCCAAGCCGAGCTCGTCCGCCGCCTGCTCACCGGTCCGGGAGCCTGCACGAGTCTCCGCCCTTCCCCCCGAACGGGGGATGCGACCCGCGCTCGTCCGTGTGAGTATCCCTGCCGTACCGGAGGAGGAGCATGAGCGCACGTCGCCCTGTCGGTTCTCGAGCGGTTTCGACTCCATGGACCCGAAGCGGTGTCTGCGCTGCCGCTCTGGTTCTCGCCGCGCTCACTGGCGTCGCCGGCGCTGGGGCCCAGGTGGAGGCTTGGCGGGTGAGATTCAATCGGGGCATCGACGGAGAGGCGTACCTTGGAGACACCGACCATCGACGCAACGAACAGTCCTTGGTCGTCGATCAGGCGGGAAACACCTTCGTGGCGGATTCGGTCCACGATGGATCGAGTTGGGATTTTCTCGTAGCGAAGTACGGTCCGGATGGCGCGTTGCTCTGGTCGACCCGGATCGACAGTCCGAGCGTGGGCGCGCAGCAGGATTGGCCGACCGCTCTGGCTCTGGACTCGTTCGGAAACGTCTTCGTGACCGGATACTCGTCGGGAAACCCGGGCGGGACCGACCTGCTCACGGCGAAGGTGAACAGTCTCGGTCTCCAGCAGTGGGCCGTGCTTCACAACGGAGTCGGGAACCCCGAGGAGTGGGGGCGCGCGATCGCCGTGGATTCGGCCGGCAGCGTCTTCGTCGCGGGCGAGCGGAACAGCAACGCCAACGACTTCCTGATCGTGAAGTACGGCCCCGGCGGCGCGCTGCAGTGGTCCGCGACCTTCGACGGCGCGACCCACGGAGATGAGCGGTTGTTCGGCCTCGCCGTCGACGGGAACGGCAGCCCTTACGTGACGGGCTGGAGCCGCGATGCGGTCAGTGGGGTGTCGGACTTCATGACGGTCCGATGGAGCGCCGCAGGCTCGCAGCTCTGGGCGGTTCCGTTCGACAACCCGGCGCCCGGCACGCAGGAAGACTGGGCGTACGGTCTGACGATCGACGTCGCCGGCAACGCCTACGTGGTCGGCGGGTCCAACAACCAGTTCATGACGGTGAAATACGACTCCGCCGGAGTCCAGCAATGGGCGACTCCGTTCGGCGGAGTGTCTGTGGGCGAAGCCTACGCCGTGACGGTAGCCGCGGGTGGGGAGGTGGTGGTGACGGGCTCTGGTATCAGTGGATCCTCGGGCTGGGACCTGGTGACGGTGGAGTACGACCCCGCCGGAGTCCAGCAATGGGCGGCGATCTCCGAGAATCCCGAGGCCGGCACGCAGTTGGACTACGCAATCGCGATCGTCTCGGACCCCTCCGGCAACGTCTGCGTTGTGGGGTACTCCCAGGACCCGGTCACGACCCGCTATGACTACCTCACCGCGAAGTACGACGGGTCGGGCGTGGTGCAATGGGTGAGAGCATTCGACAGCCCTCTCGTGGGGAGCCAGGACGACATCGGGTCCGCAGTCGGCATGGACATTTCCGGCAACGTGCTGATCGGCGGGCGCTCCTACGACAGCACGTGGGATGCCCGCATCGTCAAGTACGACCCCGCCGGGACCCAGCTGTGGACGACGATCGAGCCGCCGAGCCGCGCGACGACCGACAAGGTAGCCAGCGAGACGAACCAGTTCGCCCGGGGTGGTGTCGCGGTCGACTCGGCCGGTCGGGTCGCGGTGACCGGGCTCGCCAACGATGCTTCCAACTTCAACGACTTCATGACCGTGCGCTACGGTCCGAACGGCGCGCAGCTGTGGGCTGCGGCTTTCGAGAATCCGGCCGCCGGCTTCCAACACGACCAGGCCGTCGCCGTGGCGGTGGATGGGAACGGCAACACGTACGTCACGGGCCAGTCGTTCAACGGCGCGAACTGGGACTATATGACGGTGAAGTACGACGCGGCCGGAGCCCAGCAATGGGCGACTCCCTTTCAACGGCTCCGTCAACTCGCACGACACGCCCTCGGCGATCGCTGTCGGCGCTGGTGGCGACGTCTATGTCACCGGTCAGTCGGTCAGTGCGACGGGCTACGACTACTTGACGGTCAAGTACAACGCGTCGGGCGTCCAGCAGTGGGCGTCTTCGTACAACGGTTCGGGAAGCAACGACGAATACCCGTACGCGCTCCACGTCGACGCGTCCGGCAACGTCTACGTGACGGGGCAGGCGTTGCGAGCCGTCACGGGCTGGGACGTGCTGACCGTGAAATACAACTCCGCCGGCGTGCAGCAGTGGGCGGTGCCGTTCGCCGGGCCTTTCAACTACGACGTCGGCTACGCGGTCTCCGCTGACACGGCGGGCAATGTCTACGTCACCGGCTACGTGCAGGTCGATGGTTCGACCGGCGATGCGTTGACGGTCAAGTACAACTCCTCGGGCGTGCAACAGTGGGCCCGGACTTTCGAGAACCCGGCAGTCGGGGTGCACCATGACATGACCTTTTCCCACGCGCTCGATGCCGGCGGCAACCTCTACGCGACCGGCTACTCGGGGAGCGTCGGGACAGGCCTCTACGACTACCTGACCCTGAAGTACGACATGTCCGGCACCCTCGAGTGGGCCCAGATGTTCGACAATCCGGCGGCCGGCAGCCAGGACGACACGGCCTACTCGATCGCTCTGGACGGGCTCGGCAGTATCTACGTTGTCGGCCGGTCGCACAACGGCTCGAACCAGGACACGGTGACCGTCCGCTATGACAGCGCCGGGACGCAGCAGTGGGCCGGGACGATCGACAACGGCGGTCACGACTACGGTACCGCGATGGCTGTGGGTCCGAACGGTGCGATCGTCGTCGCCGGGACCTCCGACGGGCTCGGCCAGGACTACGTCGTCGCGAAGTACGTCGCAGCCGAGTCCAACGCCCCCAGCGATCCGGCGGTCGATTCGACTTCGCCGGCCGCGAGCAGCTGGTCGAACGACAATACGGTCCAGGTGACTTGGTCGGGCGCGGCGGACGATCCGGCGGCTCGGGCCTCGCGGGCTACTCGATCGAGTGGAACCACGCCGCCGTCTCGACACCGGACGCGGTGGTGGATGTCCCGCACACCGCCGATCCGCACTCGACGACGAGCCCGGCGCTCGCCGATGGCAACGACTGGTACTTCCACCTGCGCACCTGCGATCTCGCGGGCAACTGCACGGCGACGGTCCATGCCGGACCGTTCTGGATCGACGCGACGGCGCCGGGGAGTGCTCTCCGGTCTCGCCAGCACGACGCATGCCGTGGGCGTCGCGTCGGAGGCCGACTCGATCTCGATGTCCTGGGGTGAGCCGGTCGATGGCGGCTCCGGGCTCGATGGCTACTCGTGGGCTTTCACCGGCGAGCGCGAGCTGGAGCTGCGAGACCACGAAGGAGGCCGAAGAGGGCACGACGAGCGCGACGAGCGCCTCCCTCGCGGCGGGTAGCTGGTACTTCCACGTCTGCGCGCGCGACAACGCGGGCAACTGGGGCGCGGTCGCCAGCGCCGGGCCGTTCCAGATCACCGACACGACGCTGCCGACGACTTGCGCCTTGCCGTTCGAGCGGAAGTGGGGGAGCTTCGGTACGGGAGCCGGGCAGTTCCGCCGGCCGTTCGGTGTCGGCGCCGGGCCGGGTGGCGAGGTCGTGGTGGCAGACTTCGACAACGGCCGGCTTCAACTCTTCGACGGCCAGGGGAACTTCGTCCGCCAGTGGTCCACCGCCGGCGGGCCGGTCAGCGTCGCCCTGGACAGCCACGGCCACGCCGTGGTGTCGAACCTCTACGCCGCGAACGTCCAGGTCTTCGCGCTCGACGGCACGCTGGTCGACCAGTGGGCGACGGGAAGCCCGTATGGGTTGACGGTCGACGCCACCGATCACGTCTACGCCGTCAACGACGCGGCCAACGTCGTGACCAAGTACGACCACGACGGCAACTTCGTCCTCCAGTTCGGCTCCGCGGGTACGGGCAACGGCCAGTTCCTGCGCGCCTGGGGAGTGGCCACCGCCCCCGGCGGCGACGTCTTCGTGACCGACGTCAACGGCCACACCGTCCAGCGCTTCACCTCCGCGGGGGCCTTCGTCGGGAAGTGGGGAAGCTACGGCGCCGGCGCCGGGCAGCTGAACGCGCCGGCGGGCATCACGATCTCGCCCGCGGGCGTCGTCTACGTCTCCGAGGTGGCCAACCGGCGCATCCAGGCCTTCACCCTGGAGGGCTTCCCACTCTGTGCCTGGGGGAGCTCCGGCAGCGGCGACGGGCAGTTCCTCGATCCGCTGAACGTGGCGTTCTCCTCCGGCCACCTCTATGTGGCCGACCACCTCAACCACCGCATCCAGAAGTTCGGTCTCGACGAGATTCCGCCCAGCGACCCGACGAGCACCTCCACCTCGCCGCCCGCGAGCACCTGGACGAACGACAACACCGTGCAGGTGACCTGGTCGGGCGCGGCGGACAATCCTCGGTGGCTCCGGCCTCGCGGGCTACTCAGTGGAGTGGAACCACTCCGCAGTCTCGACGCCGGACGCGGTGGTGGATGTGCCGCACACCGCCGATCCGCACTCGACGACGAGCCCGGCGCTCGCCGACGGCAACGACTGGTACTTCCACCTGCGCACCTGCGACCTCGCGGGCAACTGCACGGCGACGGTGCACGCCGGGCCGTTCTGGATCGACACCACGGCGCCGTCGGCGACCGGAGTGGTGAGCTCGATCTCGCACGGTGACGGGCTGCCGAAGTCCAACCCGACGATCGACATCTCGTGGGGCGCGGCGAGCGACGGTCTCTCGGGCGTAGCAGTCTATCGCTACGGCTTCACAGCGACGGCGACACCGCCGGCGTGCGGCGACCTGGGCACGACGACCGCCACCCTCGCGGGCAGCTCGGGGAGCCTCGCCGACGGCATCTGGTACGCGCACGTCTGCGCGGTCGACGGGGCGGGGAACCTGAGCCTCCGTCACGACGGGCGGTCCCTACACGATCGACACCTCCGGGCCCACCGGCCTCGCGGTCGCTTCGACGAGCCATACCCTCGCGACCTGGTCGAGCGACGTCGACGTCGATTTCGCCTTCTCGGGTGCGATCGACCCCAACGGCGTCGCGGGCTACTCGATCGCCTTCGATCAGGCTGCCGCGACGGTGCCGGATTCCACGCCCGAGCAGGCGGGAACGACCTTCACCGGCACGGCCTCGCCCGACAGCGCGGACTGGTACCTCCACGTGCGGGCCTGCGATTCCGCCGGCAACTGCTCGGCCGCAGTGCACGCCGGTCCCTACTGGATCGACACCGGCACTCCGAGCGCGCCGGGCACCCTGACCTCGGCCTCGCACGGTGACGGCGAGCCGCACTCCGACCCGACGGTCGCGATCGCCTGGGGCGCCGCCAGCGACGCTCTCTCGGGCGTCGCCTTCTACCGCTACGATTTCACCGCGCTCGCCAGCGCGCCCGACTGCGCGACTCTGGTTGCGACGACTCCGGATCTGACGGCGATCTCCGGGAGCCTCGCGGACGGCACCTGGTACGCCCACGTTTGCGCGGTCGACGTCGCGGGCAACCGCGGGGCGGTGGTCTCCGGCGGGCCCTACCGGATCGACACCGCGCCGCCGACGGTCGAGACTTTCGACAGCGTCGCCCGCACGGCGGACCTCGTGCTCACCGAGGGCGAGGTGGTCGATCAGCCGTTGACCCAGGTCTACGCCAGCTTCGCCGAAGAGATGTTCGACCCACCCGGCGACACCACGCCCGGCGACGTCACCAACCCGGCCGGCTGGCTCCTCGTGGCCTCCGGCCCGGACGGGATCGTCGACAGCGCCGGCTGCACCGTCGCGGGACGACGATGTCGCGCTGCCGCTCGCGGTCACCTGGTCGGCAGCGACCCGCACGGCGCACCTGGCGCCCGGTGGAAACCAGGCGCTCGCCGCCGGCGGCTACCTCGTCGCCGCCTGCGGCACGCTGCTCGACCCGGCCGGCAACCCCCTCGACGGCGACGGCAACGGCACCGGTGGCGACGCCCGCGCGCGGACCTTCACCGTGCGCGGCACCGACCTCGCCGGCAACCCGAACTTCGACGCCGGCCTGGCCGGCTGGACGGTCGTGGCGACCGTCCCGGGCGAAGTGGCGGCGGACCTCGATGACGCCGGCGAACAGCCGACCTCGGGCTCGGTCGCGGTCACCTCTTCCGCCGGGGCGGGCGAGACCTGGCAGGTCGAGCAGTGCGTCGCTCTGCCGGCGCACGGCTGGAGCCGCCTGTCGGGTCGTCTGCGCTCCGCGAGCGCCCTGCCGGGCGCCCCGGTCGCTCATCTCGAGGCGCAGTACTTCGGTTCCGCCGACTGCTCGAGCGGCGCTCTTTCCGCGCTCCTCTCGCCCGCGGTCGCCGGCGACACCGGCGCGGTCTGGGTGACGGTGGCGAGCGGCGGCGCACCCTTCCCGGCCGGCGCGCACTCGGCGAGCGTGCGCCTGATCGTCGAGGCCGGCACCACCAACGACGTCGACCTGCGCGCCGACGAGCTCTTCTTCGGCGACGACGGTCTGCTCTTCGCCGACGGTTTCGAAAGCGGCGGCACCGGCATCCTGGTCGTCGGCGGTGCCTTGAGCCGGAGCTCGGTCGAAGAGGGAACCTCGCCTTGTCCGGTCCGGCGAAGGGCGCGAGCCTCGCGCCCGCATGCCTGCACCCTCGGAGATCCCGACGCCGGTCTCGGACCGTGGGAGATCGAAGGGGAGCTCGGCAGGGAGCTCGCGCGAGCCGGGGGAGCGGGAAGATGAAGGTTCAGCTGGTTCCAGCATGTGCCGTTCGAGGGGTTGGGGAGCATCGCGGACTGGATTCGTCGCGGACGGCACACTCTCGGCGTGACGCGATTCCATCGCGATGGAGCCCCTTCCCGCGGTCGCGGACGTGGATCTGCTGGTGGTGATGGGCGGCCCGATGAACGTCCACGAGAGGCGAACATCCGTGGCTCACGCGGGAGAAGCGCTTCATCGGAGCGGCGATCGCCGCGCGGCCGGAGAGTGCTCGGCGTCTGCCTCGGCGCCCAGCTCGTCGCGGAGGTGCTGGGAGCGAGGGTGTATGCCAACACCGAGAAGGAGATCGGCTGGTTCGCGATCGAACCCACAGAGGCGGCCGCGGCGAGCGGCTTGTTCAGTCGGTTCCCGCAGCGGCTCGAGGTCTTCCATTGGCACGGGGACACCTTCGACATTCCCGCCGGCGCGCTGCACGTCGCCCGCAGCGGGACGGCTGCGCGCACCAGGCTTTCGCCTACGGTGAGCGGGTCATCGGCCTGCAGTTTCATCTGGAGATGACGCAGGCCGGTGCCCGGCAGCTCATCGGCCACTGCTCCGACGAGCTCGTCGGAGGGCGCTACATCCAGAAGCCGCGGAGATGCTCGCGGACGCGATTCGATTCGACGCGGTGAACGGTGTGATGGACGGTCTGCTCGATCGGCTCGCCGCTGTCGGCCAACTCGAGAGGAAGCGCCAGAGCGCGGAGAACCGGGAATCGGGCCGTCGGTGCTGACGCCAGTGAGAGCTGTGGCAGGCAGTGAGACGGGATCCTGGGATGGCGACAGTCATGAGCCCCGCGCTCGCTGCGCTGAGAGTGTCCGACCCATGAGGCAGTTCGAGGAATCTCGCAGGCGCGGTCGCTGCTTGGCTGTTTGGCTGTTTGGCTGTTGCGCCGTGCTCGCGCTGCTGGCCGGCGTTCTTGCAGGCCGGCAGCCGCAGTTCTATCCTCTATGAGCGCAATGTCCTCCGATCGCTGACCGCCTGGCTCGAGGCTTCCCGTCACGGCGACCCGGGGGCCTTCGACAGGGCCTTTGGGGCGGTCTACGACGAGCTCCACACGCTCGCCCACGCCCAGCTGCGCCACCTGCGGCCGGGCGCGACGATCAGCACGACGGTACTCGTCCACGAGGCCTATCTGCGTCTCGCCCGTGCCGGCGATCTCGCGATCGAGACCCGCCGGCATTTCGCGCTCGCGGCGCAGGCGATGCGGCGCATTCTCGTCGATCAGGCGCGCGCCCGCAGCGCGGCCAAACGCGGCGGCGCCGCCGCTACGCTGTCGCTCGACGACTCAGCGCTGCCGGTGGGTGCGCTCGCCGAGGAGGTGCTCGCGGTCGACCGCGCCCTCGACCGGCTGGCCGCGCTCGACGCCCGCCAGGCGCAGATCGTCGAGTGGCGATTCTTCGCCGGTCTCGGCGAGGAGGAGATCGCCGAGTCGCTGGGCTTGACCGCGCGCACCGTGCGACGCGAGTGGACGAAGGCGCGGCGCGTTCCTCTATCGCGAGCTCCACGGCGAAGCGGCCGGGCGCCGGACCGTGAGCGACGAAGCGCGGGCGCGCTGGCGCCGGGCGGACGAGCTGCTCGAGCGCGTTCTCGACCTCGTTCCCGAGGAGGCCGAAGCGGAAATCGCGCGTTGCGCCGCGGAGGACTCCGGCCTCGCGCGCGAGGTGCGTTCGCTGCTCGCGGCGCACCGCGATGCCGGGGACTCCTTCTCGCCGCGCCGCCGGCGGGCGCTGCCGGCCTCCTGCTCCGGACCGACGCGGCGGGCGATGTCGGCCCGGTGGAGGGTGCGCGGGTCGGACCGTTCCGGCTGCTCGCCGAGCTCGGGCGCGGCGGCATGGGAACGGTCTTCCTCGCCGAGCGCGTCGAGGGCGGTTTCGAGCAGCGCGTGGCGGTCAAGTTGCTCGGCCTCGCAGCCTTCTCCGAGGAAGCGCAGCGCCGGTTCCGACTCGAGCGCCAGATCCTCGCGCGGCTCGATCACCCGGGCATCGCGCGTCTGATCGACGGCGGCGTCCTCGACTCGGGCCGCGCACCTGGTTCGCGCTCGAGGCGGTCGACGGCGTCGCGATCGACCTCTACTGCCGCCAGCGCGCGCTCGGAGTTCGCGGCCGCCTCGAGCTCTTTCTGGGCGTGCTCGATGCCGTGGAATACGCCCACCGCAGCCTGATCGTGCATCGAGATCTCAAGCCCTCGAACGTCCTGGTCACCGGCGCGGGCGAGGTGAAGCTGCTCGACTTCGGCATCGCCAAGGTGCTCGAGCCGGAGGAGTCGGCCGACTCGGTCCAGGCGCCGACGCTGCTCCGCGCCTTGACCCTGCAGTATCGCGGCCCCCGAGCAGCTGCGCGGCGAAGCGGTGACGACCGCGACCGATGTCTACTCGCTGGGCGTCCTGCTCTTCGAGCTCCTCGCCGGCCGGCTGCCCTATCGGGAAGGCGCGACGATCGCGCGCGCCGTCCTCGAGGAGGAGGCGCTGGCGCCCTCTCTGGCAGTCGGGGAGGCGAGCCGGGAGCGGACGGGGACGCTCGTATCACTGCGGCCGCTCCGCCGCCAGCTGGCCGGAGATCTCGACGCGATTCTGCTCAAGGCGTTGCGCAAGGAGAGCGCCGAGCGCTACGCCACCGTCGCCGCCCTCGCCCTGGATCTGCGCCAGCATCTGGCCGGTCGTCCGGTCGAAGCGCGCGGCGAGGCGCGCGCCTATCGCGTCGGCCGCTTTCTGCGCCGACACCGCACGGCGGTCGTCGCCGCGGTGCTGGTGCTCGTCACGCTCACCGGGGGGCTGCTCGCCGCGCTCGCCGAAGCGCGGCGCGCCCAGCGCGAGGCGCGCAAGGCCGAGCAGGTGCAGGAGTTCCTGCTGCGCATCCTGTCGGCGTCGGATCCCGCCAGGCGAAGGGTGCCGCGGTGACGGTGCGCGAGGTGCTCGACGCCGGCGCCAAGGAGATCGACACCCAGCTCGCGGGCGAGCCCGAAGTGCGCGATCGGGTGCTCGAGATGGTCGGCTCGGTCTACCTGCAGCTCGGCGAGTACGACGCCGCGCTGCCGCTCGCCGAGCGCCGCGTGGCGTTGCGCCAGGAGCTCCACGGGGCGGGCAGCTCCGAGGTCGCGGAGGCGCAGCTGCTCACCGCCAACATTCTGTTCGACCGCGGCCGGGTCGACGAAGCGGAGGAGCGCTACCAGGCGGCGCGGGCGATTCTCGAGGCGAGCCGCGACCCCGAATCGCCAGCGGCACGCGAGGCGATGAGCGGTGTCGCTGCCTGCCTGCGCTCGCGCAACGACCTCGCGGGCGCCGAGGCTTTGCAGCGCCAGCTGGTCGAGCTCGCCCGGCGTCACGAAGGACCGGACTCCGAAGCGGCGCTCGGGGCCGAGAACTCGCTCGCGATGACTCTCGGTGGCGCCGAGCGCTATGCCGAGTCCGCCGCCGTCTTCCGCCACATCGTCGCCGGCGACTCCGCCGCCGGACGCGCCGCCACGCCGGACGCGCTGACCCACCGCTACAACCTCGCCGTCGACCTCGTGCGCAGCGGCGACTGGCCCGGCGCCCGGCAGGTCTTCACCGCCCTGCTGCCGGAGGCGCGCCAGGTGCTCGGCGCCGATCACCCGCGGGTCGCCCTGGTCGATCGCTGGTACGCGTGGTCTGCTCGACGAAGCGGGCTCTCCCGGCGCGGCGGCCGGCGAGCTTGCGGAGTGCCGGCGGATCCAGACCGCCGCCTTCGGCGCCGACGATCCGCAGCTCGGCTGGACGCGGGCCCTCGGGGCGCGTATCGAGGCTCACGCCGGCGACGGGCGGGGAGCCGAGAGTGAGGCCCGCGCTGCGCTTGCCGTGCTCGAACGGACCTTGGGTGCCGGCAATTCGGCCACCGGATTCGGCTGGGAGGCGCTCGCGCACGCGCTCCTCGCCGCCGGCCGCCCGGCCGAGGCGCGCACTGCCGCCGAGCGGGCGGTGGCTTGCGCCGTGGCTTCAAGCTGCGCGGCCGCACGCTCGCCGCGGCGCTCGATTTCGCGGCGGAAGCGGCCCGCCGCGCCGGCGATCCGGCGGCGGCGATCGCTCTCGGCGAGGAGGCGCTCGCGATCTGGTCCGCGCGCGCCACCGCCGATCCGCCGGAGGCGGCGCGGACCCGCGTTCATCTCGCCGCCGCCCGGCTCGACCGCGGCGAGCGCCAGGCGGCCGGCGGGCTGCTCGCTGCCGCGCGCGCAGACCTCCTCGCAGCCTTCGTCCCGGGCGCCCCCGAGCTCGCCCTGGCGGCGGAGGTCACCGAGCGCCTTGCGGTTCCGCCAGCGTCCGGACACTGATCTCCGGTCTGCCGGCATGTCCGCTTTCCGTCCCGTTCTACGGATGAACGGCATGGAGGCTGACCATGACCCGCGCGCGCACTGTCCTTCATCTTGCCCGGATCCTGGCCGTCGGCGTGCTTGCCGCCGGTCCGGCCGCCGCGACGGACGGCACGTCCCGATCCGAGCTTCGGAGCGGGCGGGGGCACGGCCCTCGACTGGAATCATGGCGGCTCCTCGGATTGGGTGAAAGACGTCACCACCGACGACGCAGGGAACCTCTACTACGTCGGCCATTTCGAATCGACCACCGGCGACGCCGACTGGGGCGTCGCCAAGCTCAACTCCGCCGGAGGGCTCAGTCTGTCCACCTTTTTCCGCTTCAACCTCGGAGCTCCGAACTCGGATGAGGCTGTCGCCACGCGACTCGACGGCGCCGGGGGCCTCCTGATCGCCGGATCGGCGGGCAGCGCGAGCAGCGCGGAGATTCGCCTCTGCCGCCTCACCACCAGCAATCTGTTGCTCGACCTCACGTTTGCCGGCGGCACGGGCTGCGCCGCGTACAACTATGCTCCGCTCCCGCTCTACCCTGTGGCGCTGGCCCGGGCCGGAGACGGCGGCTGGCTGGTCGCGGGCAGCCTTGTCTGGGGAGGCGGCGACAGCGATTTCTTCGTCGTCAAGTTCACCAGCGCCGGTCTGCTCGACACCACCTTCAACGCGCTCGACCCCTTCCACCCCGGCATGGCCGTCGTTCCGGTCGACCTCGTGGTGGGCGGCGCCGACGGGGCGCGCGGCATGGCCGTCGACCATCAGGGCGCATTCTGGTCGCCGGGGATGTCGAGGGCGGGTTGGCCTCGAACGTGGCCGCGGTCGTCCGGCTGACCGCCTCCGGGCAGATCGACGCGAGCTTCGGGACCTCGGGCTTCCAGATCTTCAACTACTTCGAAGGTCCGGTGAACTATCCCACCTGGGCGATGAGCGTCGCCGTCGATCCCGTCCTCGACAGCTTTCTGGTCGGCTACAGCCATTTCACTTCGACCGTCAACGAGGTCGCCGCTGGCATCGACCACTTCGACGCCGCTGGCAACTGGCAGAACTACCCGGGCGGGAGCTCGCCCTCCCGCGATGTGACCTGGCTGCCCGGCAGCGGAAACTGGCTCGCGCGGGTGCTCGTCGAGAGCGACGGCCGGATTCTGGCGATCGGCGACAGCGCGTCCGGCTCGACCTATCGCGCGACGCGCCTCCTGCCGAGCGGAGCCGTCGATCCGCTGTACGGAGTCGCGGGCGTCGCGTCGTTCTCGCCCTCGGTCCAGGGGTTCGGATCCGGCCACGGCGTGGCTGCGGCGACGCTCTGGTCCGGGCGCCTGGTGATGGTCGGGACGGTGACGAACGGCTCCGAAGACTGGCTCGCCGTGCGCCTGACCAACGCCCTCATCTTCCGCGACGGTTTCGAGACCGGCACGACCGGTCTGTGGAGCGCAGCGGTGCCATAGCGCTTCAGCAATCCATGGCGGCATGTCCGCTTTCCCTCCCGTTCTACGGATGAACGGGATGGAGGGCAAGCCATGATTCTCGCCCGCTTCGCTGCACCTCTATTCGTCTGGACTCTCGCCGCTGGGCTCTGCGCGACTCCCGGCCGGGCCCAGGTCGACGGCGACCTCGATCCGAGCTTCTTTCCCCCGAACGGCTCCGGGGTTACCCTGCTCTACCTGGGCCAGCCCAACTACTTCTCCGATACGGTCAGAGCGACCGTGGTTCAGCCGGACGGAAAGATCGTTGTCGAGACCTCCTCGATTCTGCCGGCGGGCGATTTCGCCGTCGGCATTCTGCGTCTAAATCCGGACGGCAGCACCGACCTGGCCTTCGGCAATAACGGGGTGACCTACTTCCAGTTGAACGGCTACACCGGACCTGGCGGCCTGCTTCTCCAACCGGATGGCCGAATCGTCGTCGGCGGTACCGCGACGCAGAGTTCCGACACGACCTTCTTCGTCGGGCGGCTGACCGCTTCGGGCCTCCTCGACACCACCTTCAACCCGCCGTGGGGCTACACGACCTTCGATTTCTACGCCCAGAATCCCGGCTCGTATGGCGAGGGCTTAGCGGCGATGGCACTGCAGACCGACGGCAAGATCGTGCTGGTAGGCGATCTCGTGCCCGGAACGAACCGCGATATGGGCGTCGCCCGCCTGAACGGCGACGGCAGCGTCGACATGCCGTTCGGCGGCCAGCTCTGCGGCTGCACCAGCGTCGCCTTCGATCTCGGCGGCACGCTCAACGACTACGCGCGCGCGGTGGCCATCGATCCCGACGGCAACATCGTCGTCGCCGGCCAGGCGCACTGGGGGAGCAACGACTTCGACTGGGCGATCTTCCGGCTGACTCCCGGCGGGCTCCTGGATACGAGCTTCAACAGCACCGGCTCCGAGATCCTCCCCTGGGATCTCTCGCCCGAGAGCACCGACATCCCTTCCCGCGTCGTGACGCTTCCGGACGGGCGCTTCGTCGTCGGCGGCACGGCAACCGTCGATGAGCAGGGGACGACCTTCGTCCACGCGGTGCTCGCCCGTTTCGGCGCCGGGGGCGGGCTCGATCCGGCTTTCGGCCCGGGAGCCCACCCGGGCCAGTGCACCCAACTTGCGGCCCAGCTGAACGCCGACCACCTGGGCCTCGCCGCCGACGCGCACGGCGAGCTCTGGGTGGGCTACGAAACGACCTTCGCCTACGGCGCTACGCGCCTCGACGCCGACTGCCAGCCGGTCTTCCCGATCATCACCGGCGGCCAGACCTTCGATGTCCTCGAGAACGGCTTTGGCGATCTCGTCGTCACGCCCGACCAGCGAGTGGTCATCACCGGCACGACCTACGGTGCCTTCCCGGGCTATCGCTATGTCGCAGCGCTCCGCCTCTGGGTGGCGGAGCTCTTCCGCGACGGCTTCGAGAGCGCGAACACTTCGAGGTGGTCGAGCACCGCGCCCTGACTGATCAGGGAGCGGCGAGCGACCACCGTGCGAGGTCGCGACCCTCGAAGTCGTCGGCGAGGATCGCCGGCGCGCAGAAGGTCAAGGCGTTCCAGCCAGGATAGGTGTTCGAGAAGTCGGAGATCCAGTCGAGGGTCAGCTGGCTCAGCGCATTCGGCGTCACCAGATCGACCGGCAGGGCGGACGAACCGGTCAGGTCGGCGAGCACCGGAGCGCCTGGCCGCGACCTCGGGCACGGCGAGCCGCGTTACCTTGGTCGAGGAGTTCCTGATCGCGCGGCTGCGGAGCTCCGACGGAGCTCCGGTCGAGCCTCTCGTACGCGCCGTCAGGCGGCGTGGAGGCGATGTCCGGGTCTCCGAGCTTTGTGCGGAGTTCGGACTGACCGAGAGGACCCTCGAGAGGATCTTCGCCAACGCGATCGGAATGCCGCCGAGGAGCTACATCCGGCTGACCCGGTTCCTGGGTGCCTGCGCGAAGTTGCGTGGCGGCGGCTGGTCGAGCCTGACCCGTCTGGTGCACGACTGCGGGCACTACGATCAGGCGCACTTCGTCGCGGATGTCAGAGCCTTCTCCGGGATGACCCCTCGCCAGCTCATCTCGGCCTCGGGCTTCGCGTTCCTCGAACCAGAGTAGTTGTCGGCTTTCTCCAATTCGCCGCCCGTCGGCGGTCGTAAAGTCACCCGGTCACTGTCCGAGTCGGGTGGGGACCGCTGAAGCGAGCCGGGTCGCAGACAGTCGGCTGGCAGTATTGAAGCGAATCCGAGGGGGAGCCGCGATGCCTTCGCACTACGACGCAGCGAAGAAGTGCCGTGTGGGGACCATGGATGAGGCGCAGTTCCGCGCGGAGACCTCCGCGAGGACCGCATCGTTCTTCTCGGATCTAGTCGAGGCTTGGACAAGAGCAGGAGGACTTCTTCGGTGGGGCTCAGGTGGCGTGAGCTTGCGCGGCGCGATCGCAGGCAGCGAGATCGCAGTCTGTTTCCTGGCTCCTCAGTTCGCAGGCAAGAAAGACCGCATCGAGCTTGGTTGCGCGACCCTCGTGAAGCAGATCGGGTCGGCCAAGCTCGGTCCGTTCGAAGCCGCGCTGCGTGCGGCCGCAGGCGAGCATGTCCTCGGCAAGTCGATGATCAGCATCGTGGAGCCAGGCCTGTCGTCGTCGCCCAACCAAGCGGCCCTGGTCAAGGCCTTTCTCGACCTGATCTGAGCCACCGATGAAAGTGTGACGGCAGGCCGCGGCCTACTGCGCGGCCGGATCCAGGCGGCACGAAGCCACCACCTTCTTCTAGTCTGCTTCGGAGGTCAGTTATGAGGGCGAGTCTGTTCTTCTTCGTGCTCACCGCGGCATTGGGCAGTGCGGAAACTTCGCCGAACGGCGTACCTAGCACTGCCGTTGTCGATCCTTGGGCCCAAGTTCGCTTCCTCGAGGGTGAGTGGACCGGAGTCGCGGAGGGAGAGCCCGGGGTGGGCACGGTTCACCGCTCGTACCAGTTCATCCTGGGTCATCGCTACCTGCACGAGCGCAACGTCTCCGCCTACTCTCCGAGGCAGCTCGGCAAGCCCGGCGAGCTTCACGAGCACTGGAGCTTCATCAGCTACGACAAGAGACGAAAGAGCCTCGTGCAGAGACAGTTTCACCAGGAGGGTTTCGTCAACCAGTATGTCCAGGCACCCGAGCAGGACACACCGCGCCGGCTCGTCTTCGTTAGCGAAGCCTTCGAGAACCTGGACGGTCGATGGCGAGCCCGCGAGACCTATGTCCTGGTCTCGGCGGACGAGTTCACCGAGACCTTCGAGCTCGCCGAGCCCGGCGAGGAGTTCCGGGTCTACTCCAGAAACTCGTTCAGGCGGGCGGCGGCACCAGCACCATAGCTACCCCGTTCCGGCTTGGATGGCGGCGTCGCCTGAGCTCGGGTACCGGGTGTCGGAGTTGCTCGGCTCAAGAATTCAAGTTATCATTTGAATATGCAGCAGCGAGCAGGCTCCCCTTCCAGGACTAGCCCACTGCCATCTCCCGATCGTCTGGTCTATTCCGAGCTCGCCCGGGTCGGCAAGGCGCTCGCGAGCGGCGTGCGGCTCGAGCTCTTGGACCTTCTCGCGCAAGGACCTCGCAGCGTCGACGAGCTGGCGCGGCTGAGCAAGCAGGAGGTCGCGAACACCTCGCATCACCTGCAGGTGTTGCGAGGCGCGCGCCTGGTTGACGTAGAGCGTCGCGGCACCCGGTCCGTCTACCGGCTGAGCGGCGAGGATGTGGGCCGATTTCTGACTTCCTTGCATCGGCTGGGAGAGACCAACCTTGCCGAGGTGGAGCGGGCAGTCCGGGCGTTGGCCGCGAGCAGGGCCGCGAGAGGAGGTCGACCAGGAGACGCTGGTAGCTCGGGTGCGGCGTGGGGAGGTCGCGCTGATCGATGTGCGGCCGGCTGAGGAATACCGCGCGGGTCATCTCGCCGGCGCGCTCTCACTCCCGTTGCCTGACCTTGCGCGGCGCCTTGTCGAACTGCCGGCCGGCCGGGACGTGGTCGCCTACTGCCGGGGACCCTACTGTCTGATGGCCGGCGAGGCCGTCGCGTTGCTACGCCGTCGGGGCCGCGCCGCCCATCGCCTCGAGGAAGGCGTGTGGGAGTGGCGGGCGCGGGGCCTGGCGGTCGTCACGGGCGACCAGCCCATGGCGCCGGCGGCCCGGAGACCTCGGCGATGAGCGAGGAGAGATGCATGTCGACCTTGATGATTCTCAACGACGCGCCGTACGGCATCGAGCGCGTCTACAACGGGCTCCGGCTGGCCGGTTCCCTGGCCCGCAAGGGTTTGCCCGTTCGACTGTTTCTGATGGGCGACTCCGCTCTTGCCGCCAAGGCCGGCCAGAAGGTGCCGCAGGGGTACTACAACGTCCAGAACATGGTAAGCGCGGTCGTGCGCCACGGCGGCGAGGTCGCGGTCTGCGGGACCTGTCTCGACGCGCGCGGCATCGGCGAAGGCGAGCTCATGGAAGGAACCCGCCGCAGCACGCTCGAGGAGTTGACCGCTTGGGTCATCGAGGCCGAGAAAGTGCTGACCTTCTGATGGCCGGTTCCGGACCTATCCAACGGCTCTCGTCCTGGGGGGCGGCGTCGGCGGCCTCGTCGCCGCGCATCGCCTTCGCAAGAAGCTTCCTTCCGGGCAGCGTGTCGTGCTCGTCGAGCGCGAGGCACGCCACGTCTTCGCCCCGTCGCTCCTGTGGGTCATGACCGGCGATCGCTCGGCCGACGCGATCTCCCGTCCGCTTGCCCGGCTGGAGCGCAAGGGCATCGAGGTCGTCCACGGGGAGATCGATGCGATCGACCCTGTCGGGCGCTCCGCACGCGTCAACGGGACGACGCTCACCGCTGAGTTCCTCGTCGTGGCGCTGGGTGCGGACTTCGTTCCGGAAATGGTGCCGGGCCTCGCCGAAGCGGGCTCGACCTTCTGTACCCTCGCTGGCGCCCTGGCGGTGCGAGAGGCCCTCGATCGTTTCAGCGGCGGTCGCTTGGTACTTCTGACCGCGGCTCCCGCCTACAAGTGCCCGGCCGCGCCGTACGAGGCGGCGATGCTTCTCGACTCGTACTTGCGTCGCCGCGGCGTGCGCGAACGAACCGAGATTGCGCTCTATGCCGCTGAGCCTGGCCCCATGGGAGTCGCCGGCCCGGAAGTCTCTGCCGGCGTGCGGGAGATGGTCGAGAGCAAGGGGATCCACTACTACCCTGGCCACCAGGTCAAGACGGCGGATGCGGAAGCACGACGGCTGAAGTTCGAGAACGGTGAAGAGGCTCCTTACGACCTGCTGATCCACATTCCACCTTTGCGACCTCCAGGCGTCGTGCGGGCCGCGGGGCTCGCGCGGGAGGCCGGTTGGATCGGCGTCGATCGGCACACCCTCGCCACGGATTTCGAGCGCGTGTTCGCGGTGGGTGACGTCACCAGTATCCCCCTGAAGTTGGGCAAGCCCCTTCCCAAGGCCGGAGTCTTCGCCCATGCCGAGGCCGAAGTCGTGGCCCGCAACATCGCGCGCGAAGTCACGGGCCGCGGTGCGCCCGCTGTTTTCGACGGTCACGGCGAGTGTTTTGTCGAGACCGGCGGCGGCCAGGCGGGATTCGGCGCGGGCAATTTCTACACCGAGCCGCTGCCTCAGGTCTCGCTTCACCGGCCTGCGCGGCGCTGGCATATGGGCAAGGTGCTTCTCGAGAAGAGCTGGCTCTGGCGGTGGTTCTGAGTCCAAGCCCCGGTCAGTGAGCGCTGCCCGTACTTACCGCGCGGGGCGCGCGGCAGGCAGCGCGTGCCCGAACCGCCTGACCTCGGGCCAGAGCTCGGCCATCGTTCCCAGCGGCTCGCGACACACGTAGACGGCCAAGTCCTTGTCCCAGGGCCGCGCGAGCGGTGCTTCGATGCGTCCGCTCTCCGTGCACGTTCGGTAGTGGCGTTCGAGGAGCTCGCGCGGCAGCCCGTAGGCGATCAACACATCGCCCCGCCGGCCGTCGGGCCCCCACAGGTAGTAGGTCATGTTGCCGCTCACCGCGCGGGGCACCGGGTCTCGGCGGAGCACGTTGAGCGCGGCGGCTTGCGAGTAGGTGCCGGTGAGCACGCTCGCTTTGTCTCGGTCGCTCGCCGGCAGCGAGCGGTAGACGCGGTCGACCGTCGCCGCATGTTCCTCCCAACCGAGCATGCCGTGCAGGTCGTGGGTGAGCGCCATCGGTGGAACTGCCCAACCGAGAACGGCCTCGACGGCCGCGTCGACCGACTGGATCGGCAGCACGGGCAACGTGAGGAATCCGATCGCTGCGCCGGTCGCCACCAGGGAAGCGACGAGTACGCGCCGCGCCGCCACGCGCGTCGCGAGCCAGCGTTCGAGAGCGATGCCGCCCGCTGCAAGGACAGCCGGGTAGGCGCTCGCGAGGTAGTACGGCTTGCCACCTGCGACCAGGACGAAGGCGAACATCGCGAGGAAGAGCAGCGCGACGGACGCGCGGCCCGGCCTCGGCCCGTGAAGGCGAACACCAGGCCCTCGATCCAGACCGGCGTGGCGAGCGGATGGAAGTAGAGGAACTGACCCGCGACGAACAGCCCACGCCCCTGCTCGGCGAGCACCTCCCCGACTGGGCGCTCCCCTGCTTCAATCTCGCGGCGTTGCTCGATCGCACCGGGCGCGGCGCCGAGGCGGAACTCCTGGCGGCGAGCTGTCCCGCCGCGCCGGCGGCATCCGGCGGCACTGTCGCTCGGCGATAGAGTGCCGGTGCGACTCGCTTCGACCGGCTCGCCGGAGCGGAGCGGTCGCCGCCACCGTGCCCTTCGCCGCCGACTTCGGATGCGGCCCACCGCGGGCGCCGTCCGACCCACTGCCGGAAGTGTTGCGCCCCGTGGCTCCGGCAGCCTTTTGGGCGCCGGCGCTGGATGGACCGGTGGGAGAGCCCTTGACGTGGAGCCGCTTCTCATAGAAGATAGTAATTAGTTACTCACTAATGAGGCGACAATGAAGAGCCGACCCAGGAACCTCCCAGCCGATCAGCGCCGCGCCGCCACCGTCGAGGCGGTGATCGAGCTCGCCGCGGAGCACAATCCCGGCGACATCACGACGGCGGCGATCGCCGGACGGATGAACCTGACGCAGGGCGCGCTATTTCGGCATTTCGCGAGCAAGGAGGCGGTGTGGGAGGCGGTCATGGAGTGGGTCGCCGAACGTCTGCTGGCGCGCGTCGATCAGGCGACCCGGGACGTCGTTTCGCCACTCGCGGCCCTCGAGGCGGCGTTTCTGGCCCACGTCGAGTTCGTTTCTCTCTATCCCGGCGTGCCGCGGATGCTGTTCGGTGAACTGCAGCGGGCCGAGGACACCGCGGCCAAACGCAAGGTCCGAGCAACTGCTCGCGCAGTACGGCGAGCGACTGGCCGGGCTGGTCGAGGCCGGCAAGGCCGCGGGCGAGGTCACCGCGGAGATCGGCACCGACGCTGCGGTCGCCCACTTCATCGGCACCGTCCAGGGCCTGGTGATGCAGTCGTTGCTGGCCGGGGACCCCGAACGGATGCGCGCCGGTGCTGCCAACGCCTTCGCGATCTATCGCCGCGGAATTGCGGGCGTGCGATGAGCCGCTTCGGGATCAGTCGGTCGCTCTCTCGCTCTGATCGCGGTGCTGGTGCCGCTCGCCGTGCTCTTCGTCTGGGTCGCCCTGCGCTCCGGTCCGCTGGCGCCGGTGCCGGTGACCGTGGTCAGGGTAGGGAGCCAGTCGATCGCTCCGGCCCTGTTCGGAATCGGCACGGTCGAAGCCCGCTATACCTACCGGATCGGCCCGACCGCGGCCGGCCGTGTGCTGCGCGTCGATGTCCAGGTGGGCGATCGGGTCGAGGCAGGTCAGTCGATCGGCGAGATGGATTCCGTCGACGTCGACCAGCGCCTCGCGGCGCAGGCGGCGACGATCCGGCGCGCGCAGGCCGAGGTGCTGGCCGCGGACGCGCAGACCCTCGACGCCGCGGCGCGCCGCACCTTCGCCCAGGCCGAGGAGCGCCGTTACGAGCAGCTGGCGGCCGAAGCAGGTGGTCAGTCAGGAAGCGCTCGAAGCGCGACGCCAGGAGAGCCAGATGTCCGCCGCCGGCGGCGCCGGCGCCAGCGCGAATCTCGAAGCGGCCCGGCAGGAGCTGGCGCGCGCGCGGGCCGAGCGCGAGGCGCTGGTTCGCCAACGCGCCCATCTTGCAGCTCGTCGCCCCGGTCGCCGGTCTGGTCGTCGCGCGCAACGTCGATCCCGGGACCACCGCCGTCGCCGGGCAGGCGGTCGTCGAACTGATCGCTCCCGACAGCCTCTGGATCCAGACGCGCTTCGAACAGCTCCTGTCCTCCGGCCTCCGTGCCGGTCTGCCGGTGCGCATCGTGTTGCGCTCGCGGAGCTCGGAGGAGTTGCCCGGGACGGTGCTGCGCCTCGAACCGCTGGCCGATGCCGTGACCGAGGAGAGCCTGGCCAAGGTCGTCTTCGATGCCCTTCCCGATCCCCTGCCCGCGATCGGCGAGCTGGCCGAGGTCACCGTGGCGCTACCCCTGCTACCGGCGGCCCCTGTGGTGCCCAACGCCAGCGTGCAGCGCCTCGGCGACCGCGCCGGGGTCTGGGTGATCGAGCAGGGCGACCTCCGATTCGCTCCGGTCCGGATCGGCGAGTCCGACCTCGACGGCGAGGTGCAGATCCTCGAGGGGCTCGAAATCGGCGCCGAGGTCGTCGTCTACAGCCAGCGCGCGCTCGGCCTCCGCAGCCGCGTCAAGGTCGTCGAACGACTGCCCGGCGTGGCGCCGTGATCTCCCTCGCGGGGCGCGACATCCTGCACGCCTGGGGCCGGTTCGTCTTCACCGGCCTGGGACTCGGACTGCTCATCGGCGTAACGCTGACCATGGCCGGGGTCTATCGCGGCATGGTGGACGACGCCAAGGTGCTGCTCGACAACAGCCGCGCCGACCTCTGGGTCGTGCAGCAGGACACCCTGGGCCCGTACGCCGAGTCCTCCAGCCTGCCGGACGATCTCTATCGCGGCATCCTGGGCATGCCCGGGGTCGCCCGGGCCGCCAACGTCACCTACCTCACGATGCAGGTGCGCCGGGGCGGCCGCGACGTGCGCGCCATGGTCGTCGGCATCGTGCCCGGAGGCCCCGGCGAGCCCGGCCAACCGGGCTACCTGATCGCCGGGCGCCAGATCACGCGCAGTCACTACGAAGCCGTCGCCGATGCCGCCGCGGGCCTCGCGCTCGGCGATCGCATCCGGATCCGCCGCAACGACTACCGCGTCGTCGGGCTGACCCGGCGCATGGTGTCGTCGAGCGGCGACCCGATGGTCTTCATCCCGCTCCAGGACGCGCAGGAGGCCCAGTTCCTCAAAGACAACGACGCCATCGTTCAGCAGCGCCGGCGGACCGCCGCCAATCCGGCCTTCAACCGCCCCGGTGTACCCGACCTGCTGGACGCGGTGATCGCGTCGCAGAACACCAACTCGTCGGTCAACGCCGTACTGGTCCAGCTGCGCTCGAGCGCCAGCTCCGAAGAGGTCGCCGCGACGATCCGTCGCTGGAAGCGCCTGCAGGTCTACACCCGCGTCCAGATGGAAGCGATCCTGGTCGGCAAGCTGATCGCCACATCGGCCAGGCAGATCGGCATGTTCCTGGTCATCCTCGCCATCGTCAGCGCGGCCATCGTCGCCTTCATCATCTATACCCTGACGCTGGGCAAGATCCGCGAGATCGCGGTGCTCAAGCTCATCGGCACCCGCAACCGCACCATCGCCGGCATGATCCTGCAGCAGGCCCTGGCGCTGGGAGCGATCGGCTTCGTGGTGGGCAAGATCGCCGCCACGCTGTGGGCGCCGTTCTTTCCGAAATACGTCCTGCTGGTGCCGGGCGACGCCGCGCGCGGCTTCGTCGCGGTGATGGTGATCTGCGTGCTGGCGAGCGGGCTGGCGATCCGCGCGGCGCTCGCGGTCGATCCGGCGGAGGCGATCGGTGGCTGACCCCCAAGGCATGGGCATCCGTATCGAAGCGCTGCACAAGCGTTACGGCGAGGGAGAGACTGCCGTGGACGCGCTCAGGGGGGTCGACCTGCAGGTGGCTCCGGGCGAGGTCGTGGGTCTCATCGGGCCCTCCGGCTCGGGCAAGAGCACCCTGCTCAAGTGCCTCGGCGCGGTGATCGAGCCCACCTCCGGCCGTATGACGCTCGGCGACCAGGTCATCTACGACAACGGCTGGAAGATCCGCGACCTGCGCGCGCTGCGGCGCGACAAGATCGGTTTCGTCTTTCAGGCGCCCTACCTGATTCCGTTCCTCGACGCGACCGACAACGTGGCGCTCCTGCCGATGCTCGCCGGACGGTCGAACGCCGAAGCGCGTGAGCGCGCGCTCGAGGTCCTGACGGCGCTCGACGTCGGCCACCGGGCACGGGCGATGCCGGCGCAGCTCTCCGGTGGCGAGCAGCAGCGGGTCTCGATCGCCCGCGCGCTGGTCAACCGCCCGCCGGTGATTCTCGCCGACGAACCTACGGCGCCTCTCGACAGCGAGCGGGCGCTCGCGGTCATCCGCATCCTCGAGCGCATGGCCCGTCAGTACCAGACCGCGATCATCGTCGTCACCCACGACGAGAAGATCATCCCGACCTTCGAGCGCATCTACCAGATCCGCGACGGGCGCACTCTGGAGACCGCCGGCGACGGGCGCGACGCTGGAGGATCGGCGGAGGCGGCGACGCCGCGCATCGCTGCGGATTGAAGTGGGAACCGCTCGAGGAGGAGACGACATGACGGCAGAAGGAACCCGACGCAGTCCGTGGATCTGGACGATCTCGCTCGTCGCGATCGGCTTTGGCCTCCTGACCATCCGAGCGGGCGGCACGGTGCTCGTCGGCAGCGCGGCCGCTCGATCGGCGGCGGGCCACTATGTGCCGTTCGTGCTCTGGTTCAATTTCCTCGCCGGATTCGCCTATGTCGTCGCTGGAGTGGGGCTGTGGCTCGAGCGGCGCTGGGCCGCCTGGCTGGCGGTCGTGGTCGCCGCGGCGACGGCCCTCGTGTTCGCCGCCTTCGGCGTGCACGTGCTCGCCGGCGGGGCCTACGAATTGCGCACGGTGGTGGCCATGAGCTTGCGGACGCTGGTCTGGACCGCGATCGCTGTGGTCGCTCTGCTCGCCCGGCGTCGGCTGATGGTGCGAAAGTCCTGATCCCATGCTGGTCCACGAGGAGATTTCAACGATGGGCAAAAAGATCGAGGCTCCCAAGGCTTTCCAGGCTCTCAACGGCTCCGGGTATCTGTTCCTTGCCATGCTGGTCGCCGGTACCGTCGCCGCCAGCGCCCAGTCGCATGAGCACCCGGTGTCCGCTCCTCCCGCCGCACTTCCCACCGCGCCGGCGACAGCGCCGGCGGGACCGATCCAGCAGCTGTCGCCGGAGCTGCGCGGGCTGTTCCGTGACGAGATGGTGGCGCTTCAGGGCGCCATGCTCGAGCTCGTACCGGCCATCGTCTCCGGGGACGCGGAGGCGACCGCGCGCCTCGCCGAACGCATGCGCGCCGGCTACGTGCTGGCGCAGAAGCTCACCGACGCCCAACGTGAGGAGCTCGAACGAATGCTCCCCGCGGCGTTTCTGGAGCGCGATGGCGAGTTCCACGAGCTCGCCGGCGGCCTTGCCGATGCCGCGAGGGAACACCGGGCGCCCCTCGTGCCGATCTATTTCTACAAGCTGACGGAGAGTTGCGTCGGATGCCATGCGCGCTACGCAGCCCACCGTTTCCCGGGTTACGCGAAGCCGCCCGAAGCGACGCCCGCGCATTCGCACTGAGTCGCGATCCGCCCCCGAGTCCAGTCGGCGGCGCCGAGCAGCTGCGCCGATGCGGCCCCGTTGAAGAGCTCGCCAGTCTGATCCTCGCGCGGTCGCCGCCGACACCCGGCCGGTGAGAGCCGCGCGTGAGGGATCTGCCGATGAGGAGTCAGCCGCTCTCACGGCGGCGGCCCGGGCGCTTCAGTGCTTTTCGGCGTGCGACGAGGTGCCCTCGGGAGTCGCGTGGGCGCCGGCCGAG
This sequence comes from Thermoanaerobaculia bacterium, assembly GCA_963788175.1. GTDB lineage: Bacteria > Acidobacteriota > Thermoanaerobaculia > Multivoradales > JAGPDF01 > JAGPDF01. The sequence goes on from CAWBFZ010000016.1 coordinate 76,686, forward strand.
GTGGCGGCGCCGTAGAGCCGTTCGACGTAGTGTGTCAGCTCGACGTAGGCCTCTACATACTCGCGGCCCTGCGCAACGCTGCGATCGGCCTGCTGCCGCGCCGCGTGGGCGCGCGCGAAGCGATCGCGAATTCCGTCGGCAGCGGCCGCCGAGACGGTCTGGACCAGTTCGTCGACGGAGGCCGAGGCGAGCGCCTTGTCCGACGCCTGGATGATGGCCTCGGGAGCGACGTCCTTGAGGCCGGTGTACGGCGCGCCTTCGCCGGCCCGGTGGACACGCACCAGGGTCTCGAAGAAATAGCGATCGGCGAGGTGCTGCGCTTCGGGGCTCAGCGCTCGAACCTCGAGGGCGTGTTGGAAGGCAGCCCGCACTTCGGTTTCGCTGTCGGGTTTCAGCCACTTCAGGACCGGCGTGATGTCACCCCGGTCCAAGGCGATTCTGGCGTCGGCGACGACGGGTCCCTGGGTGGTGTCGCAGTGGGCCCAAGCGCCACCGGCGATAGCCAGAAACCCGAAGAGGAAGGCTGCCACGGTGACAGTCGCGGTCGCGAAGCGTCTCTTGGTCTGCATGGTCTTCTCCTTGGCTTTGGAGGGTCGAGTCAGCGAGCCCTCAGTTGACAGCATTGTCAGTATAACAAGCTTGACAACCAATTATAGCGGAGGGTAGGGTGTGTCCATGGACGATCTCCACGGACCCGGGCTCGGCGCCAGCCAGCGGACGCTCCTCGAGCTCCTGAAGCGCCGCGGCGAGGCCACGCTCGCCGAGCTCGAGACCGGAATCGAAGTGGCGCGCGAGACGGTGAGAAGTCATCTCGAATCGCTCGCCGCACAACAGCTGATCGAACGCTCCGGCGTGCGCCGCCGGGGCCCCGGCCGCCCGCACGTGCTCTATCGGTTGAGCGCGCAGGGCGAGGCGCTCTTTCCCCGTCGCGAGGGCGAGATGCTGGCCGAGCTCGCCCGCTACCTCCTCGAGAGCGAGCATCCGGAGCTGTTGGAGGAGTTCTTCGTCGCGCGCACCGACGCCAAGCGAGCACTCCTCGCGGGTCGCCTGAAGGTCCTGGGCGCAGGCGAGCGTCTGAATGAGATCGCTCGTTCGCTGTCGCAGGAAGGCTTCCTCGCCGAGGCGGCGCTCGAGGGCGGCGAGCCGATCCGGCTTCGTCTCTGCCACTGCCCGCTGCGCGACCTGGTCGCCGTCACTCATCTTCCCTGCCGGGCCGAGATGAAGCTGGTCGAAGAGCTCCTTGGAAGACCGCTCGTGCGCACCCAGTTCATGCCGGACGGCGACACCTCGTGCACCTACGCCATCGCTGCCGCGCCGCGCCCCAAGCGCGAACCCGCATCCGCCGCCGGCCGGATCCACCCCGTCACCACCTGAACCTTCTGCACCAGAGGAGTCACTGCCATGGAAATCACTCCGCAATCGCGTGTCGGCGAGATCGCCGCCAGCTTTCCCCTCGCCACCCGCGTCTTCGCTCGTCACCGCATCGACTTCTGCTGCGGCGGCGGCATCCCCCTCGTCGAGGTTTGCGCGCGGCGCGGTCTCGACCCCGAGGCCCTCGTGGCCGAGATCGGTGCGGCCCTTGCCGCTACCCCCGCTCCCGGCGCGAGCTGGAACGAGGCGCCTCTCGACGAGCTCGTGCGGCACCTCCTGACCGCCTACCATGCGCCCCTGCGCGAAGAGCTGCCGCGCCTCGAAGCGATGGTGCGCAAGGTCGCCAGCGTCCACGGCGAGCGCGAGCCGGTGCGGCTGCCCGCGCTCCAGGCCGCCTTTCTGGCGCTCGAAGCCGACCTCACGCAGCACATGGACAGCGAGGAGGCGGAGCTCTTTCCGCCGATTCTCGAACGTGGAGCCGCAGCCGCCCCGGAGGTCGCCGCCTTCCGCGACGACCATACGGAAGTGGGTCGCCTGCTGGGGGAGATTCGCGGCCTGACCGACGACTTCCGGCTTCCCGACGGCGCCTGCAACACCTGGAGCGCGCTCTGGCACGGGCTGGAGGCGCTCGAGACCGACCTCCATCACCACATTCACCTCGAGAACAACGTTCTCTTCCCCCGGCTCGCGGCCGCCTGAACCCGGGACCCGCGCCATGCCCCACACCATCACCGAACCGTGCATCGGCGTCAAGGACACCGCCTGCGTCGACGTCTGTCCGGTCGACTGCATCTACGGCAAAGGCGAGGATCTCGAGATGCTCTTCATCCATCCCGAGGAGTGCATCGACTGCGGCCTCTGCGTCGACGCCTGCCCGGTGCAGGCGATCTTCCCGGAGGAGGAAGTGCCGGCAAAGTGGCGGAGCTTCATCGCCAAGAACTACGGGCACTTCGGTTTGACTCGCCCCTGACGGCCCGCGAGGGCGGGAGCTCGAACCGGGCGCGGTGGTGCTCGGGTCTCCGCCCGGACTGCAAATTTCGGAGGAGAATCCGTTGAACATCCTTTGTGCGCTGTTGGGAGAACACGGGGCACTGCTCCATCAGCTCGAAGTGCTGCGACTGACCGCGCCGCAGTATTCGGAAGAGAAGCTCGGCGCCGCGACCTTTGCGCTCGCCGAGGCGATCGAGAACCATGCCGGACTCGAGGACGAATTGCTGTTCGAAGCCCTCGTCGCGAGCGGTCGAATGCCGGCCGGACCGGTCGAGGCGATGCGCTCCGAGCACCGGGCGATCGAGTCGCTGCTCGGGCAGATCCTCGCGCCGGCAGGAGAGGCGGGTCGCCCGGATCCGCAACGTACGGTGCTCCGCCTCGTGGAGACCGTGCGTCACCATTTCGGACACGAGGAGCACGCCCTGTTCCCGATGGCGAGCCAGATCCTCACGTCCGTCCAGCTGGAGGAGCTCGGATCGCGCTGGGCGCAGAGGCGAGGCGTCGAGATCGGAGCACTCGTGGCGAAGTGAAGCGATGAGGTCGTTCGCGCGAGGATCACGCGTACTTCGGCGAGCTGGCCAACATCTGACCACCGGAGCGTGAAGGAAGCGTGGATGGCACGGGGAGCGAGCCCCTACCTCGCGACGTCGGACGCTCGACCGATCTCGCCGCGAGCCTCCAAACGCGCGAGCAGCAGACAGAAGTACAGCATGCCGCACTGCGATCCCAGCCGTTCGACCACGGGCCCGACGTTCACGCTCTCACCCGCGACGAGCGCGAGATTCGCGGCGACGCTGCTGTCGTTGCCGGGGAAGATATCCAGTCGGCCGAGCCCGCGCAGCAAAATCACCGCAGCCGTCCATGGCCCGACGCCCTTGATGCCGCGGAGTAGAAGGGAGGCATCGATGCTCGAACGCTTCTCCAGCATCGCCTCGCTGATTGCCCCGGTAACGATCGCTTCTCCTACGCGCCGAAGGGTCGTGAGTTTCCTGGCGCTCAGGCCCGCGGCGCGGACCACGCCATCGTCGGCAGCGAGGAATCCCTCCACGCTCGGAAACACGGCGAGAGGCACGCCGTCGTAAGCGACCTTCGTGCTGAGGGCGAGAATCAGACGGCGCATGATCGCGCTCGCCGCATGGAGACTGACTTGCTGAAATAGAACCGCGTTGGCGCACGCCTCGAACAGTGCGGGATACCGTGGCGGCCTGAGGCCGCGCATGCTTCGAGCAAGCCGAACCAGCCAGGGGATCGCCCGCGCATGCCGATAAAAATCTGCAAGATCGCGGTCGAGGCCGAGTATCCGGCGCGCGCTCGCGAGCGCCCGCCTGGTATCTCCGGCGCTCCCGCTTACGGAGACCACCAGCGCATCGGCGCGCCGCTGCGTGACACTCACGATAACTGGCCCGGCCAAACCCTCGAGCGCGCGCAGATAGCGGCCGTCTGATGTGTAGACGTCCACCAGGTTCGTTTTCATGCGGCGAAGCGCGCTTACCGTAAGGTCGAGCCGATACGGCGTAACGACCGGAATTTCATGCATCGTGACGCGCGGCGCTTTATGAGATCGTGGAACGGGTGGCGTGCGACCCTCCGAGTTGGCGGCTGCGCTCGGCAGCCTTGAGATTCAGGACAACGGTGTTGCAGCCCGTCGACACGGTGGCCGACGAGGCTGCCCAAGCTACCACGGGTCACGGGCGCGAGGAGGCCGATGGCGACGAAACGGTTCAAGCGTGGAGATCACGTCTCGTGGAATTCAGAAGCGGGTCGCGTGCGTGGCAAGATAAGTCGCATCATCACGTCGCCCACGAAGTTCAAGGGCTATATCGTCCACGCGAGCAGAGACGAGCCGCAGTACGAGATCCAGAGTGACACGACGGATCACATTGCGATGCACAAAGGATCGGCACTCACGAAGCTCCGGAGATGAACCACCAGGCGGGCGATGCCATTTTCACCATCGGCCACTCCACGCGAACTCTCGCCGCATTCGTGGCGCTCTTGCAGCAGGTTGACGTCACGCTGCTCGTGGACGTGCGGTCGATTCCGCGCTCGCGGACAACGCCACAGTTCAACGGGGACACGCTGCCGGATTCCCTCGCCGTCCACGGCATCGGCTACCGGCAACTGCGCTCGCTCGGTGGCCGGCGTCATCATCGTAAAGGCGCGCCACCCTCGCACAATTTGTACTGGCGCGTCGCGGCGTTCCGGAATTACGCTGACTACGCCGAGACCGAGCCATTCCGCGCCGGCCTTGATGCGCTGCGCGCGTTCGCTCGCGAGGAGCGGTGCGCGATCATGTGCGCCGAGGCCGTGTGGTGGCGCTGTCATCGCCGGATCATCACGGATTATCTCTTGGCTGGCGGGGTGCGCGTCGAGCACATCATGGGAGCTGGCCAAGTTGTCCGGGCGACGCTCACGCCCGGTGTGCGAGCCACGGCCGACGAGAAGTTGACCTATCCGGCGCCGGAGGAGAGTCCCCCTAGCGGTGCGACCGCCATGCCCTCCGGTCCCTAGTGGCTGAGCTCCGGCTTGTAGCTGCCGGGCACCGTCCTGAACGCGATCGCCAGGCGGTTCCAGCCGTTGATCGCGACGATCGCCAGCGTGAGGTCTACCAGCTCCTTCTCGCCGAAGTGTCGCCGCGCCAGCTCGTACACCTCGTCGGGCACGCGGGTCTCACCGACTAAAGTCACCGCCTCGGTCCAGGCCAGCGCCGCCCGCTCGCGCTCGCTGAAGAACGGCGCGTCGTGCCACGCGGCGATCGCATAGAGGCGCTGCTCCTTTTCCCCTGCGGCCCGCGCGTCCTTCGTATGCATGTCGAGACAGTAGGCGCACCCGTTGACCTGGCTCGCCCGCACCTTCACGAGCTCGATCAGGCTGGTCTCGAGCCCTGATCCGTGGACATAACTCTCGAGGCCGCGCATCGCGGTGACGCCGTCGGGTGCGGCTTTGGCATATTCGATTCTCGGTTTCATAGCCGTCTCCGATTCACTCGCGTGCGCTCGTCGAGGTGGCTGTTCTGCTTCTTTCCCGGCTTCCTCGGGCGGGCCCCCGCTTGCAGTGCCGCCTGCGCCTCCAGGGCCTTCAACCGGGTTCGTAGCAGCTTCTCGCGGCCGTAGCGCTCTGTCACGTCGCGGATCACCGCCACCACCCACTCGATCTGGCCGCCGGCGCCTTTCAGCAGCTGGATCGAGAACTCGATGGAGATCTGCCGGCCATCCTTGTGGAGCGCCGGCACGGCGAGCATCTGGCCCTCGCCGTAGCGGGTGACGCCGGTCCGCAGGGTCGCCTCCCAGCCGGTCCAGTGCCGAACGCGGAGCCGCTCGGGAATGATGAGATCCATGGAAGCTCCGAGCGCCTCGGTGGCGCTGAAGCCGAAGACTCGCTCCGCGGCGGCGTTCCAGTATCGCACCGTGCCCTTGGGATCGCAGATCAGGATCGCGTCGGGCGAGCCGCCCAGGACGCGGGAGGGCAGATCGTCAGGGAGCGCCGGCATCGAACCTCCGGTAGGCGGCGGCGCCCCATCCAGAGGGGGTCGTCGCCTCCGACCCTGCTTTGCCGTCGGAGAGCCGGGTCGCAGCACCGCCTTCGTTCTCCCAGCGTTCGATCGCGATCCGGAGGGTGAGAGGTGCGTTCGATCGCGCCGAGGTGGCTGCGTACCGTCTCACGCGCCACCTCGACCCCGCTTTCAGCTCGCCCAGTGTCGCCTCACCCCTGCGCTTGCCTAAGTCGAGCCGCGAGCGCTCACTGGCACGGAGCCCGGAGCCATGCGGACTTTCCATGCCGAGACCTTACACTTGACTCGAGAGGTTTGTCAAGGTTATTATGACATTAATCATGACATCTACCCTCAGAAGTTCCCTCGTGCCACTCTGGAGGCTCCCGCCACCGATAATCCGGCGCCTGCAAACCGGGAAGAGCTCGCGCGCTGGTACGGGCTCATGCACCTCGCCCGGTTGCTCGACGACAAGGCTCCGAACTACCTCAAACAGAGCCTCGGCTGGTCGTATCACGCGCCCTGTGCCGGGCACGACGGCATCCAGATCGCCCTCGGAGTCACCTTCCGCCCCGGCCACGACTATCTCTTTCCGTACTACCGCGACCTCGCGACCTGTCTTGCCGCCGGGCTCTCCGCGGAGGAGATCCTGCTCAACGGGATGTCCAAGCGCGACGACGTCGCATCGGGCGGCCGACACATGTCGAACCACTTCGCGAAGCCGGCGATCCACGTCCAGAACGTCTCGTCTGCCGTTGCAAACCACGCGCAGCATGCTGCAGGCCTGGCCCGGGCGGTGAAGACTTAC
>CAWBFZ010000017.1:0-70164 GCA_963788175.1 Thermoanaerobaculia bacterium
GAAGCCCGACGTCCTTCGGGGCCAGAATCGAGAGCGTGAAGTGCCCGTTCCGCCGGACGAACTCATTAGTCTTGGGGTCGCTGTGGGGGAGGGTCGCCTGGACTAGCGCCCGGGCCAGGAAGCCGACCTCGCCGGCGGCGTAGGCGTCCTCCTGGTCGAGATAGAGGGCCTGCCGAATCAGGCTGCCGGAGCGTCGCGCCGGGCGGGTCGGCTTCTCAACAGCTGTTGCATGAAACTGTGACGCTTGGGCCTCGACGATTCCCAGACTGAGCTGCCGGGCTGGTTCCTTGCGCTCCATCCTGCCCCCCCGCTCCGCTGCTCACGCAGCGTCGGCCGAGAGGGGCGCGGCTCCGAGCACCGCCCGGTGGGCAGCGCCACGAACCGCGCGCGGAGCAGAAGACCAGTGCCATGAGCGAGTTACCTCACGCCGCCTGGCGTAGCTCCGCGACTTCCCTGAGCCAGGACCAGAGGGTGTTCGAATCTCCTGGAGTGTTCGAACTCGGATGCGTAAGGGCTACCAGATTCTCTAACTCCAGTATCTTCAGGTAGTTCCCCTATGCTTCTTCTGCCTGCAGCATGGCGGGCTACGTCGGCCTGTTTCGTGGCGGGCACAGCTCATCCAATGGACTCGAAAGGACTTGTGCCTCGCCCTTACCGTGTGGTTCGAACTCGGCACCGAGAGGGGCACCTTCCGCCGGTTCGCTTCCCGCCCTGAGCAAGCCGCGAGCCCTCGACAGTTTGACTCAACATACGCACTTGACAGGCCTGTCAAGTAAGTATATTTAGTCAAGTATGCGGGCGCCCAGCGAGCAGCAAGCTCTCCAACAGATTCCGCGACGCCTGGCCGATCTCCTCGGCCTCGCGCCGAATGACGCCAAGATCCGACGTCAGATGGGAGGGGCGCTCAACGCCGACGCAGTCGTCGGGCTCGGCGGCTTCACCTTCATTGTCCAATGGACGGGCTCGGGCACCATCGCTCGCGTTTCAGACGCCGCACGGCAGGCTCAAGAGCAAGCCTCTAAGGTCGGCAAGCGCGCGATTCCGCTGGTGGCCGTGCCCTTCATGGGACCAGCAGGTCGGGAGCGCTGCGAAGAGTTGAATGTCGGCTGGCTCGACCTTAGCGGCAACGCCCGCCTCGTGGCCCCAGGCCTCCGCGTGCAGATGGAGGGTCAGCCGAATCGGTACAAGAGCCCGGGCCGGCCGGCGACCGCCTTCGCTCCCAAGAGCTCGCGCATCGCTCGCTGGCTGCTCATGCACCCGGGCCAGCCACTGACCCAACGAGAGCTCGCGACGGCGACGAAGATGGACGAGGGCTTCACCAGCCGGATCGTCGCCAAGCTCGAGTTCGACGGACTCATCGACCGAGAGGAGAACGGGAGGATCCGGGCTCGCGATCCGAACCTGCTCCTGGACGCCTGGGCCGAGAGCTACAGTTTCAGCAAGCACCGTATCCTCCGCGGTCACGTCCCGGCGCGCAGTGCTGAGGCACAGCTCCGCGCCATGACCGAGGTCCTCGCAAGAAAGCGACAGCCGTTTGCTGCAACTGGCCTTGCCGCGGCGTGGCTCCTCGACCGTTTCGCGGGGTTTCGAATCGTGACGATCTACCTCGCGAGCGAGCCCGAGGCGCCGCTGCTGGAACAACTCGGCTTTCGCGAGGCCGAGCCCGGAGCGAACACCTGGCTTGTCGTTCCCAACGACGAGGGTGTGTTTCAGGGTGCGAGCGACCACGATGGCGTTCGATGCGTTCACCCCGTCCAGGTCTACCTTGATCTGAAGGAACACCCAGAGCGGGCCAAGGAGGCGGCCGAGCAGCTGCGAAAGGACCTGCTGAAGTGGAGAACCAATGCCTGAGAAACCCAGGACGGCAGGTGGCTACCGCGGGGAGCACCTCGCGCTCGTCCGAGCGACCTGCCTCTACATCGCCACCAAGCTGGGCGACCTCATGGACGACCTCGTCGTGGTCGGCGGCTTGGTCCCCTCGCTGCTCGTCGATCAGGAAAGTGGTGAGGCGGGCTTCGAACGACACGCTGGCACGATGGATCTCGACATCGGCCTGACAGCCGCGCTCCTCGACCGCGGCAAGTACCGGGAGATCTCGGACCGGCTGCGACGAGCCGGGTTCGCCCCGGACGACAACGCCGCCGGAAACCCGACACGCCAGCGCTGGAAGATCGTGGCCCGGGAGAAGGTGACCATCGACTTCCTTATGTCGCCGACGTCGGTGGATGAGCGCGGCGGCTCGCTCCGCGACCTCGAGCCGGACTTCGCTGCCGTAGTCGCCCCAGGGCTGCAGCTGGCATTCAGGGACCGTGTCCGTGTCTTGCTCTCGGGCCAAACGATCGCCGGCGAAGATGCGGCGCGCGAGATCTGGGTCTGCGGCGCCGGGGCCTTCGTCGTGCTCAAGGCATTGGCTTTCGATCTCCGCGGCGAGAATAAGGATGCCTACGACCTCTTCTACGTTGTGCGCAACTACGGCGCCGGGGTCGAGAGCGTGGTCGAGCGCCTAAAGCCACTGCTCGACGACGAGGACGCGGTGAAGGCGGCCGAAATCCTGCGGCGAGACTTTCTGAGCAGCAACAGCGTGGGCCCCCGGCGCGTCGCGGAGTTCCAGACGGGCGGGACCAACGTCGCGATCCAGGCGGACGTCGTGGGCTTCGTTGGCGATCTCCTTCGCCGGCTGGGAGTCTCCGCCTCGCCGGCGACCTGATTCAGTCAGGAGAGGAATCGGACAAGGGCGCGTACAAACCTCACGCTAGGCTTTGGTTTCGTGAGAGTCCGCGACCTCTACCGGATCCAAACCGGAGGACCCGCGCCGAGCCGCCGACTTCATCGTCTGGCCGGCCTCTGCTCGATGTGGGTTGGCGACGGCTTCAGCAAGAGACCGGCGGCGGTGCTCTCGAGCCTCACCTCCGGGTAGTAGTCGATGACGCTCCGCAGGTAGCCGAGGAAGCGCTTCTTGAAGTGCCGAGGGTTGGAGTACCTGGACCCGAACTGGAGCGCCAGCGAGGCCCAGGGGATCGTGACCGGCCGCCGGAGCCGGAAGAAGCGCCAGGTCAGCCAGACGTAGATGTCGATCTCGAACGGCGACCGGAGGGCGCGCAGGACCCGCAGGTCGAGAGGGACCGGCGCCTCGGTCGCCTCCCGGAAGAAGCGGTCCGAGAGCAGGACGTGCGAGCCCCAGGCTGCCTCACCCTTCCCGGGACGGGGGTCCCACCAGAGCTCGCGCTTCTCGGCGATCAGGAAGCCGTCGCCGGCGTGCCGGCCCTGGCTCTCGTCGTGGAAGATGCACTGGAAGGTCGAGGCGAAGAGCCGCTGGAGCTGCTCCCGGAGCATCGGCAGCGACCCGCGAGGCCCCGTGGTCGGCGGGATGCCGAGGGCGGCGCAGAAGTGGGAGAAGTGGCTGCCGAGCTCGATGTCGGGGCTCTTGCGCCGCACCGCCTCCGTCGTCAGGTAGGCCAGGACCAGACGAGGGTACCGGCCGAACGGGAGCCCGACGTCCTTCGGCGCCAGGATCGAGAGCGTGAAGTGCCCGTTGCGCCGGACGAACTCGTTGGCCTTGGGGTCGCTGTGGGGAAGGGTCGCCTGGACCAACGCCCGGGCCAGGAATCCGACCTCGCCGGCGGCGTAGGCGTCCTCCTGGTCGAGGTAGAGCGCCTGCCGGATCAGGCTGCCGGAGCGTCTCGACTGGCGGGCCTGGCCTCAACATCTGTAGAATGAAACTGTGACGCCGGGGCTCCGGGGAGCACCAACTCGAGCTGCGGGGTTGCCGGCTTCCAGACCATACTGCCCCTCCGCTCCGCTGCCGGGCAGCGGATACCAGAGAGGGACGGCGACGCCGGAGCCAGCCGTAAGGCCGGTCCGGAGCCGCCGCGCAGAGGCTCGAGAACGTTGCTGGCGTGGGTTCTGGCTCACGCAGCCCGCCTGAGTGCCGCGACGTCGTGGAGCCAGGCGAACAGGGTGTTCGAATCCCATTTGGTGTTCGAACTCCCAACCGTTTGGGCTACCAGTTCTCGAAGTCACTGCAGCTCAGCCTTCAGAAGATCTTCAGCCGCTTGTCCGGTTCCTGACGCTTGCCAAACGGCTGGCACCCTCACTGCACCCTCACTGGGGGCGGTGCGGTTGATCCACCACACTCTGTGGGGCCGAAGGAAGGCACGTTGATGCCACCTTCGGCGGCAGCCGCCGAGCCCTTACCGCGGTGAAGAGGCCCCCGTCGCCTCCCGACCTTCGACCGCGGGGTTCTCCTGGACGGCACCGGTATCATTCGTCGAAATGCCCGAGTTCGATTCGGCACGGCCCGCGGCTGCGAATCTCCAGCGCCTGCTCGAATTCGAGACGCTTCTCTCCGAGATCTCCGCGGCCTTTATCGACCTGAGCCCAGGTGATCTGAATCGACAGATCGAAGAGACACTGCGCCGCCTCTGCAAGTTTCTCGGCACCGATTTCGCCGTGCTCTGGCAGTGGTCGCCCTCGCTGCCGCTGGTCATCTCGCCCACGCATTACGTCTGCGCGCAGCAAGACGTCCCGCCTCCCGGGCCGATGTCGCAGGAGCAGTACCCTTGGGTTCGGCAGCAGCTCCTGGCCGGGAAAGCGGTCGTCGTTCGCTCACTGGAAGAGATGCCAGCCGAAGCTTTCGTCGACCGGGAGACCTGCCGAGTCTTCGGTATCCGATCCGCCATTGCCCTGCCCCTCTCGCTCCGGGGCGAGCCGCCTTTCGGTGCTCTCGGGTTGAACAGCCTTGCGGCGGAGCGCGACTGGCCGGAACCGCTGCTGATGCGGCTGCAGTTGGTCTCGCAGATCTTGACCCACGCGCTCGCCCACAACCGTCACGAGCTGCGCCTGACCCTGAGCGAAGCTCGTCTGGCCGCGGGCGCCGAGCTCGTGGGCCTGGCCTTCTACGAAGTGGACTTCGGCTCCGGCGCGGTCTTCGTCGACGACCGGATGCGACTCCTCTGTGGCATTCCAACGGACTGCGAACAGAGTCTTCCCTTGGTGGAATTCTGGATGCAGCACCTGCATCCCGACGACTCGGCGCGGGTCCTGAAACGTCGCGGTCAGCTGCAGAATGGCAGCCTCAGCCGCCTCTCCGTCGAGTATCGCTATCTGCACCCGACCCTGGGCGAGAGGTGGATTCATCATCTGGCCGGTGTCGCCCAGCGGGATGCCGCCGGACGCCCGGTCAAGACTTACGGCGTCCTGCGCGACGTCACCGAGAGCAAGCGCGCCGAAGAGGAGAGGCGCGATCTCGCCCGGCGGCTGATCCGCGCGCAGGAGGAGGAGCGCGCCATGCTCGCGCGGGAGCTGCACGACGACCTGACGCAGCGACTCGCGGTGCTGGCGATCGAAGTCGGCCGCGCGGAACAAGCGGCGACCGATGGGGCGCAGGCCCAGACCATGCAGTCGATTCGCGAGGGCTTGGTGCGCCTGAGCGAAGACGTCCATGCGCTGGCGAGCCAGCTCCATCCGTCGGTCCTCGAAGAGCTCGGCCTGGCCGAAGCGCTGCGGGCGGAAGGCGAACGCCTGAGCCGCCAGGGAGGGATCGATCTGACGGTCAGGATCGCGCCGCTCCCCGCCGTCGTCGGCAAGGCTGTCGCGCTCTGCCTGTTCCGCGTGGCGCAGGAGTCGTTGAGCAACGTCATCCGCCACGCCGGGGCCCGCGCCGCGAGCGTCGACCTGCAGCCGATGGACGGCGGTCTGCTGCTCGCAGTCCGGGATGACGGCGTCGGTTTCAACGAGGCGGATCCCGGGAAGCGGCGGAGCCTCGGGCTGCTGAACATGAAAGAGCGGGTGCGCTTGCTGAACGGCACCCTCGACATCGAGAGCGCTCCCGGCCGGGGAACATCGATCGTCGCCTGGCTCCCGGCGGAGGTCGGGGATTGATGAGCTCCGGGCGACGTCCGCGGGTGCTCCTCGCCGACGACCACCTCCTGGTTGCCGAGGCCCTGAAGAGCCTGCTCAGCCCCGAGTTCGACCTGGTGGGAGTGGTCGAGGACGGGCGCGCTCTCGTCGCTGCGGCCGGGTCGCTGCGGCCGGACTTGATCGTCGCCGACATCAGCATGCCGCAACTCAACGGCATCGAGGCCCTGGTGCAGCTGCGCCAGGCCGGTGATCGCGTGCCCGTCGTCTTTCTCACCATGCATCGGGACGTCGTCTTCGCGCGGCGAGCGCTCGACGCCGGGGCCTCGGGCTTCGTGCTCAAGCACTCGGCTTCCTCGGAGCTGGTGACCGCGATTCGCGCCGCTCTGGCGGGCAAGACCTACCTGACCCCCCAGCTCGCGGGGGAGGTCCTGGAGGCGATGAAGCACGGATCGGAGCGTGCCGGCGATCCGGTCGCCGCCCTCACTCCACGGCAGCGCGAGATTCTCCAGCTCCTGGCGGAGGGCCGAGCCGTGAAGGAGATCGCCTCGAGACTCGCCATCTCGTCCCGGACGGTGGAGTTCCACAAGTACCAGATGATGGAAACGCTGGGCATTCACACCAACGCCGAGCTGATCCACTTCGCCCTCAAGCACGGCCTCGTGGAACTCTGACGCTTCCGGGGCACTCGACCCCCGCCTTCGGTTCGCGGCGATTCTCCGCCTACCCCGCCGGGTAGCTGTCGACTAGGGCATTTGCGAGTCGGCGGCCCGTACCATCCCGAGCTGGCGGCGCTCGCAAACCCGCCTAGCCTCTCCCCAGAGCTTGTCGCCGACGAGCAACGTTACGGCACGGTCACGGAATGGGAGACGCGGCAGTGAACGAGAGACCTCCGAGTTGCGTCCTCCTGGCGGACCGCCATCACGGTCTCGCTGAGGCCGTGCGCGGGCTGCTCGAGACGGAGTTCGGAACGGTCGTCATGGTGGCCGACGAGGCCTCGTTCATCGAGGGATCCGCCCGGCTCCAGCCTGACGTCGCGGTGGTGGACCTGGCGCTCGCGCGCGACAGCGGTCTCGACTGGATGCACACCGCCCGGCAACGCTGTCCCGGCCTCAAGTTGATCGTCCTCAGCGTCCACGACGAGGCGAGCGTGCGCCGCGCGGCGATGGCCGCCGGCGCCGACGCCTTCGTGGTCAAACGCGCGATTGCCACCGATCTGTTGGCCGCCGTGGAGCTCGTCCGCGGCCGCCATAGCGAAGGAACGGGAGTCTGATCATGTGCAAGCGAAGTCTGTCGGTTCTGGCATGGGTGCTGGCCCTGGGCCTGGGCAGCGTCGGCTTCGGCCAATTGTCGCCGGACCAGGTGGCCCGGCTCGACGCCGACCTGACGCCGGTCGGCGCCGAGCGCGCCGGTAACGCGGAAGGCACGATTCCGGCCTGGACTGGAGGATTGGCGAAGACCGATCCGATCGATCCCAAGATCGGCTACGCCGATCCGTTCGCCGGCGACTCCGTGCTCTTCACGATCACGGCGGCGAACGCCGGGCAGTACAAAGACCTGCTGAGCGCCGGACACCTCGCGCTGCTCAAGCGCGACGCGCAGACGTTCAAGATGAACGTCTATCCGACGCACCGCAGCGCCGCCCTGCCGGACGACGTGCTCGCCGAAGTGCGCAAGCAGGCGGCAGTCGCCCACACCGACGGCGACCACCCGCTCGACATCGGCGAGAGCGCCGTGCCCTTCCCGATTCCCGGAAGCGGCCTGGAGGCGATGTGGAATCACGTCTTCCGCTGGCGCGGCGGCTCGGTCGAGCGTCAGTTCGCCTGGGCCCCCGTCAGCCCCAACGGCAAGTTCTACGTGGTGAAGTTTCACCAGAAGATCGTCTTCGCCCAGCACGGCTACATGCCCGACGCGCCGCCGGGGCGGCTCTACAACGCCACTGGCTTCTTCGCCGCGCCGCCGGCGGCGATCGGCACGCGCAGCCTCAGCTGGGAGCCGGTAGATCCGGCGGCCGAGCTGCGCTCCCACTGGGTCTTCATCCCCGCCTCGCTCGCCACGCGGCGCCTCCCGGCGTACGGCTACGACACCGCCGAGCCGCTGACCAACGGCCTGCGCACGGCCGACCAGAACGACGGCTGGAACGGTTCTCCGGATCGCTACGACTGGAAGCTCGTCGGCAAGCGCGAGCTGCTGATCGGCTACAACTCCTACAAGCTCGCCGACCGCAAGCTCGCCTACAAGGCCATCATCCAGCCGCACCATCTCGACCCGGCGCTCCTGCGCTACGAGCTCCATCGCGTCTGGGTGGTCGAGGCCACGCTCCGCGAAGGCAGGTACCACCCCTACCATCGTCGGGTCTTCTACCTCGACGAGGACACCTGGCAGGTCGCCCAGGAGGAGGTCTACGACAAGCACGATCGGCTGGTGCGCTTCGGCGATCACCAGATGATCCAGTTCTACGACGTCCAGGTGCCGTGGTACGCCGCCACGGTCCATCACGTTCTCGGCAGCGGCGCCTACCTCGTCACCTACCTGGGCAACATGGAGCCCTTCCCGACGCGCTGGGGCTTCCAGGGTGAGTTGCCGGACTTCCTGCCCAGCAATCTGCGCAGTCTGGGCCTGGACTGAAAGGGGGCCGCCCATGAACCCCACACTTTCGACCCGGACGCTCCGTCGCGCGCTGCCCACGCTGCTCGCGCTCGCCGCGCTGCTTGCGCTTCCCGCGACCACTCGGGCGGGACAGTACTCGCTCTTCGGCGGCGATGTCCTCGCCGTGACCAAGACGACCGCCGCCTTCGGCGTCGCGTTCCGCAACGCCGACGCGCAGTGCCAACTGATCGGCGCCGGATCCGGCCAGGGTGAGGTGCCGGAGTTCCCCTGCGCCTCGGGGGCGGTCGGCGTCAACGACGATCCCAACCTGAACTTCGAAAAGGGCGACGCCGTCAGCGCCCCGGTCACGCTGGTATCGGAGCTCACCCTGCGCCACAAGTCCGGCACCGGGATCTTCCTCCGCCTGCGCGGCTGGTACGACACGGTGCTCGACAACAAGGAGATGCCTCACGGCACCGGTTCGACGTCGTTCGAACCCGACACGAAGATCGACGATTCGGGCTACATCGGCGCGCAGAAGTTCAGCGGCTTCGAGATCTACGACGCCTTCTTTTTCGGCAACTACAAGCTCGACAAGTCGACCCTGAACCTGCGCCTCGGCCGGCAAGCGATCGACTGGGGCGAGTCCGTCCTGTATCCGGGAGTCAACGGAATCCAGGCTTACGACTTCGCCTGGGCTACGATGCCCGGAGCGCCCTCCACCAACGGCGGCAAGCTGCCGGTCAACCGCGTCGTCGTCTCCCTCGCCGGCGGCGAGGGCTGGACTGTCGACGCTTTCTACAACCTCGAGTTCCGCGAGTCGGTTCTGCCCGGCTGTGGCACCTGGAACAGCTTCATGGACCAGGGCCCGGCCCCGGGCTGCAATCTGGCGACGGCCGGCGGATTCTCGGACATCTTCTCGGCGCGGTTTCTCAAGAACCCGTCGTACTACAACGGCAACCTCTACGGCGGCGGCGTGTTCGCTCCGGACGGCGGCATCGCGACGGCGAAAGGAACCTATCGGGAACCCTCCCCCTGGAGCGGTTACGGGATCGCGGTCCACAGATTCCAGCACTCGCTCAACACGGACTTCGGCTTCTACTACTCCAACTACACGAATCCGATCCTCAACGTCAGCCCGATCGTCGGCACAGACGCGCTGACCTTTGCCGTCAACACCCACTTCGTTCCGGGCGTGCAGATGTTCGGGCTGAGCGCCTCGACCGGCGCGCGCAACGTCGCGATGTTCGGCCAGCTCCTCTACCACCTGGGGCTGCCCGCCCAGAGGAACCCCCCCACCTTCATTCAGGGCGCCACGCAGGGCCTCGGACCGTATGGCTGGATGCAGAGTCACGTCAATGAACAGGTACCCGCCTTCTTCAAGATGGATGTCGCGCAGTTGCAGCTCGGCGGCACCTGGCAGTTCGGCGAGCTCGTCCGGTTGACGGACGCGACCCTCACCGGCGAAGTGAACGGCCAGTGGGCGACCAACCACCCCGGGCTCAACGGGCCGAACGCCGAGCGGCTCGGCCGTTACGGCAACTTCGGCATCGCCGCCTGGGACCAGCAGGGCTTCGTCTGTGACCCCGGACCGCTCGCCACCGGCGTCGTCAACAGGTGCGAGGTCGACGGCTTCGTGACCGACTACGCGGTCGGATTCAAGCTGCGGGCGGCGGCCAACCTACAGCAAGCTTCGCGAGGCATCACCTGGACGCCGGTGCTCACCCTGCAGTACGACGCCTACGGTTTCTCCGTCGACGGCGCGATCCTCGAAGGGCGCTCGGTTCTGGGCGCCTATCTGCGGGCCACGCTGCGCCAGAAGTACTACATGGAGGGCGGCCTCGTTCTGCCCGACCGCGGCGCCGACTGGGATCCCGCCGCCGACCGCGGGCAGATGTCGTTCGTGTTCGGGGTGACGCTGTAGGGATGACCCAGGCGAAACCAGAGGCGAGAGGCTGGGCCGAGCTGGGCTCGGACTGCTCGCCGCGATACAAGGCGGACAGACCGCCGCGACATGGAGATTGAGATGAGAGACCTGCAGAAGCTCGCGCCCGGCATCGTCGCCCTGAGCCTCCTGGCGACGGCGCCGGTCCTGCGCGCCGCCGACCTGGCGCCAGCGGAAGCGAAGGAGATCGCGGTCGAGGCCTACCACTACCTCTATCCGCTGGTGTCGATGGACGTGACCCGTCGTCTGATGACGAACGTCCCGTCGGGCGTGAAGGCCGGCCTTGGCCCGGCCAACGCCTTCGAGCACATGCGGACCTATCCGCCGGCTGATTTCCGCGAAGTGGTGCGGCCGAACTTCGACACGCTTTATTCGGTCGCCTGGCTCGACATGACGAAGGAGCCGATGGTCGTCTCGGTACCGGATTCGGGAGGGCGGTATTACGTACTTCCGCTCTACGACATGTGGTCGGACGTCTACGCCGTGCCGGGCAAGCGCACCAGCGGCACGGCGGCGGGCACCTACGCCATCGTCCCGCCCGGTTGGGCCGGCCAGCTGCCCGCCGGGGTCGAGCGGATCGACTCCCCGACGCTCTACAACTGGGTCATCGGCCGCAGCCAGACGAACGGACCGGCGGATTACGCCGCGGTGAACAAGTTCCAGGACGGCTTCAAGATCACCACGCTCTCGCAGTGGGGGAAGCCGGCGCGGGCGCGGCCTGCCTTCGTCGCCGATCCGACGGTGGACATGAAGACGCCACCGCTCAACCAGGTCAACAACATGACCGGTGACAAGTACTTCACTTACGCCGCGGACCTGATGAAGCTCCACAAGCCGCACGTCACCGACTGGTCGGTCGTGGCTCGCATGAAGCGGCTGGGAATCGTGCCGGGACAGAGCTTCGACTTCGCCAAGGCCGATCCGGTCGCCCGGCAGGCGCTGCTCGATGCACCGGCGGAGGGGTTGAAGCAGCTCCAGTCCGCGGCGCCCAACATGGCCAAGGTCGTCAACGGTTGGCAGATGCTCACCGACACGATGGGTGTCTACGGCAACGCCTACCTCAAGCGCGCCTGGGTCACGATGATCGGCCTGGGAGCGCTGCCGGTCGTGGACGCGATCTATCCGATCAACCTCGCGGATGCCGACGGCAAGCCGTTGGACGGCAACTTCGACTACGTTCTCCACTTCTCGAAGGCCGAGTTGCCGCCGGTCGACGCCTTCTGGTCGATCACGATGTATGACGCCGAAGGCTTCCAGGCGGCGAACGTCCTCAACCGCTTTGCCATCGGCGACCGCGACGCGCTGCAGTACAACCCGGACGGATCGCTCGACCTCTATCTGCAGAACAGTTCGCCGGGCAAGGACAAGGAGTCCAACTGGCTGCCGGCCCCCAAGGGTCCTCTGGGCGTCACCATGCGGCTCTACGCCCCGAAGCCGCAAGTCGCCGACGGCCGTTGGGTGCCGCCGGCGATTCGACGGGTGAGCCGATAGGGAAGCGCTGTCTGGTCGCTGCCCTTTGAATCGGACAGGCCTTCCCGGGAGCTGCCGGGGGGCCTGTCTTCCCTTACGTGAGGAGTAGGAACAACATGCTGAAACCCAACCGCTCCAGACTGGCCGCCCTCCTCGCCGGAAGTCTGTTGTGCGGCGCCGTGGCCGCGCGTGCCGGTGACATTTCGAACGAGTACCGCCTCACGGCGTACCCGAGCTACAAGATCACCGACAAGATCCGAGGCATCGGCTACCTGGGCTGGGTCTCCAAGCCCGACGGCAACTACAACGCCTACTACGGGGCGACGGGCGCCTACTCGCAGCCCAAGCCGTGGCTTCAGTACTGGCTCGGCGTGATCACTGTCTATACCGATTTCAACGACGAGAGCGACGACCTGGCTTCGACGCTGGAGCTGCGTCCGTTTGCCGGCGTCAAGTTCATGGGCGCCAACCAGAACACGAACTGGCGGTACTACAACTGGACGCGCTACGAACTCCGCGAGACCCAGAATCGCGACAATGGCGACTGGTCGACGGTCCACCGGCTCCGCAACCAGGTTCGCATCGAGATTCCTCTCGCCGCGAAGGAGCGGGTCTGGACTCCGAAGTCCTGGTACCTGCTGGCCGACGTCGAACCGATCTATCGCTCCGACAGCGGTCAGATCGATCCGTTGCGGCTTCGGGCCGGCCTCGGCTACATCGCCAATCCGCGGCTGCTGGTCGAGTTCCAGTACTACAACCAGTTCACCCGTCCGGGCGGGGGCAGCCTCGAGTACACCGACAACATCATCCGCCTGAACTTCAAGATCCTGACCAAAGACGGCCTGCTGTCGGGCCTTGGCGGCGATCTAGATTGATTGCGCGCTCCTCGGTGCCGGCGCTCGTCACTTAACCGGGAGCGTATCGAGGCGACGAGCGAAGATCGATGGACAACCCGAAGGTGGAGGAACACGAGACATGCTGACAGACGGCGAAGCGCGCTCGGTCCGGCGGAGGATCTTCAGGTCTTCGCTTCTGTTGTCGCTGCTTGGTGCGCCGGTGGTCTTTGCCCAGGCTGAGAAGCCGCTTCATGTCGGGGAGATCCGAGGCCTTGGCCAGTGCGAGATCTTTCTGATGAAGGGCCAACCGGCTGGTCTCGAAGCTCTCGTCTACAACACGACGGGCCTGAACGACTGTCCGTCAGCCACGTTCGATCCCATCGACGCCACAGTGCTCGCGAAAGCGACCGGTTCGGATTCCGTCTGGAAGAACCCGCGGCGTCACTGGATGATGGATAGCCTGACCGTCTCGCTGATCGGAGAACCGCGGAGCTTCGACGGTCTCGCGTTCAATTTCATGGCCAGGATGCAGATGCCCACGGGATTCGACGTGGCGCAGGGTCAGTCGAGCTTCAGCTACCGACCGACACAGATCCGCCGAGACTCGAGGTACGAGTTCCTGAAGGGCAAGCCGGTCTTTCTCCTGCGCTCGCCGGACGGCCGCACCTGGGTGATGCAGACCTACACGACCCACAAGGACTCGAGCCTCACCGAGGAGGGCCTCTCGAAGCTGGCCGACCGTCTGAAACTGCCCGAGGGTTGGGAGTTCAAGGCGAAGACGCTCGATCGCGACCTGGTCATCGATACGAAGGGCCTGGCGAACATCGTTCCCGACGACCTCGAGAACATGTACCAAGGTTGCGTTGACGGCGTCTGTAGCTTCGACCCCTGGAACTGAAAGCATCCATGTCATCAGGAAGAATAGGAGAAGCGAAATGACCCACAAGAAGCTCGTATCGTGGCTCGCTGCCGCGGCGGCTGGAGCCGTCCTGATTGCGGTGGCGCCGTCCGGCTCCGCGGCGTCGGCACCCGCGCCGGCGCCGATGGACCGCACGGTGCTGCCGATCGCCGAGCCCGAGTATCCGCACATCACCGAGCTCGACGTGCGCAACGCCACGCCGCCGCCGCGCTTCGAGGTGAAGGCGCCCGAGGGCGCGCCGAACGTGCTGCTCGTCCTCGTCGACGACATGGGCTTCGGCGTGCCGAGCTCCTTCGGCGGGCCGGTCCACATGCCGACGGCCGACCGGCTGGCGAACGAGGGCCTGCGCTACAACGCGTTCCACAACACCTCGGTCTGCTCTCCGACGCGCACCGCGCTGCTCTCGGGGCGCAATCACCATTCGAACAACATGGCCGGCATCACCGAGACGGCCACCGCCTTCCCGGGCAATACCGGCAAGCGTCCGAACAACGTGGCGCCGCTGGCGGAGATGCTGCGCCTGAACGGCTACAGCACCTCCTTCTACGGCAAGAATCACGAGACGGCGCCATGGGAGGTCAGCGTCTCCGGTCCGACCGACCGTTGGCCGACGCGCTCCGGGTTCGACGAGTTCTACGGCTTCATCGGCGGTGAGACGAACCAGTGGGCGCCGACGATCTATCACGGCACCAACATCATCGAGACGCCGAAGACGCCCAACTACCACTTCATGACCGACATGACCGACAAGGCGGTCGCCTGGATGAGGTTCCAGAAGGCGCTCACCCCGGACCGGCCGTTCTTCATGTACTTCGCCCCCGGCGCGACGCACGCGCCGCACCAGGTGCCGCAGGAGTGGATCGCGAAGTACAAGGGCAGGTTCGACCAGGGCTGGGACAAGCTGCGGGAGGAGACTCTGGCGCGGCAGATCCGGCTCGGCATCGTTCCTGCCGGCACCACGCTCGCGCCGAAGCCCGAGGCGATCAAGGACTGGAACACCCTCTCGGCCGAGGAGCGCAAGCTCTTCACCCGGCAGATGGAGATCTACGCCGCCTTCGGCGAGTACACCGACACCGAGATCGGCCGGCTCATCGACACGCTCGAGGAGATCGGTCAGCGCGACAACACCCTGGTCATCTACATCCTCGGCGACAACGGCACCAGCGCCGAGGGCGGCATGAGCGGCATGTACAACGAGTACACCTACTTCAACGGCGTCGTCGAGTCGGTCGGCGACATCATGAAGCACTACGACGAGCTCGGCGGCCCGATGTCGTACGCGCACATGTCTGCCGGCTGGGCGATCGCCGGCGACACGCCGTTCGGCTGGACGAAGCAGGTGGGGTCCGACTTCGGCGGCAACCGGACCGGCGTGATCGTGTCGTGGCCGCAGCGGGTGAAGGCCAAAGGCGAGGTGCGGTCGCAGTTCCAGCACGTCATCGACGTGGCGCCGACGGTGCTCGAGGCGGCCAACCTGCCGGAACCGAAGGTTGTCAACGGCACGCCGCAGAAGCCGATCGAGGGCGTGAGCTTCGTCTACACCTTCGATGATGCCAAGGCGGAGACGCGCCACACGGTTCAGTACTTCGAGATGTTCGGCAATCGCGCCATGTACGACGACGGCTGGTTCGCGCGCGTCATTCACAAGGCGCCGTGGGAGCCGAAGCCGCGGGCGGCGCTCGCCGCCGACAAGTGGGAGCTTTACGACACCCGCACCGACTTCAGCCTGGCGAACGACCTGGCGGCGGAGAATCCGGCCAAGCTCAAGGAGCTGCAGGACCTGTTCATGAAGGAGGCGGTGAAGTACAACGTCCTGCCGATCGACGACCGGGTCATCGAGCGGGTCAACGCGAAGATCGCCGGACGGCCGGACCTCATGGGGGACCGCACCTCGCTGACGTTGGGCGAGGGCATGAAGGGGATGTCGGAGAACGTCTTCATCAATATCAAGAACCGCTCGTTCGCCATCACCGCGGAGGTCGAGATCCCGCAGGTCGGCGCGAACGGTGTCGTGCTCGCCCAGGGCGGCCGGGTCGGCGGCCTGAGTCTCTACTTCAAGGACGGCAAGCCGATGTTCCACTACAACTACCTCGGCATGCAGCGGTTCACGGTCGCCTCGACCGAAGTCGTGCCGGTGGGCAAGGCGACGGTGCGCTTCGAGTTCGCCTATGACGGCGGCGGCCTCGGCAAGGGCGGTCTCGGAACGATCTTCGTCGGCGGCAAGAAGGTCGGCGAGGGGCGGATCGGGATTACCCAGCCGATGCTCTTCTCGGCCGACGAGACCGCCGACGTCGGCGTCGACGACGCGATGCCGGTGACCGAGGACTACAAGCTGGGCGACAACGAGTTCACCGGCAGGATCGAGAAGGTGCGGATCGACGTCGGCCCGATCGGGGCCGCCGAGAAGGCGGCGGCGGCGCAAGCCAACGCCGAGCTCGCGATGCGCAAGGGGCTCGCCGACTGAGCCGAGCTCTACGGAGAGGCGGGGGCGCGATGCCCCCGCCTCTCGCATGTCCGCTCAACCGTTCTCCATTTCACAACTCGAGGTGGAATCATGACGAACCATCGCCCGCAGATCCTCCTCGCCGGAGCGCTTCTCGCCGCTCTGGCGAGCCTCTCGGCAGCGGAGCAGAAGCCCGCCGCCGCCGGTGTCCAGGTGACGCCGGAGACCTACATCCGCGCCGAGTCCGACCGGCAGTTCGGCAACATCGTGAAGCTGGCCGGCGGCGTGAACCGGCTGTTTCATTTCCGCAGTCCCACGCCGCTCGACAAGCAGAACGTCGTGCGGATGAACCGCGACACGCTCTACTCCATGGCCGTCGTCGATACCGGCAAGGGCGCGACCATCACCGTGCCGGAGCTGCCGAAGGACCGCTACGTCTCGGTCTATCTGGTGGACAACGACCACTACTGCCCGCTGGTGATCTACACCGCCGGCAAGCATGCGCTGCCGCAGGACACCAAGTATCTGGCGATCGGTGTCCGCATCCAGGTGATCGATCCGAAAAGCGCCGACGAAATCGCGCTGGTCAACCGGCTGCAGGATCAGTTCTCGATTGAATCCGCGAGCGCCGATCCCCTGCCGGAGTTCAAGTGGGACTTGGCATCGCTCAAGGCGCTGACGGCGCAGTACGAGAAGGAGTCGGCCGGGTACAGCAGCTTCTCGGGCATGCAGGGGCCGCGGGGCAAGGTCAACGAAAAGACCCGGCATGTCGCGGCGGCGGCGGGTTGGGGGCTCTTCCCCGATCGCGACGCCATGTACCTGAACTACAGCGGCGGCCAGGATGCCGAGCATTGTTACAAGGCCACTTACGGCGTACCCGAGAACGCGGCGTTCTGGTCGATCACGGTCTACGGCAACGACGGCTACATGAAGAGTGACTCGAACATCGTCAACTCGTCGACGGTCAAGCTCGATGCCGACGGCAGGTTCACCGTCCGCTTCGGATCGCAGAAAGCGTGCGGCGAGGTGCCGAATCGGCTCGACACCAGCGCGGGCTGGAACTACATTTTGCGCATCTACCGCCCCGGGCCGTCGGTGCTGGATGGGAGCTACAAGCTGCCGGAGCCCGTGCCAGCCGGCTGACGGAGCTCAAAGTCGAGGAGGCGCAGCGCCCGCCGAGGGCCGGTGGTTGGCGGAATGCCCAGGGCACCGCAGAAATGCGAGAAGTGGCTTCCGAGCGTCGATATCCGGGCTGTTGCGTCGCACCGCCTCGGTCGTCAGGTAGGCGAGGGCCAGACGCGGGTAGCGGCCAAACGGGAGCCCGACGTCCTTCGGAGCCAGGATCGAGACGGTGAAGTGCCCGCTGCGCCGGACGAACTTGTTGGCCTTGGGGTCGCTGTGGGGGAGAGTCGCCTGGTCCAGCGCGCGAGCGAGAAAACCCACCTCGCCGGCAGCATAGGCGTCCTCCTGGTCGAGGTAGACGGCCTGCCGAATCAGGCTGCCGGAGCGTCGCGCCAGGAGGGTCGGCTTCTCAGCAGCGGTTGCATGAAACTGTGACGCCTAGGCCTCGACGATGCCCAGGCTAAGCTGCCGGCCTTGTTCCTTGCACTCCATGCTGCCCTCCCGCTCCGCTGCTCGCGCAGCATCGGCCGAGAGGGGCGCGGCTCCGAGCACCGCCCGGTGGGCAGCGCCACGCACCGCGCGCGGAGAAGAAGACCAGTGCCACGAGCGAGTTGCCTCACGCCGCCTGGCGCAGCTCCGCGACTTCCCTGAGCCAACACCAGAGGGTGTTCGAATCTCCTGGAGTGTTCGAACTCGGATGCGCAAGGTCTACCACTCCTCGTTCTCATTCATCTCAGGCGGTCTTCGTCCCCTCATGGCCTCCTGCCGGCCGACGCTCCTCGAGCCTGGCTGCCTGCGCGGGAGTCTCACGGACCGATCCGCCGCATCCGCCATGCGAAGTGGCCGCCCTACTTCGCCGGCTCCGGAATGGCCCGCCAGGGTCCGCCCTGCGGCCACGACGTCTTCACGAAGTCCCGGCTCCGCGCCATGGCCAGTGGCGGACCGAGAAACTCGGCAATCATGCTCACCGCCTTGCCGAGGCCGATCTCGTCGGCCTGCAGTCCGGAACGACGGAGAAAGCCAAGCCACTGGGCTCGCTTCGTCGGGTCGTTGGCGAACTCATCGGTCAGCCCGGTCGGCAGGACGTCTGGAATCGTCGTCGACCGCCGATCGAAGGTCGCTGCGATCGCTCCGGCGAGCGTGACGCCGTCAAAGGCGAAGTTGGCGGACAGGAACCAGAGATCGAAGTAGTCCTTCATCCGAGTATTCGTGAAGCCGAGATCGACGATGGCGTGGAACTTCTCGGCGACGACAGTCTCGCGGCGGTAGGCGCTGAGCCGCGGTGGCGCGTGGCCGAGAAGAGCCGGGAGCTCCACGGTCTGGGGCGCGGGCACGACCGAGTCGCCGAAACCGACGTCGACCTGGAGGGAATCCGGGCCACGCCGATCCGTCCCATGAGCTTGATCCGGACTCCGACGTAGGAGTTCCCCTCCCGGATGGGTTCGGTCCGCACGCTGTCGGCGGCGAAGTCCACGCCATCGTCTTCGACGTTCGCGGCGCAGATCTCGGCGAAGATTTCCGCGAGCGCGGCCTCGTCGGCGCGCCGCTCCCGAGCAGGCCCACGTCCCTCGTCGGGCGATGCGGTTCGTCGCGCCAGATGTGAAAGAGGATCGCCCCCTTGAGCACGAACCGCCGCTCGTGGCTTGTCTTCGAGAGTCGGTAGAGCAGCCGCTCGATGCCGTACCAGGTGAGCAGTCGATTGAACTCGACACCTCGCTTCTTCGCCAGATTGAGGAGCCGTTGCTTGACCGACGCGGCGACGTTGGGAGAAGCGGTCACGCGAGGGCCTCCAGGTAGGGCCGGATCAGGCTTCCGGAGCGACGCGCCGAGCGGGTCGTGCTCTCAACAGCTGTCGGATGAAACTGTGACGCCGAACCTGCGGGAAGGACCCGTTCGAGCTGCGGGGTTGCTGGCTTCCAGGCCATACGGCCCCTCCACCCCGCCACGATCTGGAAATCATCGCCGGCGACGACCGACGAGCACCTCGACTTCGCGCTCGCCAGCGGCGACCTCGCTGCCGGCGGGTCACGACGATCTCGCGATCGCCGCGTGGAAGAGCGATCTCGAGGCCAACGGCTCGACGCTGCTCTCTGCGGGATCGGCGGTCGTGGTCCTCGGAAGCTGGCTCGAGGGCGGTTCGCGCCCGGCCTCCGCCGTGACGCTCACGCACGCCGACCTCGGCTCTTCGCCGAGCGACCAACCAGCCGCCAACGACCGCTTCGGCGCCGGGTTCGCCGACGCCCTCGACTCCGGCGCCACGAGCGTCTGGCCCGGAGCCCCGCCCTGGCCGGGCGTTCGCCGCCGAAGGGAGGTCGGCAGGAAGGCCCTTCGAGGCCGGGCAGCCGGGACCAGGGACTCGAGGTGCTCCAGGCGCTCGGGTCGCCGGACCTTCCGCTCCCAGACCAGGAAGCCGCGCGAGTGGCCTCGATGACGCCGGAAGAGCGCAGGGAGTCGAGAGGGCTGCCCATACCGGGTCGGTCCTTCTCGACGACGAAGGAGCCCTCATGCGCCGAGCCGTCTTCGCCATCCGCCTTCTCCCGCTCCTGCTCGGCCTCCAGGTTGCGAGCCCGGAATCCGCGTTCGCGCAGCTCACCGGCGAGGGATCGGAGTACTGGACCCAGAACGTGCCGGGCGTCCCGGGCGATCCGGAGTCGGCGGATCTGATGGGCTACACCCTCGCGTCCGGCGATTTCGACGGCGACGGGTTTGACGACCTGGCGATCGACTCGGCGCTGGACGGCGAGCCGGCTGCCGGCGCCATCCACGTCCTCTACGGCGGTCCGGCGGGCTTCAGCACCGCGCGCCTGCAGTACTGGACCGAGGACTCGCCGGGAGTTCCCGGCACCGCGGAGGCTCCCGACAAGTTCGGCCTCGCCCTCGCCGCGGGCGATTTCGACGACGACGGCTTCGACGATCTGGGTATCGGGATTCCCGGCAAGCAGATCGACGGACAGGCGGCAGCCGGCAGCGTGGTGGTCCTGTTTGGCGGGCCGGGGGGGCTCGATTCGGCGGGTGCCCAGCTGTGGGACGACTCCAACCTGCCGATCAGCCTCGACCTCCATGATGGGTTCGGTTCGTCGCTCGCGGCCGGGCATTTCGACCAGGACGCCTTCGCCGACCTGGCGATCGGCGCACCGCGCGAGAGCGTGCTCGGCGTCGACGACGCGGGGGCGGTGCTCGTCCTCTACGGCAGCGTGACGGGACTGACCGCGACCGGCGTCCAGACCTGGCACCAGGACGTCGCGGGCGTGGCCGGCGAGGCCGAGGTCGAAGAGCTCTTCGGCTACAGCCTGGCGAGCGGCGACTTCGATGGCGACGCCTATGACGATCTCGCGGTGGGGGTCGTGAGCGACATCGTCGACGGCGTCGATGCGGGCTCGGTCAACGTCCTGTACGGCTCCTCCACGGGCCTGGCCGTCGCCGGCAACCAGCTCTGGAACCAGGGTTCGTCCGGCCTCGGCTTCTCGGTGGAGGCCGGCGACGGCTTCGGCTGGGCTCTGGCGGCGGGAGACTTCCGCGGCGACGGGGTCGACGGTCTCGCCGTCGGCGTGCCGTTCGAGGCGGCGGGTTCCTTCACTCGAATGGGCGTGGTCCACGTGCTCAACGGTTCCATCTCGTCGGGGCTGACCGGAACCGGCGCGGTGCTGCTGCGGCAGGGCGTTTCCGGCCTGCCGGGCGATCTGGGAGATGACCACCGGTTCGGAAGTACCCTCGCCGCGGGCGACTTCGAGGGCGACGGATTCGACGATCTCGCCATCGGCGCCCTGTTCGACGATGCGCCACCTTCCATCCCCTTGGCGGGGACCGTGACGGTGCTGTCCGGCGCCGCCGCTGGTCTGCAGACCGCGGGCAGCCAGTACTGGAGCGAGGCGTCGCCGGGGGTTCCGGGGGTCCCGGCGAGCGGCGACGGCTTCGGCACCGCGCTCGTGGCCGGCGACTTTCGTGGCGATGGCGGCATGGAGCTCGCGATCGGCGCCAGCGGCGAGGAAGTCGAGGGGGTGAGCGCCGGCGCGGCCATCGTGCTCAACGGCGTATCGATCCAGATCTTCCTCGACGGCTTCGAGTCCGGCGACAGCGAGAGGTGGGATTCCTCCGTTCCCTGACCCGCTCGCGATTCGCCGCCGCAGCGCGCGCGACAACGGGGGCGGTACTGTTGAGCGCAGCTCGATCCTCACGGCGGGAAAGGAGGCGTACATGTCGTCGGTCGGATCCACCACGCGACTCCTGGGGATTTCTCTGCTGGCGAGCGTCCTCGCATCGTGCTCGACGGAGGCGGATCCCACGGACGCAACTGCGAGCGAGCCCACCGTGGTCCGGGTCCTCACCTTTCAGGTTCCCGTCGGATGGGATGAACGCTGGCGAGAAGCTTGCCGGCAGATCGCGGCGGCGGCCGGCGAGCTGCGGCTCGACGCCAACTGGCTCCTCCACCATGCCGGGAGCGGCAGTTACTACCTGGTGACGTTCGGAAGCCTGGCGGACTTCGAGCGGCCGGGTTCGGTAGTCGACGGTTTTGCACGTCACGACGCGGACCTTCTCTCCCGCGAGCTCGAGCGGCTCCACGCGATCCCCTACAGGGTGGTTTCCGACGAGATCTGGGAACAGAACAGCTCCTGGAGTACCGCGACGGAGATGAACTCCCTCACCCATCCGGGTGTCGATCAACGGACCTATTACGTCCGCGCCGGGCGCTACTCCGAAGTGGACTCGGTCCTGTCCGAGATGGCCGCCCTGCTCGACAGCGAACGGTTCCCGTACCCGACCGAGGCCTTTCGAATCGCCCACGACGGGAAGGTCATCGTTCAGGTGGTGACGTTTTTCGGAGAACGGTCCGACTATCGCGCGACGGACCAGCCGGCGGGCTTCCTGGCGGCGCGGAATGCGCTTCCAAGGTGGCTCGATCTCCAGGCGCGCCTCGACGCCGCCACCCACGACAATCTCCGCAGGGAATCCTGGTTCGTCTACGAAGAGAGCTACGATCCGTGGCTCGCGGAACAGATCCGCGAAACGGGTGACTGACGCGCCGGCCGGCTCCCGAGGTCAGATCGCGGACGCGCTGCACGGACTCGCGAGCCGCTTCAGATCGCGCAGCACCGGATGGGCGGGATCCAGCTCTCCCTCGAGCTTCGCCAGCGCAGGTCGCAGCCGCGCGCTCCCGAGAGCCTGCCGCCCGGCTGCGCAGGCGTGGACGGCGAGGAGCGCCTCGACCTCGGTGACGGGCCAGTGAGCGCTCGAGAAGAGCTCTGTCCGGCTGGCCAGCGCCCGGTCGAGCGCCGCGCGCGCCGCGTCCAGCCTCCCCAGCTCGAGGTGGACCTTGGCCAGGCTGATGAGCGTTTCGGCCCGGTCCGGGTGGGGCGCGGGGAGAACGCGATTCTGGATCTCCAGGGCGCGGCCGAGGGCGATCTCCGCATCCGCGGCGCCTTCGAGGGCCCGCAAAATCCGCCCGCGCGCCGCAAGCGCGCGGGCCGTCCGGGGATGCTCCTCTCCCCATTCGCGCCGATGGATCGCCAGGCTTTCGTCCAGCACGGCGGCGGCCTCGGCGAATCTCCCTTCGATCTCGAGGACCCGGGCCCGGATCGAGAGATGGGCGCCGTAGTCCGGGCTCCCGGCGCCCGAGGCGCGGAGATGAATCGGTCGCGCGGCGTCGAGAAGCTCGCGGGCCTCCGCGGTTCGCAGCTGCTCCGCCAGCGCGCTGGCGAGATTGTCGAGCGAGTAGGCGACGAAGGGGTGATCCGGCGCGAGCGTGGCGCGATCCTCCTCGAGCACGCGGGCGAACAGCTCTTCGGCCTCTCGATACCGGCCGAGGCTCCGGAGCGTCACTCCCAGGTTGTTGCGGGTCGTCGACAGGCTCGGATGCAGCTCACCGTAAAGCCGCGTCTTGATCTCCAGCGCGCGCGCCAGCGTCGTCCGCGCCTCGCCCAGCAGACCCCGCTTGCGCAGCGCGGTGGCCAGGTTGCTCAGCGACACCGCGATCTCGGGATGAGTCTCCCCGTGGATCGGCAGGCTGGTCTCGAGAATCCGGCGATGCAGGGCGATGGCCTCGTCGAACCGGCCCCGGTCGCTCATCAGGTTGGCGAGATTGTTCTCCGTCGCCAGCGTCGACGGATCCGCCGGCCCCAGGCGTTCACGGAAGATCGCCAGCGCCTCTCGGTACATCGTCTCCGCCTGCCCGAGGTCGCCGGCATAGTGATGACGGATACCCAGCGCGTCCAGGCTCGCCGCCGACTCCGCGCTCGCCGGATCCGCCCGGCGCCGGAGAGCGAGCGATTCCTCGAGCGGGGCGAGAGACTCCGCGTACCGCCCCTGCGCGGTCAGCGACTCGCCGAGCTGTTGCAAGAGGCGCGCGAGCCGCGCCGGATCGGCCGCCGGACCGTTCCTCGACAGCTCGGCCCCGCTCCGCAACAGCGTCTCGGCGCGCTCGAACTGGCCCAGGCTCAGGTAGACGCCGCCGATGACCGAAGAGAGCTCGGCCTGCGATTCAGGCTGGCCGGCGAGCTCCTCGTCGATTCTCGTCACGCCGCGCTCCAGCAACTCGCGGGCTGTGGTTTCGTCGCCGCGTGACTCCTGCGGATCCGAGGCTTCGAACAGGCCGGCGAGAAACGCCTGAACCTGCTGCGCACGCCGTGCTTCCGCCCGGGCGCGGTCCCGCTCCAGGGCGGCCGCCCTCCCCTGCCACAGGGCGAGGCCGGCGCCCGAAACGATCGCCAGGCCGACCGCGCAGGCGGCGGCCACCGCGACGCGATTGCGGCCGACGAACCGGCGCGATCGGTAGAGGCGGCTCTGCGGGCGAGCCCGGATCGGCCGGCCGTCGAGGAAAGCGCGGACGTCGTCGGCCAGCGCCTCCGCCGAGGCGTAGCGCTGCCGGGGCTCTTTCGCCAGAGCGTGCAGAACGATGGTGTCGAGATCGCCCTTGAGCTGACGCCGGAGCTGCTCGGGGCGCAGCCCTCTCGACGCCGCGACGGGCCCGCCGGCCTCGTCGGAGACCCGAGCCGAAGGTGGCTCCGCCGGCGCGGCGCAGATCGCCCGCTCGAGCTCCGCCGGCGTCAGCGAGGAGAGCGACGAGGCACGCCGCCCGGCGAGCAGCTCGAGCAGCAGGAGGCCGAGCGCGTAGACGTCGGTCGCCACTGTCACGATCTCGCCGCGCACCTGCTCCGGCGCGGCGTAGTCCGGTGTCATGACGTGGCGCCCGCCGAGGGTCCCCGGGGCGTCGCCTTCGTCGGGCGCCGAAGAGATCAACTTGGCGATGCCGAAATCCAGCAGCTTCGGCTCGCCGTCTGCCGTGACCAGAATATTCGCCGGCTTCAGGTCGCGGTGCACCACGAGGTGAGCGTGGGCATGCTGGACGATCCGGCAGACCCGTTCGAACAGCTCGAGGCGCCCGCGGATCGAAAGCCGGCGTTGGTCGCACCAGGCGAGGAGCGTCTCGCCCTCCACGAACTCCATGGCGAAGTAGGGACGCCCGTCGTCCGCCGCGCCGCCGTCGAGCAGGCGCGCGATGCCCGGGTGCTCGAGACGCGCGAGGATGCCCCGCTCGCGCAGGAAGCGCGCGACGATGGCGTCGGAATCCATGCCTCGCTTGAGCACCTTCACCGCCACCCGCTGGCGGAAGGCGCCGTCGGCCCGCTCGGCCAGGTAGACCGCGCCCATGCCGCCGCGACCGATCTCGTGGAGCAACCGGAACGCTCCCGCATGCGAGGGCGCCGCCGAATCCGCACTACCCTCCAGCAGGCGGCTCCCGAGCGCCGGGTCGAGCGGCGAGAGAAACGGACCCGAGCGGTCGGAGGCCGCGAGGAGCGAGCGCACTTCCCGAGCCACTTCGACGGGCTCCGCCGAAAGCCGCTCCAGGATGCCCTGGCGCTCTTGCGGTGCGGCCTCCAGCAGGTCGCCGACGAGCTCGGCGATGCGTTCGGCGTGGCGAGACCGTGGCGCCAAGCGTCAGCTCTCTTCCGTCGTCGATTCCGGCTCCTGGAGTCGGCGGAAGAGCCAGGCGCGGGCCAGCGACCAGTCGCGCTTGACCGTGCGCGGCGACGAATCGAGAGCCGCCGCCGTCTCCTCGACCGAGAGCCCCCCGAAGAATCGACACTCGACGACTCGAGCCTGTCGCGGAAAGATCTCGGTGAGCTCCGCCAGCGCACCGTCGAGATCGACGAGGCTCGAAGCCAGGCCGTCGACCGCGACCATCGTCTCGGAAAGCGGCACGGCCGGCACTCCGCCGCCCCGTTTCTCGCGGTTTCTCCTGCGTGCCGCATCCACCAGCACCTGCCGCATCGCCCGGGCCGCGGCACCGAAGAAATACGCCCTGTTCCTGAGCGGCACGACGGTCTGGTCGACGAGCTTCAGGTACGCCTCGTGGACCAGGGCGCCGGTGTCGAGCGTCTTCTGGCTCCACTCACCGGCGAGCTGGCGGCGCGCCATCCGGCAAAGCTCGTCGTAGACGATCGGCAGCAGCTCGTCGAACGTGGCCCGGGAGTCTTCCGACCTCCGGGCCAGGATCGCCGTCACAGCTCCCGGCCGGGTTGCTGGCTCCACGCGTCCCCCCCAGAAGAGTGGATGGTTCGGGGCCTGCCTCGGACATCGCACTCTACCCGACGCGTTTCCGATGGGGGTCAGGAGCTCTGCTCGCTCCAGTTGTCGAGAGCCGCCGATGCGAAGCCCTCGGCGAACAGATCCACGAAGCACGCTGCGGGCTCCGACCTGGGCCCTACAGGGAGGTTCTCGCCGATGCCGAAGCGTCGCGCCTCGGTCACGATGACGAAGAGGCAGGGCTCGTCACGGTGGCCCCGCGGCTGCTCATGGACGGCCCGCCCCGGCGACCATCGGCCAGTTGCCGGTGTCGCCGCTCTCGAAGCCATCGGCGACCAGGACGGACCCTTCCGAGTCGTCGCGGCGCAGACTCGTGTAGAGCTCCAGGGTCTCGATACTCTCCTCTCCCCGGAACACCATCTCGGTGTCGCTGCAGATCGCCACGGACTGAGGAATAGAGAGACTCTGCGCCGAAACGGCACTCGGGCTGGTTGAAGCCGCGCTCCGGCGACTCCCGCTGAGGGATCGGCTACCGCGGCGCCAGCGGCGACGGCGCGGAGAGACGAGGCTTGGGGTACCAGGGACCTGGTCCGTCCTCGACGACGATCTTGATCGCGTCGACGCCCGCCGCGACCTTGCGCTCGAGAATCGGCTCGACGGGATCGTTCTCGGCGACGGCGGTCACGCCCGCCGGATGCAGCGTGGCGGCGTCGGTATCCGCCGGCAGCTCGAAAATCGTCGAGATCGGATGACTGCCGGGCGCGGTGAGGAGGTCGCCCGAACCGAAAAGGCGCGGGCAACGGAGCTCGCCGTTCCCGCAGCGTCGCTTCCATTCGCCGAGCTGTTCGTCGTTGCCGCCGCCGCCGCCCGGCGCGAAGATCGTCGTGACACCGTAGCGCAGGAACTGCCCGAGCGCTTCGACCCGGTCCTCGTCGGAGTTGCGGACCATCCCTCCGTTGCCGATGTGGGCGTGGACGTCGATCAGACCGGGGAGGAGAAAGAGGCCGCCCCCTTCGACCACCGACGCCCCCGCGGGGGGCATCCGGGTTCCGGCCGCGACGACTGCGCGAATCTCGTCGCCGACGATCCAGACGTCGCGCGGCGGCGACGCCGATCCCGACGCCGTGTCGATCACCCGGGCGCCGGTGATGACGAGAGCCGCGGCGGGGCTCTCCGGTTTCGCGGAGCAGGCCGCCGAGGTCGCCGCGAGGGCCAGCGGAAAGAGGGTGACCGCCATTCTCGTGCAGGTCATGGTCGAGATCATGAGCGCTATCTCCCCCATGGTACTTGCGTGCGATTCCTCGACGCACACCCACATGCGTCACCGCGCCCGGGCGCGGGCCATGGGTATGTCCGATCACGAACTGGTGACGCGCTCCTGGCCCCGGCGGCGGCGGGACGACGCAGGTTCAGGAGTGATTGACTCGAAAAGTGGATTCGAAGGCGCAGGCCAGCGGTCTGGCCGAGCCGCAACTGACCGGACGATGTATCGCGCGCTTCGTCGAAAGGAGGCTGCATGAGCCGACTCGGAGCCCTGTTCGTCGCTGCCTGGACCTGCGTGGCGTTGGCCACGTCGCCCGCGCTCTCCCAGGAGGCGAAGCCGGCGGAGACGGCGGAGGCTTCGGGACGGGCCGCGCCGACGCTCCAGGAGCTCAACAAGGCGCGCGCGCGCCACTTCTACGAAGACCTCTGGTTCTCGGACCACACCGACCGCTACGCGCGCTACCTCGCCGACGAGTACGTCGTCCACGACATCGGCGAGCGCAAGGACGTCGTCGAGCCGGCGATCGAACAGAAACGGATCGCCGACCTCTTCCACGCCAACGGTGAGATGACCGGCTCGATCGACTACCAGATCGCCGAGGGCGACCTGGTCGCGACGCGCTGGCAGTGGCGGTTCCGGCCCACGTCGCTGCGCTTCCGAGTCATGGGGGGAAGGAATCCGGTTCCGATCATCAACGTCTTCCGCTTCCGCGACGGCAGGATCGTGGAGATCTGGAACCATCGCCACGACATCGACACCGGCCTGGGGAACTTCGCGTTCGTGCGCGGTCTCGCCGTCGGTCTCGCCACGGCGCTGCTCGGCGGGGCCACGGTGTTCGCCTTCCGACGACGCGCCAGGCGGCTCGCGAAAGCGAAGGCCTGACCCGGCGGCGGCGGCTCGCCGCGCCCCGGCCGTTCTCGTGCGGCCTGTCATCCGAGAATCCGAACCAAGGAGGCGAAATGAAGAC
Source organism: Thermoanaerobaculia bacterium (assembly GCA_963788175.1). GTDB lineage: Bacteria > Acidobacteriota > Thermoanaerobaculia > Multivoradales > JAGPDF01 > JAGPDF01. The sequence goes on from CAWBFZ010000017.1 coordinate 27,932, forward strand.
ACTGCTGACCCTTCTCGCCCTGGCGACGACCGCCGCCTGCGCGGCAGGCCGGCCGAATCTCCGGGAGGCACGGGCCGATTTCCTGGTGGCCAAAGACCTCAAGGACCGGCTGTATGCCGAACGGGACGACTGTCCCGCGCTGACCAGCCTGTTCTCCGAGGACGTCCTCTTCTGGGAGAAGGGGCGGTCGATGAGCTACGACTTTCTCGTCGAGTACTGCCCCAGGCTGCCGAAGGAGATCTGGAAGCCCGAGGAGTCCTCGTCCGAACGCGTGATGCTCGGCGAGGACGCGGCGTACGAGATCCTGACCGAGCGGCTCGTCGATCCCGAGGACGGTTCCGTCTACATGCGGACGACGACCGAGATCTGGCAGAAGCTCGAGGACGGCTGGAAGATCACGCACATGAACATCGGCCTGCATCCGGTCGACTGATCGACGCGCCGGGCGGTGTCGCGGTCCGGGCACCCGACCGGCCGCGGGGGAGTTGAGCCGCAGAGCTGCGGCGCCGCCCGCGCGCTATACTCGCGCCTTTCCGCGGCCACCGGTTCGAGTCTTTCGAGGATCCTCATGACTTCCGACACGCAACTCTCCGTGACCGGCTCGCACGTCATCGCCGAGACGATCGACGGCGAGACGGTGGTCATCAATCTCGAAACCGGCCTCTACTTCAGCCTCGTCGGCACCGCCAGCGAAGTGTGGGAGGCGGTGCGCGCGGGCACGACGAGAGCGGCGCTGCTCATCGCCCTTGGCGCCCGCTACGCGGCGTCGCCCGAGGCCATCGCCGAGGCCACGGATGCGTTCCTCGAGGCGATGGCGGCGGACGGGCTGCTGCGGCGCGAGGCGAGCGAGGCGCGGTCCACGCCGGAACCCGCCGCCGCCATGAATGGCCAGCGCCCACCTTTCGTGCCGCCCACCCTCCAGCGCTTCCACGACGTCCAGGACCTGTTGTTGCTCGACCCTATCCACGAGGTCGACGAGCGTGGCTGGCCGCACCTCCCCGAGAGCTGACGGACTGCCGCCGAGGGCGCACTCCGTCGAGGAGCTGGCCGGCGCAGCGAGCGCGCCGGCCGAAGCCTACTTCGAGCGGCTCGAGGAGCGCTTCGCCCTGGCCGTCACGGCGGCGGGCGCAACGGTCGAGCGCGAGCACGAGATCGTCGGCGCTCGCCTCGTGCTGCGCCTCGCCGGAGCCGCGCTGGCGCCGGTGCTGCTGCCGGCGCTCGACCACCTCGCGGCGAGCCTTCCGCGCGGCGGCGACTTCGAGGTCCTCGCCTTCGACAGCGCCTCGACCGGAGTGGCGCCACCCGCGGCTCCCGCCGACGACACCGCCGGCGCTGGCGGCGTCGTGCGGGTGCTGCAGCGCAGTGCGCGGATCTTCAGCATGGTGCACGTCGGCCGTGCCCGCGCCGTGCTGTGGGCCGCCGACGCGCGGCAGTTCGACTGGAGCGAGCGGGCGGCGCCGCTGCGCATGGTGTTGCAGCCCTGGCTCGCCACGCGCGGTTGGCAGCTGGTGCACGGTGGAGCGGTGGGGAGTGCCGCGGCGGGCGCCCTGATCGTCGGGCGCAGTGGCGCCGGCAAGTCGACGCTGGCGCTCTCCTGTCTCGAGGCGGGCCTCGGCTACGCCGGTGACGACTATGTGGCGGCGACCGCCGACCCGACGCCCGAGGCACACAGCCTCTACGCCACCGCGAAGCTCGTCGAGACCCAGCTGGCGCGCTTCCCCCGTCTCGCCGCGAGCGTATGCAATCCGGGGCGGCAGCCGGGCGAGAAGCCGGTGCTGCAGCTCACCCCCACCTTCGCCGGGCAGTTGGTGCCGCGCATGCCCCTGCGCGCGGTGCTGCTGCCGCGGGTGACGGGCACCACCGCGCCGCGGCTGCGGCCCATATCCGGCGCGGAGGCGCTCGCGGCGGTTGCTCCCAGCACGCTCTTCCAGCTGCCGCTCGACCGGGCTGGCGCCCTCGCCCGCCTGCGACGGCTGGTCGCCGGCTGCCCCTGCTTTCAGGTGGAGACCGGTCCGCGGCTCGCCGCCGGGGTCGACCTCGTGCGCGCACTGCTCGAGGACCTCGGGTGAGCGCGCCGCGAGTGAGCGTGGTGCTGCCAGTGCGCGACGGCCGCGACTTCGTCGCCGAGGCGCTGGAGAGCGTTCTCGCCCAGAGCCGGCCGCCGTACGAGGTGGTGGTGGTGGACGACGGCTCCACCGACGACACCGCCGCGGTGGTCGACGCCATCCCCCGGGTGCGTTGCCTGCGCCAGCCGCAGTCGTGGCGTCGCCGCCGCGCGCAATGCCGGGGTCGGCGCCAGCTCCGGCGAGCTGATCGCATTCATCGACCACGACGATCGCTGGCTCCCCGACAAGCTCGCCATCCAGGTCGCGCAGCTCTCGGCGGACCCTGGTCTCGGGTTCTGTCTCGCCCACCAGAGACAGTTCCTCGAGCCCGGCATGGCGCGCCCGTCGTGGCTGCGCCCGCAGCTGCTCGACGGTCCCCACGTCTGCTACCTGCCGAGCGCGCTGCTCGTCCGCCGTGAGGTGTTCCTGGCGGTGGGGCCCTACGACGAGGCCCATCCGATCTCCAGCGACGCCGACTGGTTCCTGCGCGCCAAGGACGCTGGCGTGCGCATGGCGGTGGTCCCCGAGGTGCTGCTCGAGCGCCGCATCCACCGCGCCAACCAGTCCTCCCGCGCGCTGCAGGCGACGCAGGAGCTGCTGCTGGCGGTGCGTGCCAGCATCCATCGCCAGCGCGCCGCCGGGTCGCAGCCGGGAGAGACTCCGTGACCTTCGCCCTCAGCGTCGTCATCCCGGTGCGCGACGGCGAGCGCTACCTCGGCGAGGCGATCGACAGCGTGCTGGGCCAGCAGCCGCCGCCGCACGAGGTGATCGTGGTCGACGATGGCTCACGCGATCGCTCCGCCGAGCTGGCGCAGTCCTACGGCGGCGTCGTGCGCTGCGTGCGCCAGGCCGCCGCCGGCATCGGCGCCGCGCGCAACCGCGGAGTGGCGCTCGCCGGCGGCAGTCACCTCGCCTTTCTCGACGCCGACGACCGCTGGGACGGCGAACGCATCGCCGGCCAGCTCGCCCTGCTCTCCGCACGACCCGAGGTCGAGCTGGTCGGCGGCTGGGTGGAGGAGTTCTGGAGCCCGGATCTGCCGGAGGCCGAGCGGGCGCGACTGCGGCCGCCGGCCCGGCTGCAGGCCGCCACCCTGCCGGGAACCATCCTCGTCCCGCTCGCGCGCTTCCGCGCGGTGGGACCGTTCGCCGAGGATTGGGTGACGGGCGAGTTCATCGACTGGATGGTGCGCGCCCGCGAAGGCGGGCTGCGCGAGGCCCTGGTCGAGCGGCGCGTGCTGTGGCGGCGGCTCCACGCCAGCAACCACGGCCGCCTGCGGCGCGACGGGCGGCAGGACTACTTGCGCGTGGCACGCGAAGCACTGCAACGCCGGCGCAGCGCAGGCGGCGCGGGATGAGCGCCACGGGCGAAGCGCGGCCTGGCGGCGTCTGGCCTCGCTCGCCGCAGGTCCTGCTGCTGCGAGCCGCCCTGCTCGACGGCGAGGCGGCGCTCGCCGCCTGGCACGAGTGGTCGGGGACGGTGGACTTCGCGGGGCTCGACCCGGCCTCGTATCGTGTCCTGCCCCTGCTCTGGCACAACCTCAGCCGCGCCGGCGTCGAGCACCCGCTGCTCGAGCGCTGCCGGGGCGTCTACCGCCACACCTGGTCGAAGAACCAGCTGTTGCTCCACCGCTCGGCGCCGCTGCTGCGCGCCTTCGGCGCGGCCGGCATCCCCCTGCTGGTGCTCAAGGGCGGCGCCCTCGGTCAGCTCTACTACCCGAGCCCGGGCACACGGCCGATGAACGACCTCGACGTCATGGTCCCTTTCGCCGCTGCGAGCGCCGCCCGCGAGCTGCTCGGGCGCGCCGGCTGGCGGCCGACGCTCGATCTGCCGCCGGCGCAGCTCGCCTTCATCCATGCGCTCGGCTACCGCGACGACGCAGGAACCGAGCTCGATCTGCACTGGTACGCGCTGTGGGAAGGGGCGCGCCCCGGCGCCGACGATCCGCTCTGGCAGCGCGCGCAGCCGTTGCGCCTCGCCGGCCTCGAGCTCGCCACCCTGTGCGCCACCGACCACCTCTTCCAGGTGTGCGTGCACGGCTTGCGCTGGAGCGAGGTGCCGCCCATCCACTGGGTGGCGGACGCGGCGCACCTCCTGCGCAGCGGCGCCATCGACTGGGTGCGGTTGGTCGAGCACGGCGAGCGCGAGCGGCTCACACTGCAGCTCCTGGCCGCGCTCGGCTTCCTGCGCGAAGCGCTGGAACTGCCCATCCCGGACGAGGCCATCGCCCGGCTGCGTGCCGCGCCGGCGAGCGCCGGCGAGCGGCTCGAGCTGTGGGCGCGCATGCAGCCGCCGGCGCTGGTGCGCGGCCTCTGGCTCCACTGGTGCGACCATCGCCGGCAGAACCCCGGCAGCGGCCGCCTGCGCAGCGCGCGCGGCTTCCCGGTCTACCTGCGCACGATCTGGGGGCTTCGCAGCCTGGCCGAGCTGCCGGCCGCGACCTGGCGCAAGACCGTGCGTCGGCTCGCCCGACGGGCCGCCTGAGGGGCGGAGCTCACCAGCGGCGCGGCACGTCGCGCACGCAGCGCAGGGTGTCGCGGGCGATCAGCAGCTCCTCGTTGGTGGGGATGACGTAGAGCCGCACCCGGCTCGCCGCCGCCCCGAACTCCCCCTCCTTGCCGCCGTGGAGCGCCGCGTTGCGGTCGGCGTCGGGGGCGATGCCGAGGAACTCGAGGTCGCGGCAGATGCGGGCGCGCACGTCGGCGCGAGTTCTCGCCGATGCCGCCGGTGAAGACGATCGCGTCGGCGCCGTTCATCCGCGCCAGGTAGCGAGCCCAGGTACTTCTTCACCCGCAGGCAGAAGATCTCGATCGCGAGGTGGGCGCGGCGGTCCTGGTGCTCGTTCTCCTCCTCGAGCAGGTCGCGCATGTCGTTGGTCAGACCCGAGATGCCGAGCAGCCCCGAGCGCTTGTTGAGCAGCCCGTCGAGCTCCTCGAACGACATCCCCTCCTTGTGGTGCAGGAACTCGAGCACCGAGGGGTCGATGTCGCCGCAGCGCGTGCCCATCACCAGGCCCTCGACCGGCGTCAGGCCCATCGAGGTGTCGAGCGAGTCGCCGGCGCGGATGGCGCACACCGAGCAGCCGTTGCCGAGGTGGACGGTGATGATGTTGGTCTCCTCGTGGCTCTTGCCGGAGAGCTGGCGGTAGCGGTAGGCGACGTAGCGGTGCGAGGTGCCGTGGAAGCCGTAGCGGCGCACCTTGTGGCGGACGTAGAGCTGGTAGGGGATGGCGTAGAGGAACGACTCCGGCGGCATCGTCGAGTGGAACGAGGTGTCGAACACCGCCACCTGCGGGATGCCGTGGCCGAACAGCTCGCGCGCCGAGTAGATGCCCTTCAGGTTGGCCGGGTTGTGCAGCGGCGCGAGGTCGATGCAGTCCTCGATCTGGTCGATCACCGCGTCGTCGATGACCACCGAGCGGGTCAGCTTCTCGCCGCCGTGGACGATGCGGTGGCCGACGGCGTGGATGTCGGCGAGCGACTGGATGCCCGGCACCGCGGCCTCCGGCGAGACCAGCCAGCGCAGCACGTGGTCGAGGGCGGCGCGGTGGTCGCGCAGCGGCGCGGCCCGCCGCACCGTCGGCTTGCCTTCGGCGCGCAGGGTGATCAGCGCCTCGCTGCCGATGCGCTCGACGACGCCGCGCGCCAGCGCGCGGTCCTCGTCGCGGTCGATCACCTCGAGGTCGGTGGCGATGACCTGGAACTTGAGCGACGAGCTGCCGCAGTTGAGCACCAGGATGTTCATGGCGGCATGGTAGCGGCCTTTGCCGCGGCGCGGCAAGTACAATGGGAGGGTGCGGCTCCGTCCGGAGTCGCCGTTTCCGAAAGGACCCCGCCATGAACCTCATCGCAGCCGCCCGCGCCCAGGTCCGCGGCCGCGGCGCCCGCATCGTCTATCCCGAAGGCCACGACGAACGCGCCCAGCGCGCCGCCGCCTTTCTCGCCGCCGAGGAGCTCGCCCGGCCGATCCTGCTCGGCCCGGAGGCCGCGATCCGCGCCGCCGCCGCGGCCCGCGACCTGTCGCTCGCCGGCGTCACCCTGCGCGATCCGGAATCCGACCCCGAAACCGACACGCCTCGCCGAGCTCTACCTCGAGCTGCGCCGCGCCAAGGGCGCCACCCCCGAGCTCGCCGCCGAGCGCGCCCGCCAGCGCCACTTCTTCGGCGCGCTGCTGGTGCGCTCCGGCGAGGCCGAGGGGATGGTCTCCGGCCTCGACAGCGAGACCAAGCCGTTCATTCCCGCCTTCGAGGTCATCGGCATGAGGCCCGGCTTCCGGCGCGTCTCGTCGGTCTTCCTCGATGACCTGGCCGGAGCAGGTCTACTTCTACGCCGACTGCTCGGTCAACATCGACCCCGACGCCGCGACGCTCGCCGAGATCGGCCGCGCCACCGCCGCCACCGCGCGCGCCTTCGGCCACGAGCCGCGGGTCGCCTTCCTCTCCTTCTCCACCCGCGGCAGCGCCACCCATCCCTTCGTCGACAAGGCGCGCGAGGCGGCGCGTCTCTGCCGCGAGGCGGAGCCCGGGCTCCTGGTCGACGGCGAGCTGCAGTTCGATGCCGCGATCGTGCCGGCGGTCGCGGCCAAGAAGTGCGCCGACAGCCCGCTCGAAGGCCGCGCCAACGTCTTCGTCTTCCCGGATCTCGACGCCGGCAACATCGCCTACAAGATCACCGAGCGGCTGGGCGGCGCGCAGGCGATCGGCCCGGTCCTGCAGGGCCTCGCCCGAGCCGGTGAACGACGTCTCGCGCGGCTGCTCCTGGCAGGACCTGGCCGACATCGGCGTGATCACCGCGGTGCAGGCGCAGGGGTAGCCGGCCGCGGCGGGACGTGGGGATTCGGCGACGGCGGCGCCGTTTGACCGGGGAGTGCGGCCAGCCGACGGCGGTCGCGCCCGAGCCGCCGGAAGTGCCGGAACAGACCGGAGAATTCCGGGAACCGTGCGAGAGTGGTCCGTCCACCCGACTCCGCGGGAATCGCCGTGCGCGCCGCCTGGACCGGATCAGGAGCTCTCGATGACACCTACGTCCCCGGCGCTTCTCGTGGGCCTCCTCCTGTTCGGCGCCACGGGTGCCACGGCGGGGGAAGTCGGCGAGGTGGCGCTGGGCGGCGCCTGCGCCACCAGCTTCGACTGCACGACCGCCGCCGCTCCGACCTGCGCTGGCGGCACCTGCGGCCCCGGCCCCGCGCTGTGCGTGGGCGACGACGACGGCGATGCGGGGCTGGGCGACGACGGCCCCGCTGCGGCCACGCCGCTCGGCGAGACAGCGGTCACGGCGGCGATCTGCAATCAGCCCGCGAGCGAGGCCGACCTCTACCGTTTCACGGTGGTCGACGGAAGCTACCTTCAACTGTCGCTCGCCTGGGGCGGCGCGGCCGACCTCGACCTGCGCGTCTACGACGCTTCCGGACGGCTCTTCGGAATGTCGCTGCACAGGAACCCCGAGGTTGTCGACCTCCGCGTGATCGGTGTCGGGGACTACCTGGTCGAGGTTCGCCGCACGGCTGCGCAGCCGATCGCCCTGGCCGTTCCGTACACCCTTACCGCGACGCCCCAGTTCTTCAGTGTGTTCTGCAAGATCGACTCCGATTGCCAGGCTCTGCGGACCCCCACCGCGCTCTACCGCTCGGTCTGCCTCGGCTCGTTCTGCGGCTTCCGCGCCGCGAGCGCCCTTCCGGCAGGAGTGCCGTGCGACAGCGATGCCAACTGCGCCTCGGGGCGCTGTTCGTACACCGCCTTCCAATCGGCCGCCGGAGCTTCGGTCTGCACGCAGACCTGCGTCGTCGACGCCGACTGTGCGAGCGTTCCCGGCGCGCCGGTCTGCTCGGCCGGCCGCGCGCCGGATATCTGTCTCCCCGGCTGCGTCGCCGACTCCGGATGCGGCACGGACCCGTCGACGAAGTCGCCCGACGCCGGCGAACCGTGGGACTACTACTCCTGCACCGTCGCCGCCCAGCGCTGCAACGCCTGGATCTTCAAGGACGGCTTCGAGGGCGGCGACAGCGGCCTCTGGTAGGACGACGGTAGTGCGCGAGACATCCGCTCAGCCCTTCTCGCCCGTGCCGCTCACCTCGGCGCCCACCAGCAACTCCTCGTCGGCGACCGGCTCGAGCACCGAAGCCCGCGCGTGCCCCGCAAGGCCCGTTTCTCAGGGCAGCGTCGCGCGCCAGTGGGTCGTGAGCCCGCTCTCGAAGCCGTCGGCGAAGAGGACCGGGCCGCAGCGGAGCTCGACGTCGTCGGCCTGGGCGTAGCCGCCCTCGATTCCGGCGACGATCGTCGCCTGGTAGAACGAGATCCGGTTGGGCGGGAAGTTGAAGTGCGTTCCCTGCGTGAGGTCGAGCGTGGCGGAGGCGATCTCCGGCCCGTGGTTCGCCTGCCAGGTGAGCGGGTTGTCGGTGATCCCGACAGTGGCGTTCCAGGTGATGAGGCCGAAGCTGTCGCCGGGATCGCCCTGGACGAGAGTGCCCAGGAAGCGGAGGGTCACCCACTCTTGCCCGGTGACCGGCAGCGGCAAGTCGAGGTAGGCGTCGGCGAAGAAGGTCCCGCTGTATTCGAAGTTCGAGACGCAGGCGGCGCTCCCGCCCGCCCCCTGCGCCGGCTCGTCGCAGAACACCGGGTCGCCCGACGGCCCGGTCGCGCGCCAGCCGTTCGGCGCCGCCGGCACGCGCCGCGGCGTCCAGTCGAGCGGCAGCCCGCCGTCGAGGTTCCTCACGCCGCTATTGCAACCGCCGGAGGCAAGTACGAGGTTGCGGAAGTCGGCGGGGAGCGGTCCGCCGGCGCATCCCGGCAGGCAGGCGACTCCGGCTCCGTTGCGGTAGACCTGGATGCGTACGCCGAAGCGCTGACCGGCCGCGGCGCGGAGCGGCGACGCTCCGTCGAGCGGGATCGCGAGCTCGAAGGTCACGCCCTCGGGCGGCGCCGCCACCCGGACCCGCAAACCCGCGGTAGCCGACTGCGCGGCGCAGCCGGTGCCCTGGGCGACGTACTCGCCGAAGGCCGCGGTCTGGTCGGACGCGAAGAGGAGGAGCCCCTCGCCGAGGGCCGGGTTCCCCTGGCAGGCCGGGTTGTCCCAGTTTCCGTCGTCGAGAGTCGGCGCGCTCCCGCCCTCGTCGTCGAACCAGAGTCCGACGAAGGTGCCGTCCCCGAGTGTCACGTTGTTTGCGTCGACGATCCCGAGGTAGAGGGTGCGCGCGTCGTTGCCGATGCGGAGGGAGACGCCGTTGCCGAGGTCGATCGCCGGCGCCGCCTGCCACTCGGCCGCCGCGATCGACCCGTCGAGCCGCGGCGCGAAACTCATCCAGCTCGACAGCTCCCGCCCGGTCCCCGCCCCGGCCGGCGCGGCTCCCGCCAGGATCGCGACCGTGGCCGCGGCGCGGAGCGCCGTCGCTCGGCAATTCAAGAGTTGACGCTCGCGCACGCTGCCTCCCCCGGCGCGCCGGCGGAGGAGCCCGCACCGCGCCACAGAGAGTTTCGTGCGAACGGAGTCGGGAAAGGATCATTCGCCGGGCCCGCGCCCTTCGCCGCCAGGCCCTCGGCTCCTGCTGCGGCGCCATCCCGCCGCCTGGTTGTAGCGCGCCGGCCGGCGCCGCGAGTCGGCCGTGCGCTCGACGAGCGCGGCGCGGCCGTGGCGGCGTTCGATCTCGACGACCAGGCGCCAGCCGACCGTGTACCAGGGGCCGCGGTAGCCGAACGCAGCGCACCCTCCTGCACCTCGGCTCGCACAGCGCATCACCTGGTCGCGTTCCACACCGCCGACCGGGAGCAGTCTTCCACACGACGTTCTACCTCTCCCGCGAAGATGGTTAGGATCGCGCCGGAGGTTCGACATGCGCACCTCGGGACTGCGATGGACGATGGCCGGCAGCCTGTTGCTCGCGGCGCTCGCGGGCGGGGCGCCGGCGGCGGGCGGGACCTTCTCCGCCGAGCAGCAGGCGGTGGTCGACGTGGTCACCTCGGCCTACGTCGACGGCATCCACAACTTCCGCGACCCGGTGGCGATCCGAAAGGGGTTCCACCCCGACTTCGAGATGCTGATCCTCAAGGACGGCAAGCTCGAGAAGCTGCCGATCGCGAAGTGGATCGAGCGCATCGAGGCGCAGAACCTAAAGGAGCCGCCGCCCACCGACGGGAAGCGCTCGACCTTCGCCGCCTTTCCGTCGGTCGAGGTCACCGGCAGCGCTGCGGTCGCCAGGGTCGAGCTCAACCGCGACGGCAGGCTCGTCTTCACCGACTACCTCAGCCTTTACAGGTTCGCGGACGGCTGGAAGATCGTCGGCAAGATCTTTTACCGCCACCCCTAGGCCGCGGCACGACGGAGTTCGCCCTCCCGCCGGCGAGACGATGCGCCCGATCCTCTTCGAGCTGCCGCTCCCCTTCGGGCTGCACCTCGCGTTCCCCGCGTACGGCACCTTCCTCGCGCTCGGCATGCTGACCGCCGCCTGGGTCTCCGCCCGGCACGGGGGCGCGCTGCGGATCCGGCGCCGCGACGCCTTCGACCTCGGCGTCTGGCTGCTGGCCGCGGCGCTCGTCGGAGCGCACCTCTTCCACGTCGCCTACTATCCCGAGGCCTACTTCGCAGGGGGACTCGGCGCAGGTCTGAAGCGGGCCCTCACCCCGGGAGCGGGGCTGGTCTATTACGGCGGCCTGGCGGCCGCCTTCCCGGTGCTCTGGATCTGGGGACGCCGCCACGCCGTGCCCTATCTCGACCTGCTCGACTTCGTGGCCCCGCTGGGCGCGCTCGGCCTGGCGATCACCCGCCTCGGCTGCTTTCTCAACGGCTGCTGCTATGGCGTGCCCAGCGGCATGCCCTGGGCCGTGCGCTTCCCGGCCGGCAGCCTGCCGCAGCGCGGACAGGTCGAGGCCGGCCTGGTCACCCCGTTCGAGCGCAGCCTGCCGATCGAGCCCGTGCAGCTCTTCGAGGCCGCGGTGGCGCTCGCGCTCTTCGGTTGGCTCTGGGCGCGCTTTCCGCGTCGCCGGTTCCGGGGGGAGCTCGTGGTCGCCTTCGGCATCGGCTACGGCCTCTGGCGGATCCTGGCCGAGGCCCTGCGGGCGGACGCCCCGGACTGGCGCCCGGGCGAGCTCACGGCGACGCCGAGCCAGTGGGTGAGCCTCGCGGCGATCGCCGTTTCCCTCGTTGCCGCCTGGCGGCTCCGTTCGGCGCCCGCGCCCCCCGCGGCACAACCCTGACCCCCGGAGGCCTTCGGCGGCTGGCGCCCCGTCCCGAGGGGCTCCGGGGGCATTGAAATACTCGCTTGCGCGCTCCGATTTCCTGTGCTTAGAGTTCGCGCCTTGATTCAGGCCACGACGTTTCGTCGGCGCGCGCGCGGGCTCTGCGGGGCTCTCGTCGCGGGAGCCTGCCTCGCCGCGACGGCCTGCGTGCCGCCGCTCGCGGTCCGGCCGCAGACGCTCGCCGGCCGCTTCGCCGGCGTCACGGCGGCGGGCGAAGCAGTGGTCCTGAACTTCAGCGAAGCCCAGGAGTCGTTCCGCGGCGAAGGCACGCTTGCCGGCGAGCCGCTGGTGGTGGCGGGCGCCGCAGGGTGGCGAGGCGTCGGCTCGCTGCAGCGCGGCGCGGTGGCGGAGGTCGTCTCGCTCGCGCTCTCGGCCGACGGCGAGACGCTCGCCGTCGAGCGCCTCGGACAACCGGTCCTGGTGCTCCAACGGGAGGCGGGCCCGACGACGACGCTCCCCGCGGGGCCGTTCTCCGGCCGCTTCCGGGCCGTGAAGGGGCGGGCGCCGCTCGCCGAGGTGACGCTGGTCGACGGCGGCGGCCTGCTCTCCGGCCTTGCCATCCTCACCGGCGACCCGGTCGGCATCACCGGCCGGGTCACGGCGCCGCGTCGGGCGAGCGGCTTCGTGACCTTCCTCGACGGCAGCCAGACCGCCTTCCGCGCCGAGCTCTCCGCCGACGGCGCCTCCCTGGTCGTCGAGGGCTTCGGCGAGCCGATCACGCTCCAGCGTCGAGGCACCCCGTGATCCCGAGGCTGCTGTTCGCCGCGGCCGTGCTCGCCGCCGTCGTCTTCGGCGCCAATTGCAGTTTCAATCCTCGACGCGGCGAGTGCGTGGCGCAGCAGAACGACCAGTTCGCGGGCTGCTTCGAGGCGGAGATCACGGGCCCGGCGGGCGGCGGCAAGCTCCGGCTGATCCTCGACGACGCCGGCCAGCCGGGCACCCGCGTGCTCGGCGGCTGTCTCGATCTGGCGGTCGACTCCGGATTGGTGTTCGTGTCGCTGGCGGGCGAGGCGAGCTGCACCGTCGACCAGCAGGCCAACCTCACCGGAATGCTGCCGGGCGGCGAGACCCTGACGCTGGTGGTGCTCCGCCAGCCTGCCACGGGCAACGCCGTGACGGTCGACGTCGCGGCCGAAGGCTCGACGCTCTTCGTCAGCGCCCCCGGCGCGGTCCGCTGCGGGGTGCCCGCCACTTGCACCAGCCTGGGGATGGCGGTGCCGTTCGGGCCGGGAGGGCCGCCGTGAAAGCGCACGGGGCGGCGCGCGGCGCGCTCCTCGCGCTCCTGATCGCGGTCCCCGGCGCGGCGCAGCCCCCGGCCGGCGCCGTCTTCGAGGCCGACTTTCCGTTCGTCCTCGAACCGCTGCGGCCCGCGATCACCGGCCCGATCGACACGCGCTTCTTCGGCACCTACTGCCAGCCGGAGCCGAAGGAGTTCTGTAAGTCGGTGCCGATCCTGCCCGACCCCTGCATCACGTTGCGCGACACCCGGATCCATCTCGATCATCTGACGACGCGCTCCGGCGGACTGCTGCAGGGCGGCGGCACGTTCGTGCTCGACGGCAAGCGGAGCGAGGTGGCGCTCGCCGGCGCGGTGCTCCGTCCGGGCTCGATCTTCGGCCTCGACCTCGCCTTCAGCCGGGCGCGCCTCGTGGCGGCGGCGACGGGTCTCGGCGAGCGCCGCGGGCTCGCCACGCTGTCGCCGAACGGCGTCGCGCTCACCGCGTTCCTCGACGGCCGCTCGGTCACCCTGCGCAAGGACGCCTGCGGCAACAACCCGCCGGGGGTGAGCGTGGCGGCGACCGGCGGGCCGCTCTTTCCGCTGGGCAGCTCGATCCAGATCGTCGGCCAGATCACCGACGAGGACACGAGCTTCCCCGAGGAGCGGCTGGTCTTCCGCTCGGACCGGCAGGGGGTGCTGGCGGGGCATCGGGCCGGCGGCGGGCGCACGCTCTTCGTCTCCACCCTGCAGCCCGGCAACCACCAGATCACCTTCACCGTGACGGACAGCGGCGGGCTCACACGGCAGGCGAGCACGAACCTGACGGTGGTCAATCGCCCGCCCGGAACGCCGCTCATCTTCCTGCCGGCGGAAGGCGCGACCCTGGTCGCCGGCGCGCCGGTCCTGCTCTCGGGCAACGCCCTCGACCCGGACTCCGGGTTCCTCACCGGCAGCGCGCTCGAGTGGACGGCGCAGCTCGAGGCCGGCGGTCCGTTCGTGGCGCTGGGCGCGGGCAACGAGGTCGGAACGAGCTTCGCCGCCCCGACCGATCCCCTGCGGATCCGCCTCACCGCCACCGACTCGACCGGCCAGACCGCCTTCGCCGAGCGGGTCGTGCGGGTCGTGGCGGGCGACGGCAACGCCCCGCCGGTCGTGGTCATCCGGCAGCCGGATCGCCTGCAGGTCAACGGCTCTCCGGTGGCCGGCTACTTCTCGTTCCAGCCGGCGAGCTTCCTGGGCACCGCGTTCGACGTCGAGGACCCGCTCGCGGAGCTCGACATCGTCTGGGAGCTGGTGGCAATCACCGGCGTCGGCGGCGGACCCGTCCCGTCACCGCCGGTGCCCAACCCCGCCCCGATCTCCGGGACGCTGGCGCCGGAGTTCCATTTCCATCCGAGCGCCAACGGCTTCTACCGCCTCACCCTGCGCGCCACCGACCGCGGCGGCCGGACGAGCGCCGACTCGGTCGAGATCTACGCCCAGTCGAGTCCGATCCTCTGAGCCCGCCCGCTGGAAGTCAGACCCCTCCGAAAGTCGGCTGGCACCTTGTCCGCCTCTTCCGAAAGTCGGCTGGCACCTTGCCCGAGCACCTTGTCCGAGCGCCGCCTCGGCCGGTCCGGGTCGCGCGGAATCAACCCTGGCTCCCTCCGGCCCGAGGCTGCCGCCGCTGGTTCCACAACCCGCGCAGCGAGAGGATCGCCGAGAGGGTCCCGGTCACGCCCAGCGCGAACAGTGTCCAGATGAAGAAGTAGCCGCCCGGGGACGCGGCGAGCGCGCCGCCGACGCCCCTCCCCGACATGTGGATGGCGGGCATGGCGGCCGCCAGCAGCGCGCCGAGGAGGAGGATCACGTAACCCGAGCGGCGCCCCGCGAGCAGCAGCGCGCCGAACGACCAGACGACCAGGATCGCGATACCAATCAGGTTCTTCAGTCCGCCCGGCTCGAAGCCGCGGACGACATCGTCGGCGAGGTGGAGCGTCATCAGCACGATGGCGAGAAGCGAGGTGACGGTGAGCAGGCCGTAGCTCTTGGTCATGGCCTAGCCCTCTCCTTCGACGCGCGAGCGCGCCGGCACGGGCCGCGGCCCGACGACGAACGCGCGCCACGCGTAGCCCCACGGGATCGCCAGCACCAGCAGCGGCAGGGCGAGGAAGGACTCGGCAATCGGTTGCGCGGACGAGCCCGCCATCGTCCCGGCCGACCAGAGCGGCACCGCGACGAAGGCGAGCCAGATCGACTTGTAGCCGACGGTGAAGAAGAGCAGCGGCAGCCAGCGCAGCGGCTGGAAGAGGCCGAACAGCGCGAGGCTGGGGTAGGTGGCCCACACCGCCCAGGCGACCGCCGACAACGGCGCCCACTCTCCTTCGTGCGACAGGAGCACCCGCCAGGCGGTCGGCGCGACGAACAGCAGCATCAGGAGGTAGAAGAGCCTGAGGCCCCAGATGTGGATCGGACGCACGCCGTCGTGGCGCAGCGGATCGGAACGGAAGGCGTAAGCGAAGTCCATGGTCATTCCTCCGGAACCTCCTGGCGAAACTCCAGCAACTCGCCCGGCTGGCAATCGAGTGCGACGCAGATCGCTTCGAGCGTGGAGAAGCGGATCGCCCGGGCCTTGCCGGTCTTGAGGATCGACAGGTTGGCGACGGTGATGTCGACGCGCGCGGCCAGTTCGGTCAGCGTCATGCGCCGCTCGTGCAGCTTCTCGTCGAGGCGCACCAGGATCGGCATGTCACACCGTGCCTTCGAGATCGGCGCGCATCCGCGCGCCGTGCGCGAAGACGCCGGCGAGCACGAACAGCAGCAGGACCGCCAGCCACGGCGCGAACGAGAAGGCGTCGATGCGCCCCGCCTCCCACACCGCCGCCGCGATCGCCGCGACGACCAGCCGCAGCAGCTCGAGCGCCAGCACGCGCCACGCGATCGCGGTCAGGCGCTCGGCGTTCTCGAGGATGAACGGGTCGCCGACGCGCACGCTGTCGACGATCGCCAGCAACCGCCGCAGGATCGTGTGCGCGATCGCCGCGCCGGCGAGGCCGACGACCACGATCGCGCGCAACCCGTGCCCCACCAGCGGGTGCGCGTTGACCATGTCGACGCCGAGCGGCCGCGCCGGCCAGCCCTCGATGAAGAAGCTCCAGACCAGCAGCCCGGCGATGGCCAGGGCATACAGGGCATTGAGGACGATCAGGCCCCGGGTGACGGGGCGGGCGAGGGCGAGGGCGTGGGCGTGGGCACTGGTGCGGGTCATGTCGGGTCCTCTTGCGTATCGACAAGCGATACTACACACATCGTTAAACGATATGCAACCCTCGGGATCGGCGCGCGGGGCTCGGGGAGGCGGAGGCCAGAGGAACCCACGGTCCACCACTGCGGGCCCGAACTCACCATCGAATGGACCCCCACCGCGTCCCCGGTCCGGGGCAAACTCCCGCTGTAACCGTGAGGGCGCATTCCGGTACTCCGCAACGACGCGGCGCCTTCGACGCCTCGCGTTCCCGTCCGAGGAGGCTCTGGCCATGCAATCGATGCCCCATCTTCTGCGCCGTGCACTCTGGTCGATCGTCCTGCTCGCCTGCGCGCCGCCAGCGGCGGCGAAGGACCCGGACCGACTCGACATCGCCTCGGCGGCGCTCGGTGAAACCCGCCGCGTCGAGGTCGCCCTGCCCGCCAGCTACACCTGGGCGGCGGAGCGCCGTTATCCGGTGCTCTACTTGCTCGATGGCCAGACGCACGGCGCTCACGCGGTCGCGTCGAGCGGCTTTCTGGCCGCGTGGGGCGAGCTGCCCGAGCTCATCGTGGTGTCGGTCCACAGCACGGTGCGCGTGCGGGACTTCACCCAGACCGACTGGCCGCAGGGCTGGATCGGCGGCGGCGGAGCGGCCAACTTCACCCGCTTCCTGATGACCGAGCTCGTGCCGCGCGTCGAGCGCGAGTACCGCGCGGCGCCGTTCCGGATCCTCGCCGGGCATTCGGCGAGCGGCCAGTACGTGCTGCACCAGCTGGCGACCGAGCCCGCGGGCTTCCGGGCCTACCTGGCCCTGGGCCCGAGCCTGGACTGGGACGACCGGCTGCCGATCCGCGAGCTCGAGACCGCGCTGCCGCACGCCGACCGCCCGGCGCGCTTCGTCTACTTCGCTTACGGCGACGACTACGAGGAGGCGTTGGCCGACGACCTGCGCCTCGCGCGCGCCCTCGCCACCGCCGCGCCCGGCACGCTCCGCGCACAGGTGCGCGCCTTCCCCGAGGAGACGCATTCGGGGCTGCCGCTGCTCGCCCTGATCGACGGTCTGCGGTCGCTCTACGCGGGCTACGTCCTGCCCGAGGACCTGGCCGCGCAAGGGACTGGCCGCCGTGGACGCGCACTACGCCGCGCTGTCCACGCAGCTCGGCACGCCGGTCGCCACGCCCGAAGCGGCGCTCAACGAGGTCGGCTACCGAGCTGCTCGGCAGCGAGCGCGTGGCCGAGGCGATCGAGGTCTTCGAGCGCGCGGCGCGCGAGAACCCGAGCTCCGCCAACGCCTGGGACAGCCTCGCCGAGGCGCTGGAGAGCGGCGGCCGCCTGGGCGATGCCCTGAGGGCTTCCCGGCGTGCGGTGGAGCTCGCGACCCGCTTCGACCTGCCCGAGCGCGCGGCCCTCGAGCGGAACCTGACGAGGCTGCAACGGGAGGCCGAGTCGGGCGGGGCGCCCGACGCGGAGCGAGTTCCTTGAGGCACGGACCGAGAGTCGTCGCCTCGCCGCCCGGGCCTCAAGTCACCGCAAGTCTAACCACAAGTCGGCTGGCACCTTGCGCAGCGGCGCCGACTCAGTTGGCGGCCGCCCGCAGCAGGCGCGCGACGTTCTCGGGTGCGAAGAAAGCGGCCGGGGAGATCGCGCCGGTGTTCATGCGCACGAATTCGTCGCTGGACGCTGGATTGCGGTGGATCGCCGCGAACAGCGCCGCCTGTTCGGGCGTCGGTGGCTCCAGCTTCGCGAGCTCGCAGGTGAACTCGTACATGGGGAGCGAGGCCGCGTCGCGCTCGCGCTGGTAGTCGGCTCCGGACTCCTCCCAACTTCGACCTCCGCTCAGGAATTCGCCGATCGCGCGCGCGCAGCGCTCCGCGTCGTGGAAGGCATCGTGGATGCCCTGCGCGGTGATCGAGTCCTTGAGGTAGCCGGCGTCGCCCACGAGTGCCCAGCCGGGCCCGTAAGGCGTGCGGAAGTAGTTCGGAATCGCAGCCTTCTTGAGGCCTTCGACCCGGCGAGCGCCGGTCAGCCTCGCGGCGACTTCCGGGACATTCTCGAGCATCGCCTGGAAGCGTCGCTCGACTTCGCCCCGGTCATCCTGCAGCTCGGCGACGGGCCAGCCGCCGATGATCAGAGTCAGTCCGTCGTGGGTCGGGGCGAGCCCGAAGCCGCGAGCGGGCCGGATGTGGATCTCGAACCGGTCGACCGGCAAGCCGCTCCAATAGCTGTAGTAGGCCACGGAGAGGGCAGGTCGCTCGCGGTATTTCCCTGCTCCGGCCGCCTCCGCGACGCGCGAGTGCCAGCCGTCGGCTCCGACCACGATCCTCGCCCGCTCGATGAGCGCGGCGCCGTCGCGCCCGCGGCCGCGGATGCCGGCGACGCTGCCCTCATCGACCAGGATCTCCTCGACTGCAAAGCCCTCCCGCACCTCGACGCCCGCCTCCGCTGCGGCGTCGACGAGGAGTTTGTCGAGCACGATCCGGCGCGGGCAGAACGCAGGCGGCTCACCGCGAGTCCGGGCCCTGCCGGTGATCGTGAACGGGCCGAAGTCGTAGCTGTACGTCTCGATCGCCGGGCAACCCGTGCACTCGAGCCGCTCGAGCAGGCCCCAGCGCTCGAGCGCGGCCGCCGTAGGCGGATGGACGACGTGGGTCGAGAGCGTGTCGCTCGGAAAAGTCGCCCGGTCAACGAGCAGCACGCGGTGACCGGCACGCGCCAGCAGCATCGCCGTGGGAGAGCCGGCGCAGCGAGCGCCGACGACGATCGCGTCGAATCTCGAGTTCATGCGGGCCTCCGGACCCGATCACCGGGCGTTCGAGCTCCTTCGATGCCGCGACGTAGCCCCGGGTTTCGTTCACGAAGCGCTGAGAGGTGAATGATGTGAAAGGTGCTGAATGGCCCGGAAAGGGGGGGGTTGGGGGGGGCTGCCGAAAGGTGCTGAAAGGTGCTGCTGAAAGGTGCCACCTGCTGAAAGGTGCCACCCGACTTTCGGCCAAGTCGCCGGCGACACTTCGTCCATCGTCGCGCTGGTCGTCCTGCGGACGACGTGCAGCCAGTCGGCTGGCACCTTGCGCCGCAGCAAGTCACTGCAGCATGTCGGCTGACACCTTGCGCAGCGTCCCCGGAAGAGCAAGAACGGGGATCCCCGAAACTCCCAAAGCGGGCTCAGAGTCCCCAGTTCACCTCGGTGGCCGTGACGTTCCGGTTCTGGGTCTTCTCGGCGCCGATCGAGGAGTCCTCGCCGTGCCCGGAGTGGAACCGTGTCGCGTCGGGGAACGTAGCGTAGAGCCTCCGGATGGAGGCGACGATCTGCTCTTTCGAGGCGAGCGGGTAGTTCATGTAGCCCGTCTCGTGATGGAGGATGAGGTCTCCGGGAAAGAGGTGCCGTCCCACCGCAAAGGTGACGCTGCCGCGGGTGTGCCCAGGCGTCAACAGCACCTGGATGGGCAGGCTCCCGAGGCGCAGCGCCTGCGGTTCCTCCAGGGCGAGGTCCGGCGCGGGAATCGCGCCGTAGTCGAGGTCCATGAGGGCTCGGGCCCGGTCTTCCTCCTGCCAAGCGGCCACCTCGGCGGGAGCGAAGAGCGTGCGCCAACCGGAGTAGGCGCCGAAGTCCTCCCTCTCCACGCCGGAGTAACCGAGCAGGGCTTCGGGAAACCGGGCCCCGAGCGCGCCCAGGGAGGCGACGTGGTCCCCGTGTCCATGGGTGAGGAGCAAATATTTCAGCCTCAGCCCTTTGCTCTCCAGCGTGGCGACCATCTCGTCGACCGCGCTGCCGGGATCGATGATTGCCGCCTCCCGGGTCGCTTCGTCCCACACGAGGTAGGTCCGGACGGCGAATGGACCGCTGGTCTGGACGGCCATGGCGACTGGGTCCGGGACCTGGGCGAAGGAGAAGTGCATCTGCACGATCCGCCAGGTGCCTTCACGCCGTTCGAGGACACCGGTCCAGCGCGTGTCCTTCCAGCCGATCGGCCGGCCGTCCCACTCGCCCAGGTCGTCCAGGATGCACGACCACCAGGCCACGTCGCCCGAACGGGACTGGTCGATGCGCAGCTCCCGGATGTCGAGGCGAGTGGCCTTGAAGCGGGGATCCATCCAGAAGTCGAACCCCTTCAGGAACTCCTGCCATCCGACCGTGGCCTCCGGGGTCGGATTGAAGATGAACAGGCGCTCGTCCTGGGCCAGTGTACTTTCGAGGAGAGACCGGTCCTTGGTGAGCGCCCAGCCGATGTTGTCCCGGATGACCTTCTCGATGACGGGGAGGTCCGCGGCGAGGAGTGACTCGGTCTGGGGCGAGGCCGGTCCTGGCGCCAGGGCCAGGGCCAAAGCGAGGATGCCGATGGCGAACATGGGTCCTCCTGGTCAAGGAGGGTACACCGAAGACGGCCGGCCGGCCGGGCCGTGCCCGATCCCCGGCCTGCTGCTGAAAGGTGCCACCTGCTGAAAGGTGCCACCCGACTTTCGTCCAAGTCGCCGACGGCGGTTCGTGCATCGAAGAGCTGGTCGTCGCACGGACGTCTTGGAACCGGCGATGTGGCTCAGCTCACGAAGTGACCCCATGAGTGCGTGCGGATTGTGAAGGAGCAGCAATCCCGAGGGAGAACAACGGCTCGACGAGGGCGACGCCCGTTCGGCGGAGCGGCTGACGAACTGGCGTGCGCGCCGCGCCGGTGGGTCCGACTGTGGCCGGCTGAGGATTCCTACCCGGGAGCCGGCCGGATCGGCAGCGCGGGTGGAAAAGCCCCTTGGGGGAAAAGTGCGTCGAGCGCTCCCGAGCGCAGCCGCTCGGCGGCGTAGCGGTAGGCTGCAACGAAGATCCGATACGCCCGCTTCAGAGCGTCTCGAGTGACCCGCGAAGCGGTGTGGGCGAGCGGGGCGGGGCCCTTCTTGGGCCGGTTCGGCTCGTGCCGAGGGTCCTGGCGGAGAAGGCGATTCCGACCGAGCGGGGGTTGCCCCGTTCGCCGCTCCCGGCTTCGCCCCTCTCGCTCGATGCTCTCGACGAGCTCGCGGATGCGGGCCCGTAGCCGGGGCTCGTCGAGGTCGTTCCAGCAAGGCAGCGGAGCCAGGCGAAGCTCCTCGAGCGTGACGAAGGCTCCGGAGTCCACCGGCCTGCGCCCGCGCGCCGCCGCGTGCCCGAGCGTGCGGTCGACCCAGCGGCCGGCGAGCGGTGCGCCCTCGATCAGCGCGCGCGCGCAGTGGGCGCCGGGCCAGTCGAGCGGCGAGCCCACGAGGCCCTCCTTGACGCCGTGGGCGAGGACGTAGCGGAGCCGGGCGATCTGGGCTTCGTCCTCTGCCGATACGAGGATCGCCTGGTACCTCCGACCCCAGAACTTCTCCCGCCAGCGGATGAGCCGACCCGCCTCACGAGCGAGGTTGGAGTTGAGGTAGTTCATGAATCTCGCCAGACGTTGAGCGCTGGAAACGGTCAGGAGCAGGTGAAAGTGGTTGGAAAGGAAAGCAAAGGCGTGAATCTCCACTGGATAGAGCCTCGCAGCGCGGGCCAGGACACCGAGGGTGAGATCGCGAAGCACCGGCGAAGGCCGTAGCAAGAGCCGGCCTTGGACCGTGCGGCAAGTGATCTCGACGAGCGAACCTGGTGGGATGAAACGCAAGCGGCGCGCCATGCTGCCGAGGACGGAAAGCGCAGCCTAGAACTTCCGCCGATCGTCCAACCGCCAGCGATTTCACCCGCCGCCAGCTGGCCTCAAGTCGGCTGGCACCTTCTTGGCACCTTCTTGCAGCCTCAAGTCGGCTGGCACCTTCTTGCCAGCCTCAAGTCGGCTGGCACCTTCTTGCCACCTTCTTGCCACCTTCTTGCAGCACCTTCTTGCACCTTCTTGGTGGAACTCTGGGAAGGGGCCGCTCTTTCACCGGAATCCGCGGTCGCGGGCGAAGACGATCGCCTGGGCTCGGCTCCAGACGCCGAGCTTGTCGAACAGGTTCGAGACGTGGTTGCGCACGGTCTTCTCGCTGATCCTCAGCCGCTCCCCGATCTCGGCGTTGGCCAGGCCCTCGGAGATCAGCCCGAGCACCTCGCGCTCGCGCGGGGAGAGCGCCGCGAAGGCGGTGTCCTCCGGGGCGGCGTCCGTTGGGGCCGCGGACACGCCGGTGAAATCGAGCACCGCGTCACAGAAGCGGCCCCAGGCCGGCTCGTCCTCGAGCAGGATGTGGTTCGCCGAGTCGAGCTCGACGAACTGCGCGCCCGGGATCTCGGTGGCCAGGATCCTGCCCGAGGCGAGCGGCACCACGTCGTCGGCGCGCGCGTGGAGCACCAGCGTCGGCACGCGCACTTCGCCCAGGCGATGGCGGACGTCGACATGCGCCCGCGCCTGGAGCAGGCGCGCGGCGTTCTGCGGCGAGGTCGTCTTGAGACAGAGATCGTTGAACCAGTCGATCTGCTCGTCGGTGCCGCCCGGAATGAAGCGCGAGGTGAAGAGCTGGCGGAAGACCGGGTTGCTGCGCCCCCAGCCGTGCTCGATCAGGTCGACCATCGCCGCGAAGCGCCGCCGGCTCGCCTCGTCGCCGCGAATCATCCAGCCCTGGCTGTAGCCGCCATAGAGGACGAGGTGGCTGACCCGCTCCGGGTGACGGGCGGCGAGCTCGATTGCCGGCACGGCGCCCTGCGAGATGCCGAGCACGACGATCGGCTCGTCCCAGCCCGACGCCTCGGCGACCGCTTCCAGATCGCCAACCCATCGGTCGGGACTCAGCTCGCCGACGTCCCAGTCGCTCATGCCACAGCCGCGTTCGTCGTAGCGCACGAAACGGTAGTGCCCGGAGAAGAAGCGGATCCAGTGGCGCCAGACCGGGCTCTGCCACTCGAGCTCGAGGTGGCTCATCCAGTTGGAAGCCTTGACCAGGGTGCGGCCCCGGCCCGCCTCCGCCCACGCCAGGCGCACGCCGTCGGCGCTGCGCAGATAGCGGATGGCCTGGCGTGCGGCGGGATCGCTCACCGGTCTCTGCCTCCTCCGGCGGGCTCCGGGACATCTGTCGGGGGGCCCCCGCGCCGATTCTAGCCAGATCGGGACATCTGCCCGATGCGGCGGACCGCCCCGCCGGGCAATCGTTCTCCGCCACGGAGGAGCGACGCATGCGCCCCGAAACCCCCGCGACCGATATCGCCCCGCCCGAAACCGGCGAGCTGCGCCGCGCCGACGCCCTGGCCGGGCGTCTCCACCGTCTGGTCGCCGACCACCCGGATTTCGAAGTCCTCGACGGGCACGGCCCCTCTTCTTACTGCTGCCGTTTCGTCCCGAACGCGCTCGCCGAGCGGCGCGGGGAACCGGCCGTCGAGGCGCTGGTCGACAGGCTCAACCGGAGGATCGCAGAGCGGCTCGAGCGCGACGGGCCCGGGCGGGTGACGGCCGAAGCGGTCGCGGGGCAGGTCGTCCTGCGCTTCTCGATCCGCCCGGAGGGCACCCCCGACTCGGACTTCGACCTCGACCTCGTCTTCGACGCCGTGGCGCGGCTCGGCCGCGGTTTCGTCCCCGCCGCGCTGGCGGAGCTCCCGCAACCGGGGCGGGTGGCCCGAGCCGCCGCCCGTCCGCGTCGATTCCACGGCAGGACCTTCGAAAGGAGCCTCGACATGTTCCGTCGCATCGCCATCTTCGCCTTCGGCGCCTTCAGCTACGCCGTCTTCCTGGGCACCTTCCTCTACGCCCTGGGCTTCGTCGGCGGCTTCATGGTGCCGACCACTCTCGACGGGCCGGCGCGCATGCCGTTCGCGCCGGCGCTCGCCATCGACCTCGGCCTGCTCGCCCTCTTCGCCGTGCAGCACAGCGTGATGGCCCGCCCCGCGTTCAAGCGCAGGTGGACGCGGGTCGTGTCGCCCGCGCTCGAGCGGCCCGTTTACGTGCTGGCGTCGAGCCTCTGCCTGATCGCGATGTTCGCCCTCTGGCAGCCGCTCGGCGGCGTGATCTGGGACCTCGAGTCACCGCTCGCGCGCGGCGTCGCGCGCGCTGCGTTCGGCTTCGGCTGGGGCCTGGTGCTGGTGACCACGTTCCTGATCAACCACTTCGACCTGTTCGGGCTGCGCCAGGTCTGGTTCGCCCTGCGCAACCGGCCCTACCGGCCGCTGAAGTTCGTCCAGCCCGGCCCGTACAAGCTGGTCCGGCACCCGCTCTACGTCGGCTGGCTGTTCGCCTTCTGGGCGACGCCGACGATGACCGCCGCGCACCTCGTCTTCGCGATCATGACCACCGCCTACATCCTGGTCGCGATCCGCTTCGAGGAGCGCGATCTGGTCGCCGAGCACGGCGCCGCCTACGAGGCCTACCGTCGCCGCGTGCCGATGCTGGTGCCCGGTACCGCGCGCCGCGCCGACTCGCCGTCGCTCGAAGAGGCCCCGGTGGCCTGAAACCCCGGACCCTGGCCGCACCCGGAGGACACCATGACCTCGGTCACCGCCTCGCCCGATCTCGCCGCCGCAGCGCTGCGCCGCCGCGCGCCCTGGGCCCGACTCGGCTTCGCCGGCTTCCTCTTCTTCCTGGCCAAGGGCCTGCTCTGGCTCATCGTGCCGGCCGTGCTGTGGCTCGTCTCCTGACCTGACGCACCGCGCGTCTCGGCCCGAGTCCCGGCGGGTAGGAGCGGATGGACCGCTCCCGCCGGCTCCCGGGCCGTCGTTTCTCCGGCCTCGACCTGCCGCGCCCGCCCAGTGATTCCGGGCCCGTGCACTTGCGGCAGGAAGTGATCTCCTTCACGATCCGCTCCCAACACGATCGCTGCAGCGCGGCGCGGTGGTCTAGCCTGCCGGTCCGCAGCCAGGCAGATGCTGCCGGCCAATCCGGTCGGACAAGCACAGGCGATCTCAAGGTCAAGGAGGCGGTGGTGAACAAACTGGGCGCCGAGTTCGTGGGGACGTTCTGGCTCGTGCTGGGCGGTTGCGGCAGTGCGGTTCTGGCTGCGAAGTTCCCCGACATCGGAATCGGGCTGCTGGGCGTCTCGCTCGCATTCGGCCTGACCGTGGTGACGATGGCGTACGCCATCGGCCACATCTCCGGTTGCCACTTGAATCCGGCCGTTTCGATCGGCCTGTGGGCAGGCGGCCGATTTCCGGCCGGGCAGCTGCTGCCGTACATCGTTGCGCAGGTGCTGGGTGGCGTCGCTGCCGGGGCCGTGCTCCATGTGATCGCGAGCGGCAAGGCGGGCTTCGATGCCGCGGCCGGCTTCGCGGCCAACGGCTATGGCGAGCACTCGTTGGGCGGCTACTCGATGCCGGCGGCGCTCGTCACCGAGGTGGTGATGACGATGTTCTTCCTGTTCATCATCATGGGGGCCACCGACAAGCGTGCGCCGGCCGGCCTCGCGCCGCTGGCCATCGGCCTTGCGCTGGTCCTGATCCACCTGATCAGCATCCCGGTCACGGGCACGTCGGTGAACCCGGCGCGCAGCACGGGCGTGGCGTTCTTCGCCGCCGACTGGGCCGTGAGCCAGCTCTGGTTGTTCTGGGTTGCGCCGATCGCCGGTGGCGGCCTCGGGGCCGTGCTGTACCGGGCCATCGCCGGCGACGGCAAGGCCTGAGGACAGGGTTCGAGAGAAGGGCGAGATTGCTGCGAGAAGGCTGCACGGCCCCGGACTTCCGCCGCCAATCGGCTGGCACCTTCTCGGAACTTCCGCCGCCAATCGCCGCTAATCGGCTGGCACCTTCTTGCGCCTCTTGGGGTCGTGGGGCGACCGGGTCAGCGCAGAGAGCGTCACGGACGCTCTTCCGGCGGCGCGGAGGCCTCGCGCCGCGCGAGGAGGCGCCGGGCGTGGCGGACGAGCAGCGCGAGGATTCCCAGCGCGACGGCGAGCGCGGCGACCAGCGCCCACGGGACGCGGCCCTCGGCGAGGCCGCGGGCGATGGCATCCGCACCGACCACATAGAGGACCGTGCCAGGGAGCATGCAGAGCCACGACCAGAAGAGATAGGTCCAGAACGGAATGCGGGTCAGGCCGAAGCCGTAGTTGAGCAGGTTGAACGGGAAGATCGGCACCAGCCGGGTGATCGCCACGATGATGGCGCCGTGGCGCCCGGTCAGGGCGTCGAGCTGGCGGAACTTCTCGCTGTCTGCGAGCCAGCGCGAGACCGCATCGCGCGCGAGCCATCGCGCCAGGGCGAAGGCGCCGGCGGCGCCCAGGGTCGAACCGACGCTGACCAGCGCGACGCCCTGCGCCGACCCGAACATGGCGCCGGCGGCGACGGTCAGCACCGAGGCCGGCAGCGCGACCGTCGTCGCCACGCCGTAGATCAGCACGAAGACGACGGCGCCGAGCGGCCCGAGCCCGAGGATCCAGGCGCGCAGCTCGACCAGCCGATCGCCGAGGTCGAAGACCCGGGCGGCGGCCAGGATCGCCGCCAAGACGGCGACCAGCAGGACCGGCTTCAGCCAGCCTCGGCGGGCGGCCGACCCCCTTTCGCCGTTCTCGGAATCTGCGGTTTCTCTCGAGTCGATCGCCATTGTCCCCCTCAGGGGTCTGGGGCCTCCGGTCCGGGGACCGGCGCCCAATCGTACCGGGTGTGCAGATTGTCGGACTCCTCGCTCTGGTCACGGAAACACCACCTCGTCTCATCAGCTACCAGCTGGCGCGCCTGCTCGGGTGCCAATTCGTAGCGCAACCCAGCTTCCGGAGAGGTGCCGAGAGGTGCCAGCCGGTTTCCCGCCACCAATCTTCGAGGGTGCCAGCCGCCAGAAGGGCGGCCCCGACCTGGACCTGTGAAGGTGTGAAGGTGCCAGCCGATGGGCGGCGTGCCCGAGTCACCGGTCTCTCCAGGGCTCTGACACCGGATCTGTATGCCTCGGCCTCCGGGCGGGAACCGACCCTCGACCGACGCCCTCGCCCCAGAATGAGAGAAGCTCCCGCGACGCGAGCGGGAGCCGCCCGGTGGAAGCGAGGAGTGAAGCGTGGCGCAATTGATCGAAAGTCGACGTCCAGGCCTTGGGGGCGCCCTCGCGCTCGCGGCGCTCCTCGCGCTGGCCGCCGCGGGCTGCGCTTCGCTGCGGCCGTATGCCGAAGTCGCCGCGGCGCTGCCGCCCGGCAGCCTGCTCACGGTCGACGGCCAGCGCGTGCACGTGGTCGACCGCGGTGCCGGCGACCCGCTCGTCCTCCTGCACGGCTTCGGAGCCTCGACCCTGCTCTGGGAGCCGGTGATTGCGCGCCTCGCCGCGTCCCGGCGGGTGATCGCGATCGACCTCAACGGCTTCGGCTGGACCGAGCGCCCGCGCGAGCCCGAGGCCTACACGCTCGAAGGGCAGGAGCGCCTGGTGCTCGGCGTCGCCGACGCGCTCGGGCTGGCGCGCTTCGATCTCGCCGGCCACTCCTACGGCGGCGCGATCTCGATCTACCTCGCCGCGCGCCACCCGGAGCGCGTGCGCTCGCTCGTGCTCGTCGACACCGCGATGCCCTCCTACAGCGCGCTGCGGCGCAGCAGGAGCTTCCGGAGCCGCACCCTGTCCGTCCTCTTCGTGCGCGCCATCGCGCTCACCCCCGCGCGCGTGCGTTTCGGCCTGGAGGCCTCGTACGCGGACGACTCGAAGGTGACCGACGAGCTGGTGCGCGCCTACCTCGAGCGGCTGCGCGTCGAGGGCGTCGGGGACGCCTTCTACGGTCTGACCGCGCCGAACGGCAAGCCGCCCGAGCAGGTGGATCTCGCGGCGCTCGACCTGCCGACGCTCGTCGTCTGGGGCGCCGAGGACGAGCTGATCGCGTCCCGGGACGGCCGCCGCGCGGCGGAGTCGATGCGCAGCGCCCGCTTCGTCGAGCTTGCCGGCTGCGGGCATTCGCCGATGGAGGAGTGCCCGGAGGCGTTCCTCGCCGCGGTCGAGCCGTTCCTCGAAGTCCGGCCCTGATGCCCGCCGAAGGTCCGGGACGGTGCCGTCGAGGTACTGCTGAAGGTCCGAGCGATGGGCAGCGTGCCCGCCCCGGAGAAAGTGCCAGCCGCCTGCGGCACTGGTGGCCCTCGAGCCGCAAGGCGGGCAGCTCCGCCAATCGGCTGGCACCCTCTTTGGAGCTCTTTTCCAGGATCATCGCCCATGACCCCGACATGGTGACCTTCGGCACGGACGCCGCGGAGCGATGGATCGGCTATGAACCTGCCGAGAACGCGCTGAAGAGGCAATTCGAGTCCGTCGAGGAGAGCCAGGGAACCACGCGAGAGCGCGTCATCGTGGTGCACAGGTCGGGCGAAGTGGCGTGGTGGTCCGAGCTTCGGGACTGGAAGGGGAAAGCCCAGGGCGAATCAGTTTCCGAGGAGGGGGTGAGGCTCACGGGAGTCCTGGAGAAGCGAAACGGCCACTGGGTCATCGTCCAGGTGCATGCTTCTGTCCCGGTATCCGGTCAGTTGGTGAAGTACTAGCAGGTTGGTCGACCGGACCGGCTTCCCGGAGTTCTTGCTGGCCGGACGAGGTACCAGCCGATTTCCCGGGGCCTCCCGGCTGGCGAACTCCCCTACTTCGACCAATTCCGGGGGCGCTTCTGGACAAGCCCATCGGGCAGGAGTAGGGTCGCTCGACCGCAAGCTCCAGAACAGAGTTCTCCGCCCGCCGAATGGTCTCGATGCCCGCATGGCCTTACAGGATTCGTGTCTCTGTCATCTCGATCGTCGTGGGTGGGCTCTTCGCGCCTGCCGGCTCGGCAGTCGTCTTCAACGTCGACAGCTATCTGGACGGAATCGACGACGATCTCGTGGATATTGCCTGCCACACCGTCGCCAATACCTGCACCCTGCGCGCGGCGGTGATGCAGGCGAACATGATGCCGGGCGATTCGACCATCGTCCTGCCGGCTGGGACGTACTCTCTGACCCGCCTCCCCGTTTCTCCGTTCGGAGCCGACAACGGCGATCTCAACCTGACTTCCCCTTCGGGCGGCAACCCGACCATCACCCTCTCCGGTGCCGGCGCGGCCTCCACGATCATCGATGCCAGCTTTCTCGATCGCGTGCTGTGGGTTCATGAATATCGGACGGCGATCATCTCCGGGGTCACCCTGCGCGACGGGCTGACGCCGGGTGGCAGCGGCGCCGGCGTGAAAAATGAAGGCGCGCTCACCGTGAGCTATTGCACGCTCAGTGGAAACGAGGCCTTCTATGGGGGGGGTATCTTGTTCACCTCCAACGGCGCGCTCACCATCAGCCACAGCACGCTGAGCGGCAATATCGCTGGTGCCGATGGCGGGGGCATCTTCTCCAGCAACGCGCTCACCATCAGTGATAGCACGCTGAGTGGCAATATCGCCTTCGGAACCGGTGGTGGCTTCTACTTCTTCAGCACACTGGAAACAGCCAATGTGAATCAGAGCACGATCTCCTCCAATAGTGCAGCGTATGGCGGAGGCGTCCACGTTGGCAGCGGCGCGTTGAACCTGACCAACAGCACGATCAGCGAAAACAGCGCGACCGGCGACGGCGGCGGTGTCTTCAACGATGGCACGATCTGGACCTACAACGCGACGATCGCTTTCAACCATGCCGACTCGGACGATTTCAACGGTGGCAACGGCGGAGGCGTCTTCAATGACACGGGTGCGAACTTCTTAATGCGCAACAGCGTGATGGCAGGGAACCTGGTCTCCCACTCCGTCTACGTCGACTGCTTGAGGACTGTGGGCACTTTCGGACACGACTGGTTCGGGACCTACAACTTCTGCACTCTAGTTCCGCAGACCGGAACGGCGGTCTCCTCGCTGATCGGCTCTCTCGACGGGCTCGGACCGCTGCAATTCAACGGCGGCTCGACCCGGACCCACGCCCTGCTGGCGGGCAGCACCATGATCGACAGCGGCTTCGAGCTCGGAAACCTCTGGGCCTGGCGCTGAGCGCCCGCGTCAGCTCCCCGCGGGTAGGAGAGTGACTCGCGCGGACGGATGACGCCGGCGAAGTCCGCGATCGAGCGTGGCGAGCGCCCGCGCCGGCCGCCTGCGCGAAGGCGGCCAGGGAGTCGTCCTTCCAGAGGAGATGGCTCGCGTCGTCGCGTTTCGGGGAGGCGACCCAGGGACGCCTGCAGCCCGCGCTCCTCGCCGCCGGTCTCCCCGACCTCGTCTTGGCGGCGCTCTTTGTCGTCGCCTACCGGCGCACGCCGGTCTCTCGTTGACAGTCTCCCCGGCTGTCTCTACGCTCCCGTCCATGTTCAAGCGCATCAAGTACGTGAGCCGTTTCAGCGAAGAGCTCTCGGCCGCCGGGCTGACCGAGCTCGAGGCGCAGTGCGTGCGCAACAACCGGACGCGAGGGCTCACCGGCGTGCTGATGGCGGCCGGCGGGATCTTCTTCCAGGTCCTCGAGGGCGAGCCGGAGGCCGTCGACGCCGTCCTCGCCGCCATCGCCCGCGATCCCCGTCACCGCGACCTGCTGCTGCTCAGCGAGGAGACGGCCGAGCACCGGATCTTCCCGGACTGGGCGATGAAGGCGGTGCCGGTCGACGCCGCCCGCATCGACCGCTTCGAGCCGCTGCACGCCATCCTCGAGACGATCCTCGCGCAGCGCCGACTCGACGAGCTGCTGGTCGGCACGCTCGAGCGCACGGTCTGGACGGAGATGCAGATCGGCCTCGGCCGGGGGCGGTAGAAGAACGCTCGGGGGTCCTGCGCCTCGACCGCTGCCGGATCTGCCAGCCGCTCGTGCTCGAGCACCTCACCTGCGACGGGACCTCCGGTGAGGTCGTCAACCGTGCCCGGTCCGGGGGTCACGACTCCCGCGCGGTGTCGGCCGCGCGCCGGGGCGTGCCCGATGGCTCGCCTCGGGTCCTCGGTCCTCCCCGGTCTCTCGATTGCGCTGAGCCACCGCAGCTTGGCGACTCTGCAAGGGATCGGCTTCAAAGTGGCGGAGGATTCCCTCCTTGAGAGAGACACGGAACCTCGTCGTCGTCCTCGGGGACCAGCTCGACCCGGAGTCGGCGGCTTTCGACGGCTACGACCCGGAGCTCGACCGGGTCTTCATGGCGGAGGTTGCCGCGCAGGGCGAGCAGGTCTGGTCGCACAAGGCGCGCATCGCGCTCTTCCTCGCGGCGATGCGCCACTTCCGCGACGAACTCCGCGCGAGGGGCTGCGACGTCGCGTACGTCGAGCTTGCCGAGTCGACCCTCGGGGCCGAGCTCTCAAAGGCCGTCGACAGGCTCCGCCCCGGGCGGGTCGTCGTCGTCGAGCCGGGCGAGTGGCGGGTGAGCGAGGAGCTGCTGCGGGCCGTTCCAGGCCTCGAGATCCTGCCCGACCGGCACTTCCTCTGCTCGACCGCGGAGTTCCGGAAGTGGGTGAAGGGGCGCCGACAGCTCCGTATGGAGTTCTTCTACCGGGAGATGCGGCGGAAGACCGGCTTCTTGATGGAGGGCGGGCACCTCGCTGGAGGCGCCCTCAATTTCGACGCCTCGAACCGCGAGAGCTTCGGCGCCCGGGGCCCCGGGCCGGTGCGCCCGCCCCTCTCCTTCCCCCCCGACGCGACGACGCGCGAGGTCCTCGACCTCGTGACCCGGCGCTTCGCCGCACACCCAGGGAGCCTCGACCGCTTCGACTGGCCGGTGACCCGCGCGGAGGCGCTCCGGGCCCTGGACGACTTCCTCGCGCAACGTCTCCCCTCCTTCGGCCGCTTCCAGGACGCGATGTGGGCCGGCGCGCCCGTCCTCTTCCACTCGCGCCTCTCCGCCGCGATGAACCTGAAGCTGCTCGACCCGCGGGAGGTCCTCCGCGGGGCGGAGGCGGCGTGGCGGTCGGGCGAGGCGCCGATCGAGTCCGTCGAGGCGTTCGTGAGGCAGGTCCTCGGCTGGCGGGAGTACGTTCGCGGGATCTACTGGCTCCGGATGCCGGAGTACCTCGAGGAGAACGCGCTCGGCGCCGACCGCCCGCTCCCCCCTTCTTCTGGTCGGGCGACACGGAGATGGCCTGCCTCGCGGACGTCCTCCGCCAGACCCTCGATCTCGGCTATGCCCACCACATCCAGAGGCTCATGGTGACGGGTCTCTACGCGCTGCTTCTCGGGGTCCGTCCCGTCGAGGTCCACCGCTGGTACCTCGCGGTCTACGTCGACGCCGTCGAGTGGGTCGAGCTCCCGAACGTGATCGGCATGTCGCAACACGCCGACGGCGGCTTCTTGGCGTCGAAGCCCTACGTCGCGACCGGGAAATACGTCCAGCGGATGGGGAACCACTGCCGCTCCTGACGGTTCGACCCCGCGCAGGCGGCGGGCGAGGGGGCCTGCCCGTTCACCACCCTCTACTGGGACTTCCTCGCGCGCCACCGGACGTTCCTCTCGAGAAACGCCCGGATGCTCCTGCAGGTGAGGAACCTCGATCGGCTCCCCGAGGAGACCCTGCGCGGGATCCGGCGCCGTGCCGCCTCGCTCCGCGCGGCGGCGGGCTGACGGCCGGCTCTCAGGCGCACGGCGAGACCGCGCCGGCCGCCGTGAAGCCGAGGAGCCGGTCGGCGGCCTCGAGCCCCGCGAAGACGCTGCGCTCGAGGCCGGTGTTTCCGGTCGGCGGCACCGCCTCGACCCGTCCGAACGCGTCCCCGGTGAAGACCAACGGCGCGCCTTCGAGAATGACGAGCGGGACCTCGCCGGGGAATGTTGCCGACGCGCGGGCGTAGCGCCAGCGCTTCAGGTCCCTCTCCACGACGGCAGCTGCCCCGAGGTCGACCGCGTCGAGGGCCGCCGCCTCGAGCGTTGCGGCCGTCTCCTCCGCCGGGGCGTCGAAGCACTCCGTCGCGACGCTCTCGCGCGCGTAGACCGAGAGACGCGACGGGCCGCCGTCGCGCGCGTTCTCGACGATCCGCGCGACGGGGCCGCCGTCGCGAAGGGCGAGGAGGCCCGCGGGAGGGATCGCCGCCGCGCGCCGGTCGAGGCGGAGGAGGAGGACGAGGGCGGGGTGGTAGGCGACGGCCGCGAGCGCGGCGCGGAGGTCTCCGGGGAGGCGGCCGACGAGGCCGCCGCGCGAGGAGATCGAGCGCTTGTGGGACCGGGGGCGTCAGGATCGCTGCCGCGCCGCGCAAGGTGGCGCCGCCCTCGAGCGCGAGGAGGAATCCGGCGTCATCGCGCGCAAGGGACTCCGCCTTCGCGCCGAGCCGCACATCGAGCCCGCGCGCGAGGTACTTTGCGAGAGAGGTCGCCGGCCCGCGGGCGCGGAAGGTGCAGCTCCGGTCCTCATGGCCGCCCGCGGGAAAGGCCCCGACCCGCTCCACCAGCCCGTCCGTCTCCCAGCTCGCCAAGCGCTGCTGGAAAGAGGCCGTCACCGGCTCGAAGAGCGTCGCGCCGTGGTCGAATGGGCTCCCGTCGCCGAGCCGCCGCGTCGCGAGCCGGCCGCCAACGCCGCGTCCCTTGTCGACGACGACGACCTCGAGGCCGTGGTCGGCGAGCGTTCGCGCGGCGAGCAGCCCCGCGGCCCCGGCGCCGACGACGAGCACCGGGCTCAGGGTTGCCGCGCGCGCGAATCACGGTGCGAGTGTAACGCTCGAGCAGTAGGAGACCGATCCTCAGAACCAGCGGTCGATGCGCGACAGCATCTCGCGGGCGTCGCGCTGGAAGTAGACGTTCCAGCGGTACGGGCCCTCCGCACGTCGGGGATCCTGCGCCAGCACCCACTGGAGGTCCGCTGGAAGCCCTCGCGATCGCCGGTGCGCACGCGGAGGTACTTCGCCCGGCCCCAGCGCGTCAGGAGCGCACCGGGCGCCTGCGCCTCGGCCCGCGCCAGGAGCTCGGCCGACCGGCCGAGGTCGCCACCGGCGCTCTTCGGCAGGCCGAGAAGTAGATGGCCAGGGAGAACGGGACCGCGCCGTGCTCGGCCTCGGGATCCACCGCCATCATCCGTGCCATCACCTCGCGCGTGCGGAGCATCCAGCGGAAGTTCCAGAGATGGCTCGGGCCCTGAGGCACTCCTTGAAGTAGTAGGACACGCCGGTGACCCAGAAGAGCATCGGCCGCATCTGCTCTCGCCCCAGCTCCGCGACCGCCTCGCCCGATCGGAGCCGCCGGCCTCGATCCGACGTCGGAACGCCGGCACGCAGGCCATCGCCTGCTCGGCGTAACGGATGCCCGTGACGTAGGAGCGCGCCTTCTCGGATCTACCCTCGGCGTAGGCAGCGCCCCAGAGCACGTGCGCCTCTGCCAATTGGGTCAGGACAGGGGCGGCGGCGACCCGGGAGATGGCCGTCCGAAGCGACCGGCAGGGCCTGCAGCGCGGTGTCGTAAGCCGCGATCGCCGCCCGCAGCTGCGCAGCGTCGTCGGCGACCTCGAAGAGACCCTCGGCGCGCTGCAGTGCCGCCTCGACATCGCCGGCGCCACGGGGCCGAACCGGCGCGTTCCAGCCGGGAGTCCAGCTCATGCAGCCGGCGCAGACGAAACCGGCGGCGACGAGGCCGGCCGCGAGCCTGGCTCGGAAGGGGGCCCGCACCGTCGCCGTCATCGCTGCCGCCGGCACGGTTCGACGCGATCCCCGGGAAGGCTCCCCAGAGGCTCTCCCAGACCTTCCAGTCGTGCCCCCCGGGATGGGTGTAGACCCGCTCGGGCGGCAGCGCGCTCGCCAGCAGGCGGTTGGAGCGGTCGAAACTGTCCGCAGTGCCCCAGCCGAGGTGCAGCGCGACCTTCTGTTCGCCCGCCAGCCAGGGCGCCAACCAACTCCACAGTTCGCGGCCGACATCGCCGTCATCGACTCGATTCGGGGGCCGCCAGCGGGCCGGCCCACCCGCTGCCGCGATCTCGTCGATCACTTCCTCCGGGCCGAGGTAGGGGGCCAGGACGAACACGCCCGCCAGGTCCTCTGGGTAGTGTTTCAGGTAGAGCAGGCCGCCGATCCCCCCGAGCGAGCTGCCGACCGGCCAGATCGTGTCGTACCCGGCAGCGCGCGCCGGCACCACGACGTCGAGGCGCAGACGCTCGACCACCGATCGGTCCCGGTAGTAGCCGAGATGGGCATCGACCGCCACCAGATCGAGGGCCAGACCCCGCGCCGCCACGGCGCTCGCGAAACCGGCCTCGGCGAACTTCTCGGGAGCGTTCAGTCGCCCCGGCAAGAGCACCGCGAGACACCCGGCTCTCACCCTCCTTGACGAGCTCGAGGGTGCGCATCGGCACGGCGGGCCGTCCGAGCGGCACACAGGCGGTCAGGGCCAAGCCGGTAGCGATCAGCGTCGCGACCGCCACGAACCTGGACGACCGCCCGATCACGAGCCCGCGGTCACCGTCGGGACGGCGTGCAGCGCCTTCGTCCGGTGCTGCCTCCTGGTGGCTTCGGCCCCTGCGCCCCCGTCGACGCCGGCGGTCAGCGCCAGCCTCCGGGCGAAGAGGAATCCCGCAGCCGCCACCGTTGCGGTCAGGACCATTCCCCAGGCCATGTCGACGGCGGCGACCAGCGGCGGGAACCCGCGCAGGGTGGCGAGGTTGGTCAGATCGTAGGTTGCATAGGTCACGAGACCGAAGAGGGCGCCCATCACCACCACCCGTCCCAGGGACCCCTTGTCGAGGGCGGGAAAGACGACGAAGAGCAGGATCCCGGCGATGAAGAGGAGATAGAAGGCGATCGCCGCCGGCCAGTTGACCTGCTCGGAAAGAATCGGGCCGAGCTGCTCCTGGTAGAACCCCTTCGCCACGACTCCGAGCCAGAGCATGTCGACGGCGAAGAAGACCAGGGTGGTCAGCAGGTAGGTCGAGGCGATCCTGGCAGGTCTCATCGAAGCGGCTCCTTTCCCCTCTCCCGCTCGAGCGGATCCGGTCGTCGTCGGGGCGCCAGCTATGCGCCGTCGCGGCTCACGATTGCCGCGGTCGATCGCTCCTGAGGAGCGCGAGAGCGCCCTTGCGCTCATCCGGAACGGGTCGAGGACGGGGTCTCCGAAACCTCAGGACGATGCCCAGGTCGACCGGGTTCAGGCCGCCACGTTGCCCATCCGCCAGGTGCGAACGCCGCTCGCCGAGCACGGCGTAGTCGAGTAGGGTGACGTCCTTGTGGCGCGGGTGGCGCGGATGCGGCCGTAGAGCTCGTTGCCGCGGCGCGCCCCCCTCGAGCACCTCGGGGACGCACCCTCGGAGGAGGTGCAGAGGATGCCGGTGGGCCATACGCCGAGTTGCTCGCGTGGGCCTGCTCGAGGATCGATGGACGAGCGCCTCGTCGACCGGGGCGTTCGCGCGGCTGGCGTAGAGGAGGCGGACGAGCATCTCTTTCTCCCTACTTCGTCCGGCCCGCCAGGAGCGAGAGAAACTCGCGCCTCAGGTCGGGGTTCTTCAGGAAGGAGCCGCGCATGATGCTGTTCGTCATCTTCGAGTCGGAGTCCTTCACGCCGCGCCACTTCATGCAGTAGTGGTCGGCCTCCATCACGACGGCGAGGCCGTCGGGCTGCATCTTGTCCTGCAGCAGCTCGGCGAGCTCGGTGATCGCCTCCTCCTGGATCTGCGGCCGGGCCATCACCCACTCCACGAGGCGGGCGTACTTCGAGAGGCCGATGAGGGCGGAATGCTCGTTCGGCATCACGCCGACCCAGACCCGGCCGATGATCGGGCAGAGGTGGTGGAGCAGGCGCTTCGCACCTTGACCGGACCGACGATCATCAGCTCGTTCGAGGCGGCCGACGTTCGGGAACTCGGTCACCGGCGGGCTGCGCCACGTAGCGGCCCGCGAAGACCTCTTCAGGTACATCTTGGCCACGCGCGCGGGCCGTGTCCCTCGTGTTGTGGTCGCCTGCGGTGTCGATGACGAGCGCCTGCAGCACCCCCTCGAGCTTCTCGGCGACCTCCAGCCGGAGCTCGTCGAGCTCCCCGTCCTCGATGTAGGCGGCGATGTTGTCGTTGGCGCGGTACCGGCCGCGCGCCTTGCGGATGCGATCCCGGATGCGGTCGGCGACAGGCGTCCCTCCGCCGTGCGCTCCGGCTCGCGGGCTCTGCCGCCCCGGCCTGGCTCGACATGGGCGCGAACTCCTGTGCGAAAAGGCTACCACGCGCCCGCGGGGCCCCGTTTCAGAGATAGGTGCCAGCCGATTCCCGGATTTCCCGGCCGGTCAGGGGTGTCGGTTGCCAACGGACGCCAGGTCCCTGGCGCCCCACGGCCGGAGAACCTGCTCCGGTCGATTACGCGCAGAGAGCAGGAGCCCGCGGACCATGGTCCGCCCGGTCGCGTCCGGACGTCGCGCCCGCGGCGAGGGCGCTAGAGTCGGGACGACGCACGAGGAGACCGCCATGTGGACCCGACGCGATCGCCTGAAGCTGGACTTCGCCGCGGGAGCGACGCTGGCCCTGCCTCTGCGCTCGGCGCGCGCCGAGGGGGGCCCGAGCCTGATCACCCGGGCGATCCCGTCGACCGGCGAGCGGCTGCCGGTGGTCGGTCTCGGCAGCTCGGCGACCTTCGCGAAGGTGGCGCGGGCGAGGATCGGGACGCGCTGCGCGCCGTCCTCGCGCCCTCGCGGAGGGGGCGGTACGGTGTTCGACACCGCCCCGGCCTACGGCGCCTCGGAGGAGGTCGCCGGCGGGATCGCCGCCGAGCTCGGGATCACGGACAAGCTGTTCTGGGCGACCAAGGTCAACGTCGCAGGGCGGGCGGCGGGCGGCCGATCCGCGGCCGCCGGCCCAGATCGAGGCCTCGTTCGCGCGCCTGAGGACGCCGGTGATCGACCTCGTCCAAGTCCACAACCTCGGCGACGTCCCGACTCAGCTCGCACTCCTCAGAGGAGCTCAAGGCGGCGGGCCGCATCCGTTACCTCGGCGTCACCACCACCGCGCCGGAGCAGTACGAGGAAGCTCGGCCGGATCATGGCGAGCGAGCCGGTCGACTTCATCGGCATCGACTACGCGGTCGACAACCGGGCGGTGGAAGGGAGGATTCTGCCGCTCGCGACGGAGCGCCGGATCGGCGTGCTCGCCTACCTCCCCTTCGGCCGCACCCGCCTCTGGCAGGCGCGTGCGGGGGCGCGAGCGGCCCGCCTGGCCGCCGAACTCGACGCCCGCTCGTGGGCGCAGTTCTTCCTCAAGTTCGTCGTCGCCCACCCGGCGGTCACCGCGGCGACGCCGGCGACGAGCCGCGCCGAGCACATGATCGACAACCTGGGCGCGGCGGTCGGACGGCTGCCCGACGAAGCGTTGCGCCGGCGGATGATCGAGCACGTGGCGAGCCTGCCGGGCTGACCGGAGCCCGCCCGCGGCGGCGGGCCCGGCTCAGGCGAAGGAGATCGGGGTCGCGCCGGCCGCGACGGTCTCGACGATCTTCGCCGCGCCGACGATCTTCACGCCCGCGGCGAGGTGCTCCTCGCCGATGCCGCGGGGCTTGGTGCAGGCGCCGCAGAGCCAGACCTGGCCGCCGTTGCCGAGAAACTCGCGCAGCAGGTCGGCGAGCGGCGGCAGGCCGGGCGAGGCGACGCCGTCGGTGCCGCCGATCGTGCCGAGCCGGACCGCTTCGATCGTGCAGACGACGATCGCCTCGATGCCCGGCGGTGGCGGCGACGTTGGCGGCGACGAAGGGCAGGGTGGCGCGCTCGGGGCTCTCGGCGCCGTGCGTGCAGTTGAAGAGGATGCGCTGGCTCATTTCGTTCGCTCCACGACGATGATCACTTCGCCCCCGGCATGGGAGTCGATGGCAAGCACTTGCTGCCCGAGCATCCGCGCCAGCGCGGGCAGGTCCTCGCGCGCGGCCGGATCGCGGGTGACGACCTCGAGCCGGTGCCCGAGAGGGATCTGGGCGAGCCGTGCGCGGAACTCGCGCGGCAGGCCGGTGCCGCAGCCGAGCTCGCCGGCGTCGAAGCGGTGGACCTCGCCCGCGGCGGGCGCGGGGCCGGCGGGACGGAACCCGGAGCAGAGCAGGTCGAGCGCGGCGAAGCGGTCCCCCTCGAGGTCGCCGCAGAGGACCTGCTCGACGACCAGCGGCTCGCCCTTGCGCCGCAGACGCAGTCGGTAGCGCACCTGCGTCCGGTCGCCGATCGCGCCGGCCTCGCACGCGACGAGCTCGAGCGCCTCCTTGTCGCCGAACCAGCGCGCGAAGGCCGCGACCGCCTCCGCGGCCGACTCGACCGCCGCCGCCTCGCCCGGCACCAGCGCCCGGAAGCGGACCGCCGGGTCGAGCGCCGCGCCGAGTCCGGCGAAATCCTTCGCGAGCAGCGCCGCGAGGAAGTTGGCGGCGGCCCTGGGTTCCGTGATCATGCGGGCGGCGTCTCCAGTCGAAGACGCAGAATCTAGCAGGCTTCGCGGCGTGCGGCCGCGAGGGGGTCCGGCACGCTCGGGCGATCGCCGGGATCAGGGCCCACTCGGGTACGCTCCGCGGGGAGATCCGAGTCACCGGGAGCGCACCCCGTGCGTGGTCCGGACCGGGCCGCGGGAGGGCCCGCCGATGAATTCGTCCAGCAGCGTGCTCGAAGCGATCCGTGCAGGGAGAGGTGCCAGCCGATTTCCCGGCCGGTTCGCTCCGCCGGGCCGCTCACCGCCGGCAGCCGCCGCGTCGATGCTACGGCCGGCCAGGCCTTTGACGGCCTGGCGCCGACCCCGAGGAGCCTTTCGGGCTCCCGCTTCACCGACGAGCAGGGGTCGGTCAGCGCCGAGGAGGGATCGTGGCCGACGTATCGAGCGATGGCCGGGCCCGAGATCGAGCGGGTGCGAGCGGAAGGCGTCTGGCAAGCGTCGTCAGACCGGAGGCCGGCCGGCGCTCGTCGCGGCACCTCGCGCGAGCAACGCGTGGTCGCCCTCGACCCCGAGCCGGCCGAGCAGCGCCCTGAACCGATCGAAGCGGTGCAGCGGCGCGAAGGTCGGGTCGCTGCCCACCAAGGCCACCCGCACCTGGCGCTGTTCGAAGGCGCGGTCGAGGCAGTCGAGGGCTCGCTCCGGCTCTCCGGCCCACATGCAGCGCTCGGCCAGCCAGTAGGGCGCCGCTCCAACCCCCGGTCCGTTCTGCCAGACCGCCAGCCGATTCTCGACCTCGCCCCGGCGCCGGGCGCCGACCGCGTCGAGGAACGCTCCCCACTCGGGCTCGACGCGGCCGATCTCCTCCGCAGCCTGGCGCCAGCGACCCTGCGCGAGGTGGACGCGGCCGAGCTCGAGCTGGGCGATCGTCCAGCTCGGGTGGAGCGCAAGCGTGTCGCCGAGCTCCGCTTCCGCCTGGGCGAGTCGACCGGCCGCGCGCAGGAAGAAGCCGAGCGCCGAGCGCAGGACCGGCGACAGCGGATCGTCGGCGAGCGCGCGGCGCTCCTCGGCCGCCGCCTCGGCGGGACGGCCGAGCGCAGCCAGGCAGTGCGCGAGCGCGTCGCGCGCTTCCGGGTGACGCGGATTCTCTTGCAGCACGGGCGCCAGCGTCGCGAGCGCCTGGTTCGGGTGGAGGTCGCCGAGGGCGTGGCTCATCGCCGACCAGATCTGCCCCTCGACCAGGTTCGGGTCGAGCTCGAGCGCGCGCTGCGCGGAATTCCGCGCGTGGATCAGCCATTCGATTCCCGAACCGGCGCCCCAGCTCGCCAGCAGGAAATGGCCGTGTGCGAGCTCGGCCGGCGCCAGGGCCTGGCCGGGGGCCCTTCGCGCGACCTCGGCCAGGCACGCGACGCCGCGCTCGACCCGTTCGCAGGTCGAACTGCGCAGCAGGAAGCGCCCCCGCTCCAGGAGCTCCGAGATCTCGCCGTCCAACCGGCAGGGCACGGGGGGGCGGCGCGCGGTCCGTCGGTCGAGCGCCGCCAGGATCGGCGAGGCCAACTCCTCGACCACAGCGCGCTGCAGCGCGAGCGGGTCGCCGCACCGCGCGACCACCGAGCCGCTGCACAGGACGCTCTGCGTGCGCAGGTCGACCAGCTGGAAGCTCGCCTTGACGAGAGCGGCGCCGCGGACGAGGACGCCGCTGACCAGGCGGTCGACTCGGAGCTCGCGGCCGATCCCGGCAAGGGTCGGCGCCGAGTGGCGCCAGCGGGCAGCCGCCTCACGGGCGACCACTCGCAGTCCCGGTCGGCGTGCCAGCTCGGCCATCAGCGCGTCCTGAACGGCGTCGGCCAGCCGGTCTCCCGCTGGCGTGGGGCCGAGGTCCTCGAACGGCAGCACGGCGAGGGAACGGCTGGGGTCGCCCCGGGGCTCCTCGAAGCACGCCGACCCCAGCAGGCGATAGCCCCGGCGCGGTACCGTTTCGATCAGCGACGGCGGTCCCCCCGTGCACAGCAGCGCCCTCCGAATCTGCGAGAGGGCGTTGGTCAGTACCGCGTCGGTGACGGCTGCCGCACCCCAGACCGCGTGCAGCAGTTCGTCATGGCCGACGACCTCGCCGTCGCACTCGGCGAGAGCGGCCAGGACGTCCATCGCTTTCGGTCGGAGATGCGCTTCTCCCAGCGGGCCCCGCAGGCGGTCCTCGGCGGGCAAGACAACCCAACGACCGCAGCGAAACGCTCCGGTCATGACGGGCTCATTGTAGCCCCCCGCTGGGAGAAACGTTGGAGAAAGGTGCGGACTTGTGCGGCGCCCACGAGCACCATGAAGGGTGACCGGGGTCGCGGTGCGATTCGACCACCGGGTCGGGTGCGACCGGGCGCTGCGCGACAGCGGATCCGACGCAGTCTCCCGGCGGCCGCGAGCGATCCCAGAAAGGGCCGATTCATGACAACGCCCACGACCGCGCTACTGCTCGTGGCTCCCCTGGCTCTCGGGTCCGCCGGAGGCGTGGCGGCGATCGGCGCCGAGATCGCCATCTCCGAACGGGCGAGCAACGAGTACTCCCCTGCAATCGCGTACAACCCCGACCACGACGAGTACCTTGTGGTCTGGGAGAACCTCTGGCCGGGCGGCAGCCACGACGTCTACGCGCAGAGGATCTCGGCCTCCGGCGGCTTGCTGCGCTGGTTCTCGGTCGCCTCGAGCCCCAACGATCAGATGGAGCCCTCGGTCGCCTACGATCCAGACCTCGACCGCTACCTGGTGACCTGGACCTACGACTACTGGGGCGACGGCAGCGACTGGGACGTCGTCGGCCGCTTCATCCCCTGGTCCGGTCCGAGCGCGGACCTGAACGACTTCTCGATCTGCTCCTGGACCAGTGGGCAGGCCGACTCCGCGGTGGTCTACGCGGCGGCGACTCGGGAGTTCCTGGTGGCGTGGAAGAACAACTCCTCCGCCGGTGTCCCTTCCTACATCAGCGCCCGCCGCGTCTTCGCCGACGGCTCGGGGTTCCCCTCGGGGACGGCTTCACGGTCTGGAGCGGCACCGAGTCCGCGGATTTTCCCGATGTCGCCTACAACTCGGCGCGCAACGAGTATCTGGTCACCTGGGATGTCGAGCGGGGCGGGAGCGGGCTCGACATCGACGCGGTTCGCTTGAACGGCTCCGGCGCCGCGCTGGGCTCCGGGCCGTTCACCGTTGCCGGGTGGCCCGACGACGAGCAGCGCCCCGCGATCGCTGCCTGCGCCGCGGCCGACCAGTATCTGGTCGCCTGGCAGTCCGATCAGGGCACGGGCGGTACCTGGGGAGCCGACGATCGGCGGTCGCTTCTCGGCGATCTCCCCGTTCGGCCTGGTGCCGGCGGCCCTCCTCGGGTTGGACCTGCCGCGCTACGTGAATCGCGCCGCCGAACTCGTGGCT
>CAWBFZ010000018.1:0-19650 GCA_963788175.1 Thermoanaerobaculia bacterium
TTTCCGGCGCAAGCGGCCCAGCCGGCCGCGAAGAAGCCGAACATCCTCGTGCTCTTCGGCGACGACATCGGCTACTGGAACATCAGCGCCTACAACCGCGGGATGATGGGCTACCGCACGCCCAACATCGACAGCATCGCGAAGGACGGGGCGATCTTCACCGACGCGTACGGCCAGCAGAGCTGCACGGCGGGGCGCGCGGCCTTCATCACCGGCCAGTCGCCGATCCGCACCGGCATGCTCAAGGTCGGCCTCCCGGGCGCTCCCGAAGGGCTCTCCGACAAGGACCCGACGATCGCCAACCTGCTCAAGGCGCAGGGCTACGCGACGGGCCAGTTCGGCAAGAACCACCTCGGCGACCGCAACGACTTCATCCCGACGGTCCACGGCTTCGACGAGTTCTTCGGCAACTTCTACCACCTGAACGCCGAGGAGGAGCCGGAGAACCCCGACTACCCGAAGGCGCCCGAGTTTCCGAAGTTCAAGGAGATGTTCGGGCCGCGCGGCGTCTTCCACTGCTACGCGACGGACACCGCGAGCACGCTCCCCGACGACGGCCGCTTCGGGAAGTGGGGCAAGCAGAAGTGCGAGGACACGGGCCCGCTCACGAAGAAGCGGATGGAGACGATCGACGAGGAGGTGCTCGCCCAGACCTGCAAGTTCCTCGACGCCAAGCAGAAGGAAGGCAAGCCCTGGTTCGTCTGGTTCAACACGACCCGCATGCACATCAACACGCACCTCAAGGCGGAGTCGCAGGGCAAGACGGGTCTCGGAGTCGTCCCGGACGGCATGGTCGAGCACGACGGCCACATCGGCCGGATGCTGAAGAAGCTGAACGACCTCGGAGTCGACGACAACACCATCGTGATCTACACGACC
Organism: Thermoanaerobaculia bacterium; assembly: GCA_963788175.1. GTDB lineage: Bacteria > Acidobacteriota > Thermoanaerobaculia > Multivoradales > JAGPDF01 > JAGPDF01. Next base: position 880 of record CAWBFZ010000018.1, read on the forward strand.
GACAACGGCGGCGAGGTGATGAGCTGGCCCGACGGCGCCGCGGTGCCGTTCCGCGGCGAGAAGAACACCCCCTGGGAGGGCGGCTACCGCGTGCCGCTCGTCGTGCGCTGGCCCGGCGTGATCAAGCCCGGCACCGAGATCAACGAGATCATCTCGCACGAGGACTGGCTGCCGACGCTGCTGGCGGCGGCGGGCCAGTCCGACGTCAAGGAGTCGCTGCTGAAGGGGCTGACGGCGGGTGGGGCCACCTACAAGGTCCACCTCGACGGCTACAACCTGCTGCCGTACCTCAAGGGCGAGACCAAGGCAGTGGCCGCGCCACGACTTCGTCTACTGGACCGACGACGGCGAGCCGGCGGCACTTCGCTTCGACCAGTGGAAGATGCTCTTCCTGGAGCAGCGCGCCACGGGTCTCGACGTCTGGCAGGACCCGATGGTCGTCCTGCGCCTGCCGAAGCTCTTCAATCTTCGCGCCGATCCGTTCGAGCGCGCGGAGGAGGGCATCGGCTATTCGGAGTGGCGGCTCCATCGTGCCTTCCTGGTGGGCCCGGCCGCCATGTACGTCGGCAACTGGATGCAGAGCTTCAAGGAGTTCCCGCCGCGCCAGAAGCCCGGCACCTTCAACCTCAGTCACGTGATGGAGAAGCTGACCAAGCCGAGCCGAATAGGCCGGGCGGGAGCTACGCTCCCCTCAGGAAGGGCGGCGGGGACCTTCCCCGTCGCCCCTCCTTTCGTTTCCCTCTCGCTGCGCGGACGGCGCCAGATTCCCTTCTCGTCGAATCACGTCATCGTCGACACTGAGCCAGACCATGCCGCGACACTCCCGCGCCGCCCGGCGCCAGGCCGCTCCCCGCGCACCGTCCGCCGCGCTCGCCGGGACTGACGCTCCGATCGGCGCTTCCGTTCGCGGCGCTCCTGCTGGCTTCCGGTGTCGTCGGCACTCGTCTTCGAGACGCTGTGGGTGAAGCAGCTGTCGCTGGTCGTCGGCGTCACCGTGCACGCGGTGACGATCGCGGTGAGCGCCTTCTTCGCCGGCCTCGCCCTCGGCGGCGCGCTCTTCGGACGGCTCGCCGACCGGGTCGCGCGGCCGGTCCGGCTCTACGCGGCACTCGAGCTCGGGCGTGGCGGTGCTCGGCGTCCTCGTCGACCCTGGCTCTCGCGGCTTCGGCGCCGCTCTTCGTGCGCCTGCAGACGCTGGCGGGACCGCTCGCGTGGGCGCTGCCGTTCGTCCTCGTCGGCGTGCCCGCCACTCTGATGGGCGGCACGCTGCCGGCGGCCGTCCGCGCCCTCGGACCGGCCGATCCCTCGGTCGGGCGGGCCACGGGCCTTCTCTACGCCGTCAACACGGCCGGCGCGATCGTCGGCACGCTCGCTCGTGCCGTTCGTCCTCGTGCCGGCCCTCGGCGTCCGCGGCACGCGGCTTCGCCGCTGGCCTCCTCTGCCTCGCGGTCGCCGCCAGCGCTCTCTGGATCGACCGGCGCCTCGCACGAGGACGCCGCTCCGCAGGCCGAGGCCCGGCGCCGACGCACGCCGCCGGACGCGCGCCTCGCGCTCGCCCTCTACGCCGTCGCCGGGGCCGTGGCGCTCGGCTACGAGGTTGTCTGGTCGGAGCTGCTGGTCCAGTTCCTGAGCACCCGCGCCCACGCGTTCGCCATCATGCTCGCCACGTACCTCGGCGGCCTCGCGATCGGGAGCTGGCTCTTCTCGCGGGCCGGTGGACCGCAGCCTCGAATCCGTGGCGCCTGTTCGGCCTCCTGATCGCGGGCGCCGGGCGCGGCTTCCCTCCTGACGGTGGCGTCGATCGGCTCGTGGCTGCCCGACGCCCAGGTCTTCGCTGGCAAGTGGGCCATGCGCGCGACGGGACGCGAGACGCTGCGAGATGGCGGCGCGCTTCCTCGTCGCGGCTGCGGCGTCGTCCTCCTCGCGCCGACGATCCTCCTCGGCGGCGCCTTTCCCGCCGCGGCCCGCCTCGGCGGCCGGCGCCGGCGAGCGGTCGGGCGCGGCGTCGGCGCCGTGGTCGCGCTGTCAACACCGCCGGCGGCATCGCCGGGACGATGCTCACCGGGTTCGTCCTCGTGCCCGACCCTCGGGCTCGTCGGATCGCTCGGGCTACTGGCCTCGCGGGGGAGCCCTGGTCGGCGCGATCGCGCATCGCCCGCGGCGAGGGCAATGGCGGACGCACGGCTGCCCGACTCACGGCGCCGCAGCGGTCTTCTCGGTCGTCGCCGTGGCCGCGGTCCTCGTCCCGCGCGACATGCTCTCGCCGCCTGCTCGCCGAGAGACGGGGCGGGCAGATGCTCTTCTACGAGGAGGACACTGCCGGCACCGTCGCGGTTCTCGAGCAACCGACGGTCGGCGGGTCGTTCCGACGGCTCTACATCCAGGGCGTCTCGAACTCCGGCGACGCGCTCACGTCGCGGCGGTACATGCGCCTCCAGGCCCTCCTGCCGCTCCTGATCCACAGGGGCGAGCCGCGCTCGGCGCTCGTCGTCGGGCTCGGCACGGGGATCACCGCCGGGGCGCTTCTCGCCTATCCCGCCGCTCGAACGGCGCGTCGTGGCCGAGCTGCTGCCGGGCGTCGTGCGCGCGGCGCGCGCTCTTCGCAGGCAACCTCGGCGCGGCGATCCGATCCGCGCCTCGAGATCCGGATCGGCGACGGCCGTCACGAGCTGCTGCGGCGCACCGACCGCTACGACCTCATCACGCTCGAGCCGCCGCCGCCGTCGGCGGCCGGCGTCGTGAACCTCTACTCGCGCGACTTCTACGAGCTCTGCCGCTCGCGCCTGGCGCCCGACGGCCTCATGGCGCAGTGGTGGCCGCTGCCGACGCAGAACGACGAGGACTCGCGCTCGCTGGTCCGGAGCTTCCTCGACGCCTTCCCGTACGCCACGCGCGTGGACCACGGAGCTGCACGAGATGCTGCTCGTCGGCTCGACGAGCCCGATCGAGCTCGACGGCCGCCGCATCGCCGCGCGCTTCGCGCGGGGCGACGATCGCCTCGACGCTCGCCGAGGTCGGCGTCGAATCGCCCGCGGCCCTGCTCGCCACGTGGGTGACCGGCCGCGACGGCCTCGAGCGCTACGCCGGCGACGCCGCCCCGGTCACCGACGACCGTCCGCTGATCGAGCACGCCGCGTGGGTGCGGCGCGGCGAGTTCCAGCGCGTCCTGCCTCGCGTCCTCGGCGTCGCCACCGGCCGTCCCGATCGTCGGCGACGACCGCCTGCTCGCCGACGGTCGGCGCCGAACGCCGCGAGCTCCTGGCGTTCTACGGGGCGTCGCTCCTCGCCTACGGCCGGCGACAGGGAGGCCGCGGCCGCCGCGCGCTCGCGCGAGGCGCTCGCCCGCGACCCGGACAACCCGTACTACCGCTGGGTGGCGACGGGAGGACGATAGGCAATACATGTCTCATCGCTTTCGAAAGGCACAGAGAGGCACACGACATTCGACGAAGCACTCACCTCCTCGCCGACCCTCGCTCTTCTGGCAGTCCTCGCGCTGCCCACCGTCGCGCGGCCGCCGATCCGCTCCCCTCGTGGAACGACACCGTTTCGAAGAAGGCCATCGTCGCTTTCGTCGCGCAGCGTCACGAAGGCGGGCTCGCCGGACTTCGTCCCGGCCGCCGAGCGCATCGCCACCTTCGACAACGACGGCACGCTCTGGGCCGAGCAGCCGATGTACTTCCAGCTCTTCTTCGCCCTCGACCGCGGTCAAGGCGCTCGCGCCGCAGCACCCGGAGTGGAAGGACAAGGAGCCGTTCGCCTCGCTGCTCAAGGGCGACGTGAAGGGCGCGCTCGCCGGCGGCGAGCACGCGCATGCTGGCCAGATCGTCATGGCCACGCACGCCGGGCATGACGACCGACGAGTTCGACCAGATCGTCACGCGACTGGATCGCCACCGCGAGGCACCCGATGACCAAGCGGCCCTACACCGAGATGGTCTACCAGCCGATGCTCGAGCTGCTCGCCTATCTCCGCGCCAACGGCTTCAAGACCTTCATCGTCTCCGGCGGCGGCATCGAGTTCATGCGCCCGTGGACGGAGAAGGTCTACGGCATTCCGCCCGAGCAGGTCGTCGGCAGCAGCATCAAGACGAAGTTCGAGCGTGCGCGACGGCAAGCCCGTGCTCGTGCGCCTGCCCGAGGTGAACTTCATCGACGACAAGGAGGGCAAGCCGGTCGGCATCCAGCAGCACATCGGCCGCCGCCCGATCGCCGCGTTCGGCAACTCCGACGGCGACCTGCAGATGCTGCAGTGGACGACCGCCGGCAGCGGCGCCGCGCTTCGCGCCTGCTCGTCCACCACACCGACGCCGCGCGCGAGTGGGCCTACGACCGCGACTCGCACATCGGCCGGCTCGACAAGGCGCTCGACGAGGCGAAGGCGAAGGGCTGGACGGTCGTCGACATGAAGAACGACTGGAAGACGATCTTTCCGCCGAGCGCCCGGTAGCCCACCCAGCCGCGAGCTATACAGCGCGGCAGGCGCCTTCTAAGATGGAGGTGTGAAGGCCCTGGCACAGTTGCTGAACGAGATGTGCGCCAGCGGCGTGATCGAGAACTACGCCCTATTCGGCGCGGTAGCCCGACAGGAGATCGAGCGACTCGCGGAACGTCACGGCCTGTCCGCGGCATGGCGAAAGTACGAGACGAGATTCCTCGATGAATGAAGTCCAGGCTCTGCTCGAAAGACAGGCACGCTGGCAGAAGTCGCGCCAAGCGCTTTCCTGGCCGGAGAAGATCCGGATGGCGGAGGCGGCACGCGAATCCATCCGGCAGTTGCGGCAGGCGTGCCATGAATCGTCGAGGCTGCCCAAGGCGACCGGCTCCCGACCTACCTTCGCAGCCGACTACGCCGACCTTCCGAGACCAGAGTTGGCATGGGGCACTGAAACAGAACGCGACCCGGGTGGCTGTTGCTTGGCTGGTGGTACTGCTCACAGCAGGCGCTGTCGCTTGCGGGAGCCCGGCGGAGACACGGTCGGCTCCCCCGCAGAAGCCGGCCGCGCAGCCGCCAGCGCCGGCAACCGCGCCCGCGACGGCTCCGGCGTTCGATCGCCTCGTCGGCCGGTGGGCACGGACCGACGGTGGCTACATCCTCGAGGTTCGAGCGATCGACGCCCAGGGCAAGGCCGACGCGGCCTACCTCAACCCGCGGCCGATTCACGTCGAGCAGGCGCTCGCCACGCGCGCCGGCGGAACCCTGACGCTCTTCGTCGAGCTGCAGGACGTCAACTACCCGGGCAGCACCTACAACCTCGCCTTCGACCCGGCGGGCGACCTCCTCGAAGGCACCTACTTCCAGGCGGTCGAGGGCCAGACCTATTCCGTGACCTTCGAGCGCCGCTAGAATCCACCCTCGAACCTCATTGCCGACATCCACATGGAGCTGACGATGAAACCAGCCAGAGCCTTCGCAATCCTGTGCCTCGCCGCCGGCGCGGCGCTCCTGCTCGCCACGCACGCGCCGGCCGATACCGCCAGTGGTCCAGCGCTCGATCGCACCGTGCTGCCGATCGCCGAGCCGGCGGTCGCGCCCATCACCACCCTCGACGCGCGCAAGGCGACAGCGCCACCGCGATTCGAGGTCAAAGCCCCCCAGGGCGCCCCCAACGTCGTGATCGTGCTGATCGACGACATCGGTTTCGGCGCCAGCAGCGCCTTCGGCGGTCCGATCCGCATGCCCACGCTCGATCGGCTCGCCGGGGGAGGGATTGCGCTACAACCGCTTTCACACCACCGCGCTTTGCAGCCCGACCCGCACGGCTCTCCTCACCGGGCACAATCACCACGCCAATAACGCCGGCGCGATCATGGAACTGGCGACGGCCTACCCCGGGAACACCGGCATCCGGCCGCAGGAGATCACCACCCTCGCCGAGATCCTGCGCCAGAACGGCTACAGCACCTCCGCCTTCGGCAAGTACCACGAGACGCCGCCGTGGGAGGTCTCGGTCTCCGGTCCCTACGATCGGTGGCCGACCGGCTCGGGCTTCGACAAGTTCTATGGCTTCATCGGCGGCGAGACGAACCAGTGGGCGCCGGCGATCTACGACGGCGTTACGCGCGTCGAGCATGCGGCGTCGCCGGACTACCACTTCACCGTCGACATGACCGATCACGCCATCAACTGGGTGAGCGCGCAGCAGGCACTCACCCCGGACAAGCCGTTCTACATGTACTTCGCGACCGGCGCCACGCACGCGCCGCACCATGCGCCGAAAGAGTGGATCGAGAAGTACAAGGGCCAGTTCAGTGGCGGCTGGGACAAGTTGCGCGAGGAAACGTTCGCGCGCCAGAAGCAGATGGGGATCATCCCGGCCGACACCCGGCTCACGCCGCGGCCGAAGGAGATTCCCGCCTGGGCCGACATGAGCGCCGAGCAGAAGCGGCTCTTCGAACGCCAGATGGAGACTTTTGCCGGTTTCGCCGAGCACACCGACCATGAAGTAGGACGGCTGGTGGACCAGCTCGAGGCGATCGGCGAGCTCGACAACACGCTCTTCTTCTACATCGTCGGCGACAACGGCGCTTCCGCCGAGGGCGGACCCGAAGGCACCTACAACGAGATGATGGCGTTGAACGGCATCGTCGGCAAAGCCGACCAGATGATGGACCACATCGATGAATGGGGCGGCCCGACCACCTTCCCGCACTTCGCAATCGGCTGGGCGTGGGCGAGCAACACGCCGTTCCAGTGGACCAAGCAGGTGGCCAGCCACTTCGGCGGCACACGCAACGGCATGGTCATGCGCTGGCCCAACGGCTTCAAGGCGAAGGGCGAGATCCGCAGCCAGTTCCATCACGTGGTCGACGTCGCGCCCACCGCCCTCGAAGCGGCCCGGATTCCGCAGCCCAAGACGGTCAACGGCGTCGCGCAGCGCCCGATGGACGGCGTCTCGATGCTCTATTCCGCCGACGACGCCAAGGCCGCCGAGCGCCGCACGACGCAGTACTTCGAGATGTTCGGCAATCGCGGCATCTACCACGACGGCTGGGTGGCCTGCACGCGCCACTCGATTCCCTGGCTCATGGTGCCGTTGCCGCCGCTCGAAGACGATGTCTGGGAGCTCTACCACGTCGACCAGGACTTCAGCGAAGCCAACGATCTCGCCGCGCAGCAACCGGCCAAGCTGAAGGAGCTGCAGGCGGTCTTTCAGCAAGAGGCGGTCCGCAACCACGTCCTGCCGATCGACGATCGGCGCTCGGAGCGCTTCAATCCGGCGATCGCCGGACGGCCCGATCTGCTGGACGGACGCAAGTCGCTGACCGTTTTCCCGGGCATGACCGGCATGCTGGAGAACGCCTTCATCAACGTGAAGGGCGTGCACCACACCGTCACCGCCGAGGTCGAGCTCGCGGACGCGAGCACCGACGGCGTCATCCTCGCCCAGGCCGGCTATTTCGGCGGCTGGGTCCTCTACATGAGGGACGGCCGGCCGCATCACGAGTACAACTTCTTCGCCCTCGAGCGCACCAATGTCGCCGGTGACGCTCGCTCGCCCCGGGCAAGCACACCATCGGCTACGAGTTCATTCCCGACTCGCCCACGCCCGGCACCGGCGGCAAGTCCATTCTCTCCGTCGACGGCAAGAGGGTCGGCGAGGGCCGCATCCCCAAGACCCAGCCGTTCATGTTCTCGGCCGACGAAGGCGCCGACGTCGGCCTCGACGGCGAGACCAACGTCTCCCCCGACTACAAGCAGGGAGACAACGCCTTCACCGGCCGCATCGTCAAGGTGACGGTCGAGCAGAAGTAGAAGAGAGCGGCGAGGGAAGGAGAAGCGACTCCGGAGCGCCTGAAACCGCGGCGCGCCGGGAGGCTGCTGCTCGGCCAGTGTTTGAGTAATTGAAGCTCGAACTTAGAATACTCATCCATGCGCTACGTCCGGCGGGAACTCGAGGCGCAGCTGCTGCGGGCGGCGAAGGCGTTTCCCGCCGTGGTGCTGACCGGCCCGCGCCGGGCCGGCAAGACGATGCTGCTGCGCCGGCTCTTTCCCGCAGGCGAGCTACTTCCTGCTCGAAGACCCCGACGTGGTGGCGCGGCTGCGGGCCGACCCGCAGGGATTCCTCGACGCCGTGAAGACGCCCGCGATCCTCGACGAGGTGCAGCACGTGCCGGAGGTGTTCGCGTTCGTCCGCTCGCGGATCGACCGCCAGCCGCGCCGCACGGGCCAGTGGCTGTTCACGGGTTCGCAGGAAGCGCCGCTGATGCGGGGCGTGACGGAATCCATGGCGGGCCGGGCGGCGGTGCTGCAACTGCTGCCCCTGTCCGTGCGCGAGACGCCGAAGGTCAGCCTGCTGCGCGGCGGTGGTATCCCGAAGTGGTGGCGCGTCCGGGCGCGCGCGGCTGTGGCTGGCTCGTACTTGCAGACCTATCTGGAGCGGGATGTCCGGGCGGTCACCGCGGTGAAGGACCTCGCCACGTTCCGCCGGTTTCTCGCGCTGCTCGCCAGCCGGCACGGCAGGTGCTGAACAAGACGGATCTGGCCGCGCCGCTCGGCGTGAGCGTGCCGACCATCGCGCAATGGCTCGGCGTGCTGGAAACGACCGCGCAACTCCTGATCGTGCCGCCGTTCTACGAGAACCTCGGCAAGCGTCTGATCAAGTCGCCCAAGGTGTACGTCGCCGATTCCGGCCTCGCGTGTCATCTGCTGGGCATCGAGACGGCGGCGGAACTCGAGCGGTCGCCGTTTCGTCGGCGCGCTCTTCGAGGGCTTCCTCGCGGCGGAGATCGCCAAGGGCCAGGTGAATGCCGGCGGCCGGCGCGAGCTCTACTATTTTCGCGACGAGCAGGGCCTGGAAGTGGATTTCCTCGTGCCCGGACGCGGCGGTGCGGTGGCGCTGGTGGAATGCAAGGCCGGGCGCACGGTGACGCCCGCGATGGCCGCGCCGATGCAGCGGCTGGCCGAGGCGCTGCAACGAAGCCGCGGCAAGGCGGCGGCCTGAGCATGTTCCTCGTCCATCAGGCGCCGAGGGCGGGCACCGCGACCCGCCGTCGCTCCCGGCGTCCGGGCGCTGCCGTGGCGGAGTTTCTTGCCGTGCTGTGACGACGGACTCGGGGTAGGCAAAGCGAGGAGCCGCCGGGCCAGCCGGGCCTCAGGAGCCGGAACGCGGCGGTCAGGCCGTGAGGGAGCGGACGGCGGCCGCGAGGCTCGGCTCGAAGAGGCCCTCGGCGCTCGCCGCACCCTCCCAGCCGCGCGCCAGGATGTCGCGCACCCGCCCCGGCATGCCGGCAATTGTCATCCGGATGCCGCGCGCCTGCGAGCTCACCGTGAAGCTCACCCAGGAATTCGCAGGCCGCGAGGTCGAGGTCGAAGATGGCGGTGCCGTCGACGACGAAGCCGCGCAGCGGCTCTCGCGCGACGGCGAGCAGCTCCTCGACGCGGTTGCGGAAGTTGCCGCAGTTGGCGAAGAAGAGCGGTCCGGAGAAGCGCATCAGGGTGACGCCGGGGATCGGCTTGGCTTCCGGATGCCGCGCGCGGTCAGCGAACTCCCCAGCGACCCAACTCGCCGAGCACGGCATCCGCGGGAAAGGCGAGCGCTCGCAGCACGAGGATGAGCGAGAAGACGACGCCGAGGGCGATCCCTTCCATGACGCCGATGGCGACGACGCCGGCGGCGGTCAGCAACGCTCCTGCGAGGCCCACACCGCGAAACCGCCACATGCGCCGGAACTCCGCAAAGTCGCACAGGCTCCAGGCAGCGGCGATCAGGATGCCACCGAGCGCCGCGGCGGGCAGCGAATAGAGCAGGCCGGTGAGAAAGAGCATGACGCAGGCGACCATCCCGGCGGCGACGATCGAAGTCACCTGGGTGCGGCTGCCGCTCGCCTCGGCGGCTGCGGTACGCGAACCGCTGCCGTTGACCGGCAGGCTCTGGGTGAAGCCGGCGGCGATATTCCCCAGACCGAGGGCCAGCATCTCCTGGTTGGCGTCGATGCGGTAGCGGTTGCGCGAGGCAAAGCCGCGGGCGGTGGCAACAGTGTCGGAGAAGGCGACCAGCGCCGACGCCAGCGCCACCGGCAGAAGCAGCTGCAGATCCTCGGCGCTCGGCAGCGGAATTCGCAGGCGCGGCAGGCCGCTGGGAATCTCGCCGACCACGGCGACCCCGGACTGCTCGAGCTTCAGAAGGTAGACCAGGAGCGTCGCGCCGACCAGCGCCACGATCTGGCCGGGAATCCGGGGCCACCAGCGCCGGCAGGAGAGGATGACGGCGACGCAGCCGGCGCCGATGGCGAGGCTGGCGAGGTTCGCCCCGCCGAGGTTGCGCCAGACGGTGAGGAATTGCGCGACCGTGGTGTCGCCGCCGCCCGCGACCCCCAACACCTTGGGCAGCTGGCCGACGGCGATCACCACCGCCAGACCGTGCATGAAGCCGGTGATGACCGGCTTGGCCAGAAAGTCGGCGAGGAAGCCCAGGCGGAGGAACGAGCCGACGATGAAGATCGCTCCCATGAGGAGGGCGAGCACCGCGGCCAGCATCGCCAGGCGCCCGAGGTCGCCGCCGGCGAGCGGCGCCACGCTCAACGCCACCAGCGCCGACATCGAGGCGTCCGGGCCGATGATCAGCTGACGCGAGCTGCCGAACAGGGCATAGACGACGAGCGGCAGCATGCCGGCGTAGAGCCCCGCCATGGGAACACCGGCCAGCTCGCCGAAGGCCAGCCCCACCGGGACCATCAGCGTGCCGAGGGTGATTCCCGCCGCGAGATCCTTCGCCAGCCAGGCGCGCTCGTACGACCGGAACATCCGGACTCCCGGCACCCAACGTTCCCAGCGCGCCCACCGGGAACGCTGGCTGGTGGGCGGGGCAGTTCCTGTCTTCATCGGTCGGCCTCCCGCTGGTCGCGACTTCGGGCACTCCGTGGTCGCCGTACCCCGGCGGACGGACCTCGACCGTCGCCAAAAAGGGCACCGCCGGAGCCTGGGTCGTGGTCAGGGCTGCGACACCACGTAGACGACGTTGCCCGACTGCAGCGCGACGCGATAGTAGGTCCCGGCGCAGTTGAAGTAGTCGACGCCGCCGATGTTCATGCTGCTGCAGCCGTTGGGCAGCGCGCTCACCGTGGTGCCGACCGGCAGGGTCGCGGCCTGCTTGGCCATCGCTGCCTCCTGCTGCGCGGCAGCCGCCTGCTGTTTCGCCGCCGCCGCCTCCGCCTCCGCCGCCGCCAGTTGCTGCTGCGCCATGGCGGCGTCCTGCTGCGCCATCGCCGCCTGCTGTTGTGCCGCGGCGGCCTGTTGCTGGGAGGCCGCCGCAGCCTGCTGCGACGCGGCCGCCGAGGCCGAGGCCGAGGCGTTGGCGCTGCTCGCGACGACCGCGGTGGTCCGCCTCGCCGTCCGGCGGGCGACGCCAGCGACGCTGACCGGGGTCATGGGGGCGCCAACAATGGCCCCGGCCTCGACAACGAGGCCGGCGAAAAGCGCCAGCCCGAGAGTGGTTCCGATGACGATTCGTTTTCCGGTCATGGGTCTGGTCCTCGACGCTCGGTCAGTGCGCGGCAGCGGGCAGGAAATCGACACGCGTGGCGCCCTTCGGCGCGACGAACTCGAAGCTCTTGGCATCCGTCTTCGGCGCAGGATCCCAGTCGGACAGGGTGAGGATGAACTGCGGGTCCGCGGCCATGTCGGTCGTCGTCAGGACGTACTTGCGTGGCAGGTGGTCCGGCGCGTTGCTGATCCAGAGCTGGATATCGACTCCCGGCTTGCGGAACGCGACATGCGTGCAGGCCTCGTCGCCCAACATCGCCTTCCGGCTGACCACGAAACCGGCGGTCATGTCGGAAGTCAGCGCTTCGTAGGCGTCGGCATAGAGCAGATCCGCCGCCGGGGCGACGAGATCCAGTTCGTCGCGCGCGAAATCGAGCATCGCCTCGAGCGTCGCCGGCGCGGCGACCGTGGCGTAGAAGCCGCCGCCCTCCGGGTTGAGAAAGGTGAGACTCTTGCCGTCGTAGACGAAGCGCTGCTCGGCGATCTCCCCGCGGCGCGTCGCCAGGAGCCTGTTCGGCCGCTCGACGAGCAGCGTCAGGTCGTTGTCGAACTGCAGCTTCTGCCCCGAGACCAGCACCACCTCGAGCGTGCCGTGCCCGTGCACGCTGAAGCGCTGCAGGCCGCCCAGGTGGTCGGTCATCTGCTTCAAAGTTGCGAGAGCCTCCGGATCGACGCCGGTCCCGGTTCCAGTCCCGGCTTCGGCGCCGGCGGGAGTTGCCGTGCACAGCACGCTCGCCACCAGCGCGCCGAGAGCTGCTTTCCTCATGATCTCGATCAGGAGCATCCCGCCACCTCCACTCGAACTCTATCTTCAACTTCCGTCTCGATGCGACGCTTCGGAATACAGGACCAGCCACCGGAGGACCGCCCTTGGCGATCCCTCGGTGGCAGGTGTCCAGCTCGGCAGCGGTCCTCTCGCTCGACCCTCTTCACGACCCGCGTCAGCCGGCGGGAACCGGCTCCGGCAGCTTGTAGCGCCCGTCCAGAACCGACGGCCCGGGGCGGTAGATGCGCAGGATGTAGTTCCACCCCGCGCTCGTATCGAGCCGGTTCGGCTTGTCGCCGCAGGTCTTCTGAGATCCGAAGTGGACGGTGAACCGCCCGTCGGCGTCGAGCTTGACGGTGGACGAGTTGACGATGTTCGAGTCACTCTTCATGTAGCCGTCGTTGCCGTAGACCGTGATCGACCAGAACGCCCCGTTCTCGGGCACGGCGTAGGTGGCCTTGTAGCAGTGCTCGGCATCCTGGCCACCGCTGTAGTTCAGGTACATGGCGTCGCGATCGGGGAAAAGGCCCCAACCCGCCGCTGCCGCGACGTGACGGGTCTTCTCGTTCACCTTGCCCCGCGGCCCCTGCATCCCTGCGAAACTGCTGTACCCGGCCGACTCCTTCTCGTACTTCACCGTCAGCGCCTTCAAGGAGTCCATATTCCACTTGAACTCCGGCATTGGCTCGGCGCTCGCGGACTCGATGACGAACTTGTCCTGCAGCGCATTGACCTTGGCGATCTCGTCGGCGTTCTTGGGGTCGATCACCTGGATGCGGACGCCGATGGCCAGGAACTTCGTGTCCCGCGGCAGCTCGTGCTTGCCGGCGGTGTAGATCACCCCCGGACAGTAGTGGTCGTTATCCACCAGGTAGACCGAGACATAGCGGTCCTTCGGCAACTCCGGTACGGTGATGGTCGCGCCTTTCGAGGTATCGACGACGCCCATGGAGTAGAGCGTGTCGCGGTTCATCCGCACGACGTTCTGCTTGTCGAGCGGGGTGGGACTGCGGAAATGGAACAGACGGTTCACCCCGCCCGCCATCTTGACGATGTTGCCGAACTGGCGGTCGGACTCGGCGTGGATGTAGGTCTCCGGCGTCACCTGGACGCCAGCGGCGGCGGCCGGCTGCGCCTGAGCGGCCGTGCAGGCCAGCGCGGCCAGCAGCGCGGCGGCGAGGAGGTTCTGAGTGCGGTTGGGTTTCATGGACTTCTCCTTGAGGAATCGAGTGGAAAACGTTTCCCGGAAAGTCGGAAGGAGAGGGCGTTGCGCCCCCTCCTTCCGCCCGGGCGCGGCTTCAGTCGGCGATCGCCTTCTTCATGGCGAGCTCCGCCTGGGCCTGGGCCGCGACCTTCTCGGAGGCTCCGATCGCGCCGACATCGATCCGCACCTTGTGGATCGTTCCGGTGAACTCGTTGTCGCCCAACTTGTAGTCCTCGGTCACCGGCATGGCATCGTCGACGCCGACATCGGCGGTCTCGTCGGCCGAGAAGATCATCGGCTGGGTGCGCTCGATGCGGCCCTCGGCGACCTTCTTGCCGTCGACGTAGATCGTGCCCAGGCCGCCCTTGCCGAAGCCGCCGCCGTCGTAGGCGAACTCGAAGCGGACCGTCGCCTTACCGGCCGGCACGGCCTCGGTCGCGGTCACCGTGAAGCGCTGCATGCCGAGGAAGTTATAGGTGTAGGTCGGCTTGCCGTCCTTGAAGTAGAGGCTCCAGCCGCCGACTCGCCCACCCTGGGCGATGACGACGCCGTTGGCGCCGCCCTTCGGGATCTCGACGTCGGCGGTGATGGCGAGCGAGCGGTTCTTGATGTTGATGAAGACGTTCTCCGACATCCCCTTCATCCCTTCGCCCAGCGTCAGCGAAGTGCGTTCGCCCATGAGGTCCGGCCGCCCGGCCATCTTGGCGTTCACGCGCTCGATCGAGCGGTCGTCGATCGGCAGCACGTTGTACTTCACCGCCTCTTTCAGGAACAGGTCCTGGAGCTCCTTGAGCTTCGCCGGGTTCTTCGCCGCCAGGTCGTTCGCCAGGCTGAAGTCGGTGCGGCTGTCGTAGAGCTCCCACTTGTCCGCGGTGAGCGCGGCTCGCGGCTTCGGTTCCCACGGCGCCTTGTGGATCGTCCGCGCGAACCAGCCGTTGTCGTACATGGCCCGATTGCCGAACATCTCGAAGTACTGGACCTTGTGGCGGGTCTCCGCCTTCGCGTCATCGAACGTGTAGACGAAGCTCACGCCCTCGATTGGTCTCTGCGGCGTACCGTTGACGCTCTTCGGCTCGGGCAGGCTCGCCGCCTCGAGCACCGTCGGCGCCACGTCGATGACGTGCTGGAACTGCGGACGCACCTCGCCCATCGCCTTCACGCGCTGCGGCCAGGAGACGATCACTCCGGTCCGGTTGCCGCCGAAGTCGGAGCCGATCTGCTTCGTCCAGCCGAACGGCGTGTCGCCGGCGATCGCCCAGCCCGCCGACATGTGGGCGTAGGACATCGGTCCGCCGAGGTCGTCGTAGTGCTTCAGGATGTCGGGAACCGTTTCGACGACGCCGTTGAAGTAGGTCATCTCGTTGTACATGCCGCTCATGCCGCCCTCGGCGCTGGTGCCGTTGTCGCCCATGATGTAGATGACGAGGGTGTTGTCGAGCTGGCCGGTCTCGCCGATGGCGTCGATGAGACGACCGATCTCGGTGTCGGTGTACTCGGCGAAGCCGGCGTAGATCTCCATCTGGCGGGTGAAGAGCTTCTTCTCGTCTGGCGACAGCGTCGCCCAATCCTTGATCGCCGCGGGCTTGGGCGCGAGCTTCGTGCCGGGGGGCACGATGCCGAGCCGGAGCTGACGGGCGAGGGTCTCTTCGCGCAGCGCGTCCCACCCCTGGTCGAACTTGCCCTTGTACTTCTCGATCCAGGCCTTCGGTACGTGGTGCGGGGCGTGCGTCGCGCCGGGTGCGAAATAGATGAAGAACGGCCGGTCCGGCGTCAGCGCCTTCTCGAACTTCATCCAGGCGACCGCCTTGTCGGTCATGTCGGTCATGAAGTGGTAGTTCGGGGTCTTCGGCGTCTCGATGATGTTGGTGCCGTGATAGATCGTCGGCGCCCACTGGTTGGTCTCGCCACCGATGAAGCCGTAGAACTCGTCGAAGCCGGAGTGCGTCGGCCAGCGGTCCTGCGGTCCGGAAACGCTGGTCTCCCAGGGCGCCGTCTCGTGGTTCTTGCCGTAGAAAGCGGTGCTGTAGCCGTTGAGGCGCAACATCTCGGCAAGCGGCGCCACGTCGTTCGGGCGCTTCCCGGTGTTGCCCGGGAAGGCGGTGGCCGTCTCGGTGATCCCGGCCATGTTGTTGGTGTGATGGTTGCGACCGGAGAGCAGGGCGGTGCGCGTCGGCGAGCAGACCGAGGTGTTGTGGAAGGCGTTGTAGCGCAGCCCCTCGCTCGCCAGCCGGTCGGAGGTCGGCATGTGCACCGGGCCGCCGAAGGAGCTCGGAATGCCGAAGCCCATGTCGTCGATCAGGACGAGCAGCACGTTCGGCGCGCCTTCGGGTGCCTTCACCTCGAAGCGAGGCGGCGCCGTGGCGTTGCGCACGTCGAGCTCGGTGATCGGCGGAAACTTGGGCTCCGCGATCGGCAGGTTGATCCGATCCGCCGTCGTCGGCGTGATGACCTTGCTCGTCGCCGCCGCCGTCTGCGACCCCGACGGGGCCGCGACGATGAGGAATGCACCGGCTGCCGCGGCAGCCAGCCAAGCCGTGAGTCGGGTGAATTTCATTGCTGTATTCCTTTCGTGGTCGAGATACGTGAAGCCGACTGGCGGTCCGGCTCGAGAGTGCGGTGGATCTTCGTCATCCCCACAGCCACTGCAAGCGGAGCAGCACCATCTTGGTGTTGCCGACGAGCCCGCCCTTGTCGAGGTCGGCGTCGCCGTACGAGAGTCCGACCTTCCATTGCGTGGAAGTCCACCAGTTGAGTCCGATATGCCACTTGTCCAGCACCCCGCCGTCCAGCGTTCCGTCCCGGAGGTCGAGGCGGGAGTACTTCGCGACGAGCTCTAGGGAGCCATAGCGGCTCTGCGGGATGACTCCACTGGCGTAGCCGCCGGGGCGGAAGTAGTGACGGCTCTCGCCGGTGAGGATCCACGACCCGGCGGCGTACCAGCCCGAGAAATGAGGATCGCCGGTCGATTTCGAGTCGACGGCGGCGTCGAAGCGCTCGGCGAGGAGCGAGTAGGGCCCGTGGTTGAGGAGCAGCTCGACCGACACCTCATCCGCGTGGTCGCCGGAGAAGTTTCCGGTGTCGACGTACTTGTCGGCGATGTTCGACTCCGGGCGCCCGGAAAAGCGCATGACGCCGTCGTCGGAGCCAACGTGCCGGTAGCCGAGGCCCAGGTGAACGAAGTCACGCTTGTCCGTAGACTCCCAAGCCAACGCCGACAGGCGACCGGTGTAGTCGTTGCCAGCCTCGCCCTGGCCGACGTCGGAGTCGAGAAAGTCGTTGAAGGCGCCCGCCGCCCAGGTCATGCGATCGCCGGCGAGCCGTCCGGAGAGCTTCACGCCGATGCTGCGGCTGGGATAGAACGGATTGAGGACGCGCTCCTGCTGCGGCAGCAGTACCGAGAGCCCGGAGAGCTCGTAGGCGATCGGCTCCTTCATCTTGCCGATGTCGAGCTTCACGCGGCCGAGGGGCAGGCCGATCTTGAGGTCGTAGACCTGAAAGATCGTCTTTTCCCGGGTGTCCTTCTCCTGGTAGTCGACCGTGCCGTAGAAATCCCACTTGAAATCGCCCTGCCAGCGCAGGGTACCGCCGAGGCGGCCGGCACGGAGCTCTCCGGCGTCCGGTTGCACTCCCACCTGGGCGAGGCTGGCCTCGTCCTGCTCGAACCAGGTGTAGTCGAGGACCATGGCGATGATCGGCTTGAACCAGAAGTACTTGCCGTCGTGAATCAGCGCCTGCGGCCCGAGATCAGGGAGCAGGTAGTCGATGACGACCGGCGCCGGGGCAGGCGGCGGCGTGACTTCCGGCGTCGCCGCAGCGACCGCAGGCGCGGTCTCCTGGGCCGTGACTCCGGCGGCGCCCGCGAGCAGCACGCCAAGCGCGATCACGACGATCCGGCAGGTGCTCGGCGCAGCCAGTGCCCGCCTGGCGATCGGACGTCCGGTGAGCCGCGCGTCCTTGATCACTCTTCGAAGTGTCTCCATCTACTCCCACTTTCTGAAGCCGGCCCTCGATCGGCGGCCGCCTCCAAGCTGCAATGACTCATCCTCTGGCAAGCGGCCCACCGGGTCGGAGAGCCGAAACCCGGCCTCCGACCGCGGCACCGTTGATCCGCGAGCGTATTCAGGACTCTCCCTAGTTCATCCGCTTGACCGCCGGCGGCACCCAGCGGCCGTCGGCGACCTGCGGCTTCGGGGCGTAGAGCCGCATGGTGACGCCCAGCGGGCCCTTGCGGCGCCGGCAACCAGTTCGACTCCTTGTCCTTGCCCGGCGAACTGTTCTGCAGATAGAGGTCGAGCGATCCGTCGGGGTTGTACTTCAGCGCGTCGCGGTCGCCGATGGCGAAACGGTTGAGGACGTTCGCCGCCTGGAAGCCCTCGGCGTCGTACATCGTGACCGACCAGAAGGCGCCGACCGGCGGCAGCTCGGCCTGCGCAAAGTGCATCACGTAGTCGTGAACGCCGTCCAACGGCTTGCCGTCGGCATCCGCCAGGTTCATGGGGTAGATCGCGTCGACGACCGGCAGCGCTCCCAGGCCGATCTTCGTGACCCAGGCGCGCTTGAGATATGCATTGCCGTAAACGCCCATCGTGTCGGTGAGCATCTGCCAGCCGTTCACGACCTTGGCCATGTTCGGCGCCGCGGACTCGAGCAGCTTCAGCCCCTCCGCGGGCGCCTCGAGCAGCGCCTGCTGGACGACCGGGTCGGCCTTGGCGAAGTCGAAGCTCCGGCCGGGAACGATCCCCAATCGCTTCAGGCGCGCGACGACCGACCAGTCGGTCGCGTGCGGCTTGTGCAGCTTCATCAGCTCCGCGGCGTAGGTGAAGTACTTGTCACCGGTCATGTTGTTGACCTGGTTGAGCGGCGGCGTCTTCATGTCCACCGTCGGATCGGCGACGAAGGCCGGCCGCGCCGTCGCCGGCTTGCCCCACTGCGAGAGCGGGGTGATCCGGAAACCGTCCTGGAACTTGTTCACCGCGGCGTAATCCGCCGGGCCGTTCGTCTGGCTGCGGCCGATGATCCAGTTGTACGGCGTCGGGGAGTCGATCCGCTCGACGCCGGCCGGCAGCTGGCCAGCCCAGCCGGGCGGTACGACGGCATACGTGCCCGCCGCCGTGCCGCTGGTGCGCTTGCCGGGAACCGCGTAGACGTCCGTCCACATGTCGTAGAGCGGCAGAACGTAGTAGCGGCCTCCCGGAATCCGGCACCGAGAGAACCATCGGCTCCTTCGTCATGTCGAGCCAGGCGACGGAGTAGAGTGTGTCGAAATTCGGCCGCACCACCTCACGAAAGTCGGCCGGGGGATAGGTCCGCATGTGT
>CAWBFZ010000019.1:0-71292 GCA_963788175.1 Thermoanaerobaculia bacterium
GGAATCCCGGCGACGATCGACTTCTGGACGATCTCGAAGCCGAGCCGGCCGGAGACCACCAGCACGGCTTCGGAGAGCGGCAGGAGCCGGCGCTCGAGCGCCCAGCCGATGAGCTTGTCGACCGCATTGTGGCGGCCGATGTCTTCGCGCGCGGCGAGGAGCGTGCCGGCGGCGTCGAAGAGCGCCGCGCCGTGGAGCCCCCCGGTCTCGGCGAAGATCGGCTGCACCGCGCGCAGGCGCTCGGGGAGGGATTCGAGCAGGGCGCGCCCGACGCGGAGCCCCGAGACCACGGGCGGGGCCTCGATGGCGAGGTCGGCGATCGAGCTCTTGCCGCACACGCCGCAGCTCGCCGAAGCGTAGAAACTGCGCGCGGTCGCCGAGGTGCCGGGGGCGAGCTCGACCGCCACGACGTTCCGGCAGTCGCCGTCGAGGAGCGCCTCCGGGTGGCCGAGGGCGCGGATCTCCGCCGCGCTGCGCACGATCCCCTCGCTGTAGAGGAAGCCGGCGACGAGCTCTTCGTCGTTCCCCGGAGTGCGCATGAGCACGGTGAACGGGTGCTCTCCCAGACGGATCTCGAGCGGTGCCTCGACGGCCACCCGGTCGAGCTCGTCGAGGGCGCGGCCGTCGCGCAGGCGACGGACGGCAGTCTCGAGCCACTGCCGCGCGGCCTCCGCGACCTTCGGAAGCATCGTTGCGGGCATGGCGGGCGTGGCGGGCCGGGCCGACCGGGCGGGCTCGCCGACGGGCGGGCGGGGCGGTGCTGGCGGAGTTGGCGGGTTGCGGCGGCGACATCGCCGGCATGTTAGCCTTTTCCGCATGTCCAGGAACCAGCTCCAACGGCCGCCCGAACGGCCCGCAGAACGCCCGCTTGACCGCGCCCCTCGTTCGCGACTCGAAGGGTGAGAGTCTTCGCCCGGCGACCTGGGACGAGGCGCTCGATGCGCCGCAGCCGGCTTCCACGCGGCCGTGGCCGCCAAGGGGCCGGAAGCTTCGGCATGTTCGCGTGCTCGAAGAGGCCACCAACGAGGTGAACTTCATCGCGCAGAAGTTCACCCGGGTCGCCATCGGCGCAACAACGTCGATAGCTGCAATCGCACCTGACACGCCCAGCGTCGTCGGTCTGGCGACAGTGTTCGGGGCAGGCGGCGGGACCAGCTCCGTACGCCGACGTGGAGCAAGCCGACGTCGTCGTGCTGTGGGGCTCGAACGCTCGCGAGACGCATCCGATCTTCTTCCATCACGTGCTCGCGGCCGTCCGACGCGGCGCCAAGCTGTACGTGGTCGATCCGAGGCGTACGACCTCGGCGCGCTGGGCCGACGGCCATCTGCCGCTCGGGTCGGGACCGACATCGCGCTCGCCAACGCGGTGGCTCGGGATCCTGGCCGCCGGCCTCGAGCACCAGGGAGTTCATCCGGCGACGCGACCAGCGGCTTCGAGGCTTCCGCGCCCATGTCGCCACCTGGACCCTCGAGCGCGGCGAGCAGGAGACCGGCGTCCCGGCGGCGGTCATCCGCGAGATCGCGCATGCGGCGCGACCGCGCCGCGCGCCATGATCTGCTGGACGCTCGGCATCACCGAGCACCACAACGCGGTCGACAACGTCCTCGCGCTCATCAACCTGGCGCTGCTCTGCGGGCACGTCGGCCGGTACGGCTCGGGGCTTAATCCCGCTGCGCGGCCAGAACAACGTCCAGGGCGGCGGCGACATGGGGGCGATCCCCGACCGGCTCGCCGGCTTCCAGGACGTCGAGGACGTCCCCTGCGCGCCGCCTTCGAGCGCGCCTGGGGCGTCACGATTCCGCCGAAGAAGGGAACTCACCTCTCCGGCATGTTCGAGGCCATGGAGCACGGCGAGTGAAGGCGCTCTACGTCATCGGCGAGAACCCGATGCGCAGCGAGGCCGATCAGGTGCGCACCCGGCGGCTCCTCGAAGGGCTCGACTGCCTGGTGGTGCAGGACATCTCGCTCACCGCCACCGCCGAGGTCGCCGACGTCGTCTTCCCGGCGGCGGCCGGCTGGTGCGAGTCCGAGGGCACGGTGACCTCGAGCGAACGCCGCGTGCAGCGGGTGCGGATGGCGATCCCTCCCCGCCGGCGCGCGCGACGACCTCGACATCCTGTTCGACCTCGCGCGGCGCATGGGCCACGACGGGGCACGGCCCGACCCGGAGACGATCTGGAACGAGTGCGGAGGCTCTCGCCCGGCGCACGCCGGGATGAGCTACGCCCGCCTCGAAGCCGACAGCGGCCTGCAGTGGCCGTGCTACGACGAGAGTCATCCCGGAGAGCTTTTCCTGCACAGCCGCCTGTGGGAACGGCCGGTCGTCGGACGGCGCGCGCCGTTCCACGTCCTCGAGAACGACCCGCCGGTGGACCGGCTCGACGCCGACTTCCCGTTCCGCCTGACCACCGGCCGGCGCCTCGCCGAGTACAACACCGGCGTGCAGACCGGAAGCTACGCCTCGCCGACCCGGCGCGGCGAGACGCTCGATCTCTCGCCCGAGGACGCCGCCCGCCTCGCGGTCACGAACGGCGACCTGGTGCGTGTCACGTCGCGGCGCGGCAGTCTCCAGACGCCGATCCACATCGACCCGGCGCTGCGCCCCGGGCCTCACCTTCATGACCTTCCATTTTCCGGAAGAGGTGGCGACGAATCTGCTGACGATCGACGCCGTCGACCCGGTCTCCGGCACGGCCGAGTTCAAGGGCGGCGGCGATCCGCATCGAGCCGCTGGCCCGACCCGGGACCGGCCGGCGTCACCGCCGGAGATCTCCGAGTTCGCGGAGAAAGGCTAGATGGACATCCAGGTACACGGCGCCGAGCCTTCGGCGGAGGAACGCGCCGCCGTCGACGGCCTCCTCGGCGCCGCCCTTCCGGCTGGAGGGCGCCACGCGCGACATCGAGCGCGACGGGAGGAGCGCCCGCGGCGGCCGGGCGGCGCGCGACCAGCGCGACTCTCCTGCCGGCTCTCCATGCCGTCCAGGATCGCGTCGGCTGGGTGAGCGAAGGGGCGCTCAACTACATCTGCCAGCGGCTCACCGTGCCGCCCGCCGACGCCGGCGTCGTCACCTTCTACCACCTGTTCTCGACCGCGCCGCGCCCGCTCGCGGTCGCCCATGTCTGCGACGACCTCGCCTGCCGGCTGCGCGGCGCCGAAGAGCTCTGCTCCCGGCTCGAGCGCGAGCTCGGCCCGGCCGGCGAGCCGGCGGTCCCCGGCGGCGGCACCTGGATCCGCAGTCCCTGCCTCGGCCTCTGCGAGCGCGCGCCGGCGGCGCTCGCGGTGCACGCCGGCGCGACGCGCCATACGGCGACACTGGGTCCGATCCGCGACCGGCGCCGTCGCGCGCGCCGTCGAGGGCGACACCACCGAGCTCTTCATCGCCCCCGCCGCGCGCCTGCAGGTGCTGCGGCGCTCGGTACCCCAGGCCGGAAGCGCCGGGCTCAAGCTCCTGTCGCGGGTCGGCATCGTCGACCCGGCGAGCCTCGACGACTACCGGGCCGCGGGCGGCTATCGCGCGCTGCGCCGGGCGATGGCGCTAGGGGCCGCAGGCGTCATCGCCGAGGTCACCGACTTCGAAGCTCGTCGGGCGCGGCGGCGCCGCCTTTCCCGCGGGCCGCAAGTGGGACGCGGTCGCTCGCGCCGCGGAGCCGCGGCGCTACGTGATCTGCAACGCCGACGAGTCGGAGCCCGGCACCTTCAAGGACCGCGTGCTGCTCGAAGAGGACCCCTTCGCGATCGTCGAGGCGATGACGATCGCCGGCTTCGCCTGCGGCGCGACGAAGGGATGATCTACCTGCGCGGCGAGTATCCGCTGGCCGAGACCCGGCTGCGACACGCGATCCGGGCGGCGCGCGCGGCGGGGCTCCTGGGCGAGGCTGTCGCCGGTGCCGACTTCCACTTCGACATCGAGATCCGCCGCGGCGCCGGCGCCTACATCTGCGGCGAAGAGACGGCACTCTTCAACTCGATCGAAGGCCTGCGCGGCGAGCCGCGTTCGAAGCCGCCCTTCCCGGTCGAGGTCGGCGTCTTCGGGAAGCCGACGCTGGTCAACAACGTCGAGACGCTCGCCAACGTGCCCTGGATCCTGCTCGAGGGCGGCGAGGCGTTTTGCGCCACCGGCACGCCCGAGTCCTCCGGGACGAAGCTCTTCTGCCTCTCCGGCGAGGTGCAACGCCCCGGTCTCTACGAGCTGCCGTTCGGTGCCACCCTCGGCGAGCTCCTCGAGCTGGCGGGCGGCGTGCTCGACGGGAGACCTCTGCGCGCGGTGCTCCTCGGCGGCGCCGCCGGCAGCTTCGTCGGCCCGGACCGGCTCGACCTGCCGCTCACCTTCGAAGGCACGCGCGCCGCCGGCACGACGCTCGGCTCGGGCGTGGTGCTGGTCTTAGCGACGCGGCCGATCTGGGCGACGCGCTCCTGCGGATCGCCAGCTTCTTCCGCCACGAGTCGTGCGGCCAGTGCGTCCCCTGCCGCGTCGGCACGGTCCGCCAGGAGGAGCTCCTGGAGCGCCTGCGGCGCGGCGACCCGCTCGGCGATCGCGCCCGGGAGATGGAGCTCTTCGGCGAGCTCGCGCAGGCGATGCGGGACGCCTCGATCTGCGGCCTCGGCCAGACCGCCTCCACCGCCATCGCGTCGGGGCTGGCGCTGTTCGATCCGTTTTCCGGCGCGACTTCCACGCCCGAGCGCGCCCACCTCGAAGAGGGATCATGACCACCGACCCGATCTGGTTCCAGCCGCCGGCGCGGTCGCCGCGCGTCCCCGAGGTTCCCGCGCGTCCGCAGCCGGCGACGGTCGCGCTCGAGATCGACGGCCAGGCCGTCGAGGTCGAGGCGGGGAAGACCCTCCTCGACGCCTGCCGCGCCGCCGGCATCGACGTCCCGACACTGTGCTTCCTCGCGACGCTGACGCCGGCGAACGCCTGCCGGATCTGCGTCGTCGAGGTCGAAGGGGCGCGCGTCCTGGCACCGGCCTGTTCGCGCCGCGCCGAGCCCGGAATGAAGGTGCACACGCAGTCCCCGCGCGTCCGGCTGTCGCGCAAGCTCGTGCTCGAGCTCCTCGGATCGTCGGTCGACCTCTCGACCGCTCCCGGGCTCGACGAGCTGATGCGCGAGTACGGCGCGGCACCCGGGAGATTCGGCGCCGAGGCGCAGCGCGTCGAGTCGGGGGTCAAGATCGACAACGAGCTCTACGTCCGCGACTACGGCAAGTGCGTGCTGTGCTACAAGTGCGTCGACGCCTGCGGCCACGACGCGCAGAACACCTTCGCCATCGCCGCCGCCGGACGCGGCTTCGACGCCCACATCTCGACCGAGCGCGACGTCCCGCTGCCGACCTCGGCCTGCGTCTACTGCGGCAACTGCATCGCCGTCTGTCCGACGGGGGCGTTGATGGCGACGCACGAGTTCGACCTGCGTCAGGCCGGCGAGTGGCGCGAAGCCGAACAGACGCAGACCGACACCATCTGCGGCTACTGCGGCGTCGGCTGCACGCTGACCCTGCACGTCCAGGACGACCGCATCGTCAAGGCGACTTCGCCGATCGAGAACGGGACGACGCACGGCAATCTCTGCGTCAAGGGGCGCTTCGGATTCGAGTTCGTGCAGATCGGGCGCCAGCCGCGCGGCTCGGACGACCCGCGAGGAGCCTGAGCCGCCGCAAGTCGCGCCATCGGGAGTAGGCTTCCCCGATGCCGCTTCCCCTCTCTTCACAGTCGCGCCTCCGGCGTCGCCGGCTTCGCACGGACGCTCCTCGGCGCCTTCGTCGCCCTCTACCTCTTCGGTTCGCTGCTGCTCATCAACCTCCTGCAGACCTTGAGTCTCGTCCTGCGCCCGTTCTCGCGCCGCGCCTTCCGACGGGTGAACCGCTGGTTCGCCGACCGCTTCTGGAGCTGGTGCGCCTGGACGACCCTTACGCTCCACCGCACGCGGGCGGTGATGACCGGCGACCCTCTGCCCACGGGCGAGAACGCCCTGGTGATCGTCAACCACCAGACGATGACCGACGTGCAGGTGCTCTTCCTGCTCGCCCGCAAGGCGGGCCGGCTCGGCGACCTCAAATGGTTCGTCAAGGACTCCCTCAAGTACGCGCCGGGCTTCGGCTGGGGAATGACCTTTCTCGACTGTCTGTTCGTGAAACGCGACTGGACCGCCGACCGGGCCCACATCGACCAGGTGTTCCGCCGGGTGGTCTCCGGCCGCGTGCCGCTCTGGCTGATCTCCTTCTCCGAGGGCACGCGACTCTCGGCCGAGAAGCTCGCGCGCGCCCGACACTACGCCGCCGAGCATGCACTGACGTTGCCGCGGCATGTGCAGTTGCCGCGCGCCAAGGGATTCGTCGCCTCGGTCACCGGCTTGCAGGGCCACATCCACGCGGTCTACGACGTCACCATCGGCTACGTCGACGGCCTGCCCTCCCTCTGGCAGTGGGCCAAGGGCGAGATGCGCGAGGTGCACCTGCACGTGCGACGTTTCGCCGCCGCCGAGCTCCCCAGCGCCCCCGAGGCGCTCGCCGAATGGCTGCGCGAACGCTTCGAAGAGAAGGACGAGCGTCTCGAGCGCTTCTACGCCGCGGGATCGCTCGCCTGATGGCCTGGGTGGGCCCGCACCGGTGGCTCTTCGTGCTGCTCGCGGGAGTGACGCCGCGCTACGCTGCGACCACTTCGAGTGCCGGCGCACTCCCCGTTCCGCCGGGGCACGCGAAGGGAAGTGCGCAGCGACCGGATTCTGGTGCGCGTCGCCCCCGGCCGAGCGCTGCAGGCGCTCCTTCCGGGCGTCGGAGCCATGGGAGGCATGGGAGCCAGTGGAGCCAGCGGAGGCAGCGGAGCGAGCGGCGGGACCGCGACGCCGCCACGCCACCTGTTCGGCAACTGGTGGCGGGTGGAGGTGCCGGCGGACGAGACGCCCGAGCTCTTCGCGGCACGCTTCGCGGAGGTTGCAGGAGAGGCCACTGTCGAACGCGTCGATCCCGATGTCGTACATCGGATCGCCTTCGGCGACGGCGTCTGGACCGCCGCTGCGGCGCGAGCGGCCGCGAGCGCCCCCGCTACCGAGCGGATCACCGACGACCCGCTCTTCCTGCAGCAGTGGCACCACCAGCGGGTCGGCGCCGAAGCGGCCTGGCTGCGCTCGACCGGCGCGGGCGTCGTTGTCGCGGTCATCGACAGCGGCGTCGCGGTCGCCGATGGGCCCCTCGACGACGGCCTCTGCCGGCCGCTCGCCGGCGAGTACGACGCGGTGCTCGACCAGGAGGGGCCGGGCACGGCGACCGACCGGCTCGGCCACGGCACCTTCGTCGCGGGCGTCGTCGCGCAGTGCACCGGCAACGGCCGCGGCGGCGCGGGTCTCGCTCCGGGCGCCTCGATCCTGGCCATCCGCGCCTGCACCGACGACTCCGAGTGCGCCTCGTCCGACGTCGCCCGCGGCGATCGACTGGGCCACCACCCACGGCGCCCGGGTCATCAACCTCTCGCTCGGCATGGCCTGCGGCACGACCGACTGGCCGGAGTGCTCGACGGCGATCGAGAACGACGCCCTCGCCCGCGCCGCGCAGGCCGGCGTCGTCGTGGTCGCGAACGCCGGCAACGCCGGCCAGGATCACATCGGCTTTCCCGCCAACCACCCGGAAGTGATCGGCGTCGGCGGCGTCGAGGCGCGACTGCTGAAGACGAGCTACTCGAGCTGGGGCGATGCCCTCTCGGTGACGGCGCCGGCGGGGGAACCGGACGTCGACGCCGACGGCGACGGTTTCGACGACGAGATCCTGCAGGAGACACTGCGGCGGATCTGCGTCGCGGGCGGCGGCACGAGTTTCACTCACTGCCGCTGGTCCGGAACCTCGTTCGCCGCGCCGCACGTCGCCGCGACCGCCGCCCTACTGTTCGAGTCCGCACCCCGCAGCCTCGCGGAGCCAGATCCGGCGCGCCATCGAGGAGTCGGCACTCGACCGCGGCGCACCCGGCTTCGATCCCCTCTACGGCCACGGCGTCGTCCAGGCCGATGCCGCGCTCGTGCGCCTCGACGACATCGTGGCGGTCGAGGGCGAAGGCTACATCGACGCGCCCGAACGTCTCTGCCTGATGCAGGACCGTTTCGCGGTCGAGGTGAGCTGGAGGAACTACCAGGGGGGCACCGGCTTCGGATTCGCCCGGCCGCTCACCACCGACTCCGGACTCTTCTGGTTCTTCGCGCCGCAGAACCTCGAGCTCCTGGTCAAGATGGTCGACGGCTGCAGCTTCAACGGCCACTTCTGGGTCTACGCCGCCGCGACGACCGACGTCGAGTATCACCTGCGGGTAACGGAAAGCGCCTCGGCGCTTTTCGGACCTTCGACAACACCCTGGGCACCGCCTCGCCGGCCTTCACCTCGATCGACGCCTTCCCCTGCGGCGAGTGACGGCGCCTCAATCCTCGTCCTCGACCAGCAGGCCGAGGAGGTCGGTCGTGGTGAGGATGCCCACGACCTTGTTGTCGCGGGTCACCAGGAGGCGGTGGATGCGGGCGTCGATCATCTTGCCGGCCACCTTGCCGATCGGCATCTCTTCGTCCACCGCGAGGATCGAGGGCGTCATGATCTCCCCCACCGTCTCGTCCGACTCGGCGATGCGCAGGCCGGCGATGTCCTCGGCGTCGAAGCGCTCCTGCCAGCTCTGCAGGTAGTAGTCGGTGTCGGTGTGGGTCATCACGGCCTCGTCGCGGCCGGTGAGCGAGCGCGCGACGTCGGAGAGCGAGACCACGCCCACCAGGCGACCCTCGACATCCTCGACCGGAACTCCCGAGACCTCGTTCTCGACCAGGAACTGCGCGAGCTCGGCGACCGTCATGTCGTCGCGTACCTTGATCAGCTCGGTGTTCATCACATCCTTGGCGACCAGTTCCCGCATGACTGCCTCCGTCCCGGCGCCTGCGAAGACGCGTCCACCGGCGACCTGAAAGTACCCCCCCCACCCCCCCCGCACACCGCCCCATAGGGCTGGCCCCAGAATAAACAGGGACAGGCACCAGTTTTCATAAATGGTGCCTGTCCCTGTTTATTTAATTGGTGCCTGTCCCTGTTTATTGGCGAGGGCGTAGACTTCGGGGATGGGGAGCGCGGCGGAGACGATCGTCCTTTTCGACGGCGTCTGCAACCTCTGCAACGGCTCGGTGCAGTTCCTCCTGCGGCGCGACCGGCGGCGGCGTTTTCGTTTCGCGGCGCTGCAGTCGGCTGCCGGGCGAGCGTTGCTCGAGCAGTACGGGCTGTCGACGCAAACCCTGGAAACGATCGTGGTACTCGAGGGCGGTCAGGCGCGGGTGCGGAGCGACGCCGCCCTGCACCTCGCGCGCCGCCTCCCCTGGCCATGGCCGGCGCTCGCCGTCTTCCGGATCCTGCCGCGACCCTTGCGCGATGCGCTCTACAGTTTCGTCGCCCGACATCGCTACCGCTGGTTCGGCCGCACCGAGAGCTGCATGCTGCCGACCCCGGACGTCGCCGACCGCTTCCTCAGCTGACCCGCCGTCACGCGGGCGAGGCCTGCCTCGCCCGCACACCTACCTTCTGGAGGGCGTGGTCAGAACAGCGTGTAGATGAACGGCGCCGAGGCCTGGCCGGTGGCGATGAGGAGGGCAACGAGGCCGAGCACGATGAGCAGCGGCACGATCCACCAGGCCTTGTGCTCGCGCGCGAAGGCGACGAAGTCGCGGGCCAGCGTGCCGACATAACCGAGTCTTCCCATGGGCCGGAGTCTACCTGCGGGCGGCGAAGATCTCGCGCAGGTGCTCCACCACCTTCGTTCGGACTCCGGGAGCGAGCGTCGACATCGCGTCTCCCTGGGCCGACTGGCGATGCACGACCCAGCTCTCGACCTCATAGCCCTCGATGGCTCGCCGCAGCCGGCCGAGCACCTGGGCGGCTGCGGGCAGGACGGTTCGCGAGGCCTTCGCCTCGAGCAGGAGAGCCGCCGATCGCCCGCCGGTACCAGGAAATCGACCTCCAGGCCCTGCTGGTCGCGAAAGTAGTAGAGATTGCGGGCCTCTCCGCGAGCGAGTTGGAGCTTGACGACCTCGGAAGCGACGAAGCCCTCGAAGATCGGGCCCAGAAACGGGGAGCGATCCAGAGCGCGTTCTGAATCGATGCCGAGCAGATGACAAGCCAGACCCGAGTCGACGAAGTAGAGCTTCGGCGACTTGACGAGACGCTTCCCGAAGTTCTCATAGAACGGCGGCACCAGCAGGATCTGGCCCGTGATCTCGAGGATCGACAGCCACTGCGAGACCGTCGGCACCGAGACACCGAGCGGTGCTGCGAGATCGCTGCGGTTCAGCATCTGGCCACAGCGACTGGCGACCAGCGCCATGAATCGCCGAAACCTCGCCAGGTCCCGAATCGATGTGACGGCCCGAACGTCGCGTTCGAGGTAGGTCTGGAGGTAGGAACGAAACCAGGTAGCGGCAGTTCGGGGGCGCTCGACAACCTCGGGGAACCCTCCACGAAAGAGCGAAACCCTGGCGCTTTCCGCCAACGAGAGCGGCAGCAGGTGAAAGAGCGCCACCCGCCCGGCCATCGACTCGGAGACCCCTCGCATGAGAGGCGCCTCCTGCGAGCCGGTCAGCAGCCACTGCCCCTTGAGCTTTGGAGCACTGTCGATCCGGGTGCGGATGTAGGCCAGCAACTCCGGCGCATTCTGTATTTCGTCGAGAACGACGGGAGTCCGCAGATCGTCGAGGAAGCCGCGAGGATCCTCCCGGACACGCGCGACAATGTCGGGGTCCTCGAGCAGAAAGTAGCTGGCGTTCGGAAAGAGATGCTTGAGGAGCGTCGTCTTGCCGGATCGGCGGGGGCCGGTGACGAGCAGCGCCGAGAAGGCCCGTGTCGCCCGCCGAACCTCGCCCTCGATGCCGCGGCGGACGTATCGCATGTGAGTATTCTAAACTATCACTTTCAATTCCTCAAATCCGACGCTGACACGTCCCACCCGAAACAACCCGCTGGTGACCGGACTCGCTGCCCACGCGCCTGGCTCGGCCTAGTCGAGCGTGAACTGCTGACGCCAGCTGCCGTCGTCGGGACGCGCCGGCTGCTGCGCCTTCTCGAGCAGCAGGTTGCCGAGGACCAGGGCGTCGATCTCGGTGCGCATGAAGCAGCGGTAGGCATCCTCCGGCGTGCAGACGATCGGCTCGCCGCGGACGTTGAAGCTGGTGTTGACCAGCATCGGGACAGCCGGTCGCTCGCGTCGAAGGCCGCTGAGCAGGGCGTGGAAGCGCGGGTTGCGTCGTCGGCGATGCACGGTCTGGACGCGCGCCGAGCAGTCGACGTGGGTGACCGCCGGGCATGTCGGAGCGCGGCCGGTTCACCCACTCGACGAGTCGCAGGTCGCGCTCGTCGCCCGCCTCGGCGCGCAGCGCGCGCGCGTTCACCTGCGCCACCAGCAGCATGTAGGGCGACGGGCGGTCGAGGTCGAAGACAGTCGGCGACGCGCTCCTCGAGCACCGCCGGCGCGAAGGGCCGGAAGGACTCGCGGTACTTGATCTTCAGGTTCAGCACCGACTGCATCCGCGGCGAGCGGGCGTCGCCGACGATCGAGCGGTTGCCGAGCGCGCGCGGGCCGAACTCCATCCGCCCCTGGACGCAGGCCGACGACCTGCTCGGCGGCGATGCGCCGCGCGACCTCGCGCCGCCCACTCGCTTCGGCGCGAGCGCGTCGGTACGGGATAGCCGCGGGCGATCGAGGAAGGCGGCGATCTCCTGCGTCGCGCGAAGCGCCGGGCCGAGGAACGCGCCCGGCATGCGCGTCGCCGGCGCGCGCGCTGACTGGCGCGGACGCGCCCGTCGTTCGACACCATGATGCCAGACGAGGGCCGCGCCGAGCGCGCCGCCGGCGTCGCCGGCCGCGGGCTGGATCCAGATGTCGTCGAAGATCCCTCGCCGCAGCAGCTCGCCGTTGGCCACGCAGTTGAGCGCCACGCCGCCGGCCAGGCAGAGGTTGCGCTTGCCGGTCACGCTCGCGGGCGTGGCGCGCCATGCGCAGCACGATCTCCTCGGTCACCACCTGGATCGAGCGCGCGAGGTCCATCTCGCGCCGGGTGATCGGCGACTCCGGCGTGCGCGGCGGGCCGTCGAAGAGCGCGCTCGAACGGCGCGTTCGTCATCGTCAGCCGGCGAGGTAGTCGAAGTACTCGAGGTTCGAGCCGGAAGCGAGCCGTCGGCCTTGAGGTCGATCAGGTGGTCGAGGATGCGCTGGCGGTAGACGCGGCTCGCCGTAGGGCGCCAGGCCCATGAGCTTGTATTCGCCGGAGTTGACCTTGAAGCCGGTGAAGTAGGTGAACGCGGAGTAGAGCAGGCCGAGCGAGTGCGGGAAGCGCATCTCCTCGAGCAGCTCGATGCGGTCGCCCTCGCCGACGCCCGACCGTGGTCGTCGCCCACTCGCCCACGCCGTCGAGGGTGAGGATCGCGGCGCTCGTCGAACGGCGAGGGAAAGAACGCGCTGGCCGCGTGCGACTCGTGGTGCTCGGTGAAATGAGACCGGCGGCGCGCTGCCGAGCCCGCAGCGATGCGAAGCTCGCCGTCGATCTCCGGCGGGATCCAGAGCTTCTCGCTGCAGCCAGAGCGGCATCGCCTGCAGGAACGACCGCAGGCCGCGCGGCGCCACCGCGAAGTAGCGTCTCGAGCAGGCGATCGAACTTGAGGATCGGCTTGTCGTAGAACACGACGGCGTCGAGCTCGTCGGTGCGCGACGCCGCCCTTCGGCGAGGCAGTAGCGCACGGCGTGCCGGGGAAAGCCGGCGTCGTGCTTTGCGCGGCTGAAGCGCTCCTCCTGCGCGGCGGCGACGATGTCGCCGTCGCGCGACCAGGCGGCCGCCGAGTCGTGGTAGAAGGCGCTGATGCCGAGGATCCGCATCTGGCAGGGACTCAGAATGCCCGCTCTTAGGAGCGCTTGGTCCGCGGTGCGTCTTCGCGGCGATGCCAGTAGGTGGGCGCCGCGGGGTCGAACCAGCGCTCCAGCCGGTCGCGGCGGCCGGCGCGCATCAGGCGGCCGAACGGTACGAAGAAGAGCCAGTAGAGCGGCGTCAGGAGGGTGACCGCGAGCAGTTTGCCGATGCCGTGTCCCACGAGGGCGAGTCCGCGCCCGATCGCCGCGTAGAGGCCGTCCGGCGAAGCCAGCGCGGCGAGCAGGACGAGCCCCGCACCCACCCAGGCGACGCGCGCGAGGATCGGGGCGCCGAAGTAGAACAGAACGCCGCCGACCGCCGCCCCGGCGAGCCCACGAACGACGCCTTCCCACCTCATCGCCCGCCGGCGGGCTCGCCGCGCAGCAGCGGCGACCGCCGGCGAAGCCTCGCGCCAGCGCCAGACGGCCGCCGCAGCGCCGGGACTCCCAGGGCGCAGGTCTCCTCCCATCTGCTGTTCTCGAGACATCGAGATCATTCTCGCAGATGGGCGCAGGCGGGCACGACCTTCCGGACGCCGCTGCGGTGCCCCCCGCACCGGGGTATCTTCGCAGGCGCACATGAACCTCCCTCCCCTCGCGGCTCGCGCCGTGCGCCCGGTGCCGAGCAGCCGAAACCCCCTCTGGGTGCAGAGACTGACCTTCCTTACGGTCGTCATCTTGCTTCTGCTGGGCACGCTCGAGCTTCTGCTGGCGTTCGCTCCCGGGCTCTTCGGCGAGCAACGCCTGAACGAGGTCTACTCGCGCTACGACATCCGGCCGGGCGGGATCTACGTCCGCGAGAAGCGCGCCGGCATGCGCTTCATGTGGCCCGGGTCTCGACCGAGAACTACTGGAACGACTATCGCTGGCAGCATTCGACCGACCGCGCGGGGGTTCCGCAATCCGCCCGGGACGGCGGCCGACGTGCTTCTTCTCGGCGATTCGCTCATCTACGGCCACGGCGTCGAAGAACCGGAGACCGTGTCGGCTCTGCTGCGCTCCGAATTCGGCGATCGGCGCCTACAACATGGGCCGGCAGGGTGCGGCGCTCTTCGACGAGTATGTCTACCTTCGCACCTGGCTGCCCGAGCTCGAGCCCAGGAGCGTCGTGCTCTTCGTCTTCCTGAACGACTTCGACGACCTCGAGGTCTATCGCACGACGGAGCAGATCTCGACGATGCCGGAGATCGACCAGCTCGACTACGACGCGATCCGCCAGTGGGCCGAGGAGCTCCCGGGCCGGCAGCCTTCGGCTGCGCGGCGGTGGCTCGCGCGCCGCCCGTCGCTGCGTCTGCTGCGCTCCGCGGCGAAGGAGTTGCGCTCTTTGGCGCTCACGACGCCCGCCTGGGCGGCCGACTTTCCCGCCGACCCGCCGTTCCTCGCGCCGCTCAAGGATCCCGATCGCCGGGCGCGCCTCGGGACCTACTACACCCGGATCTTCGGCGACCTCGCGCAACGCTGTCGGTCACGCGGCATCGATCTCTCGGTCGTCTACCTCGGCGGGGGCTCCGATCCGCAGAGCTACCAACCTGCCCAGGAGCTTGCCGTGGACCTGGTGCGCGGCGCCGCCGGAGAAAGTGGCACACCTTTCTTCGACAGCCGGGGCACTTTCTACGGCTGCGACGAGTGCTTCCTGCCGCGCGACGGCCATTTCACCCCGGTCGGTCACCGGCGTCTTGCGCGCTTCGTCGCCGAGACGGTCCTCGCTCCGGACTAGCCGGTCGCCTGCGCCGCCCCTCCGCATCGCCGCGCAACGCGCCGCGCCGAGGAGGGCGGTCTGGTCGTTGAGGAGGATGCGGACCGGCATCGCCTCGAGCAGCGGGCGCATGCGGCCTTTGGCGAGGAAGGCCTCGAGAAACGTCCCCGCCTGCAGAAAGGGGAGGTTCTTCGGGGCGATGCCGCCGCCGATGTAGAGACCGCCGGTCGCCATCATCTTGAGCGCCAGGTTCCCGGCCTCGGCACCGTAGAGCCGGACGAAGAGCTCGGTCGCCCGCACGGCGAGGTGCTTTCGCCGCGCGCCGCAGCCTCCGCAATCGCCGCGGCCGGATCGCCGGTCGCAGCGCTCGGCCGGAGCTGCGGCTCGCGATGCGGCTCGCCTTCACGATGCGAGAGAGAAGCGATAGAGGTTCGCGAGACCCGGACCGGAGAGGACGCGCTCCCAGCTCGCGCGCTCGTGCTCGTGCCGCAGAAACCGCAGCAGCTCGATCTCGAGCTCGCTTCGCGGCGCGAAGTCCGCATGGCCGCCTTCGGTCGCGAACGGGATCCAGGCGCGGCCGTCCCAGAAGAGTCCGGCCTCGCCGAGACCGGTCCGGCGGCGATGACGGCACGATTGCCGCGCGCGCCGGGAGCTCCCGGCTGGAGCTCGAGGATCTCCTGCGGAGGGAGCAGGTCGATGCCGTAGCCGACCGCCTCGAGGTCGTTGATCAACCGGAGCTCGTCGAGACCGGCGAGGCGGGCGAGCTCGGCGCCGCCGACCGTCCAGGGCAGGTTCGTCGTCGTGCAACGGTTCTCGCGCACCGGCCCGGCGATGCCGATGCAGCCGGCCACGAGCTGCGGGCGATGACGCGCGAGGAAGTCGCGCAGGATCTCGTGGAACTCCGCGAAGTCGCGGCTGGCATAGTTCCCGACGGTTGCGGTGGCGCGTTCGAAGCCCGGCGCCGTGCCGCGGGTCGCAGCGAACAGCGCCAGCGTCGTCTTGGTGCCGCCGATGTCGCCCGCGAGGATCATGGCGGCGAGAACCTTACCAAGGGTCGGGGTGCACGGCGCCCGCAGTATCCTTGCCCCCCAAGAGGAGAACCGGTGAAATGCAGAGCGCGCGCACGACCGTCCGCCCGGCGGTGAGGTTCCTGGTGATGGCAGCTCCCGTTGCGTTCGTGGCGGCCACGGCGGCTGGAATCGTCGCCGGCGGCTGCACGGGCTGGCCGCAGACCGTGCAGGAGAAGCGGGCCTTCGGGGATGCCCGGCTGAAGGCGATGGGCGATCGTCTCGCCGGCTCTGCAGAACTTCGCCTTCACCGCCGACGAGTATCACCTGCGGAGCGATCCGGAGGACCCGAAGCTCCCACGCGGCGAGCGGCGAGCTCCGCAAGCGCGATCTCGTGCGCGAGGTCGCCCTGCGCCGCCCGGACGCCGCCTGGTTCGGCGCGCGGGGCGATCGCGGCGACCAGGTCTGGTACGCGGCCTCGAGGCTCACGCTGGCCTCCGCCGCGACCAGACCTGGGCGGAGGCGCCGGTCCGGGCAGTTTCGATCGCGCGCTGGACGACATCGGCGCCCGCATCGAGCTCCTGCGGCCGATGACCGACCTGCTGTCCGGCGCGCTCTGGGATGCCGAGCTCGCTCCCGAGCGCGCCGGCGGCTGGGTCTCCATCGAGACGATCGGCAAGAAGAAGTGCGACCGCCTCGTCTACAGCCAGAAGCGCGTGGACTGGCAGCTCTGGATCGAGGAGGGCGCGAGCGCTCTGCCCTGCCAGCTCATGCTGGTCTACAAGAACGAGCCGGGGCCGGCCCGCTCGACGCTGGTCTTCCGCGACTGGAACCTCGCCGCGGACTCTCCCGCCACACGCTTCCGCCCGGTGATTCCGCAGGGCTACGAGCGCCTGGAGAGTATCGACCGCGTGTCCGTGCCGGCAGCACCCTCGGCATCCGCCGGACCCGAGCGGTAGAACCGGGCGCCAACGGACTGCCTGCGGCACTGGCTGCGGGCCGGGCCGCGGTCTGGCGCCTGCAGTCGCGCAATCGGTTACGATCCGGTCCCGATGTTCTCGACGAAGCTCCGGCAGGTCGCTCCGCTCGTCTTGCTGGGGCTTCTGGCGACCTGGGGCGCCCCTCTGGACGCGGCGACGCCTTCCCGCAGCGTGCTGATTCTCTACTCGTACAGCCGTCTGATTCCGGCGAACGTCGCCTTCGAGACCGGCCTGCGAAAGGCCTTCGCTGCCTCCGGAGACGCGCCGGTCGAGCTCTTCGACGAAGTTTCTCGACATGCCGCGCTTCGAGGGTCCGGACTATCTCGCGACGATGAAGACCTACTTGCGCGACAAGTACCGCTCCGGCCGCCCGGGAGTCATCGTCGTCGCGGGCGCCGACGCGCTGCGCTTCCTCCAGCAGTATCGCGCCGACCTGTTTCCCGGTGCCCCGGTCGTCCATGGCGCCGTCGAGCGGGACGAGCTCGAGCGCGCTCCCGGCGCTCTGCCGCCGACATGATCGGCGTTCCGATCGAGTACGACTTCGGCGGCACTATCGAACAGGCGCTGCGGCTGCATCCGCGGGCCCGGCGGCCTGGTGCTCGTCACCGGGCGCGCCGCGAAGGACCGCATCTGGGAGGCGACGGCTGCGCCGGGAGGTCGGTGCCTTCGAGAGCCGGGTCACCGTCGAGTTCCTCAGCGGGTCTGCCGACGCGCGAGGTCTCCAGCGCCTCGGCGACCTGGGAAGCCGAGAGCCGTCGTCTTCACCCCCGGCTATTTCCAGGACGGCGAGGGGCGGAACTTCACTCCGCGCGAGAGCAGCGCGAGGCGATGGCCGCCGCCTCGAACGGCGCCGGTCTATGGCGTCTTCGACACCACTCTCGGCGCTGGAGTCGTCGGCGGTCGCATGCCCAGCTTCGAGGGAATCGGGCAGCGAGGCCGGGCGCGAGGCGGCGCGAGCTGCTCGCCGGCGCCCGTCCGTCCTCCGATCGCCGTTCCCGCTGAGCTGCCCTCGGCACTCGCACGTCGACTGGCGGCAGGTCTGCCGGTGGAAGATCGACGAGCGAGGTCGATCCCGGCCTGCACGGTCATCCATTTCCGCGAACCGACGCTCTTCGAGGCCTATCGCCCCCAGGTGCTGCTGGCCGCCGGCGCGCTGGCGCTCCAGGCGACGCTGATCGGCCTGCTGCTCGTCGAACGCCGCCGCCGCCGCGCCGCCGAGCTCGCCGAGCAGGGCCGTCGCCTCGAGCTGGCGCACGCCTCGCGCCTCGCGGTCGCCGGTGAGCTCGCTGGGCTCGATCGCGCACGAGATCAACCAGCCGCTGGGCGCGATCCTCGCCAACGCCGACGCCGCCGACCTCATGCTCGCACGCGGCGGCGACCGCCGGCAGGAGCTCGCCGAGATCCTCGCCGACATCCGCCGCGACGACCTGCGGGCGAGCGAGGTGATCCGCAGGCTGCGGGCCCTGCTCGCCCGGCACGAAGTCGAGCGGCAGCCCCTTCGATCTCCACGAGGCGGTGCGCGAGGTCGAGTCACTGCTGCGCGCCGAGGCGCGCCGCCGGCGGCGTGACGCTCGAGCTCCGGCCCGCGGCGCCGTCGACCGATCACGGTCGTCGGCGACCGGATCCAGATCCAGCAGGTGCTGATCAACCTGGTGCTCAACGCCATGGACGCCGTCGCCGATGCGCCCGAGGACGGCGCCGTACGATCGTCGTCGCCGTCCGGACCGGCGCCGCGACGGCGTCGAGCTCTCGGTGCGCGATCGCGGCCAGGGGATCGCGCCCGAGCACCTGCCGAAGCTCTTCGATTCGTTCTTCACCACCAAGCGGCCAGGGCATGGGGCTCGGCCTGTCGATCGCGCGCACGCATCGTCGAGGCCCACGGTGGCAGAATCCGCGTCGAGATCGGCCTCGACGAGGGGGCGACGTTCGACGTTCACCTGCCCGCGGTCGAAGGCGTACGTGCCCGCACCGACGGAGAACCGATGAGCCCCGACCGCTCATCCATGTCGTCGACGACGACGAATCGCTGCGCACCGCGCTGCTGCGCCTGCTCGCCGCCGCCGGCTTCGACGCGCGCGGCTACGGCTCGGCCGGCGACTTCCTGATGAGCCCGCCGCCGGACCGCCCGGGCTGCGTGCTGCTCGACGTGCGCATGCCGGGCCCGTCCGGTCTCGACCTGCAGGCGGCCCTGCGCGAGCGCCAGCATCACGCTGCCGGTGATCTTCCTCACCGGCCACGCCGACGTCTCCTCGAGCGTGCGGGCGATGAAGACCGGCGCCGTCGACTTCCTGACCAAACCGGTCGAGCGCGAGACACTCTTCGAGGCGCTGCGGCGCGCCCTCGGCGCTCGACGCCGCGCAGCGCGCCGGGCGCGAGGAGGCGCTCCGGCTGCGCAGCCCGCTTCGCGACGCTCACCCCGCGCGAGCGCGAGGTCTTCGAGCTCGTCGTCGCCGGCCGGCTCAACAAGCAGATCGCCGGCCAGCTGGGGATCGCCGAACGCACGGTCAAGGCCGACCGCGCCCAGGTGCTCGCCAAGCTGGGCGTCGGCTCCGCGGCGGAGCTCGGCCGTCTCGCCGAGCGCCTGCGCCACTGCACCGCGACCTGATCCCGCCGCGCGGCTGGGCCTCCCGGCGCGGCGGCTGCCCCTTCGGGCAACCGCTGACGCGCCTCTTCTGCCAATGGCCCCGCCCGCCGCACGATGGGACGATGCACCGAGATATCCGCTCGGCCGACGGCTCCGTCGACCGACTTCGCGTCTGTCCGAGAGTCGAGATCCGCGATGCCGATGGCAGGCCGAAGAGTACTGGTGGTGGAGGACGACGCGAGCATGCGGGAGGCGATCGAGCGCCTGCTCGGCGCGGCCGGGATCGAGGCGAAGATGTACCCGTCCGCCGAGGACCTGCTGGCCAACGGCGCCGCCGCGACGGCCGCCTGCATCGTCAGCGACTGGAAGCTGCCGGCGGCGAGCGGCCTCGAACTTGCTCGACGCGATCCGCGCCCGCGGTTGGCGGCCGCCGCTGATCCTGATCACCGCCCACGACAGCCCGGGCCTCCGCGAGGAAGCGGCGCGCCACGGCGTCGCGGCCTTCCTGGCGAAGCCGTTCCGCGGCACCGCGCTCATCGATGCCATCACGCCATCTACCCGTACGTCCGACTGCGGAGCAGATTCGGCTCCGCACCCGGCGCCCTGATTCGATCGCAAGAAGCAGCCAACAAAGGGAGAGAGAGCAACATGACGACGAACCGCAGCAGGATCCTGAAGGTCGCGACGCTCGCAGCGATCGCGGTGGCCCTCCTGGTCGCCGCCTCCGCCAGCGCCCAGACCGCCGCCAAGCCGGCCGCCAAGAAGCCGAACATCCTGGTCATCTTGGGCGACGACATCGGCTACTGGAACATCAGCGCCTACAACCAGGGCATGATGGGCTACAGCACGCCCAACATCGACCGCATCGCCAAGGAGGGCGCGATCTTCACCGACTGCGTACGGCCAGCAGAGCTGCACCGCCGGACGCGCGGCCTTCATCACCGGCCAGTCGCCGATCCGCACCGGCCTCCTCAAGGTCGGCCTGCCGGGCGCCAAGGAAGGGCTCCAGGCCGCAGATCCGACCATCGCCGAACTGCTCAAGGCGCAAGGCTACACGACCGGCGCAGTTCGGCAAGAACCATCTCGGCGACCGCGACGAGTATCCTGCCGACGGTGCACGGCTTCGACGAGTTCTTCGGCATCCTCTACCACCTGAACGCCGAGGAGGAGCCGGAGAATCCGGACTACTCCGAAGGATCCGGAGTTCAGCAAGAAGTTCGGCCCGCGCGGCGTCATCCACAGCCTGGGCCGAACACCCGGACGGCACGTCAGCAAGATCGAAGACACCGGCCCGCTCACCAAGAAGCGCATGGAGACGATCGACGAGGAGGTCACCGACAGGCGTCGCTCGACTATCCTCGACAAGGCGGCAGAAGTCCGACAAGCCGTTCTTCGTCTGGTGCAACTCCACCCGCATGCACATCTGCACCCACCTCAAGGCCGAGAGCCAGGGCAAGACCGGCTCGGCGTCTACCCCGACGGCATGGTCGAGCACGACGGCCATCGTCGGCCAGCTGCTCGACAAGCTCGAAGGACCTCGGCCTCGACGACAACACCATCGTCATGTACTCGACCGACAACGGCGCCGAGGTGGTGAGCTGGCCGGACGGCGGCACGACGCCGTTCCGCGGCGAGAAGAACACCAACTGGGAGGGCGGCTACCGCGTGCCCGCCGTGATCCGCTGGCCGGGCGTCATTCAGCCCGGCACGATCATCAACGAGATCTTCTCGCACGAGGACATGATCCCGACGATCCTGGCGGCGGCCGGCGTGCCCGACGTCAAGGAGCAGCTGCTCAAGGGGATGAAGGTCGGCGGCAAGACCTTCAAGGTGCATCTCGACGGCTACAACATCACCGACTCGCTCGCCGGGAAGGGCGCCGAATCCGCGCCACGAGTTCTTCTACTTCACCGACGACGGCTCGCTGCGTCGGCGCTGCGCTACGACCAGTGGAAGATCGTCTTCGTCGAGCAGCGCGCGCACGGCTTCGACGTCTGGCAGGAACCGTTCGTGCCGCTGCGGGTGCCGAAGCTCTTCAACATCCGCGCCGATCCGTTCGAGCATGCCGAACACAGCTGGGATCACTATGGCGGTGGCGGGTCGACCGGATGTTCCTGCTCGTTCCGGCGCAGCAGTACATCGGCCAGTTCCTCGCCAGCTTCAAGGAGTTCCCGCCGAGCCAGAAGGTCGGCAGCTTCTCGCTCGACCAGGTGCTCGCGTCGCTCTCTGCTCAGGCGAGCGGCAACTGACGCAGCAGCCTCTCTGAAGCGATTCCATCTCGGGTCGCATCCACCTCTCCGGCGGGTGCGGCCCCTTTTCTCATCTGGAGGCAGCACATGAAACGACTCGTCTCTCGCGTGCGATGGCAGGCCACGGCACTTCTGCTGGCTTTTGCTGGGACGGCGGCGGCGAGCGCGGACGAGCCCCTGGCAAGTTGGAACGACGGGCCTGCGAAGCGGTCCATCCTGGAGTTCGTCGCGAAGGTCACGAAGGCCGGTTCGCCGGGGTTCGTTCTGCCCGCCGAGCGCATCGCAATATTCGACAATGACGGCTGCCTGTGGGCCGAGCAGCCGATGTACTTCCAGGCACTGTTCGCCTTCGACCGCGTGAAGGCGCTCGCCCCGCAGCATCCGGAGTGGAAGGACCAGGAGCCGTTCGCCTCCGTGTTGCGCGGCGATATGAAAGGCGCCCTCGCCGGCGGCGAGCATGCGCTGATCGAAATGGTCATGGCCACCCACGCCGGTATGACGAGCGAAGAGTTCGACCGCATCGTCAAAGAGTGGATCGCCACGGCCAAGCATCCGAAGACCGGCAAGCTCTATACCGAGATGGTCTACCAGCCGATGCTCGAGCTCCTCGACTACTTGCGCGCGAACGGCTTCAAGACCTTCATCGTCTCTGGCGGCGGCATCGAGTTCCTGCGTCCCTGGGTGGAGCGCGTCTACGGCATTCCGCCCGAACAGGTCGTCGGTTCGAGCATCCGGACGAAGTTCGAGCTGCGCGATGGCATGCCCGTGCTGGTGCGGCTGCCGGAGCTCAACTTCATCGACGACGGTCCGGGCAAGCCGGTCGGCATCCAGATGCATATCGGCCGGCGGCCGATCGCCGCCTTCGGCAACTCCGACGGCGACCTGCAGATGCTGCAGTGGACGACCGCCGGCAGCGGTCCGCGCTTCGCCCTCTACGTCCACCACGACGACGCGGCCCGCGAGTGGGCCTACGACCGGGAATCCCACATCGGCAAGCTCGACAAAGGGCTCGACGAGGCGCGGGCGAAGGGCTGGACCGTCGTCAGCATGAAGGACGACTGGAAGCAGGTCTTCCCACCCGCGCCGTCCGCCGTCACGGCGATCGACATTCTTCTCGAGCCGGATGCGACGATGCTCGCGAAGAGCGCCGAGAACAACGCCCGCCTGCGCGCGGTCTATCCGAGCGGCTTCGCGCTCGATGCGACGCACACGCCGCACATCACGATGCTCCAGTGTTTCGTGCGTGCCGCGGATCTCGACAAGGTCGCTGCCGCCGCGAGCCAGGTGATCGCTCGCGCCAACGTGACGGCGATGAAGCTCGAGGCCTTCAAGTACTACTACGCCCCGGCCGGCAAGGTCGGCATCGCGGGCATCTGCGCGCGGCCGACGCCGGCGATCGTCCAGCTGCAGGCGGACATCGTCGCGGCCGTGAGACCGTTTCTGGTGGAAACCGGTACGATCGGCGCGTTTACGGCGCCGCATGACGATGCCGCGACCGATGCGGCCATGGTCCAGTATGTGGCGACCTTTTCGGCGAAGCTGACCGGCGCGAACTTCAATCCCCACGTGAGCACCGGCGTCGCCCCGACGGCCTATCTCGACCAGATGCTCGCCGAACCGTTCGCGGCGTTCACCTTCTCGCCCACCGGCGCCGCCATCTACCAGCTCGGCCCGTTCGGCACCGCGGCGAAGAAGCTCGAGCAGCTGAGTTTGAAGTATTGAGCCGCTGCTCCCCGGATGGCGCTCGATGATGCTTCCGAAGATCGCCAGGCCGTCGGGCCGACGGCGCAGTATTGACAAACTGTAGCCTAGTGGCTACAGTTTGTCCGTGGTCGAGATTCGCAAGACCGAGGCCTTCGCCCAGTGGCTCGATGAACTGCGCGACCCCCGTGCGAGGGCGCGCATTCAGGTACGAGTCGAGCGCCTGTCGGCCGGTAACGCCGGCGATGTCAAGCCCGTTGGCGCAGGCGTCTCCGAAATGCGGATCGACTACGGCCCCGGCTACCGGGTGTATTTCACGAAGCGTGGGCGCAGGTTGGTGATCCTGTTGGCGGGTGGCGAGAAGGGCACACAATCCGCCGACATCAAGATTGCCCTGCGCCTCGCAGGCAACCTCTAGGAGGGCATGATGAGCAAGACCGTCACCACTCGCTACGATGTGGCCGAACATCTCCGAACCACGGAAGAGATGGCGGCCTACCTCGAGGCTTGCCTGGAAGAGGCCAACGGGGATGCCGCCTTCATCGCCAAGGCGCTGGGCGATATCGCTCGCGCCAAGGGCATGACTCAAGTAGCGCGCGACGCCGGACTGTCTCGCGAAAGCCTCTACAAGGCACTGTCCGGGGATCGCAGCCCGGACTTCGACACGATCCTCAAGGTAGTGGCTGCTCTAGGCCTGACCCTGCACGCCGAGGCTACGCCTGCCTGATTCTTCGCCCGTGCCGAGTAGGACGCTGGACACGATGGCGTGCTCGGCAAGAGCAGCCTCACGACGAGCGAACAGACGAGGGTCGAAGCAGCCACGAAGCTCGCGGCCATGAGGGAGTAAGCGTGGCTGGAGAAGGAACTGAGTGAGTCCAAAGGAGCCGCACCCGTCGGGGTGCGAAGTGAGATGAGCGCAACGACTCAGCTTGGCGCGAATACCCCCGGCAACAGGCCCAGCCGCTTGACCCGGCGGCCGAATGTCCGCCCATCGAACGAGGCCATCCTCTCGCAGTCGCGATAGCTGGCATGATGCAGAGCATCGGCCAGATCCAGGCCGGCTTCGTGGCGGGCAAGCGCCTGCGCGAGCGTCTCGCGGTCCTCGACCGTGACATGCGCCAGGCCCAAGAGGTGGTGGAAGACCCGCGCGACTTCCGGCGCAGCGAATTCATAGTAGCCGCGCAGCACCCATTCGAGCTCCAGCACCACCGTCTTGCAGACCATCAAGGGCAGTCCGGACTCGATCAGGCGGCGGGCCGCTTCCTGCTGCCGCGCGGCCTCGGCGTCCGCCTTGTCCGCAACGTAATAGCGGGCGAGCACGTTGGTGTCGAGCCCGATCATGGTTTCAGCAGGCTGGCGGGGTCGAAATCCGCGGGCACGGCCCGCTTGCGGCTGACCAGCATGCCGAACCCGCTGACCGGTGTCTCGGCGGGCGAGCTTCGCACGCGGAGCTCGACATGATCGCCCATGATGGCGAATTCGATCTGGCTGCCCTGCCGGATTCCCAGTTGCTGCCGGACCGGCGCGGGGATGGTGACCTGGCCCTTGCTGGTGACCGACGTCGTTCGCATCGAAACCTCCTTGTAATACCTGGTAAGAATAGCACGCAGGCGAGCGACGCGAACATCGCCCGCCTGCGCTCGGTTTTTCCGAACGGCTTCGCGCTCGATGCAACGCACACGCCGCACATCACGATGCTGCAGTGTTTCGTCCACGCCGCGGAGCTCGACGTCGAACCGTTCGCGTCGTTCACTTCTCGCCCAAGCGCGCAGCCATCTACCAGCCCCGGCTCCGAACCTGGAGCTCCGCGCGCTGGAGCCTCCTCACTCCGAGGACCGGCCGGGGCGCTCGGCCCTGGCCGTCCATCGCGGTGCCTTCCGGTATCGACTCATGCGACACGAGCCACTAGTATGGTCGCGTGAAGGCTCTGGCTCTCTTGCTGAACGAGATGTGCGCCAGCGGCGTGATCGAGAACTACGACCTATTCGGCGCGGTCGCCCGACAGGAGATCGAGCGACTCGCGGAACGTCACGGCCTGTCCGCGGCATGGCGAAAGTACGAGACGAGATTCCTCGATGAATGAGGTCCAGGCTCTGCTCGAAAGACAGGCACGCTGGCAGAAGTCACGCCAAGCGCTCTCCTGGCCGGAGAAGATCCGGATGGCGGAGGCCATACGCGAATCCGTCCGGCAGTTTCGGCAGTCGTGCCATGAATCGTCGAGGATGCCCAAGGCGACCGGATCCCGACCTCCTTTCGCAGCCGATTCGCCGACCTTCCGAGACCAGGAGTTGGCATGGGACACCTGAAACAGAACGCGACCCGGATGGCTGTTGCTTGGCGGGTGGTACTGCTCACAGCAGGCGCTGTCGCTTGCGGGAGCCCGGCGGAGACACGGTCGGCTCCCCCGCAGAGGCCGGCCGCGCAGCCGCCGGCGCCGGCAACCGCGCCCGCGACGGCTCCGGAATTCGAACGCACCGTCGGCCGCTGGGCGCGGACCGACGGCGGCTACGTCCTCGAGATTCGCGCCGTCGACGCTCAGGGCCAGGTGCAGGCCGCCTATCTCAATCCACGGCCGATCCACGTCGAGCAGGCGCTGGCCACGCGGGCCGGCGGAACTCTGTCCCTCTTCGTCGAGCTGCAGGACGTCAACTACCCGGGCAGCGTCTACAACCTCGCCTACGATCCGCAAAGCGACCTTCTCGAAGGGACCTACTTCCAGGCGGTCGAGGGCCAGACCTACTCCGTGACCTTCGAGCGGCGCTAGAGTTCACGCTTGGACCGCAGAATCGAACACCTCAAGGAGCTGACCATGAAGACAACCAGGTTCCTCGTAACTCTCAGCCTCGCCGTCGGCGCGGCGATCTTGCTGGCAACGGGCGCGCCGGCCGCTTCGGCTGG
Organism: Thermoanaerobaculia bacterium; assembly: GCA_963788175.1. Classification (GTDB taxonomy): domain Bacteria; phylum Acidobacteriota; class Thermoanaerobaculia; order Multivoradales; family JAGPDF01; genus JAGPDF01. Next base: position 26,016 of record CAWBFZ010000019.1, read on the forward strand.
AGGCACGGCGCTGGATCGCAGCGTGCTGCCGATCGCCGAGCCGGCGGTCGTACCCATCACCACCCTCGACGCGCGCCAGGCGACGGCGCCGCCGCGCTTCGCGGTGACCGCGCCGCAAGGCGCCCCCAACGTCGTCATCGTGCTGATCGACGACATCGGCTTCGGCGCCAGCAGCGCTTTCGGTGGGCCGATCCGCATGCCCACGCTCGACCGGCTCGCCAGCGAGGGCCTGCGCTACAACCGCTTCCACACCACGGCGCTGTGCAGCCCGACCCGCACGGCGCTCCTCACCGGCCACAACCATCACGCCAACAACGCCGGCGCGATCATGGAGCTGGCGACGGCCTACCCCGGCAATACCGGCATCCGGCCGAAGGAGATCACCACCCTCGCCGAGATCCTGCGCCAGAACGGCTACAGCACCGCCGCCTTCGGCAAGTACCACGAGACGCCACCGTGGGAGGTCTCGGTCTCCGGCCCCTACGATCGCTGGCCGACCGGCTCGGGCTTCGACAAGTTTTACGGCTTCATCGGCGGCGAGACCAACCAGTGGGCGCCGGCGATCTACGACGGCGTCACGCGCGTCGAGCACGCGCAGGACCCGGCCTACCACTTCACCGTCGATATGACCGACCACGCCATTTCCTGGGTGAGCGCGCAGCAGGCGCTCACTCCCGACAAGCCGTTCTACATGTACTTCGCGACCGGCGCAACGCACGCCCCGCACCATGCGCCGAAGGAGTGGATCGAGAAGTACAAGGGACAGTTCGACGGCGGCTGGGACAAGCTGCGGGAAGAGACTTTCGCGCGCCAGAAGCAGATGGGGATCATCCCGGCCGACACCCGGCTGACGCCGCGGCCGAAGGAGATCCCGGCCTGGGCCGGCACGACCGCCGAGCAGCGGCGCCTCTTCGAGCGCCAGATGGAGACCTTCGCCGGTTTCGCCGAACACACCGATCACGAAGTAGGGCGCCTCGTGAACCAGCTCGAGGCGATCGGCGAGCTCGACAACACGCTCTTCTTCTACATCGTCGGCGACAACGGCGCCTCCGCCGAGGGCGGACCCGAGGGCACCTACAACGAGATGATGGCGTTGAACGGCATCGTCGGCAAGGCCGACCAGATGCTCGGCCACATCGATGACTGGGGCAGCCCGACCACCTTCCCGCACTTCGCCATCGGCTGGGCCTGGGCGACCAACACGCCGTTCCAGTGGACCAAGCAGGTGGCGAGCCATTTCGGCGGCACGCGGAACGGCATGGTGATGCGCTGGCCGAACGGCTTCAAAGCGAACGGCGAGATCCGCAGCCAGTTCCACCACGTGGTCGACGTCGCGCCGACCGCCCTCGAGGCGGCGAAGATTCCGCAGCCCAAGTCCGTCAACGGCGTCGCACAGCGCCCGATGGACGGCGTCTCGATGCTCTATTCGGCGGCCGACGCCAAGGCCGCCGAGCGCAGGAAGACGCAGTACTTCGAGATGTTCGGCAATCGCGGCATCTACCACGACGGTTGGGTGGCCTGCACCCGGCACTCGATCCCCTGGCTCATGGTGCCGCTGCCGGCCCTCGAAGACGACGTCTGGGAGCTCTACCACGTCGACCAGGATTTCAGCGAGGCCAACGATCTTGCCGCGAAAGAGCCCGCCAAGCTCAAGGAGCTGCAGGCGATCTTCCAGCAAGAGGCGGTCCGCAACCACGTCTTCCCGATCGACGATCGGCGCTCGGAGCGCTTCAACCCGTCGATCGCCGGACGGCCCGATCTGCTGGGCGGACGCAAGATCCTGACCGTGTTTCCCGGCATGACCGGAATGCTCGAGAACGCCTTCATCAACGTGAAGGGGGTGCATCACACCGTCACCGCGGAAGTCGAGCTCGCGGACGCCAGCACCGACGGCGTCATCCTCGCCCAGGCCGGCTACTTCGGCGGCTGGGTCCTCTACATGAAGGATGGCAAGCCGCACCACGAGTACAACTTCTTCGCCCTCGAACGGACGAACGTCGCCGGCGACGCTGCGCTCGCCCCGGGCAAGCACACCATCGGCTACGAGTTCATCCCCGACTCCGCGACGCCCGGAACCGGCGGAAAGTCACTCCTTTCCGTCGATGGCAAGTTGGTCGCCGAGGGAAAGATTCCCAAGACGCAGCCGTTCGCGTTCTCGGCCGACGAAGGGGCCGACGTCGGCCTCGACGGCGAAACCAACGTCTCGCCCGACTACGAGCAGGGGGACAACGCCTTCACCGGCAGGATCGTCAAGGTGACCGTCGAGCAGAAGTAGACGGCCCGGCGAGGGAACAGCGCAGGAAGCAACCTCCCGGAGCGCCCTGAAACCGCGGCGCGCCGGGAGACTGCTGCTCGGCCAGTGTTTGAGTAATTGAAGCTCGAACTTTAGAATACTCATCCATGCGTTACATCCGGCGGCAACTCGAGGAGCAGGTGTTGCGGGCGGCGAAGGCGTTTCCGGCCGTGGTGCTGACCGGGCCGCGCCGCGCCGGCAAGACGCTGCTGCTGCGCCGGCTCTTTCCCGCGGCGAGCTACTTCCTGCTCGAAGATCCCGACGTGGTGGCGCGGCTGCGGGCCGATCCGCAGGGATTCCTCGACGCCGTGTCGACGCCAGCGATCCTCGACGAGGTGCAGAACGTGCCGGAGGTCTTCGCGTACGTGCGCTCGCGAATCGATCGCCGGCCGCGACGCACGGGTCAATGGCTGTTGACCGGTTCCCAGGAGTCGGCGCTGATGCGGGGCGTGACGGAGTCCATGGCTGGCCGGGCGGCGGTCCTGCAACTGCTCCCCCTGTCGTGGCGCGAGTCGCCGAAGGTCAGCTTGTGGCGGGGTGGGTATCCCGAAGTGCTGGCGCGTCCGGGCGCGGCGCGGCTGTGGTTCAGCTCGTACTTGCAGACCTACCTGGAAAGGGATGTCCGGGCGGTGACCGCGGTGAAGGACCTCGCTCTCTTCCGGCGGTTCCTGGCGCTGCTGGCGAGCCGCCACGGACAGGTGCTGAACAAGACCGATCTGGCCGCGCCGCTCGGCGTCAGCGTGCCGACCATTGCCCAGTGGCTCGGCATTCTGGAGACGACCGCGCAAGTCCTGATCGTGCCTCCGTTCTACGAGAACCTCGGCAAGCGTCTGATCAAGTCGCCCAAGGTCTACGTCGCCGATGCCGGCCTCGCCTGTCATCTACTGGGCATCGATACGGCAGCAGAGCTCGCCCGGTCACCGTTTCGTGGCGCGCTGTTCGAAGGCTTCCTCGCAGCGGAGATCGCCAAGGCCCAAGTGAATGCTGGCGGCCGGCGCGAGCTCTACTACTTTCGTGACCAGCAAGGCCTGGAGGTCGATTTCCTGGTACCCGGACGCGCCGGGGCGGTGGCACTAGTGGAATGCAAGGCCGGGCGCACGGTGACCCCCGCCATGGCCGCGCCGATGCAGCGGCTGGCCGAGGCGCTGCGACGAAGCCGCGGCAAGGCTGGCGGCCTGAGCATGTTCCTCGTCCATCAGGCGCCGAGGGCGGGCACCGCGACTGCCGCGGTCGCTCCCGGTGTTCAGGCGCTGCCGTGGCAGGAGTTTCTTGCCGTGCTGTGACGACGGACTCGGGGTAGGCAAAGCGAGGAGCCGCCGGGCCAGCCGGGCCTCAGGAGCCGGAACGCGGCGGTCAGGCCGTGAGGGAGCGGACGGCGGCCGCGAGGCTCGGCTCGAAGAGGCCCGCAGCGCTCGCCGCGCCCTCCCAGCCGCGCGCCAGGACGTCGCGCACCCGCCCCGGCATGCCGGCAATTGTCATCCGGATGCCGCGCCCTGCGAGCTCGCCGTGGAGCTCGCCCAGGAGCTCGCAGGCCGCGAGGTCGAGGTCGAAGATAGCGGCGCCGTCGAGGACGAAGCCGCGCAGCGGCTCCGGCGCGACGGCGATCAGCTCCTCGACCCGGTTGCGGAAGTTGCCGCAGTTGGCGAAGAAGAGCGGTCCGGAGAAGCGCATCAGGGTGACGCCGGGGATCGGCTTGGCCTCCGGGTGCCGCGCGCGGTCCGCGAACTCCCCCGGACTCAACTCGCCGAGCACGGCATCCGCAGGAAAGGCGAGCGCGCGCAGCACGAGGATGAGCGAGAAGACGACGCCCAGGGCGATTCCCTCCATCACGCCGATGGCGACGACGCCCGCGGCGGTCAGCAGCGCTCCTGCGAGGCCCACCCCGCGAAACCGCCACATGCGCCGGAACTCCGCAAAATCGCACAGGCTCCAGGCAGCGGCGATCAGGATGCCACCGAGCGCCGCGGCGGGCAGCGAATAGAGCAGGCCAGTGAGAAAGAGCATGACGCAGGCGACCATCCCGGCGGCGACGATCGAAGTCACCTGGGTGCGGCTGCCGCTCGCCTCGGCGGCTGCGGTACGCGAACCGCTGCCGTTGACCGGCAGGCTCTGGGTGAAACCGGCGGCGATATTCCCCAGACCGAGGGCCAGCATCTCCTGGTTGGCGTCGATGCGGTAGCGGTTGCGCGAGGCGAAGCCGCGGGCGGTGGCGACAGTGTCGGAGAAGGCGACCAGCGCCGACGCCAGCGCCACCGGCAGAAGCAGCCGCAGATCCTCGGCGCTCGGCAGCGGAATTCGCAGGCGCGGCAGGCCGCTGGGAATCTCGCCGACCACGGCGACCCCGGACTGCTCGAGCTTCAGAAGGTAGACCAGGAGCGTCGCGCCGACCAGCGCCACGATCTGGCCGGGAATCCGGGGCCACCAGCGCCGGCACGAGAGGATCACGGCGACGCAGCCGGCGCCGATGGCGAGGCTGGCGAGGTTCGCCCCGCCGAGGTTGCGCCAGACGGTGAGGAATTGCGCCACCGTGGTGTCGCCGCCGCCCGCGACCCCCAACACCTTGGGCAGCTGGCCGACGGCGATCACCACCGCCAGACCGTGCATGAAGCCGGTGATGACCGGCTTGGCCAGAAAGTCGGCGAGGAAGCCCAGGCGGAGGAACGAGCCGACGATGAAGATCGCTCCCATGAGGAGGGCGAGCACCGCGGCCAGCATCGCCAGGCGCCCGAGGTCGCCGCCGGCGAGCGGCGCCACGCTCAACGCCACCAGCGCCGACATCGAGGCGTCCGGGCCGATGATCAGCTGACGCGAGCTGCCGAACAGGGCATAGACGACGAGCGGCAGCATGCCGGCATAGAGCCCCGCCATGGGAACACCGGCCAGCTCGCCGAAGGCCAGCCCCACCGGGACCATCAGCGTGCCGAGGGTGATTCCCGCCGCGAGATCCTTCGCCAGCCAGGCGCGCTCGTACGACCGGAACATCCGGACTCCCGGCACCCAACGTTCCCAGCGCGCCCACCGGGAACGCTGGCTGGTGGGCGGGGCAGTTCCTGTTTTCATCGGTCGGCCTCCCCCTGGTCGCGCCTTCGGGCACTCCGTGGTCGCCGTACCCCGGCGGACGGACCTCTCACCGTCGCCAAAAAGGGCACCGCCGGAGCTTGGGTCGTGGTCAGGGCTGCGACACCACGTAGACGACGTTGCCCGACTGCAGCGCGACGCGATAGTAGGTCCCGGCGCAGTTGAAGTAGTCGACGCCGCCGATGTTGATGCTGCTGCAGCCGTTGGGGAGCGCGCTCACCGTGGTGCCGACCGGCAGGGTCGCGGCCTGCTTGGCCATCGCTGCCTCCTGCTGCGCGGCAGCCGCCTGCTGTTTCGCCGCCGCCGCCTCCGCCTCCGCCGCCGCCAGTTGCTGCTGCGCCATGGCGGCGTCCTGCTGGGCCATCGCCGCCTGCTGTTGTGCCGCGGCGGCCTGTTGCTGGGAGGCCGCCGCGGCCTGCTGCGACGCGGCAGCCGAGGCCGAGGCCGAGGCGTTGGCGCTGCTCGCGACGACCGCGGTGGTCCGCCTCGCCGTCCGGCGGGCGACGCCAGCGACGCTGACCGGGGTCATGGGGGCGCCAACAATGGCCCCGGCCTCGACAACGAGGCCGGCGAAAAGCGCCAGCCCGAGAGTGGTTCCGACGACGATTCGTTTTCCGGTCATGGGTCTGGTCCTCGACGCTCGGTCAGTGCGCGGCAGCGGGCAGGAAATCGACACGCGTGGCGCCCTTCGGCGCGACGAACTCGAAGCTCTTCGCATCCGTCTTCGGCGCAGGATCCCAGTCGGACAGGGTGAGGATGAACTGCGGGTCCGCGGCCATGTCGGTCGTCGTCAGGACGTACTTGCGTGGCAGGTGGTCCGGCGCGTTGCTGATCCAGAGCTGGATATCGACTCCCGGCTTGCGGAACGCGACATGCGTGCAGGCCTCGTCGCCCAACATCGCCTTCCGGCTGACCACGAAACCGGCGGTCATGTCGGAAGTCAGCGCTTCGTAGGCGTCGGCATAGAGCAGATCCGCCGCCGGGGCGACGAGATCCAGTTCGTCGCGCGCGAAATCGAGCATCGCCTCGAGCGTCGCCGGCGCGGCGACCGTGGCGTAGAAGCCGCCGCCCTCCGGGTTGAGAAAGGTGAGACTCTTGCCGTCGTAGACGAAGCGCTGCTCGGCGATCTCCCCGCGGCGCGTCGCCAGGAGCCTGTTCGGCCGCTCGACGAGCAGCGTGAGGTCGTTGTCGAACTGCAGCTTCTGCCCCGAGACCAGCACCACCTCGAGCGTGCCGTGCCCGTGCACGCTGAAGCGCTGCAGGCCGCCCAGGTGGTCGGTCATCTGCTTCAAAGTTGCGAGAGCCTCCGGATCGACGCCGGTCCCGGTTCCAGTCCCGGCTTCGGCGCCGGCGGGAGTTGCCGTGCACAGCACGCTCGCCACCAGCGCGCCGAGAGCTGCTTTCCTCATGATCTCGATCAGGAGCATCCCGCCACCTCCACTCGAACTCTATCTTCAACTTCCGTCTCGATGCGACGCTTCGGAATACAGGACCAGCCACCGGAGGACCGCCCTTGGCGATCCCTCGGTGGCAGGTGTCCAGCTCGGCAGCGGTCCTCTCGCTCGACCCTCTTCACGACCCGCGTCAGCCGGCGGGAACCGGCTCCGGCAGCTTGTAGCGCCCGTCCAGAACCGACGGCCCGGGGCGGTAGATGCGCAGGATGTAGTTCCACCCCGCGCTCGTATCGAGCCGGTTCGGCTTGTCGCCGCAGGTCTTCTGAGATCCGAAGTGGACGGTGAACCGCCCGTCGGCGTCGAGCTTGACGGTGGACGAGTTGACGATGTTCGAGTCACTCTTCATGTAGCCGTCGTTGCCGTAGACCGTGATCGACCAGAACGCCCCGTTCTCGGGCACGGCGTAGGTGGCCTTGTAGCAGTGCTCGGCATCCTGGCCACCGCTGTAGTTCAGGTACATGGCGTCGCGATCGGGGAAAAGGCCCCAACCCGCCGCTGCCGCGACGTGACGGGTCTTCTCGTTCACCTTGCCCCGCGGCCCCTGCATCCCTGCGAAACTGCTGTACCCGGCCGACTCCTTCTCGTACTTCACCGTCAGCGCCTTCAAGGAGTCCATATTCCACTTGAACTCCGGCATTGGCTCGGCGCTCGCGGACTCGATGACGAACTTGTCCTGCAGCGCATTGACCTTGGCGATCTCGTCGGCGTTCTTGGGGTCGATCACCTGGATGCGGACGCCGATGGCCAGGAACTTCGTGTCCCGCGGCAGCTCGTGCTTGCCGGCGGTGTAGATCACCCCCGGACAGTAGTGGTCGTTATCCACCAGGTAGACCGAGACATAGCGGTCCTTCGGCAACTCCGGTACGGTGATGGTCGCGCCTTTCGAGGTATCGACGACGCCCATGGAGTAGAGCGTGTCGCGGTTCATCCGCACGACGTTCTGCTTGTCGAGCGGGGTGGGACTGCGGAAATGGAACAGACGGTTCACCCCGCCCGCCATCTTGACGATGTTGCCGAACTGGCGGTCGGACTCGGCGTGGATGTAGGTCTCCGGCGTCACCTGGACGCCGAGCGGCGGCGGCCGGCTGCGCCTGAGCGGCCGTGCAGGCCAGCGCGGCCAGCAGCGCGGCGGCGAGGAGGTTCTGAGTGCGGTTGGGTTTCATGGACTTCTCCTTGAGGAATCGAGTGGAAAACGTTTCCCGGAAAGTCGGAAGGAGAGGGCGTTGCGCCCCCTCCTTCCGCCCGGGCGCGGCTTCAGTCGGCGATCGCCTTCTTCATGGCGAGCTCCGCCTGGGCCTGGGCCGCGACCTTCTCGGAGGCTCCGATCGCGCCGACATCGATCCGCACCTTGTGGATCGTTCCGGTGAACTCGTTGTCGCCCAACTTGTAGTCCTCGGTCACCGGCATGGCGTCGTCGACGCCGACATCGGCGGTCTCGTCGGCGGAGAAGATCATCGGCTGGGTGATCCCGATCCGCCCTTCGGCGACCTTCTTGCCGTTGACGAATATCGTGGCCAGGCCACCCTTGCCGAGGCCGCCGCCGTCGTAAGCGAACTCGAGGCGGATCGTCGCCTTGCCGGCCGCGACGGGCTCCGTCGCGGCGACGGTGAACCGCTGCATGCCGAGGTAGTTGTAGTGGTACATCGGCTTGCCGTCCTTGAGGTAGAGGCTGAAGCCGCCGACCCGGCCGCCCTGGCAGAGGATGACGCCGTCGGCGCCGCCCTTGGGAATCTCGACGTCGGCGGTGATGGCGACGGAACGGTTCTTGATGTTGATGAAGACGTTCTCCGACATCCCCTTCATCCCCTCGCCCAGCGTCAGCGAGGTGCGGTCACCCATCAGGTCCGGCCGCCCGGCGATCTTGGCGTTCATGCGCTCGATCGAGCGGTCGTCGATCGGCAGCACGTCGTACTTCACCGCCTCGGTCAGGAAGAGATCCTGCAGCTCCTTGAGCTTGGCGGGATTCTTCGCTGCCAGGTCGGTCGTCAGGCTGAAGTCGGTGCGGCTGTCGTAGAGCTCCCACTTGTCGGCGGTGAGTGCGGCCCGCGGCTTCGGTTCCCACGGCGCCTTGTGGATGACGCGCGCAAACCAGCCGTTGTCGTAGATGGCGCGATTGCCGAACATCTCGAAGTACTGAACCTGGTGGCGGCTCGCCGCCTTGGCGTCGTCGAACGTATAGACCATGCTCACGCCTTCGAGCGGCCTCTGCACCGTGCCATTGACGCTCCTGGGCTCCGGCAGGGTGGCCGCCTCGAGCACGGTAGACGCGATGTCGATGACGTGGTGGAACTGCGAGCGCACCTCGCCCTTCGCCTTGACTCGCTGAGGCCACGAGACGATCATGCCGGTCCGGTTGCCGCCGAAGTCGGAACCCATCTGCTTCGTCCAGGTGAACGGCGTGTCGCCGGCGACCGCCCAGCCCGCCGACATGTGGGCATAGGACATCGGGCCGCCGAGCTCGTCGTAGTGCTTCAGGATGTCGGCGACCGACTCCGCGACGCCGTTGAAGTAGGTGTACTCGTTGTACATGCCGCTCATGCCACCTTCGGCGCTGGTGCCGTTGTCGCCCAGGATGTAGATGACCAGCGTGTTGTCGAGTTGACCGGTCTCCCCGACGGCGTCGACCAGCCGGCCGATCTCGGTGTCGGTGTACTCGCCGAAGGCCGCGTAGATCTCCATCTGGCGGGTGAAGAGCTTCTTCTCGTCGGCCGAGAGTGTGCTCCAGTCCTTGATCGCTTCGGGCTTCGGCGCGAGCTTCGTGCCGGCCGGCACCACGCCGAGCTGGATCTGGCGGGCGAGGGTCTCTTCGCGCAGCTTGTCCCAGCCCTGGTCGAACTTGCCCTTGTACTTGGCGATCCACTCCTCCGGCACGTGATGCGGGGCATGCGTCGCGCCCGGCGCGAAGTACATGAAGAACGGCCGATCCGGGGTCATCGCCTTCTGGAACTTCATCCAGGCGATCGCCTTGTCGGTCATGTCGGTCATGAAGTGATAGTTCGGATCCTTCGGCACCTCCACGAGGTTGGTGCCGTGGTAGAGAGTCGGCGCCCACTGGTTCGTCTCGCCACCGATGAAGCCGTAGAACTCGTCGAACCCGGAGCGCGTCGGCCAGCGATCGGTCGGGCCGGAGACGCTGGTCTCCCAGGGCGCGGTCTCGTGGCTCTTGCCGTAGGCGGCGGTGCTGTAGCCGTTGAGGCGCAGCATCTCGGCGAGCGGCGCCACGTTGTTCGGACGCTTGCCCGGTGTTCCCCGGGAACGCGGTCGCCGTCTCGGTGATGCCGGCCATATTGTTCGAATGGTGATTGCGGCCCGAGAGCAGCGCCGTGCGCGTCGGCGAACAGACGGCCGTGTTGTGGAAGGCGTTGTAGCGCAGCCCCTCGTTCGCCAGACGATCCGCGGTCGGCATGTGCACCGGGCCACCGAAGGCGCTCGGGATGCCGAAGCCCATGTCGTCGATCAGGACGAGCAGAACGTTCGGAGCGCCCTCGGGCGCCTTCACTTCGAAGCGCGGCGGCGGCGTGGCGTTGCGGACGTCGAGCTCCGTGATCGGCGGATAGTCCGGCTCCGCGAGCGGCAGCACCGTGCGGTCCATCGCCGCGGGCGCTGGAGCCGCCGCCGAGCGAGCCGGACGGAGCCACCGCGATCAGGACGGCTCCAGCTGCCGCGGCAGCGAGCCAGGATACGAGCTTCTTGTGGGTCATTTCGCTTCTCCTATTCTTCCTGTTGACATGAAGGACACCGGCATCGCCAATCGCGCAATCAATCCAGATCGCCGCCGAGGCCCGACAGCAGGCCGTCCTTGGTCAGGATCTTGAAGTTCAGGCGAATGATGTTGTCGGTGTACTCGAGGCTGCCGCCGTTCGGACGGGTGAACTGGTTGTAGTACTGGAACTCGACCAGCAGCCGCGGATTGGCGATGTAGCCGAGGCCGGCCCGAAGCCGCAACGGATCGATCTGACCGCTGTCCGAGCGATAGATCGGTTCGACGTCGGCCAGCAGGTACCAGGACTTCGGAGTCCAGGTCCGATCTTTCGCCGCGAGAGGTATCTCGATGCGAACCTGGTTGCGGAGCCGGTGAACCGTCGACCAGTCGCCAGTGTCGCGATTCTGGGTCTCGCGGAGCTCGTAGCGCGTCCAGTTGTAGTACCGCCAATGATGTTCTGGTTGGCGCCCATGAACTTGACGCCGGCAAACGGACGCAGCTCCAGCGTCGACGCCAGGTCGTCGCTCTCCTGGTTGAAATCGGTATAGACAGTGATCACGCCGAGCCAGTACTGAAGCCACGGCTTGGGCTGCGAGTAGCGCCCGTCGCCCCGTAGTAGGCGTTGTAGTTGCCGTCGGGCTTGGAGACCCAGCCCAGGTAGCCGATGCCCCGGATCTTGTCGGTGATCTTGTAGCTCGGGTACGCCGTGATGCGGTACTCGTCCGCGGCGTCGAAACGCCGGCGAGGAGCGAGTAGGGCCCGTGGTTCAGGAGCAGCTCGACCGACAGCTCGTCCGCGTGGTCGGCGGCGAAGTTCCCGGTGTCGACGTACTTGCGCTCACGTTGGTCTCCGGCCGCCCGGAGAAGCGCATGATCCGTCATCGGATCCGACGCGTCGGTCGCCGAGGCGAAACGGTGAGACGATTCGCGCCTGTTGGGCGAAGCCCTCGGCGGCGCCGAGATCGCCCCACGAAGGCGTCGACCGGCCTCGGCCTGCGCGAAGTGGATCACGTAGTCGTGAACGCCGTCGAACGGCTTGCCGTCGGCGTCCGCCAGGTTCATGGGGTAGATCGCGTCGACGACCGGCAGCGCTCCCAGGCCGATCTTCGCGACCCAGGCGCGCTTGAGATAGTGATTGCCGTAGACGCCCATCGTGTCGGTGAGCATCTGCCAGCCGTTCACGACGCGGGCCAGGTTCGGCGCCGCGGACCGAGCAGCTTCAGCGCGTCCGTGGGCGCGTCGAGCAGCGCCTGCTGGACGACCGGGGCGGCCTTGGCGAAGTCGAAGCTCCGGCCGGGCACGATCCCCAATCGCTTCAGGCGGGCGAGAATCGACCAGTCGGTCGCGTGCGGCCTGTGGAGCTTCATCAGCTCCGCGGCGTAGGCGAAGTACTTGTCGCCGGTCATGTTGTTGACCTGGTTGAGCGGCGGCGTCTTCATGTCCACCGTCGGATCGGCGCACGAAGGCAGGCCGCGCCGTCGCCGGCTTGCCCCACTGCGAGAGCGGGGTGATCCGGAAGCCGTCCTGGAACTTGTTCACCGCGGCGTAATCCGCCGGTCCGTTCGTCTGGCTGCGGCCGATGACCCAGTTGTACGCCGTCGGGGAGTCGATCCGCTCGACGCCGGCCGGCAGCTGGCCAGCTCCAGCCGGGCGGAACGACGGCGTAGCGTGCCCGCCGCGTGCCGCTGGTGCGCTTGCCGGGCACCGCGTAGACGTCGGTCCACATGTCGTAGAGCGGCAGAACGTAGTACCTGCCGCCGGAATCCGGCACCGAGAGAACCATCGGCTCCCGGGTCAGGTCGAGCCAGGCGACGGAGTAGAGCGTGTCGAAATTCGGCCGCACGACCTCGCGAAAGTCGGCCGGCGGATAGGTCCGCATGTGTTCGAAGGCGCCGGCCGGGCCAAGGCCGGCCTTCACGCCCGACGGGACGTTCGTCATCAGCCGACGGGTCACGTCCATCGACACCAGCGGATAGAGGTAGTGGTAAGCCTCGACCGCGATCTCTTGCGCCTCCGCCGGCGTCAGATCGGCGGCGCGCAGGGCCGGCGCCGTCGCCAGCATCCCCAGGGCAGCAACGCCCGGTACGAGCTTCTCCAGGATCTTCATCTCATCCTCCTTACAGCGTCATTCCGAACACCATCGAGTACTGGCCGCGATCGGAGGCGTCGTCCCATTCCGCACCGCGGTTGGGCAGGATAAGGCCGCCTTCGAAGTAGTACTTCTCGCGCAGCGAGGCCCGGAGGTACGCGCCGAGCACGAGCCGCCCTTCGCGCACCGCGCCGTCGGTCGAGAAACCGTAGACGTCGTCCTGCAGGGTGAGAACCGGAGTCCAGGTGATGCCCAGCGACGGCTGCGGCAGGTTCGCCGCCGCCCGGAGCTTGAAGCCCACCGCGTACTCGGTCGCGAAGCCCTTGACCTCGCACCGGTTGATGATCCCGTTGGCGAGCTGATTGGGGTCGCAGACGTAGCCCTGCTGGTCCCAGGCGGCGGTCCCGAAGTTGCCGGAACGGCCCAGCCGCTCGGCGTTCGGCCCATTCGAGGCCGGGGTGGTTGGTCGCCCACTGGCCGTTGACCTCGCCGGTGAGCGTCGCGTCCGTCAGCCCGATGCGCTCGCCGAACTGCCAGGTCCCGCCGAGCTGCAACTGCGCGACGTCCATCTCGAAGAAGGCGGGGACCTGTTCGTTGACGTGACTCTGCATCCAGCCGTACGGCCCGAGGCCCTGAGTGGAGCCCTGGATGAAGGTGGGGGCGTTCCTCTGTGCGGGATAGTCGAGAGTGTAGAGGAGCTGTCCGAACATCGCGATGTTGCGCACGCCGGTCGAGGTGCTCACTCCGAGGATCTGCACGTCCGGCACGAAGTGGGTGTTGACGGCGAAGGTCAGCGCGTCCGTGCCGACGAGCGGGCTGATGTTGAGGATGGGATTCGTGTAGTTGGCGTAGTAGAAACCGAAGTCCGTGTTGAGGGCGTTCGCGAACTTGTGAACCGCCATCCCGTAGCCGCTCCACTGGGAGGGTTCCCGGTAGGTACCGGCCGCGGTCGCGATGCCGCCCTCCGGGAAGGCGCCGCCGGCGAAGAGCCTGCCCTCGTAATACGAGCGGTTCTTGAGGACGAGGGCCGAGAAGCGATCCGGGAAGCCGCCGGCCGCCGCCAGGTTGCAGCCGGGAGCGGGGCCCTGGTCGTTGTAGCTGTTCCAGGTTCCGCAGCCGGGAAGGACCGATTCACGGAACTCGAGGTTCATGAAACCGTCGACGGTCCAGCCCTCGCCGCCGGCGAGGGAGACCACGACCCGGTTGACCGGGAGCTTGGCGCCGTTGATGGACGGAGCGCCGGGCATCGTCGCCCAGGCAAAGTCGTAGGCCTGAATGCCGTTGACTCCCGGATATAGGACGGACTCCCCCCAGTCGATCGCCTGCCGGCCGACGCGCAGGGTCAGGGTCGACTTGTCGAGCTTGTAGTTGCCGAAGAAGAAGGCGTCGTAGAGCTCGAAGCCCTTGAACTTCTGGGCGCCGATATAGCCCGAGTCGTCCATCTTCGTGTCGGGAACGAACGCGGTGGACGTCGTGCCGTGCGGCATCTTCTTGTTGTCGAGGACCGTGTCGTACCAGCCGCGCAGGCGGAAGAAGACTCCCGTGCCGGACTTGTGGCGGAAGGTGAAGTCCGAGACCACGGTGATCGGCGCGCTCAGGGCGTCGCCCTTCTTGAAGTTGATGTTGGGATCGTCGTTGACCGCGACGGCTCCCGAGGCGCACGGGAACTCCGGGTCGTCGCCCTGTCCGGCGCCGGCGCCGATCAGCTGGCAGTCCGCGTTGCCGTTACGGAAGGCGACGCCGAAGGCGACGGTCGTCTTCGTGACGGCGATGACGTCGCCCTTGAAGAGGGAGTACTGACCGGCCCCGGCCGTCGCGGGAAGCCAGAGCAGTGCCGCGAGCGCGAGGAGCGCGGAGATCGCGCGGCAGGTCGTCCGGTTCGTTGAGTTGGCGTTCATGGCCATTCCCCCTTTCACTGCAGACCCAGACTGCGCAGGTTGCTGGGCAGGAAGTCCGGCAGCTCACCCTCGAACCCCCAGCGCGTCGGGAACGGCTCCATGTTGTTCAGATAGGTGACGAGGTAGGCGCCGTTGCCGACAACGTGGTGGATCGTCGCGGCGTACCACGGCACCTGCACGTCGTAGAACTGGATCATCTGGTGATCGCCGAAGCGGATCAGCCGCCCCTTCTTGTCGTAGACCTCCTCCTGGGCGACCTGCCAGGTGTCTTCGTCGACGTAGAAGACGCGGCGGGCGAACGGGTGATGGCGCCCGTCGCGCAGCGTGGCCTCGACGACCCAGACGCGGTGGAGCTCGTAGCGCAGGAGGTCGGGATCGAGGTGGTGCGGCTGGATGATCGCCTTGTAGGTCAACTTGCGGTCGGCGAGCTTGTAGGCGTTGTAGCCGATGAGCAGCTCGCGCTTGCCGATGAGCTTCCAGTCGTAGCGGTCCGGAGCGCCGTTCCAACCGTCGTTCTGGTCGGCCGTGCGCATGCCTCCCGTCAACGGCTCGTTGGTGTCGTAGCCGTAGGACGGGAAGCGCCGCGTGGCGAGGGTGGACGGGGATGAAGATCCAGCGGGAGCGCTGCTCCGCCACGGGGTCGACGGGCTCCCAGGTGAGGGTGCGGGTGCCGATCGCCGCCGGCGGCGAGACGAAGTAGCCGGTCGCGTTGTAGAGCCGGCCCGGCGTCGAGTCGGGCATATAGCCGTGCTGGTCGAACACCAGCTTCTGGTGGAACTTGACGGTGTAGAACTTGCCGCTCGGGTTCACCGGCGCCCACGCGAACTGGCGCTCGACCGATCCGCCGCGCCAGCGGAAGACGTGATTCCACATCACCTCGAGGCCGTTGGCGGGAATCGGGAAGGGCACGGCGCTCTTGCCGATGTCGAGCGGGTGGTCGCCGTCGGTGCGGGCGAGCGGTGCCTGGGTGCGGATGTCGGCCAGGACAGCGTCCGGCAGGGCGGCGCTGCGGCGCGTCGGGTAGACGTTCATCCGCAGCGTCTTCGCGTCGCGCTTGAGCAGCGCCAGATGCCCGGCGGAGAGCACGCCCTTGTACTGCTCGGCGTTCTCCGCCGTGACCGTGTAGAGCACGGCGTCGGCGGCGAACGGGTCGGCGTAGCCGACCTTCGGATCGATCGGGTCGGTCTTCGCCAACCCCCCGGTCCAGGCCGGAATCGTGCCGTCGGCGTTGCCGGCGCGCTCGGCGCCGACCGGCGTCAGGTCGCCGTCGAGCCGGGCGACCTCGCCGGGAGGCAACTGCGCGCCGAGGATCGCGCTGAGCCCGAAGGCCAGCCCGAGCGTCCGAAGAACCGCAGCCTGTTCTTGCCATGATCACACTCCCTTTGCTGTTTCCGGGCTGCCGCGGACAATTTCCAGGGCGGCCAGTAGGTCGGTCGAGATCGCGCGCTTGAGCACGAAGACGTCCGCGCCGGCGGCGAGCACCGCGAGGCGCACGCTCTCTTCGTCGTGGACGCTCAGGACGACCACCTTGATCTGGGGACATCGTTGCCGCAGCTCGTGCAACCAGCCCAGCTGCTGTCGAGCGCCAGGGACAGGTCCACGACAGCGACGTCGGGCCGCAACCGCGACGCGCCCTCGATCAGCGACCTCTCGTCGGCGACCATGACCACCGTTCGCGAACTCCGACTCGAGCAGGCCGCGCACGGCCTCCGTGAGCCTGGGAGTGGCGATCCGCGAGAAGTACGCAACTCGGTGATTCTCGTTCATCGCTCGCATCTCGCCTTCGCGTGACCGTGTCGTCGCGACGCCTGTCGCGACAGCGGTCTGAGGGAGAGGCTAGGCGGGATCGGCGCGCGCTGCCAGCTCGGGAACTGGTACGGGCCCGCGGCTGGGAAATGCCCCAGCTCGGCCGCTACCCGTCCGGGTAGGGGGGCTCACCGCCGCGAGCCGCGAGATCCGCGGCGTCGGCTGGGGGCGTCAGAGCTCGACGAGGCCGTGCTTGAGGGCGAAGTGGAACAGCTCGGCGTTGGTGTGCAGGCCCAGCGTTCTCCATCATCTGGTACTTGTGGAACTCCACCGTCCGTGACGAGATCGCGAGTCGCGAGGCGATCTCTTTCACCGAGCGACCCTCCGCCAGCAGTTGGAGGATCTCCCGTTGCCGCGGCGTGAGGGCGGCAACCGGGTCGGCGGCGCGCTCCGAGCCGGCTGCTTCATCGCTTCCAGGACCTCGCCCGCGAGCTGGGGAGTGAGGTAGGTCTTGCCCGCGAGCGCGGCGCGGATGGCGGTCACCAGCTCCGACGGCGCCGAGTGCTTGAGCACGAAGCCCGAGGCCCCGGCGTCGAGCGCCCGCCGCGCGAAGGTGACGTCGCGGTGCATGGTGAGAAAGACGACCGGCACCCGGTCGCCGCCCTGGCGCAGCTGCACCAGGGCGTCGATGCCGTTGAGCTGCGGCATGCGTGACGTCGGCGACGATCACGTCCGGTCGCAGCGTCCGCGGCCGCGTCGACAGCGCGCGCCCGTCCTCGACCACGCCCACGAGGTCGAACTCGGGAGTGAGCAGGCTCTTCAGCGCTTCGGCCACCAGGAGATGGTCGTCGGCGAGGAGCACCCGCGGACGACGCGCGGAGCTCATCGCTCCTCGTCCTCCGCCGGGACCCAGGCGACGATCGAAGTCCCCCGGCCGGGAGCGCTCTCGATGTCGAGGGTGCCGTTCAGCAGTCGCACCCGCTCGTCGCATGCTCGCCAGTCCGAGGCTCCGCCGCTTGCCCGGGATCCGTCGCCGATCGAAGCCGACGCCATCGTCCTGGACCGCGAGCAGCAGACCGCCGTCCATCGGCCGCAGGTCGACGCTCGCGGCGCGCGCGCCGGAGTGGCGGATCACATTGTTCAACGACTCCTGCGCGACGCGGAAGAGGCAGAGCGCGACGGCTTCCCTCGCGACGGCGGGGAGCGGCTCGATCTCCATCGCGAGTCGATGCCCCCCTGGCGGCTCAGGCGTTCGCCCTCCGCCCGCAGCGCCTCGGCCAGACCGAGCTCCGTCAGGACCGACGGATGCAGGTGGCTCGCCAGCGCGTGGACGTCGTCGCTCAGGCGCACGAGTCCCTCGCGAATCGACTGCATCGTCTGAGTCTGCGCCGCGTCGGTCGCGGCGAGCTCGGCGCGGCCGACTTCGATCGCCAGCACCGCGAGCCGCTGCGTCAGGTCGTCATGGAGCTCCCGCGCGAGCATCGCGCGCTCCTCTTCCTGCGCCCGGATCAGGCGCCGGGCGAGATCGCGTCGTTCGTCTTCGGCGACTTTGCGTCTCGCGTGATGTCGCGCAGGACACCGAAGGTGCTGGACCGCGCGTCCGCGGCGTCGCGGCGCGCGACGCGAGCCATGTGATGGATCCACCTCTCGCCCCGGGCCGGGTTCAGGAAGCGGTACTCGGTGGAGAGCGTTTCCAGCTCGCCGCATGGAGTCGGCGGCGCTGCTCCAGGATCCGCCTCGCGGTCGGCAGGATGGAGATGCTCCAGCCAGAACTCCAGGGCCTGCAGGCCCTCCTCCCGTTCGGGGGGCAGACCGCAGATCTGGCGGAACCGGTCGTCGACGAAGGTGACGCGGGCCACCAGGTCGACCTCGTAGAACGCCAGGCCGGCGAGATCGGCGCCCGCCGCAGACGAGCCGCGCTCTCTCTGCAGGTTCAACTCGTGGCGCTGCGGGCGAGCGCGTTGGTGAAGATCTGGGCCACCAGCTGCAGCCGCTTCACCAGCACGTCCGGCCAGTCGCGCTCCGCTCCGCAGGCAGTTGAAGCCCAGAGCGCCCACGGGCGGCTCACCGCCTACCGCGAGCGGCAGACAGAGAACCGAGCGGATGCCGTAGCGGCGACAGGTCTCCCGGTCGACGCGCGGCCTCCGCGGGAAGATCCTGCCAGGGTACGACGACGAGGACGCGTCCGGCCGGCCAGCATCTCCTCCCGGGCCCAGGGGTACTGCTCCTGGCTCATCGGCTCGGGAGTCGCGGACCATCCGGCGCGCGAAGTAGAAGTGGGTGGGCGAGATGACCTCCGGGGCCTCTGACCGACCACTGCCAGAGCACCGCGAACTCGATGCTCGAGAAGGTCGCAGACTGCGCCGCAGCGCCGCTTCGATCTCGCTGTCCACCTCGTCCGGAGACGAGCCGGATGAACCGCGAGGAGAGGTCGGAGATCAGGCTCTCGAGCTCCTCGGCAGAGGGCCGCGCCGGACCGACAGGGGACATGGAGCTCAATATACCGGTTCCTACCGGGCCGCTGCCTGGCGCTCCCTCGGCCGGGTCAGGAGCCGGGGGTGGCCCGGCGCGACTCCATCTGCTTCCGGGCCTTCGCCAGCGCCTCCACGCAGACCTTCTTTTCGGCGGTGATCCGGTTGTAGAGCCCCTTGGAGAGGATCGTGAGCCCGGCGGTGGCGACGGCGGCGCCGGTGGAGGTGACCGCCTTGAGCGGGTCGAGATCCAGGCTGGGGGAAGCGAGCGTCCCGCCCAGGCGGATGTAGGGGTTGGCGATCGAGCTGGCCGACAGCCCAAGACCTTTGCGCGGCTTGACGGTCCAGTAGAGATCGATGTCCTCGGTAGCGAAATCGACATCGCCATGGCCGACGACGGTCATCTTGTCGGTGCGCAAGGCGATCGGCTCGACGATCGCCGTGCCGTCCTTCAAGAACGCCGACGCGATGCCGCAGTCGAACTCGGTGTGATCGGACGACTTGCGGAACGGATTGAGCGCATCCAGCAGACTCCGGAGCACGCCGGGGGCCAGGCGGTCGCTCAGGGTGTTGGAAATCCGGCCGGAGCCCACCACGACCAGGACTTCGCCTTCGCCGCTCGCCGCGATCTCGTGCGGCGAGCGGCCCGCGCCCGAAAGGTCCACTTCGAGATCGAGCGGCAGGGTGCTCTCCGGAGAGTTCGCGGTCTTCGGCAGGACCAGCCGGCCGCCTTCGAGGCGACCCGCGGCCCGCAGTCGGTAGCCCTCATCCCGAGGCTCGATCGCGAAGCTCGCGCTGGCGTGGCCACCGTGGCTGCCGCGGCCTTCGAAGCGGTCGATCCGCAACGCGCCGTCGCGCAGCTCGCCGGCGACGACGACCTCGCGCAGGGCCATCCCCGGGAGCACCATCTCCGCCGCCGCGAGTCGCAGCTTCGCGTCGAACTGCCGGAGGCGGACGACCCGCAGCGGCTCGTCGGAAAGCACCCGCTCGCGCGGCGGGGCCGCGTCCAGCGGCGCCGGCGCCGCTGTCGCCGCAGTCTGCGGTCCCGCGCCGAACGCGGCGAGCAGCCAAGGCAGGTCCAGGTGCTGCGCCCGCAAGTCGGCGTCGACGAACGGTCGGCCGTCCAGCCGCAACGTCAGGCTGCCTGCGAGATCGTTTGCGCCGAGCCGGGCGGAAAGACGCTTCGACGCGAAGCGCTCGCGGCTGCCGGAGACCTCCGCGGAGAGCTCGAACGCTGCCGCCGGCAGGTTCGCGAGCCCGGTGAGGCCGCCGAGCTCTGCGGCGAGATCGGGGCCCGCGAGGTCGATGCGGAGCTCGGACCCCGCGAGCTCGGGTCCTGCGCCGAGCGTACCGTCGAGACGCGCCGTGGTCTCCCCCACCCGCGCGCGCACCTCGTGCAGCTCGTATCCCGGCGGCGCGCGCCGCACGCGACCCGAGAGCGCGTAGGTCGCAGCGGGCAGGCGGGGGGGCGCCGCGAGGCCGGCAGCGGCGAAGAACCGGCCGAGGCCGGCGAAGCTCGGCCCCGAGAGAGCGGCCGTCGCGTCGAGCCGCGCGAGATCGGGGAGCGCGCCGAGCACGCCGTCGAGGTTGGCGCGGTCCGCGCCCACGCTCGCCACGACCCCATCGACGGAGCAGACGCCGTCGTCCATGCGGATGCGTCCCGCGATCGAGAACGGCTCGGCAGGGAGCTCCCCGGGGAGACCCCACGCCGCGAGATCGGCGAGCGCGGCTCCGGATACACGACCGGAGACGGCTGTCCCGTTACGCGCCGACGGCCAGCCGATGCGACCTTCCAGGGTGGCGCCGAGGGGTCCGACGGCGGCTTCGACGGCGTCGAGAAGGTAGCCGTCCGGCTCGACGCGCAGCCGGCCCTGGAGGTCGAACCGCGCGGACGGAACGCCGGCGAATCCCAGGTGCGCGGCGAACTTCGCAAAGTCAGGCCCGGCGAGGCGCAGCTCGAGGTCGCTGCCGGCGAGCCGCGGCGCCGGCACCAGGCGGCCGCTCACCTTCACGGTGTCGTCGCCGAGTCGGCCCTCGACGCCGGCGAGGCGGAGTGCCGGGCCCTCGCGCGCGATGCGTCCGAGGAGCGCGAACGGACCCGGCGGCAGGTCGTCCCGCGCGACCTCGGAGAAGAAGGCGAGGTCCGGCCCCGAAGCCTCGACCGCAAGATCGAGAGCGGACAGACGCGGCGGCTCGCCGAGGTCGCCCTCGGCCCGGATCCGCGCGTCACGCAGATGCAACTCGGCGCCGTCGAGCGCCAGGCCGCCGGCGCGGCGCAAAAAGCGCCCCGCAACCTCGAAGGGCACCGCAGGAAGACGAAGATGGGTCAGCGGCGAGAGCTCCGAGAGGTCTCCTCCCGCAGCCTCGACAACGAGGTCCGTGCCGACGAAGCGCGGCGGCGAACCGACCTCCCCCGCGACGGTGAGCGCGGTCGACCCGACGCGGCCCTGCACAGGGTCGAGGAAGAGCCGCCCGTCCGCGCGCCGCAGGCGGCCCGCGAGATCGAACGGATGCGCCGGCAGGTCACGCACGCCGATCCAGGAGCCGACCACCGCGGCGTCCGGACCCGCGCCCTCGAGGGCGAGATCGAACCGGTCGAGCGCCCCGAGGGAGCTCACGATCCCGTGCACTTTGGCGCTGACTCCGCCGACAGCGCCCTGGAGGTCGACGTCGATGCCGTCCTGCGCCGGGGCGAAATGGCCGCGGAGCTCGAAACCTCCGGCGAGCGGCGAGCGCCAGCCGAACGGCTGCAGTGCCGCCGCGATGTCGGGGCCGTCCAGGCTCACCTCGAGGTCGGCCTCGCCGAGAACGAGCGCATCGCGCACCGTTCCGCGAAGCCCGATCTTCGTCTCGCCGAGGCGGCCGGTGAGGTCGGCCTCGATGTCGCCGCCGGCGAGGAGCTGCTCCACTGTACCGAGCCGGCCCGCGATCTCCCACGGCCTCTCCGCGAACCGCCCGCTGCCATCGAGCTCGATGCTCCGGCTCGCCGGATCGAGCCGAGCCGCGAGCGCGGCGACGGCCAGCGTCACCGGCGCCGCCTCCGGGCGCGGGCGATAGACCAGCTCGAAGCCGCGAATCGCTGCGCGATCGATATCGACCGACATCTGCCCCGGCGACGCGGACGGGCGGTCAGGCTCCGGCGCCCGTGCGAAGAGCCAGTTGCCGCGCCCCTCGCCGTCCGCTTCGAGGATCAGGCGGGCGTTCTCGATCTCGAGCCCGCGCACGCGCAGCGGCCCCGACCAGAGGGAGACCAGGTCGAGAACGACCGTGACCCTCTCCGCGCGGAGCATCGTCGGCTCGGACCCCGACGCGACATTCGCCAGCCGGACGTCGCGCGCCACCACCCTCGGAGTCAGGGAAAGCGTCAGGTCGAACGGTCCGGCGATCGTGAGCTCCCGCCCGAGCGCCTGGCTTGCAGAGCGTTCGACCGTGCCGCGCAGCCACGACGGCAGCTGCGTCCGGACGCCGATCGCGATCGCAGCGAGCGCGGCGAGGACGGCGGCGGCGATCGCCAGCGCGATCCGGAGGCCTCGGCGACGCTGGGTCAAGGGCGAGTTCCTCTTCCCCGGTTGGGCTACGGTTTGGCCGGCACGACGTCCGTCTGCGCGAAATCGTCGCCCTTGAACAGCAGCGGCTCGCCCAGGGCCGCGGCGAGGGCATAGGCAAAACAGTCGCCGAAGTTGAGCGCTGCCGGGTGACGCCCCTTGCCGAAACGACTCCATGCCCGGCGCGCCAGCCTGGCCTGCTCGAGATCGACCGGCACGAGCTCGATCGCGGCGCGTTCGAGGAAGAGGTCGAGCTCCCGTGCGCCTGCGGCGCCGTAGCGGGCCTCGAGGACGATCGACGTTTCGACGAACGTGGCCACCGACATGCGACGGCTCTCGGCCGCTTCGATCGCCTCGTTGAACGAGCGGCGCTCGGGCTCGTCCGCGAGGATGGCGAACAGCGCCGAAGTGTCGAGGATCACGATCGCGGCAGCCCCTGCTCGTCGTAGCCCAGGATCTCGTCGGGCGGCCGGCGGTCGCGGACCGGCAGCCGGGCGCAGTGCCGGGCGATCTCGTCGAGCTCGTCCGCCAGGCTCCGGCCCGCCCGCTCCCGGCGCACGCGAGCCAGGCGATCGCGCAGCGACCGAATCACCGCTTCGGTCTTGGTTTCTCCGGTGAGCTCGGCGAGCTGCGTGGCGATGCGCTCTGCTTCAGGATTGCGGACGTTGAGGGCCATTTGTATTTACGTATAGCTTCTGAGCTACACAGTAGCACGAAGGTGGGTTTCAGTCCATTGCGTTGGCCACTGTGCCTGGTTCAGCTGTTCCTGGTTCCAGCCGAAGGTGCTCTCGGCTGCAGCGTGGCTCAGCCACTAGCTGTCACCGATTTCTCCCGTTCTACTGTCGCGCGGACTCGGCGGGTACTACAGGGACCGGATGGACCGTCCTTGACACCCTTTGGGTGAATGGATAGCCTAGGAGACAGGTGATGGGTGCGCGTCCATTTCGCTTCCAGGATGCTCGAACGATGCTACCGCGAGCTGGCTTTGGCGCGGCGGGAATGGGGCGAGCGCGTCGCTCGAGCCTATGTTCAACGCATCGATACCCTGCATGCCGCCAAGGACGTGCGCGATCTCTTCGCCCTGCGCGCTCTCGATATGCATCCTCTGAAAGGTGAGCGCAAGGGCCAGTACGCGATTCGCCTGGGCGACCGGGAGCGTCTGATCGTGACCTTTGCCGACACGGGACTGACGGTGGTGCGCATCGAGGAGGTGAGTCAGCACTATGGCGACTGAACGTGGACTTCCGGCTCGGAGCTGGCCCGATCTCGCCATCCCACCCGGCGCGCTCCTGAAGGAGGAGCTCGCCGCGCGCGGCATGACCCAGTCCCAGCTCGCACGGCAGATGGGGCGGCCGCTGCAAGCCGTCAACGAGATCGTCCGCGGCAAGAAGCGCATCACCGGTGAAACCGCCTTGCAGCTGGCGGAGGCCCTGGGGACCAGCGCCGAGTTCTGGATGCGACTCGAGAGCGACTATGAGCTGAATCGGGCGCGACTTGCCCGGCAACTCCAGAGTGTCGTCGCGCCGATCTAGCGCAGCGCCCAGCCGAGCATCAGCAGCCCGATCGCCGCCGCCCAGCTGCCGGCGACGCGCACGGCGATGCGCGTCCACGGACGTTCGAGGCGGCAGACGAGCGCTGCCGTCAGTGCGACCAGCACGAAGAGCGCCGCGCCAATGCCGACGAGAGCGCGCGCCTCGCGCCCGTCGAGCGCCAGCGCGGCGCCGTTCGACCAGCCGTGCAGCGCGCCGATCGCCACCGCGAGAGCCGCCACGGCGCCTGGCGGTAGCCGGCGATCGAGCGCGGTCAGCAGGCCGACGACGAGGAGCGACAACGCCGCGACCGCGCCGGGCAGCGGCGCGAGGTGCAGGGCGTAGGCGGCGACTCCACCGGCGAGCCAGGCGCCCGGCAGGACGAAGAGTACGCGGCGACCGGCCGCCGGGCCGTTGAGACCCGGCGAGGAGCGCCAGGGTGAGCGCCGGCAGCAGGTCGTCGAAGCTGACCAGCAGATGCGAGATGCCGTCGTAGACCGGCCCCAGGCCGGTGGTGACCAGATGCGCGGCGGCGGGCGACGACGAGGCGAGGGCCGCGGCGAGCGCGATTCCCCACGCCGCGCGACCGGTCGACGGGGCGGGCCTCCTCACGCCAGCGCCCGCCACACGAAGCCGACGCCGGCGAGCGCCACCAGCGCTCCCGCGGCACGCAGGAAGAGGCGTCCCCACGGCCAGCGATGAACGAGGCCGATCGCGATGCCGACGCCGTGCAGGCAGCCGGTCGCCGTCACGAAGCCGATGCTGTAGGTGAGGCCACTCTGCTCCGGCGGGCAGCTCGACGCCGTGCGCGTGGCCGTGAAAAATGGCGAAGAAGCCGACCAGCATCGTGGCGATGGCGATCTTCGGCCTCGCCTCCGCGGCGACCATCGCGCCGAGCAGCAGCGCCGAGAGCCCGATGCCGATCTCCGCGCCCGGCAACGGCACTCCGAGAAGCCCGAGAAAGGCGCCGAACGCCATGACCATCGGGAAGGTGACCGGCAGCAACCAGATCGCCGGCGCGCCGAGCTGCGCGCCCCACAGCCCGACCGCGATCATCGCCAGCACGTGGTCGAGTCCCGAGATCGGATGGCGGAGGCCGGTGAGAGAGCCGGCCGCCGCGCCCACCTGCTCATGGGCAAACGCGGCGCGGGCGACGAGAAAGAGCACCGCCGACTGCAGCCAGACCGCGGCGACCGGCGACCGGCGCGATGAAGGACGCCTACAGCGGCAACCTCGACCGCATCCAGATCGTCAAGGGCTGGATGGACAAGGCCGGCGAGACCCAAGAAAAGGTCTACGACGTCGTCTGGAGCGGCGACCGCAAGCCCGACGCGAAGGGCAAGCTGCCGGCCGTCGGCAACACCGTGGACGTGGCGAAGGCGACGTGGAGGAACACCATCGGCTCACCGGAGCTCGCCACCACCTGGACCGACCCGGAATTCGACGCGACGCAATCCGCCTTCTACTACGCGAAGGTCGTCGAGATTCCCACCCCGCGCTGGACCGCCTACGAGGCCGTGCGATTCGGAATCCAGATGCCGCCCGAAGTTCCGCTGACCACCCAAGAGCGCGCCTACACCTCGACGATCTGGTACACGCCGTAGGGGCGGCGCGGGCGCCGGCGGATCGCCTTCGAAGCGCACGAAGGGGACTGACCTGGACCGCCGTCAGGGACGCTGCAAGCTGTCGGCAACCCGGATCTTGATGAACGCCTGACGGGTGACGCCGAGCCGGCGAGCCTGACGATCGATCTCGTTCAGGAGCTCTACGGGAAAGTCCACGTTGACGCGCTGCACCTCCCGGCCAGGTCGCTTCGCGCCGGCGAGATCCATGTGCTCTGCGAGATCGACGCCGGCATCGTGCAGCGCGTCCAGGGACGCCGCCGGCAGACGCTTACCGAGAGAGGTAGAGCTTTTCTTCTTCATCACGGGCCCGCCTCACTGAAATGATGCGCACGCGCTCGTCACGAGAGGTGACGAACGCCGACCAGACTTGACTACCTATCCTGCCGATCACCTGCGCTCGCGGCTCGTCAATGCTGCGCGCCGGAACCTCGAGGCGATCGGGGTCGTTCCACAATGCCTGCGCCGCGACGAAATCGATCCCGTGCTTGGCCAGGTTGGCGGCCGATTTCGCGGGATCGAACTCGAAGTCCATACGGTATAGAAAGTATACTCTCCTGGCGAGCCGGTGTCCGTCACCTGAGCCTATCGCCGGCGGCGGGCGCGAGGCTGCGAAGGACCGTCCGCGCTCTGGCTGCGAACGATTTTGCGCGGTGCGCGATTGGCGTAGGTTATCTTTGCGGCATGGCGAGAGCGAAGACCGGGGTGCCGGCGAGTCCCGGACCGCAGGCGCCTTTGCCGCCCGCGCGACCGCCAGCCGTTCTGCAAAGCGACGCCGCGAGCGGGCGCACCGTGGTCGGAACATTCGTCCTCCACCTGCGTCCCGTGCGGGTGCCGGCGGCGACGATCCGCTTCACCCACACCTTCGGTCTCGGCGGGATGTCGCTGGTGCTGCTGTCTCTCCTCGCCGTCACCGGTTCGCTGCTGATGTTCGCCTACACTCCGGTGCCGGGCGAGGCCTACGCCTCGATCGAGCGCCTCGAGGGCCGTCAGGGGGGTGTCCTGTTCGGCGCTTTCGTGCGCGCGATCCATCACTGGAGCGCCAACCTCCTGGTGCTCGTCGCCGCCCTCCACCTGCTGCGCGTCTACTTCACCGGCGCCTACCTCGCCGAGCGCGCCTGGAACTGGGTCGTCGGCCTGGTCCTCTTCGCCGCCATCGCCGCTTCCGCCTTCACCGGCTATCTGCTGCCCTGGGACCAGCTCGCCTTCTGGGCGGTGACGATCGTCACCGGCATGGCGGGCTACGTGCCGTTCGTCGGTCCGGCACTGGCGACGCTGCTGCGCGGCGGCGAGGAGATCGGTCCCGCCACTCTCGGCACGTACTTCTCGCTCCATACCCAGTGGCTGCCGGTCGTGCTCTTCGCCGGTGCTGGCTTCCACTTCTGGCGGGTGCGGCGGGCGAAGGGGGTGATCCTGCCGCCCGACAGCGCGCGCGACGAGCAGGGCCGGCCGGACCAGATCGCCTTTCTGCCGCATCTTTTCTGGCGCGAAGTCGCGGTGGCGGCGAGTCTCGTCGCCGCGGTGACGCTCTTCTCGGCCCTGGTGCGCGCGCCGCTCGGGCCGGCGGCGAACCCCGGCCTGTCGCTCAATCCGGCGAAGGCGCCTTGGTACTTCCTCGGCTTCCAGGAGCTCCTCGTCCACCTTCATCCGCTTTTCGCCGTCGTCGTCTTCCCGGTGCTCGGCGCGGCGGCACTCCTGGCACTCCCCTGGCTCGGTTTCGCGAAGTCGGAGCCGCGCGGCGCCTGGTTCCTGTCCGCGAACGGACGGCGGACGGCGCGGCTCGCCGCGATCGCCGCCCTTATCCTCACCCCCCTCTTCATCGTCGCCGACGCGCTCGTGCTCGGAACCACCGGAGCGCCCGCGGGAGGTGCCGCTCTGGTGACTCGTGGCCTGCTGCCTCTCGCCGCGCTGCTCGCCCTCTGCTTCTGGGGATTCCGCCTGCTGCGTGTGCGCATCGGCAACACCCGGCTCGAAGCGACGCAGGCGCTCTTCGTCTTCCTCGCCACCGCCTTCGTCGTGCTGACCGTGACCGGGATCTGGTTCCGCGGCGCGGGGATGAGACTGGTGTGGCCGTACTGAAGGCAATGTTGGGATCCAGTGCGAGAAGCTCGATGTCGTTCGGGGCAGCGGGAGGGTCTTTCGCGACTTCGGGCTGAATAAGGTCAGAGTCAACTTGATCGATCGTACTGTTTACGGTACTATTTAGAGTACTGTCAATAACTCCACTACGATCCATGAGGGGGCAAACCATGTCGCATCTGACGGCCAACGATCTGAAGACCAGGGGGGTGGCTGCCATCGAGTCCATCCTGGCCGAGCGCACCGAGGCGATTGTCTCGGTGCGCGGCAAGGAACGTTTCGTGGTGATGGAGATCGCCCAGTATCACTACCTGCGCGAGTGCGAACTGGATGCGGCGCTGGCGGAAACCCGCGCCGACCTCGCGGCGGGACGATCTGTGCAGGAGTCGCCGGAGGCGCATGTGGCGCGGGTGAAGTCCATCGCGTGACCTATCGGTTGATCTTTACCGAGCACTACGCGAAACGCGCCGCGCGCTTCCTCAGGCGGCACCCGGAAATGGAAAAGCAGTACCTCAAGACCCTGCAGATGCTCGAGTTGAATCCCCACCACCCGTCACTGCGCCTGCATCCATTGCGTGGCAGGTTGCAGGCCCTGCATTCGGTCTCCATCAACCTCTCCTACCGCATCACGCTGGAGCTGCTGATTCAGGATGAGCAGATCATCCCGGTGAATGTCGGCGACCACGATGCGGTGTATTGAAAGCGTTCCAGGCGCGCCGCTCCGGGCTCCAACAGTGGCGGGCTCGGTAGGCGTTCAGCCTTGCTTCGGCAGCAACTCGCCCAGCGCGGATGGGGTCTTCTCCGGAAAGCGCTCCAGCGGGTAGAACCGCGAGATCACCACGACCGCCTGTTCGTAGCTGCCGATTCCGAGATGCCGGAGCAGATAGCGGATGTCGAGCTCCGGAAACAGACTGAACTCCCCGCGCTCGCTCAGATGTCAATACATCCGTATTGACATCCAGACAGCGTCCGCCGCCGCGCAGCGCTGCCACCGGCCGCCCCCGGCTGCGCCGTGCGCTATCGTCAGGCGGACGATGTCCGCCTTTTCCGAGCCAGGATCCGAAGGGGACTCCCTGCCGAAGTCGCCCGGGCGCCGCTCCTTTCTCCGCCTGGCATGGATCGGTCTAGGCGTCGCGGCGCTCGGTGAGGCGGTCTGGATCGTCGCTTCGTTCTTGAAACCGCGCGCGAAGGCGCCAGCGAGCGCCTCGGGCCTGGTCGTCGCCGGGCCGGCGGAGAGCTTCGCCCCCGGCTCGGTGAGCGCCTTCCCGGCGGGGAGGTTCTACCTCGTGCGCCTCGCCGACGGCGGTTTCCTGGCGCTCTCCCGCCAGTGCACGCACCTCGGCTGCAGCGTGCCGTGGGACGAGGCCGCGGGGCGCTTCGCCTGCCCCTGCCACGCCTCGGTCTTCGATCTGCGCGGCGCGGTGCTGGCGCCGCCGGCGCCGCGGCCGCTCGACCTCTTCCCCGTCCGGATCGAGAACGGCATCGTCAAGGTGGACACGACGACGCCGATCCGGCGCTCGAGCTTCGAGCCGTCGCAGGTCACGAGGATCTGAGATCGTGACCGAGTCCCTGGCGCGCTGGCGGCTGGCAGCGCTCGCGGCGGTCGGCCTCGTCGTCGCCTCCTGCCCGGTCTACCTCGTCCGCGAGGCGCTGCGCCCCGCGGCGGCGCGCAGCGACGCGCCGGCCGAAGCCACCTTCGTCGGCCGAAGCGCCTGTGCGAACTGTCACGAGAAGGAGTCGAAAGCGTGGACCGGTTCGCATCACGACCGGGCGATGACCGAAGCGACTTCGGAAACTGTGCGCGGCGACTTCTCCGGCGTGCGCTTCGAGGGCGACGGTATGCGGGCGCGCTTCTTCCGCGACGGCGCAAACTACAAGATCGAGACCGACGGGCCGGACGGGAAGCCGACCGTCTACGAAGTCGCCTACACCTTCGGCTGGGAACCGCTGCAGCAGTACCTCGTCCGCTTCCCGGGCGGCCGGCTGCAGGCGTTCTCGGTCGCCTGGGACACCGAGCGCCGCCGCTGGTTCTTCCTCTATCCGGGCAAGCGGATCCCGCCTGGCGACTGGCTGCACTGGACGCGCAACGCCCAGAACTGGAACGGCATGTGCGCCGAGTGTCATTCGACCAATCTGGTGAAGGGCTATGACCCGAAGGGCGACTCCTACACCACCACCTGGTCGGAGATCGACGTCTCCTGTGAGGCCTGCCACGGTCCGGGCTCGCGGCATGTCGCCTGGGCCGAGGTGCCGCCGATGGGCCGCGCGCCGATCGCCAACACCGGCCTGGTGATGAAGACTTCGGGAATCGGCAACCGCGAGCTTGTCGAGCTCTGCGCCCCCTGCCACTCGCGGCGCACCGAGCTCGGCGACTACGATCACCGGCGCTCGGAGCTGCTCGACAATCTCCTGCCGACGCTGCTCGACGAGGGTCTCTACTACCCCGACGGCCAGATCCTCGACGAGGACTTCGAGTACGGCTCGTTCGTGCAGAGCAAGATGTTCCGCATGGGGGTGCGCTGCACCGACTGCCACGACGCCCACACGCTCAAGCTCCGCCAGGAGGGCAACGGCGTCTGTCTGCAGTGCCACTCGGCCCCGGCTTTCGACGACGCGCGCCATCACTTCCACAAGCAGGAGTGGCAGGGGAAGCCCTCGGCCGGTGCGCTCTGCGTCTCCTGCCACATGCCGAAGTCGCCGTTCATGGTCGTCCATATGCGCGCCGACCACAGCATCCGCATCCCGCGCCCCGACCTGACGCAGGCGATCGGCGTGCCCAATGCCTGCGCCAGCTCGGGCTGCCACGCCGACAAGACCGCGGCCTGGATTGGCGACGCCTACGACAAGTGGTACGGCACGGCCAGGAAGCCGCACTATGGGACCGTCTTTGCTGCCGGCCGGCGCGGCGACGCGGCCGCGCAACCGGACCTCCTGCGCATCGCCGCCGACGTCCTCGCTCCGACCGTAGTGCGCGCCACCGCCCTTTCGCTTCTCGGCCGCTACGACGGCGCCGACGTCACCGCCGCCTTCCGCAAGGCGCTGCTCGACGACGAGCCGCTGATCCGTCAGACCGCGGTGACGGCGGCGCCGATCGCCGACCCGGCGGAACGCGCCGCCCGGCTCGCGCCGCTCCTCGGCGACTCGCATCGCGCGGTGCGCCTCGAAGCCGCCGCCCAGCTCGCCGGGACTCCCGCGACGCTCCTCCGCCCGTATCAGCAAGAGGCGCTGGCGACGGCCACCGCCGACTACGTGAAGGCGATGGAGCATGCCCTCGACTTCGCCCACGGCGGACACAACCTGGGGCTGCTCTACGAGAAGCAGGGCGATCCGGCGCGGGCCGAAGAGGCCTATCGCCGGGCGCTCGCCGTCGACGATCTCTCCCTGGGGCCGAAGGCGAACCTCGCCCTGTTGCTCGCCCGCCAAGGCAAGAACGCCGAGGCCGAACGGCTCCTGCGCGAGGTCGTCGCCACGAACCCGGAGGCCGCGGAGGCGGCTTACTCTCTCGGCCTGCTGCTCGCGGAGACCGGCAACCTCGCCGAGGCGGCGAACTTCCTCGCGCGCGCAGCGACCGCGATGCCCGGCAACGCCCGCGCCGCCTACAACGCCGGGCTCGCTCTCGCCCAGGGTGGACGGCTCGACGAAGCCGAGGCGATGCTCCGCCGGGCGGTCGCGCTCGAGCCCGCGAGTTACGACCTGCTTTTCGCGCTCGGCGACTTCCTCCTGCGCCAGGGCAACCCTGCGCAGCTGGCCGAAGTCGCGGCGATCGCCGACCGCATGTCGATGATCGATCCCAGGCGTCCCGAAGCGGCCCAGTTGCTCAGCCTGGCCGCCCATCGCTAAGGCCGGCTGGGACTTTTCCTAGGGGCGAATTTCCCGCCCACTGCCCCAAAGGGCAGCGCTGTCGCGCCCATCCGCTTGGTAACCTACCTCTTGCCCGTCGGCACCTGATCGCAGGGGGTGCGGTCGTACGCAAGGCGTCGTCCGGGCGACAAACGCGCCACACCTCAGCGCCAAACTGCAGTCCAGCTTCCCCGGCATGAAGTCGTGGGTCGCCCAACACAAGAATCTGGAGATCTCGATGCGCATCAAACTCAGCATGATCGCAGGGCTTGCACTTCTCGCCGTCGCGGGCCTCGTCGCCCTGCCGTCGGCCGCCGTCGCGCAGGACTGGAACTGGGGCGTGACCCCGTACGTCTGGCTGCCCGGCGCCGGCCTCGACATCAAGGTCAACGACAGCACGCTGGTCAGTGGCCGCGCCTCGCTCTCGGATCTCGCGGACGACGTCGACTTCGTCGCCCAGCTCCATCTCGAGGGCCAGAAGGATGCCTTCGGCATGCTGTTCGACGTCAACTACGTCAACATGGGTGGCCACCAGACTCGTCCGCCGTTCGACGTCCGCACCGACCTCAAGCTGACGATCATCGAGGGCGCCGGCGTCTGGAACCCGAGCGGCAACGCCGAGGGCTTCGGCATCATCTTCGGCGCGCGGGTGTTCAACATCGCCCAGAAGCTCGACCTCACGGCGCCGGCCGGGTTCCACGAGAACTACGGCACCAGCCCGACGCTGCTCGACGGCATGATCGGCTTCCGCTACCTCGCGTCGTTCGGCGAGCGCGCCTCGTTCAACGTCCGCGGTGACTACAGTGCCGGCGGCACCGAGTCGAGCATGAACGGCCTCGTCGGCTTTGGCTACGCTTTCGACGACGCGAAGAAGTACACGCTCCTCGCCGGCTACCGCTACATGGACATCCAGTTCAAGGAGAAGGACCAGAACGCCGAGGTCGAGTCCGAGCTGACGCTCGACGGCCCGTACGTCGGCTTCCGCTTCGGGTTCTGACGTCCGGCGCGTCGCCGCAGGACCAGGCGACGCTAGGTAGCGAGCGCCTCACCCACCGCCGGCGTGTGCGAACGCGCCGGCGGTTTTGCGTCAGGGCTGGGCGGGCGGTGCCGCCGGCTTGGCCGGCGGACTATCGGTCTCGACGCTGTAGAGCCGGATGACCGGCACGCCGGCGCTCTCCATCCGCAGACTGCCGTCGTCGTCGATCGCCAGGCTCGCGGCGGCGATCAGCGTGCCGTCGCCCTTGCCCGTGGCGTCGACGACGAGCTCGAGAAAGGCGAACGGATGCGCCGTCGAGCCGGCGGGGTCTGTCTTGTCGTAGAGGCGCAGCGGATGGTCGCTGTAGAAGCGCACCCGCCGCTTGCCGTCGGGCAGATCAGCGACGCGGAGAAAGACGGCATCGGTCGCGGCGAGCTTGCCGATGCGGATCCAGCCCTTGGCCTTGAGCTGATACATCGCGTTGCGCAGGCCGACCTGGCCGCCCGCCCTGAGCGCCGCGACGAGGCCGGCTGCCTCTTCGTCGGTCGAGGTCTGGAAGATGCGGAGCTCGAAGGAGTCGCCGGTGACTCCCGGCTCGACCCCTTCGGGCACGAGCATGCGGCCGGTCCAGACCTGCGGCATCCGCATCGCCGCCTGGGCGTCGGCGCTCGCGGCGCAGAGCGGCGGCCAGGAGACGAAGGCTGAGAGCACGAACGATGAAACGCGGGCGCAAGAGCATGTTGTCTCCTCGAGTGACCTGCCGTGATGCTATACCCGTGCGACCTGAGCCAGGTGGAATGGGCGACCCGCCGGCGCGCGCGGCGAGCCCCGCCGCCCCCCGGGCGGCGGACCCGGAAGAAAGTAGACTTCACCATCGAATCCCGGACTGAAAACGAGGAGCCCCTTACCATGCAGCGAGTCAACTGCCGTGCGCGTCTCCAAGGTGGCCCATCGGCCTGCTGGTCGCGCCGCCCTGATCGTCCTCCTCACCTTGGCGACACGGCAGGCGCGGCCAGGCCGCCAGCGATTTCGAGCAGCCCAACCCGCTGCGCTCCTCCGCCTACCTCGCCGCGGACCAGCTCGCGGGACCCGAATTCAAGGTGGCACCCGAAGCGACCACCGACGGTTTCGCCACCACCTACACCGTCACCAGCCGCTTCGGCACCTGGACGGCGCACGGCCGCATGCAGGTGGCGCTCCGCATCCGCGAGATCCAGGCCCTCGCCCAGCTCGAGGAGGTGTCGAAGACCGACGTCTTCAAGGACGCGGTCAAGAGCTCGGCGACGGCGCCGCTCGAGCTCGTCCAGGCGGTCGCGACCAAGCCGGTCGAGACGCTGAAGGGAATTCCCTCCGGCGTCGGGCGGTGGATGAAGAAGACCACCTTCCAGGTCAAGGAGGGTTACCAGGACGCCAAGGACCTCCGCGAAGACAAGTCGGCCGGCACCGACGACGCGGAGAAGACCGAGAAGGCCGAGATGACCGAGAAGGCCAAGGACGAGGCCAAGAAGTACGGCCTCAACTACCTCAAGATCTCGGGCGCCGAGCTCGCCTGGTACGCCAAGCTGGGCGTCGACCCCTATACCGACAACGAGATGCTGCGCAAGGCGGTGAGCAGCGTGGCGCGCGTCCAGGGTCTCACCACCTTCGCGATGAGGTTCGCGGGGCTGCCGTCGATCCCCGGCGCCCGCGAGGCCCGCAGGACCATGGACCTGGTGTGGAAGACCGACCCCACCGAACTGCGCATGGCCAATCGCAAGAAGCTCCTGGCGGCGGGGCTCTCCGAGGAGACGGCGCGCCAGTTCGAAGACAACGGCGCCTTCAGCCCGAGCCATCAGACCGCGCTCGTTCAGAGCCTCGACGAGCTCGCCGGCGTCCAGGGAAGAGAGACTCTCGTCGCCCGCGCGATCGCGGTCGAGAGCCGCGACGAGGCCGCGACCCTGACTTCGTCGGTGGCGCTGCTGGCGCGCTTTCACAAGCAGCAGAGCCCGCTGGCGGAGTTCCTCGCCGGGGCGCTGCTGCCCGTCGCCCGCACGGTCGACGGGCGAACTGGTCGCGGTGATGTACTCCGACGCTCTTTTCTGGACTTCCGAGGTCGGCGAGGCGGCGCGCGGCTTCGCCGAGATGTACGGCAAGCGATCCGGCGCAGGCGCGCCAGCTCTGGGTCGTCGGCCCGGCGTCGTCGGGCTTCAAGGGCGGCGCCCGCGACCTGGGATGGGAAGTCCGCGATCGCTGGCAGAGCTCGGCGCCGGAAGACGCCGCTCCGGCGGCCGGCGCGTCCGGGCGATGATCCGCCGCGCCGCCGCACTCGCGCTGATGCTCGCCGCGCCTGCGCTCGGCCAGCCCAACGCAACGGCGACGGCCCCGGCGCCGAAGCGGTCGCCACTGGTCGCCCTGCCGGGCGCCTTGCCGGGCGCGCGGCCGAAGATCGGCATCGCCTTCTCGGGCGGCGGCGCCAAAGGCTGCGCCCACATCGGCGTCCTCAAGGTGCTCGAGGAGATGCGTATCCCGATCGACTATGCCGCCGGCACCAGCATGGGCGCGATCGTCGGCGGCCTCTACGCCTCCGGCCTCGACACCGACGAGCTCGCCGAGGCGATTCTGACCGTCGACTGGGCCGACGCGCTGACCGACAAGCCGAGCCGCAAGGACCGCTCGATCCGGCGCAAGGACGACGATCTGCGCTACATCCCTGACCTCGAGCTCGGCCTCGGCAGGAAGGGCCTCAAGTACCCGACCGGGCTGCGCTCCGGCCAGAAGCTCGGCCTTCTCCTGCGCACCCTGACGATGCCGGTGCGCACGGTGGAGAATTTCGACGACCTGACGATCCCGTTCCGCGCCGTGGCGACCGACATCGCGACCGGCGGCAAGGTGGTGCTCGACCACGGCGACTTCGCCCACGCCTTGCGCGCCAGCATGGCGATTCCGACGGTCTTCTCGGCGGTCGAGATCGACGGCAAGCTCCTGGTCGACGGCGGCATTTCGGACAACGTGCCGGTCGACGTCGTCCGCGGCATGGGAGCCGACGTGGTCATCGCCATCGACATCGGCTCGCCGCTGCTCGCCGGTCCGGAGGCCGGGCGCTCCTTCCTGACCATTCTCAACCAGACGATGGGGCTCATCACCCGGGCGAACATGGCGCCGCAGCTCGCGGCGGCCGACCTGGTCATTACGCCGGAGGTCGCTGCATACGGCACGCTCGAGTTCTCGGCCGGCCGCGAGATCATCGCCAAGGGCGAGGCCGAGGCCCGCAAGCTCGCCGATCGGCTGCGTCCCTATGCCCTCTCCGAAGAGGACTACCTCGCCTGGAAAGGCTCGCGCCAGCGCCTTCGGGGTCCGATTCCGGCGATCACTTCGGTGCGCGTCGAAGGCAACCAGCGGGTCGATTCCCGGGTGCTCGCGGCGCAGGTCGAGCTCCAGCCGGGCACGCCGTACGCAGCCGACGCCGCGCGCGAGGATCTGTCGCGGATCTTCGGACTCGGCGACTTCGAAAGCGCCGACGCCGAGCTCGTGCCGGAAGGCGATGGCGAGGGGGGTACGGCGCTGGTCTATCGCGTGCGCGAGAAGCACTGGGGCCCGACCTACCTGCGGGCGGGAATCTCTTTCGAAGCCAACGGCCAGGGAGCGATCGACTTCGGATTGCTCGCCTCGGTCAACCGCACGCGGATCAACGCTCTCGGCGCGGAGTGGAAGACCCAGCTCGAGTTCGGTTCGACTGCCTTCCTCGGGACGGGCTTCTACCAGCCGTTGAGTTTCTCGCGCGGCTGGTTTGTCGAGCCCGGGTTCTCCTACACGCGCCGCGACGTGCCGCTCTATGTCGAGAGCGACCGGGTGGCCGAGTTCGACGTCCGCGAAGCGACCTCCCGCCTGGATCTGGGATACGCCTTCGGCCGTTTCGGCGAGCTCCGCCTGGGCCTCGCCGACGCACTGGTGGAGCCGCAGAGACAGACCGGAACCGTTCCGGAGGAGTACCAGGACCTGGTCGGCGAGTCCTTCCACAAGATCGGTCTCACCTTCGCCGGCGTCGTCGACCGGCTGGACAGCGCGACCCTGCCCAAGAACGGCAGCTACACCCGCCTCGCCGGCTTCTACAGCCTTCCCGATCTCGGCGCCGACGACGCCTACTCCAAGATCGAGCTCAAAGCGAGCCGCTACGGCACGCGCGGTCGCCACACGCTCTTCGGGGTGCTCAACGGCGGCATCAGCCCGGGTGAGGACAATCTGCCGATCTACGACCAGTTCGTGCTCGGCGGCTTCTTCTCGCTGGCAGCATTCGAGCGCGGCGAGCTGCGCGGCGACAATTTCGGCCTGCTGCGGTTCGGCTACTACTATCGCCTCGGCAAGGTGCTGCACTTCGGCGGGTTCGTCGAGGCCGCCCGCGTCGCGGCGCTGCCCGAGGACATTCTGCAGAATCCGGTGTTCACCGCGACCGCGATGATGATCGCGGACACCGCCTTCGGTCCGCTCTACCTTGCCTTCAGCGGCGCCGAGGAGGGGCGCCGGGAGCTCTACATCATCTTCGGCCGCCACTTCTGAGCGGCCCTGGCCCTAGCGGCACTCCACCTCGCCGCCGGAGTCAGTTCTCGTCGAGGTCAGGCACCTCGTCGCCGGGGCCGAGGCGTACCCCCGTCCAGCCGCCCATCGCCGGCCCGCCAGAGGCGAGCTCGGTGCGCTGCCACGAGCCGGAGAGGGTTTCTCGCCCGGCGTCCACTTCGGCGGTGAGGGAGAGATCGCGGCCGCTCTGGGAGTCGACGCGCAGCAGCTCGAGGCGCCCGCCAGCGTAGGTACCGGAGACCGAGCCGTGACGGCCATTGCTCAGCCGGTAGTCGCCGCTCACCATCGTGCCGCTCGCCGTCAGCCGCATCAAGCCGACGAGATCGCCGTCGGGCACCTCGATGCGCCAGAGGCCGCCGGGGACCGGTACGTCGAAGGCCGCCTTCTTCTCCTGTTCGACGCGGCGGCCGGACGCAGCCAGCCGGTCCATGCCGTCGTAGACGCGACGCCGCTTGTCGCTGGTCAGCCGCGCCTGGCGGACCACCGCCTCGAGCGCGACCGAATAGCGGTCCTCGAGCGCGCGCAGCCGGTTCGCCGAGGCATCCGCATCTCCCAGGGCGCTCTCCAGCCCCTGCGCGGCGGCGAGCAGGTCCTGGTAGAGGCGACGCTGCTCGTCCCAGGCGCCCTGCGCTGCGGTGACATCGTCCTCGAGGCGCCGCGATTCGGCGGCGAAATCGGCAGCGGCGCTCTGCGCGCCAGCCGGTCGCGCGGCGCCGAGCGTGAGCACGGCCAGCGCGACAAGGGGACCGACAACCTGCGATCGTTCGAACATCGAAAGGGCTCCTTTGCGCCGTGACTCTATTTCATCAGGTAGATGATGACCTGGCCCCGGGCGGTGAGCAGGATGTCGCCGAGGGCGTGGGGCACCGTGCAGCCGAGCGCCGCGTCGCCGTCGCCTTCGATCAGGCGGGCGCTTCGGCTGTGCCGCGGCGAGTCGCTTGCTCCCCTGCGGGCGCGCAGGCAGAATAGCCAGCAACGAATGTCCGATCTTCCGCGCGGGGCCGCGAGCGCCTGCGCCCGTGACTTGCGCCGGGCGGTCGCTCTCGTCTGCCTCGCCACGGCCGCGCAGATGGCCCCGGCCACGGCTCAGCGTCCTCCGGCACATGAGCTGGGGCCGGGACGCCGGGTGCTGCTCCTGTCTTCCTATGGCAACGAATTCTCTTACTTCTCGCAGGTCGTCACCGACTTCCGGTCCGAGCTCGACAGGATAGAGGGGCGGTCGTGCGACTACTACCAGGTCGCCCTCGAGCTGGCGCGCTTCGATTCGGACGCCTACCAGGCGCCCTTCGTCGACTATGTGAATGCCATCGTCGCGCAGCGCCGGCCCGAGCTTGTCGTGACCCTCGGCGGTCCCGCGGCGCGTTTCGGCCAGATGCATCGGGAACGTCTGTTTCCAGATGTGCCGCTCCTCTATGCGGCGGTGGATTCGCAGCTCCAGGACATGTCGAAACTGAGCCCCCTCGATAGCATCGTTCCCCTCGCTATCGACCTGGCGGCGGCGCCGGAGGCCGCGTTGCAGCTACTTCCCGACACCCGGAACCTGGCGATCATCCTGGGCAGCTCACCGCTCGAGCGCTACTGGCGCACGCGGCTGAAAGGCGAATTGGCCCGGTTCGAATCCTCGGCTGAGGCTCATCTGGCTGGAAGGGTTGACTCTCGAAGCGACAACCGAGCGAGTCGCCGACCTGCCGCCGCACTCGGCAGTCTTTCTCGTGATGCTCCTCGTCGACGACAATGGAGCGGCGTACTCGCAGAGTCGCGTCCTCGCCGCGGTCCGCGGGGCAGCCAAGGGGCCCGTTTTCGGCATCTTCGACACTCAAGTCGGTGGGGGAATCGTCGGCGGACGAGTGGTGCCGATGAAGGTGATCAGTCGCCGGACTGCCGAGGCGGCGGCGCGGCTGCTCGAGGGCACGCCCCCCGCCGCCATCCGGTTGGCACCCATCCGGGCGACGACCGCCGTCTTCGATGGGCGCGAGCTCGTGCGCTGGAACATTCCGGAGAGTCGACTTCCCGCGGCGCTGAGGTCCGATTCCGCACGGTCTCGCCGTGGCGCCAGTATCGTCTGCCCATCCTCGCCGGGTCGGTGGCCCTGGTGCTGCAGTCGATGCTCATCGTCGCGCTGCTCGCTCAACGCGCGCGCCGCCGCGAGGCCGAATGCGAGGTGCGGGCGCTGCACGGCCGCCTGCTCACCACCTATGAGCAGGAGCGGCGACGCCTGGCGCGCGAGCTCCACGACGACGTCACCCAGCGCCTCGCCCGCCTCGCCATCGACGCCGCGCAACTCGAGCGCCAGGAGCCACGCCTGCCGGCGGCGTCGGGGCGCTGGGCCGCATGCGCCAGGAGCTCGTGCACCTGAGCAGCGACGTGCACTCCCTGTCGCGTCAGCTCCACCCCTCGATCCTCGACGATCTGGGGCTCGCCGACGCGCTGCGCTCGGAGGGCGAGCGCTTCAGCCGCGACCAGCACATCGCCGTCGACCTCGAGCTCGCACCGAGCGCACCGAAGCCCGCCCCCGAACAGGCGCTCTGCCTCTTCCGCGTCGCGCAGGAGGCGCTGCGCAACGTCGCGCACCATGCCCGGGCCTCGCGCGTCGCCATCTCGCTGCGCGAGGTGGGCGGCGGCCTCGAGCTCGAAGTGCGCGACGACGGCGTCGGCTTCGATGCCGGCACGGCGACGCGCAAGCACGGCCTCGGCCACGTCAGCCTGCGCGAGCGCCTGCACCTCGTCGGTGGCCAGCTCGTGGTCGCCAGCGCTCCGGGCAGCGGAACGAGCGTCCTCGCCCGGGTGCCCTTCTCCGGAGGGGAATCGTGACGCGGCCGCGGATCCTGCTCGCCGACGACCATCGCATGGTCGCCGAGGGTCTCAAGGCGCTGCTCAGCACCGAGTTCGACCTCGTCGGCGTGGTCGAGGACGGCCGCGCGCTGCTCGAGGCGGCGCGATCGCTGCGGCCGGATGTCGTGGTCACCGACCTCACGATGCCGAATCTGAACGGAATCGACGCCATCCCGAAGCTGCTCGCGGAGCAGCCAGGCATCCGCATCGTCGTGCTGACGATGCATCGCGACCTGGCCTATGCGCGGCGCGCCCTGGCACTCGGCGCGATGGGGTACGTGCTCAAGCACGACGCCCCCGACGACCTGGTGCGGGCGATTCGCTCGGTGCTCGTCGGCAAACTCTTCGTGACCTCCGATCTCGCGAACGAGCTGTTGCAGGCGACGGTCCGCGACCCGGCGCGCGCCGACGATCCGGTCGCCCGCTTGTCGCTCCGGCAGCGCGAGATCCTGCAACTCCTCGCCGAGGGTAAGACCGCCAAGGAGATCGGCGCCCGGCTGGGGATCTCTGCGCGCACGGTCGAGACCCACAAGTACGAGCTCATGGCGAGCGCCGGTCTTCATACCAGCGCCGAGCTCGTGCATTTCGCCATCCGCCACGGCATCGTCGAGATCTGATCTCCCGGAGCTCCTGCCGCACCGCTGAAGCATCCTCCCCGTAGTTTTGGGGGGGCCGCCTCCGTAGTTCTTCGGATCGACCCGCTCGGGGCGCCCGGCGGATGATCGGTGCCTGGGTCGCAGTCCCTGAGAGGACCAACGTGAGCGGTTCTGGAGAAGGTGGCGGATGCGCGGTGCTGGCGGTTCCCCATGGCGGACTGAGTGAAGGCATTCGCGACCTGCTCGCAACGGCCTTTTCGGCCGTGGTGATGGTCGCGGACGTGCCCGCCCTCACCTCCTGCGTCGAGAAGCTGCGACCGTCCCTGATCGTGCTCGACTTGGCCATGGTCCCCGGCAGCGGGCTCGCCATCGTCGCGCGCCTGCGGACCGATCGTCCCGCCCTGCCTCTGATCGCTCTCGGCGGCGACGACGATCCGGCCCTGCGCCGCGCCGTGCTCGCGGCCGGCGCGGCGAAATTTCTCCTCAAGCGTTCGCTGGGGACCGAGCTGATGCCGGCCGTCGACGAGCTGCTCGCAGGCGCCTGGAAGAGCCCCCGATGACCAAGCCACACCACATACCACCGACCCCGATCCGATGGAGACTTTCATGAAGTCGATTCGCATCTCGCTGCTCGCCGCTGCCACGCTGTTGCTTGCAGGCGAACTCTCCCTTTCGGCGCAGACCGCGACCGGCGAGCCCGCTTCCGCCGCGATCGGCCCGCCGGCTACCGTGCGCTGCGCCGCCGAGGGCGGCGCCCGGACGCACTGCGCAGCCGACACCTCCGGGCGGCATCGCCCTGATGCGCGCAACCGGCACCGCCCCCTGCCTGCTGGGCAGGAACTGGGGTTACGACGATCAGGGAGTCTGGGTCTCGGAGGGCTGTGGCGGCGAGTTCATGCTCGGCCAATCGACGCGTCTCCATCCGCCGCCGGCGGCCGGGCCGCTGGCCGCCGCAGCCTCCGAATCCGCGCCCGCCGACACTGCGGAGACGGAGACCGAAACTCCCCAGACCGCGGCCAGCGACACCGAGGTGCTGGGCAAGCCGACGGCGAGGATCGAGACCTGGGGTGTCTACGACCCGGGCGTCGGCTTCCTGGTCGGCCGCAACAAGTTCGGCGAGCTCTCGCTCAGCGGCTACGCGATGGCTCGCTACATGAACCAGAACGACGGCGACCAGGTCTTCACCGATCACCTCGGCAACGTCCGCCCGGTCGATCCGCGCAACGACCTGTTTTCGCACCGCATCATGGTGTTCCTGAAGGGCTGGATGGGCAACCCGAAGATGGTCTACACGATCACCCTGTGGACGGTGAATGCCACCGACCAGCGGGCGATCTTTGCCAATCTGGGCTACCAGTTCAGCCGCAAGTTCAGCCTGTATGCCGGTCTCACCGGAAATCCGGGTTCGCGCTCGCTGTCCGGATCCCACCCCTACTGGCTGGCGCACGACCGCGTGATGGCCGACGAGTTCTTCCGGCCGTACTTCGGCTCGGGGGTCTATGCGATGGGTGAAGCCCTGCCGGGCCTCTGGTATACGGCAGTGCTCTCGAACAACAACAGCGGGCTCGGGGTCAAGTCGAGCCAGCTCGACCGCAAGTTCACCTCCGGAGCCTCGCTGTGGTGGATGCCGACGACGCACGAGTTCGGCCCCCGCGGCGCCTACGGCGACTGGGAGATGCACGACAAGGTGGCGACGCGCTTTGGTGCGTCCTACACCTATAGTCCGGAGCAGAGCTTCCGGAGCTCCCAGGGAGGCAGCCCCGAGAACACCACCCTCCGCCTGGCGGACAGCGTCAACCTCTTCGAGAGGGGATCGCTGGCGGACGGAGTGACGATCGACCAGGCGGACTATTCGGTGCTCGCGGTCGACGCCGGCATGAAGTTCAAGGGTTTCTTCCTCCAGGCCGAGTACTACCAGCGTCGTCTCGATCAGTTCGCCGCCGACGGTCCGCTGCCGGTGCGCGAGGTCGTCGATCGCGGCTTCTACGTGCAGGCGGCCTTCTATGCCATTCCACGCAAGCTCGAGCTCTACGGCGTCACGTCGCAGATCTATGGCGACAAGGATGCCGGTTTCGACGACAGCTCCGAGTACGGTGTCGGCATGAACTGGTACCCGTTCGACACCCGTAGCCACCGGTTGAACCTGCAGGTCCTGGACGTGAATCACTCACCGGTGAGCAGCGCCTTCGGCTACTACACCGGCGGCCAGGACGGCATCGACTACGCGTCGTCGTTCTCGATCTTCTTTTGATGCGCCGAGCAAGAGGAAAGGTGGCCAAGATGAGTTCCCGCGAAAGCGACCGCAGGGCCCGGCGCCGATGGTCGGCGCTGGCGCTCGCGTTGATTCTGACCGGCGGCGCTGCCGCGGCCGCTACCCAGCCGCCCGCCCCGGGCCGGGCGACGCCAGCCGCCCCCGACTATGCCGTCAACGACGACCACTTTCACCTCACCAACTACATCCAGGAAGGCACCGAGATCCACGATTTTCTGCGGATCATGGGCGACAAGGTCGGGCGGGTGGCGCTCTTCGGCATCCCGCTGCAGCAGACCTGGTCGTACCGCAACACCGGCGACTATGCGCCGACCTACTACCTGCAGACCGACTCGCCGCTCTATTACTACTCGTTCACCGACGCCTTCATCGCCATGGCGTACCGGTCGCTCACCAGCGAGCAGCAGGCGCGCCTCGACCCGATGATCACCGGCTTCAACCCGGCCGACATGTACGCCGCCGACCACATCCGGCGCGTGCTCACGACCTTCCCCGGGGTCTTCTCGGGGATCGGCGAGTTCACCATTCACAAGGAGTTCGTGTCGTCGAAGGTCGCCGGCGATACCGCGAGCCTGACCGACCCGGCGCTCGACCGCATCTTCGACTTTGCCGCCGAGGCGGGTCTCGTGGCGATCCTCCACAACGACATCGACGTGCCGTACCCGAAGGCGGACCAGGAGCCGTACGAGCTGAAGCAGATGGCCGACCTCTTCCGTCGGCATCCGCAGACGACGATCCTCTGGGCGCACATCGGCGTCGGGCGGGTGGTGCGGCCGATGGCCAACCAGGCCGCCCTGATCGAGAAGGCGCTCGCCGACCCGACGCTCGCCCACGTCTACTTCGACATCTCGTGGACCGAAGCGGCGAAGTACATCGTCGCCACTCCGGAGTCGATCGCGCGGGCGGCCCGGCTCATCAACACCTACCCCGACCGCTTCCTCTTCGGCACCGACGAGGTGGCGCCGAAGGACCAGGCGAGCTACCTGAAGATCTACGACATGTATGCGCCGCTCTTCGCTCAGCTCACGCCGGAGGCGAGCGAGAAGCTGCGCAAGGGGAACTACGAGCGGCTCTTCGACGCGGCGCGCCTGCGCGTACGCGCCTGGGAGAAGGCCAACGTGAAGCCATAGGTCCCGCCCCGGCGGGAGCGGCAAGCAGCTCCATTTCGACGCGATCGGCGGGAGCCGAAAAAAGGAGATCGAACATGAACATCGCAGCTGGAACGACAAAAC
Source organism: Thermoanaerobaculia bacterium (assembly GCA_963788175.1). Classification (GTDB taxonomy): domain Bacteria; phylum Acidobacteriota; class Thermoanaerobaculia; order Multivoradales; family JAGPDF01; genus JAGPDF01. The sequence continues at coordinate 69,821 of CAWBFZ010000019.1, forward strand.
GCGAAGGGGGCGCGGGCTGGCATGGGCTCGCGCTCGTTCTCGCCCTGGCACTCTGCGTCGCAGCTCCGGTCTGGGGCCAGGCGGGCTCGGGAGTGATCCACGGCCGGGTGCTCGGCGCCGGCGGCGGCCTGCTCGCCAACGCCAGCGTGACCGCCAAGGACATGGCGACCGGAGTCGCGGTAACCAAGCTCACCGCGATCGACGGTACCTATTCACTCGAGAGCCTGGCACCCGGCAAGTACGAGCTCACGGCGGCGCTCTGCGCCTACAGCGCCGCGGTCACCAAGGACGTCGAGCTGCGCTCCGGCGCCGGCGTGACGGTGGACTTCGAGCTCGCCTGCGCCGTGCCGCCGGTCACCGACGAACCGAAGCCGAGCATGACCATCTATGGTGCGGCGATGCTCGACATGGGCTACCAGAGCGGCCAGAGCGATCCGAACTGGTTCGACGTCCTGCGGACGACCAAGCTGCCGTCCTACGAGAACCAGTACGGCAACGACGGCAACTTCTTCGCCGGCGTGCGCCAGAGCCGCTTCGGCGTCAAGGCGAAGATGCCAACCGCCCTGGGCGAGGTCAAAACGACGTTCGAATTCGAGCTCTTCGGCACCGGTGCCGACGCCGGCCAGACGACCTTCCGGCTGCGTCATGCCTACGGCGAGCTCGGTCACTGGGGCGCCGGCCAGACCTGGAGCCCGTTCATGGACGTCGACGTTTTCCCCAACTCGCTCGAGTACTGGGGTCCGGCGGGCATGGTCTTCTTCCGCAACATCCAGCTGCGCTGGATGCCGATCCAGGGTGACACCTTCCTGACCTTCGCCCTCGAGCGTCCGGGCGCCTCCGGCGACGGCGGCACCTACGGCGATCGCGTCGAGCTGCAGAACGTGAAGGGCCGCTTCCCCTACCCCGACCTTTCGGCCGAATACCGGATGGGAACGGACTGGGGCTACCTCGAGCTCGCCGGCATCGTGCGCTACATCAAGTGGGAGGACATGCTGCACGACCAGTACGACCTCTCGGGAAGCGACATGGGATGGGGCCTGAACGTCTGCTCCAACGTGAAGCTGGGCAAGAACGTCCTGCGGCTGCAGGCAGTCTACGGCGAGGGCATCGAGAACTACATGAACGACGCTCCGGCCGACCTCGGACCGCGGCTCAATCCGGGCAGCGCCAATCGGCCGCTGGTCGGCGAGCTCCTGCCGGTGCTCGGCCTCGTGGCGTTCTTCGACCTCAACTGGAGCGACAAGCTGACCAGCACGATCGGCTACTCCAGCGTCGACATCGACAACAGCACCGGCCAGGCCGCGGACGCCTTCTCCAAGGGCGAGTACGCGCTCGCCAACGTCCTCTTCTACCCGGTCAAGAACGTCATGTTCGGCCCCGAGATCCAGTGGGGCAAGCGTCACAACTTCGACGACGGTTTCACGTCGGACGACCTGCGGTTCCAGTTCTCGGTGAAGTACAACTTCAGCCAC
>CAWBFZ010000020.1:0-20476 GCA_963788175.1 Thermoanaerobaculia bacterium
GGATGAACGACATGAAGAACCAGTTGGCGACGTAGATGTGTTTCACGCGCCGCTTGGCGATGGTGCCGATGAAGACGACGGCGTAGGCCACCCAGACGACGGCGATCAGGATGTCGATCGGCCACTCGAGCTCGGCGTACTCCTTGCTGGTCGTCAGTCCCAGGGCAGCGAGACCGCCGCGGCGACGATCACCGCCTGCCAGCCCCAGAAAGTGAAGGCGGCGAGCTTCTCGCCGAACAGCCGCACCTGGCAGGTGCGCTGGACGACGTAGTACGAGGTCGCGAACAGCGCGCAGCCGCCGAAGGCGAAGATCACCGCGTTGGTGTGCAGCGGCCGCAGGCGGCCGAAGCTCATCCACGGCAGGTCGAAGTTGAGCGCCGGCCAGCACCAGCTCGGCGGCGATCCAGAGGCCGACCAGCATGCCGACGACCCCCCAGACCACCGACATGACGGCAAACTGGCGGCACGACTTTGGTGTTGTAGGTCTCTTCCTCGGCTACATGAGCCAACTGAGCCATCTCAGCCATTCCCTCTCCCTTGACCCGCGATCGGACAGGCGTCTCTTGGCGCAAACTCTAACGAGGAGTCGGCGGTGCGTTCCCGATCGCGGTGGTGGCGCGGCGAGTTGCGGCGGTCCACCCGGAGAACGGTGGCGTTTCCGGCGATGGTCAACCTGCTGCCCGTCTACGACTACCCGCTCGCCGCCGCGCAGACGCCGAGTTCGACTCGACGGCGAGCAGCGGCCGGTCTGCTGTGCCGCTGAGGCCGTGCGCGCGCCATCGTGGCGAGCCGCGGAGGAGATTACTATCGCCTGCGGACGGAGCTCCCGCCGCAGGGGCGCGAGCTGCGTGCCGGCCTTCCTCGACCAGCTGGCGGTCTACGACCACCCGGCTGTTCAGCGCACGATGGTGCGCGCCGCGGGCGACCTTCGGGAGCGGCGCTGCTGCTCGAGGACCTTTCCTGCGCCGCCTGCGTCTGGCTCGCCGAGAGGAGCGTCGGCGGGCTCGCCGGCGTGCGCGAGTTTTCGATCAACTACGCCACCCGCCGCGCCCTGGTGCGCTGGGATCCGGCGACGACCCGCCTGTCGGATGTTGGCGGCGATCGCCGCGATCGGTTTCACCGCCCACCCGTACGACCGCGAGCGCGCCCAGGAGGTGCTGGCGCGCGAACGCCGCGACCGCCTGCTGCGCTTCCTGGTCGCCGGGGCGCTCGGCATGCAGGTGATGACCCTCGCGGTGGCGCTCTACGCCGGCGCCTTCTCCGGCATGGAAGAAGAGTTTACCGCCGACTTCTTCCGCTGGACGAGCCTCCTGCTCACCGCGCCGGTGCTTCTCTATTCGGCGCGGCCGTTCTTCGCCGGGGCGTCGAACCTGGCCCACGCCCGTGTCGGCATGGACGTGCCGGTCGCGCTGGGTCTGACGCTGGCCTATTTCGGCAGCGTCTGGGCGACGATCGCCGATCGCGGCGAGGTCTACTTCGACTCGGTCGTGATGTTCGTCTTCCTGCTGCTCGGCGCGCGCGTCCTCGAGCTCGTGGCGCGCGAGCGCGCCGTGCGCGAGGAGTCGGTGGTGCGGAGCGTCCCGGCGACCGCGCGCCGGCTCGGAACGGAGGACGCTTCGGGAACCGAGTCGATCGTCGCCACGGTCGAGCTCGCGATCGGCGACCGGGTGCGGATCCTCCCCGGCGAGAGCGTGCCGGCCGACGGCCTGATCGAGGAGGGGCACTCCTCGCTCGACGAGGCGCTGCTCACCGGCGAGAGCGTGCCGGTGGCGCGGGCGGCCGGCGACCGCGTCATCGGCGGCGCGGTCAACGTCGAGCCCGCTGGTCGTGCGGGTCACGGCGGTCGGCGAGGGCACGGTGCTTCAGGCCCTGCTGGGGCTCATGACGAGCAGGCGCTCGCTGCGGAAACCGAAGATATCGCGAGTCGCCGACCGCACCGCGCAGTGGTTCGTGCGCCGCATTCTGGTGCTCGCGGCGGGCGTCGGCCTCTACTCGGCCTGGGCCAACCGGAGCGGGTGCTGCCGACGGTGATCGCGGTGCTCGTCGTCTCCTGCCCCTGCGCACTCTCGCTGGCGACCCCGGTGGCGCTCGCCGCGGCGAGTGGCGCTGGCGCAGCGCGGCTCCTCGCCACCCGCGGTCACGCCATCGAGACCCTCGGCCGCGCCGACCTCTTCGTCTTCGACAAGACCGGCACGCTGACCACGGGGAAGCTGCCGGTGGTCCGGTCGTACCGCAGGCGCCGTGGAGCGCCGCCGAGGTCCTGGCGGCCGCCGCGGCGCTCGAGCGCGGCTCCGAGCATCCGATTGCCGGGGCCATCGCGACGGCGCGCGCGCCGGCGGCCGGTGCGCCGATCTCCGCCGCGACCCTGGAAGAGACGCCGTCGACCTCCGGAACGTGCCCGGCCGCGGGCTGACCGCGACGCTCGGCGGCGAGCGGATGGCCCTCGGGTCACCAGGCTTGCGTCGCCGACCAGCTGGGTCTCGCCTTGCCGCCGGAGCTTGCCGAGCTCGCCGCCCGCGAACGTACGATGGTCGTCCTCGCGGGCGAGTTGGGGGTGCGCGGGTGATCCTGCTGGATGACTCGCTGCGCCCCGAGAGCCCCGCCCTCGTGACCGAGCTGCGCCGCGCCGGGAAGCGCGTGCTCCTTCTCTCGGGCGACGAACCCGGGGCGGTGCGCCGGGCCGCCGCCGCCGCCGGCATCGAGGAGTGGGAGGGGGGCGCCTTCCGAACGCGAGGTGGCGCGGGTGCGCGAGCTCACGGCGTCCGGCGCGGTGGTCGCGATGATCGGCGACGGCGTACAACGACGCTGCGGCGCTCGCCGCGGCGCCGGTGTCGGTGGCGATGGGGAGCGGGGCCTTCCTCGCGGCGGCGACCGCCGACGCCGTGCTGCTGTCGAACCGGCCGCAGGACCTGGGCTTCGCCGTCCGCCACGCGGCGCGCGTCCTCCGCCCGGGTGAAGCAGAACTTCGCCCTCGCCTTCGGCTACAACCTGATCGTCATCCCGCTCGCCGCCATGGGCAGAATTCCACCTGGGCCGCCGCCATCGGCATGTCGGCGAGCTCGGCGATGGTGGTCCTGAACGCCCTGCGCCTGCGGAACGGGAGGAGCTACCTGATGGAGTCCGTCTTTCTGCTCGTCCCCCTCGCCGCGGTGCTGGCACTCGGCACCGTAGCCACACTCTCTGGGCGGTGCGCTGCTTGGCCAGTTCGAAGACCTCGAAGGCCCCGCCCACCGGATTCTGATGGACGACGACGCCGCCATCCGTGCAGCGGACCGACGAGAAGCCCGAGCCTTAGCCTTAGCCTCAGCCAAGGCCCTGTGCTCGGGGTCCTGTGACCACTCCCATAGGTCCTCGCGCTGGAAGAAGCGCGCTCCCGGCGCCTTTCATTCCATACCGAGCCCTCGGTCCAGCCACCCCTCGTCGGTAGAGTCGAGAGAAGCTCCGGGGCTGCTACCCAACGTCGGTTAGGGGCGCTCGGGCACTGAGAACCCAGGGTGGGCGACCACGCTTGGAATCAGAGCCCGCCCTGGGTTCTCGAGTGCCCCGGAGTCCCGCATTGCCGAAGTCTCAGCACCCGAGTCCCCGATTTCCGACGAACCGACCCCTATCGAAAGTGAGGGGTCGCTAGACTTCTCCATGGTCCTCTGGGGAGACCAGTTGCTAGGGTGCCGGGATGAATCTGTTCCCTTGGCCTCCCCGCCTGTCTCAGTTTCCGGACCAATCTCGAAAGGAAGACCCAGGTGCGCACGCACAGCCCTCCTGCTCACCCTCGCGACCCTGGCCGCGCCGCAGATGCTCGAGGCGGTGGATCACCAGGTCGCCGTCGGGCCCGGCAACGCCTTTTCGCCCGCGAACGTCACCATCAACGTCGGCGACCGGGTCATCTGGAACCGGCTGGGTGGGACGCACAACGTCTGGCGGACGACGGCTCTTTCGGCAACGCCGCGAGCAGCTCCTGGAGCAGTTTCCCGGTGACCTTTAATTCGGCGGGGACGTTCGAGTACTTCTGCGAGGTCCACAGCGCGGCGAATCTGAACTCATGAACGGGACCGTGATCGTCACCGGCGGCGGCGAACGCCGGCGTCCTCCAGTTCAGCACTGACAACACCTCGGCCGACGAGAACGACGGCACGAAGACGTTCACCGTGACTCGCACCGGCGGCGACGACGGGCCGGTTTCGGTCGACTACGAGACGGTCAACGGCAGCGCGACCATTCCCTCGACTACATCCAGCCGAACTGACCGTCCTCGAGCTGGGCCGACAACGACGCCGACCACCCCGAAGACCTTCCCGTCCCGATCGCCAACGACAACGTCGAGGAGCCGAGCCAGTCGTTCTCCATCCAGACTTGGTCAATCCGGGCGGCGGGGCGACCTCGGCGCGAACAAGTCATCGACGTGACGATCAACGACGACGACGCGCCTTCGGGGGGACCCGGGGACAATCCGTTTCACGACCGCCAGCGCGGCGCCACCGTCGGCCGAGGCGCGGCGAGCGTCACTCTCACCGCCGAACGGGTTAGCGGCTCGACCGGGTTGGTTCAGGCGTCGGCCTATACCACCAAGGTTCGGACGGCCTTCGCGGGCACGGACTTTCAGGCGACCAACGGCACGGTGGCTGGACGAACGGCGACGCGCCAACAAGACTTCGTCATTCCGATCGTCGGCGACACGGTGGAGGAAGCGAACGAGACGTTCATCGCGACGCTCTCGGCCCCGATCGGCGGAGCGACGATCGGGAACCCGGCGACCGCGACGGTGACGATCACCGACGACGACACGTCACCTGTGAGCCCTGTGTCGCCGACTCGTCGACGCTTTGCCTCGCGGCGGGCTCGGGCGATCCGTCACGTTTCCGGGTGCGGGTCACTTGGACCGAATTCTCCGGGGCACCGGACCGGTGCAGGCTTCGCGGTGCCGTTCTCGACCGACTCGGGCTTCTTCTACTTCTTCAACCCCGAACAACCTCGAGCTCCTGGTGAAGATGGTGCGCGGCTGCGGTACCTTCGCCTCGACGCCTACTGGTTCTTCTACGCGGCGGCGAGCAATGTCGGACTCGAATACGAGGTTGCTCGACACGCGGCCTGTGTCACAAGACCTACTCGAGCGAGCCGGCAAGACTCGCCTGGTTCGGCGACATCAACGCGCTCGCGACCTGCCCGTGAGCGCCTCGCCGACGAGGTTTCGCGCCGCCGGCCTCCGTCCGGTGGCGCTGTTCGCCCGGCTGGCGCTCGTCGGCGGCACGCCGGTGGCCGCGCAGGCCGGCTTCACCGAGGAACTCGACTCGACCCGCACGGAGGCCTGGGCGATGCGCTGGTTCGCCGCCTGGCGACGCCGACGATGTTCGGCGTGGCCAGCAGGGGAGACCGAGCCGGTGGTAGCTTCGGTCTCGCGCTCGAGGGCGAGCTCGATTCCGTCGCTCTCCGAGGACGAGCGCCGGGTCGGCTTCAACGGCACGAAGGTCGAGGATCTGAATGGCGCGGCGGCCGCTCTTCGGCAGGCGGTGATGCACGGCTCGGCCTGCCGGGCGACTTCACGCTCTCCGCTGGCTGGGTGCCGCCGATCGACTTCGACGGGGTCACGCCCAACCTGATCTCCGTTGCCCTCGCCCGGCCGATCTGGACGGGGGAGCGCGGTCGGCTGGGAGCGCAGGCTCTTCTACCTCGACGGCAGGATCGAAGGCGACATCAGCTGTCCGCAGACGGAAGTCGACGCCGGCGACGACCCGGTCGGGAATCCGTTCGGCTGCGAAGAGGCCTCGGACGACACGATGTCGATCACCTCGTGGGGTGTCGAGCTGGGTTACGCCTGGCGGGCGACGCCGACGGTCGAGCTCTTCGTCAGCGGGCTCTGGCAGCAGTCGACGCCGAGTTCCAGGTGCGGGCCCTCTACCAGGGTTCGAGGACCGCAACCGCCTGGTCTACGACGGCGACGACTACGCCTGGACGGCCGGCGTCGACTGGAAGGCGACCGCGAAGCTCCAGCTCGCCGGCGAGCTCTTTTACTCGCCCCTGACGTCATTCGCGACCCCACCGGCCAGGGCCCGAGCGAGAACGACCCGCTGTTCAATTTTCGCTTGATGGGGACGTACAAGCTCCGCTAGTCGACCTAGGCTCCTGCGCCTGCTGAACCGCCCGCTCGGGGTCCTGACCGGCCCGTCTCCCATGGGTGCTCGCTGAAGAACGCTACCGCGCCCATGGGAGCCCTCGGTCCGGCCACCCCTCGTCGGTACAGCCGGGAGAGAAGCAGTTTCCTGACGGGGCGCTCGGGCGCACGGAATCCAGGGTGGGCGACCACGCTTCAAAAAGGACCCGCACTGGGGTCTGGTGCAAAATGTACCCGCACCTTTGGGCAGAATGCGGGGACAGGATGGAGGGACACGATACCCTTCCTGTAGCTCTTCGTGTCCCTCCGTCGTGTCCCCAAGGGCCGATCTGCTAGTTTCCGCAGGCCCCGGCCGGGCAACCTTCGCCTGGGCCGGGCGTAAATAGACCTCGAACCGCTCCTTCCGCCGGAGATCCGCCCGATGACGCTTCGCGCCCGCCTGTCGTCCTGGCTCTTTCGCTGACTGCGCTTCTCGCTTTCCGACTGCGCTGGCTCGCCGACGACGGCCATCCTCATGGCCCGGTGCTGACTTCGCGCGACCCCTATCCGCGCCAGGTCGTGCCAGCGCCGCTGCGGCTGAGCGACCGAGAAGGACAAGAGACGCGGAAGACGGAGGCCGACGACAAGGAAGACAAGCCCAAGTGGGACGTCAACAACCCGCCGGGTCCGCACCACGACGTCGCGATCGACGTCGACGAGGGGACCTGGATGACGGTCGACATCTCGCCCGATCGGCCAGACGATCGTCTTCGACCTGCTCGGCGACATCTACACGATGCCGGCGGTCGGCGGCGACGCCACGGCGATCAGCTCCGGCGTCTCCTGGGACATGCAGCCGCGCTTCTCGCCCGATGGCCAGTGGATCGCCTTCACCAGTGACCGCGCCGGCGGCGACAACATCTGGATCATGAAGCGCGACGGCACGGAGCCGAAGCAGGTCTCGAAGAGAGAGCTTCCGCCTGGTGAACAGCCCCGCCTGGAGCCCGGACGGCGAGTGGATCGCCGGTCACAAGCACTTCACCGCCGAGCGCTCGCTCGGCAGCGGCGAGATCTGGCTCTGGCACAGGAGCGGCGGCGACGGGCTGCAGATGACCGAGAAGCCGAACGACCAGAAGGACGTCGGCGAGCCGGCCTTCTCGCCGGACGGGCGCTACATCTACTTCAGCCAGGACACGACGCCGGGCAGCACTTTCTCCTACAACAAGGACTCGAACGGCCAGATCTACGTCATCCGCCGCCTCGATCGCGAGACCGGCAAGATCATCGACTTCGTCGACGGCCCCGGCGGCGCGGTGCGCCCGACGCCTTCGCCCGACGGCAAGCGCCTCGCCTACGTCCGCCGCGTGCGCTTTCAGTCGGTGCTCTCTCGTGCAGGACCTCGCCTCCGGAATCGAGCAGCAGGTCTACGCCCATCTCGACCGCGACATGCAGGAGACCTGGGCGATCCACGGCGTCTATCCGGCGATGGGCTGGACGAAGGACAGCAGCGCGCTCGTCTTCTGGGCCGGCGGCAAGATCCACCGTCTGAGCCTGCCGGCGACGCTGGACCCCTCCGGCCAGACCCCCGGTCTCGTGGCGGCGACGGCCGACGCGGTCGTACCCTTCCGCGTGCGCGACCAGCGCCGGGTGACCGAGGCGCTGCGCTTTCCGGTCGAAGTCGCGCCGGAGACCTTCCCGCTGCGCATGATTCGCTTCGCGCAGACCTCTCCCGACGGCAAGCGGGTCGTCTTCCAGGCGCTTGGCAAGCTCTGGGTGAGGACGCTGCCGGAGGGCCGGCCGGAGATGCTCACCGCGCAGCGCGACCACTTCGAATACTTCCCCTCCTGGTCGCGCGACGGCAAGTCGATCGTCTACACGACGTTCGACGACACATGTACGGCAGCGTGCGCATCGCCCGCCGCCCCCGCCGCCCCGCCGGTGGCGAGGGCCGTCCGGTGACGACCGAGCCGGGTCACTATTTCGAGCCGGTGTTCACCCCCGACGGCAAGTCGATCGTCTACCGCAAAGGGCACGGGCAACTACCTGCGCGGGCAGGCCTGGGGGCGGGAGGCCGGGATCTACGTCGTGCCGAGCGCCGGCGGCAAGCCGACGCTGGTCACCGACGACGGCGCGCTGCCGCAGTTCGGCGCGGCGAGCGACCGCCTCTATCTCATGCGGTTCGGCGACGAGGACAGGCGCTCGCTGGTCTCGCTGACTCTCGCCGGCGCCGACCTGCGCACCCACGCGACCTCCGAGGCAGCGACCGAGTTCCGCCTCTCGCCCGGACGGCAGGTGGCTCGCCTTCAGCGAACGCTGGAACGTCTTCGTGACGCCGTTCGTGCCCACCGGCAAGGCGGTCGAAGTCGGTCCGAAAGCGAGCGCCGTGCCGGTGACGCGGGTGTCGAAGGACGCCGGCGAAGGGCTGCACTGGTCGGGCGATGCGCGCAGTCTCCACTGGTCGCTGGGGCCGGAGCTCTTCTCGCGCGACCTCAAGGAGGCCTTCGCCTTCGTGGCCGGCGCGCCGGAGAAGCTCCCGGAGCCGCCGGCCGCCGGCGTGCGCCTCGGCTTCGACTTCACCTATGCGAAGCCCGCTGGACGGATGGCGCTGGTCGGCGCCCGGATCGTGACCCTGCGGCGCCGCGGACGGCTCGGCGGACGAGGTGATCGAGGACGGCGTGATCGTGGTCGACGGCAACCGCATCGTCGCCGTCGGGCCGCGCTCGGGGGCCGGCGCGCCGGTCGTCGCGGCCGGCACGACGGTCGTCGACGTCGCCGGCAAGACACCTCATCCCGGTCTGCGTCGACGCCCACTGGCACGGTTCCCAGGGCAGCGACCGGCTGATCCCGGAGCAGAACTGGGTCAACCTCGCCAATCTCGCCTACGGCGTCACCACGATCCACGATCCGTCGAACGACACGAACGAGATCTTCGCCGCCGCCGAGCTGCAGAAGGCGGGCGTCATCGTCGCGCCGCGCATCTTCTCGACCGGCACGATCCTCTACGGCGCCAAGGGCGACTTCAAGGCCGAGATCGACTCGCTGGACGACGCCCTGTCGAACCTCCGCCGGTTGCAGGCCGCCGGCGCCTTCTCGGTCAAGAGCTACAACCAGCCGCGCCGCGAGCAGCGCCAGCAGGTCGATCGCCGCCGGCCGCGAGCTCGGCATGATGGTGGTGCCGGAAGGCGGGTCGCTCCTCGCCCAGAATCTCACCCAGGTGGTCGACGGCCACACCGGCGTCGAGCACTCGCTGCCGGTCGGGGCGATCTACGACGACGTCACCCAGCTCTGGGGCGGCACGGAAGTCGGCTACACGCCGACGCTCGGCGTGGCCTACGGCGGCCTGATGGGCGAGGAGTACTGGTACGCCAAGACCGACGTCTGGGCGGAGAAGCCGCTCGCCGACCTCGTGCCGCGTGAGCTCCTCGATCCGCGCTCGCGGCGCCGGCGACCGATCGCTCCGGACGGCGAGTGGAACCACATCCTCGCGGCGCAGAATGCGAAGGTGCTCGCCGACGCCGGCGTCTCGGTGCAGCTCGGCGCCCACGGCCAGCGCGAGGGGCTGGCCGCGCACTGGGAGCTCTGGATGCTGGTGCAGGGCGGGATGACGCCGCATCGGGCGCTCGAGGCCGGGACGATCGCCGGCGCCGAGTACCTCGGCCTCGACAAGGACGTCGGCTCGATCGAGGCCGGCAAGCTCGCCGACCTCATCGTCCTCGACGCCAATCCGCTCGACGACATCCGGCTGTCGACGAAGCTGCGCTACGTCCTCGCGAACGGCCGCCTCTACGAGTCGGCGACGATGAACGAGATCGCGCCGGAGGCGAAGCAGCGCGCGCCGTTCTGGTGGGAGTGAGTCAGTAGACGATCTCGACGTACCCTGGGCGTCGGAGGTCGCGCTGCTCCGGCACTCGGGATCCAGAGCGGGCTCCTATTTGAAGCGTGGTCGCCCACTCTGGATCCCGAGCGCCCTCGCGTCGCGGTGAACCACCGTTGAAAGCGGTTTTTCACTATCCGTACCGACGAGGGGTGGCCGGACCGAGGGCTCCCATGGGCGCGGAGCGCTTCCTCAGCGAGCACCCATGGGAGACGGGCCGGTCGAACCGCGAGCGGACGGCAGCAGGGACCGCTGGCGAATCGCCGAAGGTCTACTGCGGGTTCTCGCCGATCATCCCCAGCAGCAGCCGATCGCCGCACGGCACGAGGTAGTAGTAGTTGATGAACTTCGCGCCGGCGGAGTTCGCGCCCTCGGCGCGGACGTAGCCTTCGCCGGTGTGCATCTCCGTCTCCTCGGCCTCCTTCGGCGTCTCCGGCGAGAGGAAGTGCAGCGCGTGCTGCTCGAGGTCGGCGTCGATTCCGGCGAGGCCGCGGATGGCGGCGATCTGTTCGGCGGAGAAGCCCTGGGCGGCGAGCCAGCCCTTGAGGTCCTTGGCCAGCGCCGCGGCGCGGATCTTGGCGAAGGTGGCGCTGACCGCGGCGGCGTCGGGCGTCGGCATGTCGGTCTTGTAGAGGCCGCCGTCCATGCGCTCGACCTCGCTGACCTCGAGCACCGCGGGCTTGCGCACCGGGAGGTCGAACTCGAAGCTGCCGTAGTCCTGGTTCGTCACCTTGCCGGCGATGCGGTCGCCGCTCGGCCGACGTCGCGGCGAGCGAACTTCCAGTCGTGGCTGCCGACGTCTTCCGAGCGGCTGGTGCCGTCGTACTGCGTGCCGGCGCTGTAGTAGCGCGACTTGCCGGTGGCATCGAGATCGACCTCGTTCCAGCGGGCGTTGCGCAACACGGAGAGGGCGCGCGCTTCGGCCATCGGGCAGGTGGCGCCGAGGACCGGCGAGGCGATCGGCTTGTCGGTGACGTAGACGGCGGTCTCGCCGGCCCGGGTCGGGCCCCAGGCGAGGCCGTCGACGAGGTCGAAGTCGCCGGTATTCGCCCTCCTTGTAGTGCCCCGAGACCGGGGCGGGGTAGCTGTACGGCTCGCGGCTTCGCTTCGGCCGCCGGCGCGCCGTCGCCGCGGCGCGCCGGCGCCGTGCGTCAGCCGGCCCGGCCTCTCCCTTGCCGCAGGCGAGCGCAGCCAACAGACCCAGCGCGAACAGGAAACGGCCCCCGTCGTTTCACAGGCTCATGGTGGATCTCCTTACCAGAGCCTAACGTCGTCGCGGCGCCGGACACATAGATGGGGACAGAAGCTCCGCCGGGGTCCCGTCTGGCGACACCCATGGGCTCGCACTGAGGAACGCGCTCCGGGTCCCATGGGAGCTCGGTCCAGCCACCCCTCGTCGGACAGCGCGAGAGAAGCGGCGCCAATGTGCCGAGGCTCGCTAGCTGGCGATCGGGTACCGAGCATCGCGAGCCGACCTCGGACCTCGAGGCAGGAGCCGGCGCTCGCGCGACCACCGAGCTGCTAGCGAGCCTCGAAGCACCGTGCGCCTCAGCGGGTGCGAGCCTGCAAAGGGCGCGGCGGCGAAGCGCTACAGGTGCGGCGCGGCCTTCGCCTCCGGGCTGCCTCTTCCATCGGCGGGAAGAGCTTGACGAGCGCCCACAGGATGAAGATCGGCAGCGCCATCACGATGAGCGCCGGGAGGAGTCCCTCGCGGGTGGCGAAGCCCATCTTGTAGGTGGTGTAGCCGAGGAAGCTCTTCGAGAACAGCTGACCGCCGATGACCACGTTCCAGCGCATCGCGAAGATACCGACCATGGTGAGCACCGCCGCCACGGCGTACATCCGCTGGCGCACGACGATCGAGAACTGCCTCATCTGGGTGAGCGCCAGCAGGCCGAGCGGCACCAGGGTGCCCAGCCCGATCTGCAGGAGGATGTGCGACGCAATACAGCTTCGTCTTCACCATGAAGTCGAGCGACTGGAACGACTCGTCCGACTCGTAGATGCGGTGGATGAGGTCGAGCATCTCGAGCGAGAAATCGACGATGAAGGCGTAGTAGAGGTACTTCGCGATCGTGTCGAGGCACGGGACGTCGATCGGAATCTTCTTCGACTTGCAGTAGATGATGTAGATGAGCAGCACCGCCGCGATGCCGGAGACGATCGCGGAGAACAGGAAGACGATCGGCATGAGCGGCGTCGACCACCACGGGTTCGCCTTGATCGAGCCGAAGATGAAGCCGACATAGCCGTGCAGCAGGAAGGCCGAGGGGATACCGAGGACGGTGATGAACCGCCCGACCCGGTCGTCGATCTCGAGCGAGCGCGGCGAGAGGTTCGTCGAGCCCAGCGTCAGGATGCGGTAGAAGAGCCGCAGGAGGCCCTTCTCCGAGGAGGCCCGGCGCACGATGAGCGGCCGGTACTCGAGCCAGATCTCGATCACCAGCACGGCGAGCAGATACCAGAGATAGACGAAGCCGAACATCGCCATCGCCGAGGTCGTGTGCGGCGTGGTGAACATCTGCAGCGAGCGCTCGGGATGACCGAGATGGAGCTGCAGCGGCAGCGGGGCGACCAGCATGAAAGCCAGCGCCGTGAGCAGCGCCAGGCGGTAGGTCGGCTTCACCGCTTCGACCCGGAACACGCGCTCGAGCGAAGCCAGGATGAAGGCGCCGGCCACCAGGCCGGTGATGAACGGATAGAGCACGATCAGGATGCTCCACTGGAGCTCCATCTCGTTGGGGTACATGAAGCCTTCCACACCGGGCAGGGAGTGCATGGTCGGCTCGCTTTCAGCGCACCGCGGTGTCGAGGCCGTTGTAGTAGGCCTTCGCGCCGGTGGCAAGGTTGGGTTTGAGGACGTGCACCTTGTGGGTGCGCAGCAGCTCGTGGATCGGATCGTCGGGATTGCGCAGGTCGCCGAGCAGGCGGGCTTCCGTCGGGCAGACCTCGCAGCAGGCGGTGGTCAGTCCCTTGGTGATCCGGTGGTAGCAGAGCGTGCACTTGTCCACCGTGTTGGTGCGCGGATCGATGTAGCGGCAGCCGTACGGGCAGGCCTGCACGCAGTAGCGGCAGCCGATGCAGTAGTCCTTGTCGACCAGCACGACGCCGTCCGGACTCTCGAAAGTCGCGCCCACCGGGCAGACCTGGACGCAGGGCGAGTGCGCGCAGTGGTTGCAGAGCTTGGGAACGAAGAAGGTCTTGGCGCCCTCGACCGGGTGCTCGAGCGGCGGGAAGCCGTTGCGGCCGCCGTTCGGCGAGTCGACGATCGGCAGCAGCTCGCGTTTCGGGTGCACCGGGTCGGGCGGCGGGATGGTGTAGCGCTCGACCCAGGTGCGCGAGAACCAGGCCTCGTCCGGGACGTCGTTCTCGAGCTTGCAGGCGTCGACGCAGCGGCCGCACCCGATGCACTTCTCGACGTCGATGAACATCGCCCACCAGTGGCTGTGGACGTCGTATCCGGGAGCGTCCTGCGGCTTCCCGGCCTCGATGAACGACCAGGCCTCCGAAGCGGCGCCGGTGAGCATCAGATAGAACGTCCCCTGCGCGAGGAATTCGCGGCGGTCGAGACTCATCGGATTCTCCTCATGGCGGAAGCTCCCCAGGCCTGATTCGCTCGGTCATCACATCGTCGGGTCGTGCGCTTCATGGCATTCGGTGCAGCTCTCGCCTTCGCTGTGCTCCGCGACCACGACCTGCGGATGGCCCTGCGGACGCGCCGGGTCGGCGGCATGGCAGCGCGAGCAGAGGGCGAGGGCGTCGAGCGTCGCCGGTTTGGAGGTATCGGGATCGGCGGCGTGCGCGGCGAGCGGGCCGTGGCAGGACTCGCAGCCGATCCTGCCGTGCTTCGCCGCGGCGAGCTCGACGCCGATCTCGGAGTGGCACTCCGCGCAGGCGGCGCGGCCGGCGAAGTTCAACGGCTTCTGCTGATTGGCGGCGATCGCGCCGGGGCGGAAGTGCCCGAGCTCGCCGAAACCCGCCGGGACCATGATCGAACGCAGCACGAGGAAGATCACGACTCCGGCGGCGAAGAGCGCTGCCAGGCGGAATAGATGCTCGGCGTCGCGAGGGATCCTGGGCATGCCGCACCTCCTGTGGCGAGAAGCGAGAGCCACTTTGGGGGCAGGAGCCCCGTATACCAACCTGCAATAGGGTGGGATTCGCCCGCTACCTCACGGGGTAGCAGGACCGCGATCGCCGTGGAGAGCGGACGATCAGGGCAACGGAGTCGAGACGACACTGCCGCCGGCCGTGCCGACCCAGAGCCGGAGGCTCCCGGCGGCGCCGCCGACGGCGAGCGCGCGCACGTCGCGGTGCGGCAGGCCGTCGCTCATCGACAGCCATGTCGCGCCGCGGTCGCGGCTGGTGAAGATGCCGCGCCAGCTGCCGGCGAAGAGCTTGCCGTCGGGCGCGACAGCGACCGCCTCGACGTCCTCCTCGGCGAGCGCCGAACCGGCCTTGGCGAAGCTCGCCCCGCGGTCGTGCGAGAGGAACAGGCCCTTCTCGGTGGCGACGAAGAGGCTCGCCGACTCGGTCGGGTCGACAACCAGATCCCGCAGGACCGTGTCGGAGCCGGGCAGGCCGCTGCCCACGGCAACCCACTTCGCGCTGCCGTCGTCGGTGCGGAAGAGGGCCTTGCCGACCACCGCATAGACGACCCCGGGAGCTGCGGCGCGCAGCAGCGTCACGTCGTCGCCCGGCAGCCCCTGGCCGGCCGGCTTGAAAGTCTTGCCGCCGTCGACCGACTTCCACACCGCCTGCCCCGGATCGTCGTTCGACCAGGAGCCGGCATAGAGAATGTTCGGATTCCCCGGATCCTGCGCCAGGCTGCGGAACTGGGCCGAGGCGAGACTGCCCTTCATCATCTCGCGCATCGACGGCTCCTTCTTTTCGAGCCCGCGGAAGCTCCGCCCGCCGTCGTTCGACCGCCAGGCACTCGAGGTATCGAACGCCCAGACCGTCTCCGGCGACCTGCCGTCGAAGAGCATCCCGTCGAGCTCGACCTCGTCGCCGTCGTCCTCGAACGGCTCGGCCTTCTCGTCCCAGCTGCCGGAGGGGTCGCGGCGGAAGAGGCCGGTCGCCGTCTGGACGAAGATCGTCGCCGAACCCGGGACGGCATGGATCCGCTTCACCCAGGCCGCGGTCAGGCCGGAGCTCGAGGGCGCCCAGCTCGTCCCGCCATCTTCGCTGCGGTAGACCCCGCCGCCGGCGCTCGCAGCGAGCAGGGTTCGCGCGTCGGCGGGATCGAGCGCGACCGCCTGAATCAGGTAGCGCCCGCTGTCGCGATCCGAGCGCTGCCAGGACGTGCCGCCGTCGGCGCTGCGGAAGAGTCCCTTCTCGGAGGCCAGCCAGAGAATCTCGCTCTTCCCAGGCTCGAAACGGAGGTTGTAGATGTCGTCCGTGGCGCCGATCGCCACCGCGAGCGCGGCAAAAGTCGCCCCGCGATCGACCGATTTCCAGAGTTTGCCGGAGCGGCTCGCGGCATAGACCGTCGCGCTGCGCACCGGGTCGACGAGAAGGAGATAGATCGCCGGCTCGAGCCCCGCTCCGACCGGCTTCCAGCTCTTGCCGCCGTCGTCGCTGCGCGACAGGTGAGCCTTGTCGCCGCCGTGCCCGCCGGCGTAGACGATGTCGGGGTTCTGCGGATCGACCGCCATGGCGTAGGCGTCCTGACCTTCGACCCGGAAGTCGCTCCAGCTCTTGCCGCCGTCGCGACTGCGGTAGTGCAGATTCGTCGACGGCACCCAGATGTCGCTCGGGCGCGACGGCGCGAAGGCGATCCGGTAGCCGACCGGGTGGAGCGTCGACATCTGGCCGGCGTAGTTGTCGGTCACCACGTTCCAGGTCGCGCCCCGGTCGCGCGAGCGCCAGAGGGCGGGCTTGCCGGGGTTGTCGACCCCGAGCCAGAGCGTGCCGGCGGTGCCGGGATCGACCTCGAGCCACTGGATGCGGCTGTTCGTCTTCGGCCGGCCGGCGTGCACCCAGGTGCGGCCGCCGTCCGCGCTGCGAAAGACGCCGCCATTCGCCGCCGCGGCATACGCGAGGCCCGGCGTCCGGGCGTCGAACGCGACGTCGACCACCGTGCCGAGGAACGGACCCTCGGCGCGCCACGCGATGGCCTCTGCCGGCAGCGCCGGCGATGGCAGGAGTGCGCAGAGGAATCCCGCGGCGAGGGCCACTGAAGTGCAGGCTCTGCGAGACCGGAACGGCAGGTACATGGTGCCTCCTCGAAGGGAATTTCGTCAGAGGAGCAAGACGCTATCCGAGGTCGGCGGGGGACAGAAAGACGCTGCAAGGTAAGGGGCTTCTCTCTCCACTGTACCGACGAGGGGTGGCTGGACCGGCCACGCTGCGCGTGTCACCCATAGGCGCGGAGCGCGCTCCTTCAGCGCGAGCACCTATGGGAAGCGGGCCAGACAGGACCCCGAGCGGAGGGCTCTTGCCAGCTCGCCCGCAGACGCCGGTGGTCGTGGGCGAGCGGGCACCTGCGCTCCTCGCCCCTCGGGGGTCCCTCTCCTCCCTCCTCGGGCTCTGCGGTGCTCGGTGCCCGCTCGCCCGATACCGACCGAGAGGGCGAGCCCACGAGCTTTTTCTCAGCTGTACCGACGAGGGGTGGCTGGACCGAGGGCTCCCATGGGCCCGGAGCGCGCCTTCTCAGCGCGAGGACCCATGGGAAGCGGGCCAGACAGGACCCCGAGCAGACGCGCGGTGGTCCGGAGGTTTCCGTTAGACGCAGGCCGGCGTGCCGACGCCGCTCGACCAGTAGCACACGTCGCCGGCTTCGAAGTTGTCGCGGAAGATGCAGCCGTCGACGGAGTTGCCTTCGGCGCAGTTCTTCGCCCGGTCGGTGGCGATGCCGGTGGGGGAGGAGAGGTTGGTCGCCGGCCCGGCGACGTAGCGGATCGGCGCGGCGTTGTCGACGGCGGTGCGGGCGTGGCCGATGAAGTTCGCGTCGAGTCCGCCTTCGTTGCCGATCAGCAGCTCGTCGGCTTCGGTCAAGACCACCTGGTGGGGAGCGTCGAGCAGCGTTTCGGCGCCCTGGATCTCGCGCAGCCAGGAGTCGGAACCGCTCGCCGTGCGCGGGTAGAAGCGCACCGCGTCGTCCCCCAGATCGACGACGATCAGCTCGTCGTGCTCGAGGTCGACGAGGAGACCGCGCGGATTGACGATGCCGCTGCCGGCGAGACCGAGGGTGCGGAGCGGCGGGACATTGCCCAGCGCCGTGCGGGCGAAGACCTTCACCCGCGCGGTACCGCTCAAAGTGGCGACGAAGAGCTCGTCGTGCACCAGGTCGAGGTAGCCCATCGCCGGCAGGCTGAGGCCGGTGGCGGCGCCCGAGATCGTGCGCAGCGGAGCGACATCGCCGTCCGCGAGGCGCGGAAAGACACGCACCGCGCCGGCCGCATCGATGACGAAGACCTCGTCGTGCAGCCGATCGAGTACCGTGGCGCAGGCGTTCACCAGCCCGGTGGAGGCGCCGCTGATCTTGCGCAGCGGCGGCACTTCGTTCACGTCGTCCATCGAGAAGACCAGGATCGCCGGACTGCCGAGGCAGCCGCTCACCCAGATCTCGCGGTGGACGCGATCGAGCATCAGCGTGAAGACCGATGGCAGCTCGGTGAGCGGTCCGGAGATCGTCCGCAGCGGTTCGACCTCGCCGTTGGCGTCGTCGGTAAAGACGATGATCGCGTTGCCCGAGCCGACGAAGATCTCGGCGGGGGCCGGAGCGGCGACGGCGAAAACGCCCAGAACGATCGACCCGAGGAAGGCGAAACAGCGGCGGGAGATTCGCATGACCGGATCCTGTCCGGCTTCGCGCCGCGGCGCCCCACCTTCTGGAAGGGGGCGGCAGGGGGAGGGCACAGGGGAAGCGGGTAGGGCGGCGAGCGTGGCGCGCCCGCCGCCTGGGCGGATCGGCGGAACGCCTCCCCGCCCGGCAGTTCCGCCGGCCGGGAATCCGCTGCATCGAAGTCGAAAGCTGCGGCGATTCCAGTCGGTGCCGAATCCGCCGGCGAGACCCGAAAAGAGCCCGAGGCGAAAGTGTCCCTTTTATGGGACGTCTTCCTGGGGGCCGCCCACCAGTGGTCGGCTAAGCGATGCTTCTGCAAGGACTTGCACCGAGATCTCTGGCTGGCATGCAGATCGCTATCGGGTTGCTGCAGGAGGAACCACAATGAACCTGAATCCGACCTGCCGCCACCAAGGAGTCTCCGCCGCCGTCGTTCTTGCCGCGGCCGCACTCTGGGTCGCCCCTGCCGCACGCGCCGACTTTCCGCTGCCGCTGCCGCACGAGTTGCATCAGGAGCTGCGGGCGCACGCGCACGACGTTCTGCGGTCGATCGGCCGGATTCCGCAGCAGATCCACCGCGAGCACCTGCGCCACCTCGAGGTCTTCCTCGGCGGTAGCGCCTACTACCAGCCGCATCGTCACTACCACTCGATCTACAACTTCCCGGTGTCGATCGACGGCGGTGTCTACTATCAGCCGTACACCTACTGCAACGACCGGCTCTACGGCAGCTATGTCTCGCGCCCGCAGTTCTGGATCGGCTGGGGAGTGCCGTCGCAGGGCCATTGGTGCGGCAGCCACCGCGCCTACTATCCGACCGGCCACTCCTGCTTCAGCCATCGTTCGCGGTCGTACGTCTCCGGCGGCTACTACGGCTACGATCGCAACGATCACCGCGGCTACGACAATCGTCGCGGCTACAACAACCGCCACGACCGCTCCAGCTCCTACGGTCGCTCGAACCCGTACAACGACTCCTATCGCCAGGGTCGCAACGACCACTACGACCGCGAGGATTCCCGCGGGCGCCAGGGCCGAGGTGGCCGCGACGATCGCTACTCGGGCAACTCGCGCAACTCGCCGAACAGTCGCTATGACCACAGTGGCCGCGGCAACGGTCACCAGAGTGGCAAGGGGAGCAAGGGCGACCAGCGCCACCGGCGCAACCACCGGTCTCAGGGTTCGCGCGGTCAACACTGAAGAGCCGGTCTGGCGACGGGGACCGCTCCGGACGCACTGGGGCGGTCCCCTTTTTTATTGCCCCTGGCCGGAGAGATGTCGCTCAAGCGAAGGGTCTTGCGTTCTCATGAACAGACGGATCCAACCGGAGGAGTGCTCATGACCCAGACCGCTTCCACCCCCAGTTCCACCCCCAGTCCCACCCTCAGCCGCAGCGCAGCGTCCAGAATCTTCTCCACGGCGCTTTTCTGCGCTGCAGTCTGCGCCCTGTCCCTCGTTGCCGTCGCTGCCGCCGCGGATCTCGACCCGGCGAAGACCGTGACGCTCGCCGATGTCGAGAAGGTCCTGGGCGGCAAGTTCACCAGCCGTTCGCCGGAGCCCGGTGTGCTGTTCTACGAAGAGGACGGCGGCTCGCGTCAGGTCAACATCTACCTCTGGCCGGTCGAATACAAGAGCATCGCCACCCTCACGCCGACTCTCGTCGGCAACGGCGAGCCGGTCGAGGAGATCGCCGGCCTCGGCGACGCGGCGATCTATCGCCCGCAGGGCAACGAGGCGCTGGTCGAGGTGCAGAACGCCGCCCACGGCTTGATCTGGTTGACCGTCACGGTGCACAACGTCGACAGCCCGGCCGACACCAAGCGGATCGCCCTCGACCTCGCCAAACGCGGCGCCGCCAGGCTCTGACCGCGCCGCGCCCTCCGCGATCCATCATCGCCGGGACACGTTGGCGGGACACGTTGCGGGACACGTTGGCAGGACACGTTGGCGGACACGTTGGAGGACACGTTGGCAGGACACGGTGCTTTCGCTCGGGGTCCTGTCTGGTCCGTATCCCATGGGGTCCTCGCGCTGAGGAGGCGCGCTTCCCGTCGGGCACCCGCTTTGGGTTAGTCTGCGCCGACTCCAGGAGAGGCTGCCCCCATGTCCACGCCCAGAACGGCGATTTCGACGACTCTCGCGCTGCTCGCTGTTCTCGCTTGCTGCTGTCCGGGCGGCCCGGCCCAGGCGCAGAATCTGCTCGCCAACCCCGACTTCGACGGTCCGGGTGGGCTCGACCTGTGGACGGTCCAGACCGGCAGCATGGTGCTCGGCGCCGACTCCGGCAGCTGCACGACCTCCGGTGCGATCGATGCGACCTCCGGGCTCACCGGCGGTGGCGACCAGGCTTTCTGGATCACCTCGCAGCAGTGCACCCCCATCGACCCGGTAGTGACGCCGGTGATTCACCTCGCCGGCCTGCACAGGTCGACGGCGACCCTCTTTTCCCGTGTCTACCTGCAGATGTTCTCGGATACCACCTGCTCGACGCCGGTCGGTTTCAGTTCCTTCGTCTTCGGCAGCAGCGCTTCCACCTGGAGCCGCATCGCCGGTGCGGTGGCGATCGACAGCGCGACGGAGTCCGTCCTGTTCTTCGCCGAGAGCTACCCGCAGACCGCCGGCGCGCCGGCGTTCACCGTGCAGTGGGATCGCTTCTACATGGGTGTCCTCCCCGAAATCTTCCACGACGACTTCGAGTTCGAGAGTGGCAGCAGCTGCCGCTGGTCGG